>CAVQCI010000008.1:0-6398 GCA_963710985.1 uncultured Actinomycetes bacterium | reverse complement strand
TCACTCCGGGCACGTCATGGCGGTCCATGAACAGCGGCACTTGGGTCCTCCTGCGGCAGACATCATCGTAGCCACGTCTGGCCGTGGTCGAGAACAGAACGTGCTACCGATGACGATGTCGACAGTCAAGGGGAGATGAGGTTCCGCTCTTCGAGGGCCGCGATGGTGGCTTCGATCACCCGGAGCGCATCGGTCGCCCCGTTCGCCTGGCCCTTCTCGAAGTCCAAGTCCGTCTGACCCATCTGATTCGTGACATGGGCGAAGCACACCACCGCGTAGCCGCGCGCGTTGGCGAGGGAGTAGAGCGCCGCCGCTTCCATCTCGACTGCGAGGATGCCCTCGGCCCGACGCGCCTCGATGGTCGAGGCGGTCTCGCGGAAGGGCGCGTCGGTCGTCCACGTCGAGCCGCGCTGGACCGCCTGCCCGATGCCGGCGAGCGCAACCTCGAGTGGCTCGAGCAGCAACGGATCCGCAGCGGCGTACCGACTCGGGGCGACGTAGTGGTAACTCGTGCCCTCATCGCGCAGGGCTCGCTCGATGAGGATGAAGTAGGGCGGCTTCGCGTCGCCGGAGATCTGACCTGCGGAGGTCACGCTCAACAGGAGCGTGCAGCCGGACGCGAACAACTCCTCCGCGACCAAGACGGCGAACGACGCTCCCACCGCGCCGCCGATGATCCCGTACGAGATCTCGCCGTCGTCCACGACCTCGAGGTCGGTGTGGTAGCAGGCCCAGTCCGGGTCTCGATGCGCTCGTCCCGACGCGACGAGGTGACGGACGATGTCACCGTCCGGGTCGAGGACGCAGACCTGCGGCACGCGGACAGCCTCGAGGCCCTTCTGTCGGCGGGACTCTCGAAGAAGGCTCTCCGGGGTGAACGCGGAGGGATCCGCGTGGTCCTTGCCGTCGACGATCGGCGCCGCGATGATCGTGGCGGGCTCCGGGACCCGGTCGATCTCATCCATCGTGCCGATGCTACGTGCCGACGGCGATCGACGTGAGGATCCGCCAGAACGAGGGACACATGGACGCACATGAAGAGGCGATCGCTGCCGCCATCGGTCCAGCGGACACCCTCCTCGAACGGCTCGCCGAGCGGATCGGCGGGCGGGCGAAGGTCGAGGCCGTGTTTGGCGCGCCGGTCCAGCGAGGTGATGTGACAGTCATTCCCGTGGCACGGGTTCGCTGGGGACTCGGCGGCGGGGGCGGCCAGGATCGCAGGACCGACGGGGCTGCGTCCGGTTCGGGTGGTGGCGGCGGTGTCGCTGCAGATCCGGTCGGCTACATCGAGATCGGCCGTGCGGGAGCCGTCTTCCGGCCGATCGGTCACGCCTTTGCCAACCCGGGCTTCATCCTCGCGACGGCGCTTGCGGCCGGTATCGTCATCCGCGCCCTCGGGAGGCTCCGCCGCTAGTCGAGCCCGACAGCCACCGGGTACCCGGCCATCCGCCACTCGGGAAGACCGTCCTCGAGCCGTCGCGCAGGCAGGCCGTGCGCGCGTAACAGATCGACCCCATGGGGAGCCATCACGCAGTACGGGCCGCGGCAATAGGCGACGATGTCGAGATCCCGCGGCAGCCCGGCCAGTCGCGCCGGCAGCTCGTCGATCGGGATCGAGACCGCACCGGGGATGTGCCCAGCCTCGTACTCGATGCCTGGTCGCACGTCGAGGACCGTGACGTCACCGACGTGAACACGCGCCCAGAGGGCCGCGCGGGTGATCGGCGGCGGCTCGTCGGAGAGGTCCAGGTACGCCGCTGCGGCCGGCTCCACCTCGGGCACGTGGGCACGTGCGACGGCGCGAATGGCGATCAGGAGCGCGTACACCTCGTCACTGACCAGCCGGTAGTGCATCGACTGTCGATCCCGACGGGCCACGATCAGACCGGCCGCGCGCAGCACCTGCAAGTGTGACGAGGTCAGCGCCGCGCTCATCTGCGTCTCGGCGGCAAGCGCCTCGACCGTCCGAGATCCCTGGGCGAGAACGTCGAGGATCTCGAGCCGGCGCGAGCTCGCGAGTGACTTCCCGATCCGCGCGAACTGCTCGTTGAGCGCCACCTTCGCTGCATGATCCGTCGTCATTCCGCTATTCTAACGATCGTTTGAATACGCGAGGGATGGTAAGCGCTTGGACATCCGGACATTCACTGACGAAGGGCTCGGGAACTCCACGTATCTCGTCGAGATCGGCGATCGGCGGGCGCTCGCCCTCGACGCGCCGCGAGATGTGTCAGCGCTCCGCAAGGCTGCGGAGGACGGTGGGCTGTCGATCGCCTACGCGGTCGAGACGCACCTCCACGCCGACTTCATCTCAGGCAGCCGCGAACTATCGGCGGTCGGTGCGACCGTGGTCGGTGCCCGAGCCGCGAACCTCGCGTTCCCGCACCGTGGACTCGAAGGCGGCGAGACGCTCGACCTCGGGGACCTGACCCTCGAGGCGATCGCCACGCCCGGTCACACCCCGGAGCACCTTTCGTACCTCTTGCGCGACGGCGCCGTACCGCTCGGGCTGTTCACGGGCGGAGCGCTCCTGCCCGGCTCGGTCGCCCGCACCGACCTCATCGCCCCGGACCAGACCGAGCCCCTCGCCCGGGCGCTGTATCGCTCGCTCCACGACCGCATCATGACCCTCCCCGATGACCTCGTGGTCTACCCGACCCATGGCGGCGGCTCGTTCTGCTCGACCGCTGCGACGGGTGAGCGGACTACCACGATCGGCCGGGAGCGGGCGACGAACCCGCTGCTCGCCGCGCCGGACGAAAACACCTTCGTGGCACGCCTCGCGGAGTCGTTCGGGACATACCCGACGTACTTCACGCGCCTCCGCGAGCTGAACCGCCGCGGCCCGCGGATCATCAGGGGCGTCCCATCCCTGCCTCGACTCGACCTCCCCGAGGTCGATCGCCTTCTCGCCGCGGGCGCGGAACTGATCGACGCACGGTCGATGGAGGCCTTCGCCGCCGGGCACATCCCGGGATCGCTCTCGATAGCGCTGCGGCCGGCCTTCGCCTCGTGGCTGGGCTGGATGGTCCTCCCGGACCAACCGCTCGTGTTCGTGTTCGACGAGGAGCAGGATCGCGCGGATCTCGTTCGACAAGCGCTCGGCATCGGGTACGAGATGCTCGCAGGCGAGGTCGCCGGCGGCTTCGAGGCCTGGCGTGACGCCGATCGGCCAGTAGCGACGACAGTGCTCACGCGTACAGCGGCGGCGGGTCCCGTCCTTGACGTGCGACAGGCGTCGGAGTTCCGGGCGGGTCACGTGCACGGTGCCGCTGCGGTCGAACTCGGGTCCCTGGCTCTCCAAGCCGCCGAGGTCCCTCAAGGTGTCACCGTCATGTGCGGCCACGGGGAACGCGCGATGACTGCGGCCAGCCTGCTCGAACGCAGCGGTCGCGACGTCGCCGTGTTTGAGGGTAGCCCGCGCGACTGGGCCAGGTCTTCGCGGGAGCCCTTGGAACGGGCAGGGTGACCAACAACGCCCTAGGCGGGATCCGCCGACTCGTCGAGCGTCTCGCCTTCCTCGGAGTCGCACCAGGTGACGCCGACGAGATCCGCGTCCAGAAGGTCACGCTTACCCTCGCCGCGATCACCGTGACCGTGCTTTCGGTCGTGTGGGTCGGGACGTATCTGGCGCTCGGGCTGCCCGCCTCCGCGGCGATCCCGTTCTCGTACCAGGTCGTGTCGGTGGTGACCCTGGCCGTGTTCGCCCGGACGAAGGACTACCGCTTCTTCCGGTTCAGCCAGGTAATCCTCATCATCGCGCTGCCGTTCCTCCTACAGTGGAGCCTCGGCGGCTACGCCGCGTCGAGCGCCGTCAGCCTGTGGGCGCTCGAGGGTGCGCTCGGCGCCCTTTTCTTCTATACCGCCGGCGCTGCGATCCCATGGTTCGTCCTGTTCGTAGGTCTGACCGTCGCCTCCGGGCTCGCTGAACCATGGCTGTCGCAGCACGCCGCGGTGATCCCGACACCGGTCGTGACCGCGTTCTTCGTCCTCAACATCGTCGGCGTGTCGCTCACCGCGTACCTGCTCCTCCAGGTCGCCATCCGCGCTCGCGACACGGCCCTCGCCAGCAGCGAGCGGCTCCTCCTCAACGTCCTGCCGCGGACGATCGCCGAGCGACTCAAGCGTGAGGCCGGGATCATCGCCGAGAGCCACAAGGACGTCACCGTTGTCTTCGCCGACGTGGTCGACTTCACGCCGTTCACCGAGCGCACGGCACCCGAGCGCGTGGTCGGTGTCCTCGATGAGATCTTCAGCGCTTTCGACCTCCTCGCCGAGCGTCTCGGGCTTGAGAAGATCAAGACCGTGGGCGATGCCTACATGGTCGTCGCAGGGCTGCCCGAACCCCGACCCGATCACGCCGAAGCCGGAGCGGACATGGCACTCGCGATGCAGGACGAACTCGGCCGGCTGTGCGAGGCCCTGAACCTGGACCTCCGGATCCGGGTCGGGATGCAGAGCGGGCCCGTGATCGCGGGCGTCATCGGCCGGCGCAAGTTCATCTACGACCTATGGGGCGACACCGTGAACACGGCGAGTCGGATGGAATCGAGCGGCCTGCCCGGCCGGATCCAGGTGACCGAGACAGTCTTCGAGCGCCTCCGCTCCCAATACGGCTTCGAGCCGCGAGGTGAGGTCGAGATCAAGGGCAAGGGTCTGCTCCGCACGTATCTGCTGACCGAGCGCCTGGCGCCCGGGGCCGCGTGATCGCGGGCCGGCCGGAGACCCCGGCCATCGTCGCGCCGGTCCGGCTCGGCCTTCGGGCCAACCTGAGCCAGTTCGCGCTCCTTGTCGCGGTCAGCGCCCTGGTCGGCGGAATGGTGGGCCAGGAGCGGACCGTCCTGCCGCTCCTTGCGACAGATGTCTTCGGCCTCACCGGCTTCGTTTCGGCGCTCACGTTCGTCGTCGCCTTTGGGGTCGCCAAGGCTTTCACCAATCTGGCGGCCGGCGCGTTGGCCGACCGGTTCGGGCGCAAGCCCGTCCTCGTCGCCGGATGGCTGGTCGGGCTCCCCGTGCCGATCCTCATCATCCTCGCCCCGTCCTGGGGCTGGATCGTCATCGCCAACCTGCTGCTCGGAGTGAACCAGGGGCTCACCTGGTCGACGACGGTGATCATGAAGATCGACCTCGTCGGCCCCGTTCGGCGGGGCCTCGCGACCGGGATCAACGAGGCCGCGGGATACGGGGCGCTCGCCTTCACGGCGCTCGTGACGGGCTGGATCGCCGCCGAGTACGGCCTCCGTCCCGGCCCCTTCCTTGTCGGGCTGGCCTATGCCTGCCTCGGTCTCGGTGCGTCGGTTCTGTTCGTGCGCGAGACGCGCGGTCACGTCGAGCACGAGCAGGCGATGGTCGAGCGGCCCGAGAGCCCGCGCTGGCGCGAGGTCTTCTGGCGCACGACTCTGCGCGACCACAACTTGTCGGCGGCCTCCCAAGCGGGACTCGTCAACAACCTCAACGACGGGATGGCCTGGGGCCTGCTCCCGCTATTCTACGCGTCGGCGGGCCTGTCCCTGTTCGAGATCGGCGTGCTCGCCGCGACGTACCCCGCGGTCTGGGCGGTCGGCCAGGTCGTGACCGGCGGGCTGTCCGATCGTATCGGGCGCAAGCCGCTCATCGTCGGCGGCATGCTGGTCCAAGCGGGCGCGATTGCCGCGATCGCGCTCGGGTCGACCTTCGCCGCGTGGTTCCTCGCCTCGGCGATCCTCGGTCTCGGGACCGCGATGGTCTACCCGACGCTGCTCGCGGCGATCGCGGACGTGGCCGATCCGGTCTGGCGCGGGTCCGCCATCGGCGTCTACCGCCTATGGCGCGACCTTGGTTTCGCGATCGGCGCGCTCATCGCGGGGTTATCGCCGATGCGCTCGGGATGCCAGCGGCGATCATCGCCGTCGCGGCGCTGACGGCGGCGTCCGGCATCGTCGTTCTCGTCCGGATGCGCGAGACGCTCGTCAGAACGTGACGACCTTGTCGGCGGCCAGCGTCCACTCGGCGAGTTGCGGCATCGACGAGCGACAGATGCCCTCGGCGAGGTCGGCGTCGGTGAAGCCGCGGGCGTCCATGCACGAACCGCACGTGCCGACCTCGACGCCCTTGGTGGTCAAACCCTTCAGCATCCGCGCGATGTTGTAGAAGCCCTCGGGCGTCGTCTGGCCGGGCTTGGCGCAGGCGACGGCGTCGGCCATCAGGAAGACGCGGACCGTCGTGCCCTCGACCTTGGCGAGCGCGAGGGCGAGGCGGAGGCCGTTGTACGAGCGCTCGTTGCCATACGGCGCGTCGTTGAGGATCAGCAGGACCTGCATGGATTGAGCATCGGCGAGTGCCGTCTCGAGGGCAACCTGCCGCATGGCCCGAACTCAGGCCGGTACAGCCTCGAGAACCCCCTCGGTCTCCCTTCCCAG
>CAVQCI010000007.1:0-501579 GCA_963710985.1 uncultured Actinomycetes bacterium | reverse complement strand
TCGCCTGCACCGTCGTGACGACCACCGTCCGGCCGAACTCGTGCTGCTCCTGTTCGAGCACGGGGACCCCGCCGTTGGTCGTGACGTTCCCGACCTTCGCGCCGGGAGGCAGGTACACGTGCACCTCCGAGCCGAAGAACCCGTAGGGGGCGCCGGTGCCCTTGCCGCCGAGCAGGATGCTGATCGGGCCGTGGGCCGGCGCGCGGTTGTGCAGGGTCACGGTGAGCGTCACCTCCCGTGAGCCGTCGGACCTGGGGGTCACCTTCGTCGTGGTGGACAGGTCCGCGTAGTAGCCGACCCGGCTCGACGTGAACCCCTCGTAGATCACGAGCGGGTCCGGGCTCGGCGGGAACTCGACCTGGCCCGCGACCCCGAGGGCCTTCAGCCGCGTCTCCTGGGCGGGGTCGGTCGCGTAGACGAACAGGTGGCGCTCGCGGGCGGCCTTCGCGAACGCCTCGCCGATCGAGCGTGGGGGCCAGGGCCGCGTCAGGAGGGCCTGCCAGAGCGCGTCGCCCACCGTGTTCTGCCACCGGTCCGACACGGTGGAGGAGGGGGTCTTGAACGTGTCCGCGGTCGAGGATCTGCACCACGTTGTCGGCGGTGATCGTCTCGGGCCACGCGGGCGTGTCGACCGGGCCGAGCACGCTGCAGCAGTTCGGCCATGAAGTGCGGGTCGGCGGCGAGCACGCCGTCGACCGGCGGGCGCCCGGCCGCCTGCCAGATCTCGGTCATCAGCATGCCGGCGGTGGGGAAGTCGGGCGGGTACGTCGTGTCGATGAAGGAGGAGAGCGACCCGGAGTCCTTCCAGCGCTTCACGACCTCCTCCGGGGCCGCCACCGGCGGCACGCGCGGGATCGTGCCGGTGGGCTTGAACTTCGTGAGGCTGAACGTGCCGTCCTGGACGCGCATCACGCTGTAGGCGCCGGCGTAGCCGCTCGAGCCGCGCGGGTCCGAGGTGTTCAGCGAGACCACCAGGTAGGTGCGGGGGCCGTCGGCGCCGAGCATCTGGGGGAGGACGGCGGCCGCCTGGGCGAGCTTGCCGGCGAGCGCGGCCTTCGTGGTGACCTCGTCCTTGACCTGGGTGGCGGGGTCGCGGAGGGGTCCGAGGAGCGAGGAGGGGTCGACCGGGTCGACCTCTTGGGAGGCCTCGGCCATCAGCAGGGCGGCCTCGGCGAGGCCGGGCGCGGCCTTCTCGATCACCGAGGGGTCGAGGTGGCCGGCGGAGAAGCCGGGGAGGTTGTCGCCGGACCAGCCGGCGGCGTCGGCGGCGTTCGTGAGGGCCGAGCCGGCCTGGGCGGAGAGTTGGGCCGCGCGCGACAGGCGCTGGACGGCGTCGACGTTGTGGCCGAGCCACGGCACGTGGGCGAGCACCTGCGGGCCCGGGTGGGCCAGGGCGTTCACGGCCGCGGTCGCGTGGCTGCTCGCGGCGCCGAAGTCGTTCTGGGCGGTCGGGACGTCGCCGTTCTCCAGGGCCGAGGCGCCGGCCTGGAGCTCGTCCTTCGTGTCCTGCAGGGCCTGGGCGGCCTGGACGCCGGACCACGCGGCGTCGGCGAGCAGCAGCAGCGCGAGGAGCAGGAGGAAGCCGACGATCCACGGCCAGCGCCGCCGCTTGTAGCGGGTGCGGCGCCGCGGGAGCTCCAGACCGGCAGGGGCGGACATCGACCGGCAGCCTACGCGAGGTAGGTGGTTGGGCGGATTGCGACAGGGGGGTTGCGTCGATAGGGTGGGCGTCTGAACCCGAGCCGGCCTACGGGAGGCGGAACGTGAAGCGTGCGATCGTCCTGGTGCTGTTAGCGACCGTCTTCTCCCTGGTGCTCGAGGGGCCCGCGACCGCCTACCCGATCGTCCCGACCTCGCTCAAGCTGAAGGCGTCGGACTACCAGGTCGCGCCCAAGACCAAGGTCGTCCTCAAGGCCAAGCTGTCGAGCGATCGTCCGAAGTGCCATCAGCACCAGTCGATCAAGCTCTGGCGCGACGGCGAGCTCTGGGTGGGCCACGCGAAGAAGACCAACCACAAGGGCAGGGTCAAGTGGATCCTCCACCCGCAGAAGACCCACAGGTTCCAGGCCAGGTTCGAGGGCAAGCTCGTGGGCGTCCATCCGAACCGGTTCAACTGCGCCGCCTCGCGATCGAAGAAGATCAAGATCAAGGTCGTCGGCTAGCGACCGTCCTCCGGTGACGATCGAGGGTGTCGCCCTCCGGGCGCTGAGCGTCCTCGCCGACGAGCGCGGGTCGTTCGCGGAGGCGTTCCGCAGCGAGTGGTTCCCCGAGGTGCCGCCGTTCGCGCAGGGCAACCTCTCGCGGAGCCGCGGCGGGGTCCTGCGCGGTCTGCACGTGCACCGGCGGCAGTTCGACCTGTGGGTGCCGCTCGAGGGGTCGTTCTTCGTGGGGCTGCACGACCTGCGGGACGGGTCGGCGACGGCGGGGGAGACCCAGACGGTCGCGCTCGAGGCCGGCGAGCCCGCGGCGCTGCTGATCCCGCCCGGGGTCGCGCACGGGTTCCAGGCGCTGGTGGACGCGGCGCTCCTGTACCTCGTGACCGAGCCCTACGACGGCACCGACGAGGAGGGCTTCCGCTTCGACGATCCCGGCGCCGGCGTGCCGTGGCCGCTCGCCGATCCGGTGCTGAGCGAGCGGGACCGCGCCGCGCCCACGCTGGAGGAGTTCCGCGCGCGCTGGTCGTTCCCGTAGCCCGTCGTAGGCGAATTACGGCGGCGGTACCACCGGGGGAGGGTCGTGCTCGCCTACCATCGTGGCGTCGGTGGGGGGCTCCCGATCTAGTTGGAGGGTTGACGCTTTGCGATCCGGGAGACTCGTCCGCCGTGCGGCCGCGGCCGCGCTCGGCCTCGCGATGGCCGTCGTGGGGCTTGCGGCGCAGACGGCGACGGCGCCCGCCGGCGCATGCCGCCACCACCGTCACGGCCTCGCTCGTGCGGGCGATCGACACCACCACCTGGAGCCCGCCGAGCCCCGACCCCTCGGGCATCGTGTACATCCCGGCGCTGGACCGGATGCAGGTCGCCGACTCCGAGGTGGACGAGACGACCGGCGCCGGCTACCACCAGGTCAACCTCTGGCAGCTCAACCGGAGCAGCGGCGCGGTCGTGGACGAGGGGACCACCTGGAAGCCGGTCGGGTTCTCCGACGAGCCCACCGGCCTCGGCTACATCGCCTCGTCCAACACCCTGCTGATCTCCGATGACTCGAAGCACTACATCTGGCTCGACAAACCCGGGCCCGACGGGCGGTTCGGCACCACCGACGACACCCAGACGCACATCAACGCCGGTGCCTACGGCAGCAACGACACCGAGGATCCCGAGTACCTGAACGGTCACGTCTTCTTCCTCGACGGCAAGGGGACCCAGGTCTACGACATCGGTCCCGGGGGCGACGGCGTCTTCGGCACGAACGACGACACCGAGACCAACTTCGACGTCGGCTACCTCGGTCCGCAGGACTGGGAGGGGCTGTCCTCGGACCCGGTGAGCGGCAACCTGTTCGTCGGCGCGCGCGCGGCCGACAAGATCTTCGAGGTCACCACGACGGGCACGCTCGTGACGGAGATCGACTGCTCCGCCATCACCGGGCTGATGAACCTGTCGGGGCTGTCGTACGCGCCCTCGAGCACGGGCAGCGGCTGGGACTTCTGGATCGTCGACCGGGCGGTCGATAACGCGCAGGACCCGACCGAGAACGACGGCAGGCTCTTCGAGGTCACGGCCCCGGGCTTCGGCGGGAACGTGGACACGCCGCCGACGGTGTCGATCTCCTCGCCGAAGGCCGGGGCCACCGTGAGCGGCACGGTCACCGTGAGCGCCGCCGCCGGCGACGACAACGGCGTCACGAAGGTCCAGTTCTTCGACGGCGCCACCTCGATCGGCACCGACACGAGCAGCGGCGGCGGGTGGTCGGTCTCCTGGGACACCACGAAGGTCCCCGACGGCGCGCACACCCTCACCGCGAAGGCGACCGACACGGCCAACCAGACCACCACGAGCATCGCGGTGGGCGTGACGGTCCACAACGACCAGCCGCCGAAGGTCTCGATCACGGCGCCGTCGGGCGGGAGCATGCTCCGCGGCACGGTGGACGTGACCGCCTCGGCCTCCGACGACCACGGCGTGGTGTCGGTGAGGTTCCTCGACGGCTCGACCGCGATCGGCACCGACACGAACGGCGCCGACGGGTGGTCGGTGCCGTGGGACACGACCGGGGCGGCCGACGGCGCGCACACGCTCAGCGCGGTCGCGACCGACACGACGTCGCAGACCACGACCTCCGCCAAGGTGTCGGTGTCGCTCGACAACACCGCGCCGAGCGTCGCGATCACGGAGCCCTCGAGCACGAAGACGGTGTGGGCGGTCCGCGGGACCGTCACCGTCGCGGCGAGCGCGAGCGACGCGAACGGGGTCGCGACGGTCTCGTTCTTCGACGGGACGACGCTCCTCGGGACCGACACCGACGGCTCGGACGGGTGGTCGGTGCCGTGGAACACCACCGCGGTCGCCGACGGGCGCCACACGTTGAGCGCGCAGGCCTGGGACACGGTGGGCAACACGGCGACCGCCACGTTCAAGGTGACCGTCGACAACGTCGCGCCCGACCTCGTCGCGATCCGGAGCCCGAAGGCCGGCGCCAAGGTGAAGAACATCATCACGGTCGCCGCGCGGACCCACGACGACGTCCGGGTGGTCCGGGTGGCGTTCTACGACGGCGCGACGCTGATCGGGATCGACACCGACGGCTCCGATGGCTGGTCGGTCCGCTGGCGCACCGGCTGGGTGAACGACGGCAAGCATCGGTTGCGCGCCAAGGCGTGGGACGCCGCGGGCAACCACACGATGTCGGGTCCCACCGCGGTGATCGTCGCGAACTGACGAGAACCTCTACGCCGCTTGGTCGTAGCGGAATTACGGCGCGTGGGGGCTTCCCTCGCGGCGTTCGGCCCCTACCGTTGCGCCTAGGTCCTTCGGGGCCCGCGAGGCTTACGCGTCTGGCGCGAGCTAGGGGAGGGTGCTGATGCTGCGAGCGGTACGGATCACGATGGTTGCCTCTTGCCTGGTGCTCCTCGGGGCCGCGCCCGCGCTCGCGACCCCGCCCGGCAACAACGGCACGGTGAAGATCGACGGGATCCCCTTCGACGACCACGTCGACAACGAGCCGCACGTCGGCTGCGAGTTCCAGGTCGACTTCTACGGCTACGACGAGGGCGACCTGTGGGCGAGCGCCACCTTCGACCTGCACGCTCCCACGAAGGACGGCACGCTCCTCACGGCGAACGCGTTCATCGGCGAGGACCCGGCGGGCGGCGGCACCGACCACGACGCCACGATCGACGTGAACCTGTCCCAGGCGCTGTTCGACTCCGGGGTGTCCCCCCAGCCGAACCAGGGCTACCACATCTACCTGACGGTCCACGCCGACGGCTCGATCGGCGTCCGACGTCAAGCACAAGGTCTTCTGGGTCCAGTGCAGCGCGTACCCGCCGGTGCCGGTCAGCGGCACGCTGACCAACGGCCGGGTCTCGAGCGCGCAGCCCTTCGACGACCCGGGCGCCTCCGGTGCCCGCGTGCTGCTGATCGTCGCGGCGCTGATGCTGCTGACGGTCGGGGTCGTGCGGACCGGCGTGATGCGCAAGCTCCGCGCCCGCGAAGAGGGCTGAGACCCGCAGGGATCATCAAGAGCGAGAGGCGGCCGGCACGGGGGTTCCGGCCGCCTCTGCCATGTCCGGGGTCCGTGTCGGCACCGCCGTGTAGGGTCGGTCTTCGAAGGCAGCTTCGGCCAAGGGGGTGGTGCGTGATGTCCGAGCGCACGGATCGGGGAACGCCAACCGACGAGACGCGCAGGCGGAACCGGCTGGACGACCCGGCGACCCGCGAACGTGTCCGGGAGATCCAGGACGAGCTGAAGCACGGCCAGATCGACGATCCGGGGGTCGACGCCGAGGAGTTGCCGGACTTCCTGCGTGAGCAACGGCGTTAGCTGGTTCTACGATCGGCGACGCCTCGCGGAGGCACTTGCCCACCTACCCGATCGTGTAGGAGACCTCGTCCATGTCGCCGATGTACTGGTCGTCCCACACCTGCGCCTTGGCGCCCATCGACAGCGCGGTCGGGTTCTTGATGCCGCCGATCGCCTTGTCGTTCCTCACGCGGACCTTCCCGTCCACGGCAAGCGTGACCTGCGTGTTCGTCTTCGTGCAGGTGATCTCGTGCCACGCGCCGTCGGCGAGGTTCGCGCCCTTGTACTTGAGGCGCACGCTCGCGAAGGAGGACGTGGCCGCGATGTACCCGCGCATCTGGCAGAAGGCGAAGGCCTGCGTGTGGTCCTTGTTGGGGTACAGCTCGACCTTCCAGTACCGGCGGTCGGTCGCGAGCCCCTTGCGCATCAGGTCGAAGTCGCCGACGGTCGCGTTGGGCACGGCGGTGGTGCGCACGTGCACGGTCACCGAGAACGGCCGTTTCCGCGGGTCGAGCGCGTCGTCGTCGGGCACGATCACCCGGCCGTGGCCGTCGAACGTGAGCATCGCCGCCGACGCGTCGTAGGTGGAGGGGGAGATCAACACCGCACCGGTCCCGCCGTGGTGATGGAGCGTGCCGACGTAGCCGTTGACGCTCGTGACCGTGGTCGACCCCGGCGCCTCGTCCAGATGCCAGACGAACGAGGTGGCGTCGGCCCGCGCCGGCAGAGCCAGCACGATCAGCAGGAGCGCCGAAGCGACCGCGACCCGCTTCATCGGACCTAGCCGATCGTGTAGGAGACCTCGTCCATATCGCCGATGTACATGTCGTCCCATACCGTCGCCTTTGCGCCCATCGACAGGGCCGAGGAGTTGTAGACGGTGCCGAGCGCGACGTCGTTCTGCACCTTCAGGGCCCCGTCGACGTAGAGCGAGACCTGGGAGTCGGTCTTCGTGCACGTGATCGTGTGCCACTTGCCGTTGGCGAGGTTGAGGCCGGTCGCCTTCAGCCTCGTGCCCACGAGCTTGCTCAGCGCCGTGTTGCGCCCGCGCATCTGGCAGAAGGCGAAGGCCTTCGTGTGGGCCTTGTTCGGGAACAGCTCGACCTTCCAGTACCGGCGGTCGGTCGCGAGCCCCTTGCGCATCAGGTCGAAGTCGCCGACGGTCGAGTTGGGGACCGCGGTCGTGCGCACGTGCACGGTCACCGAGAACGGCTGGGTGAGCGGGTCGAGCGCGGCGTCGTCGGGCACGACCACCCGTCCATGGCCGTCGAACCTGAGCATCCCCGCCGAGGCGTCGTAGGTGGAGGGGGAGACCAGCACCGGCCCGGTGCCGTGGCCGTCGTCCTGGAAGGTGCCGACGTAGCCGTTGACGCTGGTGACCGTGGTCGACCCGGGCGCCTCGTCCAGATGCCAGACGAACGAGGTGGTGTCGGCCCGTGCCGGCAGCGCCGCCAGCACGATCAGCAGGCACGCCGAAGCCAGTGCGAGTCGCTTCATCGAACGACCGTACCAGCCGGTCGGGCAGGGGGATATCCGTCCAACGGCTATGCCGCCCGACCTAGCCGATCGTGTAGGAGACCTCGTCCATGTCGCCGGTGTACATGTCGTCCCACAGCGTCGCCTTGGCGCCCATCGACAGGTCCACGGTGTTGTCCACGCTGCCCACCGCGACGTTGTGCTGGACCTTCAGGACCCCGTCGACGAACAGGGAGACCTGGGAGTCGGTCTTCGTGCAGGTGATCGTGTGCCACGCGCCGTCGGCGAGGTTCTGGCCGGTCGCCTTGAGCTTGGTGCCCACGAACTTGCCCAGCGCGGCGTTGCGCCCGCGCATCTGGCAGAAGGCGAACGCCTTCGTGTGGGCCTTGTTCGGGAACAGCTCGACCTTCCAGTACCGGTTGTCGGTCGCGAGTCCCTTGCGGATCAGGTCGAAGTCCCCGATCGTCGAGTTGGGGACGACCGTGGTGTGCGCACGTGCACGGTCACGGAGAACGGCTCGGTGAACGGGTCGAGTGCGGGCTCGTCGAGCACGATCACGCGGCCGTGGCCGTCGAACGTGAGCATCCCCGCCGACGCGTCGTAGGTGGAGGGGGAGACCAGCACCGGCCCCGTCCCGTGGCCGTCGTCCTCGAACGTGCCGACGAAGCCGTCGTCGCTCGTGACGGTCGTGGAGCCGGGGCTCTCGTCCAGGTGCCAGGTGGACGTGACGCTGTCCGCGCGGGCGGGCAGGGCCAACAGGACGAGCAGCAACAACGCAGGCAGATCGCGAGCCGTTTCACCGGAGCACAGTACCGGGTTCCCGCGCTCCCGACTCTCGTCCGTTCGACGCAGATGAACTACGGACATCGATGTGGGGTGCGAGGGCCGGGGTCCGCCTGTATCCTTGGTGCGCATCCGGAGGAGGGGGTCTGACCGATGCGGTCGGCGGTGCGGCGTGGTTCGGTGCGGGTGGTGGTCCTGGGGCTCGTGGCCTCGGCGATCGTGATCGGCACCTCGCAGGCCCGGCCCGCCCACGCGGCCACGCTGCAGGCCACGCTCGTGCGCGGATCGACACCTCGAAGTGGAGCCCCGCGAGCCCCGACCCCTCCGGGATCGTCTACCTCCCCTCGCGCGACCGGATCGAGGTCACCGACTCCGAGGTGGACGAGACCACCGGCGCCGGCTACCACAACGTCAACCTCTGGCAGCTGGATCGGACGACGGGCGCCGTGGTCGACGAAGGGACCACCTGGACGCCGGTCGGGTTCTCCAAGGAGCCCACCGGTCTCGGCTACGTCGCCGGGAGCGACACGTTGCTGATCTCCGACGACAGCAAGCACTACGTCTGGCTGGAGCAGCCCGGCGGCGACGGCCGCTTCGGCACGACCGACGACACGCGCACCTTCATCGACGCCGGCGCCTACGGGAGCAGTGACACCGAGGACCCCGAGTTCCTGAACGGGCACGTCTTCTTCCTCGACGGCGTCACGAGCGAGATCTACAACGTCGGGCCCGGGGGCGACGCGGCGTTCGGGACGAACGACGACACGATGACCCACTTCGACATCGGCCACTTCGGCCCCTCGGACTGGGAGGGACTCGGCTCCGACCCCTCCTCGGGCAACCTCCTCGTGGGCGCGCGCACCGCGAAGAAGATCTACGAGATCACCCCCGCGGGCGCGCTCGTGAACACGATCGACGTCTCGGGCATCTCGGGGCTGAAGTACATCTCCGGCCTGGCGATGGCCCCGGCGAGCGACGGGTCGGGCAACGACTACTGGATCGTCGACCGCCAGGTCGACAACGGATCCAACGCGAACGAGAACGACGGCAGGCTGCTGGGAGGTCACGACCGGCTCGACCGGCGGCGGCGACACGAACCCGCCCACGGACGTGACCGTCACCGCGCCGGCCGACGGCTCCACCGTGAGCGGCACGGTGAACCTCGTCGCGACCGCGAGCCGACGACGTCGGCGTCACGTCCGTCTCGTTCGCGGTCGACGGCTCGACCGTGGGCTCGGGCTCGTTCGCGAACGGCGTCTGGTCCTACGCGTGGAGCTCGACCTCGGTCGCGAACGGCGCGCACACGGTGACGGCGACCGCCCGCGACGCCGCGAACAACCAGGCGACGTCCCCGGGCATCGGGGTGAACGTGAGCAACGCGCCCGGCGCCGGGTCCTTCGACGCGAAGATCGCCACCGGCGCCGACGACGTGGAGCAGAAGTCGGACGGCAGGATCCTGAAGGCCAACGCCGACCTCGACATGATGCTCGACGGCTCGACGGTCCAGCCGGCGGTCGGCCTGCGGTTCACCGGCCTGCAGATCCCCAAGGGCGCCACCATCACGTCCGCCTCGATCCAGTTCTGGGCCGACGAGAAGCGCGCGGACGCCACCACCCTCACGATCGTGGCCGAGGCCGCCGACAACGCCACGGCGCCCACGACCAAGCGCAACCTGACGAGCCGGACGCCCACGCTCGCCGGCGTGCAGTGGACCCCGCCGGCCTGGTCCACGCTCGACGTGCCCCTGCCCGAGTCCAAGACGCCCGACCTCACCACGGTCCTGCAGGAGGTCGTGGGGCGCAGCGGATGGTCCCCCGGCAACGCGGTGCTGTTCATCATCTCCGGCTCCGGGCGGCGCGTGGCGGAGTCCTACGAGGGCGGCGCGCAGTTCGCGGCGGTCCTGCACGTCGAGTACACGGCGTGACGCGGCGCGAGCGGTCCATCCGCCGTAGGCATCGTGCGTCATGCGTTCGAGGTCGCGGCTCCTCCGCTTTCCGTAAGCTCGGGGCCATGACCGCGCCCGCACGCACCAGACGTTCGTTCGCCATGCTCACCGCCGCCGCCGTGGCGGCCCTCACCGTGGCCACCGCCTTCCCGGCCGCCGCGCAGACCACCACGCCCGCCAGGCTCGTGCGGATCGTCAAGACCTCGAGCTGGGGCAAGCCGAGCACCGACCCCACCGGGCTGGGGTACGTCCGCAAGGCCAACCAGCTGATCGTCTGCGACAGCGAGGTCGACGAGACGAACCACTGGAAGGGCGCGAACGTGTGGATCGTCTCGCTCAGGGGCAAGGTGAAGCGCTCGTTCAGCACGCGCGCCTACTCCTCGGAGCCCACCGACTGCGCGATGCGCAAGGCGGGGGGCCCGCTGTACATCACCGACGACTCGCAGGACAAGGTCTTCATCGTCCGCGCCGGCAAGGACCGCACGATCGGCACGAAGGACGACGTCGTGACGTCGTTCGGCACGCGCTCGTTCGGCAGCAGGGACCCCAACGGGATCGACATCGCGCCCAACCACTCGCTCCTGGTGAGCGACGGGAACAACGGGACGACGGCCGGAGCGGGCAACCGGCAGAGGGTGTTCCGGATCAAGCCGGGGCCGAACGGCGTGTTCGACGGAGCGGCGCCGGTCGGTGACGACGTCGTGACGTCGTGGGGCACCGCCAGGCTCGGCGTCCGCGAGCCCGAGGACGTCGCCTACGACCCGTACACGAACCAGGTCGTGCTGATCAGCGGCGCCGACGACGTGATCGTGATCGCCACGCTCGCCGGCAAGCTCGTCAAGACGTTCGACATCTCGGGCTCGGGGATCGTCCACGCGGCCGGCGTCGCGGTCGCTCCCGGCGCGTTCAACAAGGCCGTGCGGCACGTCTACGTGTCCGACCGCGGGATCGACAACAACTCGGGGCCCACGCCCCGTCCGAACGAGAACGACGGGCGGATCTTCGAGTTCGGGGTCGGCAAGGCCGTCTGAGCTCCAGGTTCCCCCCGGCAACCCGACCGTCGGGCGCGCGTCGCGTGCCCGGCGGTCGTTGCGTTCGGGGGCGACGCGGGTAAGGTCCCTCCGAAGGTCTGGCACCTGGGACGTGGAGGGGTCCTGCACATGCGCGCACACGCCGCTCGTCGTCGTGCTGGCCGCCGCCGTGGCGTTGGCTAGCGTGGCGATGCCGGCGGCCGCGCACGGGCGCGCCCACCACTACGTGGTCCGCGACGACGAGGTGGTCAACGACCCGTGCACCGGCGAGCAGGTGCGGATCCGCGGCCTCCTGCGGTTCACCGAGCGCGACGTCGAGGTCCACACCGCCCACGGCACGCGATGGCGGTTCCATCGCTCGATCGCGTCGCCGCACCTGCGGGGGGTGGGCGAGAGCGGCACGTCCTACCGGGCCTGGATCTCGCTGCGTCAGCACATCGGCGCGACCGACGGGCCCCACGGCGCCACCACGGACAACTGGATCACCGTCACGACGCTGCGGGCGCCCGGGTCCGCGCCCGACCTGGTGCTCCGCCAGCAGTACCACCTGACGTCGAAGGACGGCCGGACCGTGGTCGAGCGCTGGACCGAGCGCGCCCGCTGCTCCGGCTGAGCCCTACCGCGCTCAGCCCTTGCCCTGGGTCTCGGTCGTCGTCGCGGTCCTCGCGGCCGTATGGGCCTCCGGCACCACCGGCACCGCGTGGTCGCGTCCGCGGATCCACGTGCCGATCGAGCCGCCGGTGGCGGCGAAGGCGCTGCCGCCGAGCATCACGGCGGCGGCGATCGCGAGCAGCGCCACGCGCAGACGCCGCCCGCGGTCGGCACGGAACCTGGAGACCTCCACGTGGGGGTCATCGGCACCGCGAGGACGTCGACTGAACATCCATCCCTCGCCCGGGCCGCAGTGGGTTGTGTCGGGGCCCAACACGGTGCGGGTCGTTCGGCCCGACGCGGCCTCCCGACCCGGGTCTACGTTGCGTTGGCAGGTTCCGTGAGGGGAGGGGGCCCCGTGTCATCCGCACACCGTGCGTCCATCGGCCGGCGGGCGCCGCTCGCCGTCGTCCTCGTCGCCCTGCTCGCCGCTTCGTTCGCTCACGCGGTCGTTCCCCGACACGTCGCCCACGCCGCCTCGCGGCCCAACGTGGTGGTGATCCTCACCGACGACCAGCGGTGGGACGAGATCGACCACATGCCGGTGCTCGATCGCCAGCTGATCCGCCGAGGCACGCTGTTCACCCGCAGCTTCGTGGTCAACCCGCTGTGCTGTCCGAGCCGCACCACGATCCTCACCGGCAAGTACTCGCACTCGACGGGCGTCTACTCCAACGGCGGCAGGTACGGGGGGTTCCCCGCCTTCGAGGACTCTTCGACGCTCGCCACCTGGCTGCACGCCGCCGGCTACCGGACCGCTCTGATCGGCAAGTACCTCAACAACTACACGGATTCCGTCCTACGTCCCTCCGGGCTGGGACGAGTGGCACGCCTTCTTGGGCAACCCCGGGTACTACGACTACACGCTCACGAACGACGGGGCGCCCACGGCCTACGGCTCGACGGCGGGGGACTACTCGACCGACGTGCTCGCCGGTCTCGCGTCGAGGTTCATCTCCTCGACCAGACCGGGCCGACCGCTCTTCCTGTTCTTCACGCCCTACGCGCCGCACATCCCCGCCAAGCCCGCGCCCCGCGACGCCACGGCGTTCTCGGACCTCGCGGGCATCAGGCCGCCGAACCTCAACGAGGCCGACGTGTCGGACAAGCCGGCGTGGGTGCGGGCGCTGCCGCTGTCGAGCGAGACCTGGGACCGCTACCGCAGGAACCAGTACCGATCCCTGCTCTCCGTCGACGACGCGATCGGGTCGATCGTGGCGGCCCTCGACGCGTCGGGGCGGACCGGAACGACGCTGTTCGTCTTCGCCTCCGACAACGGGCTCTCCGCGATGTCGCACCGGTGGAACGCCAAGCAGGTCCCCTGGGAGGAGGCGATCCGGGTCCCGCTCGTGATCCGGTACGACCCGCTCGACCAGGTCCCGCGCGACCGTCACCTCGTCCTCAACGTCGACTACGCGCGGACCATCGGCGCGGTGGCGGGCGTGGGCACGCCCGGGACCGAGGGCGCCTCGCTCGTGCCCCTGCTCACCGGGACCGCGACCTCGTGGCGCACGCGCTTCCTGATCGAGCACCTCGGCGGGAGCAACGGCGTGCCGAGCTACTGCGCGATCCGGACGCCGACGGCCAAGTACGTGCGGTGGCAGGACGGTGAGGAAGAGCTGTACGACCTCACGGCCGACCCCTACGAGCTGCGAAGCGCGGCCGCCGATCCGGCGTACGCGACGCTCAAGGCGCGGCTGCACGCCCGCTTGGTGCGCCTGTGCTCACCGCCTCCACCCGGGTACACGCCCTGAGCGGCCGCACGGCCCACGTCATCCGGTACCCTCCTCGCGATGTCGGAGCCGACCGCACCTGCCGGAGCGCGCCGGTCGCGGCCCCGAGGGCTCCGGCTCGTCGCACTGGCCGTCTGCCTGGCCGCCTCCGTGGCGGCCTGCACCTTCGGAGGCACCACCACCTCGACGCCGTCTCCTTCCTCGAGCGCGCAACCCGCGCCGCAGCACCTGGATCCCGCCGACGTCGCGTCGCCGTCGCCTTCGCCCGGCTCCTCGCCCCAGCAGGTCGCGCTCGCGCGGCGGCACATCAAGCACATCGTGTTCCTGATCAAGGAGAACCGGACGTACGACAACCTGTTCGGCCGCTACCCGGGGGCCGACGGCGCGACGCAGGGCACCACGTGCAACGGCAAGACCGTGCGGCTCGGGCGCGCGAAGGACTCGGAGCCGGACTACGGTCACAGCTTCACCGACGGGATCACCGGGATCGACGGCGGGGCGATGGACTGCTTCGCCCCCGGCGCCTACGTGACGTACACGCGGGCCGACATCCCGAACTACTGGTCCTACGCCGACCGCTTCGTCCTTGCCGACCGGTTCTTCAGCTCGATCTACGGGCCGACCGGGATCGAGCACCTGTGGACGTTCGCCTCCCAATCCGATCGTTTCGTCGACCACGAGCGCCCGGGGCAGCTCGGCTCGGGCCAGCGGGAGTTCTGCGACGACCCGCTCGAGACGGCCTTCTCGTTCCCGAAGATGGACCGGGCCCAGCAGGTGCGTGCGTACCGCTTGGAGAACGAGGGACCCGACGGCGTCAAGTCGCTGCGGGCGACCTTCGTGCAGCGATGGCCGTGCGTCGACGTCACGGTCCTGCCCGACCTCCTGCAGCGCGCCGGCATCAGCTGGAAGGAGTACCGCGGAGCCAACGAGTGGGTCCAGCCGCTGCGCATCGTCCGGCACGTGCGCTTCTCGCTCGATGTACGACAACGTCGTGAGCGAGGAGCGGTTCCTCACCGACCTGCACGACGGCACGCTGCCGTCCGTCTCGTGGCTGACGCCGTCGCTGCGACTGTCCGACCATCCGCCCTTCAGCATGTGCGAGGGCGAGAACTGGACGGTCGACGTCATGAACCAGCTGATGTCCAGCCGCTACTGGTCCTCGACGGCGGTGATCGTGACGTGGGACGACTTCGGCGGCTTCTTCGACCACGTGCCGCCTCCCCACGTCGACCTCTACGGCCTGGGGCCGCGCGTGCCCGCGCTGGTCATCTCGCCGTGGGCCAAGCGGGGGTTCGTCGATCACGACACGATGGAGTTCGCGTCGGTCCTTCGTTTCATCGAGACGGTGTTCGACCTGCCGCCGATGACCCAGCGCGACGCGAACACCAGCGACATGCTCTCGGCCTTCGACTTCCACCAGAAGCCGCAGCCGCCGCTGCTGCTGCACCCCCGCACCTGTCCCGCGGCGGGCTGAGGGGCCTCAGGACGGTGCGCAGCCGGACACCACGAACGCGGTGGTCACGCTGTTGTCGGGGAACGAGATCCCGACGGCCCAGAGCGTGCCGCCGGCGTCGCGCGTCACGCCCGTGAGCCACGACGGCGCCTGGCTCGGCACGGCCACGTCCGTCCACGCGCCCCCCGTCCTGACGGCGGCCATCGGCCCGACCCGCTGGGCCTCGAACCGGCGCCCGGCCACGACGACCCCCTCGGAGGTCGCGTCCACCGCCAGGAGCTGGGAGGAGCCGGCGGGGGGCGGGACCACGGCCCATGCCCGTCCGTCCCAACGCTCGACCAACGGCCGCACGGCGTCGCCCCGGCCGATCCACCCCACGGCCCACACGTCGTCGGGTCCGGTCGCGGCGATCCCGGCGAGGACGGCGTCGCCCGCGGGGAGCGGGGCCGTCGGCACGATCAGCCAGGCCGTGCCGTTCCATCGCATCGCGAGCGGCCGGTAGCGGCCGGCTTGGATCGACCACCCGACCGCCCACGCGTCGCCGGTCCCCACCGCCGCGACGTCCTTGAGCATGTCCGAGCTGCCGGCGTTCGGGCTGGCCACCGGGCGCCACGCGGTCCCGTCCCATCGCTCCACCAGCGTCACGAAGTCCGCACCGGTCTGATGCCGGCCGACCGCCCACGCCAGCCCGGGCGAGACGGCGTCGACACCCGACAGGCCGTCCTCGCCCGGACCGGGATCGGCGATCGGCGAGTCCGCCCACGCGGCGCCGTCCCACCGCTCGACGATCGGCGTCAGGTCCTCGATGGCGCCGACCGCCCACGCGCCGTCCCCGTCCACCGCGACGTCGTCGAGCGTGACCGCGTGCCCGGGCACCGACCGCACCACCTGGGGATCCCAGGTCCCCTCGGTCGCGGCGATGGTGACGGCGCCGCCCGCGGACCCCGAGTAGCGGGTACCGACCGCGATCACCCCCCGGCCGGACGGGACCACCGCCGAGAGCGCGTCGCGCTCGTCCGAGGCGGCGCGCACCGCAGCGAGGGAACAGCCCGGCTCGCCGCCCCGCGCCGACACCGTCACCGCGACGATCAGGAGCGACCCGGCCGCCGCCGCGATCAGAGCCCGGTGCAGCGACGGCACCGGTCTAGCTCGCCCAGTTCGGGAGCGGCCCGCCGGTGGGCCGCCACACGGTGACGCCTTCGCCCGCGTAGACCTGCTCCAACGCGCTCTGCTGCACCATCGACAGGAACCTCGACGCGGCTCGGTCGTCCAGGATGACGACCGAGACCTGGTGCTGGCGGATCCAGGTCCCGAACTCGCCCGGGACGGGCACCACCACGGTCTTCTGCTTCATGTTCAGGCCCCGGGCCTCCGGCCCGGTCCGCAGCTCGGGCGGCAGCGGCCCCAGGTAGCCCTCGGCGAGCTTGAACCAGTACCCGGAGTCCTGCTGCCACACGAGCTCGTCGCCCCGCTCGTAGGTGATCGCGTAGACGTTCTCGCCGGGATGGATCACCTGTCGGACCGTGTCGGAGGAGAAGAACGTCGGGAAGGTCGCGGGCGGGGAGTGGTGCGGCGCGGCGGGAAGGATCATGGCCGCCGCGACCAGCGCGATCGCCCAGCGCACCCATCCGAAGCGCCCCGAGGCGCGGGCGAGCCAGATCGCCGCGATCACGCCGATCGCCAGGGCCGTGTACGCGCCGAACCGGGCGGGGATCGCCGACTGGATCAGCGGCGCCTTGGCCAAGAGCGAGCCGGGGAGGCGTCCGTGGTTCATCCCCGACACGTGCAGGATCGGGCCCATCGACAAGATCGCCACGATGCCCACGAACGCGAGGAGCGCCCAGGTCTCGCGACGTCGCCACTCCGTCAGCGCGAACCCGAGCAGCAGCACGATCGCGCCGATGCCCACGTACGCCACGCCGTCGAGGATCGGCTTCTGCATGTGGTCGAGCGCGAAGCGGTTGAGCGTCTTGTTGGCGAACAGGATGTAGGGGGGAGGCGCCGCGAAGGTCCACAGGTCGGCGGCCGGCAAGAGCTCCGGGGGGTTCAGGGCTTGGTCGGGGCGGTTCGTCACGACGGCGGCCACGTACGGGAACAAGAAGACCGCGGCGATCGCGCCGGCGAGGAGGATCAGCACGCCGGTCCGCAGGAGCGTGCGCCGGATCGGCGCAGCCGCCAGCGCGATCAGGTAGGCGATCGCGAGGAAGATCGCGGCCGTCCCGAACAGCTCGGTGGAGATCGAGAACAGCGCGACGAGACACGCCGCGAAGCCCGCCACGAACGCGACCGGCCCGAGCGAGCCCTCCACCCGACGGATCACGAGGTACACGAGCAGCGGCACCGGGAAGATCAGGATCAGGTTCACGAACCCGATCTGGTTGCCGGCGATGTAGGCGGAGAACCCGAACAGGTATCCGCCCAGGAGCGACGGCCAGAAGCGGTGGGTGAGGCGGTGGCACACGAGATAGGCCGCCCACGCGGCCAGCGCCGGCGCCACCGCCATCAGCAGGTTGAGCGAGGCGAGCGATCCGAACACGGCGGTGATCGGCCACGTCAGCAGGGCCGGGCCCGGGATGAACGCCGACCACGCGAGGGAGACGCCGCCCGGCGCGAAGACGTAGTCGCTGTGGAGCGGGTTCACGTTGTGAGCGAGCGCCCAGGGCGTCCACGTCAGCGCCCACCGGTAGTAGCGCGAGTCCTGCATGCCGCCGCCGATGTGCTGGGTCCCGAACCGAGGCAGGATCGGCACCACCCAGATCCAGAACGCGAGGGCCTGATACAGGCCGAACGCGATGAGCGCCTTCCACGCCGGGCGCAGCCCCGCGGCCCACGACCGAAGACGCTCCCGGCGATCGGGCGAGGCGGTTCGCTCCTCCGCCCCCTGGTCGGCCTCCGGGATCACGACGTCCTCCGTCGTCACGGTGGAGGGTTCCTCGGGTGGCGGCGCCGAAGGGCTCATGTTCGGTGGAGGCTATCCCGCCGCCTTGCGGACGGCCACGAGGTACTGCGCTCCGAGCGGCAGCCAGGTGAGCGCCCGCTCCACCCCGCGGAAGGCCGCGCCCCGCCACGGGAAGAACAGGATGTAGGGCCGCTCGACGGGTCGCGAGCCGTCCTGGGTCAAGAGTGCGCGCGCCTCGCGCCTGGGCAGCAGGACCACGCCCTCGTCGAAGTCGCAGCGGCTCACCGACACGCGGGTCAGCGGGTTGAGCGGGTTGTGCTCGATCGCCACGACCAGCCCCCCGGGGCGGACGACACGACCCAGCTCGCGCGCGAACGCCGGCCGGTCGGCGGGGTCCACGTGGTGCAGGACGCAGATCGCGAACGCGAGGTCGAACGTGGCGTCGGCGAACGGCAGGGTCCGCCCGTCGAAGCTCTGGTACGACGCCCACGGGTTCGCGACGGCCGCCTCCTGCGTGGCCCCTTCGCTGACGTCCACGCCGTGGATCGAGCCGAAGCGTCCCCGCAGCGCGGCGTCGGTCAGCCCGACCCCGCAGCCGACGTCGAGGACCTCGAGCGTGTCCGGCGCCCCCAGGCGCCGCTGCGCGAGGCGCACCAGGAGGTCCGCCTTGACATCGGTGAAGAACCCGACGTCCTGCCCCGAGAACGCGATCGATCGCTGGACCTCGTCGCGGTACGTGTGTCGGTACTCGTCGAAGTCCTTGCTCATCGGGGAGGGGCCGAGGGGATGCCCTCGCTCCTCTCGTCCTCGAGCGTGAGCATCGGGTCGAGCGGAGGAGGATCCTGCCTCTGCTCGGGCCCGTATCCCTGCGTCTCGCGGATCAGGTACAGGGGCCGGCCCCGGACCTCGTCGTGGATCCGCGAGATGTACTCGCCCATGATCCCGATCGTCAGCAGCTGGGCGCCGCCCAGGAAGGTCACGGCGAAGATCACCGACGTCCACCCCGGAACCTCGAGCGCGCCGGAGAGCTTGAGGACGATCGCGGCGATGCCGGCGGCGATCGAGAGCGCGGACAGCACGAACCCGACGCGCAGGGCCGCCCGCAGCGGCACGCTGGAGAAGCTGATGATGCCGTCCAGGGCGAACTTGATCATCTTCGACAACGGGTACTTGCTCTTCCCGGCGAACCGCTCGACCCGCGCGTACTCCACCGTCGTCTGGCGGAAGCCGATCCACCCGAACATGCCGCGCACGTACCGGTTCGTCTCGCGCATCCTGCGGAACGCGTCGACGGCCTTGCGATCCACCAGGCGGAAATCGCCCGCGTTGCCCGGCACGTCCACGTCCCCCAGCCTCGCGAGCAGCCGGTAGAACCACGACGCCGACGCGGTCTTGAAGGCCGACTCGCCCTCGCGCTTGGCCCGCACGGCGTGCACCACCTCGTAGCCTTCGCGCCAGCGCGCCGCCAGCTCCAAGACGACCTCCGGGGGGTCCTGCAGGTCGGCGTCCATCACCACGACCGCGTTCCCGCGCGCGGCGTCCAGCCCGGCGGTGATCGCCACCTGGTGCCCGAAGTTCCGCGACAGCTGGATCGCGTGCAAGCGCGGATCGCTCCGGCAGGCGTCGGCGACGATCTCGTAGCTGCGGTCGCGGCTGCCGTCGTCGATCAGCACGACCTCGGCCGAACCGTCGAGCCGCTCCATCAGCGCACGCACTCGCGCGAGCAGCTCGGGCAGGCACTCTTCCTCGTCGCGAACCGGGATGACCAGGGAGTACTCGGGTGTCTTCACGGCGATCGGCTCATCATACGTGCGGGCCCGGCCCGCGGTCCGGCTCCGGTAGTATCCGCCCGATGTCGAAGGCGGCGCCGCGACCGAACGGGCCCTCCGGCACACGAGCGCGGAAGTGGTTCGCGGCCGGCGTCGCGCTCGTGGTCGCGGCGGTCCTGGTGGTCACGCTGGCCGACGGCCGGCAGCGAAGCACCGCGGCCGCCGGCCGATCCCTGTCTTCGGTTTCGAACGCCGACGCGGCGACCGTCCAGCTCGCCCGCAGCAAGATCAAGCACGTCGTCTTCCTGGTCAAGGAGAACCGGACGTTCGACACGCTGTTCGGGCGCGTTCCCGGGCGCGGACGGGGCGACGCAGGGCACCACGTGCGACGGTCGCACCGTGCCGCTCGCCCCCGCCGCGGACCGCGAGTACGACCCGCCGCACGCGTTCGCGGACGGGATCGCCGTGATCGACGGCGGGAAGATGGACTGCTTCGTGCCGACCGGGTACGTGCAGTACGCCGAGCAGCAGATCCCCAACTACTGGGCCTACGCGCGGCGGTTCACGCTCGCCGACCGGTTCTTCAGCTCGGAGTACGGTCCGACCTGCATCGAGCACTTCTTCACGTTCGCCGCGCAGTCCGACCGCTTCGTCGACTGCGCGCGCCCGGGACAGTTCGGCAAGGGCAACCGCGAGTTCTGCGACGACCCGCTCGAGACCGCGTACTCCTTCCCGATGCTCTCCACGGAGGACCGCCGTCGGGTCTTCTCCTACGAGAACGCCGGCCCCGACGGGGCCGCGAAAGTCAAGAACTTCTATCGGCTCCGCTGGCCGTGCACGGACGTGAAGGTGCTTCCCGACCTCCTGAAGGCCGCCCACGTGAGCTGGAAGGAGTACCGGGGGGAGACCTCGTGGATCCAGCCGCTCCGCGAGATCCGCCACGTCCGGTTCTCCTCGATGTACGACCACGTCGTCAAGGAGCGGCGGTTCCTGAAGGACGTGCGGGCCGGCACGCTGCCCAAGGTGTCCTGGCTCACGCCGGAGGTCCCGGTCTCCGACCACCCTCCGGGCAGCATCTGCGCCGGAGAGAACTGGACGGTCCGCACGATGAACGCGCTGATGCACAGCCGGTACTGGGATTCCACCGCCGTGTTCTTGACCTGGGACGACTTCGGCGGCTTCTACGACCACGTGCCGCCGCCGCACGAGGACCTGTACGGCCTGGGCCCGCGGGTGCCCCTGCTCGTGATCTCGCCGTGGGCGAAGGAGGGCTTCATCGATCACGACACGACGGAGTTCTCCTCGGTGCTTCGGTTCATCGAGAGGCTCTTCGGCCTGCCCTCGCTCACGCATCGCGACGCGCAGACGAGCGACCTGATGTCGGCGTTCGACTTCAAGGACCCCCCGCGAGCGCCGCTGATCCTGTCGCCCCGGACCTGCCCGTCCGCCTAGCAGCCGCGTCCGACGAGCGGCTGGTATCCGCCGCCGGAGGACGCGCTGCCCACGGAGAGCCACCCCTTGCCGCGCAGCCCCGTGACGCCGGCGAACCCTCCGTTGCCGGAGGTGGGCGCGTCGACCGGGATCTGGCCCCACCTCGATCCGCCCCACCTGAACCCCACCGGGCGGAGGATCCCCTGCTCGTCGGCTGCCTGACCGACGAGCACGAGACCGCCCTTCACCGCGGCGATCGAGAGCGGGCGCGTGCGATCCCCGTCGGCCCCCGGCAGGGACATCGACTCCCACGTGGAGCCGTGCAGGCGCGCGACGATCGGATGGTCCACGTCCCCCGTCCAAGACCAGCCCACCACCCACACATCGCCGCCGGTCGCGAGCACGCCCGAGAGGATCGCGTCGCCGTAGGTCGCGGGGAACGCGACGCGGGCCCAGCGCGACCCGTTCCAGCGCTCCACCAGCGTCCGGTAGACGCCCGTCCCGTCCACCCTCCAGCCGACCGCCCACGCGTCGTCGCCGCGGTCGATCGACACGGCCCGCAGGCCGCTCTCGTGGCCGGGCACCCTCGGGCCGGGCTCGGCGCTCCACCGCACGCCGTCGTAGTGCAGGAACAGCGTGCGATCGTCGGCGCCGGCGGCGGCGGTGCCCACGGCCCAGGCATCGTGGGTCGCGGCGACGTCGACCGCCAGGAGCTGCCCGAGCTTCGCGTCCGCCGGCATGTGCGCCGTGCTCCACGTCGATCCGTCCCAATGCAGCGCCATGGGCGTGTCGCGCCCGCGATAGCCGACGGCCCAGACGTCGTCGGCCGCGAGGACGCTCACGTCCTGCAGGTACGTGAAGTCGAGATGCTCGGTCTGGAGCTCCGACGCGTCCCAGGACGAGCCGTCCCACCGTTCGGCCACCGGCTGGAGCGTCTCCGCGTTCTCCCAGTGCGTCCCGACGGCCCAGATCGCGCCCGGATGGTCCCCGGAGACCGCGGCGAGGATGTCGCCCGGCTCGCCGGGATGCGGTTCGAAGGACACCGCGCAGGTCGACGAGGTCGCCGAGGGGCCGTTCGAGGACGTGGCGGAGGGGCCGCTCGACGAGCCCGGGACGGAGGAGGGCGCCGCTCCCGTCCGGCCCAAGGTGCATCCCGACGTGAGGGCGGCGGCGGCGAGGGACGCGGCCGCGATCCGCAGCATCCGTCCCGGCCGCGCAGGAGCTGACATATGGCCGAGCATCGTACGCAACCCCGGGCACGGGCGTCCGCCGCCGTCGGGGAGGGGCCAGAGATAGGTCCCTCGGTGGGTTGACCTCGCCCGATCGGGGTCGTAACCTCCCCGCCAGCAGGTCGCCGGGGCCCCAGCGGGCCCGGTTGACGATGCCTGCCCTCCCACGTAGACTGCTCGTTTGCCGTGCCGTCCACCGCGCCCTTCGTCGTGCGCTCTTGATCGTCCCTGGGAGGGATCTGTTTGCCTGACCAGCTCGTTCCTGTTCGGAACCGTGTCAGTTTCGCCAAGCTCGAGGAGGTCCTGCCCCTTCCGGACCTCGTGGCCATCCAGAAGGCCTCGTTCGACTGGTTGATCCAGGAAGGGATCAAAGAGGTCCTCGACGAGGTCTCGCCGATCGAGGATTTCACCGAGCAGTTCCAGCTCTACTTCGGGCACCACGAGTTCCGGGAGCAGAAGTTCTCGGAAGAGGAGTGCCGCGACAAGGACATCACGTTCTCCCGCCCGCTGTTCGTCGAGGCCACCTTCGTCAACAAGGTGACCGGCGAGATCAAGGAGCAGGAGGTCTTCATGGGGGATTTCCCGATGATGACCGACCGCGGCACCTTCATCATCAACGGCACCGAGCGGGTCGTCGTCTCGCAGCTGGTCCGCTCGCCCGGCGTCTACTTCAGCCGTGACCTCGACAAGACCTCGGACAAGGACGTCTTCGTCGCGAAGATCATCCCCGGGCGCGGCGCCTGGCTCGAGTTCGACGTCGACAAGAAGGACACGGTCGGCGTGCGGATCGACCGCAAGCGCCGCCAGAACATCACCGTGCTGCTCAAGGCGCTCGGCTGGACCGAGGACGAGATCCTCAAGCTGTTCGACAACGCGCCCAGCATCCAGCTGACGCTCGAGAAGGACCACGTCCACGACCAGGTCGAGGCGCTCGAGGACATCTACCGCAAGCTCCGTCCGGGCGAGCCGCCCACGGCCGAGAGCGCGAAGACGTTGCTCGAGAACCTGTTCTTCAACCCGAAGCGCTACGACCTGGCGAAGGTCGGCCGGCACAAGGTCGACAAGAAGCTCGGCGGGGCGCAGGGCGAGCTGCTCAAGCAGCTCAAGGCCCATCACAAGAGCCTGGGCGAGGTGGACAACCCCGACCGCAAGGGCTGGGAGCAGTTCAAGGCCCGCGTCTTCTCCACGCAGCTGAAGGAGGAGCAGGGCGGGGGTGCACCGAAGTACAAGGGCATCCTCAGCTACGAGGACATGCTCAAGACGATCGCCTACCTCGTGAAGCTGCACGCGGGCGAGGAGGGCTACGACCCCGACGACATCGACCACTTCGGGAACCGCCGCCTGCGCTCGGTCGGCGAGCTGATCCAGAACCAGATCCGGATCGGGCTGTCGCGGATGGAGCGCGTGGTCAAGGAGCGGATGACGACCCAAGACGTCGAGGCGATCACGCCGCAGACGCTGATCAACATCCGCCCCGTCGTGGCCTCGATCAAGGAGTTCTTCGGCACCTCGCAGCTGTCGCAGTTCATGGACCAGACGAACACGCTGTCGGGTCTGACCCACAAGCGCCGGCTCTCGGCGCTCGGCCCCGGCGGGCTCTCGCGCGAGCGCGCGGGGTTCGAGGTCCGCGACGTCCACCCGTCCCACTACGGCCGCATGTGCCCGATCGAGACGCCCGAGGGCCCCAACATCGGCCTGATCGGGTCGCTGTCGAGCTACGCGCGCGTGAACGAGTTCGGGTTCATCGAGACCCCGTACCGGCGCGTGGAGGCCGGCAAGGTCACCACGAAGATCGACTTCCTGTCCGCCGACGAGGAGGACCGCCACGTCATCGCGCAGGCCAACACGGTCTACGACCTGAAGACCGGCAAGATCGCCGGCAACTCGGTCCTCGTGCGCAAGAAGGGCGGCGAGGTCGACTCGGTGCCGCCCGAGGACGTCGACTACATGGACGTGTCGCCCAAGCAGCTCGTGTCGGTCGCGGCCGCGTTGATCCCCTTCCTGGAGCACGACGACGCGAACCGGGCCCTGATGGGCGCGAACATGCAGAAGCAGGCCGTGCCGTTGCTCCGCTCCGAGGCGCCGCTCGTCGGCACCGGCTCGGAGTTCCGCGCGGCGGTCGACGCCGGTGACGTCGTGATCGCCGAGGAGTCCGGCGTCGTCGACGACGTGTCGGCCGAGCAGATCGTCGTGAAGGACGCGAAGGGCGCCCTGCGCGTCTACGACCTGATCAAGTTCCGCCGCTCGAACCAGGGCACGAACATCACCCAGAAGCCGATCGTCGCCGCCGGCGACAAGGTCGTGAAGGGCCAGGTCATCGCCGACGGACCGTCCACCGAGTTCGGCGAGATGGCCCTGGGCCGCAACCTCGTGGTCGCCTACATGCCGTGGGAGGGCCACAACTACGAGGACGCGATCATCCTGTCCGAGCGCCTGGTGAAGCAGGACGTCCTCACCTCGATCCACATCGAGGAGCACGAGGTCGACGCCCGCGACACCAAGCTCGGCGCGGAGGAGATCACCCGCGACATCCCCAACGTGTCCGAGGAGATCCTCAAGGACCTCGACGAGCGCGGCATCGTGCGGATCGGGGCCGAGGTGAACCCCGGGGACTACCTCGTCGGCAAGGTGACCCCGAAGGGGGAGACCGAGCTCACCCCCGAGGAGCGGCTGCTCCGCGCGATCTTCGGCGAGAAGGCGCGCGAGGTCCGCGACACCTCGCTCAAGGTGCCCCACGGCGAGCAGGGCAAGGTGATCGGGGTCCGCGTGTTCAGCCGCGACGAGGGCGACGAGCTCCCGCCGGGCGTGAACCAGCTGGTGCGCGTCTACGTGGCCCAGAAGCGGAAGATCTCCGACGGCGACAAGCTCGCCGGGCGCCACGGGAACAAGGGCGTCATCTCCACGATCCTGGCCGAGGAGGACATGCCGTTCCTGGAGGACGGCACGCCGGTCGACATCATCTTGAACCCGCTCGGCGTCCCCTCCCGGATGAACCTGGGCCAGGTGCTCGAGGCGCACCTCGGGTACGCGGCGATGGTCGGGTTCTCCAAGGACGGCCAGGACCACACGGGCCCGGTCCTCGTGGCCACGCCGGTGTTCGACGGGGCGCGCGAGGGCGAGATCCTCGACGCGCTCAAGAGCAGCCACCCCAACGGCGACGGCGTGAAGCTGATCGACGACGTCGGCAAGGCGCGGCTGTTCGACGGCCGCACCGGCGAGCCCTACGAGGAGCCCGTCACGGTCGGCGTGGCCTACATCCTGAAGCTGCTCCACCTGGTCGACGACAAGATCCACGCCCGCTCGACCGGCCCCTACTCGATGATCACGCAGCAGCCCCTGGGCGGGAAGGCCCAGTTCGGCGGCCAGCGGTTCGGCGAGATGGAGGTGTGGGCGCTGGAGGCCTACGGCGCCGCCTACGCCCTGCAGGAGCTGCTCACGATCAAGTCCGACGACGTGCTCGGCCGCGTGAAGGTCTACGAGGCCATCGTGAAGGGGGAGAACATCCCCGAGCCGGGCATCCCCGAGTCCTTCAAGGTCCTGATCAAGGAGATGCAGTCCCTGTGCCTGAACGTCGAGGTGCGTTCGCAGACCGGGGAAGAGATCGAGCTGCGCGAGACCGACGAGGACGTGTTCCGAGCCGCGGAGGAGCTGGGCATCGACCTCAGCCGCCGCGAGCCGGCGGGGGCGGACTTCGATTGAGCGCCGGGAACACGCCGACGTTGAACGTGATGACGAGCGAGCCACGCCCAAGGGCGCAAAGGGAGGCGAGCTTCTAAGTGCTGGACGTGAACTACTTCGACGAGCTTCGCATCGGCCTTGCCACCGCGGACCAGATCCGCGCGTGGTCCAACGGCGAGGTGAAGAAGCCGGAGACGATCAACTATCGGACGCTCAAGCCGGAGAAGGACGGCCTGTTCTGCGAGCGGATCTTCGGTCCGACGCGGGACTGGGAGTGCCACTGCGGCAAGTACAAGCGCGTCCGCTTCAAGGGCATCATCTGCGAGCGCTGCGGCGTGGAGATCACCCGCAGCAAGGTCCGCCGCGACCGCATGGGCCACATCGAGCTGGCCGCGCCGGTCACGCACATCTGGTACTTCAAGGGCGTCCCCTCTCGCCTCGGCTACCTGCTCGACCTCGCCCCGAAGGACCTCGAGCGGATCATCTACTTCGCGGCCTACGTGATCACCCGCGTCGACGACGAGCGTCGCCACAAGGCGTTGCCCGAGGTCGAGGCCGAGATCGAGTCGGAGAAGCGCGAGCTCGAGGCCGACCGCGACGAGGACGTCAAGAAGCGCCTGCGCGAGCTGGAGGACCGGCTCAAGGAGCTGGAGGCCGAGGGCGCCAAGGGCGCCCAGCTGTCGGCCGCCAAGCGTGAGGCCCAGCGCGACGTCGAGCGGATCCACGAGACGACGGCGCGCGAGGTCCAGCACCTCGACGACGTGCTGAGCGCCTTCAAGGGCCTGCACGTCAAGCAGCTCGTGGCCGACGACAACGTCTACCGGTCGTTGCGCGAGCGGTTCGGCGACTACTTCGACGGCGGGATGGGCGCCGAGGCGATCAAGCGCCTGCTCTCCGACATGGACGTCGCGGCCGAGTCCGAGTACCTCACCGATCAGATCGAGAACGGCAAGGGCACGCGCCGGCTGAAGGCGATCAAGCGCCTGAAGGTCGTGTCGAACTTCGCCGAGGGGCGCTCGACGCCGCTCGGGATGGTGCTCGACGCCGTCCCGGTGATCCCGCCGGACCTGCGCCCGATGGTGCAGCTCGACGGCGGCCGCTTCGCCACCTCGGACCTGAACGACCTGTACCGGCGCGTGATCAACCGGAACAACCGCCTCAAGCGGCTCCTGGACCTGCAGGCGCCGGAGATCATCGTCAACAACGAGAAGCGGATGCTGCAGGAGGCCGTCGACGCGCTGTTCGACAACGGCCGGCGTGGTCGCCCGGTCACGGGACCCGGCAACCGGCCGCTGAAGTCGCTGTCGGACATGCTCAAGGGCAAGCAGGGCCGGTTCCGCCAGAACCTGCTCGGCAAGCGCGTGGACTACTCCGGCCGCTCGGTGATCGTCGTCGGGCCGGAGCTCAGGCTGCACCAGTGCGGGCTGCCCAAGCAGATGGCGCTGGAGCTGTTCAAGCCGTTCGTGATGAAGCGGCTCGTTGACCAGGCGCTGGCGCAGAACATCAAGAGCGCCAAGCGGATGGTCGAGCGCGCCCGCCCGCAGGTCTGGGACGTCCTGGAAGAGGTGATCCGCGAGCATCCGGTGCTGCTGAACCGCGCGCCGACGCTGCACCGCCTCGGGATCCAGGCGTTCGAGCCGGTCCTGGTCGAGGGCAAGGCGATCAAGATCCACCCGCTCGTGTGCACCGCGTTCAACGCGGACTTCGACGGCGACCAGATGGCCGTGCACGTCCCGCTGTCCGCCGAGGCCCAGGCCGAGGCGCGGATCCTGATGCTGTCCACGAACAACATCCTGTCGCCGGCCCACGGTCGCCCGATCGCGACGCCGACCCAGGACATGGTGCTGGGCCTGTACTACCTGAGCCTCGCGCAGAACGAGAAGCGCAAGAACGAGCAGATCCCCACGTTCGGCTCGGAGGCCGAGGCGCTGCTCGCCCTGGACCGCGGCTTCCCGATCCACGATCCGATCCGTATCCGCCTCGGCGACCGTCTGGTCCCCGAGGAGATGTGGCCAGAGGGCTACGACCCGGACGCCGAGGAGTGGAAGGGCCGCGCGCCGGTCGTGCGGACCACGATCGGGCGGGTCGTGATGAACTCGGCCTTCCCCGAGGACTTCGGGTTCCGCAACCACACGGTGCTCAAGGGCGACGTGGCGCGCCTGGTCGACGAGGTCGTGCATCGCTACGACCGCACGCAGGTCGAGAACACGCTGGACCGGCTGAAGAACCTCGGGTTCCACTACGCGACGCGGGCCGGCGTGACGATCGGGATCGAGGACGTCACCACCCCCACCACGAAGGCCGCGATCCTCGACGAGCACGAGAAGCGCGCGTCGAAGGTCGAGACCCAGTACCGGCGCGGGATCATCACCGACGACGAGCGTCGTCAGGAGCTGATCGAGATCTGGACCCAGGCGACCGACGAGGTCAAGGACGCCATGGAGGCCCAGTTCACCCCGACGAACCCGATCTACATGATGGCCAACTCGGGAGCCCGAGGAAACATCATGCAGATCCGCCAGCTGGCCGGGATGCGCGGTCTGGTGGCCAACCCGAAGGGCGAGATCATCCCGCGGCCGATCAAGTCGAACTTCCGCGAGGGCCTGTCCGTGCTGGAGTACTTCATCTCCACGCACGGCGCCCGCAAGGGGCTGGCCGACACGGCGCTGCGCACGGCGGACTCGGGCTACCTCACGCGGCGTCTGGTCGACGTCGCCCAGGAGGTCATCATCCGCGAGGAGGACTGCGGCACCGACCGTTCGGTCCCGGTCCTGGTCAACACGAAGCGCCCCGACGGCTCGGTCGTGAAGCACTCCCACGTCGACACGTCGCTGTTCGGCCGGGTCCTCGCCGAGGACGTCAAGGTCGACGGCAAGAAGGTCGCGTCGGCCGGCGAGGAGCTGAACGACGAGGTCACCGACCGGGTCGTCGCCTCCGGCGTCGAGTCGGTGCGGACCCGTTCGGTCATCACCTGCGAAGCCGAGGTCGGCGTGTGCCAGATGTGCTACGGCCGGTCGCTCGCGAGCGGCAAGATGGTCGACATCGGCGAGGCCGTCGGGATCATCGCGGCCCAGTCGATCGGCGAGCCGGGCACGCAGCTCACGATGCGGACGTTCCACACCGGCGGCATCGCCGGTGAGGACATCACGCACGGTCTGCCGCGTGTGGTCGAGCTGTTCGAGGCCCGCACCCCCAAGGGGCAGGCGCAGATCACCGAGCTCCCGGGCGAGGTGACGGTCGAGGACGACGACGAGAAGCACGTGCGGCGGATCCACGTCACGTCCGAGGACGGCGACGAGGTCGCGTACCAGGTCTCGACGCGCGCGCGCCTGGCGGTGGCCAACGGGGACCGCGTCGAGGTGGGCCAGCAGCTCACCGAGGGCTCGGTCAACCCGCACGACATCCTCAAGGTCAAGGGCGTGCTCGCGCTGCAGCAGCACATGGTGGACGAGGTCCAGCAGGTGTACCGCTCGCAGGGCGTCACGATCCACGACAAGCACATCGAGCTGATCTCGCGCCAGATGCTCCGCAAGGTGCAGATCATCGATCCGGGCGACTCGGAGTTCCTGCCCGGCGACCTGGTCAACCGGCGCGTGTTCGAGGACCGCAACGGCGAGACGGTCGAGAACGGCGGCCTGCCGGCCTCGGCGCGTCCGCAGCTCCTCGGGATCACGAAGGCTTCGCTCGCCACGGACTCGTGGCTGTCGGCGGCCTCGTTCCAGGAGACGACACGGGTGCTCACCGACGCGGCGATCGGCGGCAAGTCGGACCCGCTGCTCGGCCTCAAGGAGAACGTGATCATCGGCAAGCTGATCCCGGCCGGCACCGGCATGTGGCGCTACCGCAACGTGCAGGTGCGGATCAACCCCGACGCGATCCCCGAGTACTGGCTCCAGCGCCAGCGGGAGCTCGCCGAGGCGACCGCGGCCGAGACGGGCGAGCCGGCGCTCGTGGGGCTCACCCGCGAGGAAGCCGAGCGGATGCTCGGCGGCGTCAGCGCGACCGACGAGTAGCTCCCGCGGCGTCGCCCGTTCCGACGGGCGGCACGGCGATCACGGACGGGCGCCCCACGGGGCGCCCGTTCCGTCGTTCCGGGGCGCCGAACCCTGCGAACCGCCGCCGCGAACTATCCTCGGAGGGGTAGACCCCGGGAAGGAGTGGTCCCCGTGGGACCTGAGTGGATCGTCGTGGCCGTCGTCGCGATCGCGGTGATCTTCGGCGTCGACAAGCTGCCGAAGATGGCGCGCAACGTCGGGCGCGCGCAGAGCGAGTTCAAGAAGGGCATGCGCGAGGGTCTGGCCGGTCTCGGCGAGGACGACGCGCCCGCGCAGGAGGCGCCGAAGACGGCCCAGGCCGCCCCGCCGCCCGCCGCCGCGCCACCGGCCCCCGTGGAGATCCCGAAGCCGCCGGAGAGCTGATCCGCTACCGCGCCGCCTCGTAGCCGGCGACGAGCGCCTCCAGCGCGCGCCCGCAGCACCGGGTGAACGCTCCCTCGTCGTAGGTGCCGGCGGCGAGCTCCCGCGACAGCCGCGCGACCGAGCCGGGATGCCGCTCCTGGAGCCAGGCCAGGAAGTCCGCGGTCGTCTGGTAGCCCGCGGTCGCCTTGCCCGGCTCGTGGTGGGCGAACGTCCACGCGGCGTCGAACCCCAGGACGTCGCGCGTGTGATCGGCGATCCCCTCGATCAGCCAGATCGTCCGCTCGGAGTACTCGGGCGCCCGCAGGTACGCGTGCGACAGCTCGTGGAGCACGCATCCGGCATCGTCGGGATGCTCGGCGAACCAGCGCTCGTTCAGCACGACGGTGAGCCCGTTCGTCCAGGCGGCGCCGCCGCCGGACGGCACGACGTCGATCGCCACATCCGGGAGCGGCGGGGCCATGCCGAGGATCGCGGCGACGTCCTCGCCGTGCTCGGCCACGAGCCCTTCGGCCCACGCCCTGAGCCGCGCCCGCGCCTTGCGCCCCATCGGCACACGGTACGCGCGCCGAGCGAACGGGGGTTGTGTCGAAGGTCATCCGACGTTGGACCGATTGCCGTGTCGGGCATCCGCTCATAGGGTCGGATGAGCCCCGCCCGACGGCACCTGCCACGCCCGTCTGCCCCGGGGCTGCCCCGAGCGAAAGGGGAGGGGAAGATGGAACATCGTCTGACGCGACGGCTCGCCGTACCGCTGAGCGCGCTCGTCGTGGTGGCATCGCTGCTCGGCTCCACAACCGGCGCGGCGGCCGCGTCGCACGTCGGACCGGTGCGACGGGTCGGGCACGTGGACTCCTTGCGCTCGGCGGCCGCCCGCCCGGCCCGTGCCGTGTCGACCGACAGCCCGGCCTTCGACGCGCGGTTCTTCCGCTCGCACCAGCTCGAAGGCCAGGAGCCGGAGGGAGGCGAGGCCGTGCAGCGCGGAGAGGTGGCGGCCCCCGTCGCCCGCGGGGCGGCCACCGTCACGATCTCTGCCGCAGCGACCGGGTGGGAGGGATCGAACCACTTCGACTCTCGCTACTCGGGCGGCGGCAACCAGTTCAGCGGTGAGCCGCCGGACCAAGGTCTGTGCGCGAGCGGCACGCGCGTGTTCGAGATCGTGAACTCGGTGGTGCAGGTCTACGACACGAACGGCCAGGCGCTGATCGACGGGACGCCGTTCTTCCCGGGCACCGCGCCGGTGGGGATCACGCTTGCCGAGTTCTTCGGACAGCCGCCGGAGGTCGACCGCACGAACGGGACGTTCGGTCCCACGAGCTCGTTCGACGTGAGCTGCAAGTACGACCCCTCGTCGCGCCGCTGGTTCGTGACCGCGGCGTTCCTCGGGCTGGACCACACGACCGGCGCCTTCACCGGCACCGGCGGCGTGTTCATCGCGGCGAGCGACTCCGCCAACCCGCTCAAGGGCTGGACGATCTGGACGCTCGACACGAACAACAACGGGCAGAACGGCACCCCCGACCATCACTGCTCGAGCGGGGCCTGCTTCGGCGACTATCCGCAGCTCGGGATCGACGGGTCGGGCCTGTACATCACGACGAACGAGTTCGACCTGTTCGGGACGGGCGCGTTCAACGGCACGCAGCTCTACGCGTTCTCGAAGGCCGATCTCGTCGCCGGGGCCGCCGTACCGACGATGACGATGATCGAGAACGTCACCTCGAGCGCCGTCGACGACGTCGCGTACACCGTCCAGCCGGTGGACTCGATCCCCGCCAGCCGCGATACGCGCAACGGCGGCACGATGTACTTCGGCATGTCGCATTCCCCCTACGTCGAGGGGAACGCGACCGCGATCTCCCTGTTCCGGCTGACGAACACGTCCTCGCTCGCGACGGATCACCCGTCGCTGTCGCTGCAGGAGGCGTCCGTGCGGACCGAGCCGTACTCGGTGCCGGCGTTCGCGCTGCAGAAGGACGGACCGACGCCCCTGCTGCAGTGCGAGAACAGCTTCAACTGCATCGGGGCGACGTACCCGCACCAGACGGGGCCGATCCCGCTCGACGCGGGCAACGCCGGGAAGGTCTACGGGGCGTGGCTGCGCCGCGGCGTCGTGTACCTGACGCTCGGCACGAACCTCGCCGGACCGGGGGGCGCCTCGTTCAACAGCACCAGCGGCAAGTGGAAGGCGACCGACGTCCACACCGGCGTCGTCTACGTGGCGCTCAAGCCCTCGGGCGGCACGTCGTTCTCCGCGACCCGCGTGATCCAGGGCTACGTGAACGTGCCCGGCGAGAACCTCACGTTCCCGGCCGTCGCGATGAACGGCGCGGGCGCCGGCGCGATCGGCTTCACCCTGGTGGGCCCCGACTACTACCCGAGCGGCGCCTACATCCGGTTCGGCCCCAAGGGACCCGCCGGCGACGTCGTCGTGTCGGGCCCGGGACGGGGACCGAACGACGGGTTCTCCGGCTACGGCGACGGCGGGTTCGACCCACGGTGGGGCGACTACGGCGCCGCGACCGTGGCTCCGGGCGGCACCGTCTGGCTGGCCAGCGAGTACATCAACCAGTCGTGCACGTTCGCCCAGTGGAGCGCCGACACGACGTGCGGCTTCACGCGGACCTTCCTCGCGAACTGGTCGACGCACATCACCGGTCTGTCTCCCTGAGCCCCGGCTCGGGACCGGACGCCGAAGGGCGGCCCCGACCCGGGGCCGCCCTTCCCGTGTGACCAGCCGTCTCGCGACCTGGGCGGTTGACGTTCGTATCGCGTGCTGTCACGATATATCGTGATACGGCGTCGAAGAGGGGACGAGACGGAAGGAGCGCGCCGATGGGACGCAGGACACGGCAGCAGTGGATGGGACCGTGGGCCGCCGGCTGGGGCGGTCCGGGCTTCGGACCGCCTCCGTGGGCGGGTGGGCACCACAGGGCGCGGCGCGGCGACGTCCGCCTCGCGCTGCTCCACGTGCTCGAGGACGGCCCGCGCCACGGGTACGAGCTGATCCGCGAGCTCGAGGCGCGAAGCGGCGGGCCGCTGGCGCCCGAGCGCCGGCTCGGTCTACCCGACCCTGCAGCTCCTGGAGGACGAGGGGCTCGTGACCTCCGAGGACCGGGAGGGCAAGCGGGTCTACGCGATCACCGACGCGGGACGCGAGACCCTCGCCGAGCGCCGCACCGGCCAGCACTGGACGCCGCCCTGGGAGGGCGGGGCCGAGGACGAGCACGCGCCGCTGCGCGAGGCCGCGATGTCGCTGATGGCCGCCGCGATGCAGGCGGGCGCGAGCGGCAACGAACACCACCGCCAGGTGGCGCTCGACGCGCTCGACCAGGCGCGGCGCACGATCTACGCCGCGCTCGCCGAAGGCTAGGCGGCCTCGCCGGCGATCCTCAGCAACGCCGCGTGGACCTCGGGCGAGCCGGCGAGGATGTCCCCGGCCAGGGCCTCGGGCCCGCCCGTCCAGTCGGTGACGACGCCGCCGGCCTCCTCGATCAGCAGGATGCCGGCGGCGACGTCCCACGGTCCGAGCGCGAGCTCGAAGAACCCGTCGAGCACCCCGCAGGCCACCCACGCGAGGTCCAGGCACGCGGCGCCGGGGCGCCGCAGGTCCTCGAAGGTCTCGAGGGATCGTTCGAAGGCCGGCAGGTAGCGGGGCAGCCGCTCCTTGCGACGGAACGGGAACCCCGTCCCCACGATCGCGCGCGCGACCGGGCGCGCGCTCACGCGGCACGGCAGCGGTGCGGCCTCCGCGGCCCGGACCCAGGTCGCGCCGGCGCCGCGGGCCGCGTGCCAGGCGTCGCCGAGCATCGGGGCGACGATCGCCGCCGCGACGGGCCGGTCCTCCTGCACGAGGGCGACGCTCACGCCCACCGCGGGGAACCGATGCACGAAGTTCGTCGTGCCGTCCAGCGGGTCGACCACCCAGCGCAGCCCCGAGGCGGCGCCGCCGCCCTCCTCGCCCTGCATCGCGATCTCCGGCGTCGCCTCGGTGAGGAACCGCCCGATCGCGGCCTCGCTCGCCAGGTCGACCTGCGTGACCCAGTCGCCCGGGCAGCCCCTTCGCGTCGGCGTCGACCGGGGCCTCGGCCCACGCCCGCCGCACGACCTCGCCGCCGGAGACGGCGGCCGCGAGGGCGGTCTCGCGCATCCGTTGCAGGTCCATCACGCGACGCTACCAGCGGACGTCGCGTCGCCCGGTCCGCTACACTGCAGCGGCACCTCGACCGAGGGCAGGCACGCCGCTCGGTCACCAGGCCCAGGTCATCAGGCCTCGGCCGTCCGGTCCCGGGTTGTTGACGCCCCGGCGCCTCGGCCGATAGCCTTACCGGTCGCGCGCCTGTCCGGCGAGCCTGTCGGGCGCGCAGCACCAGCAACCGATCCCGGTCGCCGCCCGCGTGTTCCACGCGCGCGCCGGGCGCAGGCTCGCGGGTTCCGCGGCACAGCCGCCGGGGCTCCGGTGTTTGACAACGACAAAGTGCAGACGAGAGGACCATGCCCACGATCCAGCAGCTCGTGCGGAAGGGTCGCAAGACCCCCGTCAAGAAGAACAAGGCCCCCGCGCTCCGGGAGAACCCCCAGCGGCGCGGCGTCTGCACGCGTGTGTTCACCGTGACCCCCCGTAAGCCGAACTCGGCGCTGCGCAAGGTCGCCCGGGTGCGCCTGACCACCGGCATCGAGGTCACCTGCTACATCCCCGGCGAGGGGCACAACCTGCAGGAGCACTCGATCGTGCTCGTGCACGGCGGCGGCCCGAAGGACCTCGGTGGCGTGCGCTACTCGATCGTCCGCGGCACGCTCGACACCGCCGGGGTCAAGAACCGCAGGCAGGGACGTTCCCGCTACGGCGCGAAGAAGGGCGGGGAGTAGCCGTGCCGCGCAAGGGCCCTGCCGTACGCCGCGAGATCCAGGCGGATCCGGTCTACCAGAACCCGCTGGTCACGCAGCTGATCAACAAGATCTTGCTGAACGGCAAGAAGACGACCGCGGAGCGGATCGTCTACGACGCCTTGGAGCAGATCAGCCAGAAGACCGCGAACGACCCGGTCATCACCCTGAAGAAGGCGGTCGACAACGTCCGCCCGCTCTTGGAGGTGAAGTCGCGCCGGGTCGGCGGCGCTTCCTACCAGGTGCCGGTCGAGGTCAAGCCGCAGCGCGGCACGACGCTCGCGATGCGCTGGCTCGTCAACTTCAGCCGGCAGCGCCGCGAGAACTCGATGGCCGAGCGCCTGGTCGCCGAGATCATGGACGCCGCCGTCGGCGCCGGCGCCTCGGTGAAGCGCCGCGAAGACATGCACAAGATGGCCGAGGCCAACAAGGCCTTCGCGCACTACCGCTGGTGATGGAAGAGCAACCGACGACCCGCCCCTCGGGGCGGGTTTCCCGTGACGAGGGGGCCCGCTGATGGCGAGCCCCGCGGAGAAGATCGAGAAGAGCCACGTGGCAACGACCGAGCAGGACGTCAAGAAGGGCACCAAGGGGCTCGCGATGCGCGAGTACCCCCTGGCTCGCACGCGCAACATCGGGATCATGGCCCACATCGACGCGGGCAAGACCACCACGACGGAGCGCATCCTCTACTACACCGGTCGCGCCTACAAGATCGGCGAGGTCCACGAGGGCACCGCCGTGATGGACTGGATGGCCCAGGAGCGCGAGCGCGGCATCACGATCACCTCGGCCGCCACCACGTGCGTGTGGAAGAACTTCTGGATCAACATCATCGACACCCCCGGCCACGTCGACTTCACGGTCGAGGTCGAGCGGTCGCTCCGCGTGCTCGACGGCGCCGTCGCGGTGTTCGACTCGGTCGCCGGCGTCGAGCCGCAGTCCGAGACGGTGTGGCGCCAGGCCGACCGCTACGGCGTTCCGCGGATCGCGTTCGTCAACAAGATGGACCGGACCGGCGCGAACTTCGAGCGCACGGTCGCGATGATGGTCGACCGCCTGCAGGCCAACCCCCTCGTGCTGCAGCTGCCCTGGGGCACCGAGTCCGATTTCCACGGCTGCATCGACCTCGTGAACATGAACGCCCACTACTGGGACGGCGACATGGGCGAGGAGTGGAAGGACACGGAGATCCCCGAGGCCTACGCCGAGGCGGCCGGGCTCGCTCGCCACGAGCTGTTCGAGAAGCTCGCCGACCACGACGAGTCGCTGATGGAGAAGTTCATCGGCGACGAGGAGCCGACGGTCGAGGAGCTGAAGCGCGCGATCCGCAAGGCCACGCTCGACGGGGCCGGCGTGCCGGTGCTCTGCGGCTCCGCCTTCAAGAACAAGGGCGTCCAGCTGGTGCTCGACGCGATCGTCGATTACCTGCCGAGCCCGGTCGACGTGCCGCCGGTGGAGGGCCACCTCCCGCTGAAGGAGGACGACCACGTCGAGCGCAAGCCCGACGACACCGAGCCGTTCGCGGCGCTCGCCTTCAAGATCATGTCCGACCCGTACGTGGGCCGGCTCACCTACCTGCGCGTCTACTCGGGCGTCCTGCACAGCGGCTCGCACGTGCTGAACGCCACGAAGGACCGCAAGGAGCGGATCGGCCGGATCCTGCAGATGCACGCGAACCACCGCGAGGACATGCAGGCGGCCTACACGGGCGACATCGTCGCGGTGGTCGGGCTGAAGCACTCCACCACCGGCGACACGATCTGCGACCCCGCCAAGCCGGTCGTGCTGGAGGCGATCTCGTTCCCGACGCCGGTGATCAGCGTCGCCGTCGAGCCCAAGACCAAGGCCGACCAGGACAAGCTCGGCAACGGCCTGGCCAAGCTCGCCGACGAGGACCCGACGTTCGTCGTGCGCTACGACGACGAGACCGGGCAGACCGTGATCTCGGGGATGGGCGAGCTGCACCTGGACATCATCGTCGACCGGCTCAAGCGCGAGTTCAACGTCGACGCGAACGTCGGCAGGCCCCAGGTCGCTTACCGCGAGACGATCACGAAGCCGGTCCACAAGGTGGACATGCGCTTCGTCCGCCAGACGGGCGGGCGCGGCCAGTACGGCCACGTCGTGATCGACCTCGAGCCCACCGGCGCCGGCGGCGGCTACGAGTTCGTCAACAGGGTCACGGGCGGGGCGATCCCGCGCGAGTACATCCCGGCGGTCGACGAGGGGATCCAAGAGGCGATGGACAACGGCGTCGTCGCCGGCTACCCGCTGGTGGACGTGCGGGCCACGCTGATCGACGGCACCTACCACGAGGTCGACTCCTCGGAGATGGCGTTCAAGATCGCGGGCTCGATGGCGCTCAAGGACGCGGCCCGCAAGGCCTCGCCGGTCCTGCTGGAGCCGGTGATGGAGTTCGAGGTGACGACGCCGGAGGAGTTCCTCGGCGACGTGATGGGCGACGTCACCTCGCGCCGCGGGCGGATCGAGAACATCGACGACCGCGCCGGCACCAAGGTGATCCGCGTGGTGGTCCCGCTGGCGGAGCTGTTCGGCTACGTCACCGACCTGCGCTCCAAGACGCAGGGTCGCGCGGCCGCGAGCCCGATGCAGCTGCACGCCTACCACGAGGTGCCGCCGCAGATCAGCAAGGAGATCGTCGCCCGGGTGACCGGCGAGTAGGAGGGGAGCACGGAGATGGCCAAGCAGAAGTTCGAGCGCACCAAGCCCCACGTCAACATCGGCACGATCGGGCACATCGACCACGGCAAGACCACCCTCACGGCGGCGATCACCAAGCGCCAGGCCGACAAGGGCCTTGCCGACTTCACCCCCTTCGACCAGATCGACAAGGCCCCCGAGGAGCGCGAGCGCGGGATCACGATCGCGATCGCCCACGTCGAGTACCAGACCGACAACCGCCACTACGCCCACGTGGACTGTCCCGGCCACGCCGACTACGTCAAGAACATGATCACCGGGGCCGCCCAGATGGACGGGGCGATCCTGGTCGTTTCCGCCGCCGACGGCCCGATGCCCCAGACCCGCGAGCACGTCCTGCTCGCGCGTCAGGTCGGGGTGCCCTACATCGTGGTCGCGCTCAACAAGTGCGACATGGTCGACGATCCGGAGCTGCTGGACCTGGTCGAGCTCGAGGTGAGGGAGCTGCTGAGCTCCTATGAGTTCCCCGGGGATGACGTCCCGGTCGATCAAGGTCTCCGCGCTGAAGGCCCTGGAGGGCGATGAGACCTGGAACACCGCGATCGATGAGCTGCTCGAGGCGTGCGACACCTACATCCCCGAGCCGGTCCGCGACACCGACAAGCCGTTCTTGATGGCGATCGAGGACGTCTTCTCGATCACCGGGCGCGGCACCGTGGTGACGGGGCGGGTGGAGCGCGGCGTGCTCGCCAAGATGTCCGAGGTCGAGATCGTCGGGATCCACGACACCCGCAAGACCACCGCCACGGACCTCGAGATGTTCCGAAAGCTCCTGGACGAGGTCCGCGCGGGCGACAACGTCGGGGTGCTGCTGCGCGGGATCGACAAGGAAGAGGTCGAGCGCGGCCAGGTGCTCGCCAAGCCCGGCAGCGTCACCCCCCACACGAACTTCGAGGCCCAGGTCTACGTGCTCTCCAAGGACGAGGGAGGCCGGCACACCCCGTTCTTCAACGGCTACCGCCCCCAGTTCTACTTCCGCACCACCGACGTCACCGGCTCGGCGGCGCTCCCCGAGGGCGTGGAGATGGTGATGCCCGGGGACAACGTGGAGATGACGGTCGAGCTGATCGCCCCGATCGCGATGGAAGAGGGGCTCCGCTTCGCGATCCGCGAGGGTGGACGCACCGTGGGCGCCGGCCGCGTCGTCAAGATCTTGAAGTAACGCCGACAGGGAAGAGGAAAGAGCGCTTCGATGGCAGGACCCAAGATCCGCATCAAGCTCCGGGCCTACGACCACCGGATGCTGGACGTCGCCGCGCGCGACATCGTCGAGCACGTCCAGCGCACCGGGGCGAAGGTCGTCGGCCCGGTGCCGCTGCCGACCGAGCGCAACATCTACACGGTCATCCGCTCCCCGCACAAGTACAAGGACTCGCGCGAGCACTTCCAGATGCTCACGCACAAGCGGTTGATCGACATCGTGGACGCCACCTCCAAGACGGTCCAGGAGCTCCAGCGCCTGAACCTGTCGGCCGGGGTCGACATCGAGATCAAGCTCTGAGATGACCGACGTCAAAGGGATCGTGGGCGAGAAGCTGGGGATGACCCAGATCTTCGTCGAGACGCGCGCCGTGCCGGTCACGGTGATCAAGGCCGGACCGTGCGTGGTCGCGCAGGTGCGGAGCGAGGCCGTGGACGGCTACGACGCCGTGCAGCTCGCCTACGGCCAGCTGCCCCGGCACGTGAACAAGCCCTCCCAGGGCCACTTCGACAAGGCAGGGGCCGAGCCGATGCGCCACCTCGTCGAGCTCCGCACCGACGACGCCGGCACCTACGAGCCCGGCCAGGAGCTGAGGGCCGACGTGTTCGCGATCGGCGACAAGGTCGACGTGGTCGGCGTGTCGAAGGGCAAGGGTTTCAGCGGCGTGATGAAGCGCCACGGGTTCTCCGGCCTGCGAGCGAGCCACGGCGTCAAGCGCAAGCACCGCTCGCCCGGTTCGATCGGCGCGTGCGCCACGCCCAGCCGCGTGTTCAAGGGCATGCGCATGGCGGGCCAGTTCGGGAACCAGCGCGTCACCGTGCTGAACCTCGAGGTGGTCTCCTCCGACCCCGAGCGCGGCCTGCTGCTGATCAAGGGCGCGGTCCCCGGACCCGAACGGGGGCCTGCTGATGGTGCGTTCGGCGGTCAAGTCGCCGGCGAAGAAGGGGGCCTGACGTGGCGACGATCGACGTGTTCGACCCCGCCGGTACGAAGGCCGCCACGCGCGAGCTCTCCGACGAGCTGTTCGCCTGCGAGCTGAACGTGCCGCTGATGCACCAGGTCGTCGTGGCCGGGCTCGCCGGGATCCGCGCCGGCACGCACAGCGCGAAGACGCGCGCCGAGGTCGCCGGGGGCGGGAAGAAGCCGTGGCGCCAGAAGGGCACCGGGCGGGCCCGCCAGGGCTCGATCCGCTCCCCGCAGTGGGCCGGCGGCGGCGTGGCCCACGGGCCGGTGCCGCGCGACCACTCGATGCGCGTCAACAAGAAGATGAAGCGCGGCGCGCTGCGTTCGGCGCTCACCGACGCGCTGCGTGAGCGGCAAGCTCGCGGTGGTCCAGGGCCTGTCGTTCGACGAGCCCAAGACGAAGGCCGCGGTCGAGCTCCTCGACGCGCTCGAGCTCGACGGGCGGGTCCTCGTCGTGCTGAAGGAGCCCACGCCGAGCGGCGCGGTCGAGAAGTCCTTCCGAAACCTGGCGTACGTCAAGATCGCCTACGCCGGAGGGCTCGGCACCTACGACCTGCTGCTCGCCGACCGCGTGCTCGTCACGACCGAGGCGCTGGACGCGCTCGAGGGGGTGGCGGCATGAAGTCGGCTCGCGACGTGATCATCCGCCCCGTCGTGTCGGAGAAGTCCTACGCGGGGATCGAGCAGAACAGCTACACGTTCCTCGTCGACCCGCGGGCGAACAAGACCGAGATCAAGGAGGCGGTCCAGCTGATCTGGAACGTCCGCGTGACCTCGGTGAACACGCTGAACCGCCAGGGCAAGGCCAAGCGCCGCGGCTGGACGAAGGGCCGCACCGCCGCGCAGAAGCGCGCCATCGTGACGCTCGCCGAGGGCGACGCGATCGAGATCTTCGAGACCGGGAAGTAGGAGCATGGGAGTCCGCAAGTACAAGCCGACCACGCCGGGCCGCCGCGGCGCGAGCGTCTCCACGTTCGAGGACCTCACGCGCTCGAAGCCCGAGAAGGCGCTGGTCGCCAAGGGGCGCAACAAGGCCGGGCGCAACGTGCACGGCCGGATCACCGCGCGCCACCAGGGCGGCGGCAACAAGCGTCGCTACCGGATCGTGGACTTCCGCCGGAACAAGGACGGGGTCCCGGCCAAGGTCGCCCACATCGAGTACGACCCGAACCGCAGCGCGCGGATCGCGCTGCTGCACTACGTCGACGGCGAGAAGCGCTACATCCTCGCCCCCGACGGCGTGGCGCGGGGCGACCTGCTGATGTCGGGCCCCGACGCTGAGATCCGTCCCGGCAACGCGCTGCCGCTGCGCAACATCCCGGTCGGCACCGTGATCCACGCGATCGAGCTGAAGCCCGGCGCCGGCGCCAAGATGGCCCGTTCGGCAGGCACCAGCGTCCAGCTGATGGCGAAGGAAGGCCACATGGCGACCCTGCGGCTGCCCTCGGGCGAGACGCGGATGGTCCCGGCCGCCTGCAAGGCGACGGTGGGCGCCGTCGGCAACGCCGAGCACGAGCTGATCTCGCTCGGCAAGGCGGGGCGCGCGCGCTGGGCCCGCAAGCGCCCGTCGGTCCGCGGCGTGGCGATGAACCCGGTCGACCACCCGCTGGGCGGCGGCGAGGGCAAGTCCTCGGGCGGACGGCACCCGTCCTCCCCGTGGGGCCAGAAGGAAGGTCGTACCCGCAAGAAGAACAAGGCGTCGACCAAGTACATCGTGCGCCGTCGTGGAAAGGGGCGTGGCTGATGCCTCGGTCCATCAAGAAGGGACCGTTCGTCGACGAGCACCTGATGCGCAAGGTCGACGACATGAACAAGAAGGGCGAGAAGCGCGTGATCCGGACGTGGTCGCGCCGCTCGACGGTGGTGCCGGAGATGATCGGGCACACGCTCGCCGTGCACGACGGCCGCAAGCACGTGCCGGTGTTCGTGTCCGAGTCGATGGTGGGGCACAAGCTCGGCGAGTTCGCGCCCACCCGCACGTTCCGCTCGCACGCGCGGGACGAGCGCAGGACGGGGGCGCGATGACGACCGAGTCTCGCGCGACGATGAAGTACGTCCGCACCTCACCGCGGAAGATGCGGCGGGCCGTCGATCTGATCCGCGGTCAGCACGTCGAGGAGGCGCGGCGGATCCTGCGGTTCTCCGGCCTCGGCGCTTCCCACGACATGGAGAAGCTGCTGAACAGCGCGATCGCCAACGCCGAGTCCAAGCCCGGCGTGATCGCGGAGAACCTGGTCGTGGCGCGCGTCTGGGTCGACGAGGGTCCGACGCTCAAGCGGTTCCGTCCGCGTGCCTACGGTCGCGCCACGCGCGTCCGCAAGCGCACGTCGCACGTGACGCTCGTGGTCGAGACGATGGGAGACGAGTCCTAGTGGGACACAAGATCCACCCGTACGGGTTCCGGCTCGGGGTCATCTACCCCTGGAAGAGCAACTGGTTCGCCGACCGCGACTACGCCGACCAGCTGCACGAGGACATCTGGATCCGCAAGCACATCCGGACCCGGCTGACCCGCGCCGGCATCTCGTCGATCGACATCGAGCGCAAGGGCGACCAGATCTGGGTGTTCATCCGCACCGCGCGTCCCGGCATCGTGATCGGGCGCAAGGGCGCCGAGGTGGACCGCCTGCGCAAGGACGTCGAGCGCTACACGAAGAAGCGCGTCGACGTGAAGGTCGAGGACATGAACCAGGCCTCGAGCGAGGTCCGGCCCGAGACCGACGCCGCGCTGCTCGCGCAGGGCGTCGCCGAGCAGCTGGCCGGCCGCGTCGCCTTCCGCCGCGCGATGCGCCGCGCCGTCCAGACCGCGATGCGCTCGGGCGCCCTCGGCGTGCGGGTCGCCGCCGCCGGCCGCCTGGGCGGATCGGAGATGGGCCGCCGCGAGTGGTACCGCGAGGGCCGCGTGCCGCTGCACACCCTGCGAGCGAAGGTCGACTACGGCACCGCCGAGGCGAAGACCACGTTCGGGCGGATCGGCGTGAAGGTCTGGGTCTACCACGGCGACGAGGTGCCCTACCGCGAGCAGGAGACGCAGCGCGCCCGCGCCCGCGCCACCGCGCGCGCCCGTGGCCCGCGTCCGACCGGAGACCGACCGGAGCGCTCCGAGCGCCGGCCGGCCCCGCAGGCGGCCGAGCCCGCGACCGTGGCCGCGCCCGCGCCCGCGCCGGCGGAAGCCCAGGCGGCTCCGATCGAAGGCGGTGAGTCCTGATGCTCGCGCCCAAGCGGGTGAAGCACCGCAAGCAGCACCGCGGCAACATGCGGGGCAAGGCCAAGGGCCACACCGACATCCAGTACGGTGACTTCGCGATCGTGGCGATGGAGCCGGGCTGGATCACGAACCGGCAGATCGAGGCCAGCCGTGTCGCGATGACGCGCCACATCAAGCGCGGCGGCAAGGTCTGGATCACGATCTTCCCCGACAAGCCGGTCACGAAGAAGCCCGCCGAGACCCGGATGGGCTCGGGCAAGGGCAATCCCGAGGGGTGGGTCGCGGTCGTCAAGCCCGGCCGCGTGATGTTCGAGCTGGCCGGGGTGTCCGAAGGGCTGGCGCGCGAGGCGATGCTCCGCGCGCAGCACAAGCTGCCGATCAAGACGAAGTTCATCACCCGGGTGGGGGAGTAACGCGATGCCGAGCAAGGCTGCCGAGCTGCGGGAGCTGCCCGAGGACGAGCTCTACGCGCGGATGGAGAGCGCCAAGGAGGAGCTCTTCAACCTGCGGTTCCAGCTGGCGACCGGTCAGCTCGACAACACCGCCCGGCTGAAGGAGCTCCGCCACGACCTGGCGCGGATCGCCACGGTCCTGCGCGAGCGCGAGATCGAGGAGGAGCTCGACGCGATCGTCGCGACCGAGGCCCCGCAGCCGCACGACGACCAGACGCACGAAGACGGAGAGACGCAGTGAGCGAGCAAGGAACGACCGAGCAGGCCGAGCGCGGCCGGCGCAAGGTGCGCACGGGCGTGGTCGTGTCCGACGCGATGGACAAGACCGTCCTCGTGCGGATCGACCGCCAGGTGCGCCACCGGCTGTACGGCAAGACCGTGCGCCGGTCCTCGAAGCTCGCCGCGCACGACGAGCAGAACGACGCGCACGTGGGTGACACGGTGCGCGTGGTGGAGACCCGGCCGCTGTCCAAGACGAAGCGGTGGCGGGTCGTGGAGATCGTGGAGCGTGCGAAGTGATCCAGCAGGAGACGCGCTGCAAGGTCGCCGACAACACGGGTGCCAAAGAGGTGCTGTGCATCCGCGTGCTCGGCGGCTCGGCGCGCCGCTACGCCGGCGTCGGCGACGTGATCGTCGGCACGGTCAAGGACGCGCTGCCCAACGCCGGCGTGAAGAAGGGCGACGTCGTGAAGGCGGTCGTCGTGCGCACCGCGAAGGAGCGCCGCCGCCCCGACGGCTCCTACATCCGGTTCGACGACAACGCGGTGGTGCTGCTGACCGGTGACGCGAAGAACCCGCGCGGCACGCGCATCTTCGGACCGGTCGCGCGCGAGCTCCGCGAGAAGCGGTTCATGAAGATCATCTCGCTGGCCCCGGAGGTGTTGTAGGTGGCGGGCGTCGACATCAAGAAGGACGACACGGTCCGCGTGATCGCGGGTAAGGACCGCGGCAAGGAAGGCCGCGTGGTCCGCGTGCTGCCCGAGGAGCGCCGGGTCATGGTCGACGGCGTGGCGCTCGCGAAGAAGCACTCGAAGACGACCGGGCGCCGGACGTCGGCGGGCACCCAGCTGCAGCAGGGGGGCATCATCGACGTCGAAACGTTCGTGGACATCTCCAACGTCATGCTCGTGTGCAAGCACTGTCACGAGCCGACGCGGGTCGGGCACGGGGTGAGCGCCGACGGCGTGAAGGTCCGGATCTGTCGCAAGTGCGGGCAGGAGCAGTGATGGCTGAGAACGGATACGTACCGCGGCTCAAGGTGCGCTACCGCGACGAGCTGGTGCCGCAGCTGAAGGAACAGCTCGGGCTGGCCAACGTGATGCAGGTGCCGCGCCTGGAGAAGATCGTGGTGAACATGGGGGTCGGCGACGCCCTGAAGGACGGGCGGATGCTCGACGCCGCCGTCGAGGACGTCACGATCATCACCGGGCAGAAGCCGGTGATCACGAAGGCGCGCAAGTCGATCGCCGGGTTCAAGCTGCGTCAGGGCCAGCCGATCGGCGTCAAGGTCACGCTCCGCGGGGACCGGATGTGGGAGTTCTTCGACCGGCTCGTGTCGCTGTCGCTCCCGCGGATCCGCGACTTCCGGGGTCTGAACCCCAACGCGTTCGACGGGCACGGCAACTACACGTTCGGGGTGACGGAGCAGCTGATCTTCCCCGAGATCGATTACGACAAGGTGGCGAAGGTGCGCGGGATGGACATCACGATCGTGACCACCGCGAGCACCGACGACCAAGGACGGGCGTTGCTGCTCGCGCTCGGGTTCCCGCTGCAGACGGAACCCGTGGCGGGCTGAGCGGACACGGCCGAGAGGACGCAGAAGGCATGGCGAAGAAGGCCCTGATCAACAAGCAGCAGGCGAAGCCGAAGTACCGCGTGCGTGCGTACACCCGCTGCCAGCGGTGTGGCCGCCCCCGCGCCGTGTACCGCAAGTTCATGCTCTGCCGGGTGTGCTTCCGCGAGCTGGCGCACCTGGGCGAGCTGCCGGGGGTGACGAAGGCGTCATGGTGAGCACGAAGACGGTGCACTTCTCCTCGAACATCTCGGACCCGGTCGCCGATCTGCTGACGCGGATCCGCAACGCGAACCTCGCCTACAAGGACGAGCTGGTGGCGCCCGTGTCCAAACTGTCGGGCGCGATCTTGGACATCCTCGCGGCCGAGGGCTACATCGGCGCGTACGAGCGCGAGGGCGAAGGCGTCCAGGCGGCGTTCCGGATCCAGCTGAAGTACGGCCCGCGCCGCGCGCGGACGATCACCGGCCTGCGCCGGGTGTCCAAGCCCGGGCGGCGGATCTACCGCGGTCGCGGCGACCTGCCCAAGGTGATGGGCGGTCTCGGGATCGCGATCGTGTCGACGTCGCAGGGCGTCGTGACCGACCGCGAGGCGGCCCGCCGAGGGATCGGCGGCGAGGTCCTCGCCTACGTGTGGTGATGAGCGGATGAGTCGGATCGGAAAGCAGCCCGTCGCGATCCCGAGCGGGGTCGAGGTGTCGGTGGCCGAGGGCAGCCTGGTCACGGTCAAGGGCCCGCGCGGCACGCTGAGCCAGACGATGCACCCGAACATGACGATCGTGGTCGAAGACGGCGCGGCGCGCGTCGAGCGCCCCGACGACGAGGGCTTCAACCGGGGCCTGCACGGCCTGACGCGGACCCTGCTCGCGAACATGGTCGACGGGGTCACGAAGGGCTTCGAGAAGCGCCTGTCGATCGTGGGCGTCGGTTACCGCGCGGCGCTCAAGGGCAAGGACATCGAGCTCCAGGTGGGCTACTCGCACCCGGTGCTCGTGCCCCAGCCCGAGGGGATCGAGTTCGAGGTGCCGACCGCGACGTCGATCGTGATCCGCGGCAACGACAAGGCTCAGGTGGGCGAGGTCGCCGCGAACATCCGGAAGATCCGCAAGCCCGAGCCGTACAAGGGCAAGGGGATCCGCTACGAGGACGAGGTCGTGCGCAAGAAGGCCGGCAAGGCTGCGAAGGGTGCCGCGTGATGGAAGCCAAGACGAAGCGAGAGGCCCGCGTGCGCCGCCACGCCCGCGTGCGCAAGAAGGTCACCGGTTCCAAGACGCGTCCGCGGCTGGCCGTGTACCGCTCGAACCGCCACGTCTACGCGCAGCTGATCGACGACGCGCAGGCCGTGACGGTCGCGGCGGCATCCGACACCGAGGTCGCGGGCGACAGCCCCACCGACCGGGCGAAGGCCGTCGGGCAGCTGCTCGCCGGCCGGGCCAAGGAAGCGGGGATCGAGGCCGCGGTCTTCGACCGCGGCGGGCGCCAGTACCACGGCCGCGTGGCCGCGGTCGCCGAGGGCGCACGTGAGGGAGGACTGCAGATTCTGATGCGACGTTACGACGCGAGGAACGAAGAGAAGAGCCCGTTCGAGGAGCGGGTCATCTCGATCAACCGGGTGGCCAAGGTCGTCAAGGGCGGCCGCCGGTTCTCGTTCGCTGCGCTGGTCGTCGTGGGCGACGGCGCGGGCCGCGTCGGCGTCGGCTACGGCAAGGCGAAGGAGGTGCCGGCCGCGATCGCCAAGGGCGTCGAGGAGGCCCGGCGCAAGATGTTCGAGGTGCCGATGATGGGCACGACGATCCCGCACGAGGTGCTCGGCGAGGCCGGGGCCGGGGTGGTCATGCTCAAGCCGGCGGCGCCGGGGACCGGCGTGATCGCCGGCGGTCCGGTGCGCGCGCTCGTCGAGTGCGCCGGGATCAAGGACATCCTGTCCAAGTCGATGGGCTCCTCGAACCAGATCAACATCGTGAAGGCGGCGGTGGCCGGCCTGCAGTCGTTGCGTAAGCCCGCCGACGTGGCGAAGGCGCGCGGCCGTGAGGTGCACCAGGTGGCGCCCAGGGCGATGCTCGAGGCGGTCGAGGCCGCCGAGACGCGGATCAACGCGGCGCGCGCCGAGGCGCTCACCGAGCAGTACGGGATCGCGACGCCCGAGTCCTCGGCCCCGCGTGGGGGACGACGATGAGCACGCTGAAGGTGACCCAGGTCCGCAGCGTGATCGGCCGGCCGAAGGACCAGAAGGACACGGTCCGCCGGCTCGGTCTGCGCCGGATGCACGACACCGTGATCAAGCAGGACCGCCCCGAGATCCGCGGGATGCTCGCCAAGGTCCGTCACCTGGTCACGGTCGAGGAGGTCGCCGAGGGCCGCGCGAAGCGACGCCCGGCGGCGGCGAAGGAAGGGGACCAGTGAAGCTCCATCACCTGCGCCCCGCCGAGGGCGCCACGAAGGACAGGACGCGGGTCGGCCGCGGCCGTGCGGGCACGCGCGGCAAGACGGCGGGCCGCGGCACGAAGGGCACCGGGGCCCGCAAGAACGTCCCCGACTACTTCGAGGGCGGACAGATGCCCCTGTCGCGGCGGATCCCGAAGCTCAAGGGGTTCAAGAACCCGAACCGGGTCGAGTACGCGGCCGTGAACGTCGAGCAGCTCGCGAAGTACTTCGAGGGCGAGGTCTCGCCGGAGTCCCTGTACGCGCACGGGCTCGTGCACAAGGGGCAGCCGGTCAAGGTCCTCGGCCGCGGCGACATCGACAAGGCGCTCACGGTGCGCGCCCACGCGTTCTCCGAGGCCGCGAAGGCGAAGATCGAGGCGGCCGGCGGCCGCACCGAGACGATCGCCTGAGGGGTACCCTTAGCGAACCGTGCTGCGCGCATTCCTCAACGCGTTCAAGGTTCCGGACCTCCGGAACAAGATCCTGTTCACGCTGTTCATCATCGCCGTCTACCGGTTCGGCTCGCACGTGCCGGTGCCGGTGGTCGACGTCACGCAGCTGAACCAGGCCGCCCAGGGCGGCTTCCTCGCGTTCATCAACCTGTTCTCGGGCGGCGGGCTCACCCGGTTCTCGGTGTTCTCGCTCGGGATCATGCCGTACATCACGAGCTCGATCATCATGCAGCTCCTCACGGTCGTGATCCCCAAGCTGACGCAGTGGCAGGATGAGGGTGAGACCGGCGTCAAGAAGATCAACCAGTGGACCCGCTACGTCACGGTCGTGCTGGCCCTGCTCCAATCCACGGGGCTGGTCTTCCTGTTCAACAACCCGCAGGCGGTCGGTCTGCAGCAGAGCATCTTCCCGCCCGGCACCTTCACGGTGGCCAACGTGTTGCTGATCGTGCTCGTGATGACGGCGGGCACCGCGATGATCATGTGGCTCGGCGAGCTGATCACCCAGCGAGGCGTCGGCAACGGCATGTCGCTCTTGATCTTCACCTCCGTGATCAGCCGGCTGCCGTTCGAGGGGAACTCGATCCTGCAGGCCGGCGGCGCCGGGAAGTTCATCGTGGTCCTGGTGATCGGGATCGGGATCGTGGTCGCGATCGTGTTCATGGACCAGGGGCAGCGCCGCGTGCCGGTGCAGTACGCCAAACGCGTGGTCGGGCGAAAGATGATGGGCGGCACCAGCACCTACCTGCCGCTCAAGGTGAACCAGGCCGGCGTCATCCGATCATCTTCGCGACCTCGGTGATGTACTTCCCGGTGCTGATCGCGAGCGTCGTGCACGCGCAGTGGCTGCAGGACTTCGTCAACAACTACATCCAGAACCAGCGGAGCCTGCTGTACATGGTGATCCTGGCCTCGCTGATCATCTTCTTCGCCTACTTCTACACGGCGATCCAGTTCGACCCCGTGCGGACGGCCGACAACCTGCGCAAGCAAGGCGGGTTCATCCCCGGGATCCGCCCCGGTCCCCCCACCGCCGACTACCTCAACGACATCCTGGTACGCATCACGCTCCCGGGCTCGCTGTTCCTCGCCGCGATCGCCCTGATCCCGACGGTCGTGCTCGCCGTGTGGAACCTGAACCAGTTCCCGTTCGGCGGCACATCGATGCTGATCGCGGTGGGCGTCGCGCTCGAGACGATGAAGCAGATCGAGTCGCAGCTGTTGATGCGCCACTACGAGGGCTTCCTGCGGTAGTCGGCCATGCGGTTCGTCTTCCTCGGACTGCCCGGCGCGGGGAAGGGGACCCAGGCTCGGGTCTTGTGCGAGCAGCTGGACATCCCCCAGATCTCGACGGGCGACATCCTGCGCGAGCACGTGCAGAGCGGCACGGCGCTCGGGATCGAGGCGCGAACCTACATGGACCACGGGGCATACGTCCCCGACGTGCTCGTCGTGCGGATGGTGAACGAGCGGCTCCAGGAGCCCGACGCCTCGAAGGGGTTCATCCTCGACGGGTTCCCGCGCACCGTGCCGCAGGCCCAGGCGCTCGAGGGCGCGCTCGCCGACGCCGGCACCCCGCTCACGGCGGTCGTGAAGTTCACGATCTCCGACCGCACCGCGATCCGCCGGATCACCGGCCGCTTCACCTGCGGCGTGTGCAAACGGACCTACCACATCGAGTGGAAGCCTCCGGCCAACGATCTCACGTGCGACTTCGACGGCTCCCCGCTGGAGAAGCGGAGCGACGAGGACGAGCTGACGGTGAAGCGCCGGCTGGCCACCTACCGCCAGCAGACCGAGCCGTTGGAGCTCTTCTACTGGGAGCGCGGTCTGCTCCGCGAGGTGAACGCGGAGGCCACCCCCGACGACGTCACCGAACGGATGCTGTCGGCGCTCGCGGACGTCCTGTGAGGGGCCGAGGGGTGAGGAAGGGATGATCGATCCGCAAGTCGGCCGACGAGCTCGCGAAGATGCGCCGCGCCGGACGCATCACCGCGGACACGATCGAGCGGGTGCTCGAGGCGGTCGTTCCCGGCGCGACGACGCTGGACCTCGACCGCGTCGCCGAGCGACACATCCGCGACGAGGGCGCGGTGCCCTCCTTCAAGGGCTACCGCGGGTTCCCCGCCACGATCTGCGCGTCGATCAACAACGAGATCGTTCACGGGATCCCGTCGCGGGCGCGGACGTTGCACCAGGGCGATCTGCTCTCGCTCGACTTCGGGGCGATCTGGGAGGGCTTCCACGCCGACTCCGCCGTCACGGTGTTCGTCGGCGGCACGGCGCCTAGCCCCGACGCCGAGCGGCTCGTGCGCAGCACCGAGGAGGCGCTCGACGCCGCGATCGCCACGGTGCACCCGGGCGCGAAGCTCTCCGACATCGGGCACGCGATCGAGACGGTGGCCGCCGCGGCCGGGCTCGGGATCGTCCGCGAGTACGGCGGGCACGGGGTCGGCCGCAAGCTGCACGAGGACCCGTTCATCCAGAACTGGGGGCCGCCGGGGCGCGGTCCGGACATGCGGCCGGGGCTCGTGATCGCCCTCGAGCCGATGCTGAACCTCGGCGGCGACGACACCCGCGTGATGGCCGACGGGTGGACCGTCGTCACGGCCGACGGCACGCTGTCCGCCCACTTCGAGCACACGGTCGCGGTGACCGAGCACGGGCGGGAGATCCTGACGGCGCGCAACGGCGCGCGTCCCGCGTAGGCCGCGGGCGTTCGACTACCGGCGGGAGCCGACCTCGCCCCCGCGGCTCGAGCGCCGTCCGGCCCAGGTGAGGCCGAGCGCGAAGACCACGAGCCCCGCGGCCGTTCCGAGCGTGCGCGACGAGATGTCGCGCACGGCGGTCAGTGCGGGCGCCCCGAGCGGGGGCCCTTCGCTCACGGTCCCGGTGACGGTGCCGGTCGGCGGCGCGTGCGGTGCCCTCGCGTGCTCGGCCTCGTCGAGCGGCTTCGCGTGCTCGTTCGGCCGGCTCCGCCCCACGCCGGCGCGCTCCTCCGCCACGTGCAGCCAGTGCACGAGCGAGGGCATCGGGTCCACGGCGTCGTGGTTGGCCGTGAAGAAGCAGAAGTGGACGTGGGGGACGGACGCGTCGCCCGTAGCGCCGCACCGCCCGATCATCTCCCCCTTGTCCACCTGCATCCCGCTGCGCAGGTTCGGCGCGTAGCTGCTGAGGTGGGCGTAGTACCAGAAGCTCCCGTCGCCGCGCTGCAGGTAGGCGGCGTTGCCCCCGAGGGAGTCGTAGCCGTAGGCGATCGTGCCGGCCTCGACCGCCAGCACCGGCGCCCCGTACGGGCAGAGCACGTCCTGACCGTGATGCGGGTGGTAGTAGCCGTCCCAGCGAGGTGCGCCCCACGAGTCCGACCACGCCGCCGGCCCTTCCACGATGAACGGCGCGTACTCTGCTCCGCGATCTCGACGTCCGACCAGCCCTGCGCGCGGCGCTTGGCCGCGAGCGCGTCGAGCGCGGCGGTGTTGTAGGTCCCCCAGCGAGGGTCCGGCTTCCATCCGCGCCAGTCCCGGCTCTCCCCGTCCTTCGGCATGCGCCGTACGTACCCGGGCGCCTCGGGGAACGGATCGCCCGGCCCGGATCCACCGGGCAGCGACAGGGTGACGCCTCCGCCCGCGCCGCCCGTCCCGCCACCGGAGCCGCCCGTCCCGCCACCGGAGCCCCCGCCGCCCGGTCCCGGCGCCGTGGTGCTGCCCGTGTCGGTCGGGGTCGGAGGGGAGGGGGTATCGGACGGGCTCGGCTCGGTGCTCGGGGAGGGTTCCGTGGTCGGGCTCGCCGAGGGGGAGGGGCTCTCCTGGGCGATCGCGGGGGCCGCCAGCACCACCAACAGCGCCAGCAGCAGCAGGAGGGCGGCGGTCCCCGCACCCCGGCGCGTTCGGCGGCGAGCTCCGGTCGTCGGCACGCGTCCACCGTAGCCAGCCAGGGTGAAGGCCCCATCGCGCGCCCGTCCCGCGACCTAGGGGCCGAACGACCCGGCCCTAAGGCACGTGGACATCCACGCTGACCTGCCCCTATACTGGCCGCTCGCCCCGGTCGGAGGTGTGTTCTTCGCGTCTGAAGCGACCGGGGGATCCCGACCGAACAGGAACAGCCGGAGCGTGGCCAAGGACGACGTCATCGAGGTCGAGGGGACGGTCATCGAGCCCCTGCCGAACGCCATGTTCCGCGTGGAGCTGGAGAACGGGCACAAGGTGCTCGCCCACATCTCGGGGAAGATGCGGATGCACTACATCCGGATCCTCCCGGGGGACCGGGTCAAGGTGGAGCTGTCGCCCTACGACCTCAGCCGGGGTCGTGTGGTGTACCGGTACAAGTGAACGAGGAACAGACATGAAAGTGCGTCCGTCGGTGAAGAAGATCTGCGACCGGTGCCGCGTGATCCGCCGGCGCGGGCGCGTCCTGGTCATCTGTTCGAACCCGCGCCACAAGCAGCGTCAGGGCTGAGGAGAGGAACGAGGTATGGCTCGGATCGTCGGCGTCGACCTGCCCCGCGACAAGCGGCTCGATATCGCCCTTCGCTACATCTACGGGATAGGCCCCACCCGCGCCTACCAGATCGTCCAGGGCACCGGGATCGACGGCGGCACGAAGGTCCGCGACCTCTCCGAGGACGAGGTGGTGCGGATCCGTGACTTCATCGACCGCAACTACAAGGTCGAGGGCGACCTCCGCCGCGAGGTCGCGCAGGACATCAAGCGCAAGATCGAGATCGGCTGTTACCAGGGCATCCGCCACCGCCGTTCGCTGCCGGTGCGGGGCCAGCGCACGCACACGAACGCACGCACGCGCAAAGGCCCGAAGAAGGCGATCGCCGGCAAGAAGAAGGCTGCCCGGAAGAAGTAAGGGGACACACGGATGGCGAAGCCCAAAGCCAAGAAGACCAAGCGCCGCGAGAAGAAGCACGTCCTGCACGGACAGGCGCACATCAAGTCGACCTTCAACAACACGATCGTCACGATCACCGACCTGCAGGGCAACACGCTCTCGTGGGCCAGCGCCGGCAACGTCGGCTTCAAGGGTTCGCGCAAGTCGACGCCGTTCGCCGCGCAGCTGGCCGCCGAGAAGGCCGCCCGCGCCGCGCAGGAGCACGGCCTGCAGAAGGTCGACGTGTTCGTGAAGGGTCCGGGCTCGGGCCGCGAGACGGCGATCCGGTCGCTCGCCGCGGCGGGGCTCGAGATCGCCGGGATCCAGGACGTGACGCCGGTGCCGCACAACGGCTGCCGGCCGCGCAAGCGCCGCCGCGTCTAGCACGCGCGCGGACGGCCCGGACGCGCACCCGCGCCCGGGAAACCCAGATGGTGGGGAGCAGTGGATGATCCCCCGCCGAGGAGGGATGCACGTTGTTCATCGTCGCGAGGCCTCAGATCGCTGAGGACCAGCTTTCGCCGACCCGCTCGAAGTTCACGATCGAGCCGCTCGAGCCCGGGTTCGGCTACACCGTCGGCAACTCGCTTCGCCGTACGTTGCTCTCGTCGATCCCGGGTGCCGCGATCTCGTCGGTCCGGATCGACAGCGTGCTGCACGAGTTCGCCACGATCCCGAAGGTCACGGAGGACGTCACCGACATCATCCTCAACCTGAAGGAGCTCGTGGCCCGCTCCGAGCTCGACGAGCCGACCACGATCTACCTGAAGGCCAAGGGCCCGGCGGAGGTCACGGCCGGCGACGTTGCGCCGCCCGCGGGCATCGAGATCCTCAACCCCGACCTGCACATCGCCACGATCGGCAAGGGCGGATCGCTCGAGATGGAGATGACCGTCGAGCGCGGGGTCGGCTACCGGATCGCGGACAAGAACAAGAAGCCGCGCGATCCGATCGGCGTGATCCCGGTCGACTCGATCTTCTCGCCCGTGCGCAAGGTGTCGTACTCGGTCGAGAACACGCGGGTCGAGCAGATGACCGACCGCGATCGGCTGATCCTCGACGTCGAGACCGACGGCTCGGTGTCTCCGCGCGAGGCGCTCGCGTCCGCCGGCGGCACGCTGCTCGAGCTCGTCCAGCTCTTCTCCGACCTCGCGGAGGCGCCGAGCGTCTCGGTCGGCCCGGCCGAGGACGAGGAGCTGCCGACCGACTACCAGATCACGATCGAGGAGCTGAACCTGTCGGTCCGCTCCTACAACTGCCTGAAGCGCGAAGGGATCAACGCCGTCGGCGACCTCGTCCAGAAGTCCGAGGGCGAGCTGATGGACATCCGCAACTTCGGGCAGAAGTCGATCGACGAGGTCAAGGCCAAGCTCGAGGAGCTCGGGCTCGGCCTGCGGGAGGAGTGAGCCCGACGTGCCGAAGCCGAAGAAGGGACCGCGCCTGGGCTCCGGCCCCGCCCACCAACGCCTGATGCTGTCGACGCTCGCGAAGCAGCTGTTCGTGCACGAGCAGATCGACACGACCGAGGCGAAGGCCAAGGCGCTGCGTCCCTACGCGGAGCAGATGATCACCAAGGCGAAGAAGGGCGACCTCGCGGCGCGCCGCGAGGTCCTCAAGGACATCCCCGACCGCGACGTGGTCGCGCGGCTGTTCCACGAGATCGGGCCCCGCTTCGCCGAGCGCGACGGCGGCTACACCCGGATCCTCAAGCTCGGCCCGCGCAAGGGCGACGGCGCCCCGATGGCGCGGATCGAGCTGGTCGAGAAGGAGATCTAACCCGCCGAGGCTTCGCGCCGCGTTCGAGGGGCGGGGCTTCGGCCCCCCCCTCGTCGTTCACAGGTAGCGTTTGAACGCCTGGGCCGAGCGTTCGAAGCCCAGCGCTTCGTAGAAGTCGTGCGCGGGGTCGTGCTCGACGCCCGCCATCAGCTGGACCTTGTACGCGCCCGCGCGCGCCGCGCGCGCGAAGATCTCCTCGAACATCGCCCGCCCGACGCCGCGGCGACGGTGCGACGCCGCTCACGACCACGTTCTCGACGCTCACCCACGGTCGGGCGCCGCGCGTCAGGTTCGGCATCACGATCGTGTCCGCGGTCCCGACGACCATGCCCTCGAGCTCGGCGACGAGGACCGCGCGGCCCGCCTGCGCCAGCATCGCCCGCCATGCGTCGCGGGCGATCCCGGCGTCCGGGCGGTCCTGGTCGGCGTAGAGCTCGCCGAGCAGCTCGAGGACGGCGTCTAGGTCCTCCGCCCCGGCCGGTCGCATGCGCAGCACCGCCCGAGCCTACCGCCGGCTCCCGGCGCCATACTCCCGGTCCATGAGCACGATCCGCCTGCTCGTCGCCTACGACGGCACCGCGTTCCACGGCTGGGCGCGACAGCGCGACGCCTCGGTGCGGACGATCGAGGGTGCGCTCGGGGAGGCGCTCGCCAGGGTCCTGCGAGGGGAGGTGCGGCTGTCGGTGGCCGGGCGCACCGACGCCGGGGTGCACGCCCGGGGCCAGGTCGTGTCGTTCGTGACGGCGTCCTCGATCGCGCCGGAGCGGCTCCAGACTGCCGTGAACGGCCGGCTCGCCCCCGAGGTCGTGGTGCGGGACGCCGCGTACGCGCCGGACGGGTTCGACGCCCGGTTCTCGGCGTCGGCGCGCGAGTACCGCTACGTCGTGGACACCGGCGCGGTGGCCGACCCGTTCACCGCGCGGTTCGTGTGGCACCGGCCGGGGGCGCTGTCGGTCGGCGCGATGCGCGCGGGGCGCGGGCCCTGGTGGGGGAGCACGACTTCACGTCGTTCTGCCGCCACCCGGGCGGGGATCGGCTCGACCGTGCGCGACCTGCAGCGGCTGACGGTGTCGCGCGACGGGCAGCACGTCGTCTTCTCGTTGCGCGCCAACGCGTTCCTCCATCAGATGGTGCGCTCGATCGTGGGCACGCTCGTCGCGGTCGGGGAGGGGACGGTCACGCCGGAGGACGTGGCGTCGGCGGTCGCCGCGCGGGACCGGTCCAGGGCGGCGGCCGTCGCGCCGCCGCAGGGGCTCACGCTCGAGCGCGTGGTGTACGGTCGCCGCCGCGAGGAGCGAAGGGCCGGCCGGTCCCCCCGCCCCTAGCGGCGCGTCGCTCAGCAGCAGCCGGGCGGGCAGCAGAACGGGTCGTCGTCTCCGAGCCTCAGCATCGCGCGCACCTCCTTCCGCCTGGTCGTGTCGAACCCGTCGTATCGAACATCGTCGATACGTTGGCAAGGATATCGACATCTGTCAATATATGGCCATGCGCCGAACGCTCGAGCTGGTGGAGACGGAGCAGGCGGTGGCCTGCTGCGCGCCGATCGCGTCGCCGGACCTCTCCGACGACGAGGCCGCGGCCACCGCCACGCTGTTCAAGGCGCTCGCCGATCCGGCCAGGGTCCGGATCGTGAACCTGCTCGCGACGTCGTCGGAGGCGGTCTGCGGCTGCGACCTCGAGGGACCGCTCGGGCTCTCGCAGCCAACGGTCAGCTTCCACCTGAAGAAGCTGCACGACGCGGGGATCCTCGACCGGGACAAGCGCGGCATCTGGGTGTACTGGAGCCTGAACCGCGAGGCGGCCCGCCGCCTCGGCGAGGTCCTGCGGTTCGGCGGGAAGGGGCCACGGTGAGCGACGAGGTGCGCGACGAGGTTCGGGAGCACTACGCGAGGGCGGCGCTCGCCGTCCTGGGCGGCGGCTGCTGCGGGCCGGACCCCTGCTGCGACGCGGACGCGCTCGACGTCGGATCGGAGATCTTCGGCGCCGCGCTGTACGGGGAGGACGTCGCCGACCTGCCCGAGGCCGCGGTCCTCGCGAGCCTGGGCTGCGGCAACCCGTTCATGGTCGCCGACCTCCGCGAGGGGGAGACCGTCCTGGACCTCGGCAGCGGCGGCGGGATCGACGTGCTGCTGAGCGCGAAGCGGGTCGGCCCCACCGGCAGGGCCTACGGCCTGGACATGACCGAGGAGATGCTCGCGCTGGCGCGCGAGAACGCCGCGACGGCCCGCGCCGGGAACGTCGAGTTCCTGCAGGGCTACATCGAGGCGATCCCGCTGCCCGACCGCAGCGTCGACGTGGTCATCTCGAACTGCGTGATCAACCTGTCGGCCGACAAGCAAGCGGTCTTCGCGGAGATGGCGCGGATCCTCAAGCCCGGCGGGCGGATCGGCGTGTCCGACATCGTGGCCGAGGACGGGCTGAGCGCGCACGAGCGGGCCGAGCGGGGTTCCCTGGCGGGGTGCATCGCGGGCGCCCTGTCGTTCGCCGAGTACCGGCGGGGGCTGGAGCATGCCGGGTTCGTCGAGGTCACGATCGAGCCGACCCACGCGGTGGCCGACGGGATGCACGGGGCGCTGATCCGCGCTCGCCGGCCAGCGTAGGCTGGGCCGGTGACCTGCTACACGAGGCACCTCGCGACGCTGCTGCCGCCCTCGCCCTCCGCCGAGGACAAGCGCGTCGTGGACGCGGCCGTCCGGGAGGTGCTGGGCGTAGGCCCGGACGCCAGATGTCCGCAGATCTGGGCGGCGATCAAAGCCCAGCCGGATCGGGTTGGGTTCGAGCGCGCCGTGCGAGCCCGCCTTTGACGGGGGCTGGGCGACGCACTCCGCTTCCGCGAGCCCCCCGAGCCCTCGAGCAGCCGTTCAGGCCGCGACGATCGGACATGCGAGCGCGTGCTCGATCCACCGGGGCAGCGACCCCGCGAAGAGCCACCACTCGTACGGGCCGAACGCGTCGTAGATGCCTCGGTACGAGACCGCATGGTGCATCGCGGCGAGCGGCTCCGCCAGCTCGGCGTAGGCGGCGGCCTCGGATCGCGTGACCCCGGGCCACGCTTCCAGGTAGCGCTCGCGGCACGCCGTGCGCAGGCTCGGATCGTCCGGCAGCCTGGCCAGGAACATGAGCACGTCGACGAACGGGTCGGCGACGCACGCGTCGCTCCAGTCGAACACGACGAAGCGGTCGTCGATCCGCATGACGTTCCCGGCGTGGAGGTCGCCGTGGACGAGGGTCGGCGGGATCACGGACGAGGCCAGCTCGGTGCAGAGCTCCTGGAGCCGCGGGACCGCCGCACGCAAGCGCGTGCCCAGGTCACCCGGCAGCGCGACCGTCGTGTCCGCGGCGAGCGCCGCGATCTGGGCCGACAGGACGGTGGGCCGGCGATCGAGGCAGCCGCCGTCGAGCAACGCGTCGGTGAGGTGCGCGCCGGCGCGGTGCAGCTCGCCGATCGCGTCGAGCGCGCCGACCCGTTCCTCCACCGGCAACGCATCTGCTGCTTCTCCGCCGAGGTCCTCGAGCAGCATCCAGCCGCGCTCCGGCTCGAGGGCGAGGACCGCGGGTGTCCGTCCCGGGAGGAGCTCGGCGAGCATCGCCATCACCGCCGGTTCGCGGGCCCAGTAGGCCGGCACGGCCTTGAACCAGGAGCGACCTCGGGCGGACGTGACGCGTAGGACGCACGAGTTGCACCACGTCGCGAACTGGCGCACCTCCGAGACGCCGGGCAGGACCTCGTCGATCCACGCGACGGCCGTCGTGAACCAGCCCTCGCGCTGCCACGGTTGGAGCGAGGCGGGCGCGTCCTCCCGGAACCACGTCTCCAGGGCCGAGCGATCGCGCGGATCGCCGAGGTCCAGGTCGCCGAGGTCCGTCCGGGTCCACCACCGTCCCCGCGCGGCATGCGGGTCGCGGACGGGCTCGGTCAGGTAGACGAGCGAGTCCTCCGGCGGCGGCATCGGACCGAACCGCACCTCGCGGAGCACGACGACGTCATCCCCCACGAGGTCACGCAGGGCCGGCGCCACGCCGAGGACGATCTCGGGCTCCTCGCTCGCCACACGGGGCAGCGCCCATCCGGATCCATCCTCGACCAGCAGGACGGAGGACGCCGAGTCGGGGATCACGAAGCTGAGCGTGTACGCCACCGCGCGACGATACTCAGGATGCAGGCGCCCGGCCTGGCTTTGACGCCGGAGCGTTCGCGCAGGTAGCCTTATCACCCGGTCGGCGCGCCCGCGCCGACATCTTCACGATGAAGACCTACTCGCCGAAGCCTGACCACATCGAACGCCGCTGGTACGTCATCGACGCCGGCGGCCACGTGCTGGGCCGCGTCGCCACCGAGGTCGCCACGCTGTTGCGCGGCAAGCACAAGCCGATGTTCGCGCCGCACATGGACACCGGCGACCACGTGATCGTGATCAACGCCGACAAGGTGGAGCTGACGGGCAACAAGGCCCAGGACAAGTACGCGTACCGGCATTCGGGCTACCCGGGCGGGATCCGCGGGATCCAGTACGGCGAACTGCTCGCGACCAGGCCGGTCGCCGCGGTCGAGAAGGCGGTGCGCGGGATGCTCCCGAAGAACCGCCTCGGTCGCCAGATGATCAAGAAGCTCCACGTCGTGGCGGGACCCGAGCACCCGCACGCCGCCCAGCGCCCCACCGAGCTCGCGCTGGGCGAGCGCCCGGCGTGGGAGGGCCTGCCGGCCCCCAAGCCGCGTACGCGTGCGGCGAAGGCCGAGGAGACCGAGGTCGCGCCGGCAGCGGCCACGAAGACGAAGACCGCCGCGGCCAAGAAGACCGCCGCGAAGAAGACCACCGCGGAGCCGCCGGCGGCCAAGAGCGCGGCCAAGAAGCCCACCGCGAAGAAGACCACCGCGAAGAAGCCCACCGCGAAGAAGACCACCGCGAAGAAGCCCACCGCGAAGAAGTCTCCCGCCAAGAAGGCGGCCGACGAGACGACCGAGGAGTGAACCCAGCGTGGCCGTGACCCCCGCGAACCTGTCGACCGGACGCCGCAAGGAAGCGGTCGCCCGCGTGCGCATCGTCCCGGGCGAAGGCGGTTTCGTCGTCAACGGCCGCCCGATCGACGACTACTTCCCGACGCGGGTGCACCGGATGATCGCGCAATCGCCGCTGCGGCTGATCGGGCGGGAGAAGGACTACGACATCTCGGTCACGATCCGCGGCGGCGGCGTCGCCGGTCAGGCCGGCGCGGTCCGTCTCGGCGTGGCGCGCGCCCTGATCGAGCTCGAGCCCGAGCTTCGCGCTCAGCTCAAGGCCGAGGGCTACCTCATGCGCGACGCGCGCGAGAAGGAACGGCGCAAGTACGGGTTGAAGAAGGCCCGCAAGGCGCCGCAGTACTCCAAGCGCTGAGCGTCCTCAGGCGCGGTCCTCGACCGCCGCAGCATCGTCCGTCGCCGCGCCCTCGACGTCGTCGTCCGTGACGGCGTAGGCGCCCGAGGCGACCGCGTCCAGCACGGCCCGTGCCCGCGTCTCGTCCTCGGTCGGCACGAAGAGGTAGACCGGGCCGGCGCGATAGGGACCCTCGCCCTCACCTTTGAGGAGCGCCTCGATCCCCTCGACCTCGAGGCGGCCGCGGAGCAGCTCGCCCTCGAACGCGTCGCCGCCTGCCCAGATCCGCACCAGTCCACCCATGGATGCATCGTCGCATGCCGGGGCGGCAGCGTCTCGCGCGTTTGGACCGCACCCGGCCACGCGCGTTCATCATGGGTTCACGGCGCCGTCGGGCGGCCGACACCTCGGCGACGGAGCCTTCGCGTGGGTGATGGATCCGCGGGAGGGATGATGGGCACATGAGCGAGCGTCGCCCCGAGGTGCTGTTCGTCTGTGTCCACAACGCGGGGCGCTCGCAGATGGCCGCGGGCCTGCTCGTCAAGCACGCCGGCGACCGGGTGGTGGTCCGCTCCGCCGGGAGCGCGCCGGCCGAGGAGGTCAACCCCGAGGTCGTTCGCGCGATGGCCGAGGTCGGGGTCGACATCTCGCGCGAGCACCCGAAGCCGCTCGCGACGAACGACGTCGAGGCCTCCGACGTCGTGGTGACGATGGGCTGCGGCGATGCCTGCCCGGTCTTCCCCGGCAAGCGGTACCTCGACTGGGACCTGCCCGATCCCGCGGGCCTGTCGCTCGAGCAGATCGAGCCGATCCGCGACGAGATCGAGCGACGCGTGCTCGCGCTACTCGACGAGCTCGGCGTCGGGCCCTGAGGGCGGGTCTCAGGTCCGCCCGGCGAGCAGCTCCCTGAGCTGAGGGACGGACGCCACGCGGCCGGCGAGCACCAGCTCGCCGTCGATCGTCATGGCGGGGGTGCTGAGATCCCCATCGAGACGATCTCGGCGAGGTCGTGGACCTCTTCGACCGTGACCGCGATCCCCGTCTGTTGTGCGGCTTCCCTGGTGTTCTCGGCGAGCGTCGGCAGTTGGCGCATCCCGAGCCGAGCACGCGGATCTGCATCATCGTTCGACCTCCTAGAGCACGGCGTTGAACAGGTACCCGACGAACAGTCCCCGGCCACGACGACGACGAAGGCGCCGATCAGCTTCGGCTTGAGGACCCGGCGCAGCAGGATCGTCTCGGGCAGCGACAGGGCGACGACCGCCATCATGAACGCGAGCACCGTCCCCATCCCGAGGCCCTTCGCGTGCAGGACCTCCACGAGCGGCAGCACGCCGGCGGCGTTCGAGTACAGGGGGACGCCGACAGCACCGCGACCGGCACCGCGAAAGGGTTGTCCGGCCCCGCGTAGCGCACGAAGAAGTCGGTCGGCACCCACCGTGGATCACCGCGCCGAGGGCGATCCCGACCAGCAGGAACGGGAGCACCTTGCGCACGATCGTGACGACCTCGTCGCGACCCGATGCGAAGCGGTCGGCGCCACGTGAGCTTCCCTCCTAGCGCCGCCGCGGCCCCCCTTCGTCTCGAACACGAACGGCTCGACCCAGCGCTCCGCGTGCACCCGGCCGAGCGCGAACCCGGCGACGACCGCGATCGTCAGCCCCGGCGCACGTAGAGCAGCGCCATCTGCCAGCCGAACATCGCGAACAGCATCGCCAGCGCGACCTCGTTCACCAGCGGGCTCGCGATCAGGAACGAGAGCGTCACGCCGAGCGGCACGCCGGCCGCGACGAACCCGATGAACGCCGGCACCGCGCTGCACGAGCAGAACGGGGTCGCGACGCCGAGCGCCGCCGCGGCGATGTTGGCCACGCCCTCGCGCCGGCCGCCCAGCAGCGCCCGGGTCCGCTCCAGGCTCATGAAGGAACGCAGCACCGTGACGACGAAGATGATGCCCGACAGCAGGAGCAGGATCCTCGTGGTGTCGTAGACGAAGAAGTGCACGGTCTCCCCGAGGCGCCCTGCTGGGCGAGACCCCCGGCCCGGTAGACGACCCAGTCCCAGAAGGGGCCGTTGAGGCGGTACAGGAGCCACCACGGCCGCCCGTGCCGAGCACCGCGCGAACGCGCGAGGTCGCAGGTCGAGCCGTCGCGTGGAGGCGGTGCTCACGCGCACGTTGGCCCCCCGCCGATCCGGTCGATCGCCTCGCGGAGCGCCTCGAACCCCCGAGGGTCCAGCCGATAGTCGACCCGGCGCCCGGTGCGCACGCCGAGGTACCAGGCCGGCCTCCCGCAGATCCCGCAGGTGGTAGGAGAGCAGGTTCGGGGCCATGCCGAGATCGCCCATCTCGCACGCGCACCGGGTCCCGCACGTCAGCTGCTCGAGATCAACGTCGCGCGGGGTCGCCGAGCGCGGCGAACACGCGCGCCGTGGCCTCGGTGGACCTTTCAAGAACGGTTGAACGATCCATGGCCCCGATGTCCGGAGCGACCGCTCCTGCGCGGGGGCCGTTCGGCCCTTCCTCTGGGTGCCCCGAGGCCGGCCGTCGAGGGCGCCGTCGCTCCGGTATCGTGCGCCGCATGGCTCGGCTCTTCGGCACGGACGGCGTGCGCGGGCGCGCCGGCGTCGACCTCACCCGCGACCTCGCCTACGGTCTGGGGCGGGCCGCGGTCGTGGTGCTCGGGCGCCACGGGCAGGGCCGCCCGACGTTCGTGGTGGGACGCGATCCGCGCGCGTCGGGGGAGTGGCTCGAGGACGCGCTCACCGAAGGGATCCGCGGTGCGGGCGGCGACGTGATCCTCGCGGGGGTCGAGCCCACCCCGGCGATCGCCTTCATGACCGTGGATCTCGGCGCCTCCAGCGGCGTCGTGATCAGCGCCTCGCACAACCCCGCGCCCGACAACGGGATCAAGTTCTTCGCCGCCAACGGGATGAAGCTCCCCGACGACCTCGAGGACGAGATCGAGGCCGTGCTGGGACAGGGGAACGGTGCCCTGCCCGCCGAGGAGCACGGCGCGATCAGGCCGATCGCCGAGGGCCGCGAGCGCTACCTCCGGCACCTGGAGGCCGCGGCCGAGGCGCGCCTGGACGGGATGCGGGTGGTGGTCGACTGCGCGAACGGCGCCGCGTCCGAGCTCGCGCCCGAGCTGCTGGCGCGCCTCGGCGCAGAGGTCCACGCGATCCATGCCCAGCCCGACGGCGCGAACATCAACGACGGATGCGGCGCCCTGCACCCGGAGGTCGTGGCGGCCGAGGTCGTCCGGCTCGGGTTCGACGCGGGGGTCTCCCACGACGGCGACGCCGACCGCGCGCTGTTCGCCGACGCCGAGGGCAACGTGCTCGACGGCGACCACGTCCTGGCCGCCTGCGCCACCGCGATGCAGGCGTCGGGCACCCTCGCCGGCGACGCCCTCGTCGCGACCGTGATGTCGAACCTCGGCCTGCTGCTCGCGATGCGCGAGGCCGGGATCGAGGTGATCCGGGCGAGGGTCGGGGACCGCTACGTCTTGGAGGAGATGGAGCGCCGCGGGCTCGTCCTGGGCGGCGAGCAGAGCGGGCACGTGATCTTCCGCGAGCAGGCGACCACCGGCGACGGTCTGCTGACCGCCGTGCGGTTCCTCTCGCTCGCGGCGCGGCGCGGCATCGGGCTGGGGGAGCTCGCCGCCGTGATGCGACGATTCCCACAGGTGATGCTGAACGTGCAGGTCCGCGACCGCGACGCGCTGGCCGAGGCGCGCTCGGTCGGGGAGGCCGTGGAGGCGGCCGAGGCGGCCCTCGGCGAGCGCGGTCGGGTGCTGGTCCGCCCGTCGGGGACCGAGTCGCTCGTGCGCGTGATGGTCGAGGCGGAGACCGAGGACGAGGCCGCGAAGCACGCGGAGGCGATCGCCGAGGTCGTGCGCTCCGCGCTCGGCTGAGCGACTACCGACCTTCGGCGGGTCCCCCGTCGCGGAGCCCGCTGCTAGGCTCGAAGCCTCGTGTGCGGCATCGTGGGTTACGTCGGGCCGGACGAGGCGCTCCCCATCGTCCTGGAGGGGCTTCGCCGCCTGGAATACCGCGGGTACGACTCCGCGGGCGTCGCGGTGCTCGACGGGGGCCTGACGGTCCGCAAGCGCGCCGGCAAGCTCGGCGAGCTCGAGGCCGCCCTCGCGCAGGAGCCGACGCCGCCGGGCACCACCGGGATGGGGCACACGCGCTGGGCGACCCACGGCGCGCCCACCGACGCGAACGCGCACCCGCACACCGACTGCAGCGGCCGGCTGGCGGTGATCCACAACGGCATCGTCGAGAACCACCACGACCTGCGCGCCCGTCTGGAGAAGGAGGGCCACACGTTCGTGTCGGACACCGACACCGAGTGCGTAGCGCACCTGATCGAGGAGCGCCTGGCCGCGGCCGGCGAGGGCGCGCGGCTCGCCGACGCGGTGCGCGCGACGGTCCGCGAGCTGGAGGGCGCCTACGCGCTCGTCGTGTGTTCGGCGGACGAGCCCACCACGCTCGTCGGGGTGAAGGTGTCCTCGCCGCTCGTCGTGGGGCTCGGCGACGGGGAGACCCTGCTCGCCTCCGACATCCCCGCGGTGCTCGATCGCACCACCACGGTGCTGCCGATCGCCGAGGGGCAGGTCGCGGAGCTCACGCCCGACGGCGCGCGCGTGACGGACTTCGACGGCGAGCCGGTCGCGGTCGAGCCGGTCGTCGTGGACTGGGACGTCTCGCGGGCGCAGAAGGGCGGCTACGACGCGTTCATGCGCAAGGAGATCGACGAGCAGCCCGCGGCGATCCGCGACACGCTGGCCGGGCGCACGGCCGGAGGCCGGCTCTCGCTCGACGAGCTGCGGATCCCCGACGACGTCCTTCGGGAGGTCTCGAAGGTCTTCGTGGTCGCCTGCGGGACGGCGTTCCACTCGGGGCTCGTCGCGAAGTACGCGATCGAGCACTGGACGCGGCTGCCGGTCGAGGTCGAGATCGCGAGCGAGTTCCGCTACCGCGACCCCGTGCTCGGGCCCGACACGCTGACGCTCGCCGTCTCGCAATCGGGCGAGACGATCGACACGCTCGAGGCCGCGCGGCACGCCAACCGGCAGGGCTCGCAGGTGATCGCGATCACGAACACGGTGGGCTCCTCGCTCGCGCGCGAGGCCGACGGCGTCTTCTACACGCACGCCGGCCCGGAGATCGGCGTGGCGGCCACGAAGACGTTCGCGACGCAGATGGTCGCGCAGGAGCTGGTGGCGCTGTACCTCGCGCAGGTGCGCGGGACGAAGTTCCCCGAGGAGATCGCGGCCGTGCTCGCGGACCTCGACGAGCTGCCGGACAAGGTCGAGCGGGCGATCGCCCTGGACGACCGGACCCGCGCGATCGCCGAGGCGATCGCCGACCGGCCCGACGTGCTGTTCATCGGGCGTCACACGGGCTACCCGGCCGCGCTCGAGGGCGCGCTGAAGCTGAAGGAGATCTCCTACGTACACGCCGAGGGCTACCCGGCCGGGGAGCTGAAGCACGGGCCGATCGCGCTGATCGAGCAGGGCGTGCCGGTGGTGGCGATCGCCACGCGCTGCCACGTCTACCCGAAGATGCTCTCGAACATCCAGGAGGTGAAAGCGCGCGGCGCTTCGGTGATCGCGGTCCTCACCGAAGGCGACGTCGACGCCGTCCGTCTGGCCGACCACGTCCTGGAGGTGCCCGAGACGCCGGAGCTGCTGTCGCCGGTGGTCGTGACCCCGCCGTTGCAGCTGCTCGCCTACCACGTGGCGCGGCTGCGCGGCTGCGACGTCGACCAGCCGCGCAACCTCGCGAAGTCCGTGACCGTCGAGTAGCGTCGGGCCCCGTGAGGGGTCGCACGCCCGCGCGGTGGCTGCGCGTCGCGCTCGTCCTCGGCCTCGCGACGGCCGGGCTCGTCACGACCGCGGGGCCGTGCGCCGCGTGCACCTGCGTCGCGCGCAACCCCCGGCAGATCGTGCGTGGCGCCGACATCGCGTTCGTCGGGCGGGTCGTGGCGCAGGTGCCCGCGAGCGGGACGTCGACGGTCCAGACGTTCGCGGTCTCGCAGGTCTACCGGGGCCGGGTGCCCTCGCGCGTGGACGTCCTCGCGGCGATCGGACCGACCGGCGGCAGCTCGTGCGGGGTGCTCTATCCGACGGGGACCCCCGTCGCGGTCGTGGCGTCGGCTCAGCCCGACGGCACGTACACGAGCTCGGTCTGCTCCTACCTGAGCGTCGCGGACCTCGAGCGGGTCGGCGGCACGCCGGCCTCGCCGGCGCCGCTCACGCCGACGGTCACGCCGTCGCCGATCCCGGCGGCCTCCTCGTCGTCCGGACTGCCGGTATGGGCTGTCGCCGTGCTCGGGCTGCTCGGCGGCGTCGCGCTGATCGGGGCGTCGCTCCTGGCCGGCCGTCGGCGGTCCGGACCCGCGAGCGAGCCCGACGCGGAGGCGGCCGAGCCCACGGACGATCGAGACGACGAGCCGTCGGAGGGTCCGGTTCGCTAGCCTTCGAGCCGTGGAGATCGTCGGGCTCGGCGTCGACATCTGCGAGATCGCGCGGATGGAGCGAGCGCTCGCCCGTCACCCCAGGATGCGCGAGCGCGTGTTCACCTCCGAGGAGATCGCCTACTGCGACTCGAAGGCCCGTCCCGCGGAGTCCTACGCGGGGCGGTTCGCGGCGCGTGAGGCGGTGATCAAGGCGCTCGGCGGCTACCGCGGGAAGCGCTGGCAGGACATCAGCGTGACGCGGCACCCGAGCGGGGCGCCGGTCATCGCCCTGACCGGCAACGCGAAGCGCCGCGCGGCCGGCCTGGGGATCTCCCGGGTCCTGGTCACCTTCACCCACGAGAAGACGAACGCGGTCGCGTTCGCGATGGCGGTGATCGACGCGTGAAGCCGGTGCTGAGCCCGCAGGAGGCCGTCGAGCTCGACCGGGCCACCCAGGCGCGCGGGATCGCTGCGGAGACGCTGATGGAAGGCGCGGGACGCGCGGTCGCGCGGGCGGCGGTCGACCTGGTCGGCGGGACCTACGGCCGGCGCGCGGTGGTCGTCGCCGGCAAGGGCAACAACGGGGGCGACGGGTTCGTCGCGGCCCGCCACCTCGACGCGTGGGGCGTGCGCGTGCTCGTGGTGCTGCTGGACGATCCGAGCGGGCTCCGCGAGCCCGCCGCTACCCAGCACGCGCGGCTCCTCGCCGGGACCGGCGTGCGGCTGCGCCCGTTCGACCCGGCCGTGCTCCGCCGCGAGCTCCGGCGTGCCGACGTCGCGATCGACGCGGTGTTCGGCACGGGGTTCCGGGGCGTGCCCGAGGACGACGTGGCCGACGCGATCCAAGCGCTGAACGAGGGCGGCGCGCCGGTCGTCGCGGTCGACATCCCGAGCGGCGTGAACGGCACGACCGGGGCCGTGGACGGGGTTGCTGTCCGCGCGGAGCTGACCGTGACGTTCGGCGCCGCGAAGACCGGCGCGTTGCTGCTGCCCGGCGCGGAGCTCGCCGGCGACGTGCGCGTGGCCGATATCGGGTTCCCCGAGGACCTCGTGCCGTCGGCGGTCGGGCTCACCGAACCGGCCGACGTCGTGGGCGTCCTGCCGGCACGCGCCGCCGACGCGCACAAGAAGGCGTCGGGGACCCTCGTGGTCGTGGCGGGTTCGCGGACGATGACCGGCGCCGCCCGGCTGATCGGGCGCGCGGCGGGTCGGATCGGCGCGGGCTACGTGTTCGTGTGCGTCCCGGCCTCGATCCTGCCGGTGGTGCAGGCCGGGCTCACGGAGACCGTCTTCGTGCCGCTCGCCGAGACCGCCGCTGGCACGGTCGCGCCCGCAGCTCTCGACGCGGTCCTGGAGCGGCTCGAGGACGCCGACGCGCTGGCGCTCGGCCCGGGCCTCACGACCGCGCCCGAGACGCAGCGGTTCGTCCGCGACCTCGTGGCCAAGAGCCCGGCGCCGTTCGTGCTCGACGCAGACGGGCTGAACGCGTTCGCCGGGGAGCCCGAGGCACTGGCCGCACGCGCGGCCGACGCGGTGCTGACGCCGCACCTGGGCGAGCTCGCGCGTCTGCTCGGGGCCGGCGCGGGCGCGGAGGACCGCCTCGGTGCTGCGCGCGACCTCGCCACCCGCGCCCGCACCGTCGCGCTCGTCAAGGGGAGCCGCACGGTGATCGCGGCGCCCGACGGCGCGGCGCGGATCAACCCCACCGGCTCGGCGTTCCTCGCCACCGCGGGAACCGGCGACGTCCTCACCGGCACGATCGGCGGGCTACTCGCGCGCGGGCTGAGCGCCTTCGACGCGGCGTGGGCCGGCGCCTACGTGCACGGGCTCGCCGGGATCCTCGCCGGGAGGGCGCTCGGCGACGGCACGCTCGCCGGAGACGTCGCGGAGCTGCTCCCCGAGGCGCTGCGGACCGTGGAGGCGCAGGCGTGAGGCAGGCGTTGCGCGGCTATCGCCCGACCTGGGTCGAGGTCGATCTCGACGGCGATCCGGCACAACGTACGGGTGCTGGCCCGTGGCGACGCCGCGGTGATGGCGGTCGTGAAGGCCGACGCCTACGGGCACGGGGCCGACCGCGTGGCCGTCGCCGCGGTCGAGGCCGGCGCGACCTGGCTCGGCGTCGCCCTGGTGGAGGAGGGGGTCGCGCTGCGCATGCGCACGTCGGCGCCGATCCTCGTGCTGTCGGAGGTCCCGCCCGGGTCCGAGATGCGCGCGCTGCAGACGGGGCTCACCCCGTCGCTGTACACCGACGGCGGGCTTGAGCGGCTGGCTGCGGCGGCCGAAGGGCGGTCCTTGGGCGTCCACGTGAAGGTCGACACCGGGATGCACCGCGTGGGTGTGTGGCCGCCCGAGGAGACGGTCGCCTTCCTCTCGCGGGTCCACGACGCCGGCCTGTCCGTGGAGGGGCTCTGGACGCACTTCGCGAAGAGCGAGGAGGACGAGCGGACCACGACCGAGCAGCTCGAGCGGTTCCGCGCGGTGATCGTCGCAGCGCGCGCCGCCGGGTTCGCCCCCGGTGGATCCACGCGTCGAACAGCGGCGGCGCGATCCGCCACCCGGACGCCTCGTTCGACCTGATCCGCTCGGGGATCGCGATGTACGGGATCGTGCCGGCGCCCGGCGTGGGCGAGGACCTCGCGCTGCGGCCGGCACTCAGCTGGCGGTCGGCCGTGACGATGGCCAAGCGCTTGCCCGCCGGAGAGCGTCTCTCCTACGGCCACCGCTACGAGCTCGCGGCCGACGCGTGGGTGGCGACGGTCCCGGTCGGCTACGCCGACGGCTACCCGCGGGCGCTCTCCTCGAAGGCCGACGTCCTGATCCGCGGCCGGCGCTGCCGCGTCGCGGGCAACGTGACGATGGACCAGCTCCTCGTCGACTGCGGCGACCTGGCGATCGAGACCGGCGACGAGGTCGTCCTGCTCGGTCCTCAAGGCGACGAGACGGTCGACGCCTGGGAGCTCGCCGGGCATGCCGACACGATCGCGTACGAGATCGTGACCAGGATCGGCGAGCGCGTGCCGCGGGAGTACATCGGGTGAAGCGACGCACCGCGCTCCTGTCTGCCGGGATCGCGGCCGGCGCCGTCACCGCGGGGGTGCTCGGGCGCACCGTGGCGCGACGGTGGCATCAGGGGGCCGGGGAGCCGATCGGCGCGGTCCCGCCCGACGACCTCGGCACCGTTGTCTCGTTCGACGGGACCGAGCTCGCGGTGCGCGGGGCGGGACATCCCGATGCCCCGGTCGTGCTGCTCTCGCACGGCTTCAGCCTCGACATGTCGGTGTGGTGCGACCTGTGGCCCGCGCTCGTGGGCGACCTGCGGGTCGTGGCGTTCGACCATCGCTCGCACGGCGCGAGCGGGCGCGCCGCCGGCGGCGATCTCACGATCCGCGCGATGGGTCGCGACCTCGGGGCCGTGCTCGCCGCGGTGGCCGGGGAGCGGCCGGCCGTGGTCGTCGGGCATTCGATGGGCGCGATGGCGATCCTCGCGCTCGCGGAGCAACGCCCCGAGCTGTTCGGCGGTCCGATCGCCGGTGTCGTGCTGATGGGCGCGGCCTCCTCCGACCTCCTGCAAGGCGCGATGGGGTCGGTGACCGAGTTGCTACGGCCGCGTCTGGGCAGCCTGTCCTCTGCGGCCGAACGGGTGAACCGGCTGCGCAAGGCGTTGATGGCGAGCCCGGTCGACGTGAGCGGCGTCGTCGCGCGCGTGACGCAGTTCGGCCCGGACGCCCCCTCGCGCGTCGTGGACCACGTCGTGACGCTCGCGCAACGCACGGCCTCGGAGGTGTGGACCGAGGCGCTGCCCAACCTGATGGAGATGGATCTGCGCCACGCGGTGCCGCGGATCCGCGTGCCCTCGCTGGTGATCGTCGGCGAGCACGATCGCGTCACGCCGCCGGCCGCGGCGGTCGAGCTGGCGGCGGCGCTGCCCGAGGGCAGGCTCACCCTGATCGAGGGCGCCGGCCACATCCCGATGCTCGAGCGGCCCGAGGCGGTGAGCGAGGCCGTGGCGGGGTTCGCGCGGTCGGTGTTCGGGCTCGGCCGGCCAAGACGCGGAGGGAAGGGCGCCGCATGACCCGCCCGCTCGCGGAGGCCGCGCGCGAGGCCGCGGGCTGCACGAGGTGCGGGCTCGCGGCGACGCGGACCCAGGTCGTGTTCGGCGTCGGCGATCCGGACGCCGACCTGCTGTTCATCGGGGAGGCGCCGGGCTTCCACGAGGACCGCCAGGGCGAGCCCTTCGTGGGCGCCGCCGGACAGCTGCTCACGCGGATGCTCGGCGAGATCGGCCTCAAGCGCGAGGACGTCTACATCGCAAACATCTTGAAATGCAGGCCCCCGGGGAACCGCGATCCACTCCCCGACGAGATCGAGGCCTGCACGCCCTGGCTCGTCGAGCAAGTGTCCCTGATCCAGCCGGCGCGTGATCGTCACGCTCGGGAACTTCGCCACGAAGTTCGTGCTGCAGACCCCGCGGGGCATCACGAGCATGCGCGGGCACGTGTACGACTGGCACGGGCGCAGCGTGATCCCGACGTTCCACCCCGCGGCGATCCTGCACGGCGGCGGCGAGAAGTCGAGGCAGTTCGGCGAGCTGCGCGAGGACTTCGGACTCGTGCGCGCGACGCTCGACGAGGTGGCGAACCCACCGGCGCCGCCTGCCCCGGGGGCTGCGGCGGAGCCGATCGCGGTGGACCCCGACCAGTTGGAGCTGTTCTGATGGGAGCCGTGTTGCGGGCGGCGACGGCCGACGACACGCGCGGGGTGGGGGCGGCCCTGGCGCCGCTGCTCCGCGAGCGCGACGTGGTGGTGTTGACGGGGGAGCTGGGGGCGGGCAAGACGACGTTCGTGCAGGGGTTGGCGGCGGGGCTCGGCGCCGACGAGCACGTCGCGTCGCCCACTTTCACGCTGGTCCGGGAGTACGTGAGCGGTCGGCTGCCGGTCGCGCACGTGGACGTGTACCGGCTGGAGCGCCAGCAGGACGTGGTGGACCTCGCGCTCGACGAGCTCGAGGACGGACGCGCGGTCCTGGTGGTCGAGTGGGGCGACGCGGTCGAGGAGCTCCTGGCGCCCGACCGGGTGCGCGTCGAGCTGACCTCGGAGGACCCGACGGGTGCGATCGAGGCGCGCCGGATCGTCGTGACCACCGTCGGCCCGGCTTGGGAGGAGCGGGCGCGCGCGCTCGCCGACGCGCTCGCCCCGTGGAGGGCGCCGTGATCGTCGTCGCGATCGATACGTCGACGCCGCAGACCTCGGTCGCGATCGGCACCGAGCACGAGATCCTCGGGCGGATCCAGGTCGTCGGCAAAGCCAGGCAGGAGTCCGTGACACCGGCGCTCGAGCAGCTGCTGCGCTGGTCCGGGGTCGACCTCGACCAGGTGGGCGGGTTCGCGGTGGGGATCGGACCCGGTCTGTTCACGGGCCTGCGCGTCGGGGTCGAGACCGCGAAGACCCTCGCGCAGGTGACGCTCGCGCCGATCCTCGGCATCACCAGCCTCGACGCGCTCGCCTACGCCGTGCGCTACACGCACCGCACGATCGTCGCCGTGATCGACGGCCGACGCGGCGAGGTGTTCAGCGCGATCTACAAGCCGGTGCCCGGGGGCGTGATGCGCCACACGCCGTTCGCGGTGCAGACGGCGGACCACCTGGTGGCGCAGCTCGAGACGTGGCCGGGGGAGATGCTCGCGGTCGGGGATGGTGCCATCCTGTACCGGGACGTGCTCCAGGCGGCGGGCGCGCGGATCGTGTTCGCCTCGCCCGCGGTCGCCCATCCGGACGCCGCGGCGCTGGTCGAGCTGGCGGTGCCGCGCCTGCTGCGCGAGGAGCACGACCGTCTGTACGACGTCGTGCCGCTCTACCTGAGGAAGTCGGATGCTGAGATCGCGTGGGATACACGAGCTCGGGGCGCCTAGGCTCGAGATCACCCGCATGCGCCGGCGGCACCTGCGCGGCGTGATGGCGATCGAGCGGCAGGCCTACGCACGCCCGTGGAGCCCGAACCTGTTCGTCGCGGAGATGACCGAGCCGAACAACCGCAACTACCTCGTCGCGCGGATCGATAAGGACGTCGTCGGCTACTGCGGCCTGATCTGTTACGGCGACGAGGCCCATATCACGAACATCGCGGTCGACCCGATGCTGCAGGGGCACGGGATCGCGCACCGTCTGCTGTTCGAGCAGCTGATCGCGGCCACCGCGATGGGCGCCCGCGCGCTCTCCCTGGAGGTCCGCGTGACGAACTGGCGCGCCCAGCGCCTCTACGCGCGGTTCGGTTTCCACCCGATCGGCGTCCGGCGCAACTACTACGCGGAGCTCCGCGAGGACGCGCTGATCATGTGGACCGACGACATCCGTACCGACGCCTTCCGCATGCGCCTCGGCGAGCTCGCGACCGACCTGCCGGAGGGCGTGCGCCCCTCGTGATCACCCTCGGCATCGAGACGTCCTGCGACGAGACCGCGATCGCCGTGGTCGAGGACGGCTTCAGGGTCCGCTCCAACCTGATCGCGGCCCAGGTCCACCTGCACGAGCGCTACGGCGGGGTGGTCCCGGAGGTCGCGGCACGGGCCCACGTCGAGAACCTCAACCCGCTCCTGGAGGAGGCGCTCGCCGTGGCGGACGTCGGTGTGCGCGACCTCGACGGGATCGCCGTGACCGTGGGCCCGGGGCTCGTCGGGGCCTTGCTGGTGGGGATGGCGGCGGCCAAGGCGCTCTCCCTCGCGACCGGCACCCCGTTGATCGGCGTGAACCACCTCGAGGGCCACTACTGGGCGAACTTCCTCGAGCACGGCCCGCCCGCGCCACCCTACGTGGCGCTGATCGTCTCCGGGGGCCACACGATGCTGGTCCACGTCCCGTCGCTGCACCACCACGTGGTGCTCGGCCAGACCCTCGACGACGCTGCGGGGGAAGCGTTCGACAAGGTTGCCCGGCTGCTCGGCCTCGGGTTCCCCGGCGGCCCCGCGATCGACGCGACGGCGGCCGACGGCGACCCGGACGCGATCCGCTTCCCACGCGCGATGCAGGACTCGGGCGACCTCGACTTCTCGATGAGCGGGTTGAAGACCGCCGTGTTGCGGTACGTGAAGGCGGAGCGGGCGGCCGGACGCGACATCGTGCTGCCCGACCTGGCGGCGAGCTTCCAGGAGGCGATCGTCGACGTGCAGGTGACCAAGACCATCGCGGCCGCGCGGGCCACCGGGGTCGACACGGTGCTACTCGGCGGCGGGGTCGTCGCGAACACACGGCTGCGGGATCGCCTGCGGAGCGACGGGGAGGCGGCGGGTCTGCGCGTGCTGTATCCGTCGCTTCCGTTGTGCACCGACAACGGCGCGATGATCGCGTGCTTGGGCGCCGCCAAGCTCGCGTCGGGCGAACGCACGTCGCTGGACATCGCCGCGGACCCGAACCTAAGGTTGGCGCCGTGACGACCGTCCTGGTGACCGGGGGCGCCGGGTTCATCGGCTCGAACCTGGCCGATCGACTCCTGGCCGAGGACTATCGCGTGATCGCGGTCGACGACCTGTCGAGCGGACGGATCGCGAACCTCGCCGAGGCGCGCGCGTACGGCAAGGCCTACACGTTCTTCAACATGGACGTGCGCGCCGAAGGGCTGCTGCCCCTGTTCGAGCGGCACCGGCCGGAGGTCGTGTTCCACCTCGCCGCGCAGGCAGGCGTCCGTCCGTCGCTCGCCGACCCGATCCACGACGCGAGCGTCAACATCATGGGCACGCTGAACGTGCTGCGGTGCGCGGCGAAGGTCGAGGCGCGCAAGGTCGTCTACGCGGCGAGCGGGGGCACGCTGTACGGGGAGCCGCGCCGGCTGCCGGTGAAGGAGTCCGCCGCTCAGGGCTCCTACCCCATGAGTCCTTACGGCATCTCGAAGAAGGTCGTCCTGGACTACCTCGCGTTCTTCCACCGGTACCACGGGCTGGACTTCACCGCGTGCGCCCTCGCCAACGTCTACGGTCCTCGCCAGGACCCGCACGGCGAGGCCGGCGTGATCGCGGTGTTCGCCTCGAAGATGCTCGCCGGTGAGATCCCGACGATCTTCGGCGACGGCAACCAGACGCGCGACTACGTGTTCGTCGACGACGTCGTGCACGCGTTCGTCCAGGCGATGGACCGCGGCTCGGGCAAGGTCGTGAACGTCGGCACCGCCCTGGAGACGAGCGTCAACGGGATCTACCGGCTGCTCGCCGACATCATCGGGTTCGACAAGGCGCCCGAGCACGGGCCGCTCCCGCAGGGTGAGCTCCGCCGAAGCGCCCTCGACATCTCCTCCGCGGCCTCGGCGATCGCGTGGAAGCCGTGGACCCATCTCGAGGACGGTCTGGCGGAGACCGTCGCGTACCTCAAGGGGGTCTGAACGTGGCGAGTCCCGTGGCGGACGTCGCGTCGAAGCTCGAGGCCCGTACCGCCGCCTTCGCGAAGGAGCAGCGGCTGCCCGGCGTGGCGGCCGGCGTCGTCCACGGCGAGGAGCTCGTGTGGTCCGCGGGCGCCGGCTTCGCCGACGTCGCCGCGGCGCGGCCTCCCGACGCCGGGACCCTGTACCGGATCGCCTCGATCACGAAGACGTTCACCGCCACGGCGATCATGCAGCTCCGCGACGAGGGGCGCCTGCACCTCGACGATCCGGCGGTCGCCTACCTGCCGGAGCTCCGCGGCGCCGAGAGCGCGTTCGGGGCGATCGAGACCGTCACCCTGCGCCGGATGCTGTCGCACGAGTCCGGCCTGATGGGCGACCCGCCCGGCACCGACTGGTCGGCCCCGCTCTACGAGGGCGACGCGGCCGCGAACCTGGCGCGGATCGCCGAGATCGGGACCCGCGTCCCGCCCAACACGCAGCAGAAGTACTCGAACCTCGCCTACCAGCTCCTGGGCGAGGTCGTGGCCCGTGTGTCCGGCGTGACGTACGAAGCCTATCTGCGGGCGAACGTCCTGGATCCCCTCGAGCTCGGATCGACGGTGTTCGAGCCGCTCACCGACGCGCTGGCCGACCGGCGTGCCCTCGGCTACGCGCCGCGGGCGTTCAGCGACGACTTCGTCGCGTCGGTCCAGGCCCCTTCGGTGCGGGCTGAAGGCGGGCTGTGGTCCTGCGTCGCCGACCTGGCCCGCTGGCTCGCGTTCCAGTTCCGCGAGGACGGCGGACCCCGCGACGGCGCGCAGGTCCTCGCCGGGCCGACGCTCCGCGAGATGCACAGGCCGCGCTACCTCGGCGACGAGGCATGGACCGAGGCCTGGTGCATCGGCTGGTACGCGCGGCGCAAGGACGACGTCATCTGGATCCAACACTCCGGCGGGCTGCACGGCTTCATCACGAACGTCTGCTTCGACCCGAAGGAGCGTGTCGGGGCGATCGCGCTCGTGAACGGGCTGGGGGATGCCTCGGCGCTCGCGTCGGAGCTGGGCGCGATCGCGCGGACCGCCGTGCGCGAGGCCGTGCCGGCGATCGCGCCGCCCGTCCCGCTGCCGGAGGCCTACCGCTCGCTCCTGGGCCTGTACGCCGATCCCGAGTTCGGCCTCGTCGCGCGGCTCGAGTGGCGTGACGGGAAGCTCACGTTCCTCGACCCGGACGAACCCGCCTGGCGTCCGACGCTGGCGCCGACCGAGGCGCCGGACACGTTCATCGTCGAGCCGGGCGTGCGAGAGTCGGGCGAGCCGTGTTCGTTCGTCCGTCGCGCCGACGGCCGGGTGCGGTCGGTGATGCTCGGCTCGTCGACGCTCGCTCGGCTCGATCCGGTCGAAGGGTGACCGCAGAGCGGCCGTGAGCGCCGGGACCGGCGACTGCGAGGCGGCGCGCGCGGGGTTCCTCGGGCAGCCTTCCAACGCCTTGTCGAGCCTCGCTCTGGTCGTGGCGGGCGCGTGGATCGTGTGGCGAGCGCGGCGCGCGCCGTCGATGGGCCTGGAGGCCGCGCTGTTCGGGGTCGCGGTGGGGCTCGTCGGGGTGGGGAGCGTCGTGCTCCACGGACCGCACCCGCCGTGGGGCCAGTGGGCGCACGACGTCGCGATCGCCGCGGGGCTGGCGCTGTCGGTGGCGGTCGACGCCGAGCTCCTGGGCGCCGGGCGGCGGGTCGCGCTCGGCGGGGCCGCCGTCGTGATCGCCCTGGCGAGTGTGACCTTCGCGGCCTGGCCCGACGCGCAGCGGCCGCTCTACGCGGTCCTCGGCGTCGCGTTCGGACTCGCCGAGCTGACGTGCCTTCGACGAGACCTCCACCGGACGCGTCCCTGGGTCGTGGCCGCGACGCTCTTCGCGCTGGGAGCCGCGGTGTTCTGGATCGGCAAGGACGGCTCACCCTGGTGCCGTCCGGACTCCGTGCTCCAGTGGCACGCCGTGTGGCACGTGCTGCAGGCCGCCGCGCTCGCGGTCTGGTCGGTCGCCGTCTTCCCGTCCCCCGAGCCGGCCGGCCGGTAGCCTCGGCGGATGAGCGTGGACACGGCGACCGCGCGTCGCGCCTGGCGCGAGGCCGAACGCTCGGTCTTCTGGCTGGACAGTCCCGACGCGCCGGAGGCCCAGCCACCGCTGGACGGCCCCGCCGAGGCCGACCTCGCGATCGTCGGGGGCGGGTTCACCGGTCTGTGGGCGGCGCTGCAGGCCAAGGAGGACGATCCCGGCCGCGACGTGGTCCTGCTGGAGGCCGAGACCGTCGCGTTCGGCGGCAGCGGACGCAACGGAGGCTTCTGCATGCGCACGCTCACGCACGGGATCGCGAACGGCTTGCACCGGTTCCCGCGGGAGCTGTCGGCGATCGAGGCCGAGGCCGCCGTCAACTTCGAGGGGCTGCGCGACACGGTCAAGCGCTACGCGATCGCGTGCGACTGGACGGAGTCGGGCGAGCTGGCCGTGGCGCGCGAGCCCCACGAGGTCGTTTGGGCGCGCGAGGCGGTGGAGGAACTCCGCAGGTTCGGCTACGACGCGCTGTTCCTGGACCGTGACGAGGTCCGGGCCGAGGCGGACTCGCCGACCTACCTCGCGGGGGCGTGGGACCGGTCCGGCTGCGCGATGCTCGACCCGGCGCGGCTCGCGTGGGGACTCCGTGGCGCGGCCCTCGCGCTGGGCGTGCGGATCCACGAGCGGACCCCGGTCACGGCGCTCGCGCGCGACGGCGCGGCGATCCGGTTGACGACACCTCGCGGTCCGGTCCGCGCCCGCCGGGCGATCCTCGGGACGAACGGCTACCCGCCGCTGCTCCGCGAGATCGGCCGCTACGTCGTGCCCGTCTACGACCACGTGCTGGTCACCGAACCGCTGTCCGCGGCGCAGTGGGACGCCGTCGGCTGGGACCGGCGCCAGGGCCTGGCCGACATGGCGAACCGGTTCCACTACTACCGCCGCACGGAGGACGGCCGGATCCTGTGGGGAGGGTTCGACGCCGTCTACCACTGGCGCAACGGCGTCGATCCCGCGTTCGAGGACCGCCCGGCCACGTTCGACGCGCTCTCAACGCACTTCTTCGAGACCTTCCCGCAGCTGGAGGGGCTCTGCTTCTCCCATCGCTGGGCGGGCGTGATCGACACGTGCAGCCGGTTCAGCGTGTTCTTCGGCCGCGCGTTCGACGGGGCGCTCGCCTACGCGGCCGGCTACACCGGGATGGGGGTGGGCGCGACGCGGTTCGGCGCGCGGGTGGCGCTCGAGCTCGTCGACGGGATGAACACGCCCCGCACCCGGCTGGAGCTGGTGCGCCGCAAGCCCCTGCCGTTCCCGCCCGAACCGCTTCGCAGCGCCGGGATCGCGGTCACGGTCCGGGCGCTCGCGCGGGCCGACCGGCGGCGGGGACGTCGCGGCCCGTGGCTCCGGGCGCTGGACGCGGCCGGGCTCGGGTTCGACTCCTGATCGAGGCGCGTGGGCCGACCGGCTCAGCCGTGCAGGATGTCGGCGTTCGTGGTCGGGATGCCACAGGCGTCACCGCAAGACGGGCGCCCGAGCGGGTAGGGGTCGAGGATCGGGGGCTTGACCGGCGCCTGGGTGAAGTCGAAGTCCTTCGCGAGATCCCCGAGCCCGGGCACCTCCTCCCGCACCGTCGGCCGGGGGTCGGGGCGTCCGTCGGTCTTGGGATCGAGCCGCTGACCGTTCAGGAAGACGTCCTCGATGAACTTCAGGTACGCGTCGAAGCTCAGCCGCTGATGATCGATGTACCCCTGCTTCGCGTAGGGGCTGATCACGATCCCGGGCACGCGCAGGCCGTAGCCCAGTCCGTCCACCTTGGGCGGCACGACGTGATCGTAGAACCCGCCCCAGTCGTCCCAGGTCACGAAGATCGCCGTCGAGCCCCAGAGCTGGCTCCGCCCGACCGCGTTCACGATGTCCGTGACCCAGGCCTGGCCGTCGCTGATCCGGTTGCCCGGCGGGTGCTCGCTGTGCTTGATGTCCGGCATGATCCACGAGACCGCCGGGAGCGTGCCGTCCTTCACGGACGAGTAGAAGCGATCGATCGTCGTGACGTTGGCCAGCTGGCCGTCGTCGTGCACCGTCTGGAAGTCCGGGAGCGTGTTCCAGATCTCGGGCGTGCCCACGTCCTTCGGGCAGCTGTCGTTGCAGTCGTTCACGGTGCCCATGCCCGTGTAGTACGCCCAGGACACGTCGTTCTTGGCGAGCAGGTACGTGAGGTCGGTCCACTGGTAGGAGTTAACGTCGGCCGGCCCCTGGTAGCGCTTGCCGCGGTCGACGTCTACGAACCCGTTGGAGCTCGTGCAGTTGCTGGCCGAGGTCGGGGGGCGACACTCCGCGGACCAGCCCGACACCGTGAACAGGTGGGCGGGCTCGCTCCATCCTATGTTGGGCTGGAACAGGCGGTCCTGCAGCACGAAGTCGCGCGCGTACTTCCAGTAGTTCGGGATCGTGGAGGCGTCGTGGTAGGAGACCACGTCGGGGCGGGTGCGGTTCTGGATGCAGACCTCCGCGGTCGGGTTCTTCTTGCAGTAGAGGCCCGACTTGCTCCATTCGGTGATGAAGCCGTCCATCCTGCCGCCGTTCACGTCGGCGATCGCGGCCTCGTTCGTGTGCGGCCCGCCCTGGCTGATGTCCTCCTTCGAGAGCCACGGACGGGTGCACCCCGCCTGCACGTCGGGGTTCGGGACGCATACCTTGGGCTTGCCGTCGGCGCCGAGCGCGAAGCCGTCGGCGCCCGGGAACGTCCCGAAGTACTGGTCGAACGACCGGTTCTCCTGCATCACGATCACGATGTGCTTGATCTTGCCGTCGCTCGGATCGGTGGAGGACGTCGTGACGCCGGTCACGGGGGAACTGGCACCGGCGCCGGTGTCGGAGGCCCCGCCTCCGGGCGACGTCTGGATCGTGGGCGCGCCGCCGGTGCAGGCGGCCAGGACGAGCGCCGTCGCGGCGACGGTCGCCGCCGTCGTGAGCGCACGTCGGAACCGAGGGGAGGACGTGGAGGGCACGGGCATGTGGGGGCTCTCCTTCAGGCGTGGGGAGGACCGGTCGAGGATACCCATCGGAACGCCGCGCGGCCGGAGTAAGCACCATCGGTCGCGAGGATCGTGGCGACAGGGCGTCCGGTAACGTACGGCGAACGCGGGGGAGTGGATCGGCCTATGGGAGAGCGAGGCTCGGAGGTGAGCGAGACGACGAGCCCCACGTACCTGTTCATCATCGGCACCGGCCGGTGCGGGTCGACGCTCGTGCAGGAGCTGATCGCGCGTCATCCCGACGTCGGGTTCGTGTCCAACGTCGACACGGCGCTCGCGGGCTGGAACCCGAAGGGCGCACGCAACCATCTCCTGTACGGGTCGGTGCCATCGGCGCTCGGCCGCCGTGACCGCGCCTACCTCAAGAACCTGCGGTTCACCCTGGGCGAGCGGATCCACTTCGGCCCGTCGGAGGGGTACAAGCTGATCAGCCGGCAGGTCGCGCCGGCCGTGTCGGCGCCGTTCCGCGACCTGACCGAGGACGACGTCACGCCGTGGCTCGCGGCCCGGTTCCGGACCTTCTTCGAGGAGCGGGCCGCGGCGCAGCGGACGCCGGTGTTCATGCACAAGTTCACGGGGTGGCCTCGCGCGCGGTTCATCGACCGGGTGATGCCGAACGCGCGGTTCCTCCACGTCGTGCGCGACGGCAGGGCGGTCGCGAGCTCGATCATCCAACGGCCCTGGTGGAAGGGGTACCTCGGCGTCCCGGGATGGGGCTTCGGCGAGCTCCCCGAGGATCTGCGCGAGCGCTGGGAACGCAGCAACCGGTCGTTCGTGGTGCTCGCGGGGCTGGAGTGGGCGATCTTGATGGACGCCTTCGACGAGGTCGCGAAGCGGATCCCGCCGCAGCGGTACCTGGAGCTCCGCTACGAGGACATCGTCGGCGATCCGCGCGGTTCGTGGCCGGCGATCCTCGACCTCGCGGGGCTCGCCTGGAACGCCCCGTTCGAGGAGGCGTTCGGCCGCTATCCGGTCGCGACGTCGCGGCGGGAGGCGTTCCGCAAGGACCTCACGCCCGCGCAGGTGGCCCAGCTCGAGGAGGCGATCGGCCCATACCTCGAGGCGCGCGGCTACCGGCTCGGCGAGCCCGAACCCGGATCGTGAGTCGCGCGGGCCTTCAGGCCGGTGCGGCCGTCGGGCGCCGTCCGCGCAGGTGTGCCAGCGTGCCCTCCCAGAAGCCCAGTCCCCAGCCGACGTGCATCGCGCCGAGCGCGAGGGTGACGCGCGACGCGAGGCGGGGTTCGCGCATCTCGCGCGCGACCGAGACGCCGGCCGCCGCGATGAACACGAGGTAGGGGAGCGCGAGCAGCAGCGCCACGCGGGGACGCCGGCCCGCGATCGCCGTCCAGGGGAGCGCGCCGGCCACGAGCGCCGGCGGCACGAGGTGGCGGACCGCGAGGGAACCGGGGTGCAGTCGCGCGACGTCGGCCTTGCCTCGCCCGTACCGCCGGTACTGCGCGAAGAGCGCGCCGATCGTCTCTTTGGAGCGCCACGAGATCCGCACGGAGGGATCGAGCAGCAGCTCCCGCCCACATGCGCGGATCCGGTAGTCGAGCTCGTAGTCCTCGTTCGCGTCGAGGGACACGTCCCAGCCGCCGAGCGAGCGCAGCAGCTCTACCGGGTAGACGCCGAACGGGATGTGGTCGACCGTCTGGGGCTGCTCGGCGTAGTGGTAGGCGGAGTTGCCGACGCCCGCCCGCGAACCGAGCGCGGCCGCGATCGCGCGGGCGGTCGGGGTGTCTGCGGGCGCGGCGTCCTTGCGGCCTCCGACGCCGCCCCACGGGCCGGTCGCGAGATGGCGCACGAGGACCGCCACGTAGTCGGGCGGCACGATCGAGTGGGCGTCCACGCGCGCGAGCCAGCGGCCGCGCGCCGCGGCGAGCCCCGCGTTCATCGACACGGGGATCCGTCCGTCCGTGTCGGTGCACAGCTCGATCCGCGGATCCTCCGCGGCCAGGCGGCGCACCGCCTCCCGGGTGCCGTCGGTGGATGTGCCGTCGACGACGACGATCTGCAGCGCGGGGTAGGTCTGCGACGTGATCGACGCGAGACAGGCCTCGATCGACGCACGTTCGTTCCTCGCGGGGACCACGACCGTGATGAGCTCGGGTGCGTCGGGCATGGGGACGTCCTGGGAGGGGACGGGCACCGCGAGCGACCGGACCTACCGACCTTCGCCGGCCACGAACGTCTTCACGGTGCGGACCATGATGACGAAGTCGCGCCACAGCGACCAGTACTCGATGTACTCGTTGTCGAACATCGCGCGCTCCTCGATCGAGGTGTCGCCACGCAGGCCGTGCACCTGTGCCCAGCCGGTCAGCCCGGCCGGCACGCGCAGACGGTCCGCGTAGCCGTCGATCGATTCCATGAAGCGCTCCGCGAAGTACGGGCGCTCGGGGCGAGGCCCCACGAGCGACATGTCCCCGCGCAGGATGTTCAGCAGCTGCGGCAGCTCGTCCAGACCGGTCGAGCGCATCACCCTGCCGATCCAGGTCGGTTGGAGCTCCCCGTGCCAATGCGTGTCCGACGAGTCGTTGAGCGGCATCGAACGGAACTTCAGCAGCTCGAACAGCCGACCGCCCTCCGTGACGCGCGTCTGGCGGAAGAGCACCGGACCGGGGCTCGAGAGCTTGATCACGGCCGCGAGCGCGAGGAACAGCGGCGCGGTCACCACCAGCGCCGTCCCCGAGACGCCGAGGTCGATCGCACGCTTGACCTGCCACGCACGCGTGTCCCGCGGCATGGCGGGCAGGCGAACGACCGGCGTGGTCCACAGCCAGTCGGTCGAGGGGTTCGCGGGCGCCGTGCCGAGCTGGAACAGGCGCGGGGCGACATGGACCTGGACATGGCGGGCGGTGCACGCGCGCAGCGCCGGCAGCAGCAGGTCGTCCTCACCTTCCCATCCGGCCACGATCACGCGGTCGATCCCGTGGATCGACACGAGGCGGGAGAGATCTTCGACGCCGCCCAGCAGCGGAAGGGGCAACGAGCCGAGCGCGATCTCATCGACGAACCCGACCGGCTCGAGGCCGTACTTCGGGTGCTCCCGGAGGATCCGCGCCATCTCGATCCCACGGTCGCCCGCACCGACGAGCAGCACCCGGTCGTGCCGGTGACCGGCCGCCCGCGCGCGGTTCAAGATCGTGTAGGTGACCGATCGCCCCACCAGCAACGCGAACACGACGAACGGCAGCGTCGCGAGGATCGCCCCGAGCTCGCGGTTCGAGGCGAACAGCGGCAGCACGATGACCGGGGTGACCACCGCGGCCAGCAGTCGCGGCACGTCGTCGCCCAGGCGCGGCTGGATCCTCGGTCCGTACACCCGCGCGGCCTTCAGCCCGAACAGCGCAAGGACCGCGTAGGCGACGCCGGCGATCCCACCGTGGATCGCCGCGAACGCCGCCAGCACGACGACGTCGAGCGTGAGGACGAGCCGGCGGGTGGATAGCCCCTCGGCCCGCCGGACGTACACGCCACCCAGGTGCCCGGGGAGAGCACCGGAGTCGGGGGTGGGATGGATCGAGGGGTCTACGTATGCCATATGAGCCGGGCTCCCCCGTTCGGGGGACGTTCTGGGCATCATAGGCCTATCCAGGGGACTCCGTGAAGCCCTCCTTTAGTCCTAAAGGCGCAGTTCCCCCTGTGCATCAGCACATCCGCCGGTTGCGTCCGAAGGTCAGGCCTGCCGCGGCGGTGCGCCCGGGCGCAGCCGATCCACCCTGCGCCGCAACCAGGGATAGGGCCCGCTCGCTCGGAACCGTCCGTACCATCCCCGGGTCTTTACCCAGAGGCTCAACGGCGTATCCGCCGGATACACCCCCACGCGCGGCACCGCCTGCGGGCCGGCGATCCGCTCGGGGACCGACAGCCCGAAGGACCACACGAACCCGGCCTCGGCGGCCGCGCGCCGCACGGTCTCGTCGTGGCGGCCCCTCGGGTAGGCCAGGGTCGTCACTGGTTCGCCCAGGAGGTCTTCGAGGACCGCGCGACTGCGACGGAGGTCCTCCAGACACGCCTCGTACCCGAGTGTCGTGAGGTCCCGGTGCGCGTAGCTGTGTGAGCCGAACCGCACCCCGGCCGCCTGCAACTCCTTGACCTGCGTCGCATCGAGGACGCGCAGCGGATGTGCCGGTGGCCGGTCGACCCAGTCGACCTCGAACCCGTCCGCGCCGGGATCGAGCGTCTTGGCGATCAGGAAGATCGTGGCCGGGATGCGGAGCCGCTCGAGGACCGGTATCGCGTGCTCGTAGACCGAGGTGAAGGCGTCGTCGAACGTCACGGCGATCGCTCCGGTCGGCCGGGCGCCACCCTGTCCGGGGATCGCGTCGCCCAGGTGCACGATCGGCCGGCTTCGATGCAACCAGGTGAGCTGTCGCGCGAACAGCGCCGGGGACACCGAAAGGGGCGCTCGCCATCCCGGGTCGATCGCGTGGTAGGTCAGGATCGTCATCGGTGGTCCTCGTCGTGCCGCTCCGGCGGTGCATCGGCGGGCCGGGCCGGAGCGGATCGGGGCCACGACCCGAGGGGATGGCATGATAGGTCACCCAGGCGCCTGGGTCCCGGACGATCGACGATCGCACCCCGTGGTCCTCAACCTCGGCTCTGGACCGGTCGAGGCTTCTGGACGCAGGCCGTCGGAGGAGGAACGGTGAGGCAACGCGTACTCGTCGTCGGGTGGGACGGCGCCGACTGGGAGATCGTCGACGATCTCCTCGACCGGGGGCTGCTCCCGCACCTGCAGGCGATGCTCGCCGAGGGGGCGCGTGGCACGCTGATGTCCACGATCCCCTCGCATTCCTGGTCGGCGTGGTCGTCGTTCCTCACGGGCTTCCAGCCGGCGGGCCACGGGGTGTGGGACTTCGTGGAGCGCGACCCGACCGACCCGGACCGCCGCCTGCCGGTCTCCTCGACGTCGATCAAGCAGGCGACCTTCCTGGACCGGCTCTCGGTGGCCGGGGTCGAGGTGCGTGCCGCGAACATCCCGGTGACGTTCCCGGCGTGGGACGTGCACGGGCGGATGATCGGCGGGGTCGCGATCCCGAAGGGAGCGCCGTTCGTCACCCCGAAGGAGTGGGCCGCCGAGCTCGAGCGCGTCGCCCCGTTCCCGGTGAACGGCATGGAGTGGCTCCGCTACGCCGACCGGCCCGAGGCCCTGATCGCCGAGGCCCGCTCGCTCGTCCAGGCGCGGACGGCGTCGTTCGAGGCGCTCCTTCAGGGGACGTGGGACGTCGCCGTGTGCGTGTTCGTGGCGCCCGACCGGCTGCAGCATCCGTTCGGGGCCTACCTGCTCCCGTCGCACCCCGCCTACGCGCAACGGGCCTCGTCGGGGATCGCGGAGGGCATCCGCGGCGTGTACGCCCTGGTCGACGAGGCGCTGGGCCGCCTCCGCGCCGCGGCCGGTCCCGCAACGCTCACGCTCCTGCTCTCCGACCACGGCTTCCGGCCGATCGCGAACGTCGTCAGCCTGAACCGGCTCCTGCAGGCGACCGGGTTCGCGTCGGCGGGCTCGCGCGCGGAGGTCGCGCGGTCGATCCGCCACTGGGCGCCGGTGCGGAAGGTGGCCCGCTCGCGCGCCGGGTACGCGCTCAAGAAGAAGGTGCGCGCCCCGGCCACGCTGGACTGGTCGAGGACCCTCGCCTATCCGTCCGGGACCGGCGGCGCGGTCTCGGTCAACCTGCGGGGTCGCGAGATCCACGGTGTGGTCGACGCCGCCGACCACGAGCGGGTGCGTGCCGAGGTGGCCGAGGGGATGCTTGCCTACCGCGACCCGCGCACCGGCGATCACCCGATCGCGGAGGTGCTGCTGCGCGAGGAGTTCCCGTCCGGGGAGCATCTCGACCTGGCTCCGGATCTGATCGCCCGGCCCTCGCCGCTGTGGAGCCTCGGCAACATCGGGCAGGTGACGCGCGCGTCGCAGTGGCCTTCGGGCGACCACCGGCGGGAAGGGATCCTCGTCGCGTCCTCGGCGTCGGTCGCCGAGCTCGGGGTCGCCTCGATCGTGGACGTCGCGCCGACGCTGCTCGCCGCGCAGGGTCTCGCGGTGCCGGGGCTCGACGGGTCGGCGATCGCCGGGATCGTGGCCCACGACGTGACCCTGGACGAACAGCGCGCCTCCGCTGCCGTCGCGGTGAGGTCCGCCGCCGGCCAGGTGAGCCCCCAGGAGCAGGACGAGATCTCGCAGCACCTGCGCGACCTCGGGTACATCGAGTGACCGGCTCCGCGAGGCTCTCGTTCGGCAGGAAGGCCCGCCGGTGGGTGGGCAAGGCGCGGCGTTCCCGCGAGCCCCACGCCCCGGCGATCGCGCTGCCCGCGACGGCCGCGAGCGGCGAGGCGCCGATCTTCGTGATCGGCTGTCAGCGCAGCGGCACGTCGCTGCTGCGGCGGATCCTCGACTCGCACTCCCGGATCGCGTGTCCGCCCGAGACGACGTTCCTCGTCCCGCTCGTCGAGGTCCTGCACGACAGGCGGTCCACGCGCGGGTTCGAGGCGATGGGGTATGACCGCGCCGCCGTGGCGCAGGGGCTCGCGGCGTTCGCCACGACGTTCTACGAGGGGTACGCGGCCGCGCAGGGCAAGCCGCGCTGGGCGGACAAGACCCCCCATTACGTCGACATCCTCGAGGACCTGTGGGAGCTGTTCGGACCGCGCGCGCGGTTCGTGACGATCGTGCGCCACGGGATGGACGTGGCGTACTCGCTCGCCGACCCCAAGCGCCGGTACCCGGCGATCGACCGATGCGTCGCCGAGGCCGGCGGCGACGTCGCGGCCGGTGGAGGCCTGTTCTGGCGGCGACAGACCGGGAAGATGAGGGACTTCGCCGCGGCGCACCCGGAGGCCTGCCACGAGATCCGGTACGAGGAGCTGACGGCCGATCCGGCCGCCGTGCTCGAGCCGATGTTCGCGTTCCTCGGCGAGCCCTGGGAACCGGGCGTGATCGACTACGCGGCCACCGAGCATCACGTCGGGATCGAGGACCCGAACGTCGCGAAGCTCCGCGAGATCGTCCCGAACTCCGGGCGGTACCGAGCGTGGCCCGCGGAGGAACAGGCGAAGGTCCGCGCGGCCTGCGAGCCGCTCCTGAGCGAGCTGGGGTACGCCTGAGCGAGCGGAGCCCTCGCGGCTACGCGCGCGCCTCGCCCGTCGACGCCGGCTCGAGCCAGGCCGGCAGCGTGTCGCCGTGGGCGCGCAGCGCTTCGGCCGCCGTTCGGTTCGAATGCGCGTACAGCGCGACCGCGCGCGCCCGCGTCGCGGGCGGGAGCCCCTCGCGCAGCCGCCCGGCGTTCAACCGGAAGTACGTGTCGCGCAGCCGACCGCTCAGCCCGGGGGTCCGTCCGAACACCTTCCGGCTCAGCCCCCGCCCGACCGCGGCGCCCCTGGCGAGCGCGAGGCTTCGCGGATGCATCGTCGGGTTGCGCGCCCCGTACCGGAACGACGACGCGATCTCCGGGTCGATCCCGAGCCACGAGCAGACGTCGCGGACGACGCCGGCGGGGTCTGCGCGCAGGTCGTCGAACCAGAGCACCCGCAGATCGGCGCCGAACGTCTCGCACCAGCCGCCGACGTAGTCGCCGTACATCCCGATCGACAGGCCCTTGCGGTGGCCCTGGTCGAGGATGGAGGGGTGCTCGCGCCTGGCGGCTTCGCAGGCGTCGAGGTACTCGTCGAACGACGCCACGCCGCCGAGGTGGCCGAGGCTCCGCTGGAACGTGTAGGCGGACCACAGCCGCTCGACCGGCTCGCGCAGGATCAGCAGGAGCCGGGGCGCCCCCAGCGTCTCGCGGATCGCGCGCAGGACCGCGGGCCCCTGGTAGCAGTAGGCCGGCGTCGCCTCCATCGCGTAGCGCTCACCGGTGCGGTTCGCGAAGAACCGTTCGTAGTCCTCGAGCGGGCCCGAACGACCGTCCTCGCGCCGCCCGGTGAAGTACCCGAGCTCCTTCTTGCTCGACGGGCAGACGTCCGGGTGCTGCGCGAGGTAGGCGAACAACGAGCTCGTTCCCGCCTTGGGGACGCCGACGATCACCAGGTTCGCACGGGTCACGCCGTCGTCCTCTCGATCCCCAGCGCCGACGGTCGGAACCTCGCGACGGCCTCGCGCACGGGGTCCGCCGCGTAGACCCCCTCGAGGAGCCTGACCATCATGAACGGCAGCCAGGCGTGCTTGAACCACAGGAACGCCTCGAAGAAGTCGGCGAGCAAGATCGCGACGATCGCCGCCGTGAGCGCGGCCGCGATCTCATAGGACCCGCGTGCGTGCAGGGAGCGGACCTCGCTGCCGACCGCGATCCAGAACAGCGCGAACCCGATCACTCCCATCTCGACGACCGTTTCGAGGTACAGGTTGTGTCCGGGACGCGAGAGCCCCACGTTGCGGGTCACGTCGGAAAAGGCCACGACGTTGGAGTAGACGATCGGGAAGTTGCCCATCCCCGCGCCGATCGCGCAATAGGTGCGGCACGCGATCGCTCCGGTCGTCCAGATCTCGGCGCGCCCGGAGCTCGAGCTCGTCTCCGTCAGACGTTGCAGCGGGCCGCTGGTCACGACGTTCGCGACCTTGCCTTGGGGGAACAGGGCGACCGTGATCGCCAGGAGCACGATCACGACGACACCCCCGAGCGCCGTGCCGGCCACCACGCGGCGGACGCGGTAGCGCTGCCACGGACGCCACCGGTACCACAGGATCAGCAACGTCACGAAGCCGACCACAGCGGCGAGCGCGCCGCCGCGCGAACCTGAGATCGCCATCGCGAACGCCGTGAGCACCGCGGCGATCCCGCCGAACCACGTGCGCCACCGGGGCGCGCCTTCCGCGTGGCCCTCGAGCACCAGGTCGATCGCGAGGATCAGCGGGAGCAGCAGCGCCGCGGCGAGCTGGTTGGGGTTCGTGTTGCTGGGGTTCGCGGCCACCGAGAAGCGATCGGTCAGACCGTGAGCCGGCAATGACCTGCCGGCAAGCATCAGCAGCAGGCCGTAGGCGCCGACCCCCGCGCCGGAGAGCACCACGGCGTCGCGGACCCGATGGAGCTCCCGGCGCGTCACCGAGACCATGGAGACCAACAGCAGGAGGAGCAGGAGCGGCCCGGCGATCAGGACCTCGTGGACGACGTTCGTGGGGTCCTGGGCCCACACGAACGTGAGCGCCCCCCAGCCGAGGAACGCGAACCACAGGCCGACGGGCAGCGTCGGGACGCGTCCTCGCCGTTCGAGCACCAGGTGAAGCACGAGCGCGACGATCGTGAGCGCGCCGACGACCGAGCTGAGCGAGTTGAACGGCTTGGGCAGGGGGACGCGGAGGGAGAAGACATCGCCGAAAGGGACCAGCGCCGCGTAGATCGGGACGATCGTGGCCACCGGCCGGCGGACGCAGAGCATCAGCGCGAGCACGCCGAGCATCGCGGCGGGCACGAGCTCGAGCAGGTGCAGGCTCATGCGAGGTCCTCCATCACTCGAGCCACAGGAGGGTCGGCGGCCCGTCGTCGTCGGCGCGACCGAGCATCGCCCGCAGGAGGTCGTCTTCCCGCGTCTTGGGATCGCAGACGAGGAGCGGACGTCCTTCCTCGTGTTCGGAGACGCCCAGCTCGCGCAGGAGCTCCTCCCGGCGACGTTCGTCGAGGCCCGGCGTGACGATCCGGAACCCCTCCGCGTCCGGTGGGATGGTCGCCTGGATCACGCCGACGCCGGCGCGAGTGAGCCCCGGCGGATGCGTGCGCAGGGCGCCGAGCCATCGGCGACGTCCCGGCGCCGAGAACACGGTCTGGGGTCCCACGAACTCCGCCGCGCGCTGCATCGCGATCAACGGATGTTTCGCGCGGTAGATGAGGATCGTGGTGCCGAGACCGAGCAGGAGTCCCACCAGCGCCCCGAGCAATGCGAGGACGGGGGTCGAGATCGTGGACGGGATCGGCGCCGGCTGGGGCGAGCCGAGCACCGTGAAGCCCGGGTAGCCCGCCTGGTCGAACGCCTGCGCGAGGGCGCGAGCCATCGCGTCGGCCGCGCGCGACGCCTGGTACGGGTCGCTGCCTTTGGCGACGATGATCAAGATCCGCGACTCCGGGACCGACATCAGCTGGACCGTCTTGTACAGCTCGTTCGGGTCCGTCATGCCGACCTCGGGCAGCGCGATCCGGTAGGTGGTCTCCGCGCGGAACAACGCCTCCGCCACGACGCCGAGCTGCCTCGAGGGCAGCACCTGCTGGGTGTCGACCACGATCGACCAGACCTCGGTCTTGGGCAGCGTGAGCGCTCCCCAGGTGAGCGCCAGGATCACGGTGCCGAGGACGAACAGCACGATCACGGTCGTGTAGTGGCGGATCCACGCGACGAGCAGGGTGTCGTCGCCGCCGGTCCCGAGCCCCGAGGCGCGCTGCCTCAGCAGCCCTCGGCGCACCGGCGTGCGTTCGGCGGTACGCATCGTCACGACGAGACGTCGGACCCGGAGACGCGCACCAGGACGAGGTACGGCTCACCGAAGTCGCTCAGCTGCCGCCCCACGTCGTGCAGCCGCGCCGTGGACGCGCGTTCGCTCGCGATCACCGCGACGCATGCCGCATCCGTCTGCGGGATCGGCTCGCTCGAGCGCGACCAGCGGAACGGCGCGACACCATCGTGGTCGGTGAGCGACGCCAGCTGCTCCGCGACGGCGAGCGGCGCCCAGAGGTCGCGCCCGTCGTCCACGACGACGCCGATCACGGGGCCGCCTCCGGATCCGGACTCGATCCCCTGCAAGAGCGCCGGGAGCGCGTGTTCGGGGGCGAAGTCGAGGGGGTGGGTGACCCCGTCGCCGTCGGTCTCGGCGGCCTTGACGTGCACCCGGAACGTGGCGTCGGCCCTGAGCGGGTCGCCGGCAAGGGCGAGGCCGTGCTTGGCGAGGTACCAGAGCGTGAGCCCGAGCCCCGCGATCACGAACCCGAGGATCGCGCCCGCGAGCGTGTAGCGCAGGACCGGGTCGGCCTGCCGGCGCGCGGGCCCCTGCGTCTCGAACTGCGCGAACGTGCCGAGGCCGTTGCTCTGGCCGACGTCCTTGAGCGACTTCGCCGCCGCGTTGGCGAGGTCGACGCTGAGCGCCGGCTGCTGCGTCTTCGCGACGACCTGCACGGCTTGCCCGCCGGGCGTGGCCACGACCGACAGGGCGCCGGAGGAGATCAGGCTCCGGGGTGTCTCGTCCTTGATCCCGAGCTCGGAGATCACGGGCGAGAGGACCGTGTCGGTGCTGAACACCGACCGAGCCACGTCGACGAACTGCGTGGACGGGATCTGCGAGTCGGTCAGGACGACCAACGATTGCGCCACGTACGCGTCCTGATGGATCGCCGTCACCGCGAAACCGAGGAGCCCCCCGAGCACGACGCCGGCGACCAACATCCACCAGCGACGCCAGACGTACCGGATCAACCCTTCCACCTACGTCCATCCTTCCGCGCGTCGACCCCGCCCGGTGAGGACGGGGTGACCCGCGTTCCGGAGCGTCAGGGTCGTTCACTCGTGGTCAACGACACCCTCACGTTACCGACTCGGATAGGCCTACGCATCGGTCGAGCGACGCCCGGCCGACCGGTCTAGGGCGAGTAGCCGAGCCGCACGACCTCGTAGGAGCTGAGCGGGATCGCCTGAAGCGCGGTGGCGGTGAGCACGTGATCCCACAGGAAGCCCCTGCCTTCCGCGATCGTGTTCTCGAGCTTCAGCGTGACGGGGCCGCCCGACTGGTCGCCGATCACGGCGCCGTAGCGTTGCAGGGCCTTCGCGATCACGAGCGCGGCCGAAGAGAGTCCGAGCTTGGACAGGTCCAGCGACGGGTCGATCCTGATCCGTGTGCCTTCGGGCGGCGCGTCCGCCGCGGTCGTGCCGCACTCGTCGCCGACCATCGGGAAGACGTGTGCGCATCCTGTGGTATCCACGGCGATCTTCAGCACGTGGTCGATCGATCCGGCCTTGATCTCGTCGTACAGCGCGGCGTAGGTGGAGGGAGGCACCCCGCGGTGGCCGGTGTTCCGAGGGTCGTCGCTGGCCGCGAGGTCGTGATGCAGACCGTTGGAGCCGAGGTGGTAGACGGTCCCGCCGCAGGCGCTCCACACGTTGCGGGTGGCGTCGTAGCTCGTGTGCCAGAAGCCGTACACGATGCCCGCGCTCTGGTCGTAGAGGGTCATCGCCGCATCCGACGAAGGGTCGGGCAGGGCGCCGATCGGGATCCGCACGGAGCGGAACTCCCCCGGCTGGGACATCGAGCACGTGTTGACGACGGCGTACGTGGGGTCGCTCGGCTCGGCCCAGTAGACGGGGTTGCCCCACGTGCCCGCCGACGTAGCGCCGCCGAGGCGGAGGTAGTTCGTCGTGTTGTCGGCCTGGAGCCAAGCGATGATCGCGTTCGAGTTCGGGTCGACCGGCGCCGAGGCGGGGAGCGGCGTGTTCCAGTAGCTCGTCGCCTCGAAGATCCCTTCGGAGGACGTGGGCGCCGACGACGACGAGGACGTGGCCGTCGGGGACGGGCTCGAGGACGACGAGGTGGCCGTGGGCGAGGCGGTCGACGACGAGGACGTGGGCTGGACCGGCGAGGGCGACGGCGACGGTGAGGTCGTCGGCGAGGCGCTCGGCGAAGGAGCGGCGGTCGAAGAGGCGCTCGGCGACGGAGACGGCGACGGCGACCGCTTGGTACAGACGATCTTCGTCGGGTCGCAGCGCTTCGACGGTTTGCCGGTCGCAGATCCGACCGCGATGAACACGAGCAGCTGCAGCATGACGACCGCGAGCACGATCCACCCGCGCGAACGGGACAGCACGGACGGCGCCTGCGCTCGGCCCGGACCACCAGACACGGTATCCCCCTCAGCAGTGGCGGCGGCGAGGATGCGGGGCCTTGCCGAGCCGCCGGACGGTACGCTGTCGATCCAGGTATCGGTTCGTTCGGACCCCCCGGACATCGGCGGAACCGACGTGATCCGGCCGGGGCATGGGGGAGGACGAAAGGCCCGCGTCTCGGCCGTCGCTGGTCGCGTCGGGAAGGGCGGCGGAGGTGCAGGGCGTGGGGAAGACGGCGATCATCGGGCTCGACGGGGCGACGTTCCGCCTGCTCGACCCGCTCTGTGCGGACGGCGTCGTGCCGGCCCTCGCCGCGCTCCGCGAGCGAGGGGTGGACGGCACCTTGCGCTCCACGACCCCCGCGTACACGCCGCCGGCCTGGGTCTCGATGCTCACCGGGGTGAACCCCGGCCGGCACAACGTCTACGGCTTCCTCGCCACCACCCCGCAGGAGCCGGTGAAGATCGCGCACTCCGGGACGATCTCGGCGACGCCGATCTGGCGCTACGCCGCCGAGCGCGAGACCCCGATCGGCGTCTACAACGTGCCGATGACCTACCCGCCCGCGAAGGATGTCCGCGGGTTCATGGTCTCCGGCGGGCTCGCGGCCGGGTGGACCTCGCCCGACACCGGTGGGTTCGCCTCAGACGCCGAGGTCGCGAAGATCGTCGAGGAGGTGAGCGGGGGCGCGTACCCGATCGACACCGTCGTGTCCTACGAGAACGACTGGGCCCGCCCCGAGTCGATCGACGAGGTCGAGCGGATCCAGAGGATGCGACGCAAGGTCCTCGCGGCACTGCTCGAGCGGCGCGACGTGGAGTTCCTGTTCGCGGTGTTCGAAGGGCCGGACCGGCTGCAGCACCTGCACTACCAGTACCTCGTGGAGAGCTCCGCGTGGTACGGGCGTCCGGAGGCCCCCGAGTTCCGCCGCCGCGCCTGGTCCTACTTCGCCGAGCTGGACCAGGCGATCGGGGACCTCGTGGCATGGGCCGGCGAGGACGGCAACGTGATCGTGACCTCCGACCACGGCGCGGGCCCATGGGAGAAGACGCTCAACGTGAACCTCCTGCTGCAGGAGTGGGGCTACCTGCGCCTGCCGGCCGTCAGCCGGATCACGCGCCTCGGGGTGGTCGCCGGTCCGATCCAGGCGGCCGCTCGCAAGCTGCTGCCCCGCGGTCTCCTGCTGTCGGCGAAGAGCCGGATCAACCGCGGGATCGAGTGGGAACGGACCCGCGCGTTCGCCTCGCAAGTCGCCGAGCAGGGGATCCACGTGAACGAGCGCGGCGCGCTGCCGTTGGGCGTGGTGGATCCGAGAGACGTCGGGGCGATCGAGGCAGAGCTCACCGAGCGGCTGCTCGCGCTCCTCGACCCGGCCGACGGCGAACCCGTCGTGGATCGGGTGGTCCGCCGTGAGGAGGCGGCGCAGGGCCCGTTCGCGCCGCGCGCGCCGCACCTGTTCCCGGTCTGCCGCGACCAGCGGTACGAGCTGAGCGACACGCTCGCCGCCACCTCGGTGCTGACCGACCATCGCGATCGCCCCTGGGGCTATCACCACCAGGACGGCGTCTTCATCGGCGCCGGGCCGGCGTTCGTGACCGGCTCGCTCCCCGCGCCGTTGGACATCGTCGACGTCTTGCCGACGGCGTTCCGCGTGGGAGGGCTCGAGGTGCCGGCGGGACTGGACGGCCGCGTCGCGGAGGAGATCCTGAGCGGCGCGGTGACGGGCGAGGTCCGCGAGGCGGTGGTCCCGGCGGGGGAGGAGCCCGAGCCGGGCAGCGCCCACTACCCCTTCTCCGAGGAGGACGAGCAGGCGATCGAGGAGTCGCTGCGGGGTCTCGGCTACATCGAGTAGGCGAGCCGGCGGTAGATCTCCAGGAGCCTCTGCGTCATCCGGCGGCGGTCGTAGCGCGCCACGGCGATCTCGCGGGCGGCCTCGCCGAGGCGGCGGCGTACGTCCGGATCGTCCAGCAGTCGGCCGAGCGCGTCGGCGAGCTGCGACGGCGACCGCACGTCCACGAGGACCCCGGCGCGGCCGTCCTCGAGCACGGCGGGGATGTCGCCCACGCGAGTCGCGACCACCGCCGTGCCTGCCGCCATCGCCTCGAGCATCGAGATCGGCATGCCTTCCCAGTGCGAGGGGAGGCAGAACACCTCGGACGTGGCCAGGACCTCGCGGATCTCCTCGGGCGGGAGGGCCCCGGTGAACTCGACCCAGCCGAGCCCGCTCGCCGCGTAGGCGTCGCGGACCCGTTCGAACACACCGGGGCCCTCCTGGCGGGCGTCGCCGACGAGCCGCACGCGGATGCGTTCGGGGATGGCGCGCTCGGCCTGCAGCTGCAGGAGCGCGGCGCGGAGGTCGTCGAGGCCCTTGCGCTCGCAGATCGTCCCGACGAACGTGACCCCGACGCGGTCGGGGTCACGCGCCCCGGGGGCGAAGGCGGAGGTGTCCACCGCGTTCGGCAGGAGCTCGGCGTCGCCGCCGGCGGCGCGCACGGTCTCCACCCCGTTATCCGACACGACCACGATCGCATCGGTGGCGCGGACGAGCGCACGGAGCGCGAGGCGGTAGGCGCGTCCGCGCGCGGCGAGGTGGAGCCGGCCGCTGTGCGCGTGCAGCACCACGCGAGCGCCTGCGGACCTCGCGGCCAGGGCGAGCGAGATCGCGCGGACGAGGGGGAGCAGCGGCGCCGGCGCCAGGTTCAGGTGCACGACGTCGACGCCGCGCGCCGCGCTGCGGACGCGCCGCACGTCGTCGACGGCCCAGCGGAGGTTCGCGAGCGTCGCGGCGCCCGGTCGCGTCGGTTCGTGGGTCGTGTTCAGGAAGGAGAGCCGGGCGCGCTCACGGAGCCACGGGTCGTCCAGGAGGGTCCGGATGAAGCTCGGGATCCCGCCGCGGGACGGCTCGCCCTGCCCCACGACGAGCACGCGCGGGGCTTCGCCGGCCCCGGCGAGCCCGGCGTCGCTCACCCGCGTCCCCGCTGCTGCAGAAGGGCAGACGTCACCTGTCGGAGGCGCGCGACCGACGGTTTCGGATCCGAGAGCGACTCCGGGCCGCCGTGCGCGGTTTGGCGTCGCGGCCGGAGCTGCCGCGCGGCCGCGAACGGAGAGAGCGTGCCGCGACGGACGCTCACGATCGCGTGACGGATGTCCGCGTCCAACCAACGGTAGAAGACGCCGGGACGTGCGCGTCGCAGGGGCGCGTCGTCGCCGCGTCGCGCGTCGCACCAGATCGCGGGGAGGTTCACGCCGGCGGCGAGCGCGAGCGACAGGGAGGCGTACACGCGGAGGTTGGCGTCCATCAGGTAGGGCCCCAGGAACTGCAGCTGGAACACGCCGTCGAACCCTTCGAGGAGCGCCAGCGCTTTGGATTCGCGCTCCGGATCCGGCGGCGTCGTGATCGAGGCGGCGGCCATCCCGGCGTCCGGGGGCCATATGCGCAGGAAGCGCTGATGGACGAGCGCGCGGAAGCGACCGTCGTGGACGACGCCGGCGACCGTGCGGATCTCCAGGGGGAGATAGGGCTGGACCAGCATGGGGAACGGACCTTGGACCATCGTGAGGAACGACGCCGGGTCGCGGGCGATCCGGGTGCCGTGGCCGAGGGCAGGCTTCACGACCACCGGGAAGCGGAGGCGCTCGTGGATCGACCGTGCCTCCGTCCGGTCCTGCGCCAGCTGCGTGGGCGGCATCTCGAACCCGACCCCGCTCGCCCGCTCGGCGAGGCACGACTTGTCCACGAGATGCCCGTACCCGGGATGCAGCGCGAGGACCATGCCGTCGCCCGTCGGGAACGTGGGGACCTCCCCGATCCTCGCGGTGACCGCTCGCACGGTGGCGAGGACGCCCGAGGTCGTCGGCTCATCCGCGACGAAGACCCCGGCACACGAGTCGGACGCGCCCGCCATCGAGCGACGATCGTTCGTGACCAGGAGGGGCCGGTACCCGCCCGCCGCGAGCGCGCGTACCGTCATGAGCGACGTGCGACCCGCGGTCCGCACGTCCGGGTCGTCGACGACCAGCACGTCACGGTCGTGCATGGCCAGACGCTAGCACCGCCGCCCTGGCCACTTCCTCGCCTGCCCGCTCCCGGGGGACGTCCAGCAACCGCGTTGACCGTTTGGCACTCGCCTGGCTATCCTGTTAGCACTCGTCACCGGCGAGTGCTAACGGCAAGCAGATCGGTCGGAAGGCACACAGCACAAGGAGGGATGTCGAGGATGGCGGACTTCAAGCTCCAGCCGCTCGAGGACCGGATCGTCGTGCAGGCGAACGAGAGCGACACGACGACCGCGTCGGGCCTGGTGATCCCGGACACGGCGAAGGAGAAGCCGCAGGAAGGGACGGTCGTGGCGGTAGGCCCCGGCCGGTTCGAGGACGGGAACCGCGTGCCGCTGGACGTGGCCGTCGGCGACACCGTCATCTACTCGAAGTACGGCGGCACCGAGGTCAAGGTCGACGGCGAGGAGTACCTGATCCTCTCCGCGCGCGACGTGCTGGCCACGATGAAGAAGAAGTAGCCGAGCATCCACGTGACCGGGGCTCGCGGGACCGCGAGCCCCGTCTCGTCTGAAGCACCAGCGAAGGAGGCGGACCAGTGGCGTCGAAGCTGCTGAAGTTCGGCGAGGAAGCGCGGCGCGGCCTGGAGGCGGGCGTCGACAAGCTCGCCGACGCGGTCGCGATCACGCTCGGCCCCAAGGGCCAGAACGTCGTGCTCGACAAGAAGTGGGGAGCCCCCACCATCACGAACGACGGGGTGACGATCGCGAAGGAGATCGAGCTGGAGGACCCGTGGGAGAACATGGGCGCCCAGCTCTGCAAGGAGGTCGCCACCAAGACGAACGACGTCGCGGGTGACGGCACCACCACGGCGACCGTGCTCGCGCGCGCGATGGTCAAGGGCGGCATGAAGAACGTCGCCGCCGGCGCGAACCCGATGGCGCTCAAGCGCGGCATCGAGAAGGCCGTGGAGGCCGTCGTCGGGTCGATCAAGGATCAGGCCAAGGAGATCGAGTCCAAGGACGAGATCGCGCAGGTCGCCTCGATCTCGGCGGCCGACAAGGAGATCGGCTCGGTGATCGCCGAGGCGATGGACAAGGTCGGCAAGGACGGCGTGATCACGGTCGAGGAGTCGAACACCTTCGGGATCGAGCTCGAGTTCACCGAGGGCATGCAGTTCGACAAGGGCTACATCTCGCCCTACTTCGTGACCGACCCGGAGCGTCAGGAGGCCGTCCTGGACGACCCCTACCTCCTGATCGTCAACAAGAAGATCTCGAGCGCGCAGGAGATGCTGCCGGTCCTGGAGAAGGTCCTGCAGGCGGGCAAGCCGCTCGTGGTGATCGCTGAGGACGTCGACGGCGAGGCGCTCGCCACGCTCGTCGTGAACAAGATCCGCGGCACGTTCAACGCCATCGCGGTCAAGGCGCCGGGCTTCGGCGACCGCCGCAAGGCGATGCTGCAGGACATCGCGATCCTCACCGGCGGACAGGTCGTATCCGAGGAGGTCGGCCTCAAGCTCGAGAACGTGACGCTCGATCTGCTCGGTCACGCGCGCAAGGTGGTCGTGGTCAAGGACGACACGACGATCGTCGAGGGCGCGGGGAGCGAGGACGACGTCAAGGGCCGGATCAACCAGATCAAGGCCGAGATCGACAAGACGGACTCGTCCTGGGACAAGGAGAAGCTCCAGGAGCGCCTGGCCAAGCTCTCCGGCGGCGTCGCGGTGATCAAGGTCGGCGCGGCCACCGAGGTCGAGCTGAAGGAGAAGAAGCACCGGATCGAGGACGCCGTCTCGGCGACCCGTGCAGCGGTCGAGGAGGGCATCGTCCCGGGCGGCGGCGTGACGCTGATCCACGCGGAATCGACGCTCGACAAGCTCGACCTGAGCGAGGACGAGGCGACCGGCGCGAAGATCGTGCGGGACGCGCTCAGCGAGCCGACGCGCCGGATCGCGGCGAACGCCGGCTACGAGGGCGCGGTCGTGGTGCAGCAGACCCGTGCCGAGTCCGACGGCGGCCGCGGCTTCAACGCCGCCAGCGGTGAGTGGGTCGACATGGTCAAGGACGGCATCATCGACCCGGCGAAGGTCACCCGGTCGGCGCTGCAGAACGCGGCCTCGATCGCGGCGATCGTCCTCACGGCGGAGGCCTCCGTCGTGGAGAAGCCGGAGGAGCCCGAAGAGAGCCCAGACGGCGGTCACGGCCACATGCACTGATCGCTCTGTCCTCGAGCGGCAGGTCCCGGAAGGGGGCGGCGAGAGCCGCCCCCTTCGGCGTACGGGGGTATCGTCCGCACGTCCACGTCCCGAAGGAGGGTCCGATGCGCAGATGGGGTGCGATGCTGGCGGTGGCGGCGATCGTGGGTGGGGTGGTCGGGACCGCGGTCGCGTACGCGGGTCGCGTCTCGGCGACCGGCAGCTCGGCCGCGGGCGCGATCAAGCAGGTGAAGACCGAGTGGAGCGAGGCGCTCGTCGGGACCTCCTCGACGGGATGGGTTCCTGTAGGGAGCGTGCGGATGAGGGTTCCGACCGGGGAGAAGGACCTGATCGTGGCGCGCTTCGACGGGATGACGTACTGCGATCCGAACACGCCAGGGGTCGGGAACGGCGCCTGCCAGCTGCGGATCCTCGCGAAGACCGCGACGAAGACCGTCACGCTGCTGCCGTTCACGATGAGGACGGTGCTCGAGGTGACCTCGGGCGTCGGGCAGGACGACTACTCCCTGACGATGGAGAAGAGCCGCGTGCTGCCCGCCGGCCGCTGGACGATCCTGGTGCAGCACCGGGTCGACGACCCGAGCATCTACTTCGGGATCTCCGCGCACCACCTGACCGTCGAGCGAGCGCCCGTGTAGAGGGCTGCGCGACCCACGTCACCTGCGGCCGATGCGGCTCCTAGACTGAGCCCATGTTCGATGCGCTCCTGCGGTCCTGGGACGGCGAGGAGCTCGTCGCCCGGTACGACGAGCCGACTGGGACCTGGATGTTCGTGGGCGTGCACTCCACCCGGCTGGGCCCGGCGATGGGCGGCACGCGGATGAAGTCGTACGAGAGCGCGGAAGACGCGCTCCGCGACGTCTTACGCCTGTCGGGCGCGATGACGATGAAGCAGGCGGCCGCGAACCTGCCCTACGGCGGTGGGAAGGCCGTGCTGGCGGTGCCCGAGGTCGCGGCGCGCGGCTCCGCCGCGCGCCGCGAGCTGCTGCTCCGCTACGCGGCCCTCGTCGAGTCGCTGCACGGAACCTACGTGACCGCCGCCGACATGAACACCGGACAGGCCGACATGGACGTGATCGCCGAGGGGACCTCGTTCGTCCTCGGCAAGAGCCCCGGGCACGGGGGAGCGGGCGATCCCGCGGTGGGGACGGCGCTGGGCGCGTTCCACGGCGTCGTCGCCGCCTGCGGGCACGCGTTCGGCTCGACGGACCTCGCCGGACGCACCGTGCTCGTGCAGGGCTGCGGGGCGGTCGGCGACCGTTTGGCCGGCCACCTCGCCGAGGCGGGCGCGTCGCTGCTGCTGGCCGACGTCGACGCCTCGCGCGCGGCGGCGACCGCCACGCGCGTCCGAGGCCGCGCGATCGAGACCGACGCCGTGATCGCGACCCCGTGCGACGTCTTCGCGCCGTGCGCGACCGGCGCGGTCCTGTCCGCGACGACGATCTCCCGCCTTACGTGCCGGGTGGTGGCCGGAGCCGCCAACAACCAGCTCGCCGAGCCCGAGGATGCCGAACGGCTCCGTGGCGCCGGGATCGTCTACGCGCCCGACTACGTCGTGAACGCCGGCGGCGTGATCTGGCTGGCGGGCTACGAGACGCTCGGGTGGGACGAGTCGATGATGCAGGCCCGGCTGGCGGGGGTCGGCGCGACGCTGCAGCAGGTCTTCGCCGATGCCGAGCGCGAAGGGATCACCACGGCTGAGGCCGCGGACCGTCTCGCGCGCTCCCGGATCGAGGCGGGTCCCGTCGTCTGAGCGATCTCAGGACAGCACGCGCTTGCGGAACCCGGAGATCCCGAGCGCGAGGAACAGCGCGATGAACCCGATCAGGCCCGCGTAGACGGCCCACAGCGCCATGTGCGGCTCGTCCGTGAGCGCGGCGCGCATCCCCTCGCTCATGTATACGAGCGGGTTGACCAGCACGAGGACCTTGAGCCACGGGATCGGCGTGAGGCTCGCCCACGGGTAGTAGGTGGCGCCCAGGAACGTGATGGGGATCACGACGATCCCGAACAGCAAGGGCACCTGGCGCGGCTGAACCCGCGTGCCGAGCACGAGTCCGAGCCCCGCGCCCACGAAACAGGCCAGCGGCAGCAGCGTCACGAGCTCGGGGATCTTCACCGTGAGGTGGACCGGGGTCGCCGGGACGAACAGCGCGAGCGGGAACACGATCAGCGCCGCGACGAGGCCCTGGATCGCGCCGGCGACGACCTTCTCGAACGCCACCGCCCACACCGGCATCGGCGCCATCACGCGGTCCTCGATCTCACGGCTGTACCCGAAGTCCTGGACGAGCGGCAGGGCCACCGCCTGGATCCCCTGGAAGATGCACGCGATCGCGATCACGCCGGGGACGAGCAGCGTGGAGAACCTCGCCGCGCCCGCCGCCCCGCCCACGCCCTGCCCGATCTTCGGGAACACGTAGGTGAACACGAACACGAACAGCAGCGGCTGCATCACCGTGCGACCCATGAACGTCGCGAACTCCTTGCGCAGGACGGCCAGGTCGCGCAACAGCAGGCCGACGAACGCCGTCGACGACGAGGGGTGGAGCACGCCGACGTACGGCAGGCCGGTGGCGGTGCGTTCGCTCAATCCCGCAGGTCCTTCCCGGTGAGGTTGATGAAGACCGTTTCGAGCGTGGGCTCGTCGATCGCGATGTCGTGCACGTGGAAGCCGCCGGCCTCGGCGACCTGGATCACGCGGGGCAGGAGCCCGTCGGCGGCCGACGCGGTGAGGAGCACGTTCTCACCGACGACGGTCGTGCCGTTGACGCCCTCGAGATCGTGCAGATGCGCGGCGAGACGGTCGGGCTGGTCGCCGGCGCGCACCTGCACGACGACGTCGCCCCCCACCGTGCGCTTCAGCGCCGCCGGCGTGTCGAGCGCGAGGATCTTGCCGTGGTCCATCACGGCGACCCGTTCGCAGAGGCGGTCGGCTTCCTCCATGTAGTGCGTCGTCAGCACGACCGTCTGCCCGTCGTGGTGGATCTCGCGGAGGATCTCCCAGAGCGCCAGTCGTGATTGCGGATCCAGTCCCGAGGTCGGTTCGTCGAGGAAGAGCACGGTCGGGCGGTGCGCGACCGCCCGCGCGACCAGCAGGCGCTGGGCCATCCCGCCCGAAAGCGTGCTCACGTCGGCGTCGGCCCGGTCTTCCAGGCGGAACACCTCCAGGAGCGCGTCGGCGACCCGTCGGGCGTCGCGGGCGCTCATCGCGAAGTAGCGGCAGTGGAACTCCAGGTTCTCGCGGACCGACAGGCTGCGGTCGAGCGTGTTGGACTGCGACACGACCCCCACCCGGGCCTTCGCGTGCGGCGGGTCCGCGACCACGTCGATGCCGGCCACCCGCGCGCTCCCCGACGTCGGCACCACGCGCGTCGTCAGCATCCCGATCGTCGTGGTCTTGCCGGCGCCGTTGGGCCCGAGCAGCCCGAAGATCTCCCCGTCGTGGATCTCGAGGTCGAGCGACTCGACCGCGGTCACGCCCGTCGGATAGACCTTCCGCAGAGCATCCGTGTGGATCACGACGCCGTCGGCGGCGACAGCGCTCATCTGCCTAACGATACGCGCCCGTCCCTCAGACGAACGGGTTCTCCTGCCCCGATCGCGCGAGCCCCCACAGGAGAGCGGCTGCGAACGCGAGGTCGACCACCCCGAAGACCCACCAGGGCCAGGCGGCGGCGCCCTCGGGCAGCCCGACGAGCGCGTTCAGCACGAAGACCGTCGCGGTGCCCGCCTCCAGGAGCGCGAAGGCCCACGCCCACCACCACGTCTCCTTGAGGTGCTCGGAGACGAGGACCATCAGCATCGCGAGCACGACCGCCATCACCCCGGCCATCCGCAGCCACACGCCGTCGGTGACGGGGGGTTGATCGAGCAGTCGCAACACGAGCCCCGGCGCCACGGCGAGCGCCACGCCGAACAGGGCCCACAGGGCCGCCTGCACCTTGAGCACGCGTCGCAGGAACGTCATCGTCGGAACGGTTCCGGGACGGCGCCGACGCGGCTGCCGGGCCCGAAGCGGCTGGTAGGATAGCCGAACCGAGGAGCTCCCCCGAGCGTCAGCGCGCCCGGCATCCTCGTGGATGGACACCTGACTTCCGAAGGAGCCACAGGATGCAGCAAGGCCCCCGGGTGGTCGTGGTCGGCCTCGACTGCGGCACCCCCAAGCTCCTGTTCGACGACCTCAACGCCGAGGTGCCGACGCTCGCCAAGCTGATGAGCGAAGGCATGTACGGCGACCTCGCGTCGATCACCCCGCCGATCACCGTGCCCGCGTGGGCGTGCGGGATGACCGGCACCACCCCCGGCCAGCTCGGGATCTACGGCTTCCGCAACCGCAAGGACACCACCTACGAAGGGCTGTCGATCGCCCACGCCGGCTCGATCAAGGCGCCCGCCGTCTGGGACGCGCTCGGCGCGCAGGGCAAGCGCTCGGTCCTGATCGGCGTGCCGCCCTCGTTCCCGCCGCCCAAGGAGTTCCCGGGCTGGCGCGTCGGGTGCTTCCTGACCCCGCCCTCGGCCGAGCGCTGGGCGTTCCCGCAGGAGCTCGAGGTCGAGATCGACGAGGAGCTCGGCGGCGCCGGCAACTACATCTTCGACATCCCGAACTTCCGCCAGGCCGGCTTCGACGTCACGCTCGACCAGGTCTTCAAGATGACCGAGCGCCGGTTCCAGGTCGGGCGGCGGCTGCTCAAGAACAAGCCGTGGGACTTCTTCATGCTCTGCGACATCGCGCCGGACCGTCTGCACCACGTGTTCTGGCAGTACTACGACGCTCGACACCCGCTCTACGAGCCGGGGAACAAGTACGAGACCGCGTTCCAGGACTACTACCGGTTCCTCGACCGGGAGCTCGCCGCTTTCCTCGAGCTGGTGCCCGAGGACGCCGTCACGATCGTGATGAGCGACCACGGCGCCCGCCCGATGATGGGTGGCCTGTGCTTCAACGACTGGCTGATCCAGGAGGGCTACCTGACGCTCGCCGAACCGGTGAGCGGGCCGACCCCGATCAAGGACGTGAAGATCGACTGGAGCCGCACCGTCGCGTGGGGCGACGGCGGCTACTACGGGCGGCTGTTCCTCAACGTGAAGGGCCGGGAGCCGCAGGGGATCGTCGAGCCCGGTCGTTACGAGGAGGTCCGTGACGAGCTGATCGCGAAGCTCGAGGCCCAGCTCGGCCCCGACGGCGAGCGGCTCGGCACCAAGGTCCTGAAGCCGCAGGATGTCTACCCCGAGGTTCGCGGTGTCGCGCCGGACCTGATCGTCTACTTCGGCGACCTCGAGTGGCGCTCGATCGGCTCGGTCGGCAACTCGAGCCTGTACACCTACGAGAACGACACCGGCCCCGACGGCGCGAACCACGACCGCGACGGGATCTTCATCATGAAGGGCCTCGAGGGCCAGCGGATCGGCAAGGTCGACGGGCTTGAGCTCGTCGACGTCGGTCCGTCGATCCTTTCCCTGTACGGCATCGACGCGACCGAGGCGCTGCCCGGCGCGGTAGGAAGGAGCTTCTTGCAGTGACGGAGCAGAGGGGATTCACCGTCTGGTTCACGGGTCTGTCGGGCGCGGGCAAGTCGACGATCGCCGAGATGCTGTATCACGAGTTCCAGGCGCGGGGGATGAAGACCGAGATCCTCGACGGCGACGTCGTGCGTCAGAACCTGTCCAAAGGCCTCGGGTTCTCGAAGGAGGACCGCGACCTCAACATCCGGCGGATCGGGTTCGTCGCGAACCTGCTCACGCGCAACGGCGTGGCGACGATCTGTTGCCCGATCTCGCCGTACAAGGAGACCCGCGACGCGAACCGCGAGCTGATCGGGGACTTCGTCGAGGTCTACGTGCACGCGACGGTCGACGAGATCGCCGCGCACCGCGATCCGAAGGGCCTCTACAAGAAGGCGCTCGCCGGCGAGATCACCGGGTTCACCGGCGTCGATGACCCGTACGAGGTGCCCGAGGATCCCGAGATCGTCGTGGACACGCTCAGCCAGACTCCCGAGGAGTCGCTGCAGTTCGTGATGACCCGCCTGAAGGAGCTCGGCTGGCTCGACTCCGACGAGGTGTTGATCGAAGGCGACCGCGTGCACTCGGGCATGACCGACCTGCGGGTGGGCGAGTCGGGTCACGTCGTCAAGGAGCACTGAGCGGGGCTTCAGCGGCTCAGCCGTCGATGCGGAGGATCAGGTCGAGGTAGGCCCCGAGGTAGTGCGGCGCGAGGTAACGCTCGCGAACGCGTTCGCGGCCCGCGACCCCCATCCGCGCGGCACCCTCCGGATCCGCCAGCAGGGAAGCGACCGCGTTGCCGAAGGCCGTGAGGTCGCGCGGATCGACCAACCGCCCGTTCACGCCGTCGGTGATCTGGTCCTTGATCCCGCCGACGCCGGCCGCCACCATCGGTCGCTGCTTCCAGAGCGCCTCCGTCACGGTCAGGCCGAACCCCTCCGCAAGGCTCTTTTGCACCACGACGTCGGCGTAGCGTTGCAGCGCGTTCACGATCACCGCGTTCTCCTCGACGTCGTGGGTGGGCAGGTTCGCGAGGTGCACGCGACGCCGCCGCGACGGCGGGAGCGCTTCCCACGTCGTCCGGAGGTCCGCGAGCACCGCGACGGCCTCGGGGTCGTCGGCCACCGACGAGGGTGCCGGTCCCGCGAGCACCAGGTGTGCGTCGGTGATCTCCGGCGTCTGGACGAACCCCTCGATCACGCCTCGGGGATCCTTGAGCGCGTCCCAGCGGGATACCTGCAGCACGACAGGCACGTCGGGGGGGAGCGGCTCCTGCTCGAGCACCTCGGCCCGGGCGGTCACCTCCGCCGGCGAACCGTCGGCACGCACGAACGTCGGGGGCAGCGTCGAGGAGCCGTCCAGCAAGCCGGCGGCCTGCAGGATCGCGACCTGGCGGTCGGGCTCGATCTCGACGTTCTTCAGCGAGAAGGCATCGATGCACGGCGGGATCAACGTGACGCGAGCCCGTTCCAGGCCTTCCCACACGTACTCCTGTCGCGTGAAGGTGTACGCGTGCGCGGGCGCGAGTGGGCCGAGGAGGAACTCCCACGCGGAGCGCGCGACGTCGTTGGGCACGTCGATCCCCACGTGACACGTCCAGATCACGTGGGCGCCGTGCGCCACGAACCCCGGGATCAGCCCGAGCGGCTGAGGGTCGTGCACGACCACGACGTCGCCCGGGTCGACCTGCTGCAGCGCTTGAGCGAGGTTGTCCTTCGTCACGCCCTCGAGGTGCGCTCGCTCGTCGGATCCGAGCGGGCCGCGGTCCCCGAGATCGCCGTGGAGCCGGTTGTGGATCCGTTTCGTGATCATGAAGAAGAGCCATCCCCGTCGATCACGAGCCAGCGCGCGTCCATCCCGCCGTGCCGCAGGTACCCGAGCGCCGACCGCAGGAGCTCTGCGACGCCTCCGCCCTCCGCGGTCGAGTTGACGTGCCACACGGTGCGCCCGGCCAGCCGCTCCCGCGCTCGCGCGAACAGGTCGGCGTAGAAGCGAAGACCGGCGTCGGGGACGAGCAGCGCGAACGCATCGGCGGCTTTGGGAACGACCGGGACCTCATGCATCGGCTGGTAGCCTGACACGCATGCGGGTTCGCTGACGCCCACTCCGGACGGGGTGGGCGTTTCGCGTATCCGGTCGTCGCGAGCGGCAAGGGGTGGGGAGTCGTGGAGTTCGAGATCGGCATCGGCAAGACCGCGAGGCGGGCGTACGGGTTCGACGAGGTGGCGATCGTGCCGTCGCGGCGCACGCGCGACCCCGAGGATGTCGACATCTCGTGGGAGATCGACGCGTACACGTTCCCGCTGCCGATGATGGCGAGCGCGATGGATGCCGCGGTCAGCCCCGCGACCGCGATCGAGATCGGTCGCCTCGGTGGCCTCGGCTGCCTGAACCTCGAGGGCCTGTGGACCCGCTACGAGGATCCGGAGCCCGTCTACGACGAGATCGCGTCCCTGCCCGACGAGAAGGCGACCCGCCGGATGCAGGAGCTCTACACCGAGCCGATCAAGGAGGAGCTGATCGGCCGGCGGATCGCAGGAGATCAAGCAGGGAGGCGTCGTCTCGAGTGCCTCGCTCACCCCCCAGCGGGTCGAGCGCTACGCGGGGCTGGTCCTCGAAGCCGGGCTCGACCTCCTCGTGATCCAGGGGACGGTCGTCTCGGGTGAGCACGTCTCCACCAAGGTCGAGCCGCTCAACCTGAAGGAGTTCATCCCCGCGTTCGACATCCCCGTGATCGTCGGCGGGTGCGCCTCGTACCAGACGGCGCTGCACCTGATGCGGACGGGCGCCGTCGGCGTGCTGGTCGGGGTCGGCCCCGGCAACGCGTGCACGACCCGCGGGGTCCTGGGGGTCGGCGTCCCCCAGGCGACCGCGATCGCCGACGCGGCGGCCGCGCGCCGTGAGCACCTGCACGAGACGGGCCGCTACTGCCACGTGATCGCCGACGGAGGGATGCGCACCGGCGGCGACATCGCGAAGGCGATCGCGTGCGGCGCCGACGCCGTGATGATCGGCTCGCCGATGACCCGCGCGTTCGAGGCACCGGGCCGCGGCTACCACTGGGGGATGGCCACGTTCCACCCGACGCTCCCGCGCGGCGCGCGCGTGAAGACCCAGCAGGTCGCCTCGATCGAAGAGATCCTCACCGGACCCGCCCACGAGAACGACGGCACGTTCAACCTGTTCGGCGCGCTCGCGACGTCGATGGCCACCACCGGCTACGCAGACGATCAAGGAGTTCCAGAAGGCCGAGCTCGTGATCGCCCCGTCGATCAAGACCGAGGGGAAGACCTACCAGACGCAGCAGCGCGTCGGGATGGGCCACTGAGCGACGCTCAGCGGCTGGGGTGAGCCTGCTACCGTGCCGGGGATGAACGAGCCGCGGCCGGTCCTGGTCGTCGATCTCGGGGCGCAGTACGCGCAGCTGATCGCCCGGCGGGTCCGCGAGGCGCACGTCTACTCCGAGATCGTGCCGCACGACCTGAGCGCGGCCGAGCTGGCTGCGAAACGTCCGGCCGGCATCATCCTGTCCGGCGGCCCCGCCAGCGTGTACGAGCCGAACGGAGCCGCAGGTCGATCCCGGTCTGTTCGAGCTCGGGGTGCCGGTGCTCGGGATCTGCTACGGCCACCAGCTGATGGCGCAGGCGCTCGGCGGCGAGGTCGCGGCGACGGGCCAGCGCGAGTACGGCGGCGACCGAGCTGCACGTCGAGCGCCCTGGCGTCCTGCTGCAGGACCTCCCGGGCGAGGACACGGTGTGGATGTCGCACGGCGACGCCGTGACGCGCACGCCCGAAGGGTTCCGCGTGACGGCGACCACCGACACGATCCCGGTCGCCGCGATGGAGGATCCGGAGCGCGGTCTGTTCGCGGTCCAGTTCCATCCGGAGGTCACGCACACGGCGCACGGACAGGCCGTGATGAAGCGCTTCCTGTTCGACGGGTGCGGGCTGCTGCCCGATTGGACCCCGACGAACATCATCGACGAGCAGGTCGCGCGAGATCCGCGCGCAGGTCGGCGACGCGCAGGTTCTGTGCGCGCTCTCGGGCGGCGTCGACTCCTCGGTGGCGGCGCTCCTCGTGTACCGGGCGATCGGCGACCAGCTGACGTGCGTGTTCGTCGACCACGGGCTGAACCGCGAAGGCGAGCCCGAACAGGTCGAGGAGACGTTCGCACGGCACTTCCACGTGCCGCTCGTGCACGTGAAGGCGCAGGACCGGTTCCTCGCGAAGCTCGCCGGGGTCACCGATCCCGAGGGCAAGCGCAAGGCGATCGGCGAGGAGTTCATCCGGGTGTTCGAGGAGGTCGCGCGCGAGCACACGGGCGCGAGGTTCCTCGTGCAGGGGACGCTGTACCCGGACGTGATCGAGTCGGGTTCGCAGACGGCCGCGAACATCAAGAGCCACCACAACGTGGGCGGCCTGCCCGAGGACATGGATGTTCGAGCTGGTCGAGCCGCTGCGCGACCTATTCAAGGACGAGGTCCGCCAGGTCGGCTCGGAGCTCGGGCTTGCCGGAGGAGATCGTCCGGCGCCAGCCGTTCCCGGGGCCGGGGCTCGCGGTGCGGATCGTCGGCGAGGTGAACGCCGAGAATCTCGCGAAGGTCCGCGGCGCCGATCACGTCGTGCGCGAGGAGATCCGTCGCGCCGGGCTCGAGCACGAGACGTGGCAGGCGTTCTGCGTGCTCCTGGCCGACGTGCAGTCGGTCGGCGTGATGGGCGACGGGCGCACCTACGAGAACCCGGTCGTGGTCCGCGCGGTGACCTCCGAGGACGCGATGACGGCGGACTGGGCGCGCCTGCCCGCCGAGGTCCTCGACCGGATCGCGTCGCGGATCGTCCGCGAGGTCCCCGGCGTGAACCGGGTCGCCTACGACATCACCAGCAAGCCCCCCGGCACGATCGAGTGGGAGTGACCGAGCCGGGGGCTCGCCGGACCCTGCGGATCTACGAGCAGGCGGCCGGGGTCGGCGCTCCCTGGTAGAGGGCCGTGATGTCGCCGTTGTGCAACACGGCGGTTCCCGACTTCACCCGCCACTGCAGCTGGAACGTGTGCTGGTGCTCGGCGGGGCTCGAGCCGACCCACGTGTACGCGAACGCGTTCAGCCCGGTGCCGGGCGAGAACCTCGTGGCGCGCGGTGCAAGCGGGAACGTGCCGCCGACCGAGGTGTCGGTGACGCGGAGCTGCACGTCCGAGCCCGCGAAGGTGGCGCTCACCTGCACGGCGAAGTTCTCGGCGAGCACGGCCTTCACATGCAGTCCCGGCACGTTCTGCCAGGTCGAGGACGACGTCGACGCCATCTTGGCGCGCGCGCTCCAGTCCAAGCACGAGACCCGCGACCCCTTGGTCGAGAGCCCGTACGCGATCCCCACCGGGATCAGCACGGCGGCGACGGCCGCCACGATCCATGCACGCCGGAACGTCCTCATCGAAGCCTCCTCTTGCTCGACGGACCCGACCATGATGCCGCTGGCGCGTCGTTCGCGTGCGCGACCTCGGTACGCTGCGGCTCGATGTCCTCGACGACGGTCCGGCTCCCGCTGGGATGGCTGCTCGTGCCGAGCGTCCTCGCGGCGGCCTCTTGGGCGCTCGTCGCCGTCATGGGCGGGCGGTCCACTCCCTGGCTCGGGTGCTCCCTCGGCCTCGCGGTCGGGTTCACGCTGTTCACGGCGATCGGGTTCGGTCAGCGTGTCCGCGTGCGGGGGACGCGTCTGTCCGGGCACGCGTTCCTGCGGCGTTCGGTCGACCTCGTCGCGCTGAAGACCTGCCGGGTGGGCGGCAACCCCCTCGCGGGCGGCGCGCGCTCGAACCAGGTGCTGCTGCTCGAGGACACGCGGGGCGGACGCGTCACGGTGCCGCTCGCGGTCTTCCCGCCGGATCGGCTCGGGCGGATCGCGGCGCTGATCCGCGAGCACGTGCTCGCGTCGACCTCGCTCGACCTCGACGACGCGACGCACCGGTTCCTGCAGCGCGGGTCGGTGGCCCAAGCCGGGTCGCAGGACTCGATCAGCCGCCCGGGGCCTTCACGAGGTCTGCCGTCACGATCAGCCGCTGGCTCGAGCCGTACTTCGGGTTGCAGGTCGTGAGCACGAGCGTCGGGTCGACGGTCTGCGTCAGGACCACCCCCGCGGTCTGCTCCGGCATCACGAAGTTCCTCGTCACGCGGTAAACGAAGGTGCCGTACTTCGTGAGCAGCGTGATCCGGTTCCCGACGCGCACCTCGTCGAGGTTGAAGAACGGTGCAAGGTACGTGGTGCGGTGCCCGGCGATCCCGACCCGCCCGGTGCCGTCCCAGGGGTTCGCGGTGTCGGGGTAGTGACCCGGACCCTTCTTGAGGTCCTCGTAGGCGGTGCCCTCGACCACCACCATGTCCACCCCGATCGACGGGATCTCGATCACGCCGTAGGCGCTGCCCGGGATCAGACGGGCGCCGGGCGGAGGCGCCTGGCTGATCGGCAACGGATCCAGCAGCTGTCGATCGATCGTGGCACGGAGCGTGTTCTGCGCCCTGGCCGTTTGCAGACCTGTGCCCCACAGCAACCAGACGACGTAGCCGGCGAAGAACGCCGCGCCCATCAAGCACGCGATCCCGAACCAGCGCACGGGCCGCCGCCAGTCGGCGCGGGAGGGAGCGGGCGGGGCGGCGTCGCTCATCCCGACCACGGTACCGCCGGAGGAGTCCTCGGACATCCAACACAGGTCGGCCTCCTAGACTGCGCCGAAGGATGCGGGGACGCTGGGTGGAACGGCCGTGGGGCCGGATGCGCGTGTGGGAGGCGGGGCGCGGCGCGCCGCTGCTCGCGATCCACGGTCTGGGCGGCTCGGGACGCTACTGGTCGGGGCTCGCCGACCGGGTGGGGATCGCTACCGCGTGCTCGCGCCGGACCTCGCCGGGTTCGGCTCGTCGGATAAGCCGTCGATCGCGTACGACCGCGCGCTCCATCTCGGGGACCTCGACGCCGTGACGGACGGCGTCGGTCCGGCCGTGGTGGTGGGGCACTCGCTCGGCGGGGTCCTCGCCGCCCTGTGGGGCGGCGCGCACGTCGACCGGACACGCTCGTTGGCGATGGCGGCGGCGCCGTTCCCGGCGACGGACCCGCGGTGGCCGTCGCCGGAGCGGATCTCCGAGCGCCGCGTGCTGCCGAAGGTGGTCGGCGGGACGCTGCGGGTGGCGTGGCCGCTCGTGTCGCTGCCGATCCTCGCGACCCGAAGGTACCCGCGGGCGGTGGTCCGCGACTACGGCCGTCAGACCGTGCACAGCAGGGTGTGGACGCTCTGGTCGCTGTGGTCGGATCCGAGCCTCGCGGACGACGTCGCCCGCGCCGCGACGGCGCTGCGCCATCTCCCGATCGGGCTGCTCCACGCCGCAGACGACAAGCGGGTCGGCGTCGGCAACGTCGCGGAGTGGGCCGCGCTGTTCCCGCAGGCGACGGTCGTGCGGGTCCCCACCGGCGGGCACCAGTTCCTGCTCGCGAGCGGGTTCGCACTGCTCGAGCCCTGGCTGCGGGGGCTCCCGGCGCCGTGACGGCGGGCACCCCTAGACTGACCGCGTGTCCCTGACGTCCCCCCTGCTCGACGGTCTCAACGACATCCAGCGCGAGGCGGTCCTGCACACCGAGGGCCCGGTCCTGATCGTGGCGGGGGCCGGCAGCGGGAAGACGCGCGCCCTCACGCATCGGATCGCCTACCTCATCCGCGAGGAGAACGTCTCGCCGTTCGAGATCCTCGCGATCACCTTCACGAACAAGGCCGCCCGCGAGATGGCCGAGCGCGTGGAGGGGCTCGTGGGCAGCGGCCTCGCCGGCAAGATGTGGATCCTCACGTTCCACTCGATGTGCGCCCGGATCCTGCGGCGCGAGCACACCCACCTGGGGGTGCCGTCGAGCTTCACGATCTACGACGACGGCGACACGGAGCGGCTGATCGCCGGGATCGTGAAGGACCTCGACATCGATCCGAAGCGGTTCCCGCCGCGCCAGCTCGCGGCGGCGATCGGCAAGGCGAAGGACCGCGTGCTGTCGCCGCAGGCCTTCGCCGAGATGGCGTCGAACTTCTACGAGGAGATCGTCGCGAAGGTCTACCGCGTCTACGAGGCGCGGAAGAAGGAGGCCGGAGCGCTCGACTTCGACGACCTGATCAGCGAGACCGTCCACCTGTTCCGCGACCACCCCGAGGTGCTGCAGCACTACCAGGAGCGGTTCCGCTACCTGCTGGTCGACGAGTACCAGGACACCTCGCGCGCGCAGTACGAGCTCGTGAACCAGCTCGCCTCGCGCTACCGCAACGTCTGCGTCGTGGGCGATGCCGACCAGGGCGTCTATTCCTGGCGCGGCGCCACGATCCAGAACATCCTCGACTTCGAGCGCGACTACCCCGACGCGCAGGTGTTCCTGATGGAGCAGAACTACCGCTCCACCGGCAACATCCTCGACGTGGCGAACGCGCTGATCGAGCACAACACCCAGCGCAAGCCGAAGGTGTTATGGACCGACGCGGCCGCCGGCGAGCTGGTCGTGAGCTTCAAGGCGAACGACGAGCACGAGGAGGCGCTGTTCGTCGCCTCGGAGATCGAGCGCCTCCGCGACGAGGAGGGCTTCCGCTACCGCGACGTCGCGATCTTCTACCGCACGAACGCGCAGTCGCGCGTGATCGAGGACATCTGCATGCGGGTCGGTACGCCGTACCGGGTCTTCGGGGGCGTGCGCTTCTACCAGCGCAAGGAGATCAAGGACGTCCTGGGCTACCTGCGGCTGCTCCTCAACCCGCAGGACGTGATCTCGTTCCGCCGCGTGGTCAACATGCCCAAGCGGGGGATCGGCGACGCGACGGTGGCGGCGGTCGAGACCTACGCGCGCGACGAGGGGATCGACGTGGTGGAGGCCTGTCGCCGGGTCGACGAGATCGGCGTCCTCAACTCGCGGGCGAAGGGCGCGGTGAAGGGGTTCACCGACGTGATGACGGCGCTGCGGGCGCACCTGGACGACGGCGCGGGACCGGCGCGGATGGTCGAGTTCGCGGCGCAGGAGTCGGGCTACCTGCTCGAGCTCGAGACCGAGCGAACCGTCGAGGCCGAAGGTCGGATCGAGAACCTGCAGGAGCTGTCCGGTGTGGCGATGGAGCTCGCGGCGCGCGACCCCGACGCCGACCTGGACGCGTTCTTGGAGCAGGTCTCGCTGGTGGGGGAGCAGGACGAGTACGACGAGGACGAGTCCACGATCACCCTGATGACCCTGCACATCGCGAAGGGCCTGGAGTTCCCCGTCGTGTTCATCGTCGGGATGGAGGACGGGATCTTCCCCCACTTCCGTTCGATGACCGACACGCACGAGCTGGAGGAGGAGCGCCGGCTCGCGTACGTGGGGGTGACCCGCGCGCAGCGGCGCCTCTATCTGACGCACGCGTGGAGCCGGACGATCTTCGGACAGACGCAGTTCAACCCGCCGTCGCGGTTCCTCGGCGAGGTGCCGCAGCACCTGATCGACGTTCGCGAGAGCGAGATCCGCCGGCAGACGCCGTCGCGCTACGGCGGGGGCTCGCGGTACGGGAGCGGCGCGCGGAACGGCGGCGGCGGGTACACCGTCGTCGGCCTCCCCGGGGCCGAGCGCGAGGTGCGGGTCGAGCCGGGGTGGACGCCGCCGAGGCCCGTGCCGGCGCAGCGGCGGGAGACGCCGGCGATCGTCGCAGGCGACACGATCGTGCACGAGAAGTGGGGCGAAGGCGTCGTCGTGACCACGAGCGGCGCCGGCGACGACGCCGAGGCGACGATCCGGTTCTCCGACGCCGGCGAGAAGCGCGTGCTGCTCGCGTACGCCCCGATCCGCAAGGTGGGCTAGGTGATCGCCTCCGGCTCAGCCGGGGGGGTCGTCGGGGTGCCGGATCTCGCCGGAACCCGGTCGCCTCGTCCCACCGCAGCGCGACCCGGTCGTGACCGAACCGTATGAACACCGCGTCGTGCACATCGAGGGTGAACAGGTGGAAATCGGGCTCATCGGGCGCCCACTCGATCCGCTCGAAGATCGTCCGCCGGTACGCCGCCCGGAAGTCCAGGTCGTGCTCCTCGAGCGCGAGGCCCCTGAGCTTGATGTCGCCGCCCGCGTTCATCCGACCCTGGGGCACGCTATGGACGAGCAGCCGTGGGTCGCGACGCAGATCCAAGGCCTTGCGACTGTCCGGCATCATGCCGAAGCACAGTTGACCCTGCGTGAAGTCCACCTCGTTGGGACTGATCCTCGGCGTACCGTCGGGGCGCACCGTGCCGAGCATCACGACCTCGTCGGCCGCGAACCGCTCTCGGGCGACGGTCGCGATCTGCGGGCATGCACGCTCGAATCCCTCCCAGCGCATGGGCGGCATCCTACGGCTCGGGCGGTTCGATACCGGAACCCGGGTAGGACCGATGCGCGCGCGTTCCGACCTCCGACGGTAGCGAGAGGACCTACAGCAGCGGCAGTATCGCGCGGTATCGCTCGGAGGGAACGGTTGGGGTGACGATGCTCTTCCCCGGAGCGGGCCCGCAACTCGGGGTCGCGTGTCTGCTCCCGCAACGGAGCCTCCGGATCGTGGGAGGATCACGTCCCCACGGTCCGGAGGTTCCGCGATGTCTAGGAGGCCAGGGATGCGACCCGACGACGTCTTCCGACTGACGGGAACGGGCGACCCACGGCTGTCTCCGGACGGCACGACCGTCGCCTACGTCGTCGCGACGATCGACCCCGATACGAAGGAAGCGCGAGCCGCGATCTGGTCGGTTCCGGTCGACGGGTCGGAGCCTCCGCGGCGGCTGACGTCCGGCGCGAAGTCGGACACCAGCCCGCGCTGGTCGCCCGACGGCCGCTGGCTGGCCTTCACCTCCGACCGCGACGGTGACGTCGCGCAGCTGTACGTGATGCCCGTCGACCGCCCCGGCGAGCCGGTCGTGCTCACCGACCTGAAGGAGAGCGTCGAGGCACCGGTGTGGTCGCCCGACGGGACCCGGCTCGCGTTCCTCGCGCGCGACCACGATCCGAACGACGACGTCGAGGACGTCGCGAAGCGCCCCCCGCGACGGATCACGCGACTCCGATACCGGCTCGACCACGAGGGGTTCACGTTCGCGCGCCGGCACCACGTCTACGTCGTCGGTCGCGACGGCGACGCGCCCGCCGTGCGGATCACGAGCGGCGACATGGATGACGGCCCGCCGTCGTGGTCGCCCGACGGCACGCGCATCGCGTTCACCTCGGCACGCCACGAGGATTGGGACCTCACCACGACCAACGACGTGTTCGTCGTCTCGGCCGAGGGCGGGGAGCCGGAACGGCTCACCGTGACCGACGGTTCGTATGCGTCCGTGTCGTGGTCGCCCGACGGCGCGCGGATCGCGTACGCGTTCATCCCGGGCGAGTTCGACGAACCGCGCCACGGCCTGATCGCGGTGCTCGACGTCGCCACGCGCCAGCGGACCCTGCTCGGGACCGATCTCGACCGGACGTGCGCCCCGTATCCGGCGATCCGCGGGCCGATCTGGGACGGCGACGACCTGCTGTTCCCGATCGAGGACGAAGGACGGGTCCCGCTGTACCGAGCACCTTCGGACGGGGGCGGCCGACCGCCGTCCCGGGGCTCGAGGGCTGGATCACCGGCTTCGACGTCGTGGGCGGCACGATCGTGCACAGCGCGACGACCTCCGGCCTCGCGGAGATCTACGCGGGCGACCGCCGGCTCACCGACGTCGGCGCAGCGTTCCTCGCCGAGGTCGGGGTGGTCGAGCCCGAGTCGTTCACCGCCGTCTCGCCCGACGGCACGGAGGTCGACGCGTGGGTGCTCCGCCCCGCCGGGTTCGAGGAGGGCACGCGCTACCCCGCGATCCTCAACATCCACGGCGGACCGTTCACCCAGTACGGGTTGCGGTTCTTCGACGAGTTCCAGGTACAAGCGGGAGCGGGCTACGCCGTGATCTTCGCCAACCCCCGCGGCTCCTCCGGCTACAGCGAGGAGTTCGGTCGCGCGATCCGGGGCCCGGTGGCCGACGGCGAGGGCTGGGGCTCGGTGGACTTCGACGACCTGATGGCGGTCGTGGACGAGGCGGTGAAGCGCTTCGACTGGATCGACCCGGACCGGCTCGGCGTGATGGGCGGCTCCTACGGCGGCTACATGACGTCGTGGATCGTCGGGCACACGGACCGGTTCGCCTGCGGGATCAGCGAGCGCGCGGTGAACGACATGGCCTCGGAGGACGGCACGTGCGACTTCGCCGGGTTCTTCCGCGGCTACCTCGGCGACTACCCGTGGAACGCGCCCGAGGCGTACCGCGATACCTCGCCGCTCACGTTCGCCGACCGGATCACGACGCCGCTGCTGATCCTGCACTCCGAGGACGACCTCCGGTGCCCGATCGGCCAGGCCGAGCAGCTGTTCACGGTCCTGCGGAACCTCAAGCGCGAGGTCGAGTTCGTGCGGTTCCCCGGCGAGTGCCACGAGCTCACGCGTTCGGGGAGCCCGATCCATCGCGTCCAGCGGTTCGAGATCGTCCTGGAGTGGTTCGATCGGTACCTGAAGGCCTGACGCCTCAGGGAGCCGCAACCGGCACGCTGCTCAACCGGTCGAGCACGTTGCGGGTGATCCGCTCGACGTCGGGGTCGCCGTGCTTCAGCCCGAACGCCCAGTCGGTCACGCCGGCGTTGAAGATCGTGGCGCCGCTCGGCTTCGTGAACAGCGCCATCGTCGCGTGGTTGTTGCGGATCCGCTCGAGGTTCTTCGGGTCGGTGTCGCCGAACAGGGCGGCGGCGACGTTCTCGAGCTCGCCGGGCTCGTGCGCGTAGCGCGAGGGTTGCTCGTGCTGGGCCCACAGGCGCGCCGGCGCGGTGGCCAGCACCTCCAACGTCTCCGGCGCGCCGTCGCGACCCGTGGGGACGGGGATCCCGCAGCGCATCCGCAGCTCGCAGCCGTCCACCTCGTAGGACACGATCGCGTCGGCGGTGCCGAACTCGTCGCCGTAGTGCAGGTCGGTTCCCTCGAACACCCAGTGCTCCGGCTGCCACACCGTGTAGCCGCCCGAGGAGCGGGGCGCGCCGAGCCCGTAGCGCGAGTAGCCGCCGCGCGTGAACGACAGCCCGATCGTCTCGTGCTCCGGGCGGCCGATCCGCTTGTCGGCCCACACGCCGGTGAGGAACCGCTCGTCGGGCGTGCCCACGACGGGGTCCTGGTGGGCCGCGTACTTGAAGCACGTCATCGCGCGATGGTCGTCCTCGAACCGGACCTGCCAGAAGCAGGTGTTGCCGCTGAAGATCGCGGCGTTGCCGCCGGCCGCGGTGAACGTGTCGACGGCGTCGCGCATCTTCCACGACCAGTACTCGTCGTGGCCCACCGTCACGAAGGTGCGATGGCCCTCGAGCACCTCGGGGCGCTGCTCGAGGTCCTGGCTGACCGCGAAGTCCATCCGGTAGCCGTTGGCCTCGGCCCAGCGGACGAACGAGCGCTCGTACTGGTACCAGCCGGCGCCGCCGCTCCAATCGGACAGGCCGTGCTGGCGCGCCCAATGGATATAGCCCATGGCCTCGCGGTCGGGTTCGGTCTGCATCTTCCGGGCGACCGGCTCGGGCTTCATGAGGAACCCCTTCGCCATCGGGCGCTCGAACGACACGCGCGTGCCGCCCGTGTAGAGCGACGGCCCGCCCCAATCGTTGTAGGCGTTGTAGGTGGTGGTGCTGAGGACCAGGACCATCGGGGCGGTCGGCTCGCCGGCGCGCGGCCGCACCACGAGGAACGCGTCGGCGCGCTCGCCGTCGGCGGTGAGGGTGACCGCGTAGTAGCCCGACCGCCACGCCCCGACCGGGATCTCGAAGGCCTCCGGCCACCCGCAACCCCGGGACGACGCGTCCTCCGGCGTGGGGTGGTTGCCCGCGATCAGCGCTTCACGATGCCACACGACCTCGGGCTCCGCCCCGTCGCGCGCGACGACGACGTCGAACGACGGCGCGTCGGTGGACACATGCACGGAGACCGGCTCGCCCGGTTCGACCGACATCGGCCAGCAGTACGCCTCGAGCACGGGACGCCTCCTTACCGGAAGAGCGCGAAGTAGCCGGCGATGAGGATCGACGACCCCGGCGACGATCGGCGCGATCACCCAGGCCGATCCCGAGCCGGCCACGATAGGGGCCGAGCGTGCCGACCTTCGTGGTCGGCTTGAGGCCGGGCGGACGGATCGTGACGCGCTTGCGGGGCACGTGGTCGAGTCTACGAGCCGGCTCGCTCGCGCGCCCTGCTGGCTACACTCGCGCCGACATGGCACCCACGTACCGCATCGTCGTGGCGAAGCCCGGTCTGGACGGGCACGATCGGGGCGCGAAGATCGTGGCCCGGGCGCTGCGCGACGCCGGGTTCGAGGTGATCTACACGGGGCTGCACCAGACGCCGGAGCAGATCGTCGAGACGGCGATCGAGGAGGACGCCGACGCGGTGGGGCTGTCGCTGCATTCGGGGGCGCACATGACGTTGTTCCCGAAGGTGGTGCGGCTCCTGCGGGAGCGCGGTGCCGGCGACATCGTGGTGTTCGGCGGAGGCATCATCCCCGCCGGTGACATCCCCAAGCTCGAGGCGGAGGGCGTGGAGAAGCTGTTCACGCCCGGAGCCAGCACGACCGAGATCGTGGACTGGCTCCGGGCGCGACTGGAGCCCCCTGCCTGACCCCTCAGATCAGATGCAGGACGACGGCGTGTGCCGTGCCCTTCAACACGTGGTCGACGCGGACCCGATGCACCTGCGTGTCCGAGCCCGGCATCCGGACCCGGACGAACGCGACGTTCGACGAGGACTGGTGCGACAGCGTCCGGAGCACCTCCGCCAGCGTGCCGCGGGCCGAGTAGTCGGGGTTGGCCCGCCAGACGTCGAGTTCGCCGTCGCCGGTGGCGCCGGTGCCGATCGTGAACGTGGTCTCGACGGCGTCGACCACCTCGTCCTTACGGAGCAGCGGGATCCGCACGTCGAGCGTGTCTCCTGCCGCGACGTCGATCGATCCACGACCCGCCAGCGTCGGCTCGGTGGTGCTCGCCGTCTTGGTGAGGCCGAACGTCGCCACCTTCCGCGCCTGCGTGACCGTCGCGGCCACGTGGACGGTGTCGATCCGCCCGCCGGCGCCCTGGATCGAACGGATCGAGCTGTAGACGTCGTCCGCGGGGCGGTACACGGAGCCCGAGCGCATGGTGCGCAGCGTGACCGAGAATCGGCGATCGCCCGCATGACCGGAGATCGTCCAGCGCATGTCGACCGTGCCCGCGAAGGTGTCGAGGCCCATGCGGAGCGCGTAGTACAGGTGCTCGAACGCGATCCAGGGAAGCTCTCCCGGGCTCATGACGCGCGTGACGGCGCTCCGCGTGCGTCCCGTGTCGCGGCTCTCGATCCTGCTCGAGATCGTCGTGGCGGACACCTGCGACCGGTGCACGCCGAGGATCCCCGCGTACCGATCCTGCTCGATCGTGCCGGCGAGGCCGCCGAGGTTCGCGAGCTTGAACGGGCCCCACAGGTCCTTGACGGTGGCGATGACGTTCGCTCTCAGCATCGCCGCGCTCCGAGCTGCCCCGGCGTGCTGGTAGTAGTGACCGAACGCCACCATGGAGTTCCCGCACGTGAACGTGACGGTGCCCACGGCCGCGTAGGAGATCGCGCCGAAACTGATCGCGGCGGCGACCGGCTGGCCGGCCTTCGGCATCGCCGCGTCGACCGTCGTCGAGGCCGACGCAGCGCCGGCCGAGTACGGCAACACCGACGCGCCGCGGTCGGCGAAGTGCTGCTGGATCCGATCCATCGCCGCGCCGGAGGCGCCTGAGACCGCGAGCGGCAGCGGGATCTGTTGCAGCATGGCCGAGGTCCGCGCCGCGGAGCGACCGGCGACGAGCGACGCGAGGCCGGGATCGAGCGGGACCCGATCGGGTATCCGCACGTCCCGCATGTGGGTCTTCAGGATGCTCAGCAGGTAGCCGGCCGGCGTCAGCGCGCCGTACCTCGGGGCGCCGTCGATGCTCCACGACACGGAGCCGACCAGCGCGCCGTTGTGATAGGCGGGCGATCCGGAGAAGCCGGCGGCGATCCCGCCGGTGCGCCGGATCAGATCGCCCGACACCCTTACCACGATCAGGTCGAACCCCGGTGCGATCGCGTCACGCTGGACGCCGAGCACCCGCACCTGGAACGGCTTGGGTGTCGTGCCCCGCACGGCGGTCCATGCCGTGGCGGTGAGCCCCCGATGCACCTTGTCGAGCGGATAGATCCTGGGTGTGTCGCAACGCACCGCCGCGCCCGCCGCCGTGCTCGTCATCAGCGATGCGCCCACGAGCGCACCGACGCTGAGCAACGCGAGCCAGCGGCGACGCACAGGCTGGGCCCGCATGAACTCCACCTCCCTCCCAGGCGGCGCATCCATGCCGGGGTGAACCCCTCTGTGAGCGTGGCGCGTGGGCGACCTCGCCGGAACGGCTCAATGGCACTGCCCGCGAGGGACCCGCCCGGAGGTCCCGCCGAGGACGTTGGGTAGACTCCGGCCGGCTCGGCGCCTCGTGCGCAGCCCCCTCGCGATCTCCGGAGGCATCGATGGATCTGTACGAACACATGGGCAAGGACCTGTTCCGTGCCCACGGCATCCCGACGCCGCTCGGGCGTGTCGCCCGCTCGCCGGGCGAGGCCGCCGAGGCCGCGCGTGAGTTCGGCGGGAAGGCCGTGGTCAAGGTGCAGGTGCAGGCGGGCGGCCGCGGCAAGGGCGGCGGTGTGGTGCTCGTCGACTCCCCGCAGCGGGCCTCCGAGGAGGCGGCTCGTCTGCTCCGCGACGGGTTCGCCGGTCACGACGTCGACCGGGTGCTCGTCGAGGAGCTCCTCCCGATCAGACGCGAGTTCTACACGTCCTTCCTGCTCGATCGGAGCGTCGGCGAGTACCTCGCGATGATGACGGCGGAGGGCGGGATCGATATCGAGACGCTCGCCCACGAGCGCCCCGAAGCGATCCGGCGCGTGCACGTCGACCCGATGCTCGGTCTGCGCGCCTACCACGTGCGCGAGCTGGTCGGGACGCTCCCGGCCGACGCGCGCGAGGGCGCCGCCGACGTGCTCCGCAAGATGTTCTCGATGCTCTGGGAGCTCGACGCGACGATGGTCGAGATCAACCCGCTCGTCCAGCTCGAGGACGGACGCGTCGTGGCCTTGGATTCGAAGGTCACGATCGACGACAGCGCCCTCGTGCGTCACCCCGATCTGGCGGAGCTCAAGAAGGAGTTCCCGATCGACCCGGTCGAGAAGCGCGCGAAGGACGCCGGCCTGCAGTACGTGAAGCTCGACGGCGAGGTCGGGATCATCGGCAACGGCGCCGGGCTCGTGATGTCCACGCTCGACGTGGTGGCGCAGGCCGGTGCGAGGGCCGCGAACTTCCTCGACGTCGGCGGCGGCGCGAGCGCCGATACCATGGCGACCTCGCTCGAGGTGATCCTGTCCGACCCCGCGGTCAGGTGCGTGTTCGTCAACATCTTCGGCGGGATCACCCGTTGCGACGTCGTGGCCAACGGGGTGCTCGAGGCGCTCGGGCGGGTCGAGGCGACGGTCCCGATCGTGCTCAGGCTCGACGGGACGAACGCCGAGGCGGGCCGCGCGATCATCGCCGAGGCCGCGCATCCGCGGATCGTGAGCGTGCCGACGATGGACGAGGCCGCCGCGGAGGCCGCGCGGCTCGCGAAGGGCGGTGAGGCGGCATGAGCATCCTGGTGGACGCCGACACGAAGCTCGTCGTGCAGGGGATCACCGGCGGCGAGGGCACGTTCCACACGCTCCGCGACCGCGCCTACGGCACGAACGTGGTCGCCGGCGTCACGCCCGGCAAGGGTGGGCAGGACGTCGAGGGCATCCCGGTGTTCGACACGGTCGCGGAAGCCGTGAAGGAGACCGGCGCGAACACCTCGATGATCTTCGTGGGACCGCGGTTCGCGGCCGAGGCGATCCTCGAGGCGGCCGACGCGCACCTCGACCTCTGCGTGTGCATCACGGAGAACATCCCCGTGCGCGACATGGCGGAGGTGCATTCCTACCTCAGCGGCACCCGCACGATGCTCGTCGGGCCGAACTGCCCCGGCGTGATCACGCCGGGCGTGTCGAACGTCGGGATCATCCCCGGCGAGGTCTGCATGCCCGGGCGGGTCGGGTTCGTGAGCCGCTCCGGGACGCTCGTCTACCAGATCGTCCACGAGCTCACGTCGCAGGGGATCGGGCAGTCGACGTGCGTCGGGATGGGCGGCGACCCGGTCCACGGCGTCGGGTTCATCGAGTGCCTGTCGATGTTCGAGGCAGGATCCGCGACACCGATCTGATCATCATGACGGGGGAGATCGGCGGCGACGACGAGGAGCGCGCTGCGGCCCACATCGCGGAACACGTCTCGAAGCCGGTGGTGGCGTACATCGCCGGGTTCGAGGCGCCGCCGGGCAAGCGGATGGGTCACGCCGGCGCGATCGTCACCGGCTCGCAGGGGACCGCGGCCGCGAAGGCCGAGGCGCTCGAGGGGGTCGGCGTGGCCGTCGGGCGGACGCCGAGCCAGGTCGCCGCGGATCGTCGCGGAGCGGCTGGGCGCGTGACCCGCGCGGGGCTTCCGCGTCAGGAGGTCCCCCCCGACACCAGGCCGGGCGCGCTGCTGCTCGGCGGGCTCCGCCGCGGCGCGCTGCTCGTGTTCGTGCCGGTGGCGCTGGCCGCGCAAGCCGTCGCGTGGCTCGCGTACGCGATCAGCCACTGGTACCACCCGTGGTCGTGGCTGAAGATCGGGCTCGCCTACGCGCTCGCGAGCGTCCGCGTGCCGTTCGAGGCGACGGTCGCCGGCGGGCAGGGGCGCGCCGCAGGCCCCCGTGCCGCTCGAGCTGGCCGTCGGCGCGCTCACCGTGGCCGTGCTCGTCCTCGCGTTCCGGGCGGGGCGCGAGCAGGCGCGCGGGTTCGAGCGGCGTCCGCTCGCGGCAGGCCTCGCGGGATCGGCGGTCGCGCTCGGGTTCGCCCTGCCGATGTTCGTGGCCGGGCTGCTCGTGACGCTCGGGTTCCCGCAGTTCGGGATCGCGTCGATGCACCCGCGTCCGTGGGCGGCGTTGCTGATGCCGCTCGTGGTCGCGGGAGCGGCGGGCGCGGCCGGGGGTCTCGGCGCCGCGCACGAGACGCTCGACGAGGGTCGGGGCGCGGCGCGTGATCGACGCGGTGCGAGGTGGCGCGCTGGCGCTCTGGTGGGGGCTCCTCCTGGCGTTCGTGGCGTTCCTGATCGCCGCGGCCGTGCAGACGGGCGCGACCACCGCCTACGCGCGGGGCGTGCAGGGCTGGGGCGGCGGGGGGGCGCTGCTCGTGGTGCACCACGTGTTGCTGCTGCCGAACCAGTCGGCGCTCGTGCTGGCGATGACGACCGGCTCGCCGGTGCATCTCGACCTGCTCTCCGGCAGGGCCGCGGAGGCGACGCTGCACGGGGTGACCCTGTCCGGCGACGCGGGCTCGTTCCTGCGTGGGCTGCTCGGGATCGCGCGGCCATACGATCGCGCTCCCGGGCTGGTTCTGTCGTCTTCTACGCGGTCCCCGCGGTGGCGACGATCCTGGGTGGGCGCCGCGCGGGCGCCGGCGTTCGCGGGCTCGGCGGGCGAGTCCTCCGCGGCGTGCTCGCCGGGGTGGTGTTCGCGCTGCTGGCGACGGTCGCGGCGTGGGCCGCGTCGATCACGCTCCCGGTGTTCGCGCCGCTGCTGGCGCCGAGCCTCGGGACCACGCTCCCGCGGACGTTCGCGACGTCGCTCGCCTGGGGGGTGGCCGGGGTGCGCGCTGGGGGCCCTCGTCCCCGAGCGACCCAAGCGCGTCCCCGCCTAGCCCTGCACCTCGGTGTAGTGCTGTCTCGATCTGCGTGTAGCGACGCCAGGCCTGCGCCCACCCGTCGTCGGTCCGCGGGAACCGCTCGACCGGCGCCGCGGGGATTCTGCCGGTCCCAGATCCCGAAGAACGTCTGCCCGTACCCGAGCAGGTAGCGCGGGCCCGAGTGCGTGTACTTGCATCGGCGTGGTGTCGCGGCGTCGGGCTCGGCCCGCGCCGGCGGCGGCGGCGGACGGTTGCGGGCCGGCCTGTGGCACCTCGACCGCGTTCGGCTCCATCGAGGCGAACTTCACCCACGCCTGGCGCCAACCCTCGTCGGTCCGCGGGAACCGCTCGACCGGCGAGGACGGCGACTGCCGGTCCCAGATCCCGAAGTAGTCGGCGCCGTAGCCCGAGGACGTGGCGATACCCGGAGTGCGTGTACTTGATCGACGTGTCGGTCTGGGGCGAGGCGGCGGTCGGCGCGGCGCCCGGTGCGGCCCCGGGTGCGGGTGCGCCCTCTGCGGCGGGAGCCGGCGCCGGCGTGGTCGGGCTCGGCTCGGGCGTCGACGGCTCCTCGCTCGGTGTCGGCGTCGTCGGACCGCCCGTGGCCCACGGGGTCGGCTGCGACGCCACGCTCGCGCTCGGTGTCTCCTCGGCGGGTTCGCTCTCCGGCGTCGGCCGTGTCGCCTCCGGCGCGGGCGTCGCCTGCGGCTCGGGCGACTGCCCGAGCGCGACGTCACGCGGGGCGGTGAGGTCGCTGAAGCAGTACCGGCACTTGATCGCCTCGTCCTGGATCATCTCGGCGCAGTACGGGCACTTCTTCACGGTCGACCTCCCGGTCCGGTGTGCGCCGTCAAGCTTACCGTCCCGGCCTGCGGCAGTTGACGCTTGGGTAGCATGGCCGCCTCCATGGGCGGTCGTGTCGCGGTGCTGGTGTCCGGCTCCGGCACGAACCTGCAGGCCCTGCTCGACGACCCCGAGGTCCGGCCCCACATCGTGCTCGTGCTCTCCGACCGCGCCGACGCCTACGGGCTGGAGCGGGCCGCGCCCGCGACGTCGACACGGCCGTGCTCGCGCCCTCGTCGTTCCGCGATCGCGCCGCCCACGACGCGGCGGTCCTGGACGCGTTGCGCGAGCATGACATCGACGTCATCGTGCTCGCCGGGTACATGCGCGTGGTGCTCGAAGGCCGTCGTCGGACGCCTACCCGAACCGCGTCGCTCAACGTCCACCCAGCGCTGCTGCCGTCGTTCCCGGGCATGCACGCGGTGCGCGACGCGCTCGGCCTACGGCGTGAAGGTCACCGGCGTGACGGTCCACTTCGTCGACGAGGGCGTCGACTCCGGCCCGATCGTCCTGCAGGAGGCGATCGCCGTGCACGCGACGACGACTGGGACACCCTGGAGGCGCGGATCCACGCAGCTGGAGCACCGGCTGCTGCCGCGCGCGGTCCGCGCGCTGCTCGAGGGAAGGCTCCGTGGTGGACGAGCGGACGTGCGGGATCGAGGGAGAGCGCGATGAGCGACGTTCGCGATCCGCCGGGCGCTGCTGGCCGTCTACGACAAGTCGGGTGTGGTCGAGCTGGCGCGGGCCCTCCGCGAGCTCGAGCGTCGAGCTGGTCTCGAGCGGCGGCACGGCGGCGGCGCTCCGCGAGGCCGGCGTCGAGGTCACCGAGGTGGCCGACGTCACCGGGTTCCCCGAGATGCTCGACGGTCGCGTGAAGACGCTGCACCCGCGGATCCACGCGGGGCTGCTCGCGGACCGGCGCAAGCAGGCGCACGTCGACCAGCTCGCGGAGCAGGGGATCGAGCCGTTCGATCTGGTCGTCGTGAACCTCTACCCGTTCCGCGAGACGGTCGCGAGCGGCGCGGGCTTCGACGACGTGATCGAGAAGATCGACATCGGCGGTCCCGCGATGGTCCGCGCCGCCGCGAAGAACTTCGAGTCGGTCGCGGTCGTCGTCGAGCCCGGATCGCTACGACGCGGTGCTCGACGAGATCAAGCTGGAGGGCGGGCATCACGCGCGCGACCCGGTTCGCGCTCGCCGCCGAGGCGTTCGCGCACACCGCCGCCTACGACGCGGCCGTCGCCGGCTGGTTCGCCGCCGACGGGAGCCGGCGCCAGACGCGATGCCGGCGTTCGTCGGGCTCGCGCTACGAGAAGGTCGGCGACCTGCGCTACGGGGAGAACCCGCACCAGCGCGGGGCGTTGTTCCGCGAGGCGGCCGGCGCCGGGCGTGCTCGGCGGCGCCGAGGTGCTTCAGGGCAAGGAGATGTCGTTCAACAACTGGCTCGACGCGTGGGCCGCGTACGACCTGGTCGCTCGCGTTGCCCGACGCGTGCCTGCGTGATCGTGAAGCACAACAACCCGTGCGGCGTGCGCCGCGCTCGACGTCGCTCGCCGCCTCCTACCGCGCGGCGTTCGCGTGCGACAGGTGAGCGCGTTCGGCGGGATCGTGGCCTTCCACGGCGAGTGCGACGAGGCGGCCGCCGAGGCGATGCGCGAGGTCTTCACCGAGGTGGTGATCGCGCCGTCGTTCACCGAGCGGCGCTCTGCGCGCGTTCGCCGAGCGGCCGAACCTGCGGGTCGTGCCGCGCGCCGCTGCAGCAGGCCGGCCGGCTGGGACGTCCGCACGCTGCCCGGCGGCGCGCTCGTCCAGGATCTCGACGTCGTCCGCGAGACCCGGGCCGACTGGAAGGTCGTGTCGAGCCGCGAGCCGACCGGCGCAGGAATGGCGCGACCTCGAGCTCGCCTGGACGATCGCCTGGCGCGTGAAGTCGAACACGATCGTGTTCGTGAAGGACGGCGCGACCGTCGGGGTCGGCGCCGGGCAGATGTCGCGGGTCGACTCGTCGTGGATCGCGTGCGCGCAAGGCGGGGGAGCGGGCGCAGGGTGCCGTCGTCGCCTCCGACGCGTTCTTCCCGTTCCCCGACGCCCTCGAGGTCGCGGCCGACGCAGGCTGCACCGCGGTGATCCACCCGGGCGGCTCGAAGGGCGACGAGGAGGTGCTGGAGGCCGCCGAGTCACGCGGGATGGCCGTCGTCCTCACGGGCGCGCGCCACTTCCGGCACTGAACCCGCCGGTAGAGTGCCGGCATGAAGCTCAAGAAGCTCCGTCGGCGCGCAGACGGCGGAGGCGTGGTCGACCGGCGTAGCGTAGGAGCCCGCACCGGCGCATCCGGCATGCCGCGGCATGAGCGCTTCGCGATCGTGCAAGGGCGGCGTGCGGATCGGCGGTCTTCGTCGGCAGCCTCCTCCTCGTGTTCGTCCTGCCGAAGGTCCTCGGCGGCGGAGGGCCGGACTTCGGCGGCTTGGGAAGCGCGTTCTCCCGTTCGACCAGGCGGGCGGCGCGCCGGTGGGCTCGCAGCAAGAGGTCGACCCGCAGGACCCGACGGGGAGGTTCGTCGATCTCGTGGCCGGCGACGTCGACTACGCGTGGGCTCGAGGTACTTCGACCGCGGCGGGCTCGCGTACACCGATCCGACCGTCGTGCTCTTCCGCGGCTCGACCTCGCACCGCCTGCGGGACGGGGCAGGCGTGGATGGGCCCGTTCTACTCCCCGGCGTCCAGCCCGTGTACCTCGACCCCTCGTTCGTTCAGTGGACGCTCGAGTCGCGGTTCGAGGCGCAGGGACTTCGCCGAGGCCTACGTCATCGCCCTCGAGATCGGGCACCACGTGCAGAACCTGCTCGGGATCGAGAAGCAGGTCCGCCAGCTCCAGGCCCAGTATCTGGACCGGGCGAACGACCTGTCCGTGCGGATGGAGCTGCAAGCGGACTGCTTCGCCGGCGTGTGGGGACGCTCGGCGTCAGGCCGCGGGATCCTGCAGCCCGGCGACATCGAGGAGGGCGCTGAACGCCGCCTCGCAGATCGGCGACGACATCTTGATGAAGGAAGCCGGCGTGAACGTGAACCCCGACGCCGTTCACGCACGGGACGGCGGAGCAGCGCTCCGACCTCGCTCCGCACCGGCATCCAGGTCGGCGACCCCGACGCCTGCGACACGTTCAACAACGACATCCGAGGCGGCGGCGCGCTGTCCCGCGGTCGCTTTGGTCGGCCCCGTCAGGCCGCCGGTAGCATCCGCGCGTGACCGCGCGCATCCTGGACGGGCAAGGCGATCGCCGGCGCAGATCCGCTCGCGAGGTGGCCGAGCGAGTACGGGCGCTCGCCGACCGGGGCATCACCCCCGGCCTGGCCGCCGTCCTCGTGGGCGACGACCAGGCCTCTCGCATCTACGTCGGCCAGAAGCACAAGGCGTGTGCCGACGTCGGCGTGCCGCTCCGAGCAGGTCGACCTGCCCGCCTACGTCACCGAGCACGAGCTGCTCGCGATGATCCGCCGGCTGAACCGCGACCCGGAGATCCACGGCGTCATCGTCCAGCTGCCGCTGCCGTCGGGCACCTGCGTCGAGCTCGAGATCCAGCGCGCCGTCGCCCCCGAGAAGGACGTCGACGGCCTGCACCCGTGGAACATCGGGATGATGCTGCGCCGGCGGCCCGGGCTTCCTGCCGGCCACGCCGTACGGGATCGTCGAGCTGCTGCTGCGCAGCGGAGTCCCGATCGAGGGCGCCGAGGTCACGATCGTCGGCTACGGCGAGCTCGTGGGCTCGCCGCTCTCGGTGATGCTCGGCGCAGGACACGATCCGCGGGAACGCGACCGTCACCTCGACCCACATCAAGACGCGCGACCTGCCGCGCACACCCGCGCGGCCGACATCGTCGTCGCGGCCGCGGGCGTGCCGCACCTGATCACGCGCCGAGCATGTCAAGCCCGGCGCCACCGTGGTCGACGTCGGGCGTCCACCGCACCGAGCGACGGGCTTGATCGGCGACGTGCTGTTCGACGAGGTCGTCGAGGTCGCGGGCGCGATCACGCCGGTGCCCGGCGGGGTCGGTCCGATGACGGTCGCGATGCTCATGGTCAATACCGTCGCGGCCGCCGAGGCGCAGGCGTTACGGCCGGTGAGCGACGCCGATCGGCGGCCGCCTGGCCGCGCTCCTCGCCAGCGGCAGCGTTCGCCGTCACGGGTGAGATCGTGCCGCCGGGCGGCGCCTCGGGCGAGCCGGTCGCGCGAGCACGCGCGCGGGCTCGTCGGCTACGTCGACGCCGCCAACCTCACCGACAACCCGACGGCGACGCGCGCACATGTCGCCGCTGGCCGGCGTCCCGCTTCGTGGCGGAGGCGGGGATCGAGCCCACCGTGCAGCTCACGGCGCGCGACCGCAACCGGCTCGCCATCACCGCGCGATCTGCTCGGCGCATGGGCGCTCGGGGCGCGCAACGTCTTCTGCCTCACGGGCGACCCGCTCCACGTCGGCGACCACCCGGACGCGACCGTCGTCGGCGACCTGACGGTGAACGACGTGGTCGCGCTCGCGCGGCGGCTGCGCGACGACGGCACGACGCTCGCCGGCGCGGAGGTGGCCGACCCGCCTCGCTACCTGATCGGCGTCGCCGACGTGCCGCTCGCCGATCCCTACGATCCCGCGCGGCTGGAGTCCAAGCTCGACGCCGGCGCCGACTTCGTGTGGACCCAGATCGTCTTCGACGTCGACGCGCTTCGGGGCGTGGGCCGACGCCGTTGCGCGCCGTGGGGCTGTTCGAACGCGCGAAGGTGCTCGTCGGGGTCATCCCGCTCCGCAGCGCCAAGCAGGCGCGGTTCATGGACGAGAAGCTCCCCGGCGTCCGCGGTGCCGGCCGATCCATCACCGACGCGCTCGAGGCGGCCGGCGACGACGCGCGAAGCGTCGGCGTCGAGCTCGACGGTCGACGTCGTCGCGCGGATCCGGACGATCCCGGGCGTCGCCGGGCATGCACCTGATGGCGATGGGCCACGACGAGACACGCGCGACCTCGTCGCACGGGCGGCTCTGCCGCGCCCGCGGTCTGAGGCGTCGCTCCGGCGTCGGCGTCCTGGTGCGCCCCCTACGCGCGTCGTTCGATCGGAACGTAGGTGCGCGCCGCGCGGCCCGACGTACTCGCGACCCGGGCGGATGATGCGGTTGTTCGCGTACTGCTCGCGGACGTGCGCGGTCCACCCCGCCATCCGGGCGAGCGCGAAGATCGGGCGTCATCAGGTCGGTCGGGATCCCGAGCAGGTGGTACACGCCGGCCGCGTAGAGGTCGACGTTCGGGTACAGCCCCTTCTGCTCGAGCGTGGTGCGCTCGAGCGCCGCGAAGATCTCGTACCAGCTGCGGCTGCCCGTGGCGCTCGCCCGTGCTCCTGCAGAGCTCCTTCAGGACGCGTCGCGCGCGGGTCCATCGTCCGGTAGACGGCGTGGCCGAACCCCATGATCTTCTCGTGGCGCTCGAGCCGGTCGCGGACGTAGCGCCTCGGCGTTCTCGGGCTTGCCGACCTCCTCGGCCATCTTCATCGCTTCCTCGTTCGCGCCGCCGTGGAGCGGCCCCTTGAGGGCGCCGATCGCGCCGGTGATCGCCGAGAACATGTCCGAGAGCGTCGAGGCGATCACGCGCGCGGTGAAGGTCGACGCGTTCATCGTGTGATCGGCGTAGAGCACGAGCGTCGTGTCGAGGACCGTGCGCGTCCTCGGGGTCGGGCTCCTCGCCGTGGAGCATCCACAGCAGGTTCGCCGGCGTGGCCCAGCCGTGGGTTCGGCGGGACGCACCTCGCGCCCGGTCCGCAGCCGGTCGTACATCGCGATCAGGGTCGGCGTCTCGGCGATCAGCCGCAGCGCCTTGCGGTACTGGGCTTCGGGCGAGCTCGTCCCATCCGTCGGGGTCGAAGGCGGACGACGCCGAGACGCTCGTGCGGAGCATCGACATCGGCGAGGTGTTCTGCGCGAGCGTCGGCATCAGTCTTCGCCAGGAAGGGCGACGAGCTCCCGCTCCTCGACGAGGAACCGGTTCAGCTCGTCGAGCTGCGTCTGCGGTCGGCAGGTTCGAGATGGTGCAGCAGGTAGACGGTCTCCTCGAACGTGGCGTGCGCGGCCAGGTCGCCGATCTCGTACCCGACGTACCAGAGCCGCCCGGCCTCGCCGTCGATGTCCGAGAGCTTCGTCTCGGCGGCGACGACCTCCCGCAGTCCCCTTCTCGCTCACGGCTCGAGCTCCCTCGAGAGGAGGGTGCCAGTGCGCGTCTGCGCGACAGCCGCATGCTTCAACCGGATCAGGGCACCGACCGTGCTAGCCTTCGGCCCTCGATGCGCATGAGCCACCGCGTCACGTTGATCCCCGGAGACGGCATCGGGCCCGAGGTCGTCGGAGGCGGCCCGTCGCGTCGATCGACGCGACCGGCGTGGCGATCGAGTGGGATCGCGCAGGCGATGGGCGCCGGCGCGTTCGCGCGCACGGGCACGCCCCTGCCGCCGCGCCACGCTGGACTCGATCCGGCGTCTCGGGTGGCCCTGAAGGGCCCCATCGAGACCCCGGTGACGAGCGGCCTCCGCAGCGTGAACATGGCCCTGCGCCAGGAGCTCGACCTGTTCGCGAACGTCCGGCCGTGCCGGCCTGCACCGGGCGTGCCGTCCGTCTACGACGACGTCGACCTCGTCGTCGTGCGGGAGAACACGGAGGGGATGTACACGGGGATCGAGTTCGAGGTCGGCACCGCCGCGGCGAAGGAGCTGATCGCGTTCATCCGGAGACACGACCGGGCGCACGGTCCGCGACGACAGCGGGCATCTCGATCAAGGCGATCTCGGAGTTCGGCAGCGACCGGATCGTTCGGTTCGCGTTCGACTGGGCGGTGGAGCGTTCGGCGCGCACGAGGTCACCGCCGCCACAAGGCGAACATCATGAAGTTCTCCGACGGGCTGTTCCTCGAGGTCGCGCGGCGGGTCGCGGCCGAGGACTACCCGGAGATCGCGTTCGACGACCGGATCATCGACGCCCTCTGCATGCAGCTGATCCAGGCGCCCGGAGCGGTTCGACGTGCTGGTGCTGCCGAACATGTACGGCGACCTCGTCGCGGAGCTCTGCGCCGGGCTGATCGGCGGCGTCGGGCGTCGCGCCCGGGCGCGCACTTCGGCGGCGTGGACGGTCGGAGTTCGCGGTGTTCGAGGCGACGCACGGCACCGCGCCCGACTCGCCGGGCACGAACCGCGCGAACCCGATCGCGGCATCCTGCTGTCCGGCGCGATGCTGCTGCGCCATCTCGGCGAGCACGGAGGCGGCGGACCGGCTCGAGGCGGCGGTCGCCGAGGTCATCGCCGACGGGACGCACGTCACCTTCGACCTGCGCGCGCCCGACGACGACCGGCCCGCCGGCGGGCACGATCGCGGTCGCCGACGCCGTGATCGCCCGGCTCTGAGCGAGGCCGTCGGCGGCGAACCGTCGGCGCCGGTAGCGTGGGTGCGTACGATGACGCGCCCACCAGAAGGAGCGTCGATCATGAAGATCACCGTCGTGGGCAGCGGCTTCGTCGGCCAGACGGCGGCGATGCGCGCTGCTCGAGAAGGGTCTCGGCGAGGTCTGCCTGATCGACATCATCGAGGGCAAGCCGCAGGGCCTCGCGCTCGACCTCAAGGAAGCCGCACCCGTCGAGGGATACGAGCCGACGATCGTCGGCACGAACGACTACGCGGACACCGCGGGCTCCGACGTCGTCGTGATCACGGCCGGGTTCCCGCGGCAGCCGGGGATGAGCCGGATGGACCTGCTCGGCAAGAACGCGGCGATCATGACCGACGTGATCGACGAAGGTCGACCCCGGGTCGCCGAACGCGATCGTGATCGTCGTGTCGAACCCGCTCGACGAGATGACGTTCCTGGCGGCCGAGCGGTCGGGGTTCCCGAAGGAGCGCGTCTTCGGGATGGCGGGCGTGCTCGACTCCGCGCGCCTCCGCTACTTCATCGCCGAGGAGCTCGGTGTGTCGCCGACCGTCGTCGAGGCGATGACGCTCGGATCGCACGGAGAGTCGATGGTGGCCCTGCCGCGGCAGGCGACGGTGAACGGCAAGCCGCTGCCCGAGCTGGTCGGCGCGGAAGACGCTGGAGCGGCTGTTCCAGCGGACGCGCGACGGTGGCGCCGAGATCGTCGCGCTGCTCAAGACCGGGTCCGCGTACTACGCGCCGAGCGCCTCGATCGCCGCGATGGTCGAGGCGATCGTCGAGGACTCGAAGGAGCTCCTGCCCGTCTGCGCGTGGACGACCGGCCAGTACGGCATCGAGCGACGTCTACGTGGGCGTGCCGGCGCGGCTCGGGCGCGACGGCGTCGAGGAGATCGTCGAGCTCGACCTGAACGAGGAAGAGCTCGCGAGGCTGCGCGAGGCCGCCGAAGGCATCCGCGCGAAGTGCGCGGACCTGGCGCAGCTCTGAGCCGAGCGCGCGGGCCTCGCTCATGCCCGGCGCGGCCGGTGCCGTTACCCTGTCCACCGGTGGACCACTTCGCCGGGTTGCGCACCTTCGACGGCGCTGAACGAGGTCTTCCCGCTACCCGACGTCGTCGAGCGCGATCCGAGACGCCCACGCGAGCACGAGGATCCCGCCGAGGAGCCCGAGCAGGCCGCCCACGATCGCCAGCCAGGGGCCCGTGCCTACCGTCGTCGTGCACCCGAGCGTGGCGCACGCCTTCGCGCGGACCTCCTCTGCGGTCGCCCCGGTCGCCTTCGCGAGGGCATCGACCACCGTCTGGTCGTCGATCGCGGAGTAGGCCGAGGAGGCGGTCGCGAGGAACGCGCCGGCGACCGAGGCGCACACGATGCCCGCGGCGACGAGCAGCCCGCCCACGGCCGTGCGTGTTCGTCCCTTGACCGCGCGCGAGACGAGGACGCCGACGAGCAAGATCGCGGCGCACCCGAGCACCACCAACCCCTGCCAGATGTCGGTGCCCTTCGTGGGTGTGTCCAGCTGCGGCTGGTTCGCGATGCCGACCGTCACCCACGTCTGCAGCGCGCCGAGCCCCGCCAGCAGCGCCCCCACGACGACGAGGAGGAAGCCGACCAGCCGCAGGGGAGAGGGGGGCGACGTGTCGAGCGCGGGGGAAGGTTCCATGCGGCGGAGTCTCGCATCCGGTGGTTCCCGGTCAAGCAGGCCGCGTCGCGCGGCGTCGGGGGTACGCTCGAAGGGATGGGACGGTTCCGCGACGAACTCCGCGAGCACGGGCGCCACTTCTTCACGAACTGGTCCGGGTCCGACCTTCCGTTGGGCCGCAAGCTCGTCGTGTTCTCGAAGAACCGGGCGAAGGCGCTCACCGAGGGTTGTTGCGGCAACCACGGCCAGCCCGGCTGTTGACGCCGCGACCCACCGGCGTCCGGTCCGGACGCCGACGAGCACCACCATCACGACGGGGGCGACTGAGCGACGACCCCCGCCGAGACCGCTTCCGCGATCTCTTCGGCCATGCGGCCGGTCGACGCGTTCCCCCCGAGGTCGCGCGTCCGAACGTGGCCCTCGCCAAGCACCGCTTCGACCGCGGTCTCGATGCGCTCGGCGGCGGCTCGCTCGCCCAGGTGGCGCAGCATCATCGCGCCCGACAGGATCATCGCGATCGGGTTCGCGACACCCTGGCCGGCGATGTCCGGCGCGCTTCCGTGCACGGCCTCGAACACCGCGTACTCCCACCCGATGTTCGCCCCGGGGATCAGGCCCAGACCGCCGACGAGCCCGGCGCAGAGATCGCTCAAGATGTCGCCGTAGAGGTTCGGCAGCAGCAGCACGTCGAAGTCGTTGGGCTTGCGCACGAGCGCGCTGGAGAGGTGGTCGATCTGCATCGCCTGCCATGCGATGTCGGGATACGAGGCGGCCTCTTCCTGGGCGGTCTCGAGGAAGACGCCGTCGGAGAACCGCAGGATGTTCGCCTTGTGGCCGACCGTGATCTTGCGGCGCCCGTTCGCGCGCGCGTACTCGAAGGCGAAGCGCACGATCCGCTTCGTGCCGTACACGCTGATCGGTTTGAGCGTGACGCCCGCATCCTCCGGCAGCTCGTGGTCGTCGAGCCGTCGCAGCTCGGCGCGCAGGGCCGCCGCCTCGGGGCTCCCGCGCTCGAACTCGATCCCCTGGTAGAGGTCCTCGGTGTTCTCGCGGACGATCACGAGGTCGACGGCGCGGTAGCGCGTGGTCACCCCCGGCAGCGACCTCGCGGGACGGACGGCCGCGAACAGGTCCAGGCCCTGGCGGAGCGCCACGTTCACGCTGCGGAACCCCGTCCCGACCGGCGTCGTGAGCGGGCCTTTGAGGGCGGTCCGGCACGCGCGGATCGCCTCGAGGGTCTCCTCGGGCAGGAGGTCGCCGTGGGTCTGCAGCGCCGAGGATCCCGCGGGCCGCTCCACCCACTCGACCCCGACGTCCGTCGCGTCCACGACGCGTCGCGCGGCATCGGCCACCTCGGGGCCGATGCCGTCGCCGGAGATCAGCACCACGCGATGGCTCATCGCGGGAAGGGTAGTGGGTCCGACGCCCTTACACGCGCACGATGCGATCGCCCTGCCGGACGAAGGACACGTCGAGGACCTGGCCGGGCGCACCCGTTCGAACCGGCCGGCCGTTCACGTCGATCGTGACGCCGCCCGCGTTCCCCAGCCGCAGGTCGATCTCGTGGGAGGCCCGGAACCGTACGGTCTTGCCCGCCGGAACCGTCTCCTCGAGCGCGCTCTTCCCGTCGACGGTCGCGTGGATCCAGCACGGGACGGTCGTGTGGATCACCACCTGCAGGCCGTCGGGCGGAACCGGCACCCCGTGGTGTGTCCCCGCCTGCCCACGGAGCGGCGTTGCGTGCGCGGCTTCGCCCGCGGCCGCTCGCGCGATCACCGGCGGCTCGGAACGCAGACGCAGGCGCGCGTCGGCGCCGAGCAGCGCGACCAGCACGATGAGGGCTCCGATCACCCAGCGCCGACGTCGCACCGTCCGCTGTTTGATCGGCGTCGGCATGGGCTGCACCGCGGGAACGGCTTCCTGGTCGAAGCGACGCAGGATCGGGTCGGGATCCACACCGAGATGCTCCGCGTACTCGCGCACGAAGAACCGTGCGTACACCTGGCCGGGGTACGGCTCGAAGGAGGAGATGTCACCGCTCTCCAGATGCCTGAGGTAGGTCAGGCGGATGTTCGTGAAGTGGGCCGCCTGCTCCAACGTCTCGCCGCGGGCCGCTCGGGCGCTGCGCAACGACTCGAGATCGTCGCCGCCGTCGTCTCGGGGGAGCAGCGTCAGGTTGGGAGGTCCGGCGACGGTCTGGACCGCACCGCAGAACGCGCAACGTGTGCCCTCCGGGTCACTCTCCAGGTGCGTGGGATCGAGCTGGGCACCACAGACGGCGCAGCTGAACTCAGGAAACGGGACGACGGCATGGGACGATGCCTTCATCACTGCTCCACGCAACATAGCCTCCCGAGATGGGAGGTCTCCCGGCCATGGGACCGTTCCCTTGTATCCCTCGGTCGTGAGGTGCGTCAAGGGCCGGACAGCCTACGTCGCCGCTCCCGGGGCGCAGGCGGGGGCGTCGCGCGGATCAGAAGCGCTCGAACAGGATCGCGCGCTTCACTTCCTGGATCGCCTTCGTGACCTCGATGCCGCGAGGACAGGCCTCGGTGCAGTTGAAGGTGGTCCGGCAGCGGAACACGCCGGTCTTCTCCGAGAGGATCTTCATCCGCTCGCGTCCTGCCTCGTCGCGACTGTCGAAGATGAACCGGTGCGCGTTCACGATCGCGGCGGGACCGACGTAGGTCTCGTCGCCCCAGAACACCGGGCACGACGTCGTGCAGCAGGCGCACAGGATGCACTTCGTGGTGTCGTCGTAGCGGGAGCGGTCCTCGGGCGACTGGCGACGCTCCTTCTCGGGCTCGCCCGAGTCGTTGATCAGGAACGGCATGATCGACCGGTAGCCTTCGAGGAACGGATCCATGTCGACGATCAGGTCCTTCAGGACCGGGAGCCCGCGGATCGGTTCGATCGTGACGGTGGGCGCCACGTCTTCGGCCAGGAGCTTGCAGGCGAGGGCGTTGCGCCCGTTGATCAGCATCGCGTCGGAACCGCAGATCGCGTGCGCGCACGACCGCCGGAACGAGAGCGTCCCGTCGATGTGCCACTTGATCTGGTGCAGCACCTCGACGAGGCGGTCCAGCGGGTCGCACTCGACGGTCCACTCGTCCCACCAGGAGTCCTCGGACACCTCGGGGTTGTAGCGGCGAACCTTGAGCTTGAGCTGGATCGTCCGACGGTTGCCGGAGGGCGCCACCTGCTGATCGTCGGACGCGTTCAAGACGTCGGCGGCGGTGCCCATCAGTACTTCCTCTCCATCGGCACGTAGGGGCCCAGCTTCACGGGCTTGTACTCCATCCGTATCGAGCCGTCGTCGTTGCGGTAGGCCAGGGTGTGCTTCATCCAGTTCGCGTCGTCGCGCAGCGGGAAGTCCTCGCGGAAGTGCGCACCGCGGCTCTCCTCGCGGACGAGCGCCCCCGCGACCAGCGCGTCGGCGCAGTCCAGGAGGAACCCGACCTCGACCGTCTCCATCAGGTCCGTGTTGAACACCGAGCCCTTGTCCTGGATCGAGACGCGCTCGTACCGCTCGCGCAATCCCCCGAGGAGGTCCTGCATCTTCGAGAGGCCTTCCTGGGAGCGGACCACGAAGGCGAGGTCGAACATGTTGTCCTGCAGGTCCTTGCGGATGTCGGCCACGTTCTCGCCCGACGTGCTCTCCAAGACCCCGTTCAGCAGGTCCAGCGTCGCGCGCTCGGGCGCCTCGGGCATCGGCGCCAGCTCCGCCTCCGCCGCGTGTCTCGCGGCGTCGACACCCGCGCGGTGCCCGAACACGATCAGGTCCAGCAGCGAGTTCGTCCCGAGGCGGTTCGCCCCGTGGACGCTCACGCAGGCGCACTCGCCGGCCGCGTAGAGGCCGGGCACGACCTGCTCGTCCTCACCGGTCACAACGCGGCCCTCGATGTCGGTCGGGATACCGCCCATCGCGTAGTGGGCCGTGGGCTGGATCGGGACCGGCTCATCGAACGGCTCGACCTTCAGGTAGATCCTCGCGAACTCCGTGATGTCGGGGAGCTTCTCCTCGATCACCTTGTGGTCCAGGTGCCGGATGTCGAGGTAGGCCCAGTCGCCGTTCGGACCGCCGCCGCGACCCTCCTTGATCTCCTGGTAGATAGCGCGGCTCACCATGTCGCGGGGGGCCAGGTCCTTGATCGTGGGGGCGTAGCGCTCCATGAAGCGCTCGCCGTCCTTGTTGAGGACCACGCCGCCCTCACCGCGCGCCGCCTCGGAGAGCAGCACGCCGAGGCGCGCGAGGCCCGTCGGGTGGAACTGGAACATCTCCATGTCCTCGAGCGGGATCCCGCGGCGCCACACCACCGAGGGCCCGTCGCCGGTCAGCGTGTGCGCGTTCGAGGTGACGCGGAACATCCGTCCGAACCCGCCCGTGGCGAACACGACCGACTTCGCTCGGAAGACGTGGAGCTCACCGGTGGCCAGCTCGTAGGCGACGACCCCGGCGGTGGTGCCGTCCTCGGCCCGGACCAGGTCCAGGCAGTAGAACTCGTTGAAGAACCGGACGTCCCGCTTCACGCACTGCTGGTAGAGCGTCTGCAGGATCATGTGGCCCGTCCGGTCGGCCGCGTAACAGGCGCGCTTGACGGGCCGCTCGCCGTGGTTCGCCGTGTGGCCACCGAACCGCCGCTGGTCGATCTTGCCGTCCGGCGTCCGGTTGAACGGCAGGCCCCAGCGCTCGAGCTGGTAGATCGCCTGGATCGCCTCCTCGCACATCATGAGGGCGGCCGGCTGGTCCACCAGATAGTCGCCGCCCTTCACGGTGTCGAAGGCGTGCCACTCGGGCGAGTCCTCCTCGACGCTCGCGAGGGCCGCACAGACGCCGCCTTGGGCGGTGCCGGTGTGCGAGCGGGTCGGGTAGATCTTGGTGATCACGGCGGTGCGGCAGCGTTCGGAGAGGTCGATCGCGGCCTGCATCCCGGCGCCGCCGCCGCCGATCACCAGCGCGTCGTAGGTGTGTGTGGTCGTCATGTCACATCCCCGGAGGCGGCTGGAAGGTGAAGACCACGACCGTGCCCAGGACGAACGCCCCGAACCCAAGCGTGTAGAAGAGCATGTTGATGCCGAAGCGCCAGCCGGCACTGCGGACGTAATCGAGCGTGATGTTGCGCAGGCCGTTGACGCCGTGGATCAGCGCCAGCACGAGCAGCATCCAGTCCCATGCGCGCCAGATCGGATTCTCCCAGCGCACCGCGACGAACCCGAAGTTGACGCGGGACACGCCGCCGGCGGGCAGGTGCATGATCAGCGTGTGGCCGATCGCGAGGATCAAGAGCACGAGGCCGCTGATCCGCATGAACAGCCACATCCACAGCTCGAATCCCCCCAACGGGCGTTCGCGGCCGATCCGCGGGTCGCGTGGGACGTTGGGCCCGGGGCCGGCGGGGGCGGGGCGAGAAACCGTCGTCGCCATCGTCAACCCCTCATTTCTTCAACAGGTCCCAGGTCTGCTGCAGCATGATCACGGTGCTGATGCCGCCCGTGATCACGAACAGACCCGTCGTGATGAGGCTGAGCGGCCGGATCTGCCGCGTCAGCTTGGGGAAGAAGTCGATCAGCATGATCTTCACGCCGTTGAACCCGTGGAACAGGACCGAGAGCACGAGTCCCAGTTCGAGCAGCCGGACCAACGGGTTCTCGTAGGCGGCCGTGACGCGGTTGTACGCCTCGGGTCCCCAGCCCACCAACGACGTGTCCACGACGTGTGCGAACAGGAACAGGATCACGGCGACGCCGGTGACGCGGTGGAAGATCCACGACCACTGACCCTCGTGACCCCGGTAGACCTGGCCGTAGTCGCTCTTCGACTTCCGCGCTCTGATCGCCACGGTCTCCTCCGATGATGCGACGGTCTTCCTCCAAGGCTATCGCCGGGCCTCCTCGACGCGCGAGTGTCCTTGCGGTCCAGCGATACGGGCGGAGTCTACCCGGCACGCTGGGAGGCCGACCCGGGCCGAAAGCCCCGCTGAGCTGCGGCGGTTCAGCCGCTCACGAGACGCGCAGGGCGGCGAGGACGCCCTCGCGGGTCGGGACGAACGTGTGGACGTACCGGTCGTCCTCGGCGATCAGGCGGTTGTGCTCGCGGATCGCGTTCGCACCGGGCTCGTCGTCCAGGACCGTCCCCCGGCCGTAGGAGAGCGTGTTGTCGCACAAGTACAGGCCGCCGACGCGGATCCGCTCGCTCGCGGCGCGCCAGGCATCGGGATAGCCGGGCTTGTCGATGTCGCAGAAGACGACGTCGAAGTCTCCGACGGTGGCCGCGAACGCCTCGAGCGCGTCCCCGACGTGGTAGGTCACCCGCTCGCCGACGCCCGCCTGCGCGAGGTAGCGCTCGCCGGCCGCGGCGTTGTCGGGGTCGCCGTCGGTGCAGTGGACCTCGCCGTCGCCGCCGACCGCTCGCGTGAACCAATACGCCGAATAGCCGAACCCGCTCCCCAGCTCGAACACGCGCCGTGCCCCGATCGAGCGGGCGAGGAGCTCGAGCGTCACGCCGACGTTGCGTCCCACGATCGGGAAGCGTCGTCGATCGCCTTCTTCCTCCATCGCGAGCAGGACGGGCTCGTCGTAGCCGGCGAGCAGCGAGCGCATGTAGTCGTCGAAGCGAGGGTCCACGATCGGCATGGCGGAAGGCTACGCCTCACCGCGGCGCCGGTCGCGCCGGTAGGCTCAACGTCCATGGGCGAGGACGTCCGACGCACCGACTCCGGGATCGAGCTGCAACGCGTGTACGAGCACGATGCGCGGCGGGACCCGGCTGCGCTCGGCGAGCCGGGCGTGTTCCCGTTCACGCGCGGCCCGTACCCGTCGATGTACCGGGGTCGCCTCTGGACGATGCGCCAGTACGCGGGGATGGGCACGGCCCAGGACACGAACCGGCGGTTCCGTTACCTGCTCGAGCACGGACAGACGGGCCTGTCGACGGCGTTCGACCTGCCGACGCAGATGGGGCTCGACTCCGACCACCCGCGCGCCGAGGGCGAGGTCGGCAAGACCGGCGTGGCGATCGACTCGGTCGAGGACATGGAGGCCCTGTTCGACGAGATCCCGCTCGACCGGGTCTCGACGTCGATGACGATCAACGCCACCGCGCCGATCCTGCTGCTCCTGTACGAGCTGGTCGCGCAGGAGCAGGGGGTCGCGTCGACCGACCTTCAGGGCACGGTCCAGAACGACCTGCTCAAGGAGTACGCGGCGCGCGGCACCTACATCTACCCGCCGAAGCCGTCGATGCGCCTGATCACCGACCTGTTCGCGTACTGCGGAGAGCGGATCCCGAGATGGAACACGATCTCGATCAGCGGCTACCACATGCGCGAGGCAGGCGCGACGGCCGCGCAGGAGATCGCGTTCACGCTCGCGAACGGGATCGCGTACGTGCAGGCGGCGATCGACGCCGGGCTTGCCGTGGACGACTTCGCGCCGCGCCTGTCGTTCTTCTTCGCGTGCCACATGCAGTTCTTCGAGGAGGTCGCGAAGTTCCGGGCGGCGCGCCGGATGTGGGCCGGGATCATGCGCGACCGTTTCGGCGCGCGGGATGAGCGGTCGATGACGCTGCGGTTCCACACGCAGACCGGCGGGGCGACGCTGACCGCCCAGCAGCCCGAGAACAACATCGTGCGGACGGCGCTCGAGGCGTTGGCGGCCGTCCTCGGGGGGACGCAGTCCCTGCACACGAACTCGTTCGACGAGGCGCTCGCGCTGCCCACCGAGCACAGCGCCACGATCGCGCTCCGCACCCAGCAGGTGATCGGGTACGAGTCCGGCGTGCCCGACGTCGTCGACCCGCTCGGCGGCTCGTACTTCGTCGAGTCGCTGACCGACGACCTCGAGTCGCTCGCGCGCGGCTACCTCGAGCGGATCGACGCGATGGGCGGCGCCGTCGCGGCGATCGAGCAGGGCTTCTACCAGGACGAGATCCACGAGGCGGCGTTCCGGATCCAGCGAGGGATCGAGTCGGGGGAGCGCGTGGTCGTCGGCGTCAACCGATTCCAGGTCGAGGAGGACCACCAGCCGGAGCTGCTGCGGATCAGCGACGAGGAGGTCGCTCGACAGATCGAGCGGGTCCGCGCGGTGCGCGCGAACCGCGACCAGGTCGCCGTCGACGCCTCGCTGCGCGACGTCGAGACGGCGGCGCGCGGGACGCAGAACCTGTTGCCGCCGATGAAGGAGGCCCTGCGCGCCCGGGCCACGGTCGGGGAGGTGTCCGACGTGCTCCGCGGCGTCTTCGGCGAGTACCGCCCGACGGTCTAACGGGCCAGCTCCACGACCCCGTGGATCACCGCTGCGACCCCTGCCGCGGCGAGCACCGCGCTTGCGATCCGGCGCCGCGCCGGCGCGGCGCCACAAGGGCACGACCCCTGCCAGGCACGCGAGCCCGACCAGCAGCTCGACCAGGTACGTCACGGTCCGCACGGGCCCGCAGCCTAGCGCCCAGACCCACGGGTTCTCGTCAGAACCTATGCACTAGGACACGGATACCGATCCGACCCCATGCACGCCACGGATACGCGGTAACCGCCCCGAGGGAGGGCGGTGGATATCCGAGCGAGAGTGAGGAAGGAGAGGTCGCTGATGAAGCGTCTCGTCGGAGTGATCGTGGCCGGGATGGTCGCGATGTCGATCGTCGGATCGGCGGGCGGAGCGAGCGCGGCCCCGAGCCGTGGGAGCAAGGCCACGGTCTGGGTCCTGCACGCGGTGCCGGGGGCCACGGTCGACGTGTGCGTCGGCAACACCGAGGTGAAGAGCAACTTCAACTACGGTCGGAGGTTCTCGGCGAAGCTGCCGGCCGGTTCCTACCGCCTGTCGATCCACGCGGCCAAGGCCGGTGACTGCACCGGGGCCACGATCAAGGCGACGACCGTGGACCTGAAGGCGAACAAGAACTACACGGTCGCAGCGGGGCTCGGGGCGAAGGGGGGCGTTCGGCTGTACGCGTTCAAGAACGACCTCAGCCCGATCCACGGCGCCAAGGCCCGCGTGACGGTTCGCCACGTGGCCGCCGCGCCGTCGGTGGACGTCTGGGTGAACGGCGCGCCGGCGATCAAGAGGTTCGTCGCCGGTGAGGAGGCCACGGTGGCGCTGCCGGCGCCGGCCGATTACACGGTCCGCGTCGCTCCGAAGGGCACGACGACCACGGTGATCGGACCGCGCACCTTCAGCCTCGACAAGGGCATGGCGTACCAGGTCTTCGCGGCGGGTACCGCCGACGCCGGGTACCGCTTCCTCGTCCTGGCCCAGGAGCCGGCCGCCTGAGACTCCCCGCCTGAGTCTTCCGGCTCTGCAGCGAAGGGCCGTCCCGCAGGGGGCGGCCCTTCGTGGTTCCCGGCTAGGCTGCGCGCCATGGACATCTCGATCGTCGGCGGCACCGGTGCGGAAGGGTTCGGGCTCGCGCTTCGTCTGGCCAAGGCGGGTCACGACATCACGATCGGCTCGCGGATGGCGGAGAAGGCTGCCGCGAGCGTCGAGGAGGCGAAGGGGATCCTCGGTCCCGACGCGCCGATCGGCGGAGCGGTGAACGCGGAGTCGGTCCTGGGCAAGTCGCTCGTGTTCGTGACCGTGCCGTTCTCGGGGCAGGCCCTGATCTACGACGCGATCAAGGACAGCCTCGAAGAGGGGACCGTCGTGTGCGACTGCACGAGCCCCTTGATGACCGCCGTCGGGGGCCGCGCGACCCATGCGATCCGGCCGTGGCACGGCTCCGCGGCCGAGTTCGCGAAGTCGCTCGTGCCCAAGCACGTGCGGATGGTCGGCGCGTTCCACACGATCGCCGCCGACGTGCTCCGCGCCCTCGACGAGGAGGTCGACTCGGACGCGTTCGTGATGGGCGACGATCCCGACGCGAAGGCCCTGGTCGGCGAGGCGATCGGGTCGATCCCGGGGATGCGCTGGGTCGACTGCGGGATGCTGCAGATGGCGCGGATCGCCGAGACGCTCACCCCGCTGCTGATCAGCGTGAACATGCGGTACAAGATCCACGAGTCCGGGTTCCGGATCACCGGCCGCGACGCGTGGGGCGACCCGCGCGCGTGAACGACGAGGGACGACTCGTCCCGATCGACGACACCGCGCTGTGGGTCGTCGAGCGCGGCCCGGACGACGGCCTGCCGCTGCTCGTGTTGCACGGCGGTCCCGGCCTGGACCACCACGAGTTCGCCGACTACCTCGACCCGCTTGCCGCCGACGGGATCCGGCTGCTGCTCGTCGACCTGCGCGCGCAGGGGCGGTCCGCTCCGTGCGACCCGTCGAGCTGGACGCTCGAGCGGATGGCGCAGGACGTGATCATGCTCGCCCTCGCGCTGGACCTCGACCGCTACGCGGTGCTCGGGCATTCCTACGGCGCGTTCGTCGCGCTGCAGAACGCCGTGGACTACCCGGGTCAGGCCGTCGCGTCGATCGTGAGCGGCGGCGTGCCGTCCGAGATCTTCCTGCACGGGGTCGAGGAAGCGCTGGCGCGCCTCGAGCCGCCCGAGCTCCGTGCGCAGGTCGGAGCGTCGTGGGCACGTGAAGCCGAAGTGCGTACGCCGCAGGACGTCGCGTCGCTGATGCACGACCAGTGGCCGTTCCACTTCAAGGATCCGCGCGACCCCCGGATCGCCGAGTACGAGCGGCGCACGAAAGGAGCGGTGTTCGCACCGGACGTGTTGCGGCACTTCGCGACGGCTTCGTCCGGCGGGATCGAGCTCGTCGACCGGCTCGGGGGGGTGACGCAGCCGGTGCTCGTGCTGGCGGGACGACACGACCGGGTCTGCCCGGTGGCCGCGAGCGAGCTGACGGCGCGGCTGCTGCCAGACGCGCGGCTGCGGATCTTCGAGGCGAGCGCGCACATGATGTTCGTGGAGGAGCCCGAGGTGTACCTGGACGAGGTGCGGGGGTTCCTGCGGGAGCGGGCGTTCAGTCGATGACGGCGAGCAGCGCGCCGGTCTCGACGACCTGACCCGCGCGGATCGGCAGGTCGGTGACCTCGCCCTCGCGGGTCGCCGCGATGTGGTTCTCCATCTTCATCGCCTCGAGGATGCACACGACCTCGCCGGCACGGATGTCCTGCCCCTTCTCGACCAGGACCTTCACGATCGTGCCCTGCATCGGTGCGCGGATCTCGCCGTGCACGTGCTCGCCGTGGTGGGCGGAGTGGCTCGACGGCGCCTTCGGCGCGGCCTCGCGCCGCTCGTCGAAGACCCGGACCGGCACGCGGCGACCGTCGACCTCCACCAGGATGTCCTGCGCACGACCCGCACGCGGGTTCGCGGGCGCGGGCGGCAGGTCGACCTGCGCCGGGAGCTTCGCGTCGACGAGCGCGCGCTCGAGCCACGTCGTCGTGTGGGTCGAGGCGATGAACTCCTTGGCCTGCAGCACCCACCGGTGCACCGGGATCGTGGTGGGCACCCCTTCGACCTCGAACTCGTCCAGGGCGCGGAGCGCCCGGTGGCGCGCCTGCTCGCGGTCGGCGCCGCCGACGACGAGCTTCGCGAACATCGAGTCGTAGTCGCCCGGGATCTCGCGGCCGGCTCGCACGCCCGAGTCGACCCGGACGAACGGTCCGCCGGGCTCGACGTAGCGCGCGATCCGCCCGGGCCCGGGCAGGAAGTTGCGGCCGGGATCCTCGGCGTTGATCCGACACTGGATCGCGTGGCCGCGCGAGGGGGCGTCGAGACCGCGCAGGGACTCGCCGAGCGCCACGCGGATCTGCAGCGCCACGAGGTCGAGCCCCGTGACCATCTCGGTCACGGTGTGCTCCACCTGCAGGCGGGTGTTCATCTCGAGGAAGTAGAACGAGCCGTCCTCGTCGAGGATGCACTCGATCGTGCCGGCGTTGACGTAGCCCGCCTGCTTCGCGAGCGCGATCGCAGCCGCGGCGAACCGCTCCCGCAGGGCGTCGTCGACGAGCGGGGACGGCGTCTCCTCGATCAGCTTCTGGTGTCGCCGCTGGACCGAGCAGTCGCGCTCGCCGAGGAACACGACGTTGCCCTTGGTGTCGGCGATCACCTGCGCCTCGATGTGGTGGGCATGTTCCACGTACCGCTCGAGGAAGACCTCGGGCCGGCCGAAGTACGACTGCGCCTCGCGGGCCGCGCGCTTGAGCGACTCCTCGAGGTGGTCGGCGTCGCGGACGACGTGCATCCCCTTGCCGCCGCCGCCGAAGGCCGCCTTCACGAGCAGCGGGTAGCCGACGCGGGACGCCTGCTTCTTCGCCTGCGCGACGTCGACAGGGTCACGGGTGCCCGGCACGATCGGCATCCCCGCCTCGTCGGCGATCCTGCGCGCCGCCGCCTTGTCGCCCATCTGCTCGATCGCCTGCGCCGGCGGCCCCACGAACGTGAACCCCGCCTCGGCGACCGCTTGCGCGAAGTGCGCGCGCTCGGCGAGGAAGCCGTAGCCGGGATGGATCAGCGTCGCGCGCGACTTCTGTGCGGCCTCGAGGATCGCGCCGATCGACAGGTAGGAATCCGACGCGAGCGCCGGACCGATCCGGTAGGCCTCGTCGGCCTGCTCGACGTGCAGGGCGTCACGGTCGGCGTCGGAGTACACCGCGACCGTGGGGATCCCCATCTCCCGGCAGGTCCTCGTGATGCGCACCGCGATCTCGCCGCGGTTCGCGATCAGCAGCTTCGGTTTCCTCGCCACTCGCGTATCGTGCCTTCCCGATGGGCTCTCTGCCGTGGAGCGACGGATGCTGACTAACGAAGACCTCGAACAGGCGCTCGAGGCGATCCGCACGACGGCACCCGTGCGCGCGGAGGAGGTTACCGCCTCCACGAACGCGACGGCGGCAGCGATGGCCGCGGCGGGCGACCCCGAGTGGACGCTCGTGGCTGCCGGACACCAGACCGAGGGGCGCGGTCGCCTCGATCGCACCTGGGTCGACGTCCCCGATCACGCCCTGCTCGTGTCGTTCGTGCTGCGTCCCACCATCGCTCCGAACAAGGCGGGGCTGCTGGCCTTGCTCGCCGGCGCGTCGATGGCCGGCGCGATCCGCAAGGTGGCCGGGCGCCGCGTGACCTGCAAGTGGCCGAACGACCTGCTCCTGAACGGGCAGAAGGTGGGCGGCATCCTGCTCGAGTCCGGCGTGGCGCAGGGCCGGGTCGAGTGGGTGGTGGTCGGGGTGGGCGTGAACCTCCAGGCGCCCGAGGGGGTCGAGGGCGCCGTCGGCATCGGCGAGGTCCCGATGCGCGACCTGCTGATCGCGTTCCTGCAGGCGTTCCGGACCGACTACGACGCCGTCGAGCCCTCGCTGGGCGACCGTGTGAAGCGCTCATGGCTCACGATCTCGGCCACGATCGGCCGGATGGTCGAGGCCACGTCGGTGTCGGGTGAGGTCGTCCAGGGCCGCGCGGTCGGGATCGACGACTTCGGGAGCCTCCAGCTGTCGACCGACACCGGCGAGCTCAGGATCGCGTTCGGCGACATCGAGCACCTCGACGAGCGTTGACCCGTCTTGCCCACCCGCGGAGCGGGCGGTAGCGTCCTGGCCATGGCGTTCCCGAGAAGACTCCTCGTGGAGGGTGAGGACCTGATCCTCGACCTCCGTCCTCATCCGATCGCGCTCGCGCTCCCGGCGATCGTGCTCATCGGTGGCTTCATCGTCGCGACGTGGGTCGCGAACCAGTGGGACGGCCTCGTCGTCCTGATCGGCGTGGATCGTCTACGCGCTCGCGCTGCTGGTGTTCGTGCTGCCCAAGGTCGTCTGGTGGTTCACCTCGAACTTCGTCGTGACGACCGATCGGGTGGTCCATCGCCAGGGCTTCATCGCGAAGCGGTCGATGGAGATCCCCCTCGAGGCGATCAACGACGTCCGTTTCGAGCAGGGGATCTTCGACCGGATCGTGGGCGCGGGCTCGCTGATGATCTCGTCGGCGTCCGAGCGCGGGACCGAGACGTTCGACGACATCCGCCACCCCGAAGAGGTCCAGAAGACGATCTATCACCAGGGCGAGCTGAACAAGCAGCGGATGTACCGGGGCATGGGCACGCCCGGTCCGGCCGACGACCGCGCGGGCGGCGTGCCTCCGATGCCCGGCGCTGCGGGCACGCCCTCGGCGCCGTCGGTCACCTCCGAGCTCGAGCGCCTCGCCGACCTCCGCGCGAAAGGCGTCCTCACCGAGGAGGAGTTCCAGGCGCAGAAGGGCAAGATCCTGGGCCAGGGCCAGGGCCAGGGCCAGGGCCAGGGCCAGGGCAGGGTTAGGGCGCGCCGCGCCGACGCTCGCCTCAGGAGCCGAGCAGCAGGACCACGTCGCCGGCGGCGATCACGGTTTCCGCGGATGGCGAGGCGACGGTCGACCCGTCGGGGCGCCGCAGCGCCAGCACCGGCGCGCCGACCGCATCGACCCGCACGCCCTCGAGGTCGCTGCCTTGCGCGACGGCGCGCTCGGCGACCGGGATCGACCGTGCGGTCTCGTCGAACACGTCGACGATGCTCGGGTCGACCGCCATCCGCACCATGTGCCGGCCACTGCTCACGAACGGCGAGACCACGCGGTTGGCTCCGGCCTGCTCGAGGCGCCCCGCGATGCCTCGCTCGGAGGCTCTCGCCACGATGAACAGGTCGGGGTTGATCGAGCGCGCGGTGAGCGTGATGTAGACGTTCGTGGCGTCGGAGTCGACCGCGCAGATCAAGGCGCGGGCACGGTCGACCCCGGCCTGCCGCAGGATCGGCTCGTTCGAGGGGTCGTCGACGATGTAGGGGACGCCGTCGGCCTCCATCCGCTCGCGGAGCTCCTCCTTCGGGTCGATCACCACGAACGGCGCTCCGGCCGCCTGGAGCTCGCGCACCGTCGCGCGTCCGACCCTGCCGTACGCGCACACGATGAAGTGATCGTGCAGCTCGTCGATCCGCTTCGTCATCCGTCTCCTCCTCGTGGACCCCCCGAGCTCGCCCTCGGCGATCACGGCTGCGGCGAGCGAGATGCCGACGAGCGCGATCCCGACCCCGAGCACGATCAGCGAGAGCGTGAACATCCGCCCGCCCGTGTCGAGCGGCCTGACCTCGCGGAACCCGACGGTGGTCATCGTCATGACGGTCATGTAGAGCGCGTCGTCGAACGACCAGCCCTCGAGCAGCATGTAGCCGGCGACGCCGTACACGACCACGCCGGCCAACGCGAGCAGCACCCATCGCAGCCGCCCGATCAACGCGGTCGAGGTGCGTCGTTCCATCGGGTGAACGCTACCGGAGGAGCGGCTAGCATCGGCGGCGTGATCGGCACGGTGGACCACGTCTACTACTGGACCCGCGACATCGATCGCGCGGTCGCCTTCTACACGGACGTGCTCGGGTTCACGCTCGCCCGCCGCTCCGGACACGAATGGGCCGAGCTCGACGCCGGGCCACTTCGCTTCGCGCTGCACGGGACCGAGGACGACCTCCCGCCGAGCGGCACGGTGGTGCTGCGGGTCGACGACCTCGACGAGGCCAGGGCCACGCTGGAACGGCGCGGCGCCGTGTTCGACGCGTTCGTGGGCGACGTCGAGGGGTTCGCGCGGTTCGCGACGTTCCGCGACCCGGACGGCAACCCCGTCCAGCTGATCGAGTACACGCACACCTGACCCGGGGCTCCTGACCCCGGTCGTCGGGTTGCGGCTCGCCCCTCACTATCCTTGCCGCCGTGAGCGTCGCCACCAACTGCCTGCGCTGCGGCCAGCCGCTGCCGCCCCGGGCCAACTTCTGCCCGAACTGCGGCGCGCCCGCGGTCGTGCCTCAGGCGTCGGAGCGACGCGTGGTGACGGTCGTGTTCGTCGACCTCGCGGGGTCGACCGAGCTTGCCGCGCTGCTCGACGCGGAGCGCTTCCGCGAGGTGCTCGCCGCGTTCCACGGGATGGTGAGCGAGGAGATCGGGTGGCTCGGCGGAGTCGCCGAGGCGTTCATCGGCGACGCCGTCCTCGGCGTGTTCGGGATGCCGGTGACCCACGACGACGACGCGGTGCGGGCGATCCGCGCCGCGCTGCGGGTGCGCGACCGCGCGGAGCGGCTCGGTCGACAGCTCTCGCTGCCCCTGCCGATCCGGGTCCGGATCGGCGTGAACACCGGGCAGGTGGCGGTCGGCACGGCCAGCGACCGCAACATCGTGATCGGCGCCGAGGTGAACATCGGGGCGCGCCTGCAGCAGGCTGCGTCTCCGGGGGAGATCCTCGTGGGCGCGAGGACCGTCGAGCTGGCGCGGGGCGCGGTGGAGTTCGGCGAGCAGCAGCTGGTAGCCGCCAAGGGCTTCCAGTACGCGCTCGACGCGCGGCCGGTCGTGGGTCTGCGGGCGCGCTCGCGTACCGACCGGACCTCGATCCCGCTGGTGAACCGCCGGCGCGAGCTCGCGATCCTCGACGACACCTTCGAGCGGGTGGTGAGCCGCGAGCGGGCCCACCTGGTGACGCTGCTCGGCGAGCCCGGGATCGGCAAGAGCCGCGTCGTCGAGGAGTTCCTCGCCCGCGTGCCCCAGGGCACGAAGATCCTGACCGGCCGGAGCAGCCCCTTCGAGGAGGAGGTCACGTTCTGGCCGCTCGCCCAGATGGTCTACCGCCAGATCGGCGAGGAGCGAGGGGCGCCCGAGGAGCAGGTGTTCGGACGGCTGCGCGAGGCCGTCGGCGAGTGGGTCGACCCCGGCGAGATCGAGCGCGCCGCGCACCGGCTCGGCCTCGCCCTCGGTCTGGGCGACCGGGGGAGCGAGGAGAACCGTTACCACGCGGCCGAGGTCCGCCAGGGAGCGCTCGCGATGCTGTCGGGACTCGCGTCGCAGGGGCCGATCGTGCTCGTGTTCGAGGACCTGCACGAGGCCGATCCGCTGCTGCTCGATCTGATCGAGCAGCTGTTGCGCGAGGCGCGGCGGATGCCGCTGCTCGTGATCTGCGTCGCACGGTGGGAGTTCCTCGAGGACCGGCCGAGCTGGGCCGGCGGCCTGGCCGACGCGGTGACGCTCTGGGTGGAGCCGCTCACCACCGAGCACGGGACGCGCCTGGCGATGGTGACGGGCGATCTCGACACCGAGGACGCGGAACGGGTGGCCCTGCACGCCGGCGGCAACCCCTTCTTCATCATCGAGATCACCGGGATGCTCCTGCGCGAGGAGCGGCACCTGCCTCCCGAAGGCCCCGCGGCCAGTGGACGACTGCTCCCGGCGACGGTGCAGGCGGTGATCGCGTCGCGGATCGACCAGCTGTCGCCGGGCGCCCGGGAGCTGGCGCGGCGCGCCTCGGTCTTCCCGCGCGGCCGGTTCGACGTCGACGAGCTCGCGCTGATCGTGGAGCCGCGGCCGGAGTGGCTCGCCCAGGCCGAGGACGAGGAGATCCTCGTGCCCGACGAGGAGCGCCCCGGGGTATGGCGGTTCCGGTCCGACGTCCTGCGCGACGTCGCCTACGACACCCTCGCCAAGCGGGAGCGCCAGCGGCTGCACCTGCGCGTGGCGAACCGGCTGAGCGCGCCCGAGCTCGTCGAGCGCTATCCGCGGACGGTGGCGTTCCACCTCGAGCAGGCCGCTCGCGCCTCGCTCGACCTCGATCCGCGGGACCGGACCCTCGCCGAACGGGCGGTGGACGCGCTGCGGCGGGCGGGCGACATCGCGCGGCGCCGGATCGAGTCGCGCGCCGCCGCCGACCTCTACGAACGGGCGCTCGCGCTCGCCGGTCCGGAGGAAGGGTGGGGGGCTCGCGAGGCGTGGGTCGTGTCGATGCTCGGCGAGGCCCGGTACTGGCTGAGCGAGTTCGACGCGGCCGAGGAGGCGCTGCGGCGCGCGCTCGCGATGGCCGGGCCCGAGGACGACCGCGTGGTCGCGCACGCCGCGCGGTTCCTCGCGGACGTCACGCTCACGGTCCGAGGCGACGATCACCTCGCCGCGGCGCTGTTCGGGCGGGCGCTCGATGCCGCGCGCCGGGTGGGCGACCCGTACGTCCTCGCGCGCGCCCTGCTGATGGCGGGCTGGGTCCCGTTCTGGCGCAACCGGCTCGGTGACGCAGAGGCGATGTTCCGCGAGGCGCTCGAGGTGTCACGATCGGGCGAGGAGCCGGACGCGTGGGCCGAGGGGCGCGCGCTCGCGGCGCTCGCGCACACGATGTCGCCGCTCGGCAACGAGGAGCAGGCGCTCGCGCTCGCGCTGGAGGCGCTGGCGGTCGCCGAGGGCGCCGGGCAGGCCTTCACCGCGGCCGTCGCCCATCAGGCGGTGGCCTCCTCGCTGCGTCGGCTGCTCAGGCTCGAGGACGCGCTGCGCCACGGCGAGATCGCGGTCCGGGCCCTGCGCGAGCTCGGCGCGCGTTGGGAGCTCGCGGGCGCCCTGGGCGACCGCGGTTCGACCTTCCGCGTCGCCGGCCGCCTCGAGGAGGCCGAGCGCGACCTGCGCGAGGCCTTCGTGCTCTGCCGCGACCTGAGCGAGCGCGCCCTCGTCACGTGGACGGCCGCCGAGCTGGCGCGCACGCTCGCGACCGAAGGCGATGCCGCGGGCGCCCGAGGGGTGCTGGACGACCCGCTCGCGAGGCTCGCCGAGCGTGAGCCGGGCTCCGCGACGGCGCTGCTCGTCGCCGAGGCTACGACCGCGCTGGCGCAGGGCGACCGGCAGACCGCACGGGCGAAGGCCGAGGCGGCGGTCGCGGCCGAAGAGGCGGCCGCCGGCCTCCCGAACCCGCTCGCCGCCCAGGTCTGGTGGACCGGCACGCTGTTCGGACCGGAGAGCGTCGGAGGCGCCGATCGCCTCGCGGAAGCCCAACGCACGTTGCAGCGCAACGCCTGGCGCCAGGCGCTGCGGGAGCCCGAGCTCGTCGCCGACCTCGGCTGAGGCGGCGGCTGCTTGTATCGAGCCCGCGCCGGCGTACCCTCGCAACGGAGCCGAGCGGGGTCGTCGGACGCCGGTCGGGCCGAGTAGCCTTCTGCGAACCGCATGACGAGAACGGAGCGATCCTTCCCCGTCGCTATCCGTGCGCTCGCCTCCGCGTGCGCCTTGCTGGCGTTGGCGCTGTTCGCGCCGGTCACCGCGGGCGCGACCCCGCCCGTCACGACCCAGGCCGAGGTGAACGACGCCGCTGTCGAGGGTCCAGGCGGCCCGCGACCGGCTGGCGGCGCTGGGCGCGGAGCAGGCCAGGGTCCAGCAGCGGCTCGACGCAGCGACCACCGCCCTCGACCAGCAGGAGTCCGCGCTCGAGGAGGTGACGGCCGAGCTGACGGCGACCCAGGAACGGATCGACGCCGCGCGCGCCCGCTACGAGACGATCCAGCAGCGGCTGAACGACCGCGCCGCGGAGGCGTTCATGCAGGGCCCGGGGTCGAGCCTCGAGATCGATCCTCGGCGCCCAGTCGCTCGCGGACCTGTCGGATCGGATCGAGTTCGTCTCGACCGTGACCCAGGCCGACGCCACGCTCGCGTCCAACGTCGAGAACCTGCGGAACTCGCTCGCGCTCGACGAGGCGCGCCTGCAGGTCCTGCAGGCCCAGCACGAGCAGAAGGTGGCCGACGCGAAGGCGAAGGAACAGCAGATCCAGGACGATCTCGCACGGGTCTCGGCGCTCCGCACGCAGATCGCCTCGGTCTACGCGGGCGCCCAGAAAGCCCTCGCGAAGGTGCGCAGACAGAAGGCCGCGTACGACAAGTACGAGCAGCAGCTGCAGCAGGCAGTGGCGACGACGACCTCGCACCCCGCGGTCGCCCTGCCGCCCGGCTTCGTGAACCCGCTCAAGGTCTGTCCCGTCCGGGGCCCTCTGTCGTTCACCGATGGGTTCGGGGCGCCGCGCTACACGGGTGGGTTCCACCTGCACCAGGGCGTCGACATCATGGCCGCCGCGGGGACGCCGATCGTGGCGCCCTTCGACGGGACCGCGCAGGCGTCCTCGAGCGTCCTGGGGGGCAACAACGTCGTCGTGTACGGGACCGGCGGCTCCGTGTTCAACGCGCACCTCAGCAGCTACACGTCCCTGTCGAACGGACCCGTGCGCACGGGCGACGTGATCGGCTACGTGGGCGAGACCGGCGACGCGATCGGCAACCACGACCACTTCGAGTGGCACCCGAACGTGATCCCGGCGAACTGGCCGGCGAGCTCCTACGGGTACTCGGTGGTCGGCGACGCGGTCAACCCGTACCCGCTGCTCGTCGACGTGTGCGGCTGACCCTCAGCGCTTCACGAAGGTCAGCGTCGCCGTCACCGGCGGGTCGAACGGGAGATGGTCGGCGGCGACGAAGGCCGCCTCGACGGTGTGGGGACCCTGCGCGAGGTCCCCGATCTCCAGCACCTGCACCGTCCCGTAGGTCATCGACACGAGCGCCCCGTCGATCGATAGGTGCAGGTGCCCGGTGTTGGGCGTGATCGCCTGGGTGGTGGCATCGACGACCCGGGCGCCCCGCAGGTCCAGCACGACCTCCAATTCGTTGCCGGAGACGGTCGCGCCGTCCTTCGGACGGGAGAACGAGAGCGTGGAGGTGGACGCGAGCCGGGGGCCGGACGACGGGGCGGTCGGTGTGGAACCCGCGACCAGCTTGGGCCCGAGGAGCATCCTCGGCAGGAACGTCGAGGCGAGGACCAGGACCGCGGCCAGGCCCACGAGCGACCAGGCCCCCCAGCGCGGCAGTCCGTCGAAGCCGCGACCCTTCAGACGGCTCCGAGCGACCCAGCCCACCCACACCGCTCCGACCAGCATCACCACCGAGAGGGACTCGTCGGTTCCCCCGGCGTGCGCGAGGAGCGCGGGGACGGCGGGCATCTCGTCTATCGTACGGACGCCCCGCTGACCGAGGAGGACGGGACGTGCAACCGCAGGACGTGCGACGTGTCGGGGTGGTCGGCTGCGGCCTGATGGGCTCGGGGATCGCCGAGGTGGCCGCCCGCGTCGGGATCGACGTCGTGGTGCTCGAGCCCACCGAGGACCTGCTGGCCACAGGCCGTGGACGGATCGAGGCCTCCACCGCGCGCGCCGTCGAGCGAGGCCGCCTCTCCGAGGCCGACCGCGAGGCGCTCCTGGGCCGGATCGAAGGCGTCACCGACTTCGGGGCGTTCGCCGACGTCGACGTCGCGATCGAGGCCGCGACGGAGGAGGAACAGGGCAAGCTCGCGATCTTCCGTTCCCTCGACGACGTCACGCGCCCCGAGGTGATCCTCGGGTCGAACACGTCGTCGATCCCGATCGCCTCGCTCGGCGCCGCGACCTCCCGTCCGGACCGCGTGATCGGCCTGCACTTCTTCAACCCGCCGCCGGTGATGGGTCTGATCGAGGTGACGCCGTCGCTGCTCACCTCCGAGGAGGCCGTCGCGTTCGCGCGCGCGTTCGGCGAGCGCCTCGGCAAGACGACGGTCCTGGCGAAGGATCACGCGGGCTTCATCGTGAACCGCCTGCTGATCCCCTACATCTGCGGCGCGATCCGCCTCCTCGATGAGGGCTTCGCGACCCTCGACGACATCGACGCCTCGATCACGCTCGGCCTGAACCACCCGATGGGCCCGTTGCGCCTGGCCGACCTGATCGGCCTCGACACCGTCCTGCAGATCGCCGAGGTCCTCCACAAGGAGTTCCGAGACCAGGCTTACGCGCCCCCGCCCCGGCTGCTGCGGATGGTGGCGGCCGGCCAGCTCGGCAGGAAGACCGGCAAGGGCTTCTACGACTACGGCTAGCTGACGGCTGCGGCGTGCGTCCCAGCGAACGGGGCCGATGTAGAACGCTCGGGAGTCTCTGCTCTGCTAGATACGGACGAGTAGCCTTCTTGGAGTGAGGGTTGCCTGGCCGTGGCTCGTCGGTGGCGTACTGGCCATCGGCGTCGGTCTCTACTTCTGGTACACCACATTCATCCTGATCCCTGCCGGTGCGGTGCTGATCGCCGTCGGAGCCACGAAGTTCCTCCGAAGACGCGGTCCCCACGGTCACGCCTGAGAAGTCAAGCCGGTACTTGCGTTCCAGCGGTAGACGCCGCGCCTGTTCTCCGTCCTGTCAGACAGGCGATCCCTTCCAGAAGCGACCCTGCGGGAGCGTTCGGCTATGTCGCCCGGAGGCGCGTGGCTTTCGGATCGTGCGCTGAGACCAGGGGACGACGCCTTACGCGCGGCCGAAGACGTTCGCGCACGAGGGCCGCCTGGCGCTCGCCGGAGTCAACGATCAACGACTCACTCTTGCCTGACGATATCGACCGAGATCTCCACCGCCGGGATCGTTCCCCTGTTCTCGAGCCAGTGGAGCGTGTCCCGATCCTCGGGCCAGCCCACTCCCGGCCCATAGTCCGTAGCGACGCCGTCTCGATGGTCGGTGATCGTTCCCTGCAGGATGTAGACGATGCCCGGTCTGCCTCTGTGGTCGTGGATCGGGCCGAAGATGCCTCCAGGCTCGATGGTCACCATACGCATCCGAAGTTGGTGCCCTGCCATGCCCTCGATCTCGCGGGCAAGGTCGACCGTTGCGAGTTCCTTCACCGCGACACCTCTCGTCTCAGGTGCCACCTGCTCGTTGCTCATCGTGCTCTCCTCTCTGTACGCCCAGGTGGGCCGCTGTGCTGTCCCTCGAACCAGACGATGGGCCCGATCGAGAACGGAACGTCCGGATATGGACCTCCCAGACGCGTCAGCACTATAGGGTCCAACTGGCCACGCGCCTCGCTCTGGCGAGGGCGCACCTACATCTTCGGCACCCGCCGCTTCTTCGGGTGACGAGTGATGGCCAGGCACAACAAGTTCGGTCGCCGCTACCGGCGGCGCGTATCGTTCGCGTGTGGCGTTCTTCGTTGCGGCGATCGTGGGGCTCGCGTTCGGGGCCGCGGATCAGTACCTGGGGAGCCGGTCGGCGGTGCTCGGGTCTTGGGCGGCGACGGCGGCGCAGGTGTCGGCGCCGTGGCTGGTGCTGCCGTTCGTCGTCGGGATGACCCAGGAGCGGCCCCGCCGGGCGATGTTGCTCGGTCTCGTCACGACGGCGTCCGCGTTGATCGGGTACTTCGCGATGACCTACAGCCCGATCGAGGGGGTATCGCTGGACCGCTTCCTGCCGGGGATGGTGGCGGTCGCGACCACAGGCTACAACCCGGCGTACATCCTGGGCGGGCTCGTGACGGGACCGGTGTTCGGGCTGCTGGGTCAGCGCTGGCGCGTCCGGCGGTCGTGGGTCAGCGCCGCGCTCGTGGCGGGTGTGCTGTGCGTGGAGCCGGCGGCTCGGTGGGCGACGGGACAGCTGTCCTCGCCCGCCTCCGTATGGAGGGTCGAGGTCGCGGTGGGCATGGTTGTGGCGATGGTGTTCGTCGTCGCGCTGCTCGCGTCGCGGCGTGCGAGGGTGGCGGAACCCTCAGCGTCGGGAACCGGGTGACGGTACGGGAGCCGTGCGACCCCTCGCGCGGTCGGCGAGGCCGGCCACGTAACCCGCCATCTTCGCGGCGTCGATCATCGCCATGACGGCTGGGACGACGACGGTGGCGGCAGCCTTCTCCGGCGGGGTGTGCAGGCGCGACCAGGTGCGCCCGACCTGCCGGCGCGCGTAGGCGACGCCGCCCGCGACGGCGAGCAGCTTCGGCCAGGTCCGTCGCGATCGCAGGGCCAGGGCGAGGCCCGTGTAGGTGGCGAACCGGATCGCGTGGCGTTCGGGGTACATGCCGGCTTGGCCGTCACCGCGCGCGTAGCGGAAGTACTGGTCCCAGGTGGCGGCGAGGGTGGGGCGGGGGCGCCAGCCGGCGACGGCGCCGGGCGCCAGACGCATGCCCAGCCCTCGCTCGCGCCAGCGGTGGTTCACCCACATGTCCTCCCCGATCGCGAGCCACTCGGGGTAGCCGCCGACCGCCTCGATCGCGTCGCGACGGAAGGCGACGGAACGGGCGCTCGGCATGAAGGTCGTCTCCTCGACCGCCTCGGTGGCCGACGGGATCGCGCCGGTCGTGCACGCGGACAGGAAGCCGTCCACGATCGGGTCGGTGCGGCCCATGCTCACGTCGGCGCCGGCTTCGATCGGTCCGAGCAGGTGCGCGAGCCAGGCGGGGTCGTAGGTGCAGTCGGCGTCGGCGACCGCCAGCACGTCGTGGGTCCCGGCGGCGATCGCGACGTTGCGGCCGCGCGCGATGTTCGCGCCCGGAGCCTCCAGGACGGTGACGTGCTCGGCGGCGCGGAGCGCCTCGAGGGTGCCGTCGGTCGAGCCACCGTCGACGATCACGACCTCGTCGGGACGGCGGGTCTGCGCGGCGATCGACGCGAGGAAGTCGCCGACGTTGTCGCCGGCGTTCAGGACCGTCGCGATCAGGGTGACCTTCATCGGTGCGTGGCCCTCGATCTTCAGTGGGACCCGGCGCGTGCGGCCGCGTCGCGATAGGCGTCGAGGGTAGCGCGCGCGGTGCGCTCCCACGAGAAGCCGGCGGCGCGCTCGCGGCCGCGCGCGGACAACGTCGCGCGCAGCTCCTCGTCGGTGAGCGCGGCCGCGAGGCCCTCGGCGATCGCGGCCACGTCCTCGGGATCGACGAGCACCGCGGCGTCGCCCGCGGTCTCGGCGACCGCCGGGGTCGTGGACGCCACGACCGGCACGCCGCGCTGCATCGCCTCGATCACCGGCAGTCCGAAGCCTTCGTAGAGCGAGACGTAGGCGACGAGGTCCGCGCCGCGCTCCACGGCGTCGAGGTCCTCGGCATCGAGGGGTCCCGTCCGCACGACCGTTCCGCCGCCCGGGCGGGCGAGCTCGACGTCGATCTCGGCGCGCGCGGTCCCGTCGGGTCCCGCGAGCACGAGCGCGTGCGGGACGTCCGGCGCCACCTGGCGGAACGCGCGGAGCAGCCGCACGTGGTTCTTCCGCGGCTCGAGCGTGGCCGGGCACAGGATGTACGGGCGGGGGATCCTCAGGCGGGACAGCACCTCGTCGAGGTCGCCGGCGCCCGAGGGCAGCGACGACGCGAGCGGGGTGACGCGGATCCGGTCCGGGTCGGCGCCGCGTCCGGCGAGGTCGTCGGCGGTCGCCTGCGAAGGCGCCAGCACGACGTCGGCGCGGTGGATCGTCGCCCGCAGTCCGGCGCGGTACAGCCAGCGCCATCGCGGAGGGAACAGCGCCGGGAACCGCTCGAACGCCAGGTCGTGCACGGTCACGACGAGACCGCGGCCGGGGGGCGCCGGCGGCACGGCGGCGTGGTTCGTCGCGTGGATCACGTCGCAGGCAGCGAGCGCGTCCGGGAGCGGAGGTCGCCCTGCCAGGTCCCACGCCGGGTAGAGGCGGACGATCGAGCCGGGGACCTCGACGGTCTCGGCCGACGCGAGCTCCGCCACCGGCACCGGCCAGGTCGCATGGAACGGGACGACCTCCGGCGCCTCCTCGAGCGCCGGCAGGGCGCGCAGGAGCGCCCGGACGTAGGTGCCGATCCCGCCGGGCGCCGAGAACCAGAGCTGGTCGACGTGCAGGCCGACCCGGACGCGGCTCGGTTCTGGGGCGCTCACCTCGTGGCCTCGATGCACACGCACCCCTCGGGCCCGACCGTGGCGGCGTGGCGGGTCCCCGGATCGAGGTCGAGCCGGTCGCCCGACTCGAGCGCGACGTCACCCTCCTCGGTGTGGAACACGATCGAGCCTTCCAGGCAGAAGAGCACCTTGTGGAAGCCGTGCTCGTGCCAGCCGTAGGTGTCGCCGGGGCCGTTGCTCCACGGCCGCGGCGTCGTGCACCCCTCGGCCGCGAACACGGCGAGGACGTCGCCGCGCAGGGCCGCCCGCTGGGTCTTCACCGCGGCGCTCACGTCGCCAGCCCCAACACGCGTCGCGCCCGCGCCAGCTCGGCGCGCGGCACGAACACCGAGGCCGTGGCCCCCGGCAGATCCGCCTCGAGCTCGTCCGGCAGCTCGACGTGCGGCGGGATCGACGCGTCGCGCAGCCGTGCGAGCGTCGCGGCCACCTCGGCGACCGGAGTCGTCACGAGCTCGACGCAGCCGTCGTCGTCGGTGGGCAGGTCCTCGTCGGCCGGCGCGTCGATCGCGTCCAGTGCCCCCAAGAAGTCCTCGAAGGAGAAGCCGTCGGGCAGACGCTCGCCGGTCACGTCCCCTCCAAGGGCGGCAGGTCGGGCATCCACGCACGCGCCTTCGCGACGTCGCCGGGCAGGACGAGGACCGCGCAGTCGCGCTCCTCGAGCGGTCCGTCACCCAAGGGCGCGCCGACGGCTGCTCTGATGCCGCCGGCTCCGAGCCGCTCCACCGCGGCCCATGCGTCGTCCCAGGGGAGGATGCACAGCGGGACCGGCGCCGGCGCGGCGGGCTCGCGTCCGGCGAGCGCCTGCGTGTCCGCGCGCCCGTCGACGTCGGTCCGCAGCTCGGTCTCGACCAGCGCGCGCGCCCGGGCCGCGTCGGCGGGCGCGACGATCACGTTCCACGAGGGCCGAAGCACCGAGTACTCGCTCACGAGGAGCGGATCGTGGCGCGGACCCTCCACGTGCCCTTCGCGGAGCAGCCGCACGCGGTACGCGATCCCCGCGTCGTGGAGCACGCCCTTGATCCGGTCGACCTCGTCGATCGTGAGGGGACGCGCGCGAGCGACTCACCGTCGCGCAGTGGGTCGCCCTCGGGCAAGAGGTCCCGCTCGTGCTCGCGCGAGACCATCAGCGGACGTCGCCGCGCCCGTGCATCGGCGGCACGCCCTTGCGCGCGAACTCGACCCATTGCCCGTGCCACGGCTCGCGGGCGAACCGACGGACCTGCAGCGCCGCCGAACCCCGTCGCTTCGATCCGGCCCTGCAGCACCCACGGGGCCGGCTTCGGGTTCTCGGCCACGAAGTACCGCTCGAGCGCCATCAGGACCGCGCGCTCCTCCTCGGGCGTGAGGCCATCGGGGAGCTCGAGCCGTCGTCCGTTCTCGCTGTCGAACATGGCCTTCTTCTCCCTGGCCGTCTACAGGGGGATGTTCCCGTGCTTGCGCGCGGGGATCGCCTCGCGCTTCGTGGAGAGCATCCGCATCGCCTGGATCAGCCGCGGCCGCGTCTCGGCCGGCTCGATCACGTCGTCGATGAACCCGCGCTCGGCCGCCGCGTAGGGGGTCGAGAACTTCTCCCGGTACTCGCGGATCAGCTCGCCGCGCTTGTGCTCGGGGTCGGCGGCCCGCTCGATCTCGCGTTTGAACACGATGTTGACGGCGCCTTCCGCGCCCATCACCGCGATCTCCGCGGTCGGCCACGCGAACGACACGTCGGCCCGCAGGTGCTTGGAGTTCATCACGAGGTAGGCCCCGCCGTAGGCCTTGCGCGTGATCACGGTCATCCGCGGCACGGTGGCCTCGGCGAAGGCGTAGAGCAGCTTCGCGCCGTGGCGGATGATCCCGTTGTACTCCTGCTGCGTGCCCGGCAGGAACCCCGGCACGTCGACGAACGTCAGGATCGGGATGTTGAACGCGTCGCAGAACCGCACGAACCGCGACGCCTTCTCGCTCGCGTCGATATCGAGCGTTCCCGCGAGCACCTTCGGCTGGTTCGCGATCGACGCCGACGCTCCGCCCGTCCAGGCGCGCGAACCCCGTCACGATGTCATCGCCCCAGTAGCGGGAAGATCTCGAGGAACTCGCCGTCGTCGACCACGCGACGGATCACCTCGTGCATGTCGTAGGGCTCCTGCGCCCGGTCCGGGACCAGGTGCGTGAGCGCGCTCGTCGGCGCGCTCGGCGACGTCGGTCGTCGCGTAGGCCGGCGCGTCCTCGAGGTTATTCGAGGGCAGGAACGACAGGAGGTAGCGCACGCGCATCAGCACGTCCTCGTCGTCCTCGCCGATGAACGACGCGACGCCCGACTTCGCCGGCGTGCGTCATCGCCCCGCCGAGCTCCTCGAACGTGACCTCCTCGCCGGTGACGGTCTTGATCACGTCGGGGCCGGTGATGAACATGTGCGATGTCTCCTTCACCATGAAGGTGAAGTCGGTGATCGCGGGGGAGTAGACGGCGCCGCCCGCGCACGGGCCCATGATCACGCTGATCTGCGGGATGACCCCGCGACGCGCGGACGTTCCGCTCGAAGATGTAGCCGTAGCCGGCGAGGCTCGCCGCGCCCTCCTGGATCCGCGCGCCGCCCGAGTCGTTGATCTGGATGAACGGCGCGCCGGTCTGTAGCGCGAGGTCCATCACCTTGCAGACCTTCTGCGCGTGGACCTCGCCCATCGACCCGCCGAACACGGCGAAGTCCTGCGAGGCGACGAAGACCTTGCGGCCGTCGATCGTGCCGTAGCCGGTGATCGCCCCGTCGCCGGGCGGGCGGCGCTTGGATCCATCCCGAAGTCGTGCGCGCGGTGCACGGCGAACGGGTCGGTCTCCACGAACGAGCCCTGGTCCATCAGGATGTCGAGCCGCTCGCGGGCGGTGAGCTTGCCGCTACTCGTGCTGCTTCTGCGCGGCGTCGCGCCCGCCGGGGTGCAGGGCGGCCTTGCGCCGCCGGCGGAGCTCCTCGATCCTGTCCTCGACGGTCCGGTCGGGCTCGGCGAAGGCGTCTCGTTGCGTCCTTGCTCGGTCTTGGCCATGGTGGGAGTCTAGCGAGGGCCCCGCGCGGGCGCGGGACTCAGCAGCCGTCGCGGGCCAGCCCGCGGCCTTCCAGCCGCCGATGGCCACCACCATCCGGATCGTCACGATCGCGTTCGTCCGGCCCTTGAGCGCCGAGGTGGGCAGGTCCCACGCCGGCTTCGTGTCAGTCCTGGTAGCGCGTGTCCCATGCCTTCGCCGCATGCTGGAACAGCCCGAGGTACTTGCCCGTGGGCGACTCGGCGGTCGGGGTCAGGCCGCTCTCTCGCTTGGCGATGCAGACCGCCGTGTCCGCGCCCCCGCGCACGGGTCCGAAGTCGCGGACGGCGCACCGGACTCTGCCGCTTGGAGAAGTGCTGGACGGTCTCGTCCGACCCGCGGGTGAGGGCACACGGGAGACGTCGACGCCGACGCCGCCGGGAGGGGGAGGAAGGAGATGCCTAGCAGCGCGAACGGCAACCAGTGTGGCCACGGGTCTCCGCACGGGCACGGACCTTAGCAGGAGCCGATGCGCGTCAGTCCACCTCGACCCGGCCTCCGGTGCGCCAGTAGAGCCCGTGATCGCGATCGAGGAACCGCTCGTCGACGAGGTAGCGGCGGATCGCCGCGTAGTCGTTGAAGTACCTCCCGACGACGACGTTGACCTCCTTCTCGTCGTAGCGGCGGCCCGGCTCGAACTCGAGCGCGACCCGTTCAAGCACGATCAGGCGCTTCGCTCGCTTGACCGGGATCTCGGTGAGCCGGCCGTTGCGGAAGAACGTCCGCAGCACCGTCTCCTCGTCCTCGTTCGCGGCGCCGAGCGCGAGGCCGGCGTCGCGCGGGGGGCCGACCTGCCCGGCGGCCCACCGGAGCGTCTCGGGGTCGAGCCGGTAGGTGGCGCGGTCCTCGTTCAGCCGGACCACGCCGGTCCCGCTGAGCCGGTTGAGGTGCGAGCGGACCCGCTTGAGGGGCAGGTCGAGGGTCCGCCGCCAGGTCCGAGGGGCCGAGGTCGCGACGCGCGAGTGCGCCGACGATCGCCAACCTTTGCGGGTCGGCGAGGGCGCGAAGGATCTCGTGCGGTGTCTCGGGCATGTCGGCGGCTCCCTCTAGCATGCTCGCATGCAGCTCACCGATCCGCAGCGGCGGACGCTCGAGCGCCTGATCGGCGGCGGCGAGCGGGCGCCGGTGCCGGCGGAGCTCTGCCAGCGGCTGCGCGACCGGATCGAGGAGGCCGTGCGCGGGCTGGAGCTCCGCGACCGCTGTGGCTCGGCAAGGAGCGGCTGCACGACGCCGGCCGCTGCGAGGGTCTGCTCGCGGCGCAGGTCGCGGGAGAGTCGCCGCCGTTCGCGCATACGCCGAAGAGCGCCGGCGGGGTGCTCGCCCACAAGGCGATCGAGGTCGACATGGCCGCGCGCGAGCCGCTCGATCCCCAGGGCGCCGCCGAGATCGCGGCCGGCAGGCTGGTGCGGCGAGAGGAACGTTTCGCGGAGCACTGGTCGTTGCTCAGCGCGGCCGAGCAAGACGAGGCAACTGATGGAGGCGGCGCGGCGGCTCGACCTGTTCCGCGCGTCCTTCCCACCGCTCCGCGAGCTCCGCCGGACGCTCGCGCCCGTCACCGAGCAGCGCGTCCGCGCGGAGCTGCTCGGCGGCGACCTCGTGCTCTCCGGGCAAGATCGACCTCCTGCTCGGGCTGGCGGACCCGGCTCGAGCCGCTGCGCGCCGCACCGACTCGCGATCGACCTGAAGACCGGCGGGGCGCGGCCGGAGTTCGTCGAGGACATGCGCCTGTACGCACTGCTGATCACGCTCCGCTTCGGGGTGCCCCCCTATCGGGTGGCGTCGTTCTTCCTCGAGTCGGGGGAGTGGCAGGCCGAGGACGTCGGCGAGCGGGAGCTGTTCCACGCCGCCGACCGCGTGATCGCCGCGGCGCGCGCCGCCTCCGCCCTCGCGAACGGCCGCGAGCCGGTGCTCACGCCCGGCCCGTGGTGCGGCTGGTGCCCGCGGGCGTCCACCTGCCCCCTCGCGGCCGCCTGAGCACCGTTCGGCAGGCCGAGCCTACGATTGCCGGGTGGTCCTTGGATCGCAACGAGACCGGAGGCGGTGACGTATGAACGTGGGAGACGGGCGTGGAGGGATCCGGTCGGGCGCGTTCGCGCCGAAGGCTCGCTCGCGCACCCTGTTCCCGCCGATCGGCGAGTACGCGTTCCTGTCCGACCGCGAGACGGTCGCGCTCGTCGCCCCGTCGGGCGCCGTCGAGTGGCTCTGCGTCCCTCGTCCCGACGGACCCAGCGTGTTCGGAGCGCTCCTGGATCGCGGGGCGGGGTCGTTCGTGGTCGCTCCGATCGACGAGCGGGTGCCGGCCGGCCGTCGATACCTCCCCGGCACGAACGTCCTCGAGACCACGTGGCAGACCCCGACCGGTTGGCTGCTCGTGCAGGACGCGCTCGTCATCGGGCAGTGGTACGACGACCATCGCGACGGGACCTACCGGCGTCCGCCCGAAGACTTCCGGGGCGAGATGATGTTGCTGCGCGTCGTCGAGTGCATCAACGGCACGCTCGACGTCGGCGTCTCCTGCGAGCCGGTGTTCGGGTACGGCCGCCTCGACGCCACGTGGTCGTACGAAGGCGAGGGGTACGGCCGAGCGCTCGCGCAGGGTGCGCAGGACGATCCCGAACTCCGGATCGTCACGGACTTCCGGCTCGGGATCGAGGATCGCTGCGCGACCGCCCGCACGCAGATGGAGGAAGGCGAGCGCCGCTTCGTCGCGCTCTCGTGGGGACATCCCGACCTCGTCCCGACCTCGGCCGACGAAGCGCTCGAGAGGATCGAGGCCACGTCCGGATACTGGCGCGGCTGGTTGATGCGCGGGCGGTTCCCCGACCACCCCTGGCGCGGGTACCTGCAACGGAGCGCCCTCGTGCTGAAGGGGCTGCAGTACGCCCCGACCGGCGCCCTGATGGCTGCGGCGACGACGTCGCTGCCCGAAGATTCCCGGGGGCGAGCGCAACTGGGACTACCGCTACAGCTGGGTCCGCGACGCGACGTTCGCGCTGTGGAGCCTCTACACGCTCGGGTTCGTGCACGAGGCGCGAGGGTTCTTCGACTTCATCCGCGACCGGGTTCGCGGCGGCGCCGACCTTCAGGTGATGTACGGGATCGGTGGCGAGACCGACCTCACCGAACGCGCCCTCGAGCACCTCTCCGGCTATGACCATTCCCAGCCGGTGCGGATCGGCAACGCTGCGTTCCGGCAGGAACAGCACGACGTCTGGGGCGCGCTGCTCGACTCGTACTGGTTGCACCACCGCGCCGGCGAGTACCTGAGCCGCGAGGAATGGGACGACCTCGTCGGCCAGGTTGAACGGACCATCCGCGGGTGGCGCGATCCGGACCGCGGGATCTGGGAGGTGCGCGGCGAGCCTCAGCACTTCACGTCGTCGAAGATCATGTGCTGGGTCGCGCTCGACCGCGGATCGCTGCTGGCCGAAGCGTCGGACCGTCCCGACCTCGCGGCCGACTGGCGGAAGGTGGCCGACGAGATCCGCGCGGACGTCCTCGAGCACGGCGTGAGCGCCGACGGCGTGTTGACGCAGGCCTACGGCAGCGAGGCGCTCGACGCGGCGAACCTGCTCGCGATCTTGTTGCGGTTCTTGACGCCGGATGACGATCGCGCCAAGGCGACCGTCCTCGCGATCGCAGACGGCCTCACCGAGGACGGTCTCGTCCTGCGCTACCGGACCGAGGAGACGGACGACGGCCTGCACGGAGACGAGGGCGCGTTCGCGATCTGCTCGTTCTGGCTCGTGTCCGCCCTCGTCGAGGTCGGCGAGGTAGACCGGGCGCACGCGCTCTGCGAGAAGCTCCTGTCGTACGCGTCGCCCCTCGGCTTGTACGCGGAGGAGCTCGAGCCGGCGACCGGCCGGCAGCTCGGCAACTACCCGCAGGCGTTCACGCACCTCGCCCAGATCAACGCGCTGATGCACCTGATCCGCGCCGAGCGCGACGACCTTCCGGACAACCCGCCGCCGACGGTCGGCTGAGCGCTCAGCCGCGCCGCTCGAGGTACCAGGCCACCGCTGCGCGCGTGCTCGGGTCCTGCCTCTGGGTCGGCTCCTCACCGCGCACCGCCGGCACGAGCGCCTCCGCGAGCGCCTTGCCGTGCTCGACGCCCCACTGGTCGAAGGAATCGGTGCCCCAGACCGTCGCCGACGTGAAGACCGCGTGTTCGTACAGGGCCACGAGCGAGCCGAGCGTGCGCGGGGTGAGCTCGTCGGCCAGCAGGAGCGAGGACGGCCGGTTGCCCTCGAGCACCTTGTGCGGGACGAGCGCTTCGGGTGACCCCTCCGCGCGGACCTCCTCGGCGGTCTTGCCGAACGCGAGCGCCGCCGCCTGCGCGAACAGGTTCGCGACGAGCAGGTCGTGCTGGTCGGCGCGCGGGTTCCGCGACCGCGCGAACCCGATCAGGTCGCAGGGCACCGGCACGGTCCCCTGGTGCAGCAGCTGGTAGAAGCTGTGCTGGCCGTTCGTGCCGGGCTCGCCCCAGAAGACCGGCCCGGTGGCCACGTCCACCGCGGTCCCGTCCAGCCGTACGTGCTTGCCGTTCGACTCCATCGTGAGTTGCTGCAGGTACGCGGGGAACCGCGCGAGGTACTGGTCGTAGGGCAGCACGGCGGTCGTCTGCACCCCGAACAGGTCCACGTACCAGACCGTCAACAGGCCCATCAGGACCGGGAGGTTCCGCTCGAGCGGCGTCGAGCGGAAGTGCTCGTCGACCGCCCGGAACCCCGCCAGCAGCTCGCGGAACCCGTCGGGGCCGATCGCGAGCATCGTCGACAGGCCGATCGCCGAGTCCATCGAGTAGCGTCCGCCGACCCAGTCCCAGAACCCGTACATGTGCGCCGGATCGATCCCGAACGCGCGCACCCCCTCCTCGTTCGTCGAGACCGCGACGAAGTGCTTCGCCACCACGTCGGGCGTGTCGCCGAGCGCGCCGGTGATCCAGTCGCGGGCGGCGTGCGCGTTCGTGAGGGTCTCCAGGGTGGTGAAGGTCTTCGAGGAGACGATCACGAGCGTCTCGGCCGGGTCGAGGTCGCGGGTGGCCTCCACGATCGCGGTGGAGTCCACGTTCGAGACGAACCGGAACGTCATCGTGCGGTCGGTGAAGGACCGCAGCGCTTCGGCGGCCATCGTGGGCCCGAGGTCCGAGCCGCCGATCCCGATGTTGATCACGTTGCGTAGCCGCCGGCCCGTGGCGCCGGCCCACCCTCCGCCCCGCACGTCGTCGGCGAACGACGCCATGCGGTCGAGCACCGCGTGCACCTCGGCGACCACGTCGACGCCGTCCACCACGAGTCGCTCGGAGCGCGGCGCGCGGAGCGCCGTGTGCAGCGCAGGGCGGTCCTCGGTCGGGTTCACGTGCTCGCCGCTGAACATCGCCTCGATCCGCTCCGGCAGGCCGCGGTCGCGGGCGAGCGCCACCAGCAGCCTGAGGGTCTCGTCGGTGATCCGGTGCTTCGACAGGTCGAGTCGAAGCCCGGCTCCCTCGAACACGAGGCGCTCGGCCCGCCCGGGGTCCTCGGCGAACAGCGTGCGGAGGTGCGTGTCCTGCACGTCCTCGTGATGACGCGCGAGCGCGCCCCAGGCGGGCAGGTCGCGGAGATCGCCGTTCATCGTTCCTCCTTCGCACCGGGCCTTCGTACCGGCCACGGCCCTCCACCCTAGGCGCGCGGGATCGTTCCGACGTGCCGCCCTTCACGACCGGCGGCGGTAGCGTTGCGACCCAGGCACACGACGCGACCGGGGAGGACGGATGACGAAGGACGGCCGGATGCAGCTCGGGATCGTCGGGCTGGGACGCATGGGCGCGAACATCGCGCGGCGTCTGACGCGCGACGGTCACACGTGCGTCGTTTACGACGTGAACCCCGACGCCGTGAGCGCGGTCGCCGCCGACGGTGCGACCGGCGCGGGGTCGCTCGCCGAGCTCGCCGCCGCGCTCGCGCCGCCCCGCGCCGTGTGGGTGATGGTGCCCGCCGGGGAGATCGACCGAGTCGACGGTGCGCGACGTCGCCGCGGCCCTGGAGCCCGGCGACACGATCGTCGACGGCGGCAACACCTACTACCGAGACGACATCCGGCGCGAGCGCGAGCTCGCCGAACGGGGGATCCGCTACCTGGACTGCGGCACGTCCGGCGGGGTGTTCGGCCTCGAGCGCGGGTTCAGCCTGATGGTCGGCGGCGACGCCGAGGCGTTCGCGCACCTCGAGCCGATCTTCCTCTCGCTCGCCCCCGGCGTGGACGCGGCGCCACGGACCCCCGGTCGCGCGGGCGACCCCGCGCCCGAGGAGCACGGGTACCTCCACTGCGGCCCGGCCGGCGCCGGCCACTTCGTCAAGATGGTCCACAACGGGATCGAGTACGGGCTGATGGCCGCGTTCGCCGAGGGGCTCAACGTGCTCGCCCACGCGAACGCCGGCGCGGTCGACCGGCCGCAGGACGCCGAGACCGCGCCGCTCGCGGACTCCGGAGTTCTACCGCTACGAGCTGGACCTGCCCGCGGTGGCCGAGGTGTGGCGCCGCGGCTCGGTGGTCGCGTCGTGGCTGCTCGACCTCACCGCCGCCGCGCTGCAGCGGTCGCCCGACCTCGCGGACTTCTCGGGCCACGTCTCTGACTCCGGCGAGGGCCGTTGGACGGCCGTCGCGGCGATCGAGGAAGGCGTGCCGGCCGACGTCTTGATCGCGGCGCTCTCCGCCCGGTTCGCGAGCCGAGGCGAGGCCGACTTCGCGAACAGGGTCCTGTCGGCGATGCGGATGCAGTTCGGCGGGCACGCGGAGCGCGGGTGAACCAGCATCTCGAGGTGCTCGCCGACGCGGAGGCCGCGGCGGCGCGGGCGGCCGCGTTGATCGCCGACCGTGCGCGTACGGCGATCGCGCAGACCGGCGGCTTCACGCTGGCCGTCTCGGGCGGCACGACGCCCGCGCGGATGTTCCGCCTGCTGGCCGGCGCCGACGTGCCGTGGGAGGCGGTCGGCGTCTGGCAGGTCGACGAGCGGATCGCGCCCGTGGGCGACCTCGACCGCAACCTCACCGGTCTCGAGGCGTCGTTCCGCGCGGCGCGCTCGGTCGTCCTGCACCCGATGCCGGTCGAGGCGCTCGACCTCGAGGCGGCCGCCGCCGCGTACGCGCGAAGCCTGCCGCCGGCCTTCGACCTCGTGCACCTCGGTCTCGGCCCCGACGGGCACACGGCCTCGCTCGTGCCCGACGACCCCGTGCTCGGGGTCACCGACCGTGACGTCGCCCTCACGGGGGCCTACCGGGGTCGCCGCCGGATGACCCTCACGTACCGTGCGCTCGACCGGGCGCGCGAGGCCCTGTGGCTCGTGACCGGCGAGGAAAAGCGCCACGCGCTCACCCGCCTGCTCGAGGGCGACCACGCGATCGCGGCCGGGCGGGTGGCGACGTCGTCGCAGCTGGTGGTCGCCGACGCGGCCGCCGCCCCCTCAGACGGCTGAGCGCCCGTACCGGGCCTGCACCTCGTCGGCGAAGCCCGCGAACGCATCGGCCTGCTCCTCGCTCGTGAGGTGCAGGACGTTCTCCGCGTTGCCCTCCCCGTGCTTGGAGAGGTTGAAGCTCCCTGTGAGCACCTCGTCGTCCACGACGAGCGCCTTCGCGTGCATGTAGTCGTGGACGGCGCCGGGCGCGAAGGCGGTCGAGCGCTTGCCCGCGAGGTGAGGCGCGATCACCTTCCACGCTTCGATCTTCCAGCGGTTCTGCGGCACGTCGGCCCACTGCTCCTGCACCTCGTGCATCTGCGTCGCGTCGTAGGCGCCGCCGACGTCCAGGGACGGGCGCGAGACGTGCTCGGCGAGCTCGGCCAGGGCGACCCCCGAGGTCACGACCGGGGAGAGGATCCGGATCCTGCGGTCGGCCGCCGCGATCATCCCCGCAGCTTCGAGCGAGAGCCACGGCGGCGCCGGCGAGAACAGCGCCCGTGCCTCGACCCCGTGCGCGAGCCGGACGGTCGGTCCGGTCGATCCGCTCCGCTCGACGTGACCGTGGTTCCACAGACGCTCGAGGTTCGCGGTGTACGCCGCGGCGAGTTCCGGGGCGTCGTCGATCTCGAGCAGCGCGTTCTCCTCGCGGGAGAACGCGTCGTCGGTCCAGTTCGTCGAGCCGGTCCATACGTCGCGGCCGTCGCGGACGACGTACTTGTGGTGCATCAACGCGCCACGGTCGGAGACCGGATGCGTCGGCACGTCGAGGCCGTCGATCAGCGCCGGGTCGCCCTGCATCGGCGCCGCGGTCGCGTTCGGATGCTCGATCCGTTCCTCGTTGAACACGACGCGGACGCGCACCCCGCGCCGCATCGCCGCCTCGAGCGCGTCGCCGATCGCCGCGCTCGCGCCGCCGCGGGCGTGGAAGTCGTAGATCGCGACGTCCAGGGACCGCCGCGCGCCCTCGACGAACGCCACCACCCGCGCGGCGACATCGGCCGCCGGCTGCGCGCCGTCCTCGAGGAACGAGGCTCGGAACGTGCCGGTCACGCCAGGTGCTCGCACTCGCGCCGGTAGCACGTGAGGATCAGCTGCACGGCCTCGTCGGGATCGTCGGTGACCGACACCAGCCGAACGTCGTCCTCCGAGACGAGGCCCTGGCCGACCATCCGCTCGGACCAGCCAAGGAACGGCTCCCACTCGCCGTCGCCGAAGAGCACCACCGGGAAGTGGTCGATCTTGTGCGTCTGGATCAGGACGAGCGCTTCGTACAGCTCGTCGCACGTGCCCCAGCCGCCGGGAGCGGCGATGAACCCCTCCGACGCCTTCACGAAGCAGACCTTGCGCGCGTAGAAGTGCTTGAACTCGTAGGAGATGTCGCACCAGGGGTTCAGCGCATGCTCCGTGGGCAGCTGGATCCCGAGTCCGATCGACAGCCCACCGGCCTGCTTGGCGCCGCGGTTGGCCGCCTCCATCAGGCCGGGGCCGCCGCCGGTGACGACCGCCCATCCGATCCGCGCGAACGCTGCTCCCAGCGCCTGCGTCCGGTCATACCGGGGATCACCGGGTCGCACGCGGGCCGACCCGAAGACCGTTACCGAGGGCCGGTCGATCGCCGCGACCAGCTCGAACCCCGATCGGAACTCCTCGTGGATGAACGCGAGGCTGCGTTCGATGTCCTCCTCCTCGCGGTACCAGAGCGATCGCTCCGGGGGCATCCCGCGGGTCTGACGTTCCATGGCGGCAACGGTACGACCTCGCCACGCGAACGCGGGGGTTCCGGGCCCGTGTTTGTCGTGGTTCCGGACCGCTCGCTAGGGTGCGCGCGACCACAGGAAGGGTGAGAGCGATGGCGAAGGATCTGTACGAGATCGGGGAGCTCCCGCCGGTCGGTGAGGTGCCGGCGCGGATGCACGCGATGGTGGTGCGTCCGGAGCGCTTCGGCGAGCCGACCGCCGCGATCGTCGACGAGGTGATCGACGTCCCCGAGCTCGGGCCGCACGACGTGCTCGTGGCGACGATGGCCGCGGGGGTCAACTTCAACAACGTGTGGGCCGCGCGCGGGATCCCGGTCGACGTGACGAAGACGCAGGCGCGCTGGGAGGAGCCGACCGATTTCCACATCGTGGGCTCCGACGCTTCCGGGGTGGTCTATGCGGTCGGGTCCGACGTCACCACGGTGCAGGTCGGCGACGCCGTCACGATCCACCCGGGGCAGTGGGATCCCCAGGACCCGTGGGTGGTCGCGGGCAAGGACCCAGGCCTCGCCGGCTCCTTCCGGGTCTGGGGCTACGACACGTGCTGGGGCTCGATGTCCCAGTTCACGAAGGTCCAGGACCATCAATGCATGCCGAAGGCCGACCACCTGACCTGGGAGGAGGCGGCCGCGCCCACGCTGACCGGCGGCACCGCCTACCGGATGCTGTTCGGCTGGCCGCCGCACACGGTCCAGCCGGGCGACGTCGTGCTCGTGTGGGGGGGCTCGGGCGGTCTCGGCTCGCTCGCGATCCAGCTGGTGGCCAACGCCGGCGGCCGTTCGGTCGCGGTCGTGTCCTCCGAGGAGAAGGGGGAGTACGCGAAGCAGCTCGGGGCGGTCGGCTACGTGAACCGCAAGGCCTTCGACCACTGGGGCGTGCCTCCCGCGTGGGACTCGCCCGAGTGGAAGGGCTGGTTCGACGGTGCGAAGGCGTTCGGCAAGGCGATCTGGGACGCGCTGGGGGAGAAGACCTCACCACGGATCGTCTTCGAGCACCCCGGACAGGACACGATCCCGACCTCGAACTTCGTGTGCGACCGTGGCGGCATGATCGTGATCTGCGCCGGCACCAGCGGCTACGACACGATGATCGACGTCCGCTACCTCTGGTACATGCAGAAGCGCTACCAGGGCTCCCACCTCATGAACGACGAGCAGGCCTACGCGTTCAACGACCTGGTCCGCGAAGGCAAGATCGTGACGACGCTCGGTCACACCTACGCGTACGAGGAGATCCCGCTCGCGCACCAGCTGATGGGCGAGGGGAAGCTGCCCGAGGGCAACGTGAGCTGTCTCGTGAACGCGCGCAGGCAGGGCTGAAGGCGCTGCCGTAGCCGCTCAGCGTTCCTGGACGAGCTCGACCAGGACGCCGTCCATCGACTTGGGGTGGACGAAGGCGATCAGGGTGTTGCGGGAGCCGGGGCGCGGCGTCTCGTCGACGAGGCGAGCCCCTTCGGCGCGCAGGTGCGCGAGCGCGGCCTCGACGTCCTGGACCCGGTAGGCCACGTGGTGCACGCCGGGACCGCGCGTCGCGAGGGCTCGTCCGACCGGGGTGTCGGGGCCGAGCGCCCCGAGCAGCTGGATGTACGACGATCCGATCGCGAACAGCACCTCGTCGACACCCTGATCCGTCGACGCGCTCGCGGTGGACGGGCTCGAGGCCGAGGAGCCGGGCGTACAGGGCGACCGACGCGTCGAGGTCCTCGACCGCGATCCCGACGTGATCGAGATCGAAGAGACGGATCGTCACAGCCGCTCCCACGAGGGCGGCCGCATCCGCGCGATCAATCGCATCGCGTCGACCATGTTGTAGGCGGGCAGGGTGAGCGCGTGGGTGACCGCGGCCACCCCGAGCGCGCGCAGGTCGGCCTCGGGCTTCGCGCCCTGGGGCCGCGGCGCATCCAGGACGAAGAACTCGACCAGCTCCAGGAACTGGTGCAGGGAGGGCGTCAGGCTTCCCCGCTCGTAGGAGTAGATCGTCTGTCGGCTGGCGGGGCACCCGTCGACCGCGGCGGCGGACTCGACCGACCGGTACCCGGCGGCGCGGCGCAGCTCCCGAAGCAGACCGCCGACGACCGCCTTGTCCTGCGGGCTGATCGGCGGTTTCTTCGTGCGTGCCATCCCATCTCCCTGCGCGAGGGTGGCGACACCCTAGCAGCGAGGTGTCTGCCGGCCGTCCGGATCGGCCGCACGATAGGGCATCCGGGTATCTCCGCTTCACCCGGACGGGCCGAAGGTCCGATGTGCGGGGGACGCCATCGGATGTAGCGTCGCCTACGGAGCATCACGCGAGTACGGTGGGGGATGGGAGATCCGCAGTGACGCAGGCAGAGCGCAGCACACCCGCAGCGATCCTCGAGGGGTCCCATCTCGTCCGCCAGGGTCGCGCCGACGTGTTCCGGCAGCGGGAGCGGAGCCGCTTCAAGAAGGTCCTGCGCGCGCTCATCCTCGTCCTGCTGATCGACGCGTTCCTGTGGCGCTGGTACAGCACCGGCCACTCGATCGGCCTGCCGCGGTTCGGGCCGGACTTCATCGTCTTCCTCCCGGTGATCGGCATCTTCCTCGCGATCGTCCTGATGGCGATGCTGCCCCTGCTCAACGGACGGTCGCCGCACATCATCGTCTACCCCGAGCAGGTCGAGACCGGTCTCACCGATATCAAGGGCCTCGACGGCCAGGTCGACGAGGTGGTGCGGACGCTGGACGTGTTCCTGGGCTACGCGACGTTCCGTGACGAGCTCGGCGGGACGCCGCGACGCGGCATCCTCTTCGAGGGCCCGCCTGGCACCGGCAAGACGTTCCTCGCCAAGGCGATGGCGAAGCAGGCCGGTGTTCCGTTCCTGTTCATCTCGGCGCCCGCCTTCCAATCGATGTGGCAGGGCATGACCGCCTTCCGGATCCGGTCGTTCTTCAAGCAGCTGCGGAAGGTGGCGAGCAAGCAGGGCGGCGCGATCGGCTTCATCGAGGAGATCGACGCGATCGGCGCGACGCGCGGAGGAGCCGAGTCGATGGCGCCGGCGCCCGCCACGTCGGCGTCGGGCACCGACGTCCTGCGCCGGGCCGTGTCGCCGTTCCTCGGCAGCGACACCGGGGGGATGGTCAACGAGCTGCTGATCCAGATGCAGTCCTTCGACCAGCCGCCGTTCCGTGAACGCATGCGCGCGAAGCTGATCGGCTGGATGAACGGGTACCTCCCGCCGAACCGCCAGTTCGCGGCGATGAAGCCCCACTACCACAACATCTTGCTGATCGCCGCGACGAACCGCGGCGACTCGCTCGACCCCGCGCTGCTCCGCCCCGGCCGGTTCGACCGGCGCCTGTACTTCGACCTGCCGACGAAGCAGGAGCGCCGGGACCTCCTCGACTTCTTCCTCGACCGCAAGGCGCACCACCCGCAGCTGGACGAGGGCTCGAGCCGCGAGCGGATCGCGCACGAGACCTTCGGGTACACGCCGGTGATGATCGAGCACCTGCTCGACGAGGCGCTGCTGGTCGCGCTCCGCGAAGGGCGCAAGCAGATGCACTTCGCCGACGTGATGGAGGCGAAGTTCACCGAGGAGATCGGGATGCGTCAGCCGGTCGCCTACACCGAGCAGGACCGAGAGGCGGTGGCGACGCACGAGGCGGGTCACGCGACCGTGGCCTACCTGCTGGGGAAGGGGCGCCGTCTGGAGGTCCTGTCGATCATCAAGCGCCGCGGGTCGCTCGGCCTGCTCGCCCACAGCGACGAGGAGGAGCGGTTCACGCGGACGAAGTCCGAGCTCGAGGCGGGCATCGCGATCGCGCTCGGCGGGCTCGTGGCCGAGGAGATGTGCTTCGGCGAGTCGGGGACCGGCCCGGGGGCGGACCTCGCGCACGCGACGTCCCTCGCCGCCCAGATGGTGGGCTCGTTCGGGATGGCCGGCTCGCTGATCAGTTACGAGGCTGTGTCCGACAGCCCCTTGTCCCACTCGAACCTCGTCGGCAAGGTGCTGGGCAACGCCGAAACGAAGCAGCGGGTCGAGGACATCCTGGAGGGTCAGCGAGAGCGCGTGCGCGCCGTGCTCGCCGAGAACCGCGACGTCCACGAGGCGCTCCGCGAGGCGTTGACCGCCCGCGACGAGTTGGTGCGCGACGAGATCCTCGAGGTGATCGAGGGCGCGCTCAAGGCACGGGACTGAGCCCTGTTCCGGGCTCGCGCGCACCCCGCGTAGACTCGGCGCATGACCCGTTCGTTCATCGTCGCCGGGGCGCGCACCCCGGTCGGGAAGTTCCGCGGCGGCCTCGCGTCCCTGCGTGCCGTCGATCTCGGCGCGATCGCCGATCCGGTCCGCGCTCGAGCGCGCCGCGATCGCGCCCGATCAGGTCGAGTACGTGATCATGGGCCACGTGATCCAGGCCGGGACCGGCCAGATCACCGCCCGCCAGTCCGCGGTCGCCGCGGGCATCCCGAAGGAGATCCCGGCGATCACCGTGAACAAGGTCTGCCTGTCGGGCACGTCCGCGATCGCGATCGCGGACCAGATGATCCGCGCGGGGGAGCTCGAGATCGCGGTCGCCGGAGGCATGGAGTCGATGACGAACGCCCCGTTCGTGGTGCCCCATGCGCGCGAGGGCTCGCGCCTGGGCAACACGCAGATGCGCGACGCGATGCTCGTGGACGGGTTGTGGTGTGCCTTCGACGACCAGCACATGGGCGCCGGCACGGACGCGCTGAACGCCGAGTTCGGGATCGGTCGCGAGGCGCAGGACGCGTGGGCCGTCCGCTCGCACGAGCGCGCGGCGACGGCGTGGGACGCGGGTGTCCTGGCCGAGGAGGTCGTGGCGGTCGAGGTGCCGCAGCGGAAGGGGGAGCCGCTCGTGGTCGCCGCCGACGAGGGGGTGCGCCGCGACACGAGCCCGGAGAAGCTGGCGGCGCTGCCGCCGGCCTTCACCGAGGGCGGCACGATAACCGCCGGCAACGCCTCACAGATCAGCGACGGGGCGGCCGCCGTGGTGGTCGCGAGCGAGGCGGCGATCGCTCGATACGGGCTGGCGCCGATCGCCGAGATCGTCACGTACGGGATGTCCGCGGACCGCTACGCCTCGCTGCACACGGTGCCCGCGCTGGCGCTCGAGAAGGCGCTCAAGAAGGCGGGCCTGACGGCGAGCGACCTGGGCCTGGTCGAGATCAACGAGGCGTTCGCGGCGGTGTCGCTGCACGCCGCGGGGATGCTCGGGCTCGACGACGCGATCGTGAACGTCAACGGAGGTGCCGTCGCGCTCGGGCATCCGATCGGGGCGAGCGGCGCGCGGCTGGTCCTGACCCTCGCCCTCGAGATGCGTCGGCGCGGCGTGGACCTGGGCGCAGCGGCCATCTGCGGGGGCGGCGGGCAGGGCGACGCGCTGATCCTGCGTCGCGTCGTCGACGCGTAGGTCGCCGCGGCGCGGACCTGCTTCAGCGCTCGTCGGCGGGCAGCTCGGCGAGCCGGCGCAGCTCCCGCGACAGGATCTGCTCGGCCGAGGCCGCCTCCCAGCGCTCCTCGGCCGGCTCCTCCACGACGATCCGGAGCTCGGGGGCGAGCTCCTCCGAAGGCTGCTGCTCGGCCCCCTGCTTCGCCCCGGCGTCGGGCAGGAACACGCGGAAGGCGGAGCCGCCGTCCTCGGGCGTTTCGACCTTTACCCAGCCGCCCTGCAGCTCCGCGAAGCGGCGCACGACCGGGGACATCGAGACGTCCGATGACGGCTCGGGATCCTCGACGCTGAACAGGGCGCCGCCGTCGAGTTGCTGCAGGCGTACCGTGATCGTCTTGTTGGCCGGCGTGCGGTCGCTGGAGTTGCGGAGCAGGCTCGAGAGGATCTGGTCGGTCCGCTGCGGGTCGAGCCGCAGGTTGATCGGCTCGGTGACGACCTTCATCTCGTGCTCGGCGCCGATCTCGGACTCCTCGATCACCCGGAGCACGAGCGCCTCGAGATCCGTCCGGCGGACCTGCAGCTCGACGGTGCCGCGGGCAAGGTGGTCCGCCTCGGCGATGTCGGACACGGTCACGTCCAGGCGTCGCGCGTAGGCCGTCAGCTGCTTGATCAGCTGCGCTTGCTCCTTCGCGCCCTTCTGGTGCTTCAGGAGCTGCGCGATGCCGTTGATCCGCGACAGGGTCTTCTTCGCGTCGGTGGAGAGCTCCTTCATGAACGGGCTCCCGGCGCGCCGGTCCTCGATCGGCTCCGTGCCGTTCACCGCGGCGAGGACAGCTTCGGCCGCGCCGTCGTGAGCGGTCTCGGCTGGCGCCTCGCGCATCTCGCGCAGGGCCTCGGACATCTGGTGGGTGCGGAGCTCGGCCTCGACGACCTCGGTCCGCTCCCTCACCGTCTGGAGCTCGGCCTCGAGGGCCTTCACGCGGTCCTCGGCCGAGATCAGCTTCTCGGTCTGGCCGGCGAGGCGCTCCTGCGTCACATGGAGCAGCTCGTCGATCTCGGCGCGGCCGGCGTCGTCGGCGAGCTCGAGCTGGCGCCGGGCCTCGAAGTCCTGCAACCGCCTGTTGAGGTCGGCGTTCTCGGCGGCGGCCTCCTCGAGCATCCGCGTCAGCTTCTCCACCCGCGCGGTGAGGGCGCCGCGGTCACGGTCGGCGGCGGCGGTCGCGTCCTCGACCCGGCTCGCCAGGGCTTGCGACGCCTCGAGCTCCAGCCGCATCGTGGTGATCGTCTCGTCGGTCCGCACGAGGTCGGCCTGTGCGGCGACGAGCGAGCGCTTGAGGTCGTCGGCCTCCTTGCGGGCGTGCCCGATCGCGATCGTCCGTTCCTTGATCTCCTGCTGGAGCGTCTGGATCTCCTGCTTGCGCTGGGCCAGCTCGTCGGTCGCCTGCAGCAGACGCTGTTCGCGGCTGGCGGCCTCGGCGCGCGCCGCCTCCGCCTCCGAACGCGCGGCCTCGAGCTCGTGCTCGGCGTCGCGAGCCGTCCCCTCGGCGAGCGTGATCCTCCCGGCGAGCGCCGCCTCGCGCTGGTCGAGCTGCCCCTTGTAGGACGCGTCGATCTCGGCGAGCTGACGCTGGAACTCCTCGCGGGTCGCGCGCACCTTCTCCTCGAACTCGGCCTCGCGCTCGACGAGGTCCGCGCGGTGCGACGCCCGGATGCTCTCCAGCTCGGCCTTGGTGGCCCGCAGCTCGTCGTCGAGCATCGTGGCGCGCTGCTCCTCGTTGCGGAGCGCCCGCAGCTCCAGGCGGGCGTCGTCGAGCTCGCGCTGGGCGGCGTGCAGCTGCGACGTCGTCGCGGCGAGCGAGTCCCGCGAACGGAGCAGCTCGACGTGGGCCTGATCGAGCTCGTGCTGGAACTCCGTCGGGGCGGCGGTGCCGGCGGAGGCGACGTCGAGCCGGTGCCGGAGCTCCGTCGCCTCCGCGAGCGTGTCGGTCAGGTGCGCTTGCGCATCCTCGAGCTCGCGACGGAGCGCGAGCGACTCCCGCTCGGCCTCCCTCGCGCGCACCTCCGCGCCGTCGTCGCCGGCGAAGGGGGTGTCGCCCGACGCCTCCATCAGCTGAGCGGCGAGCTTCTCGCGCTCCGCGGTGAGCGTCTGGATCTGCTGCTGCAGCGTGCTGACCACGCCCTCTGCGCGGAGCGCGCGCTCCTCCAGGCGGGGATCGACGGTGCGCTGCGGCTCACGGGAGATCCGCTGGAACCCCTGCAGCTCCTCCAGCGTCTTGCGGTACTGCTCCTGCAACAGGTCCAGCCGGTCCTCCGCGGCCTGCGCGCGCTCCTCGGCGCGCCGGCGCGCCACGCTCTCCTCGCGGAGACCGGGCTGCGGGACCGTGATCGGGCGCACGGCCGGCTGCAGCGGGGGCGCCTGCGGCTGCGGACGGACCGGCTTCTGCTCGGTGTCGGTCACCACGGCGAGCACGCGTGCCACGCCGAAGACCGCGACCCCGAGCAGGATCAGCATCGCGAACAGGAACATCGCGTTCGTCCGCCAGGGGCCGGCGGCGGATGCGATCGGGGAGTCTGGCCGGATCAGCTCGACGACGGCCGGTCCGCCGACGCCGGAGCGGAACTTGAGCGGGAGCATCACGGAGAACGACCCGTCGACGTCCTCGGACTGGGGGGCTCCCTTCAGGGCCTGACCGATCTGACCCTTCTCGCCGGGCAGCTTGTTGCCGATCCGGCTCTGCTCGGTCGAGTAGAGGATCGTGCCCGCCGGGTCGTACAGGGTGACGGTATCGAAGTCGCTCGGGTCGACCACGATCGCCTGGAGCTGGTTGGTGAGCGCGGCCGCGCGGTCGGGGCTGACCGGCGACGTGACGTCGTTGGGGGTGAACGCGAGCGTCAGCGAACCGTTGGCGATCGCCTCGGCTTGCTGGACGACCTGCTCTTTGGCGGACGCGGTTGCCCGCGCGCCCATCACCAGCGAGCCGACGATGCCCAGCACCAGCAATGCCGCGATGACGGCGAGCACCGTCCTCGCGATCCTGCCGTAGCCCTTCAGCGATGCGATCATGTTGCGCCCCCGCGTTCTTCACCCACGCCGGACCGGTCTCCGTGGGTGGTGTATCGGCACGACCTCCCGTCTGGTTCATCGGCCGTTGGACATACGTCCGGCGCGTGGACCGGGCCGAAGGGCGTAGGCAGGGTCGGGTCAGACGAGCGGCCGAGCACCCGACACGACGACGGTGTCGCCGGTCCGTGCGTCCTTGTCGAGGACGATGAGGTCCTCGAGCAGCTCCCGCATCTCGGCGACGTGCGAGACGAGGACGACCAGCCGATGTCCGTCGCCGGCGACCAGCCGGCCGATCCCGTCCATCGCGCGCTCGAGATGCTCGGGGTCGAGGCTGCCGAACCCTTCGTCGAGGAAGAACGCGTCCAGACGGCCGCCGCCGCGGGCGACCATCTCGGCGAGGGCCAGCGCGAGCGCGAGCGAAGCCAGGAAGGTCTCGCCTCCCGACAGCGAGTCGGCGCTGCGCCGGGCGGCGCCGGCGTTCAGGTCGAGGACGTGGAAGGCGTCGTCGTCGCTGAACCGGTAGGAGCCGGCGGTCAGCTCTTCGAAGTGGACGCTGCCGAGCTCCGCGAGCGCCGCCCGCTCCTCCTCGAGGAGGTACGCGAGGAACCGTGCGGGCTGCAGGTCCGACGCCAGGCGCTTCGCGAGGTCGCGCCGTCGCTCGGCCGCCGCCATCCGCTCCTCGAGGTCGGCGGCCGCCTCGATCCGCGTGAGCAACCCGTTCACCCGCTCCTCGGCCGCGGCCCGGCGCGCGCGGACCTCCGCGACGGCGGTTGCGAGCTCGGCGTCGGGCGCGAGCCCGAGTCCGGCCAGGGCGTCGCGCAGCTCCTGGGCGGCCGCCGCGGCGTCCGCCTCCGCCGAGGCGCGGACGTCGCCGGCCTCCCGCAGGCGCGAGAGCACGGTCTCGCCCAGCTCGACGTAGCCTGCGCGCACCGCGTCGGGGGTCCGGTCGATCGTCCGGCGCTCGCCGAGGCGCCCCCAACCGCCGGCGAGCGTCCCGGCGAGCTCCGCGAGCGCATCGGCCGCTTCGGCGCCGCGCCTGCGAAGCGCCTCGAGCGTGCCTCGAGCGGCCTCGAGCGCCGTCGACGCCTCCGCCACCGCCGTGTCGGCGTCGCGGAGCTCGCGCTCGCGCTGGGCCAGGATCTCGCGTGGGTCGCCGTCCCCGAGCCGGTCCACGATCGTGCTGCTCGTGACCGCCAGGGTCGCCTCCGCCTCACGCAGGCGCGCCTGCGCTTCCTCGTGGTGCGCGACCGCGCGGGTGAGCGCCTCGGCCGCGGCGAGGGAGCGCTCGGCGGCAGCGGCTGCCGCCGCACGGGCCTCCGAGTGGACCTTGGCGGCGGCGGCCTGCGCCGTCCGCGCCTTCTCGTGCGCCCGTTCGGCCTTCGCGACCGCTGGCGCGCGGCCGGCCGGCGGCACCGCGGCGACGACCTGCGCGCACACCGGGCAGGGCTCGCCGGCCGTGAGCTCCACACGGAGCGCATGGGCCATATCGGCGTGCCGGGCGGCATGGAGCGCCTGCTCCGCGAGCGCGCCGGCCGACGCCGCGGTGTCGAGCGCCTGCTCGGCCTCGACGACGCGGCTACCGGCGAGGGCCGCGGCCGCGACCGCCTGCTCCGCGTCGGTCTCGGCTCCGCTCCGGGACCCGGCCGCGCGGGCCACCTCCGCGGTGACCGCGGCGACCGCCTTCGCCTCGGTGTCGTGACGCTCGACCAGGACCGCGAAGGCACGGAGCTCCTCGGCGTCGCCCAGCCGCTCGGCCAGGGCCTTCCGCTCGGCCGCCGCCCGTGCTCGCGCCTCCTCCGCCGCCGCCACGTCGGCTTCGGCGTCGCGGAGCGCATCCCCGACGTCGGCGGCCCCGCGGACCGCGTCGTCCAGGGTCTCGGCCGCAGGGAGGTCCTCGGCCACCGCCTCGAGCTCCCCGATCCGAGCCTGCGCCTGCTCCGCGGTGCGGAGCGCCAGGGCGCGGGTGTCGGCGAGTGCGTCGAGCGCGGGGCGCGCGTCGGCCAGCTCCTCGTCGCGAGCGACGGCGGCGGCCGCCTCCTCACGCGCGAGGGCGAGCTCCTCGGTGGCGCGCCGGACGCCCTCGCCCTCTTGGGCCAGACCGGTCAGCTCGCCCTCGGCGGCGGCGGCCTTGAGCCTCGCCACGTCGCGCGCCGCGTCGAAGCGTTCGTAGCCGAACACGCCCTTCAGGACGTCGTTGCGCTGACCGGGCGTCGCCTTGAGGAACTCCGAGAATCGGTTCTGGGCCAGCAGGACCGACCGGCAGAAGGCGTCGAAGGACATCCCGAGGAGCTCCTCGACACGTTCGCGCGTGGCGCGCTCCTGCGCGACGGTCTCGAGCACCTCGGCCCCCGGCGCGTCTTCCGCGAGGCGCTCGAGCTTGTGCCCGCTCGCCCCGCGGCGGCGGAGCCCTCGCTGCACGCGCCAGATCTGCCCGTCCACCTCGAAGACCAGCTCGACGTGCGCGACGTCGCAGAGCTGATGGATCAATGAGCGCGTGTCGCGTTCGAACGTCGGCGTCTTCCCGTAGAGGGCGAACGCGATCGCGTCCAGGAGCGAGGACTTGCCGGCGCCGATCGGCCCGACGACCCCCACCAGCCGCCGGTCGCGGAAGTCGAACACCGCGCGGTCGCGGTAGGAGCGGAAGCCCTCGAGGGTGAGCTCACGCGGTCGCATCGGCGACCTCCTCCAAGACGCTACGGAACAGCGCCACCAGATCCTCCGGCGCCTGTTCGCCGGTGTCGCGCTCGAAGAACGCGGCGTACTGGGCGTCGTCGCCGGGCCGCTCGGTGCCCTCGGGACGGGGGCGCCGTTCGCCGGCAGGTCGTTCGGCGCGCACGTTGACGAGGTAGGGGAACGTCTCGGCAGCGCGGCGGCCGAGGTCGTGGTCGACCCCTCCGACCTTGACCGTCAGGTCGAGGAACGACGCACCGAGCTCGTCGGCGCGGGCCTCGAGATCGTCCCAGGTGCCCGAGGCGCGGACGAGCGGTCGCCCGCCCACCAGCGGGACCGACGTGACCGTCGCGAGGCGCCCGGGCTCGACGTCGACGACCACGACGCGCTTGTCCTCCCCGGCCTCGCCGAAGTCCAGCGGCAGGAGGGAGCCCGCGTACTGCGCGGGGACGGGGGAGCCGGGCACCGGCTGCGGCGCGTGGATGTGACCGAGCGCGACGTACTGCGGTCCCGCGGGGATCGCTTGGGCCGTCGCCGCGTACGCGTCGCCCATGTGCAGCTCGCGTTCGCCGCGCGGCGCCGCCCGGTCGACCTTGACGCCGTTCACCAGGAAGTGCGCCGCGAGCACCGGGACGAGATCTGCACCGGCGCGCTCGACGAGCGCACGGTTGTAGACGGCGGTGAGCGCCGCGACCCGCTCCGCGTACTGGCCGTACCACTCGCCGGCATCGCGCATGAAGTCGACGACGCGTCCTTCCCGCAGGAAGGGGAAGCAGGCGACGAGCGCCGGCACCCCGAGCTCGTCGGGGCCGAGGATCCCGCCTTCGTCGGCGCGTTTGATCGCCCCCACCAGGTGCACGCCTCGTCCCTGGGGCCGCAGCAGCGGCGCGAGCGCCTCGAACAGCTCGGGTGAATCGTGGTTCCCGGCGAGCGCGACGACCGGACGGCGCTCCGCCAAGCGCAGCAGCGCCCCGATCGCCAGGGACAGGGCGTCGACCGGCGGGATGGGACGGTCGAAGACGTCGCCCGAGACCACGACGAGGTCGACGACGTGCTCGTCGGCGATCCGCGCGACCTCGTCGAGGACGCCGGCGAACTCCTCGGTGCGGTCGTGACGCCCGAGGCGCTTGCCGACGTGCCAGTCCGCGGTGTGGAGGATCTTCATGCGGGGGGAGCGAGCGGACCGCGTGGGCTACAACCCGGCGAACGGGTCGGCGCCCGGGTCGTCCGCGACCTCCTCCTTCCTCGTGGCCCACGGCGGGAACGGGAAGGTCACGACGAGCGGCACCGGGATCGCCGGTTGCGCCACGACCATCGTGCCGGGCTTGAGCAGGCGGGCGCGCGCCCGCGTGGACGGCAGCATCCATCCGTATTCCGCCCGCTCGGCCTCGGCGGCGTCCAGCCGTCCGCTGACGCGGAGGGCGGCGTTCTCGAGGACCTCCGGCGCGACCCGTGACGCGGTCTGCTGCGCGCCGACCAGCAGCACCCCGAGCGAGCGGCCGCGCTGGGCGATGTCGATCAGCATGTCCTTGAGCGGGCCGGTGCCCTCGCGCGGGGCGTACTTGTTCAGCTCGTCCAGCACGATCACCGACAGCGGCAGGCGCTGGCCCGTGTCCTCCTTCTCACGGAACGTCTCCTTGAGCAGGGCGCCCACGACGAACCGCTGCGCCTGCTCGTGCAGCGTCTGGATCGCCACGACGGTCACGCTGGCGGCGCCCCGGTCGATCCGCCGGCTCGCCCCGGCCTGCACGAGGTGCCCGACGCGGGAGGCCGCCGCGTGCAGGCGCCGCAGGAACGCCGAGACCGTGCCCGGCTGGACCTTCGCCGTCCAGGCGGGGTCGGGCTCCATGCCGTCGCCGGGCTCGAGGTGGCGCTCGAGCGCCTCGACGAGCGACGGGAGGTCGGTGATCACGACCTCGGCCTGCGTCGCGGGGATCGCGTCGCCGGGGCGCCAGGCGCGACCGTCGGGCGCGTCGCGCGGGTCGCGCAGCGCGACCGCCCCCGGCATCCCCTCCACGTTCACGGCGAACCGCTTGAGCTGGGCCTGCACCCGCTCGCGGATGAACGGGATCTGATTCTTGGCGTCGTTCGCGTCCGTGAAGCAGAACTCGAGCAGGTCCTCGTCGACGAACTCGCGCGGGGTCCACGCGAACACGTCGACGCCGGCGAGCCGTCCTCCGGTGTCGGGCACCACGACGTCGCCGCTGCGCCGCCGCGGCGGGGCCCAGAACCGGACGCTCGGGAACGGCCCCGGCTCGACCCCGAGCGCGGCCCAGGCCTCGCGGGCCCCGCCCTGGGTGTCGAACAGGCGGTTGGGGCGGTCGAGCCAGAGCAGGTCTTCGCCCTTCACGTTGAACACGAGCACCCGCAGGTTCGCCGCGCCTTCGCCGAGGACCTGGGGCGAGGACGTCAGCACCCGCAGGAAGAACAGCGCGAACGACGTCTTCGTGGCCACGCCGCTGATCCCGCTGATCGACATGTGCCCGCCCTTGCGCCCGTCGAAGAAGTCGAGGTCGACGTGGACGGGCGCGCCGTCACGGCCGAGGCCGATCGGCAGGGGTCGCTCCATCTCGTCGGCGTACAGTGCTTTGCGCCGGGCCTCGCCGGTGGCGCGCAGGACCTCCTCGCCGGGGTCCGCGGAGACCCAGATCTCTGGGTCGACGCGCGTGACCGCCACGCGGGCCGTGCGGACCTTCGCCGCGGGCATGATGCCGAGCTCGGCGATCCGGTGGGTGTCGGATTCGAACGAGGCGCCTTCGTAGACGGCCTCGGCTTCGGTCACGACGCCGTACGTCCGGATCTCGCCGGCCTTCGGCACCTCGGTGCGGACGACGACGAGATCGTCGAGCTGCAGGTACTCGTCGTCGTCGACGACGACGCGGAACTCAGCGGTGTTCGTGTGCTCGGAGCCGAGCACCCTGCCGACGCGGTCCTCGCTCATACGACCTCCGGTTCCATCACGGCGTCGCGCAGCGCGCGCTCCACGAGGCGAGGATCGCCCATCCGGTGTCTGAGGCTCCGTTCGAGCGCGGCGATCGGGACGAGGTTCTGCGGGGCGCGCGGGTCGACGTGCTGCTCGCTGCCGACGAGCGGCAGCAGCGCGGTGACGCGGTCCGCGATCGTCACGACGTCGGCGAGCGGCAACTGGCCCGACGCCTCGCACCGCGCGATCCCCGACCACGAATGGCCGCCTGGGAGGTCGGCCAGACGTACGTACCACGAGTACCGCGTGTAGCCGGTGATCGTGAACAACGGCGTGCGCTGGCCGCGCCGGAGCGCCGCGACCGTCCGGTTGCGCTCGGGCGAGAGGTAGAGCACCCGGTGGCTCTTGACGTAGCCGACCGCCGGATGCGGGGCGAACTCCTGCAGCGGTCCGTCGGCCACGACGAAGCACGTCTCGGCGAGCGTCGCGGCGACGTGGGCCTCGGCCGAACGCATCGCGGAGTGCAAGACGCGGACCAGACCCGCCGGGTCGTGGTCGGGCGAGGTGGTGGTGCGGTAGGGCGGGTCGAGGTCGACCGGCGGGAAGCGTTCGGAGCGGCCGCCTCCGAGCACGGCGACCCGCTCGACCCGCTCGGCCTCGACGGTGGCGCCCGGCGCTGCGCGGTCCCACACCACGGCCCCGACCGCGAACGTCCCGCAGATGCCGGGCAGCGGCCCCTCGAGCGGATCGTCGATGGTCAGCCGCGCATCGACCCTGCGGACCCCGTCGACGAACGCGACGCGGTCCACGCCGTCGTCGCAGCCGTCGCGCGGGGCCCACTCGGCCGTCTCGACGGTGTCGTCGACCGAACCCTCGGCCGGTGCGAGCGCCTCGTCGGGATCGAGCGGGGCGCCGTACTCGGGCGACCAGGTCTCGACGAAGATCCGCGCCATGCGCCGGATACTAGCGAGGCCCGCCGACGAGACCGTTCAAGGGGTCGGGGCGGTCGAGCTCGAGGCCTTCGTCCAGGTGCCGTCGGCGCCTCGGGTGAGGACCGTGACGCGCGTGGCGCTCGGACAGCAGTGGGCGTCGCCCGGCGCGTACACGGCCTTCGACACCGTGAGTCCGGCGGGGGAGGCCGACGGCTCGATCGTCGTGTCGCACACGTGGCGGGCGAACACCGGCCGGCCCGTCAGGAGGTCCACGACGGTGTAGTCGCCGCAGTTCGCCGTGACCCCGCTGACGGCGTCGACCAGGACGTCGCTCTGGCCGTCGCCGGTCACGTCGGCGATCGTGGCATCGATCGACAGCACCCCGGTCTTCGGCCGGTACTCGGCGCCGTAGATCGGCCGCCACGGACTGCCGGCGTCGTCGAAGTGCCGCCACACCACGAACCCCCGCGTGGTGCGGAACGGATCCTGGCTCGCTGCCTCCCACGCGACGACGATCGCCTGACCGGCGGAGGTGTCCGCGTACCAGGTCCCGGTCACCTTCGTCGTGAGCGGGATCAGGGCGGCCGCGGGCACGTTCGCGGCGACGACGTCCTCGTCGAACCCCGGGGGATAGATGTCGGAGACGCTCGGCGTGGGCGTCGCGGGCGTCGAGGACGGCGGTGCGGTAGGGGTGGACGCGGGCGGGACGGAGGTCACTCGCAGGCTCGGCGTGAGCGGCGAGCGGATCGTCGGGGACGGGGTCGCGCCGGGCGGCGTCCCTCCGCCGCTGCAGCCGGTAAGCGCCACGGCGAGCGCGAAGACGGCGGGGACGAGCGCGCGACGCACGGGTTCACATGCTACGCGGGGCGGGGGAAGGAAGAACGTCCGGGCGCGTCCCCCGTACGTTGGGAGGGCGCCGGGAGGGTCTGGAAGGGGGTTCCCGGCTAGGCTCGGAGGACGCGCCCAAACGTTTCGCCACTGAGGCTAGCATAAGCGTTCACGCGTGTCGTCCTGTGCACGGGCGGCCGGGCGCGGTCGTTACGATGCGTCGGTATGAGCGACCCGGCGCCCAAACCCGCGTCCGCCTCGCACGTCACGTTGACCCAGCTGATGGAGGTCACCGACGCGAACGTGGCAGGCAACGTCCACGGGGGTGTCGTGATGAGGCTGGCCGACACGGCGGCCGCGCTGGCCGCGATCAAGCACGCGGGCGGCCTGTGCGTCACCGTGTCGGTGGACGAGCTCTCCTTCCTGGAGCCGGTCCACGTCGGCGACGTCGTGACGCTGTTCGCGTCGGTGAACGACGTCGGGCGGACCTCGCTCGAATGCGGCGTGCGGGTGGAGGCGCAGGACCCGATCAGCGGACGGTGCGTCCACGCGGCGACCGCGTACTTCGTGTTCGTGGCGCTGGACGGCGAGGGCCGTCCGCGACCGGTCGCGCCGATCCTCGCCGAGACCGACGAGGAGCGCCGGCGCCAGCGGGAGGCGCGGCTGCGGCGGGAGGCGCGGATGGCGCACAAGGAAGCAGTGCGCGCGCACCGCGAGGCCGAACCCGGCGCGTGACCTCGCGGCCGCCGGCGCTCCGGCGCGTGGGAGGATGGGTCCGTTCAGCCAGAAAGGACCTCGAACCCATGGCCAGTGACCTCCTCGGAGCGCGCGGACGCCTCGACACGTCCGACGGCGGCGTCGATCTCGTCCGCATCGCCTGGCTCGCCGAACAGGGCGTCGGTGACGTCGCAGGGCTCCCGCACACCGTCAAGATCCTCCTCGAGAACCTGCTCCGCCGCGCCGGCTCGCGCGACGTCGACGACGACGACGTCCGCGCGCTCGCCGCGTGGCCCGAGAGCGCGCGGAACATCGCCTTCATGCCCGGGCGGGTGCTGATGCAGGACTTCACCGGGGTCCCCGCCGTGGTGGACCTCGCCGCGATGCGGAGTGCCGTGGCCCGCGCCTCCGGCGATCCGGCGAGCGTCGACCCGCTCGTGCCGGTCGACCTCGTGATCGACCACTCCGTGCAGGTCGACCGGTTCCGCTCGCAGGACGCCTACGCGGCCAACATCGCGTTCGAGTACGAGCGCAACGGGGAGCGCTACCAGCTGCTGCGCTGGGCGCAGCAGGCGTTCGAAGGTCTGCGGGTGGTGCCGCCAGGGGCGGGGATCTGCCACCAGGTGAACCTGGAGCATCTGGGCCAGGTGGTCTCCGTCCGCGACGGCTTCGCGTCGCCCGACACGCTCGTCGGCACCGACTCGCACACGACGATGATCAACGGGCTTGGCGTGCTCGGCTGGGGCGTCGGCGGGATCGAGGCGGAGGCGGCGATGCTCGGCCAGCCGATGTTCCTGCCCCAGCCGGTGGTGATCGGCGTGCGTGTGCGCGGCGCGCTCCCCGCCGGCACCACCGCGACCGACCTCGTGCTCACGCTCACGCAGATGCTCCGCGCCCACGGCGTCGTCGGGACCTTCGTGGAGTTCTTCGGCGACGGCCTGTCGACGCTTCCGATAGCCGACCGCGCGACGCTCTCGAACATGTGCCCGGAGTACGGCGCGACCTCCGCCTATTTCCCCGTCGACGAACAGACGCTCGCGTACCTGCGGTTCACCGGACGCGGGGACCGTGTCGAGCTCGTGGAGCGCTACGCGAAGGAGCAGGGCCTGTTCCGCACCGACGCCGACGACGAGCCGGCGTTCTCCGAGGTCCTCGAGCTGGACCTGTCGTCGGTGGAGCCCTCGCTCGCCGGGCCCAAGCGCCCGCAGGACCGCGTGCCGCTCGGCGGCGTGTGGGACTCGTTCGTGGCCGCGTTCCACGACCACGCGGAGCCAGACCCGCGCGCCACCGAGATCGGGCGGTTCGTGGCCGAGGGCGGCACCACGCGCCTGGAGCGGCTCCCCGGCGGCGACGACCTCACGGGCACCGAGGTCCGCACCGACGGGATCACCGTGCGCGACGGCTCGGTCGTGATCGCCGCGATCACGTCGTGCACGAACACGTCGAACCCCTCGGTGATGCTCGCGGCGGGGCTCCTCGCGAAGAAAGCGGTGGAGGCCGGCCTGCAGACCAAGCCGTGGGTGAAGACCTCGCTCGCGCCTGGCTCGCGCGTCGTGACCGACTACCTCGACCGTGCCGGCGTCACGCCCTACCTGGAGAAGCTCGGGTTCGCGCTGGTCGGCTACGGCTGCACGACGTGCATCGGGAACTCGGGGCCGCTGATCGAGGAGGTCGGCCACGCGGTCGACGAAGGCGACCTGAACGTGGTCGCGGTGCTGTCCGGCAACCGGAACTTCGAGGGGCGCGTGCATCCGCAGGTGCGCGCGTCCTACCTCGCCTCGCCGCCGCTCGTCGTGGCATACGCGCTCGCGGGTACGGCCGACGTCGACCTCACGTCGCAGCCGCTCGGGGAAGGGACCGACGGGCCGGTCTACCTGCACGACGTCTGGCCGAGCGCGGAGGAGGTCGCGGCCGCCGCCGCCGGCGCGATCACCGCGGGGCAGTTCGACGAGGAGTACGGGCGGATCTGGGAGGGCGACGAGCACTGGCGTTCGCTCCCCACGCCGACCGGGCCGGTCTACGCGTGGGACGCCGCGTCGACCTACGTCCAGGAGCCGCCGTTCTTCGCCGATCTGTCGCCGCGCACGCTCGGCGACATCGAAGGCGCGCGGATCCTCGTGAAGGTCGGCGACTCGATCACGACCGACCACATCTCCCCGGCCGGCTCGATCAAGGCCGACGCGCCCGCGGGCCGCTACCTCCAGGAGCGCGGCGTGCGGCCGCGCGACTTCAACTCCTACGGCGCGCGCCGCGGTAACCACGAGGTGATGATGCGCGGCACGTTCGCGAACATCCGTCTGCGCAACGAGCTCGCGCCGGGCACCGAGGGCTCGTGGACGACCCACCGGCCCGACGGCGAGGTCACATCGATCTTCGACGCGGCAGAGCGGTACCGGAGCGAGGGCGTCCCGCTCGGCGTGCTCGCCGGCAAGGAGTACGGCAGTGGGTCGAGCCGCGACTGGGCAGCCAAGGGGCCGTCGCTGCTCGGCGTGCGCTTCGTCCTGGCGGAGAGCTACGAACGGATCCACCGTTCGAACCTGGTGGGGATGGGCGTGCTCCCACTGCAGTTCCCTCCGGGCGAGTCCGCCGCGAGCCTGGGGCTCTCGGGGGAGGAGACCTACGCGGTCCGGGGGCTGGCGGGAGGGATCGTCGCCGGCCAGGACGTCACCGTTGAGGCGACCCGCGAGGACGGCACCGCGGTGAGCTTCACGGCCCGGCTGCGGGTGGACGGACCCGCGGAGGTCGACTACGTGCGGGCCGGTGGCGTGCTCTCGCTCGTGCTCCGGCAGATGCTCGGCGTCTGAGCCCGGGACGGCGTCGCCGGACGTGAACGAGGGGCGGGCCTTGCGGGGCCCGCCCCTCGTCGGCGACGGCGTGGGAGGGAGGGGGTTTACGCGGTCGCCTTGCGTGCGTGGCGGATCCCCAGGAGGGCGAGGACCAGGAGCACGATGCCGGCGCCGAGCAGGCCGAACCCGACGTACAGCGCGATCGTCGCGACGGTCCACCAGGCGTAGGCGTTCAGCATGATCGAGCGGAGCGTCTCGCCCTTGAACAGCGTGTCGGCCTTGCCTTGCAGCTCCGCCTGGGTCTGGGCGTCGAGGCCGTCGGCACGGGCGGCGGCGCTGGTCTCGGCATAGGTCTTGCCGTCGTTCACGAACGCCAGGTGCCCGGCGATGTACTGGGCGAACGCCTGGGCCTGCGGGCCGGTGGTGACCTGCTGGCCCGCGTACTGGCCGAGCGCCGCCTGCTCTTCGGCGGACATCTGACCGTACGGTGCGAAGAAGACCTGCTCGGGCGCGAGCCGGTCGCGGACGTTGTTGCGGGCGAAGCTGCCGCCGTAGGCGGCCGCGGCCCCCGCGAGGATGAACACCACGGCCACCACGATGGCGGCCGCGCTCACGATCCGGTCCCAGGCTCCGCGATCAAGCCCGGTGTGGATCTCGACGATCTGGGCCTCGGCCCTTTCGTTCGTCTGCATCGGGTGTACCCCTTCCTTCCGGTCCTGCGGGGCTCCCCTTACGGCCCCGCTCTGTACGTCCCCATCCTGGCTCCGGACAAAACGGGTCGATAAGGGCGGATGGACCTGGGTACAGGGGCCGGGGGGCCCGGGCCGATGGACCCGGGGGGGTAGGGCCGTTCGGGCCCCGTCTACTCGACCGAGCCGGGCGTGGTGGTGTGTCGGGCCAGGTAAGCGGCCGCTTCGGCCCGGCGCGCGACCTCGAGCTTCGACAGGATGCTCGAGACGTAGTTCTTCACGGTCTTCTCGGCCAGATGCAGCTCGTCGCCGATCTCCTTGTTCGTCTTGCCGTCGGCGACCAGCTGGAGGATCCGCTCCTCCTGAGGGGACAGGCGGGCAAGCTTCTCGTCCTTGAGCAGGTGCTTGCCCTTGCGGAGGCGCTCGAGGACCGCGTTCGTGACGCTCGGGTCGAGCAGCGAGTCGCCGGCACCCACCGCGCGGATCGCGCGCAGGAGGTCGCCCGACTTCACCTGCTTGAGCACGTAGCCCGACGCCCCGGCCATGATCGAGGCGAAGAGCGCCTCGTCGTCGGCGAAGGAGGTCAGCATCAGGACGCGGGTCGCCGGGTGTTTGGCCCGGATCTCGCGGGTGGCCTCGATGCCGCTGCCGTCGGTGAGGCGGACGTCCATCACGATCACGTCGGGACGGGTGCGGTCGGCCTCGTCGATCGCGTCGCGGACCGTGGATGCCTCGGTGGTGACGACGATGTCGTCCTCGGGGTCGAGCATCGCCCGGATCCCGTCACGCACGATCTCGTGGTCGTCGACGAGCATCACGCGAAGCGGCGGCTTCTTCGATGGCACGGCGCACATCCTAGCCGCCGGGACGGGTGGGGACCCGCAGGCGCCGTGGGCCGAAGGGCGGCCTCAGGCGGAGGAGCCCGCCACGCCGGCCTGCGTCAGGATGCCCTCGCCGACCCGGTCCAGGAAGTCCTTGATCGTGGCCTCGGCCACCCGGAACAGCAGCGCCCGGTCGATCGCTCGTCCGAGCGCGCCGAGCGGCGGTACGTAGCGCGCGCTCATCGCGAGCTGCGTGCGGTGCGCGCCGAGCGGCGCGATCTCGAGGTCCGCATCCAGGGCCGGGAACAGCCCGGTGCCCGCGGTGGGGGTCCAGCGCAGGGGGACGACCGTCTTCGTAGGCATCGTCACGGGCGCGCCGAGCTCCATCGCCACTTGGCGGGCGATCCGGCTGTGCTCGCCGAACCCGACGTCGGCCAGCAGCACGTCGCCGCGATGGGTCGCCTCCAGGGCGAGCCCGGGCATCCACGCCTCGGGCGACCGGGTGAGGGCCTCCTCGACGCGGTCGGCTTCCAGAGGCAGCTCCACGAAGTAGCGGGCGAACATGCGGACGAGTGTGGAGGGTGGCGTCTTCGAACCGGAAGGCCAGGGGTCCCCATCGGGCAGGGACCAGCGGCCCGCGGCCGGGGTTCGGACCTCGGAGAGACTTCTCGCCCGATATGCGACAAATCCGGCCGGAGTTGGCCGGACCGACCGGAGAGAGGAGCAACATGCGGCGCATGCGATGGAGCGCGACGGCGCTCCTGCTCGCGCTCTCGATCGTGTCCACGGCTTGTGGCGGGGGATCGAGCGACGTGGGCGTGGCGGCGGGTGAGGGCGCGAGCGGCGAACAGGCCGCCGCGGGTCCGGCCATCGTGCCGGTCACCTTGAGCGACTTCACGATCGACCCGGCGACGATGACCGCGCCGGCGGGCTCGGCGATCACGTTCGACGTGACGAACGACGGACCGTCGCCCCACACGTTCGCGGTCAAGACCCCGGACCAGACCTACGACACGGGCGACATCCAGCCCAACGCGACCGCGACCCTGCAGGTGCCCGCGCTCCCCGCCGGCTCCTACGAGGTCCTCTGCACCGTCTCGGGGCACGAGCAGCTGGGGATGAAAGGGACGCTCACGGTCGGGGGCTCGACCACGACCGACGGTTCCGGGTCGATGAGCGGGATGACCGGGATGACCGGGACGGCCTCGGCGATGCCCTCGATGACGGCACAGCAGATGGCGGACATGCACAAGGCCGGCGTCGACACGTATGTGGCGCAGCTCGCCGACGGGCCGAACACGAAGGGGCAGGGCAACCGGGTCCTCAAGCCCACGATCGAGAACGGGGTGAAGGTGTTCGACCTCACCGTGTCGCAGATCCAGTGGGAGGTCGCGCCCGGGCAGACCGTGAGCGCGATGGCGTACAACGGCCAGGTCCCCGGTCCCGAGCTCGACGTGCAGCAGGGCGACAAGATCCAGATCAACGTTCAGAACCAGATGGATCAACCCACCACGGTGCATTTCCATGGCATGACGGTGCCCAACGCGATGGACGGCGTGCCCTACATCACCCAGGACCCGATCATGCCGGGCGGCTACTTCAGGTACCGGTTCACCGTGAAGGATCCGCCGGGCATGTACGTCTACCACTCGCACTTCAACTCCACCGAGCAGGTCGGCAGCGGCCTGTACGGCGAGATGCTCGTCAAGCCGACGGACGACGACTGGACACCGCTGTACGGGGCGCAACCCGACGTCGAGACCACGATGTTCCTCGGCGACGGGCCGCTCGGCTACGTGATCAACGGCAAGTCCTTCCCCGGCGGTCTGCCCATCACGGCCAAGCAGGGCGACTGGGTGCTGATCCACATGGCGAACGACGGTTCCCTGCTGCACCCGATGCACCTGCACGGGTACCACTTCCAGGTGGTCGGCCAAGACGGGTTCCCGCTCGCGCCGCAGAACCGGTACATGGCCGACACGCTCGTGGTGGCGCCGGGCTCGCGCTACGACATCCTCGTGCACGCCGTCTACCCCGGCGCGTGGGCCTTCCACTGCCACATCCTTCCGCACGTGGAGGGACCCGAGGGGATGTTCGGGATGGTGAGCGCGCTCGTCGTGCAGTGAGCGCACGGGTCCACAAGGACGAAGGGCCGGGCGTGTCGCCCGGCCCTTCGTGCGTGTCGGCCCGCGGCCGCTACAGCGGAAGGAGGGCGGTGACGGTCGTGCCCTCGTTCGGCGCGGACACGAGCGAGAACTTGCCGCCCATCGACTCGACCCGGTCGCGCAGGTTGCCCAGACCCATGCCCGTGTGCGTCTCGTCGACGTCGAACCCGGAGCCGTCGTCGTCGATCTCCAGGAGGGCGTCCCCCGTGGGGTCCCGGCGAAGCGTGACGCGGCAGGTCGCGGCTGCGGCGTGACGACCGATGTTCGAAAGCGCCTCGCGGACCAGCTGGACCACGTCGGCGGCGACCGACGCCAGCTCCGCCGCGACGTCTCCGTCGATGTCGGCCACGGTCACGACTCCGGACTTGTCCTCGAACTCGACGCAGAGCTCGCGCAACGCCTGGCCGAGCTGGCGGTCGGCGAGGATCCCCGGCCGCAGCCCGAAGATGTAGTTGCGGAGGTCGCGGATCGACCGGTCGATGTCCTCGACGGCGTTCTCGACCCGCGCCTGCAGGTCGGGGTCGGTCGCGATCGCCGCGGCGCCCTGCAGGCTCAACCCCACGGCGAACAGCATCTGGATCACGCCGTCGTGGAGCTCTTTCGCGATCCGCTCGCGCTCCTCGAGCACCTCGAGCCGGCGGAGCTCCTGCTGGGCGTGGGTCATCTCTTCGTACAGACGGGCGTTCTCGATCGCCACCCCCGCCTGCGTCGCCAGGACCTCCAGCGCCATCTCGTCGTCCTCGTCGAACGGCGCCGATCCCTGCTTCTCGGCGAGGTAGATGTTGCCGAAGACGCGGCCGAGCGCACGCACGGGGGCGCCCAGGAACGAGTGCATCGGCGGATGGTTCTCCGGCATGCCGACCGACCGTGGATCTTGCGCGATGTCGTCGAGGCGGAGCGCCCGCCCGCTGTCGATCAGGACCCCGAGGATCCCGTGCCCCGTGGGGTAGTCGCCGATCGCGCGCCGGTCCTGCTCGCTGATGCCCGAGGTGATGAAGCGCGCGATCCGGTGGTCGTCTCCGAGGACGCCGATCGCTCCGTAGCGCGCGTCGGTGATGTCGACGGCGAGGTCGGCGATCCGCTGGAGCACGGCGTCCAGGTCCAGCTCCGCCGCCAGCGTCAGGCCGGCCTGGATCAGGAGTTCGCTGCGGTCACGGGCCGTCGGAGGCCGCTCGGTGGCGTTCACGAACCACAGCGTAGCAACGGGGCGTCGGTCCCCCCCCGCGGGGGACCTTCTCCCCGCGCGACCCCTACCACCTGGGCCTACGGTGTCATCGTCGGATGAGGTGCGGCACCCGGGGAGGTGCGTGATGGCGGGCTCGGTTCGTGACGTGATGACACGGACGGTCGTCGCTGCACCGCTGGGCGCGAGCTTCAAGGAACTCGTGCGGCTGATGCACGAGTACCGGGTCGGCGCCGATCCCGGTCGTCGGCGAGGACGAGAGCATCGTCGGCATCGTGTCGGAGAGCGACCTCCTGCTGAAGCGCGACCCCGAGCTGCTGGAGTGGCACCTGCTCGAAGGCAGGCACCGCCGGGAGGATCGTCGCAAGGCGATGGGCAAGGCCGCGCGGGATCTGATGAGCGCCCCGCCCGTGACGATCGGGCCCGAGGCGACGGTCGGAGACGCCGCGCACCTGATGCACGAACGGAAGGTGAAGCACCTGCCCGTGGTCGATGAGCACCGACGGATCCTCGGGATCGTCGCGCGCATCGACCTGCTCGCGGCCTTCCTGCGCGGCGACGACGCGATCACCGACGAGGTGGCGTCGTTCCTGGCGACCCGGTTGCCCGACCCGCTCGCCGTCCACGTATCGGTGGGGGAGGGCGTCGTCCGGCTCGAAGGCCTCGTGGAGCAGCGCACGATGGCGCAGCGCATCGTGGACCGGGTCCGTCTGTTCGACGGCGTCGTGGCCGTCGAGGCGGAGCGGTTGGATTGGGAAGTGGACGACACGATCGAACCCGTGTCGCCCGTGCCCTGGGTCGGGTTCTAAGGGATCCGACCCGGACAGCGGGAGCCGGTGTCAGGCGGCGGACGCCGGCTCCCGCACCGTCTCCGGGGTCCGTCTCGGCGCCTCCGCTCGCGGCGGACGGTAACCGGAGGTGAGCGCGCGCACCAGCACGAGGAACAGCGTCACCACCGCGGAGGCGCCGTAGAGCGCGAGCATCCAGGGGCGGGCGGTGTCGGTCCCCGCGAACACGCCGTGCAGCATCGCGAGGATGAAGGTGGGCACGGCCAGCAGGTGGAGCGCTCGCCAGGTCGCGGTCGGGATCCGCTTGCGCACCCAGCTCGTCGCGACGACGACGACCGTCGCGTACATCGCGAGCACACCGAGGGTCGTGGCGATCGGGCGGTAGCTGGTGCGCATCGGCAGGAGGACCCCCGCCGCGCCGAACGGCATGAAGCTGTCGACCACGAGCAGCACCATGTGGACGCCTAGGAGCGCGAGCCCCGTCGAGGCGACCACCGCGTGGAACTGGTTCGAGGCGGGCTTCGACACCCGTTTGGTCACGACGCCGGTGGTGGACACGAGCCCCCACGCGACGGACAGGAACAGGGCGACGTAGGCCCCGATCCCGGCGGCCCGGAGCAGGATCCACTCGGTCATGCGGCCTCCTCGGTCGGCATGGCGACCAGGACGTCGCCGTCGTCGGTCACGAGCACGCACGGCAGCGACGCCGCGGCGCTCCGTCCCTGCAGCAGGGCCCGGGTGGCGAGCACCTCGGCCTCGGCGCAGGTCGGTGCCCACACGCTGGCCTGCAGCAGCTCGGTCGCGGCCGGCGCCCCGGTCCTGGGGTCGATCACGTGATGGTGTCCGGGCCCCCAGCTCCGCTTCGCGACCGAGGACGTCGCGACGGCGCCCACCGACAGACGCAGCCGCACCAGGGCTTCCTCGGGATGCTCCGGGTCTTCGACGGCGACGTCGAGCGCCGGCGCGGAGCCGGCGATCCGCAGGTCGCCGCCCGCGTTCACGAGCGCCCACGGCAGGCCGGCCGCGAGCGCGTCTTCGGCGGCGCGATCCACGGTCCAGCCTTTGGCGATGCCCCCCAGGTCGAGGTGGACGTCCGCCGGCGGGCGAACGAGACAGCCGTCCACCTCGACCTCGGGCCACCGCCCGCAGGGGACCGCGGGATGCAGCGCTCCTCGCGCGCCCGCGAGGACCTCGTCGAAGTCGCGGTCGTAGCCGGCCGCGACCAGGGCATCGTGGACCGTGGGATCGAACAGCCCGTCGGTCGCCGCAGCGGCCTCCAGCGCCATCCGGAGGACCTCGGCGAACGGACGCGAGACCCGGGTCGCCGACCCGGCGGCGCGGTTCACCCGCGTGAGCTCGCTGTCCCCGCGGAACCTGCTGAACCGCCGTTCTTCGCGTGCGAAGCGTCGCTCGACCCGCGCCGCGGCGCGCCTGAACGAAGGGTCGCCGGCCGGGCCGAGCAGGTGGATCGCGGTGCCCATCGCCCGGAAGTCGTGCCGAGCGATCGCCGGCTCGTCTCGTGCGGGCGCCGGGGTCTCCGCGGTGGCCTCGGCGGTCCGGGCCGTGCCCACCTCAGGACCCTCCGGTGGTGGTCGGCGCGGAGGCCGGAGCCGGGGCCGGGGCCGGGGGCGCGCTCTGCGTGATCACGATCGGCGCCCCCGCCCCCGCCGGCGCCGCTGCGGCGGTGGGGGGGTCGATGATCACCACGCGGCGGATGATCGTCCTCTCGATCACCGGGCGGGCATGCTTCTGCTTGGCCCGGTGGGCCCGTGCGTCGGCCGACGTGACGGGCTTGGGCGCCATGGCGAGCGCTCCTCCGCTCACGACGAACGTCGCGATCCCCGTCGACCACGCGACGATGCGGATCCGGCGCTTCGACCAGCGGGCGCGCCGCGCGGCGCGGTCCCGTCCGGTCGCCTCAGTCATCCTGCCCCTCGCCGCTCGAGCTGCTGGACGTGTCCTCTGACTCGCTCTCGGACTCGTGCTCGTACTCGCCGGACGAGGACGTTCTCGTGGAGGCGGACGTGGCGCCGGTCGGCGCGGTGGCCTGCTGGTAGATCACGGGCTGGGAGACGGTCGAACCGTCGTCGGTCGCCTTCGCCTTCTTGTGGATCGTGATCGTCCTGGTCACGGTGTGGACGATCGGCTTGTCCCGCTTCGTCTGGACGTTCACCTTCTTGGCGTCCGCCGTAGGGCCGGTCATGCCCATGGCGAAACCGACACCGGCCACGATCATCGCGAGCACCAGCCCCGCGGCCACGAACATCGCCGAGCGCTTCTTCATGTCCTCTCCCTTCTCCGAGCCGACGGCTCATCGGGCGGCGAGCCGTCATCAACGGGTGTCACGCTAGGGAGGCCCTCGCCAGGGGGTGGGCAACGCCGGGTTAAGGGCGCGGAAAACCGGGCAGGGCAAGGGAACGCGGCCGGCTGGCTCAGGACAGTTGGGCGGTCAGCAGCGGGGCGGTCGTCGGCGCCGCAGGGCACGACGAGGGTTCGACCGTGACCGCCATCTCCTCGCTGGCGTCCAGGGTCGCGTCGACGAACGCGCCGACCCTGCCGTCGGTGGGGTGCAAGCAGCCCCCCCGGGTCGGCGCGCCGCCGGCGATCATCCACAGCTCGTAGGTCTTGCCGGCGCCCGGATCGGGCAGGTCCGAACCCCACACCACGACGCCCTGCTCACCGGGTGTGTACGCCATCGCGAGCACGCCGGGAACGGAGGTCGAGCCGGAGCCGGTGAAGGTCACGACCCGTTGCAGCCACGCGGCGGTCGTCGGCTGGGTCCTCGGCCGGAGCATGGCCCTCGAGGCCAGCACGATCACCAGCGCCGCGGCGACCGCCGGGAGGATCGCCTTTCGCAGCGGGTGCGACCGACGGACGGACGGCCGGTCCGGGATCGATCTGCCGGCGCGCGGTGCAGCGGTGAGGATCCGGTCGGCAGCGGCGGGGTCGACCTCGACCGGCGCGAGCGAGTCGGCGAGCAGCGCCGCGGCCGCTCGGAACCCGTCCTCGAGGTCGCGGCATCCGGCGCAGTCGCCGTGCGCCGCCATCAGCGATCGCAGTGACGCGACGTCCTCGGGTTCCAGGGCGTCGAGGACCTCCAGGGCCAACGATCCCTCGATCGCGCGGTGGTCGCGAACGTTCATCGCTCGAGGCCCTCCAGGGCGGCGCGCAACCGCCGCATGCCCAGCAGCGTCCGCGACTTCACCGTGCCGAGCGGCAATCCGGTCCTCGCGGCGACCTGGGACTGTGAGAGCCCGTCGAAATACATCAGCTCGAGGATCTCGCGCTGTTCGGGCGGCAGGTCCTCCAGCGCGGCGTGGACGAGCCGCCGCTCCTGAGGCCGGCCGACCGCCTCGGACACGTCGTCGGCGTGGTCCGCCTCCTCGTCGCGGGCGCTCGTGGTCAGCGCGTCGGCGTGGCGCCGGTAGGTGTCCTCGCGGCGGACCGTGTCGACGGCGCGATGGTGGACCATCGTGAGCAGCCACGACCGGAACGAGCCCCGGGTGTCGTCGTACGCCTCGGGCGTGCGCCATACGCTCAGGAACGCCTCCTGCACGATCTCCTCCGCCAGCTGCCGTTGCCGCACGACCCTCAGCGCCAGGGCCGTCGCGGCGGGAGCGTGCTCACCGAACAGTCGACGGAACGCGTCCTCGTCGCCCCGCCGGATGCGTTCGATCAGCTCGAGGTCGCGCGCGTCGGCCTCGTTGCCCGCCATCGTCTCGACCTCACCCGATCGGACGTCCGCCCGCGACGACGCGCGCGCCGCCGGCTGCCGACACGTATCCGCAGCCGACGGGTGGCCGGATCGACGTCCCGATCACCTGCCGGCTCATCTCGGGGCCTCACCCGGAACGACGCGCGAGGCCGCGCTCGGCGCTCGCGAGGATCGTCCCGAGGTCCGTGCCCGACCCGGGCTCGTATCGAGCGGTGCCGACCGACAGCGACAGCGACCGGGGTCGGTCGCGCGCGGCATCGTGCACGGCCATCGCCTCCACCAGTCGCGAGAGCACGGTGGTCTCGGCGCCCTCGGCGTCGCCCGTGAGCAGGATCGCGATCGTGTCGGGCGCGATCCGCGCCGGGACGTCGGCGTCGCGAACGGCCTGCAGGACGACCTCGGCGGCGTCGCGCACGAGCTCGTCTGCGGCGCTCGCGCCCAGGGCGGTCGCGATCGTGTCGAGGTCTTCCAGCCGCACGAACACGAACACGACCGGACGCTGCACGCGATCGGCCATCCGCAGGTGATGCTCCGCGATCGCGGCGAACCCGCGCAGGTTCGGCAGGTTGGTGACGTCGTCGGAGGTCGCGAGGTCGCGCCGGATCGAGCGGACGGCCACGGCGTAGCGGATCGCGCGCGGCAGGAGCGCCGGGAGCAGCTCGTCGCGGAGGAGGTGGTCCTCGGCGCCGGCGTGGGTCGCGACCGCGCCGTCGGCGGCGTTCGCGGCCTCGGTCACCACGATCACGGCCGCCTCGGGCGCGGCGTCACGTACGCTCCGCAGGGACTCCAGGGGCGCGCCGCCGGTCAGCGCGAGGACGACGGCGTCGGCGCCGCGGGACGCGGCCACGTCGGTCGTGGCGCGCACGGCCAAGTCCTCTTCGGACGCGAGCGCCCGCTCGACCTCCTGGTCGAGCCCCACCAGCACGACGGACACCGGTTCGCTCGTCATCCCCTGCTCTCCGGACGCTCGTGGACGCGGTCGCGGCGCGGCGCATCATCGCATATCGGAGGCTCCGGACGGCCCGGCGAGGACCGCGGGCGATGTGCCCGACGTCATCGGATCGTCACAGCGCCGCCGCCGGGCCCTCGCGGCCTCCCCGGTAGGCTCAACAGACATGGCGGACCCCTCGAACGCGCGCCCGCACGGACACCTCCTGCGGATCCTGGTGGCGGTCACGGCCTCCCTCGCACTGCTCGTGAGCGCGGGAGCCGGGTACAGCGCGGTGCGCTGGGTGCAGCTGCGGGGCATCGGGGTCGACACCTCGTGGCGGGGCCCCGTGGCGCCGGAGGGGCCGTCGGCCGCGCCGCTCCCCACCAGCGATTGTGCGCGCCACCCCTGCAACTACCTCCTGCTCGGATCCGACTCGCGCGCCGGCCTGTCGGCCCAGCAACAGAAGGAGTTCGGGTCGAACAAGGACATCGGCGGCTCGAACCGGGCGGACACGATCATGCTCGTGCACACCGATCCCGCGCTGCAGAAGGCGATCGTGCTCTCCTTCCCGCGCGACCTCTGGGTCAACATCCCCGGCGTCGGCCACGACAAGATCAACGCGGCGTTCGCAGGGGGTGTCGACGGAGGCGGTCCTCGGTTGATGGCGAAGACGGTCGCCGACCTCACCGGTCTCACGATCGACCACTACATGTACGTCGATCTCGCGGGGTTCCAGAGGATCGTCGACACGCTCGGCGGCGTGCAGATGTGCATCCCCGCCTACAACGTGAACACCCCCGGGTACGTGGAGGGACCCGGCGGCATCTCGACGTACTACGCGCAGAAGGGTTACATCGCCGACCCGTACACCGGACTGCTCATCAAGCCGGGCTGCCAGACGCTCGGGGGGACGCAGGCGCTCGCGTACGTCCGCACCCGCCACCTTCCCTGCGACACGATGTCGGACTTCAACCGGATCCAGCGTCAGCAGCAGTTCATCAGCGCGGTGATCCACCAGATGCTCCGTCCGACCGAGATCGTGAAGGCCCCCACGCTGGTCGAGCCGGTGCTCCGCTCGCTCCGGCGCGACGCCGGACTGCTGCCCGGCGACCTGGTGTACCTCGTCGGACAGTTGCGCGGTCTCGCGGGCGGCGCGGCCGCGAACCTCGTGGAGTTCCGGGTGGTGCCGGGCGTGACGGCGCAGATCGACACCAGCGTCGGCATCCAGGACATCGTCCGGATGGACCCGAGCGCCGAGCAGATCTTCGCGGCGATCAGGGAGGGCAAGCCGATCACGGGGGTGGGGACGACGCTGATCAACACGCCGCCGTCGGAGCCGCAGATCCGCGTGGCGGTCGTCGACAGGAACTCGGGCGACGTGGCACAGAAGGTCGAGGACGTGCTCAACGAGGGTGGGTTCGACACGACGCCCGGGATCTGGCCTTCGTGGAAGGCCCCGAAGGGGATCTCGGGCGAGGCCACGATCGTGTATCGGCCCGGTGCGAGCGCGGACGCGAGCGTCGTCTCCTCGTACTTCCCCGGTGTCAAGGTCGTCGAGTCGAAGGACCTGACCGGCGCCGCGGTGGCGATCGTCGTCAACGACAGCTACACGTACACGGCGCCGTCGGCCTCCGGCCCGCAGGCCTCCTCCTGCCCCGCGCCCGCCCCGTAGACTCCGCGCCATGCGCGCGCTGGTGCTCTCGGGCGGAGAGGGTTCCCGCCTGCGTCCGATCACCCACACGAACGCGAAACAGCTGATCCCCGTCGCGGGGCGCCCGATCTTGTTCCATGCGCTCGAGGCGATCCGCGACGCCGGCATCACCGAGGTCGGCATCGTGATCGGCCACACCGGTGAGGAGGTCCGCGCCGCGGTCGGCGACGGTTCGCGCTGGGGACTGGCGGTCACGTACATCCCGCAGGAGGCGCCGCTCGGCCTCGCGCACGCCGTCCTCACCGCGGCCGACTTCGTCCGCGGCGAACCGTTCCTGATGTACTTGGGCGACAACGTCGTGCTCGAGGGCGTTCGGCGGTTCGTGGAGGAGTTCGAACGCACGCGGCCCGACGCGCAGATCTTCGTGGCGCGCGTGCCCGAGCCCGAGCAGTTCGGCGTGGTCGTGCTCGACGGCGAGCGCGCCGTGCGGCTCGTGGAGAAGCCGAGGGAGTACGTGTCGGATCTCGCGCTCGTCGGCGTCTACCTGTTCGACGACTCGATCCTGGAGGCCTGCGCCACCCTCACGCCGTCGTGGCGCGGCGAGTACGAGATCACCGAGGCGATCCAGTGGCTGATCGACAACGGCCGCACGGTCCGGGTCGAGCTGCTGTCGGGCTGGTGGAAGGACACGGGCCGCCCCGAGGACCTGCTCGAGGCGAACCGGATCATGCTCGCGCAGCGCACCACGTCGATCGAGGGCGACGTCGACGCGGACACGACCGTCGAGGGACCGGTCGTCGTCGCAGCCGGAGCGAAGGTCACCGGCAGCCGGTTGATCGGGCCGGTGGTGATCGGCTCGGGATGCGTGGTGGAGGGCTCGACCCTCGGACCCGACGTGTCGCTCGAGCCCGACTGCGAGGTGGTCGGGAGCATCGTGCGCGACGCGATCTTGATGCAGGGATGCCGCGTGGTGGACGTCGACGCGCTCGGCGGGTCGATCCTCGGGCGCAACGTGGTCGTGCGCCACGCGGGCGCTCGGCGCACGCACCGGCTCGTGGTCGGTGACCAAAGCGTGGTCGAGGTCGACTAACCTTCGCGCGGTGACGCGCATCGTGATCGACGCGCGCCCCGCGGTGGACCCGCATCGCACGGGGGTGGGGCACTACACGGACGCGCTGTTGCGCGCGTTGCCCGCCTGCGACGAGGACAGCCGCTACGTCGCGTGGTACCTCGACGTCCGCGGGATCGGCTCGCGTCCCCGGCGCTACGAAGGGGTCGCGCCGAACCTCCGCGAACGGGCCACGCGGCTGCCGAGCCGGCCGTTCGCGGCGATCGGCGCCCGTATCGGGATCCCGCACGTGGAGTGGCTCGCCGGCTCTTTCGACCTGTTCCTCGCCACGAACTACCTGCCGCCGCCCACCGGATCCGACGCGGTGGTGCTCGTCGTGCACGACCTCGCGTTCGAGGTGATGCCCGACACCGCGCCGCACCACGGCGCGCGCTGGCGCCGGCGGTTCGACCGGTGGCTCGACCGTGCGGCCGGGATCGTCGTCCCCTCCGAGGCGACCAAGCGCGATCTCGTCCGCGTGCACGACGTCCCCGAGAGCCGGGTCGACGTGGTGCTGCACGGCACCGATGCCGAGGCGTTCCGTCCCGCGCCTCCGGTCGAGGTGGAGGACGTCCGCCGGCGCTACGGGATCGACGGTCCGTATGTGGTGTTCCTCGGCGGGCTCGAGCCGCGCAAGAACCTCGAGGGACTCGTCACCGCGTTCGGTCTGCTCGAGGATCGCCGCGCGGCGCTGGTCGTGGCGGGCGGCGCCGTCCGGTGGGCGCCGGGGTACGCGGAGCGGGTCGATGCGGCGATCGCGGCGCTCCCCGCCGACGTCCGCGACCGGGTGATCCGCACCGGCTACGTGCCCGACGCCGACAGGCGCGCGCTGCTGTCGGGCGCGGAGATCCTGGCCTACCCGAGCCGGTACGAGGGGTTCGGGTTCCCGGTGCTGGAGGGGTTCGCCGCGAACGTGCCGGTGCTCACCTCCTCGACGTCCTCGCTCCCGGAGGTGGCCGGCGACGCGGCGGTGCTGATCGATCCGGAGGATCCGGCGGCGATCGCGCGCGGCCTCGACGAGTTGCTCGGCGACGAGGACCTGCGCAACGTCTGCCGGGCGGCGGGCACCGTGCGGGTCGCCACGTTCACGTGGGAGCGCGCCGCGCGCGAGACCGCCGCCGTGCTGCATCGGGCCCTCGAACGCGCCGGATAGACTCGGCCGGGTTCACATGCCCACGTACGGTCACGTCCTCGTCACCGGCGGCGCCGGGTTCATCGGGTCGCATCTGGTGGATCTGCTCCTCGCCGATCCCGCATGCCGGGTGACCGTCCTGGACCGTCTGTCGATCGGCGGGTCGCGGATGAACCTCGAGCAGCACGCCGGCGACCCGCGCCTGCGGTTCGTGCAGGGGGACGTGAACGACGTGGGGCTCGTGCACGAACTGCTGGGCGAGGCCGACGCCGTGATCCACGCCGCCGCCGAGTCCCACGTCGACCGATCGATCGATGGCGCGCGCGGGTTCCTCGAGTCGAACCTGATGGGGACGCAGTCGGTCCTCGAGGCCGTGCGCGCGGCCGGCGCGCGGATGCTGATGGTCTCCACCGACGAGGTCTACGGGGCCGGCGCCGAGCGTGGCGGGTCGTTCGCAGAGGACGCCCCGGTCGCGCCGCGCTCGCCGTACGCGGCGAGCAAGGCGGCAGCGGATCTGTTGTGCGCCGCGTACCGGACCACGTACGGCATCGACGTCACGGTCGTGCGCGGGACGAACGCGTACGGTCCGCGGCAGATCGAGCGCGTGATCCCGACGTTCACGATCTGCGCGCTGGAGGGGCTCCCGGTGCCCGTCTACGGCGCGGGTGAGCAGCGCCGTGAGTTCCTGCACGTCCGGGATTGGGCACGGGCCGCGCTCACGGTGCTCGAGCGCGGGGAGCCGGGGGTCCTCTACAACATCGGCGCGGGCACCGAGCTGTCGAACCTCGAGCTCGCCCGGCGGATCGTGGCGCTCGTCGGCGTCTCGGAGGATCTGATCACGTTCGTGGCCGACCGGCCCGGCCACGACTTCCGCTACGGCGTGACGGCCGAACGCGTCCGTGCCCTCGGCTGGGCGCCCGAGGTGGCCTTCGACGACGGGCTCGCGGCGACGGTCGAGTGGTATCGCGAGCATCGCGAGCGGCTGTACGGGGCGCACGAGGTCGACCCGGTGACGCGGCCGAGGCCCCCGCAGGGGGTCGCGTGAGGCTCGTCGTCACCGGCGCCGGTGGCGGCCTGGGCCGTGCGTTGCTCGACGTCGTGCCGCCCCACCACGACGTCGTGGAGCTTTCCCACGCCGACCTCGACGTGGGCGACCACGACGCGGTGATGCGGACCGTGCCCCTCCTGCGCCCCGACGCGGTCGTGAACTGCGCCGCGTTCACCGCGGTCGACGCGAACGAGACCGATCCTGACCGTGCGTTCCGCGACAACGCGCTCGGCCCGCAGTCGCTCGCGCTCGCGGCGCGCACGGCCGGCGCGATCCTGCTGCACGTCTCGACCGACTACGTCTTCGACGGCACGAAGGGGGCCGCGTACGACGAGACCGACGCCCCGCGACCGCTCAGCGTGTACGGGCGCGCGAAGCTCGCGGGGGAGCGGGCCGTGCGCGAGGTCCTGCCCGAGCACTTCGTGGTCCGGGTCGGCTACGTGTACGGAGGCGGCGGCGACTACCTGAGCGCTCAGGTCGCGCGGCTCGCTGAGGGCCAGGACGCCGCCGGCCTCGCCGACCGGTTCGGCGCACCGACGTACGTCCGCCACCTCGCCGAACGGCTCGTGCCGCTGCTGCTCACGCACCGGTTCGGCACGTACCACCTCGGCGGGCCCGAGACGGCCTCGTGGCACCAGGTGCTCGAGCGCTGCCGCGACCTCGGCGGCTTCCCGGGCGCCGTGCGGGCGCAGGCCGCCGAGGAGCTCGCGCTGCCCGCGCCGCGGCCGGCCATGTCGGCCCTGACCAGCGTCTTCCTGCCGCACCTGGGGATCGCGCCGATGCCCCCCCTCGACGAGGGGCTGCGGGCCTTGCTCGCCCGATAGGCTTGAGCCCGATGCGCCCCGCCCGCCGTCGGATCCCCGCGATCGCCGTCACGCTCGTGTGCGTCGCCGCGATCGCCGCCGCGTGCACCGGCGGCGGGTCCTCCGCCGGGGGCGCGTCCCCCGTCGCGAGCGCCACGCCGATCCCCGGCTCGGTCGACCCGAAGACCGGGCAGAACCTCTTCTCGCCGCCCGATCTGATGACGGCGCCGCTGCCGGCCAAGGTCGACGCGGAGAGCGTCGCGACGACCACGCCGATCAAGCACGTCGTGTTCGTCCTGTTGGAGAACCGCAGCTACGACAACATCTTCGGGCGGTTCCCGGGCGCCGAGGGCGCGACCTCGGGGATGGACGAAGGCGTGAGCCGCCCGCTGACGCAGGCAACCTTGCAGCGTGCCCACGACATCCCGCACTGCTACAACTGCGCGGTCGCCTCGATCGACGGCGGCAAGATGGACGGCTTCAACCAGACCGCGAACGCGGACCTGTTCGCGTACACCGCCTATCGGAAGCAGCAGATCACCGCCTATTGGAACTGGGCGAAGGAGTACGTCCTCGCGGACCACTTCTTCGCCTCGGCCGTGGGGCCGTCGTTCCCGAACCACATGTACTCGATCGCGGCGACCGCCGGCGGCGCGCTCGACAACCCGTGGCAGCCGTACCCACGGCTGCAAGCGCAGCAGGCCGCCGGGTACGCGAAGTCGTGGGGCTGCGACCTCGCGCAGGGCGGCTACGTCGAGATCGTGGATCCCGAGGGCTACCTGATCAAGGTGCCGCCGTGCTTCGACTTCGAGACCGAGGGCGACCTCCTCAACGCCAAGCAGGTCCCGTGGGCCTACTACGCGGCCACCAACTCCGAGCTCGGCTACATCTGGTCCGCCTACGCCGCGATCGACCGGTACCGCAACGACCCGCAGGAATGGTCGGCGCACGTCCGACCCGTGGACGACGTGTTCCGCGACATCGAGGCGGACCGGCTCCCGCCTGTGACCTGGGTGACCCCCCGCTTCCCCGTCTCCACCCACCCCGAGTACAACTTCTGCTGGGGCCAGAACTGGTCGATCGCCCTCGTCGACCAGATCATGCAGAGCCCCGCGTGGAAGGACACGCTGATCGTGCTCGCATGGGACGACTTCGGCGGCTTCTACGATCACGTGCCGCCGATCCGGCTCGACGACTTCGGCCTGGGGATCCGCGTTCCGGCGCTGCTGATCAGCCCGTACGCGAAGCAGGGCTACGTCGACCCCACCGTGTACGAGTTCTCGAGCGTGCTCGCGTTCATCGAGCACAACTGGAGCCTCACGCCGCCGCTCACGAAGCGCGACGCGAACGCCGCCGATCTGATGAACGCATTCGACTTCGCCCAGCAGCCGCGCGCCGGCCTCACGCAGCCGCTGCGCACCGACTGCTCCGGTTCGATCTGGGACCCGCCTCCCCCCGAGGACGGATGAGGAGGTTCGCCGCGATCCTCGCGGTCGCCGCGGTCGCGCTCGGCGCGACCGGATGCACCGGCGAGGCCGCCGGGGGCTCCACGTCCAGCTCCGAGGGCCGCCCCACGCCCAACATCTCCGCGACGCCGACCGTCGCGCCGTCGGCGGCGGCGGAGGTCGACGCGGCGGCGTTCCCGACCAGGTGGCCGATCAAGCACGTCGTGTTCCTCGTCAAGGAGAACCGCACGTTCGACAACATCTTCGGCACGTTCCCCGGCGCGAACGGAGCCACGACGGCGATGCAGAACGGGGTCGCGGTCCCGCTTCGCCGGGGGACCGACCAGCGCGTGCCCGGCGACATCCCGCACTGCTACCACTGCGCGATCGCGGCGTGGAACGGCGGCGCGATGGACGGGTTCAACCAGGGACCCTACGGGGACTGGGCCTACACGCAGCTGCACCGCGACCAGCTCCCGAACTACTGGCACTGGGCCTCGCGCAACGTGTTGTTCGACGACTTCTTCGCCTCGGCGTGGGGGCCGTCGTTCCCGAACCACCTGTACACGATCGCCGCGCAGTCCGGCGGCGCGCGCGACAACCCTCGGCGGACCAACTTCTTCTCGAACACGTTCGGCTGCGACGCGCCGCCCCAGCAGAAGGTCGAGGTCTACGACTCCGAGGGCAACATCGAGAAGGTCGCCCCGTGCTTCGACTTCTTGACCGAGGGCGACCTGCTGAACCGGGCGAAGATCCCGTGGGCGTACTACGCGGCGACGCCCCAGCAGCGCGGGTACATCTGGTCGGCCTACTCGGCGATCGACCGCTACCGCGAGCACCCGAAGGCGTGGGCCCGGTACATCCGCCCGGTCGACCGGGTCTTCCGTGACATCCGCGCCGACGCCCTCCCGCCCGTCACGTGGATCACGCCGCGCTTCGAGCTGTCCGAGCATCCGGAGTTCTCGTTCTGCCACGGCGAGAACTGGTCGACGAAGGTGATCGACGCGATCATGCGCTCACCGATGTGGAAGGACACGGCGATCTTCCTCACGTGGGACGACTACGGGGGCTTCTACGACCACGTGGCGCCGCCCGACGTCGACCGGATGGGGTTCGGCTTCCGGGTGCCGACGATCCTGCTCAGCCCGTACGCGGTCCACGGCAAGGTCAGCCACGAGCGAGGCGAGTTCTCGAGCGTGCTCCGGTTCATCGAGGACAACTGGCGGCTCGACCGCTACCTCACGCATCGCGACCGGGGCGCGACGCCCCTGCTGTCGGCCTTCGACTTCACCCAGGCGCCCCGACCGCCCGATCCGCTGCCGCTGCGGACCGACTGCGTGGGCCCGAAGTTCCCCCAGGACTGAGCGCTCGCGCCGGGGTCGGGGCCACTGCTACGCTGGGCCACCGATGAGCCACCCGGTGCCACAGGACGCGGCGTTCCTCGCGCTCAGCCGACAGCTCTACTGGGCGCAGGACGCCGGCGCGCACCACCAGGCGGGCACCAAGCAGGTGCGCGAGCAACTGCTCGAGTTCGTGGCGAAGATGCGCAGCGACGAGCGCGCGGTCATCCCGCTCGGCGAGCCGCACCTGTCGGCGCAGAGCCTGTGGAAGCGCAAGGTCAAGTACAAGCTGTTCGGCGCGACCCGTTTCGCCAGCCGTCGGTACGACCGCCTCCTGGGTGACGCGGTCGACCTGTCGGTGGCGCTCGCGGAGCGCGTGATCAGCCTGGAGCAGGAGGTCGAGGAGCTGCGCGAGCGCATCGGCGAGCGCGAAGGGGAGGCGCGGCCGTGAGGATCGCCGTCCTGCATCCTCAGACCTCGTTCGTCCGAGGCGGCGCCGAGATCCACACCGAGGCGCTGACGCGCGCGCTCACGGCGGCGGGCCATGAGGCAGAGATCGTCCAGATCGCCGGTAAGTGGTATCCGGCCGCAGAGCTCGCGCACCAGATGGCGGTGTGGCGGAGCTTCGACATCAGCGAGTCGAACGGCCTCAAGGTCGACGCGGCGATCGCCCTCAAGTTCCCCGCGTACCTCGCGCCGCACGAGCGGAAGGTGGTCTGGCTGATCCACCAGCACCGCTCCGCCTACGAGCTGTGGGATCACCCGCGCTACGGCGACCTGATCAAGCAGGAGGAGGGGCCGTCGGTGCGCGACCTGATCTGGCAGGCCGACCGCGTGGCGCTGGGGGAGGCGAAGCGGATCTTCACGAACTCCCGCAACGTCAAGGAGCGCCTGTGGAACTCGCTGCGGATCCCGGCCGAGGTCCTGTACCACCCCTCGCCGGCCACCGAAGCCATCTTGCAGCTCCCCCCCGGCGACTACGGCGACCACGTCTTCTACGCGAGCCGCCTCGAGGTGCTCAAGCGGCAGTCGCTCGTGATCGAGGCGATGGCGCACGTCAAGAGCGACGTCAAGCTCGTGTTGGTGGGCCGCGGCCCCGACGAGCGCCAGCTCCGCGATCAGATCCAGCGCCTCGGGCTGGCCGATCGCGTGCGGATCGAGATCGGGGTCTCGGACGAACGCTTGTACGAGCTCTACCTGGGCGCGTGCGCCGTCTACAACGGCCCGTTCGACGAGGACTACGGCTACGTGACGCTCGAGGGGTTCGCGGCCGAGCGGCCGGTCGTCACCCTCACCGACTCGGGCGGTCCGCTCGAATTCGTGACCGAGGGCGAGACCGGGCTCGTGGCCGAGCCCGACCCGAAGGCGATCGCCGAGGCCTTCGACCGGCTGCACGGCGACCGCGACGCCGCTCGCCGGATGGGCACGGCGGGCAAGGCGCTGATCCGTGACGTCGTGCCCTCGTGGCCCGAGGTCGTGTCGCGGTTGCTCGACTGATGGCGAACCTGCTCCGGCGGCTGCGCGGCCGCGCGTCCTCCTCCAAGCTCCTGGAGCGCCTCCAGCAGCCGAGCCGGATCGAGCGCGTCGCGTTCCTCGGTCCGGTCCCGCCGACCGCGACCGGGATCGCCACCTACGACCGGGCCGTGCTCGACGGGCTGGCGCGGATCGGCTTCACGCGGGAGCTCCCGATCGACGTCGTGTGGCCCGTCGACGAGCGCAAGGCCGCCTACGTCCCCGCCTACCGGCTCGGCGTCTACCAGCTGGGCAACAACGTCGACTTCCATCTCCAGATCTACCGGACCGCCTGGCAAGCGCCGGGGCTCGTGGTGTTGCACGACCTCGCCCTCGACGACTTCGTGCGCGGGCTGCAATCGGTGAGCGACCCCCTCGGCTACGTCGCCGTCCGCGAGGCGCTTCAGGCGCGCGACCGGCTGCGGTCCACCGATGCCGGGCGGAACGAGCCGCTCCGCACGCCCTGGGCGGCCGCGATCGCCCGGCGTTCGCGCGGGATCGTCGTGCACTCGCAGTTCTGTCGTCGCTACCTGGAGGAGTTCGGGTGCAAGACGCCGATCTACGTCGTGCCGCACCCGCCGGTGGAGACGGTCGAGGCGATCGAGGGGAGCGCCGCCCGGGGTCGGGCGCTGCGCGGCAGAGCCGAGGCGCGGGGCGCGACCGCGCTCGTGGTGGCGGTCGGCGACATGAACCAGGCCAAGCGGCTGGACGCGGTCCTGCGGGCCGCCACCGCGCTGGATCCGGGGGTGCACGTCGCGCTCGTGGGACGCAAGGTGCAGACTTTCGACGTGTGGCCGCTGGTCCACGCGAGCGGTCTGGGCGACCGGGTCCACGTGGAGCAGGACGTGAGCGACCAGGACTTCCTGGGATGGATCCACGCGGCCGACGTCGTGGTCGATCTGCGCTTCCCGCACCGCGGAGAGGAGAGCGGCTCGCTCGCTCGCGCCATGCAGGTCGGCCGGCCCACGGTCCTGTCGGCGACCGGCACCTACCTCGACGTGCCCGACGGCACCGCGGTGCACATCGCCTCGGGTCCGGGTCGATCCCGACGAGCTCGCGCAGCGGCTGCGGATGCTGCTCGACGACCCGGACCTTCGCCGGCGGATGGGCGCGACCGCGAAGGCCTACATGGACGGCCTTCGGACCTCCGAGGCCACCGCGCACGGCTACGCCGACGCGATCCGCGCGACGATCGAGATCGTGGACGACCCCACGGCGCCCGCCCTCGCCGCGTGGGCGCGCTCGCTCGCAGAGATCGGGGTCACGCAGGAGTACCTCGATGCCGGCTATGGCGTGCGGTACGCCCGGGCGCTGGAGGACTTCAAGACTTCGTCATGACCGGCTCCGCGGGAGAGCCTGGGACGGTTGTTAGACTCGCTGACCTGGGACTTCCGCGTGGAACTCCCGGCGGAAGGAGCACGTCATCGCCACCACGGTCCCCTACATCGAACGCACGTCCGAGCCGCCCCGGCTCCGCGTGGCCGACCGTGTGCGGGAGCTCTACTCCTACCGCGAGATCTTGCTGAACCTGGTCCGCAAGGAACTGAAGGTCAAGTACACGGCCTCGGTGTTGGGCGCCGTCTGGTCGGTGCTCAACCCGGTCGTGTTCCTGGCCGTGTTCACGTTCGTGTCGAAGGTGCTGCACAACAGCATGGACAACTACCCGGTGTTCCTGCTGAGCGGGCTCCTCGCATGGAACGTGTTCTCGGTTTCGCTCAACGCCGGCCCCCAGTCGCTGATCTCGAACGCGAACCTCGTCAAGAAGGTGTACTTCCCGCGCGAGATCCTGCCGCTCTCGACGGTGGGTGTGGCGCTGTTCGACTTCGTGCTGCAGTCGGCGGTCTTCTTCCTGTTCATCATCGTGACGGGCGCGGGCTTCCAGCTCAGCGTGCTGTGGCTCTACGTGCCCGCCTTCGTCGCGATGATCGTGTTCACGACCGCGGTCACGTTCTTGGTGTCGGCGTTGAACGTCCGCTACCGCGACGTGCAGCACCTGATCGGACTGGGTCTGCTCGTCTGGTTCTGGCTGACCCCGATCGTCTACGGTGCCGGGAACGTGTTCACGAGCCTCCAGGGGTCGTTCAGGGGGAAAGTCCTCTGGCACGTCTTCCTCACCAACCCGGTGTCCTGGTTCGTGTTCGGCTTCCAGCACGCGCTCTACCACGAGCCCGATGCGGCGACGATCCTGTCCCCGGGATCTCCCGCCTTCCTGGGGGTGGCCCTCTTCGCGGTGATCGCCTTGTCGACGCTGTTCCTGTACGCGATGTGGCGGTTGTTCTTCCGTCTGTCCGGCGACTTCGCGGAGGAGCTGTAGATGCCCGCCGCCGCGATGGAGGTCCGCGGCGTCTCGAAACGCTTCCGCATCTACCGCGAGAAGCCGTCCTCGCTCAAGCAGCGGCTGCTCTCCGGGCGGATCCGCGCCGAGGACTTCTGGGCGCTGCGCGATGTGGCGTTCGACGTCGCGGAAGGCGAGTCGCTCGCGCTGATCGGGCACAACGGCTCGGGCAAGAGCACGCTCCTGAAGGTGGTCGCCGGGATCTTGCGTCCCACCGAGGGGTTGGTCCGCACCAGGGGCCGGATGGCGGCCCTGCTCGAGCTCGGCGCCGGGTTCCACCCGGAGCTGACCGGCAAGGAGAACGTTTACCTCAACTCGGCGTTCCTCGGGCTGTCGCGAAGGGACACCGACCGCGTCTACGCGGAGGTCGTCGGGTTCGCTGAGCTGGAGGACTTCATGGGCACCCAGGTGAAGTTCTACTCCAACGGGATGCTCGTGCGTCTAGGCTTCGCCGTGGCCGTGCACGTGGATCCCGACATCCTGCTCGTGGACGAGGTGCTGGCCGTGGGCGACGAGGCCTTCCAGGCGCGATGCCTCGACCGGATCCGGTCCTTCCAGCGGGAGGGTCGAACGATCGTCCTCGTGTCGCACGCGCTCGACCTGGTCCGCCAGCTGTGCGACCGAGCGGTCATGCTCGACCACGGCGTGATCCACACGATGGGCGCGCCCGACGAGGTGGTCCGGGAGATGCGACTGAAGATCTTGAAGAAGGACCTCGAGTTCGGCGGCGACGAGGGCACGCGCGAGATCGAGGTCGTCGGGGCGCAGCTGCTGCTGGGCGGCGACGAGGTCCGTGGGCCGCTGCGCCCGGGGCAGACCCTCACGGTGCTCGTGGATCTGCAGTCGAACGAGCCCGTGGAGGATCCCGTCGTCTCGCTCGCGCTGCACGACGGGACGAACAACTACGTGTTCGGCGCCGACACGACGCGCGCCGGCGCGACGCTCGGGCGGGTCGACGGCAAACGTCGCGTCCGCTTCGACGTCGGGCCGCTGCCGTTCACGGGCGGCAAGTATTGGGTCACGGTCGCGGTGCATTCGCGCGACAACCAGCGCATCTACCACGTCCAGGACCAGCGCTACTCGTTCGAGGTGCAGCAGACCGAGGAACGCCGCGACCAGATGTTCATCGCGGTGCAGGCGGAGGTCGAGGACCTGTGAGCGACCTGTTGAGCACGGGTGCCGCGCCCGAGACGGAACCCGAACGACCGAAGGGAAGCGACCGCACGATGATCATCGGCCTGATCTTCGATCTCCGTCCTGCTCGCCGGCGCGGCACAGATCACGCTGAAGATCGGCGTGAATCGCGTGACCGACGTGAACGGCGGGGCACTTCAGCTGTCGGGTGCTTCGCTGAAGTCGCTCCTCACGTCGTGGGTCGTGTGGGCGGGGCTGGTCCTGTTCGGGTTCTCCGCGGTCGTGTGGCTGTTCGCGCTCTCGCGCGTGTCCCTGTCGTTCGCCTACCCGTTCGCGGCGCTCGGCTACGTCTTGATCATCGCGTTCTCGATCCTCGTGCTCCACGAGCACGTCCCGCCGCTGCGGTGGCTGGGCGTGGCGTGCATCGTCGTCGGCATCGTGCTGGTGGCGCAGACCCCGCACGCATGACCGACGTTCCCGACTCGCTCGCCGTCGTCGTCGTCAACTACAACGGGGGAGCCTGGCTCGAACGCTGCCTCCGCTCGCTCGACGAGCAGCGCGGCGACGTCGCGCTCGACGTCGTGGTCGTGGACAACGCCTCGGTCGATGGGTCGGCCCGCTCGGCGGTCGTTGCGCATCCCTGGACGCGGCTGATCGAGAACCCTCGCAACGTGTACCTCTCGCCCGCCTGGAACCAGGGCGCCCGCGCGACGACGGCCCCCTACCTGCTGTTCCTGAACCCGGACACGGAATGGTGGCGCGGCACGCTCGCGGACCTCGTCGCGATCGCGCGCGCCCATCCTCGCGTGGGCATCGTCGGTCCGCTGCTCCGCAACTCCGACGGCTCGGTCTACCCGAGCGGACGCCCGTTCCCGAACGTCGCCCAGGCCGTCGCCCACGCCTTCGCCTCGGTCCTCACGCGGGACAACCCGTGGACGCGCCGGTACGAGCTCGAGGGCTGGGACCGCACTACCGAACGCACCGTGGATTGGGTGAGCGGCGCGTGCATGCTGATGCCGCGAGAGGCCTACGAAGCGATCGGGGGCTTCGATGAGGGCTTCCCCCTGTACGGCGAGGAGCTCGACGTCGCGACGCGTCTGCGTGAGGCCGGGTGGTCCGTGCTGTTCACCCCCGCTGTCGAGGTGATCCACGAGGTCGGCGTCTCGACCGGCGGCGACCGCCGGCCGCACGCGCTCGTCGTGATGCACTCGGCGAGTCTGTACCGTTACTACGCGAAGCATCGTGCGCGCGGCTGGCGGCGCCTCACGCTGCCGCTCGCGTGGGCGGCCCTGCGGCTGCGCGCGGAGCTCGCCTGGGTGCGAGGGAGGTTGGCGTCGCGATGAAGGCGGTGGTGCTGGTCGGTGGGTTCGGCACGCGGCTGCGTCCGCTCACCGAGACCGTCAAGAAGGAGCTCCTCCCGCTCGTCGACCGTCCGATCCTGGACCACACGCTCGACCACCTCGCGCGCCACGGCGTCCACGAGGTCGTGATGTCATCGCCCTACCTCGAGGAGGCCTTCCACCCCTTCATCGAGGCCCGCCGGGGGGAGCCGAAGATCACCTGGGTCACCGAACCGGAGCCGCTCGGGACCGGCGGTGCGATCGTCAACGCGCTCGATGCCGTGGGCGACGCGCCGTTCTTCGCGTTGAACGGCGACATCCTCACCGACCTCGACCTCACCGCGATGCTCGCGTTCCACCGCGAGCGCGGCGCCGCGGTCACGATCGCGCTGCACCACGTCGAGGACGCCCGCGCGTTCGGACTCGTGCCGACCGAATCCGACGGGCGGGTGCTCGAGTTCCGCGAGAAGCCGCACGAGCCGATCCCCGGCGACATCAACGCCGGCACGTACCTTCTGGACCCCGCGGTCTTGCGGGCATGGACGCCCGACCACGCGATCTCGATCGAACGGGAGATCTTCCCGTCGGTGATCGAGCAGGGCGACCTCGTGTACGGCTTCCAGGCCCCGGCGTACTGGATGGACCTCGGCACGCCCGAGAAGTACCTCCAGGCCCACCACGACCTGCTCGCCGGCAAGGTGCGCGGTGTCGTCTACGACGCGCCCTGGCTGGCGGCCAACGCCGACGTGGAACCCAAGGCGCACCTGGGCCGGTGGGTCGCGGTCGGCGCGGAGGCCCGCATCGGACCGGAGGCGCAGATCGACGACAGCGTCTTGCATCCCGGGTCCTCGGTCGGACCCGGGGCGCGCATCGTGCGTTCGGTCCTTGGACCGGGTGCGCATGTGGGCGCGGGCGCGACGGTCATCGACTGCGTGCTCGGAGCGGGCGCCCGTGTCGCGGACCGCATGACGCTCGAGGGCGCGAGGGTGCCCACCGACGCCGACGCGGCGCCCGCCGAACCCGCCTGAGCAGCCTCCGCACCCCGCCCGCCTCAACCATCTGCCGGAGCGCGCCGATGTGCTAGGTTGCCGGCTTCCCAGCCGGGGGATGGGACAACCCGCACGATGCGCCGACGCGTCACGCTCACGGTCGCGGCCGCCCTGGCGGCCACGCTCTTCGTGCCCCTCACGGGGCCCCCCGCCGCCGCGGCCGGCACCTTCACGTTCTTCGGCTCGGGGTACGGCCACGGTGTCGGGATGTCCCAGTGGGGTGCCTACGGCCTTGCGCTGCAAGGCTGGTCGTCGAACAGGATCCTCACGCACTTCTACCAGGGCACCAAGGTCGTGGCGAGCGACACCCTTCCGTCCTCGATCCGGGTCGGGCTGACGTCAGGACGCAAGACCGTCCACCTCACGGCCAAGGCCGGTCCCGTACGGATCTGGGTGGGCGCGGCCCTCACGGGAACCCTCGTCGGCAAGATCCCGAAGGACGCGACGTGGACGATCGGAGCCAAGGACGGGTTCTACGCGGTCCGCGACCAGAGCGGAACCCTCGTGGGGCGGTGGGGGAGCCCCACGAAGAACCTCTACCTGACCTATGCCGACACCGGGTCGCGGGTCTTCATCCCCGAGGCCGACGCGATCTGGTCCCAGGGGTTCGTCTACAACCGCGGGTCGATCGAGTTCAACCTCTACGCGTGCAAGACCGGGTGCGCCGAGCGGTTGATCGCCAGGCTGGGGCTCGAGGAGTACCTGTACGGGCTCGGCGAGGTGCCGGCGTCATGGCCGGTGGCCGCGATGCAGGCGCAGGCGGTGGCGGCGCGCACCTACGCGGTCTATGCGATCCGCCACGTCGGGTTGCGCCCGTCCTGCAACTGCGATCTCACCGACGGGTCGGGCGACCAGACCTACATCGCCTACGACCGCGAGGGCGGGACCGACGGCTCGAGATGGGTCGATGCGGTCGACGCGACCGCGCATCAGGTCGTGACCTACCAGGGAAACGTGATCCAGTCCTTCTACTCGGCTTCCGACGGCGGCCACACGCAGAACGTCGAGGACGCGTGGCACGGCGGGAACACCGCCTACGCGATCGCGTGGCTGAGGGGCGTCTGCGACCCCGGTGAGTACACGAGCGCGAACCCCTACGACGTGTGGACCGCCACCTTCGATGCCGCCACCGTCACCTCGCGGTTGAAGGGATACACGGGTGCGATCGGCACGATCTCGAGGTTCCGTGGCGTCGTCCGCGACGACTCGGGCCGGATCATGACCGCGGTGGCCGTGGGGTCCTCGGGCAAGGCCCCGATCACGGGCGACCAGCTCCAGGCCGCGCTCGGGCTGCGGGACAACCGGGTGTGGATCAACGCCGACAAGAACGTGACCGGGGCGATCCGCCGGCGCTACGACGCGTTGATGTGCAAGCCGGGGCTCCCCTCCTCTCCCCGCCGGAGCGTGCCCGGCGGCGCGCAGCAGTTCTTCCAGAGCGGTGGCATCTACCGCAACGGGAACAAGGACCTCACCGTCTGGCTGCAGGGCGCGATCGACGCGGAGTACCGGGCGGTCGGGTCGGCGGGCGGCAGGCTCGGCGTGCCGGACACGGGCGTCTTGGACCTCTCCAAGACCCGCGCCACATCCGGTGCGGCGAGCAGCCGCGTCGACTTCGCCAAGGGGCGGATCTACTGGAAGGCCGGGATCGGCGCCCACGCCTTGTGGGGTCCGGTCCTTTCCGCCTACCTGGGGAAGGGCGGCGCCTCCGGTGCGCTCGGATTCCCGACCTCGCGCGTGCGGGTCGCCAAGGACGGCAGCGCGAAGGCGACCTTCGAGCACGGCACGATCGCCTGTGCGCCAGGCGCCGCCTGCACCGTCACCGCCGGCTGAGCGGCTCGAGGCCTCGCTAGAGCTGCGGCGCCCCGCCGAAGTCGAAGTTGTCCGGCAGCGGGTTCGGAACCTGGTCGGGCGTGCCGTAGGCGAGCACGATCGCCTGGTGCTCGGTGAGCGCGAGCTGGGTGGGGTCGCCGACGTAGGGCTTGCCGTCCACGAAGACGCGCCAGGTCTGGTCGCCCGAGTCGCACACGCCGCCCACACAGGTGCGGTCGAGCCGGACGCCCCACACGTCGAAGAACTGCCCGAGCGTGCCCTGGAAGTTGGGGTCGTCCGCCTCGATGTGGACGACGCCGCTCGTGTCGTGCGTGTGCAGCGGCGACCCGGCCGTGGAGGACAGACCGATGTCGGCCGGGATCGTGACCTGCTGTCCGTTCACGTAGATCCACAGGCGCGCGTGGTGATGGTTGATCACGTCGCTCACGCCCGGCAGGGTCATCGCAGCCAGCCGCTGGGAGAGGTCTGCCGTGTTGTTGGGCCACGGCGGTTGCGTCGTGAGCATCCCTTGCAGATCCGACTGCGGCACCGAGGATGACGATCCGGTCGCGACCGCCGGGCTGGAGTTGCCGCCGGCGTTCATGACGATCAGGACCACGGCCGCTGCCACGAGCACCGCGCCGGCGACGATCGCGATCGTCCGGTTCCGCTTGCGTGTCGCCTGCCGGCGCTGGATCTCCTCACGCTGCCTGCGCGCCTCGTCCCTGCGCTCGGCCTTGGTCTGACGGCGGTTGGGGTCCACCCGGGTGGCGCCCTTGCCACCGCCGCGGGGCTGGTTCGCCACGCTCGATCGTCCTCCTGGATGCGGGTCGAAGCACAAGGGTAACGGAGGGAGGCGGTTGCGTCGGGAACGGCTTGCGCGGCCCCATGCGGGTCCCTATGCTCGGGCCGCCTTCCCCGCCGCCGCCGGCGCCGCCGCGCCGGCCTCGAGAGAGGGGGTCGGATGGCCAAGGTCGAGCGCGATCGACTGCTGCGGCTGCCCGAGGGACAGGGGGGCTCCTTGGACCGGTTCTTCCGCATCACGGAGCGGGGGTCCACGGTCCGCATCGAGATCGTCGCGGGGATCACCACCTGGCTCACGATGGCCTACATCCTGTTCGTGAACCCGCAGGTGCTCGGGTTCGCCGGCATCCCCGACCTCCAGAGCAAGGGGCTGCCGTTCGCACAGGTGTTGACCGTGACCGCGCTCGCGGCCGGGGTGATGACGATCGTGATGGGCGTCGTGGCGAACTATCCGTTCGCCTTGGCCGCCGGTCTCGGACTGAACGCGTTCGTCGCGTTCACGCTCGTCGCAGCCGACGGACTCACGTTCCCCCAGGCGATGGGCGTGATCGTGGCCGAGGGCGTCCTGATCACGATCCTCGTGCTCACCAACGTCCGCGAGATGATCCTGAACGCGATCCCGATGGACCTCAAGCGTGCGATCGGGATCGGGATCGGCGCGTTCATCGCCCTGATCGGGCTGGTCAACGCGGGGGTCGTCACGAACACCGGAGCGACGCCGCTGTCGCTCGCGTCCGAGCTCACGACGTGGAAGACCGCGGTCTTCGTGGTCGGGCTGACGATCGGATCGGTCCTCGTGGCGCGGCGGGTCAAGGGCGCGCTGTTCGATCGCGATCCTCGCGGCGACGGTGGTCGCGATGATCGCGAACATCGCGAACGACCACGCGATCTGGGGCGACTCGATCGCGTCGCTCCCGTCGAGGATCTGGGCCGCACCGGACTTCGGCCTCGTCGGGCAGTTCTCGTTCTCGTTCATCTCGGCGCTCGGGTGGGCCACGGCGATCGCCGCCGTGATCTCCGTGATGCTCTCGGACTTCTTCGACACGATGGGCACGGTGATCGGGATCGGGGGCGAGGCCGGACTGCTCGACCAGGACGGCAAGCTCCCCGACGTCAACAAGGTCCTGCTGGTGGACTCGCTCGCGGCGGTCGCCGGCGGGGTCACGTCGTCATCGTCCAACACGACCTACATCGAGAGCGCCTCGGGCGTGTCCGAAGGCGGCCGGACCGGGTTGACGGCGGTGGTGGTGGGGGCGCTGTTCCTGCTGGCGATGTTCTTCTCGCCGATCGCCGGCGTGATCCCGCCCGAGGCGACCGCGCCTGCCCTCGTGATCGTCGGCTACTTCATGATGACCCTGGTGCGCGACATCGACTGGGGCGACCCGGGGATCGGGATCCCGGCGCTGCTCACGATCGTGATGATGCCGTTCACCTACTCGATCACGAACGGCGTCGGCGCGGGGTTCCTCTCCTACGTCGTGATCGCCGTCCTTCGGGGCAAGGCGCGCGAGGTGCACCCGCTGCTGTACGTCGTGGCGGCGATCTTCGCCTGGTACTTCATCCACGGGGTGGTCTAGGACCAGCGCAGCACGACGTCGAGGTCGATCGCAGGGCGGGGCCGCGAGGCCCCGCCCTGCGGCATCGGACCGCAGGCGACGGTGCCGAGCGCGTGCCAGCCGTCGTCGAGGCCGAGCACCGCGCGCGTCTCCTCCTGGCAGAAGAGCGTCGAGGAGATCCAGCACGATGCGAGGCCCTGCGCGTGCAGCGCGAGCAACAGGTTCTGGATCGCAGCGCCGCCCGACAGCAGGAACATCTCCCGCTCGGCCTCGGCGCGTGCCGCGTCGGCGTAGGGGTGCGCGCCGTCGAACCGCACGAACGGCACGATCAGCGTCGGCGCGGCGCCGAGCACCGCGTCGCTCCGCGCGACCCGCCGGGCGATCACGTCCTCGGGCGTCGCCTCGCGACGCAGGTCCGAGCGCCACGCCTCGGCCATCGCCGCCAGGAGGGCGCGCTTGCCCGTCGGGGCGTCCAGCGCCACGAACAGCCACGGCCGCGTGTGGTGGGGGGCGGGCGCGGTCGCCGCCGCACGGACGGCCTCCGTGACCGCGGCGCGCGGCACATCGCCGGGTCCGAACGATCGGATCGTCCGGCGCGCGTGCAGCGCCTGCAGCGGTGACTCGCGGAACAGGTCCTCGGCCGGGTCGCGCACGAGATCGGCGCCCGCGCCCGGCGGCGCGGCGTCGAGCGCGACGCCGCGCACGATCGCGACCGGGATCCGCGCGTCCTTGCCCATCACCAGCCCCGCGGCCGCGGCGACCTCGTCGGCCACCGCCACGATCGTCGCCTCCAGCTCGCGGCCGGCATGATCCGTCGTCCCGCGGAGGTCGACCACCGCCGGCATCCCGGCGACGCCGATCGCCACGTTGACCAGTCCCTGGCGCCACGCTCGCCCGAACGTGTCGGTGACGACCACGCCCAGGCGCGCCAGCCCGAGCGCGCTCGTGAACGACGAACGCAGCCGCTCCGCGCTGGCGTCCGGATCCTCCGGCAGCAGCGTGAGGAACCCTTCGGCGACGTTCGAGGCGTCGACCCCGGCGTTCGCGCAGACGAAGCCGTGCCGGGTCTGGCTGATCACGAGATCGTCTCGGCGCGCCACGACCCGGGCGGTCTCCCGCCCGATCCATCCGGCGCCGATCCTCGCCGGGGACGATCCGGCCCTCCACCTTCGACACGATCTTCTGGGTCACGACGACGACGTCGCCGTCCCGCACGCCGGACGCGGCGAGCGGCGCGGACAAGCATCGCGCCGAGGTCGTCGCCGGGGCGGAACTCGGGCAGGCCCGCGACGGGCAGGACCTCGATCGTCACAGGAGATCCAGGGCGGCGCGGGCGACGGCCTCGGCCCGAGCGTCGTCGGTCATGATCGTGTCGGTCGCCGCGGTCCGCAGCCCGAGCGCCTCGATCCGGGGAGCAACGCAGGCGTCGACGTCGTCGACCAGCCACGCCGACAGCAGGTCGGCGTAGTGGGCGGCCACCCCGACCGCCGAGACCTCGATCCCGGCCGCCGGCATCAGCCGGTCGGCCATCCCGGCGACGGGGCCCCCGCCGACGATCCCGCTCACGCCGACCGTGCGGTCCCGGCGCCGCGGACCACGGCGTCGCGGATCCCCGGCACGGCGAGGATCGGCCGTATCGACACGACGGGGTTCGAGGGGCAGAACACCACGGCGTCGGCGTCGGCGATCGCCTCGAGCACGCCGGGGGCCGGCCGCGCCACGACCGCCCCCTCGTACCGGACGCCCTTGACCTCGTCGGCGGCGTGCCGTCGGACCCAGTACTCCTGGAAGTGCAGGTCGAGCGGCTCGCCGGTCGCGCGGTCGACGCAGTCGATCCGCGTCTCGATCCGGTCGTCGGAGGCGGGCAGGAGCCGGGCCCGGACACCGAACCGCGCCGCGATCCTGGCGGTGATCGCGGACAGGGGCTCGCCGCGCGCGAGCAGATCGGTCCGGAACAGGTGCGTCGCGAGGTCGAGGTCGCCGAGGCTGAACCACGCGTCGGCCGCGCCGAACGCGCGGAGCTCCTCGGTGGCGCGGAACGTCTCCTCGCGCCGGCCCCAGCCGCGTTCGCGGTCGAACACGTCGCCGAGCCAGTAGGTGACCGAATCGGGGTCGGGCGACACGTGCAGACCGTGCACGACGATGTCGTCGGCCACGTTCACGACGACGGTCAGGTCGTCCGCCGGGACGACCCGTGCGAGCCCTCGCAGGAACTTGCCCGCCCCGATCCCGCCGGCCAACGCCACCACCTTCATGAGGCGTAAGGGTAGTAGGCTCCGCCCGATGTCCGAGGCGTCCGCCCACAGCCTTCGGCGACCGCTCGCGCGAGCCGAGCAGGGCAAGGCGCTGTCCGTCGACGAAGCTGCCGCGCTGCTGGCGGCACGCGGCGACGACCTCGAACGGCTGATGGCGGTCGCGGCCCGCCAGCGCGACCTCGGGTGGGGCGACGTCGTCACCTACTCGCGCAAGGTGTTCGTCCCGCTCACGATGCTCTGCCGGGACCACTGCCACTACTGCACGTTCGCCAAGCCGCCGGCCAGGCTGGACGCGCCGTTCCTCACGCCCGAGGAGGTCGTGGCGATCGCCGAGGCGGGCCGCGCCGCGGGGTGCAAGGAGGCGCTGTTCACGCTGGGCGACCGCCCGGAGGACCGCTACGACGTCGCCAGGGAGTGGCTCGCCGAACGCGGCTACGGGTCCACGCTCGACTACGTCCGCGCGGTGGCCGTCCGCGTGATCGAGGAGACCGGCCTGCTGCCGCACCTGAACCCGGGCGTGATGTCGTAGGAGGAGCTGGCGCGCCTGAAGCACGTGAGCGCCTCGATGGGCATCATGCTCGAGACGTCCTCGGCGCGGCTGTCCGCGCGCGGCGGCCCGCACTTCGGCTCGCCGGACAAGGTGCCGGCCGTCCGCCTGCGCACGATCGAGGACGCCGGGCGGACTGGCGATCCCGTTCACCACCGGGATCCTGGTCGGGATCGGCGAGACCGAGCGGCGAGCGAGCCGAGTCGCTGTTCGCGATCCGCGAGCTCCACCGGCGCTACCGCCACGTGCAGGAGGTGATCGTCCAGAACTTCCGGGCGAAGCCGGGCACCGCGATGCACGGCGCTCCCGAGCCGGCGGACGAGGAGTTCCTCGCCGCGGTGGCGACCGCCCGGGTCGTGCTCGGTCCGCACGTGAACGTGCAGGCGCCGCCGAACCTCTCCGATCCGGCGCAACGCCTGCGGCTGCTCGACGCCGGGATCAACGACTGGGGCGGCGTCTCGCCGGTCACGCCCGATCACGTGAACCCCGAGCGCCCGTGGCCCCAGCTCGATGCGCTCGCGGCGACGACCGCCGCGCGGGGCAAGGTGCTCCGCGAGCGGCTCACGATCTACCCGCGCTACGCGAGCGGAGCCCGACCCGTGGATCGCCGGCAAGATGCGCGCGCCGATCTCGGCGCTCCTGGGTGACGACGGTCTCGCCGTGGAGGGGCAGCGCCCCGAGCCGATGCCCTGGCAGGACCCGGAGGTCACGTGGAAGCCGCGGACGATCGCGCTCACGTTCGCGAAGGCGGACGGCGCGGGCCTGCGCGACGACGCCGGGGACGTCTACGGCACGTTCGAGGGAATCGAGAACGACGTGACCCGGGCGTGGGCCACGCGCGACGTGGCTCCGGCCCGCGTGGACGCGGAGATCCGCTCCGCGCTGGCGAAGGCCGAGGCCCATCGTCCGATCACGGACGACGAGGCGCTCGCGCTGTTCCAAGCGGAGGGCGAAGCGCTCGAGGCGCTGTGTCGGGTCGCCGACGATCTCCGCGCCGAGGCGGTCGGCGACGAGGTCACCTACGTCGTCAACCGGAACATCAACTTCACGAACGTCTGCTACACCGGATGCCGGTTCTGCGCGTTCGCGCAGCGGGAGGTCGACGCCGAGTCCTACACGCTCTCGCTCGACGAGGTCGCCGACCGCGCCGAGGAGGCGTGGACGCGCGGCGCCACCGAGGTGTGCATGCAGGGCGGGCTCCACCCGTAGCTGCCCGGCGACTTCTACTTCGATCTCGTCGACGCGGTGAAGGAGCGCGTACCCGGGATGCACGTCCACGCGTTCAGCCCGATGGAGGTGCTGAACGGCTCGACGCAGCTCGGGATCTCGTTCGAGGAGTTCCTCGCCGAAGCGAAGGGGAACGGGCTCGGCACGATCCCGGGCACGGCGGCCGAGATCCTCGACGACGACGTCCGCTGGATGCTCACGAAGGGCAAGCTCCCGGCCGACACGTGGGAGGAGATCGTCCGCACCGCGCACGATCTCGGGATCCGGTCCTCGAGCACGATCATGTACGGCCACGTCGACGCGCCGCCGCACTGGGTCGCGCACCTGCGGCGGCTCGCGCGGATCCAGGCCGACACCGGCGGGTTCACGGAGTTCGTGCCGCTGCCGTTCGTCCACCAGAACGCGCCGATCTACCTGGCCGGCAAGGCGCGGCCGGGCGCCACGTTCGAGGACAGCCTGCGGATGCACGCGGTGGCGCGCATCCTGCTCGACGGGGCGATCCCCAACGTGCAGGTGTCGTGGGTGAAGATGGGCGTCGAGGCCTGCCAGACGCTCCTGCAGCGCCGGCGCGAACGACTTCGGCGGCACGCTGATGGAGGAGACGATCAGCCGCATGGCGGGCGCCGAGTGGGGGATCGAGAAGGAGCCCGAGGAGTTCGACGACGCGATCCGCGCGATCGGCCGCGTCCCCGCGGAGCGCACCACGACGTACGATCGCGTCGATCGCGTCTAGAGCCGTCAATCTGGTTGACCATGATGGTCAACCCACTTGACCTGCACATTTCCACCCTGTTCGTGTTGTCATGTGCGCGCGTGCGCGACACCATGGGGGCGACATGGCACGAGGGATGAGGCAGGAGATCTTCTCGTTGACCCCCTTGTCATCGAGGCGGTCTTTCCCTCAGAATCACACGGATGTGATTTCGGGGGGAGACAGAGCGTGCATCACTACATCCCTTGGCAAGAGCGAGCCCGGTGCCGGGACTCACGACCCGGAGATCTTCTTCCCCGAGAAGGGAGGCTCATCGAGGGAGGCGAAGCGGATCTGCAGCGAATGCCCCGTCCGCATCGAGTGCCTCAACTACGCGCTCCGCCGCGACGAGCGTTACGGCGTGTGGGGCGGCATGAGCGAGCGGGAACGCCGACGCCTCAAGCGCATGGCGTCGTGATCGGGAAGGACCGAAAGGGGGCAGCACAGGATGGCGATGGCGAAGAAGACGGCCGCGAAGAAGACGACGGCCCGGAAGAAGACCGCGGCTCGCAAGCCCGCGGCGAAGAAGACCGCGGCTCGCAAGCCGGCCGCCAGGAAGACGGCCGCACGCAAGCCCGCAGCCAGGAAGACCGCAGCCAAGAAGACCGCGGCTCGCAAGCCCGCGGCGAAGAAGACCGCGGCTCGCAAGCCGGCCGCCAGGAAGACGGCCGCACGCAAGCCGGCCGCGAAGAAGACCGCGGCTCGCAAGCCCGCCGCGCGCAAGCCGGCGGCGAGGAAGACGGCCGCCAAGAAGACCGCAGCCCGCCGGTCCCGCTGATCGCGGCGACCCGCGTAGCGTCGGGGGGCCTCCGGGCCCCCCTTCCGTTTGGGTTCCGTTTGGGCAGGAGACCCCCGTGCTAGTCTCGGCCGCGCGCGGAGCGCGCTTCCCCGCATGACCGCAGCCACCGCACCGTCGACCACGCATCCTTCGTCCACGGGCGAACGCATGCCCTCCGTCCTGGTGGTCCTGATCGTCCGCAACGCCGCCGAGTGGCTGCGCGAATCCCTGCAGGCGCTCGGCGCGCAGACGTACGCGCGGATCGCCGTCCTCGCGATCGACGACGGCTCCACCGACGGCTCGCACGACCTCCTGGTGCACGCCCTCGGGGAAGGTCGCGTCGTGCGCCACGACGAGCCGCACGGGATCGCCCGCTCGTTCGACGAGGCCACGTCGCTGCCGGTCGCGATGGAAGCCGACTTCCTCCTGTTGCTGCACGACGACGTCGCTCTGGACCCGGAGGCGGTCGCCGGCCTCGTCGACGCCACCACCTTGCCCGGTGTCGAAGGCGTCGGGATCGTTGGCGCGAAGGTCGTCGACTGGGACGAACAGCGGCGTCTGCGCGACGTCGGCCGCTCCGCGGACCGGTTCGGGCATCCGTACACGCCGCTGCAGGCCGGGGAGATCGACCAGGGGCAGTTCGACCGTGTCCTCGACGTCTTGTCGGTCGACTCGTGCGCGATGCTCGTCGGCCGCGACGTCTGGCAGCGCGTGGGGCTCTTCGACGAGCGTCTGGGCGACGACGACGGAGACCTCGACCTGTGCTGGCGCGCGCGCCTCGCCGGGTTCCGCGTCCTGATGACGCCGCGCGCGCGTGTGCGCCACCGTGCGGCGGGAGAGCGCGACGACCGGCCCGGCGTGGAGCGCAGCCGGCGTCACGAGGAGGATCGCGCCGCCCTCGCGGCGGTCCTCAAGAACTACAGCCTCGTGTCGCTGCTGTGGATCTTGCCGGTCTGGCTCGTCTTGTCGGCGGTTCGGCTGGTGTTCCTCCTGCTGTCGCGGCGCTTCGACGAGGCGTACGAGCTGGTCGCCGCGCTCGGCTGGAACGTCGCGCATCTGCCCGGCACCTGGTCGCGCCGGCGGCGGGCGCAGAAGGCACGACAGGTACGAGACCACGCGCTCCGCCACTACATGGAGTCGGCGGGGCTGCGGATCCCGCGCTGGTTCCAGACGGCCGAGCGCCTCCTCGAGGAGCAGCGGGAGCTCGACGAGGAAGAGGCGGGCGAGCCCGCGACCCGGCGTCTGCGTCACCGGACCGCGTCGTTCGTGTCGACCCACCCCGTGATCGTCGCGTGCTTCTTGGGCGCGATCGTCGGAGCGCTCGCGGCGCGGCACCTGTACGGGCCCGGCCGGCTCGCCGGCGGCGTGCTGCCGGCCTTCCCCGCGACCCCCGACGGGTTCTTCCGGGAGCTCGTTTCCGCCTACCGGACGACAGGGCTCGGCGGCTCGCTCGCCGCGAGCCCGGCGCTCGCCGGGATGGGCGGCCTGTCGTACCTGCTCCTGGGGAGCACCGCGCTCGCACAGAAGGCGCTGCTGATCGGCGGGCCGGCCCTCGCCGCGATCCTGTGCTACCGCGCCGCCGTGCGCCTCACCGGCCGTCCGGGGCCTTCGGTGACCGCCGCCGCCGCGTACGGGCTGTCCGCCGTGACCCTGTGGGCGTACTCCGACGGCCGGTTGGCGGTCCTCGCGGCGCTCGTGGTGCTACCGCCGATCGTGGAGCGCGTCGACGTCGCCTTCGGCTCCGCGCTGCCGGCGGACGGCCGGTGGCGCCTGACGGCCGGCCTCGCCGTGACGCTCGCGGTCGGGGTCGCGTTCGAGCCGGGCGTCCTCCTCGCGATCGCGGTGCTGCTCGCCGTGTCGCTCGTGTTCGGCACGGCGCGCACGCGCGGGCTCGGCGTGGTCGCGCTCGCGGTGATCGGCGCCGTGATCCTGGTCTTCCCGTTCGTCCCGACCCTGCTCGCCGGCGGGGGAGCGTCGCTGGGCGCGCTGGTCGGCACCACCGACCCGTGGCGAACGCTCCGGCTCGCCCTCGGCGAGGCACCGGGATCGTGGCCGATCGCCTACTTCTTGCCGCTCGGGGCGGTGATCGCGCTGTCGCTCGCCCGCGGGGAGCAGCGGGCCCCTGCGCGACGGCTGACGGTCGTCGTCCTGATCGGGCTGGGGCTCGCGTGGACCTCCGCGGCGGGGTACCTCCCGGCGGCGCTCGCCAACCCCGCCGCCTACGCCGTCCTGGCCGGCGTGGCGGAGGCGTTCGTGATCGCGCTCGGGCTGACCTCCGTCGCGGGGCGGATCGACCGCGAGGCCTTCGGGTTCCGGCAGATCGGGACCGCGCTCCTGACCGTGGTGCTGGCCGGCGGGATCGCCCTGCAGGCGATCGCGGCGATGACCGGCCGGTGGGCGGTCGGAGGCACGGACCGGATCCCCGCCGCCTGGGCGGTGGTCGACTCCGCGTCGAAGGGGTCGTTCCGGGTGCTGTGGATCGGCGGCGCCGACGGCCGGTCGTTCCCGACGCCGGGCGGCGATCCTGAACACGTCGTGGATGCCGGTCCGGCCACGATCAGCTACGCGGTGACCGACCGCACCGGACAGGTCGCGATCGACACCGCCCGCCCGCTCGTGGGTCCGGGCGCCACGTCGCTGGAGGTGGCGCTGCAGCAGGTCCTGTCCGGCGGTTCGGTCCACGCCGGGGCGCTCTTGGCGCCGTTCGGGATCCGCTACGTCGTGGGCGACGGCGCATCGGTGTCGCCGCAGGCGCGCGCCGAGCTCGAGTCGCAGGTCGACCTCGACATCGTGCAGGCCACCGGCCTGTTCATCCTTCGCAACGCGGTTGGGCTCCCGCCGGCCTCGGTGGTGAGCGCCGGTCCCGACGAGCGCCGTGTGATCGCGACCGGGGACCCCGCGGCGATCCAGGGATGGGAGCGGACCCCGTCCTCGCCGCTGGCGGCGGTTCGGGGCGGCTGGGAGGGACCGACGCAGGGCGGTGACACCGCGCTCATCTCGACCGAGTTCGACGACGCGTGGCGGCTCGACGGGACCCAGACCGCGCCGGCGCGCGCGTTCGGCTGGGCCACCTCGTTCGCGGTCGACGGGCAGACGGACGTGCGGATCGTCTACGGCGCTCAGCTCCCGCGGACGATCGAGCTCTGGCTGCTCGCCGCGCTGTGGCTCGTCGCGCTGTGGGTCACGCGGAAGCCGGTGCGTCGATGAGGGCGCGCGGGTCGCTCGCGCTGGTGGTCGCGGTCGTCGTCGTTGCCGGTGCGCTCGCCGCCGAGCGATGGGGGCCGGCCACCCCGCTCGCGGCCCCGTCGCCCGTGGCGCTGTCGAGCGTGTGGCTCTGCCCGCACGGCGGAGGCGACGGGTGGCGAGCGACGATCTCGGTCGCGAACCCGGGTACGTCCGACGTCAGCGTCCGGCTGCGCACGCTCGACGACCACGGGAGCAGCGACCCGGTCACGTTCGCGGTCCCCGCCGGTCATGAGGTGCAGCGCGAGGTCCAGGACACGCGCCCCGCGAGCGCGACGGTCGTGGAGGCCTTCGGCGGGTGGGTGGCCGCGGGCTGGATCGTGCGCGCGCCCGGTTCCGAGGTGGGGATCGGGGCCGAGCCGTGCGCGCCGGGCCCCGGACGGCACTGGCTCGCCGCGGGCGCATCCACGCTGAAGGGCGAGCAGGCGTCGCTGGTCGTGATGAACCCCTTCGCCGAGGAGGCGGTGTTCGACGTGGTCCTGTTCTCCTCGAGGCCCCCGCTTCGTGGGCTGAGCGACGTCGTCCTGGGGGCCGGCCGGAGCGTCGCGATCCCGATCGCGAAGCGACTCGTCGACGAGGCCGCGGTCGGCGCCGAGGTGGACGTGAAGGTCGGCCGGGTCGCCGTCGCGACCCTCGGCGTCACCGACGGAGGCGGGGTCCGCTCGGTCCTCGGGACGACCGCCACCTCCGCCACGGTGGATCTCCCCACGGCCAAGGGCTCGGGTCAGTCCTCGCTGGAGATCACCGACCCCGGAGACCAGGACGGGCGCTTCAGTGCCACTGCGTGGGCCTCCGACGGTCCGGCGCCCGCCGGGGGGCTGATCTCGCAGGATCATCGAGCGTCCTCGGCCGCGGCCTATCCCGTCATGACCTCGGGTCCGACCGTGGTTTCGGTCTCCGCGCAGGGGGGCTCCGACCTGTTCGCGGCGCTCCGGTCGGAGGGGCAGAGGAGCGACGACGCGGCAACCGGCGGCACGGCGAACGCCGGACCACGATGGGTGGTCCTGCCGACCGTCGCGGCGCAGCCTTCCGACCAGAGCCTGTTCGTCGCGAACCCCGGCTCGGCGCCGGTCCAGGTCACGCTGCAGCTCCTGACGCCGGGCACGGACGCTCCCGCGCAGCCGACCACGTCGTTCACCGTGCAGCCGTCGAGCACGGCGGCGGCGCCGGCTGCGTTCCTCGAGCAGTCGCCCGGCGCAGCCGTGCTGGTGACGGCGAGTGGCGACGTCGTGGCGGCGGGGGCATCGACGTCCGGCGGCGCGCACGGGCTCTCGCTCTACGGGCTCGCCCTCGGCGTCGCGCTGCCCGACGGGATGTTGCCGCCCGCCTGATGTGCTACGAAGGAACCGGAAGGAGCATGCGCGCTCGCTTCCGACACGGTCTGGAGGGGCCCACATGAGCCGAGGTCGACACGTTCGCCGACAGGGTCTGCGACGCGTCGCCGTCGTGGCGGCCGTCGTGCTCGGCGTCCTCGTGCTCGGCGGCGCCGTCGGCGCCTTCGCGGCGATGCGCTACGAGCACGCGCACGCCGACACGATCCTGCCGGGCGTGCGGATCGACGGCCTGGATGTCGGCGGCATGACCCGGCCGCAGGCGCAGGCGGCGGTGAAGGCCGTGGTCGCCAAGCCCCTGCGCGCCGACCTCACGATCACCGTTGGTGCCCAGCACTGGATCACCAACCCCGCGCAGCTCGGCCGGCGCGCCGACGTCGCGGGCGCGGTCGACGAGGCGATGCGGGCCGGCGCCGACCTCGACACCCTCCACCGGGCGTGGCGTCGGATCCGCGACGAGCCGCTGGACGTCGACATCGCCCTGGCGTACACGACGAAGGAATCCGCCGTCGGCGATCTCGTGGACAAGATCGCCAAGGCCGTCGACACGAAGCCGACGGACGCCGCGATCGGGATCAACGACGAGCAGACCGACGTCGTGTTCCAGCGCGCGAAGCCGGGCGCGAAGCTGGCCAAAGCCTCGGCGTCTACGGCGATCGTCGCTGCGTTGAACGAGATGACCCCCCATGTGCGGTTGCAGACCAGGGTCGTGCACCCGGACGTCACCGAGGCGAAGATGGGCCGCACGATCGTCGTTCGCGTGGATCAGAACCGGCTCTACCTCTACAACGGGTTCTCCGTGGAGCGGACCTACGACGTCGCGACCGCGATGCCGGGCTTCACGACACCCGACGGTGTGTGGAAGATCTGGGACAAGCAGGTCGACCCGACCTGGTACAACCCCGCGCTGGACTCCTGGGGCGCCAACGAGCCGGCGGTGGTTCCGGGCGGGCCGGGCAACCCGATGGGCCGGCGAGGGATCTACATCACCGCGCCGGGGCTGATCCTGATCCACGGCAACGCCGATGAGGCGTCGATCGGGCGCTACGCATCCCACGGCTGCATCCGGATGCACAACGACGAGGTGGTGAAGCTCTACCCGCTGATCGACGTGGGCGACCATGTGATCATCGTGGGCCAGCGGCCGGCCGGCGCCGCGTACTGGTCGACCCCCACGGCCGACTGATCTGGCCGTCCGGGCCCCTTGCTTGGAAATCACATCCGTGTGATCTAGGCTGCGCGCCATGCGAGCGTGCGCGAAGATGCGATGTGGCCGGGAGCCCGTGGTGACGATCGCTCTGTCCTACGCGGTCCGTGAGGTCGTCGTGGCCGACCTGATGCCGGAACGGGACCCGAACCTCCTGGACCTGTGCCGTGAGCACGTCGATCGGATGACGCCGCCCGTCGGGTGGAGCGTGATCGACCGTCGCAGCACGCCCGCGGTCGTCGGCTGACCGACCTCTGCCCTGGGCCGTACGGCCGACGGTCCATCCCCCCGCGGGACGTCGCGGGCGAACGCAGGGGGTCGTTTCCACCCTCCGTGCAGACCCGAGGAATGACGGCACGGTGCTATGGTCTGCGCCCTCTCCGCGACCGAGACTTGGCACATGCGTGAGAAGAGCGACGGAACCTGCCCCAGCTGCGGGCAGGGAGACCTGATCACGATCGGGATGTCGGTCAGCGAACAGGACCTGATGTTCACCACGTGCCACCTGTGCGAGGCGAAATGGTGGTACCAGGCAGGCGCGCTGGTCCCGCTGTCGTCCGTGATCGACCTGGTCGTCAAGAAGTAGCGTCCGCGGCACCGACCGGGGCGTTCTTCGCGCTCCGGTAGGATGCCGAGCGTGTCAGCCGACCTCGATCGGATCTTCAAAGCCTACGACGTCCGCGGCGTCGTCCCCGACGACCTCGACGCCGACCTCGCACGCCGGATCGGTGCGGCGTTCGCCGAGTGGACGGGGCTGCCCGCCGTCGCGCTCGGCCGCGACTGCCGGCTCTCGTCCCCCGAGCTCGCCGCCGCGATCCGCGAGGGCGCGACCTCGCGGGGCGTCGACGTGATCGACCTCGGGCTCGCATCCACCGACCTCCTCTACTTCGCCTCCGGGCGTCTGGACGTCCCGGGCGTGATGCTCACCGCGAGCCACAACCCGAAGCAGTACAACGGGATCAAGCTCTGCATGCCGGGGGCGCGCCCGGTCGGCGAGGACACCGGTCTGCGCGAGATCCGTGCCCTCGTGGAGGCAGGAGACAGGCCCGTTGCTCCTTCACCCGGGAAGGTGCAGGAGCGCGACCTCCTCGACGCTTACGCCGAGCACGTGCTCTCGTTCGTGGACGCGTCCGCGATGCGTCCGCTCACGATCGTGGCCGACACGGCCAACGGGATGGGCGGGTTGGTCGCGCCGGCCGTGCTCGAGCGCCTGCCGGTCACGCTGCACCTGCTCTACGGCGACCTCGACGGCACGTTCCCGAACCACCCGGCGGACCCGTTGGATCCCGCGAACCTGGTCGACCTGAAGGCCGCGGTGCTCGAGCACGGTGCCGACGTCGGGCTCGCGTTCGACGGCGACGCCGACCGGGTCTTCCTGATCGACGAGCAGGCCGAGGGCGTGAGCGGCTCGCTCACGACGGCGCTCGTGGCCGTGCCGATGCTCCGACACGAGCCGGGCGCGAAGGTGGTCCACAACCTGATCTGTTCGTGGATCGTGCCCGAGACGATCCTCGCGCACGGCGGCGAGCCGGTGCGCACGCGCGTGGGTCATTCGTTCATCAAGCAGGTGATGGCCGAGACCGGCGCGATCTTCGGCGGGGAGCACTCGGGCCACTACTACTTCCGCGACAACTACCGGGCGGACTCCGGGTTGATCGCGTCCGTCGTGGCGCTCGGCGAGCTGTCCGGATCGGGTGTGGCGCTCTCGTCGTTGCTGGCGCCGTTCAAGAAGTACTTCGACTCGGGCGAGATCAACTCGCGCGTCGCGGACCAGCACGCCAAGATCGAGGAGCTGGCGACGACGCTCTCGGACGCGAAGCAGGACCGGCTCGACGGGCTCACGCTCGAGTACGAGGACTGGTGGTGCAACGTCCGTCCCTCGAACACCGAGCCGTTGCTGCGGCTGAACGTCGAGGCGACCACGGCGGCGCTGCTGCAGGAGAAGACGGACATGATGCTCGGGTTGATCCGAGGAGGAGACGCATGAGCCTCGACCCCCAACTGAAGCAGATCCTGGTGTGCCCGAACGACCGCGGCGAGCTCGACGAGCTCGAGGCCGAGGAGCTCCTCGTCTGCCGGACCTGCGGCTACCGGTACCCGATCCGCGACGGCATCCCGGTGATGCTGATCGACGAAGCGGAGAAGCCGGGGGGCACGAAGCGGTGAGCGCGCTCGACGACGTCGCGGCGCTCGCCGCCGCGGATCCCTCGGGCATGCTCGGCACCGTAGCGGCGTTCCCGTCGCACGTGCGCGAGGCCTACGCGGTCGGACGCGCCGCCGAGCACCTGCCGGCGCTCGCGGATGTCACGTCGGTCGTGTTCTGCGGGATGGGTGGCTCCGCGGTCGCCGGCGACGTGTTGAAGCAGGCCTTCCGCGCCGAGCTCGACGTCCCGGTCGACGTGGTCCGGTCGCCGATCCTGCCCGCGTTCGCGGGACCGCACACCCTCGTCGTCGTCTCGTCGTACTCGGGCAACACCTCGGAGACGCTGTCGGCGTTCCACCAGGCCGTCGAGCGCGATTGCCGGATCGTGGCCGTCACGGGCGGCGGCGCGCTCGGCGCCGAGTGCGCGGAGCGGGGGATCGCCACCGTGGGGCTGCCGGCGGGCTTCCAGCCGCGTGCGGCCTTGGGCTGGCTGACGTTCGCCATGCTCGGGGCGCTCGAGGCAGCCGGGCTCTTCGCGAGCATCGAGGCGGAGGTCGAGGAGGTGGCGGCGACGCTCGCCGTGCTGGCGGCCGTGCTCGGTCCCGAGATCGCCAGCTCGGACAACGACGCGAAGGCGATCGCGGGATGGCTCGGCGACCGCGTGCCGGTCGTCGTGGGGCGCCGACGGCATCGCCGCCCTCGCGGCGATGCGCTGGAAGACCCAGCTGAACGAGAACGGGAAGGTCCCGGCGTTCCACGCGGCGATGTCCGAACTCGACCACAACGAGGTGGTGGGGTGGGTCGCTCCGTACGGCGAGCGCTTCGCGGTGATCGCGCTGCGTCACGACGGGGAACCCGAGGAGACGGCCGCGCGGTTCCCGCTGTCGGCCGAGATCGCGGCCTCGGCCGGCGTCGAGGTACGTGAGGTTCGGGCGCGCGGGACGTCCCCGCTCGCTCAGCTGCTCTCGCTCGTGATCGTCGGGGACTTCGCGAGCTGCTACGTGGGGCTCCGGCGCGGGATCGACCCGACGCCCGTCGTCGTGATCGACCGGCTGAAGGCCGCGCTCGCCGGACGATGACCGACGGCGTTCCCGGTCCGGGCGACGACCTGCCGCAGCGCGGAGCGGCGGTCGTCCGCTCCGCCACCGACCTCGTGCCGCAGGTCGCCGTGGTGCTCGGCTCCGGGCTCGGTCCCGCGCTCGGCGACGAGCTCCGAGCGACGGCGTCGCTCCCGTACACGGATCTGCCGGGCTTCCCGCCGACGGCCGTTCCCGGGCACGCGGGGCGGCTGATCCTCGGCACGCTCTCCGGGGTGCGCGTCGCGGCGTTCAGCGGCCGGGTCCACTACTACGAGGGGCACTCGATGGACGTACCCGCGCTGCTGCCGCGGCTCGCCCACGCGCTCGGGGCCCGCACGCTCGTCCTGACCGCCGCGGTGGGCGGGCTCGAGCCGGGGGTCGACGCGGGCACCGTCGTGGTCCTCACGCGACCACGTGAACATGATGGGGGCGGCGCCGCTCCGCGGCTGGCGCTACCCGGACGGCATGCCGGCGTTCGTCAACACGCGGGACGTCTACGATCCCTCCCTCGCGGACCTGGCGCTCGCACGCGCCGCAGGCGCTCGGGATCGGGGCCGCGCTCGGCGTCTATGCCGCGATGAGCGGTCCCGCGTACGAGACCCCGACCGAGGTCGGCATGCTCCAACGCCTCGGCGCGACGGTGGTCGGGATGTCGATGGTGCCGGAGGCGCTGCCCGCGCACGCGCTCGGGATGCGCGTCCTCGGGGTGTGCAGCCTCACGAACGCCTTCGGCGAAGACGTGATCCACGAGGAGGTGGTCCGCGTCTCGAACGAGACCGCGGTCGCCGTCGGGAGGCTCCTCGTCGATCTGTTCCCTCGCCTCCCCGGGGAAGGAGCTTGACGATGGCAGACATCAAGGATGCGTCCCTCGCGACCACGGGCCGCGAGCGGATCGGGTGGGCAGCCGGTGAGATGCCCGTCCTCGCGCAGATCCGCGAGCGGTTCGAGAAGGAACGGCCGCTGCAGGGGATCCGGATCGCCGCGTGCCTGCACGTGACGACCGAGACGGCGAACCTGATGGAGACGCTCGCTGCCGGCGGCGCCGAGGTGTTGTTGGCGCGTCGAACCCGCTGTCGACCCAGGACGACGTCGCCGCGGCGCTCACCGAACAGAGCGGCGTCGAGACGTTCGCGATCAAGGGCGAGGACAACGACACCTACTACAAGCACATCAACGCGGTGCTCGACGTGCGCCCGCAGGTCACGATGGACGACGGCGCCGACCTCGTGAACGTCCTGCACACGCAGCGCGCCGACCAGCTCACCGAGATCCTCGGCGGCACCGAGGAGACCACCACCGGCGTGATCCGCCTGCGCGCGATGGCGAAGCGACGGCGCGCTCGCGTACCCGATCGTGAGCGTGAACGACGCCGACACGAAGCACCTGTTCGACAACCGCTACGGGACCGGGCAGTCGACGATGGACGCCGTGATGCGGTCGACGAACCGCCTGATCGCCGGCCGCGTCGTGGTCGTGTGCGGCTACGGGATGTGCGGACGCGGCGTCGCCTCGCGCGCCCGCGGCCTCGGCGCCCATGTGATCGTCACGGAGGTCGACCCGACGGCCGCCCTCGAGGCGATGATGGAGGGCTACCGCGTGATGCCGCTGCGCGAGGCGGCGCGGATCGGCGACCTGTTCATCACCGTGACCGGCGACACCACCGTGATCGGCCGGGAGCACATGGAGCTGATGCAGGACGGCACGATCCTCGCGAACTCCGGCCACTTCGACGTCGAGATCGACAAGGCGGCGCTCGCCGACCTCGCGACCGGGGGCGTGCGCCGGATCCGCGAGTTCGTCGACGAGTACACGTTCGCGGACGGGCGCCGGATCCACCTGCTCGGCGAGGGGCGGCTCGTGAACCTCGCGGCCGCGGAGGGCCACCCGGCCGCGGTGATGGACATGTCGTTCGCGAACCAGGCGCTGTCGGTCGAGTGGATGGTGAAGAACCACGCGTCGCTCGAGAAGCGCGTCTACCCGGTGCCGGTGGAGATCGACAAGGAGGTCGCGCGGCTGAAGCTCCGCGCGATGGGCGTCGAGATCGACGTGCTCAGCGCCGAGCAGGACGCCTACCTGCACTCGTGGCAGCAGGGGACCTGACCGCGTTCGTCCGCGCGGGGGCGACCCTGGCGCGGCTCGGGCTCGTCCACGCGAGCGAGGGCAACCTCTCGACGTTCGACGGACGGACGCTGACGATCACGCGCACGGGGTGCCGCCTCGGCGAGCTGACCGCGGCCGACGTGCTCGAGGGGACGCTCGACGATCCGCCGGCCCACGCGTCCTCGGACCTCGCGATCCACGTCGCCGAGTACCGGGAGCGCGGCGCGGGTGCCCTCGCGCACGCGCACCCGCCCGGGACGGTCCCCGACGGCTGGGTCGAAGGAGAGGCGCACGGCGCGTACGCGTTCGCGGCCACGCTCGAGGCAGGCCGTCGCCGCGCTGCGGCGCCGGGCCGGGGTGGGGTGATGCGCGAGATCGTCCCGGTCGCCTGGCGTGGCGACGAGGTCGCGATCCTGGATCAGCGGGTGCTCCCGCACCGCGAGGTGACCCTCGCATGCCGCACGGTCGAGGACGTGTGCGAGGCGATCCGAACGCTCGCGGTGCGCGGGGCTCCGATCATCGGGGTCGCGGCCGCCTACGGTCTCGCGCTCGCGGCGACGATCTCCCCGGCTCGCGACGAGGACGGTCTTCGCGCCGACCTCTCCGCCGCGGCGGAGGCGTTGGTCGCCACGCGGCCGACCGCCGTGAACCTGGGGTGGGCGGTGGCCCGCACGGTCCGTGCGGCCGACCGTGCGGCCGCGCCAGGCGCCTCCCCGGACACGATCCGCGACGCCGTCCTTGCCGAGGCTCGGGCGATCGAGGAGGAGGATCGCGCGGCGTGTGACGCGATCGGGCGCCACGGGCTGCCGCTCGTGCCGCAGGACGCGCGGATCCTGACGCACTGCAACACGGGGATGCTCTGCACCGCGGGGATCGGGACGGCGCTCGGGGTCGTGATCGCCGCTCACCGCGAGGGCCGCAACGTCCACGTCTGGGTCGACGAGACGCGTCCGCTCTGGCAGGGCGCGCGGCTGACCGCGTGGGAACTCGGCCGGCTCCAGATCCCGCGGACGCTGCTCGCCGACGGCGCGGCCGCTTCGCTGATGGCCGCGGGGAAGGTCGACCTGGTGATCACCGGCGCCGATCGGGTCGCAGCCGACGGCGCGGCCGCGAACAAGATCGGGACCTACGGCCTTGCCGTGCTGGCACGGCACCACGAGCTCCCCTTCGTGATCGCGGCGCCGACCTCCACGGTGGACCTCGCGACGCCGACCGGCGCCGACATCCGGATCGAGGACCGCGACCCCGCCGAGGTGACGACGCCCTACGGCCTTCCCGTCGCAGAGCCCGACACCCCGACCACGAACCCCGCCTTCGACGTGACCCCCGCGTCGCTGATCACGGCGCTCGTGACCGAGCGCGGGGTGGTCCACGAGCCCGACGCCGCGAAGCTCCGCGCCCACCTCGGCGAGGCATGACGCGCTGACGTAGGCTCTGCGCCGATGGACGGCCAGCCGATGGACAAGGTCTCGATCCGCGCGGCCTACGAGCGATCCCCCATCGGGGTCAAGGGCGCGCTCGTGGTGCGGGGAGCCGACGGGCTTCCCCACCAGGTGCGGCTGGAGGCGGCGCGGCTCGCCGAATGCTCGGGCGCAGGCTCGGAGCCGGTCGGGATCGAGGCCGCGATCGTCGAGGCGGCCCCCACGCTGGACACGTTCGTGCCGTTCGAGGTCTCGACCCTCGACCTCGGCGCCGGCTGGTATCGCCTCGAATGCGACGTGGTGGTCGACGGCGACGCGACGGTGGTTCGCCCGGGGGACCCGTTCTGCGTGGCGTGGCCCCGCGGCACGGTGCGCCGCGGGACCGTCGCGGTCGGCCGCGCGGTCGACGACGTCCGCATCGACGCGCTCGAGTGCGCCGGCGACAGCGTGCGCATCTCCTACGAGGCCGTGAAGGAGCCGCACGTCCGGTTGAGCGTCGACGGGGCGCCGCACCACGTGCTGCGGGTCGAGCACGACGCCGAGGCCGGACGCGGGCGGATCGTGGCCTACCCCGTGCTGCGGATCCAGGAGCGGCTCACGCTCGAGCTTCGGGGGGCAGAACCGGTGCAGGTCGTGCTCCCGTAGACGTGTCGGTGTCCGTGGATACGGTCGGCCGGTGCGCGCCGCCGCCCTGGACCTGCTGTTCCCACGCCACTGTGCCGGGTGTGGCGGCGGGCCCTGGCCCTTCTGCCAGGCCTGCCTGCTCCGCCTCGAGCCGCTGGCGTCGCCCTGGTGCACGCGGTGCGGCAGCCCGTCGCTGCTGGACGTTCCGCGGTGCCGCGACTGTCCGCCCCTCGCGGTGACTTCGGCACGGGCGCCGTTCCGCTACGAGGGCCCGGCGCGCGAAGCCGTGCACCGACTCAAGTTCTCGGGATGGCGCGACGTGGGGGCGGCGCTGGCGGGCGCGATCGCCGCGTGCGACGGTCTGGCCGACGCCGACGTGGTCACGTGGGTGCCGCTGGCCCGTCGGCGTCTCGCCGAACGCGGGTACGACCAGGCGCGGGCGCTCGCGGTCTCGCTCGCGCGCGAACTGGGGTTACCGGTCGTGGGGCTGCTTCGCCGCGGGGTCGCCACCGGGCCGCAATCGCAGCGTCGGGGGGCCGACCGGCGCACGGCGATGCGCGGTGCCTTCGCCCCCGGCAGACCTGCGCCGCAGCGGGTCCTGCTGGTCGACGACGTGCTCACCACCGGTGCCACCGCGGCCGCGTGCGCGGAGGCGCTGCGGGCGGCCGGCGCCGTCGAGGTGCATCTGGCGGCGGCCGCACGGGCGATCCATCGTCCTTCCAGGCCGTTGCTGGGGCGCGCGGGCCCTGCCTATGCTCGGGGTGGGCCCCGTCCGGGTCTGTGGTTGCCCGGGGAACCTCCCCGGTAGTCGATGCCAGTCGCGGGCGAAACGACCCACGTAAGGCCACCGTTGGTGGCTGAGCATGGCGCGGTTTAGATGTAAGTCCTGCCGCGGCGCCGGGCACGGCGTCGCGAGAGGACGGGAGTTCGGTCGCCACGGACGTCCAGGCGACCGGGCGATCGTCCCGGCAGGCGGGTGTGGGGTCAAAGACCAGGTCAGCCGGCGGGGCCCAACCCAACCGGACCCACGTGCAGACGAACAAGGAGCACCCATCGATGGAGATGACCTTCACGGGCCGCGGGATCGCGGTCACCGACGAGGTGCGCGAGGTCGCGCAGCACAAGCTCTCCTCGCTCGAGCGGATCGAGCCGCGGACCGTGGCCCTCGACCTCGAGCTGATCAGCGAGCACCACCCGAAGATGGACGGGGCCAAGCGCGTCGAGGCGGCGCTGCGGATCCCCCGCAAGACCTTCTTCGCCGAGGCCGAAGCCGAGGACGTGCCGACGGCGATCGACCGGGTCAGGGAGAAGCTGGAGCGTCAGCTCCGCGACCATCACGGCAAGAAGCGGGTGTCGAAGAAGCGCCCTGGTCTAGAATCCGCCGCGAGCGAGGTCCCGGCGGAGGAGTAGCCGGCCTTCCTGAGAGGAGCGGCACGTGACGAAGGACGCCGGCGAGCAGGGCACCGAGAAGCTCCGCGTCATGGTCGTGGACGACCACGCGCTGTTCCGCCGGGGTCTGGAGATGGTGCTCGGCAACGAGCCCGACCTCGAGATGGTCGGCGAGGCCTCCGACGGAGCCGAGGCCGTCGACAAGGCGCAGGAGGTCATGCCCGACGTCGTCTTGATGGACGTTCGGATGCCCAAGCGGTCCGGGATCGAGGCCACCAGCCAGATCAAGGATCTCCTGCCGCACGTCAAGATCCTGATGCTCACGATCAGCGACGACGAGGCCGACCTGTACGACGCGATCAAGGCCGGCGCCAGCGGCTACCTCCTCAAGGAGATCCCGATCGAGGAGGTGGCCGACGCGATCCGGAGCGTCTGGGCGGGTCAGTCGCGGATCTCCCCGAGCATGGCCTCGAAGCTCCTCACCGAGTTCGCCGCGATCTCCAAGGCGAGCGACGAGCGCCCGCAGATGCCGACGCCGCGCCTGACCGAGCGCGAGATGGAGGTGCTCCGGCTGGTGGCGCAGGGCCTCAACAACCGCGACATCGCCAAGCAGCTGTTCATCTCGGAGAACACGGTCAAGAACCACATCCGGAACATCCTCGAGAAGCTCCATCTGCACTCGCGGATGGAGGCGGTCGTCTACGCCGTCCGCGAGAAGATGATCGAGATCACCTAGCGTCCCTCGGGATCGATCCACTTGGCTGAGGGGCCTCCCGCGATCGTGTTCGGCGCCGGTTTGACCGCCGTCGGCGTGCTCCGCGCGCTCGGCGCGAACCGCATCCCGGCTTACCTCGTCGCGCCGCCGAGCGACGTCGCGCACCGGTCACGATGGGCGCGGGGTCTCCCCGTTCCCTGGCTCGTGGACCTTCCTGCCGACGGCTTGCCCGATGCGCTGGCCGCCGCGGGGATCGAGCGCGCCGTGCTGGTCCCGTGCAGCGACCGATGGGCCACGACGATCGCCGAGGTGGCCGCGGCCTGCAACAACCGGTATCCGGCCCCGGTCGCGTCTCCGCAGGTGCTCGCACAGCTGCTCGACAAGGCGAGCCTGGCCGAGACGGCCCGGTGCGTCGGTGTGGCGCATCCTCACACCTCGTTGATCCGCTCGCCCGCGGATCTGGACGAGGTGGACGACGACACGCTGCGACGGTGCTTCCTCAAGCCGATCGACTCCGAGTCGTTCCACCGGAGGTTCGGCTCCAAGGGCTTCCCGATCGAGGACCGGGTGACGGCGCGGACGCGGATCGCCGAGGCCGCCCGAAGCGGTCACACGCTCGTGCTGCAGGAGATCGTGCAGGGAGGACCCGCCGATCACGTGTTCCTCGACGGCTACGTCGATCGCCGCGGCCGCATCACGGGCCTGTACGCACGGCGCCGCGTCCGGATGCACCCCGCGCGGTTCGGCAACAGCACCGCCTCGGTGACGATCCCGCTCCGGGAGGTCCAGCCCGGCGTCGAGGCGTTCCGGTGCCTCGTCGCCGCGGTCGGCTACCGAGGGCCGTTCGACGTCGAGTTCGCGCGCGACGGACGCGACGGATGCCTCAAGCTGATCGAGGTCAACGTCCGCGCGTGGTGGCAGGTGGAGCTCGCCCGGGCCTGCGGCGTCGACGTCGTGCGGATGGCGTACGAGGACGCGCTCGAACGGCCGGTCCCGGTCGCGAACGCCTACCGGGTCGGCGCCGGGTGGGTGAACCCGATCCAAGACCTCCGCGCGCTGCGGTCGGCTCGCCGGGCCGGCGAGCGTCCGGACGTCTCCGGGTGGTGGGCGGCCCGCCACGCCGTGTTCGCGTGGGACGACCCGGGGCCGGGAGCCGCCGAGCTCCTGCGGGTACTTCGCCGCGCGGCCGAACGCTGAGCCCCGGCCGTCGTCCGGGACCCTGCCGTTTACGCTGGGTCGATGTCGGCCTCGCGGACCGTCGCACAGCTCCTCGTCGCGTGCCTGCAGAACGAGGGCGTCGAGGTCGTGTTCGGGCTTCCGGGCGAGGAGAACCTCCACGTGATCGACGCGCTCGCCGACTCGCTCGATCCGCTTCGTGACGACGCGCGACGAACGGGGAGCGGCGTTCATGGCCGACACGTACGGCGCGCTCACCGGCAGGGCGGGCGTGTGCCTCGCGACCCTCGGACCGGGCGCCCTGAACCTGATGCTCGGGATCGCGAACGCCCAGCTCGACTCCCATCCGCTGGTCGCGCTGATGGCGCAGGCCGGTCTGGACCGGCTCTACAAGGAATCGCATCAGGTCGTCGACCTGGTCTCGGTCTACCGGCCGGTGACGAAGTGGGGCGACATGGTCACGCTCCGCGACGCGCTGCCCGAGATGGTCCGCAAGGCGTTCAAGCAGGCACAGACCGAACGGCCCGGCGCGACGTTCATCGTGCTCCCGGAAGACGTGGCGGCGCGCGAGACCGACGCGCTCCCGCTGCGGGTGAACGTCCCGCGCGATCCGGCGCCGTCCGAGGATCAGGTCGAGCGGGCGGCGGAGGCGCTCGCTCGGGCCCGGCATCCCGTCGTGCTCGCCGGCGCGGGCGTCGCGCGCGACGCGGCGATCGCCGCGCTCGTGCCGGTTCAGCGAGCAGCTCGGCACCCCGGTCGCGACCACCTTCCAGGGCAAGGGCGTGTTCCCCGATGACCATCCGAACGCCCTGGGCACGATCGGGTTCATGGTCAAGGACTACGCGAACTTCGGGCTCGACCGGGCCGACCTCGTGGTGGCGGTCGGCTACGACCTGGTGGAGTACGCGCCAGCGCGATGGAACCCCTCGGGCGACAAAGCGATCGTGCACGTCCATCGGACCGTCGCCGAGGTGGACGCCAACTACACGCTCGAGGTGGGGCTGCAGGCATCGATCGGGGCGACCCTCGACGCGATCGCAGCGGCATCCGGGCCCGACCCGGCGCGGCCGCGCCGCGCCGGTCCGCCATCTCGTGTACGAGGAGTTGGAGCGTGGCGCCGCGAACGACACGTTCCCGCTGGCCCCCGCGCGGATCGTGGCCGACGTGCGCGCCGCGATGGGCCGCGAGCGACGTCGTCCTGTGCGACACGGGCGCCGCGAAGATGTGGATGGCGCGGCTCTACCCGACCTACGAACCCAACACGTGTCTGACTTCGAACGGGCTCGCGACGATGGCGTTCGCGTTGCCCGGCGCGATCGCCGCGAAGCTCTTCGCACCCGCCCGCACGGTCCTCGCGGTGGTCGGCGACGGAGCGTTCCTGATGAGCGCGGCCGACCTCGAGACCGCCGTCCGCGAACGGACCCCGATCGTCGTGCTCGTGTGGGTCGACGGCGGCTACGGGCTGATCGGGTGGAAGCAGGACATCCAGTTCGGGCGGCGCTCCGCCGTATCGTTCGGCAACCCGGACCTCGTGCGGTTCGCGGAGAGCTTCGGGGCCAAGGGGTACGCGATCCAGCGCGCCGACGAGCTGCTGCCCACGCTCGAGGCGGCGCTGGCCGACGACGCCGTCAGCGTGATCGCGTGCCCGGTCGATTACGCGGAGAACGCGCGTCTCGTCGAGCGCCTGGGCGCCCTCGAGCAACCGATGTAGGGGTCCCGCGTTCACGGGGCCGTCCGGGGCGGCGCCGCTAGAATCGGAGTCCCGGTCCTCTCGGAACGAGGACCCACCGTGCCGGTACTCGACAAGATCGGCAACCTCGGCGAAGGCCGCCGGCTCAAGGCGCTGGAGGAGCTCGCGCATCTGGTCAACACGTACGAGCCCGAGATGGAGGACCTCACCGACGACGAGCTGCGGCGCAAGACGGTCGAGTTCCGCGAGCGGATCGCCGAACGGCGAGGCGCTCGACGACCTGCTCCCCGAGGCGTTCGCCGTGGTCCGCGAGGCCGCCAGGCGCACGATCGGGCAGCGGCACTTCGACGTCCAGCTGATGGGCGGCGTGGCGCTGCACCGGGGCAACATCGCCGAGATGAAGACCGGCGAGGGCAAGACCCTCGTCTCCACGCTTCCCGGGCTACCTGAACGCGCTCGAGGGCAAGGGCGTGCACATCGTCACCGTCAACGACTACCTGGCCAAGCGCGACTCCGAGTGGATGGGCGGCATCTACCGCTTCCTCGGCGCTGGACGTCGGGCTGATCCAGGCGTCGATGACGCCGCAGCAGCGACGCCCCGCGTACGGGGCCGACATCACCTACGGGACGAACAACGAGTTCGGGTTCGACTACCTGCGCGACAACATGGCGATGCGCCTGGAGGACTGCGTCCAGCGCGGCTACCGGTTCGCGATCGTGGACGAGGTCGACTCGATCCTGATCGACGAGGCCAGGACGCCGCTGATCATCAGCGGCATGGTCCAGGACAGCGCGAAGTGGTACCAGACGTTCGCGCGTGTCGCCCCCCGGCTCTCGCGCGACCTCGACTACGAGGTCGAGGAGTCGAAGTTCCAGGTCGCCGTGACCGAGGCGGGCGTCGCGAAGGTCGAGGAGATCCTCGGGCATCGAGAACCTCTACGACAACGTGAACACGATGCTGGTGCACCACCTGCACAACGCGCTCCGCGCGAAGGAGCTCTACAAGCGCGACGTCGAATACGTCGTGACCGACGGCGAGGTCAAGATCGTCGACGAGTTCACCGGCCGCGTGCTGGAAGGCAGGCGGTACTCCGAGGGGCTGCACCAGGCGATCGAGGCGAAGGAGGGCGTGCGGATCAAGGAAGAGAACCAGACGCTCGCCACGATCACGATCCAGAACTACTTCAAGATGTACGACAAGCTCTCGGGGCATGACCGGGACCGCGAAGACCCAGCTGACGGAGTTCGAGGAGACGTACAAGCTCGGCGTGGTCGAGATCCCCACGAACCGTCCGATGGTCCGCACGGACAACCAGGACGTGATCTACAAGTCCGAGGACGAGAAGTGGAACGCGGTCGCCGACGACATCATCGAGCGCAACGAGAGGGCCAGCCGATCCTCGTCGGCACCGTGTCGATCGAGAAGTCCGAGCGCCTGTCCGACGGTGCTGAACCGACGCGGGATCGAGCACAACGTCCTGAACGCGAAGAACCACGAGAAGGAAGCGCATGATCGTGGCGCAGGCCGGGCGCAAGGGCGCGGTGACGGTCGCGACGAACATGGCCGGGCGTGGCGTCGACATCCTCCTCGGCGGCAACCCCGAGTACCTCGCGCGCCAGGAGATGGCCGCGCGCGAGTGGGACAACGACCGGTACCTGCTGTTCGAGATGGACGAGGAAGAGCGCGTCGCGTACGAGGCCGAGTACGGGCCGATCCTCGCGAAGTTCAAGGCGCAGACCGACGCCGAGCACGAAGAGGTGGTCGGGTTCGGCGGGCTCTACGTGCTCGGGACCGAGCGCCACGAGTCGCGCCGGATCGACAACCAGCTGCGCGGACGGTCCGGGCGCCAGGGAGACCCCGGCGAGTCGCTCTTCTACCTCTCGCTGGAAGACGACCTGATGCGGATGTTCGCGAGCGACCGGGTCTCCTCGATCATGGAGCGGCTTCAACTGGCCCGAGGGCGAGCCGATCACGGCGAAGATGGTCACCAAGGCCGTCGAGAACGCGCAGAAGCAGATCGAGGAGCTCAACTACGAGCGGCGCAAGAACGTCCTGAAGTACGACGAGGTCATGAACGGCCAGCGCGAGGTGATCTACGGCGAGCGCCGCAAGATCCTCGAGGGCCAGGACCTGAAGGACCAGGCGCTCGGGTTCGTCGAGCAGGTCGTCGAGGACGTCGTCGCCACGTGGTGCCCGCCCGACGTCTATCCCGGAGGAGTGGGACCGCGAAGGGCTGCTCACCGCGCTCGCCGAGTACTACCCGGTCGCATACCGCCCGCGCGGACATCGAGGACGTCGCGGACGTGCCCGCGCTGCAGGATCGGTTCATCGAGGAGGCCGCGGCGGCCTACGAGGTCAAGGAGGCCTCGGTCGGCGCGGAGATCATGCGCGAGCTCGAGCGCGTCGTGCTGCTCAACATCACCGACACGAAGTGGCGCGAGCACCTCTACGAGATGGACTACCTGCAGGAGGGCATCCACCTGCGCGCCTACGCGCAGCAGGACCCGCTCACCGAGTACCGACGCGAGGCCTACGACATGTTCGAGGTGCTCACCGCGTCGATCCGCGACGACTTCGTGAAGTACATCTACCGGGTCGAGCTGGTGCAGCCGCAGCAGCAGCCGCCGCAACGCGTGCAGCGCGTCCAGGAGAACCGCGACGAGGTCGCCTCGGGAGCCGGGGGCGCGGGGGAGGCGCCGTCGGGCGAGATGGGCAAGCGCCAGGGCGGGAACCCGCAGCAGGCGATCAGCGACAAGGTCCCGCGCAACGCCCCGTGCCCGTGCGGCAGCGGCAAGAAGTACAAGAAGTGCCACGGCGCCACCGCGTAACTCGTCGCGGACAAGCGCCGGCATGCTGACAGCGGGCCGCGGAAGGACGACGATACCCGTGAGACCGCCGGATGCCGGAGGCACTTCCCGTGCACGGCAACGAACGACGAGACGAGATGCGCCCGGTGACGGCGCTGTTCGCCGACATCGTCGGCTCGACGGGGCTCGGCGAGCGACTCGCGCCCGGACGAGGTCAAGGCGCTGGTCGGGGAGTGTGTCACGCGCATGAGCCGCGTCGTCGAGCAACACGGCGGCGTCGATCCAGGCCTACATGGGCGACGGCATCTGCGCGTACTTCGGCGTGCCGGCCGCGCATGAGGACGACGCCGAGCGCGCGGCATGGGCGGCGCTCGGGATCCTCGACACCGTCGCCCGGTACGCGCTCGAGGTCGAGCAGGCGTGGGGGATCACCCGATCTCAACGTCCGCGTGGGGATCAACTCAGGCACGACGGCCGTCGGCGTCGTCGGGGCGGCAGAGTCCCGTGACGGTGGCGCTCGGGGACACGACGAACGTCGCGGCACGGCTCCAGTCGGCAGCGGCGCCCGGCACCGCGATCGTCGGCGGGATGACGGCGCTCAGCCTCGAGGGTCGGTTCTCGGTCGAGCCCCTCGGTGAGATCTCCGTGAAGGGCCGTGAGGAGGCCGTCCACCCGTACCGTCTGATCGGCCCGATCGACGCCCCGCCGGCAGAGCCGGAAACGCCGCTCGTCGGTAGGGAACTCGAGGTCGCCCAGCTACGACGGGCTCTCGAGGATGTCGAGTCGGGGCGGGGGAGCGTGCTCGATCGTCGTCGGTGAGGTGGGCATGGGCAAGACGCGCATGCTCGCCGAACTGCGCCGGATGGCGTCCGAGCGCGTCCAGTGGCTCGGGGGCAGCACGCCGTCCTACGGCGGTCGCGTGGCGTACGGTCCGTTCGCGGCCGCGCTCCGGACGTGGATCGGCGTCGGTGAGACCGACCCCGACATCGTGGTGCGAACGCGTCTGCGCGCGCACGCCGGCCCGCTGTTCGACGGCGACCCCACGCTGCTCTCGTACCTCGGCGTCGTGCTGGGACTCCCGCCAAACCCTGCCGTCGAGCGCGAGCTGCAGTCGGAGCCCGCGGAGGCGGTCGGGGAACAGGTGCGCGCCGTCTACCTCGCGTGGCTCGAGGTTCTCGCGGCGCGCCGTCCGGTCGTGCTCGCGCTCGACGATGTGCATTGGATGGACGCGACGACGGGCCAGCTCGCCGACTCCGCGCTCGGTCTGACCGATCGAGCACCGGTCCTGCTGGTGGTGACGTTGCGCCCGGAGCGCGGAATCCGAGGGCTGGCGTGTCCGGCTTCGTGCGCTCGACGAGTTCGCGCGATCGCGCGGTCGAGGTGCCGCTGCCGCCGCTGGAGCCTGCGGCGATCGAAGCGCTGATCGAGCACCATCTCCCGCCGGGGAAGCCGGGCGAGAAGCTGAGCGCCCAGATCGTGGAGCGAGCCGAAGGCAACCCGTTCTTCGCCGAGGAGATCGCGAGGATGTCCCTCGCCGACCTCGGCGCGGAGCGCCCGCACACCTGGGCGATGCCGGCGAACGCGTCGGCGGACCTGCCGCCCGCCGTCGAATCGCTGTTGGTGGCCCGGATCGACCGGCTGCCGGCGGGGGCGCGCCAGCTCGCGCAGATCGCGGCCGTGGTCGGTCGAGACTTCTCCGTGGACCTGGTCCAGCAGGCGCTCGCTGCCGACGACATCGACGAGGAGCTGGGCCTGCTGCTCCGGGCAGGGATCGCCCGCGAGCTGCACCGGTTCCCAGGGTTCGTCTGCACGTTCCGCCATGCGCTGCTGCAGGAGGCCGCGCTCGACACGCTCACCCCGGCAGCACGGCGCGAGCTGTACGGGACCGTAGCAGCGGCCGCCGAGCAGGGATCGACGGATCAGGCCGGAGCGGCTGGCCTTCTACTTCTACCGGAGCGACACTCCCGAGCGGGCCCTGCCGTACCTGGAGGCCGCGGCCGAGCGGACGGTGGACCCCGAGCACGCGACCGAGCTCTGGGATCGTGCCGCCCGGCTCGCGGAGCGGTCAGGTGACGAGGCCGCCCTCGGTCGGATCGCGGCGCGGCGGAGCCAGATGCAGCCGCGACCGTAGCCCCTGTTCCTGGGCTCGAACCGTACAGCGGCAAGCCCCCGCGACGCAGGCCGGACGGCACTCGCCCCCTCGAGCGTCTGGCTGTACATGGGTTGCGGGAAGGGGGGCAACCGTGGGCGCGGGCGCCCGGGTGATCATCGGCACGTTCCTCGCCGTCGCTCTGCTCTTTGCGTGCACCTCTGGAAGCGAGACGCGAGCGCCCCGTGGATCGGCGCCGAAGCCGGGCGGGACGCTCCGGGTGATGTTCATGAGCGCGCCCGAGGACACCGCCCTATGGGATCCCCTGTGGGAGAGCGCCGGGCCGATGTTCGAGATCCACCGCTGCTGCCTGTTGCGCCGCCTGTTCTCGTACAACGGCCTGCCGGCGGGGCAAGGTGGGGCGACCGTTCGTCCCGACATCGCTGCTGGGATGCCGGAGGTCTCGTCGGATGGGTTCACCTGGACGATCCGGATGAAGGAAGGGCTGCACTACGCCCCTCCCTACGCCGACCGCGAGATCGTCGCCGACGATGTCGTCGAGGCCCTCGAGCGGGCCGGTCGGCTCGAGTTCCTTCTGGGGCCGATACTTCTCCCCGATCAAGGGCTTCGATGCGTTCGCAGCGAACGATGCCGACGGGATCCGTGGACTTGAGGTCCCCGACCGACACACGCTGGTCGTCCATCTGAAGTCCCCTGTAGGAGATCTCCCCGACCGCCTGGCGATCGCTGCCGCGGCGCCGATCCCCCAGGGCGCCGCGGATGGACACGAGGACGACTACATCCGGTACCTGGTCGCCTCCGGTCCCTACATGCTGGAAGGCTCGGAGGCCCTCACTCCCTGGCTACCCCCACCGCAGCAGCGACCCGTCTCGGGCTTCGGCAAGCACGAGATCGTGTTCGTGCGGAACCCGATCGTGGGATCCGTCGACCGACGACCTCCGGCTGGCCCTTCCCGACGAGATCCGCTTCCAAGTCCTCCTCATCGACCCCAGTGATCAGACGACGCTGGCGAGGACCCAGGCTCGGGCCGTGAGGCGTGGCTTCGACCGGCTCGACGCCGGACGTCTCGACCTGATCGGATGGTCGTCACCCAAGGCCCTCCGTCGCGTCGAGCAGGGGACGCTCCCCGGCCGGATCGTACGGGTCGCTCGTCGTGGGTGCACTACCTGCCTTTCAACCTCGCGGTGCCCCCCTTCGACGACGTCCACGTCCGCAGGGCCGTGAACCTCGCGCTCGACCGTGATGCGCTGGGGCGGGAAGTGACCCAGGGGACCCGTGCGGTCCCCGTGTGGCATCTGATCCCCTCGCCCTCGAAGGCAACCGGATCGAGGACCCGTGGAGACCTTCATGGGCCTGGGCGCCGCCACGACGGGCGACCTCGCGTTGGCCAGGGAAGAGATGCGGCTGTCGGTCTACGACGCAGACGGTGACGGACGCTGCGACGGTTCTGAGTGTGTCGTCAAGAGTGTCGCCGGCGGCGGTAGCGAGGGGAACACCCAGCCGATCGCGACCGCGCTGGCCAGGATCGGCATCACGCTGCGGATGGAGAAGGAGGAGCCGTCGTGGGAGACGTGGAATGCGGCGGCGTTGAAGCCCGCCCGCCGCTTCGGCTTCACGTTCGAGAGCGGCTGGTGGCCGGACTACGCGAACGCCTCCACGTTCTTCGTGCCGCTCCTGTACGGACCGAGCATCACCGAGGCGACGAACGAGAACCTCGCGCTGCTCGGAGCTGATCCGGCGGATCTCCGTCGCTGCGGGGCTACGAGGTGGACTCGGTGCCGAGTGCCGACGCGCAGATCGAAAGCTGTCTGGCACTCACCGGTGAGGCGCAGACCGTCTGTTGGGCATCCCTGGACATCCATCTGATGGAGGAGGTCGTGCCGTGGGCACCGTTCACGACGAATGACGACGCGTTCGTCGTCGGGCCGCGCGTCCTCGATGCGCCGTACGACCAGTCCCTGGGCCACCCCGCGTACGACCGGATCGTGCTCGCGCCCGAGGGGGGTGATTCGTCGTGAAGCGCACCCGGGTCTTCGCGCTGGCCCTCAGCGTGCTCGTCGCGTGCACGTCTGGCGGGAGCCCATCGAGCCCATCGGGCACGTCCAACCGACCCACGGAGAGGGGGGGACGGTTCGGGGTGGCGTCGGCGGGGTTGTTCGATCCCGCGGCATGGGACCCGGCATTCAGCTGGGAGCTGGCGCCGCATCCTGGCCCTCGAGCTCTACCGCTGCTGCCTGTCCCGTCAGCTCTTCTCCTACAGCGGGCAGCCGGCCGAGCAAGGTGGGGGAAGCTGAGCCCGACCTGGCGGCGGCGATGCCGGAGGTGTCCCAGACGGGTTCCCATGGACGATCGAGATGAAGCAGGGGCTGCACTACGCGCCTCCCTACGAGGATCGCGAGTCGTGGCGGCCGACGTCGTCGAGGCGATCGAGCGGATCGCCTGCGTCCACGCCTGGGACGGGTACTTCTCGCCCGTGTCGGGTTTCGATGACTTCGTCGCCGGAGGTGTCGAGAAGGTCCGCGGGCTCGAGACGCCCGAGCCGCACACCCTGGTGGTGAACCTGGATGAGCCGACCGGCGACCTGCCCGAGCGACTCTCGCTCGTGGGGACATCACCGATCCCCCCTGGAGCGGCCGACGGCCACGACGACGACTACGTCAAGTACCTGATCGCCTCGGGGCCCTACATGATCGAGGGCGCGCCAGACCTCACGCCACGGCGCCGGCCGTCGCAGCAGAATCCGCTGTCGGGCGTGAGCCATCGACGTATCACCCTGGTACGGAACCCCTCGTGGGACCGCTCACCGACGAGCTCCGCCGGCGGCGCCCGACCGGATAGTGGTCGAGGTGTTCCCGCGCCCTCGCACGGTCGCGATGCTGGAGAGACGTACGAGCGCCGACCCTTCTGGAAGTGATGGGTAAAGCCTTGCGGGAGGGCCTCCGCGAGGGGTTCGACCGGTTCGCGGCCGTCGACGTCTTGGGGTCCTCGCCCGGCGGGGATCCGCAAGGTCACGAGCGGGGACGTTCGCGGGTTGCTCGTGCGGATCGAGGGATCCTTCGAGGTCTACGCACCGCTCAACCTCGCTGTTCCCCCGTTCGACGACGTCCACGTCCGACGCGCGGTCAACCTCGCGATCGATCGCAACCTGTGGGGAAGGGCGACAGGTTTTCGGACACGGCGGTCGCGGTCCCTACGTGGCACCTCGTGCCGCCGTTCCTCGAGGGTCTCGGATCGACGCGAACTGGAGACCAGCGTGGGCCCAGGGGGTGCCGATGAGCGGAGACCTTGATCGTGCCGCGGCCGAGATGCGCCGCTCCCGTACGACACGGACGGGGACGGCCGTTGCGACGGGTCCGCGTGTGACGTCCGAAGCGTCCCCCTCTTCGCGAGCCAGCACATCATGTCCTCTTCCCCAGCCGTTCGACCGGCTCGGGATCCGGCTGCGGCCGCATCTTGCGCGCCAGGCGATGCAGCGGCGAGGGTTCATGCCTGCCGGGCGGTTCGGCTTCACCTTCAATTCAGGCTGGATCGCCGACTACTTCAACGCCTCCACGTACTTCCTGCCGATCTTCTACGGCCCGAACATCGCCGAGGAGAACAACTGGAACTTTTCGTTGCTCGGGGCAACCCCTGAGCAGCTGCACCGATGGGGCTATGAGGTCGGAAGGTTCGGACCATCGACGCCAGGATCGAGCGCTGCATGACACTCACCGGCGAGTCCCAGACCGTGTGCTGGACCTCCCTGGATCCATACCTCATGGAGCGGGTCGTGCCGACGATCCCGCTGACCCTGTACGGCTACGCGACGATCATCTCCCCCGCGTGTCATCGACGCCCCTATCGACGTTTCCCGCGGCGACTCCCCTATGACCGGATCGTCCTCGCGCCGAACGGGAAGGCTCGTCATGAGGTCGCGGCGGATCGCGGCCCTGGCGTTGGCGCTCGCCCTGTCCGCGTGCACGAGCGGCACCGGCCCGTCGTCGAGCGGCGACGCGTCGTCCTCTTCGTCGCCTCCGCGGCGGCACGCTGCATATCGTGAGCCATCCAGTCACCTGGCCGGACCCCGGCGGAGTGGGATCCCGGCCAACTATGTCTTCGGCGCGAACGTCGAGCTCTACCGGTGCTGCCTGCTGCGGAACCTCTACTCGTTCTCCGGCCGGTCGGCGGAGGAGGGAGGGGGCCTCGCACGGCCCGACCTCGCGACGGGCTACCCGGACGTGACCCCCGATGGGCTCACGTGGACGATCCACATTCAGCAAGGGATCCACTACGCCCCTCCGTACCAGAGTATGACCGTCACGTCCGACGATGTGATCAACGGGCTCGAGCACCTCGTGGCGTTCGAGCGAGAGGCTCCGCCTGAGTCTCGGCGGGACTCTCCTCGTACTTCACGGTGATCAAGGGGTTCGACCCTTACGTCGACGGGGAGACGGCGTCGATCGCGGGCCTGGAGGCTCCCGACGATCTGACGCTGGTGATCCGACCTGAAGGAACCCGCCGGCGACCTGGTCGACCGCCTCGCATCGTCGGCGGCCGCGCCGATCCCCCTGGGGGTGGCCGACGATCACCCCAGCGACTACGTGCGGTACCTCGCCGCCCTCGGTCCGTACATGCTGGAGGGCGCCGACCGGCTCGACACGTCGCAGCCGCTCGGCACGCAGCCCATCCCGGGATGGTCGCCGGCGAAGGTTTCGCTCGTGCGGAACCCGTCTTGGTACGGAGCGACGGACGCGCTCCGCGCCGCCTACCCCGATCGGATCGAGCTGGTCAACATCGGCCGCCGTCCGACTCGACGCTGCGCCGGAAGTACCTGGACGGACGGTCGGAGTGGCTGTCGATCGACTCCCGAGAACCTTCGGATGGTCCGGGATGGGACGCTGCCGGGTCGCGTCGAGGTCGATCGGTCGGCGTGGCTCATGTTCCTGGAGATGAACCTCGCGGTTCCGCCGTTCGACGATGTCCATGTCCGGCGAGCGGTCAACCTCGCGCTCGATCGCACGGCGATCGAGCGCGACACCGAACGGCCGGCGGGGCTCGCGAGGCCAACGTGGCACCTCCTTCCCCGACCCTGGTCTCGTTCCGGGTCGCCGCCGATGGCGACCGCGCTGGGCTGCCGGGGCTGCGGCCGGTGGCGACCTGGGCGCGCGCATCGCGAGATGGCTCATCCGTCTACGATACCGACGGCGACGGCCGATGTGACGGGCCGGTGTGTCGCGCGACGCGCGATCGCCTACGCGGGCGGGACTTCCCGAGCGGCGATCGGGTCGCCCGGACACTCCGGGTCCCGGTCTTGTCCTTGACGTCCGCACGGATGCACCCGACCGTCCTCTCAACCCGGCGTCGTCTCGCCGCGGGAGCATATCGGCGCGTTCCTCCAGTTGGAATGGGCTCGCCGACTTCAGCAACGCGTCCGACCTTCTTCATCCCGCTTCTCTACGGGCCGTCGATCCGGGACGAGGGGAACAACGCGCTCTCCCTACTCGGGGCCGAGCCACGGCAGCTCCGCCGGTGGGGATACTGGGTGCGAAGGGTGCGGAGCGTCGACAACAGATCGAGCGATGCATCGCCCTCGTCGGCGAGTCGCAGCAGCGCTGCTGGGCGACCCTCGACATGCTACATTGCGGAGAAGTTCGTGCCCTGGGCGCCGCTGCTGGAGAGCGAGGTACTCCCGGATCGTGTCCGAGAGGTCGTCTCCTACGACTACGACGCCGCGGTCGGGCTCCCCGCCTTCGATCGGATCGCGCTGGCTCCGGGCACCGGCTGAACGCTGCCCGGTCGGGCCCGCCGTAAGGAGGCCGGGAGCCTCTGCCGTTCGAACCCGCTGCGAGGTACCGAGGAGGTGGGATGGTGGAGGCGAAGGTCGGCGACCTGATCGCCGGGTACCGGATCGAGCGGGAGCTCGGTCGCGGGGGGATGAGCGTCGTCTACCTCGCCGACCACGAGCGGCTCGAGCGCAAGGTCGCGCTCAAGATCCTGGCTTCCCAGCTCGCCGACAACCAGAAGTTCCGCGATCGGTTCCTCCGGGAGTCGAAGGTCGCCGCGCTCGATCGACCACCCGAACATCGTGCCGATCTACGACGCCGACGAGACCGGCGGCGTTCTGTTCATCGCGATGCGTTACGTGGAGGGCACCGACCTCAAGCACCTGATCGAGGAGGAGGGCACGCTCGACGCGGCCCGCACCGTCTCGATCATCGCGCAGCTTGCGGCCGCGCTCGACGCGGCGCATGCGAAGGACCTGATCCATCGCGACGTGAAGCCCGGGAACGTGCTGCTCGTTCCTCGCCCGTCGCCCGACGCGGTCGACCACGTCTACCTGGGCGACTTCGGGCTGACCCGACGGTCGCTCTCGATCAGCGGGCTCACCGAGACCGGGCAACTCCTCGGCACCGTGGACTACATCGCGCCCGAGCAGATCAGGGGCGATCCGCTGGACGCGCGGGCCGACGTCTACGCGCTCGGCTGCGTGATCTACGAGTGCCTGACCGGGCACGTCCCGTTCGAACGGGAGAACGAGGTCGCGGTCCTGTGGGCCCACGTGCAGGACCCGCCGCCCGAAGGTGACCGACGTTCGGCCGGACCTGCCGCCCGAGGTCGACGACGTGGTCGCTCGGGCCATGGCGAGGGACGTGGACGACCGCACCGAGACCGCGGGGCAGGTCGCGACCGAGCTGCGGTCGGCGCTCGGTCTCGCGCCGAGCGGCGAGGGGGAGCGGATCCGGCGCACGCGGCGGCAACGACGGCGGCGACGTGTGATCTTGGCGGCCGTCGCCGTCCTGGCGCTCATCGCGGCGACCGTCGTGGTCGTGGGACGCGGTCGCAACGCCCCGATCGTTCCGGGGCCCGACACGCTCGCCCTACTCGACACCGGCGCCGCGCGCTTCACGCGAGCGATCCCGGTCGGCGGGGGGCCGAGCGGCGTCGTGTTCGGCGACGGCGCGGTCTGGGTGATCAGCGACGGGCCAAGACGATCCAGCGGATCGACCCCGGTCGGGCACGGGATCGACCCGGGCGGCGGCGGGAGGCACGCCGACCGGGATCGCGTGGGGGGACGGCTTCGTTTGGTTCACGAACGGGTTCGGGAACCCCGAGGCGGGCGGCACGCCGATCTACAAGGTTGAGCCGACCGACATGACGCAGACGCTGGTCGCCGAGGCAACGGCGGCGCAGGCCATCGTGGTCGCCCGCTCGTCGATCTGGGTGACCGATGACATCCACGGTCAGGTTGTCGCGTACGAGGCCCTCACCGGGGGTGAGCTCGAAAGGATCCGCTCGGCAAGGACGCCGGCCCGAGGTTCCTCGCCGTCGGGACAGGTCGGACGGCCGGGATCTGGGTCGTGAACTCCCTCGCCGACACGGTCGTGCGGATCGATCTCGGAGACGAGCAAGGTCATCGAACCGACGCTCGAGGTGGCCGATCCCTTCGCCGTGGCCGCCGACGACACCGGGATCTGGGTCACGAGCGAGGCGAACGACACGATCACGCGGTTCGCTCCCGACGGGACGACGGTCGCGACCCTGTCCAAGTCTCGGGACCCCGAGATCCCGAACGGCCCGTCGTTCCTCGCGATCGCGGGCGGTTCGGTCTGGGTCGCGAGCGATGTGGAGAACGTCCTGGTGCGGATCGATGCCCGAACGGACCAGGTCGATCGAACCGATCCCGACCGCGGGCACCGATCTCGGGCTTCGCGAAGGGCGACGGTCAGGACCTCTGGGTCACGTGCCGTGCGCAGCGCGTAGGGTCGCGGCCGCGGCTCAGAGCGGCCGCGCCAACAGGAGGGCAGGGTTCTCCGGGCCCCACACGTCGAGTTCTGCGACGCGCTCGAACCCGTTGGCGCGGAAGAAGGCGCGGGTCTCGTCGTAGGGCGGGTGACGGCTCGCGATCCGACAGGGTCCTCACGCGCAGCTCGCGGAAGCCGGCGGCCCGCAGCCGTGCCACGACCTCCGCGAGGAGCGCGCCCCCGACCCCGCTGCGCCGACGATCGGCCCGCACCGCCATCCACGTGATCTCCGCGACGGCGTCGTCCACCGGCTCCCACGTGAGGAACCCGACGAGGCCGGCGTCCTCGGCGACGAGGCCGTCCTGCGAGCGCACGGCCGCGGCGCAGTCCGCGATGCCCTGCTCGTGGCCGAACCAGTCGGGCAGACCGGCGACGATCGCGTCGCAGGCGTCGGCGTCGGAGGAAGGATCGAGGTCGCGGATCCGCATCGCGTCAGTCGCGGAGGAGCAGCTTGCACGAGGTGGGGACGAGCGCGCCCTGGTCCACCTTCTCCACGAGGAACCGAGGGTCGTTCAGGTCCACGACGTGGGTGAGCTCGAAGCTGATCCAGAGCTCGCCGGCTCCGGCCGAGTTCGCGAGCGCCGCCCCTTCCGCCGTCACGAGCCGCAGGAGGTCGGCTCGATGGCTGTAGCCGTACGCGAGGCCGCCGTGGACCTCCGCGTCGGTCCAGGCGGCGAGCGTCAGCCAGGTTCCGATCGCGGCGGCGGGGTTCGCGAACCATGCCACCACGGCCGTGTCCCTGACCCCCGTCACCGTGCCCCCCATCCGGTCGACCGCCTCGACCTGCAACGGATCCGCGAACGAGGACGGGTCGGCGCCGGGTGCGTCCAGGAAGAGCCAGCCGATCGGGTCCTGCTCGAGCACGAGCAGATGCGGCAGATCGCTCGCAAGCTCGTCCACCAGGCCGTCGAACACGGTATCCTGTTTCCACCGCGCGCATCATACGGTGGCTCGGCGCGCGGCCCGGCAAGGGACGCCCGGTACACTCGGGCCCGATGAGCGAGCACACCGAACGTCTACGCGACCTCTCCGAGCGCGTCACGGCCGCCAGGGGGTTCCTTTGACGTCGAGGGCAAGCGCTCGCAGCTGACCGCGCTCGAGGAACAGGCGTCCGACCCGAACCTCTGGGACGACCAGGCGCGGGCGCAGGAGGTCACCTCGAAGCTCTCGCGGCTGAAGTCCGACGTCGACCGGTTCGACGCCTTGCGGCGCAGGCTCGACGATGCCCTCGCGATCGACGAGCTCCTGGAGGAGGCCGACGACCCCGAGCTCGCGAAAGAGCTCACCGGGTCGGTGGGCGCGCTCGAACGTGACCTCGAGAAGGTCGAGCTCGCGGCGCTGCTCTCCGGTCCGTACGACGCGCACGACGCGATCGCCACGCTGCAGGCGGGCGCCGGCGGCACGGAGTCGATGGACTGGGCCGACATGCTCCTGCGGATGTTCACGAGATGGGCGGAGACCCAGGGCTTCAGCGTCGAGGTCGACGAGGTGCACTACGGCGAGGAGGCGGGCATCAAATCGGCGACGTTCACGGTCCACGGTCCGAACGCGTACGGTCTGTTGTCGGCCGAGCGCGGCGTCCACCGGCTCGTGCGGATCAGCCCGTTCGACGCGAACAAACGCCGCCAGACGTCGTTCGCCGCGCTCGACGTGATCCCGCGCTCGAGCAGTCCGAGGCAGACGAGGTCGAGGTCGACGAGCAGGACCTGCGGGTGGACGTCTACCGCTCGAGCGGTCCGGGCGGCCAGGGCGTCAACACGACCGACTCGGCGGTGCGGATCACGCACCTGCCCACCGGGATCGTCGTCGCGTGTCAGAACGAGCGCTCGCAGCTGCAGAACAAGGCGACGGCGCTCGGCATCCTCAAGGCGCGTCTGGCCGAGCTCGAGCGGCGCAGGCGCGAGGAGCAGATGAACGAGATCCGGGGTGAGCGCAAGGCGGTCGACTTCGGCTCGCAGATCCGCTCCTACGTGCTGGCCCCCTACCAGATGGTCAAGGATCACCGCACCGAGCTCGAGGTGGGCGATCCCCAGCGCGTGCTCGACGGCGACCTCGACCGCTTCGTCGAGGCCGAGCTGCGCCGGCGCGCGTCCGCCGCCGCGTCGAACTAGGTGATCGGCGCGCGACGCCCTGCGCCACTCCCATGCGAGCGCGCCGAGCCACGCGAGCAGCAGGGCCGGCCCACACGGCGGCGGACCACCGCAACGCGTCCACGACCTGCGGGTCGCGATAGGTGAGCGTCACGGTGTGGTCGCCGGCGTGCACCGGAACCCCGAGGAGGAACCCGTCGGCCGGGAGCACCGGCGCGGGCGCTCCGTCGACGGTCGCCGTCCAGCCGGGGTCGTAGGCGACCCGCACGAGCACCACCGCGTCGCTCCCGAGCGACGTGCGCACCGCGATGTCCTGGGGCGAGCGGACCTCGAACGACAGGGGGCCACCGACGCCGCCCGGCGCGATGCCCGGCTGTTGCTCCAGGATCACCCTCGTGGAGGGGTCGAAGCCGGGCGTCAGCGACCGCGCGATCGCGTCGTCGGTGGACGCGGCCATCTGGACGTGGGTCGGCGCCGACACCAGCGGCGGTCCCTGCACGCGCACGAGGTCGTAGCCGTCGGCGGTCTGCACCACCCTGCCCGGCACCGGCGGCGCCACGCCCTGGGGCACGATCAGGAACCGCACGCCGAGCAGCCCGAGATCGTTCGCGGTGGGGCGCTGGATCGACGTCGCGTTGTAGAAGAGCGGCAGCGCGTTCGTCGCGCGGATCCATGTCCAGTAGCGGGGGAGCTGCACCGGGTTGTAGCCGAGGACGTCGCGTCCGATCGAACAGCGTGCCTCGCTCGTTCGCGAGCATCGGCCAGTCCCACGGGTCCTGCGCGAACAGGTAGCCCTTCGCGTACATCGCGTCGGGCGGCACCCATGTCAGGTAGCGCTGGCTGCCGATCTCATCGACGAAGGCCGGCGGGGACAGGAACGCCTCGAGATCGACCGCGGGCGTGACCGCAGCGGCTGGAACGCGAGCGGCGCGCCCCCTCCCTCAAGACCCAGGCGCATGTCGTCGCCGCCCCAGCGTCCGGCCAGCACCCCCGCGGCGACGATCTCGAGCGCGAGGACGCAGACCACGGCCGGCGACCACGCGGCCGTGCGCGCGACCAGCCAGGACTCGTGCCGGCGGCCGGCACGAGCGCCACCGCGAACAGCGCCCAGCGAGCCGGGCTGCCGCCGGCGACCAGCGGCAGCCCGAGCCAGAGCGCCGCGCCGGCGGCGAGCCAGGCTGCCGTCGCGCGCCACGACGGGCGGTCCTCGAAGAGCCCCTGGAGTCCCGCCGCGCCCAGCACCGGCAGCGCCAGGACCGCCGCGTAGCGCAGCCGCCCGGGGTTGTGGAGCAGCACATCGCCGAACGGCAGGGCGGCGACCGCCTTGCGGACCGCCTCCACCCCGAGCACGGCGTTCGAGATCATGACGTACGCGCCCGCGAGGACCACGCCGAACGCCACGACGAGCGCCCGGCGGCGCCGGGCTCGCAGCGCCGCGGCACCGCGAGCAGGACCACGCGCCCGCGTACGCACCCGGCGCGGCGCTCGATGCGAGGGGCCAGCCCGCCCAGACGCCGGAGGGCACGATCGGCTGCACCTCCGGACCGGTGACGGTGCCCGCTCCGCCGCCGAGCGCCTCGTACCCGGCGCCGAGGCTCGAGTCGCCGATGAAGCCGAGGCGCGGGCCGATCACCGCGAGCGAGGCCAGCGGCAGGACGACGACGAACAGCGCGGTCCCGGCGACCACGGCGCGCGCGCGGGCCTCGTGCCGCGCGAGCTCGCCCACGGCCTTCGCCACGAGGTATGCGAGGACGAGCGCCGTGCCGATCGCGAGCCCGTGCGACAGGTGGGCGCTCGCGACCTGCGACCAGCCGAACGCGCCGAGCGCGAGCCAGGCGAGCCGGGAGGACCATCGCCGGGACGGCGCGGAACCCGGCGGCGCCGAGCAGCACGACGGTCGTCCACGCGATCGCCCCGGCGAACGGCAGGGAGACCGCGATCTCGCTCGTGGCCATCGCTCCGGCGAGCGAGAGCCCGCCGGCGGTCGAGGCCGTCCGGCCGAAGCCGTCGACGCGGAGGAAGGCGTACAGGCCGAGACCGCCGAGCAACGGGTTCAGCACGATCATCGCGCGGATCGCGACGCCGGGAGAGCAGAGCCAGAACAGCAGCGACGGCGGCGCGTACAGCCATCCGCTCTGCGGGTCCGCCGCGAACCGGTAGCCGGCCATCTCGAACGGGTTCCACAGGGGCAGGTGGCCGGCGGCGAGCGTCCGCCCGAGGAACGCCCATCGAGGGAACCAGAACGACAGGAGGTCGGGCTGCTGGTTCGTCAGGCGGTCACCGACCACGAACCCCCGCAGCGACAACAGCACCACCGCGACGATCAGCAGGGGGCCCGCGCAGGCCGCCGCGACGCGCCGCCACGCCATCGACACAGGGTATCGGCGCCGGCCTCCCGGCTTCGACGGACCTCTCTGGTAGGGTGAGCCCGGCCTTCCAGCCTGTACTTCCCCAACTACGATGATCAGCCTCCAAGACGTCTCGAAGGCGTACAAGAACGGCGTCGTGGCGCTCGACGACGTCTCGATCGAGGTCGAGAAGGGCGAGTTCGTCTTCGTCGTCGGTCCCTCCGGCTCCGGCAAGTCGACCACCCTTCGGCTGCTCCTCAAGGAAGAAGAGCCGTCCCAGGGCGAGGTCTACGTCGCGGGCAAGAACCTCGCGAAGCTCTCCTCGTGGAGCGGCATGCCCGAAGCTGCGGCGCAACATGGGCTGCGTGTTCCAGGACTTCAAGCTGCTGCAGGACAAGACGGTGTTCGAGAACGTCGCGTTCGCGCTGGAGGTGATCGGCAAGCCGAAGCACGTGATCGACCAGCGCGTGCCCGAGATCCTCGACTACGTGGGGCTCGGCGACAAGCTCAACAGCTATCCCGACGAGCTGTCCGGCGGCGAGCAGCAGCGCGTGTCGATCGCGCGCGCCTGCGTGAACCGCCCGTTGGTGCTGCTGGCCGACGAGCCCACGGGCAACCTCGACCCGAACACGAGCGTCGACATCATGCGGCTGCTCGACAAGGTGAACAAGATCGGCACGACCGTGGTGATGGCCACGCACGACCAGGCCATCGTCGACGCGATGCGCAAGCGCGTGATCGAGCTCGACAAGGGCAAGCTCGTTCGCGACCAGTCCCGAGGGGTGTACTCCTAGCGTGCGCCGCGTGGAGTACTACTTCCGCGAGACGGCGTCGGGGCTTCGCCGCAACGGCATCGTGGCGTTCGCCGCGATGTCCACCGCGTTCATCGCGCTGTTCCTCTCGGGTTCTCGCTGCTGATCTGCCGTCAGTTCGAACCCTGATCAAGGACGCGTACACGGCAACGTCGAGGTCGCCGTCTACCTGACCGATCCGGTGCAGCCCGCCGACGGTCACGCGTCTGGAGGGCACCTCCAGCAGCTCCCCGCCGTCGCGGACGTCCAGTACCGAGACGAAGGGGCAGGCCTGTGCGCAGTTCAAGAAGGTCTTCGCGACGCAGAAGACGGTGGTGGAGAACGCCGACCCCAACGCCGATCCCCGACGTCGCTGCGGGTGCATCTCGCCGACACGTCGCAATACGAGCAGGTAACCGCCGCGCTCGGCTGCGCCCCGACGCGAAGACCGGGACGCTGCAATGCAGCGAACCGGGGATCGCGAGGTCATCGACCAACGCGGACTCCTCCAGAGCTCACCACGATCACGCGTACCTGTCGTTCAGCGTGCTCGCGATCGCGGTGCTGATGCTCGGCTCGGCCGTCGCGCCGTCGCGAACACGCTGCGGATGGGCATGTTCGCGCGGCGCAAGGAGATCGGGATCATGCGTCTGGTCGGCGCCACGAACTGGCGGATCCGAACGCCGTTCCTGATCGAGGGGTTCGTCGAGGCGCTGCTCGGCGCGTTCGCGGCGATCGTGGGCCTGTTCTTCGTGAAGGTCGCTCGTCATCGACGGGATGGCGGGCGCGGTGCCGTGGCTCCCCTTGATCCGCAACTCCGACGTGTTGTTCGTGGCACCGTGGATCGTGGTCGCGGCGATGCGTCGTGGCGGTGATCGCCGGCACGATCGGCATGCGCAGATTCCTCGACGTGTAGGCTCGCCCGCATGCCCGGGCGTCGCGACGAAGGGGAGAAGGTCGTCGCCTCCAACCGGAAGGCGCGTCACGACTACGAGCTCCTCGACCGTTCGAGTGCCGGATCCGTTGACCGGCACGGAGGTCAAGTCGTTGCGCCTCGGGCGCGCTTCGCTCGTGGACTGCTACGCGCGTGTGCGCGAGGGCGAGCTCTGGCTCGAAGGGATGCACGTCCCTGCTACGAGCAGGGCGACAAGCGCACCCACCTGCCGGTGCGGCCGCGCAAGCTCCTGCTGCACCGGCGCGAGATCGAGGGGCTCGAGCGCGCGACCCAGGAGAAGGGGCTCTCGCTCGTGCCGCTCCGCGTCTACTTCACGCACGGCATGGCGAAGGTGGAGATCGCGCTGGCGCGCGGCAAGCGGAAGTACGAGAAACGTCAGGCGATCGCGAAGCGCGAGGCGCAGCGCGAGACCGAGCGCGAGCTGGGGCGGCGGCGGTGACCTGGACGATCCGCGCGGCGTCGCTCGAGGACGTGCCCGCGGTGCTCGCGCTGTGGCGCGAGGCCGACGCGGAGGTCACCGAGACCGACGACGCATCGGCGGTCGAGACGCTCCTCGCCCGTGACCCGGGCGCGTTGCTCGTGGCCGCGGACGGGGACCGGCTCCTCGGCACGATCGTGGCGGGATGGGACGGCTGGCGCGGACAGCTCTCGCGCCTGGCGGTGCGTCCGGGGGTACGGCGCGAGGGTCTCGGAACAGGGCTGGTTCGTGCCGCGGAGGATCGGCTGAGGGGGCTCGGCGCGCGCCGATCGCGGCGATCGTGGTGGACGACCATGACCTCGCGCTCGCGTTCTGGACGGCGGTCGGGTACGAGCTCGCCCCGCACGTGCGGTTCACGAAGACCCTTCAGCCGGGTCGGTGAGCGACCGTATACTCGGTGTGACAACTGAAGAGCGGGGGTGTACTGGTTTCGATCCGGACGGGATACCGTCTGGGTGAAGCGGGCCGTGATCCCGGATGTCACGTGAAACGCCGGATCAACACAAGCGCCAACGACAACTACGCGCTCGCTGCCTAACACCGTTAGGTAGCCGCCCTCCCCGTGGGCCTGCGGTCGGGGGTAGGGCGTCACTGAGCAGGCTGACCACAGCGGTTCCGTCCGGGGGCCGTTGAGGGACATCGCACCCGGGCTGGCCGAGAGGTCCTCCGCCGATGGGAGCCTCGAGGCGAATCTTCACCATCGGCTGCGCCCGGAGAAGCCCCAGAAGGTCGTGCGGACACGCGGGTTCGAATCCCGCCACCTCCACCAAGGATCGTGCCTCGGCAGCACTTGCTGAGGGTCCGGATATCCGGATATCCGGATATTCTCTGGTCATGACCAAGATCCTCGTTTCGGTCGACGACAAGCTGCTCGCTCGGATCGATCGTGCCGCCAGGTCCGCCGGGCTGAGTCGCAGCGCCTACCTGACTCGCCTCGCGGCCCGCGACCTCGGTGCCGATCGCGGGCCCGGAGCCGACCGGCGAGCTCGACGCGCCATGGCTCGGCTCGAGCGACTCTTCGACGCCCGTCCTCACGCAGAGGAAGCGACGGCGGCGGTCCGGGCGGAGCGGGACTCCCGTTGAACGAGGTCGTCCTCGATGCGTCCGTCGTGCTCAAGTGGTTCGCGTCGGACGAGCGCGGCTCGGCGGAGGCTCGTGAGCTGCGGAGCGACTACGAGGCCGGCCGCCTCTCGGTGGTCGTGCCTGCACTCCTGTTCCTCGAGCTGTTGAACATGGCCGGCCGCCGTTGGGGATGGGATGCGGAACCCCTCCTCGAGCTTGCGGACGGCCTGCATGACCTCCTGTTCGAGGTCGGTGAGCCGGAGCTGCGATCGGTTGCCTCTTGGGTTGCCCGTGGGCTCACCGCATACGATGCCGCGTACGTGGCGTTGGCCGAGGAGCGAGGCCAGACCCTCGTGACCGACGATGACACGATCGTCGCGGTCGCCGGTGAGGTCGCTCGTCCGCTCGTCGGAGGATCGCCGACGGGCCGTTGAGCGTGACGAAGGGGTCCCCGTTCACGCTTCCTGGATCGACGCCGTGCCCAGCACGGTGCCGTCCGGACCGGTGAGCGTCAGCTCGTCGAACGCTGTGATGTCGTGCCCGGTGACGAGCCACGTCGAGGACGTGCCGTATTCGCCCTGGTGCAGCGGCGGCAGCTCGATCGTGCGGCCGCCGGGGGCGAGCAGCGTGGCGGTCGTGCCCGATGGGACGCCGCCGCGCACGAGGACGAGACCCCACGACGTCCACCCGCCGGTCGGGTCGCCGTCGTACAGCAGCACCTGACCGGAGAGCCCGCCCGAGCCGTGGAGCTCGCCGATCCGGAACTCCTTGCCGCCGAGCGTCGCCAGCAGGTTCCGGTACGCGCCCGCGTCGGCGGTCGCGAGGTTCGCGCGGTGGGCCTGACCGGCGCCGAAAACGAGGGAGCCGGCGATCACGAGCACCGCGAGCGCGGCGGCCACCGCGAGCCGGGAACTCCGCTTGCGCGCGGGCCGCGCTGCGACCACGGGCGCGGCCGGTTCGCGCCACTCCTCCGCGAGGGTCCCCAAGACGCGGTCCCGCAGCTCCTCGGGCGGCTCCTGCTCGTGGGTCGCGTGCGACAGCGCGGCGAGCCCGTCCTCGAGGTCCATCCGTTCCTGCCGGCAGCCCGCGCACCCGCGCAGGTGCCGGCGGACGCCGGCGTCGGTCACGTCGTCGAGGGTGCCGAGCAGATGCTCGGGCAGCAGTTCCCGCGTCTGGTCACACGTCATCGTCGGCCTCCCGGGCCATCTCCTGGCGCAGCCGCAGCAGGGCCGCGTGGATCCGTGTCTTCGCCGTGCCGAGCGGGATGCCCTCCAAGGCGGCGACCTCCGAGGTCGTCCGTCCGCCGAAGTAGGCGAGCTCGAGGGCGGAGCGCTGCTCGGGTGACAGACAGGCCATCGCGCGTCGCGCGCGGTCGGTGAGGTCGCCGACCGCGGCACGCTCGTCGGGGCCGGGCGAGGGGTCGTCCTCCCGGGGCTCGCCGATCGCCTGGAGCGACCGCGCCTCGACCACGCGTCGGCGGATCGCGTCGATCGCGAGCGAACGGGCCGCGAGGAGCACGTAGGTCTCCAGCCGCCCGCGGCCCGAGTCGAAGCGGTCGGCGTTGCGCCACAGCTTCACGAAGGTGTCCTGCACGAGGTCTTGCGCCGCCTGATCGTTTCCCAGCATCACGATCCCGAGTCCGTAGTATCCGTGACTTGAACCGGTCGTAGAGCTCCCCGGCGGCGCGCTCGTCACGGGCCGCGAATGCGGCCATCAGCGCCTCGTCGGAGGCCGGGTCGTGTGTTCTCATCTTTCGCACGGTACGTCATGCAGTACGAACGGGTCGCACGTGCGGTTCATCGCAGGTGGCACGGTCCGGTCCCGGAGGGGCCGAACGACCCCTGTCCCCGACGGCGGGATGGTGCCAGGCTTCGATCGGGAACGCCGGAGGAGGCGACCGATGGAGTGCCCGGTGTGCGGCTGTCACGTCGACGCGGATCGACACGCCGGCGACTTCCAGCTCGTCACCTGTGCGTGCTGCGACGCCGTTTGGCTCGTCGTCCGCGACGAGCTCGAGCGCATCCTCGTCGGTACCGAGGACTGAGGTCCTCGGAACCGCCTGGGGCAGCGACGTTCGCGCCCGGGTCGCGATGGAAGAGCAGCGGCTGCACCCGCGCTCTCGGCCCCCTCGCCGGCGTTCCCGTCTGCGCTGCTAGTGGGTGCCCGCGCTCGCGGCGTCGGGGACCATCCGGTCGGCGCGGAACCGTCCCGGCGTGAACGGCGCGATGAGCGCCGGGGTCCGTCCGGTCGCGATCAGCTCGGCCATCGTCTGGCCGAAGATCGGCGAGCCCTTGAACCCCCAGGTGCCCATCCCGACCGCCAGGAAGAACCGGGCCACCTCGGACTCGCCGAGGATCGGCGAGGAGTCCGGGGTCATGTCGCACAAGCCCGTCCACTGACGCATCGCGCGGGCCTTCGCGACCACGGGGAAGATCTGGATCGTCCGCTTGGCCGCCTCGGCGAGGAACCCGAACGTCGAGCGCGTCGAGTAGGTGTTGTACGGGAGGATCTCGGCGCCGACCAGGATCTCGCCTCGCGCGGTCTGCGAGGCGTAGACGTACAGGTCCATCGAGCTGATGAGTCCGTCGAGCACGTGGCGGTACGGCTCGGTCACGAACGCTTGCAGCGCGTGCGTGGCGATCGGCAACCGGATCCCGCCATCTCCGCGACCGTGCTCGCGTACCCGGCGGTCGCGTTGACCACGCACCCGGCCGCCACGGCGCCGCGATCGGTGAGGATCCGCGGCATGCGCCGTCGACGACCTCGATCCCGGTGACGGCGGTCTGCTCGTGGATCTGCACGCCGAGCCGCTGGGCGGCCGTGGCGAACCCCCAGACCACGGAGTCGTGCCGGGCGAAGGACCCCGGCGGATGGTAGGAGGCGCCGAGCACCGGGAACTCGCCGCCGCCGGTCATGTCGACGTGGGGGTTCATCTTCACGATCTCGTCGGGTCCGAGGATGTCGGTGGCGACGCCGTACGTGCGGTTCAGCAGCGACTTGTCGCGCTCGACCTCGAGTGAGTCCCAGGTATGGCAGAGGTCGAGCTCGCCCTGCGTCGAGAACAAGATGTTGAAGTCCAGGCGTTGGGAGAGCGTCCGCCAGATCTCGAGGCTCGCCTTGTACAGGGGAACCGTCTCGGGGGTGTTGTAGTTCGCGCGGACGACCTGGGTGTTGCGGCCGGAACCGCCCGACCCGATGTACGCGCGCTCGAAGACGGCGACGTTCCTGATCCCGTGGTTCGCGGCGAGGTGGTAGGCGATCGCGAGACCGTTGACCCCGCCGCCCACGATCGCGACGTCGTAGCGTGGCTCGACCTCGGTCCGTCGCAGGAACGTCCGGCGTCGCAGGAGCCCGGTCACTGCGCGACCTCCGTGGCACGGGCGTCGGCGACCGCTCGTTCGCGCAGGTGGGCGCCCCAGTACGAGGGCACCAAGATCACCAGGGCGCCGGCCTCCACCAGCACCTTGGCGGGGACGTGGGCGACGTCGCCCTGGACGAAGCCCTCCTCGGGCAGGTGAAGCGCGGACAGGTAGGCGAACGCGGCGCGGGCATCGGTCCCATCCAGCGTCCAGGCCGCCCACCCATCGGTGACGTCGAGCACCACCGCTTCGTCGTCGAGCGCGGAGATCCGATCGGCGACCTCGCGCTCGACCTCTGCGGCTCGCTCGTGGTCGGCGACGATCAACGCCTCGTCCGGCGCGGTCCGGCAGGTGCGGCTCCCGTAACCGGGCGACACGAGCGCGTCGAGCGCGCCGGGCGAGGCCTGACAGAGCACGACGGACCGCTCGACCCCGCGGAGCTCAGGCACGGAGCCTCGCCCCTTCCGGGTCGTAGAAGGGCGTCGGCACCACGGTGGCGGTAAGACCGCCCGCGGTGAGCGTGCTCGGGAAGGCGCCGTCGACCGCCCGCACCCAGCCCAGGCCGATGTGCGCACCGAGCGCCGCCGAGTGACCGCACGAGGTGACCCGCCCGACGACGTCGCCGCCGACCGCGAGCGGCGCGCCGCGCTGGGGCACGCCGTCGAACCGGAGCCCGACGAACCGTCGTTCGAGGGGGAGTGCGGCCATCCGCTCGAGCGAGGTCTTGCCGACGAACCAGCCCTTGTGCATCGCGACCGCCCACCCGAGCCCGAGCTTCGCGGGATGGTCGTCCGGGAGCGTGTCCTGCGCGAGGAAGAAGTGGCCTTTCTCCATCCGGAGCAGGTCGAGGGCGTCCAGACCGTGCGGCCGGATCCCGAGGTCGGCGCCGGCTTCGAGCAGGGCGTCCCACAGCTCGACGCTCCGCGACCGCGGGTGGTGCAGCTCGAAGGAGAGCTCGCCCACGAACCCCACCGCGATCGCGCGGCAGGGCACACCGGCGACGGTGACGTCGGCGAACCCTGGGTACGGGATCGCGTCGCGGGACAGGTCGTCGTCGCACAGGCGGGCGAGCAGCTCGCGGGCGTGCGGGCCGGCGACGTTGATCGCCCCGAGCTGCGCCGTCTGGTTCACGAGGTGCACGTGCAGGTCGAGGCGTTCGGCCCAGTTGCGCAGCCAGGCCTCCATCCGGTCGGCGCCGCCGGACGTCGAGGTCAGGTACGCGTTCGCGCCCTCGAGCGCGCAGACGAGCCCGTCGTCCATCACGTAGCCGGCCTCGTCGAGGGCGATCAGGTAGCGGGCGCGGCCGGGCGCGAGGCCGGCGATCCGTGTCGGGAAGACGGTGTCCAGCAGCGTGAGGGCGTCGCGACCCGCCACGAGGAACTTCCCGAGCGTGGAAACGTCCATCACGCTCACCGCTTCGCGGACCGCACGGTACTCGGCGGCGACGTCGCCGTAGTTGGCCGGGCGCATCCACGAGCCCGAGCGGTCCACGCGGGCGCCGAGCGCGACGTGACGGTCGTGCAGGGCGGTGCGCTTCTCGATCACCTCGTGCACTCCGCCGATCAGGTCCTCGAGCTTGGGGGAGCGGACCGGAGGTCGCGCCGTGGTGCGACCCCCGGCGTTCGGCACGGCGCCGTGCGACTCGACGAAGCACGTGAGGTGCCGCGAGCACAGCGCGCCCTGGCAGGGGCCCATCGTCGCGGTCGTGTACCGCTTGAGGATCTCCGAGGACGTCCAGCCCTCGTCCCACGCGGTCTCGAGCTCGTGGACGCCGACGTCTTCGCACAGGCAGACGGTGCCCTCCTCGCCGAGCGGCGGCATGTCGGTCTCGAGCGGCTCGACCGGCTCGCCCGCGCCGGCCCGGCGCCCACCCTCGATCGCGTCCTCGAGCCCGGCGCCCGGCCGCACGACGTCGCCGGCGCCGGTCACGGGCAGCCCGCCGCCCATCCGCAGGAGCGCGTCGCGAGGCGACCACCCGAGCGCGAGCACGAGCGCATCCGTCTCGACCTGTCGGCGGCCCTCGAGCGTGTCGACCACGACGCTCGTCAGGAACGACCTGCCGCGGGCCGCGACGATCCGGGCGTCGGGCAGCACCTGCACGCCCTGCGGCGCGTGCTCGGCGAGCGCCGAGGAAGTCAGCAGGAGCACCTGGACGTCGAGCCCACGCAGGATCCCCGCGTGCTCGACCCCTTCCTCGGTCTCGGCCACCACGACCGCGCGGTTGCCGATCGGGATCTGGTGGGTCGCCGTCATCCTGACCGCGCCGCGCGCCAGCCAGACCCCGGGCAGGTCGTTGCCGGGGAAGACGCCGTGGGCCTCGACCGCGCCGGTCGCCACGACGATCCGCCCGGCCTCGACCTCGACGAGCTCGTCGGGTCCGACGAGCGCCGCCGAAGGTCCCTCGTAGACGCCGATCGCGGCGTGGTGCTCGAGGATCTCGACGTTCGGCAGTGCGCGGACCTCCTCCGCCAGGGCCAGCACCCGGTCGCGCGCCGGACCCGGCGGGCACGACCAGCCGCACGCTGCCTCGTCGGCCAGGAGGACCCGGGCGACACCGCTCGCCACGGCCGCCGCCGCCAACCCGGCCGGCCCCCCGCCGATCACGAGGACGTCGGCGTGCGCGTGGCGGGTCCGCTTCGAGCGCACCTGCCCGTCGAGCGGCAGGTGCCCGACCCCGGTGGCGCGCCTGATCACCCGCTCGGCGGTCTCCCACGCGAACCGCGGCCTCACGAAGGTCTTGTAGTAGAAGCCGACCGGCATCAAGGGATGCAGGTGATCGGTGATCGCCAGGATGTCTCGCTCGGTGGAGGGCCACCCGGTCTCCCGCCCGACGCGCTGACCCGGGCGTGCATCGGTGGTGCACGAGCGGATCCCCGGCTCGCCGTCGACGGTGAGCAGACAGTTCGGGCAGTCGCCCGTCAGGCAGTAGAGCCCGCGACGCCGATGGTGCTTCAGCGAGCGTGTGAACGTCCGCACGCCATCGCGGTGGAGCGCGGACGCGATCGTGTCGCTCTCGACGAACGGGACCTCGCGACCCTCGAACCGGAACGTCGCCACCTCAGGGCTCGATCCGGTTCGTCGTGGTGTCGCGGCGAAGGGTCAGCCAGCGTCGGCAACCGTAGGCGTGGAACCAGCGTTCCTCCTGGACCCCGGCGACGTTCGCGCGCAGGTACAGACGGGCGAAGTCAGCCTCGGGGTCGGGCGATGACACCGGGCGAAGCTCGCCCCCGAACGTGAACTCGGTAAAGGGACGCTCCCCGCAGAACGGGCAGGGGACGAGGAGGCTCACGGCCGCACGGTATCGACGGCGGCGGGGGCCGGTCAACGCGGTGGGTGACCCGGCGTCACGAGCGGGTTCGTGGTCGTGACCAGCGCACCTGGGCCGTCCGATGACCGCGGGCCAGGGTGCTCGGATGGGTGCCTAGGATGGGCTCGTGACCAGGTGGGCGCTCGAGGCCGCGACGAACCGGACGGTGCTCCGTCTGCACGTCGACGAAGAGCTGACGCGCGAGACGATCGAGACCTCGCCGCCGGCGGAGGCGCCGTCGCCGCTCGACCGGCTCTTCGAGCTCGAGGCGCTGCGATCGCTCGACCTGCACCGCTATCGGGCGCGGCTGAACCTGAGACCCGATGCCGACCCGGGCGCCACGGCCGAGAACGCGGCCGCGGTGCTCGCACACGCATGGGGGCCGGCGTCGACGCTCGCTCCCGACGCCGGCCCGCGGGCGTTCGCCACCACCACGATCGGCGGCCGCCGGGTCGCGGAGAGTCCGGTCATGGCCGAGAGCGATCCGCTCCTCGCCGCCTTGTTCGCCGTCCAGGGCGTGAGCGAGGCGATCGTCGGGGCAGGGGTCGTGCTCGTACGGCTCGGGCGGTTGTTCGACTGGGCCGACGTGCAGCCGGCCCTCGAGGCCGGGCTTCAGGCGTACAGCGAGCGGGGCGGGATGCCGGGGTCGACCTCGCCGCCCGCGTAGGTGGTCCGGCCGAACCGGCTCACGTCGCCGAGCGAGCCCAGGTAGGTGGTGGAGAACACCGCGGCGAACTCCTCCTGGTCGAGGAGGTCCTGCTCGATCACGTTGCGGGGTACGTAGGGCCCGATGTTCTGCCGGTAGGTGAGGTGCCGCAGCGAGGCCGCGACGTCGTCGAGCGAGGCCCCGCGAATCCCAGAGCGCGTGCACGTCCATGTAGTCTCGGACGGCACCACGCTCTGGATGACCGTCGTGAGGCCCGGGCCGAACCGTCCTCGATCACCGCTTGCAGCTGGATCGGGATCGAGCGCACCCCGCCGACGGCATCGGGGGTCGGGCACTGGCCGTGGTCGGCCGTCACGATCAAGACGTACTCGCCGGGGAACCGCTGCTCCAACTGGTCCACGAGCCTGCCGAGCTGCTCGTCGACCGAGCGCAGGACGAGGCCCTCCCACTCGGAGAGCATGTTGTACACGTGCCCGGTGTAGTCGGGCATCTTGTAGTTGAGGTACAGGAGGTCGGCGGGGCCGCCTTGCCCGATCGGCTCGTTCGTGATGGTCGCCTCGATCAGATCGCCTTGGTACTGGACGATCGGAGGGCTGCAGCAGTTCACGGCGATGCCTTTCGGCGTGAACTCCGTGTCCCAGTCCGGCGGGGTGAACGCGGCCTGATGCGAGGCGAACACGTCGAGGGACGGCACACCTTCAGGCATGCGATACAGGTCCGGGTTGTGCGGCTCCCACTGCTGCGCGCCGCGGTCGTTCCAGTAGACGCCGACGGGCTTGTCGCCGGCGGGGCGGGTCGTGCCGCCGCGGCCGAGCATGCCGACGTGCCACACCTGGTAGCCGATCTCGCCCACCCACGCCTGCGTGCGGTCGTACCACAGGTCGGCGAGGGTCGGCACGAGGATGTCCGAGGGGTCGGCCTGTCCCGGGTCCCGGTAAGCCTTGCGGACCGTGGTCCCGTCGCGGATGTTGTGGCCCGTGATCCCATGCTGGCGCGGGAACGTCCCGGTGCCGATCGTGGCATGGGCACACGCGGTGACCGCGGGGAACGAGCCCATGAGCGCGTTGCGGTAGTTCGCCCCCTCGCGCATCAGCCGCCCCAGGTACGGCCAGTCGTTCGGCCACTGCTGCAGCGCGTTCCAGCCGCCACCGTCGAACACGAACGTCACGACGACCTTGGGCGTCTTGCCGGTCGTGCGAAGGCCGGGCAGCGGGCGGCCCTCGCGGTCGGGGGGCCAGCCGTCGAACCCGATCAGGCCGGCGGTGGTCGGTGCGAGGTCAGCCAGCGTGACCCGTTCCTCGGAGTCCGACGCCTCGACGATCCCCGGACCGTAGACCACGAGCGGGACCCGCTCCAGGTACATCCACACGCTGGCGTGGCTCGAGCGCGGATCGTCGGGGACGAGCGAGAGCGACTCGGGCGCGTAGTTGGCGGAGTTGAACGGCGCGAGCAGCAACTGGAGGTCGCCGGAGCGGCCCTCGCGGTACGTCCGCTGGACCAGCTCCATGTACTCGGCGCCCAGGAGGGTCGCGGCGTCGTCCTGCACCGCGGTCGCGTCGGGACGGGCGAGCTTGGCTCCCGCGCGTCCGATCGCCGCTCCGCCGACGACCCACGCGAACCCTCCGAGCACGGCACCGAGGACGAAGCGGCGGCGCGAGGGGTCCTGCGGACCGCCCAGACGCCCGGCGCGAGCTGCCCACCACACCGCCAGGCAGCCCACGATCCAGGTGAGCAGCCCTGCCGCGACCCCGACGACGACGCTGCCCATCCAGGTCAGGACGAGCGCGACCACGCCACCCAACAGGGCGAACAGCACCAACGTGCGTGTGGGACGGGGAGGCGTCACGACGCCATCCATCCTCGCAGACGGCCGGGGAGCAGGGAGGCCGCCGTGGATTGCGTTCCCGTGGAGGCGCTCAGGTGCGCTTGCGCTCCAGGTCCAGGAACGGGGTCTTCACCACGGTCGCCCCGACCTTGCCTCGCTCGCCCTCGACCGACCACTCGACAGACAGGCGGGTGCCGAGCCGGTCCAGGGCCTTGTCGACCGACCCGAACCCGACCATCTTCTTGATCGTGGGCCCCCAGGTGATCGAGGTGGCGCGGCCGACCTGCCGTCCTTCCTTGAACACGGGCACGGGGTCGCGGTGCACCATCGGCGAGACCGCGGGCGCGAGGTCGTGCTTCGTGAACAGCGCCTCGATCCCGCTCCAGTCCAGCTCGAGGCCGACCAGCCGGCGCGCCGGACCTCCGTCTCGTTGCTCCGCCAGCAGGGCGCGCCGCCCCACGAAGTCGCTCGCCTTGCCGAAGTCGACGAGCCGCCCGAGCCCGACCTCGAACGGCGAGTACTTCAGCTCGGGCGCGGTCACGTGGCGGGCGCTCGAGAACTCGACCTCGGCGAGGATCAGCCCGGCTTCGACCCGGCAGACGTCGAGTGCGTGGATCCCGACCGGCTGGATCCCGTACCCGACGCCGGCGTCGAACACCGCATCCCAGACGTCGAGCGCGGCGTCGGTCTGGATCCACAGCTCGTAACCGCGATCGCCCGTGTAGCCGGTGCGGGTGACGTCGACCTCGGCGCCGGCGATCGTGGTGACGCGCCGCCCGAAGTAGGGGACGTCGCTCCAGTCCTGGCCGGTGGCCTGCTGGAGCACCTCGCGCGACAGCTGGCCCTGCAGGGCAAGCCCGGCGAGCGTCTCGGACACGTCCTCGATCTCGACGTCGAGCCCGGTCGCGTTGAGGTGGAACCAGCGGTACAGCTGGTCGGCCGCGGTCACGCGGTAGGCGTCCTCCGCGATCCGGGTGATGGTGCCGTCGTCGATGAGCTTGCCGTCCTCGTCGCACCAGGGCGTGTAGTAGACGCGGTCGACCTTGAGCTTGGAGATGTCGCGGGTCATCACCCGGTCCATGAGGCGCTGCGCGTCCTTGCCGCGGACCACGTACTTGTAGAGCGGGGAGGTGTCGATCGACCCCGGCTGCCTCGCGGACCGCGTTGTACTCGATGTCGTGGAAGTCGGCGTAGACGGCCGCGGCGTAGTAGCCGGACCACTCGCCCCAGGCGAGCTTCGTGTTGAGCTCCTGCTCCCGTGGGAAGAACGCGGTTCCGACGCTCACGGTGGTCCTCCTCGAGTGTGGGTGCTCCGAGGCGCAAGCGTATCCGGGGGTCGACAGGCCCGCCCCGGGCCTAGTGACCTCAGGTCAGGGGGCCCATGGTGCGAGGGTAGGGGCGCCACTAGCATCCGGGTGCAACGCCGGAGCGGGCCAGGGAAGCGACCCGCTGACCTCCGGTCATACCCTTGATGAGCGCATGCAGCGAAGGAGGGGTCGATGGCCAAGCGCTACGACGCCGTGGTGATCGGAGGCGGTCACAACGGCCTGGTGACGGCCGCGTACCTGGCGAAGGCCGGGAAGTCGGTCGTGGTCCTGGAGAAGAACCCGATCCTCGGCGGCGCCGCGACCACGGTCGAGCACTACCCGGGCTTCCGTTTCTCCGCGATGTCCTACGTGGTCTCCCTGCTGCGTCCGGAGATCATCCGCGAGCTCGAGCTGCCCAAGCACGGCCTCGAGATCCTGCCGCTGGACGGCACGATCACGCCGCTGGACGACGACTCCCTCTGGCGGGTGAACGACCACGGCAAGACCGTCCGCGAGCTCCGTCGGTGGTCGCTGAATGACGCCGAGGTCTACGGCGAGTACTCGATGCTGATGGCCGAGATGGCCAGGTTCATCAAGCCGATCCTGTCGATCCTGCCGCCGGACCCGGGCAAGCTGAGCCCGATGGAGTGGCTCCCGGTCGGACCGCTCGCGAAGTCGTTCCGCGACCTGCCGGAGCGCCTGCAGACCTGCTTCATCCAGCTGATGACGATGAGCGCGGCCGAGTTCCTCGAGCAGTGGTTCGAGACCGAGCCGCTCAAGGCGACGATGAGCGCGTCCGGCATCATCGGCACGTTCCAGGGACCGCGCTCGCCCGGCACGGCGTACGTGCTGCTCCACCACTACATGGGCGAGATCGACGGCGCGTTCCGCGCGTGGGGGATCCCGCGCGGCGGCACCGGCGGCATCTCCTACGCGATCGCCGACGCCGCGCTCGCGCTCGGCGCCGAGATCCGCACCGAGGTCCCCGTCGCGAAGATCGACGTCCGCGGCGGCCGCGCGACCGGCGTCACGCTGCACTCCGGCGAGGAGATCCAGGCCGACGTCGTGATGTCCTCGGTCGACGCGAACCTCACGTTCCTCAAGCTGCTGGAGTCGGGCACGCTCGACCCCGAGTTCGAGGCGGAGGTGCGCAAGTACAAGTTCCGCGGCTCCAGCGGCAAGGTGAACCTCGCGCTCGACTCGCTGCCGGAGCTGGCGTGCAAGCCAGGCAACGGACCGTGGCTCCGCGGCGCGATCTCGTTCAGCCCGAGCCTGGACTACATGGAGCGCGCCTACGACGACGCGAAGTACGGGCGGTTCTCGCACCGGCCGTACATCGACTGCATCTTCCCGACGCTCGTCGACCCGTCGATGGCGCCTCCGGGCAAGCACATCATGTCGTGCTTCGTGCAGTACGCGCCCTACAAGCTCTCCGACGGCCGCGAGTGGACGACCGAGGAGCGCGACGCGTTCGGTGAGACGGTGATCGACACGCTCGAGGAGCGCTTCCCCGACATCCGCTCGAAGATCCTGCACAAGTTCGTGCTGTCGCCGAAGGACATCGAGGACTGGACGGGCCTGACCGAAGGCAACATCTTCCAGGGCGAGCTGTCGCTCGAGCAGCTGTTCTTCAACCGGCCGGTGCCCGGCTGGGCGCGCTACCGCACCCCGGTAAAGGACCTGTGGATGTGCGGGTCCGCGACGCACCCCGGGGGCGGCATCATGGCCGCGAACGGCCGGCTGGCTGCGCTCGAGTACCTGAAGGAACGCAAGAAGGGACGGAGGGCGGCCTGATGGCGAAGACCGGCGTCGTCGTGATCGGCGCGGGCCACAACGGCCTGATCGCCGCCGCCTACCTCGCGAAGGCGGGCAAGAAGGTCACCGTGCTGGAGCGCGCCGACGAGGTCGGCGGGATCCTGCGGCCGGTGCCGCTGGCCGACGGCTTCACGGCTCCCGGCCTCGTGCACACGGTCGGACGGCTCCGGCAGTCGGTGGTCGACGACCTCAAGCTGACGAAGCACGGGTACGAGCCGATCGTGCCGGCGGTGCGGGTGTTCGCGCCGCAGCCCGACGGCGAGCCCGTGACGTTCTGGGGCGACGCCAACAAGACGGCCGACGGCCTGCGGTCGCGCTCCGTGCACGACGCTTCCGCGTATCCGGAGTTCGACCGGAAGATCCGCTCGATCGCGTCGTTCCTCGCGTACGTGAACGTCGCGACGCCGCCGGACACGGCCTCGCCCTCGATCGCGGACGCGATCGCCGGGCTGAGGCTCGGGAAGGCGTTCCGCGATCTCGGCGCCAAAGCGGGCCGCGAGACGGTCCGCACGCTCGCCACGGCCGTGGCCGACCTGGTGGGGGACACGTTCGAGGAGGAGGCGGTCCGTGGGCCGCTCGCCACGCGCGGGGTCCTCTACACGAGCCTCGGTCCGTGGGCCGCGGGCACCTCGGCGAACCTCCTGAACGACTCGGCCGGCAACGACGGCGGCGCCCCCGGGCAGGCGACGTTCGCCAAAGGCGGCACCGGCGCGCTGGCGACGGCGCTCGCGAACGCGGCGCGGTCCTTCGGCGTGGAGATCCGCACCGGGGTGGAGGTCGCGGCGATCCGCACGCGCGGCGGCCGCGTGCTGGGCGTGACCCTCGCCGACGGCACCGACCTCGACGCGACGGTCGTCGTGTCCGCGATCGATCCGAAGCAGACCATGCGCCTGTGCGACCCGGTCGAGCTCGGCCCGACGATGGCCTGGCGCGCCGAGAAGATCCGTCAGCGCGGCGCCACCGCGAAGGTGGACCTCGCGCTCGGCGGGCTGCCGGCGTTCGCCGGCGCCGACGAGGAGCGGCTGCACGGCCGGATCGTGATCGGTCCGTCGATCGACGACGTCGAGCGCGCGATGGACGCGTTCAAGTACGGCCACGTGGCCGAGTCGCCGATGCTCGAGGCCACGATCCCGACGCTCGCCGACCCGTCGCTCGCGCCCGAGGGCAAGCACGTGATGAGCGTGCTCGTCCAGGCGGCGCCGCGGCACCTACGCGAGGGCGACTGGGCGGGGGAGAAGGAGTCGCTCGGCGACCTCGTGCTGAAGACGCTCGAGCAATACGCGCCGGGGCTCTCGGGTCTCGTCGAAGCGCGGACGATCACGACGCCCGAGGACTTCGAGACGGTCTACGGGCTCACCGACGGCGACCTCCAGCACGCGGCGCCCGGTCTCGACCAATGGTTCGCGTGGCGGCCGCTGAACCGTCAGGCGCGGTACGCGTTCGTGCTCGAAGGGCTGTACCTCGGCGGCTCCGGCGCCCACCCGGGCGGCGGCCTCACTGGCGGCCCCGGCGCGAACTGCGCCCGTCAGCTGCTCAAGGACCTGTCGAAGAAGTAGCCGCCTGGTCGTCGACCCTGAGCACGAACCCGGCGGGGTACGTGGTCGTCTAGTGGATCGTGTGGAGCCTCCGCTCGGCCGCCAAGGGGGTGCGCGGGTCGAGGGGCCTCGCCACGTCCATCCGTGCGTTGACGCCACGACGTCGTGACGTCATGATGCATCGGTGTCCAAGCTGAAGACCACCGTGTACGTCGACGAGGACGTTCTTCGGGCCGCGCGCGTGCTGGCCGCTCGGACCGGAAGGAAGGACTCCGAGGTGATCGAGGCCGCACTCCGCCGCTACCTCGGGTTCGAGTCGCTCGAGCGCGTGTGGGCCCGCAACCGCGACGTGCCCGAGGACGAGGCGATGTCCGTCGCGCTCGAAGCCGTGGACGAGGTGCGGAAGGCCCCGTGATCCGGGCGGTCGTCGACACGAACCTCCTCGTGGCCGCGATCCTCTCCCCGAACGGCGCGCCGGCCGACGTCGTCCGCCGTTGGCTCGACGGGGAGTTCGAACTGGTCACGTGCCCGCGGCTCTTGGGCGAGCTCCGGGCGGTGCTCGCGCGGCCGTCGATCGCGCCGCGAGCGCCCGCCGCGGACGTGGAGGACTTCCTGGTCGTGCTCGCCGACGGTGCTGTCGTGCGACCCGACCCGGAGATCCGCGACGCGTGGAGCCGTGACCCGGACGACGACGTCGTCGTGGAGCTCGCCCGTGCCTCCGGCGCGCACGTCCTCGTCACCGGCGATCTCGACCTCCTCGAGGTGCGAGGGGCGATGCTGGCGATCCGGACCCCGCGCGAGTTCCTCACGGAGCTCGCCGCGCTGGGGCCGGACTGACGCGGCCCTGTGATTGACTACCCGGCATGAGCGAGGCGCCCGACTTCCGGCTCCAGCACAGCGAGCTCAAGAGCGAGGACGAGTTCGCGGAGTTCTCCAACACCGACCTGCCGTACTACTCGGACTGGCACGGGTCCTTCGAGAAGCTCACGTGGGCGACCGACGACGAGGCGCTGCGGGAGGCCCGCGCGGACGTCGCGATCGTCGGCGCGCCATACGACGAGGGCGTCTCGTCGCGGCCCGGCGCGCGGTTCGGGCCGCGCGCGATCCGGATGGCGCCGACCGCCTGGAGCAGCGACTGGGCATGGTCGATCCAGCTCGAGACCGAGGTCTTCACGAGGCTGAAGGCCGTCGACGCCGGCGACGCGCCGATCGTGCCGACCCGGCCCGAGCGCGCGCTCCGCGTGATCCACGAGAAGGTCTTCCGGGTGGCGGAGTGCGGCGCGATCCCGATCGTGCTCGGCGGCGACCACTCGATCACCTACCCGAGCGCCGCCGCGGTCGCACGCCACGTCTGGCCGCGCAAGGTGGGCGTGCTGCACTTCGACGCGCATGCCGACACCGCGCCCGATCAGTGGGGGAACCTCTACGCGCACGGCGAGCCCATGCGACGCCTGATCGAGGAGGGGTGGGTCGACGGCCGCAACTTCGTCCAGATCGGGCTCCGTGGCTACTGGCCGGAGAAAGAGGTCTTCGAGTGGATGCGCGAGCAGGGGATGCGCTGGCACGCGATGACCGAGATCGAGGACCGGGGGAGCGAGGCGGTGATCGCTGACGCGATCGTCGAGGCGCTCGACGGTCCCGAGGTGATCTACCTCTCGGTCGACATCGACGTGGTGGACCCGGGGATGGCGCCGGCGACCGGCACGCCCGAGGCCGGCGGGATGCTCGCGCGTGAGTTGCTGCGCGCGGTGCGCCAGATCGTCAGTCAGGTTGACCTTGTGGGGATGGACGTCGTCGAGGTGGCGCCACCGTACGACCACGCCGAGGTGACCGCGATCCTCGCGCACCGCACGGTGATGGAGGCCATCAGCGCGCTCGCGGCGCGACGGCCATGAGCGGGACGAGCGCCCTCGCCGACCGCCTGGCCGCCACGATCCGGTCGGTGGGAGGCCACCGCGACGTCTGGGCGGTCTTCGAGGACGCCGAGCTGTTCGGAGCGGTCGTCGACGCGATGGCCGACGCGCTCGAGCCCCTGGACCCGACGACGATCGCCGGCGTCGAGTCGCGAGGGTTCCTGCTCGGCGGGGCCGTCGCCGTGCAGCTCGAGGTGGGGTTCACCGCGATCCGCAAGGCCGGCGGGTTGTTCCCCGGCGAGAAGACGGTCGCCACGACCGAGCCCGACTATCGCGGCAACGTGACCGAGCTGCGGGCGCTCTCGCGCTCGCTCGGGCCCGGCGATCGTGTGGCGTTGGTCGACGACTGGATCGAGACGGGGAACCAGGCGCTCGCGGTCCGCGATCTCGTGGAGGCGCGCGGCGCGGAGTTCCTCGGCCTGGTCACGATGGTCGACGACACGAGCGCCGAGGTCGCCGAGGCGGTGCCGGTGGTCGCGTCGCTCGTCGATTCTGCCTCGCTCGCCGAGGAGGACGAGTGAGCGGGCACGAGCGCGAGCTCGCCGACAACCGCCGCCTGTGGGACGCGTGGACGGCGATCCACACGACCGGCGACTTCTACGACGTGCGGCGGTTCCGCGACGACCCCGCAGACGTCCGGATCGAGGCGTGGGAGCGCGAGGAGGTCGGCGACGTCGCCGGCAAGACGCTCCTGCACGTCCAGTGCCACTTCGGGCTCGACACGCTGTCGTGGGCGCGCCTGGGCGCCGCGCAGGTCACCGGCGTCGACTTCAGCGAGCCGGCGATCGCGTTCGCGACCGAGCTCGCCGCGGAGGTCGGGCTCGCGGACCGGGCCCGGTTCGTCGTGTCGAACGTCTACGACCTGCCGGGGCCGCTCGAGGGCGAGACCTACGACGTCGTGTACACGGGTCGTGGCGCGATCGGATGGCTGCCCGACCTCGAGCCGTGGGCGCGCGCCGTCGCGTCGTTCGTGAAGCCGGGTGGGATCTTCTACCTCCACGAGGGCCATCCGGTGCTCTGGGCGATCGACGACGACCAGCAGACGCCGAACGACATCAAGTTCGCCTACGACTACTGGGGCGGCGAGACGCTCTCGTTCCCGGTGCAGGGGTCCTACGCGGATCCGACCGCGGAGGTCGACGCCGAGGTCGAGCACGGGTGGAACCACGCGCTCGGCGAGGTCGTCACGCTGCTCGCCCGCAACGGCCTGCGCGTCGAGCTGCTCGACGAGAAGCGCGAGCTGGGCTGGCCGGCGCTCTTCCTCACGGAGGTCCGGCCGGGCCACTACGGGTTCCCGCCGGGGCAGGAAGGCACGTTCCCGCTGATGTACTCGCTGCGAGCCCACAAGGATCCGTAGCCGCCCCGCGTTGGCTCAAGCGCGCGTGGCGCGGCGTCGAAGCCTCAACCGTGATCGAGCCGCAGCCCGCCGCCGGCGAGGCGACCGCGGCGTTCCGGCGTCTGGTCGAGAACGTGCGTCGCGTCATCGCCGGGAACGACGACGCCGTCCAGACGGCTGCGATCTGTCTGTTCGCCGATGGCAACCTGCTGCTGGAAGGCGTGCCCGGGGTAGGGAAGACGACGCTCGCCCGGGCGCTCGCGGTCTCGATCGGGGGTGACTTCTCGCGGATCCAGGCGACGCCGGACCTGCTCCCGAGCGACCTCACCGGGATCGGCGTCTACGACCAGCAGCACGGAGAGTTCCGGTTCGTGCCGGGGCCGGTGTTCGCGAACGTGGTGCTGGTCGACGAGATCAACCGGACGACGCCGCGGACGCAGTCGGCGTTGCTTGAGCCGATGGAGGAACGTCAGGTGACGGTCGAGGGCGTCACGCACGCGCTCCCGGCGCCGTACCTAGTGATCGCGACCGAGAACCCCGTCGAGCAGCACGGCACGTATCCGCTCCCCGAGGGCCAGCTCGATCGGTTCGCGCTCGCGGTGCAGGTGGGCTATCCGGACGCGAGCGGGTCGACCGACCTCGTCCGCCGTCAATTGGAGCGGCACCCGCTGCGGGACCTCGAGCCCGTGCTCACGCCCGAGGAGGTGCTCGCCTGCCAGCACGCGGTGCGCGAGGTCTACGTCGACGAGGCGGTCTTGAAGTACGCGGTCGACCTCGTGACGGCGAGCCGCGCGCAGCCCGAGCTCGAGCTCGGCGCCTCGCCGCGCGCGAGCGTGTGGCTCGTGCGCGCGGCGCAGGCGCGTGCCGTCGCGCAAGGCCGCGATCACGTGCTGCCCGACGACGTGAAGGCGCTCGCGAGCCCGGCGCTCGCGCACCGGCTCGTGCCGCTGCAGGCTCGTGGCGCCGGGAGGACCTCGCGTGAGGTCGTCCGCCGGCTGCTCGACACCGTGCCGGTGCCACTGCACGTCGCCCGGAAGGACTGAGGCCGTGCGGCCGCGCAAACGCCTCGGCGGCCTGCTCGTCGGCGCCGGGGTCCTGTTCGTGATCGGCACGAACGTCCAGGCCGGATGGCTATTCGTGCTCGCGGCGCTGCTGCTGGGGGCCGCGGTCGCGGGGCTGGTGCTGCCGTTCACGGTGTTGCGCGGTTTGCGCGCGGAGCTCGTTGCCCCGGAGGAGGCGACGCAGGGAGGCGAGGCGCTGGTCGAGCTGCGGCTCTCGAACGTCCGGCGCGGTGTCCGGTGGTCCGTGGTGGTGGCCGACGCGCACCTGCAGCCGGCCGAGGTGTTCGCGCCCGCGATCCGTCGCGGGGAGCGGGTGGAGCTGTTGACGTTGCGGACCCCGGAGCGTCGCGGCGCCATCGCGACCACCTCCATCGAGGTGCGGTCCTCTGCGCCGTTCGGGGTCGCGGAGCGCCGGCGCCGCGTGAAGGTCGACGTGGCCACGCTGGTGCTCCCACGGGTCTTCCCGCTGGGGGAGCTGTCGTTCGTCGAGCCTGCGGGGACGAACGACGCGGGGATCCATCCGGCGCCGCGGCGCGGGCAGGGCCCGGAGTACCTAGGCGTCCGCGAGTACCGCTCCGGCGACTCGATGCGCCACGTCCACTGGGGGCTCACCGCGCGCCACGGCCAGGTGATGGTCCGCGAGTTCGAGGAGGAGCGTACGCGGCGCCTCGCGATCGTCGTCGACACCGAGCGCGACCGCGGCACCACGTGGACGCCGCTCGACCGCTGCTGCGCGGTGGCGGCGTCGCTCGTGGAGGCGGCGGAGGCGTTCGGGCACGGGGCGCGGCTGGTGGCGGCGACAGGTCCGAACGAGATCGACGTGCTCGCGCGAGCGGAGGATCGGGACCTGCTCCGATGGCTGGCCCGGCTGGTGCCGAGCGGGACCGGTCTGACCGACGTGGTGGCCGGGCTCGGCACCAGCGAACTGCGCGGCGTGGAGACGGTGGTCGTCGCGTTCCCAGCGTGGCGCGACGTCGACGCCGGCCGCCTCGCGTCGGCGCTCCCGGCGCTCCCGGTCGCGCGGATCGTCGCGGTGCCGGTCGGGCTCCAGGACGGGGAGGGTCGCGGCGCGGATCTCCAGGCGCTCGCGGCCGCTCTGCGTGCGGCAGGGGTCGACGCGCGTCCCTGGCTCCCCGGCGAGGACCTCGCGGACGCGCTCGGCACTCCCGCGGTGGTGCAGGCGTGAAGCTTGAGCTCCGCCGGCGTCCCACCGCCCCCCCGGAGGACTCGGTCGCGATGCGCGTCGTGGTCGCGCTCGCGGTCGAGGTCGGGGTGCTCGCGGTGGTCCTGCAGGGCGCCGTCGACACGGCCTCGGCGGTCGCCGCGCTGCTGCTCGCGCCCGCCGGCTACCTCTTCTCCTACGTTCGCCGCCGCCACTCGAGCATGCTCGTCAAAGTGACGCTGGCCGTGGCGCTGATGGCGGCGTTCGGGATGTTCCTGCAGCGGGTCGGCACGATCACCACGGTCGACCAGGCGCGGGTGCCGCTCGCGTCGCTGTTCCTGTGGGTGCAGATCCTGCACGCGTTCGACGTGCCGCGCCGCCGCGACCTCGCGTTCTCGATGGTGTCCTCGACCACGCTCGTCGCGGCCGGCGGTGCCCTCAGCCTCACGACCGGCTACCTCGGGGTGATGCTCGCTTGGGCCGTCCTCGCGGCCGCGTGGCTCTGGTTGTCGGCGCGCCCCCGGCCCGACCAGGTGACCGCGCCGCTCGCGGTCCGCCGGATCGACGAGGGGCGACGGCACGTCCTGCCCCGGGCCCGGTCCGCGACCGCAGCCGGCGTCACCGCGGTGGTGTTCGGCTCGGCGCTGTTCATGGCGATGCCGCGCTTGCCCGCGCAGCTGGTGCGGACCCCGCCGTTCTCGCTCGGCTCCCGCACGCCCGCGACCGTCTCGACCGACCAGGTGGCGAACCCGCTCCTGCCGCCGGCCGACGCGAACGGTGTCGTCGACTTCGCGCCCGACGCCTACCCGGGGTTCAGCGACGCGATGGACCTGCGGTCACGCGGCACACTCTCGGACCAGATCGCGTTCCGCGTCCGCGCCGACCAGCCGGCGCTGTGGAAGGCCGAAGCGTTCGACACGTTCGACGGGCAGGTCTGGACGGACTCGTCATCGCGACAGCGTCCGGTGACCCCGGGATCGGACGGGCAGTCGCAGGATGTGCCGCCGGAGCCGCTCACCCGATCGGTCCCGACCCGCCAGCTCGTGCAGACCTTCTACATCGACTCGACCCAGACCAACGTGCTGTTCGGCGCGGCGCGGGTCGACAAGGTCTACTTCCCGGGCGCCGGGCTCCGCGCCGATGTCTACGGCTCGGTCCGCGCGCCTTTCGTGCTCGACCAAGGACTCGTGTATTCGGTCGTCTCGGACGTGACGGACGTCTCCGAGCAGGTGCTCCGATCGATCCCGATGGCGCCCACGGAGGGGGTGCCGGGTCTGCAGCGGTACCTGCAGCTGCCGGCCGACCTCCCGGCGCGCGACGTCGCGCTCGCGCACCGGATCACCGCGGGGGTTGCCACGCCCTACGACCGCGCGCTGGCCGTGCAGACGTGGTTGCAGACGCACACGCAGTACGACCTGACGGTGCCGCGCGAGCCCGACGGCGTCGACGCGGTCGACTGGTTCTTGTTCCACACGCGCCGCGGGTTCTGCGAGCACATCGCGAGCGCGATGGCGATCCTGCTGCGGGCCGACGGCGTGCCGGCAAGGATCGCCACCGGCTACGGGCCCGGCGAACGCAACCCGCTCACCGGCTACTGGGAGGTCCGTCAGTCCGACGCGCACGCGTGGGTCGAGGTGCTGATCCCGCACGTCGGGTGGATCCCATTCGATCCGACGTTCGGCGTGCCGCCGGCCGATCCGTCGTGGGCGAGCCGGTTCATGGCGCCAGCCTTCCTCGGCGCGATCGGGCGCGCGATCGCCGGCGCGGTGCCGGGATCGGTCAAGGACGCGGCCGTGCGCGCTGGTGCGGCGGTGGCCGGTGCGGCCGGGGCTGCGTCGCGCGCCTGGCCCGAGGCGGTCCTCGCCGGAGTGCTGCTGCTCGCAGCGCTCGGGGCCCCCCGGAGACGCCGCCGACGTCGCAGCCGAGGTCCGAGCCCGGCGGGTCCCGCCGGACGTGCGTTCGAGGACCTCGTCGCGACGCTGGCGGCGGCCGGTCACGCGCGTGCGGCGAGCGCGACACCGGCCGAGTTCCTGGCGGCGGTGGATCGCGCTCCCGAGCTGTCCGACGAGGTTCGGGCCGAAGCCGCCGTGGTCGTCCGCACCTTCGAACGGGAACGCTTCGCGCCGCCGACGCGCCGGCCCGGGGCGGCCGAGATCGAGCGGGCTCGCGCGTCCGCGGCCCGCGTCCGCACGCTCGTTCGCAGGTAGGGACCGCGCTCGCGCGGGCGCGCGGTAGGGTGCTCGCTATGTGCCGGAGCATCAAACGACTGCGTGAGGGGACCGACGTCGCGCCGCCCGAGGAGATCCGCGAGGCGGCGCTGCAGTACGTGCGGAAGGTGAGCGGGTTCCGCGAGCCATCGGCCAAACACCGCGAGGCGTTCGACGCGGCGGTGGAGGACGTGGCGCGCGCGTCCGCGCGACTGCTGGCCTCGGTCGCGCACGGGATGGAGCGCCCCGCGTGACGATCGCGCCCACCGAGCCGACGACCGGTCTACCGTTCGACCCGTCGCCCGAGCAGATGCGTGCGATGGGCCAGGCGGTCCTCGACGCGCTGATCGACTGGATCGGCGGCCTGGACGACGCGCCCGCCGCGAACACCGAGCAGGCGCTGGCCGTCGCTGACCGGCTGCGGAGCACGGCCCCGGAGCAGGGTCGCGCGGACTTCGCGGCGCTCCTCGACGAAGCGCTCGAGGCCTCGCGCCACACGTTCGAGTACAGCGGCCCCGGCTACCTCGCCTACATCCCGGGCGGCGGCCTGTTCACTGCGGCGCTCGCCGAGTTCCTCGCGCAGGGCCTGAACCGGTACGTGGGCCTGTGGCAGCCGAGCCCCGCGGTCGTGCAGCTCGAGGAGAACGTCACGCGCTGGCTCTGCTCGCTGTTCGCCTTCCCGGAGGGCTCGCAAGGTCTGCTCACCACCGGCGGCTCGATGGCGAACCTGTCCGCGGTGGTCACCGCCCGCCACGTTCGGCTGGGGGAGAACTTCCTCGACGGCGTCTACTACGTCACCGACCAGACGCACGCGAGCGTGACGAAGGCGGCCACGATCGCGGGCTTCGGGCGGCGCAACGTCCGGATCGTCGCGACCGACGACCAGCTGCGGATGGATCCCGAGGCGCTCACCGCCGCGATCACCGAGGACCGGGCGGCCGGTTTGCGGCCGTTCCTGATCGCCGGTGCCGCGGGCACGACGAACACCGGCGCGATCGACCCGCTCGCCGACCTCGCCGACATCGCCGAGCGCGAGGGGATGTGGTTCCACGTCGACGGCGCCTACGGCGGATTCTTCCAGCTCACCGACCGGGGCCGCGAACGGTTCCGCGGGATCGAGCGCGCCGACTCCGTGACGGTCGATCCCCACAAGGGGATGTTCCTGCCCTACGGCACCGGCGGCCTCGTCGTCCGCGACGGCACGGCGCTCCGCGACGCCCACTTCGAGGGCGCCGCCTACCTGCAGGACCTCCCGCCGAGCGGCGACCTCCCGAACTACGCCGACCTCTCGCCCGAGCTGTCCCGCGACGTCCGCGGGCTGCGCGTGTGGTTCCCGCTCGTGCTCCACGGCGTGGCTCGTTTCCGCGAGGCACTGGACGAGAAGCTCGACCTCACCGACCGGATCCACGCGGCGTTCCTCGACGACCCGAACCTCGAGGTCGGCTGGGCGCCGCAGTGCACCGTGGTCGCGTTCCGCCTGCGCGACGGCGACGACGACGCCCAGGCCGAGCTGCTGCGCCGGATCAACGATTCGAAGCGCGTGTTCCTGTCGAGCACGCGGATCCGCGGCACCTACTGGATCCGCGTGTGCGTCGTGAGCCACCGCACGCACGCGGACCGGATCGACGAGTGCGCCGCGATCGTGCGCGAGGCGGCCGCCTCCCTGACCGGCTGAGGCGACGGTGCCCGAGCTGCCGGAGATCCGCGCGCTCGCCGAGCGGCTCGACGAGGTCGTCGCCGGCGCGACCTTCGAGCGAGCCGACCCGCTGCAGTTCTCCTCGCTCAAGACCTACGCCCCGCGTCCCGACGAGCTCCGCGGCGCGACCATCTCGCGCGTCTCCAGCCTCGGCAAGTACGTCGTGTTCGGGTTCACCGACGGTCGCCGCCTGCTCGTGCATCTCTCGCAGGGCGGCCGCGTCGACGTCGAGCCCCAGCCGAAGACGACGAAGCCCAAAGGCGCGGTCGTGCGCCTGCGGTTCCCCGAACGCCCCGCGGTCCTCGTCAAGGAGTTCGGGACGCAGCGCAAGGCGGGCTGGTGGGTGCTCGCCGCCGGCGACGACGGCCCGCTCGCCAAGCTCGGCCCCGAGGTGCTGACCCCCGAAGCCGACGCCTACCTCCTCGAGTCGGATGACAACCGCCGCGTCCACACGATCCTTCGCGACCAGCGCACGATCGCCGGTCTCGGCCGCGGCTACACCGACGATGTCCTCCACGAGGCGAGGCTGTCGCCCACGGCCCAACTCGCGAAGCTCGACCCCGCGCAGCGCGAGGCCCTCATCGAGGCGGTCAACAAGATCGTCGCCAACGCCCTCGAGGTCGAGCGTCGTCGTCACGGCGGCCTCCCCACGAAGCTCGGCGACCACTTCGTCGTCCACAACAAGCACGGCGAGCCCTGCCCCCGCTGCGGCGATGACCTCCGCCGTGTCTCCTACGAGGACTACGAGGTCACCTACTGCCCGACCTGTCAGACCGGTGGCAAGCGTCTGAGCGACCGCCGGATGGACCGGCTACTGCGCTGAGCGATCGGTCCTCGCCCGACGCGACGCCACAAGCTGACCGCCATCCGCGACGCTCTCTCGGGTATCCGTTCTAGGCTTGAGCATGAACACGGCGCCGCGTTACGACGGCCACGCCCAGTGGTACGAGGAGCGCTTCGCCGGGTACGCGCAGGGTGAGCTCTCGAGCGCGGGGCATCTCGCGCGATTGCTCGGTGCGGGCTCGGGCTGGTGCCTCGACGTCGGTTGCGGGACCGGGCTGCACTTCGACTCGGTCGCGTCGACGGGGCGGCGCGTCGTCGGCGTCGACATCTCTGTCGACCAGCTCAGTGTCGCTGCGGGGCGATCGACAACGATCGCGTGCGCGGACGCAACGCTGCTTCCGTTCGCCGACGGCTCGTTCGAGGCCGTCGTCGCCACCTACCTGCACACCGACGTCGACGACGTTGCGCCGGTCTTCGCGGAGATCGAGCGCGTCCTGCGGCCCGCGGGCCGGCTCGTCTATCTCGGGACGCACCCGTGCTTCGTCGGGCAGTTCGTCGAGCTGCGGGACGAGACGACGAAGATAGTCCATCCTGGCTACCGCGACGGCGGATGGCATCGAGACTCGCCTACTTCGGGGAGCACGGGTGCGGGCGCCGGGTCGGGCACCGGCACGTGCCGCTGGGCGAGCTCGTCGGCGCGCCGTTCGCTTCCGGGCTCAGGCTGACCGCGCTCGAGGAGCCTCCGGAGGCCGAGCCTCCCGGCTCCGTGGTCCCTGGGATGCTCGCGCTGGTCGCGACCAAGGACACCTGAGCGATCGCCGGGACTGCCGGCTGCATCGTCGTCGAACTCGAGCCGTTAGCGTGGACGGCTGCTATGGACGAGCAACGACCGCCCGAGGATCCGACGACCCGCCGCAGCCCGGGCTGCTCGCGCGTGCCCGCGGGCACCTGATGGACCTGACGCCGTTGCGGGTCTCGCCGCAGTTCCGGACGCTGTTCATCGGGCGGTCGGTCTCGGACGTGGGCGACGAGATCGTGGCGGTGGTCGTGCCGTACCAGGTCTTCGAGCTCACGCACTCGACGCTGGCGGTGGGGATGCTCGGGCTCGTTCAGCTGGTGCCGGTGTTCGTGGCGCCGATCGTCGGGGGGGCCGTCGCCGACGCCACGGAGCGGCGCCGCCTCGTCACGATCACGTTCGCCGATCCTCGCAGCGATGAGCGCGCTGATGGCCGTGAACGCCTTCCTGCCCGAGCCGATGCTGTGGCCGCTGTACGTGTTCGCGTTCGTGTCGGCGGCGATGTACACGTTCAACCGGCCGGCGCTCGACACGTGGCCGGCGCGCCTGGTCGAGCCGGAGCTGTTCGCGTCGGTGAGCGCGGTGGAGAGCGGGCTCGGCTCGGCGATCCGGATGACCGCGCCGGTGCTCGCCGGGGTGCTGATCGCCTTGATCCAACCGAGCGGGGCCTTCGTCTTCGACGTGGCCACCTTCCTCGTGGCGATCGCGTTCTTCCGCCGGATGCGGCCCTCGCCGCCTTCGGACGAGGAGGCGGAGGTGTCGTGGGCCGCGATCGTTGACGGGTTCCGGTTCCTCAAAGGCAAGCGGAACCTGCAGTCGGTGTTCGGCGCCGACCTGATCGCGATGGTGTTCGGGTTCCCGATGGCGCTGTTGCCGGCGGTCGCGCTCACGCTCGCCGACGGCGACCAGCAGCGGAGCGCGTACGTGCTCGGGTTCCTCGTGGCCGCCCCGGCGGTCGGCTCGTTCCTCGCGACGCTCTTCTCGGGCCGGGCCCGGCACGTCCGACGTCAGGGGCGGGCGATCATGCTGGCGATCGTCGTGTGGGGCGGCGCGATCGTCGTGTTCGGCCTGGCGAGCACCTTGTGGCTCTCGCTCGCGATGCTCGCGGTCGCGGGCGCCGGCGACATGGTGAGCGGGGATCTTCCGGAGCGCGATCATGCTGGCGGCGGTGGAGGACCGCTACCGGGGACGGCTCGGCGGGATCGGGATGGCCGTGTGGGCGACCGGGCCGTCGGTGGGCGACATCGAGTCCGGCGTGGTCTCGACGCTGTTCACCGTGCCGATCTCGATCGTCTCCGGCGGGATCATCACGATCGTCGGGATGGCGGCGCTCCGCTGGTTGGCCCCGGGCTTCTGGCGCTACGACGCACGCGACCCCGTTCCCTAACCCGCGGGTGCTTGCGTCGGCGGTCCCGAGCCGTTCAGATACGCGCGGTCACGATCGAAGGAGGAACGGGTGCTCGCGTATTCGACGGGCGTGTACGACGTCTTGAAGCTTGGACACGTGCTGGCGGCCGTCGTGTGGGTCGGCGGCAACGTGATGATCCTGATCATGAGCATCAGGATCCTGCGGCAGCACGATCCGAACCTCAACCTGGCGTTCGTCCGCGACCTCGGCGCGATCGGGCAACGGATCATCGCGCCGGTCTCGATGGCGCTGATCGTATTCGCGGTCACCCTCGTGATCTACGCGCCGCAGTGGAACTTCTCCGACACCTGGATCGAGCTCGGCATCGTCGGATACCTCGCGACGTTCATCACGGGGATCGCGTTCCTGGGGCCGACCGCGGGCAAGGTCGAGAAGCTGCTCGCGAGCGGCAGGACCGCGGACGACCTCGAGGTCCAGGCCCTGATCCGCCGAACGATGTTCGTCGGTCGGATCGACGTCGCGGTGCTCCTCCTGGTCGTGTGCGACATGGTGCTGAAGCCGGGCTCCTGAGCGGCGAAGGCTGGGTGGACGTCGCGTATCCTCGGTGGACCGATCGGGGGGAAGGGTTGGGTCCGAGGGTGTGTCGCCGTTCGCTGTTGTCGTCGCTCGCCGCCCTGGCCGTGCTGCTGAGCGCGCTCCCATCGGCGCGCGCAGACGTCTCGGTGGTCGTCAACGTCTCCAAACGCAAGACGAACCAGGCCGAGGAAGCCGTCGCGGTCGATCCGACGAACCCGCAGAACGTCGTGGTCGCCTCGAACGTGGAGTTCGGCTACGGGATCTTCGTTGGGGTCAGTCACGACGGCGGCGCGACCTGGGCGCGCAGCAAGATCGGCGACGGCGACGCGTTCGGCCTCGCGTGTTGCGACCCCACGATCACGTGGGACGCCTCCGGCAACCTGTTCCTCGGGTGGGTCGGCTACGCGGGCAGGCAGGTCCCGACGGTGCTGACGATCGTGACGAGCATCGACGGCGGGGACACCTGGTCGTCGTTCGAGGATCTGACGCCTCGCGCGCCGCGCGCGCGCCTGCACGCCGGGCTCACGCTTCGTGCCCGCGAACAGGAGCGAGGGGGCGCGATCGATCAACCGACGATCACGAGCGGGCATCAGATGCTCTGGGCGATCTGGAGCCAGAGCGGCACGCTGCAGGCGGCTGGCGCGCGCATCCTGGGTCTGGGCGACGCCGGGCCGTTCCGCGCCGTCCACGACGTGCCGCACTCGACGAACTGCACGTTCGGCGACATCGCGATCGGCCCCGCGGGACAGGTGCTGCAGGTGTGCCAGAAGAACGTGCCGAAGATCCGGCCGCGCCGGTCGGTCTTGCGCACGAGCGTCGACCGCGACGGGCTCGGCCCGAGGACGTTCGGTGCGGGCAAGATCGTGGCGCGCACGCGCGTCTCGCTGTTCGAGAAGATCCCTGCGCAGCGCCAGCGCACCGTGGACGCGGAGGCGGGGCTCGCGTGGGACACGACGGCGGGCACCTACGCGGGTCGCCTGTACCTGATCTACACGAACGAGCATCCCGATCAGAGCAACGACACCGACGTGTTGGTGATGACCTCCGACGACGTCGGCGCGACCTGGAGCGCCCCCGAACGGGTCGAGCGCGAGCCCAACAGCCAGTTCCTGCCGAAGATCGCGCTCGACCCCACCACGGGGCACCTCGCGGTCGGGTTCCACGACGCGAGCCTCGACACCGGATCGGGGGCATACGACACCGACGGCAAGAACAACACCGACGCGATGTACGCGATCACGTTCAGCGCGGACGGCGGCGCCACCTGGGCGACCCCGGCGATGGTGAGCCAGGGTGCGTCGAACGCGAACGACGCCGCGAACCAGGTCGACTACGGGGACTTCACGGGCCTCGCGTTCATAGCGGGCCTCGCCCATCCGGCGTGGGCCGACAACTCGAACAGCACCGGAGACAACCCGAACGGCACCCTGCACGCGTTCGACGTGTACACGGCCGCCGTGCCGGGCTGAGCGCGCTCGCTCAGTGCGCCATCGCGAACGCTTCTTCGCTCGCGTGGATCGCCGCCACCTCGGTGCGTCCCGGGATGAACCGGTTCGCCACGATCGCCGCGACGAGCAGGACGAGCCCTCCCGTCACGAGCGCCACGTGGAAGCCGTCCATGAACGACACGGCGAAGGCCTGCTGGATCCCCGCGAGCTGGCCGGCGCTCAGGTGCGCGCCCTGGAGCCCGTGCGTGGAGACGTCGCCGAGCGCGGCGGCCTGACCGACGGCCTGGAGCTGCGTGGGCGTGAGCCCCAACGCCGCGACGGCCGGCGCGAAGGCGCTCTTCACGTGGGACGTCAGGATCGTGCCGAGGACCGCGATCCCGAGGACGCCGCCCACCTCGCGGCTGGTGTTCGTCATCGCGGACCCGAGCCCAGCGCGCTGGGGCCCGACCGAGTTCATGACCGCGGCCGTCATCGGGGCCATCGTGGCGCCCATCCCGTGCCCCATCACCACGAAGATCGGGAGCATGTGCCAGTACGTGCTGTCTGCCTGCAGGGTGGCACCGAGCAGCAGCAGCCCACCCCCGGCGAGGATCAGCCCGTACGTCATCGGCGCCCGCGAGCCGTGCTGGGACGCGTAGCGCCCGGCGAGCGGGGCGGTCACGATGATCGCGACCGTCAACGGCAGGAACCGCACGCCCGCCTCGAACGGCGAGTAGTCGTGGACGCTCTGCATGTACAGCGACAGGAAGAAGAACGTCGCGAACATCCCGAGCGAGATCGAGAACGCCACGGTGTTGCCCGCGGAGAACGCGGGGATCCGGAAGAACTCGAGCGGCATCATCGGGTGCTCGGCGCGGTGCTCCCACAAGAGGAACGAGACGAGCAGCACGGCCCCGAGGAGCAGCGACCCGTAGATCGCCGGGTCGCTCCAGCCCTTCTGGTTGGCCTCGATCAGGCCGTACGTGGCCGAGAACAACGCGCCCGTGCCGAGGATCGAGCCCGGGGATGTCGAGGTAGCGGGCCTGCTCGGAACGCGACTCGGTCACCGTCGTCATCGCGACGAAGAAGGCGACGATCCCGATCGGCAGGTTGATGAAGAACACCGACTGCCAGCCGACGTGCTCGACGAGGTAGCCACCGAGGGTCGGTCCGAGCGCGAGCGCGAGACCCGAGACGCCGGCCCACAGCCCGATCGCCTTCGCACGCTCGCGGGGCGGGAACGTGACCGTGATGATCGACAGCGTGCCCGGCATCAGTAGGGCCCCGCCGATCCCCTGGAGGAATCGGAACGCGACCAGCTGGCCGGTGTTCGCGGAGACCCCGCACCCGACCGACGCGATCGTGAAGATCGCGAGCCCCGTGAGGAACATCCGCTTGCGGCCGTACTTGTCGCCGAGGATCCCCCCGGTGAGCAGGAGCGATGCGAACGCGAGGACGTAGCCGTCCACGATCCACTGGAGCCCGGAGACGCCCGCCTTGAGCTCGTCGTTGATGCTCGGCAGGGCGACGTTCACGACCGTGTTGTCGAGCATCACCATCGCGAGCGCGAAACACATCGTCAGCAGGACGATGACCTTCTCGCGAGCGTTGTCTCCTTCGAAGCCCAGCACGGGCGCTCCCTCCTGTGTTGCTCGGTGTTCGGCTCAGGTGCGGCGACGGCCGCCGATGAGATGCCAACCAACGCGAGGCGCCGGTTGTTCCGGGTCAGTCCAGTTTGCGGTAGAGGCGGATCGACAGCGGCACGAACACCGCCAGCATCGCCACGATCCAGATCGCGGATTTGAACAACAGCCCGGGCAACGTCTCGATCACGTGGGCCTTATCCGCGAGGTAGACCAGGTACCGGTCGCCCATCGTGAGGGTCCGGACCGTGTTCGCCCAGATCGTGATCGGGTTGTTGCGGGCGATCGGTTGCAGGAACGCCGCCATCGTCGGGACCGCGACGAAGACCGAGCTGATGAAGGTGAGCGGGAAGATCCACGTGAAGCTCGCGGCCTGGACGGACTCGACGTCCTTGATCGCGAGCCCGATCGTGGCCGAGACCCACGAGAAGGCGAAACCGATCGCGAGCACCAGCAACACGGCGGCGATCGCCGCGAGCAGACCGTTCTGGAACGAGAACCCCACGAGGTACCCGATCGCGATCATGAGGCTCACCACGATGAGGTTCCGCACGAGGTCGGCCGTGGTGCGGCCCGCCAGCACGCCCGACCGCGACATCGGCAACGATCGGAAGCGGTCGATCAACCCGGACTTCAGGTCCTCCGCCAGCCCGATGCCGGTCTGCGTGGAGCCGAAGATCGCGGTCTGCACGAAGATCCCCGGGAGCAGGTAGTTCACGTAGGAGATGCTCCCGAGACCGGTCGTGGCGCCGCCGAAGACGTAGCGGAACAGGAGCACGAACATGATGGGCTGCACGATCGAGAAGATCAGCAGCGTCGGGACGCGCGTGAACTGGAGCAGGTTCCTCCGCGCGACGACGAACCCGTCCGCGAGCGCCCACGACACGCGGTCGGAGATCGAGATCCGTGACGGCGTCGACGTCGTGGTGGCGCTCATCGTCCCTTCCTCCCGCGACGACCGGCCGGCGCCGGCGTCTCCTCCTCGGGCTCCTGCTCGGCGGCGTGCCCGGTGAGGCTGAGGAACACGTCGTCGAGGGTCGGCTTGTGCAGGGCGAGATCGGCGATCCAGATGTCCGCCGCGTCGAGCCGGCGGACCGCTTCGAACACGACGGCGGTCCCTTCGTGTCCTGCTTGAACCCGGACGAGACCGCTGTTGAGTTCGACCGTGTGCTCGCCGGTCCCGAGGTCGTCGAGCGTCTTGGCGGCGTCGGCGGTCCGGGTCTTGTCGTCGACGTGCAGCTCGAGCACCTCTCCGCCGATCCGGTCCTTCAGCTGGTCGGAGGTGCCTTCGGCGATCACGCGGCCCAGGTCGATCACGGCGATCCGGTCGGTGAGGCTGTCCGCCTCCTCGAGGTACTGCGTCGTGAGGAGCACGGTGATCCCGTCGGCTCGCAGCTCGCGGATCATCTCCCATAGATCGAGCCGGCTCCGAGGGTCCAGACCGGTGGTGGGCTCGTCCAGGAACAGGACCTTCGGACGGGCGACGAGCGACGCTCCGAGGTCGAGCCGGCGCCGCATGCCGCCGGAGTAGGTGCGCGCCGGGCGGTTGGCGGCGTCGTGGAGCCCGAACCGCTCCAAGACCTCGCTGGCGCGCCGGCGGGCCTCGGCCTTGGGCAGGTGGTACAGGCGTCCAACCATCTCGAGGTTCTCGAAACCGGTCAGGTTGGGGTCGACCGCTGCGTACTGTCCGGCCAGGCCGACCGAGGACCGCAGGGCCTCCGCGTCACGCACGACGTCGAACCCCGCCACCTCGGCGCGTCCGGCGTCGGGCAGCAGCAGGGTGGTCAGGATCCGCACGGCCGTCGTCTTGCCGGCGCCGTTGGGGCCGAGCATGCCGAACACCGTGCCGCGCTCGACCTCCAGGTCGACGCCCTTGAGCGCCTCGACCTCGCCGAAGCGCTTCTGGATCCCCTCGGTCCGGATGATCGCGTCCATGAGCGGTCCAGCCTACCGGGGTCTCACGACAGCGACGGCAGACGCAACACCCGGCCGAGGTCAGACAGGGATCGTGACCTGGTCGAACTCCATGCCGTTCTGGTCGACCGCTCGAAGGAGGATCCGGTCGGGCCAGACGTTCAGGTCGACGTAGTGCAGCACCGACCACGACGCGGCGGTGAAGCTCTCCTCACCGGTGCCCCGCGTGCGCCCGCCGGCGCCGGAGATGATGTACGTCACGCCGTCGATCGGCACGCTCCGCTGGTAGTCGTGGTCGTGACCCGAAAGGACGAGCTGCACCCCGTAGCGCGAGAAGATCGGGGAGAACAGGTCGCGGACCGCGAGGTTGGAGTCCCTGGTAGCCGGCTGAGTATGCGGACTCGTGGATCGGCGACGATCCTTCCAGCGCTCCGTAGCGGCGCGCAGGGTGTCCTCGAGGAACGCGGTCTGCGTCGGATCGTCGAGCCTGTTCGAATCCAGACCGATCAGCAGCACGTCGCCCGGGAGGTGGGACGCCCACCACGTGCCCGGCATGCCGAGGTCGGCCATCTGCTCGTCCTCGTGCGCAGCGTCGTGGTTGCCCGGGATCGCGTAGAGCTCGGCGCCGCGGGAGAGCACGGGGTCGAAGGGTCGGAACACGGTGTAGGGGAGCCGAGCGGGGTCGCCGCTCGGGTACACGTTGTCTCCCAGGAGCAGGAGCGCGTCATAGCGGTCGCCTTCGCCGATGTATCTCATCGACCAGCCGGTGCTCCACTCCGCTTCCTCGCCCTCCCCGACGTCGCCCGCGACCGCGATCCGCAGGTCCGGTTGCTCGCCCGGTGGGAACGCCACGACCGGCCAGGTCGTGGTCGGCGCGCCCTTGCGGTGGGTGAGGAACGAGATCGTCTGGGGTCCGAGGAGCACCCAATACGCGCCGAGCACGACGAGCACGACCGCGCCGAGGATCCACCACTTCCGTCTGCGACGCGCCGGCGGCGCGGGCGCGGCGATCGGGGCGGTTCGAGACCGCGTCTCCATCGGGTTCTCCATGGTCATGGTGCTCCGAGGAACGATGCGCCGCACGGGGGAAGTGGCCCGCAACGGACGGGACGGTTGCCCGAGGACACCATGGGCAGGCGGTCGATGATGAAGGCGAGGGAGGCTCAGATGGGTGCGGCATGGACCGAGGCATCGGTCTTGGATCTGTGCGACGACGCCGCCCGTAGGTCCGAGGTCGCGGGGAGCAAGGGCGGCGCACTCGCCCGAGCCGTCGCCTATGGCTTCCCCGTGGTTCCGGGGTTCGTGATCCCGGCGGACCGGTCGCCGGCGTCCGGGACGATCTGCCGCGACGCCTGGTCCATGTTGTCTGACCAGGGCCGGGTGCCGCTCGTGGTTCGGTCGTCGTCGCCGGCCGAGGACGTGGCGACGTCGTCCATGGCGGGACGCTTCGAATCGGTCCTGGATGTGCGCGGATGGGACGCGTTCATCGATGCGGTCGAGACGGTGCGGCGCTCCGGGGATCGCGTCGCGCCGGGGGTGCCGATGGCCGTGCTCGTGCAGGTGGCGGTCGAGGCCGCGCGCGGCGGCGTGCTGTTCGGGATGGATCCCGTGACAGGCGAGCGCGGGCGCGTCGTCGTCGAATGGGCTGCGGGGTCGCCTCATGAGATCGTGAGCGGCCGGTCCGGCGGCTGCCGGTGCGTGCTGTCGCGCCACGGCAGGCTCTTGGAGGTCGATCAGGGTGCTCGTCCGCCCGCGCGCCACGATCGGCACCGACTGGCGCGGCTCGCGCGCCGGACGGCCCGGCGGTTCGGCTCTCCGCAGGACGTCGAGTGGGCGGTGGACCGCCAGGGCCACCTGTGGCTGCTGCAGAGTCGTCCCGTGACGGCGGTGGGTGACGCCGGACGCGCGACCGGCCCCCTGCTGGGCCCCGGCCCGATCGGTGAGACCTTCCCCGACCCGCTCTCGGTGCTCGAGCGCGACCTGTTCCTGTCGCCGCTGCGGATCGGGACCATCGAGGCCCTGCGCGCGATCGGAGCGGTGCCGCACGGGCGGATCGCGGCGTCGCCGGTGGTGACGACGGTCGGAGGCCGGGTGGCGATGGACCTCGAGCTCGTGGGGTGGGCGACTCGCCCGCGAGGGATCCGCGTGCTGGACCCCCGCCCGCCCGCCCGCCGGCTGGTGGCCGCATGGCGCGTGGGGCAGCTGCGGCGATGGCTGCCCTCGATCGGCGAGGGGGTCGTCCGGGACGTGGACGCACGGCTCGCGGCGGTCCCCGAGCTTCCCACGATGCCCGACGACGTGCTCGTCTCGCTGCTGGGACGGGTGCGCCAGGAGCTGGTCCGGGTGCACGCGTTCCAGATCCTGGCGGGGATGCTCCTGGACGACGGAGACGGGCCCTCCGCTTCGTGGATCGCGCTGTCGCTCGTCCGCTCGGGAAGGGCGCAGGGGCTGTCCGACCGCGAGATCGTGGCGGGGGCGCCCGCGGTCCTGGCGCTGATGCCCCCCAGCGTGGGTCCCGGAAGTCCGCTGCCGGCGGTCACATCCGGGTCGGAGGCAGACGCGCCGCCGGCCCTGGCGGCGCTGGAGCCTCGCGAGGCCCTGCGACTGCGCGCACGATGGCTCGACGAGCTGGGCGCGCGCGCGGCTTGGATCTTGGGTGAACGGTTGGCTCGCGACGGACGGCTCGCCGATCCATCCGAGGTTCGCCACCTGACCGCGGCGGAGCTGCAGGACCTCGCCACGGGCGGTGAGGCGCCGTCGATCCTGACGGTGCGCGATCGCGAGCGGCCCGGACCCCCCTTGCCCGCGACGTTCCGGCTGACCGCGACCGGATCGGTCGTGCCATGGGTCGTGCCCCCGGGGCGCCGGGACCGGCGCGCCGTCGGAGGTCCTCGTGGCGCCGGCGGCGGTCGCGGGAGCGGACGCGTGCGGCACGAGGGAACGCCGTCACGGGCCCCCGGTGAGGTGCTGGTCGTTCGAGTGCTGTCGCCCGCGCTCGCGGCGGAGCTGGACGGCCTGGCTGGGCTCATCGCCGAGACGGGCGGCACCCTCTCGCACCTCGCGATCCTCGCCAGGGAGCGGAACGTACCGACCGTGGTCGGGGTCCGGGACGCGCTGACGCGGCTGCCCGAAGGCGCGACGGCCGTCGTGGACGGCACCACGGGGGAAGTGTCCCTCGTGGGCGTGGACGGTGAGGAGGGAGGGCCGCCGGCGTGAAGATCGCGACCGTGGCATCGGTGTTGCTCCGGGTCATCGCCTACGTCGTGCTGCTCGCTTCGGGGATCTACCTCCTCGTGTACCTCTACCGCTGGGAGTGGAACCGGGCGTTGATCTCGGGCCTGTTCTTCGTGGCGGCAGAGGTGGCGCTGGTCGCTGGCGCGATCGTCCGCAGGATCCACCGGCTGGAGCGCCGCCTGGACGAGATGCAGGCCGAGGCCCCGGTCGGTCGCGAGGAGGACGAGGGACGCCCCGGCGGCGGACCGTTCTCCTGGCTGGGCTCCGGCGAGGGCCTCGGCGTGTTCATCCCGGTGCTCCTGGGGGTGGGGGTCATCCTGTCGGCGCTCGCCTACGTCGTGGAGCGGGTGGCGGCGGTGTCCGCGGGGATCGGGGGCAACGAGGCGGCCGTTCGTCGCGTGCGGCGGATCGCCCCGGGGGCGGGCGGGCTGGTGCCCGCCCCCTCGGGAGCTCGGCCGAGCGTCGCGTTCGAACGTCCGCGACAGGCGCGTTCGAACGTCGTCGGGTGGGTCGTGGTCGTGGCGACCTGCGTGACGCTCGTCGCGGCGGCGGTGAACGTCCTGGCGGAGGTGACCCAGTACCGCCCGAGCGTCCCTCCGACGGGCGGGAGGTCCGTGTATCAGCTCCGGATCGAGCTGCGGAACGGGGGCGGCGCCGAGACGTCGATCGCGCGGGCGCTGTGGCTGTCGTGCCGTGCGAACGTGACCCGGGGGGCCAGGGCGACGTTCGAGGGGTCGGACGGCGGGATCTCGCTCACGGTCCGTCCCGCGGTCGCGCACAACGACGACCGCAGGTTCACGGGGTGCCTCGAGGACATGCAGCTCGATCGGGTCCGGGTCGACGTGGTGGGTGAGCAGACAGACCTCGCCCGCACGGGCATAGCTGCGTAATCTTCATTACGCCTGGGAATGCCCTCGACCGTCGCCGCGTTGTTGCACCTGCAACCACCGACTTCGGAGCCGAAGAGATGAGCGACATCGACACCCTCGCACTGCCTCTGCTTCCGCTGACCACCGGCGTCGTCCTGCCCGGCATGGTCGTCACCCTCACCCTGGAGACCGACGAGGCCCGTGCGGCCGTCGACGCCGCCTCGGCCGGCGACGAGCGCCTCTTGCTGCTCGTCCCCCGCGTCGAGGGCGCCTACGCCCGCGTCGGCACGATCGCCGCGATCGAGGACGTGGGACAGCTGCGCAACGGCCAGGAGGCGCTCGTGATCCGCGGGCTCCGCCGCGCCGTCCTCGGCGTCGGGGTCCCCGGCACCGGCGCCGCCACGTGGATCCAGGTCGATCCCGTCGAGGAGACGGCCCCGAGCGCCCGCGCCCGCGAGCTCGCCCGCGAGTATCGCGTGACGGTCGAGTCGATCGTCGAGGCGCGTGGCGTGCCGGCCGTCGCGGAGTTCCTGCGGGGGATCGACGACCCCGGCCAGATCGCCGACACGTCGGGCTACTCGCCCGACCTGTCGTTCGAGCGCAAGGTCGAGGTCCTCGAGACCGTCGACGTGGAGCAGCGGCTCGAGAAGGTCCTCGCCTGGGCCAAGGACACCTTCGCCGAGGTCGAGCTGAAGCAGAAGATCCGGAGCGAGGTCGGCGAGAGCCTCGAGCAGCGTCAACGAGAGGTGATCCTGCGCGAGCAGCTCCAGGCGATCCGCAAGGAGCTCGGCGAGGACACCGAAGAGGACGTCGTCGAACAGCTGCGAGCCAAGATCGTCGAGGCCGGGATGCCCGAGGACGTCCGCGCGCAGGCCGAGCGTGAGCTCGGGCGGCTCGAGCGCACCTCCGAGCAGTCGCCCGAGTACGGCTGGATCCGCACCTATCTCGATTGGCTGACCGAGCTGCCGTGGAACGTCCGCACCGAGGACAACCTGGAGATCGCAGAAGCGCGCCGGATCCTCGACGAGGACCACGAGGGCCTGCAGGACGTGAAGGAGCGGATCCTCGAGTACCTGGCCGTGCGCAAGCTGCGGCAGGAGCGCGGTCTGGGGGAGGCGACCGGCCGCGGCTCGGGCGCGATCCTGACGTTGATCGGACCTCCCGGCGTGGGCAAGACGTCGCTCGGCGAGTCGGTCGCGCGCGCCCTCGGGAGGAAGTTCGTCCGCGTCGCGCTCGGCGGCACCCACGACGAGGCGGAGATCCGCGGGCACCGGCGGACCTACGTCGGGGCGTTGCCCGGGAGGATCGTCCGTGCGCTCAAGGACGCCGGCACGAAGAACCCCGTGATGATGCTCGACGAGATCGACAAGGTCGGCGCCGACTGGCGGGGCGACCCCTCGAGCGCGCTGCTCGAGGTGCTCGACCCGGCGCAGAACCACACCTTCCGCGACCACTACCTCGACGTCGACCTCGACCTGTCCGAGGTGCTGTTCATCGCGACCGGCAACGTCGCCGAGACGATCCCCGGTCCGTTGCTCGACCGCATGGAGGTGATCAGGCTCGACGGCTACACCGAGGACGAGAAGGTCGCGATCGCGCGGCACCACCTGCTCCCGCGGCAGGTCGAGCGCAACGGCCTTCGTCCCGACGAGGTCGTGGTGACCGACGACGCCCTCCGCGCCGTGGTCGGCGACCACACCCGCGAGGCCGGTGTCCGCAACCTCGAGCGGGAGCTGGGCAAGGCGCTGCGCAAGGTCGCGACGAAGCTGGCGTCCGGGGACGCGACCGGTCCCGTCACGATCGACGCCGCCGACGTCCGCACGTACCTCGGGCGTCCGAAGTTCTTCTTCGAGGCCGCGGAGCGGACGGCGGTGGCGGGTGTCGCCACCGGCCTCGCGGTCACCGGCACCGGCGGCGACGTCTTGTTCATCGAGGCGACGCGAGAGCAGGACGCGGACGCCGACGGCCTCACGTTGACGGGCCAGCTGGGCGACGTGATGAAGGAGTCGGCGCAGATCGCGCTCTCCTACGTCCGGTCGCACGCGGCCGAGCTCGGGATCGACCCGATCCGCCTGCGCGGCCGGTTCCACGTGCACGTGCCGGCGGGCGCGGTCCCGAAGGACGGACCGAGCGCGGGCGTCACGATGACGACGGCGCTGGTGTCGCTGCTCACCGGCACGCCGGTCCGCCCGAGCGTGGGGATGACCGGCGAGGTGACGCTGCAGGGCCGCGTCCTGCCGATCGGCGGGGTGAAGCAGAAGGTGCTGGCCGCGCACCGGGCGGGGCTCACGGAGGTGATCCTGCCCGGCCGCAACGAGGGAGACCTCGACGACGTGCCCGAGCAGGTGCGCGAGCAGATGACGTTCCACGTGGCGAACGACGTCCGCGACGTGTTGGCGGTGGCCCTGCGGGCAGACGAGGCGCAGGGCGCCGCTGCCGCCTGAGGCGTATCGTCGATCCCTCGACCAGGAGGGGGAACGATGCGGATCGCGGTCTTCGGCGCGACGGGCAGGACGGGGTCGGCCGTGCTCGAGCGGGCGCTCATCCGTGGGAACGACATCGTCGCGCTGGCGCGCTCGCCCGAACGGCTCCCGGTCGCCGGCGGCTTGACCCCGGTGGGCGGGGATGCGATGGACCTGGAGGCCGTCCGCGAGGCGATCGAGGGAACCGACGCGGTGATCAGCGCGCTCGGGGCCCGCAAGCCCGACACGACCGAGCTCTCCGACGCGACGGCCAACGTGATCCGCGGGGCCGAGCAGGCCGGGGTCCGGCGGATCGCGATCGTCTCGCAGGTCGGCGTGTTCCTGTCGAAGACGCGGCCGGAGTTCGCGCACTTGCGGGAGGAGCATCTGCGGAACCTCTCGGCGTTGCGGGCCTCGTCGCTGGAGTGGACGGCGCTCGCGCCCGCCGGGATCGACGACCGCTCCGGCGACGGTGCGTACGCCGCCGTGATCGACGCCCGAGCGCCCGAGTGGCAGATCAGCCGGTTCGACCTCGCAGACGCGCTGCTCGACGCGATCGAGCGCGACGAGTGGATCGGCCACGCGGTCGGCGTGTCCGACGCGGTCGACGTCGCGTAGACGGCGCGCTCCGGGCGCCTGCGACCCGGTTGGCGGTCGTGACCTAAGCTGCGAGGGCCTCTCGCCGATGACCATCCCGTGCTCGAGCTGATCGATCTCCGCCGCCGCTTCGACGACGTCGTCGCGCTCGACGGCGTCTCGTTCGAGGTTCCCGAGGGGCGGATCGTCGGGTTCGTCGGGCGCAACGGCTCGGGCAAGACGACCACGATGCGGATCGCGCTGGGGGTGCTCGAGGCCGACGCCGGCGAGGTCCGCTGGGCCGGGCAGAGCGTCGACGCGATCGCGCGCCGGCGGTTCGGCTACATGCCCGAGGAGCGCGGCCTCTATCCCAAGATGCGCGTGCACGAGCAGCTCGTGTACCTGGCGCGCCTGCACGGGACGCCGCGTGCCGACGCCGAGCGGCGGGCGAACGAGCTGCTCGATGTCCTCGACGTCATGGGAGGGCCGAAGGATCGGATCGAGTCGCTGTCGCTCGGGAACCAGCAGCGGGTGCAGCTCGCGGCGGCGCTCGTGCACGACCCCGAGCTGCTCGTCCTGGACGAGCCGTTCTCCGGACTGGACCCGGTTGGGGTCGACGTGCTCGCCGGCGTGCTCGCTCGTCAGGCGCGCGAGCGGGGCGTCGGCGTGGTGTTCTCGAGCCATCAGCTCGACCTCGTCGAGCGCCTCTGCGACGAGGTCGTCCTGATCGACCACGGTCGGGTCGTCGCGCGGGGCACGATCGAGGAGCTCCGCGCCCAGCGGATGCGCAACCTGTGGGAGGTGTCCGTACGCGGCGCGCCCCACGGATGGTGGTCGGTGCTGCCCGGCGTGCGCGCCGCCGACGGCGCGGCCGATCCGCTGGTGCTCGAGCTCGACGGCGGCGCCGACCCGCAGCGGCTCCTCGACCTCGCGCGCGCGGAGGGCGACGTCGTGCGGTTCGGGTCGGTGCGGCCGTCCCTGCAGGAGCTGTTCCGCGAGGTCGTCCAGGAGGAGGCGACCCGATGAGCGCCGCGCCGACCGACCGCGGCACCTGGCGTCTGATCGCGCGGCGCGACTTCTGGGTGCGTCTTCGCGAACGGAGCTTCCTGATCTCGACGCTGCTGAACGTCACCGTGATCTCGATCCTCGTGCTGGCGCGAGCGTACGGAGGCGGCGGTGGCGAGCCTTCCTACGACCTGGGTGTGGTGGGCAGCCCCGCGGTGGCCGACGCGACGGCGCAGCTCGGACACGAGGCGGGCGTCCAGGTGCGGGTCCGGCCGTTCGCCACCGCCGGGGTCGCGGAGCAGGCGCTCCGCGACGGCTCGGTCGACGCGGCGCTCGTGCAGGGGCAGCTGATCGGCCGCACCACCGTGGATCCGAACCTGCAGCGGCTGGTGGAGGGGGCGGCGCGCAACCTCGCGCTGGCGGACCTGCTCGACCGCTACCACGTGCCCGAGGCCGAACGTGCCGCCGCGAGCGACCCTTCGCCGATCCCGGTCGCCGTCCTCGAACAGGGCAACGGCAACCGCTCGGCGAACGCGGCGATCGCGTTCATCGGGGTGATCCTGCTCTACGGGCAGCTGTTCGGCTACGGGATCTGGGTCGCGAGCGGCGTGATCGAGGAGAAGGCGTCGCGGGTGGTCGAGATGCTCCTGTCCGCGATCCGTCCGAAGCAGCTGCTCGGGGGGAAGATCGTCGGGATCGGGCTCCTGGGGCTCGGCCAGATGGCGGTGATCGCGTCGTTCGCGATCGCGCTCGCCACGATCACGCACGCGATCGCCGTGCCGGCCAGCGCGATCGGCGCGGCCTTCCTCGACGTCGGTTGGTTCCTGCTCGGGTTCGCGTTCTACGCGTCGCTGTTCGCGGCGGCGGGTTCGCTCGTCACGCGGATGGAGGAGCTCCAGAACGTGATCGTGCCGATCAACCTCACGATCTTGGTGTCGTTCTTCATCTCGGTCGGGGCGCTGCAGGATCCCAACGGCCTGCTCCCGACGATCGCCTCGATCCTGCCCACGTCCTCGGCCCTCGCGATGCCGGTGCGGATCGTGCTCGGCGCGGCGCCGGGCTGGCAGATCGCGCTGGCGCTCGTCTTGATCGTCGGCAGCACCGTGCTCCTGGTCCCGCTGGCGGCGCGCCTGTACTCGGGGGCGGTCCTGCGCACGGGCGCACGCGTGAAGATCCGCGACGCGTGGCGCGCCTCCGCGAGCTGATCGGCGCCTACGCTCGGTCTCCCGGCATGTTCGCCGAGAGCCAGCCGATGAGGTCCTGCGGGCTCCGGGTCTGCAGCCACACCGACCCCGGTCCCTGGAACCGCACGACGAGGCCCTCCGCGCCGAGGATCGTCGACTTCCACGACCCGGCCTTCTCGACCCCGTACTGCATCCCCTCGGGGAACGCGACGACGTGGCCGGTGTCGATCACGTAGCTGTCGCCCGGTGCGATCTGCCGCTCGACGATCGCGCCGTAGCTCGAGACCAAGACGTCGCCGGTGCCCGAGCACTTGAGCAGGAACAGCCCTTCGCCGCCGAAGAAGGTCTTCGCGCCGCCCCACTTCGTGTCGACCTCGACGGCCGGATCGGAGGCGATCCACGAGCCGGACTGGACGAACCAGGTCGTCCCGGAGAGCGGGAGCAGGCGCATGTCGCCGGGGAGCTTCGCCGCGACCGCGACGTGCCCGCCGGCCTGCGAGCGGAAGGTGTTGATGAAGAAGCTCTCGCCGCCGAGCATCGAGCGCTTGAGACCTCCGAGCAGGCCGCCCGTCGCCTTCGTCTCGATCGTGACGTCGCCGGTCATCGCGGCCATCGCGCCGGCCTCGACCTTCACCTCGGCCCCCGGGCCGATCGCCACCGTGCCGAACGCGAACGCGGGGCCGGATGTGATCTCCACCTGCATCGCTGCACCTCCTCGTTCCTTTGGCGCGAGCCTAGCGCCGGGTTCGCCCGGGAGGCGGGTCACCCCGTGCCGAACTGCCGGCGGAACGCGGGCAGCGGCAGCTCGCCGAGGCCCAGCACGCGGTCGTGGAAGTCCTTGAGGGAGAAGGCGGAGCCTTGGGCCGCGGCGGTCGACGCCCGAGCAGCCTCGATCTCGATCATCCCGACCATGTAGCACAGCGCCTGTGCGGGCATGCCGATGTAGCGGTCGACCTCGATCACCGAGTCGGTGTGCGTCTGGCCGCCCTCCTCGAGCTTCGCGATCGCCCGTTCGCGGGTCCACCCGAGGGCGTGGATCCCGGTGTCGGTGATCAGCCGCGCCGCCCGGTGGGCCTGGTTGTCGAGCATCCCGAGGCGCTCCCAGTCGTCCAGGTACAAGCCCATCTCGTCGGCGAGCCGTTCCGCGTACAGCGCCCAGCCTTCCGCGTACGCGGAGGCCGCCAGGAACCCGCCGAACCGCCGGACGTTCGACAGGTCGGGCAGTTCGCGTTCGAGCGTCAACTGGAAGTGGTGGCCGGGGTTCGCCTCGTGGTAGGTGACGCTCGCGATGTGGTGCAACGCGCGGTCCGGCAGATCGAACGCGTTGATGTAGTACATGCCCGGGCGCGAGAGGTCCTCGGTCGGCGGGTTGTAGAACGCGAACGCCTCGTCGGCCTCGCGGAACTCCTCCACGCGCCGCACGACGCAGTTCGCGCTCGGGAGCCGGCCGAAGAAGGCCGGCGCCGCCTCCCAGCTCCGCCGGACCTGGTCCTCCGCGAGGGCGACGAGGGCCTCGGGGCTCTCGAGCGTGTTCTCTCCCCGCGCGGTCCGATCCGCGATCGCGGCGTCGGGGCTGTCGTAGCCCAGGCGCGCGGCCACCTCGTAGCGTTCGGCCTGGATCGCGTCGAACCGCTCGTTGCCGAGGGCGTGCACGTCGCGCGGGTCGAGCACGAGCGAGGTCCACCCGAGGATCTCGGCCGCGTAGAGACCGTCGCCGCCGGGGAGCGCCGTCATGCCGATCGTCTCGGTGGCGGCGGGCAGGTAGGTGTCGCGCACGACGGCGAGGAACCGCGCGTGGGCCGGCGCGAGGACGTCGCGGACGACCGCCGTGATCCGCTCGCGCGCCGCGGGATCGTCGCCCACGGGGAGCATCGCGGGCGAGTCCTCCGGGGCCAGGACCAGGATCCGCTCGAGCTGGGCCACAGCCCGCTCGACGACGACCCGCGGTGCGACCACGCCGGTCGCGACCGCCTCGCGCGCGATCTCCTCGGCGGCCGCGAGGTAGGTGGGGAACGCCCGCAGACGCGTCTCGTAGGCGTCGAGCCGCTCCGGCGTGTCGGCTCGCTGGATCGAGGCGACCGAGGTGAGGAGCGTGCCCGCGCCGTGCATGTGGTTCGCGACGTCGAAGCGATCGATCCGCTGGTCGAGCTCGGCGAGCTGTCGCGTGCAGATCGCGTCGAGCACCTCGGCCTCGACGCGATCCGCGGGTTCGAGCGCGTCGAGGTCGATCGCACCCAGCGCCTCCTTGGTGTGGCGGCACAGGTCGGCCTCGCGGGCGCGGCCCACCTCGCTCGGGTCCGACAACCGGTCGTCGAAGCGCTCGTCGCCGATCATCGTCCCCATCAAGGGGTTCAGCTCGAGGAACTCCTCCCAGAAGCCGTCACTCAGCGTGCGCAGGCGCTCGTGGCTCACCGTGTTCCCTCCGCTCAGAGGAGGCCAAGCGTAGCCGCGCCGTCGACGAGCAGCGCGACCCCGGACACGAAGGCGGCCGGCTGCGAACACAAGAACGCGACCACGCGGCCGAAATCCTCGGGATCGCCCAGACGACCCTGGCTCCCGAGCTCCAGCACCCGGTCGGTCGCGTGCAGCCCCGGGCAGAGCGCGTTGAGGGTGATGCCGTCGCCCGCCAGCTCCTGCGAGGCGGTCTTCGCCCAACCCCACAGCCCGGTGCGCGCGGCGTTCGAGTACGCGAGGTTGGCGATCGGCTGCCTGACCGCGCTCGACGTGATCAGCGCGATCCGGCCCCAGCCGGCCCTCCGCATGTGCGGCACGGCCTGCTGCACGAGGCGGATCGAGGTCATCATGTTCGCGTTCACGGCGGCGGCCATGCCCTCCTCCTCGACCTCGAGGGCACGCGCCTGGGGCGGACCGGCGGCGTTCGCGACGAGGATGTCGAGCCCGCCGAACCGACCGACCGTGGCTTCGACGAGCCGCGCGGGGGCGTCGGTCTCGGTGACGTCGATCGGGACGGCGAGGACGTCGCCCGGCATGTCGGCCGCGGCCACCGCGAGCGCGTCGGGATCGCGCCCGCAGATCACGACCTTGCATCCCTCGTTCGACAGGGCGAGCGCGGCGCCGCGGCCGAGGCCTTTCGACGACGCGGTGACGAGCGCGACCTTGTCCGCGATCCCCAGATCCATCCTCGGATGGTACGCGGCGGTGACTCGTTGACCCCGTCCGACGGCCGCCGCTAGGCTCGGCGCGGCCCGGCCATCGGAGGAGCGGTGCACGGACGCATGATCGGAGCATGTCTGCTGGCGTTCCTCGCCGTGGGCTGCACCCGAACGCTCGACACCGGCGGGCTCGAGACGCAGATCCAGAACCTCCTGCCCGAGCGCGGCGGGCCCACGGTCAGCCAGGTCTCCTGTCCGGACGGCATCAAGGTGGAGCAGGGGCAGAGCTTCGTCTGCACGGCGACGGGTGAGGGTTCGACCTGGACCATCCGCGTCACGCAGACGGACGACCAGGGCAACGTGGACATCGAGATCGTGAACGCGGGTTCCTGACACGGGGGTGGACGTGCTGCTGGAAGGCAAGAAGCTGCTGGTCACGGGGGTCTTGACCCCCCAGTCGATCGCGTTCTCGGCCGCGAGGGCCGCGCAGGAGCAGGGGGCCGAGATCGTCCTGACGAACTTCGGCCGGACCGTCAGCCTCACGCAGAAGGTGGCCAAGCGCCTGCCCGACCCCCCCGACGTCCTGGAGATGGACGCGAACGACGACGCCCAGATCGCCGCGGTCCGAGACGAGCTCGAGCGCCGATGGGGCAGGCTCGACGGCTTCCTGCACGCGATCGCGTTCGCGCCGCAGGACGCCCTGGGCGGGAACTTCCTGTCGACGCCGTGGGAGAGCGTCGCGACCGCGATGCGGACGAGCGCCTTCTCGTTGAAAGCGCTGTCGGTCGGGCTGCAGCCGCTGCTCGAAGCGGCGGGACGCGCCTCGGTCGTCTCGCTCGACTTCGACGCCACGGTCGCGTGGCCGATCTACGACTGGATGGGGGTGGCGAAGGCCGGGCTCGAGTCGGTGACGCGGTACCTGGCACGCGACCTCGGTCCGAAGGGGATCCGCGTGAACACGGTGAGCGCGGGACCGCTACGGACGATGGCCGGCAAGGGGATCCCCGGGTTCGACCGGATCACCGACCGGTGGGGACTCCGAGCGCCGCTCGGCTGGGACGTCGAGGACGCCTCGCCGGTGGGCGACGTGGTCGCGTTCCTGCTCTCGGACCTGTCGCGAGGGATCAGCGGGGAGATCGATCCACGTCGACGGCGGGTTCCACGCGATCGGCATCGGGCCCGAGGACTAGCGCAGCTCGACGCCGAGCTGGCCGGCCAGCACCCGCTGCGCCGTGCGCACCACCCGGAAAGCCTCCTTGAGACCGCTGCGGTGGAACGCGCCGAGCGCGGAGGGATCCACGAAGTCGTCGGGTGCGACACCTGCGCGGACCTGCGCGGCCTGGTGCTGCAGCCGCACCTCCCACAGGAAGTGGAACGCCTGGGCGAGCTCGGTGGCGAGACCCTGCTCCAGCAGGCCGGCCGCGACCGCCGCGTCTAGCCGTGACAGGGTTCCCTTCTCGGCCGTGCCCGCGGTCATGCCCCACGTGCGGGCGAGGTTGGTCACGATCGTGATGCCCCCGTGCTTCACGTCGAGCCGGCCGGCGTGCTCCCCGTGACCCTCCACGACGAGGTCGCGGATGAACCCCGTGGGCGGCCTGAGCGTGAGCGCCCGGCGCCCCAGCATCTTGAGGAAGGCCGGGTGTGCCCGCGCCGCCGCGACCGCGGCGTCGAGCACGGGCTCCGCGTCGAGCGCGCCGGCCTGCCGGCGGAAGTCGAACCCGATCGACGACAGGATCGAGGAGTCGACGTCGGGCTCATCCATCCAGCCGCGGAACCGTACGGCCCAACCCTCCAGGGACCGCCGCATCGTCGGGTGCACTGCCATCGCGTCCCCGCGGCAGCGCGGCACGCCGGCGGCCTCGAGCCCGTCGGTCACGAACCCCGCGAGGACGGCGAACGCGGCGTCGAGCGCCGCGGGATCGTCGGCGTCGTCCTCGCCGTAGGCGAGGGCGTGATCCTGGTCGGTGGCGAGCGCCTGCTCGTGGCGGGCCCCGCTGCCCAGCGCGAGCCACGCGAAGGGCGCCGGCGGGCTCCCGAGCTCGACGATCGCGAGCTCGACGAGGCGCTCGGTCACCGCGTCGATCGCGAGCGCGATCACGCGCCCGACGTCGACCGGATCGGCATGGGACTCGACGAGCGCGGCCACCACTTCGGGGAGGTCGCGGGCCGCATCCGCCACGTCGTCGCGGGTGTTCGCGCGAGCGATCGCGCTCTTGAGCGAGAACGGCGTGTGCCGGCCCAGGCCCATCAGGTCGGTGTCGGTGACCACCCCCACGAGCGTGCCGTGCTCGAGCACCGGGAGGTGGTGCACGCCGGCGGCGATCATCTCGGTGAGCGCGTCGCCCGCCAGCGCGGTGGCGTCGATCGTGCGCACCGGCTGCGTGGCCACGTCGAGCACCGGCCGGTCCGCCGCCACCCCCCCGGCGACGACCTTCGCCCGCAGGTCCCGGTCGGTGACGATCGCGAGCCCGTCGGGGAGCGGGAGCAGCAGGCACGACACGCGCTCGTCGGTCATGAGCCGCGCGGCGTCCGCGATCGTGGTCGAAGGGTCGGCGCGCACCGGGGCCCTGCGCACGAGCGACCCCACCGCCCGGTACCGCGCGTCGCCCGGATCGGTCCGCGCGCCGTCGGTCGCGGCGCGCAGGCGGCGGCGGAACGAAGCCGCCACGAACGCCAGTCCCGCCCCGCTCTCGAGCACCTCCGTGGCGAGCGGTTCGGGCACGACGTAGACGAGCGTGTCCTCGTGCGCACGGACCGTGAGGGAGGGGGAGCCGTGCGCAAGGAGCGAGGACTGCCCGAACACCTCGCCCTCGCCGAGGAGGTCGATCACCCGGCCCTCGTCCACCAGCTCGACGGCTCCCTTGCGGATCACGTGGAGGCCGTCGACGGGGTCGCCCCCTTGGCGCAGGATCGTCTCGCCCGCGGGGACGTGGGCGATCTCGACCGAGCGCGCGACCTTGCGCAGGCGTTCCTCGGCGAGCTCGGTGAACGGCGCGTAGCGGCGCAGGAACCCGGCGACGTCCACGTCCGGAGCATGCCATGCGGGCCGCTAGACTGCGCCGCAGCAGATGGTTCGCCGGTCGCATCCGCTCCTGGTCCTGCTCGCCCTCGCGGCGCTCGTCCTGCCTGCCTGCACCGGTTCCTCGGGGCCCACGTCGCCCTCTTTGCAGCCGAACGGCTCGGGGGGGTCGGCATCGCCGAGCCGGCCGGACCCGCTCGTGCCGTACTCGCCGTCGCCGACCCCCTTCCAGGAGCGCACGAACGGGTTCCTGCACGAGACACTCACGTTGCCGACCCCCGACGGTCAGAAGCTCTGGGTCACGCTCGACTCCACCGCGATCGACATGACCTTCGTGAAGGGGACGCGGGCGACGTCGGCCTGGCTGACCGTGCAGAACCCGGGCGACCAGCCGTGGACGGGAGCACCCGGAGCCACCACGACGATCACCGACGAGCTCGGCGGCATGTTCGAGCCGGTGCGTCGTCCCACCGCCGCGCAGCTCTACCCCCGACCCGAACGCTACGGGTACTCGAACCGCAACCTCGCCCAGGAGCTCACGGTCGCGCCCGGACAGCAGGTCCACGGAGTGGTCGTGTTCCTCCCCACCGGCGGGAACCGCGCGGCGAACCTCAACATCAGCCTCGACGGCGGCACCACGTGGGGCTACTGGGTGATGAACCTCGGGCCGTACTAGCCGGGTTCGACGCCCGTCCGCGGCTATCCTCGCCGGGATGCGCCAGGAAGTGCGATTGACGCGCTTCAGCCACGGCGCCGGGTGAGCGTGCAAGCTCGGTCCTGCTGACCTGACCCAGGTCCTGGGTCTGCTCGGTCCCTCGGCGAAGCCGGAGGAGGTGCTGGTCTCCGAGGAGACCGGCGACGACGCCGCCGTCTACCGTCTGCCCGACGGCGGCGGTCTCGTCGTGTCCGTCGATGTGTTCACGCCGATCGTCGACGACCCGGCCGACTGGGGGCGATCGCCGCGGCGAACGCGTTCTCCGACGTCTACGCGATGGGCGGCGTGCCGCGGCTCGCGCTCAACATCGCGGGATGGCCGGTCGAGGAGGTGCCGCTCGCGCTCCTCGCCGACGTGCTCCGCGGGGCGCGCGACGCCGCGGCCGAGGCCGGCGTCGCGATCGTCGGGGGCCACACGATCACGACGGAGAAGGAGCCCCTGTTCGGGATGGTGGCGATCGGGTTCGTCGACCCGGCGCTGCTGATCCGCAACGCGACCGCGGCCCCCGGGATGACGCTCGTGCTCACGAAGCCGATCGGCACCGGCCTGATCGCCACCGCGATCAAGCGCGACGGCGCGACGCCGGAGCAAGCAGTGGCGGCGGTCGCGACGATGCGCGCGCTGAACGCCGGCGCGGCCGCCGCGGCGACCACCGCGGGGGTCGGCGCCGGCACCGACGTCACCGGGTTCGGGCTCCTCGGCCACCTGCACCAGATGTTGCAGGCGAGCGGGTGCGAGGCCGTGGTCGACGCCGCCGCCGTGCCCACGCTGCCGGGCGTCCTCGCGCTCGCTCGCGCCGATATGGTGCCGGGCGGCACGAAGCGCAACCTCTCTTGGGTGCGCTCGACGACGGTGTGGGGGGATCTGTCCGAGCCCGAACGGCTCGTGCTGGCCGACGCCCAGACGAGCGGCGGGCTGCTGCTCGCGACCCACGAGCCCGAGGCGCTCGTCGCTGCGCTGGACGATCGCGGCGTCGCGCACGCGAGGATCGGTCGGGTCGTGGAGGGGGAGCCGGGCCGGATCGTCGTCGAGGGTCGCTTGCAGGGATGAACGTCGGAGCGGCCGGCGCCACGGGAATACCGACCCCGCTGGTAGCATTTGCACCTGCAACAGCACCGCGACAGTCACGCATCGGAGACCGCAGTGAGTGAGTTGGACGACGTCCTCGTGAAGGAGATCATCGCGCAGGGCCTGCGGGAGTTCCCCAACGAATGCTGCGGGTTGATCGCGGCCGAGGCCGGCACTCCGGTCAAGGTCTTCCCGATGAAGAACGCCGACGCCAGCCCCGTGACCTACCGCCTCGACGGCAAGGAGCAACTGCGGGTGTTCGAGGAGATGGACGAGCAGGGGTGGGAGCTGTGGGGGATCTACCATTCCCACACGCACTCCGAGGCCTATCCGAGCGAGACCGACATCAAGCTGGCCTTCTACCCCGAGGCGCGCTACCTGCTGCTGTCGCTGCAGGACCGCCAGCAGCCCGTCCTTCGCTCCTTCTGGATCACCGACGGCGAGGTCACCGAGGAGGAGCTCGACCGATGAACGCGCCGATGTTCAACGAGGACCAGGTCCAGCGCTACGCGCGGCACATCATCCTGCCGAACATCGGCGGGGCCGGACAGCGCAAGCTGCTGGACTCGAGCGTGCTAGTGATCGGCGCCGGCGGGCTCGGCTCGCCGATCGCGATGTACCTGGCCGCGGCGGGGATCGGCAAGATCGGCATCGTGGACTTCGACCACGTCGACGTCTCGAACCTGCAGCGCCAGATCCTCCACACCTCCGACGACATCGGCCGGCCGAAGGTGGAGAGCGCGGTCGAGCACCTCACCGCGATCAACCCCACGATCGAGATCGTGGGGCACGACACGCTCCTGTTCTCCACGAACGTGATGGAGATCATGGAGCCGTACGACGTCGTGATCGACGGCACCGACAACTTCCCGGTGCGCTACCTCGTCAACGACGCGACCCAGTTCTTGGGCAAGCCACTCGTCTACGGCTCCATCTACCAGTTCGAAGGGCAGGCCACGGTGTTCATGCCGGGGCCGGAGACGCCCTGCTACCGATGCCTGTTCCCGGCCCCGCCGCCGCCGGGAACGGTGCCCTCGTGCGCCGAGGGCGGCGTGTTCGGCGTGCTGCCGGGCGTGATCGGCTCGATCCAGGCGACCGAGGCGATCAAGCTGCTCACGGGCGAGGGCCAGACGCTCGAGGGTCGCCTGCTCCTGTACGACGCCCTGCACATGGACTTCCAGGAAGTGAAGATCCGCTGGGACGCCGACTGCCCGGTCTGTGGCAAGGAGCCGACGATCACCGAGCTGATCGACTACGAGGCGTTCTGCGGCGTGCCCGCTCGCAGCTGACCCACACAGGAGACCCGACCGACATGTCCGTGACCGTGAAGCTCCCGACGATCCTCCGCAAGCACGCGGGCGGTGAGGCCAAGGTCGGCGCCGACGGCGCCACCTTGCGCGACGTCCTGGCCGACCTCGAGACGAAGTACCCGGGGATCACGAAGAACGTCCTGGCCGAGGACGGCGGCCTGCACCGCTTCATCAACGTCTACGTGAACGACGAGGACGTGCGGTACCTCGGGTCGCTCGAGACGGAGGTCGCCGAAGGCGACACCGTCTCGATCCTGCCCGCCGTCGCCGGCGGCTGCTCCTGAGCTGTCGCTCGAGCCCCGCGATCGCCGCCCGCTACTTCGACCACGTGTGGCGGTGTCCGGGCAGCGCCACGAGCTCCCCGTAGGTGAGCTCGTCGTCGCTCGAGCGGAACGGCAGGACGCACGTGATCGGGTCCGCGTCGCGATGCTCCAACTCCACGCGGATCCCTTCCTCGAACTCGCCGGGCGGGAGGTCGACCTCGCTGCAGACGCCGATCGCGAGGAGCGTGCCGCCGCCGGCGCGCTCGCGGGCGTGTTCTCGTACCTCCTCGAGCTGCCGCTCGACGGTGCTCCCCGCGCCGGGCGTCAGGACCTCGAGCTCCCCGTCGGGCGCCATCGACGCCCCGAAGGGTGTGAACCCGCCGTACAGGTCGACCTGACGCTGCGCGAACGGAACGAGGAACTTGAGCAGCGCGTCCATGTGCTCCTGGGGGTGGCCCGGCAGCGCGCTCATCCGCGCATCGTGAACGAAGTGGCCCAGCCGGGGCAAACTGGCGGGGTGCGGATCGTGACGCTCGGGCCTGGGGATGACGACCTGCTGGCTCGTGCCCTCGGCGCGTTCCGCGGCCCCGACGACCGGCCCGACCCTGCCTTCCTCGCAGACCCGTCGACCCTGGCGGTCGTTGCGCTGGAAGACGAGACGGTCACCGGGTGGGCGTGGGGTCACGAGCTCGGGCGTCCGGACGGTCTGCGCCGGTTCATCCTGGAGGAGCTCGAGACCGAGGAAGCCGCCCGGCGCGATGGCGTCGGCCGGCTGCTCCTGGATGCCGTCGTCGCGCACGCGCGCGAACGCGGGCTCACCGCGATGTGGCTCTACACGCACGCGGGCACCGACGCCGCGGCGCGTCTGTACCCGGGTGCGGGCGGCGAGCCGGGTCCCAAGCAGGGCTTCTGGTGGGTCTTCGAGTGAGCCGCGGCACGGGCCGCTCCCGTCCGCGTTGGCATAATCCCTCGATGCGGTTCGATTCCATCCTCGACGCGATCGGGAACACGCCGCTCGTCGGCATCCCGCGGCTGTCGCCGGATCCGCGCGTGCGGATCTGGGCCAAGCTGGAGGGGAGCAACCCGACCGGCTCCGTGAAGGACCGGATCGCGCTGAAGATGATCGAGGCCGCCGAGGCCTCCGGGGAGCTCACCGCCGACCGCACGATCCTCGAGCCGACATCGGGTAACACCGGGATCGCCCTCGCGATGGTCGCGCGGCGCAAGGGCTATCGCCTCACGGCCGTGATCCCCGACAACGCGAGCGACGAGCGGATCGGCCTGCTGCGGCTGTTCGGGGCCGACATCGTCTTCTCCGACGGCGCCAAGGGCACGAACGGCTCGATCGAGGTCGCGCGGGCGCTCGCGAAGGACGAGCGCTACTTCATGCCCTTCCAGTACGGGAACCCGGCGAACCCGCGCGCCCACGAGGAGGGAACCGCACGCGAGATCATCGAGGATCTGCCGACGGTCACGCACTTCGTCGCGGGGATGGGCACGGGCGGCACGCTCACCGGCAACGGCCGCGCGCTGCACGCCTACAACCCCGCGATCCAGGTCATCGCGGCCGAGCCCGAGCTCGGCGACCTGGTCTACGGCCTGCGCTCGCTCGACGAGGGGTTCGTGCCGCCGATCTTCGATCCGGCGCAGATCGACCGGAAGTTCCTCGTGAACTCGCGCGACTCGCTGCGTGCGACCCGCGAGCTGACCGCGAGGGAAGGGATCTTCGCGGGGATCTCGAGCGGCGCCGTGATCCACGTCGCCGTGCGGATCGCGCAGGAGCTCGAGGAGGGCGACATCGTGTGTCTGCTGGCCGACGGCGGCTGGAAGTACCTTTCGACCGAGGCGTGGGCCGAGGACATCGCGACCGCCGAGAAGGGCGTCGAGGAGTCGCTGTGGTGGTAGCCCCGCGTGGGTGATCCGCGGCCGATCGGGATGTTCGACTCGGGCGTGGGCGGTCTCACGGTCGCCCGCGCCGTGATCGACCTCTTGCCGAACGAATCGCTGCTCTACCTCGGCGACGGCGCGCATTCCCCGTACGGTCCGCGGCCGCCCGCGGAGATCCGCGGGTTCGCGCTCGACATCGCCGCGTTCCTGGTCGCCCAGGACGTGAAGCTGCTCGTGGTGGCCTGCAACTCCGTCGAGGTGGTGGCGATCGGCGAGATCGCGACCCGCCACGGGGTCCCCGTGATCGGCGTGATCAACCCGGGGACGAGGGCGGCGCTGCGGGCCACGCGCAACGGCGTGGTCGGGGTGATCGGGACGCAGGCCACGATCGCGACCGGCGCGTACGACCGTGCGATGGGGTCCTCCGCGCAGGTGCACGCCGCCGCCTGTCCCGCGTTCGTCGAACACGTCGAGCGCGGCGACACGACCTCGGACGCGTTGCGGGAGGCCGCGCGCGGGTATCTTGCACCGCTGAAGGAACAGGAGATCGACACCTTGATCCTCGGTTGCACGCACTACCCGTTGCTGTCCGGCCTGCTCCAGCTCGAGCTGGGGCCCGACGTCGTGCTCGTGTCCTCGGCGGAGGAGACCGCCAAGGATGTCTACGCGACGCTCGCGCGCGGTGAGCTCCTGCGCGAAGAACCGAACCCGCCCCACCGGCGTTTCCTCACCACCGGCGACGCCGCCGCGTTCGATGCGCTCTCGCAGGTGTTCCTCGGCGGCCACGAGCTCGCACACGTCCACGCCGAGCACGTCGACGTCGGAGGTGCACGATGAGGCTCACCGTGCTCGGCTCGCAGGGAACGTGGCCCGGCGCGCGTGGCGAATGCTGTGGCTACCTCGTCACGAGCGAGGGCTTCACGCTGTGGATGGACGCCGGCACCGGGACGTTCGCGCGGCTCCAGGAGCACGTGCCGGTCGGCGACGTCGGCGCGATCTTGATCTCGCACGGGCACGCCGACCACTTCCTCGACATGATCCCGGCGTTCTACGCTCGCCACTACGGCGGGTTGGGCGAGCCGGGGTTGCCGTTCCACTCCCCGCCGGGCTTCACCGACCTCGCCGCGCTGATGGTCGCCGAGGGAGGGCGCAACGTGATGGCCCACGCGTTCGACTTCGGTCTGGCCGAGCCCGAGCGCATCTTCGAGATCGGGCCGTTCCGGATCACCCCCTATGAGATGACGCACATCGGGGTGCCTTCGCTGGGATTCCGGATCGAGGCCGACGGGGTCGTGCTGGCGTACACGGGCGACACCGGCCCGTGCAAGGAGGCGGTGGAGCTGGCCCGCGACGCCGACCTGTTCCTCGCCGAGGCGACCTACCAGAACGATTCGACCCTCGCGTACTTCCACATGAGCGCGGCGCAAGCCGCCGAGCACGCGATGGCGGCCGGGGCGAATCGCCTCGTCCTCACGCACATCACGCCGAACCTCGATTGGGCGGTCTCGCTCGAGGAGGCCGCCGAGGTGTTCGAGGGGCCGATCGACCTCGCGATCCCCGACGCGATGTGGGAGGTGGGCAAGTGACGCGCCCCGACGGCCGGGATCCCGACGCGCTCCGCACCGTCCACTATCAGCTCGGGTTCCAAGAGTGGGCCGCCGGCTCGGTGTTGTTCTCGATGGGCCGCACGCGCGTGCTGTGTGCGGCGAGTGTCGCCGACGACACCCCGCGCTGGCTCCGTGGGTCCGGGCGCGGCTGGGTGACGGGGGAATACTCGATGCTCCCGGCCGCCACGGCGGAGCGGTCCCCGCGGGAGGTCAACAAGGGCCGGCCGGGCGGCAGGACGCAGGAGATCCAGCGGCTGATCGGCCGGGCGTTGCGGAGCATCACGGACCTCGATCGCCTCGGCGAGCGTGTGATCACGGTCGATTGCGACGTGTTGCAGGCCGACGCTGGGACGCGGACGGCCTCGATCACGGGCGGGTATCTCGCGCTCGCGCTCGCGCTTCGCGGGCTCGCCGCAGAAGGGGTCGTCCCCGACGACCTGCTCACCGACTCGGTCGCCGCCGTGTCGGTCGGTCTCGTGCAAGGTGAGCCGCTGCTGGACCTGTGCTACGAGGAGGACGCCGGCGCCGAGGTCGACTTCAACGTCGTGATGACCGGCAGCGGCGCGCTCGTGGAGGTCCAGGGCACGGCGGAGGGCGAGCCGTTCTCGCGGGCGCAGCTCGACACGCTGCTCGACCTGGCCGCAGGCGGGATCGCTGAGCTGGCGGCGATCCAGCGAGAGGCGCTCGAGCACGCGTCACCCGGGCCCCGATGACGTTCCCGCCCCGGATCGCGCTCGCCACCCGCAACGACCACAAGCTCCGCGAGCTCGGTCAGATCTGCGCCGACTGGCCGGTCGAGTGGGTGACCGTGCGGAACCACGACCCGGCGGCCTTCCCCGACGTCGACGAGTCCGGGGAGACCTATCTCGACAACGCGCTGTTGAAGGCGCGCGCGGTCGCCGAGGCGCTCGGCCTCCCCGCGCTCGCGGACGACTCGGGGATCGAGGTGGACGCGCTGGGCGGCAAACCGGGCCCGCGCTCAGCCCGGTACGCGGGCGAACAGGCGACCGATGAGCAGAACCTGAAGGAGCTGCTCCGTGCGCTGAAGGGCATCCCGAGCGGCGGCCGCGGCGCCCGCTACCGGTGCGTCGCGGTGCTGGCGCTTCCCGCAGGCGACGATCTGCACGCCGAAGGCGTGTGCGAAGGCACGCTCGCCGCCCGGCCCAGGGGCACCGGTGGGTTCGGCTATGACCCGATCTTCGTCCCGGTCGGCTGGGACTCGACGATGGCCGAGCTGGGTCCGGAGCAGAAGGATCGGATCAGCCATCGCGGACGCGCGTTCCGCGCGCTCCGCGCGCTGCTCGCCGCCGGCTGAGCGGCCCGAACCGCCGGCGACCTGCCGCCCACGTCGTCTACTCGGCTCAAGGTAGGTCGAAAGGCGGCCGACGTTTCTGCCGTGGGTAGCCAGGGTCCTCACGGGGCGTCCAGGCGGGCGGTGCCGGGCGGTCGTCCGTCCACGCTCGATGCGTTCTTCGGCGGCGTGCCCAAGGGTGTGGCGGTCGTGCTGGGCGCCGGGTTCATCGTCCTGCTGGGCGTGGTCGGCGGGATGACGGGCGACGTCTCGCTGGCGCCGTTCACGGTGCTGCCGGTCGCGCTGGTCGCGTGGAACGCGGGCCGCCGGTGGGGTCTGGTGGTGGCGGCGTTCGCGGCGGTGACGACGCAGGTCGCCGCGCTCGTCTCCGACCAGACCTCCGGCGGTCTGCTCGGCTGGTGGAACGCGGTCGTGTGGTTCGGGGTCCTGGCCTTCGTCGTGTGGCTCCTCGGCGCGCTGCAGGACGCGGCCGCGCGGCAGGCTCGCCGGCTCGAGGTCGAGACCGAACGCTCCGACGACCTCCGCACGCAGAACGAGATCAAGAACACCCTGATGCATGCCGTGTCGCACGACCTCAAGGGCCCGCTCGCGGGGGTCCTCGGCGCGATGCAGACGATCCGCCGCGCCGAGAAGATCGGCCTCACCGAGGATCAGCGCGAGGAGCTGTACACGGTGATCGAGCAATCCGGACAGAAGGCCGCTCGGCTGGTCGACGACCTGCTCGACCTCGACCGCCTGGGTCGCGGACAGCTCCAGCCCGAGCGCCGGTTCACCGACATCGTCGCGCTCGCCGAACGCGCGGCGGCCGAGGTTCCCGCCCTCGCCGGGCACCCGGTCAAGGTCGACGGGCAGCACGTCTTGGCCAACGTCGACGGCGCGAAGATCGAGCGGATCGTGGACAACCTGCTCGCGAACGCCGGACGTCACACGCCCGACGGCACACCGATCCACGTCGGTGTGGAGCGGTCACGCCACGGGATCGTCCTGATCGTCGAGGACGAGGGGCCGGGCGTCCCCGACGACCTGAAAGGCGAGGTGTTCGACGCGTTCCGCCAGGGCGAGCACTCGAACGGCGGGGTGGGCATCGGGCTTTCCCTCGTGCAGCGGTTCGCGGAGCTGCACGAGGGGTCCGCGCGCGTCGAGGACCGGCCCGGAGGGGGCGCTCGCTTCGTCGTGGAGCTGCCCGGCGAGGTTCGCACCGAGACGCCGCAGGCCCACGCCGTCTGAACGCACGCCGAGAGAGCTCGACGACGGCTGAGCCCGTTCAAGGATGGGCCCACTGGATGCCGATATCTTCTGGGATCGAGGGCTCGAGGGGGTTGGGGATGTACGGCGAAGGGTTCGACCCGTTCCGCATCTTGGCGTCGCTGCGCGCGCACGGCGTCCGCTACGTGATCGTCGGCGGGCTCGCAGCCACCGCGCACGGCTCCCCGACCGCGACCGACGACGTCGACGTGTGCCTCGCCGGCGACGACGACAACCTCCAGCGGCTGGGTCTCGCACTGGCCGACCTCGGCGGCACGATGGTCTCCGATCCCGCGCTGGGCTCGGCGCGCGTGTCGTTCGTGACGGTCGCGGGGCGGATCGACTGCATCGAGACCGACCGCTACGACGAGCTCGAGGCCCGTGCCGGCCAGGTCGAGCTCGGCCACGGCGTGGTGGCCCGGGTGGCCGCCGTGGAGGACCTCACCGAGCTCAAGCGCGTGGCGGGCGACCTCCGGGGCGCGGCCCACATCGCTTCGCTCGTCCCCGACGTCGACCTCAGCGAACAGGTGATCGAGCTGTCGCCGGAGGACGCGGAGCCCGAGCGCTCCCGCGCGCGCGTCCGCGACCGGATCTGGGGGGCGCTCGAGGACGTGGACACGTTCCTGACGAACCTCACCGAACGTCGCTGAACCGCCCGAACCCGTCGATCCGTAGACGATCGTTGAGGCCGGCCCGCACTCGGGCCGGCCTCGTCGCACGGTCGGTGTGAGCGGTGATCAGGCGACGCTGAAGGCCGTGTGCATCCCAGCCTCGTAGTGCGAGGTGATGTTGCAGATCACGACGTAAGCGCCGGGGTCGAGCGTCGCGGTGAAGGATGCGTCGGTTCCCGACGCGATGTCTTCGGCCTCACCGACCGGGTTGACCTGGTCCTCGTCGACCCCGTTCCCCTCCGCGTTCAGCGGCAGTTCCTCGGCCGCGAGGTCGGACTTGATCACGACGAACTCGTGGGTCGACGGGCCGTCGTTGTGGACGTTGAACGTGACCTCGCCCGCGGAAACGTCCGTAGAGTCCAGCGAGATCGCGAAGTCCTTTACGGTCGCGCCGACGGACCCCTTGGACGTCTCGCCGTCCGTCGAACCGCCCGCCGACTCGGAGGACGACGTATCGTCGCCGCTACAGGCCGCGAACGTCAGAGTGAACGAGCACAGCAGGAACACGCGCAGGACGCGCAGCACCATCGGGCACCCCTCCCGTTCCGGACCGGACCCCTCTGCCGGTCGCTCCGGGAACCCTACGCGCAGTCTCCGCTCGGTGCCAGTCGGCGCGGGGAGACGTCGATATGCGGGATCGCCGTTCGTCGCTAGGGTGGACCTGGCCGCGAGAGGCGCGCCGGCCGAGTCGGAAGGGGGACCAATGACCCAGTACCTGCTACTGATCTACTCGGAGCCCGCGATGGGAGCGACGAGCGAGGCCGAGGCGGCCGCGGTGATGCGCGAGTACCAGACCTACACCCAGTGGCTCCTCGACCAGGGGTGGATGCGTGGCGGCGACGCGCTGCACGACACGAGCCAGGCCACGACGGTGCGCGTGCGCGACGACGAGCGGCTCGTGACCGACGGCCCGTTCGCGGAGACGAAGGAACAGCTCGGCGGCTACTACCTGATCGAGGTCGACAACCTCGACGACGCGATCGAGGCCGCTGCGCGCTGCCCTGGCGCGCGTCACGGGTCGATGGAGATCCGTCCGATCATGCCCACCGACATGCCCACGTGAACGTCGAGACGGGGCCGGTAGCGCCGACCGTCGAGGTCGTCGAGCGCGTGTTCCGGCGCGAGTCCGGTCGCGCCGTCGCCGCCCTGATCCGCGCCGTCCGCGACTTCGACCTCGCCGAGGAGGCGGTCCAAGAGGCCTTCGCGGCCGCGATCGAGCGCTGGCCGCGCGACGGCGTGCCCGACAACCCCGGCGCCTGGATCACGACGACGGCCCGCAACCGCGCGATCGACCGGCTCCGGCGCGAGCGGGTGGGACGCGAGAAGACCGAGGCGATCGCCGGGCTCGACGCGCTCGGGGGAGAGACCGAGATGCACGAGATCCCCGACGAACGGCTCCGGCTGATCTTCACGTGCTGCCATCCGGCGCTCCCGATGGAGTCGCGGGTGGCGCTGACCCTCCGCACGGTCGGGGGCCTCTCGACGCGCCAGATCGCGCGGGCGTTCCTCGAGCCCGAGCCGACCGTGGCCCAGCGGCTCGTCCGCGCGAAGCGGAAGATCCGCGACGCCGCGATCCCGTACCGCGTGCCGCCGCGCGAGCTCCTCGGCGAGCGGCTCTCCGGCGTCCTCGCCGTCCTGTACCTCGTCTTCAACGAGGGGTACGCGGCGACCGAAGGCGACCTGCTCCGCCCGGACCTGTGCGACGAGGCGATCTGGATGACCCGGGTCGTGGCACGGCTCCTTCCGGACGAGCCGGAGGTGGCCGGGTTGCTCGCGCTGATGCTGCTCCAGCACTCGCGCCGCGACGCCCGGACCGACGACGCGGGTGAGCTCGTGCTGCTCGAGGATCAGGACCGCGCTCGGTGGGACCACGACATGATCGACGAAGGGCTCGCAGCGCTCGACGCCGCGATGGAGGCACGCGCGGCCGGCCCGTACCAACTGCAGGCGGCGATCGCGGCGCTGCACGCGCGCGCGCCGCGCGCCGAGGACACGGACTGGCCGCAGATCGCGGCGCTCTACGGCGCGCTCGCGTCGACGACACCCTCGCCCGTGGTCGCCCTGAACCGCGCGGTGGCGATCGCGATGGCCGACGGGCCGGAGGTGGGTCTGCCGCTGGTCGACGCGCTGGCGGAGCCGCTCGAGGGCTACCACCTGTTCCACTCGGCGCGCGCCGAGCTGCTGCGCCGGCTCGAGCGCCCGGCAGAGGCCGCCGCCGCGTACCGGCGGGCGCTCGCGCTGGCGACCAACCCGGCGCAGCGATCGTTCCTCCAGCGGCGGCTCGCGGAGGTCGAGGTGACGCCGGCGTAGGCTTGCTCGCCATGCCGCCCGACGTCGCTCCCTTCGCACCGACCTCCCCGATCCGGACCGAACGGCTCGTGCTGCGGCCGTTCGCGCCGGAGGACTTCGAGCCGCTCCTCGCCATGTACTCGCGGGAGGACGTCGCCCGCTACCTCTACTGGGGCCCTCGCGAGGAGTCGCAGGTCCGCGAGATGCTCGCCCGGCGGATCGAGAACCGCGCGATCGCGAAGGAGGGCGACCGGCTCAACCTCGCCACGGTGGTCGAGGCGACCGGGGAGATGATCGGCGACGTCGTCCTGGAGTGGGTGAGCGCCGTGCACGCCCAAGGGGAGATCGGGTTCGTGTTCCACCCCGGCCATCACGGCCACGGGTACGCGACCGAGGCATCGCGCGTCCTGCTGGCGATCGCGTTCGAGCGGCTCGGGCTGCATCGGGTGATCGGGCGGACCGAGGCGCGCAACGAGGCGTCGGCGCGCCTGATGGGACGGCTCGGGATGCGCCGCGAGGCGCACCTCGTCGAGAACGAATGGGTCAAGGGCGAGTGGCAGAGCGAGCTCGTCTACGCGATCCTGGACCGCGAATGGCGTTCGGCTACCGTCGCCGAGCCCGGCTGATGTTGTCGCCCCAGCGCTGCATCCGCGCGACGTAGGCCCGCCCCGCCTCGACGTCCGCGGCCGGCGGCTCGAGCCCGAGCGCGCGCATCCGCTGCTGGGCCCACGCCTCCGCTTCGGCCTCGAGCTGCCAGCGGCGTCTGCCGCCGCGACGCGTGTGGCCGAGCACGAGGTGCCCGACCTCGTGGAGGCCTCCGTAGAGCGTCCGCCGCGTCCCGATCTTGGCGTCCAGGTGCACGATGCCGGGGGTCGCGAACCCGCGGCGATGGCTCGCTCGGAACCGGCACGGGCCGGTGCACCACGCGAGGCCGTGCAGCGCCAGCTCCGCCTCGAAGGTCTCCCGCAGCGTCATGCAGCGGGGCAGTGTAACGGCGGGCGGCGATCGCTCAGGTCGATCGCAGGTACGCGAGCACCGCCAGGACGCGCCGGTGATCGTCGGCGGCCGGCTCCAGGCCGAGCTTGGCGAAGATCGAGCCGACGTGGGTCTCGACCGTCTTGGGCGAGAGGAACAGGCGCTCGCCGATGGCGCGGTTCGAGCGGCCCTCGGCCATCGCGGCGAGGATCTCGCGCTCGCGGTCCGTGAGCCGGTCGAGCTCGTGGTCCTGGCGGGCGCGGCCCAGCAGCCGCGCCACCACCTCGGGGTCGATCGCGGACCCGCCCGCGGCCACCCGGCGGAGCGCGTCGACGAACTCCGCGCCGTCGGCCACCCGATCCTTCAGCAGGTAGCCCACGCCGCCGACCCCGTCCTCGAGGAGCTTGACCGCGTGGCGGGTCTCCACGTACTGAGACAGGACGAGCACCGGGGTCTCCGGTCGCTCGCGTCGGATCGCCGCCGCCGCCTCGAGCCCCTCGGTCGTGCCCGTCGGCGGCATCCGGATGTCGGTGACCACGATGTCGGGCCGGAGCTCGTTCGCCGCGGCGAGCAGCGCGTCGCGGTCCCCGACCGCGGCCACCACGTCGCACCCCGACGCCTCGAGGATCCGGACGATCCCCTCGCGGAACAGCGCCGAGTCCTCGGCCAGCACGACCCGGAGTTGGGTCGCCGGCCTCACCCTGTCGGGATCTCCGCGTAGACGCGGGTGCCGCCCGCCTCGGGGCTGTCGACCCGGAGCGATCCGCCGAGCGCGGACACACGGTCCTGCAGACCCGTCAGACCCGAACCGGCGCCGACCCGCGCGCCGCCGACGCCGTCGTCGGTGACCTCGATCAGGAGCGACCCGTTGTCGCGGGCGATCCGCACGGCCGCGGACGTCGCGTCCGCGTACTTCGCGACGTTCGTGAGCGCCTCGGCCACCACGAAGTACGCCGTGGCCTCGAGCGGGGCCGGGAAGCGGCCGTCGTCGTCGGCGTCGAGCGCCACGGACACCTCGACCGGGATCGCAGAGCGCTCCGCCAGCGACTCGACCGCCGGGCCGAGGCCTTCCTCGGTGAGGATCGTCGGGTGCAGCCCGCGGGCAAGCTCGCGGAGCTCGCCGAGCGCGGTCCGGAGCTCCTCCTGCAGCCCGGCGATCTGCGCCTCGAGATCCTCGGCGTCGCCCAACCGATCCTGGAGCATCCGCAGACCGAGCGACAGGCCCACGAGCCGTTGCTGCGCTCCGTCGTGCAGGTCGCGCTCGACGCGCCGTCGCGCCGCGTCCGCCGCCTCCACGATCCGGCGCCGGGAGGCCTGCACCTCCTCGAGCTGTGCCCGGACCTCCGCGCGCAGCCGGTCGTTCGCGATCGCGAGCCGCGCCGCCGCGACGACCGCGTCCACCAGCTCGGGGACGTCGCGCAGGCGCGCATCGAGCGTGAGAGCGGCGAAGGGCTCGCCGTCGGCCTCGAGGAGCTGCAGCGAACGTCCGGGCTCCTCGTACGGGCGCTCGACCGGCCTGCCGGCGTCGTCGACCCACGAGCCGTCGGGCAGCCGGTAGGACAGCTGCAGGGTCGGGTCGCCGAGCCGGCGAGCGAGTGCGTCGCGGAGGCCCTCGTCGACCTCCGCGTCGCTACCGAGCTGGACGACCAGGTCGCCGAGCGCGCCGCGCGTCATCCGCAGGCGGAGCAGGCCGATCAGGAACATGACCGGCAACGCGAGCAGGACGATCGTCTCGACCCACGCCCACCAGATCGAGGACTGGAAGCTCGCGCCGAGGGCGTCGCCGAGCTCACGCGTGAGCTCCATCGCACCGCCGACGGCGCCGCCCCAGTACACGACCGCGAGCGCGCGCCTCGTCGTGGGGGCGGCGGCGCGCCAGTGCCGGATCATCACCAGGATGAACAGCACCGCCCACACGACGGAGATCGCCGACGCGGAGGTGTTGACCGCGTCGACGAACCGCGGGGCGTCGGCGATCAGCGCCACGTTCCGCGGCAGGCACGGGCAGGCCTTCGCCGGGTCCTGGAACAACGACACGAACGGGATCCCGATGAGCCCGGTCGCGTAGAACGCGCCGACGAGGATGCGTTCCCCACGGGTCTGCAGACGCCCGGTCGGGAACGCGAGCAACATGTGGCCGAGCACGTTCGTGTAGAAGCTGCCGACCAGCCAGGCCACGGTGAACAGAGGCGCCCAGTCGATCGGCACCATGTCGCCGGCCGCGTAGAGCACGCCGGCGATCTGCAGCATCATGCCGATCCGGCTGTCGGGCCGCCGTTCCCAGCCGTACCAGCCCGCTGCGAGGAAGGCGGTGGTCACGAGGAACGGCCCCACCGTGATGACGTCGATCGGGAACGGTCCTCGCGACGAGGTGAATAGGCCGATCGCGGTCGCCACCAGGATCGCGATCCCCAGCGATGTGAGCGTCAGCCGCAAACGCCGGTCGGGAGCCTTCAGCGTGGTCGTCATCCGTTCGCTCCGATCAGCGACGCGAACACGCTCGCGGTCAGCTCCGACTTCGTGATGAAGCCTCGGGCGCCGCACCGTCCGATCGCGGCCCCGTAGTCGGCGGCGTCCCGGCTCGACACGAGCACGACCGCGGGCGGATCCGTCCGGCCCGCGAGCGCGCTGCTGACCTCGAACCCCGTCGTGTCGGGCAGCTGCACGTCGAGCAGGAGCGCGTCGGGGGCGAGCGCCGCCGCCGAGGCGAGCGCCTCGGCGCCGTCGGCCGCCTCGCCGATCACTGAGAAGCCGGCGCTCTCCAGGAGCCGGCGCGCCAGCTCTCGGAACCCTGCGTGATCGTCCACGATCAACACCGTCGTCATGCGGGCAGGGTTGCATCGAAGCACGAGCGCCGCATCGGGGCTAGCCCTGAGCGATCCTGAGGGTGGGCCCGGTTCCGTGCGAGGCGCCGCGCGAGCAACCTCCCCGCAGAGGAGGTGGTCGTCATGGCGACGGCAACGATGGAACGACCGGGCGAACGTACGGGCGTCCGGTTCGCGGAGGCGGTCCCGTTCGTGGGAGCGGGCGCGTTCGTGCTCGCGGGGGTCTGGTACTGGTTGATGGCGGCGCACGTGAGCGTGAGCCGGTCGCCCGCCCCGGGGGGCTTGCTCGACGCCGGGCTGACCCGCTACTACACGTGGTTCGCGGGCACGCTGACCCAGGAACGGCTCGACACGGCGCTGGCGATCGTGGCGTTCGCGTGTCTCGCCGCGACCGGGGCGTGGGTGGCCGCGAGGCTCGAGACGGACGCGGGGCGGCTCGGCGCGCTGCTCGTCGGGCTCGGCTCGGTGCTGTGGATCGCCGGCAACGTGATGCAGCTCGGCGGGCACCGGGCGGTGGGCCTGATGGCGACGCACGGCAACCCGATCGAGACCACCAACTCGATCGCGTTCACGATCGACATGATCGACGACGCGTTCGAGCTGGCGGCGTTCGCGGCGGTCGGCGTCGGGATGCTCGCCTTCGCGATCGCTGCGGCGCGAGCCCTCGGCAGGGCGTGGCGCACGACGTCGCTCGTGGTCGCCGTCGTGACCGGAGCCCTCGCCGCGGCGTACGTGACCGGGCCCGACGGGCTCGTCGAGACGCTCCTGGTCGTGGGAGCCGTCGTGCTCCTCCCGGCTTGGCTCGTGCTCACCGGGCGTGCGCTCGGCCTCGGCGCCGCGACCGCCCCGAGCGAGGATGGATCTCGACGGATCGCGTAACGCCCGCGCCCTCGCGGAGACGGTCCCTCTCGAACGGCATGCCCCCGACGCCGACGGATCCCGGCGTCACCACGCATCCGAGATCGACCAACGCAAGGGAGGAACGAATGACTCGTGTCATCCATCGGGTCCGCGCGGCGGGCGTCGCGCTGATCCTCACGCTGGTGCCGGTCGCCGCGCTCGCGCATCCGGCCGCCGCCGCCGCGCCCGCCGGGCACGTCTACGTGCAGACGAACTCGGCGTCCGGCAACGCCGTTGTGGCGTTCGACCGCGACGCGAACGGACACCTCACGTACGACGAGACCGTCGCCACCGGGGGTCTGGGGAACGCGCCGACCGGCCTCGGCAGCCAGGGCTCGGTCGCGATCACGCCGAACGACCGACACCTGCTCGCCGTCAACGCGGGCAGCGACGACGTGTCGATCTTCGACGTCACGGGCCACGGGCTCGAGCTCGCCGACGTGCAGCCGGTCGGGGACCACCCGGTGAGCGTCGCGGTCCACCGGCGGATCGTCTACGTCTTGAACCAGGGCGCCGACACGATCCAGGGGCTGTGGATCACCGACGGCGGCCGGCTCGCGCCGATCGCTCGCTCGACCCGGCCGCTCTCGACGAGCGGCGCGGAGGGCGCCCAGGTGGCGTTCAGCCCGAACGGGCACGTGCTCGCCGTGACGGAGAAGGCGACGCAGACGGTCGACACCTACTTCGTGCGCCCCCGCAGCCACCGCGCCGTCGGTCCGAAGGTGCAGGCCTCCGCGGGCGCCACGCCCTTCGGCTTCCAGTTCGGCCCCGACGGCCGGCTCTACGTCTCCGAGGCGCCCGGCAGCGCAGCGTCGTCCTACGACGTCACGCGCTCGGGCACGCTGAGCGTCGTGAGCGCGTCGGTGCCGGACCACCAGGCCGCGGCGTGCTGGCTCGTGGTCAGCGCCGACGGGACGTCCGCCTACGTGGCGAACGCCGCCTCCGCGAACGTCAGCCAGTACTCGATCGGGTCCAACGGGGCTCTGAGCCTGGTGGGCGACGGCGCGAACGGCGCCACCTCCGCGGGTCCGGTCGACCTCGACCTGAGCGACGGCGACGGGTTCCTCTACGTGCTCGCCAGCGGCTCGGGCGCGATCAGCGCGTTCTCGGTCGCGTCGGGCGACGGCTCCCTCACGGCCATCGCGGGCCCGTCGGGGCTCGCGCCGGGTTACGCCGGGTTGATCGCGGTCTGACTCTCGACCGCGTCATGGACGAGGCGGGGGGCACGTGCCCTCCGCCTCCGCCGTGTCCACGGTTCGTGCGCCGTGACGTAGGCTCCCCACCGTGAGCGACACGAACCTCCTCGCGTCGCCGGGCGACCTCGCGATCGTCGAACGGCTGCGCGCCGGCGACGAAACGACCTTCATGATGCTCGTCGAGCAGCACCAGACGGCCATGCTCCGGGTCGCGCAGATGTACGTGTCGTCGCGCGCGGTCGCCGAAGAGGTCGTGCAAGAGGCGTGGCTCGGCATCATCAAGGGTCTCGATCGCTTCGAGGGCCGGTCGTCGCTGCGGACCTGGATGTACCGGATCGTCGCGAACATCGCGAAGACGCGGGGGCAGAAGGAGGGGCGAAGCGTTCCGTTCTCCTCCCTCGTCGGCGAGGACGAGAGCGACACCGGCGTCGACCCCGCGTGGTTCCAGGATGCGAGCGGAAGGTTCCCCGGAGGCTGGAACGCGCCTCCGGACGACTGGAGCGTGATCCCCGAGGATCGGCTCGTCGGCAACGAGACGCTCCGACGGATCGGCGAAGCCATCGCGGCGCTCCCCCCGATGCAGGCCGAGGTGATCCGGCTGCGCGACGTCTTGGGCTGGAGCTCCGAGGAGGTCCGTAACGCGTTGGACATCTCGGAGACCAATCAACGGGTGCTCCTGCACCGCGCGCGCTCGAAGGTGCGCCGCGCGCTGGACACCTATCTGGCGAGTGGCCAGGCGAGTGGATCGGAGAGCGTGTGAGCGGCGAAGACCTGAGCTGCCACGAGGTGGTCGAGCTGATCACCGACTACCTCGAGGGCGCGCTGAGCCCCGAGGACCGAGGCCGGGTCGAAGCGCACCTCGACGATCTGCGACGGGTGCACGAGCTACCTCGAGCAGATGCGCGAGACGATCCGCCTCACGGGCATGCTCACCGAGGAGCAGATCCCCGACGAGCAGAAGCAGGAGCTGCTCGAGGCGTTCCGCGGCTGGACGCGATAGGTACGCGCGATGGCGGAGATCATCGAGGAAGGCACCTTCGACCCCGCGGGGTACGCGGCCGAGCTGCGGGCGGCTCCGGGCAACGTCGAGGTCGGCACGTCGCGCTGGTTCGAGAACGAGCGCGTGCGCGTGTGGGAGGTACGGCTCGAGCCGGGGGAGCGCGGACCGTTCCACGCGCACACCCACCCCTACTTCTGGACGTGCGTCGAGCCGGGTCTGGGCCGGCAGCGCTCGCCCGACGGCACGGTGAAGGTCCGCCGGTACGCCCTGGGTGAGACGCAGTTCTCCGAACACTCCGCAGACGCCCCGATGCTCCACGACCTGGAGAACGCGGGCGAGACAACGCTGCGGTTCGTGACGGTCGAGCTGCTGGGCTGAGCCTCGCGTCTCGCCGACCGGGTGGGCGTTGCCGCACGCACCGTGGTACATAGCGACGTCGCGTCGCCGAGCCGAGGAGGTCATCGTGCCGTTCACCGTCGCAAAGGTCCTCGACGTCGCCGAGGGGGTCCAGCCGGATCAGTTCACGGTCGGCTCCCGCGCCGAGGCCTCCTCGCTCGAGGAGCTCGACCCGGTCTACCGGCAGCTGATGGACGAGCCCGTGACGGCGGTCCTCGCGATCACGGGCGGCGACGGTCGCCCGAACCTCACGCCCGTGTGGTTCGGCTACGAGGGCGACAAGGTCCTGCTGAACTTCGCCGAGCATCGCCGCAAGACCGAGTGGGTGCGCCGCGACCCGCGCGTGACGATCCTGCTGATGAACCCGGCGAACCCCTACCACTGGATGAGCATCCGAGCGTCGGTGACCCGGGAGATCCACGAGGACGACCCCGAGCTGGGCCACCTGGCGACCGACACGATCGATCGCGCCTGGACGAAGTACACGGGCGCCGAGCCCCCCTACGGGCTGCGCGACCCGTCGAAGGACGAGCGTCGCGTCCTGTTCGAGTGCACGGTCGAGCGCGTCGCGACGTTCGGCAAGCCCTAGCCGGCGGCGGGGCGGGGCCGCGGTGAGCTGGCCGCGCGTCGCGGTCGCGGGCGGCTCGCTCGGCGGGCTGACCGCGGCGCTCGTCCTGCGTGACCTCGGCTGCGAGGTCGACGTCTTCGAACGTTCGACCGCCGAGCTCGAGAGCCGGGGCGCCGGGATCGTCGTGCTGGACGAGACATCCCGGTACGTGCGCGAACGCACCGGCGTCGATCTCGCCGACGTGACGTGCGCCACGTCGCAGCTGCGCTACCTGGGCGCGGACGGCAGCGTCGTCCACGAGGAGCGGCGTCCGTACCGCTACTCCGGCTGGCACACGCTCTACCGCGTGCTCCTCGAGCGGTTCGGTCGCGAGCGGTACCACCTCGGCGCGGAGGTGCGGTCGTTCAGCGACCCAGGCCACCGCGTCGTCCTGTCGTTCGCGGGCGCGCGTCCCGACGCCGCGTGCGACCTGCTCGTGTGCGCCGACGGGATCGGCTCATCCGCGCGGGCCGCCCTGGCGCCGGAGGCGCGTCCGCGCTACGCGGGATACGTGGCCTGGCGAGGGACGGTGGCGGAGCAGTCGCTCGACCCCGCGGTCCGCGGGACCTTCGCCGACGCGCTCGTCTACGAGGTGATCCCCGCGAGCCACATCCTCGTGTATCCGATCCCGAACCTCGACGGTGCGACCGAACCCGGCCGCAGGCTGCTGAACTTCGTCTGGTACCGGAACTACGCGGCCGGGGCGCCGCTCGAGGACCTGATGACGGATCGGACGGGCGTCCGCCGCGGGCTCAGCGTGCCCCCGGGCGCGGCGCGTCGGGAGCACGTGGCCGAGATGCGGGCGTTCGCGCGAACCCATCTCGCGCCCCAACTCGCCGCGGTGGTCGAGGCGACCGAGGAGCCGTTCGTTCAGGCGATCGTCGACATCGAGGTCGAGCGGATGGCCTTCGGTCGCGTGTGCCTGATCGGCGACGCCGCGTTCGCGCTCCGTCCGCACATCGCCGCCGGGACGGCGAAGGCGGCCGCGGACGGCTGGGCGCTCGCGGAGGCGCTCGAGGCGTCCGCGGGCGATGTCCCCGCCGCGCTCGGTGCCTGGCAGTCGCGCCAGCTCGCGGTGGGCCGCGCCGCGCTCGCGAGGGCCCGGCGCAACGGCGACCGGTCGCAGTTCGAGGGGACCTGGGTGCCGGGCGATCCCGAGCTCGCGTACGGGCTGGTCGGGCCCGGCGTCTCCTAGACCGACCCTGCCACGAAGCGCATCGGGTCGCCCGCGCCGAGATCGGTGATCCCCGCGTCGGAGAGCGCGCCGAGCACCAACGTTCGGCGGTGGGCCGCGAACGTCAGCACGTGCGCGACCATCCCGCCGTAGGTGAACACCTCGGGTGGGTCGCAGACCGCGTCCACGAACGTCTCGTCGAGCCGCCCCTCCTCGCTCAGCCGCACGACGTTGGCGAGGAAGGCCGGTCCCTCCGTCGCGAGACGGTCGCGGAACGAGGCGAGCGGCTCGTCGCGCTCGACCTCGAAGTCGTAGGGGCGTCCCTCGATCGCCGCGTTCCACATCGCGAGCTGCCCCACGAGCCGCGACAGCAGCGAGCGGAGCGTCGGATCGTCGTCGATCCCCTCGACCGACAGCCGGATCGGCGCGTCGAGCTGCTCGTCGCTCAGCCCTCCGGCGCGCGCGACCATCTCGCCGACGAGCCAGACGTGATGCTCGACCATCTTGCGGAGCAGGTCCATCGGTGTGACCTCCGTACGTGCGGGGATCCGCAGGCCGCCGGGCGGGTGGAAGTGCACACCGCTCGGCGCTTCGAGCTGGATCCGGGTGGGGTGGCGGCGCCAGTGGGCCGGGCTCGCGCCGTAGGCCCGCGCGAAGGCGCGGGTGAAGGCCTCGTGGGAGCCGTACCCGGCGTCGATCGCGACCTCGAGCACCGTCCGGTCGGCCGTGAGCAACTGGTAGGCGGCCCGTTCGAGCAGGATCCGTCTGCGGAACGCGCCCGGCGGCTCACCCGCCGCCGCGGCGACCAACCGGTCGAAGTGGAACCGCGAGAGGTGCGCGCGAGCGGCGAGATCGTCGCCGGACGCGTCGTGGTCGTCGAGCGCGTCGGCGAGGACGTCCACGAACGCGGTGAACACGAAGGAGGCGCTCATGGGCACTATCCTGACCCGCCCGGCGACGACGGCGCTTGATCGTGTTTGCGGACCCGTGGCCCCCGCGCCCTCACACCGCGTCGGACAGGGCGGCGGTGAACCGGCCGAGGAGCTCGCCGAGCTGCCGGACGTCGTCGGTGGGCCAGTCGGCGAGGGCATCTTCGAGGAGCGACCGGCGAGCGGCGCGCAGACGTTCGATCGCCGCTCGGCCCTCGTCCGTGGCCTCGAGCAGCGACGCCCGGCGATCGTCCGGATCGCGGGTCCGGCTGATCAGGCCGGCCTCTTCGAGCTCCGTGACGCGCCGGCTGACGGTCGACAGGTCGAGCTCGATCGCGTCCGCGAGGTCGCTGGCGCGAACCGGCCCGCCCCGTTCGACCCGGGCCAGGACGCGCAGGGCCGAGAGATCCACGCCGGCGCCGGTGGCGGCGATCAGGCGCTCCCGCATCCGGGGGAGCGACGCACGCGCGGCGAACCCGCCGAACGCCTCCTCCACGGCATCGAGCGCGGCGTTCCGCGAACCGGACACGACCATGAGTATCCCAGGTATAGTTGCGTGGTGCCAGCAAGTATCGGTGCCGCCGCCACGGAACCGGACGTGACCCCAAGAGAGGTCGCATGCGTCGTCTGTTGACGACCTACCTCCGTCCGTACCGACGCCAGATCGGGGTGATCGTCGTCCTGCTGCTGGCGCAGTCGATCGCGAACCTGTACCTGCCGACGCTGAACGCGGACATCATCAACAACGGCGTCGCGAAGGGGAACACGCACGAGATCGTGCGGACCGGCGGGCTGATGCTCGTGGTCACGCTGCTGATGGGGATCGCCGCCGTGATCGCCGTCTACTGGTCGGCGAAGACCTCGATGGCGTTCGGGCGCGACGTCCGCGGCGCGCTGTTCCGCCGGGTCCAGTCGTTCTCCCAGATGGAGGTCAACCGGTTCGGGACCCCCACCTTGATCACGCGCACGACGAACGACGTGCAGCAGGTGCAGATGCTCGTGCTGCTCGCACTCACCGTGATGATCTCCGCGCCGATCATGATGGTCGGCGGCATCTTCATGGCGCTGCGGATGAACGCGCAGCTGTCGCTGCTGCTCGTCGTGATCCTGCCGATCATGGGCGCGTTCATCGGCGTCGTCGTGACGAAGGCGGTCCCGATGTTCCGCCTGATGCAGACGAAGATCGACCGGATCAACCGGGTGCTGCGCGAGGCGCTCACCGGGATCCGCGTGATCCGCGCGTTCGACCGGGTCGACCACGAGCAACGACGCTTCGCCGAGGCGAACGAGGACCTCACCGCGACCACCCTGCGGGTGACCCGACTGTTCGCCGTGATGATGCCGACGATCATGCTGATCCTGAACCTGTCGACCGTCGCGGTGATGTGGTTCGGGAGCATCCTCGTGGGCCACGAGCGGATGTCGATCGGGAACCTGACGGCGTTCCTGACCTACCTGCTGCAGATCCTGTTCTCGATCCTGATGGCCACGATCATGTTCGTGATGGTCCCCCGCGCGGCCGCCTCCGCGGAGCGGATCGAGGAGGTGCTCGACGTCGAGTCGACCGTCGGTCGATCCGGAGGTGCCGGCCGCCTCGCCGCCGCGCCGAGGGACCCTCGAGTTCCGCGACGTGGAGTTCCGCTACCCGGGCGCGGAGGACCCGGTCTTGTCGGCGATCTCCTTCTCGGCCGGTCCGGGGGAGGTCACCGCGATCGTCGGCAGCACCGGCAGCGGGAAATCGACGCTCATCAACCTGATCCCGCGCTTCGCCGACGCGACGGCGGGCGCGGTGCTCATCGACGGGGTCGATGTCCGCGACCTGCCGCAGCAGGATGTGTGGGCGCGGATCGGGCTCGTGCCCCAGCGGGCCTTCCTGTTCACGGGGACGATCGCCAGCAACGTCCGCGACGGCGACGAGGAGGCCACCGACGAGGAGGTCTGGCACGCGCTCGAGGTGGCGCAGGCGAAGGGCTTCGTCGAGGAGACGGCCGAGGGGCTCGGCGCGCCGGTCACGCAGGGCGGCACGAACGTGTCGGGCGGCCAGCGGCAGCGGCTCGCGATCGCGCGCGCCGTCGCGAAGCGGCCCGAGATCTACGTGTTCGACGACAGCTTCTCCGCGCTGGACTTCACGACCGACGCGCGGCTGCGCGCCGCGCTGCACGCCGAGACACGCGACGCGACGGTCCTGATCGTGGCCCAGCGCGTCGGGACGATCCTGCATGCCGACCGGATCGTGGTGCTCGCCGAGGGGTCGATCGCCGGGATCGGCACCCACGACGAGCTGATGCAGACCTGCGAGACGTACCGCGAGATCGTCGTACTCGCAGCTGATCGCCCGAGGAGGTCGCATGAGCGAGCGGCGCGACGGCGCGACGCCTGCTCGTCGGCCGATGGGGCCCGGCGGTCCGGGACGGATGATGCATCTGGGCATGATGCCCCCGCCCGCCAAGTCGAAGGATTTCCGCGGGTCCGCGCGCCGGCTCGCGGGGCGCTTGGGCCCCGAGCGCGCGATGCTCGTGCTGGTCCTGATCCTGGGGGTCGTCAGCGTCTCCTTCGCGATCGTCGGACCGAAGATCCTCGGCAACGCGACGAACGTGCTGTTCGAGGGCGTCGTGAACGAACGGCTCCCCGCGGGAGCGACGCAGCAGCAGGTGATCGCCGGGCTCCGGGCGCGTGGCCAGACGCAGCTGGCGGAGATGCTGTCCTCGATGCAGCTCACGCCGGGCGCGAGCGTGGACTTCGCACGGATCGGCCGGATCCTGACGCTGCTCGCGGCGATCTACGTGGTGAGCGCCCTGTTCGGCTGGCTCCAGCAGTTCCTGATGGCGGGGATCGCGCAACGCACGATGTATCGCTTGCGCGAGGACGTCGATCGCAAGCTCGCTCGCCTGCCGCTGCGCTACTTCGACGACACGCCCCGCGGCGATGTCCTCTCGCGCGTGACGAACGACATCGACAACATCTCCACGACGCTGCAGCAGAGCCTCACGCAGATCGTGACCTCGACGCTCACGATCGTGGGCGTGCTGTTCATGATGCTCACGATCAGCCCGGTCCTCGCGTTGATCTCGTTGGTGGCGGTCCCGCTGTCGTTCGTGGTCACCCTGCAGATCGCGAAGCGGTCGCAGACCCAGTTCGCCGCGCAGTGGGAGCGCACGGGTCGGGTCGACGGCTTCGTCGAGGAGGTCTTCACCGGTCACACCATCGTCAAGGTCTTCGGCAAGCAGGCCCGCGCGATCGAGGCGTTCGACGCGCAGAACGAGGACCTGTACCGCTCGAGCTTCAAGGCGCAGTTCATCTCCGGGATCATCCAGCCCTCGATGATGTTCATCTCGAACCTGAACTACGTCGCGATCTGCGTGATCGGGGGACTGCGGGTCGCGAACGGGACGCTGTCGCTCGGCGACGTGCAGGCGTTCATCCAGTACTCGCGGCAGTTCACCCAGCCGATCACGCAGATGGCCAGCATCATGAACGTGCTCCAATCCGCGGTGGCCTCGGCCGAGCGCGTCTTCGAGCTCCTCGACGAGGCGGAGGAGGAGCCCGACCCGGTGGCGCCGGCGGTCCTCGCGAGCACGCAGGGACGCATCTCGCTCACGGACGTGTCGTTCCGCTACCTGCCCGACGACCCGCTGATCGACGACCTGCATCTGGAGGTCCCCGCCGGGGAGACCGTCGCGATCGTCGGGCCGACGGGTGCGGGCAAGACGACCCTCGTGAACCTGCTCCTGCGCTTCTACGAGCTCGACGGAGGGCGGATCGCGATCGACGGCGTCGACACGCGCGACGATGACCCGCGAGCGGCGTGCGGCGGCTGTTCGGGATGGTGCTCCAGGATGCCTGGCTCTTCCGCGGCACGATCCGGGAGAACATCGCGTACGGCCGCGAAGGGGCGACCGACGCCGAGATCGACGCCGCCGCACGCGCCGCTCGCGTCGACCACTTCGTGCACACGCTGCCCGACGGCTACGACACGGTGATCGACGACGACGCCTCCAACGTGTCGCAGGGCGAGAAGCAGCTGCTGACGATCGCGCGGGCGTTCCTCGCCGACCCGCAGATCCTGATCCTCGACGAGGCCACGAGCTCGGTCGACACGCGGACCGAGGTCCTGATCCGCGAGGCGATGGAGGACGCTGATGGACGGCCGCACGAGCTTCGTGATCGCGCACCGGCTCTCGACGATCCGCGACGCCCACACGATCCTCGTGATGGACCACGGCAGCATCATCGAGCAGGGCAACCACGAGGAGCTGCTGGCGCGCCGCGGCTTCTACTACGACCTGTACGAGAGCCAGTTCGTCGAGGCGTTCGAAGAGGCCTCGTAGCTGCTACAGACCCTCGGTGGCCTCGATCCGCCCGCTCTTCACGGCCTCGACGAACGCGGCGTGGTCTTGCTCGTTCTGGTCGGCGTAGCGGTCGGCGAACGCCACGATCGCGTCGTCGAACGCCGCGCCCGTGCCGAGGTACGCAGCGATGGCGATCGCGTCGCCCGACCGGGCGTGCGCGCGCGCGAGCGTCCAAGCGCAGATCTGCGCGTAGGCGCTCATCGTCGTCGGATCCTGCGCCTCCACCACCGCCGAGCCCTTCATGTCGCGCAGCTGGCGCCAGTAGAAATCCTTGTGCGCCTCGCCCCGGCCCGTGTCCAGCCGAGGAAGACGTCGCTCGCGGCCTGCATCAGCCGCTGGCCGTCGACGACGCGCTGCCCGTGGTTGCGGAACCGGCTCGACGGGAGGTAGTCCTCGAGCACCGAGCGGTTCGCCTCCTTGACCTGCAGGAACAACGGATCGTCGTCGTCGCGACCGGCGAGGAGGACGATCAGGCAGAGCGTGCCGACGCTGCCGACCCCGACGACCTTGCGGGCGATATCCACGATCCGGAACCGTTCGAGGAGGTGCTTGCGGTCGTCCTGCAGGGTTCGCCGGTAGTCGTGGAAGGCTCCCTCGATCACGGTCTCCACCGCGCAGGATCGTGCCTCGATAGCTCGACAGCGGTACGAGGAGCGGCGGATCGTCGACGATCCGCCGCTGCCCGTGGACGACCTCGGTGAGCTTGGCGGCCGCCTGCAGGCTGTCGCGGGAGCGGGCCTTCTCGATCTGCTTGCTGACGCTTCGCCGGGCGCTTCACCAGCGGCAAGAGGTCCCTCGTCCATGTCGAGATGCGCGTACCAAAGGTCCATCGCGCGCATCGCGGCGAAGCTCGCCACCGACGTCCGGTATCCGGCCGCGCAGGTCGCGGTGACGCTTCGGACCTGCTTGCGGGAGAAGCCGTTGTTGCGCGCGGCGATCGTGAAGCTCGTCGCGAGCCGCTTGACGTCCCATTCCCACGGTCCGGGCAGCGTCTCGTCGAAGTCGTTGAGATCGAACAGCAGCTGGCGCTCGGGTGAGCCGTAGACGCCGAAGTTGGACAGGTGCGCGTCGCCGCAGACCTGGACCTTGATGCCGGAGTTGGGCGTGTTCGCCGAGTTCCGAGGCCATGACGCGCGCGGCGCCCCGGTAGAACGTGAACGGGCTCGCCATCATCCGGCCGTGGCGGACCGGGACGAGGTCCTGTTCGCGCGTCTCGTTCTGCTGCAGCAACAGGCCGACGGGATCGGGTCGATCGGCGGCCGGGACCCACTTGCCGTGGCTCGTCCTCGGGACCCGCGCGCGCGCCTCCTTGCCGATCTGGCGCCGCTCCTCGACCGTGCGGTAGGTGTTCTTGGCCGCCATCTCCGTTCCTCTCTGCGCTGAACGACAATCATGGCGGTTCCTCCGCACGGCGTCCCCCTACGGCCTCATCGGCACGATGCATCCGATGCGTCGACGTGGCGGTCGTGCGGTCCGAATATCGAGCGTGCACCGCGATCGAGTTGGCGACCGTCGATGTCCGCCCGGTTCCCATATTCGCTTCGATGAGCGCCCGCTGATGCGGCCGGCGGCAGCGCCTTGCTCGGGCGGCTCCTCGTCGTGTCGCGCCTCCGCCCTGGTGAGGATCCGTCCTCAGGACGCGCACGCTCCTTGCAGCCTTGTTAGAGTCGCTGTGACGATCCGACGGGGAGGGAGTGGGCAAGGTGAAGGTGGAATGCGATCTGCAGCACGATCGCCCGCGCGCGGCGGTCGTGCGGGTGCAGGTGAAATCGACGCGTGTGGGCCGTCCGGGACGACCGATGATTCGCGAGGTCGTATTGTGTAAAACCCACGCACAAGAGCTTCGCGCCGCCGGCATCGAGGTCGTCGGCTCGTAGCGGCGGCCGTCGCGGAACGGTGCCCGACGGCGACCGAGATACGCCGAACGGCCTCGGACGACGAGCCTCCGTCCATCCCCTTCGCGACCCTTGAACGAGGAGCACGGCCCCTCGTAGGGTCGCGCGGGCGACACGGGCGGAGTCGCCTTCGCGTGCACCCGCACGAAACGCCACCTGGGTGGCGAGCCTCCGCCCCGGGCTTGGGAGGTTCGACCGTGCAGAAGCGCTCCTGGGTGGCGATCGTCGTCGCGGTGTTCGCCTTGGTCGTGGCGCTCTCGGGCACCGCGATGTCGGCGATCATCATCACGAAGAACGGACAGGTCGCCGCCCACACGATCGCCGGCGCCTCGGCGCCGAAGGGCGACAACAAGAACTTGATCACGGGCTCGGTGGGGACGGCAGATCTGCACACCGGGGCGGTGACCGGGAAGAAGCTGGCCGCGAACACGGTCAAGGCCTCGAACCTGGATCTCACCGACGTGGCGAAGGGGCTCGGCGTCGACCAGGGCTATGGCGCCGTTGTGCCGGGGTCAGCGGCGGACCCGATCTTCACCGTCGGACCGTGGACGATCGAGGGGAACTGTATCGACGACGGGGGAGGGACCGCGCACGCCACGATCGATATCAAGACGTCCGGTCTTCCGGCGCTGTTGTCGGTGAACGGTGCGGCCGGCGAGCGGTTCAGCGGCATCGCCTCGACCCTGCTCGCCCAGACCGGGACCGTCGGATCGGGCTCGGTCGCAGTGAAGGGCGGGAGCTTCACGGTCGCGACCGCCACGTTCACGAACCACCTGGAAGGCCAGGTCATGGCCGTGGTCGACGGCGACACGAACGACTATGCGAGCCCCGCCTGCATCTTCACGTTCGGAGGGACCGGCCACTGACTCCGGGGGTCTCTCTGGTGAGAGGCCGACCTATGCGGGGTTGATCGCCGTGCGGAGGGGGCGGTCGAGGATCGACGACAGTCTCGCCACCTCGTTCTTCAGCGCCTTCCGAGGGGGCTTCCCCGCTTCGGCGAACCAGGCGACGAGCACCGTGTCGTCGTCGAGCTCCCACGTGCCCGAGACGACGCCGCCCACCACGACGACCGGGGAGATCCATCCGCTCTGCTTGCTCACCGCGGCCCGTCGCGCGGACGGCACGACCTGGCCGTCGTCGGTGCCGGGACCCAGCACCCATTGGTCGAAGCCAGGCAGGAGGCGCACAGCGGTCGTGGGCTCGGTGGAGGCCAGCTCGTCGACGTCCTCGGCGAGGGCGTAGGCGGGCTCGCCATCGACGTCGACCTCGGTCAGCCGGTCACCGAGCCCGTCGAACCACGTGCGCAGCTGCCGCTTCGGGATACGGCCACGGGAGAGCCAGTTGCCGAAGCCGTCGACGGACGCGGGCCCGTACGCGCCGAGATAGGCGACGATCGCGGCGGGTGCCGCGTCGTCCGGATCGGGGACGCCGGCCCAGCGCGGGCTCGCAGCCTCCGGGCGGATGAAGGTGACCCGGGTGCCCCGGTTGGGTCCGAACCACAGGTCCCCCTGCCAAGCGAGCGGTTTCAGGAGCGAGCCCCAGCCCGAGCGCAGCGCGTCGCCGATGTGCTTCAGGCCGGGCCGCGTGATGACCGCCGCCACGAGTTCCTCGCGCGTGAGGGTCGTGCCGTCCAGGGCTTCGCGTACGGCGGGGCGGAGCAGATCCCACTCCCACGTCGTCATGCCGAAATGGCGCTGCCAGCTCGGTCGCTCCCATGACCGCCCGGCCGCCATCAGCGACAGGAACGCGCCCCCCTTCCTCGGGGGTGAGCAGATGCAGTGTGCCGCGCATCGCCCAGGTCTTGATGAGGCGCCCCTCCGACAGGGCAGGACCGACCTCACCTGATGCCGACGTCCGCCGGCGCACGCGGATCGCGAGCTCGGCCGACGAGGCCACCTGTGCCTGGACGCCGCAGAGGCGCCCGACGACCTCCTCGACGGCCAGACGGCCCACCGGGTCCAGCAGGTGCCGCCGCATCCGCCACGCCAGCGCTTGCCGCCGGCTGACCTTCAGAGGCATCGTGCAAGCGTAGCGTCGCGAAGCCTGGGCCTTTCATCAGAGCCGGTAGGTCCACCCTTCCTGCCATCACCCGGTCGCGATCTCGCTCCGTTGTCGCCGGGTTTGACATATATCGATATGGGCATATGATGCTCTGTATGGCTCGAGCGGCGACGACGGCGGATGCGTTCAACGCGGTGGCGGAACCTCGCCGGCGGCAGATCCTGGACGTCCTCGCCGGGGGGGAACGGCCCGTGAACGACCTCGTCGTGCAGCTGGGCGTGGCGCAGCCCCAGATCTCCAAACACCTGCGCGTGCTCCGAGAGGTGGGGCTCGTGGACGTCCGCGACGATGGGCGGTACCGGATCTACCGGCTCAACGCGCGTGCGCTCAAACCCATCCACGACTGGGTGCGGACCTACGAGCGTTCCTGGGAAGAGCGTTTCGAGCGGATGGAAGTCGTGTTGGAGGGACTCAGGGAGCAGGAAGGGGATGTTGATGGCGACGACTAGCGGCACCGCGGTCGTGACGCTTCCGGCGGACACGCAGATCCTGATCACGCGGGAGTTCGATGCCCCGAAGCAGTTGGTCTACCGGGCGTACACCACGCCCGAGCTGATCGCGCGCTGGTGGAGCGGCGACCGCGGCGAGGTCACGAGCATCGAGGTCGACCTGCGCGTCGGCGGCACGTGGCGCTACGTCATGGTGGCGAACGAAGGCTTCGAGGTCGCGTTCCACGGCGAGTACCGGGAGATCGTCCCGAACGAGCGCATCGTCTCGACAGAGGTCTTCGAGGCCGTGCCCGACGACTTCGCGGTGGACACGGCCACGTTCGCGGAGCACGAGGGCCGAACCACCCTCACGATCCTCGTGCAGCACAGCAGCAAAGAGGCGCGCGACGCGCACATCGAGTCCGGGATGGAAGGCGGCTTGCAGGAGGCGCTGGACCACCTCGAGCAGGTCGCGATCTCGCTCCACTAGGCAGACCCAGCAGACGAGGCGCCCAGGGCCGAACTTCAGCCCCGAGCGCCCTCCAACTCCCTACGAACGCCACCTGTACGCTGCGCACATGGAGCGTTCTGGAGACAGTGTCCGGCTGGCCGAGCTGGTGGCGGCGCTGTCGCTCGCAACGGATCTGGGGTTGGGCCAGCCGCAGGAGCACATCATCCGCCAGACGCTCATCGCGATGCGGATGGCGGAGCTCGAAAGCCTGTCGGACGACGAGCGGGCCGCGATCTTCTACGTCTCGTTGCTCGCATGGGTCGGTTGCGTGGCCGACGCGCATGAGATGGGGAAGTGGTTCGGCGACGACAGGACCGTCCGGGCCGACAGCTACCTGGTCGACATGACCGGTCTGCCGATGATGCGCTTCATGATCGGCCACGTCGGCAGCGGAAGCCCCCCGATCCAGCGCCTCACGATGATCGGCCGGTTCCTGGCGGGCGGGTCGAAGGAGGTCAAGCAGTCGATGGCCGCTCACTGCGAAGCCTCGGGGGACCTCTCGATGCGGCTCGGACTCGGTCCTGAGGTTCGCGACCCGCTGCAACAGGCGTTCGAACGCTGGGATGGCAAGGGCTCTCCAGCGAGGCTGGCGGGTCCCCAGATCGCCCGCATCATGCGGATCGTCCATATCGCCAACGACGTCGAGATGCTGCATCGGATCGGCGGGGTAGACGCCGCGATGGAGATGCTTCGGTCCCGTCGGGGCACCGAGTTCGATCCCGAGCTCGTCGATCGCTTCTGCGCGCATGCCGACGAGCTGCTCGCCTCGATCGACGAGCTCGACGGGTGGGACGCGCTCATCGGCGGTCACGCCGAGTTGGGGCGTGAAGTCAGTGGGGAGGAGTTCGATCGGGCGCTGGAGGCGTTCGCCGACTACGCGGACGTCAAGTCGCCGTTCAGGCTCGGACATTCGCGTGCAGTCGCGCAGCTTGCCGCGACGGCGGCCGTCACGGTCGGCCTGCCGAGCTCCGACGTAGCGCTCGTTCGTCGAGCTGCCCTCGTGAGCGACGTCGGCGCGATCGGTGTCTCCGCAGGGATCCTGGACAAGGCGGGGCCCCTGACCGAGGCCGAACGAGAGCGGATCCGCACCCACCCCTATCTCACGGCACGGACGTTCTCAAAGCCACCCGCGCTTGCCGCGATCGGGCAGCTCGCGGCCAAGCACCACGAGCGGATGGACGGATCGGGTTACCCATCGGGCCTCACGGCCGACAGCATCCCGATGACCGCCCGCCTCATCGCGGCCGCCGACGTGTACCAGGCGCTGCTCGAACCGCGGCCGCACCGCGCCGCGTGGGAGAGGGAGGCTGCTCAGGAGGCGCTGACGGCGGAGGTCACGCACGGTCGTCTAGACGGCGACGCGGTCCGGGCTGTGTTGGACGCAGCCGGGCATCGAGTGCGCCGCAACGCGGGCCACGCGGGCGGTCTCACGGCGCGCGAGGTCGAGGTGCTGGTGCTGCTCTCCCGGGGGATGACCAGGAAGCAGATCGCGCAGGAGCTGACCATCTCGGCCAAGACGGTCGGCAACCACGAGGAGCACATCTACGCCAAGCTCGGCGTGAGCACGCGAGGCGCCGCCGCGATGTACGCGATGCGGCACGGGTTGGTCGCTGTGGACAGGTTCGCCGAGTAGGAGCGGCACGACCCGATCTCCCAAGCCAGAAGATGAGGCAGATGCCCCATGCCTCGCGCATGTCGTCTGCCTACCGTCGCACCCATGAACGTGGGGGTGATGGACACGGACAGGCTGCACGCCGTGGGGGAGACATTCCTGAACGCGGTGGCGAGCCGCGACTTCGAGCAGCTGCGGGCGGCGATGACCGACGACGTGCGCTTGCGGCTGCTGTTGCCGAGCGGTCCACAGGCCTGCGTTGGAGCAACCGAGACGGTGCAGAGGTTCGTCGGGTGGTTCTCGGGAGCCGAGGAGCTGCGACTCCAGTCCTCGAGCGTTGGAACGGCTGGCGGCCGACTGGTGGTCGCGTTCCGGATCCGTCTCATGTACGCGGACGGCTGGCAGGTGGTCGAACAGCACCTGATGGCCGACGTCGCACCGGACGGACGCCTCGAGGCGATCGACCTCCTGTGCTCCGGCTTCCTTCCTGACCCCCAACTCGGGCTCCGGCCGGGCGGCACGCATCGGTTCGACGCGGGCAACCTCGGTTGCGCCGACGGCCTGGCTGGGGAGTTCCGTCGGCGTGTCCAGGCGATCCCGGTCGGTGATCTGCTCGTGGTGACCGCCCGCGACCCGGCGGCGAAGGAGGACCTGCCCCCGCTGGCCCGGATGATGGGCCACGCGGTTCGTTCGATCGAGACGCCCGGTGACGGGCGTCTCCTGATCACGGTGGAAAGGGGACGATGATGAGCGAGCGGCTGATCTTCAACTGCACGCACGGCAAGGAGGACCCGGAGCGGGCGACGCTTCCCTTCGTGGCGGCGAACATCGCCGCCACGGCCGGCCAGGACGCGGTGGTCCTCTGCACGATCGAGGCCGTGTGGCTTGGCACCGAGGGCGGAACCGAGGGCATCGCCCAGCCCGGCCTGCCGGTGTTGGACGACCTCTACGACGAGTTCGTGGAGAACGGTGGTCAGGTCTGGCTCTGCGGGGCCTGCACCAAGCCCAGGGGCATCGACGACGCCCAAGTGCGGAAGGGATCGGCCATCGTCGGGGCGGCCAAGGTGGTCGAGGAGGTCGTGGCGGGTGCCAGGACCGTTGCGTTCGCGTGAAGGAGGCGACTCCATGACCGAGGTGCGGTGGGACGGGGGTGCGGCGTACGAGACGGTCCTCGAGGGGCGCTCCGATGCGTCTCCGGCGGCCGTGTACGACGTGCTGGCCGACCTGTCGACGCATCTGGAATGGGCAGGGAAGCGCCAGTACCCGGGCTTCCGGTTGCTCTCGGTGCACGGAACCGGACCCTTGGAGACCGGGACCGGGTTCACGAGCGTCGGTTCGGTTCCCATGGCCTTGTCGAGGTGGGAGAACCAGAACGAGGTGGTCGAAGCTCGGCCCTCGCAGATCCTGGAGCTCCACACCGACAGCCTCGTCGTGTGGAGGAGCGGCAAGCGGACCGAAGCGTGATACGAGCATCGATACGAGAATCAGGCCGGCTCGGCACCGGGTCGCGGGTCGTGTACCGGCTCAGCCAGACCGCGATCTCGAACCCGCCGCTGCGGATGCGTCTGCCGGTGATGCGGACCGTCACGCATCGGGTGATGAACGTTGCTCTGCCGGCGCGGGTTCGCGAACCTGCTGCGGTCGGCCGAACGGGAGACCTCGGTGGCCGCCGCAGAGTAGCTACCATCGGTGCGTGACGAACCGCACGCGGTCGAAGGCGAAACGCGGCCAGGCCTCGGGTCCACGCAGACCCGCGGCCCGCCGCACGGGCAAGACCGGCACGAAGCGGGCCGCGTTGCCGCGGTGGGCACCCTGGGCGGGCGCCGCAGCCGTGATCGTCGCGATCGGCGTCGCGGTGCTGCTCCGTTCCACGGGGACGGCGGACGTCACGACCAGCGCGGGCTCCAAGGTGGTCGCAGACGTGACGAGCGTGCCGGCGAGCGTCCTCGACACGATCGGAGCGCCCGACGGCCTGGCGATCCCCGGTGCGCTCCCCTCGGGCACCGCGCCGCTCGTGCAGGACGGCGAGCCCGTCGTGCTCTACGTCGGGGCCGAGTACTGCCCGTTCTGCGCCGCCGAGCGCTGGCCGATGGTGGTCGCGCTGTCCCGGTTCGGGACGTTCACGAACCTCGGGCAGACCGAGTCGGCGGGGAGCCCCGAGGTGTACCCGCACACGCCGACGCTCTCGTTCCACGGGGCGTCCTACACGAGTCCCCACCTCGTGTTCCAGGGGGTCGAGACCGAGTCGAACCAACGCTCCGGCGCCGGCTACGCGCCCCTGGACACCCTCACGCCCGAGCAGCGGCGGTTGTTGCTGACCTACGACACGCAGCCGTACGTCTCGACGGCCGGAGCGATCCCGTTCGTGCTGATCGGCAACCGCTACGTCTTCAACGGCTCTCAGTTCGTCCCCAGCGCTCTCCAGGGCATGACCGCCGGGCAGGTGGCCGCGTCGCTGCACGATCCGACGACCCAGCAAGCCAAGGAGATCGACGGCTCGGCCAACCTGCTCACCGCTGCGATCTGCGCGCTCACGAACCAGCAGCCCACCGACGTGTGCTCGAGCGCGGGCGTCACGACCGCGGCGTCGAAGCTGCAGGGATGAGCTCCCGCACGGCCTCACGCCTGGTCGTGGTCTTCGCGGCGTTGGGCCTGGCGACGTCGGCCTACCTCACGATCGCCCACTACACCTCGCCGGGCGTGCTGGCGTGCAGCGCGAGCGGGCTCGTGAACTGTGAGCAGGTCACGACGAGCAGGGAGTCGAGCTTCCTGGGGATCCCCGTCGCGGTGCTCGGGGCCGTGTGGTTCGCGACGATCCTGCTCATGTCCACCCCGAAGCGGTGGGACGTGCCGGGCCTGTATCGGGCGCGGATCGTCTGGTCGTTCGTGGGCATCGCCTTCGCGCTGTGGCTCGTCTACGCGGAGCTGGTGGTGATCGGGGCGATCTGCCTGTGGTGCAGCGTCGCCCACGTGTGCGCGTTCGGCGTGTTCCTCGTCGTCCTGATCGAGGCGTCTCGTCCGCAACCCGCCGACCGGTTGACCGGATGAGACTCGATACCTTGTTCGGCATGGGGATGCCTCACGGTGAGGAGACAAGGGTCGACCACCTCGATCGCTTCGAGGCGGCTGAGGCCATCGCATCCCGTGCGGTCGTCCTCGTCGAGGGGATCAGCGACCAGCGCGCGCTCCAAGCGCTCGCCGAGCGTCGTGGTCGCGACCTCGAGGCGGAGGGGGTCTCCGTCGTACCGATCGGGGGCGCCGGGAACATCCTGCGGTCCCTCGATCGGTTCGGCCCTCAGGGGTTCGACGTCGAACTGGCGGGCCTGTGCGATGCCGCAGAGGAGGGCGAGTTCCGGCGCGGTCTCGAGCGCGCCGGCCTCGGCTCCGACCTCGCTCGGGCCGACATGGAACGGCTCGGGTTCTACGTGTGCGTCGCAGACCTGGAGGACGAGCTGATCCGCTCCCTCGGCGTCGCCGCCGTGGAACAGGTCCTCGAGGCTCAGGGTGACCTCGAGCCGTTCCGCACGTTCCAGAAGCAGCCTGCGTGGCGAGGACGGACCGTCGAGGAGCAACTTCGGCGGTTCCTCGGGACCCACAGCGGCCGGAAGATCCGCTCGGCGCCCTTGCTCGTCGAGTCACTGGATTCTCACCCGAGTGCCTCGGCCCCTCGATGGTGTGCTCGCGCACCTCTGACGGATCCCTCGGGGGACGGTCATCCCTCCGAGGCTCGATACAGACCCAGTTCCGCGGATTGACCGGGCCCGCGTCCGAACGGCATCACGTCCGCTCGAACGGGAAGACCTCTTGCGCCGTCGTCTTAAGCTCGCAGGGTGTATGAGACGCACCTGCGTCGGGTCGTGGTCACCGGACTCGGCGCCGTCACCCCCTACGGCGACGGGATCGGGCCACTCTGGGAAGGCATCGCCGCTGGCAGGTCGGCTGTCGGGCCCCTCACTTCGGCTCGATCCGAGGGCCTGCCTTCGAAGATCGCGGCGGAGTGTCGCCACTTCGATCCCGTTCCCACGCTGGGCGCGAAGCTCGCCCGGCGCTTGGATCGCGCAACGCAGCTCGCCATGTCTGCGGCCCGAGACGCGTGGCAGGACGCAGATATCGACGGTCACATCGACAAGGATGATGTCGGCGTCGCGTTCGCCACGGGCATCGGAGGGATCCGATCCCTCCTGTCGAGTCAGGAGGTCCTGGCAGAGAAGGGGGCGGACAGGGTTTCGGCGTTCACGATCCCGAAGCTCATCCCGAACGCCGCGGCCGGACAGATCGCCATCGATCTGACCCTGCGAGGGCCGAACTTCTGCCCGGTGACAGCGTGCGCAGCATCGAACCATGCGATCGGTCAGAGCTGGCAGGCGATCCGGACCGGCGAGGCGGAGGCGATGATCGCGGGAGGTACGGAATCGGGTCTGGTGGAGCTCACGATCGCCGCGTTCGCCCAGATGAACGCGCTCTCGACGAGATACAACGACCGACCGAGTGAGGCGTCGCGGCCTTTCGATGCCGATCGCGATGGCTTGGTCATGGGCGAGGGGGCCGGCGCGTTGCTCCTCGAGGAGCGACAGGCAGCACTCGCGAGGGGAGCACACATCTACGCCGAACTCATCGGATTCGGCCAGTCGGCCGACGCGTTCCACATCACGGCTCCCTCGGAGGACGGCGCCGGGGCGGCCCTCGCGATACAGCGCGCCCTTCGGACAGCGGCGGTGGATGCCGACGAAGTCGGGTACATCAACGCACATGGGACCGGCACGCCGGCCGGCGACGTGTCGGAGACGAGAGCGATCAGATCGGTATTCGGAGAGCGGGCGCGTTCTCTCGCCGTCTCATCGACCAAATCGATGACTGGTCATCTCTTCGGAGCAGCCGGGGCCGTGGAGGCCATCGTCACGATCCTCGCCCTGAGTCATTCCCTCCTCCCCCCGACGATCAACCAGGTCACGCGCGATCCCGAATGCGATCTCGACTACGTGCCGAACGAGGCGCGCGAGGCCGACGTCGAGGTTGGTCTGTCGAACGGCTTCGGCTTCGGGGGTCACAATGCCGTCGTGGTGTTTCGCCGCGGGGATCGAAAGAGCTCGGATTGAGATTCGAGACCAAGGTCGCACTGGTCACGGGAGGCTCGCGAGGGATTGGCCGGGCGCTCTCGACGATGTTCGCGCGCGAGGGAGCTGCGGTCGCGGTCAACTACTTCCGCGCGACCACCGCTGCCGAAGAAACGATCGATGAACTGCGGAAGGCCGGCGCGCGCGCCATCGCGATCAGGGCGGATGTGCGTAGCCGTGCACGGGTCGAGGACATGGTCACCAAGGTGGTCGACGAGTTCGGGGGCTTGGATTTCGTCATCAGCAACGCCGCCTCCGGATCGAACAAGCCGGCGATGGACCTCAAGCCTTCAGGTTGGGATTGGACGCTCAACATCAATGCCAGAGCTCTGCTCTTCCTTGCCCAGTCAGCCGCCCCACACCTTCGGAGCCGGGGCGGCGGTCGGATCATCAGCGTCTCGAGCCTCGGATCGGGGCGCGTGCTCCCGGACTACACGAGCGTGGGCGTTTCGAAGGCTGCCCTCGAGGCGCTGACACGGTATCTGGCGGTCGAGTTGGCGCCGGATCACATCGGGGTCAACTGCGTCTCCGCCAGCACGGTCGAGACCGACGCCTTGAGGTCCTTCCCGAGCGGGGCGGAGATGCTCGAGCACGCACGCCGGACGACCCCCGCCGGACGCCTCGTGAAGCCCGAGGACATCGCTGCGGTCGTTCGCTTCCTCTGCTCGCCCGAGGCGGAGATCGATCCTCGGTCAGACCTTGATCGTCGACGGCGGATTCTCCTTGCCGATCTGAGGGGTGCGTGTTCGTGCGATCCGCCGGCGCCGGACAACTCCGGCGCGACGTGGCACGATTGTGCGGGTGAGCAGCAGACCCGCCGCAGATCAGCACCTGCTCGACCTCGCGCGGCTGCGCCGCGTTCGCGACCGGATCGACCGGGAGTATGCGCAGCCGCTGGACGTCGAGGCGCTCGCCCGCGGCGCGAACATGTCGGCCGGGCACCTGAGCCGCCGGTTCCGGCTCGCCTACGGCGAGTCGCCGTACTCCTACCTCATGACGCGGCGCATCGAGCGCGCGATGGCGCTGCTACGGCGCGGCGACCTCAGCGTCACCGAGGTGTGCTTCGCGGTCGGCTGCTCGTCGCTGGGCACGTTCAGCACCCGCTTCACCGAGCTGGTCGGCATGCCGCCCAGCGTCTATCGCAGCGAGGCGGCGCGCGCGACGGCGGGGATGCCGGCCTGCGTGGCGAAACAGGTGACCAGACCGGTCAGGAATCGAGAAGCGCCGGCCCCCGAGCCGCAGCTAGCCTGACCGCCATGGACATCACCATCCACTCGAGCTTCCTCCCGCACGACGACCCGGATGCCGCCCTGGCCTTCTATCGGGACACCCTCGGCTTCGAGGTCCGCATGGACGTCGGCTACGAGGGGATGCGCTGGATCACGGTCGGCCCCGCGGGCCAGCCCGACACGTCCATCGTGCTGTTCCCGCCGGAGGCCACGCCCGGCATCACCGACGAGGAGCGCCGCACGATCGCCGAGATGATGGCCAAGGGCACCTACGCCAGCCTCCTGCTGGCCACCTCCGACCTCGACGACGTCTTCGAGCGGCTGCAGGCCGGCGACGCCGAGGTCGTCCAGGAGCCGACCGATCAACCGTACGGCGTTCGCGACTGCGCCTTCCGCGATCCTGCCGGCAACCTGATCCGTATCCAAGAGCGGCGCTGAGCGCGAGCCGGCGCGAGGAGGTGTCTCACCATGCCTGAGAAGAAGGCCGCAGGGAAGACGACGGACAAGCCCGCCGCCAAGCGCACCACCGCGAAGGTCCCGAAGTACGAGGGGCTCAGCAAGGAAGAGATCGCCGCGATGAAGGAGACCGCCAGGGAACGGAAGGCGGCCGCGCGCGGGGAGGACCAGGAGCAGGCCCTTCTGGAAAAGATCGCCTCCATGCCGCAACCGGACCGCGCCATGGCCGAACGGATCCACGAGATCGTCAGGGCCAGCGCGCCGGACCTCGAGCCGAAGACCTGGTACGGGATGCCCGCGTACGCCAAGGGCGGCAAGGTCGTCTGCTTCTTCCAGGACGCGGCGAAGTTCAAGGCCCGCTACGCGACGTTCGGCTTCAGCGACGAAGCGAACCTCGACGCCGGCGGGATGTGGCCGACCTCGTTCGCGCTGAAGGAGTTGACCGCGGCCGAGGAGGCGAAGATCACCGCGCTCGTGAAGAAAGCGGTGAGCTGAGGACTCAAGTGCCTGCGCCGCACCTCCCCGACAGCCACGATCTGATCCGCGTGCACGGCGCGCGCGTGAACAACCTCAAGGACGTCAGCGTCGAGCTCCCGAAGCGCCAGCTGACGGTGTTCACCGGCGTCTCCGGCTCCGGCAAGAGCTCGCTGGTGTTCGGCACGATCGCCGCCGAGTCGCAGCGGCTGATCAACGAGACCTACAGCGCCTTCGTGCAGGGCTTCATGCCGACGCTGGCCCGGCCCGAGGTCGACGTGCTCGACGGCCTGACGACGGCGATCGTCGTCGACCAGGAGCGGATGGGCGCCAACGCCCGCTCCACGGTCGGCACCGTCACCGACACCAACGCGATGCTGCGCATCCTGTTCAGCAGGCTCGGGACGCCGCACATCGGCTCGCCCAACGCGTACTCGTTCAACCTCCCCTCGGTCAAGGCGAGCGGTGCCATCACCGTGGAGCGAGGTGCCAGGACCCAGACCCAGAAGGCGACCTTCACCCGTCTCGGCGGCATGTGTCCGCGCTGCGAGGGCATGGGCTCAGTCACCGACTTCGATCTGTCCGCGCTGTACGACGACGGCAAGTCGCTCAACGAGGGTGCCCTGACGATCCCCGGCTACAGCATGGACGGCTGGTACGGCCGCATCTTCCGTGGCTGCGGCTTCTTCGACCCCGACAAGCCGATCGCCACGTTCACCAAGAAGGAACTGTACGACCTGCTCTACAAGGATCCGACCAAGATCAAGGTCGACGGCATCAACCTGACGTATGAGGGGCTGATCCCGAAGATCCAGAAGTCGTTCCTGTCCAAGGATGTCGACTCGCTACAGCCGCATGTCCGCGCCTTCGTGGATCGGGCGGTGACGTTCACCACCTGTCCCGAGTGCGACGGCACGCGGCTCGGCAAGGAGGCCCGGTCCTCCAAGATCGAGGGCAGGAGCATCGCCGACGTCTGCTCGATGCAGATCAGCGACCTGGCCACCTGGGTGCAGGGCCTGAAGGAGCCTTCCGTAGCCCCGCTGCTCACCGGTCTGCAGCACATCCTCGACTCCTTCGTGGAGATCGGGCTGGGCTACCTCTCGCTCGAACGGCCGACCGGCACGCTGTCCGGCGGGGAGGCCCAGCGCACCAAGATGATCCGCCACCTCGGCTCCTCGCTCACCGACGTCACCTACGTGTTCGACGAGCCGACCATCGGCCTGCACCCCCACGACATCGAGCGCATGAACGGGCTGTTGCTGCGGCTCCGCGACAAGGGCAACACGGTGCTGGTCGTCGAGCACAAGCCCGAGGCCATCGCGATCGCCGACCACGTCGTCGACCTCGGCCCGGGAGCCGGTACCGCGGGCGGGACCGTCTGCTTCGAGGGCACGGTCGAAGGGCTGCGGGCGAGCGACACGCTGACCGGAAGGCACCTGGACGACCGGGCCGCCCTCAAGGAGACGGTGCGGACGCGCACCGGCGCGCTGGAGATCCGCGGCGCCACCACCCACAACCTGCAGGACGTCGACGTCGACCTCCCGCTCGGTGTGCTGGTGGTGGTGACCGGCGTGGCCGGGTCGGGGAAGAGCTCATTGATCGGCGGCTCTGTGTCGGGCCGCGACGGCGTGGTGTCCGTCGACCAGACCCCGATCCGCGGCTCGCGACGGAGTAACCCGGCGACCTACACCGGACTGCTCGACCCGATCCGCAAGGCGTTCGCGAAGGCCAACGGCGTGAAGCCGGCGCTGTTCAGCGCCAACTCCGAGGGCGCCTGCCCCACCTGCAACGGCGCCGGTGTCATCTACACCGACCTAGGGATGATGGCCGGCGTCGCCATCACCTGCGAGGAGTGCGAGGGGAAGCGGTTCCAGGCATCGGTGCTGGACCACCACCTCGGCGGCCTCGACATCAGCGAGGTGCTCGCGATGTCGGTGACCGAGGCCGAGGGGTTCTTCGGCGCCGGCGATGCGCGCACGCCGGCCGCGCACGCCGTCCTCGACCGGCTCGCCGAGGTCGGGCTCGGCTACCTGATCCTCGGCCAGCCGCTCACCACGCTGTCCGGCGGCGAGCGGCAGCGGCTCAAGCTGGCGACCCACATGGCCGAGAAGGGCGGCGTCCTCGTCCTGGACGAGCCGACCACCGGCCTGCACCTCGCCGACGTCGAGCAGCTGCTCGGCCTGCTCGACGGGCTCGTCGACTCCGGCAAGTCGGTCATCCTCATCTCGCACCACCAGGCGGTCATGGCGCACGCCGACTGGATCGTCGACCTCGGCCCCGGCGCCGGCCACGACGGCGGCCGGATCGTCTTCGAGGGCACCCCCGCCGATCTCGTCGCCGCCCGCACCACCCTCACCGGCGAGCACCTGGCGGCCTACGTCGGCGCCTGACGAGCCTCGCACGCAGCGTTCGCATCGGCGAGTTGACGACCATCGACGACCTCGATGCCCACTCTCCGACCTGGCACGGCAGATGCCATGAACGGTCGAGGGCCGGTTCCAGACGCCGGCCCTCGACCCGATCGACACGCGAGCATCGAGCCCGCCCGGATACACGATCCGCGTCCGACGCGCCATCGCGGCCTATGGGCGCCCGGAGGTCGTTCCACCCTGGCAGCCGTACTTGGGCCGGCAGCCGGGTCGGATGTGGTCGAATCTCGCGAAGTCCTGGGAGCTGAGTGGCACCTGCATCACGGACTGGCCGTGCGAGCCGGTCTCGGAAGACCAGATCGAGCTCGCCTGTGTCACCAACATGGCGACAGCGAACGTGAGCGACACCGCGATGACGGCGACGCGTTTGCGTGAGCGCCGCACCGCTCCGATCACCTGGGTAGCCATGACCACCCTCCTTCCGCCTGGCGGGACGTTCGCCCGCTCGTGGAGGAGGCTGCTCCCGGCGCGTTGCGGGGCGGGTGGGGAAGCGTTGCGGAAACGCTGCGGTGACCGGACCCGTCAGGAACCGCACGTTGCGTGGTATGGCCTGTCCGGCAGGACTTGTTGCCACTCCTGCAAGGTGAGGCTGCGCCCGGCGATCTCGCACGCCCGCGCCTTCCAGTCCGGGGGATCGACGTCCCAGACCCACCCCGAGCCCCGATCCGAAACCATGACGACGCGCCGGCCATCCGGCGTGAACGAAGCGGCGAGGGCCTCCTGCGACGATGGGCCGGGGAAGGGACCTCCGATCGACCGTCCCACTCATGACGTCCCAGAGCAGGACCGTGCCCACGTTGTCCGCGGCAACGACGGTGCTCCCGTCGGGACTCATGTCCACCGTGTCCGGTGATTGCGCCAGGCCGGTCAGTGGCTTGCCCAGCGGGGTTCCTGACCGGGCATCCGAGAGATGGAGGACGGTGCTCCCCTGCGCTCCGGTCACCAAGGAGCGGCCGTCGTTCGAGACGTCCGACCCCGTTACCCCACCGTCGACCGAGTGACTGGTCCATTCGACCGCGCCGGTCCTGGTGTCCCAGCGGTAGATGGCGCCATCGTCGAAACCCGCCGCAACGATGAGCGAGCCGTCCGGAGTGACGGTCATGTTCCAGACCGGCTTCCCCGCCGGTGTCTCGTAGGTGTCCAAGAGCTTCTCTGGCCCTGCGATGCTCCAGAGGAACACGCGCCCCGGGGACACGTCTACGTTTTGGTTCGTCCACACGAGGCCGCCACCCGCGATCCCGTCCCCGTCCGGCGTGAAACCCATCGTCCACAACTCCACCCCAGGCGGGACACCTGGAGATCTGGTGTCAAGGCCTTCCCGGACGCGACGTCCCAGAGCCTCACGTAGCTCTGGCCTCGTGACGGGTCTTTCGGTTGGGTCCAGGAGCTGACCGCGAGCGTCGTGGAGTCGGGACTGAATGCCAAGCCGATCGGAGTGGTGCGCGTGTACCGGAGGCGTTGCTCTGCGTGCAGGCTCGAGGTGTCGATCAGCTCGATGGTGCCCGAACCCCGGCCATAGGGCCCGCTTCCGCAGCACGACACGGGCGGGGGAGGCGAACTGATGACCGCGAGCATCCGGCCGTCCGGACTGATCGCGAACCACGGCCACCCGCTATCTCCCGAGCCTGCGGTGAACGTTCGACCGAGGCGACGGCTCCCTGAGAAGATCCCACACGACGACATCCCCGCTCGCGTCGGTCGTGAACGCGGTGGCGCCATCACTGGATATCACCGGTCCCCGGAGGGGTAGGTCCGTCGCGCTCGACAGCGCCTCTCGAACCGATGCAGACGCGACGTCCCACACGAGGAGCCGCGAGTCGTTCCCCACGGTGACGACCGAATGCCCGTCCGGTGTGAAGGCGATCCCGGTTGCCTCGAACGCCGTCGGGTACGGTCCGTGATGTCCTCCGGATCCCTTCTGCAGTTCGTCCGTCAGAAGGTTCAGGAACCACGCGTTGCCGTCCAGGCGGCCGTCATCGTTCACGATGATCGCCGCCAACGTGCCCCCGCTCGGGCTCACGACGACACCCGCCCCCGCGATCTCGAAGAGTCGAACCTTGGTGAGGTCGGCAGCGTTCCAGAGCACGGTCGGCCCCAGAGCGCTCGTCGTGATGAGCGATCGGCCATCGGGCGTGAATGCCATCGAGAACAAGGGAACCGTCGCGAGTTGACCGGTGTGATCTTGGTCCCACGGCGTGGCGCGCTTGGGACCGGAGGACTCGAGCGTGACGGGGTCGCGCGGCGTGAGGAACTCCCGGCCGTCGGCGTTCTCGGCGGTGACGAGCCTAGTTCCATCCGGACTGAACGCCATCGCGTCAACCGAACCTCCAGCGGGGACCCGGCCGTGCTCGGAACGAGTAGCGACGTCCACCGACTCGAGGTCGTCGTTGGATGTCACCACGACCAGGGTCTTGCCGTCTGGGCTGAACGTTGCACGCTCGGTTCCCGAGCCCGCGTCGAAGCTTCCCGCGAACGCATACCGACCTGCATCGAAGAACTCGGATCCGCCGCCCCGTGCCCCCGGTGGCGAGCGTCATCCCGTCGGGGGAGATCGTCGATCCACTGGGTCTCGTTCCCGACGGCCGAGGGCCCTGCAGGAGCGTAGATCCGGTTCGTGATCGCCGGTGCGCGCTCCAGCGCGGCGAAGAGTGCGCTTCGCGTCTCGACCGAGTCGTCGATGTTGACGGCCTCTCGAGCCATGATGAGTGCAAGCACCGGGTCCGCTTCGACGAGGGAACGGGAGGCCAAGCGACCGGCGTCGGCGACGGACAGGGCGGTCTTGGCCTGATCTCGCTGGGTGAGAGCGAGACTACCGATGACGAGAGACCCGCAGAGCAGGACCGCAACACCGGCCAGCAGACCGCGCAGCCCCCGGTTGGCCCTCCGCGCCTTCGTCGCTTCGTCCTCAGATGCGGTCCGGCTCGCCTTCAGGAATGACCGTTCGACTTCGTTCAGATCCGCCCGATGAGGCGCAGCCCATTCCAAGGCCGAGGTGAGCCGGGCGCCTCGGTACAGGTCCGCGCTGTCGCGACCTCCCTCATCCCAGGCTCGGGAGGACTCGGTCACATGTCGATGGAGCTTCCGCCCCTCCGCGTCGTCCTCGAGCCAGGCGCGGAGTCGCGGCCATTCGTGAAGGAGCGCCTCATGGGAGACCTCGACCGTTCCGTCGGAGAACGTGACGAGGCGCGCGTCCGCCAGCGCCGCCATCGCGCCGGACATCGCCGCGTCGCTGCTCAGATCGAACTCCTCGATGGGCGCTCGACGGCGCACCGTCTCGGATCCTGGCCGGTGGCAGCTAGCCGAAGCAAGATCCGCTTCGCCGCGCCCTGCTCGTTGCGATCGAGTCGGCCGTACGCGTCTTCGGCCAACCGTGCGACTGCCCCCTGCACACCGCCTGAGCGCAGATACTCCTCGAGGGTGAGGGTGCGATCTCGTCGCCTGGTCCACAGTTCGAGGAGGGTGGTCGACAGGAGCGGGAGCGCTCCCGGTTGATCGAGGGTGTCCGCGACGAGGACGTCGACGAGTTCTTGCTCAGCGCTGAGTCCCGCGTGCTCGGCGGGGCGCACGATCGCGCTGCGAAGCTCCTCTGCAGCCATCGGTCCTACGAGGATCTGATCCGACGCGATCAGCGAGGCGAACGCGCGATGCTTCGCACATCGCGCGTAGTAGTCCGCCCGCATCGCGATCACGATCGTGACCTCGCCCTCGGGCTGGAGCACGGTTCGCGTGATGGCGTCGAGGAAAGCCTGTCGCTCCGTGTCGTCAGAACATGCGGTGAAGATTTCCTCGAACTGATCGACCGCGATCACCGTGCGACCCGCATCAGCCAGCTCCCTCGTCGCCCGATCCAGCTGCTCCCGTGGATGGTTCCCAGGGCGGATCAGGGCGTACGCCCACCGATCGCTGCCCGGCAGGGCGCCGGACCGGAGCGCATGGAGGAGACCAGCACGCAGGAGAGACGACTTCCCACTGCCAGACGCACCGACGAGCGCGAAGAACCGTCCTGCGACGAGGTGTCCGATCGCCTCGGCGACCATGTGCTCCCGGCCGAAGAAGAACTCAGCATCTTCGGTCTCGAATCGCGCGAGCCCCTTGTAGGGGCAGACGTCGACCGCGCTGACCGACTCCGGCTGCGCCGGCCGCTCCCGATCCAGGGCGGGGTCGTGAGCGAGGATCGCGGCCTGCAACCGTTGTAGGTCGGGACCCGGCTCGATCCCGAGCTCGTCCACCAGCACGGCGCGAGCGCGCGTGAACGCTTGGAGCGCCTCCGCCTGGCGACCCGCTCGATACAAGGCAAGCATCAGCTGACCCCATCGACGTTCCCGCAGTGGTTCCTCCCGAACCATCCCTTCGAGGTCGGCGACGAGCGAGCCCGCATCGCCGTTCGCCAGCCGGGCGTCGATCCGATCCTCGATCGCCGCGCGCCGGAGCTCTTCGAGCCGTTCGCCCTCCGATCCTCCGAAACCGGTGTACCGGAACTCCTGGTACGCGGCGCCCCGCCACAGAGCCAGCGCCTCCTCGAGCACCAGGTCGGCTTCTTTGGGGTCCCCAACCTCGAGGAGTCGATGTCCCTTGCCGGCGAGTTGCTCGAATCGAACCGCGTCGATCTCGTGTCCGTCGCGCGACGAGTTCGTATCCGTCGCCGCGAGATCGGAGGATCTCGGTCGCAGCCTCGGTGGAACGATCGGGCTCCAGGAAGCGGCGCAGCCTCGAAACGTAAGAACGAAGCGTCCTCTCGGCTGTCCGCGGAGGGTTCTCTCCCCACAGCTCATCGATGAGGTCATCCGTCGGGACGACGCGACCGACGTGCGCGATCAAGTGGGCGAGGATCGTGCGTTCCTTCGCGCCGGCGATCCGTACGGGTTGACCGCCGTCGTCCGTGACCTCGAGGGGACCGAGCACGAGGAAGCGCATCGGTCGCAAGGGTAGGCCGGGCGAACCGGTGACGCTAGACGGCTCATGGACTGCCTCGGGCGGAGAGGCGGAACACTCCGTGCGAGAGGGGTGACTCGAACTCCCACGGCCTTTCGGCCACCGGATCCTAAGGTTGCTCGCGCCACGCATGAGATCGCATCCTATGTGTCGTTCCGTGTCGTCTGGGATCGTCTCGTGCCCGCGGGTGTCGCCCTGTCGTGAGCAAGCTGTGAGCAAGAGGAGAGCGGGGGGACTCTGCGTGCGAAGAACAATGTCCATGCCGAAGGGAACCCTTGGCTCTTTGGGCGCCGAGTGACGGCGACGATCAGTTCAAGCTGGGACGGCTCGGCCGGAGTTCTCGGGCCCTGTCACGGCGCAGAGATGCCGACGGCGCTGCGCTTCCTGTGGCGCGTCGATCGGGCAGGGGGCAACAGCATGAGATTCCGTCGATCGTGCAGCCCCGTCTTCCGCAAGATGTTCTGGACGTGTGTCGCGGCGGTCGCCCGCGAGATGTGGAGCGCCTCGCCGATGTCGTGGTCGGAGAGCACGCCCTGCCTGATCACGTCGAGCACTTCGAGCTCCCGCGCCGAGAGTTCGACCTCTCGCGCTGAGGCGTACGAGGGCAATCGATCGGTCATCGCTTCGACCATCGACTGAGCCCTCCCGAGGATCGTCCAGTGGCGCAAGCCCAATACGACCGCCAACGTCGTGACGACGACGACGGTGATTCGCATTGCCGCGAGAGGGCCGAGAAGCATGTCGTCCCACCCGGCCGAAACGAGGTCGTCTCGCGTGGCGAGATGGAGGAGGTGCTGCAGGGACGTCGCCCCGAATAGGAGGCAGGCGGCCGACGCACCCGCGCTCGCGACCCTGAACGCTCCGCCGGGGCCCCGTCGTGCAGCCGTTGCGAGCCAACCCGCAAGACCGAGCAGGAGAAGAGTCGCCGCTCCTTCCATGACGATGATGTACGTCCTCACGGCCCCTGCCCCCAAGAGAAACACCGAACTTACTCCAGGGCGAACCCGCCGCGCTAGAGGGCTTGCTTCCGTGCCGGGTGCGGCTACAGGCGAGCCTGTATGAGATCGGCTCGGGGTCGGCAAGTGTTTCGTCCCGTTCCTGTATTGAGGTCCGCGGCCCCTTCGTTCAGGGTCCTTCGATCGAGTCGGCATGGGTTGCCGCCGTAAGGAGGGGGCAGAGATGAGGTCCGTACGCGTCGCGACCGTGGCGGCGGTCGCGCTGATGATGGCGGTAACCGGTCTCGCGGGTTCGGCCCGAGGGGAGTCGGAGAGCAACGCGGTGACCGACTGGAACAGGATCGCGGTCGCCACCCTTGTCGCGATCCCCGCGCCGGGAGGCGGTGCTCCGCCGGCCACACAGATCAACCTGGCGATGACGCAAGGGGCGGTCTACGACGCGGTCAACGCGATCCGGCCGCGGCGCTATGCCCCGTATCTGTTGACTCGGCGGTTCTCGGCGACGGCGTCGGAGGACGCGGCGGTCGCGACCGCCGCCTTCCGTGTGCTCACCGACATCGTCTCGACGGTCCCCTCCGCGATCGCGTTCCCGAACCGGGAGGCCCTGCTCGAGTCGCTGCAGGCAGCCTACGCTGACTCGTTAGGAGAGATCCCGGACACCGCGTCCAAGAAGCAGGGGATCCGGGCGGGCAACGCCGCCGCGGACGCGATGATCGGCGCGCGGCAAGCCGACGGTCGCTTCGGACCGTCCCAGTGGGTGCCCAACCAGGACCCCGGTCACTGGTGGCCGCTGTCGGCTCCAGATGGGACGCTGATCCTCGATCCGACGCCCTGGGTCGGGGGCGTCCGTCCGTTCGTGCTGAGGAGGCCCTCGCAGTTCCGGACCGCCGGTCCCAAGAGGCTCACAGGCTCTGCATGGGCCGCCGACTTCAATGAGGTCAAGGCGCTGGGTGCCGTGAACAGCGCCGTGCGGACCCCCGAGCAGACGCATATCGCGATCTTCTGGCAGTCCACCCCGGTCGTGACCTGGAACGCGGTCGCGCGGGCCATCGTCGAGGATCGCGAAGTGGGCCTCGCCGAAACCGCGCGGTTGTTCGCGATGGAGAACCTCGCCGCCGCCGACGCGGCGATCAACTGTTGGAACGACAAGTACCACTGGGACTTCTGGCGGCCGTGGAACGCGATCCCGCGTGCCGACGAGGACGGTAACCTCGCGACCGATCCCGATCCACGTGGGCGCCGTTGATCTCCGCGCCTTACCCGGAGCACCCGTCGGGGCACCTATGTCTGGACAGCGCCCACACCCGTGTGCTCAGGACGTTCTTCGGGACCAACGGGATCGGGTTCGACGTCACGAGCGCCCAGTTCCCAGGGGAGACGCGCCACTATGACCGCTTCTCCCAGGCGCTCGCGGAGATCACCGAGGCCCGCATCTGGGCAGGGTTGCACTACCGCACCGCCGATGTCCAGGCGAAGGTCCTGGGGAAGAACGTCGCCGACTACATGGCCGCCCACTACTTCGAGCCGGTGCGCTGAGGACCAAGCGGGGGGATGCCGAGGAGCCCAGCCCCGAAAGGGGCTGGGCTTCGGGTACGACTGGCCGATCCGTTGTACGGGTCCGGTCGCGCGTGAGTGATCAGTAACCACCTATGCCTCTGAACCTCGGCGCCCGATCCGATCGCTCTCAGCTCTCTGGCCAAGAGCGGTGCGAGAGGGGAGACTCGAACTCCCACGGCCTCTCGGCCACCGGATCCTAAGGCTGCTCGCGCCACGCACGGAATCGCGCTCTACGTGTCGTTCCGTGTCGTCTGGTGTCGTTCAATGCCCGCGGGTGTCGCCCGTGTCGTGAGGCAAGCTGTGAGCCAGAGCCATAGGTGATGGAGACACCTCTCAGGGCACCACCGCGTGGGTTCCCCAGTCTGCCTCGTCGGCGTCGCCCGTGTTCGTGATCTGGACGAGGCCGGAACCGTCCGCATTCACGATCGCGATGTTGGACTGCGTCCCATCCGCTGTTGCGCGCGTGAAGACGATCCGTGTCCCATCCGGCGACCATCCCGGGTAAAAGCAGTCGATGGACCTCGGATCCGCTAGATCGCTCCTCCGCATCCGGCTATCGAGAGCTGGTGCAAGCCGCTGCCATCAGCGTTCACGGCGAAGATCGACCGGCGATCATCGGGATCGGTTCTCGCCGCGAAGAGGATCGGTTGTCGGTCGGCGACCAGCTCCCCCCGAACCCGTCCAGGCGCATGCCGGAAGGGGTGAGCCTCAGAAGACCACTGCCATCAACACCCACCACGAACATACCTGTCGCCACGCCCCTGCGAGTCGACTTCCGGAGGAACACGAGTTGCGTGCCGGCGGGCGAGAAGTCTCCGGGGGTTGTCCTCACCGCCTGGGTTGGAGGTGATCTGCCTCATGCCCCCCACCATCGGCCGAGCGGATCGTCCAGATTCCCGTCTGCCTCGCGTTCGTATGTCCGAACATCGAGCACGCGAGAAGTTGTCCGTCTGGGGACCAGGCGCTGCAATGCTGTTCCAGGCCAGGATTCTCGTCGGCGTAGTGTCGCGCAAGCTGCCGGATCGGGGTCGACGGTCCGGGGACTTGCCGTCGTCGCAGCAGAAGACCGTGACCTGCGTGCCGTCGGGCGACCAGTGGGGCCATTCCGAGTGACCTGACATGAATCCTGAGAAGAACATCTGCGACGCATCGGTCCCGTCGGGGTCCATCGAAAACGCCACCGGCTCTCCGGAGCGGTGGTCGTAGCGGACGAACACGATCCGGCCGTTGTTCACCGGTGGGATGGCGGGCTGCTCCGCGCGCGGGAATGCCTTCATGGCAAAGACGATCGCGGCGAACGCCAGGATGCAGGCCACCAGGTCGCTCCGAGACGCGCGTTCCGCTGCTTCCGCCGCCGGAAGCGATCGAAGCGCTCGAAGGATGAGCGTCCGGGCGTCGAGCGGTCCGTCTCTTCGACCGCATCGCGGAAACTCTGGGCCGCACGGCGAGCGCGAGCGTCAAGGGTCATCGCTCGTCCTCCCATATCCCGAGGCGACGCCCGAGCGTCCTCCGTCCGTCGTGAAGGTGTCGCTTCACGGTCCCCGGTGACATGTCGAGCATCTCGGCTACGTCGGCGATGGGCAGGTCCTCGAGGTAGAACAGCGCGACGACCTTGGACTGCCGTCGCGGAAGGGACCGCACGGCGTTCCATAGCTCCGGTCGCTCGAACCGAAGTCTGGGAGCTCATCTCGTTGTCCGATAGCCGCGCGCGCGAGCGCCTTCGCCTCGGCCGTTCGGCGCCGGAAGCCCGAAACGGAGAGGTTCGCGACGACCCGTCGCACCCAGGCACCGCGCTGTTCGTATCCCGCGACACCGTCCTAGCTGCGATGGGCGGCGAGGAAGGCCTCCTGTGCCAGGTCCTCCGCGCCAGCGGCTCCCCGGAGAGCGCGTACGCGAGCCCGACCACGGCCCAGTACTCCTTCCGGTAGAAGTCTTCGAACGATTCCGACGGCCCCTCGACTTCAGACCGTGACCTTTCGACATCCGAGCGTGACCGCTCCAGCGCGAACCTGCTCCTCGCGACGCGGCGGAAAGCCCATCTTCGGCCCGACAGGTGACTCGCGTGAAGGGGGGTCCGAGGTTGAGTCCGGCCACGACGAGGGACGGAGCCACCGGCTGCTCGAGGAGCAGGCTCTCCCGGCCGGCGGCTCTCGTCCCTCGATGCTATCCGGCGAGCATGCGTTCCCCAGTCCGCCTCGTCGGCGTCGCCTGTGTTCGTGATCTGAACCAGATCACTTCCATCGGCATCAACGATGCAGATGTTCGACCGCGTGCCATGAGCGGTGACGCGTGTGAACACGATGTGCGCCCCGTCTGGAGACCAGCTCGGCAGAGCTCTATCGACCGCGTATCGCATATGGCCACTCCGCACGCCGGCGTCACGGGCAGCTGGTGCAGCCCGCTCCCATCGGCGTTGACCTCCCAGATCGCCCGGCGGTGGTCTTGGTCGGTTCTCGCCACGAACAGGATGTGGTTACCCGTGGGGGACCAACTTCCGCCGAACCCGTCGACGACCATGCCTCTCGGCGTGAGACGTCGTAGTCCACCCCCGCCGAGCTTGACGACGAACAAGCCGAGACCGTTCCCCTGGGGATCGTTGCGCTCGAACACGATGCGACTCCCATCGGGAGAGAAGTCACCGGGGTTGTCCTCACCGCCGGGGTTGGAGGTGATCTGCGTCACGCCTTGTCCGTCGGACGCTCAGATCGTGTAGATCCCGTTCCGCCTGGATGGTGAGGCCGCGGACGCTTCACGCACATCGACCTTGGCTGCAAGGGAACACCAGCAGCGGGCGTCTCGAGGGTGGGGTCGGATGGTGCGAGCTCGCGGAACGCGCCGGTGTCCACGTCCACGATGTGGGCGACCATCCCGTCGTCGCAGCAGAAGATGGCGATCTGGCTCCCGTCAGGTGACCAGTGGGGCCACTCCGAGTGACCGTTGAAGAAGAGCTGTTGGACATGGCTCCCGTCCGGGTCCATGGTGTACGAGACGACTCCACCGACCCTCACGTCGTACCGCGTGAAGACGATCCGTCCGTTCGGTTGGATCTTCGCCCCTTCGGGTCCGCTGAAGACACACTGTGAGCGCTTTCGTCGTTTGATACGATGACCGTGCATCATCATCGCTTCATGGCTCCGGATCCCCTTCTGCCGTCCAAGCGCCGCGGTCCTGCGTGCGATGGTCACTCGCGCGAGGGGCGCCGGAGGTTGAGAGCGCGCACAACAAGGGACGAATGTCACCACCAGACGCGAACCCTTCCTGTCGCTTCGATTGCCGATCCGGCCCGCGCTACCGAGGGCGCACGTGCGAGAGGGGAGACTCGAACTCCCACGGCCTTTCGGCCACCGGATCCTAGGGTTGCTCGCGCCACGCACGGGATCCGGTACTGCGTGTCGCCCTGTGTCGTCTGTTGTCGTCCCGTGTCCGCGTGTGTCGTCCTGTCGTGAGCAAGATGTGAGCAAGAGGCGCGTTGATCGCGAGGCAGTACCGGGCGCGTCCTGGGAGCGCCGCGTCGAGATAAGTCGCCCATGCGACCGACCGCGCTCCCCGCTGAACCAGATCCGGGTTAGCCCTCTTCTCGTCATTACCCAACCTTCGTCGCCGCGGCGTCAGGCCGAATGCCGCTTCGACGTTGCCGGCCTGGCCGGAGGCCACCGGGAGCGGGAGTCCGCTGGCATCGCGCGGCCCGGAGCCGTCGATCCCGTTGAATAGGTACCGGTCATACGTGACCGCACCGGATCCTGGAACCTTGACCGTTACGTCCTTGGCAAGCGTGGGTTCTCGGTTCACGAGCACAAACGTCCAGGCGGCGGATGACGGGTGGCGTGCTGCTAGCACTCTGATATTCGGGGGCTGCGTGGCCAGGTAGAGCGCGGACCCTGGACGAACGAGCCTCGAGAGCAGCGACCAGGTGTAGAATCACGGCTTCAGGGCCGAGCCAGAAGTGCGATTCGACCACATGCCAAAGAACTTCGGGGGGTCGGTGTCAAGGGCGTCCGGATACGACTCATCGTCGAGCATCCAAGCCGACATCATGCTCTTCCGGCGCGCGTCGCTTGGATCGCGTAGTCGGCCATGTCGGTCGCATACGCTGGCGTGGATTGCTCCGACGACTGGAAGCCGGCCTCGCCGAGCACGAACGGCTTCGCCGACCAGTTGGGGTCGGAGGCGCGTGTCTGGTCCTACACCGACCTCATGAACGATTCGGTCGCGCCGGAGCGGACGTCTTCCGGGTCGGGATAGTGGTGACGGTCCCACGCCGTGATCTGCTCGTTCAGATCGGCGAGCGAATGCCCCCACCATCCGTCCGTGCAGCAGATATCCGGACCCATCACCCGTACGGTGTCGAGCAGATCCCTCGCCTCGAGCTCGCGGTGGAGGTTGACGATGGCTCTGCTCCACCGCTGGTATTCGGGTTCGAAGATGTCGGGCTCGTTGTCGATGACGATGTATCTGATGTTCGTGTAGCCCAGTGTGTTGATGAAGTGGTCGAGGCCTTCGGCAACCGCCTCCGCGTACCGTTGATCGTCCATCGGCCAGGGATACCTTGCCACTGGTCCGGTCCCATTCGGTGAGCACCACGTCCGTCCCATTGGCCTTCGTCGCATCGAGGATGTCGTAAAGAGGCCGCATCGCCGCACCCGAGAAGTCGTAGTCCGTACCGCCTTCGTTGTTCACGTCGCTGTACCAGGAGACCGACCATCCGTACGCGGACGAACTACGTTACATGCACGCGATGCGATCCCTCACGAGCTGCGACGGCTATCGCTCACTGCTCGTACGGTCCCATTCGCGCCCGAATCCCGCGGGAGTCTCACCGGATCCTCCGCGGATCGACGATGACGTCGGTCGCTCGCGGCGTCGTGGTGCGGTCGGTCCCGCCTCCGCCGCACCCCGCAAGGACGGGGACGGCGATCCAAAGCACGCAGCGATCGCCCTTCGCACCTTCTCCACCCCCAAGTGGTGGGTCGCTCCTCCCAGTGGATAGCCTTCGGGCGCCGGCGCACGGCAGCAAGAGTCTCAGGCCCCATCCGAGCTGGGACCCTCCAGGGCCCGCGATCCACCGAGCCAGGGGTTGGACCTCAAGATGTCCCAAAGCTCGGTCTTACGAGGAACGGCCCGAGCTGTCCGGCCTGGGTAGCCGGCGCCGGTCCGGAGTGAGCGACCTGCGACCAGCCAGCCGTCGAGCTGAGGCTCTCGGTCCGGAGAAGAGCATTTCGGGGCGAACGGTGTGCGAGAGGGGAGACTTGAACTTCCACGCCCTTTCGGGCACCGGATCCTAAGTCCCATCCGCCCTGTGTCGGGGTGAGTCGCGATGTGTCCTGACCAGCATCTTTGTACCCGCGAGGAACCCATAACGCCCTGACGTCGGCCGATCGGTTCTTCACGGGAAGTTTCATCGCCGCGCGGGCGAAGTCCCTACTCCCCAGCGGCGGTTGATCTGGGGACGGGGAGTTGGGGACTTGAGGGACGAACCAGGCGCACCCACCGCGCCCGCGGTGGCCTGTCCTCACCGGGAAGCCAGTCGTACTCCTCGCCGAGGATCGTCTTGAGCTTCACCGTGTCGACCTTCTCCGACCCCGGCAAGTTCCCGTGCCCGGTCGAAGGTCCCTTTGCTGAACCAGCGGTCGGCCTCCTGCGCGGCGCCCTCGATGTCGCGGATCTTCAGCGGGGCGTCACCGCGGTCCTCGAAGTAGTCTCGGAGCCATTCCGCTGCGGCCTCTGCGTTGGTCAGTCTCCCGGCCTTGTGGTCTTCGGTCTTCGAGGCGTCGAACACGTCCATCGAGGTGACCTCCGCGATCCCCGTGTATTCGAGATAGGGGATTTGCTCCGTGTAGCCCGCGGCTCGGCGAGTCGTGCGGACAGCTCGAGGTGCGTCTCCTTCCTCGGCGAGCGTAATCCTCCGCGAGCATGTCCGGCCCGGTCCCCTGAGATCAGGGCCACTGGCCTCAAGCCGTGGCCGTCCTGCTCGAACGAGCATGACCCACTAGCGGGCCCCGAATCGATCGGGGACTCGGGCAAGGGAGGGATCAAGATGAGACGAGCCATGACGCTTGCCGTCACCGTGCTCCTCGCTGTCGGCATGATGGGGTTCACGCCGGCGTCCGCGTCGCCAGACGTCATCCGTCACGGGGCGTGCACCGATGGCGGGAGATGGCGGCTCGAGCTGAGCGACCACGGAGCCCGGATCGAGGTCAACTTCGAGGTGCACCGCAGCCCGGTCGGGGATCGCTGGAACGTTCGGCTGAAGCACAACGACGTCGTGTTCTTCAAAGACGTCAGGACGGCCAAGGACGGCGAGTTCTCAACCGACCGCTTCGTGCGTGACCGGACCGGAACCGACCGGTTCATCGGACGTGCGATCGACCGGACGACGGGCGAGGTCTGCAGGGGCGCCGCACACATCTAGCAGCTCCAAAGGACAGCCGGCGAGGTTTCCCCCTCCCCGGTCGCGCGGAGCCCTCGGTTCGCCGGGGGCTTCGTGGCGTCCGGCTCCTGGCCGAGGTCGATGCTTCAAGGCGAAAGGACCCGCGGTCCGAGCGCGACGGGTCCATCGCCCGTCTCCGTTCTCGAATGGTCCCGCTAGCGTCGGTGGCGAGGATAGCGGTGAGTTCCCCCCGCTCCTCTTGAACCACCTCCCGCCCCCTCCCAACAGCGGGAGGCTGTCGTGCGGCCGACTCCTCGTCCGAGATCGACCGCCGCACGGCGATAGGACAGGAGGGTCCCCTCGCTGGGGGGTCGTTCGCCCGTCTCGCGTGTTGGGCGACCCCGCGTAGCGTCGTTGGCTTACGGGAGGGGGACCGGATGGGCGATCGTGTGCTCGGTAGACGGCTCCGTGATGCTCGGTTCGCGGCGTGGCTCAGCCAGAACGACCTCGCAGCGGTCTCCGGAGTTCCGAAGGCGCGTCTATCGCGCTACGAGAACGGCCACACCGAACCCTCGCTCCACACGCTGCGAACCCTGGCACTTGCGCTCAGGATCTCCGAGGCGACGCTGCTCGGAGACGGGGGCGACGTCGTGCAGGAGTGCTACCTCCGACTGGAGGAACGCGGGGTATCCATCACGTCGAAGGCCGAGGCCCGTGAGTTGGCCGACCGCCTCGCTGACGAGCTGCTCAGCCTCCCCACGCGAGCCGGGGCGACCGAGATGCTGGGCGTGAACCCCCTCGCGCTCTAAGCAGAGGCGCGGCGCGCCAAGATGGTGTCGAGAGTGTCGGCGACCCTGTAGGGATCGAACGGCTTCGTGATGCAGTTCGTCGCCCCGAGTTCGATGCAGCGATCTCGTGCCGCCGTGGTCGTCAGCGCCGTGAGGACCACCACCGGCACATCGCGGGTCTTGTCGTCGGCGCAGAGCTGTTCCAGTACCGAGTAGCCGTTCATGACCGGCATCATCAGGTCGAGGACGATCAGGTCGGGGCGATGACGCCGCGCCGTGGCGAAACCTCTCGAGCCGTCATCGGCGAAGAGCATCGTGTGTCCTCGAGCCTCGAGGACCCGGCGGAAGATGTGCCCGATCTCAGGCTCGTCGTCGATCACGAGGATGCGTCCCACGCCCACCTATCGGCCGATGTGGCTCGGAGCCAAAGCGCCTGTGCGCTCTCGGACCTCGCGGCGGCCGGCACTCTCACCTGAGCACCAGCGCGAGCAGCAGCACGATGCCTGCATAGCTCGCGAAGAGGAGGAGTAGCGTGAGAGCGCCCCATCCGGAACTGCTCTCCGAAGGATGATCCCGAGTCACCCTCATAAGTCGTTCACCGTAGCGCTAGCGTCCGGTAGGTGCTAGTCGCACATAAAGCCCGCCCTTTGGGTTCAGGGCGCTATCCACGGAGCAGCGTCCGGGTCAGGCCTCGACGCCGCCCGTAATGGATCGAGTCCGACACCCGCGAGGACGTGCGCTCCGACCAGAACCCGAGCCGCACCCCGACCTCGAGGTAGGCGAGCACCCGGCCCCACCGGATGTCCCGCGTCAGGTAGTCCGCGTTGTGGAAGGCGTGGGTCTCGACCTCGATCCGACGCACGAGCCAGTGTCGGAAGTCGTCCACGGCTCGGACCGTACCGGCGAGGTCGGACGTGCGGGCGGGAACCCGGTCACAGTGCTTCAGCCGTATATCTTGCCCCGGACGAGAAGGACGCGGCTGATGTGTTTCAGCACTCAGTGAGCGCGACCGTCAATCAGCGCTCCGCGTAGTGTTTGGACCCGTGCCAGTCGATGACCGTGACGACCTCGTCGCCAACAACCCAAGCGTCATGGCCCGACGGGAGGTACGTCACGGCACCGGGTCCGACTTCGAACTCCTCACCGTCCTGCATCTGGACGTGCAGAGTGCCGGAGGCGTGGTATTGGAAGTGGGGTGCCTCGCACCATTCGGTGCCAGCCAGCGGCTTGACGTCGATCGACCACCGCCATCCTGGGTTCAAGACGAGTCTGCCGATCGTGCCGCTCTCCATCTCGAGGATCTCCGCTTGACCATGGTCGAAGCCTCTGACTTCATCCGGAGACCCGAAGTCCCTGTGCTCGGTCTTTGCCATCTCAGACCCCTTTCTTCCCGCTGACGGACATCGGACGCAACTCGGGCCCCTCATGATGGGACCCACGTCGATCGCGCGCAAACGGCGTCCTCGTCACGTCGGTCCGGACTGACCGACCAGCGCCTTTGACCGCGCGCGATCCTCGCGCCTATACATCCGCAGGTCGAGCCGGTCGGGAACCCTCCCTCTGCGGCCCGGTGCCTTCTCCGCTCAACCCGGGGGCTTCTTGGTTCCTCAACCGCTTGGTGTCTTCGCGGTGGCCCGCGAGCTGGACCTCACCGCGCAGGCCGTCTCCCACGGGTCAGGATCATCGGGGCCGAGCGCCGCAACAGCGACTAGGAGAACGGTGGGGGGGAGTGCCCTGCCCGCTGCGATCTTGTGTCCGAGCTCGGAACACCGATCTTCATGGGATCTTCAGTACGGCGTCCCCCGGGCGTTGCCTCGAAAGTGCGTTTCCCCTGGTGCGAGAGGGGAGACTCGAACTCCCACGGCCTCTCGGCCACCGGATCCTAAGTCCGGCGCGTCTGCCAGTTCCGCCACTCTCGCGTGACCACGAAGCGTAGACCGAACCGAGCGTTGTCAGGCGGCTCGTACTGAACCGCGACCCACGTTCACGGTGGTGACGACCGCTGCGGTCGCAAACCAGGGGGTGCACGGGCCGGACGTCTGCGACAGGATGGTGGGGTGCGCGCCCCCGTCGCGGCTCTTGTCCTCGCGGTGCTCGCCGCCGCATGCGGCGGTCAGGCGGTCGTCGTGCCGCCGACGACCGTGACCCCGTCGCCCGCCTCGCTCACGACGCCCGCCTCCCCGGCCGCGAGCACCCCGCAAGCTCCGGCCTACGAGACGACCGTCGTCCGGGCGATCGGCCCCGTCTTCCGCCTGTACGACGGGCCCGGGCCCGGCGCCGAGCGCATCGGACACCTGGGCGCGACGAACGACTGGGGGGAGGCGATCGCGCTCCCCGTGATCGACCGCTTCACCGACGTGCAGGGCGATGTCTGGCTCCGCGTCGAGCTGCCAACCCGGCCCAACGGCGGCCGAGCGTGGATCCCCGCCGACGAGGTCACTTCGCGACAGGTCACGGGCAAGATCGTCGTCGACCTCTCACGGCACACCCTCACGCGCTACGAGGACGGACACCGCGTGGCCCACTACCCGGTCGCGATCGGCTCGCCGACCTTCCCGACGACGACCGGCGACTTCTTCGTGTGGGCGAAGGTCGGCTATGCAGACACCGCCGGTCCGTACGGCGTCTTCGCCCTCGGGCTCTCCGGGTTCTCGAACGTGATCACCGACTGGCCGGGCGGCGGGCGCATGGCGATCCACGGCACCGCCAACCCTGGCGACCGCGGGCAGGACGTCTCGCACGGGTGCGTCCGCGTCTACAACCCGCAGATGAAGACGCTCGAGGACGTGTCGATGGGCACGCCGGTGCTGATCCACCCGTAGCATGTGAGCACCACCGCCGCAGGAGGTCCGATGAGCACCGAGCAGGCCGCACACACGCGAACCGAGCAGCTGCTCGCGCTGGATGAGCGCTACGCCGCGCACAACTACCACCCGTTGCCGGTCGTGATCGCCGAGGCCGAGGGCGCCTGGGTCACCGACGTCGACGGCAAGCGCTACGTCGACATGCTCGCGGCCTACTCGGCGCTCAACTTCGGGCACCGGCATCCGCGGCTGGTCGACGCGGCCAAGCGCCAGCTCGACCGGCTCACCCTCACGTCGCGCGCCTTCCACAACGACCTGTTCGGGCCGTTCTGCGAAGGCCTCGCCGAGCTGTGCGGCAAGGACATGGTCCTCACGATGAACACCGGCGCCGAGGCGGTCGAGACCGCGATCAAGACCGCACGCAAGTGGGGCTACGAGGTCAAAGGCGTGGCGGCCGACCGCGCGAAGATCGTCGTGGCGGCCGACAACTTCCACGGACGCACGACCACGATCGTGTCGTTCTCGACCGACCCGACCGCCCGCGACCACTTCGGCCCGTTCACGCCGGGGTTCGCGGCCGTCCCTTACGGGGACATCGACGCGCTCCGCGCGGCGATCGACGACGACACCGTGGCGTTCCTGGTCGAGCCGATCCAGGGCGAGGCCGGGATCATCGTGCCGCCCGCGGGCTACCTGCGCGCCGCGCGTGATCTCTGTACCGAGCGCAACGTGCTGCTGATGGCCGACGAGATCCAGTCGGGTCTGGGCCGCACCGGCACGACGTTCGCGGTGGAGCACGAGGGCGTGGTGCCCGACGTCTTCATCCTCGGCAAAGCGCTCGGCGGCGGGATCATGCCGCTGTCGGCCGTGGTCGCGAACCGCGACATCCTCGGCCTCTTCCGTCCCGGCGAGCACGGCTCGACGTTCGGCGGGAACCCGCTCGCGTGCGCTGTCGGGCTCGAGGTCCTCGACATGCTGCGCACGGGGGAGTTCCAGCAGCGCTCGGCGGAGCTCGGGGCATGGCTCGCCGACGAGCTGCGCGCCGCCTCGCTCCCGACCGTCGATCTGATCCGCGGGCGAGGCCTGTGGATCGGGATCGTCCTTCGCGCGGAGGCCGGCGCGGCGCGAGCGTCGTGCGAACGGCTGATGGATCGCGGCGTCCTCGCGAAGGACACGCACGAGACCACGATCCGCCTCGCGCCCCCGCTCGTCATCTCCGAGGAGGATCTGTCCTGGTCGCTCGAGCGGATCGTGGACGTACTGGCCACGGCGGGCACCTGAGCTCCGAGCCCCACGGCGGTTCGCCACTCCATAGCCTGAGGTGCCATGTCTCTATCTCGCTCCGAGGCACTGGCACCGGATCGGAAGGAGGCCGTGACCGACTGGGACGTACAGCATGCGCGGGTCGAGGTCACCAGGAGGTGTCCGGCAGCGGGGGCGCTGCCAGCCGCGATCATTTCCCACTCTCGTCGCCAGGCCGCGGGTGCGGCCGCAGGGGCCGCACCCGCGACGGTCCTCAGAAGAACACGATGTAGAACCCGAAGTCAGCGCCCGAAGTGAAGACGCCGGGGTTCACCAGACCGGTGAACACCTCGAACTGGGGTGCCTTGGAGAGACCACAGTCGGTCTTGTCGGGCGGGAGCTGTATCTCCACCGCCGGGATCTGGCCGTTGAGCAGCCCGTTGTAGTCCGCCGTGACAGCGGCACTCCGGGGCGTGAAGGGCAGACCTCGGAAGCAGTAGAAGCCTCCGCTCGCTACAACGTTCGAGGACGAGACGCGCCACGACCTGGCCTTGTCGAGAGTTCCGCCCGGCGCGATGTGGGCGTAGCCGAGTGCCATACCGGGCCCACCTTGCGTGCTCAGCGTCACCTTGTGCGCACCGGTTGGGCAACTGCCGCTCTTGATCAGCGACAACACATGTTTGGAGTTGGTACAGGCCTGGGCGATCCTGCCGGCCTGGGTCGATGGCAGAGCCGCCGCAGCGAAGCCCACGATGCCGATGACGAGAACGACCACCCCTGCAAGAACGACAAGCTTGCGACGCATGACCTTCCTCCCGTCCGCGGACCGGACGATCCGCATCCTGCGAAGTCTAGGGAGGAGGAGCGGATCTTCCTAGGCTTGTCTTGAGCGACGTGCTTCCTCGACCACCAACTGCACGAACTGATCGACGTGGCGGGCACCTGGGTACGACAGCACCAGTGGAGGCGGAACGCTGGTGTCTCGATCCGGCCGACTCCTTCCACAGCTTGGACTCGCAGACGCCGCCGTGTATGTGAAGGCGTGGGCGTGTCGAAACGATCTGGCGAGGAGCCAGCCCCCTCAGGCGGTGGTCGCCGCGGTGAGCCCGAGCTCTTCGGCGGCCAGCTCGCGCATCCGGTACTTCTGCACCTTGCCGGTCACGGTCGTCGGGAACGCGTCGACGAACCGGACGTAGCGCGGGATCTTGTAGGTCGCGATCTTGCCGTGGCAGAAGCGGCGGATGTCCTCCGCGCTCGCCTCGGCGCCCTCGTGCAGGACGACCCACGCGCAGATCTCCTCGCCGTACTTCGGGTCGGGCACGCCGACCACCTGCACGTCGGCGATCGCGGGATGGCCGTAGAGGAACTCCTCGATCTCGCGCGGGTACACGTTCTCGCCGCCGCGGATGATCATGTCCTTGCTCCGCCCCGCGATGTGGACGTAGCCGTCGTCGCGCATCGCGGCGAGGTCGCCGGTGTGCATCCAGCCGTCGGGGTCGACGGCCGCGGCGGTCGACTCGGGGTCTTCCCAGTAGCCACGCATCACGAGGTAGCCGCGGGTACAGAGCTCGCCCACCTCGCCGCGCGGCAGCGTCGCGCCGGTGGCGGCGTCGATCACCTTCGCCTCGACCCACGGGTGCACGGCGCCGACCGTGCCCACGCGGTGGTCGAGGTCGTCGTCGGGCAGCGACTGGAACGAGACCGGCGACGTCTCGGTCATCCCGTAGCAGATCGTCATCTCGCGCGCGTGCATCCGGTCGATCACCTTCTGCATCACCTCGATCGGGCACGGCGAGCCGGCCATGATGCCGGTGCGCAGGCTCGAGAGGTCGCGCCGGTCGATGTCGGGATGCTCGAGCTCGGCGACGAACATCGTCGGCACGCCGTACAGGGCGGTGCAGCGCTCGCGCTCGACCGCTTCGAGGGTGGCGCCCGCGTCGAACGCCTCGGAGGGGAGCACCACCGTGGCGCCGTGGGTGAGCGCCGCGAGGTTGCCCATCACCATCCCGAAGCAGTGGTAGTAGGGGACGGGCACGCAGATCCGGTCGTCGGCGGTGAGCCGCTCGCGCTCGCCGACGAACCAGCCGTTGTTCAACACGTTGCGGTGGGTGAGCGTCGCGCCTTTGGGCAGGCCGGTGGTGCCCGACGTGAACTGGATGTTGATCGGATCGTCCGGCGTGAGCGTCGCGGCGCGCGCGCCGACCTCGCCGGTGGGGACCTCGTCCGCGCGCGCCGCGAAATGCCGCCACGGCTCCGCCCAGGGCGGGGTGGCGGTCTCGGCCGTATCGCGGAGCGGATCGAGCAGGACCACGTGGCGGACCGACGGCGCTGCGGGCAGCACCTCCTCGAGCATCGGCACGTAGTCGGTCGCCCGGAAGGCCCGCGCCGCAACGAGCACCGAGATGCCGGCGTGCGACAGCGCGAACGACAGCTCGTGCGAGCGGTAGGCGGGGTTGACGTTGACGAGGATCGCTCCGATCCGCGCCGTGCCGTACTGGACGGCCGCCCACTCCCACCGGTTCGCGCTCCAGATCCCGACGCGGTCGCCAGCATCGACCCCGAGCGAGAGCAGCGCGCCGCCCACCCGGTCGGCCTCGCGGAGGAGCTCCGCGTAGGCGAGCCGCACGTCCTGGTGCAGGGCGACGATCGCCTCGTGACCGGGGCGCTCCGCCGCGACGCGCACGAGCTCCTCGCCGATCGTGCGCTCCAGCAGCGGCTGGTCGGTGGGTCCGCGGACGTACGAGGGCTCGGTCATGGGTTCCCTTGGTGCCTCACCGTCACGTTGCACGTGCGCCGAGCCCACGCCACGGGTCCTCCGGTCCGTTGTGGTGGTGACCCGTCGAGAGGGATGCGCATCCCACGGGGTCACGTCGCGGTGACCCCGTTCGGCCCTGCACGCCATGGCGTTCCGGCCTACGATACCCACGTCCGATCCGATGGGAGGCAACCATGAAGCATCCGATGCGAGGTCGTCTGGGCCTCCCCGGCTTCTCAGCGCTGATCCTGGTGCTCGCGCTGGTCGCCGGCGCCTGCGCGAGCAGCTCGAGCAGCAGCAGCTCGAGCGCGTCGAGTGGCGGTTCCAGTACGGGCTCTCCCACGTTCACGATGCCCGTGAAGGACGAGACGATCGCCGCCGAGGTGCCGAGCGACATCGCGTCTAAGGGGACGCTGACGATCGCCACCGACCCGACGTACGCGCCGAACGAGTTCAAGGACCCGGCGACGCAGCAGATCGTCGGGATGGACGTGGATCTCGGGAACGCGCTGGCGGCTGTGATGGGGCTGAAGACGACGTGGCAGCAGGCGAGCTTCGACTCGATCATCCCCGGCCTGGCCGCAGGCAGGTACGACCTCAGCATGGCGTCGTTCACGGACACGAAGGAGCGCGAACAGGTCGTCGACTTCGTCACCTACTTCAGCGCTGGCACGTCCTTCTACACGGCGAGCGGCGGACCGAGCATCACGGGGCTCGACAGCCTGTGCGGTCTCACGGTGGGCGTCGAGCAGGGGACGACACAGCAGGCGGACTCGACCGCACAGAGCAAGAAGTGCACCGCCGCCGGCAAGCCTGCGGTCAAGGTTTCCGCGTTCCCCGACCAGAATGGTGCGAACCTGGCCCTGTCGAGCGGCCGGGTCGATGTCGTGATGGCCGACTCGCCGGTCGCCGCGTACGCGGTCCTGCAGTCGAACGGCAAGTGGGCCCTCGCCGGGACTCCGTACGGGACCGCGCCCTACGGGATCGCGATCCCCCGTCCGAAGGGAACACCTGCGGGCCAGGGCCCCTTGACCAAGCCGATCCTCGACGCGCTGACCAAGCTGATGAGCGACGGGACGTACATGCAGATCCTGCAGAAATGGGGTGTGGAGAGCGGCGCGATCACGAACCCACAGATTAACGGGGCGATCAGCTGACGGACTGACGGCGAGGGCCTGAGAGTATGAACGCCCGGTCGGGAGCCGAACGAGAGGCCCAGCCGGAAGTCATCAAGGCCATCCCTGCGCGCCACCCCTGGCGGTGGGTGGCCACGGCGATCGTGCTGATCATCGTGGCCGCCCTCGTCAAGGGGATCATCACGAGTCCCAACTTCGGGTGGGACATCTTCCGCCAGTACTTCTTCTCCAAGCCGATCATGCACGGTCTGGGTCTGACGATCGTGCTCACGATCGCGGCGATGGTCTCGGGTGTGCTGCTCGGGATCATCCTCGCCCTGATGCGTCTGTCTCCGGCGCCCGTCGTGTCCGACGCGGCCTGGGTCTACGTCTGGTTCTTCCGCGGTACTCCTTTGCTGGTCCAAATCCTGTTTTGGTTCAACATCGCGGCGCTGACAGGACCTCATCCGGCCCTGTCATTGCCGTTCACCAACCTGATCCTTGCGCGCCTCGATATGAACGCGTACATCACTCCGGTCACGGCCGGGGTCCTCGCCCTCGGGCTGAACGAGGGCGCGTATATGTCCGAGATCGTGCGGGCCGGGATCCTCTCGGTCGACGAGGGTCAGTTCGAGGCGGCTTCGTCGGTTGGGATGACCCGCTTGCAGACCATGCGTCTCGTGGTTCTCCCACAGGCGATGCGGGTGATCATCCCGCCGACGGGCAACGAAACGATCTCGATGCTCAAGACGACGTCATTGGTCAGCATCATCGCCGTCACCGAACTGTTGCAGAGTGCTCGCGACATCTACGCGCAGAACTACCAGACGATCCCGTTGCTGATCGTAGCGATGGTCTGGTACCTGATCCTGACGAGTGTGCTCTCCATCCCGCAGTACTACCTCGAGCGGCGGTTCGCCCGAGGCGCTTCGCGGAACCTCCCGCCGACGCCGTTCCAGAAGTTCAGGGCCATGTTCGCCCGTCGGCCCCTTCCGAACATGCCGGCATCGCCGAGGTCAACGCTGGGAGGATCACCGGTGACGTCGACGGCCCCGATGGTGCTGGCCGAGGGTGTCCGCAAGTCGTTCGGGCACATGGAGGTACTGAAGGGGATCGACCTGGAGGTGGACCCGACGCAGGTCGTCGTGATCATTGGCCCGTCCGGTTCGGGGAAGTCGACCTTCCTGCGCTGCATCAACCACCTGGAGAAGATCAACGGAGGGCGGCTTTCGGTCGACGGCGAGCTCGTCGGCTACCGGCAAGGGGCGACAAGCTCTACGAGCTGCACGACAAGGAGGTCGCCCAGAAGCGGGCCGAGATCGGGATGGTGTTCCAGCGCTTCAACCTGTTCCCGCACATGACCGCGCTGGAGAACATCATGGTCGGCCCGATCCAGGTGAAGGGTGAGTCGAAGGACGTCGTGCGCGAGCGTGCGCAGAAGCTGCTGGACAGGGTGGGGCTCGGCGACCGCGGCGACGCCTACCCGGCACAGCTCTCCGGAGGCCAGCAGCAGCGCGTCGCGATCGCTCGGGCGCTGGGCATGGAGCCGAAGCTCATGCTGTTCGACGAGCCGACCTCGGCGCTCGACCCCGAGCTCGTCGGCGAGGTGCTCGACGTGATGCGGGAGCTGGCGAAGAGTCGGCATGACGATGATCGTGGTGACCCACGAGATCGGCTTCGCGCGAGAGGTGGGCGACTGCGCTGCGTGTTCATGGACGAGGGGATCTCATGGAGACGGGCAACCCGCGCGAGATGCTGGCGAACCCGCAGCACGAGCGGACACGGCAGTTCCTGTCGAAGGTGCTTTGACGCCATGAGGTCGAAGACAGAACGGATCGAGGCGCTCGGCCGGGTGCCCCTGCTCTCCGGGCTGTCCAAGCGCGATCTCGGCCGGATCTTGACGATCGGGACGGAGCGTGAGTTCGAGCAAGGCGACGTGATCGTCCGTGCGGGCGATCTGGGCAGGGATTTCTACCTCATGCTGAACGGAACGGCGGAGCTCGTGGTGCCGGGGCACGGTCCTGAGAACCTCGGGTCCGGAGACTACTTCGGAGAGATCGCGGTGCTGGACGGCGGCCCGCGGTCGGCCACGATCACCGCGACGAGCCTGGTATCGGCGCTCCGGATCGAGCGCGGGGCGTTCATCCAGCTGCTGGACGCGTACGGTTCGATCGCCCGCAAGATCCTCGTCGTCACGGTGCAGCGGCTCCGCGCGCTCGAGTCGGCTCCGCGCCACTGATCGGACGCCCTGCCTGCTCGGTCCTCTCCGTCGAGGGCCTGTCGCCCGATGCCGCCGGGCCCCTCGTGCGCCACGTTGGCGTCATACGCGGCGTGACGAAGGAGGGCACGATGGGTTCGAGGACGGACGAGAAGACACGCGGAGGCTTCGACCTCCGCGTGGAGGCGCGGCCGGTCGGCGGGGCGCCGATCGAGGACGTGCCACGACGCAGGGTGGAGCTGCCACCGGTCGCAGACCCCGGGCCGCTCGGTCTCGCGGCGTTCGCGCTCACCACGTTCCTCCTGTCCGTGAACAACGCGGGATGGACCGACGGCGGCGCCGCATGGCTCGGGTTCGCCTTCGCCTACGGCGGGCTGGCCCAGCTGCTGGCGGGGATGTGGGAGTTCCGCAAGGGCAACGTGTTCGGGGCCACGGCATTCTCCACGTACGGAGCGTTCTGGATCGGCTTGGGTCTGTACGCCCTGCTCGTCGAGAGCTCGAGCCCGAACGCGTTGAACGACCTCGCGTGGATCATGGTCGCGTTCGCGATCTTCAACACCTACATGCTGCTGTGGAGCTCGCGCGTGAGCGTCGCGGTCTTCCTCGTGTTCCTGGCCCTGGAGGCGACCGAGATCGTGCTCGCGGTCGGGTTCTTCCAGGACGCGGACACGATCGTGAAGGCCGGCGGTGTGGTCGGCGTCGTCACCGCGGCGATCGCCTGGTACGCGTCCGCGGCGGGTGTCGTCAACGGGATGGGCGACCGCAGATCCTGCCGGTCGGCGACCCGCTCTGGCGGTAGGGGCCACCATCGGACCGTGGCGACGTCGATGAGGGCCGGTCCGAAGACCGGCCCTCATACGACCAGCGAATGCCGCCGTGCTCAGGTGGTGCCGACCACCGTGGGCACGACCGCGAGCGCATAACCCGCGCTGCCCGATCCCCAGGCGAACACCTGGTAGACCGTGCCCTCGTCGAGCGACAGCGTGGCCGGTCCGATCACCGCCGCGCTGCGATGCGGCAGGGTCACCTTCACCGTGTAGGTGCCCTCGGGCACGTCGCGTCGGACGCGGGAGCCCCAGTCGAACCACTCGCCGCCGACGAGCTTCGCTCCGTCGGCCCAGACATTCACGGCGGGAGCTGCGGCCGTGTGACGGAGGAGCAGACGAGACTGGCCGTCCTCGGTCTTGGACACGTTGGCTCCGAACACCGTTAGGTGAGGCGTGCCGGCGGGGTCCAGGTTCGCGATCGCGGTGTAGTTCCGGTCCTTCCACAGACCGACGTCCATGGCTCCGATCACGATCGCGCTGCATGGGTCGCCCTTGAGCACGACGGCGAGATCGTAGCGTCCGGCAGGCAGTTCGATGCCGGGGACGACCTCGCCCGGGTTGAAGTCCGTGATGGCCTTCGCGCCGTTCACGCACACGTCGACGTCAAGCCCGGGGATGCCGTGCACGACGTTCAGCGTGGTCATCCTCGCCGACCCAGCCAGCGCAGGCGTTGCACCGATCAGCGAGATCGCCATCGCGCCGACCACGGCAAGACCGATCGCTCTCTTCTTCATGATCCCTCCCTCTTCGATGGAACTACCCCCCATTGGTACCGCAGCCGGCGTGCAGATGTTCGGCTCAAACCCATGCATCGCCGGAAAGGATCGCGATGGCGGCCTCAGCCGCCGACGAGCGTGAGGAGCATCAGGGTTGGCTCGGTCGCGACGAGCTCGTGCGGCGCGCCGGTCGCCATGCGCAGCCAGAAGCCCGGGCCGGCGTCGTAGGTCTCGCCGTCGACGGTGAGCGCGAGCCTGCCGCGAAGGATCTCGATCAGCGCGGTCCTCGAGGCCGTGTGCTCGGTGAGCCCTTCGCCGACGTCGAACCCGAACACGGTCACGTTCAGCGTCTCGTCGCGGTAGATCACCTTCGACACGACGGCGCCGGACTGGATCTCGACGGTCGCGGCCAGATCTTCGATCGCGGTGTGGGGCATGTCGTCCTCCGTGGGTTGTCAGCTCGTGGGCGGCGCGTACGTCCAATCCTCGCGCTTGGACGCGTACCGCTCGTCGTACCGGAACCGCCCCGCACCTTCGTCGAGGTCGACGATCTTGGGCAACAGGAGGTCGTCCCGATGACGTTCGCAGCTCCGGACCTCGTGCGCCTCGAACTCCGGGGCGAACGTCTGCAGCAGGCTCTGCATCAACAGGCTCTCGCCGGTCGGCAGCGCGCACTTCTGCCCGTCGGTCACCGTCTTCGCGCGCGCGAGCATCAGGCCGATGTCGCCCGCGTCGCCCTGGCCGCGCTCGATCCGCTCCAGGTGCGCGGTGATCTCGCCGGAGCCGAACTTGCACGGTGGGCACTGCCCGCACGACTCGATCCACAGGAACCTCGAGTACAGGAGCGCGAGCTGCACGATGCAGGTGGTCTCGTCGTAGACGGCGAACCCGCCGGAGCCGAGCCCCGAGCCCACGCTCGTCATGTCCTCGAAGTCGAGCGGGACGTCCAGCTGCGACGCGACGAGCGCGGTCGTCGAGGCACCCGGCACGATGGCCTTCAACGCGTTGCCGCCGATCACGCCGCCACCGCGGTCCTCGAGGAGCGAACGCAGGGGCGTGCCGAGCGGCAGTTCGAACACGCCCTCGCGTTCCACGTCGCCGGTCAGGGTGAACAGCATCGTGCCGGGGGACCGGTCGGTCCCCGACGCGCGGAGCCAGTCCGGTCCCTCGCGCAAGATGTGCGGCACGTTCGCGAGCGTCTCGGCGTTGTTGACGAGCGTCGGGTTCTCGGTCGGCGGTTCCGCGAAGAGCCCCGACATGTACGGCCTCGCCGAGCGCGGCATCGGCAGGCGACCCTCGACGACCTCGAGCAGCCCGGTCTCCTCCCCGAACAGGTACAGGTCCGGCCCGTAGACGATCTCGACCGGAACCGGGTCGGCGACGCCCGCGTCGTGCAGCTCCTGCGCCGCACGGACTAACGCGTCCGACTCCGCGGTGAACGCCTCCTTGAGCCCGATGTAGGCGCCCTTCGCGTCGACCGCGTAGGCCGCGATCAGGATGCCTTCGAGGACCTGGTAGGGGTTCGTGCGGAGCAGGTGACGGTCCTTGAACGTCGCGGGCTCCCCTTCGGCCGCGTTGCACACGACGTAGCGGTCCCCGGTGCCGACCTCGCGGATCGCGCGCCATTTCTCGCCCGTCGGGAAACCGCCGCCCCCGCGTCCTCGCAGGCCGCTCTCACCGACGATGCCGATCACGCCTTCGGGCGGGAGCGCGAGCGCCGCCTCGAGCCCGCGAAGGCCACCGGCAGCGCGGTAGTCGTTGAGGGATGTGCAGTGACGATCGGTCAGGCCCATGTCCTCATCCTGTCACCGCGAGCCCGGCCGGGCGGATGGCAGGCCGCGGCTCGACGCGAGGTCCTTGTCCCACGCGTCGAGCCGGGCTCGCTCGCGCGAGACGCCTGCGGTGAGTCAAGACGCTCCCGGCCCTCCGGAAGGGTGAACGGCCCGTTCACCCCCGACCCGGGGATGGGCGGGTCAGACTTCGCAACGGTACGACCGTCCACGGACGTGCATGCAGCGCCGCTCGGCGCTGCGAGGTCGTCGCTTCACTGCTCCCATCCGGGGCGTTCCGGAGCATCACCCTGCACCAGGTCGTCTTCGTGCGACTGTGTGCTCGGGTTCGGAGGTATGAGAGCCGCGAGGCGCTCCTCGATCGTAACCACCGTTCCGGAGAGATCGTCGGCCGACCGTGGTGCTTCGCCGGCGAAGTCTTGGAGCATCGAATCGAGTGTGCGTAGTCCCTCTTCCGCGACCCGCCTCGCCTCTTCCAGACGATGCCGCTCCGCCGCGAAGACCTCCCTCGCGCGTTCGGCTGCCCTTCCGTACGCCTGGAGCATCTCGGCTTCCTCGGTCTGGCGTTTACGGAGCTTGTCCTCGGCGGCCCTCGTCGCTGCGCGCGCCTCGTCGAGCGCTGCACGAAGCGCGCTGGCCTTCGCCTCGGCCTCCGCCAGATCCCGCGCCACCCCATCTGCGCGTTCCCCGTCCATGCTGTCGTCCCCCGGTTGCCACGACTTCCTTGGGCGCATCGGCAGGCAAAACGTCTTCCCTGTAGCCGCGCTCTGCACGCTGCACCCGGAGGCCGGGCACGATCTTCCGAATCCTGGCCGAGATCGACGCCGCGGATGGGTGGTTGGCCGTCGACGTATCTGTGCTCGAGTGCTAAACCAGATGTATCCCTGCTGACATTGGGAGGAGGCACGGATGAGCGAGAAGAAGCACCGAACGAAAGGTGATTTCGCAGAGGGCGAGCGCAAGCAGCCGGTCCCCGACGTGGAGCCGGACTTCGCCCGGGGTGAGCGCGAGGAGCCGCGCCCCGATGTGAGGCCGGACTTCGCCCGAGGCGAGCGCAAGGAGCCGGTCCCCGACGTGGAGCCGGACTTCGCCCGAGGTGAGCGCGAGACCGACGATTGATCTGACCCCCGAGCCACCCGTCACGACCGCGGGCTGACGCGAAGAGCTCGGCTATCGGGTTGGCGATCTCACGCCGTACGTGAGGAAGACGAAGCGCTCGTCGTGCTCGACGCTCTGCAACGTGAGCTGCGACGCAGGAAGCCGCCGTGGTAGCAACGGCGCGCCCGCTCCCAGTGTCACCGGAGCGACGCCCAAGAGCAGTTCGTCCAGGAGGCCGCGATCGGCGAACTGGCCGACGAGGTCCCCTCCACCCACCAGCCATACGTTGCGACCGCCGCACGTGGCGACCATCCGTTCCTGCACTGGCAGGACATCGCCTTGGACGAAGGACAGCACAGCGCCTGGGACGGGTGGCAGCGTTCGATGCGTGAAGACCCAGCACGGGGTGTCGCCGTAGTAGGCGCGCCACTTGGCGGGATCGTCGAGCAGCCGGTCGTGTTCGAGCACCCATTCGTAGGTGGTCGCCCCCATCGCCATCGCTCCGACGTCGGCGAAGAACGAGCCGAATCGGTCAACCTTGTCCTCAATCGACTCGACCTCGAAGAGCCAGTCGAGCGAGTTGTCCGTGTCGGCGATGAAACCGTCGATGCTCGTTGCGGTGTAGTACTGCGTCTTCGTCATCCATCACAGTCTGGCGGACATGGGCGACCTTTGCGCGCTGTTACATCGAGATCCGACGCATGATCCCGGTTGCGGGCGCGCCGGCAACAGAACCTGCCGGTCGGAGAGTGGGCCCCCAGGGATTCGAACCCTGAACCTGCGGATTAAGAGTCCGTTGCTCTGCCAGATTGAGCTAGAGGCCCGCCCGAGGATACCAATCCCTCCGGGGCCCTCCGGGGCTTGCCGAGGGTGACCGAGGGGACTTGAACCCCCAACCCCCAGGACCACAACCTGGTGCTCTAACCGCTTGAGCTACGGCCACCATGCGCGCCGCGAGGGGCGCATGACCACGATACCAACGTCCGCGGCGCGCACGTCCCACGCGGGGTGACTTGCCTTCCCCCTGCGCCGTGGTCCAGAATCCCTGAACGGCCGTTCAAACTCGTGGACGGCCCCGATGGGAGGCGAGATCGGTGGCAGTGACCGAGTTCGACCTGGGCAAGGTCGACGAGTTGATCGCGCGGGAAGAGGCCGCGCTGGAGCCCAAGCACCGAGCCTCGATCGCGTACCGCGCGATCGCCGAGCGCCACGTGGCCGGCGGCGTCGCGTCGTCGTGGCAGGACTCGCCTCCGCACGCGATCTACATCGACCGGGGCAAGGGCAACCGCCTGTGGGATATCGACGGCAACGAGTACCTCGACTTCCACCTGGGGTACGGCGCGATGGTCGCCGGCCACGCACATCCGGTGATCGTCGAGGCGATCCAGCGCGTCGCCGAGCGCGGCACGCACTTCGCGCAGCCGACGAAGGACCTCGACGTCATCGGGGCGAACCTCGCCGAGCGGTTCGGCTTGCCGCTGTGGCGCTTCGCCAACTCGGGCACCGAGGCCACGCTCGAGGCGATCCGCCTGATGCGCGCGAACACCGGGCGCGACATGGTCGTGAAGATCGAGGGCTCCTACCACGGGCACCACGACTCGATCATGTTCAGCGTCGCGCCCGACCGCTCGGAGATCGGGCCGCGTGAGCACCCGGTCACGGTGCACCAGGCGATGGGGATCCCGCAGGCGTTCGCCGATCTCGTGCGGGTGGTGCCGTTCAACGATCTGACCGAGGCGCGCCGCGCCTTCGAGGAGCACCCGGGCCGGATCGCCGGGATGATCGTCGAGCCCGCGATGATGAACTGCGGCGTGATCCTGCCCGAGCCCGGCTACCTCCAGGGCCTGAAGGACCTCTGTCACGAGTTCGGCGCGTACCTCGCGTTCGACGAGGTGAAGACCGGCTGCACGCTCACCTACGGGGGCGCGACCGAAGCGTTCGGCGTCGTCCCCGACATCGTGTGCCTCGCCAAGGCGATCGGCGGCGGCACGCCCTGCGGCGCGATCGGCGCCACCGAGGAGCTGTTCGGCCCCGTCCTTCGCGGCGAGTACGACATGGCCGGCACCTTCAACGGCAACCCGCTCACGATGGCCGCGAGCCGCGCGACGCTCACCGAGGTGCTCGTGCCGGAGGCCTACGAGCAGTTCGACCGCGTCGACAAGGCGATGAAGGACGGTCTGCGCTCGGTGATCGAGCGCTACGAGCTGCCGTGCCACGTCACCGGCGTCGGCGCGAAGGGCTCGGTGATCTACTCCGACCGCCCGGTCCGCGAGTACCGTGACGCGGTCGGGATCGACGAGCGGATCTCTACCTCGCGTGGCTCTTCCAGCAGAACCGCGGCGTGTTCAAGTCGCCCTGGACCAAGCAGGAGACCTGGACGCTCTCCGTGTGGCACACCGAGGACGACGCGAACCGCTACATCGCGAACTTCGAGGAGTTCGCCGACGCGCTGACGTCCTGAGCCCGCGCGCGGTCGAGCACGGATCAGCGTCCGCCCGAGGACGACCTCGCAGAGGCCGACGATCGCGCCCACGGTCACGCCGAAGAGGGCGCCGGACACGGCGACGACGGCCCAGCTGAGGCCGAAGACGCCGCGGATCAGCCAGTCGATCGCGATCCCCTCGACGATCAGCGGGACGGCGACCGCGAGCAGCGCCGTGCCGAAGCACGGCCGAACCAGCGCGGCCGAGCGACGCAGGGCGCGCAACGCGGAGGGGCGTTCGACGACGATCACGGGCCCGGCGATGCACGTGAGCGTCAGCACGACGACGCCCGGGACCACGAAGAGCGCGGTCCCGACGAAGACCAGGAGCACGAGGAGGAGATCGGCGACGAGCAGGGTGCCGAGCGGTAAGGAGCGCACGACCGCGCCGACCTCGGGCAGGGGAGCCCCTTCGAGGGTCGCTCCCACCGACTCGTCCATCACCCCAGAGAACAGCAGCTCCGCGAAGGTGATCGTGATGGCGGTCGTGGCCACGACGAGCAGGGTGGTGACCGCGACGGGGAGGTCATGGCCGACGTGCAGCGCCTCGAAAACGCGGTGCAGCCCGGTCTCCAGGACGAGCACCGGGGCGAACACGGCCACTGCGGTCCCGAGCACGCGCCGGGGGAAGCGCCGGTACATGCGCACGGCGCTCGTGATCACGTATCCCGCGCTGAGGGCCGAACCCGCCGGATCGCGCCGGTTCGTCTCCATGGCCGCCCCCTCGAGGTGCCCTCCCCGAGCACGTCCTCGCCCGACGGGCGAACGGTACGCTAGTCGCGACCGGTTTGAACCGCGAGTCAAAGGCGACCACGGAGGGGACGATGGGAGCATCTGAGCTGGCGCAGATCGACATGACGCTCGTCGAGGAGCTCACGAAGCGCGAGGTCGAGGCGCTCGACGCCAAGCACGCTCGGTCGCTGAGCTACCGCGAAGAAGCGAAGCGGCACCTGCCCGGCGGCGTCTCCTCCTCCTGGCAGACATGGCCGCCGCATCCGATCTACGTGGACCGCGGGCTCGGCTCGCACGTCTGGGACATCGACGGCAACGAGTACGTCGACTATCACAACGGCTACGGCGTGATGGTGATGGGCCACGCCCACCCCGTGATCGTGGAGGCGGTCCAGAGGCGTGTGGCGCTCGGCACGCACTTCGCGCAACCGACCGAGGACGCGCTCCCGGTGGCCGAGCAGTTGGCCGAGCGCACGGGCCTTCCGTACTGGCGCTTCGGCAACTCCGGCACGGAATCGACGCTCGACGCCGTCCGGATCATGCGCGGCTCCACCGGGCGCGACCTGATCGTGAAGATCGAAGGCACCTACCACGGTCACCACGACGCGCTGATGGTGAGCGTGTTCCCGAGCGAGCAGGACGCCGGCCCGCGCGAGCATCCGAACTCGGTCCCTCAGACCAAGGGGATGATCCCCGGCACCACCGACTGGGTGGTCAACGTACCGTTCAACGACTCGGAGGCTGCCGAGCGGGTCTTCGCCGAGCGCGGCGACGAGATCGCCGGGATGATCGTCGAGCCGGTGATGACGAACTGCGGCGTGGTCCTGCCCGACGAGGGCTACCTGCAGAGCCTCAAGGACGTGTGCCGCACCCACGGCGCGATGCTCGCCTTCGACGAGGTGAAGACGGGCTTCACGGTGGCCTGGGGCGGCGCGATCGAGGCGTTCGGCGTGCAGCCCGACCTCGTGTGCTTCGCCAAGGCGCTGGGTGCCGGGCTGCCGTGCGGCGCGATCGGCGGCACCGAGGAGGCGATGTCCGCGGTGATCGATGGCACGATCGATCAGGTCGGCACGTTCAACGGCAACCCGCTCACGATGGCCGCCGCGAAGGCCAACCTCGAGCGCGTGCTCACGAAGGACGCCTACGCCCGGATCGACGAGATCGACGCGATCCTGCGCCGCTGCGACGACGTGATCGAGAAGTACCGCCTGCCCGCCTCGATGAAGAGTCTTGGCGCGAAGGGCTCGATCGACTGGAGTCCGACCCCGATCCACGAGTACCGCGACCTCTGGGCGATCGACGACCGGATCCCGCAGCTCGCGTGGCTGTGGCAGTTGAACCGCGGCGTCTTCAAGAGCCCAGGTTCGAAGTGGGAGTCCTGGACCACCTCGATCGTGATGAGCGACGAGGACGCGCAGCGCTACGTCGACAACTTCGAGGAGCTGGCAGCCGCGATCACGACGTAGCTCCCTGTTCGTCCGGGCTCGCGCCAGGGGGTAGGCTCGACCGCGATGGGGGAGCCGGCCGACCGCGACGGGCTGCCGGCCTGGGTGCCCGAGGCGCTCAAGCTCGGCGGCAGACGCCTGTTCGCCGTCCTGATCGCGAGCGCGCTGGCCGTGTTCCTCCTGCTCTACCTGTTCGACCGTCTGAGCAACGTCTTCACGATCCTCGTGACCTCGCTCTTCCTGTCGTTCGCGCTCGAGCCGGCGGTGGGATGGCTGGCGTCGCGGGGATGGCGGCGCGGCGTCGCCACCGGCCTCATGTTCCTCGCCGTGCTCGCCTCGTTCGTCCTGATCGTGGCGCTCGTCGTGCCCGCCGTCGTCTCGGGCGTGAACCAGCTCGTCGCGAACGCGCCCGACATCGTGCGGCGTGCCGCCGACTGGCTGGCGCTGGTCGGGATCAAGATCGACGTGACCCAGGTGACCGACAACCTCAAGGCGAACGCCGATCAGTTCGGCAAGTACGCGCTGAACTTCGCGGGCGGCGCGCTCAGCTTCGCGGGGACGATCCTGGGGGGCATCTTCCAGTGGGCGACGATCGGCCTGTTCACCTTCTATCTGGTGGCGGAGGGCCCGAAGGTGCGCAGGACGATCTGCTCGGCCCTGCCGCCCGCGAACCAGGAGCGCGTGCTGTTCGTGTGGGAGCAGGCGATCTCGCAGACCGGTGGCTACTTCTACTCCCGGCTGCTGCTCGCGTGGGTCAACGGCACGGGGATGTATATCGTGCTCCGTGTCACGAACGTCCCCTTCGCGGCGCCGCTCGCGATCTTCGAAGGCGTGGTGGCGGCGTTCATCCCGATCGTCGGGACCTATATCGGAGGCGCGGCCCCGACGATCGTCGGGTTCCTGACCTCGACGCAGGCGGGGATCGCCTCGCTCGCCTACATCGTGATCTACCAGCAGATCGAGAACTACTTCCTCAGCCCGCGCCTGACCGCCAAGACGATGTCGTTGCATCCCGCGGTCGCGTTCGGCGCCGCGCTCACGGGCGGCGCGCTCGGCGGGCTGCTCATGGCGTTCCTGGCGCTGCCGGTCGCCGGCGTGATCCAGGCGGCGGTCAAGGAGTGGGGCAAGCGGTACGCGGTCGTGGAGACGGGCCTCACGAGGGACGCGGTCGCCACGAACCGCTCCGGCTTCGGCGGAAGGACACGGGAAGGGCTGAACGAGCCCGGGGAGCAGTGAACGCGGCCGCTCTGTCGATCACGCGCACGCAGGCGCGTCGGGCGGCGGTCACCGCGCAGCTGCTCGCCGCGCCACGTCCGACCGACGTCGTCGAGACGGTCCGGCGCCTCTGGATGCTCCAGATGGACCCGACCTCCTCGGTCGCGCGCACCGAGCACCTCGTGCTGTTCTCCCGGCTCGGTCCGCGCTACCGGCGGGCCGAGCTGGAGCGGCTGCTGTGGGACGAGGGCTCGCTGTTCGAGTACCGCGCGTTCATCCTGCCCACGAGCGACCTGCCGATCCACCGCGAAACGATGCGCCGCTACCCCCCGCCCACCGGCGGGACGCGGCACGAGTACGTCCGGCACTACCTCAGCGAGAACACGACGTTCCGCCGCCACATCCTGCGGCGGCTGCGCGTCGACGGCCCGCTCCGCACGCGGGACTTCGACAACCACACGAAGGTCGAGTGGCGCACCGGCGGATGGAACGACGGCGACGGCAGCGTCGCGATGATGCTCGAGATCCTGTGGGCGCGCGGCGAGGTGATGATCGTCGGGCGCGACGGGCACCAGCGGATCTGGGACCTCGCGTCGCGACGGCTGCCGATGGACGCGCCGAGGCTGCGGGCCTCCGAGCTGGCGCACGAGGTGGTGCGCCGCCAGCTCGCCGCCGCCGGTGTCGCGAAGCGCTCCACGCTGGGGTTCCTGTTCGACGGGACGAAGCCGCCGGGGTGCGAGCGCGCGCTCGATCGGCTCGTCCGCGAGGGCGCCGCGGTCCCCGTCACGATCGAGGGCGTACGAGGCGAGTGGCTCGCCGACGCGCGGGCGCTGGAGGAGCCGTTCCGTCCGCGCACCGTGCTGCTGTCGCCGTTCGACCGGCTGATCCACGACCGCGCGCGGACCGAGGCGGTGTTCGACTTCGAGTACCGGCTCGAGATCTACGTGCCGCCGGCCAAACGCCGGTACGGCTACTTCGTGCTGCCGATCCTGCACGGCGACCGGCTGGTCGGACGGCTCGACCCGAAGTTCGATCGCGTCACGCGGACGCTCGCGGTGCGCGCGGTCTGGGCCGAGCCCGACGCGCCGGCGAGTGCGGGGCCGGCGGTCCGTCGCGCGATCGAGGAGCTCGCGCGGTGGAAGGGCGCGCGCACGACCACGATCGGCGAGACGCCGGTCCGTTGGCGTCCGGCGCTCGCCGGTTAGATCGACGGGTGCGGCGCGTCGGGCGGCATCGACGCCCGGTCGATCGCCTCGAGCGCCTCCGAGGGCAGGCCCTGCCGCTCGGCGACCGCGCGGAGCATCGCGACGTAGCGTTCGGTCGGACGGACGAACCCGGCGTCCGAGATCACGATGAAGGTCCGCGCCGGCACCGGCCCGTCGGGGCCCTGCACGTCGAGGTCCACGACGCGGTGCGCGGATCCGTCGTCCCCGCGGAACGTGTCGAACCCCTCGAGGTCGGCGTAGGTCACCTCCCACAGCAAGCCCCAGAGGGAACCGTCGGGGTCGGCGACCGCGTTGGCGCCCCCGCCGCCCCAGGACCGGCTGTGCACGTTGAACGCGAGCCGGTAGCCGTCGAGCCGCCCCGGCCCGACGACCTTCGCCTCGGGCGCGGTCTCCTTCATCTTCTCGGGGTTCATCCGGTCGCCGTAGGCGAAGAAGTAGGCCATCGCCCCCCGATGCTACGCCGGTGCATCCCGGGCGCGCCACCGCGGGCGCGCGGAGCGGGCCGCTCGGCGGCGACGGCTCGAGGGCGCTCGATAGACTGCGCCCGTGACCGGTCCGCTCGTCGGCGTGATCATGGGCTCCCGCTCCGACTGGGAGACGATGCGCCACGCGTGCGAGACGTTGGAGGAGTTGGGGGTGGCGTTCGAGACGCGGGTCGTCTCGGCGCATCGCACGCCCGACCTGATGGCCGACTACGCGAAGACCGCGGCGGAGCGCGGGCTCAAGGTCGTGATCGCCGGGGCCGGCGGCGCCGCGCACCTGCCGGGGATGACCGCGGCGCACACCCACCTGCCGGTGCTCGGGGTCCCCGTCGAGTCGAAGGCGCTCAAGGGGATGGACTCGTTGCTGTCGATCGCCCAGATGCCGGCCGGTGTGCCGGTGGGAACGCTCGCGATCGGACGCAGCGGGGCGATCAACGCGGCCCTGCTCGCCGCCTCGATCGTGGCGTTGCACGACGAGGCCGTCGGCGAACGGCTCCGTGCGTTCCGCGCCGCGCAGACCCAGACGGTCCTGGACCATCCCGATCCAGCGGGATGACGGGGACCCGATGATGCGCGCCAGATGATCCGGGTCGGCATCATCGGAGGGGGACAGCTCGGCCGGATGCTGGCGCTCGCCGGTCACGATCTCGGGATCGCGTGCACCACGCTCGACCCCACGGCGGGGTCGCCCGCGGCGCAGGTCGCCCCCGCGATCGTCGGCGGCTACGACGATCGCGACGCGCTGCTCGACCTCGCCGACCACTCCGACGTCGTCACCTACGAGTTCGAGAACGTGCCGGTGGCGAGCGCACACCTGCTGGCCGGCCGGGGCGTCCACGTGGCCCCCCCGCCGATCGCGCTGGAGATCGCGCAGGACCGCCTCGCCGAGAAGACCCTGTTCACCGAGATCGGGCTGCCCGTCCCGATGTTCGCGGCCGTCGACGACCTGGCGTCGCTGCAGGCGGCGATCGACGCGGTGGGCCTCCCCGCCGTGCTGAAGTCCCGGCGGCTGGGGTACGACGGCAAGGGCCAGGCGGTGCTGCAGCACCGCGAGCTCGCCGAGGACGCGTGGCGTTCGATCGGCGAGGTCCCCGCGATCCTCGAAGCCTTCGTGCCGTTCGACCGCGAGCTGTCGATCCTCGGGGCTCGCGACGCGCGGGGCCGCACCGCGTTCTGGCCGCTCGTGCGGAACCACCATCGGGACGGGATCCTCCGCTTGAGCGAGGCCCCCGCTCCCGGTGCCGACCCGGCGCTGCAGGCCGAGGCCGAGCGCCACGCGACCGCGCTGATGGAGCGGCTCGGCTACGTCGGCGTGCTCGCGATCGAGCTGTTCGAGACCGGTGGGGGACTGCAGGGCAACGAGCTGGCCCCCCGGGTGCACAACTCGGGGCACTGGACGATCGAAGGCTCGGAGACCAGCCAGTTCGAGCAGCACCTCCGCGCGGTGTGCGGGCTGCCGCTCGGCCCCGTCGAGTTGCGTGGATGCTCGGTCATGATCAACCTGGTGGGCTTCCTGCCTAAGGCGGAGGACGTGCTCGCCATCCCCGGCGCGCACCTGCATCTGTACGGCAAGGAGCCGCGACCCGGGCGCAAGGTCGGACATGTGACCGTCCGAACGGATCAAGAAGAGACGTTGCGACGCAGTGTCGCTCAGGTTCGGTCGTTGCTCGCCGATGCCTGAGGCGTGGCGTACCTGACCTGTCCGGACTGCATGATGCCGAACCACGTCGGTGACGACGCCGTGAAGTACCTCTGCATGTCGTGCTACGCGGAGATCGTGTTCGAGCGCTGCCAGACGTGTGACTTCGAGCAGTCGATCCCGTTCCGGTGGCAGGGGGCGTACACGTGTGGGCGGTGCGGCGCACGCTGCGAGATCCCGCGCCAGCGCCTGTACTCGACCTCGACCCGCGCCTTCCGGGTCAAGGGACACGGGTACGTCTACCCGAAGCTGTGAGGCCGAGGGGCCTCCCCGCCGGCCCGAGTGGCCCCGGTAGACTCCGCTTGCTCGTGGACCCTCGACGCAACCCCTCCCTCACGCGGCTCCTCGTGGCCGCGATCGTCGGGGCGGCCCTCACGGTCGTCGCCGCGCCCGTCGCGTCGGCGGCCTCCCCGGCCCTGGCCGTGTTCTCGGGCTCCTCGTTCGGCATCGGCGACCCGTCGACCTCGGTGCGGATCGCCGACGTGACCGACGACGGTCTGAACGACCTGATCGCCTCGAGTCCCGGCGTCCCCACGATCGCCGTCTTCGCGCAGCAGCCCGACCACACGCTCAGCGCGGCGGTGTCGCTCTCCACCGACGGGACCGCCCCGACGCTGCTGCTCGCGACGGGCGATCTCAACGACGACGGCATCGACCGATCTCGCGGCCGGCACCGACGCCGGCGTCGACGTGTCGCGGCAGGCGTCGGGCTCGCTCGGAGCGAAGACCCTCGTGTCGACCGCGACCCCCGTGCACGGCGTCGCGATCGCTGACCTGAACGGCGACAACCTAGACGACCTGGTCTGGGCGCAGGAAGGCGACACTGCGGCTGTGTACGACTACGAGGTCGCCTACCAAAACGGCTCGAACACCCTGGATCCCCCAGTAACCATCGGCAACGGGGGAGGGGCGACCTTCGCGGTCGGCGATATCGACCATGACACCCGCCCCGACCTCGTGCTCGAGGACCCGAGTGCGGCGGGAGTGGACGAGCTCCTGCAGACCTCAGCTGGAGTCTTCACGCCGCCGCCGTCGCCAGACACCGGCGTGTTTGGGGCAACCTCGGCCGCGGTGGGCAACGTCAACGGGGACCAAGTGCCGGACCTCGTGACGACCGATGGTTTCCGCCTCCAGGTCCAGACGGGCGACGGCAGCGGCGGTCTGTCGGCGCCGACCACCTACCAGGCCCCTTCGGGGACCTTCGTGTCCGTGGATATCACCGACGTGAACGGCGACGGGCGTCCCGACGTCGTCGCAGCGGGAACCTGGTCGACCCACGTGCTGCTGCAGGACGCGGGCGGCACGCTCGTCGACGGCGGCGACTGGGCTCCGCTCGGATCGTCGCCCGCCGGCGGAGACGCCGCTCTCGCGATCGGCGACCTCAACGGAGACGGGCTCCGAGACCTCGCCGCCGCGAGCGCCACGGAGGAGGCCGGGCTGCTCACCCAGCTCGGTCCCGGCTCGAGGCTCGATTCGTCGCTGACGATGACGCCGAGCACCACGTCGATCGCGGTCGGTCAGAAGGTGACGTTCACCGGCACGCTCACGCTGGCGACCGCCTACCTCGGCACGCCTGCCGTGTCGATCCACCAACGGCTCCCCGACGGCACCACGTCGATCGTCGCGCAACCGTTGCTCGCGGAGGTGCCGCCCGGACTCGGGTTCGGGACCTTCACCTACACCGCCAAGGTGAAGCCCCTGCAGGGCGGGACCCTGCGGTACTGGGCGGACTGGGCCAGCGACGGCGCCTCCGCCACGGCCACTTCCTCCCCGAAGGTCTCGATCGCCGTCGCGAAGACCCCGACGAGCACCACCCTGGCCTCCTCCTCGGCCCGGATCGTCTACGGCAGCCGCGCGAAGCTAACGGCGAGGGTCCAGGGCGGCAGCGGCGGGAGCGTCACCTTCTTCCGCATCGTGAAGGGCGTTCGCAAGGAGGTCGGCACCTCGGCGCTCGACAGCTCGGGCGTCGCGACCCGCAAGGTACAGCCCGGCGCCACCACGACCTACGTCGCCACCTACTCGGGATCGAGCGCCGCGAAGCCCTCGACGGCCAACACGGTGACGGTCCAGGTCCGGGTGAAGATCGCCGCGGGGATGGTCCGCGAGAAGTCCACGGACGGCGCCTACGCCGTCTACGACTGCTGCAAGGCCTACTACTCGTTCGCGGTCGCCCCGAACCACGCGGGCGCCTCGGTCAGCGCGAACGTGGAGTATCGGCAGGGCACGTCGTGGAAGGGCCTGGGGTCGCAGTCGTTCACGCTGCGCAAGGACAGCACGCAGGTGATCTACATCAAGATCGGCGGCGGCAAGGGTTACCGGTTCCGCGTCAAGGCGTGTTTCCCGTCGGACACCGATCACGTCGGCGAGTGCTCGGCCTTCTCGTACTTCTACTTCAAGTGACCGCCGCGCCGGCGGGCCGGTTGATGGGGTAGCGTTCGCGGCACATGGCGAAGGACGAGCGGCGGTTCGGCGGCAGCGCCTGGGCGGTCCTGCTCGTGGGCGGGCTGCTGATCATGATCGTGGGGATCGCCGGTCAGCCGAAGGTCGGCGGGCTCGACCTGTCGGTGCCGACCGCGATCCTCGGCATCGCCGTCGTGCTCGCCGACGCCGTGTGGGTCGCGCGCACGAGCTGACCCTTCGTTCAGTCGCCGATCTCGCGTTCGACGGTGGCCGTGAGGACCAGTACCGAGACGGTCGCGACGGACGCCGGGACCCTGGATCTGGATCGACCAGAGCGTCGGATCGGCCGCTTCGGTGAAGGTGAGGACGACCTGCGAGGGTGCGGTGAGGAGGACGGCGCCCTCCGCCGGGTCGGAAGACGCAAGGTCCGCATGGGCGCTCGCCACGCGTGCACCAGCCAACATGAGGAGCGTCGCCGCCACGGCGACAGCTGCCACACGCGCCCTCATGCCACAGCCTACGAAGGCCGTCGACGGTCACCGGGGGTACGCGAAGGCGACTCTTGCCTATGCTGAGGACTTCCTGGTCAGGGGAGGGAGACCAGTCATGGTGGTTGCAGGAACGCCCGTCGTGTTCGTGCACGGTCTGTGGTTGCACGCCGACTCGTGGAACGCGTGGGTCGACCTGTTCCGGGAGGCCGGCTACACGCCGATCGCGCCGGGCTGGCCCGGTGAGGAGGGTTCGGTCGAGGCGACCAGGGCCAACGGGCAAGCCGTCGCCGGCCACGGGATCGACGACGTCGTCTCGCACTACACGAGCGCGATCCAGGGGCTCGACACGAAGCCGATCGCGATCGGCCACTCGTTCGGTGGCCTGGTCGTCCAGCGGTTGCTGGGTGAGGGCACGGTGACGGCCGGGGTTGCACTCGATGCCGCGCCGATCAAGGGCGTCGTCTACCTGCCGCCGTCGGCGCTGCGGGTCGCGTCGGTCGCGCTGCGGAACCCCGCGAACCGCAAACGGGCCGTCTCGCTGACCCGCAAGCGGTTCCGCTACGGGTTCGGCAACGCGATCTCCCAAGCCGAGTCTGACGAGCTGTTCGACCGGTGGGCGATCCCGTCGCCCGGCCGGCCGCTGTTCGAAGCCGCCGCCGCGAACCTTTCGGGGCGCTCACCGGCGAAGGTGGACACCGCGAACGCCACGCGCGGGCCGCTGCTCCTCACGGCCGGCGGCAAGGATCACACGGTCCCCGCGGCCATCAGCCGGGCGACGCTGAAGCTGTACCGCGGTTCGCCGGCCGTCACCGACCTTCGAGAGTTCCCCGACCGAGGACACTCGCTGGGGATCGACGGCGGATGGCACGAGATCGCCGACGCGGTGCTGGACTGGCTCGATCAACAGGCCGCGGAGGCCCCGACCAGCGCGGCTTGATCCGGCGTGAGGATCGCTAGAAGCTCGCGAGCACCTCGGTGAGCTCCACGCTCTCCAGGTGCACGAACCCGGGCCTCGGTGCGCCCTGGATCCCGATCCATCGCCGCCCGGGCAGCCTCCTCGGAGTCGTAGACGAGGAGGTTCAGCGTCCGCCCGTCCTCGTTCACGGTCCAGAAGCCCGCGACGGCCCCCGGCGACTGCTTTGCCCGCGGGACGACGTTCTCGAGCGGAGCCTTGCTCTCCTCGATCCGGTCGGCGGCGACCATCTCTCGCACCACGATGGCGTGCATCCGTCCTCCCTTCGTTGCCGAGCGCGCGCGGGCAGAGCCGTAGCGTAGGGGACCCTGAGGAACGCGGTCGGTTTCCTCCCGAGTCGCCCTTCGGTCCGGGGCCCTCTCGCGGCTCGACCATCGGCCCTGGAGGCGACGACACGCCCGGGGAACGATAGCCCCGGGAGGTGCGCCGGAATGAGATACCGATCGATCGTTCCTGTCCTCGTCGTCGTGCTGCTCGTCGTCCTGACGCCAGCGGAGGCCGGCGCCGCGGCGCGCCAACCGATGTGGACGCGCAAGGTGCCGGCACTCCTGTCATCCGTCGCGGCGACACGGCTCGGAGGGACGGTCACGGCGGGGACGGTCACGCTGGATGTGGCGCCCCCGCGTGCCTGGTCCGAGCTGTACGTCGCGCGTTACTCGGCCGGGGGTCGGGAGCTCTGGCACCGACGATGGTTGCCGACGCGCCGCAACTCCGCCGTCGCGCGCAACCCCTCGGTGGTCCTCGGGCCAAACGGAAGCGTCGTGACGGCGGGGTCCGTCGGCGCGCGGCGGGCGTCCTGCCCGGGGTGGTTCGTCCGGGTGTACGGCCCGAGGGGGGACCTCCGATGGTTCAGGCGTCAGCGGTGCGACACACCCAACGTGGACGTGAGAAGCGTCGCGGTCACGAAGCACACGATCGTCGTCGCGGCGAACCACGTGCCCTACCACCAGCCCGGTCCCCACTACATCGACGCGTACCTGATCGAGTTCTCGCTGCACGGCCGGCTCATCCGGACCTTCGACATCGAGCCGACCAGTCGGGACTGGGATGACTCGGTGCAGGACGTGACCGTCGGCCCCGCGGGGACGATCTTCGTCACGGGCTCGGCCGATCTCGGGCCTTGGACGACCGACCCGGACGTGGGGCCGGTGGCCCCGAACAGCGACCCCTACGTGATGGCGTTCAGCCCGACCGGCTCGCTCCTGTGGGAAGCGATGCTCAACGATCACGGCACGACCCACCTGCGGAGCGGACTCTCGATCGATCTGGGGGCCGGTGTCCTGGCGGTCGCTGCCGACGTCCAGGCCCAGAGGCGGCTGGGCGGCTTCGCCTATCGGCTGGTCCGGTTCTCAACGACGGGCCGGCGCGTTTGGAGCAAGACAGTCCCAGCGCGGATCTGGCCGACGTGGCACCCGAGCTGGGCGGAGGTCGCGGTCGCGCCCACGGGCGCGATATCGCTGGTGGCCTCCCACGCCGACAGGCCGCTGCTACGCACCTTCCGAGCGAACGGCACCGTCGCGTGGAGCGCCCGGCTCGGATCGGGGATCCGCCCTCACGCGAATACGAACAGCATGACGTCGACGCTACCGAAGCCGGCGTGTTCGTGGCCGGGTGGATCTACGCGCCCACCGCGAGCTACGGCTACGGCTGGATCTTCCGGTACCGGCCATAGTCGTCCCGGGGAGTCCTCCTCACCATCTCCGAGGGCGAGGACGCGGCCAGGGCGTGACGACCGACGCTCAAGTGAGCGGCGCCGGAAGCCGATGCCTGCCGTAGGGGGTGGGATATGCGACAAGGGGGATACGCCATGGGAGTCCGCTTCTACTCCGCTGCGTCCGCGTGGTGGTGTCACGTGAAGGCGCGAGCCGAGGCCGAGTTGGGCGCGACCGCGATCGAGTACGCGCTGATGGTCGCGCTGATCGCGATGGTCGTGATCGGCGCGGTCACGTTCCTCGGAAGGACCACGAACAGCAAGTTCGACACCGTGGGCAGCGCCGTCAGCGCCTCCTAGATCCGAAGGACTCGCAGCGTCTCGCCCGGTACCACGTTTGCCGATCTCTCGCGGACCCTCGGCGGATTTCCGGCGGGTCAGCTGTCGTCTCGATTCTCGGGCCAACAGCCCGCCGACGCGCTGGCAGGAGTAGCCTTGCGATAGATCGGCTGGAGGTGCAGATGTCAGAGTTCCCCGAGAAGGGGGCAGGTCGGCAGGACCCGAATCTCGCGCCGGAGTTCGCCGTCGAGCAGGACATGGAACGTCAGCGCGAGGAAGCCCAGATCAGCGGGAGCTACGCGACGCTCATGAAGGCGACCGCGCTGCGAAACGACGGTGGTGGCGGTTCTGGAAGCGGTGAGCGGGGAGCGCCCTTAACTCGCGGCGTCGATCTCGGCCAGAAGCCCGACGATCGTGCGTCGGGCCTCCGCGTACATCTGCCGAGGTCGATCACGTCCCCGAGCTCGCTACCTTGGTCAACGTCACCCGACCGGGCACACAGCGCTAAGGTCGTGCTGTGTCGAGGGAGCGATCCGGGTCGCCGGGTCCTGGTTCGCGATCGCGGCGGGCATCGTGGGTCTGGTCGTCGACGCCGTCTACCTGTGGATCATCTTCGATCAGGGCGACGTGGAGTCCGGGCGGGTCGCCGTCGTGTCGGTCTTCATCCTTGCGGTGAGCGCGCTGGCCTTCGTGGGCGCGTTCGCGGCCGCCCTGCCGGCTCGAAGGAGACTCGTGGTGTTCGGCGCGGCCACGGGCGGCCTCATCACAGCGGGTGTGCTCGGGCTCTTCTCGATCGGTCTCCCGCTGCTGGTGGCTGGCATGGCCTGCGGCGTGGCGTGGGCGCGGTTCGCCCGCTCAGTAGGACCCGTTCCTGCGGGCGCGCCGCTGCTCTCCGCGCTGGCCGCGATCGGGACTGGAGCGCTCCTCGTCGCTGGGATCCTCGCTCTCATAGCCCATCGTCAGTGATCGATCCTCCTCGACGGCGTGGAGCCGGAGCGTAGCGACCGACCCGTGCCGCATCACCCTGTCTGAGCGGGACCTTCGTTCGTTGTGCCGAGCCGTACGACGCGGTAGCAAGCAGGCGAGGGGAGCGAGTCCATGGCTGTGCAGCCGCAGATTCGCGTCCGATGAGTGCGTTCGCGATCGCGTCGCTGGTCCTCGGCGTGCTGGCGGTGGTCTTCGCCTGGATCCCCTTCGGCGCCTTCATCGTCGGTGTCGTGGCAGCGGTGCTCGCGATCGCAGAGGGAACCGGGGTGCGTCGGGACGGGGCATCGCCGTCGCGGGGCTCGTCCTCGGCGTGGTCGCGGTGGCGCTGAACGTGTTCGTCATCCTCTCCACCGTGACCGTCATCGAGGGCCACGGTTCGATCGGACCGGCCGTCGAGGTCTCCGTCGCGCCTTAGGGGGTCAAGAACGTCGGTAGTCAACCGCAAACCCTACGGCAATGGAAGCCGACGGCAGCCGACGCACAGCCGGACCCTTCGCCTGATCAGACCTGAGATAGGGCTGTGCCGCCGGACCGGGCTCAGGTGCAGCTCAGTCCTCGATCCGCTCAACACCAAGTCGCTTGAGTCGCTCAAGGTTGTCCTTCATGGCTTTGAGCTCTTCGGGGGAGTGCCCCTGCCAATCCGTGACCTCGCCTATGACCCGCAGCGGTTCCCGGGAGCGGTACGACTTGGTCGGATTGCCCCGATATCTCTTGTCCGTCAGATTGGGGTCGTCCGTTAATTCGGGCCGGTCGGTTCCACTAGGTAGATCCTGCCGGGACCTTCGCCGAGTGACAGCTCCGCCCCCCACGTGGCTGCATCCAGGGTGGCGGTCAGGTAGACGTAGGTGGTTATCCGCGCCCGCTCACCCAAGTTGGGAGGATGGCCGCGCGAAGAGCTCTCCTGGGCTTCAGGACTACACTCATGCCATGGAAGCGCTGGGAACTCAGATCGTCGGTAGCTCACACTGGCGAGACTCCTATTTCGATACCTTCCGGCTTGCGGCCGTTGATCATGCAGCAGGACCCGGGACTTGCCGCAAGCCCCCACCTGCGCCGTACATCGGAGGTGAGGAGGCGCGTCTAGAGATATCCGCGGACCCCCGTTCCAACACCGAGCCGAGCTCAACGATGTCGCCGACGACGTCCGCTTGATACCGCTGCTCCACGACACTCAGCTCCACCAGCATGCTCGGGAGGATGTACGGATCAGGCGGAGCCGGCGTCACCGATCAGGCGGAGCCGCGTCACGCATCAGCCGGAGCCGAAACGTCACGCGTCAGGCGGAACCACACACACCAGTCAGCGCGCCGGGCAGTGTCTGGTTTCAACACATAGTTCCGAGATGTCTCAAGGCATCGTGCCGACCTCAGGACGAAGGGGTCAGCGATGTCGCTTGCGGAACTCGTGGTCACCGCGGTCAAGCTCGAGGGGCGGACGAAGGCCGAGGTCTCGCGCACCTACGGTGTCTCGCCACGGTGAATCCACCAGCTCTGCCGCCGGTTCGACGAGCAGGGGCCAGCGGGTCTCGAGCCGCGGCGGCGCATCCCCCGCACCGTGCCTCGGCGCACGCCCGCACCCGTCGAGGACGCGATCGTCGCCCTGCGCAAGGAGCTGACCGAGCTCGGGGTCGATGCGGGCGCACACACGATCGCCCACCACCTCGAGCGGCGCCAGAGGTCCTCCCCCTCGGTCGCGACGATCTTGCGGGTGCTCAGCCGTCGGGGCTTCGTCACCCCGCAGCCGCAGAAGCGACCGAGGAGCTCCTTCATCCGGTTCGAAGCCGACATGCCCAACGAACGCTGGCAGGCCGACATCACCCACTGGCGGATGGGCGGCGGGAGCGACGTCGAGACCTTGCACGTGCTCGACGACCACTCCCGCTTGCTGGTCGCGGCGAAGGCGCTTGGTGTGTTCAAGGCCGCCGATGTCGTGGCGACGTTCCACGAAGCTGCCGCGGCCTTGGGCTTCCCTGCCTCGGTGCTCACCGACAACGGTGCGGTGTTCACGGCCGTTCCCCGTGGCGGACGCTGTGCGATGGAGCTCGAACTCGCTTCGCTCGGGATCCGTTACCTGCACTCGACGCCTTACCACCCGCAGACCTGCGGGAAGGTCGAGCGGTTGCATCAGACCGTGAAGCGCTACCTCACCAAGCAGCCGAGGCCGGACTCGGTCGGGAAGCTGCAGGCCCAGCTCGATGCCTTCGTGGCTACTACAACCAATCAGGCCCCACCGCGCCCTCGGCAGACGCACGCCGGCCGAGGCGTTCACGGCCAGACCGAAGGCGGTCCCTTCGGGACCCAGGCTCGAGATCCCCGTCGCACTTTCGCGTGCGGCGAGACAGGATCCACATCACCGGGGTTGTCACACTTCGTCACAACTCCCGGTTGCATCACATCGGGCTCGGTCGCCGCCTCGTCGGGACGCGGGTCTTGGTGCTCGTCGACGGTCTTCGGGTCCGCGTGCTGAGCGAGGAGGGCGAGCTCATCCGCGAGCTGATCCTGGACCCGACGCGGACTACCAACCGCACGGAAGGGCCTGAGACGTGGAACGATGTCTCGAGACACGTCGGCACGATGTCTCGAGACATCACACAGCGCGCCGGGCAGGATTCGAACCTGCGACCTAGGGATTAGAAGTCCCCCGCTCTATCCGGGCTGAGCTACCGGCGCCTGCGCGCGAGTCTAGCCCTGGCCTCGGAGTCGCTTCGGCGGCGGTCCTCTTGCAGATGCACCCATCGCGCCGCATCGGGTGTCTCGAGCTCATGCGCTGGCTCGCAGCACGCCGAGCCCGCACGATCGCCTTCCGCTCTCTTCGGCGGTCGATGATTACGAAGGGGGTGATCGCGACGGGAGTCCATTCTGCGGCGGTGAGCGGGCGCTGACCGAGGACCCCGGCGAGGACCGGGACGTAGATGAACGCCAGCAACGCCACGGCCTCCAGCGCCATCGCCGCATCCAGCAGCCTGTTCGTGAACGGGCCGATCGCGAACAGCGATCGGTCGGTGCTCCGGCATTCGAACGCGACGGCCTTCTGCATCAAGGCGATCGAGGCGAACACCATCGTCGAGATGCGGAGAGCGGGACGCCACGTGACGGCAGCGCCAGGCCCAGCGTCCAGCCGAAGAACAAGGCGGCGCCCAGCGGCAGCATCATCATGGAGAGCACCGCCTCGATGGGTCCGAGGAACCCGAACGCCCGGGCAAGCACCTTGGCGTCTAGCAGGCCGGTCTTGCGGGCTCGAGGTGCCCGCCCATCGTGCCCGGCTCGGGAGCTCGGCGCCGAGCGCGAGCCGCCGGAAGCATGTCGGTGCCGATGTCGAGGGCCAGTACCTGCATCACCGAGATGACGAGCGGGATCCGTCCGGCCGAGAGGGCCCACACCACGAAAGGCGTGAGCTCGGCGACGTTGTCGACGAGGTGGTAGGTCAGGAATCGCTGGATGTTGTCGAAGGCGGCCCTGCCCTCTTCGACGGCCTCTACGATGTGAGCGAAATTGTCGTCCAGCAAGACGAGGTCGGCCGCCTCGCGAGCGACGTCTGTGCCGGTCACGCCCATCGCCACACCGATGTCGGACTGTCGGAGCGCCGGCGCGTCGTTCACGCCGTCGCCGGTCATCGCGACGACCTCGTTGTTCGCTTGCAGCGCGCGCGCGATCCGCAGCTTCTGTTCGGGCGCGATCCGGGCGAGCACGCCGAACGACGGATCCGCCAGCATTTCGCGAAGCGTGCCCTCTTCCTCCGGGAGGTCGGCGCCGAGCGCTACACGTTGACCTGGAAGGCTGACCGCTCGCGCTACCGAGTGGGCAGTTGCCGGATGGTCTCCGGTCACCATCACGACCCGAATCCCGGCGCGGACGCAGCGGCGGATAGCGGGGGTGACCTCCGGCCGCACCGGGTCCTCCATCCCGATCAGCCCCAGGAAGATCAGGTCGCGTTCCGCGGCCGCCGCGTCGGCGGGCAGCGTAGCGCCGTGCTCGCGGGTGGCGAAGCCGAGCACACGCAGGCCCGCGCCCCGCGAGGAGCTCGACATCGGCTTGCACGTGCGCGCGGCGTTCGTCGTCGAGGAGCTCGATCCGGTCGCCGATGCGGATCGCGGTGCTCTCGCCGAGCACCGTCTCGGGTGAGCCTTTCGTGTAGCCCACTAAGGTGCCGTCGGCGCGCCGATGGATCGTGGTCATCCGTCGCCGTTCCGATCCGAACGGGAAGTCTCGGACCCGGGGGGCGGACCGCTCGGCCTCGTCGCGATGGACTCCGCCCTTGTGCGCGAACGCGAGCAGCGCGCCCTCGGTGGGGTCGCCCACGCAGCGCCACCGTCCGTGCAAGGCCTCGAGTCGGGCATCACCGCACAGCGCGGCGGCACGAAGCAATGGGTCGACGTCAGCGAGCGCGCCTGCATCGAGCGGTCGATCTGACTCGAGCAGCGTGCCGCCGGGGGCCCAGCCCGCGTTCGTCGCCGTGAGGCTCCGCGTCAACGTCCGCGCCTCGCGAGCCGTCATCTGGTTCGTCGTCATCGTGCCGGTCTTGTCCGAGCAGATAACCGTCGTCGCGCCCAGCGTCTCGACGGACTCGAGGTGCCTGACCAGCGCCCCACGGTGTGCCATCCTTGTGGCGCTCATCGCGAGCGAGAGCGTCAGCGTCGGGAGCAGCCCTTCCGGCACGAGCGCGACGATCACGCCGATCCCGAACAAGAAGCCGTTGCGCGTCGGCGTCCCGAGCCCCAGCGCGACACCGAAGAAGGCGACCCCCGCACCGATCGCGAAGGCCGCGATCAACCGCACGGCACGGTCGAGGTCGACGCGGAGCGGAGTGGGTCGCCGGTGGACCTCGCCCGTGAGACGAGCGATGTCGCCCAGCCGCGTGCGGGCTCCGGTCGCCACGACGACAGCTCGGGCAGCCCCCGACGTCACGTACGTCCCCGCGAAGACGAGCCCCGGGGCTGCGAGCGGGTCGTCTCCAGGTTCGGCCCACGCCTCAGCGGTCCGCGACATCGGAACGGACTCACCGGTGAGCGTTGACTCATCGACCCGCAGCGCGTCTGCCTGTGTCACGCGCGCGTCCGCCGAGATCCGGTCGCCTTCCACCAGCACAACCACATCACCGCGGACGAGCTCACCCGCCGGGATCGACACGCGGCGGCCGTCACGCAGAACCGTCGCTTCGACGGTCAGTAGCTCGCGCAGCGCTTTGGTCGCGTGCTCGGCTCGCTCCTCCTGTGCGAACGAGAAGACGCCGTTCAAGACCACGACGATCGCGATCGCGATCGCGAGTTGCGGCATCTCGCCGACGAACGCGAGCACCGCGGCGACCCACAGCAGCAGCGCGAAGAAGTGCGTCAGCTGCGCGAGCAGCCGCGAGAGTGAGCTCGGGCCCTCGGGCTCGGGGATCGCGGTTCGGCCCGTCGGTCGCGAGCAGTCCGGCGGCCTCGTCGCCGTGCAGCCCTTCGGGCCGCGATCCCACCGCGCGAAGGACCTCGTCGGGGGGCAGCGTCGCGAGACGGACGACCTCGCTCTCGACGTACGTCGTGATGGCCACCCGAACCCCCTGCTCGCACCCAGCATGGCGCGTGCGGCGGCATAGGGGTCCGGGCCGAGCGTCCTGCGGCGCGGGAGGCAGATGCGGGCCCGACTGGGAGCCCTGCTTCTAGGGCTTTCGTACGTCTTGAGTCGCGGACGGACTTCCGCGTACGGTGACCGCACAGCGTCGTCGAGGGAGAGGGGGCCGCCATGGCTGAGCGTCGCCGTGTCGTCCGTGTGTCCATCGCCGTCTGCGTCGCGCTCGCAGGGATCGTCGCGACCGCCTTCGTCGCGACCGGTGACAACATCGTCGCCGGACCACGTCCCGACGGGACCGCGTACACCTCGCAGGGCTGGCACGTGACGCCTGCGGGGACCCAGACGCGCCTGGGCCCCGGCTCGCTCGATCTGGCGATGAGCCCGCGTGGCAACCTCCTGCTCGCCGTGAACGCCGGGTACCTGAAGCATTCGCTGATGGCGATCGACCCCGCGACCGGCCACGTCCTGCAGACGATCCGCGAGCAGGGCGGCCACAACCAGGGCCCGTGGCAGTACGAGGCCGGGCACGCGCACGGCTACTACGTCGGCGTCGCGTTCTCTCCGGACGGCCGCCGTGCCTGGGCATCGTCGGGATCCGGTGACGCGCTGCACGCGTTCCGGATCCGTGGCACGACGGTCGACGAGGTCCGCCGGGTCAAGCTCGGGAGCAACGTCGGCAACGACCACGTCTACCCGGCCGGGATCGCGGTCGGGCCCGATGCCCATCGGCTCTACGTCGCCGGCAACCTGAGCGACTCCTTGCTCGCGGTCGACCCCGTCGCCCGCACGGTCGTCGGCGAGGTCGCCGTGGGTCACCTGCCGTACGGCGTCGCCCTGAATCGCGGCGCCACGAAGGCGTTCGTCACGAACTGGGGCGCGAACACGGTCTCGGTCGTGGCCACGTCAACGATGGAGGTCGTGAAGACCGTCACGGTCGGCACACACCCGAGCGCGATCCTCGCGAACCCGGCACGCATGGAGCTCTACGTCGCGAACAGCGACGCCGACTCGGTCTCGGTCCTGTCGGACACGACTGGCGCGGTGCTCCGCACGATCGACCTCCGCCCCTTCGAGGACGCCCCGGTCGGCGCCAGCCCGAACGCGCTCGCCCTGGATCCCGACGGCGACACGCTCTACGTCGCGAACGCAGGCGACAACGACGTCGCGGTCGTGGACCTCTCCCGCGGCGACGAGGTCCTCGGGCTGATCCCGACCGCCTGGTATCCCGACGGCGTCGCGCTCGACCCGGCGGGCCGCACGCTCTTCGTCACGAACATGAAGGGCCTGGGCGTCGGGCCGAACACCGAGGAGGGCCTGTACTGGCCCACGTTGATGCGCGGCTCGCTGCAGCGTCTGCGCGTCCCGACCGCCTCGGAGCTCGCCGCCTACACGGAGCAGGTCCGCGCGAACGACCGGTTCGACGACCCGCCGGCCGTCCCGGAGGGCTCGGTGATCCCCTCCCACCCGGGCGAGCCGACCCCGATCCAGCACGTGATCTACGTGATGAAGGAGAACCGCACCTACGACCAGGTGCTCGGCGACCTCGAGGTCGGCAACGGCGACTCCTCGCTCGCGATCTTTGGCGAGGACGTGACGCCGAACCACCACGAGCTTGCGCGGCGGTTCGTGACGTTCGACAACTTCTACGCCGACGCCGAGGTCTCGGCCGACGGGTGGTCCTGGACCACCGGCGCCTACGCGAACGCGTACAACCAGAAGAACTGGCCGCTCGACTACAACTACTACGGCCGTCCCTACGATTTCGGAGGGTTCGGGGACCCCGAGACCGCGGCGCTGCCCGGCGAGGACCCGGGCCGGGGGTTCCTGTGGGACCAGGTCGCGCGCGCCGGGATCGACTACCGGAACTTCGGGTTCTTCGTCGACAACCCGGTCGACCTGCAGCCGTCGATCCCCGGGCTCCTCGGTCACACCGACCCCGAGTACCCGGGCTGGGACCTGTTCACGATGGACCAGGTCCGGATCGAGCGGTGGCTCGACGTGTTCGCGCGCTACCAGCAGCGGCACGAGATGCCGACGATGCAGTTCGTCTACCTGCCGAGCGACCACACCTACGGGACGACGCCGGAGGCGCGCAAGCCCGCCGCATACGTTGCCGACAATGATCTCGCGCTCGGCCGGCTCGTCGAGGCCGTCTCGCATTCGGAGTTCTGGCCGAGTACCGCGATCTTCGTCGTGGAGGACGACGCGCAGGACGGCCCCGACCACGTCGACGGCCACCGGTCGATCGCGTACGCGATCAGCCCCTACACGCAGACAGGCACCGTCGACTCGACGTTCTACTCCTCCGTCTCCGTGCTCCGAACGATGGAGCTGATCCTCGGCGTCGAGCCGATGAGCCAGTTCGACGCGCTCGCGACCCCGATGGCCGGCGCGTTCTCGACCACGCCGAACCTGCGGCCCTACGACGCGCTCACGCCCGGCCAGTCGCTCACCGCGACCAACGGCGCCAACGCCCCGATGGCCTCTGCGTCGCTCACGATCGACTTCTCGGCTCCGGACCGGATCCCGATGGCGCTGATGAACGAGATCGTGTGGCGGAGCGTACGGCACTCGCAGATGCCCGAGATCCGGCACGCGCCGGGGATCGCAGAGAGAGAGATCGGCGACGGCGAGAACGGTTGAGGCCGGTTGAGGACCTGCAGAGCGGGTGACGGGAATCGAACCCGCATAGCCAGCTTGGAAGGCTGGAACTCTGCCATTGAGCTACACCCGCAGAGCACCTCAGCATAGCGGCGCCGCCCTTAGACTCGTCCGATGCGCGTGCCGTTCCTGATGCTCGACGTCTTCGCCGACTCGGCGTTCGCCGGCAACCAGCTGTGCGTCGTGCCGGAGACACCGCCGGGTCTCGACACCGACACGATGCTGGTCCTCGCGAAGGAGATCGGCTTCTCCGAGACCACGTTCGTGACGGCGACCCGCCGCGACGGCTACGACGTCCGCATCTTCACGCCGGAGAATGAGCTGCCGTTCGCGGGGCACCCAACGCTCGGCACGGCCTTCGCGCTCGCGAGCGAGGGTCTGATCGGCACCGACGTCGTGCAGCGGTGCACGGCCGGCGAGATCCCGGTCATGGTGGACCTGGAGCGGATGCGGGCCACGATGCGGCAGCTCCCGCCGGTGTTCGGGCCCGAGTACGCCGACCGCGAGGCGACCGCGGCTGCGGCCGGGCTGTCGGCAGACGATCTCGTGGACGACCTGCCGATCGTGCCGGTCTCCACGGGGATCGCGCACCTGATGGTGCCCGTCCGCGACGAGGCGGCGCTGCGACGCGCCTCGCGTGACGACCGCGGGTGCGCGCGGGTGTGCGAGGCGGCCGGCGACGCCGAGTCGCTCTACCTGTTCACGGTCCGCGGCCACGGCGACGTGATGGCGCGGATGTTCGACCGTTGGCTGTCGATCGGGGAGGACCCAGCCACCGGATCGGCGGCGGGGCCGCTCGGCGCCTACCTCTCGGAACACCGCCTCGCCGGGATGCCGGGCTCGTGCGTCGTGGCGCAGGGCGAACTGACGGGGCGCCCATCGTTCCTGTCGGTCGCGGTCGCCCCGGGTGACGACTGGTGGGTCGTGCAGGTCGGCGGCGGCGTGCGCCGTGTGGGGAGCGGCGCCTTCGAGCTCTAGGAGCAGCGGACGGCCGGCGCCGAGACGCTGCTGCTCCCGATCGCGTTGACGTGCGCCATGACGAGCCGCGTCTGCCCTGAGGGGACGAGCACGCGGAGCGCCGAGACGTCGTTGTCGAACGCGGCCTGCGTGCCGGGGGCAGCCTCGATCGTGCAGAACGCGAACGCGTCGCCGCCGCCCATGTTCCGCACGTCGAAGCGGAAGCACGCCGGCGCGCCGGTGCCCTGCGGACATTCCGAGCCGCTCGGCTGACCGACCTCGAAGCGGATCGCCGTGCTCGGCCTGCGGGTCGCGAGCAACATCACGAGCGCCGCGGCGACGACGACCGCCCCGATCAACAGGAAGAGCACCGTGAGGAACGCCGGGGAGGTGCGCTCGGGGGAAGCCATGTCGTGAGCCTACGCCCGAGACCCACTGGCGGGGAAGGGTAGTCTTGTCGTCGCGGGGCGTGGCGCAGTCTGGTCAGCGCACGTGCTTTGGGAGCACGAGGTCGTCGGTTCGAATCCGACCGCCCCGACCAAGCGTCGCCGGGCCTGCCGGTCAACGGACGCTCCCGCGCAACCCGAGCACGAAGCCGTCATAGTGGGCAGCGGGCGGATACCCGATGTGCGGCGTTGCGTCCGCGCTCAGTCGTGGAAACGGCGCAGGTGCGGGCATCACGCTCGAGGGGGCGTGGCATGCGGACGAGCAGGTGTATCGCGCGGCTCGTCGTCGTGCTGCTCGTCGGGGATCTGAGCGCCGCGCGAGCTGAGCCGTTGCCGGCTCGGGCGATGCTCAAGCCGAACTTCGTGTTCGTACTGACCGACGACCAGTCCGTCGGCACGTTGCGGGGCATGCCACACGTCAAGGAGATGATGGCGCACGGCACGCGGTTCACGAACGCCATCATCTCGAACCCCCTGTGCTGTCCGTCCAGGGCCGGCATCCTGACCGGGCTCTACAGTCATGACAACGGTGTGTACACGAACGGAGACGGCGATCGCGGATGGGGTGGCTACACGGCCTTCGTGGCCAACGGTGATCAGGGCAGGACGTTCGCGGTGGCACTGCGGCGGGCCGGCTACTCGACCGGACTGTTCGGCAAGTACCTGAACCATTTCGACGGGTCACGGCAGCCGGGCTGGTCGGAGCTGCACGCGTTCGCCGAGAAGAACGGCGGGTACTACGACTACGACTGGTCGGTGAACGGTGCCATCAGGCATCACGGCTCCAACGCCGACGACTACTCGACCAACCTGATGGGCCGAGAGGCGAGAGCGTGGCTGAGGTCGCTCGACCCGACGCAGCCGTTCTTCATGGAGCTCGCCCCGTACGGGCCTCACGCCGGTTGGGTGGCGGCGCCACGTGACCTCGGGGCGACGACGCGGACGAGGTTCGATTCCCCCGCGTACAACGAGCGGGACGTGTCGGACAAGCCCCGATACATCCGACGACTGCGCCGATACGGAACGGGGCGGCGCCAGAAGTTCGAGCTCCACTGGGACAAGACGTACGCCACCCTGCTGTCCGTGGACCGTTGGGTCGGCCGGCTGCAGGACACGCTGGCGGCTGAGGGGACGCTGGACCGGACGTACTTCGTGTTCATGTCTGACAACGGTGTGACGTTCGGTGATCACCGCTGGGACTACAAGGTCGTCCCGTACGAGCGCTCGATCCGGGTCCCGATGGTCTTCACCGGACCGGGCATCCGGCGTGGCGAAGTCGACACGGTCGTGACGAACGTCGACCTCGCTTCTACGTTCCTCGACCTGGCCGGTGTCGCACCGATGGCGTCGGACGGCGTGTCGCTCAGGCCGCTGCTCACGAGGGCCGGCAGCATCGGCCGCGCCGGGGTGTTGCTCGAACACAAGGCGTCCAAGACGAGGAACTGGGTCCCGACCTACTGCGGCATGCGGACGAAGGGGTGGATGTTCGCTCGGTATCAGTATCCGCACGGCACACATGAGCAGGAGCTGTACAACCTGGGCGCCGACCCGTTCGAGATGCGGAACGTCGTGCGCAGCAGATCCGATATGGCCCGGAGACTGAAGCGGAAGATGTACGAGCTGGGGTGCGACACGAAGCTCGTACGGCCCTGACGCACACGTGCAGGGCCACGTCGGCGACCAAGCCGTAAACACGAACCTCGGGAAGCCTCCGGTGAAGACGAGCCCGGGGAGTCGTCCCGGACTCGTTGAAGCTCGTCTTGGGTCGAGTTGCAGCAACACCGGTACCACGGACGAGACGATGGTCACGGAGGACTACCCGGACCCGACGGTCGTGCCGATGTGCGCGACGGCGATCGGTGTGAACGGGTTGCCACTCTACGACCGGGACATCGCCCTCACGTCGACGGGTGTCGGCGTGTTAACCGATGACATCGGGTCGACCGATCTCGGCACGGCCCTCACCGGCACCATCCAGGACGACGGCCATGTGTCGCTGTTCATCATGTCGACGGTCAGCGGAGACCAAGTGCTGTCCGCGTCGATCGGCGGGCTGAACAAGACGGCCACAGAGACCTGGATCCCGGGGCGCGCCTTCGGCGTGAGCGTCCTCGGCCTGAACGGCAAGACCTCGGAGATCGAGGGCTCGCAGCTGCAGGTCGTGGCGACCGTCGTCGACGTGTACGGGAACGCGGTGCCGTTGGTCCACGTCGACTGGACGGCGACGGTGCCCGGCATCATCATGGCGCGGGCAGGCGGACAGGGCTGGACCGACGCGACGGGCCGGGCGAGTGCCATCGTCCTGTCCAACGAGGCCGGTACGTCAGACGTGACCGCGACGATCCTGAAGGACGCCTACCCGGGTCCCGAGAAGGATCTCGAAGGTGACGTCACGCTGACCTGGATGGTTCCCACGCCTTCGATGACGGCCCCGACGGCCGTCTTCCAGAAGAGCAGGTCCATCAAGGTCTCTTGGGGTGCGGTGGCCGCGGCGGCGTCGTTCAACGTGGAGATCCGTTCCGCGAAGTTCGACGGGAGCCTCGGCAGCTGGACCCCGCTGCAGTCCGGCGTCACCGGCACGAGCATCACTGCGAACGGGAAGCGGGGCTTCACGCACTGCTTCCACGTGCAGGCGCTCGACGGCACGGGTGCCATGTCGGCCTCTAGCAGCCAGAGATGCACCGCGATCCCGCTCGACGACCGCGCGCTGACCCGCAAGGGCGCGTGGAAGGCGGGCACGGGCGATGCTTATTACGCAGGCACCTACCTGCGCTCGTCCAAGGAGGGCGCCAAGCTGGTCCTCCCGGGCGTGCACGCCAAGCGGATCGCGATCATGGTCGACAAGGTCTCCAAGGGCGGCACCGTGCAGGTGTGGTTCAAGGGGACCAAGGTGGCCACCATCAACACGGCGGGGAGCGGGAAACGGGTTCTGGTCAACGTCATGACCTCGTCTTCCGTGGCGACGGGCAAACTCGTCATCAAGGTCGTTTCCTCCGGGAAGTCGGTCTTCATCGACGGGGTTGGGATCTCCCAGGCCTGACGACCTTACTCACCGTCATACACCCGTGGGGGCGCGCAAGCGCCCCCACGTCGTACCCCGACTTCACGAAGAAGGTCCGACCGGGGGCGCCGCCAGGTCGGTCTCCGGCGCGCTCGGCGCGACGTCGTCACGGCCGATCCGCTTGCGGAACACCCAATACGTCCACGCTTGGTAGGCCAGGACCAGCGGCGTGAAGATCAACGCCACGATCGTCATCACCTTGAGCGTGTAGTGGCTCGAGGACGCGTTCCAGATCGTGAGGTCGTACCGGGACCCGAGCGAGGACGGCATCACCCGCGGGTACAGGTTCAGGAAGAACGTCGCCGTGACGCCGACGATCGCGAGGGCGGTGAGCGCGAACGCCCAGCCGTCGAGCTTCTCGCGCAGCAGCCACTCCACGGCCGCGACCGCGACGATCGCCAGGATCGGCACGAAGGGCGGCACGATCCCGTACTCGCCGAGGTTCCGCGCGTTCAGGTAGGTCCACCCCAGGAACGCGAACACCACCACGGTCGTCGGCAGCGCGAGGAGCTTCGATACCGAGCGGGCACGCTCGCGGAGGTCGTCGGTGGTCTTGAGCGTGAGGAACACGCCGCCGTGCAGCGCGAACAGCAGCAGCGACGTCACCCCGCCGAGCAGCGCGTAGGGGTTCAGCAGGTCGAAGAACGATCCTTGCCAGGCGAAGTCCGGCCCGATCGGGGTCCCGCGCAGGATGTTGGCCCATCCGACGCCCCACAGCAGCGCCGGCAGCGCGCTGCCCAGGAAGATCGCTCGGTCCCACCACGCGCGCCACTCGGGCCTCGGGTCCTTCCCGCGGAACTCGAACGCGACGCCGCGGAAGATCAGCGCCGCGAGGATCAGGAACAGCGCCAGGTAGAACCCGCTGAACAGCGTCGCGTACCACTCGGGGAACGCGGCGAACGTCGCGCCGCCGGCCACGAGCAGCCACACCTCGTTGCCGTCCCACACCGGCCCGATCGTGTTCACGAGGATCCGGCGGTCGACCTCGTCCTTGCCCAGGAACGGGAAGAGCACGCCGACCCCGAAGTCGAACCCCTCGAGGAAGAAGTAGCCGGTCCACAGGATCGCGATCAGCGCGAACCAGAGGGTCTCGAGGTTCAGGTATCCCTCTCCCATCGTCCTCACCTCAATAGATCGCGACCGTCGTCGGGGCGTCGGGGGCCGGCGGTTCGGCCTTGCCGAAGCGCGTCAGCAGCGCAACGTCCACGATCGACAGGAGCCCGTAGATCAGCGTGAACCCCACGAGCGTGATCACGACCGAGGCCGTCCCGACGGCCGTCGAGACCGCCTCCCGGGTGGTCATCACGCCGAACACGACCCACGGCTGGCGCCCCATCTCGGTGAAGATCCATCCGAGCGAGTTCGCGAGATAGGGGAGCGAGATCGCCGGCAGGAACGCCCACAGGAGCCACCGCGTGTGCTCGTAGGTCCTCTTGCGCAGGAACCACAGCCCGAGCAGCGTCAGCCCGATCATCAGCATCCCGGCGCCGACCATCAGCCGGAACGACCAGTACGTGACCCAGATGATCGGGCGGTAGTCGCCGGCCCCGTACGTCTGCCGGTACTCGGCCTGGATGTCGTTGATGCCTTCGACCTGTCCGTTCCAGGTGTTGGTCGCGAGCACCGAGAGCATGTGCGGCAGCGTGATGTTGAAGTGGTTGCGACCGTCGGCGACGTCGCCGACCGCGAACAGCGAGAAGCCCGCGCCGCTCTGTGACTCCCACAGGGCTTCGGCCGCCGCCATCTTCATCGGCTGCTGCTTCGTCATCAGCTGCGCCTGGAGGTGGCCGCTGAACGCGACGGCGATCGCGGCGACGCACGTGATCACCAGCGCGACGGCCGAGGAGGAGCGGAAGACGTCCACGTCGCGGCCCTTCAGCAGATGCCACGCCGACACGCCCAGGATGAACATCCCGCCCGTGGCGAGCGCCGCCGCGATCGTGTGCGGGAAGTGCGCCCAGAGCGTCGGATTCGTCATGACCGCCATGAAGTCGGTCATCTCGGCGCGGTTCGCGGCCCGGTTCATGGCGTAGCCGACCGGGTGCTGCATCCAGGCGTTGGCAGCGAGGATGAAGAACGCGCTGATGCACGTGCCGACCGCGACCATCCAGATCGACGCGAGGTGCACGCGCGGGCTGAGCCGCGACCATCCGAAGATCCACAGGCCCAGGAACGTCGACTCGAGGAAGAACGCGGCGAGCCCCTCGATCGCGAGCGGCGCGCCGAAGACGTCGCCCACGAACCGGCTGTAGGCCGACCAGTTCATCCCGAACTGGAACTCCTGCACGATGCCGGTCACGACGCCGAGCGCGAAGTTGACCAGGAAGAGCTTGCCCCAGAACCGCGTCAGGCGCAGGTACTTCGGGTCCTTCGTGCGGTACCAGGCCGTCTGGAAGATCGCCGTGAAGAACGCCAGGCCGATCGACAGCGGCACGAAGAAGAAGTGGAAGATCGTGGTGACGGCGAACTGCAGCCGCGCCAGGTCCAAGGCGCCCATCCAGGACCTCCTCTCGCTACCTCGCGGTCAACCTAGGCGCGAGGGCGAGGGCCCTGGGAGGTCGGGGGTCCCGGCGCACCGGGGACCCGCCCTAGGGCCCCGGTGCCGGGTTCGTCATGCGAGGGAGAGGAACAGCCGTTCGAGCTCGGCGGCGTCGACCTGGTCGTCGGAGGCCAGGCAGCGCCGGAGCCCGGTCGCGATGATCGCGAAGCCGGCCTTGTCGAGCGCGCGCGAAGCCGCCGCGAGCTGCACGACCACGTCGCGACAGTCACGGCCGTCCTCGAGCATCCGGATCACGCCGGCCACCTGCCCCTCGGCCCTGCGGAGCCGGCGCACGACGTCGCCGGTCTCCTCGGGCGAGAGCGAGAGCGCGGTCGCCGGCGTCCGGGCCGCGGTCACGACACGGCCTCCTCCTGGGCGCGCTGCTCGGCCACCTGCCGGTGCACGTCCTCCATGTCGAGGTCGCGCACCGCGGCGATCACCTGCTCCAGGGCCTGCTCGGGCAGCGCCCCGGGCTGCGCGAAGACCAGCACGCCCTCGCGGAAGGCCATCAGGGTCGGGATCGAGCGGATCCCGAGCGCGCCCGCGAGCCCCTGCTCGGCTTCGGTGTCGACCTTGCCGAACGTGAGGTCGCCGTGGGTCTCGGACGCCTGCTCGAACACCGGTGCGAACATCTTGCAGGGCCCACACCAGTCCGCCCAGAAGTCCACTAGGACGATCCCGTCGCCCGTGACCGTCTCCTCGAACGTGTCGGCCGTCAGCGCCACCGTTGCCATGTTGCTGCTCCTTCCGTCGTCGGTTCGTATACCCGTGGGGGTATAACCGAGGAGCCGGGGCCTGCATTCCCGTTGTCCGGCACGATTCAGACGGGAACGTCGCTCGTGGCCTCCAGCGCGATCGCTACGGTCGGGGGGATCCTCATCGAGTTGTGCACGGTGCAGTGGTCGACCACCGCCTGCAGCCGGTCCCGCTTGTCCGCGGGGAACCCGTCGGGGAGCGAGACGCGCAGGTCGATCGAGGCCACGCGTGAGGGACGGTCCGTGGCCATTTCGAAGTCGCAGGTCACGGCCAGGCCAGCCGGATCGAGCCCGTGGCGATCGAGGAACCGACCCGCGTAGAACGCGATGCAGCCCGCCAGGCCCATCACCCACAGGTCGGTGGGGGTCGGGGCAACGCCGTCGTCGCCGTCGCTGCCCGGCTGGTCCACCAGCACCGTGTGCCGGCCCATCGTGATCGCGTACCGGTCACCGTCTTCGTGCGTTACGTCGATGCGTGCCATCTCGTCCTCCGTCCTGCTTGGTTGATAGCAGGCACGTAAGGGGGAGCGGGGGGCCGCCCAGCCTGCGGACCCCGTGACGTTCAGCGTGGCAAGGGGCCCCGTCCGTACCTCGACATCACGTCGAGGAGGGCCTCGTGGGGGAGGGCGCGGGCGGTGATGCCGTCGCGGCCGGTCATCGTCTCGGCGGCGACGAGCGCGTTGAGGATCGCCTCCTCGGTCGCCTCGATCGCACCCCAGAACAAGGGCGTGATCGCTCCGTCGGGGAGCATCGTCACGTCGACCGCGTCGGGGGGTTCCTCCAGTTTGTAGCTGCGCAGCTTGCCCCGGTTCGCGACCGAGAACGCGACGATCAGGTCCCCGCTCGAGTGCTCGCCCCCGCCCCCCGCCCGCGCGATCCCGAGCGCGGCGCGCTGCGCGACCCGCTCGAGCTGGTGGGGCAGGAGCGGGGCGTCGGTCGCGAGCACGACGATGATCGAGCCGGCGCCCCCGCGGGCGACCGCTTCCGCCTCGTCCCACGCGGACGGGACGGCGTCGCGGTCGAGCTCACGCCCGACCGGCACGCCGTCGACGCTCAGCCGCTCGCGGACGCCGTGGTTCGCCTGGACCAGCGCGGCGACCCGCCAGCCCTCGGCGATCCGCGAGGCCGTGCCGGTGCCGCCTTTGAACTCGTGGCAGATCATCCCGGTGCCGCCGCCGACGTTGCCCTCGGGCACCGGCCCGCTCGCGGCGCTCGCGAGCGCCGCGTGGACGTGGGCCGCCGTGACGTGCATCCCGTTGATGTCGTTCAGCCCGCCGTCGTAGGTCTCCCCGACCACGGGCAGGCTCCAGTACGAGGTCGCGTCGTCGCGCCGCGCGAGCTCGTGGTACACGAGCGCGTCGCGGACGATCCCGACGCTGTGCGTGTTCGTGATCGCGATCGGGGTCGTGAGGGTGCCGGATTCCCGCAGCCACTCGAGCCCGGTCAGCTCGCCGTTCCCGTTGAGCCGGTGACAGCCCGCGAACACCGGGTGCTGCCCGATGTCCTCAGCCGGGACGACGACGGTGACCCCGGTGCGAACCGGACCCGACCCGACCACGAGCGGGCCCTCGCCCTCGATCAGGGTGGAGACGCCGACCGTGACGCCCGCGATGTCGGTGATCGCGTTCAGCGGGCCGGGCGGCAGGATCCCGACGGTGAGCCCGAGGTCGCGGTAGCGGATCACGGCGGCCGAAGCCTAGCGCGTCCTCAGCCGGCCAGGGCGCGTGCGACCGCGGTGACCACGGCGGCGAGCACCACCGACACGAGCAGGGGAGCGCGCAGCCTGATCGCGACCGCCGCCGCGCCGACCCCCAGCACGCGGGCGTCGAGCGTGAGCGTGCGCCCGTTCGCGAAGGTCCCGATCGCTACCAGCGCGGCCAGGAGCGCCGGGGCGAGCAGCGACACGACATCGGTCACCCGGGCGGGCAGCGGCTTGCCTCCGAGCAGCACCGGACCCGCGGCCTTCAGTGTGAGCGTCGCGAACCCCGTCACCGCCACGATGACCCACACCGTCGTCATGGGCGGTCCTTCGCCCTGAGGCCGAGCAGGCACGCCGCCGACGCGGCGACGATCGGCACCCCTGCCGGCGTGAAGGGCGTGAGCACCAGGGCGATCGTTGCGCCGAGCGATCGCCACGGCACGCGGCAGCCGGTCGCGGACCTGCGGCGCCAGCAACGCGAGGAACAGCGCCGGGAACGCGGCGTCCAGACCGAGGCGGTTCGGGTCGCCGAGGACGTCGCCGAACGCGACGCCGACCACGGTGCCGAGCACCCACCCCAGCCAGATCCCCGCGCCCGCCACCAGGAGCACCCGCGGGTTCCAGCGCCCGCCCTCCTCGCGGGCCACGGCCCACGACTCGTCGACCGTGAGGTGCGCGTGGAGCAGCCGCGACCAGAACCCGCCCTCGAGCGACGGAGCGACGGTCACGCCGATCGGCAGGTACCGCGCGTTCAGCAGCACGGCCGCCAAGATCGCGGTCGCGGCCGACCCGCCGCCGGTGAGCACGGATGCCGCCGCGAACTGCGAGGAGCCGGCGAAGGTGGTCATCGACATCACGACTGGCGCGACGCCGCCCATCCCCGCCGCCCGGGCGAGGACGCCGTAGGACACGCCGAACCCGAACACGAGCAGCGCGAGCGGCGCGATCGCCCGCGCTCCCTCCCGGTAGCCCCGTTCCACCCGCGCGATGCTACCGGCGCATCGCCCGTAGATTGGCCCGACCGTGCGCATCACCTCCGACTGCCCCGACCTGGCCGCCGACGCGGTCCGCCGAGCTCTCGGCGGGCTGCCCGAGGCCCGGGGGTACGCCGTGCACGTGAAGTCGCTCCGCTACCGGGAGAAGCCGCACCTGTCGGCGTGGACGGACTTCGACGGACGGACGATCACGCTGCAGGTGCCCGAGCCGTTCCTGCCGTTCGGGGAGGTCGTCGCGTACGCGGCGCAGCGACGTCCGGGCAAGGGGATGCGGTTCATCTGGCTGACCGAGGGCATCACCTTCCGCACGCGCCGTCAGGTGCTGCGGTTCCTCTACCTGCACGAGTGGATGCACTGGTACCTTCGCGAGGTGCGCGGCAAGCGCGCGGCGGCCGAAACCGCGTGCGACCGGTTCGCGCTGCGCAACTACACGCGGCGGGCGGTGGGGGCCGAGGACGCCGAGGCGGCGCTTCGTCGCTAGAGGACGTGTGCGCGCGCGGCGTCGCTGCCGATCGCGCTCTCCAGGAGCACGGCGAAGTGCTCCAAGCGCATCCGCTGTCGGTCGGGCTGGTGCCGCCAGCGGTGGAACAACCCCGGGTCCAGTTCCTCGCTCACGAGCGCGTCCTGGATCGCGCTCGAGAGCCAGTCGAGAAGGGACACGATCGTCTCGAGGTCGAGGTCGGCGCGGACCTCGCCGCGCTGCTGGCCCCACTCGACGAACTCGAGCGTGCCGTAGGGATCCTCGCTCACCATGAACCGGTTGATCTCGCGCTTGAGCTCGAGGTCGGTGCCGTAGTTCCCGATCAGCGACACGCGATAGGGAACCCAGTCCTCGGCGACGTAGTGCTCGGTCCGTCCGAGCCAGTAGCGGACGATCCCGAAGAAGCCGCCGGCGCGGACCTCGTCGGGCGCGTCGAGCCAGCCCGGGAGCGCGGTCACCGCCCGCTTGTAGGCCTCGAGGAACAGCCCCGCCTTGGAGCCGAAGTGCTGGAAGATCGAGCCCTTCGCGATACCGAGGTCGGCGGCCATGTCCTCGATCCGGGCGCCTTGGTAGCCGTGCTCGGCGAAGTGCTTCATCGCGCAGTCGACGATCAGGTCCCGCTTCGCCTCCGCGCGAGCGCTCCTTCGTCGTGACTTGGGGTCAGCGACCATCTCGTCCTCATCCGGCCAGGTGGACGGGCGCATCGTACCCCTCCATAGAACCGCCGTATGACCAACGGTCAGTCGGGACTCAGCGCGCGTCGAGCGCGCGTTCGAGGACGACGGCGCCCTCGAGGATGTCCTCACCCAGGTAGGTGCCCGGGACGTCGCGGCGGGCCGAGACCGGCGCGAAGGCCATCCCCGCGTAGAACGCCCGAACCCCCGGCAACGCGTCCACCGCTGCGAGCGCCTCGACGGCGGCGCGACGGGTGACGCTTCGCTGACTGGTCACGACGACGCCCCGAGCCTCGGCCGCACGCGCGGCGACCACCAGCGAGTCGGCCGGGGTGAGCGGCCCGAGCGACCGGACGCTCCATCCACGACGGGCGAGGATCACCCCGAACGCCTCGAGCCCGATCGAGTGCAGGTCCTTCGGGCCGCATGCGAGCACGAGGGGGGACGGACGGAAGGGGGGCGGCGCCATCGCGGACAGTCGCGCGAGCCAGGCGCGAACCGCCTCCGTCGCGAGGTGCTCGTGGGCCGTGTCGCAGACGCCGGCTTTCCAGCGCGAACCCATCTCGCGCATCGCGGGCAGCACGACGTCGCGGATGGCCTGCTCGACCCCGAGCGTGTCGGCGGCGTCGTGCAGCGTCTCGCGGAGCCCGGCGGGGTCCAGGTGCATCGCGCGCTGGAGGAACCGGTCGAAGAGCTCGTGACGCGGGACGGTTTGCTGGGACGCCCGTCGCACCAGCTCGACCGCCTCCTTCGTCGGGTGACCGCGCGCGATCTCGTCGCGCAGCATCCGGAGCTGGTCGGCCTCGGCGATCGAGTAGCGGCGATGCTTGCCCTGCGTACGCGCAGGCGTGGGGAACCCGTAGCGGCGCTCCCACGAACGGATCGTGGGGATCGGCACGTCGAGGAGCTCCGACACCGCGGCGATCGGGAAGCGGCCGTCCTCGTCGTTCGGTCGCATCGTTTCCATGGCCCTGATGGTACGGCCGTGCAGCGGTTCGACACAGTGATCCAGTCCGAGTGCATAGGTTCACCGCCCGGTAACCTATGCGCGGTTGCGATACTCGAGGCATGGAGCCGAACATGCTCACGGGGTGTGAGGGATGAGGCTGGCGCTCGCGGAGATCCGACGCGCGAAGCTCCGGTTCGCGCTGCTGACGGGCGCCGTGGCGTTGCTCGTGTTCCTGATCTTGTTCCAGCAGTCGCTCGCCGGGTCGCTGCTCGGACAGTTCACGGGAGGGCTGGAGCACCAGTCCGCGTCCGTGCTCGTCTACGCGGCGGATGCCCGGCGCAGCGTCGACGGCAGCCGTGTGCTGCCGGGCCAGCTCGCCGCGGTGTCGCAGGTGCCGGGCGTGGCGGCCGCCGGTCCGATCGGTGAGGGCTCGTTCACGGTCCGTCTCGAAGACGGCGGTCTCGAGGACACCACCGTGTTCGGCTACGGGCTGGGCGGTCCCGGGTTCCCGACGACGCTGTCGGAGGGCCGGCTGCCGCAGACCGACGGCGAGGCGGTGGCGAGCGCCGCGGACGCGGCGGCCGGCTACGCGATCGGGCAGCGGCTTACCGTGGTGCCGGGCGACACGACCGTCACGGTCGTCGGGCTCGCCAGCGACGTGAGCTTCAACGTGCAGCCGACGCTGTTCGTCTCCTACCCGACCTTCGAGGGTCTCGTCCGCGCGACGAATCCGGATGCGACGGGCGTGCTGCCGAACCTCGTGGGGGTCGAGCCGGCATCCGGCGTCGATCCCGCAGCACTCGCCACCTCGATCACGCAACAGGTCCAGGGCGTCGAGGCGCTCGACCGCGCGACCGCGGTCGCGTCGCTCCCGGGCGTCTCGTCGATCGAGCAGTCGTTCAACATCATCCTCGGGCTGGCGTTCGTCGTCGTGATCCTGCTCACGGGCTTCTTCTTCCTGATCATCACCGTGCAGAAGACGACGTCGCTCACGCTGCTCCGGGCGGTCGGCGCCAGCGGCGGGTTCCTGCTGAGGAACCTGCTCCTACAGGTGGTGCTGGTGATCGGCGGGGCGCTCGCGATCGCGGTGCCGCTCACGATCGTCTCCGTGTCGGCCTCCTCGAGCGCCGCGTTCACCGCGACCACGGATCCGTCGGTCTTCGTCGTCACGTCGATCGCGATCCTGCTGCTGGGGATCCTCGCCTCCGCAGCGGCGATGCGGCGCGTCGCGAAGATCGACCCGGCGGCAGCCACCGCGCGGCTGACGGGTGGAGGGCTCGCATGAGGCTCGCATGGAAGGAGCTGATCCGCAGGCCGAGCCGGTTCCTCACGGCCGGCGCGGCGCTCACCCTGATCGTGCTGCTCCTGCTGGTGCTGGGCGGCATCCTCGATGCGCTCGTGCGGTCCTCGACGGGACTGCTCAAGGCGCAGTCCGCGCCGCTGATCGTCTACAGCGCCGACAGCAAAGGGTCGCTCGACCGGTCGCGCGTCACGGCGCAGGACCGCGCCGCGATCGCGGCGGTGCCGGGCGTGCACGAGACGAGCGGACTCGGGCTGGCCCTCGTCGCGGGGCACATCCCCGACCGCAGCGAGCCCGCGGACGTGGCGGTCCTCGGCTACGAGGCGCCGAACCGTCGGGTCCCGGCGCCGCCGGCGCCCGGCGAGGGCTACGCCGACGAGTCGCTGCGCTCAGACGGGCTTTCGCTTGGCCAGACGATCGCGCTGGGCAGGGCCCGGATCCCCGTGAAGGTGATCGGCTGGGTGCGCGACACGGACTACAACCTGCAGAAGGGGCTGTGGGTCGCCCCGGCCACGTGGCGCGCCGTCTTGAACGAGAACATCCCCGATGCAGCCGTCGCGCGGGGCACGTTCCAAGCGGTCCTCGTGACGCCCGAGGAGGGGACGTCGCCTCCGCAGCTCGCCGCGGCGATCGACACGGCGGTGCCGAGCGTCACCGCGCTCACGGTCGACGAGGCGATCGCGGGCCTGCCCGGCGTGGCCGAGCAGAACAGCGTGTTCACCGCGATCATCGGCGTGACGTTCGCGGTCGCGGGGATCGTCGTCGCGCTGTTCTTCGCGTTGCTGACGATCGAGCGCGTCGGCCTGCTCGGCGTCTTGAAGGCGATCGGCGTGTCGTCGCGCGCGCTCGCGGCCGGGCTCACCCTGCAGGCGGTGCTGATCGCCGCCGGCGCCCTGGTGCTGGGCAGCGTGCTGGCTATCGGCCTGTCGAAGGTGATCCCCGACACGGTGCCCCTGACGTTGACGCCGGGCCGGTTCGCGTTCACGGCCGTGGGACTCGTCGTCACCGCGCTGATCGGCAGCGCGATCTCGTTCCGCAGGATCGTCCGTATCGACCCCGCCTCCGCCGTCGGCGGGGCCTGAGCAGAAGGAAGCAGCGATGCCAGCCCTGGAGATGAAGGAAGTCCGCAAGATCTACGGGTCGGGCGACAACGAGGTCGTCGCGCTCGACCACGCGACGCTCACCGTCGGCGACGACGAGATGGTCGCGTTGGTGGGGCCGTCGGGGTCGGGCAAGACGACCCTGCTCTCGATCGTCGGTGGCCTGCTGTCGCCGAGCGAAGGTGCCGTGCAGGTCGGACCGCACCGGATCACCGAGTACGACCGACGCGAGCTGACGAGGTTCCGGCGCGACTTCGTGGGCTTCGTGTTCCAGGGGGCGAACCTCGTGCCGTTCCTCACGGCGAAGGAGAACCTGCTCGTCGTCGCCGATGTTGCCGGCCGCCGGGGCAAGGAGGTGGAACGACGCGCCGACACGCTGCTCGAGGAGCTGGGCCTGGGCCACAGGAAGAAGAACACCCCGCCCCAGCTGTCGGGCGGCGAGCGCCAGCGCGTGGCGATCGCCCGGGCGCTGATGAACGAGCCGGAGCTCGTGCTGTTCGACGAGCCGACGAGCGCGCTCGACACCACGCTGGGGGAGCAGGTGATGGAGCTGATCCGCAGCGAGGTGAAGGGCCGCGGGACCGCCGCGATCGTCGTGACGCACGACTCGCGGATGATCCACTACGCGGACCGAAGCGTCGAGATCCGCGACGGCAGGCTCGCGGCCTAACCGGTCGCGAGGTCGCGCCCCACGCATCCATCATCGCCTTGGTCTCTTCCTCGGTCTCCGGCATGCCGCCACCGCTGTAGAGAAGCAGGAACGTGCTCATCGACCGCCCTCTTCGTCGCGTGGATCCGATCCCTTCGAGGTCCAGATCAGGATCTTGCCGGACATGTCAGAGATACCGCGCTGACGCCATCGCCACGACCGCCAGCAGGACGAGGGCAAAGCTCACCCGCTCGGCCACGACGAGCCGGCGCTGGAGCGCGCCGATCCGCGCGGCCGTCTCGGGCGTGGGTGTGCCGCCGGATCCGGCGACCTGCCTCCCGAGGGATACGAGCCGAACGATCGTGGGACGTGTGACGAACGCGGCGACGCCGAGGCCCGAGATCGCGAGCAGAGCGCCCACCGTCAACGAGGCCCCGAAGCTCGAGCCGATCCAGTCGCCGAAGCTCGGATACGTGTGCCAGTCGTGCCAGTAGAGGAACGACCCGGCGACGACCGTGAACAGGGCGTCGATGAAGACGACATCCACGAATCGGCGCCTGCGAAGCTCCGACATGAACGGCGCCCCGGCTGAGCCGAGCGCCGCGGCGCTGGGCTGCACGAACACCACCACCACGAACAACGAGCCGACCCAGATGACCCCCGTGACGATGTGCACGATCCGCAGGGTCACCATATACGCGTCGGTCGCCATCATCGCCCTCCTCCCCGGCCGCACGCGAGTCTCCTACGGATCGAGCGACCGTGCCACGCGTCCAAGGAGGGCAGTGGACCCACGTGGGCAACCTGCGTCGGGAACGGCGTACCGATCCGTCCGCTCGCCGTTCAGTGGATGCCGGCCTGGACCTCCCGCCATCGGTAGCACGATGCCACGTGGTCGTTCACGAGGCCGGTCGCCTGCATGAACGCGTAGCAGACCGTCGGGCCGACGAACCGGAACCCCCGTCGCTTCAGGTCGTTGGACATCGCGCGCGACTCGGCGGTCTCGGCGGGGATGTCCGGACATCTCGTCCCACTCTCCAACGATGGGTACGGCGTCGACGAAGCTCCACAGGTACGCGTCGAGCGATCCGAACTCGGCCCGCACCGCCAGCGTCGCCCGCGCGTTCGCGAGGGTCGACTCGACCTTCAGACGGTTGCGGACGATCCCCGGGTCCTGCAACAGCCGCTCGACCTTCGCAGGGGTGAAGCGGGCGACCTTCGCCGGGTCGAACCCGGCGAACGCACGCCGGTAGCCCTCGCGCTTGTGCAGGATCGTCGACCAGGACAGCCCGGCCTGCGCTCCCTCGAGCGTGAGCATCTCGAACAGGCGGACGTCGTCGTGGACCGGCACGCCCCATTCCTCGTCGTGGTAGGCGAGGTAATCGGGGTCGGTGAGCGGCGCCCAGCCGCAGCGCGCCGGCTCGCTCATCCCTCGGCGGCGCCGGCAGCGGCCTCGGCCTCGACGGCCGCGAGCGTCTCGTCGACCCGCGCGAGGCCCTTCATCGTGTGCTCGATGTCGAAGCCGAACCCGAACCGGATCCCCTTCTTCAGCCCGAAGTGCTCGCCCGGCACGAGCAGCACGCTCCGCTCCTCGCGGATCCGCTCCACGAGGTCGCGCGAACGGATCGGCAGGCCGGTGCGGACGTAGGCGATCGCGCCGGCCTCCGGTCGGACGTAGGAGAAGGACGGGTGCGTCGCGATCCAGGCCTCGAGGGTGGGCAGGTTCGCGCGCATGATCGCGCGGGTGCGTTGCAGGATGTTCTCGCGGACGTCGGGCTGCATCGCGAACGCGGCCAGCCGGTCGCTCACCATCCCGGGGGTCAGCGTCGTGTAGTCGTGGCGCTCCCAGATCCGCCCGATCAGCTCGGGGGCGCGACCGTCCACCCGATCCGTAGGCCCGGCATCGCGAACGCCTTCGAGAGCCCGCTCGTGACGACGACCCTGTCGTAGCGGCCCCAGAAGGTCGGGGTCGTGGCGTCGGTGTCGACCTCGGCACCGCGGTAGATCTCGTCGGCGACGATCCACGCGCCGACCCGCGCCGCGACCTCGATCACGGCCTCCATCTCCGCCTCGGTCAGCACGGCGCCCGTCGGGTTGTTCGGGTTGCAGACCATGATCGCCTTCGTGCGCTTGCCGACCGCACGCTCGAGCCCCTCGAGGTCCAGCGCCCACCGTCCCTCGCGCATCCGCAGCCGGAAGGTGTCGACCCGCCGGGCGAACGCGCGACCGAGCCCTCGGCCCTGCAGGTAGTTCGGGAGCATGTAGGCGAGGCGGTCGTCCGTCGTCGAGCAGCGTCCAGAGCGCCAGGAAGTTGGCCTCCGACCCGCCGTTCATCACCGTGACGTGCTCGGGTCCCGCCTCCGCGTACCACGATGCGATGTTCGCGCGGGTCTCGTGCGAGCCCTCCGACAACGGATAGCCGAGCGCCATGCGCAGGAACGCTTCCGCGTCCGCGTAGGGCCGAGGAGCTCGCGGATCGTGAGCGGGGTCACCCCCGACTCGGACAGGTCGTGCTCGACGAGGTGCCAGTACTGCGATTGGTACCGCTCCATCTGGAACAGGTCGATGTCCACCGCGATCCGCTCCTCCTGCGTCGGTCGGATCGACCGTAACACCTTCCCCGCACAGGTTGACCGCCGCCGTCGTGGGTTGGAGGCTCTCGCCCATGACGCGCACCGTCCGGATCCTCCGCGAGCCCGACGTGCGGGCGGCGCTGGACATGACGACCTGCATCGACGCGGTCGAGCGCGCCTTCGCCGCGTACGCGAACGGCGAGGCCGAGCTTCCCGCGGTGATCCACCTGGACGTGCCGGAGGCGCAGGGCGAGATCCACGTCAAAGCGGGGCACCTGCACGGCGCGCCGGCCTACGCCGTGAAGGTCGCGAGCGGCTTCTACGGGTCGGACCCGCCGGCGATCGACGGGATGGTCGTCGTGTTCGACGCGCGCGACGGGGCGCCTCGCGTTCCTGCTCGACGGCGGATACCTCACGGACACGCGGACCGGAGCGGCGGGCGGCGTCGCCGCTCGATGGCTCGCCCCGTCGCGGGTCCGCACGGTCGCCGTGATCGGAACCGGGGTCCAGGCCCGTGCGCAGGTCGAGGCGCTGCGCGTGGTGCGCCCGGGCATCGAGGAGATCCGGGTGTGGGGACGTGACCCGGGGCAGGGCCGCGAGCGCCGCGGCCGACGTCGGCGGTGTCGCGGCGCGGACCGTGGAAGAGGCCGTCCACGACGCGGACGTCGTCGTGACCTGCACGGCGTCGCGCGAGCCGCTGGTGTTCGCCGCGTGGATCAAGGCCGGCACACACGTCACGGCCGTCGGATCCGACGGCCCGGGCAAGCAGGAGCTCGACCCCGCGTTGCTCCGCAGCGCCGACCTCCTGGTGGTGGACTCGATCGCGCAATGCCTGCGCCTCGGGGAGCTGCAGCACGCCTTGAACGAGGAGGGGCGCGCCGTGGAGCTGGGGGCGATCTGCGGTGGGCGCGCCCCGGGCCGCAGCGCCGAGCACCAGCTCACGATCTGCGACCTGACGGGCGTCGGCGTGCAGGACGTGGCGGCGGCCAACGCCGTCCTGGCGCGGGCCGGCGACCGCGGCGACGTCATCGACCTGGAGGGATGATGCACGGCCGCGCGGCGGCGCGTCAGGATGCCGTGAACCTTCGAGAGGAGATCCGATGTCCGCGCAGATCCTGAACGAGCGGTCGTTCTCGAGCGACGCCGTCACCTCGGTCACCGGCGGCAAGGCCGTGACGTCGACGATGACGTACGGCGGCGTGATCGTGCGAGCGCTCTTCTTCCTGATCCTGACCGCCGTGTTCGCGTCGGCGGGGTGGCGCGCCGCCGCCGAGAAGCAGCCGCAGTCGGGGATGTGGTTCTTCCTCGGCTACATCCTGTTGATCGCGATCAGCGTCGCCGCCGCGTCCAACCCTCGCCTGGCCGCCGTCGCGGGGATCCTCTACGCGGTGCTGATGGGCTTCTGGATGGGTTCGATCTCGCGCCTGTACGAGACCTACTACGACGGCATCGTCGCACAGGCGATCATCGCCTCGGTCGCGACCTTCCTGGCGACGCTCCTGCTGTACGCGACCCGGGTGATCCGCGTGACCGGGAAGTTCATCCGGATCCTCCTCGTCGGGATGGTGGGCCTGCTGTTCACCTACCTCGTGGGCTTCTTCCTCAGCCTGTTCGGCGTCGACCTGCTGTTCTGGACGCAGCCGAACAACGTGGGGATCGCGATCAGCGTCGCGATCTGCATCCTGGCCGCGATGAGCCTCGCCGCGGACTTCGCGTTCATCGAGGTGGGGGTGGAAGGCGGCGCGCCGGCCGCGATGGCCTGGTACGCGGCGTACGGTCTGCTGACCACGCTCGTGTGGCTCTACCTCGAGATCCTGCGTCTGCTCGCGCTGCTGCGCTCGGCCCAGTGAGGTCTCAGCGCGGGGCGAGGCGGTGCAGCACCTCGTCGTGCAGGACGCCGTTCGTGGTGAGGACGCTGCCGCCGTGCGCGAGCGGCTCGCCCTCGAAGGTCGTCATCCGCCCGCCGGCCTCGGCGACGATCACCTCGACCGCGGCGTAGTCCCAGAGCTTCAGCTTGGGGTCGAGCATCACCTCGGCGGCGCCCGAGGCCACCAGGGTGTGCGCCCAGAAGTCGCCGAACCCTCGGTCGCGCCAGCTCGATCGGATCAGGTCCTCCACGCCGGGACCGTACGGACCGACGAGGACGTCTTTCAGCTCGCCGTACAGGACGTGCGCGTCCTCGATCCGCGCCACCTCGCTCGCGCGGATCGGCGCCCCGTTCAGCGTGGCGCCGCCGCCGCGGGTCGCGACGTAGCGCTCGCCGAGGGCCGGCGCGCTCGCGACGCCGACCTGCCCGACGCCGTCGATCCGCAGCGCGAGCAGTGTGGCCCAGATCGGGACGCCGCGCGCATAGTTCGACGTGCCATCGATCGGGTCGAGCACCCACACGCGACCCGCAGGATCGACCGAGCCGCCCTCCTCCTCGCCGAGGATCCGGTCCTCGGGGAACGCCGAGGCGAGCTCCGCCGCGCACCATCGCCTCCACGGCGAGTGTCCGCCTCGGTCACGAACGTGCGGTCGGGTTTGCGCCGCATCTCGAGCCCGGTCCGGCGGAACGAAGCGAGCGCGATGGCGTCGGCGCGGTCGGCCATCGCCTGCGCGAACGCCACCTCGTTCTCGAACATCGCGCGAAGGCTACCCGCACGTCGGTCGTCTGCCATCTCCGGTAGCCTTGGACGCACGCATGCAGACGACCGTTGAAACGACCGAGCCGCACACCGTCAAGCTCACGATCGAGGTCCCGGTCGACGAGTTCGAGAAGGACCTCGACTCGACGTACCGCGCCATCGCGCGCGAGGTGAAGATCCATGGGTTCCGTCCGGGGAAGGCCCCCAAGCCGATCATCGACGCGCAGGTCGGGCGCGAGGTCGTCCTCGAGGAGTTCGTGAACGCGACCGTCCCCACGTACTTCCGCTCCGCGGTCACCGACGAGGACCTCGCCCCGATCGGCAACCCCGACGTCGACGTGGAGCAGCTCGAGCCGGGCAAGCCGTTCATCTTCACGGCCACGGTCGAGGTGCGTCCGCGGGTGGAGCTCACCGAGGCCGACTACAAGGGCGTGAAAGCCGAGCGGCCGAGCACCGAGGTGAGCGAGGAGGAGGTCGACCAGTGGGTCGAGCGCCTCCAGCGGCAGTTCGCCGAGCTCGAGCCGGTGGAGCGCCCGGTGCGCGAGGAGGACTTCGTCACGGCGAACATCACCGTGTCGCGCGACGGCGCCGAGCTCGACCAGCTCACGCGTGAGGACTACCTCTACAACGTGGGCTCGCTGGAGCTCGGCGAGGAGTTCGACGCGAAGCTCCCGGGAACCAAGCCCGGCGACATCCTCGCGTTCGACGGCACCCTGCCCGACCGCTTCCCCGACGACCTCGCCGGCGCGGCGGTCTCGTTCAGCGTCCTCGTCAAGGACGTGAAGGCCCTGAAGCTGCCCGAGGCCGACGACGCCTTCGCGAAGACCGCGTCGGAGTTCGACTCGATGCAGGAGCTCCGCGCCGATCTCCGCGAGAAGATCCACGAGGTCAAGGAGCGCGAGGCGCGAGGGTGTGATCCGCGACCGCGTGCTGCAGGCGATGATCGACTCGGTCGACGTCGACCTGCCGCCGTCCCTGATCGACGAGGAGACGACCCATCGCGTGCACCACGCGGAGGAGCGCGCCGGTCGCTACGGGCTCTCGCTCGACCAGATGCTCGAGCTGCAGGGTTGGGACCGCGACCGCCTCGAGGAGGACAGCCGCGATCACGCGCTGCGCGCGATCAAGGCCGACCTCGTCCTGGAGGGCATCGCGCGAGCCGAGGGGCTCGAGGTTTCCGCCGACGAGCTGGGCGCCGAGATCGGCTCGCTCGCACAGGCCTACGACCGCGACCCGAAGGAGCTCGCGAAGCAGCTCGACCGCTCCGGTCAGATCGTGACGCTGGCCAGCGATATCATCAGGACCAAGGCCCTCGACGTCCTGGTCGAGCACGCCGAGATCACCGAGGAGAGCCCGGAAGCGGCGGCGCAGGCAGCGTCCGAAACGGACGATGAGCCCGCGACCGCCGAGGTCACCACCGACGACACCGCCGCCGCGGAGGAGAGCGAATGATGGAGCCCGTGCAGAACTACCTCGTCCCCATGGTCGTCGAGCAGACCAGCCGCGGCGAGCGCTCGTTCGACATCTACTCGCGCCTGCTGAAGGACCGCATCGTGTTCCTCGGCACGCCGATCGACGACGCCGTCGGCAACCTGATCATGGCGCAGCTGCTGCACCTCGAGTCCGAGGACCCCGAGAAGGACATCAACCTGTACATCAACTCGCCCGGCGGCGTCGTGTCCGCGCTGCTCGCCATCTACGACACGATGCAGTACATCAAGCCGGACGTGTGCGACGATCGTCATGGGCCTGGCCGCCTCGGCCGCCGCCGTCCTGCTGCTCGCCGGCGCGCACGGCAAGCGGTTCGCGCTGCCGAACGCCCGCGTCCTGCTGCACCAGCCGCACGGCGGCGCGCAGGGCAGGCCGTCGACATCGAGATCCAGGCCAAGGAGATCCTCCGTCTGCGCGAGCTGCTGGACGCAGATCATCGCCGAGCACACCGGCCAGCCGCTCGAGAAGGTCGCGCAAGGACACCGACCGCGACTTCATCCTTACGGCGGACGAAGCGCTGACCTACGGTGTGGTCGACGAGATCATCTCCCGCACGAGGGATCACGGCCGAGGTCGCTGGACCCAGCTCGAACGGGGCGTAGTATCCGGACCACGGCCGGGTGGAAGCCCGGTCGTAGCGTCGGGAGAGAGAGGACGACGAGCCGATGGCGAAGTTCGGGGACTCGGACCTGCTGAAGTGCTCCTTCTGCGGGAAGAGCCAGAAACAGGTCAAGAAGCTGATCGCCGGCCCCGGCGTCTACATCTGCGACGAGTGCATCGACCTGTGCAACGAGATCATCGAGGAGGAGCTCAGCGAGACCGCGGAGCTCAAGCTCGACGAGCTCCCCAAGCCCGCGGAGATCTACGCGTTCCTGAACGAGTACGTGGTCGGGCAGGACCAGGCCAAGAAGGTCCTCTCGGTCGCCGTCTACAACCACTACAAGCGGATCCAGGTCGGCCAGAAGGACCACGAGGTCGAGCTGCAGAAGTCGAACATCATGATCCTGGGGCCGACCGGCTGCGGGAAGACCTACCTGGCGCAGACGCTCGCGCGGATGCTCAACGTGCCGTTCGCGATCGCCGACGCCACAGCGCTCACCGAGGCCGGCTACGTCGGCGAGGACGTCGAGAACATCCTGCTGAAGCTGATCCAGGCCGCCGACTACGACGTCAAGAAGGCCGAGACCGGGATCATCTACATCGACGAGATCGACAAGATCGCGCGCAAGAGCGAGAACCCGTCGATCACGCGCGACGTCTCCGGCGAGGGCGTGCAGCAAGCGCTGCTCAAGATCCTCGAGGGCACGCAGGCGAGCGTGCCGCCGCAGGGCGGGCGCAAGCACCCGCACCAGGAGTTCATCCAGATCGACACCACGAACATCCTGTTCGTCTGCGGCGGCGCGTTCGCGGGGCTGGACCGAGTCATCGAGAGCCGGATCGGCCGCAAGGGCGTCGGGTTCGGCGCCGAGATCTTGAGCCGCGAGGAGAAGGACCTCGGCGAGCTGTTCGGCAAGGTGCTCCCCGAAGACCTCCTGAAGTACGGCCTGATCCCGGAGTTCGTCGGGCGCCTGCCGGTGATCACCCACGTGAACAGCCTCGACGAGGGCGCCCTCGTCGACATCCTGACCAAGCCGAAGAACGCGCTGGTGAGGCAGTACCGCAAGTTCTTCGAGTTCGACGGGGTGGAGCTCGAGTTCACCGACGAGGCGATGCAGGCGATCGCCGAGCAGGCGATCCAGCGCGGGACCGGCGCGCGCGGTCTGCGCGCGATCATGGAAGAGGTCCTGCTCAACGTGATGTACGAGCTTCCCTCGCGACAGGACGTGACGAAGTGTCTCGTGGACCGCGACGTCGTGCTGACGGGCGTGAACCCGACGCTCGTGCCGCGCGAGACCCCGAAGAAGTCCCGCGGCGGGGAGCGCCAGGAACGCTCCGCGTGATCCGCGCGGCGGCGGCGTTCGCGCTGCTGCCGCTCCTCGCCGGGTGCGGCTCCCCCTCGTCATCCGCGAGCCGATCGCCGACCCCCTCAGGCGCCGCAGGGCTCGAGGGCACGACGTGGGTGCTCACCACGAGGTTCGGCGGACTGTCGGACATGGGCCCGGCGAAGGCGCAGATCTGATCTCCTCCTCGAGGGCGGCCAGGCGAGCGGCAGCTCCGGATGCAACCACTACGGCGGGCCTTACACGCTCGAGGCGTCCTCGCTGTCGTTCGGCGATCTCGCCTCGACCGAGATGGCCTGCCCCGAGCCGATCATGACGATCGAGTCGCGCTACCTGCAGGCGCTCGCCACGGTCCAGCGGTACGAGCTCGCTCCGAGCGGAGACGTGCTCACGCTGTCCGGGCCGCGTATCGAGCTCGCGTTCCGGGCCGAGGTCCCGGTCGCCGACCTCCCGCTCACCGGCACGGCCTGGCGCCTCACCACGATCGGCGGGGCCGACGCGACGGTGTCCTCGACGCTCGCCGGGACGAAGGTCGACGCCCTGTTCGCCGAGGACGGCACCGTCTCGGGGAACGACGGCTGCAATCGCTACAGCGGCCGTACACGACAGGCGAGACGGCTCGCTCTCCGTTCGGCCCGCTCATGAGCACGACGATGGCGTGCGAGCAGCGCGGTGATGGACCAGGCGCATGCGTCGTCGCGACGGCGCTCGCGGCGACGGCCGCCTACGCGATCGACGGCGCCACGCTCAGCCTGTCCGACGCCGACGGCCGCTTGCTCCTCGCCTTCATCGGCGCGTCCGGCCCACTGATCTCAACGGGACCGCTCGGCCGCGGACGACCGCGTCCGCAGGCGCGGCGGCACTGGCTGCACGGTCGGGATCCGCCTCGTGAAGAAGAGCGCGACGACGCCGACGATGGCGAGCAGCGCGAGCGCGGAGCGGAGCCCGTCCAGCGGGCCCGCTCGTTCTCGTCGACGATGGCCTGGGGGTCTCCGCGTCGGACCCCGGCATCCTGCAACGCCGTTTCGAGCTGGGCATCGGAGATGAATTCCGCGCCGCTCGAGAGCTGCACGTTCGCCTGGGACACGACCTGCTGCGGCACGTCGGGGTTGTTGGCGATCCCGGTCAGGAACGACGCCGTCAGCGAGGCGATCAGGATCGAACCCGCGAGCGCCGTGCCGAGCGACGCGCCGAACTGCGAGGCCGTGTTCTGGAGGCCGCCGACCTCGGGGCTCTGCTCGTCGGGGACCGCGGAGACGGTGACGCTCCCGAGCTGCGAGGCGAGGCGCGCCGATGCCCAGCCCGATCAGCAGCAGCGGGACGGTCACGATCGCTCGCGCTCGCGTCCGACGTCCATCGCGCTGAAGAGCACCACGATGCCGATCACCGCCGCGACGAACCCGAGCTCGACGACCCGTCGGGGCGAGGCCGCCGGGAAGAACCTGCGGGATGCCCGCGGCCGCGAGCAGCATCGTGACCGACAGCGGCGTGATCTTGATCCCGGTGTCGATCGCCGAGAGCCCGAGCGCGACCGACAGGTACAGCGGGATCACGAAGAACAGCCCCATCATCACGACGAACTGGAAGAAGAACATCAAGAGCCCGCCGGTCATCTGCCGGTTCCCGAACAGCGACGGGGTGACGAGTGGCTCGCGCTCCGGCCGCGTCGAGACGTCGCACGTGCACCATGAACAGCCGGAGCGACACGAGCCCTCCGAGGATCAGCCAGATCACCGGCGACATGCCGAGCACCGACGGCGCCCCCTCGGCCGGCACGAACCATCCCCACGTCGGAGGAGAAGAGCACCCCGAAGATCGCGAGGCCCATGCCCAGCGCCCAGAGCAGCGAACCCAACAGGTCGAGGTGGGCGCGGCTCTGGACCGGGGCGTCGGCGATGCGGCGACGCGAACAGGACGATGCCCGCCCCGATGACCACCTCGCCCGCGAAGACCCACCTCCACGACGCGTACGTCGTCGCGAGCCCGCCGATCAGCGGTCCGACGGCGATCGCGATCGCTCCGGCCGCCCCCACCAGACCGTAGGCGCGGGGCCGGCCGCTCGGGCGGGAAGTTCCCCGCGACGAGCGCGACGATCGCGGGCATGATCAGGGCCGCCCCGATCCCTTCCAGGAGCGACCATCCGAAGAGCAGCACGGGGAGGTTCGGCGACAGGGCCGTCGTCAACGAGCCCGAGCAGTAGATCACGAGCCCGAGCATGAAGGCCCGTTTGCGGCCGATGATCGAGCCGATCTTGCCGCCGGTGACCATCAGCATCGCCATCACCAGCGTGTAGAGGACGATCGCGCTCTGGATCCCGGTGATGTCGGTGTTCAGGTCCTTGGCGACCGTCGCGATCGAGACGTTCATGACCGAGCTGTCGAGCGCCATCAGGAACTGCCCGGCGCAAGCGTGAGGAGCACCACGCCGGCTCCCTGGGCGACCCGTTCGTCCTTCGCTCGCGGTCCTCACGCTGCGCACTCTAATCTGCCGGCTTCGTCGTCGGGCAACCGCATCGCGGGTCAGAACGGTGTCGGGATGTGCCGCAACGGCAGCTCCGGGTCCACGTAGCCGCCGGCTCCCTGCCGCTTGGGAAGCGTCACGTCCGGCGGTGCGAGCCGCTCGTACGGGACCTGGCTCAGCAGGTGGGAGATGATGTTCAGCCGCCCACGCTTCTTGTCGTCGGTGTGCGCGACGAACCAGGGCGCCCACGCAGTGTCGGTCGCCGCGAACATCGCGTCGCGCGCCCGCGAGTAGTCGTACCAGCGGCTGTAGGACTTCAGGTCCATGTCCGAGAGCTTCCAGATCTTGCGCGGGTCGAGGATCCGGCTCTCGAGGCGCCGGGTCTGCTCGTCGGGGCCGACCTCCAGCCAGTACTTCAGGAGCAGGATGCCCGAGTCGACCATCGCCTTCTCCACGGCGGGGACCTGCTCGAGGAACCGCTCGGTCTGCTCGGGCGTGCAGAAGCCCATCACCCGCTCCACGCCGGCGCGGTTGTACCAGCTGCGGTCGAAGATCACGACCTCGCCGGCCGCCGGGAAGTGCGTGATGTAGCGCTGGATGTACATCTGCGACCGCTCGCGCTCGGTCGGCGCGGACAGGGCGACCACGCGGAACACCCGCGGGCTCACCCGCTCGGTGATCCGCTTGATCGTGCCTCCCTTGCCGGCCGTGTCGCGCCCCTCGAACACGATGCAGATCTTGGCCCCGGAGGACTTGACCCACTCCTGCATCGCGACGAGCTCGCCCTGCAGCGTCGCCAGCTGGCGCTCGTATCCCTTGCGCTTCATCTTGGGCATCGCAGGCGCCTTCGGGGCCTTCTGTGCTGCCTTCTCGGCCTTCTTCGACTTCTTCGACTTCTTCGACTTCTTCGACTTCTTCGACTTGTTGCCCACTGCCCCCACTCCTCTCCCGAGGCCGGGATCTCCGATCCACGCTAGGGCACGGGCCGCGGCCCGTTCTTCATGCCTTCGGGATGATTCGGGTCTGGGCCGCGAGGGCGGAACCCGGCTCGTGATAGCGATCTGAGCGAGGGTTGTGAGGGCGGCCCTTAGCGTCGGTCGTCACGACGGTCGCCACGCTCATCCGGCCGATCGTCTCGGCGATCGTGGCGGCGACAGACGCCGTGCGCCACCACCACCGCGCTACCGGCGACGGCCGCCGTACGGGCCACGGGGCTCCGATCACACCTCGACGTCCGGCTCGTGCAGCTCTGAGAAGCATGTCAGACTCCTTCGCTGATGGTGGGTTCTCGCGAGAGCTGCCCTCGACATCGGGTGGTCGCGCCGCCGGGCCCGTACGACCGGCGCCTCCGTCTCCGGGGAGGAAGGAGCGTGATCGAGGTGCGCCAAGTGGCTCCCTCACCCGCTCGCCTGCGATCGCCGGGCGCGATCGCCGCGCGAGCGACGATGGCCGGCGCTCTCCTTGCGGCGCTGCTCGCCGCGTGCGCCGGCGGGTCCAACCTCCCGTCGGTCTCGCGGTCGTTCACGGCGCCGAGCCGTCCCACCGTGACGGGTGCCTCCTCTGAGGCGGCGTCGGAGACGACCACGACGTCCGCCTCGGTGCCCACGCAGACCAGGACGCGAACACGAGCCTCTACAGCCTCACCGACCGATACCCAGACCCAGACCTCCACCCGAACCTCTACCGAGACCGAAACCTCTACCCAGACAGAGACGCGCACGAAGACGGAGACGGCGACCGTGTCGCCGTCGGTCTCCGTGTCGGCTAGCTCCAGCCCTGCGGGGATGGGCGGTGGCTCGAACGACCTATGGCCGTGGCTGATCGTGCTGCTCGTCGCGGCGGCGATCGGCGTCGCGTGGTGGCTTCGTGCTCGTTCCGGGAAGCGCGCCGAAGAGGAGGCGCGGGCCGCCGACCAGGCCTTGCGCGCGTGCGCCGAGGCGACCAGCGCCCACGATCAGGCGGCCTCCGTCCCGCTGTCCGACGCGGCCAACCGCGCGACGACCCTGGGCGAGGCCGCCGCCCGCATCGACCGTGCGCAGGCGTCCTTCGCCTCGTTGGGCGCGGACCCCGCCGCGGTGAGGCTCGGGCTCGATCCGACGCAGCTGCAGCTCGCGCTGACCGGCGTGCGGGGGTTCGTCGACGCGGCGGCCACCGCGGGTGCCTTCGACGACGAGGTCCTCCGTCAGCGCCTGAGCGATCTCGATTACGAGATCCGCAGGTTCCGAGAGGCGATCGCTGCGGCGCAGCGCACGTGACGGCGTCCGGGTCGCCGGACGTGCACGTCGCTAGCTCGACTGGACGCCGCCCCGAACGACGGTGCGGACGAGCGCGACGCCCGGCCTGTACGCCAGGTGCACGTGCGACGGTGCGTGGAGCACCACCAGATCTGCACGAGCGCCGGGGAGAGCCGGCCGACGTCGTCGCGGCCGAGGGCGGCCGCGCCGCCGCCGGTGGCGGCCCACACGGCCTCGGCCGGCGACATCTTCATCCCGAGGACCGCGAGCGCGATCACGAGCGGCATGTTGGTGGTGAACGACGTCCCGGGGTTGCAGTCGGTCGCGAGCGCCACGGTCGCGCCCGCATCGAGCAGAGCTCGCGCGCGCGGCCACGGCTCGCGGGTGCACAGGTCCGCGGTGGGCAGGAGCGTCGCGACGACGCCGGCCTGCGCGAGCGCGTCCACGTCGTCGTCGCTCAGGTACGTCACGTGGTCTGCGCTCGCCGCGCCCATCTCAGCGGCGAGCCGCGCGCCGGGTCCTTCGCCGAGCTGGTTCGCGTGCACGCGCAGCCCGAGCCCACGCTCGCGCGCCGCGGTGAGGATCGTCCGGGCCTGCCCTTCATCGAAGGCGCCCCGCTCGCAGAAGACGTCGCACCAGCGCGCGAGCGGCGCGCAGGCGTCGAGCATGTCGCCCGCGACCAGCTCCACGTACGCGTCGGGGTCCTCGGCGAACTCTGGCGCGACCACGTGCGCGCCGAGGAAGGTGACCTCGTCGGTGAGCGCGGCGGCGATGCGGAGCGAGCGGACCTCGTCCTCGACGGACAGCCCGTAGCCGGACTTCACCTCGAGCGTGGTGGTGCCGGAGGACAACGCCTCCTGCGCGAGGCGATGGGCGTTCGCGAGCAACACGTCGTCGCTCGCGGCACGGGTCGCTGCGACCGTCGTGCGGATCCCGCCCGCCTCGTACGGCATCCCGCGCATCCGCGCGTCGAACTCGGCCGTCCGATCGCCGGCGAAGACGAGATGGGTGTGGCTGTCGACGAACCCCGGCAGGACGGCGCGCCCCTCGACGTCGATGCGTGGACCGGGCACGCCTTCGGGCGCGGCGTCGCGCGGGCCGACCCACACCACCCGGTCGCCCTCGGTCGCGACCGCCGCGTCGTGCAGCAGCCCGAGCGGCGCCTCCCCGAGCGACGGATCGTTCGTGACGAGCTCGCCGATCCCCTCGACGAGCACTCAGCCCTCCTGCATCGGGACGCGGAGGCCGCGCTCGGACGCGACGTCGCCGGCGAGGTCGTAGCCGGCGTCGACGTGGCGCAGGACGCCCATCGCCGGGTCGTTCGTGAGCACCCGCTCGGCCTTCTGCCGGGCCAGCTCGGTGCCGTCGACCACCACGACCTGTCCGGCGTGGATCGACCGGCCGATCCCGACGCCGCCGCCGTGGTGGATGCTCACCCATGACGCGCCGCTGGCGGTGTTGACGAGCGCGTTCAGCAGGGGCCAGTCGGCGATCGCGTCGGAGCCGTCGGCCATCGACTCGGTCTCCCGATAGGGGGAGGCGACCGAGCCGGCATCGAGGTGATCGCGGCCGATCACGATCGGCGCGCTCACGGCGCCGCTCGCCACCATGTCGTTGAACCGCATCCCCATCCGATGGCGCTCGCCGTACCCGAGCCAGCAGATCCGCGCCGGCAGCCCCTGGAACGCCACGCGCTCGCCGGCCATCTTGATCCAGCGCGCGAGCGGCTCGTTGTCCGGGAACTCCTCGAGCACCGCCGCGTCGGTGGCGGCGATGTCGGCCGGGTCGCCCGAGAGCGCGGCCCAGCGGAACGGGCCCTTGCCTTCGCAGAAGAGCGGCCGGATGTACGCGGGGATGAACCCCGGGTAGTCGAACGCGCGCGCGAACCCGCCGAGCTGCGCTTCGCTCCTGAGCGAGTTCCCGTAGTCGAAGACCTCGGCCCCCTTGTCGAGGAACGCGACCATGCCCTCGCAATGCACCGCCATCGAGGCCCGTGCGCGCTGCGTGTACCCGGCCGGATCCGACGTGCGCAGGTCGGCGGCCTCGTCGAGGGACATGCCCTGCGGGACGTACATCAGTGGGTCGTGCGCGCTCGTCTGGTCCGTGACGACGTCGATCGGTGCGTCCATCGCCGCCAGCGTCGGCACGACGTCGGCGGCGTTGCCGAGGATCCCGATCGAGAGCGCCTCCCGCCGGTCGCGTGCGTCCACCGCGAGCCGGATCGCCTCGTCGATGTCCTCCACGGCGACGTCGAGGTAGCGATGCTTGATCCGGCGCTCGATCCGCGTGGGATCCACCTCGACGCAGAGCGCGACGCCATCGTTCATCGTGACCGCAAGGGGCTGGGCGCCGCCCATCCCCCCGAGCCCGGCGGTGAGCGTGATCGTGCCGGCCAGCGTCCCCCCGTAGCGCTTGGCGGCGATCGCGGCGAACGTCTCGTAGGTGCCCTGCAGGATCCCCTGGGTGCCGATGTAGATCCATGACCCCGCGGTCATCTGCCCGTACATCGTGAGCCCGAGCGCCTCGAGCCGCCGGAACTCGTCCCAGTTGGCCCAGTCGGGCACGAGGTTCGCGTTCGCGATCAGCACGCGGGGAGCCCACTCGTGGGTCTTGAGGACGCCGATCGGCTTGCCCGACTGCACGAGCATCGTCTCGTCGCCCTCCAGCGTCGTGAGGGTCCGCACGATCGCGTCGAATGCCTCCCACGACCGGGCGGCCCGCCCGCTGCCCCCGTAGACGACGAGGTCGTCGGGCCGCTCGGCGACCTCCGGGTCGAGGTTGTTCATCAGCATCCGCATCGCGGCTTCCTGCTGCCAGCCCTTGCAGGTGATCGCGGTGCCGCGCGGTGCGCGGACGGGACGGGGTCCGCTCTGGGTCGCCATCGTGGGTCCTCCTGGGTCGTTGCGCTCAGCGTAGGACAGCCCGAGGGAGCTCGTCCCCGGGCCCGGGCGCGGCCTGGGCTTTCCCTGGCCCGGTGGGATGGTGTCTACTGGGGTCGGCCCCGGAGCCCATTTCGTCTCATCGGGGTGATGTCAAGGGGCAGGGTGGGCCGTTGGATTTGCGGTGGGCGCGGACCGGTTCCGCCCCTTGCGATGACGAGGCACCAGCTGGTGCCGTTCAGGGAGGAGGTTCGCAGAGTGATCGCGACCGAATGGAACCTCGGGTCGGTGATGTGGGCCATGCTGGTGTTCTTCTTCTGGTTCATGGCGATCTGGATCTTCATCACGGTCTTCGCCGACATCTTCCGCCGCCGGGACCTGAGCGGCTGGGGCAAGGCCGGATGGATCTTGCTGATCTTCGTGGTCCCGTTCCTCGGCGCGCTGATCTACATGATCGCTCGTCCGAAGATGACGGAGCAGGACAAGGAGGACATGGAACGGATGCAAGAGGCTCAGCGCCGGATCCAGGGCTACTCCTACGCGGACGAGATCGAGAAGCTCGCGAAGCTCCGCGACGACGGCAAGATCACCGCCGAGGAGTACGAGGAGATGAAGCGCAAGGCGATGATCACCGTCTGATCTCGTCTGAGACCCGCGGGCCGGAAGGCCCGCGGGTCGTTGCATCGTAGGTCCCGTCGAAGGACGATGCACCCCGGTCGGCGCGCATCCGAGCGCGCCCGGCGAGAGGGAGTGGCGCATGGACCTCGAAGATCGCGTGATGGCCGAAGAGGCCTCGAAGTGGTGGTGGATCTTCCTCGTGCTCGGGGTGATCTGGCTGATGATCGGGTTCATCGTGCTCCGGCTCGATGTCACCTCGATCACGACCGTCGGCTTCCTGATGGGCGGCCTGTTCATCGTCGGCGTCCTCAACGAGGCGATGCTCGCGACCGCGTCCAACGGCGGGTGGAAGTTCCTGCACTGGGCGATGGCGGTGCTGTTCGTGTTCGGCGCAGTGTGGGCGTTCGCGCGTCCCGGCGACGCCGTGTTCGCCCTCGCGTCGATCCTCGGGTTCCTCCTGTTCTTCCAGGGGACGCTCACGATCATGGTCGCCGTGGGAGGCAGGGGGGAGAACCCGCTGTGGGGCCTCGGTCTCGCCGTTGGGATCTTGGAGCTCCTGCTGGCGTTCTGGGTCTCGCAGCGGTTCATCCCGGCCCGCATCTCGCTGATCCTGATCTGGGTCGGGATCTGGTCGCTCTTCCGCGGCTTCGAGCACATCGTGGCGGCCTTCGCGGTGCGTTCGGCGGGCAAGGAGATGGCTGCGGCCGCCTGAGGCCTCGGTCGACGTCGGCGGCTCAGGACTGCTCGGCGACGAAAGCGCGGGCCATCGCGTAGGCGGCCCGGCTCGACTCGCCGAGCACGTCGGTCGCCGGCACGAGCTCCACCGAGCCGATCGCCTCGAGGTTGTGGTGGCGCCGCAGGCGGTCGGCGACCGCCGGGTCGACACCGCTCAGGAACAGACGTCCGCCGGTCGCGTCGAGGCGGCCGACGTATCGGCTGAGGACCTCGGTCGCCGTCGACGAGAGCTGCGTTCGGCCGCGCAGGCGTAGCACAACTGCCGGGCGCTCGGCGTCGGCGGGGTCGGGCAGCCGGGTCTCGAGCGTGCGCGCCCCCGCGAACAGCAGCGAACCGAACACGTCGAGCATCACGACCTCGCGGCTCAGCAGCCGCCGCGGCGCCGGCTCGACCCGGATGGTGCCGTCCTCCTCCGGCACCAGCCGGACCACCGTCAGGTCCATCGCCTCCTGGTTCAGCTGTAATAGCAGTGAGAGCGCGACGCCGATCCCGACGGCGGCGGCGACCGGCAGGAACAACGTGGCGACGAAGGTCGTGACCATCGCGACCTGCGAGACCGGTCCGGTGCGCCACACGAGCAGGACCGCGTCCCGGTCCAAGGCGCCGACCGCCGCGACGATCAACACGCCTGCGAGGGAAGCCGTCGCGACCTCGCCCACCAACCCGGAGCACAGCAGCAGGATCATGCCCATCCACAGGCCGGAGAAGACGGCCGCCCAGCGGGACCTCGCCCCTACGCTGCGGTTCATGGCCGTCTGCCCGACGGAGCCGCCGACGGGCTGGCCACTGAAGAGGCCGGCACCCGCGTTCGCGATCGCCTGCGCGACGAAGTTCCGGTTCAGGTCCGCGCGGGTGCCATCGGGGTTGGGCACCGAGTCGGCGACCCCGGCCGATTGGACGAGCACGATCACCGCGATCGCTCCGGCGCCGAAGAGCAGGTCGAGGTTAAACAGGCGCAGGGGCGGGATCGCCGGGACCGGCAGGCCGGTGGGGATCGGCGCTCTGATCGCCAACCGTCGCGACCGACGTGAGCCCGGCCGCCGCGACCACGATCGACGGGATCGCGAGCGCGGCGAGCGCAGCGAAGGGCCGCAAGCGTGTGCGGCTCCCCCACGCGAGCAGGGCGATCGTCGACAGACCGACGAGCAGCGTCGTCACGTCGATCCGTCCCGGGTGGAGCAGCACGTCGAGCGCCTTCCCGGTCGCGTTGGCTCCCGTGGCCTCGACCCCCGTGAGGCCGGGGATCTGGCTGAACAGGATGTTCGCGGCGATGCCTGTGAGGAACCCCAGCATCACCGAGTTGGCCACGAACCGCGTGTAGCGCCCGAGCCGCAGGAGTCCAGCCACGAGCATGACGCCGCCCGCCATCAGCGTGAGCAGGAATAGGGCGCTCGCGCGGTCGGCGGACGGGGTCGCGGCCAGGGCCGAGGACGCGGCCAGGGCCGAGGCGCTCGTGGCCGTCACCACCATCAGCACCGAGCTCGAGAAGAGCCCGCCGAGGATCGGTCCGACCATGCTCGCGTAGAGCCCGAAGATCGGATCCACCCCGGCCAGGACCGATGCAGCCATGCCGTCGGGCACGCTCGCGACCGCGCGTGGGATCGCCGCGAGCGCGTCGGGCACGAGGTCTGCGTTGCGGGGCATGCCTTCCTCCGCGGAGGGTCCCCCCTCACGCTAGCGGTGCGATCGGGAGGCGTCCTCATCCCATCCGGTGGAGGGCCGTCGTCGAGGACGGAGTTATCGTGGCGCAGTCGAAGGACCGATGACCGCGTGGGTCGGAGAGGCGGGGCGTCATGAGCACATCGTCGAGCGGCGAGGATGTCGAGCAGCTCCGCAGCGAGCGCGATCGGTTGCAGCGAGAGCTGGAGGAGGCGCGGGTCGGGAGGCACCAGCGCCTGCGGAGGATCGTGGCGGTGATCCTCGTCGTGCTCACGGTGCTCACGCTGGTGGCAGCCGTGCCCGGAACGTGGGCGCGGCGGACCTCGCTGAATACCGACCGGTACGTGGCGACGGTTGGCCCGCTCGCCTCGGACCCGCAGGTCCAGCAGTACCTCGCGCTGAAGATCACCGATGCCACCTTCGAGGCGCTGAACGTGCAGGGCCGTCTGCAGGAGGCACTCTCCGAGCGGTTGCCTCGTCTCGCGACGATCCTCGCGGGGCCGATCACGCAGGCGGCCCACGATTTCGTGCAGGCGCAGGTCCAGAAACTCGTCGAGACGCCGCAGTTCCAGGAACTGTGGACGCAGGTGAACCGGATCGCCCACGAGCATGCGGTGGCCCTGCTGGAGGGGGAGTCCAACATCCCGGGCGTCGACGTCTCCGGCGGCAAGATCACCGTGAACCTGTTGCCGTTCGTGAACCAGGTGCTGCAGCAGCTCGGCGGGCTCGTGAGCGACCTGGTCGGCAGGCCCGTGACGTTGCCCGAGATCACTCCGGACATGATCCAGAACGCCCCGCAGGAGGCCCTGCAGAAGATCGAGACCGCGCTGGACGTCCAGCTGCCGAGCGACTTCGGCACGATCACGGTGTGGGACAGCAAGGAGCTCGCGTCCGCGCAGCAGGCGGTGAGCCTGTTCAACAGGGGGATCGTCCTGTTGGTGCTCGCGTTCGTGCTCTTCCTCGCGCTGGCGCTCGTCATCTCGCCCGCGAGGCGGCGCACCTTGCTGCAGATCGCCGTGGCCGCCGCGGTCGTCCTGGTGATCGAGCGGCGCATCGCGATCGCCGGCAGCCATCAGCTGGTGGCGAACGCGTCCTCGGAGGCGCAGGGCGCCGTGCAGGCGGTCGCCGACGCCGTGCTGGGGAGCCTGCTCCGCTACACGGGCTGGCTGCTCGCGATCGCGCTCGTCACGATCCTCGTCGCGGTGGCCACCGCCCCGTACGGGTGGGTGGTGCGCGGCCGCACGGCGGTCGCGGGCGTGGCCTGGGCGGCGTTCGGGATGGTCCGTGGCACCCAGAGCGGGCCGGCGGCCACGTGGATCGCCGCGCACCGCGACCTGCTGCTCGCCGGGGTCGCCGCGCTGACGCTGATCCTGCTGTTGTGGCTGAACCTGTCGTTCTGGTGGGCGCTGGTGCTCCTGGTGGTGGCGGGGCTCGTGGCCCTGGCCGTCTGGCGGACCGCCGACGCCGTGGTTCACGCCGGCTCGTGACGAGCGCGCCGTGAGCGCGTCCGGCGAACCGCCCACGCCCCCGGAGGAGGCCGAACGCGCGAGCGCCGCCGAGCGGATCGCTCGCGGTCGCGCTCGTGCCGAGCGGGTCGCGCGCGAAGCGCAGGCACGCTTCGAACGGGAGCGACGCCGACGTGGCTGGCTGCGCCTCCTCGCGCACGCGTGGGTGCGCGACCGCGACCACGGGGGCGGGCTCCTTGCCGGAGGCCTCGCGTACCGCATGTTCCTCTGGGAGCTGCCGGCGGCGGCCTTCTACGTCGGTCTGGTAGGGGTCGTCGCCGATCTCGCGTCGAAGGAGCCGGCGGACATGCTGCGCGAGGCGAGGATGAGCGGCGTCGTCGCGGGCAGCGTCGCCAAGGGGATCGAGCAAGCCGGCTCGAGCCGCGTGTGGGTGCTGGCCGCGGGGCTGATCCTGATGCTCTGGGCCGCCCGCGGTCTGAGGCAGGCAATCGACGTGACGTGCACGATCGCGTGGCGGCTGCCGGCCCGTCGGAAGGTCCGGCCGCTGCAGCTCGTGGAGCTCTCTGGGTTCCTCCTGGGCACGATCCTGCTCCAGACGTGGTTCTCCTCGTGGCTGGAGTCTGAGGGGATCGTGGGGGGCGCGCTCGCCTGGGTCCTGCTCTCGGCGATCACGATCGTCGTCGCCGTCGTCGCGTTCGTCCTGCTGCCTCACGACGGTCGATGGCTCCACGTCCTTCCGGGCGCGATCGGGTTCGCCGTGCTCCTCAGGCTGATGAACCTCGTGGTCTGGATCTACTTCTGGCACAAGATCGAGCACGCGTCGGACCTGTACGGCTCGCTCGGCCTCTCGATCGCGATCCTCCTGTACCTCTACCTGCTGGCGCGCACGTTCGTGTGGGCGCAGTTCGTGAACGCGACGCTGTCCGGCGTGGCGGACGAGCCGATCGACCGGGAGGCCCTCGCGAGCGGCGCGGCGATGTTCGGCGCCGCGGAACAGGTGGTCCGCCGGGTCCGGCGCCGCACGGACGACGACCCTGGGCTCGAGGACCCGTCGGTAGACTCCAGCGGATGAACGTCCCCGAGAAGCCGTCGCTCGACGGGCTCGAGGCGAAGTGGGGCGAATGGTGGGAGACCGCCGGCACGTACCGCTTCGACCGCTCGAGGTCCCGCGAGGAGATCTACGCGATCGACACGCCGCCGCCGACGGCGTCCGGTTCCCTGCACATCGGGCACGTGATGTCGTACACACACACGGACCTGATGGCCCGGTACAAGCGGATGCGCGGGCTCGAGGTCTTCTACCCGATCGGATGGGACGACAACGGGCTGCCGACCGAGCGCCGCGTGCAGAACTACTTCGCGGTCCGGTGCGACCCCTCGCTCCCGTACGATCCGCATTTCGACGTCACGAGGCTCGAGCGTCCCACCGACGACCCGGTCCCCGTCAGCCGCGCGAACTTCATCGAGCTCTGCGAACGGCTCACCGTGGAGGACGAGAAGGCGTTCGAAGACCTGTTCCGGCTCCTTGGCCTCTCGGTCGACTGGACGCAGACGTACACGACGATCGGCGAGGTGTCGCGGCGCGTCTCACAACGCGGGTTCCTTCATCTCGCGCGTGCGGGCGTGGCCTACACGGCCGAGGCGCCGACGATGTGGGACGTCGATTTCCAGACCGCGGTGGCGCAGGCCGAGATCGAGGATCGCGAGCAGGACGGTCACTACCATCGGGTCGCGTTCGAGCGCGAGGACGGCGGCCACGTCGAGATCGAGACGTCGCGGCCGGAGCTGATCCCCGCGTGCGTGGCGCTGGTGGCGCATCCCTCCGACGACCGCTACGCGCCGCTCGTCGGACGGACCGTCCTGACCCCACTGTTCCGGGCGCCGGTGCCGGTGGTGGCGCACGAGCTCGCGGATCCCGAGAAGGGGACCGGCATCGCGATGATCTGCACGTTCGGCGACGTCACCGATGTCACCTGGTGGCGTGAGCTGCGACTTCCTGCGCGCGTGGTGCTGCGGCGCGACGGCACCCTCGCGTCCGGGCGGTTCGGCGAGCCGGGATGGGAGTCGCGCGACCCGGCAGCCGCCAACACCGCGATGGCCGAGCTCGCCGGCAAGGGCGCGAAGCAGGCACGGCGCCGGATCGTCGAGCTGTTGCAAGAGGCCGGCGCGCTGCTCGGCGAGCCCGAGCAGGTCCGCCACGTCGTGAAGTTCTACGAGAAGGGCGATCGTCCGCTCGAGGTGATCTCGAGTCGCCAGTGGTTCGTGAAGACGCTCGCTCTCAAGGAGGAGCTGCTCGCCCGGGGTCGTGAGATCGCGTGGCACCCGGCCTTCATGGGCGGACGCTACGCATCGTGGGTCGAAGGGCTGAACGCCGACTGGGCGATGAGCCGCCAGCGCTACTTCGGCGTGCCGTTCCCCGTCTGGTACCGCCTCGACGACGCGGGCGAGCCCGTCTACGACGATCCGATCTACGCGGACGAATCCGCCCTGCCGATCGACCCACAGGACGCCGTGCCGGCGGGCTTCACCCCCGAGCAGCGCGGCGTCCCCGGTGGCTTCATCGGCGACCCCGACGTGATGGACACGTGGGCGACGTCGTCGCTCACGCCGCAGATCGCGGCTCGATGGGAGGACGACCCCGACCTGTTCGCGCGGCTGTTCCCGATGGACCTGCGCCCACAGGCCCACGACATCATCCGGACGTGGCTGTTCTACACGGTGCTCCGCGCCCATCTCGAGCACGCCTCGATCCCCTGGACGAACGCTGCGATCAGCGGGTTCGTGACCGACCCGGACCGCAAGAAGATGTCGAAGTCGAAGGGGAACGTCGTCACGCCGACCGAGGTCTTCGAGCGGCACTCCTCCGACGCGGTCCGCTACTGGGCAGCCAGCGCGCGCCTGGGGATCGACGCAGCGTTCGACGAGCAGCAGATGAAGGTCGGCCGGCGTCTGGCGATCAAGGTCCTGAACGCGTCGAAGTTCGTGCTCGGGATCGAGGCCCCGCCGGGCGAGATCGACCGAGCCGCTCGACCTCGCGATGCTCGCCGCGCTTCGCGACGTCGTCCGCGACGCGACGGCCGCGTTCGACGACTACGAGCACGCGCGGGCGCTCGACCTGGTCGAGCGGTTCTTCTGGGGATTCACCGACGACTACCTCGAGCTGGTGAAGCAGCGCGCGTACGGCGTCCACGGCCAGGAGGCGGCGGGCTCGGCCGTCGCGGCCCTGCGCCTGGCGCTCGACGTCCTGCAGCGGCTCTTCGCGCCGTTCCTGTCCTACGTGACCGAAGAGGTGTGGTCGTGGTGGCGGGAGGGCTCGGTCCATCGCGCGGCCTGGCCGAGGCCGGAGGAGCTCGCGATCGCCGAAGGCGCCGATCCCGGTGTGTACGAGGTCGCGGCCGAGGTGCTGACGGCGATCCGTAAGGAGAAGGCGCTCGCGAAGGTGTCGCTCCGCGTGCCGGCGGAGCGGGTCACGGTCCGCGACACCGCCGCGCGGCTCGCGCGGCTCGCGCTCGCCGAGGTGGACGTCCGCGAGGCGGGGAACGTCCAGGCGCTCGCGACCGAGACCGCGGACGCCGCGTCGGTCGAGGTGGTGCTCGCGCCGCCGGAGCCGGCGTGACCCGGTTCGAGGACGCGGTCGCGCGGCTGGACGCGCGGCAACCCGAGCACATGCCGGGGCCGTCGCTGGACCGGATCCGGCTCCTCGCCGACTACCTCGACGACCCGCAGCTGACCTACCCCACGATCCACGTCACCGGAACGAACGGCAAGACGACCGCGGCCCGGGTCGCGGGGGCCGTCGCCTGCGCCGAGGGGATCACCGCGGGCGTCTTCACCTCGCCGCACCTGCTCTCGGTCACCGAGCGGTTCTCCGTGTGCGGGGACGACATGTCGGCGGAGGAGTTCACCCACGAGTGGGCGCACCTGGAGCCCTACCTCGAGCTGGTCGACGGGGCGGGCCATGGGGAGGTCACGTACTTCGAGGCGGTCACCGGGCTCGCGTACCTGTGGTTCGCGGACAGGCCCGTCGGGCTCGGCGTGTTCGAGGTCGGGATGGGCGGCTCGTGGGACGCGACGAACCTCGTCGCCGGCGATGTGGCTGTGATCACGCCGATCGGGATGGACCACGTCGCCGAGCTCGGGCCGACGCTCGCCGACATCGCGGGGGAGAAGGCCGGGATCCTCAAGCCCGGCAGGACTGGCGTGATCCGCAGCCAGGACGACGAGGCCGCGCTCGTGCTGGCGCGCCGTGCCGACGAGGTCGGGGCGCGTCTCCTGCACGAGGGGGTGGATTGGGAGGTCGAGGAACGGCTGCAGGCCGTCGGCGGTCAGTCGTTCCGACTCCACGGCGCCCACGCCACCTACGAGGACCTGTACCTGCCGATGTTCGGCGAGTACGCGGTCCACAACGCGGCGGCCGGGATCGTCGCGTTCGAGGTGCTCACCGGCCAGGCGCTCCACGAAGACACGCTGCGGGAGGGGCTCGCGGCGGTCCGCTCGCCGGGCCGGCTCGAGGTCGTCGGTCGCGAGCCGCTGCTCGTGTTCGACGGCGCGCACAACCCGGCCGGCGCGGAGGCGCTCGCGGAGGCCCTGCCGTCGTCGTTCACCTGGGACCGCCTGCACGTCGTGCTGGCCGTCAGCGCGAACAAGGATGTGGCCGGGGTCGTCGCTCCGCTCGCCGGGCTCGCCGACGTCGTCTACGCCGCGCGCAACGACAGCGTGCGCAGCGCCGAACCCGAGGCGGTCGCCGAGGCTGCGAGGGCGGTCGGTACCGATGAGGTCTCCGTCGAACCGAGCGTCCGCGCCGCGATCGAGGCCGCCCGCGCCGCCGCCGGTCCTGGCGACGCGATCCTCGTGACCGGGTCGTTGTTCACCGTCGCCGACGCGAAGCGCGTCCTGGGATAGGGAGGGGTCGATGGACGCCGCCGTCCTTCGCGAGAAGGTCCGATCGTCGATGCCGCGGGTGCTCGACGTACCTCGAGCGCATGGTGGGGATCGCGTCGTGCGCCTTCCCCGGCTACCCGCCTGAGCCGGTGCACGAGATGGCCGCGCTCACCGCCGAGCTGTGCCGGGCGGCGGGGTTCGCGGACGCGCGGCCGATGGAGGTGCCCGACGGCTACCCGCCCGTCTACGCGGAGGTGTCCGGCCCCGAGGGCTCGCCGGTCGTGGTGCTCTACGCGCACTACGACATCCAGCCCGCGCCGCCCGAGCAGGGATGGACGACCGATCCGTGGACCGCGACCCGCAAGGACGACGGCCGCCTCTACGGACGCGGCGCCGCCGACGACAAGGGCGGCATCGCGATCCACCTCGGCACGCTCCGCGCGTTCGACGGCAGCCCTCCGTGCACGCTGAAGCTGATCGTCGAAGGGATGGAGGAGACGGCCTCGAACCTCCCGGCGTTCGTCCGCAGCCGTCCGGAGCTGTTCGCCTGCGATCTGTTCGTCGTGTGCGACATGGGGAACCTGCGCGTAGGCGAGCCGACCCTCACGACGTCCCTCCGCGGCGAGGTCGCCTGCCTCGTGACGGTGCGCACGCTCGAACACCCGCTGCACTCCGGCGTGTTCGGCGGACCCGCGCCCGACGCGATGATCGCGCTGTCGCGTCTGCTGGCGACGCTGCACGACGACGAGGGCAGGGTCGCCGTGGAAGGCGTGACCCGGATCGCGTGGGAAGGGCCCGACATCGCCGAGGACGACTTCCGTGCGAGCGCGGACCTGCTGCCCGGGACCGAGGTGCTCGGCGGCGCCGCGATCGGCTCGCGTCTGTGGGGGGAGCCGAGCATCTCGGCGATCGGCCTCGACACCACCTCGATCGCCGGCGCCTCGAATGTCCTGCTCCCCGAGGCGAAGGCGAAGCTCTCGATGCGGATCGTGCCCGGCGCCGACCCCGGGGCCGAGCTCGCCGTGCTCGAGCGGCACCTGCGGACGCACGCCCCGTGGGGCGCGGCCGTCGAGGTCGAACCGGTGAAGACGGCGCCGCCGTTCCGCGCGCGCACCGACGGCCCGGGGTCCGCGGCGGCCCGCCGGGCGCTCGGCGAGGCCTTCGGCGTCGAGCCGCTCGAGGCCGGCTCGGGCGGTTCGATCCCGCTGCTGCAGACGCTTGCGGACGCGGCGCCGGACGCGGAGTTCGTCCTGTGGGGACCCGAGGACATGGCGGGCAGCCGGATCCACGCCTCCGACGAGAGCGTGGACCCGAACGAGCTCGAGTCGATGATCGTGGCGCAGGCGCTGCTCCTCGCCGAGCTCGCGGAAACGTGGGCGGCCGGGCGCGGCCGCTAGACTGCCCGCGCCCGTCAACCCGAGGAGAGCGTCACCGACATGGCCATCGAATCCACCCTCCTGATCGTCAAGCCCGACGGCGTCCGTCGCGGGCTCGTCGGCGAGGTCCTGCGCCGCGTCGAGCAGAAGGGCCTCACGATCGAGGAGATGCGGCTGTTCACGATCGAGCGCGAGACGGCCGAGGAGCATTACGGGGAACATCGCGAGAAGCCGTTCTACGGTGAGCTCGTCGGGTTCATCACCGGTGGCCCCGTCGTCGTGGCGAAGATCAGCGGCGAGGACGCGATCGCGTGCTGGCGCACGCTGATGGGGCCGACGGATCCGGTGCAGGCCGCCCCCGGCTCGATCCGCGGCGACTTCGCCACCCTGATCGGCGAGAACATCGTGCACGGCTCGGATTCTGCGGACTCGGCCGAGCGCGAGCTCCGCCTGTTCTTCGGCTGAGGCAGGGCGCCGTGCCCGGGCTGGAGCAGGCGTTCCAACGGATCGGCGAGGTCGTCGAGGCGTACCTGCCGCTCACGCACGCGGCCGGCGCCGCGCTGGCCGTCACCGACGAACACGACACGCTCGGCGCGGTCATCCGCGGGTTCGCCGACGTCGCCTCGGGCCGGCCGGTGGGTCCGGACACCCGGTTCCAGATCGGCTCGATCTCCAAGTCGTTCGCCGCGCTTTGTGTCGTGCAGGAGGTGGCGAAGGGCACGCTCGCGCTCGACGCCTCGATCAACGAGCTGGTGCCCGGGCTCGACCTGCCGGAGCCGTTCGGTCCGATCACGCTGCACCACCTGCTGACCCATACGAGCGGCCTGCGGATCGGCGTCGAGCACGGTCCGTGGTCCCACGTGGAGCACGTCCGCGCCAAGGAGCTCCCGCCGGCGTTCGCGCCCGGGGAGCGGTTCTGGTACTCGAACCTCGGGTACAAGCTGGTGGGGTTCGCGCTCGAGCGCGCGACCGGCATCCCGATCCACGACCTGCTGATGGAGCGGGTGATCGGGCCGCTCGCGATGACACGGACGAGCGCCGCGATCGTCGAGACCGAACGGACCGAGGCCGCGGTCGGCTACGAGCCGCTGCAGAGCGACCGCCCCGCTCACTTGAGCCACCCGCTCGCGCCGGCCGTATGGCAGCCCTCGAACACCGCCGACGGCTCGATCGTGTCGACCGTGACCGACATGTGCGAGTACGCCCGGCTCGTGCTGAACGGCGGCCACGGCGAGCACGGCGAGCTCCTCGACGCAGACGGGTTCGCGCGGTGGATCGGGCCCCACGTCGACGGCGGCGAGCGCGGCTCGCGGTACGGGTACGGATGGGACGTGGTCGAGCGTGACGGCCGCCGTGCGGTCCGCCACACGGGCGGGATGGTCGGGTTCACGGCGCTGCTCGAGATCTGGCCCGACGACGGCCTCGGGATGGTCGTGCTGCTGAACGGGCAGGGCGTGAAGGACGAGCTGGGCCGCGAGGCCCTCACGGCCGTGTCCGCGGCGATCCGTGGCGAGGAGCTGCCGGCGTTCGTCCCGCCGCCGGCGCCCGACCGCATCCCCGACGCCGACGTCTACGCGGGCACCTACCGCGGCGAGGAGCGCGTGTGGGAGCTCGACCCGCAGGACGACGGGCTCGTGCTCCGCGCGGGTCCGCTCGCGGTGCGGCTCGAGCGGTTCGGCGAGGACGCGTTCGCGGTGCCGCACCCGGCGCTCGACAAGCATCTCCTGCGACCGGTGCGCGACGACGCCGGCGCGGTCGCGGCGCTCACCCACGGGCCGGTTTGGCTCGTGAAGGACGGCGTCGACCAGTCCTCCGAGCCGTCGCCACCGCCGGACGCGTGGCGGGCCTTCGCGGGTCTGTACCGCTCGAACGACCCGTGGCATCTCACGTCTCGTGTCTACGTGCGGCGCGGCCGGCTGATCCTCGCGTCGCCCTCGGACGGGTCCGAGCAGGCGCTGGCCCCTCTCGGCGACGGGTCGTTCGGGGCCGAGGAGCCGTGGATGCCGCTGCGCGTGCGGTTCGAGGACGTCGTCGAGGACCGCGCGATCACGGTCGACGTGAACGGCGCGCGGTTGTACCGCTCGTTCGAGGATTGAACCTCAGCGCGGCTCGACGGCCGGCGGCAAGACGGCGGAGAGCATCATCGCGAGCCCGGCCCCGCCCAGGAGGTCGTGCGGCAGGTGCGCGCCGACGTACATCCGGCCGAACCCGGTCGTGGCCACCACGGCGCCGAGTAAGGACCGCGGCGCGCGCGGCAGCGCATCCGCGGCGACCAACGCGAGCGTGCCGGCGACCGCCGTGTGCCCCGACGGCCAGCCGAGGTCGCCGGCGATGTCCTCGCGGAGCTTCACGTCCTCGAACACGCCGGCCGGCCGTTCGCGCCCTCCCACCCGCTTGAGCGCCTTCGCCGCGAGCCAGGCTGCGGTTCCGCCCGCGAACAGGGTCGCACCGAGCCGTCGCCTCCCTCGCAGGACCGCGATCGCCGCCACCGCCGGAACCGTCGCGTAGGTGCCCGCCTGCATCACCGCGCGGACCGGCACGCGGATCGCGTCGGACGCGTCGTTCGCGGCGCGGAAGGCCCGTTCCTCGTACGCCGGGACCTGCGCCCGGCGCGCTTCGCTCCAGCTGAGGAAGACCAGAGCGCCGCCGGCCGCGAACCGCAGTGTTCGATGCAGCGGGCTGGGCACGGTCAGCTCAGGCGCGACCGCGGACGGCACCCCACACGAGGAGCACGATCACGGCACCGACGATCGAGCCGATGATCCCGCTCGGCTTGAGATCCAGCCCGTCACCCGAGAGCAGACTGATCAGCAGGCCCCCCACGAACGATCCCACCAGACCGGCGACCAGCGCCTCGCCCCAGTTGCGATGGCCGGGCTTGGTCCGCCCGAGGATCAGCTGGGCCACCCACCCGATCGCCAGCCCGAACACGATGATGCCGAGGATCAGCATGTCCCACTCCCTCTCGGTCGGAACCGTTGGGGCAGTGTATCTGCGGTGCGCCACGGCTCCTCACCGTGCGTCCGAGAGCCCCCTTACGGGATCGCGCGGAACGCGATCGAAGCGTTCTGCCCGCCGAACCCGAACGAGTTCGACAGCGCGAGCGTCACGTCGAGGTCGCGCGCCTCGTTCGGCGTGACGTCGAGGTCGCAGTCGGGGTCGGGGTGCTCGTGGTGGATCGTGGGCGGGATCCGGTGGTGCACGATCGCGAGCGCGCACACCGCGCCCTCGACCGCCCCGGCGGCCCCGAGCATGTGCCCGGTCATCGACTTCGTGGAGGACACGGCGACCTCGCGGGCGTGCTCGCCGAGCACGTTCTTGATCGCGACCGTTTCCGCGGCGTCGTTCAAAGGCGTCGAGGTGCCGTGGGCGTTGATGTAGGTGATCGCGGTCGGGTCCTCGCCGGCGTCGGCGAGCGCCCAGCGCATCGCGAGCGTCGCCCCCGAGCCCTTCGGGTCGGGCGCGGTGATGTGGTACGCGTCGGCGCTGGCGCCGTACCCGGCGACCTCGCAGTAGATCCGCGCCTGTCGCGACCGCGCGTGCTCCTCGCTCTCGAGCACCAGCGCGCACGCCCCCTCGCTCAGCACGAACCCGTTGCGCTCGGCGTCGAACGGCCGGGACGCCGTCTCGGGATCGGGGTTCTTCGTGAGGGCCGTCATCTGGGCGAACGCCGCGACCGTGAGCGGATGCGTCGCGGACTCGGATCCACCGACGATGCACACGTCGAGGTAGCCGTCGCGGATCAGCCGCATGCCCTCGCCGATCGCGTGGTTCGACGAGGCGCACGCCGAGATCGTGCACATGTTGGGGCCGGTGAAGCCGTAGAGCATCGCGATGTGACCCGCCGGGGCGTTGGCCATCAGCATCGGGACCATGAACGGCGAGACCCGCCCCGGTCCCTTGGAGAGCAGCACCTCGTGCTGGGCGAGCAGCGTCTCGATCCCGCCGATCCCGGTCGCGTAGATCGAGCCGGCGCGCTCCGAGACGAACTCGGGACGGCCCGCGTCTTCCCACGCGAGCTTCGCCGACGCGATCGCGAACTGCGTGAAGCGGTCCGTGCGCCGCGCCTCCTTGACCTCGAGCCACTCGGACGGGTCGAAGTCGGGCACCTCGCCCGCCACGCTCACCGGGAGGTCGCCGATCGGGAAGCGCGTGATCGTGCGGACGCCGTTGCGGCCGGTGGTCAGACCCGTCCAGAACGCGTCGACGCCGGTCCCGACCGGGGTGACCGGCCCGATACCGGTGACGACGACGCGACGACCCTCGGGCATGCGTTCCTTCCGATCGGGCGGCTCAGCCGCCGAGCTTCGTGACGACGAGGTCCACAGCCTGTCCCACCGTCTTCACGGACTCCATCTCGTCCTCGGGGATCTCGATGTCCCACTCCTCCTCGAGGGCGAGGACGGCCTCCACGAGGTCGAGCGAGTCTGCGTTGAGGTCCTCCTGGAAGCGCGCGTCGGGCACGACCTGGGCCTCGTCCACGGCGAGCTGTTCCGCGAGCACCTTGCGCACGCGGGTCTCGATCTCGGCGCGGTCCGTCATGTCACGTTCCCCTCCTGTTCGGGCGTCCGCCAAGCCTAGCGGGCGCGTCCTCACTCGCCTACGCCGTCAGCCCGCCGTCGACCGGGAGCACGGCGCCGTTCACGTAGGACGCCTCCTCCGACATCAGGAAGCGCACGACCGCCGCGACCTCTTCGAGGGTCGCGGTCCGCCCGATCGGCGTCTGGTCCATGTAGTAGGCGCGGGCGCGGTCGTCGAGGTGGGCGGTCATCTCGGTGTCGACGAGTCCCGGGCAGATCGCGTTCACGGTGATGCCCTTGCTCCCGATCTCGCGTGCGAGCGACTTCGTCAGCCCGAGCAACGCGGTCTTCGTGGCCGCGTAGACCGTCTGGCCCGCGTTGCCGTGCAGGGCCACCGCGCTCGACACGTTGACGATCCGGCCCCACCGCTCGCGGAGCATCCCCCGCATCGCCTCCTTGGCGCACAGGAACGCGCCCCGCACGTTCGTGTCCATCGCGCGGTCGTAGGCCTCCATCGAGTACTTGAGCAGCAGGCCGTCCTGGGAGAACCCGGCGTTGTTGACCAAGCCCGTCACGTTGCCGACCTCGTCGGCCACGCGCCGGAACCCTTCCTGCACGCTCGACTCGTCGGTCGTGTCGAGGAACACGGCGATCGCACGGCCGCCGGCGCCCTCGATCTCCTCGATCGTCTCCTTGGCCGCGCCTTCGTTGCTGCGGTAGCCGACGGCGACGGTCCAGCCGTCCGCGGCCAGGCCGATCGCGCTGGCCCGCCCGATCCCGCGCGTCGCGCCGGTGACCACGGCGACCTTGCTCGTCACGTCGTCACCGCCGGCATCGTCCAGCGCACCGCCGTCGCACCCCACGTGAGGCCTGCGCCGAACGAGGCGAACAGCACGAGGTCGCCCTCGCGCATCCGGCCGTCGCGCCAGGCACGGTCCAGGGCGATGGGGATCGACGCGGCGCTCGTGTTCCCGACCTCCGCCACGTCGACGACCGCCCGCTCGAGCGGGATGTGCAGGCGTTCGGCGACGGCCTTCATGATCCGCGCGTTCGCCTGGTGGGGGATCAGCAGATCCACGTCCTCGGGGGCGTGGCCGTTCTTCTCGAGCACCTCGCGGCAGGCGGCCGCCATCTCGGTCACCGCGCGCTTGAACACCTCGCGGCCGTTGGGCATCGCGATGCGGTGCCGCTCTGCCGCGACGGTCTCGAGCGTCGCCGGCTCGCGCGACCCGCCGCCGGGCATGATGAGGATCTTCGGCGGCGGTGCCGTCCGCGCCGAGCACGGTGCCCTCGATCCCCGGACGATCGGCCGCCTGGATGCACCGTGGCGCCGGCGCCGTCGCCGAACAGCACGCACGTCTGGCGGTCGGAGAAGTCGAGGAACCGGCTGAACACTTCCGCCCCGATCAGCAGCACGGTGTCGGCCATCCCCGCCTCGACGAAGGCGCTCGCCGACGCCAGCCCGTAGGAGAAGCCGGCGCACGCCGCGTTCACGTCGAAGGCGGGACACGACAACCCGAGCTTCTGCTGCACCCACACGGCGGTCGCCGGGAACGGCGTGTCGCCGGTGATGGTCGCGCAGACGATCAGGTCAACCTGCTCGGGCGCGACGCCGGCCGAGTCCAGGGCGATCCGCGCCGCGTCGACCGCCAGGTCGGAGGTGACCACCCCGTCGTCGGCGAAATGCCTGGCCTCGATGCCCGTGCGGTCGCGGATCCACTCGTCGGAGGTCTCGATCTGCGACTCGAACCACGTGTTGGGGACGAGCCGGGGAGGGAGCGACGAGCCGACGCCGGTGATGGTGGCGTGTCTGGTCACGGGACCGGAGCATATCGGACCCGCCGGGCGGGGTCGCGCGCCGGGTCCGCCCCGCGATGGCGGGCCGACCGGCCCGTGGCGGGCCGGTGGCACGGCGGCTAGCGTCGAGCCCGGGGAAGGATGGATCTCGCGGTCCACGCCGAGGGTCTGCGCAAGCGCTACGGCGCTGTCGACGCCGTGCGTGACATGACGTTCGATGTCCACGTGGGGGAGATCTTCGGGCTGCTCGGTCCGAACGGCGCGGGCAAGACGACCACGGTGGAGATCCTCCAGGGCCTGCGGCGCGCCGACGCCGGGCACGTCCGCGTCCTGGGGCTCGATCCCGCAACCGAGGTCCGCCAGCTCCGCCGCCGGATCGGCTCGCAGCTACAGGAGAGCGCCCTGCCGGCCCGGATGAAGGTGCGGGAGGCGCTCTCCCTGTTCTGCGGGCTCTCCGCCCGCCCTGTCGACACCGGCCGCCTGCTCGAGGAGTGGGGCCTCGCGGACAGGCAGGACGCGGCGTTCGCGGACCTGTCGGGCGGTCAGCGGCAACGGCTGTTCATCGCCCTCGCGTTGGTCTCCGACCCCGAGGCTGTCTTCCTCGACGAGATGACGACCGGGCTCGACCCGGCCGCGCGTCGCGTGGCCTGGGACCTGATCCGCCGGGTCCGGGCGAGCGGCACGACGGTCGTGCTCGTCACGCACTTCATGGACGAGGCGGAGCGGCTGTGCGACCGGGTGGCGGTGGTCCGCGACGGCACCATCGTGGCCGAGGGCGCTCCCCAGGCCCTCGTGAACCGCGTGACCCCGGAGATGCGGCTGCGGTTCTCGGTGCCCCGCGACGCGGACCTCGCGTGGCTCGACCGGATCGGGTCGGTGCGGTCCGTCGAGCGGTGGGCCGAGCGCGTCGAGATCGAGGGCGTCGACCCCGTGCTCGCCGAGGTCTCCGCGGGGCTGCTCACCCGCGGGCTGCGGCCTGCGGACCTCCGCGTGGAGCAGCCGACGCTCGAGGACGCGTTCCTGCGGCTCACGGAGGAGGGCTCGGGATGAGCGGGATCCGGCTCCTGCTCCGGATGACGTGGATCGAGCTGAAGCTGTTCCTCCGCGAGCCGATCACGGTGATCTTCGCCTTCGCGATGCCTGTCGTGATCCTGTTCGTGATGGGCGAGGTGTTCGGCAACACGCCCGACCCGTCGGGGGAGGTCTACCGGGGCGTGGGGGCGATGGACCTGTACGTGCCCGCCTACCTCGGCCTCGTCCTGGCCTCGATCGGCGTGCTGGCGCTGCCGGTGCACCTGGCGGCATACCGGGAGCACGGCGTGCTCCGAAGGTTCCGGGCCTCCAGCGTGCCCCTGTGGGCCTTGTTGGGAGCGCAGGTCCTCGTGACGGTCCTGATCGCCACCGTCGGCGGGCTCGTGATGGTCGTGGCGGCCTCGCTCCGGTACGACGTCGGCTGGCCGCGGTCGCTCGTGGGCGTCCTCGGCGCGTACGCGCTGTCGGTGCTGAGCTTCGCCGCGTTGGGCGTGCTGCTCGGATCGATCCTGCCGACGGCCCGCGCGGCGCAGGGACTCGGCATCATGCTCTTCTTCCTGATGCTGATGCTCGGGGGCGCCGGGCCACCACGCGAGGTGATGACCGCGCCGATGCGCGGCGTCGGTGACGTGCTGTTGCTCACCCACGTCGCACGGATCCTGCAGGACCCCTGGCTCGGGTTCGGATGGAGCGGCCTCGCGCTGGCGGTGGTGGTCGCCGTGGCGATCGGGACCGGGGTGGCCGCCGTGCTCGCGTTCCGGTGGGAGTGATGCGGCTCAGCCGGCGAGCGCCTCGCGCGCGGCCTCCGGCGACCCCACGGCGACCACGCGGACCGCCGCGTCGATCCGCTTCTGGAGCTTCGTGAGCACGTCGCCGGGCCCCGGCTCGACGAACACGGATGCGCCAGCGCCGGCGAGCGACCGGGCGCACGCCTCCCATCGCACCGGCGAGACGACGTGGCGCTTCAGCAGGGCCCGCAGCTCCTCGGGATCGTCGACCAGTGTCCCGGCGACGTTCTCCGCCACCGGGAACCGCGGCGCCCGGAACGGGAGCGCGTCGAGCCGCTCGTCGATCGCCGCCACGGCCGGCTCCATCAACGGTGAGTGGAAGGCGCCGGCCACGTTGAGCCGGACAGCACGGATCCTTCCGCTCCTTCGCCAGCGCCTCGGCCCGCGCCACCGCCTCGATGCTCCCGCTGATCACGACCTGGACGGGGGAGTTGAGGTTGGCGACGAGCAGGACGTCCTCACCGCGCGCCTCGTCGCAGAGCGCCTCGGCGTCGTCGGCTCCGACACCGAGCAGGGCCGCCATCGTCCCCGGCCGCTCCTCGCCGGCGCGCTGCATCGCCGCCCCGCGGACCACGACGACATCGAGCGCCTCGGCCAGCGTCAGCACCCCGGCGGCCACCAACGCGGCGAACTCCCCGAGCGAGTGGCCCGCAGCTCCGACGGGACGTGGCATCCCCTCCGCCTCCAAGACGGCGAACCCGGCGATCCCGAGCGCCAGCAGCGCCGGTTGCACGAACTCGGTCGTCGCCAACGCCCCTTCGTCGCGGCATCCGGCCACGACGTCGCGCCCCATCGCGTCGGAGGCCTCCTCGAGCACGGCACGCGAGGCCGGGTGCTCGCCCCACGGATCCGCCATCCCCACGAACTGCGATCCCTGCCCCGGAAACACCGCCGCGTACCCCGTCATGGCCGAAGAGCGTACCGAGCGAGGACCGGCAGCGGTGACCGTACGCGAAACCCCTTGAGTTGCCAGCGCGGGACCGTGTCCTGTTGAATGGCCCGCGAATCCCATGGCCGAGAGGGTTCAAAGGACATCTTCCCCCACGTCCCGTCCGCAAGGTGGTGCGGAGGGGGTACTCGGGTTCCTTGGTCGCGACATGGCCGTCGATCTCGGGACCGCGAACACGCTCGTGTACGTGCGTGGTCGCGGTGTCGTGTTGAACGAGCCGAGCGTCGTCGCGATCAACACCCTTACCGGCGCCATCCTTGCGGTGGGCGCCGAGGCCAAGCGGATGATCGGGCGCACCCCGTCGCACATCCAGGCGGTCCGGCCCTTGAAGGACGGCGTGATCGCGGATTTCGACGTCACCGAGAAGATGCTCCGCTACTTCATCCAGCGGGTGCACAAGCGCCGCCTGCTCGCGAAGCCGCGCGTGGTCGTCTGCGTCCCGTCGGGCATCACCGGTGTGGAGCAGCGCGCGGTCGAGGAGGCCACGATCGCCGCCGGAAGCCGCCGCGCCTACATCATCGAGGAGCCGATGGCGGCCGCGATCGGCGCCGGGCTCCCGATCCACGAGCCCACCGGCAACATGGTCGTCGACATCGGCGGCGGCACGACCGAGGTCGCCGTGATCTCGCTGGGCGGCATCGTCACGTCGACCAGCATCCGGATCGGCGGCGACGAGCTCGACGAGGCGATCATCCAGCACGTCAAGAAGGAGTACTCGCTCCTGCTCGGCGAGCGGACCGCCGAGGCGATCAAGCTCGCGATCGCGTCGGTCTTCCCGATGCCCGAGGAGCTCGTCGCCGAGATCAAGGGCCGCGACCTCGTGAGCGGGCTCCCGAAGACGATCACTATCACGGCGGAGGAGATCCGCCGTGCGGTCGAGGAGCCCGTGAACGCGATCATCGATGCCATCAAGACCACGCTCGACCGGACCCCACCGGAGCTTTCCGCCGACATCATGGACCGAGGGATCGTCCTGACCGGCGGCGGCGCGCTCCTGCGCGGCCTGGACAAGCGGCTGCGCCACGAGACGGGGATGCCCGTCCGCATCTCCGACACGCCGCTGCAGGCGGTCGTGCTCGGCTCGGGCAAGTGCCTCGAGGAGTTCGAGGTGCTGCAGCGCGTCTTGGTGAGCCCGAGCAGCCGGCGGTAGTGCCGCGTGGCGGTCCCGCGGCCCCGGCCTCGCAGCACGCGCCTGCTCGTGGTATCCCTCGTCGCCGTCTCGCTCGCGGTGATCACGCTCGACTACCGCGAGGGCCCGAACGGACCGCTCGCCGGCCTCGGCAAGGCCGCACAGACCGCGATGGCCCCGCTGCAACACGGCGTCACCACGGTCACCCGCCCGGTCGGGGACTTCTTCAGCGGGGTGGCCCACCTGCCCTCGCTCTCGCGCGAGAACCAGGACCTCAAGAACCAGGTCGCCGACCTCCAGACCCAGCTCGCCGACGTCGGCGAGCAGCGGGCCGAGCTCTCGGGGCTGCAGGACCTCCTCGGGCTGAGGCAGACGCTCGATCCGAACGGCGTGCCCGCGGTCGTGATCGGCAACGGCTTCTCGAACTTCGAGTACTCGATCACGATCGACAAGGGCTCCGACGACGGGGTCACGGTGGATCAACCGGTCGTGACAGGCAGCGCCAACTCGCCACGGCTCGTCGGGCGGGTCGTGTCGGTGACGCCGATCTCCGCCCAGGTCCAGCTGGTGGTCGACCGCCAGTGGGCGGGCGCCGGCTTGCTCAGCACCTCCCGCGAGACCGGTCTGCTGACCGGACAGGGCGACCAGGACCTGAAGATGGACCTCGTGAGCCCCGGCACGAAGATCGACCTGAACGCGGGGCCGGTCCAGGTCTTCACGGTGAGCTACGACGTGAACGGCAGCCCCGGCCTCTACCCGCCCGGGATCTTGATCGGCACCGTGTCGCGCGTCTTCCGCGGGTCGAACGAGCTCCAGACCTCGGTGTCGGTCCGCCCGGCCGTGGACTTCTCCGCGCTCGAGTACGTCTTGGTCCTGCAGACGACGCCGAAGACGGCGGGGGCCGGAGGCTAGTGCGCCGGACGATCGCGATCGGGGCGGTCATCGTGACGGCGCTGCTGCTCGAGTCCACGGTGTTCGCCGATCTGCGACTGCTCGGCGTCCGCCCCGAGCTGCTCTACCTGGTGACGATCGTGATCGCGCTGCTCGAGGGTCCGAACGAAGGCGCCGTGACCGGGTTCGCGAGCGGTCTCGCGGTCGACTTCCTCCTGAACCAGCCGAAGGGCATCACCGCCCTCACCCTCACCCTCGTCGGCTACGCGGTGGGGATGGCGCGCCAGTACATCGTGTCACCGTCGCCGTTACTGCCTACCATGGTCGTCGGGGCCGGCACGGCGATCGGCCTCGCCTTCTACGAGATCGTGTCCTTCCTCCTCGGCAACTTCGACGCGTCGGCGACCTACGGGGTCAAGGTCGCGCTCCTCGCCGCGCTGTACAACATGGTGCTCACGCCGATCGCGTACCCGCTGCTTCGCCGCATCGTGGAGGGCTCGCGCCCACGAAGGGTGGTGCGGTTCTAGATGGAGAAGGCGTCCTCGCGCCTGCGGTTCCTCGCCCTGCTCGTGGCGCTGATGTTCGTCTCGCTCTCGGTGCGCCTCTGGTACCTGCAGGTCCTCGCGGCGCCCACCTACGAGAAGGCGGCGCACGCGAACTCCATCCGGTTCGCCTACTCGGATCCGCTCCGCGGGCTGATCGTCGACGACACGGGCAAGCTGATGGTGAAGAACCGGCTCAGCCTCGAGGTCCGCGTGAGCCCGCAACAGATGGGCGACCGGTCCGAGGCGGTGATCCAGAAGCTCGCCGGGCTGCTGCAGATCCCCGTGTCGGACATCGTGCGGAGCCTGCAGGACACGCGGTACTCGCCCTATCAGGCGATCCCGGTGGCCGAGTTCGTGTCGAAGAAGGTCGACTTCTACATCGCCGAGCACCAGGACGATTTCCCCGGGGTCACGGTGGAGAAGACCTCGGTCCGTGGCTATCCGCAGGGGAGCGACGCCGCCCAGGTCCTCGGCTACACGGGGCTCATCACGGCGCAGGAATACAAGGACCTGAAGAGCAAGGGCTACGGCCAGAACGACATCGTCGGGCGGAGCGGGCTCGAGCAGGAATACGAGAAGTACCTGCGGGGCGAGAAGGGCGTGCAGAAGTTCATCGTCAACTCGGACAACCAGACGGTCCGAGCGCTCGCGGCGATCCCGCCGACCGCAGGGGACGAGCTGCACCTGACGCTCGACCTGAACGACCAGCGCGCGGCCGAGGCCGCGCTCAGCGAGGGGATGCAGCGCGCGCGGGCGATGACCGACTCCAGCGGCCACCCGCTGCAGGCCAACGCCGGCGTCGTGATCGTGATGGACGCCGATACGGGAGCGGTCAAAGCGATGGCCTCGCTCCCTTCGTACAACCCCAACTGGTTCGTCAAGGGTCTGACGCCGCAGCAGAGCAACTACGTCTTCAAGTCCAAGGCCGCCCCGTCGTTGGACCGCGCGATCCAGCTCGGCTACGTCCCCGGGTCGACGTTCAAGCCGGTCACGGCGCTCTCGGCGATGGACGCGGGCATCGCGTCGATGGCCGGCGGCTACCAGTGCTCGACCGACTACGTGAGCCCCAACGACAAGTCGGGGACGGTCTTCACGAACTGGGAGCCGTCGAACACGTACATGTCGATCGCCGAGGCGCTCCGCGTGTCGTGCGACACCGTCTTCTACCGGTTCGGGTCGGCCTTCTACCAGCTCTACGTCGACAACCAGCTGTCGCCCGACGGGCAGGTGTTCCAGAACGAGCTCAGGAAGTGGGGGTTCGGCGCGCAGACCGGGGTCGACCTCCCCGCCGAGGCCCCCGGGCTCGTGCCCGACGCCAAGTGGGCCGCGGAGAACCCCCAGCAGTTCCCGTTCGGGTTCGTCCCGGGGATCGACATCTTGACGTCGATCGGCTCGACGTACATGAGCGCGACGCCGCTGCAGATGGCCAGGGCCTACGCGGCGATCGCGAACGGAGGCCACCTGTGCCGTCCGCACCTCGTGTCGCGGATCGTGAATCCCACCGGGAAGACCGTGCGGCAGATCGACCCGCACTGCGACCAGACCCTGCCGTTCACGCAGTCGGAGCTGCAGTACATCCGCAACGCCCTGGCGAGCGTCGTCACGTCGGGGACGGCGGCCTGCCCGTTCATGGGATTCCCGCTCTGGCAGGTGCCGGTCGCCGGCAAGACCGGGACGGCCGAGCGCCAGGGCTTCCAAGACACGTCGTGGTTCGCCGCGATGGTCGGCCCGACCGCGCACCCGAACTACGTCGTCATCACGATGGTCGAGCAGGGCGGTTTCGGGAGCCAGGTCGCCGCGCCGATCACGCGCGATGTGATCGAGCGGATCGAGGGCCTCACGAGCTCGCCGAAGCCGGGCTGCTACACGCCGGGGAGCCGCTGATGGATCTCGTCGCCGGACGCGTGTGGACCGACGAGCGCCGGCCGATCCGCCACGTGGACTGGGTGCTGCTCCTGATCACCGCCGCGCTGGTGATCGTCGGGCTGATGCTCCTGTACTCGGCGACGCGCACGACGCTGATCGGGATGGGGCTCGCGCCGCTCACCCGCGTGAAGAAGCAACTCGTGACCGCGGTGCTCGGCGGGGTGGCGATGCTCGTGCTCGTCACGTTCGACTACCGGTTCTTGAAGATCTACGCCGGGTTCATCTACGGCGGGGTCGTCCTCGCGCTGGTGGCCGTGCAGATCCCCGGCGTCGGCGCGACCGACACCTACGGGATCGCCCAGCGGTACTTCAACGTCGGCGGGTTCCAGATCACGCCCTCGGAGTTCACGAAGCTCGCCGTCGTGATCATGCTGGCCGCGGTGCTCTCGGAGCTCCGCACGCCCGTGCCGACCGTGCGCGACCTGATCCGGCTGCTCGTGATCGGGGTGATCCCGTTGCTCCTGGTCTTCATCCAGCCGGACATCGGCACGTCGATCGTGCTCGTCGCGATCGTCGTCGGGATGCTGATCGTGGCCGGCACCCGGGCCAAGCACCTCGCCGTGCTGTCGATCGCGGGGATCGTCTGATCTTCGGCACACTGCAGCTGGGCGTGATCAAGCAATACCAGCTGGAGCGGATCACCGCGTTCCTCGACCTGCCCGGGGTCCCGCAGGATGCGCGGTACAACCTCGATCAGTCGTTGATCGCGGTTGGATCGGGCGGGATGTTCGGCAAGGGCTACCTGCAGGGCAGCCAGACGAACCTCGACTACGTGCCCGAGCAGCACACCGACTTCATCTTCACGGTCGCGGGGGAGGAGTTCGGGTTCGTGGGGTCGCTCCTGCTGCTGGCGCTGTATGCGCTGCTTCTGTGGCGGGCGATCCGGATCGCCTACTTATCGAAGGATCCGTTCGGGACCTACCTCGCGGCCGGCATCGCGTCGATGTTCGCGATCCAGATGTTCGTCAACGTCGGGATGGTGATCGGGATCATGCCGATCACGGGGATCCCGCTGCCGTTCATCAGCTACGGAGGCTCGTCGATGATCGCCTCCTTCTTGGCGATCGGGGTGCTCGAGAGCGTCCACATGCGCCGCTTCAAGTAGCGGCGGCGCTCAGAGCTCTGCGGGGGCGGGCGCCGAGACGATCCACAGGAACGTCGAGCCCGAGTCGTCGGAGCGTTCCAGGACGACGTCGCCGTCCATCGCGCGCGCCGACAGCCGTGCGAGGCTGAGCCCGATCCCGACCCCGGGGTGGGTCCGCGTGAACAGGTCTTCCGCCTGCTCCAACGGGTCGAAGATCCGCTCGGCGACGCGCGGGTCGACGCCGCTGCCGTGGTCGATGACCCGCACCTCGGGACGCCCGTCGTGCAGCGAGACCGCGATCTCGACCCGCGTGTCCGGCGGGGAGAAGGCGAGCGCGTTCTCGACCAGCTCCTCGAGGATCCGGGCGCCCGCGGTCCGGTTGAGCGTGGTCATCACGGGCCCGGCGGGCGCCTCGACGTGGATCCGGGGGTCCTTCGCGGCCACGGTTCGCGCGATCTCGTTCACGTTGGCCCACTCGGTCAGGCCGACCTCCACCGCCGCCTCGAACCGGTGGACCAGGCGGGCGAGCCCCTCTGCCCGCTCGACCAGCACCTCGAGGGCCGCGGACAGGTCCTCGCCGCTCATGCCGTCGCGCCGGAGCGTCTGCGCGAGCCCGAGGATCACGGTGACGGGGGTCCGGAGCTCGTGACCGAGCCGTCCGAGGAGCTGCTGGCGCCGCGCCGCGCGCTCGAGCAGCGCTTGCTGCGCGACCTCGAGCTGGCGCGCCCGGCGGCGCTCGCGCTCGAGCGCCTCGGTCAGCTCCTCGATCACGGTGGGCGTGACCTCGGGGGACAGCAGGGCGCCCCCCGTCGCGGCTCGCTCGATCGCGCGGATGATGTCGTCGCCGTCGGAGTCCTTGAGCACGTACCCGGAGGCGCCCGCGACGAGCATGTCGCGCACGGCCCGCTGCTCCTCCATCCCCGTCAGCGCCACCACCCCGATCGACGGCCTGATCGCCTTGACCCGGCGGGTGGCCTCGATCCCGTCCATCTCGGGCATCCGCACGTCCATCAGGACGACGTCGGGGGACAGACGGCGCACCAGCTCGAGCGCTTCCGCGCCTGAGCCGGCCTGCCCGATCACCTCGAGCGAGCCGCCGTTCAGGAGCGCGGCGAGCGAGTCGCGGAACGCCTCGTTGTCGTCGACCACCAGCACCCGGACACGGGTCGGAAGCGCCGAGGGAAGGATCGCGCGCATCGACATCGTGTGGTGAGGATGGCCGAACCCTGGGACCCCGCCTATCAGGCGTGCGCCCGGTTCAGCGGGGGGACACCCGTGTCCCGCGCATGGTGTGACGTAGCTAGCCCATCGGGGCCATCGGCCCGCTCGGCGGGTGAGGACCATCGAGACCAGGCGGATCAGGGCATCGCCGCAGGCAGATGGGGGTGCTTTGCGGGTGATAGCCGGGTCGCTGGTATCCTGCACGACAGATGTGCCCGCCGGGCCGCCACCGGGTGGCCCAGAGCGGGGAAGAGAACGAGGAGGCGCGCGGCCGAGGCCGGGCGGGCCCAACGGGGGCACCGCCGCCACGGAACGCGAGCGCCGGACGAGGAACGGACCGGGTGCGCAACGCCGCACGAGGCCCGGCGCGCGGATCCCACCGCAGCGCGGGCGCCCACACCGAGCAACGGCCTGCCATGTGGCGGCGCCGTTCGTCCGTCGATGCCGGCCACGCCCCCTCGCGATGAGCGAAGGGAGCTCGATGGAAGACATCCACACCGCCGCCGCAGACCGTGCGAGCGGCGAGAAGACGGCAACGCCCGCCACGATCACACCGCCCGAGGCCGCCACGGCGGCCGCGACCCCGCAGGAGACGAACGCCGCCGAGGATCGCACGACCCCGTCGGGGGACCGCGCCCCGGGCACGGCGAACCCCAACCGCCGGCGCAGACGTCGCGGGGGACGCGGGCGAGGCCGGGGCGGCGCTCGCCCCGCGGGCCAGACCGCGCAGGGCGGCGACGGCGCAGCGCCCGAGGTCGCCGACGGATCGGACACGACCACCACGGCCGCTGCCCCCAAGCCGAAACAGGGTCAACAACGGCAGCGCCAGCCGGCTCCCCGCGCCGCCGCGAAGGACGACCGCGCACCGGCGACCGACCGGGTTGAGACGTCGGCGGGCACCGACACCGCCGAGCCGGCCACGTCGCCGGCCGCGGAGGGAGCCGAAGGCGCCGCCGCGCCAAAGCGCCGCCGCCGCCGCGGCGGACGCGGCCGAGGGGGGAAGAAGCCCGCGGGCGCGGCGGATGCCCGGACGGACGACCTGGGCGCCGACGACGAGGCACCCGCCGGAGACACCGTCGAGACCCAGCGCGACGACGCCGAGCCGGACGCGGACGCGGGCGCGGGCCGACGCCGCCGGGGAGGCCAGGGACCAGCCGTCAAGGCCGACCAGCAGACCCTCGAGGAACGGATCGCCGCGGGCGGTTCCACCCGTCGGATCCGAACGACCCGCACGCGCACCGGGCGTGACGGCCGGCGCCGTCGCGAGCCGATGCCGACCCCGCCGCGCCTGACCGACAAGGTCATGGTCATCACCGAGCACGGGGAGCGCGACCAGATCGCCGTGCTCGAGGAGAACGTCCTCGTCCAGCACTACGTGACGCGGATCGGCGCCACGTCGATGGTCGGGAACATCTACCTGGGCCGCGTGCAGAACGTGCTGCCCGGGATGGAGGCGGCCTTCGTCGACGTCGGCCGCGGTCGCAACGGCGTCCTGTACGCAGGCGAGGTCAACTACAACCTCGACGACGTCGAGGGGCCCGCCCCGAGGATCGAGCAGCTGTTGAAGCCGGGCCAGTCGGTGATGGTCCAGGTCACGAAGGATCCGATGGGCGGCAAGGGCGCGCGCCTCACCGCGAACCTCAGCCTGGCCGGGCGCTTCCTCGTGCTCGCGCCCGACCAGAACCTGCAGGGCATCAGCCGCCGACTGCCCGACGAGGCGCGCAAGCGCCTGAAGACGCTCCTCAAGCGCGTGAAGCCGCCCGAGCACGGCGTGATCGTCCGCACGGCGGCCGAGGCCGCCACCGAGGAAGCGCTCGAGGCGGACCTTCGCCGGCTCCTGTCGATCTGGGAGGACATCCAGAAGCGGTCCAAGCGTGTCAAGGCGCCGACCGTGCTGTACGAGGAACCGGAGCTCACGGTCCGCGTCGTCCGCGACCTGTTCACGGACGAGGAGTTCAAGACCCTCGCCACCGACTCGCGTCGCGTCTACGACGAGGTGATGGCCTACGTCCGGGAGGTGGCGCCCGACCTCGAGCCCAAGGTGCGGCTGCACGAGGGCCCGCTGTCGGTGTTCGAGGAGCATCGGATCGTTGAGCAGATCCACAAAGCGCTCGACAAGAAGGTGTGGCTGCCCTCCGGCGGCTACCTCTTCATCGAGCGGACCGAGGCGATGACGATCGTCGACGTCAACACGGGCAAGAGCGTCGGCAAGACGAACCTCGAAGAGACGGTCGTCAACACGAACCTCGAGGCCGCTCGCGAGGTCGCCCGGCAGCTGCGCCTGCGCGACATCGGCGGGATCATCGTGGTCGACTTCATCGACATGCTGCTCGAGAAGAACAAGAAGCAGGTCGAGGACACGATGCGTGAGGCGTTGGCGCTGGACAAGACGCGTTCGCAGGTGTTCGAGATCGGCCCGCTCGGTCTGATGCAGGTGACCCGCAAGCGGGTATCCTCGGGGCTCGTCGAATCGTTCTCCGAGACGTGCCCGACGTGCGAAGGCCGGGGCATCCTCCTCACCTACGACGTGGACTGAACCGACGCGAGCCTGGAAGGACGGAAGGAACCGACACATGTACGCGGTGATCAAGAGCGGTGGTAAGCAGCACAAGGTGCAGAAGGGCGACGTGATCGAGGTCGAGAAGCTGGTCGCGTCCGACGAGACCGTCACCTTCCAGCCGCTCATGGTCGTCGACGACGACGGGGCCACCCACACGGGCTCGGCGCTCGCCAAGGCGACGGTCACCGCGAAGCCTGCCGGCGAGGTCAAGGGCGACAAGGTCAAGGTGTTCCGCTACCGGCCGAAGACCGGCTACGCGAAGCGCGGCGGGCACCGTCAGCAGTACACGCTGCTCGAGATCCAAGACGTGACGCTCGGCTGAGCGTTCGGGAGACTGGAAGAGCTATGGCACACAAGAAGGGCGGCGGCTCGTCCCGCAACGGCCGCGACTCGAACTCCAAACGCCTGGGTGTGAAGGCCTACGGCGGCGAGACGGTCACGGCTGGCTCGATCATCGTGCGCCAGCGCGGCACGAGGATCCACCCCGGCGACGGCGTGGGCAAGGGCGGTGACGACACCCTGTTCGCGGTGCGCGACGGTGTCGTCGGGTTCCACGAATCTCGCGGCCGTAAGTACGCGACGGTCCTGGCCGAGGAGGCCTGAGGCTCTCCGTCAGTCGGCGGCCCCGCGATCGCGGGTCCCCCGCATCTTCACGTTCGTCTCGTCGGCCCACATCGCGATCAGCGGCTTCAGCTCACCGCCGGCGCTCGTCAGGTACGTGGCATTCTCCCGGCGTGTGCGGCGTTTGCCCGGCCGTTTCACACCGGCGAGCGGGTTGCTGCTCGTGACCGAGATCCCGCTGCGGTCCATCGGGCCGAGCGGCGGCGGCGGCGCGAAGTAGAAGGCGGCGCTGAGCGCCTGATCCCGATACGTCCAGTCGACCTTCAGGACCGGCGAGCCACGCAGGCGTCTGACCTTGCGGGCGTCGGCGAAGGGGATCAGGACGGTCTCGCCGGTCTGGTCCGCCTCGAAGGCCAGGCCGTCGTCGTCCATCCTCAGCGTCCCCTGGACGTCGCGGGGCGGCACACCGCGTCGCAGGGGCACCATCCACACGGTGATCGGCTTCGGCACGCGCCCATCTTCCCCTGACGGCGTCGGTTGCGACCACCTAGGCTCAACCCGTGGCCTTCGTGGACGAGTGCACGGTGTTCGTCGAGGCGGGCAACGGCGGCGCCGGGTCGGCCTCCCTGCACTCCGAGCCGTACAAGCCGCGCGGCGGTCCCGACGGCGGCAACGGCGGCGCGGGTGGCTCGGTCGTCTTCGAGGTGTCCCGCAACGTCCACGACCTCGGGTGGCTCGCGGACCATCCCCACCAGAAGGCCACGCACGGGCAGCCCGGGCGATCGGCGCGGCGCGACGGCGCGAGCGGCAAGGACCTCGTCCTGCCGGTGCCCGACGGCACGGTCGTGTTCGACGAGGAGGGTCTGCTCGCCGACCTCGTGGGCGAGGGCGCGCGGGCGGTGGTCGCTCAGGGCGGACGCGGCGGGCGCGGCAACGCCCAGCTCGCGAGCTCGCGCAACCGCGTGCCCCGGGTCGCCGAACCCGGCGAACAGGGGGAGGAGCGCCGGCTGCGCGTCGAGCTCCGCACGGTCGCCGACGTCGGGTTGGTCGGCTTGCCGAACGCGGGGAAGTCGACCCTGCTGTCGCGGCTCACGGCCGCGAAGCCGAAGATCGCCGACTACCCGTTCACGACGCTCACCCCCAACGTCGGGGTGGCCGGCGCCGATGCCGATCGGTTCGTCGTCGCCGACGTTCCGGGGCTGATCGAGGGCGCTTCGCAGGGGCGCGGCCTCGGCCACCGGTTCCTCCGCCACGTGATGCGGTGCCGGGCCCTGGTGCTCGTGGTCGACCTGTCGTCCGAGGACCCGCCGGCAGATCTCGAGGTCCTGCGAGCCGAGCTCGCCGCCTACGATCCCGAGCTCGCGGCGCGCCGCACGATCGTCGTGGGCACGAAGGCGGACCTGATCCAGGGCGCGGGCGAGCGTGCCACGGAGCTGGCTCCTGAGGCGCTCGCCGTCTCGGCGATGACCGACGAAGGGGTGCCGGCGTTGCTCGAGCGGCTCGGGCTCCTGGCGAGGCAGGCCGCCGAGGCCGAGCCCGAGCGTCAGCCCTACGTGGTGCTCCGGCCGGGTCGTCCGCGGTTCACGGTGACGCGTGGCGACGACGGCACGTTCCACGTCCGCGGTCGCAACGTCGAGCGGTGGGTGATGGAGGCCGACCTCGACGACGAGCGCGCGGTGGCGCTGCTCCAGTCCCGGCTCAAGAAGGAAGGCGTCGACCGCCGGCTCGCGGCGATGGGCGCTCGTCCGGGGGACGACGTCGAGATCCGGGGAAGGGTGTTCGAGTACGTCCCGGATGCAGACGTGGACGCGGGGCGGAGCTGATCGATGGCGGACCGGCAGCGGTTCCTCGACGAGGAGCAGGGCGGCTGGGACCGGTTCCTCGCGACGGTCCGATCGGTGGATCCGGCGCGCCGGGACGAGCCGACCGTCACCGCGGAGGGGTGGTCGGCCAAGGACACCGTTGTGCACGTCGCTTGGTGGCTCGAGGACTGCGACCGCGTGCTCGAGGAGATCGGGGACGGCCGCTGGGATCCGGACGGCGAGCCGCAGGACCGCGCCGCGATCGACGCGATCGAACGCGGGCCATCCGGAGCGCGCGCGAACGCTGTCGTGGGACGAGGTCGTCGCGTGGCTCGTCGCCGCCCGGGAACGGGCCCGTGCGGCCTTCGAGGCCCTCGGCGACGTCACAACGGAGGCCCGGTCGTGGTTCGAGGAGTCGGCGTCGATCCACTACGAGGAGCACGTGGCCTCGCTGGCGGCGCTCCGCGGGGCGGGCGAGGCCGCGGGGTAGCATCCGATCGATGGGCAGGCGCGTCGGGATCATGGGCGGCACGTTCGACCCCATCCACTACGGGCACCTCGTGACCGCCGAGGAGGCGCTGCAGCAATTCGGGCTCGAGGAGGTGCTGTTCGTCCCGACCGGCAGCCCGTGGATGAAGGAGCACGAGGTCGTCTCGCCGCCCGAGGACCGCTACCTGATGACCGTGATCGCGACGGCGTCGAACCCGCGGTTCCGCGTCTCGCGGATGGAGGTGGACCGTGAAGGTCCCACCTACACCGTCGACACGCTGCGGGGGATGCACGAACTGCTGGGCGACGGCGTCGACCTGTTCTTCATCACGGGCGCTGACGCCGTCCTCGAGATCTTCCAGTGGAAGGACCTGGATGAGCTCTTCCGGCTGGCCCACTTCATCGCGGCGACCCGGCCCGGCTACGACATCGCGGCGTTCGAGGCGACGGCGCCGACGAGCCACCCGCGGATCAGCGTGATGACGATCCCCGCGCTCGCGATCTCCTCCACCGACATCCGGACCCGGATCGCGTGGGGCCGGCCGATCCGCTATCTCGTCCCCGAGGGCGTGAACAGCTACGTCCAGAAGGCGGGGCTCTACCGGTGACGGACCGAGGGGACGCCGGCGGCGGCGACGCGCCCCTCGGCTCCCGGGCGGCTCGTGGCGCCGCGGTGAGGCGCCGGCTGCGGGCCGAAGCCGTCGTCGGGCTCGTCCTGCTGGTCGTCGGGCTGTCGATCGCTTGGTGGCAGACGAGGGGCGACGGCGGCACGACCGCTCCGATCTCGCCGTCGGTCTCCGGCACGGGCACCGTCGGCGAGCACCGGCTGCTCGCCTTCGCCGTCACGGGCAAGCGCAACCCGCTGCTCGCGGTGATCGGGACCGGGCCGGAGGGCGCGCCGGGCGCCGTGGAGTTCCCGCCGGGGATGACGCTGATCGTGCCGGGCGAGGGCCAGACGCCGAGCGAGGAGGTCGCGGCGCGCCCGGCCACCACGATCCGCGTGACGCTCTCGAACGCGCTCGGCGCGTGGACCGAGGGGTACGCGGTGATGAGCCTCGACGCGCTCTCGGCGCTGGTCGATCGGGCCGGGGGGCTGCAGCTGGTGCTGCCGGAGGCCGTCACGCTCGGCGCGCAGGTGTTCGGGCCCGGCGCCATCCGGATGGACGGCGCACAGGTGGCCGCCTACGTCTCGGCGCCCTCGAGCGACCCGGGCGCCCGCTGGCTGCTCGTGCTGTCGGCGCTGCTCGCCTCGCCACCGCCGCTGCAACCCGCCGACCTCGCGGCGACGGACGACGCGTCGGCCGCGAACGCGATCTGGACGTCCGCGGCCGGAGCCGACGTGGAGCTGGCGCCGACGCAGGTGGTCGGCGGGACCACCGCGATCGCGCTGCAGCCCGACTTCGACCGCCTCGCGCAGACGATGTTCGGGGTCGCGCCGCCGATCCCCACCGTGGTCCAGAACGGGAGCGGTCAGCCCGGGATCGGGGAGGCGGTGGCCGAGCGGCTCGTGCCGGCGGGGTTCCGGATCGTGCTGTCGGGCAACGCCGAGACGTTCGACCACGCCGTGACCGAGATCGCGGCGACCGGCGCCGAGCACGCGCAGGACGCCCGGGCGGCCCGGCGGGCGCTCGGAGTCGGGGTCGTCCGGATCTCGCCTGTACCATCGGGGCTCGCGGACGTCACGATCGTCGTGGGGAGAGACTTCAAGGGATGAGCGAGGTGCGAGGGGCGGTCGGACTACCGGCCAGCAGGGATGTGGCGGTCGCGGCCGCCCGGGCGGCGTCCGGCAAGCAAGCCGACGCCATCGTCGTGCTCGACGTCCACGAGCTGATCGTGATCACCGACTTCTTCGTGATCTGCTCCGCCGGCACCGAACGCCAGCTCAAGACCGTGATCGAGGCGATCGAGGACGAGATCCGCGAGGGCCTCGGGGTTCGGCCGGTCCGGCGCGAGGGCGAAGCCGGGGCCGGCTGGTGGCTGCTCGACTACGTCGACGTCGTGATCCACGTGTTCGGCGCCGAGGAGCGGGACTACTACGACCTCGAACGCCTATGGCGCGACGCACCCCGGCTGGCCTGGGAGGACGGCGCTGCGGCCGCGAGCGGCGGGTAGGATAGTTGCCGCGAACGGGCCCATAGCTCAGTTGGTAGAGCGCATGGCTGGCAGCCATGAGGTCAGGGGTTCGAGCCCCCTTGGGTCCACGTACTTGACCACTGACCTGCGGTGACGCAGATCGCGCCCAAGAAACGGGCCGTGACACCCGGTTCAGGCAGTGGCGGTTCGCTCCATGTTTGGCCGCGCGCCTGAGGGCTAGACTCGCCGGCGTCTAACGCGCGAGGAGGAGCGATGTGGCCTGAGGGGATGCACGCGGCGGCGGCGCTCACCTTCGACTTCGACGCTGAGGAGGTCTGGATCGGCGAGGATTCGGAGAACGCGAACCGGCCCGGAGTGCTCTCGCACGGGATCTACGGGGCGAAGGTCGCCGTCCCCCTCATCCTCGAGTTGCTCGCTCGCCACGGCGTCACGGCCACCTTCTTCGTCCCGGCGCGTGTCGCGGAGCGGCACCCGGAGCGCGCGCGGCAGATCGTGGAAGCCGGCCACGGACTCGCGCACCACGTGTTCTTGGCGAACCCCTCGCCGGTCGCGGTGAGCAGGCCGGCGTGACGATCGACGCGGGGTTCGGACTGATCACCTGCCAGCGGGCGCCGGGTGAGACGCGCACGGATGCGGAGCTGTATGCCGACGCGCTCGATCTGGCCGTCGAGGCGGAAACGCTCGGCTTCGGATCGGTCTGGACGAGCGAGCACCACTTCGTCGATGACGGGTACCTACCCTCGCTGCTGCCGCTTTGTGCCGCGATCGCGGCACGGACCGAACGCGTCGAGGTCGGCACCGCGTTGCTGCTCGCTCCCCTGTACGAGCCGCTGCGCCTGGCCGAGGACGTCGCGGTCACCGAACTGATCGCGAACGGTCGGTTCGTGCTCGGCGTCGGACTAGGCTGGCGCGGGGAGGAGTTCGACGCGTTCGGGATCTCGCTCGGCGAACGTGTGCGTCGCCTGGAAGACGCGGTCACCACCTGCAAGACCGCGTGGTCGGGTGGACCGGTGATCGGGCGAGATGGCGCGGTCGTCTACCCCACGCCGCTTCCTTCTCGGCGCGGGGGACCACCCGTGTGGATCGGCGGCATGTCCGAGCCGGCGGCCAAGCGTGCCGGCAGGATCGCCGACGGGTTCATGGCGACAGAGGTAACGCCGGCGACGCTCGCCGAGCAGGTGCGATGGGTCCGCGAGGCGGCCGCGGGCGCGGGCCGCGACCCCGAGACACTGACCTTCGCGGTGCAACCGCCGACCTACGTCCACGACGGCGACGAGGAGGCCGGATGGCGCGAGGTGCTGCCGGTCCACCGCTACGCGGCGTGGAAGTACGAGGACATGGACATGGCGCGCTCGCGTCCTGCCGGGTCGGCGTCACCTCCTCCCCTCAGTGAGCAGGAGGAGGCGACGCTCCGCGACCAGATCGTGTTCGGCGATCCAGCCGAGGTGGCTGCGACGATCCGTTCGTTCGCCGAGGCCGCCGGAGGTGACCTGCATTACATCGCGCGTCTCTACTGGCCAGGCCTGGCGCCGGAGCGGCAGCGCGAGCTGCTCCGCCGCTTCGCTGAGTTGGTGTTGCCTCTCCTGGGCTGAAGGGTCGGTTCGACAAGGGTCGTGATCGACGATCGGGACTCCGAGGCAGCCCCAGTGAAGGTCTCCTACGCAAGCCGCACCTGCGGGCTCAACGCCCAGGAGCCGGGGTACCTCGGGAGCTTTGGAGCGGGCCCACCGGGCGGCCGCGGCCCTAGCGCACCGACGCCAAGCTGGATCGGCACGAGGGTAGGGTCGTCGACATCTGCTCGTCGATCTCCGCGAAGATCGTTCCGTAGCCATCGAGATCTGAGCGGGTCCGGTTTCCTCCCACCACGCCGACCAGTCCAGCATGCTCCTCTACCCGTTCGGGGGAAGCTGGGCGCCCACCGGGAACCAGATCCTGTTCGTTGCGAGGAGAGATCCCGACCATCGTCGTGCGATCTGGGAGGTGAACACCGACGGCAGCGACCTCCATCAACTTCCGACACCGGGTTGCGGTGGGCCGATCTCCGATCCAAGGTCGATCGCCTGCTCCTACCCGGGATTGTCGCCCGACGGGACCGAGATCGGTCTTCACCCGCGCCACCGAAGGTGGGAAGCAGTCCAACATCGCGATCGTCAACGCCGACGGCTCGGGCCTCGTTCAGATCACCAACTCTGGCGATGCAGACGAAGCAGACTGGGGAAACCCACGCGGTCGTGCCATAGTCCTTCAAACCGACGCCGAGGATGATGGTTGTGGAAATCCCCGAGACCCGATACGCGAAGACGTCCGATGGCGTCCACATCGCATATCAGGTCCTGGGCGATGGACCGTTCGACATCGTGTACGTCGGCGCCTCATACGTGTCGAACGTAGAGCTGCAGTGGGATTGGTCGCTCTCGCGTTCCCTCGCCACGGAGCTGGCAGCCCGTGGGCGACTGATCTGTTTCGATCGACGGGGGACGGGCCTGTCCGACAAGGTAACGGGGGAATATCGGCCCACCCTCGAAGCGCGAGCCGAGGACATCCACGCGGTCATGGATGCCGCGGACTCTGAGCGTGCCGTCCTTTTCTCGCTCGAGGACGGATCAGCGATGAGTTTCGTCTTCGCCGCGACCTATCCAGCCCGTACGAGAGCTCTGATCGCTCACAACCCGGTGTCGAAGGGAAGCTGGGCGCCTGATGCACCGTGGTTGACGACACGTGAGGAATCCGACGCCTACCTGGACACCGTCGACACGACGTGGGGAACGAGGGCCTTCTTCGATGATCTCGTTCGGGAACTGATGCCCTCGTTGTCGACGGACCCTGGATTCGTCCGGAGTTACGCGAGGCTCGTTCGCCAGTCGATCAGCGCTGCCGATGCGATGTTGATCGAGCGCATATGGTTCGAGACCGACGTGCGCCACGTCTTGCCGGCGATCCAGGCACCGTCGCTCCTCGTGTACGACCCGATGTTCCGTGTGTCGCCCGAAGAGGAGGTTCGCAACGTCGCTCAGCACATCCCCGGAGGAACCTTTGCGGCCATCTCGGGAACGCCCGATTGGGCGGAGTTCTTCCATCACGTCGATCGCTTCCTCGCTTCCCTGACGGACGAGGAAGCCGAGTTCGAACGGGTCCTCGCCACCGTGCTCTTCACCGACATCGTTGGGTCGACCGAGCAAGCGATCGAGGTGGGTGATCGTGCCTGGCGCGAGTTGCTCGAACGCCACCACGCAACGGTTCGAGCGATGCTCGGCCGATACCGGGGTCGGGAGGTGGACACGGCGGGGGACGGCTTCTTCGCGACCTTTGACGGGCCGGCCCGCGCGATCCGATGTGCCCGGGCGATCACGGGAGCGGTGCAGCCTCTAGGTCTGGAGGTCCGGGCTGGGCTACACACCGGCGAGATCGAGACCGTCGGCGACGAGGTCCGAGGGGTCGCGGTTCACATCGGCGCTCGAGTGGCGGCCCTCGCAGGACCTTCGGAGGTTCTCGTGTCCCAGACCGTGAAGGACCTCGTCGCAGGTTCCGGTCTCACCTTCGAGGACGCAGGTGAGCACGAGCTGAAGGGCGTCCCCGACCGCTGGCACGTATACCGGTTGGTTAAGGAACCGGCCTGAAGCCTCCTCGGCGTGTCCCACCTTCACCCCTCCGCCCCTTCTATCCCGTCCCTTATCTGCCGGGAGTACAGATAGCGAGCAGGAAACGCCGCTATCCGTTGACATCGTTCCGTCGTCTCCTCGCCCCGAAATATCCTGGAGCCGCCCAGAAACGCCGCAATCCGCGGAAAGGCGTCCATCCGGACTCTCATCGCCGGAGGGAGGTCCGTCCAGGATTTCGAACGGTGAGTACCGGTGAAGGCGACCATTGGCTCGAAGAATGGCAACCTCGGTTTGGACCGGAAGACTCAGGAGTAGAAGCCTGCGTCCGGCGCTAGGTCGATGCTCTCGCTTGTCTCGTGCTCGTCCGCAGACCTCACGCGCCACCGGATGTGCTTGTCGGCATGCAAGTCCGATAACGGGAAGACACACTTGGCTCGATCGCCGTCTTGCTCCATATGGACGATATCCCCACCACCGCTGCGCCAGTTCAACCCACAGTAGGTGTCGCTGAGATGGACGAACTGGATGTTCACATCCCATCGGGGTCCGCCTGAGGCGTCGATGTAGGCGCTCACGACCCAGTTGGTTCCGAGCGGCTCATATGCCCGGATCCTGACGGCGTACCAACGGCGGCCACCCGCCCCCTCCCAAACCCTCTCCATCGTGCGTCGGATATCAGCATTGGAGGTGTTGATGTCATCCGGGTCACTCCCGGAACGCTTGTAGCCGATAGCCGTTGCGGATGGAGCCGCGAGGATCACGAGCACCAGGGCCAGAAGCGACGCGATCGAGGGGAGCGCCGACAACGGATGCAGTTTCTTGCCTCACCCTTGGTCCCCTCCGAACGATGCGGTTCCGAGCGCAAGCCTATGTCTCGGTGCAGAAGGGGGCAATCCGAAGTGTCTGATCGCTATCGGGCCGTTCCGAGGCGCATCGGGTCACGTCCTTGGCCGAGCGCCGGGGTCAGGGTAAGGCAGTCGACACTGATCAGTTTGACCCGGGCTCGTTTCGCGGTGGATACTTCGGCACCTCTAGATCCGCGGCGCTGCGAGGTGAGATTTGTCGCGAATGATGGCCGTGCTCGCGATCATCCTCGGCGCGGCGCTGTACGCAACACCTGCGGATGCCAACGTGGTGTGGTCGGAACGGGCTTTCGACCCGGACGACCTCGCCTGTCATCCCGCGTTCTACCACCACTGTTTCGGCTTCGACGTGCTCGGAAGTGGTCTGCGGATCAAGCGGGCCGATGACGGCCGACGATACTTGATTATTCGTCTGCGGACGCGCGAAACCCACCAGATCGACACGTATTATCGGAGCCTCGTTGCGCTGGACGCACGAGGGAACGATGGACGTGATTTCCTCGTGTACCTCAACAACCCGTGGCCCGTGACGGGCGAGGACGACAACGGTTGTGCGGTGCGGCTCTCTTCACCCGGCTCGGCATGGCATCGGGGTGTCTTCCGACAGCGCCGCCACCAGCAGATCGCGACTTGCCGGCTGCCGTTGTGGCGGATTCTCACCGGATAAACGACCGATCCGATGGCGCGTCAAGACCGAGACGACGTTCCCGCAGCCGTTCCGCACGCTTGATCTCGCACCCGACGAAGGCTGGAACCCCTGATTGAAAGCGATCGCCTATCATCGGGTGGCGTCGCCGTTGGGGTTCACGCCGCCTACCCACCGATCGAGCATTCTGGACGACTCCGCAGCGCTCCGAGGTTCTGGAGCGGTACTCACTGGCACTTGGCTTCCGCAGCTCAAGCCTCGCCTGCTGGTCCCCAAGGCGTACCCGACCCGGCGTGTCCGAAACTGCCGAGGGCGCGGGCGGCAGGCAGATGGGTGGCGACAGAAGGGTTCCCTTCCCACTCCAGCGTGCCGCTCCGTGTCTGCGTACCGTCCCGCGCCCTGGATGACTACCCGGCACGGGCCCTCCCGACACACGGGGGAGGTCGAAATCTTTGCCGTTGGGGCAGACTCACGGCGCGGCCAGATCCGCGCGCCGACGCAGGCGACACGCAGACGGGGGTGGAGAGGAGAGGCAACCCCGACCCGCCTGCGTGCCGCTCCGCGCCTCCATCGCCTCAGTTGGGAGCAAGTGGGCGATGCGGGGTGTGTCCAGCTGTGGGCCTATCTGGGCTCGTGGGCTGTCCGGCTCGGTTCCAGCCAAGCCCCAGGGTGCACAGCCGAGACGCACCACGTCGACCGTACGCCCGCCGCTTGGGAATGAGGAGGCCGAGGGGGAAGTGGCCATCTTGCCGTCGAGGAAAGTTCACGCCGGAAAGAGGTTGGCTCTGGAACCATCCACTCCCCGGACCACCGTCCAACCGTCCACACCAGGGGGGCGGTGGGACCTTGCCGTTGAGAGCTGATCACTGGGCGGGCTGCCCACACACATCCACAGCACCGTCAGGGACCATGTATGGAGGAATAACAATGGCGACCTGCCGAACATGTGAGAACCCGCAGGTAGAGCGCATGAACGCGCTGATCGCCAGCGGGCCCCCGAATCCGCCAGCTGGCCCGGATGACGGGCATCCCGCGGTCCTCGCTGGCCCGCCACGCGCAGCACGTTCCGCCGGCCGACCGACCGCTCGGGCTCGTGCCACTGCCGCGGGCCGAGGATCACTCGCGTCGACCCGCTGGTCGACCGATGGCGCTGCTCGATGGCGCTCGGACGGAGCGCGAGAGGCTGAAGGCGTTGGAGCAGGTCCGCGCCGGCGTGGCGCTGATCGCTCATGGAGCCCGGCGACCCCGACGAGGAACAGCTGCGGCTGCTCGAGGACAACGTCACACAGGCCGAGACTGCGTACCGCGCGGGTTCGGGGTCCTTCGAGACGGCCGTGCGGGCCTTGCAGGGCGTCCGCGAGGCGATCCGGTTGAAGCTCGACGCCGTGAACGCCGCCGGCAGATCGAGGTCGTCCCCCTGTTCGCGTACGCCGACGGCACGCCGACCGGTGAGTCGGGCAACTCCTACCGGATGAGCGTCACGGCGTACTTCAAGGGCACGCCGAAGAGGTTCCACGACGTCGAGCGCTACCGCGTGGCGCGCACGGTCCGCCTGTCCTTCACGAACGACGGGGATCAGAAGCTCAAGGTCTTCGAGATCGCGTCGAAAGGGCTCGTCTGGTCGAAGGGCTCGTGGGCATCCACACCCGCGCCCGAGGCACGACCTCCACCGGGACCAGGATCGACCCGACGAAGGCGATAACCCGGGTGCGCCGGATCGCTCGACTCCAAGGGCTCGCGGGCCGGGATCGACTACCGAGCCACCGGCCGCGAACGGTTCCTGCGCGAACTTCGCGAAGACCACGTGCCCGACGCGGAGATCACCACGTTCCTCGCCGAACTCGACCGCGAGTTCGACAGCCTCCTGCTCGACGACCTGCTCGCGGAGATGAAGGCCCGCCACGTCTCACGGTAGGTGCTAGTAGGTTCCAAACGCCTCGTGGGTGGGTCACACTCACGTGTGGGGCGTCGAACGATCGTGGTGGCGGGTTGCATCGCGTTCGTCATCGTCGTCGCCGCAGGGTGGCTGTGGTTACGCCCAGGCTCGTCGCCATCTCGACCGGCCAAGACGTGGGTGGTTCAAGATGGCCAAACGCGCACCTACTCTCCCGACGAGCTCGTGGCGGAGGACACGTTCCGCTGTACCGACGGCGCCGGTGTCAGGGGAGTCCCGTCTCCGGGCCGTGGGGTCGGCAGTTCGATGGGCATCTCCGTCATGACCGCCATGGACGGGACGGTGACGGTGAAGTGCGCCCCTGGACCACCAGGGAACGTGTAGCCGTACGTACGTCAACCGGGTTTACAATCAGCTGAACGGGGCAACGGCAAGCCGGCCACGCCAGGGAGCGCGCAAGCGCCAGGCCAGGAGCCGCCGCGACACCCTCGGCACCACCAACGACGTCGCCGGCGTACCCGCCACTTCGCGGACGCTCGGCGAGGCGCTGACGAAGAGCGCCGACTACATCCACAACGTCGAGTTGATGCGGGCCGACAAGCCCACGCAGCTCACCAACTTCGTCGAGACCAAGGTGGTCGGCGACCCCTTGCTCGAGGGCACCAGTGACAACGCCACCGCGATCGCACCTACGTGGTTCGGCGTGGGAGACGCCCGGCTACGTGCAATATCCGACGCGGATCCAGGGCGTCATGAATCTCGTGCAGGTGACCAATGGCAACACCGCGAACTACCCCGTCGCGCCCCAGAACGTGAACTCCGTGCCGGCCTTGTTCTCCGTCTCCGCGGTCGTCGTCATGTCGGTGATCGCACTGAGGCCGGGCGGCAGATCCATCAGCTGCATCATTCGGACGATACAGGTCAGCCGTCGCTCAACAGCATGATGCGGACCGAGCGAACACGGGCCTCCGGACAGTGCAGCGAGGACGAGCCGCGATCAGCCATGGACGCGGAGCGGCGCGCAGATGGGTGACATGGGGAGAGGGGTCATGCGCGCCATCTGCGCGGCGCTCCGCGTTCGCGATGACCTACCCTCCCCGGGCACTCCGTACACCCACCTTGCTGGGATCTCGGAGTCCTCGTGATCGAGAACGATGGCTGCCGGGGGCAACCATGCCGCGCTGGCCCGGAACGCGGTCATCAGCGCAGGCCGCACGCAGATGGGTGGCGGCGGGAGAGGCTCTCTCCTTGCGCATCTGCGGGCCGCTCCGTACCTACGTGCCGCCTGCGCACTCGGGAACTACCCGGTCCGGACGGTCGCGAACCATGCAGCGGCGCACTGTGGTGGAGTCTTGCTGTTGAGGGCAGATCGCGACGCGCTGTCCCGCAACGACCAGAAGGCCGACGACTCGGAGGACGGGTCGTCCTCGTCCCGATCTAGCGTGACGGCGGCAGGCGTAACGGTTCCCATCCTGGTCGGCGAGGACGACCCCGACCACCCAGGGCCCTTCGCCCCTGGTGTGGCTGCCACCGGCTCCTACGGTGAACGTGTCACTCGCATCGGAGGGCGCACCGTTCTCAGGGAGGGGAGCGGGCAGCCTTCCCCAGGGGAGGTGGGGCAGATGCGTAGGACCATCGTGCTGGTTCCGGTCGTCGCGCTGGCCGTGCTGATGATGGCGCCGGCAGCGAACGCGAGCCGCAACGCTACCCGGGAGAAGGTGACGTTCGACTACTCGTTCGAGCTGCAGGCTGGCGAAGCGTGCGATTTCGCCTACGCCGAAACGGGGTCTGGATGGTTCAACCTGGTCACGGTGGGCTCTGGGCCGAAGATGGAGATCATCGCCGGAGGGACATCGTTCTTCTCACACGAGAACGTCGACACCCGCGAGGTGCAAACGGAGAAAGTGGTGTACCAAGACATCATCTTCTATGAGGAGCAGCGGATCGTGGAGGCCGGGCTGCTGTGGCACCTCAGAGATGCCGAGGGCAAGCTGATCTTGGTCGAGGCCGGGCTGATCGTGTACGACCTCAACGAGAACGTCCTGAAGGTGACGCCGAACCGAACACCAGGTCTCTGGGAGGTCATGTGCCCCGCCCTCGGAGGTGAGCCAGCGTAGGCGCAGTCTCTCGGCGCACTCGCGAACATTCGCGCACGGTGAGGTGCTGTACGCTCGGCCGATCTCCGAGACGGCCACATTGCGCGAGATCACTCCCGACAACGAGGCCGCCGTGCGCACGCTCTCCGCCGCGTACGGACAGGAACTGTTCGTCGTTTCTGCGAGCGACTCGCTCGACGAGGCGGCGACGTCACCGGACGCTCGTCCCTGGTACCGGGCGATCTACGCCGGCGACCAGCCGGTCGGCTTCGTGATGCTCTCCTTCGATGTGGCACCCGGGCATCCCGAGTATCCGTGGCGGTACTTCCTGTGGCGGCTGCTCATCGACGCGCGATACCAGCGTCGTGGCTACGGCCGCGCCGCCATGGCGCTCGTGATCGATGTGGTTCGGAGCAGCCCCGGCGCGACGGACCTGTTCACGTCGGTCCACCCTGGCGAAGGTGGGCCCGCGCCCTTCTACCGTTCTCTGGGGTTCAAGCCGACCAGTGAGTGGTTCGACGACGAGGAGGTCTACCGACTCCGGCTGCGTCCAGGTACGTAGCCGAACACTCGATCGCTGAGGGTCTAGGCACCGACGAACTGCTCGGCGCCGAGGATCGTGACCACGACGATCCAGGCCGCGCTCACGAGCGCGGGGGCGATCGCCGCCGGCCGGTGTCCTTTCACCCACCCCATGACGCCGAGCACGAGAGACGCGACGAGGGGCACCAGCGACCAGAGGTAGAGCGCCGGATCCACGTAGCCCGGCACACCCTCGCCGGCGAGGAAGTCGCCTTCCGCGAGATGCGTCACCAGGCCGGCTATCCCCCCACCCATGAGCTGCCACGGGAACCAGAGCGCCAGCAGGTACCAGGACCAGCGCAAGGCTCGGTCGCCGAACCGGCGCGAAGCCTGGGATCGGTGTTGAGGCGCATGCGCGATCATGCTCACCACCTCTCAGCCTCAGCGTACTCGCCGCGGGTGTAGCGTCCGGGACGACGGGAGCCTCGCTGACCACCGGACCAGAACCTGTCGGTTCTGTCGGATCTGACAGGGCAAGGTCGGGAAGGCGAGACTCTCGTCATCTCTGAAGCTGCCGGCGGCCGACGAGTAGGATCCGACTCTCGCGGACGTCGGTCTCCGCGCCGCGCTGGTGGGCCCGATGGGAGAAGGCGTTGGGGATCCTGACCGAAGATATGAAGCGCGTCGTCCGCGAAGTAGGTCTCGGGTTTCACGCGACGGTCAGCGAAGACGGGTCGCCGAACCTCTCACCCAAGGGCACCACTGGGATCTGGGACGATGACCACCTCTTCTTCGCGGATATCCGGTCACCGCAGACCGTGGCGAACATCCGCCGAGGGTCTCTCGTCGAGGTCAACGTGGTGGACCCATTCGTGCGCAAGGGGTACCGCTTCAAGGGACCCGCTGAGGTGCACGATCGTGGAACGGACGGCTTCACGCGTGGCATCGCGCGCTTGCGCGAAGAGGGATTCGGGACTTCTCCGGACAGCGTCAAGACGATCGTGGTGATCGAGGTGCAGCACGCTCTTCCCCTCGTCTCACCCGCCTACGACGGCGGAAGGAGCGAGTCCGAGATCTCGAGATCCTGGCAAGAACGCTTCGCGCGCCTGCATCCATGGCCTCGGCCAAGGATCACGGGTTCGTCAGATACACCTCGAGGCGCCTCGTCGTAGAGAAGTGGTCGCCGTACGGGTCATGCGTCGTCTTGTCCCGTGTCGTCCGGGGGCTCGACGGTCTCCTCGCTCGTGCGACGCTCCACGCTCAGACGGTGCTGATCGGCGGTCACGAGGGGCGTTCCGAGCACCTCGTGACCGCATGAGAACGACTGCACCTCCCGGCTCTCGGGCTCCTGCACGAGGGCGTCATCCCCTGGGCGCACGTAGCCGATGTCCTCCAGCTCGCCGCGCCCGCAGACCGGACAGCGCAGAGATGTTGCCGTCTCGTCGGAGGATCCGCGACGGACGGCACGTCGTGCTCGGTCGTCGTCAGCGCGGGCGCATCCAGGATCGGGCGTTCGACCTCGTAAGGCTCATGGCTCGGCTGCGGGTTCATCGCCCCTGCGTCTCCCCACGTGCGACTCGCTCCCGGGCCCACCGGAGGAAGTCGTCGAAGTCCTCGCCGAGATCGAGCGCGACGTATCCGTCGGCGAGGCGCCGCAGGTCGTCACGATCGATCGCCCAGGCCTCCGGTCGCCCGACCGCCTGCATCTCCAGCTGCCGGGCGCTCTCGACCTCGGCGCCCTCCGGTTCGGGGTTCCGCGGGTCGGAAGCCGGATCCATCTTGTCCGTGCGCATGTTCGAGACCTTTCCGCTCGTCTCAGGAGGCCGAGCCGCTGCGGGCCTTGACGCGATCGGGCGTCCCGGGGTCCGGGCCTCCCTCGTTGCGTGCGATCGTAGCCTGGCTCTCGGATGGCGCATCACCGGGTGCGCCGACTTCCGGTGGTGCAGGACACGCGTCTGGTCGGCATCGTGTCCCTCGGGGATCTCGCAAAGGCCGACCCGTCTGCGCGTGCGATTGGCGATGCCCTCGCCGAGATCCCAGTCCCATGTCGGGCGTCACCGTCACGAGGTTGGCGCGCGTCGCGATGTCGCCCAGCCGGACGGCCTTCGGGTCCTCCCGCGACGCGAGCACGCGAAGGACGAGGTCACGGTCGGTCACGAGACCGATCAACTCGTCCTCATCCGCCACCGGGATCACCCCCACGTCGTAGTTGGCCATGAGCCCCGCCGCGTTGTACGCGTCCATGTCTGGGGTTGCGCTCTTGGGCGCCTCACCCATGACATGCCGCACGAGCGTCGCCATGTGTCGTTCCCCTCCTTCTCGCCGGACGGCGCGCTCAGGCGTTCCTGAGCGCTGGGACCAGCTCTGATTTCTCCATCCGGGACCGGCCGCGGATGCCTGTGCGCTTGGCCACCTCGTACAGCTGGGCGCGCGTTCGAACTTCGAGGTTGCGACCCGGCTTCCCGCCTCGGCGACGCGCCGCGGCCGCGTTCCTCGAGAGATCGCGTCGCGTCGCCGCCGGCAGGTTCGCGATGGTCCGACGTCTCTTCGCCGCCGGAGCCGCCTTCTTGATGTTCCGCTTGGCTGCGCGCACCTGGTTCTGCGTGGCCATGTCGAGGACCTCCTCGCTCGGGTTCGTTCAGTGCTACCCGCCGGACCCGGTGGCTAACCAACGCGGTCTTCGGCGGTCGCCGATTGGACGGGGGGCCGGCCCGGGCAGCACCCGGCGACCCGGGTAGCACCCGGCGATGAGTGCCGGGATGCACGCGAAGGTTTGACTCGGCGCGGGCGCGTCGTCCAGCATCGTGCGATGGCCGTACCCGATGACGTCAAGGACGGGGTGCGCCGGCTGTTCGACACGATCGCCCCGGAGTACGACGGATCCGGGGTCGAGTTCTTCCGGCTGTTCGGGCGGCGCCTCGTCGAGCTCGCCGATCTGCGACCGGGCCAGCGTGTCCTCGACGTCGGGTGCGGCCGAGGCGCCGTCCTGCTCCCGGCGGCTGAGGCCGTCGGCTCTCGCGGACACGTGACCGGGTTCGACCTGTCGCCCGAGATGGTCGCGCTGCTCCGGGACGAGGTGGCCTCGCGGGGACTGACCAACGTGGACCTGCGCGTCGGCGACGCGGAAGATCCGCCGGTTCCCGCGGCCTCGTTCGACCGGGTGCTCGCCTCGCTCGTGCTGTTCTTCCTCCAGGACCTGCCTCGAGCGCTCCGAGCGACTTCCGAGGCCCTGGTGGCGGGCGGTCTGTTCGGGTGCTCCACGTACGGGGACCCGGATCCGCGATGGACGCCGGTGGTCGACCTCCTCGTCGGTGCGGCCGGCGGGGAGCACGAACACGACGACGACGCCCCCGATCCGCTCGGGTCGCCGGCCGCGATCGTGTCGACGCTCGCCGCGGCCGGCTTCGTCGACGTCGACGTCCACGAGCAGGTGCACCGCATCGTCTTCGACTCGCCCGCGCGCTGGCTCGCGTGGACCCAGAGCGCCGGTGGCCGTGCGCTGATCCTGCGGATCCCCGACGAGCGTCGCGAGATCGCGCTCGCCGAGGCGATGGCGCTCGTCGACTCGCTGCGCGGCGAAGACGGCCGGATCGGTCAGGACTTCACGCTGCGGTACACGTTCGCGCGCCGTCCCTGAGCGACCGGGCGCCCCCGCCCGTTTCGTAGACTCGGCCCGAGCCCAACTCCGAAAGAGGAACCCATGCGCATCTTGGTGGTCGGGTCCGGCGGTGTCGGCGCCTCGTTCGCGCCGATCGCGGCCCGCCGGGACTTCTACGAGCGGATCGTCTTCGCGGACTACGACGAGCAGCGCGCGCGAAGCGTCGTCGAACGCTACGACAACGGCACCGGTCGGTTCGGCGCGGCGCAGGTGGACGCCTCGGACGCGGGGGCCGTCGCCGCGCTCGCCAAGGCCGAGGGGGCCACGCACATCCTGAACGCCGTGGACCCACGGTTCGTGATGCCGATCTTCGACGGCGCCCTCGACGCAGGCGCGACCTACCTCGACATGGCGATGTCGCTGTCGCACCCGCATCCGGAGGAGCCGCACGCCCTTCCCGGCGTCAAGCTCGGCGACGAGCAGTTCGACAAGGCGAAGGAGTGGGAGGAGCGCGGCCAGCTGGCGCTCGTCGGGATCGGCGTGGAGCCCGGGATGTCCGACGTGTTCGCCCGCTACGCGCAGGACCACCTGTTCAGCCGGATCGACGAGTGCGGCGTGCGCGACGGCGCGAACCTCGTCGTCGCGGGCTACGACTTCGCGCCCGGCTTCTCGATCTGGACCACGATCGAGGAGTGCCTGAACCCGCCCGTGATCTGGGAGCAGGACCGCGGCTGGTACACGACCCCGCCGTTCTCCGAGCCCGAGACGTTCACGTTCCCCGAGGGGATCGGCCCGGTGGAGTGCGTGAACGTCGAGCACGAAGAGGTGCTGCTGATCCCGCGGTGGATCGACTGCAAGCGCGCGACGTTCAAGTACGGGCTCGGCGACGAGTTCATCCAGGTGCTGCAGGTCCTGCACAAGCTCGGCCTGGACAAGACCGATCGCGTGAAGGTCCGCGGGGGCGAGGTGAGCCCGCGCGACGTCGTCGCCGCGTGCCTGCCTGACCCGGCGACGCTCGGCCCGCAGATGACCGGGAAGACGTGCGCCGGCACTTGGGTGACCGGGGCCGGCAAGGACGGCAACCCCCGCGAGGTCTACCTGTACCACGTGGTCGACAACGAGGAGACGTGGGGCCGCGACCAGGCGCAGGCGGTCGTGTGGCAGACCGCGATCAACCCGGTCATCGCGCTCGAACTGCTCGCGAACGGCACGTGGTCGGGCGCGGGCGTGCTCGGTCCGGAGGCGTTCGACGCGGTCCCGTTCCTCGACCTGCTGAACGAGTACGGGTCACCGTGGGGCATGGAGGAGCGCACGCCCGCGACGAGGTAGCCCTCCTGCTCAGGTGCCCCCCGGGGTGAGCCGATGGTTCCCGGGAGGACATCGTCATGAGATCGGGCACGCGCCGCGCGAAGACCGATACGACGCGTTACGCGTCGCGTCTGGACGCGCACGACCTGCTCGAGGCCACGCCCGAATCCCTCCTGGTGACCGCGGGGGACGGCCGGATCGTCGATGCGAACACCCGGGCGGAGGCGCTCACCGGGTTCACGCGCACCGAGCTGGTCGGCAAGCACGTCGAGCTGCTGCTGGCTACGCATCTCGCGGACGTCGCACCGGGCACGGTCCTCGAATCCGTGTGCCGTCGCGCGGACGGCGGCAGCCTGCCCGTGGAGCTCCACGTGGGCGCGATCGCGGACCCCGAGCCGCTGCTCGTCGTCACGGTGCGCGACATCACGGAGCGGCTGTCGGCCGCCGAGGCGCGCTTCGAGGCCGAGGCGAAGTACCGGAGCCTGGTCGAGCACATCCCGGCGGTCGTGTACCTCGACCCGGTCGATGAGGACTCGCGTTCGATCTACGTGAGCCCCCAGGTCGAGGACCTGCTCGGCATCACCCCGCAGGAATGGATGGAGGACTGGTACGCGTGGCGCCGCCACGTGCACCCCGAGGACGTCGACCGCGCGTTCGCGGAGTACCAGGAGGCGTACAACCAGCACGTCGCCTTGAACCACGAGTACCGGATGGTGCACGAGGACGGCACGATCAGATGGGTCCTCGAGCAGGCGTTCCCGATCGACGACGAAGCGGGTAACCCGTGGCTGATCCAGGGCGTGCTGTTCGACATCACCGAGCGCAAGAACGCCGAGGAGCAGGTCGCGTTCCTCGCCTACCACGACAAGCTCACCGGTCTGCCGAACCGCGTCCTGTTCGAGGAGATGCTCGAGCACGCGGTGGCCCGGGCACGCCGGCACGACCTCGGCGTCGGGGTCCTGTACCTGGACCTGGACAACTTCAAGCTCGTGAACGACTCGCTCGGCCACCACGCGGGCGACCTGCTGCTCGCGCAGCTGGCCGACCGGCTCCGCGTGTGCACGCGTGAGACCGACCTCGTCGCGCGCCAGGGCGGCGACGAGTTCCTGCTGCTGCTCTCCGACCTGGAGCGGTCGGGTGGCCAGCTGGGGACGCCCGATCCGGCGCTGCTGATCGCGGAGTCGGTCGCCGCGCGCGTCCGCGAGGCGCTGGAGGATCCCTTCGACCTCGGCGGCGCGGCCTTCTACGCGACCGGGTCGGTGGGCATCTCGTTGTTCCCCCACGACGCGACCGACGGACCGACCCTGCTGAAGAACGCCGACCACGCGATGTACCAGTCCAAGCGGCAGGAGCCGGGCGGCTACATCGTGTTCGCGTCGCGGGCCGAGGACGCGAACGCGAAGCTTTCGTTGACGACACGGTTGCGCGAAGCCGTCCGCTCGGAGCCCTGGGTGCTGCACTGGCAGCCGATCGTCGAGCTCGAGACCGGGGCCGTGCGCGCGGTCGAGGGTCTGATCCGCTGGCCGGAGCCCAACGGCGGGCTCGTGGCGCCCGGCGAGTTCATCCCGCTGGCCGAAGAGCTCGGTCTGATCGAGGCGATCGGCGACTGGGTGGTCGGCGAGCTCGCGCGCCAGCAGGCGGAGTGGAGCGCGATGGGGATCGACATCCGCACCGGCTTCAACCTGTCACCGCGCCAGCTCTGGTCCGCGCACCTGGCGGAGAAGCTCCTCGGGCGGATCCGCGGTGCCGGAGTCGAGCCGAGCTCGGTCACGGTGGAGATCACCGAGTCGACCGCGATGGCCGACCCCGACCGGACCCTCAAGATCCTCGGCGAGCTCCACGCCTGGGGCTTCCGGCTCGCCCTCGACGACTTCGGCACCGGCTACTCGTCGTTGGCGCGGCTCAAGCACATGCCGGTCGACGTCCTCAAGATCGACCGCTCGTTCGTCCGCGACGTGCATCGCGACCCGAGCCTGGGGAACATGGTCCGCGCCATGATCCAACTGGCGAACGGCCTGGGGATGACGCCGCTCGCAGAGGGCGTCGAGACCACCGAGGAGCTCGAGCTGCTGCGCGAGCAGGGGTGCCCGCTCGCGCAGGGCTTCCTCTTCTCGCGGCCGGTGCCCGCCGAGGAGATCCCCGCGCTGGTCGCCCGCCCGGGAGGGCTGCTCCCGCTCTGGCTCGACTGAGGCCAGGGGCTCAGAACGAGGGCGAGGTCTCCGGAACCTTCCAGGGCCAAGGGTCGAGGATCGTTCCCGACCGCGGCGCCTGCGTGAAGTCGAACGCGCCCTCGACCCCGTTCGCACGGTCCTCGCGGACCACCGGGCGTGAGTCGGGGCGGCCGTCGGTGTTGGGATCCAGGCGCTGCCGCCCGAGGAACCGGTCCTCGATCAGCTTCAGGTAAGAGTCGAACGACAGCGTGGAATGGTCGATGACGCCCTGCTTGGCGTACGGGCTGATCACCAGGGCGGGGACGCGCAACCCGTAGCCCATCGCGTCGATCCGCGGAGGGACGACGTGGTCGTAGAACCCGCCCCAGTCGTCCCAGGTGAGGAAGATCGCGGTCGAGTCCCACTCGGGACCGTCCATCACCGCGTTGATCAGACGGGTGACGTAGGCCATCCCGTCGCGGATCGTGCTCGGGGCGCTCGGGTGCTCGCTGACCGCCGCGGTCGGCGCGATCCACGCGACCGAGGGGAGCGTGCCTTCCTTCGCGGCGGAGAGGAACCGGTTGACCGGCCGCACGTTGTCGGCGGGCCCGTTCGCGCGTTCGCCGTCATAGAAGCTGGTGAAGCCGGGCAGCGGGTTGCGGATGTCGGGGGTCCGGTAACGGGTGCGCCCCTCCGGAAGCACGCACGGCGGGTGCTCCCAGCACGTGGCATTGCCCACGTAGTACCGCCAGGACACCCCGGCGGTGTCGAGCAGGTACGTGATGTCGGTCCACGCGTAGATCGGTTCCTCACCGGACGCCCACCGACGGGCCCGTGACTTCAGGTCGACATCGGTGCGGCACGACATCGGGTCGTAGACCTGGGGGCAGTACGCCGCCCAGGCCGAGAGCAAGGCCAGGTGCGAGGGCAGGGTCCACGAGTCGGTGGGGGCGAACATGTGGTCCTGCAACACGTAGTCGTCCGCGTAGGCCCAGTAGTTCGGGATCACCGAGCGGGGGAGCGTGCTCATCACGTCGGGCTGTCCCTGCGGACCGAGGTAGTCCTTGCACCTGGCCTGATGGGGGTCCATCCAGCAGAAGCTCGGCCGGGGCCGCAGCGAGTTCACGAACCCGTTCATCTTGCCGCCGTTCACGTCGGCGATGGAGTTCGCGCGCCCGTGGGGCCCGCCGTCCTGGTCGAACGCGTGGCTGACGTAGGGGTGCACGCATCCGCCGCCCAGGTACTTGTCGGGGACGCAGGGCTTGAACGACCCGTCGGCGTCCGTCGGGATGCCGTCGGCGCCCGGGTAGGTCCCGAAGTAGTGATCGAACGACCGGTTCTCCTGCACGATGAAGATCAGGTGGTCGAGCTTGAAGATCCCTCCGGGGGAGGGACTCGAGGGCGCGGGAGCCGATGAGGGGGCGCCGAGCCCCGTGGACGCACCCGCCCCGGAGGCGCTCGTGCAGGCCACGGCCGCGACGGTCACGCTGAGCAGCGACAGGATCAGCGCGGAGCGGCGGTGTCCCATGGCCGCCGGGAGTGTAGCGGCCTTCGCTACCATGGGCCGACCATGAGCAGGCGCTACGACCCGTCCGAGATCGAGCCGAAGTGGGTGAAGGTCTGGGAGGAGGAGGGGCTCTACGCCGCCTCCGACGACCCCGCCGACGCCCGCCCCCGCTTCTACGCGCTCGACATGTTCCCGTACCCCTCGGGGGACCTGCACATGGGCCACATGGAGGCCTTCAGCGGCGGGGACGTGATCGCTCGGTACCGGGCGATGCGCGGGAACAACGTGTTGCATCCGATCGGGTGGGACGCCTTCGGCTTGAACGCGGAGAACGCGGCGATCAAGCGGGGAACGCCTCCTGCGGAGTGGACCTACGCAAACATCGCGCAGCAAGCCGCGTCCTTCCGTCGGATGGGGATGTCCTTCGACTGGTCGCGTCGCGTGCAGACCTGCGACCCCGAGTACTACCGCTGGACGCAGTGGCTGTTCCTGCGCCTGTTCGAGCGCGGGCTCGCCTACCGCAAGAGCGCGCCGGTGAACTGGTGCCCCAAGGACCAGACCGTGCTCGCGAACGAGCAGGTGATCCAGCAGGTGATGCAGGGGGCACACGGCCAGCACCCCACCGAGCGTGACCGGGTCGGCGTCTGCGAGCGATGTGGCACGCCGGTCGAGCGTCGTGAGCTCACACAGTGGTTCTTCAAGGTGACCGACTACGCGCAGCGGCTGCTCGACGACGTGGAGCTGCTGACCGACTGGCCCGAGCGGGTCGTCACGATGCAGCGGAACTGGATCGGCCGCTCCGAAGGCGCGGAGGTCACCTTCACGATCGAGGAGACGGGTGAAGAGGTCCCGATCTTCACCACGCGGCCCGACACGCTGTGGGGCGTCACGTTCTTCGTCTTCTCGGTGGAGCATCTGGCGGTGCGCAGGCTGGCCGAGCTGGGGGGCACGTGGGACGAGGCGGCGCCGCTCGTAGAGCGCGTCGCGGCGACGTCCCTGGCGGACCGGGAGGCCGCCGACACGAAGGAGGGCGTCTTCCTCGGCGTGCATGCCGTGAACCCCGTGAACGGGGAACGGGTGCCGTGCTACGCGGCCCCGTACGTGCTGATGGGCTACGGGACCGGAGCGATCATGGCGGTTCCCGCGCACGACCAGCGCGACTTCGAGTTCGCCCGCGCGCACGACCTGCCGGTCCGCGTCGTGATCCAGCCCGAGGGGGAGGAGCTCGACGGCGACGTGATGACCGAGGCGTACGCCGGCGAGGGCGTGATGGTGAGCTCCGGTCCGTTCGACGGACGTCCCACCCCCGCGTCGATCGGCGAGGTCACCGCGTGGCTGGAGGAGGAGGGACGGGGGAGCGCGGCCGTCAACTTCCGCCTGCGCGACTGGCTGATCTCGCGGCAGCGGTACTGGGGCGCGCCGATCCCGATCGTCCACTGCCCGGCGTGCGGCGAGGTGCCGGTGCCCGACGATCAGCTCCCCGTCCTGCTGCCCCCGGAGGCCGACTTCCAACCCGGCGGCGAGTCGCCGCTGGCCCGCCACCCCTCGTGGAAGCACGTGGCGTGCCCGAGCTGCGGGGGCGAGGCGGTGCGCGACACCGACACGATGGACACCTTCGTCGACTCCAGCTGGTACTTCTTCCGCTACTGCTCGCCCGGGTACGAGGGCGGACCCTTCCGGCGGGAGGACATCGACCGCTGGATGCCGGCGAGCCAGTACACGGGAGGGGTCGAGCACGCGATCCTGCACCTGCTCTACTGCCGCTTCTTCACCAAGGCCCTGTACGACATGGGGATGGTCGGGTTCACCGAGCCGTTCCCGCGCCTGATGAACCAAGGGCAGGTCATCTACGACGGCGCCTCGATGTCGAAGACGAAGGGCAACATCGTGGAACCGATGCCGCTGGTCGAGCGCTGGGGCGCCGACTCGATGCGCCTGACGATGCTGTTCGCCGGGCCGTTCGAGGACGACATCGACTGGAAGCTGATCGCCGGCGACCCCGACCGGCGCCCCGGGGTGAACGCGTGGCTCGGCCGTGTGTTCGCCGCGGTGTCCGACGCCGCCGAGCGCGGTCCCGGCGCCGACGAGGACGAGGAGCTGATCCGGCTCACGCACAAGACGCTCAAGGGCGTCACCGAAGACGTCGAGCGGTTCCGGTTCAACACGGCGATCTCGAAGCTGATGGTCCTCACGAACGCGATCCGCGCCTCGCTCGACGAGGGTGACGGCGCGTGGCAGGCCTCGCGCGCGCTGGTCCCGTTACTCGCGCCGTTCGCGCCTTTCGTGGCGGAGGAGCTGTGGCGGGTCGAGCTCGGCGAGGCGTCGTCGGTCCACATGAGCGCGTGGCCGTCGTTCGACCCCGCCCTGGCGGTCGAGGACGTCGTGACGCTGGTGGTGCAGGTGAACGGGAAGGTGCGCGACAAGGTCGAGGTGCCGGCCGGGATCGATGACGCCGGCGCGCTCGAGGCCGCACGCGCCACACCGGGGGCGCGGCGCGCGCTCGAGGGCCGCGAGGTGGTCAAGGAGATCGTGCGCGCGCCCAAGCTCGTGAACTTCGTCGCGAAGGGCTGAAGATGCTCCGGGCCCTCGCGTGGCCCGAAGGGCTCGGCGACGACGTCGTGCTGCTCCGTGCATGGGAGGACGGCGACGTCGCGTGCGCGATCGAGGCCGCGACGGACCCGCAGATCCCGCGGATCACGAGCCTGCCCGGCGACGCCGACCGCGACCAGGCCCTGGACTGGATCGCGCGCCAGCACGGCCGGGTCCGCGACGGCGAGGGGGTCCCGCTCGCGATCGTCGAACGCGCGAGCGGCAGCGCCGTCGGGCTCGCGTCGGTGATGCTCCGCCCCCGCCAGATCGGGTGGGTCGGCTACTGGGTGGTGCCGTCGCGCCGCGGCGAGGGGTTCGCGACGCGCGGCGTGCGCGCCCTCGTTCCGTGGGCCTTCGAGGGCCTCGGCTTGGTGCGGCTCGAGGTCGGCGTTGAGCCCTGGAACGAGCCCTCGATGCGGGTCGCGGAACGCTGCGGCTTCTCGCGCGAGGCGCTGCTCCTCGCGCACGAGCGCACCGCCGACGGCGACGCGATCGACCTGGTGCTCTTCTCGCGCTACCCGCACGAGTGAGCGCAACGAGGTGCGGCCCTGTTGCGGCCGCCGAGGACGGAGCCAGCACTGGACGTCCGGCCGACGGGCTCTCCGACGGCACGATGCCGGCCAGGCTCCTACGGAGAAGGCAGAAGCGAGAGTGGGACGCCCCGCGCGCTGAGACAGGGCTCTCGGACGGCGCAGCGTCGGTCCCGCATCTGAGGAGAAGATCGAAGCCGGGGCCGGACGAGCCAGGATCTCCTCACATCACCGGCATCGTGGACGCGCGCAACCCAGGGAGAAGCCAAGGCATGAACGGCGCGAGCGCCGCGGCGACCAGCAGAAGGATCCCGACCGCGACCGAGAACGGGGCGCCGTAGCGCCACACCTTCTCGATCAAGATCACCCCAGCCAAGCCGATCATCGCGGGCACGTTCATCGTCCCCACCGCGACGAGCAGGATCATCAGGCCCCAGCAGCACCCGACGCAGTACGCGCCGTGATGGATCCCGACGCGGAGGTCGCGGAGCGGCCCGTGATAGCTCGCGTAGTGGAAGAGGGAGCCGATCGGGGACCGACAGTGCTTCAAGCACCTGCTCTTCAGCGGGGACAGTTGGTAGATGCCGGCGGCGGCGAAGATCCCGGCGCCGACCCACTTTGCGGCGTCGGGCGCCTGGTCTACCAAGCGCTGGGCGCCCAGCAACACGACGAAGACGAGGACGCCGAATGCGGCCCACGCGATCATGTAGCCGCCGAGGAACTCCACGATGCCGCCGAACCGCTCCGCCCGCGTCGGCCGGGCGGCGACGGATCGGATCCAGACCGTCGCCATCGGGGCCACCGACGGGAACATCATCGCCGCCATCATCACTACCCAGACGACGAGGAACGCGGCCAGCGACAGCCCCATCGTCCCTGGACCGACGCCCATGTGGTGTGCCTGTGCGATCGTCACGACCCAGGCGAACACCGCGACCAGACACAGCCCGATCCACCACGGCAGTTGTTCGCCGAGGGTGGGTGCGGGGGCGGAGCGTTCCCCGGCGACCGTCGTCAACCCTCGTACGCGAAGTCGGCCACGAAGCTGTTGGTGCCCGAGAACTCCGCGTCCCAGTGATCGTGGTAGTGGCTCGATCCCGTCTTCGCCTGGGTGACAGGCTGAGTGACCACGCCGAGCAAGGGGTTCGTGATGACCGCCGGGCCCGACCCGTCCATCCCGACGATCTCCTGGGACTCTATCGACAGCACATCGCCGACCCTCGCGCTGAGCGACCCGCCCGCTCGGTCGAATGAGATCGAAGCGGGCATGACGCCGGCGACCTCACCGATCAGTGGGCCGACGGCAGCCAAGTGTCCGCCCGCCCCACCGGAGAAGACCGCTCCTAGCGCCTCCGATTGCTCGGCGGTCGCTCGCTCGTCGAGGTATAGGGCGACCTTCCACCCGCCGTCGGTCATCTGCTTCGATGTGTGCACGGCCATGACCGCGTTCAGCCCGGACAGGTCGACGCCGTCCTTCTGGCCCTCAGTGATGTGCCAAGCGAGCAGCAGCTCGCACGTGTCGTTCGTGGCGGGCCCGAGCCAGATGCATGGGCAGCTGACGTCGCAGTTGCACGTCTCGAAGTAGTCACCCTTGACCGAGAAACCCATGGTCTCCCCCTTCCCTCGCCCATGGACCCAGCCACGGTACGCCCCGTATCCTCGGATGCGCAAACGCGGAACAAGGCCGGTTCGGATTCCCGGTCCCGTGATCTGCAGCCCGCATGACCCGATCCCGCGACCCGCGCATCGGACTGGCCTCGCCCGAGAGGTGATGCCCTCGTGACGGAACCTGACGGAAGCGAGTCGGATGCGCTCCAGGAGCAGGTCTCGGATCTCATGACCCGGCACGGCGACGAGGTGGCCGACGAGGTGGTGAGGACGTCACGGCTCGCACGACGGTCGGCCCTCGCGGTCCTCATCGTCGTCGGGTTGTTCACAGTCGCGATGCTGAGTTTCATCGCTTGGCTCTGGTTCAAGTGACGCGAACCCGTGATCGCGGGTCACGTCGCCGGGAACATGCCTAAGCGTGAAGGCGGAGCGATGATCATCCTGCGCTCCCGGAATGCCTGCGCCCGGAATACCCAGGCCCGGCTCAATCTGGTGAGGCGCAAGCCCCAGCTGTCACACGTTCTCACCCCGCGTGCGGATGACGTTTGGCTGGCCCGCTACGCGGCGATCGGCATAACAAACACCGTCAGCGCGCAGTTCTTCAGGTCTGACTTCGGTGCCTTCTCACCAGGCGGATGCTGCTCCACCCTCGCCTGCACTCCAACCTGTACGGATCCAGCAGGAACGTTCACGAAGGACCACATCACTGTTGCGGTCGTCCGAGGTACGAGGTTCCCTGGTATCGCTTGATCGGGCGATTCCGTGTTCCCGCCAGGGAAGTACAGGGTGAAGTAGAGTCGCCCCTCTTCCCGACGTTCTAGCGAGCCGAACTGGCCGGTGAAGTAGGCCACGACGTTCGTTTCCACGCCAGTGGTGAACGTCCGCTGCATAACGTTCTTGTCGTTAAGGCTCACCTTGTCCAGACACGTCCCGGCGTTCGTCTTCGTGAAGACATCACTGGGGGACCCCCCGTGGCCGCTGCTCGTCGTTGTCTGACCAATCCCAAGAACAGGCAATCCCACTACGGCGATGATCGCGACCGATATCAGCAAGATCGTCTTTCGCATCGTCCCCACCTTCCATCGGGGAGACGGCGCTCCATCCCGTCAGGGGGAAGGGAGCGGGCGCCCCCCGGATCCGAGCCGGTTCCAACACGGACGGCTCGAGCTACACATCCGGCTCCTTACGCGGGCTCACCTCCAAGTCGCGTTCGCAGGTCCACGAACTTCAGCCAGCCAGCCGCCCAACTGACCGTGCCTTGCGAAACAGGGGCCGAAGCCGGGCGCAGCGTTGTCGACATCACTGCAGACGCTGGGGGCTTCTCAGGGGCGAACAGCCAGGTCTGGAAGAATGCGTCGAGATCCTGACCAGACACCTGCTCGGCGAGAGCCATGAACTGTTCGGTGCTGCCCGTCGACCATACGTACGCGTCCAGCCACGCGCTCAAGATCTGCCAGAAGTCTTCGTCTCCCACCTTGTCCCGCAGGGCCTGAACCGTCATCGCGCCGCGCGCGTACACGGCATCGCTGAACATGTTCGCGGCTCCCGGATCGCTGATGACGACATCCCAGAAAGGGTCATCCGCCGGGATGTCCGCCCACGTAGCCTCGAGGATCTCCTGAGGTGTCCCAAGGCCCTCGTGTTCGGCCCAGAGCCATTCCGCGTACGAGGCCAGCCCTTCGTTCAGCCAGATGTCCTTCCATCGGTTCACCGCGACCAGATCGCCGAACCACATGTGCGCCAGCTCGTGGAGGATCAAGGATCCGTACCCGTACTTCGAGCCCCACCAGAGCGTCGAGCTCGGATACACGGGCCTGGTCTGCATCTCCATCGCGAACCCGAGCCCGGGGTAGTCGTCGACGATCGCGCCGGCGGTCTCGAACGGGTAGGGGCCGAACGTGTCCTCCAGGAACGCCAGGATCCCCTCCTCACGGGCGAGCGCCGCGTCGACTGCCTCGTGCTGATGGGGATCGACGGCATCGATCACGGGGAGTCCTCGATCCGTGACGTAGGAGTCGATGACCCAGTCTCCGATGTCGATCGTGGCGAGATAGCTCGCCATAGGATCTCTCGCCTGCCATACATGCGTCGTCCAGCCATCGCGGGACCGCTCACGCGCTGGCAGACCGTTCGCGACGACCCCGTACCGGCGAGAAGGTTGCCTTCCGCATCTCCCCCACCTCCCATGCGAGCGGCGCGCCCTCCCTCGTGGAACGTGCGCCGTCCGATGCGGATCGCACCCTGACGCTAGTGCGACCACCTCGCCCCGATAGGGTCAAACAACCCTCGCAGCTCGGACCCTCGTGTCGGGGACAGTCACCGCGAACGTGTACGGGGGCGATCGATCGGATGGTCGTTCGCCGGGTACCAGAACGCGGCCACATCGGGCTCCCCGGCCACGATCGCGCCGTCGTTCGTGTGCATGAAGCCGACCTGCAGGTCCGGAGCGAAGGGGTCGTAGAAGGTGATCGGGACACCGTCGTAGCGCACCTTCGCCTGGAAGATGTCCCCGTTGCGGATCGGCGTCGCCGGTACGACGGTGAGCTCGTGCTCGGTCCGCGACCAGACGGCGGTCGTCCGGTCCACGCCGACTTCGCGCACCGTCAGTCCGATCAGATCGAGGTTGAAGCTCGACAAGCCCTGCGTCGCCTTGGCGCGGATCGTCGCCACGCCCCACAGATAGTCGGTCCGCGGCTGGTAGCGGATCGCGAGCTTGTAGTGCTGCACGTCGTAGCCGCCGTTGCCGTACAAGGGGTAGTAGGGGTCGCCGACCCCGGGGGCGCCGGGCGAATACGGGCCGTCGGCCGTCGAGACACCAGACGTCGGACCCACCAGAAGCCCGACGCAAGAACGAACGCGAAATTCGCCGGATCCCCCGACCCACGAAACGGCCACCACCAACCCGGCACCCCACCCAGCCCGTCAAACATCTGAGGGGATAGAAGGGGCGGGGGGCGAATGTAGGACGGGCTGTGGGCGCGCCCGGAGAACGCTACGTCGCACTGGCAGCTCGCGACGAGGTCGCGTCGACCGCCTCGACCCTGACCTTGATCCCGTCGAGGAGTCTGCGCT
>CAVQCI010000006.1:0-372202 GCA_963710985.1 uncultured Actinomycetes bacterium | reverse complement strand
GATCGACTCGAGCTTGCGGTGCGTGAGTACGAACACTGGCACGCGAAACGGTGGCTCGTCGCCCCACCAGCCCTTCCAGTTCGGCTCGTCTGGGAATGTGTGGAACCCGAACATCCCGGCGCCCATCAGCTCGGTGCTGACGCCCTCGAAGTAGGCCGCTGCGTACGTGTCATCGACGCCGGTCGTGCCCTCGCCCGACGTGTCGTGGAGGACCCGCTCGCGGAACGTGCGCGTGGCGACATAGGCCGCGGTGAGCTTGTTCCAGTCCTCCCCGAACGGGTTGTCCCGCGTGCCGCCTTCGGTCGTGGCGTAGCCGTCCAGCGAGACGTTCAGGTCGACGCGTACGCCCATGCCAGCCTCCCTTTCCTAGTGATCGCTATCGACGAAGAGGGGGTGGGGTGTTCTCAAAACCCCTGACCACGCGGTTTGCGCCCTTTCTAGCGGAGTGCCCACAGGTTAAAGAGGGTAGTACCCACAGCAGGTCAGAGGCGCTTTTCGGGGAAGCCTTGGGAGCGGGGAGGACGCCCTAGGGTCCGCGCACACGATGCACCGCCGTGACGCCGGCCATCGCGTTGATCGCCGCGGTGACATCACCCGCACCAGATCCCGTGAGCACCAGTAGGGTCGCATGCTTCCTCCGCTGCATCGGACTCCTCCCTCGCGCGTCGCTTCACCTGCCGCGATCTTCGCTGTCTCACCTGAAGGGCGGCTCGGTGCGAACTCCCAGCTGCCTTCCGATCCCCATCCGAAGGCTCACGCGCGTCCGCAGCGAACCCTGCACGGACCCTCAGGAAACCTGGAGCTTGCAGCCGCAGGGTCAGTTGAGGAGGTGAGAGTGACGGTGACGATCGAAGCGTCCCGACAGGCCCCGGCCGACGCGTCCTCGTCGTCGAGGACGAGCCCTTCATCGGTGATGCCCTCGTCGCCGGCCTCCGCCATGCGGGGTTCGACGCACGATCAGTCACCACGGGTGGCTCGGCGCTTGACCACGCTCGGTCGTGGTCGCCCGATCTCCTGCTCCTTGACGTGATGTTGCCCGACATGTCCGGTTTCGATGTGTGTCGAACCCTGGTAACGGAGGGCTCGAACGCCGGTGTGATCTTCCTGACGGCCCGTGACGGTGTGTCCGACCGGATGCAGGGGTTCGGTGTCGGCGCGGACGACTACGTCCCGAAGCCGTTCAGCCTCGAGGAGGTGATCGCGCGGGTGCGTGCCGTGCTTCGGCGACGTGCCTCGCACGGCCACGACCCGATCGAAGGCAACGTCTTCCGCTACGCCGATCTCGCCATGGACGACGATCAGCACCTCGTGCGCCGGGGCGAGCACGAGCTCGACCTGTCGCCGACCGAGTACAGCCTCCTGCGGTTCCTGCTGCAGAACGCCGAGCGGGTGATGTCGAAGGCGCAGATCCTCGATCACGTCTGGCACTACGACTTCAGGGGCGATGCCGGTGTCGTGGAGACCTTCATCAGCTCGCTCCGCAAGAAGCTCGACGTTGACGGTCCCCCGCTGATCCAGACGGTCCGTGGGTTCGGCTACGTGCTTCGGACCAAGCCGTGATCAGGCGTCCGCGCTCGATCAGGTTCCGGGTCCTCGCGGTCGCCGTCCTGCTGGTGGTCGTCGGGATGGTCGTGGTCAACCTGATGGCTCTCCTGACCCTTCGCGCCAACCTGATGGCCAAGGTAGACCAGCAGCTGCTCGCGGTCCCGGGTGAGGCGTTCGGGCCGCTCCTTCGCGGGCCGCTGCCTCCGAGCACCTTGAACCCGCCGTCGGCCGCTCCGAACTCGGGCTTCCTCAACAACCAGGTGATCACGATCCTCGACGGCTCGACCGGGTCGGTCCTCGATCAGATCGCGGGTCCGGCCGTCGCCGACGCGCCGACGCCGGACCTCACCGCGGTGAGCGCAGACGTCAGGTCGGGTCAGGTCCCGAGCGGGCTGCTGACGGTGGGGGCGGTGGGTGACCCGGGGTACCACTACCGGATCCGCGTGGTCCGACCGTCGGCGGACCCGACCCAGGTGGTGGTCTTCGCGAGGTCGCTCGCCGACATCCGCTCGACCCTCGCACGGGTCGGGATCGTGGACGCCGTCGTGAGCGTCATGCTGCTCGCTGCGCTGATCGTGATCGGCCGGTTGGTGATGCGGATCGGACTGCAGCCGTTGAGCGATGTGGACGAAGCAGCGGCGCGGATCGGCGGCGGCGACTTCTCGGTTAGGGCGCCGCATGCTGACGAGCCAGGCGAAGTCGGACACCTCTCACGGACGTTCAACGCGATGGCCGATGAGATCGAACTGGCCTTCCGCGAACAACGCGAGAGCCAGGTCCGCCTCCAGCGGTTCGTGTCGGACGCGAGCCACGAGCTCAGGACCCCGCTGACCTCGATCCGTGCCTACGCCGAGCTGCTCCGGCGTGGCGCGGTGCCGGCCGGGGCGGCATCCGAGCAGGCGAGCCAGCGGATCGAAGCCGAAGCCGAGCGCATGAGCACGCTCGTGAACGACCTGCTGCTCCTCGCACGCCTCGATGAACGACGCACGACCGAGCCGTTATGGGTGGACCTCGGGGAACTCGTGGCCGAGATGGCGACCGACATCGCGATGACCGCCCCTACCCACAGCGTGACGTGCCAGGTCGAGGCCGATACATCCGTCCTGGGCGACGAACCCCAGCTCCGCCAGCTCGTCGGCAACCTGTTGCGGAACGCCGTCGTACACACACCCCCCGGCACCTCCGTGCAGGCATCGGTCAGGGCCCGCGGCCGTGACGTCGTGCTGATGGTCGTCGATGACGGGCCTGGGATGCCCCCCGATGTCGCGGAGCATGCGTTCGAGCGGTTCTTCCGGCCCGAGGCGGGACGGACGCGCGGATCGGGCAGCGGTCTCGGCCTCGCGATCGTCGAGGCGATCGCGATCTCCCACGGAGGAACGGTCGATCTGGAATCCAGCTCGGGAGGCGGTGCCTGCTTCACCGTCACTCTCCCGCGCACGCCCGGGCCTAGAGAAACCTGGGCGATCGCTGAGCCTTCCCTCAGGTCGGCTGGAGCGTCCCCGGAGGCGAGGACCGGAGACTCGCTGTAGCAGCCGAGGCAAGGAGGAGCTCACAGATGGTCATGGCCCAGGGAGAGCACAGGGCGAAGCGACGCCGTTGGATCGTGAACGCCGTTCTCGCGGCTGGACTTGCGGGAGCCATCGCGCTCGCGGTGCTTGCTATCGGCGATCCGGCGACGGCGACCTCGAGCGACACGCGGACCGCGACGGCCACGACCGGTGACGTCGCCGCCACGGTCAGCGCGAGTGGCAACGTCTCCGCATCGGACAGCGTTGCGGTCAACTTCCAGGGCTCGGGTGGCACCGTCACCGCGATCTACGTCAAGGTTGGTGACGAGGTCCACAAGGGCCAGGCGCTCGCCAAGGTCGACGACACGTCAGCACGCCAGGCGCTCGAGAGCGCTCAGGCGGGCCTCGCCTCCGCGCAGGCCCAATACGAAGTCACGACGCAGGGGCAGACGACAGCCGAGCAGGCGAGCAGTCAAGCCTCGGTGGACGCGGCAGAAGTGAGCTTGCAGAACGCTCGCACGTCCCTCGCGCACGCTCAGCAGACCTACGATCTCGACAAGCAGCAACAGGACGCGCTCGTCGAGACAGCGACGCAGGCCTACCAGCAGGCCACCGATCCGACCGTGAAGGCGCAAGCCCTGAACGATCTCAACCAGGCGAAGCAGACGCGGGCGTTGACTTTGCTCCGCGATCGCCAGCAGATCCAGGACGCCCAGGGGCAGGTGTCGGCTGCTGAGGTCCAGTTGCAGTCCGCGCGCGCCGCCGCCGCCGTTGGCGCTCAGTCGGCCACCGCCGGTGAGATCGCCCAAGCGCAGGCCCAGGTCACATCCGCACAGGTTCAGGTGGACCAGGCTCGGGTGTCGCTCGCTCAAACGACGCTTCGGGCGCCGGTCGCAGGCACCGTGACGTCCATCTCCGGGACCGTCGGCGAGGACTCATCATCCGCCACCGGGTCCACCTCCTCTTCGACGACCGGGTCTTCATCCTCCTCCTCGACGACCGCAAGCGGGTTCGTCGTGATCCAAGGGATCACGCACCTACAGGTGACGAGCATGGTCGCCGAGGCAGACGCTGCGAAGGTTCAGGTCGGCGACAGCGCAACCGTCACGTTCTCCGCCCTCGACGAGTCGGCTCGTGGGCGCGTGACATCGATCGATCTGCAGGACACGGTCTCGAACAATGTCGTCGAGTACGGCGTGACGGTCACGCTGAGCGACGCGCCGCGGAAGGTCCGGCTCGGACAGACCGCCTCGGTGAGCATCGTCACTGGCGTCGCAAGGAACGTCTTGACTGTCCCATCGTCGGCGGTCACGAGCGTTGGCAACAACAGCACCGTGACCGTGCTCCAGAATGGCCAGCAATCCGTTCGGCCCGTCCAGGTGGGGCTCGTCGGCGATTCGTCGACCGAGATCACAGGCGGCTTGAGCGAGGGCGACGTGGTGCTGCTCACGACCGGAACCGGCTCTTCGGGGTTCACGTTCCCCGGCGGCGGCATCCCCGGCGGGTTCGGCGGGGGGCTCGGCGGATGAGCGCGCCTCGACCCGTCATCGCGCTGTCGCGCGTCACGAAGACCTATGGCGCGGGCGACACGCTGGTCCGTGCGGTGGCCGACGTCGACCTCGTCGTCGAACGCGGCGACTACGTCGCGATCATGGGGCCATCAGGCTCGGGGAAGTCGACCCTGATGCACATCATCGGCTGCCTCGACGCCCCGTCCCGCGGACGCTACCTGTTGGACGGGGTCGACGTGCGGCGGCGCGACGAACGACAGCTGTCGCGGATCCGCAACCGCAAGATCGGGTTCGTGTTCCAGAGCTTCAACCTTATCCCCCGGACGAGCGCGCTCAGCAACGTGGAGCTCCCGCTCGCCTACGAGGGGGTGCGCCAGTCCGAGCGCAGGCAACGTGCCCTGGGGGCGCTCGAACGAGTCGGGCTCGCTGATCGGATCGATCACCTGCCCACGGAACTCTCCGGCGGCCAGCAGCAACGCGTCGCGGTCGCACGGGCGCTGGTCAGCGAGCCGGTACTCCTGCTCGCCGACGAGCCGACCGGCGCGCTCGACTCCCACGCGACCTCGGAGGTGCTCGCCCTGTTCGATGACCTCTCGGCATCAGGTCGGACCCTCATCGTGATCACACACGAGCACGACGTGGCCAAGCGAGCCAAGCGCGTGGTCCAGATGCGCGATGGCCGGATCGTCGCCGACGAGCGCCATGTGCCGCGTACCGCCGACACGGAGGTGGCCTGATGCGGCTGCGCGAGAGCGCACGGTTCGCCGCGCACGGCGTCACCGCGAACAAGCTCCGGTCTGCGCTCACCACCCTGGGCATCGTGATCGGCGTCGCGGCCGTGATCATCCTGGTCGCGGTCGGGACTGGCTCGAGCCGTTCCGTTCAGGCCTCGATCGACGCCCTCGGGAGCAACACGCTCACCGTGACCGCCGCCTCGACGGCAGGAGGCGGACGAGGAGGGTTCGGGGGAGGCCCGCCGGGGCTGTTCGGAGACCAACAGAGCACGACGACGGGCACCAAGACTCGGGCGCCACAGCTCACGATGGAAGACGCCCAGGCGTTGACCGACACCGAACAGGCGCCGGACGTACTCGGTGTGGCGCCGGTGGTCTCCGCGCAGTCGGTGACCGCGACCTACAACGGGGCGTCCCACTCGGTGGGCACGTTCACCGGGACGACGCCGACCTACCTGCTGATCGACAACGACTCGGTCTCGCAGGGATCGGCCTTCACCGATGCCGACTACAACGCCCACCGTCGGGTCGCGTTGGTCGGTGTGACGGTGGCTCAGGATCTCGCGGGCGGCGACGGCTCATCGATCGTCGGCAAGACGGTCGAGTTCAACGGGATCCGCTACACCGTGGTCGGCATCTTGGCCGAGAAGGGTTCGACCGGACCTCAAGACCAGGATGACCGCGTGATCGCGCCCGCAACGTCGGTCCAGGACACGCTCGCTGGGTACGGGCCGTTGAGCTCCATCTCGGTGAAGGCCACGTCGGCCGCGACGACATCGAACGCTCAGGCCGAGGTCGAGGCGATCCTTGACGGCCGCCATCACGTCACCTCGAGCGACCGCGACTACTCGGTCTTCAGCGCGTCGTCGATCCTCAGCGCGGCGACGTCGTCGAGCAAGACCCTCACGGTGCTGCTGGGCGCGGTGGCGGCGATCTCCTTGCTGGTGGGGGGGATCGGGGTGATGAACATCATGTTGGTCACGGTCACCGAGAGGACCCGCGAGATCGGGATCCGCAAGGCGATCGGCGCCGGGCGGTCCGACGTGATCGGCCAGTTCCTGCTCGAGGCGATGATGTTGTCGCTCTTCGGCGCGGTGATCGGCGTGCTCGTCGGAGTGGTCGGCGCGCAGTTCACGATCGTCGGTGTCCAGCCCGTGATCGCGCCGTACTCCGTCGTCCTCGCGTTCGCCGTCGCCCTGCTCACCGGCCTGGCGTTCGGTATCTACCCGGCGAACCGCGCCGCGTTGCTCCGCCCGATCGATGCGCTCCGTTACGAGTGAGGAACCCATGACAGACGAACGCGACATCAACCTGGACGAGATGCTCGACCCCACGGTGGAGCAGTCCGCCGAGGCCCCGCCCTCCGACGATCTCGTAGATGAGGACGATCCCGATCTCGACGAGGACCTCGACGCCGCGCCACGGCGACGAGTCGGGTGGGTCACCCGGGAGCTCGCGGCGGGGATCCTGCTCGCGCTCGCCTTCACCGGCGGCGTCTTGGTCCAGAAGCACCACGACGCGGGGACGTCCGCGGGTTCCCTCTCTGCCTTCTCCGGCGGCGTTCCGAACGGCGGCGGTGGGTTCCCCGGGTTCGGGGGCACGCAGGGGGGCAGCTCCAGCGACGGGTCTGCGTCTAGCTCCGGCTCCCAGGGGGGCGGTTCGACACCCGCCGTGATCGGGACGGTCGCCTCGGTCAACGGCAACCGCATCATCGTGCGCGACCTGAGCGGGACCAAGCACGTCGTCACGACCACCGGCTCCACCACGATCACCCGCTCCACCGAGATCCCCGTCTCGAAGCTCACCGCCGGCACCACGGTCGTGGTGGTCGGCACCCAAGCCGATGACGGCACCACGTCGGCGACCACCGTCACCGTGCGCTAACCAAGGAGGAAGAACGTGCACAAAGGAACGATCGCGCGCTGGACCGCGGGAGCGGCCATCGCTTGTCTCGCCCTCGCGGCCTGTGCCGGTTCATCGAGTTCGACGTCCTCGTCAACCGGTTTCCGACCAGGAGGCGCGTCGCCCATCAGTGCGCAGGAGCAGGCGAAGATCCGAGATTGTCTGAAGGCAGCGGGGATCGACCTCCCGACGTTTCCGTCCGGAGGGCCGTCGGGCTTCCCAAGCGGGCCGCCTTCCGGGGCACCGTCGTTCGACCCCAACCAGCCGGCCCCATCGGGCTTCCCTGGTGGTGGCGGAGGTGGCTTCAACGATCCGAAGATCCAGCAGGCCCTGTCGGCGTGCGGCATCTCGCTGCCGACACCGGCACCGAGCACCGGGTGAGGCTGCCCATGAGCGGCGACGGAGCAGCCGTCGCATCCCGTACTCGCCGCGCAGTAGATGCGCCTCGCGATGTCGAGCTCAAGGGCATCGACGGTCCGCAACGCGTCTACCCGACGGAGCGTCGACAACCCTGACGAGACGGTTGGCGTTATCCGATCAGTTCGCGCATGAACTCGGAGAACACGTGCCACCAGGTGCCCTCGATCGCGCGAAACGCCGGCCGAGGCCCTCTTCAGCGGAGTTCTGAGATGTCAGGGGCCTCAGTCTTGAGAACACCGCTTGGTCGGTCGGTCGGTCGGACGGTCGTTTCGTGGTTTGGGGGTGGGAGGAGGAGGATTTCGTCAACGCCTCTGACCTGCGACTTCTCACTTCCCAGGGTGCGCACCAGGGCGCACCAGCATCCGCCGATGAAACGCCATGACGTGGGCGGGTTGGACGCTGGCGCTCGCACCGGATGCTCGCCGGAACCGCAGAGGCGTCCAGCCGGCCCGTGAGAAGACTCCGCGATGGCTCTCCGTTGAGTTACGGGAGGGGGTGCTCTTGACCCTTGGTGCGGTGGCCGTCGACATCGGCAGAACGCTCCAGCTGACCGGTTACTACGCGGACGACACGAGCCGTCGTGAGCGCATCAACCGGATCCCTCGGCGGAGGTGCCCTGGCAGGACCCCACTCGTTCCGACGAGAAGGACGGCGCCTAGATCGCGTGACCATCGGTGGCGACGTATACGGTGTTGGCGGCTTCGCCCCCGGTGAGCGGGTTCGGGAAGGTGATGATGTGCGCCTCGCATGACGCGAAGACCTGTTCGACGACGGAGATGTAGTCCCGGTCCGGGGGGTCGTCTGACCAAAGGGCGTAGACGCCGCCCGGGTTGAGCCGGTCCGCGAGTCGGCGCTGCCCCGCGGGCTCGTAGAAGGGGCCGTGACCGGGGTGCAGGACGTGCCGGGGCGTGTGGTCGATGTCCACGACGATGGCGTCGTGGCGATCCGGAGCCCCTGGACCGAAGCTCGAGCCCCTCGCGACCATCGCGAAGAAGTCCCCGTTGACGAGGGTGCATCGCGGATCGGACGTTAGTCCTTGGCTCACCGGAAGCAGCCCACGTCGATGCCATCCGATGACCTCGTCCAGGGCCTCGATGACATGAAGGGAGCGCACACGGGCGTCGCGCAGGACGGCTTGCGCGGTGTAGCCGAGGCCAAGCCCTCCGACCACAACGTCGAGATCCGAGCCATGGAGGCTGGCGAGCGCGAGATCCGCGAGCGCGACCTCCGCCGCCGTGAAGAGACTGGACATGAGGAACTCATCGTCGAGCTTCGCCTCGTAGATATCGACCCCCAGGGTCGGTTCGAGTCGACGTCGCAGGCTGATCTCACCGAGCGGCGTCGAGCGCCAGTCGAGCTCCTCGAATAGGGCACTCACAGGGTCGCCTCCGCTCCCGCTCCCGACGACCTGGTGTCCGAGAGAGCGGCGGTGAGTCCGTCGTCGACGTCACTGACTGTGATGGGATCGTCGGTCACGACCGCATGATGAAGGGTCTTCGAGGACCTCGCGCGTTGCGGCGGCGGATGTTTGGGGCGCGTGCCAAGCTTCCCCCTCTGACTCCCCCAATGGAGCGGGCCACTTTGATGAAGGGATCGGGTGTCGGTTCTCGCCGGAAGCGACTGCCTCTAGAAGCTTGTGCGAACCGCTAAGGGGCGGACTCCAGGAAGCCCGCCAGTTGACTCGGCGGGGGCTGCGCCCCAACCCTAGTCAGCCGCACGCCACGGAGCCCTCACCCAGCGGACGTGGCTCGATGGAGTCCACTACGTCGGACCTGAGGACAACCGACCACTCCAGCACGCGCCCAGACCGATCCTCCGTCCGCTCGCCGAGGAGGCGGGACGTCGATCGGTCGAAGATCAGCACGCGCAGCTCGTTCGCTGACCAATAGCCGACACCGACCCCCGCGCGACCCGTCGCATCGGTCGTCTCTCCGACCAGCACGGAGTCCGGAAGGGTCGATGCGATGTCGAACAACTCGGAGCGGACCTGAGGTGACCCCGCCGTCTCCCGCAGAAGGTCGCCGATGACGGTGAACATCTCCCCATTGAGCGACGCAGGCCCGACACTCGCGGCACGATTCTCGATGTACGCGCGGAGAGCGACTTCATCCGTGGGCAACCGCGAGAGGTCCTCGAACAGGAGCCCGTTGGCAGGGAAGGGACAATTCTCGACAACGACGTAGCCGGGCTGACCCTGACGGCCGATCGTCTCTTGGAGGCGTCCTGACCCGTTCGGCGCGATCCAGATGCTGCGGTGATGCTCGCAGCCGTCTCCATCGCAGCTCCTCGTCTGGTAGACCGAACTTGTGTACAAGAACTGACCTGGCTCCACCGGCTCGTACGGTTGGTTCGCCGCCGACACCGCCAGCGCGCGGAGGGTGGCCGCCGCAGGCGACCGTCCGCCATCGATCAGCACCGGCACGAGGGACGCCGCGAGAGCCAACGCGACGACCGCTGCCGCGAGGAGCACGAGGCGTCCTCGCGGAGACCCGTGGCGCTTGGGCGCTCGCCCCTTGCCGCCCAGGCGGATCTCGTCGATCAGCCGCGTTCGCGCGGTGGACTCGTCGAGGGCATCCTTCACCGAAGACCGCCGGAAGTCCTCGATCATCGACAGTTCATCCATTGCGCTCGACCTCCGATCCGTCATCGCGCTGCTCAGTGAAGAGTTGGCCGCTGGCGACGAGAAGTTCACGGACTTGACGTCTCGCCCGGTTCAGCCGGGAGCGAACGGTCCCGATGGGGACGTCGAGTGCGATGGCGATCTCCTCGTACGAGAGTTCGGCCCACGTGTGCAGCAGCAACGTCTCGCGGTCCTTCGCAGCCAACGCCGCGAGCGCGTGCGCCACTGCGCGATGGGCGTCGAGACGGGCGCTGATCTCCTCCTGGTCGTCCACGAGGGGATCTACGCCCGTCCGAGAGAACGCGACGAGTTGTCTCCGTTCGTGACGCGCCTGGCCCCGGACGAGGTTTGCGGCGATCCCGAACAACCAGGGTCTGGCATCAGGCCGTGCAGGGTCGTATCGGCTCCTGGCCCTGAACGCTTCGACGAAGGTGTCCGCCGCGAGGTCGTCGGCGACATCGCGCCCTACCCGCCTCACCAGATAGCCGTGGATGGCGGCATAGTGGCGGTCGAAGATCGCCTCGAAACGCGCGGGCAGGACGAGAGAGGCCACGATCGCCGCAGCATCGCTCTCCCTCCCGACCATCTCACTCTCCAATTGACCGCTCAGGGCACGGTAGTTCACCGCGAAGGCCCTTCATCGGCTGATGTTGAGACGATGCGGGGCGCTTCAGCACCGAAAGAGGCTCGCGATCATCCGAGGACAGGACGGTGGCAGCCGAGTGACTGCATGTCGCTTCTGGACGTGACCGCATCATCGGCAGCCTGCGTTCGGCAGACGGCGTCGGCGTCGTGCGAATCGAAGACCGTTTCGACACGGGCATCGACGACGTCTGGTCCGCGCTCACCGATCCCCGCCGCCTCGCGAGCTGGTATGGCGAGGTCGAAGGCGACCTCCGCGAGGGCGGGGAGTTCCGCCTCCACGTCAAAGCCAGTGGCTGGGATGGGACCGGGCGCGTGGAAGGATGCGAGCCGCCGACTCGGTTGGGAGTCACGACCAGGGAGACCGACGACTCCTGGCGTGAGGGCCAGGGTGCCCCGCCTTTCGACGCGCACATCGACGTCACGCTGATGGCCGACGGCGACCGGTCGATCCTGGTCGTTGAGGTCCGGGGCATGCCCTTGGACAAGATCGCCGCGTACGGGGTCGGGTGGCAGATCCACGTCGAGGATCTCGGCGCTTACATCGCCGAGCGCGAAGTTAGCGATGCCGAGTCGCGGTGGAAGGAACTCATCCCTACGTATGAGCGGCTGGCGGATGACATCGGCAAGGGGCCCGTACCCGATGCGTGACCGGGACCGAAAGCCGCTTGAGGTCGGGGCGGGTTAGCTGTCGGCAACGTCGACCTCGGTCAGCACCCGCGACCGTGCGACGCGCCTCGGGGGGAACGCACGCGTTTCGCCTTCAAGCGTTCGGCGAGCCAGAGAGCAACGAAGGTCTTCCCAGTCCCGCAAGGCCTGACCACCTGACCACGCGAGCTTGCCTGCAGGGCGATCGCAGCCTCTTCGACGGCCCTGGTCTGATGTGGATACGCAGATACCAGGCTGATCGACCTCACCGCTCCGAGCCCCTCGAGTTCCTCCAGGCGATCCGGCCACTCGATGGACAGGTCATCAAGGTTCGCTCGAAGCAGCACGCCGGCGTCCTGGATGTCGATCGCACGCCGAGCGTTCGGGCTCAGCAGGTCTGTCGAGGCTACGAGGGGCCGGTACGTGTACCGGCTCGGTGGGCTGGCCGCGAGGAAGGAGTCGATATCAGCCCTATTGATTCAGTCCGTAAGGGGCAGGAATCACGCGCGAACAACACCGCACCGGACTCCGATTCAGATGCGTCCAGCACGTCGCGCTGCCACGACCACAGCGACGATCACGGTCAACGACACCAGCACGGCATCGATGAACTTGATCGCTCCACCGTGCGGGATGGGCTCGACGCTCATCACGTACCAGTTCCAGACGGCGAAGATGCCGGCCGCGGCCGCGCTTACCCAGATCGGTCTCCAGGCGACCTTCGTACCGATCAAAGAGCCGATGAACAGGCCGCACACGACAGAGGAGGGCACGAGCACCAGAGCGGCATACTCCCAGTAGGTGAGCCAGTCGCTCACGTCCATCAGCGAACGCGAGCCGAGAAGGTCCGCGGCGGACTCGAAGCCGATCCGCAGGAACGTGGCCAACAGGATCGACAAGCACCGACCACCCGAGCACGTTGAGCAGGTGCCATGCCCGCAGGGTTACCCGGTCGGTACCGCGGAGCGAGTCGTCCATTAGCCCCCCTTGAACCCCGTGATGCCCAACGCGGGCAGATCAACGGTGAATCTGCCGAGCTTGTGCCCAGCTCCGTCAGTCAAGAGCATGTCGATCGTGCCGGTCGGACTCGTGTACGACGCTGGCAAGATCACGATCTGCTGCGCGAACCTCGCGCCGGGCTCGGCGACGACATCGCTGGTGTTCTGCGCCTGCCTCGGATAGAGGTTGCAGCATCGTCCGGGCAGCGGCTCGTCAGAGTGGAAGACGAACTGGAACCCGAGGGATACACCGAAATGGTCGTCTACTTCCTCGACCACCTTCAGGAGGCCGACGTCGATCACGCCGACCTGATAGTCACCGACATGGGTGTTGATCGACGCGCCGGTCGCGACGAGCACGGCTGGGTCGTGGGTGCGCTTATGGATCGTGTCGGCGACGATAGCCGTTCCGGCCAGGGCGAACACGACCAGCCACGCGATGAACACGACGATGCGCCGACGGAACCGCTTGATCGCGGCACGAGCCACCTCGGGGGTCGCGGCATCGAGCCCGCGCAGATCGATCGCGCGCTCATCACTCATCCGCCATCCTCCACGAGCTCGCGCAAACGAGTGCGCGCGCGGAGCAGGCGCATGCGGAACGCCGATCCCTCCACGCCGGTGAGCCGCGCCGCCTCGATCGGCTCGTACCCAAGGTAATCGACGAGAATGAGCGCCTCGCGATCAAGGGGGCGGAGCATCGCGAAGGCCGCTTCAAGATCCAAGCGGGCGGCATGATCGATCTCCTGGGCGGGGACGTCGGGATCGAGCTCGAGCGGGCGGTCGAAGAGCCCCTTCCGTGATGCCTCCAGCAGCACCCGGCGCGCGATCGCGAACAGCCAGTGCGAGATCGGGCCATCACCGCGGTAGCGCACAACCGCCGAGCACGCGCGGGCGAAGGTCTCCTGCGTGAGCTCCTCGGCGGCATCACGCCTTCCCACCACCCGATAGAAGTACGTGAAGACGGGACGCTGATAGGTCCTGAAGACATCCTCGAGCTCCACGTGACGACATCATCCTTCCTTCCTCTAGATGTGCGTGGAGGGTGCTTCAGCGTCACACCCAGACCTGGAATCGCCCGGTGTTGCCCAGCCGCCTGGGGTCTCCAGAGTTGGTCACCCGGAGCAAGTGAAGGGACACGAACTCCGATTCCGAAACGGCCTATGGCCTATCCCATCAGATGGTGGACCGACTCCTCCCCCTCGAATAGCCGGGTCCGCCACCCTATCGAGCCGCCGAGAAGGCTCCTTATGCGTAGACCGACTCAGGTCGCTGCCGTGTCTACTTCGGTGAGCAGCCGACACCACGAGAAGCGGCCCGCCATGCGCCGGGGCGCCTGTGCGATTAGACCCTATGAGGGGCAAGTCGGAGTCTCGATGCCCGTCAGCCCACCACCCGTTAAAGGTGCCACCGGTCGGGACACCCTTCAACTCGTGCTCGCCGCGATCTTCGAAGGCCAGACCGGAGCCCGCGACCAGATCCTTGACGGTCTGTGACAAACTGCCCTCGCGCACCCTAGCGTCCCCATCCTCGGAGCAGCGTCCTGCTCATCCCTCGCCTTCGCCGCTCGTGGGCAGAAAGGCGCACACCCACCACTGCGGAAGGTGGTGCTGAGGGGCCCGTCTGCACCAATCAGTCAGTTCGTCGAGGAACAGCACGCCGTGGTGCGCGAGTGTTGGTGAATGCCTCGACTACGCGGTCTCCGGCGGCTGCCCCGTCTTGAAAGGCGGCTCCCAGTTCTCGTCCTCGACCAGCCTGGTGTAGCGCGTCAGGATCTGCTCTCTGGACAGCATCGCGCCTCGCTCTTCCGTGGCACCCTCCACGTAGGCGAGCACGTGTGCGAGCCCCGACCGAAGGCTCTCGACGAGCCCAACCTGCCCCGCCTGCTCGGGGATCGACGCTATCTTCTTGAGCGCCCACGTGTAGTACCGAAGCCCGTTATCGCAGTACTCGCGGATCCGTTCCAGGGTCTCGGCTTCTGGTGTGCCGTCCACGGACAGAACCTACTGCCGTTTCTTCAGGCGAGGGGAAGGCTGCGTGAGCGGGCGTACGGCTATGTACTTGGAGAGCTAGCCCGCGGCGTCGATCTCGGCGTGCAGCCGGACGATCGTGCGGGGACCTCCGGGTACAGCGTGCACAGGTCAATCACGTCGGCCCAGCCGTCGCCCGAGGTCACTCTAAGTCGAGTGCGACCCCATCAACGTTGCCCACGGTCGCGCAGACCTTCCAGCTATCGAAGCAGCTCTCCGTCTGACGGTTCCCGCGAGAGCTGCCGCACGGCCTGCCCGTAAGTCCAGAACGAGATCAGCCCCCGCTCGGTGGTGAGCATCGAGATCACGTCAGCCGGGAGGTACATCGCGCTCTCTCGCAGCGCCTCGAATGAGGGAGCAGGCTCGGGCATGCCTTTGCGCACCCACTCGCGGAACATCTGTTGCAGGCGGTCCGTCGTCTGCAGCGAGTCGGTCGTCATGTATCAAGCATCGGCGTGCCGGTTGCGTCCTGTAACGCGGCTGGGAGCGGGCGATCGACATCCTTCGACCTGAAGGACTGGCGCTAAGGGCTTGAGCCTTTGCTCTCCACAACGGGGAGAATGGGATGGTTCACCCAACGTTCACGACCACCCGTAAGCCTCTTAGATCCGGCCCGGGGTGTAATCGGAAGCGGAAGCGCTCCCAGGGACGAAGAAGGCAGCACGCACCGTACGGGTCGCACCCGTCACGAACCGGTCGCGCGTCGGCACGGCTGGCCTCCGGTTCGTTCGGGGACCTTCGTGCATCCGCGCTTCGCCGAGCAGATCGCCGAACCGTTGCCGCTGCTGTTCGACGATCGCGCGCACGGGTTCGAGCGCGATCGCGTCGGAATCGTCTGGCGCGGCCGAACCCTCTCCTCGCCGCTACCTACGACCCTCTGTGAGTCCGAGGCCTGCCTCTTACCGGCAAGCCCCTGTGGGGGCCGAAGCCGGATCACGAGTGGCGGAGATGTGCGGGTACAGCGTCCCGCTCTGCTCCGACGTGATGACCGAGACGTAACTGCCGCAGCCCTCCGAGAGCTGGAAAACGCCATCCCGTAGGTGGGTCACGTTCTGCCACCACACCCAATGCGATGGGCACAGCCCAGTGTCCCAGCAGACGTAGTCGTGAATGCTCATTATCCGTACCGTGACCGGAACCGTTGAGCGGAAGGCCACGTGATAGGTAAACGTGTCGGGTATACCACCTACGTAATGGCTCCCCGGCGTCAATGGGCAGCCGGTTGTGGGTGCCGACCCGCAACTGTTCCAAAGCAGGAAGTGAGGACTGTCGAGGCTGCCCACCGTCGACTTGATCTTCGTCTCGAGGTCATCGAGCTGCTCTTGTGTCTGCTCGCCGCTGGTTTGGAACGTGCGGCTCTTCTGTTCCCAGGATTGCGATTGAGCCTCCCAGTGGGCGGCGTCCGCCATTGCCGATCGGTAGAGAGGCCTCCAGTGTGTATCCCTACTCAGGGTGCCAGCGACGATTCCGGCGCCGAGGAAGAGAAACGCCATGAGCACAAGAAGGACCTTCTTGGATCGACGTCGTGTCGGCCGTGGAGCAGCGAAAGCGAACTCGGTCTGGCCGGGCGGCGGCGGCAACATGGGAACCCCCCTTCGTGTGCGTTTCGGACGCTACACCCGGCAGCGGGGCCGACTCGCGAGGTAGCGCGTCGCCGAGTCACCGGCCGTCCGTACGATCCGCCGCGTGGAGGACTTCCGGCATTGGCTCGTGCGTCGGATCGAGGTCGAGACCCGTGCCTTCCACAACGACGACCGGCACACGCGGGCGATGCGCTGGGGCCGGGTGCTCGCCTACCTCGAGGTCGGGGGGCCGGCTCGGCAACTGGTCGGAGCGGACGTCCTCCCGTGTGTCGGACTCAATCCACTAGGGCGGCGTCGAGGAATCGCGGATGACGCCGACTCACGTCGCCTACGCGGTGAGTTTCACAGGGCCAACCTTGATCCCGTCACGGAAGAGACGGCTGCCTCCTAGCTGGGACGCGTATGTCGTGTGGGCGAAGATGGCAGCCACGTACTTACCTGGCTTCGCGAAGGTTCCGTCGTCCAGGCGCCCGTTCCACGTCCATTGGTTGCGCCGCCACTTCCGCAACCCTAGGTCCACCACACGCACCGCCCGCCAATGGCTGTTCTCGATGATGACCCTCGTTGACGCTTGCGTGGATGCGCGCCACCTCAGATTGACCTTCGTGCCTCTGGCGAACGAGTCAGCCCCCCAGGATGCCTTGGTGAGGTTGTGCCGTGCGTAGGCCGTGAACGTCGTGGAGAAGGCAGGGATGTCACCGTAGGAGATCGAGATCGTGTACTCGTCCGTGCCGTCAGGTCCGCCCCACACAGGCAACGGCCTGGACAGCTCGTTCGAGGATGTGTAGTCACTCCACTTGAAGCTCAGCCAGGGCCTCTCGTTCCTGTACCCACGGATGACGCTCTCTCGGTCGCCCTGGACGCTCCTGAAGAAGTGGAAGTCGATTATGTCGGGCTCAGTGCAGATGTAGGTGGAATCACGACGCTCCCGTCATGCTCCTGATGGTTCTCCAAGATCGCGATCAGTGCGCGGCCGATTGCCGTGGCCGTGCCTTTCAGGGTGCCTGGCTCGCTACGGCCGAACGCGGCGAAGAAGACTGCCAGAGCACCCCAACGCTCGGCTATCAGGGGTGACGCGAGGCAAACCAACGCTCCACCGGTTGCCAACTGTCGGACTCCAACGCGGAGAAGGCAGCGCGGGTGTCGGCTTCGTTTGGTGCCGAGAGCATCTCCGAATAGAGCTTGTGGAAGACCTGCCCTGCCACCCCAGCGCGACGGCTGCTCTCCCGATAGAGCCGCCGAAGAGCCTTCCGCTCGACCGGGTCCGTCACGTGTTGGGCGATCCAGGTCTCGCATTCGAGAAAGTCCGACCCGACAGCTTCGGGATTCAGCCAAGCGAGGACGAAGCGAAATCGGTTGCGGTGATGAGCTAGATAGTGTGCCAATGAGAGATGGCCGATGACGGAGTTGCCAACGTGTATGGCTTTGGCTGACGGCACATACAGCACTTCATACCCCGCCGCGCTGGCTCGGAAGCAGATGTCGGGATCCTCGTAGTAGGCGGGGTAGTAGAGACTCCGGAACCTGGGAGTGAAGCGAGGCATTCGGCGGATGGCGAGCACGGCGCCAGTTACATACGGAACAGGCTCGAGCTCGTCGTACTGACCTCGGTCAACCTCGCCGTTCCCTCGCTGGGTTGGGACCGCGCACGGATAGGAGAGTGTGGCGCCCGCGTGCTGGAGCCTGCCGTCTTCGTAGAGGAGCTTGCAGCCTGCGATGGCGACTGACGGCCGGGACTCGAGGGCCTGAACGAGTTGCGCGAAGCAGTCGCGGTCGAGGACAACGTCTTGGGTTACCAGGACTACGTGCTTGGCAACAAGCTGACTGAGACCCAGGTTCCAGCCGCCCGCGACACCTAGGTTCTTGGGCGAGCGGACCACGTAGCTACCCGCGACGGCCGGAAGTTCCTGCTCGGAGCCGTTGTCCACAATTACGATTGTGTCGGCCTGGAGCGTCTGGCTCGCGATCGAGCGAAGGCACGGGCCAATGAAGTGCTCACCCTCGTAATAGAGGACGATGACGCCTAGGAAGTTCGCTTGGTCGGGGCGGCCCGTTGACCACGCCAATCGGCTAAGGGGGCGATCCACCCTCTCAGTGTCGCCGAGGCCCAGCGCGTCGACGGGATGCCCCCCGGATCCCCGAGGTCCCGACCTGCCTGCGGAACCTTCCCGCCGCATCTCATGCACCAGTGCACCTGCCAGACGGCCACGTGCCGCCAGTACCGGAATACGCCCCCCAAACCCGGGACTCCGCGCCCCGACCACAAATCCCTTCTTCTCTTGGAGGTTACGTCCACGATGTCGTCCTCGGCCACCCGGGTGTCGGCCGAGGAGGGTGCTGGTTGGGTCCATTTACGTCCCCCCCGAGCCCCATCGGCGTCAGATCGGGAGCGTAAGGACGGCTACAGGTGCTGACGTCCTGCCGAGAACCTGTGCTTCGGAGTCTCGCGCTTACCTAGTGCTGCGAGATTACGTCCCGAACAGTGGTAGTGAAAGCGCTTCTAGCTGTCGCGCAGACATCTCGCGCTCGTTGTGAGAGCCGCCGAGCGAGGTCTTGTCTGACTGCCGGGGCGTCGATCAGCTCGAGCAATCGATCGGACAGCACTTCCTCGGAGTACTCGTACAGCGATTCCTCAACACTACCGCACAGTTCTGGATAGACCGCGTGGCAAGGCAAGAGACAAGCATTTCCAGCAAACATCGCCTCAAGCGTGGCAACGCCGAAGCTCTCATGGAGCGCAGTCGACACTTGGATGTCGCACTGCCAAAGTAGTCCGTAGTAGTCGGGTAGCGAGAAGTCGTCCCCCATGTGGACGCGCCCCTCGTACTTCGTCGATATTTCCCCTAGGTGGTCGAACCCGGGATCGTTCTCCCCGAACCGACGCGTCAGCACGACACTGACGTCGTGCCGTTGCGCGAGGATCCGATCCATAACGCGAAGGAACATCTCCGGGTTCTTGGCGGCGGTTGGCGCATGGTTGAAGAGAACTCGGACCTCTTCCCCCTGACTTTGGCGACTCTGCCGTTCCCGTGTCAGACCCGCCTCGTCTATCGGCAGTCCTACCACCGATGTCCGATCGATGATGCTTGCCGCTACAGCCGACGAGAATCGCGTGATGGCTTGTGAGAGCGTCTGTCGCATGTATTCAGAGACGACTAGCAGCCGGTCAAATGCGGACAAGCACGCTAGGTCGTACAAGTGCAGGCCCTGATACTTCTCCTGTCTCCAAGTGTCCGTCGGATCCCAGTGACTCCCGTGTGTGTAACCAACCAGTGGGGTGTCAGGGACGTCGTACTCGAGCATCATCCGCCGGATCTCGACGGGAGGCGTGTCAAAGGCGTGGAAGACGAACACTAATGTTGGTCGTCGGTTCCGAAGGTGTGCAGCGACCTTCCGAAACGTATCAAGACGCCAGCTCGCGGTATCTACGATTCCGGCCGTGACGTTGCCGCCGACCCTGTGTACCCGAAAGCCGAGCGTTTCCAGTAGGGTGACGAGGACGTCGGCGCTGCTCCTCCCGTAGCCTAGGCTTGAGCTACTTCTCGGCGTTCCAGGGCCCCTGTAGCAGTCGATCCACAGGACATCTCCCCGTGCGCCGATCCCCGTCGAGTACTCAGCAAGATCCAGGCGGTGAGCATAGTGCCTAAACGGACGGTTCGTCGCCCACAGAACATGGCGTGGAGGTCTTCCGCCTCGACCCCGGAGGGCAGGATCTCCGAGTTCTGGGCCTTCAAGCGCGACACCGTGGCCTTCGACGAGTTCTTCTCGTAGCCGGCACCAAACGCTACTCGCCGTTGATTCCCGAACTGACGCACGCGCCACGGAACCATGGCCCGTTGCAACGACCACTAGAGGCCTAGGGGAAGCTCAGTCCCTACGTTTGCGAGGCCGTGGGTCCGGTGAGCGAGGAAGGTGAACAAGGATCAGCGCGCTACCCGGGTCCCTCAGCCTCGCCCGACAGCAGTCGGGCCACCTCATCGCGGATGGGCCAGTCCAGCGGTCGGCCGCCAGCGTCGCACACGCCCGAGCCCGGTTCGGCCGTGCCGATCTGGGCAGCCGCGTGGCCATGCTGAGCGAGCAACCGGAGAACCGCCTTGGCTCGATCGGCCGAGAATGCGGCCAGCAGGCAGCCCGAGGCGAGCGTCGCCAGGGGATCGGCCCCGAGCGCTGCGCAGAGTGCCCGTCCGGGCTCGAACCACAACACGGAGCCGAGATCGACCCGGATCCGAAGGCGCGAGGCCGCGGCGATGTCGTGGAGGCCTGCGACGAGTCCTCCTTCCGTCGGGTCGTGCATGGCGGTCGCTCCGAGCTCCGCGGCAAGGAGCGCCTGATCCACCACCGAGATGCCCGGATGGTCGAGGGCGCCCAGCGCCGCCTCCACGACGACAGGGTCCAGCCCGATCAGGCGGTCGGCCGCCTCACGGGCCAGGACGGCAGCACCCTCGATCGGTGCGAGTCCGACCTGGAGGAGAACATCCCCCGGTCGGACTCCGCCGGTCGCAACGAACCTCCCGTCCTCCGCGAGTCCAAGGAACTGGCCGACGACGAGCGGCTGCGCGACCGCCCGGGTCACTTCGGTATGGCCGCCGACCAGGGCGGCACCGACGTGAGCCAGGCTGTCTTGCATGCTGGCGAAGACTTCCCGAACCATCGCCTGGGTGCTTCCGGACGGAAGCAGGATGACGGCCAGGAACCATCGCGGCCGGACACCCATCACCGCCACGTCGTTGGCGTTGACGATGACGGAGAAACGACCGATCTCTTGCGCGGTGAACGTGATCGGGTCCGTAGCGGCGACGAGCACCCCGCCAGGGACCTCGATGGCGCACGCATCTTCTCCGATGCGAGGCCCGAGCAACACTTCGGCTGGCGGAACCGGAAGACCGGCCAGCAACTCCGCAAGCAGCGTGGCCGGCAGCTTCCCAACCTGAAGCGGCGCTGGCGGACCCGAGCCGACGTCCATGGAGGCAGCGTAGAGGGTCAGGCTCTTCTGCATCTCCACCCGCATCAGGGCGAAAACTCCGAGAGCGCATGACGCGTGCCACCGTCGCCCGGCGATGGCCCTTGGCGACGAGCTCTCGGGACCGGGTCGCACGGGGTTCACTCCCAGCCCCGCAATGCTTCCCCCGCGCCCCCGAACTCTCACGCCCCTCGCCCTCCGCCGCCGCGCCCCGAACGTCGGGCACCGGCGCAGGCTCGCGGAGGATAACCGAGGTGGACGACCTTCTCGGCGTGGCGCTCGGCGGTGGGACCCGGGAGGCACCGGTGATCACGGCCGTAGCGCCGCTCAGTTCCACGGGACCTCGGTACGATGACCTATCGGATGGACGTTATCGAAGCCCACGCGCGCCGTCTGCCCCCGGTGGACGGCCGCTGGACCGTCCGGCCGCACGCCCGCGAGGAGCTGCTCGCCGGTCTGCGCGCCGGCAAGGCCGCCGGCGTGGCCGCCCATCCCCTCGACAACGTCCGGCGCCACATCGAGCTGCTGATCCAGCAGGACCCCGGCAAGCTGTTCGCGATGACTAAGATGCCCGGCCGGCTCGGATTCGATCAGATCCTCGATCTGGTGGAGGCCGAGGCCGGAGCGCCGATCGACCGCAACGCCCGGTCCGGTCCCGTCCACATCGCCGCCGGACCGATCCTGGCCGCCTGCGAGGCGCTCGGCGAACGCCTGGCCCGCGCGGCAAGCGACCGGGAGCGCGTGGTCGTCGCCACGGGCCACCCCAACGGGCTCGACGTGCTGTACCGCGAGCTCGCGAGCCTGCTCACGCTCCACGGGGCCAAGCTCCTGCATCCGGCCGACGGCCTGACTTGGCAGGAGCCGCACCGGCCCGATCCCTGGCAGATCCGCTACCTCGGCGACGTGGCCCTGCTCACCGATACGGGAGCCGCGAAGCACACCCACGCCGGCGATGCGATGCAGCGGATGCTGGCGCAGGAGCACCCCGATCTGGTCCTGGCCGATCACGGGTTCGCGGGAGCCGCGATCGAGGCCGGGGTCGAGGTCCTAAGCGTGGCCGACGTGAACGACCCGGCGCTGATCGTGGCGAAGGCTCAGGGCAGGACCCGGGTGGTGGTCGTGATGGACGACAACGTGAACGCCCACGACTATTGGCCCTGTTTCCAGGCTGCGGCGTCCCGCTTCCCTGCCACTTGAGGCCGGGTCTACGGGACCATCCGGCCACCGTGGCCGGATGGTCGGAAGGAAGCCTATGCAGGTGGGCATCATCAAGTGCTGATCAAGACATTCGTCGGCTTGTCCGCGTGGCGGAGCAAGTGGACGAGTTCGACAGCTCTTCCAGCCATCGACCGCCCGGGGGCACCAACCGGTGAAGTCGGAACCTCTTCTTGATGCTCAGATCGAATCCGGCGGTTCCCGACCGACGGTCTGGCGGACTCGATCGCGACCCGACGGGCGATGGCCCGCGACCTCGGTATGCCCGATACGCTCTGACCGATGCCGTTTGGTCGGTACACCGTGTTCGGCGAGGGTGGGAAACCCGTCGGAACCGAGGAGTTCCGCTGCGCCCCAGGCCCCATGGGCTGGCGCTACTTCAGCCAGGTCGAGGCCACGGACCCTTCACCACACCACGAGACCCTCGACTTCGCGGTCGACGCTGACTGGCGCATCGCCCGCATGCGCGTCGCCACCGGCGAGCACGACATCCTGCTGGAACCGGGCTCCGAGGCCACCACGCTGACCGGCTACCGAGACAACGAACCGATCGAGATCCCTTATGGCCCCGACGTCCACCTCGACTACTTCACCCCTGCCACGAACGCGATCACCGCGCACCGCCTTACCGGTACTACCGAGATCGACGTCGTCTACCTGGAACCGGTCGCGCTGGACCCGACCCGCGTCCGCCAGCGCTACGAACTCGTCGGCGACGAGCAGATCGCCACGCCGGTGGGCACGTTCGCCGCGAGCCGCTGGCGCTTCATTTCCCTCGACTCCGGATGGACCGCCGACCTCTGGATCGCCGGCGACATCGTCGTGAGGTACGAGGGCCTCTTCGAGCTCACCCGGCTCGACCCCGGTGCCTCCGGTCCACGACCAGTCGCCTGAAACGCAAAAGGGGGGACCAGCCCCTGGCGCGGACCTCGAACGCGAACTCCGCGAGGCACCTGCTGTGACGCCGAGGGACGATAGCGCTGGTGTCAGTGGGTTGACCTCCGGTCGCGCACGTCCGCGACCTGTGGCTCGACCACGCCACTCACTTCGGAGCGCGGCTCACGTACTGTCTCCTCAAGGACGTGGTGAGCGCCCCAGTTCTTATTCCTCGACCCCCGTCGGAAGACCGAAGGTGTGTAGAGCGTGGCTACAGGTGCTCCAGGAGGTAGTCGACGTACTGCGATCGAAGGGTGTCGGGGAGGTCGCGATCGGCCCGGGTGTAGCCGTTGATGGCGGAGACAGTGCTGACCATGTCCATGCCCGAGTCCTCGAGGTCGCCGACCTTGCCCTCGGCCGCAGGGATCGAGCGCAGGAGGTGCCATAGCCAATCGAGGTCGCCTTCCGCCTTGGCCGTGCCGATGGCCCGGTCGTGCAGGTCGCGGGAGGTCATGGTCTCGAGGTCCTCGCGGGTGATCATGCCCTGAGCGTACCGGCCCCGGTCGCATCACTGGCCGGTGATATCGTCAGGTCGAAGGCGGAGGAGTGGGCATGAAGGAGATCACCAACTACCTGGTCCCCATCGTCGTGGAGCAGACCGCCCGCGGCGAGCGCTCATTCGACATCTACTCCCGTCTGCTGAACGACCGAATCGTCTTCCTGGGCACGCCCATCGACGACGTGGTGGGTAACCTGATCATGGCCCAGCTCCTGCACCTCGAGGGCGAGGCCCCAGAGAAGGACATCAACCTCTACATCAACTCGCCGGGCGGCAGCATGACGACGCTGTTCGCGATCTACGACACCATGCAGTACATCAAGCCCGACGTGTCCACCATCGTGATGGGGCAGGCGGCCTCGGCCGCGGCCGTGATTTCGTTGGCGGGCGCGAAGGGCAAGCGCTACGCGCTCCCGCACGCGCGGATCCTCCTGCACCAGCCCTACGGCGACATCGAGGGCCAGGCCGTCGACATCGAGATCCAAGCCAAGGAGATGGTCCGCAACCGGGAGCTGATGAACGAGATCATCGCCAAGCACACCGGCCAGCCCATGGAGAGCGTGTCCAAGGACACCGACCGCGACTACATCCTGACCGCCGAGCAAGCCGTGGAGTACGGAGCCGTCGACGAAATCATCACGAGCCGGACCATCCGGCCGGAGCTTGCGGTTGCAGCCGCAGGAGGCTCGTAACCGAACCTCTCCTGGTGCGCCCGCGGAGCCTCGAGCGGCGCCCGCACGGAGAGCAGAACCAGCGAGGCGACGTAGCCTGACTCCCCTCGGTGATTACATCCTTGGAGCAGTCCGCTGAGCAAGGGGCCCCGGAAGACAAGGATGCTCGCGCCCTCCATGGCTGCTAAGGACGCGGATGAAGGCTACAGGTGCACCACCGGACAGGTCAGGGTTCGGGTGATGCCCACCACGGCCTGCACCTTGGCGACGATGAGCTTGCCGAGCCCGTCGATCTTCGCGGCCTCGGCCCGGACGACAACGTCGTAGGGACCGGTCACCACGTCGGCGAAGCGGACCCCTGGGATCTTGCGCACCGCGTCTGCAACCTCCGCGGACTTGCCGACTTCGGCCTGGATGAGCACGTAGGCGTCAACCATCGCCATTCCTCTCTAGCGGCGACATCACCTCCATCATCAACCGTGACGTCAGAGGGCACAACGCGAGTCCAGCGCTCGGGTTGGTCGCGAGGTGCAGACCCATGTCCAGGAGGAGTTGAACTCCTGCTATGCGGCCGGGCGGCGGCGCTGCGCCCTCTACTCGCCTATCTGACAAGGGCCAGGCTGCCGTTCAAGGAGTAGTGGTGCATGATCAAGCCTCCTTCACCGACGTCTGCCAGACCTGGACGAGGTTGCCTGCTTCTTCCTATTCGGGCGACCCAGTGTTCCGCGTCTTCATCGTCGTCGCTCACGTTGCCGATGATGCCACGTCGCATCTGGACGGAAATGACCGCCAGCGAGTGAAGCGGGGCGACCGCGTCTGCGTGCATCCCTTCCGTGGAACCGTGGACGGCTTCCGGCATCCGCTCGTGAGTCGGGTGGAGATCGAGACCCGCGCCTTCCACAACCCCGACCACTTGACGGGCGACATCCGCCGTAGTCGGGTGCTCGCCTACCTGGAGGTCGGGGTCCGGCTCAGCTACTGGTCCGAGCGCACGTCCTCCCGAGCGTCGTACTCGATCCGCTGCGGGCACAGCCGAGGTGTCCCGCGGATGCTGCTCCGAGGGTAGGACGCTGGGGTGCGCGAGTGTGCGGCGATGTACTTCGATTACATGGTCTCCGGCAGCTGCCCCGTCTTGAAAGGCGGTTCCCAGTTCTCGTCCTCGACCAACCTGGTGTAGCGCGTCAGGATCTGCTCTCTGGCCAACATCGCGCCTCGCTCATCCGTCGCACCATCAACGTAGGCGAGCACGTGCGCGAGCCCTGACCGGAGGCTCTCAACGAGCCCGACCTGCCCCGCCTGATCGGGGACCGACGCTATCTTCTTGAGCGCCCACGTGTAGTAGCGAAGCCCGTTATCGCAGAACTCGCGGATCCGTTCGAGGGTCTCTGCTTCAGACGTGCCGTCCACGCACAGAACCTACTGCCGTCCTTCAGGCGAGGGGAAGGGTTCCGCGATCCCGATGGCATCGCGCTCGAGTTCTTCGCACCGCGCAGCTGAGCCACGAAGGTGCTCAGGTGCCGTGCTCGCTCCTTGCGAGGCGGGCGCGGAACCTCCCCGTCTTCGCGGGTGGTTGGTTTGTTGGTTGGTGGTTCGTGGTGGTCTGTCGGTCGGTCGGTTAGTTAGTCAGTCGGTCGGTGGGAGGAGGAGGATTTCGTCAACCCCTCTGACCTGCGACTTCTCACTTCCCAGGGTGCGCACCAGGTGCGCACCAGCATCCGCCGATGAAACGCCATGACGTGGGCGGGTTGGACGCTGGCGCTCGCACCGGATGCTCGCCGGAACCGCAGAGGCGTCCAGCCGGCCCGTGAGAAGACTCCGCGATGGCTCTCCGTCGAGTTACCGGCGCGGTGCTCCTGACCCTTGGTGTGGTGGCCGTCGTCCTCGGCAGCACGCTACAGCTGACCGGTTGCTCCATGGGCGACACGGGCTACGTCGTTGAGTGGATCACCTGGATCCCTCCGCGGAGGTGCCCTTGATAAGGCCTCGCACTCGTTCCGACGAGAAGGACGGCGCCTAGATCGCGTGACCATCGGTGGCGACGTATACGGTGTTGGCGGCTTCGCCCCCGGTGAGCGGGTTCGGAAAGGTGATGATGTGCGCCTCACATGACGCGAAGACCTGTTCGACGACGGAGACGTAGTCCTCGTCCGGGGGGTCGTCTGACCACAGCGCGTAGACGCCTCCCGGGTTGAGGCGGTCGGCGAGTCGGCGCAGCCCCGCGGGCTCGTAGAAGGGGATGTGACCCGGGTGCAGGAGGTGCCGGGGCGTGTGGTCGATGTCCACGACGATGGCGTCGTGGCGATCCAGAGCCCCCCTACCGAAGCTCGAGCCGGTGGCGACCATGGCGAAGAAGTCCCCGTTGACGAGGGTGCATCGCGGATCGGACGTTAGTCCTTGGCTCACCGGAAGCAGCCCACGTCGATGCCATCCGATGACCTCGTCCAGTGCCTCGATGACACGAAGGGAGCGCACACGGGCGTCCCCCAGGACGGCCTGCGCGGTGTAGCCGAGGCCAAGCCCTCCGACCACAACGTCGAGATCCGAGCCATGGAGGCTGGCGAGCGCGAGATCCGCCAGCGCGACCTCCGCCGCCGTGAAGAGACTGGACATGAGGAACTCATCGTCGAGCTTCGCCTCGTAGACATCGACCCCCAGGGTCGGTTCGCGTCGACGTCGCAGGCTGATCTCACCGAGCGGCGTCGAGCGCCAGTCGAGCTCCTCGAATAGGGCACTCACAGGGTCGCCTCCCCTCCCGCTCCCGACGACCTCGTGTCCCAAAGAGCGGCGGTGAGTCCGTCGTCGACGTCACTGACGGTGATGGGATCGTCGGTCACGACCGCATGATGAAGGGTCTTCGAGGACCTCGCGCGTTGCGGCGGCGGATGCTCGGGCGTGTGCCAAGCTTCCCCCTCTGACTCGCCCAACGGAGCGTGCCACTTTGATGAAGGGATCGGGTGTCGGTTCTCGCCGGAAGCGACATCGGTCAAGTGCTGAGTGAGAATGATGACTGTGCGTCGATCCGGTCTGATCGTCCTGCTGACCTTCCTGGTTGCATGCACCGGGAAGACCGGGTCCGTCTCGCCCGAGACGACGACGAACCCAGGCCCGATGTCGCCAACCGAGTCCTCGGCACCGTCGATCGAAGCAGCGATGCTTGGCGCGATACGACTTGGCAACGTGTTCCCGCTGCCCCACTCGGGCTACACGGGTGGCGTCACGTGCCGTCTCGAACGTCCCGGTGCCTTCCATGGGGCCGATCTGTACCTCTGCGCTTTCGACCTCATGAACGGTGGTCATCAGTTCGAGTGGGGCGCGGTGCTCAACGGCTATCTGCACACGCATCGGTCGGACCCCGGCCGCATCCCAGGATCGCCAAGGAACCCACCCTGGTAGCCGCAGCCGCGTCCCGCTCCTGCTAGGTGAGTCTCCCGTCGATCGCTCGCCGTGCCTGGAGGGGCGAGCCGGACGGTAGAGCAGATGTCGCTTCTGGACGAAGACGACTGCGCCTCTACTCAACCGTGGTGATGCAGTAGATGGCCCCTTCCTCTGTTGAAGGACACACCGGCTTGAGATCCTGCTGCACCTAGTGCGCGCCAACGCAGGTCAGGGGCCTACTTTGTTGTTTGTGGGGTGTTCTCATAACTCTCCCACCACACGGTTTCCGGCACCTCCGAGGGACCTCCCACAGGTTAAGAGTGATACCTCCCACACTTGCCCTGCAGGCCTCCTCGTCGGAAGGGCATCCGTCATCCCCTGTCAGGTTGTCGAATCCGCCTCCTGCACGCGAACTGACCCCGCCTCATCCGGTTCATGCGTCCATCGACCGGCGTCAGCGCTTGACAGACGAGAAACTCACCGCGCGTGGTGCCCGAAGGTTAGGCGTTCAGTGGAGGACCGCGAAAGCGGTGGAAGCGACGAGTGCCACGGCGAGCATGATGTTGATTGCGCGAGCTTGACGCGGGTTACGGAACAAAGGAGCCAGGGATGCGCCCACGATCAGCCACGTCGTGCAGATGATGGCGATCATCACCGTCAGAAGAGCGAGTTTCGCTGTCGCGTCTGCGGCCGCACCGTCGGCGACGGACGTGCTGGTGAAGACCGCCGCGATCGCGACCCAGGCCTTCGGGTTCGCGACGCCGAGAAGGGCTCCCCCAGCGAGCGAAGGCAAGCTAGACGTTGCTGTCTGCGCTTTGAGCGGGGGGGCGGTCGCCACGTGGTAGGCGAGCCAAAGGATGTATGAGATGGAGCTTGCGATCAGGACCGATCGCAAGGCAGGGACCGTTAGGAGGGTTGCGGTGATCCCGATGGATACCGCGACCAGGACGATGGTCGTTCCGACGATGATCCCGATCAGGTAGCCGACGGAGCGGCGCACTCCGTAGGCTGAACCGGCCGCCGTGAGGCTGATCGTCGCCGGGCCCGGGCTACCCATGACCACCAGCGACGTCAGCGCAAGCGGACCCGCCGAGCCCCAACGGATGATCGCCACGAGGAACGGCTCAGGCATCACGGCCGCGATATCTTCGACGCATGCGCGAGACGCTAGGCGGCCCTGATCCCGACCGTCTTGAACGATCCTGCGATCCGCGGCGCGACTCGATCCGGTTCGGGGCGAGCGCCCCGGGCATCGAGCGCGCGGCGGTGTACCTAGCCACATTCACGTTCGAGCCTCACCGGCACGATGCCTACGGCCTCGGCATCACCACAGCCGGCGTGCAGACGTTCCGCTACCGCGGGGCACGCCATGTGTGCATGCCTGGCCAACTGCACATCCTGCATCCCGACGAGACGCACGACGGCGCCGCAGGAACCGACGACGGATTCGGCTATCGGATCCTCTACCTTGCACCCGAACTCGTTCGCGACGCTCTGGGCGGTTGCGAGCTGCCATTCGTGGCCGATCCTGTCCAGGAACCGATGCCGGAGACACGCCGCCTCGCCTCACTTCTGGGGGACATCTACGAGCCGATCAGCGATCTCGCCCGGGTTGACATCGCCGCGACCCTGGCCGAAACCCTTCGTACACTCAGCGGCCGGCCGTACACGGGCCCGGTTACGATCGATGTCCGCGCCGTATCGCTTGCTCGCGAATACCTCGCGGCACACGCATGCGAGCAGACTCCAGCCTCGATCCTCGAGCGGATAACGGGCGTCAACCGCTTTACCCTCGCCCGCCACTTCCGACGCGCCTTCGGGACGAGCCCCGACAGGTACCGAACCATGCGCCGCCTGGCGCTCGCGCGAACCGCGATCGAAAGCGGACTGCCGCTCGCACAAGCCGCCGCCGAAGCTGGATTTGCCGATCAAAGCCACATGACACGACAGTTCAAGCACACTTACGGCCTCACCCCGACCCGCTGGAGGAATGCTCTAGGGGCGTCCCCGAGGGCGCGAAGTGCTGCGAGGGGATCATCAGCGTGAGTGCCGCCGATCTCCCCTTTCGCCAGAGGTTCACACCGAGCTCCACCTCGTGGCACAAGTCGTACCGGCGCCGTAACGTCGTCGAGGGCGTGAACGCATTCTTGAAGGGCGGGTTCGTCAACATCGGGTAGAAGTTCTTCAGGGTCTTCCGCCTGACAAAGCTGACCTTCCTGCTCGCCTTCACGATCGCCGGCTACAACGTCGAGTGCATCCGCTCGTTCAACGCGCGCAAGATCGCTGAAGCTGAGGCCGCCGAGACGAAGAGGCAGCGCCGCAAGAAGCGCCGGCAGGGCACGTGGACGCATCTTCTCGACGACGCGGGCGCGGACGCCGGTCCCGATCCGCCGCCAGATTGATGCGCATCGTCTCGAAGCTTCCCCACCGCCTGATCAAGGGCGTCGTCGGCATGTTCCGATGACGTCCCTCGCACGTTCCAGCGTCCGTTGCACGTCTGATCGGCGCCGGCCGCGCCTCCAACCGACCCTCGATCCCGCGTGACACCGATCGGAGCCTTCTTGAGCGGAGTTCTGAGATGTCGAGGGCCTCAGTTCTGAGAACACCCCTTTGTGGGGTGTTCTCAGAACTCCCTGACCACACGGTTTGCGGCACTTCTGGAGGACCTCCCACAGGTTAAGAGGGGTACCTCCCACAGCAGCTCAGAGGCCCAGTTCGCCGGCGTCTGGTGATCATGCCTTCGCACGAGTCGTTGCCCGCTTCGGCTTCTTCGGCGGAAGGGACGACGCGAAGGCGACGCCGCGGTCAACCCAGCTCTGGAGCATCCGCTCGGTCTTGAGGACGTTCACGCTGACGAAGACGAACCCCTTCATCGGCTTACCGGTGAAGTCCATCGCGCGAGCGCCGGGCCGGGCGAGCGCCGCTTCACCCTCCTCGGGAGGGAGGCGCACCATCAGGTCGTCGCCCGTCACGCCCACCGCCATGTTGCCGTGCACCGTGAAGCAGAGTCCCCCGAACATCCTGATCTCGGTCACTCCACGCACATCGCCCAATGCCGCGCGAGTGCGAGCAGCTGAGATCCTCATCGAAGGCCATCGACGTCACCCTAGTCGGACGATCGGAGTCGAGTTCGGCCACCGAGCTTGAGGAAGTCCCGCTCAGCATCCGTCGGCGCCAGGCCGGCCGCACGCTCGTAGGCGGCGTCAGCCTCGCGCTTTCGGCCCAGCCGAGCGAGAAGGTCAGCCCTCGTTGCGTGGAACGAGTAGTAGTTATCCAGCGCCAACTCGTCCACCAGAGCCAGCGCGACGCCCGGACCCCGCACCTCACCGATGGCGATCGCCCGGTTCATGGCCACGACGGGCGTCGGCGAGATGGCAAGCAGCAGGTCGTACAGAGCGACGATCTGGATCCAGTCGGTCTCCTCCGCAGAGGGCGCATCGGCGTGCACGGCGCTGATCGCCGCCTGAAGTTGATATGAGCCTGGCTGGTTGAGGCGAATGCACGCGCGCACGATCGCTTGGCCTTCCTCGATCAGAGCACGATCCCATCGCGTGCGATCCTGCTCGCCGAGCAGCACGAGCGAGCCGTCAGCAGCGGTACGCGAAGGACTGCGCGACTCGGTGAGCAGCAACAACGCGAGCAGGCCAGCCACCTCGGGCTCGTCGGGCATCAGGTTCACCAGGATCCGCGCCAGCCGGATCGCCTCTGAGCACAGACCCTGTTCGGCTACGTTGTTCAACCCGGCGTTGTAGATCAAGTAGACGACGGCCAGCACCGGGCGTAAGCGGCCGGGCAGCTCGTCATCCTCCGGCACGCGGTACGGGATCCGTGCGGCCTTGATCTTCCGCTTGGCGCGCGCGAGACGCTGGGACATGGTCGGCTCGGCGACGAGGAAGGCCCGGGCGACCTCGGCCGTCGTCAGCCCTCCGAGCAAGCGCAGGGTGAGCGCCACCTGGGCTTCCGTGGAGAGAGCCGGGTTACAGCACGTGAAGATGAGACGAAGCCGATCGTCCTGCATGTGAGCCATCATCTCCGGGGTGCCGGGCTCCTCCGCGCTGGAGGAGAGCACCGCCACCTCGTCGAGCAAGTCTCGACCGCGCGTCTCGCGGCGCAGGAGGTCGATGGCGCATCTGCGCGCTGTCGTCATGATCCAGCCGCCTGGGTTGGGCGGGAGACCATCGATCGGCCACTTGCGCAGGGCGACGGCGAACGCATCTTGCACGGCATCCTGGGCGACGTCGATGTCACCGAAGACCCGGATCAGGGTCGCCACGCATCGGCCGGACTCCTCGTGGAAGATCCGGCCGATCGCGGTCGTGTCGATCGCGGGTGAGCCACCAACACCTGGCGCGTTAGGCGTCGGGCATCTCCCAGAACGGTCGGACCTCGATCGGAGCGCCGACCGCGGCCGTGGTCTTCGACGCCCACACGAGCGCTGCGTCGAGGTCATCTGCCTCGATGATGTAGAAGCCGCCCAGATGTTCCTTGGACTCGGCGAAGGGGCCGTCCGTGGTCATGACATCGCCGTCCGCCATCCGGACGACCGTGGCCGTGTCGGGTTCAGTCAGTCTGCCGGAGAAGACCAAGGCCCCAGCCGACTTCATCTCCTCTTCTAGAGCCATGATCTTCTGCCATCCCTGCTGCATCTCTTCTTCGCTCATCTCCGAGCGGGCCTCGCCCTCGACGCCATAGGCGGAGAACATGTACTGGGCCATGGGAGTCCCTCCTTGACTCGGGCGGGCCGATCCCGCCTCTCGCCCCAACTACGAACGGGCCTCGCCCATACTGACAGCGCACAAGAAGAACATCGCGCGGAGGGCCGATGAGGCCTTCTTCAGCGGAGTTCTGAGATGTCGGGGCCTCAGTTCTGAAAGCGAGCACCCCTCGGTTGGTGTCGGTCGGTCGGTGAGTGAGTTCGTTCGTTCGTCTGTCTGTGGGGTGTTGTCAAAAACCCCCTGAACTGCACGAACGCTCTCCCATATGAAAGAGTACCCACAGGTTGAGAGGGGTAGTACCCACAGCAGGTCAGAGGGCCTTTTTCGACGCGCTTACGGGAACGAGGGCCTCAAGTCCTCGTTCTCTCGGAATCCGGCGTACAACGTGTCTTTCTGACCGAGCCAATCAATCATGAAGCACGGGACCGTCTTCTGATCCGGGAGCAAGCCCTGGATCACGTCATGAGCCCGCGAACAACGGTTGCTCGAACGAAGCTAACGGTTTTCAAGACCGTCGCCTTCGTCCGCTCGGCCACCCTCCCGTCGCCAGGGTACTGATGCGCGCGACGCCGACGACGCGATCCACTGGAACGAGGTGACGTCGCAGACGACGAAGGGAGGCACGACACCACGCCAGGGGTTCGCGTGACAGGGAGGATGGGCGAGCACGGTGGTTAAGCCGTTCGCTCGGTGCCTACCAGAGGTCCCATCAGCGGAATGGAAGAGCAGACGCCCACGGTCTGTGACCGTTCGCCTGAGCAGCCGACTGCGCTGACCTCAGCCCACCACCACATCCATCTCGACCGCCGCGCCCAGCGGCAGCGCGGCCACGCCGATCGCGGTGCGGGCCGGGTAGGGCTCGGCGAAGTGCCTGCCGTACGCCGCGTTCATCGCACCGAACTGCGACATGTCGGTCAGGTAGACCCCGACCCTGATCACGTTGTCCAGGTCCTTGCCGATCGACGCCAGGGTCGCCGCGATGTTGCGCAGGATCTGGTCGGCCTGCTGGGCGACGTCGCCGTCGACCAGCGCGCCGGTGGCCGGGTCCTGGGCCACCTGCCCGGACAGGAAAAGCAGGCCGCCGCCGCGCCCGGCCACCGCGAACGGCTGGCCCGATGCTGGCAGCTGGTCACTGGTAAGGGCGTAACCTGTCATGGTCGGTGAGTTCCTTTGAGCTGCCAGCCGACGCCGCTGGGTGTGGCGGGCTTCACGGGCTCGCCGCGCCTTATCGGCCTCGGTAATCAAGTCCCGGGTGTGCTCGGCGGCGAGCTGCCGCAGGATATCTGGATGCATGGTGCCCTCCTCGCGGCGGTCGATCTTCGTTAACAGGTATCAAGCTGGCGTCCCGGCGGGGTCGGCCCACAATGGAACGGCCATTGGCGATAGCGGGCCTGCCTGCGTGCCGCCCGCAGCGGCGGATGGGCCCGGGGATCTTGTTGAGGCTCTGGTATTCGATGGCGCATTCCCCAGCCACGACCGCTGCTGCTCACTACCTCTGCTCCAAGGCTGGTCACCGGGCCGGGAGCGATCGCGGTAGGCCGAACCACGGCAGCACGCTGGCCTCGAACCGGGTCATGCCGCAGATCTGGTCGCTGGCAAGGGTGAGCACGTAGAAGCCGGTCGCGTGGCTGATTCCGGCCGGGCCGCGCAGGTATGCCCCGAACGCGGGCTGGCCGTTGGCTCGGGTCGGCACCAGGTCGAACCTGCGGCCCGCGCCGAACTGGCGGGCGCAGTAGCGGGCCACGAGTTCACGGCCCTCGTATCCAAAGGGCTCCGGAGGCATAGCGATGAAGACGTCGTCGGTCAGCAGGGCCACCAGCGCGTCGAGATTGGCCGACTCCCACGCCCTCGCGAACATGGCGACGATTGCGTCCTCGGCGGGCGAGTTAGCGGCGGGCGGCCGCTGGTGGTCGGCGGCCGACTGCTGTCGGCGCTGCAGGCTAGCGCGGGCTCGTTTGAGGGCGCTGTTGACCGATTGGACGGTCATCTCCAGCATCTCGGCCACTTCGCTGGCGTGGAATCCAAGGACGTCGCGCAAGATGAGGACGGCGAGCTGGCGCGGCGGCAGCAGCTGCAGGGCGGTCACGAAGGCAAGCGAGATGGCTTCGGTCTGCTCGTAGCGAGCCTCCGGCGCGAGCGGCCCGTCGGTGGCGCCCTCGAGAAACGCGTCAGGAAACGGCTGCAGCCAGACGGGCTCGTCGCGCGGCGTCGGCACGGGCGCTTCGAACTGCGACATGTCCCACTCCCTGGCCGGGCGCCGGCTCGCCGCGCGGCGCGCGTTGAGGCACCGGTTGGTGGCGATCTTGTACAGCCATGTGCGCAGCGACGCGCGTTCCTCAGTGAACCCGCCGATGCCCTGCCAGGCGGCTAGCATCGTCTCCTGGACGGCGTCCTCGGCGTCTGCCAAGGATCCGAGCATCCGGTAGCAGTGCACCTGCAGCTCCCGCCGGTGGGACTCGGCCAGCTCCCGGAACGCCACTCCATCCCCTGCCCGGGCCCGTGAGAGAAGATCGGCTGTCACCACCCTGCGCTCCTTCCCTTCCGCACCACCTCGTACCTCCGCCCGTATATACACCGCCCGCCGCGCGAACTGGGCGGCTCGCGGGCGTCCAGTTTTTCAGGGTGTTCCGCCTGACGAAGCTGACCTTCCTGCTCGCCTTCACGATCGCCGGCTACAACGTCGAGTGCATCCGCTCGTTCAACGCGCGCAAGATCGTTGAAGCTGAGGCCGCCGAGACGAAGAGGCAGCGCCGCAAGAAGCGCCGTCAGGGCACGTGGTCGCATCTTCTCGACGGCGCAGGCGCGGACGCCGGTCCGGATCCGCCGCCAGGTTGATCCGCACCGCCTCGAACTTCCCCACCGCCTGATCAAGGGCGTCATCGGCACGCTCCGGTGACGCCCTTCGCGCGTTTCGGCGCCCGTTCCGCGACTGATCGGCGACAGACGCGCATTCAACCGACGCGCGAGCGCGCGCAACATCGATCGACGCCTTCTTCAGCGGAGTTCTGAGATGTCGGGGGCCCCAGTCTTGAGAGCACCCCTTTGTGGGAGGAGGAGGATTCGAACCTCCGTAGGCATCGCCGGCGATTTTACAGACCGCTCCCTTTGGCCGCTCGGGCATCCTCCCGCGAGCGCTTCGATGATAGCGAACCGGTATCCTCGCAGGCATGGCGCAGCAGAACTCGTTCGACATCGTGTCCGAGATCGACATGCAGGAGGTCCGTAACGCGGTCGACCAGGCTGGGCGTGAGATCGGCCAGCGGTTCGACTTCAAGAACACGGACACGCAGGTCACGCTGCAGGACGAGGCGATCGAGCTGCACTCCTCCACCGAGGACCGCCTCAAGGCCGCCTACCAGGTCCTCACCGAGAAGGCGATCCGCCGGGAGATCCCGCTGAAGGCCCTCCAGCCCCAGGACATCCAGCCTTCCGCGAAGGGCACCGTCCGCCAGAGCGTGACGCTCGTGACCGGCATCTCCGACGAGAAGGCCAAGGAGATCTCGAAGTTCGTGCGACAGGCCGTCCCCAAGATCCAGACCCAGATCCAGGGCTCGCAGGTCCGCGTGATGGGCAAGAACAAGGACGACCTCCAGGCCGCGATCCGCGCGGTGAAGGAGCACGACTTCGGCATCGCCTTGCAGTTCACGAACTACCGCTGACCTGCACCGACGCACCCCCGGTCGTTGTGGGCGACCGTGGCTCCCCTGTACCCTTTCCGGACCCAGGAGGTGATAGGCGTGGACCTTGAGCGGCTCAAGGCGCGTGCGGCGGAGATCGCCGAGACTGAACGGAAGACGCTCCTCGAACGGACCACCGAGTCCGAGAAGCTGTTCCAGCGGGCTCTGAAGAGCCTGCCGAACGGCGTCGGTGTCGAACTTCCAGGCCGGCGATCCCTACCCGATCTACCTGCAGAAGGGCAAGGGCTCGAGCGTCTGGGACGTCGACGACACCGAGTACAAGGACTTCCACGGCGGCTTCGGCGTCAACGTCGTCGGCCACGCCCACCCGAAGATCGTCGAGGCCCTGAAGAAGGCCGCGGAGAACGCGATCCACTTCGCCGTCACCACGCCCGACACGGTCGCGCTCGCCGAGGCGATCTGCGAGCGCTTCCAGCTGGAGCAGATGCGGTTCGTGAACTCGGGCACCGAGGCCACGATGGACGCGATCCGGGTCGCCCGGGCCGCGACCGGCCGCGACAAGATCATCAAGATGGAGGGTTCCTACCACGGGCACCACGACTCGGTGCTGTTCTCCGTGGTCCCCGAGGCCGACGTCCTCGACATGCGCTTCAACATCGGCGCGGAGGGCAAGGCCTGGTACACGACCCGCCCGACCTCCAAGGGCGTCCCGCAGGCGCTTTGGGACACCGTGATCGTGGTGCCGTTCAACGATGCTGACGCGGTCGAGCAGGCGCTCGCCGACAACGAGGGCGAGGTCGCGGCGGTGATCCTCGAGCCCGTGATGATGAACATCGGCATCGTCGAGCCGGCGCCCGGCTACCTCCAGGCGCTGCGCGACACGTGCGAGAAGCACGGCGCCGTCCTGATCTTCGACGAGGTCAAGTGCGGCGGCACGATCGCCTACGGCGGCACGGCCGAGCGCTACGGCGTGAAGCCGCACCTCGCGGCGTTCGCGAAGGCGATCGGCGGCGGCGCCACCACCGGCGCGTTCGGCGGCGAGGCCCGCTTCATGGAGTTCGTCACGAAGGGCGCGGCGCAGCAGGGCACCTTCAACGGCAACCCCCTGTCGTCGGCGGCCGGGCTCGCGGCGCTCACCCAGGTCCTCACGAAGGACGCGTACGACTATCTGGGCAAGCTGGGCACGCTCCTCGCCGAGGGCTGCAACCGGGCGATCGCCGACACGGGGATCCCGGCGCACACGGTGGATCTCGGCGCGAAAGGCTGCGTCTCTTACCGCCCCACGAAGCTCACGAACTACCGGGACTTCCTCGAGACGCACACGGAGCTCTACTGGGCCTCCTACCCGTGGATGGTGAACCGGGGCATCTTCATGACCCCCGGCGACGAGGAGCAGTGGACGATCTCGGTGCAGCACACCGAGGAAGACATCCGGAAGTACGTGGACGCGTTCGGCGAGTTCTGCCAGGAGCTCACGAAGTAAGCACGTCCACGCGGGTAGCGACCGAACGCGGTGGGGCCGGCCTTCGGGCCGGCCCTTCGCGTCTGAAGGGGGTGCGGCGATGCAGCTGATGCACGAGTACAACGACGACGCCGAGGCGCTCGCGAAGGCCATCGTCGCGTACGCACGGAGCCGGATCGCGAACCCGCAGCCGCTGGACCGCGCCGCCGAGGCCGAGGAGCTCTCCGAGCGGGCCGGCGCGACGATCGTCCCCGAGGGCCTCGGCGGCGAGGAGGCGCTCCGCGTCTGGGCGGAGATCCTCGCGCCGGCCACGATCTCGACCGACCACCCCGCCGCGCTCGCGTTCGTCCCGAGCGCGCCGACCAAGGCCAGCGTGCTGTTCGACCTGGTCGTCGGCGCGTCCTCCACGATCGCCGCCGGCTGGATCGACGGCGCCGGGGCGATCTGGGCTGAGAACGAGACGCTGCGATGGCTCGCTTCCCTCGCCGACCTCCCCGAGACGGCCGGCGGGGTGTTCGTCTCGGGCGGCTCGGCAGGGAACCTCTCGGCGCTCGTGACCGCGCGGCACGAGGCGACCGAGCGCCTCGGTTCGAGACCGCCCCGTTGGCGGTTCGCGGCCTGCGACAGCGTGCACTCGAGCGTGGCCGCCGCCGCCCGGGTGATGGACGTCGACGTGCTATCGGTCCCCCGCGACGAACACGGGCGGCTCACCGGCGAGGCCCTCCGAGCGACGCTCGAGGACGACGGCGGCGACGGCGTCTTCGCCGTGGTGGCGAGCGCGGGAACGACGAACGCCGGGATCGTGGACGACCTCGCCGGGGTGGCAGAGGTCTGCGCCGAGCGCGGGCTGTGGTTCCACGTGGACGGGGCCTACGGGGGCGCCGGCTTGCTGGCGCCGAGCGTCCGTCACCGCTACGCGGGGATCGAGCGAGCCGACTCGTTCATCGTCGACCCGCACAAGTGGCTCTTCGCGCCCTACGACGCCTGCGCGCTGCTCTACCGCGATCCCTCGGTGGCGCTCGCGACCCACCGCCAGGTGGCCTCGTACCTCGACACCGTGAACGAGATGCCCCACTGGAACCCGGCCGACTACGCCTACCACCTGTCGCGTCGGCCGCGCGGGCTCCCGCTGTGGTTCTCGCTCGCCGTCTACGGGACCGACGCGTACCGCGATGCCGTCGAGGCGGTGCTCCGCCTCACGCGCGAGACCGCCGAGGAGATCCGCCGTCACCCCCAGCTCGAGCTCCTGCTGGAGCCCGACCTCTCGGTGATCCTGTTCCGACGGACCGGGTGGCAGCCCGACGACTACGAGCGCTGGTGGCGCCGCCTGCTCGACGCCCAGCTGGCGTTCGTCCAGCCGACGTCGTGGGAGGGCGAGAAGGTGGCGCGCCTGTGCTTCGTCAACCCCCGCACCACGATCGACCACGTCCGCGCCGTGATCGGCACGATGGTCTGAACGACCCTGCTCGGACGCCGTCAGCCTACCCCGACGAGGCGGTGGAGGCGGTGGTAGGTGGGACGGAAGCCGCGAGCCGGCCAGAAGCGACTGGCCTCGAGGTTCGTGATCCGCCAGTTGGTGACCATCGTCGCGGCCCCTTGATCCCGCGCCCAGCGCAGGACATGCGACGTGAGCGCCGAACCGATCCCCGATCTCCGTTCCTCGGCGGCGACGGCCGTCGAGGCGAGGTGGATCGCGCCCTCGGGGGTCGCGAAGCCGGGGAAGGCGTCGTAGAGCGTCGCGTGTGCGACCGGTCGCCCTGCATGTTCCGCCACCCAGTAGGCACAAGACGGATCCTCGAGCGTCTCGATCCAATCGGCTCGGCGCGCCTCCTCGTCCTCGGGCACCCAGCCGAACGACGGCGTCGCACCTTGCGTGTCGTAGATCAGCCGGTCAAGGCGCATCGCCGTGTCGAGATCGTCGATGCCACCTCGGCGGAGCTGGATCTCTTGCGGGAACGGCACCTCGTCGGCACCGGTCTCGCGGATCGCCTCGACGTGCATGTGATGGAAACCGAGGCGATACCAGGGGTCGAGGTCGGGTACGAGCGGGGGGACGAGGACGTAATGCCGCGTGGCGCCCGCGTCGACCCACGACTCCGCGGCCACGGCGTAGCTACTACGGAGCGCCTCGGGATCGATCGCGGCGTGACCGGCGTGCGCGACCCAGGCGTGGCGGCCGAACGCCGCATGATCGCGGATCTGGGCGACGACGTACGCGACCGATCGGCCGGCCCGAAGCGCGACCGCGCCCGACACCTCTTCCTGGGCGAACGCCTCCTCGAGAGCGGCCCTCGGGTCGTGGTCGGGCAACAATGGTTCAGCGGCGCGGTGACGTGCCTGCCGCGCAGCGAGCAGCGCCGCCGCGTCGGGGACGTGCGACGGTCCGAACGGTTCGAGGGAAAGGTCAGACACGGCGGCGTAGCCTACCGGCCCCGGCCGCCGCGCGCCTGCTCGCAGATCAGCCGATCGGCGAGCCGCCTCGAAGGCGGAGCGAGATCGCGTCCAGACGGGCGATCCGCTCCGGCGTCGGCGGGTGCGTCGAGAACATGTTGCCGAACCCCGAGCCGCCGCGACGGCCCGCCAGCGGGTTCATGATGAACAGGTGCGCCTCGGCGGGGGTGAGCGTGGCCGGGGCCGGCACCTGCTTCGTGGCGGTCTCGAGCTTGCGCAGCGCGCTCGCGAGCGCGTCGGGGTCCTTCGACAAGAACGCGCCGGACTCGTCGGCCTGGTACTCGCGGCTGCGCGAAACGGCCATCTGGATCATCGCGGCCGCGAGCGGCGCGAGGATCCACGCGACGAGCGTCAGCACGCCGCTGTTGCTGTTGCGGTCGTTGCCGAAGAACAGCCCGAAACGGACGAGGAACGTGAGGCTCATCGCGATCGCGGCGGCCACCGAGCCCACGAGGATGTCGCGGTTCGCGACGTGCGACAGCTCGTGGGCGAGGACCCCGCGGAGCTCGCGCTCGTCGAGGATCTGCAGGATCCCCTTCGTGACGGCGACCTTCGCGTTCTCGGGGTTGCGGCCGGTCGCGAACGCGTTGGGCTGCATCATGTCGGAGACGTAGATCTGGGGCATCGGCAGGCCCTGGGCCTGCGTCAGCTCGCGCACGATCGAGTAGAGCTGCGGGTACTCCTGCTCGGTAACGGGGTGCGAACGGGTGCTCTTGACCGCGATCGAGCCCGACCACCAGTACATCGCGAAGTTGAACCCGAACCCGAGCACCAGCCCGATCAGGGCGCCGGTGGACGGGCCCGCTTTCGTCACCATCCCGAGCCAGCCGCCGACCAGGACGAACAGGCCGCCCATCGCCGCGATCAGGGCCCAGGTCTTCACCCGGTTGATGCCGGGGGTCATCGTGTCATCACTCCTCGGGAGCGTCGTCAACTTCGAGGCTACCTGCCCCTCGGGCATACGTTCGCCCGCTTACCTGTGAAGGTTCTGAGAACTCGGGGAACGTTCAGCCGCCGACCGCCGCGCCGCCGAGCGTCGACAGGTCGCCCAGGTGCGCGACCGCCTGCGGGAGCACGAAGATCGCGAGCAGGGCGATCACCGCGGTGACCACGACCACGTTCACGAGCCACGAGGACGACAGCGGCTCCTCGCGCTCCGGCGCGTTGAAGAGCATCGCCCGCGGGATCGCGAAGTAGTACACGATGCTCACGACCGAGTTCACGAGCATCACGATCGCGAGGCCAACGCCGACCCCGCCACGTTCGATCGCGGCCTGGAACACGAGCAGCTTCGCCCAGAACCCGCCGGTGGGAGGGATCCCGGCGAGCGAGACCATGAACACGGTCATGCCGATCGCGAGCAGCGGGCGCGACCTTGACGAGGCCGTCGAAGTCCGAGATCAACAGGCGCGGGTGCCGGCGGCTCACGGCCGTCGCCACCGCGAACGCCCCGATGTTCATCACGCCGTAGATCAGGATGTAGGACACGGCGGCGGAGAACGCGCTCGCGTTCACGTCGGTGTTGCCGGTCTGCGCCAGCGCGAACGGGAGCAGCATGTAGCCGGCCTGCGCGATCCCCGAGTACGCGAGCAGCCGCACGACCTGCCGCTGCTGGAGAGCGACCAGGTTCCCCACGGTCATCGTGGCGATCGAGATCGACCGCGAACAGCGGCGTCCAGTACGCGGCCTGCCCGATGAACGCGACGAACATCAGCTGGAGCAAGCCCGCGAACCCGGCCGCCTTCGACGCGACCGCGAGGAACGCGGCGACGGGCACCGGCGCGCCCTCGTAGGTGTCGGGCGCCCAGAACTGGAAGGGCACGGCCGAGACCTTGAACGCGAACCCGACGACCACGAACAGGATCGAGGCGTCGGCGAGCGTGAGCTGCGCGCCCGAGAGCTTCGCGAGACCGGCCGCGATCTCGGTCAGGCGGGTGGCGCCGGTCAGCCCGAAGATCATCGACATCCCGTAGAGCATCACGGCGGTGGAGAGCACCCCGATGATGAAGAACTTGATACCCCCCTCGTTGCCCTTCACGTCGGCCTTGCGGAACGCCGACATCAAGAACCCGGGCGCCGACACCAGCTCGAGCGAGATGAACAGCATCAGCAGGTCGCGCGAGGCCGGCATCAGCAGGCACCCCAGGAACGAGGTCAGCAGCAAGAAGTAGTACTCGCCCTGGTAGAAGCCGCCCTCGCGGAAGTACCGCAGCGACAGCGCGAGCACCACGATCGCCACGGCCAGGAAGAACACCTGGAACAGCAGCGTGAAGTTGTCGACCACGTACATCCCGCCGAAGGTCGAGCGGGTCTGCCCGATCAGCGTCAGATCGGCCACCAGCGTCGCGACGACCCCCACGAGCGACAGCGGCATCGCGAACCACTTGAAGCGGTTCGGGAGGAACGCGTCCACGATGAGGACGACGAGGATCGTCGCACCGAGGATCGTCGGCGCGAGGATCGCGTGGTAGTCGATCGTCTGCACGGATCAGGCTCCGACGAAGAAGTGCTGGAGTTGACCGACGATGCTGTTGATGGTCTGTTCGGTGGCCCCGAAGATCAGCTTGGGCATCAGCCCGAGCACGACGATCATCACGAGCAGCGGCACCCAGGCCAGCCACTCGATCGACAAGATGTCGCGGAACCCGGACTCGTGCCACTTGTCCGGCAGCGTGCCCATGTTCACCCGCTGCAGCATCCACAGGAAGTAGCCGGCCGTGAGCACGGTGCCGATCCCACCTGCCACCATGAACCCGCGGTACAGGCCGACCGACAGGCCCAGCGCCTCACTCGGGTTGAACGAGGACAGCAACGCCATGACCTCGCCCCAGAAGCCGGCGAGGCCCGGCAGCCCGAGCGACGCGATCGCGACGAACGAGAAGATCGCCGCCATCTTCGGCATCACCTGGCTCATGCCGCCGCCGATCGCCGCGATCTCACGCGTGTGGTAGCGGTCGTAGATCGAGCCGACGCAGAAGAAGAGCATGCCGGTGATCACGCCGTGGGCCACCATCCCGAACACCGCGGCCTGGAACCCGATCGTGGTCATCGTGGCGATGCCGAGCATCACGAACCCCATGTGCCCGACCGAGGAGAACGCGATCAGCCGTTTCAGGTCCTTCTGCGCCAGACACGCGAGCGCCGCGTAGACGATCGCGATCGCGGCGAGCAGCCCGATCCACGGCGCGTAGGCCTGCGCGCCCTCGGGGAGCAGCGGGATCGCGATCCGGATGAACCCGTAGGTCCCCATCTTCAGCATGACCCCTGCCAGCAGGACCGAGCCGATCGTCGGCGCCTCGGTGTGCGCGTCGGGCAACCACGTGTGGAGCGGCCACATCGGCACCTTCACCGCGAGGCCGAGCGCGATCCCGCCGAACACGATCAGCTGGAAGGTGTGCGAGAACCCGCCGCCCTGCGCGTAGGCCTGGATCAGCTGCATGTCGAACGTGTGGACGCCGCCGATCTCCGGACCGCTGAAGTACATCGCGAGGAACCCCAGCAGCATGAAGATCGAGCCGAACAGCGTGAACAGGAAGAACTTGATCGCCGCGTACTCGCGGTTCGCCGAGCCCCAGATCCCGATCAGGAAGTACATCGGGACCAGCACCATCTCCCAGAACACGAAGAACAGGATCAGGTCGAAGGAGATGAACGTGCCGGCCATCCCGGTCTCGAGCAGGAGCATCAGCGCGAGGAACGCCTTCGTACGCCCGGGAGGCGGGACGTAGCGCCAGGTGTAGACCGCGCACAGGAACGAGAGCAGGTAGGTCAGCACGTACAGCGGCATCGAGAGCCCGTCGATCCCGACGTGGTAGCGCACGCCGATCGACGGGGATCCACGACACGTTCAGCACGTACTGCAGGCCCGCCTGCCCGTAGTCGAACCCGGACGCGATCGCGATCGCGAGCACGAGGGCGATGCCGGTGACGGCGATCGCGAGCCCGCGGACCAGCCGGTCGCGCTCCTTCGGGACGAGCAGGATCACCAGGGCGCCCAGGATGGGCAACCACGTCGTGATCGTGATCGCGGAGTTGTCCCAGGTCATCGGTTCCCCTCGCTCCTTAGGTCTTGATGAAGATCGCCGTCAGCACGAGCACGCCGGCGAACAGCCCGACGGCGTACCACTGGACGTTGCCCGACTGGAGGTACTTCAAGATGCCGCCGCCCTCGCCGGCCGCGGCCGCGGCGCCGTTGACCGTGCCGTCGATCACGTTGCGGTCGAACCACGACACCACCTTCGACAGCCCTCGGGCGAGCGCGGCGGCGCCGTTCACGATGCCGTCGAGGATGTTCTGGTTGAACCAGTACACGGCGGCCGAGACCTTGTCGCGCACCGGGTAGATGATGGCCGTCATGTAGAAGGCGTCGATGTAGTAGCGGTTCAGCAGGGTGTTCCACACGCCCTGCCCGAGCGCCCTCTCCATCGGGTCGACGGCCTTGCGCTCCTTGTAGAGCGACCACCCCACGAGGATCCCGCCGACCGCCCCGACCGTGCTGAGCAGCGCGATCCACGCGACGAAGGTCGCCGCGTGGGGCTCCTCGAAGAACACCCACTTGCCGAACACCGCGTGCAGCTGCGGCGCGCCGAGGAGGCCGACGAAGATCGACGCGCCCGCGAGCGCGACCAGCGGGCCGGTCATCGTCGCGGGCGACTCGTGCGGGTGCCCGTGCCCGCGGAACTCACCGAAGAAGGTCAGCATGAGCATCCGTGCGGTGTAGAAGGCCGTGAGCGCCGCGGTCACCAGGAAGGTCCAGAACAGCCACGCGTGCCCCGTGTCCCACGCCACCACGAGGAGCTCGTCCTTCGACCAGAACCCGGCGAGCGGGATCACGCCGGCGAGGGCCAGCGAGCCGATCAGCATCGTCCAGAACGTGATCGGCTGGACCTCCGCATCCCGCCCATGTCGCTCATGTTGTTCGAGTGCACCGCGTGGATCAACGACCCGGCGCCCAGGAACAGCAGGGCCTTGAAGAACGCGTGCGTGAACAGGTGGAAGAACCCGGCGGTGAGCCCTTCCGGCCCGAGCGAGAGCCCGGCCACCATGTAGGCGAGCTGGGAGAGCGTCGAGTACGCGAGGACGCGCTTGATGTCGTCCTGGGCGACCGCGAGCATCGCCGCGCCGAGCATCGTGATCGCCGCGACGATCGAGACGGTGGTCAGCACCCAGGCTTGAGCCTGGACGAACACCTCGAACAGTCGCCCGACGAGGTACACGCCGGCGGCGACCATCGTGGCCGCGTGGATCAGCGCCGACACCGGCGTGGGGCCCGCCATCGCGTCGGGGAGCCACACGTGCAGCGGGAACTGCGCCGACTTCCCGACCGCGCCGCCGAACACGAGGATCGCGGCGATCGAGATGTACAGCGCCGAGACGGTCGGGTCCTTCACGGCCTCGGCGATCATCGGGATGTTCGTGGTGAGGGCGCCGCCGTGGTTCGTCGCCCAGATCAGCATGATGAACCCGAACGTCATCGGGACGTCGCCGATCCGGGTCGTGATGAACGCCTTGATCGCCGCGCTCGAGTTCGCGTGCTCCTCGAACCAGTGCCCGATCAGCAGGTAGGAGCAGACGCCCATGATCTCCCAGCCGACGAGCAGCTGGATCACGTTGCTCGAGACCACGACCACGAGCATCGCGCCGGTGAACATCGAGAGCACGAAGTAGAACCACGTGTAGCGGGTGTCGCCGTGCATGTAGCCGAGCGAGTAGATATGGACCATCAGCGAGATCGCGGTGACCACCACGAGCATCGCCCCCGCCAGGCCGTCGATGTAGATCCCGAGCTGCAGCTGCAGCGGCCCGACCGTGAACCAGTTCACGTTGTGCTCGTAGGTCCCGCCGCCGTGCGCGAAGTTCAGCAGGACCCCGATCGCAAGCACGAAGGCCACGCCGACCGCGACGATGCCGTAGACGGGGCCCTTGCCGGGCGTCCGCTTGCCGAAGAACAGCGTGAGCACGGCCGAGGCGAACGGCAGCAGCGGGATCAACCATGCGTGCTGCGCGAACCAGTCGGCCGTGCCCGCGACCGTGTGGGCGGCGGTGCCGCTTTCCTGCGCGAGGAACCCGACGATGCCTACCACTTGAGGAGGTTCACCTCGTCCACGTTGATCGACGCCCGGTTGCGGAACAGCAGGATCACGAGCGCCAGGCCGATCCCGACCTCGGCGGCGGCGACCGCGATCACGAACAGCGCGAACACCTGTCCGGTCACGCTCTGCAGCTGCGCGGAGAAGGCCACGAGGTTCACGTTCACGGCGTTCAGCATCAGCTCGATCGCCATCAGGACCATGACCGCGTTGCGGCGAGCGAGCACGCCGTAGACGCCGGCGCTGAAGAGCACCGCCGAGAAGATCAGGACGAGCGGCAGCCGGATCACGTCAGTCCCCCTCGTCCTTCCTCGAGAGCACGATCGCGCCGATCAGCGCCGCGAGCAGCACGAACGACACGGCCTCGAACGGCAGCGCCCACTCCTTGAAGATCGCGGCGCCCAGCACGCCCGAGGTCGCCCGGCGCCGGCGCGGGCGTTGCCGCCTGACCGAGCGGGAACGCCGACTGGATCAGGTAGACGAGCCCGACGAACACCAGCAGCCCGACGACCGCGCCGATCGCCCGCTGCTGGTTGTCCAGGATGTCCCGCCCGATCGGCGCCTTCGTGAGCATGAGCCCGAACAGGAACAGGATCACGATCGCGCCGACGTAGATCAGGATCTGGACCCAGCCCACGAACTCCGCGCCGAGCAGCAGGAACGTGACTCCGACCGAGAGCAGCGCGACCACGAGGTACAGCGCCGCGTGCACCACGTTGCGCGCGGTCACGACCGCGACGGCCGAGAGCGACCCGATCACGGCGACCACGAGGAACGCGTATTCCTGCGACGTCATCCCGCGGCCTCCGCGGGCGGCTCCGCGCCGGCCTCGAGCGCAGGCGGCGGCAGGACGGTGTAGGTCCACTCCTCCAGCCGCTCCTTCTCGTGGACCATCTCACGGATGTCGTACTCCGCGTACTCGAACTCGGGGCTCCAGAACAACGCGTCGAACGGGCACACCTCGACGCAGATCCCGCAGTACATGCAGAGCGAGAAGTCGATCGCGAACCGGTCGAGGATCTTCGCGCTGCGGGCGCGCCCGCCCGACGCCGGCGGGTGCGCCTCCTTGTGCGCGTCGATGTAGATGCACCAGTCGGGACACTCGCGCGCGCACTTGTAGCAGACCGTGCAGTTCGCCTCCTTCAGCGCGATCACGCCGCGGCTGCGCGCGGGGAGGTTCGGCTTCACGTGCGGGTACTGCACCGTGACCGCCGGGCGGAGCATCGTCCGCAGGGTGATCGACAGGCCCTTCAGGAGCCCTTGGCCGACCCCCGACTGCCTCGTCTCCGTCTCCGCCATCGCTCTCCTACCGGGTCGCCACCTTGATCACGGCGACCGCGAGGATCTGCAGCAGCGCGAGCGGGGTCAGCAGCAGCCACGTGAAGCGCTGCAGCTGATCCTCGCGCAGCCGCGGGAAGGTCGCGCGCAACCAGATGATCACGAAGGACAGGGCGAAGATCTTGCCGATCATCCACAGCGGCTGGGGGATCATCGAGAGCCCCGCCAACGCCTGGTAGCCGCCGAGGTACAGCGTGGCGGCGATCCCGGACATGACGACGATCCCGCCGTACTCGGCCAGGAGGAAGAACGCGAACTTCAGCCCCGTGTACTCGGTGTAGGCGCCGAAGATGATCTCCGAGTCCGCCACCGGCATGTCGAAAGGAGGCCGCGTGAGCTCGGCGACCGTCGCCATCATGAAGATCACGAACCCGACCGGCTGGAAGAGCACGAACCAGTGGTTCCCCTGCGCGCCGGCGATCCCGACGAGCGACATCGTGCCCGCCTGCATCACGACCGCGGCGGAGGCGAGCACGAGCGGGAGCTCGTAGGCGATCAGCTGCGCCGCGGCCCGCAGCGCGCCGATCAGCGAGTACTTGTTCGCGCTGGCCCAGCCGGCCATCAGCACCCCGATCACGCCGATGCTCGACATCGCGAGCGCGAAGAACACGCCCACGTCGAGGTTGAGCGCCCACAACGAGGCGGAGAACGGCAGCACCACGATCACGACGATGTAGGGGATCATCACGACCCCCGGCGCCATGGAGAACACGCCCCGGTCCGCCGCCGTGGGGACGATGTCCTCCTTCTGGATGAACTTCACGCCGTCCGCGACGAGCTGCGCCCACCCGTGGAACACCCCGGCCTCCATCGGGCCGACGCGCGCCTGCATGTGGGCGAGCACCTTGTGCTCCATGTACCCGACCGCGAGCGGCACGAGCAGGAAGAACGCGAGCACGGCGACCGTCTTGAGGATCAGCGCCAGCCAGAAGTTCGACGTCCACTGGTCGAAGAGGGAGACGGCCGCCTGCGCGATCACTCCTCTTCCTCCTCCTCGCCCTCGACCGCGCCGGGCCAGGGCTTGACCTCGCGGCTCATGAGCGGGAAGTCCTTGCGCAGGGGGAAGCCTTCGAACGGTTCGGCGAGCAGCAGCTTGACCGGGAGCGGATGCCCGTTCACGCGGACCCCGAACATCTCCATCATCTCCCGCTCGTGCCAGTTGCAGGTGGCGAACAGGTCGCTGATCGTGTCGATCGCGGGGTCCTCGTGCGGCAACCGCACCTTGACGCGGACGTTGTGGTGGTGCTCGGTCGAGAACAGGTGCGTGACGATCTCGAAGCCGTCCTCGCCGCGGTCGACCGCGGTGGTGAAGTCGCAGAAGTCGCAGGCGAAGCCGGGCTCGTCGCGGCAGAACCGGACGACGTCGTGGTACCGCTCGGCGGGGACGATGGCCGTGGCGTGCCCGAACGTGTCGGCCACCTCGACGTCGGCGCCGAACGCCGCCCGCAGCCGGGTGCCCGACCTCCTCAGCTGACAGCGGTCGTCCCACTGCGGAACTTCTCCTGGATGTCCTCGTCCTTGATCTTGTTCTGCAGCTCGATGATCCCGTGTAGCAGCCCCTCGGGGCGCGGGGGGCACCCCGGCACGTAGACGTCGACCGGGATGATCTGATCGACGCCCTTCGTGACCGAGTAGGAGTCCCAGTAGGGCCCGCCGCAGTTCGAGCAGGAGCCGAACGAGATCACGTACTTCGGGTCCGGCATCTGGTCGTACAGGCGCTTGATCACCGGCGCCATCTTGTCGGTGAGCGTCCCGGCGACCAGCAGCAGGTCGGCCTGGCGCGGACCGTGGGCGAACGGGATCACGCCGAGACGGATGAAGTCGTTCTTCGCGGTCGACGCGCTGATGAACTCGATCGAGCAGCACGCGAGGCCGAAGTTGAAGACCCACAGGGAGTAGCGGCGGCCCCAGTTGAGGAGGAACTTGACCGGCTTGACCTTGGGCAGCGGCGTCTTCTCGGTGATCACGCCCACGTCAGGACCCCCTTGCGCCACGCGTAGAGCAAGCCCACGCCGAGGATGCCGATGAAGATCGCCATCTCGACGACCGCCGTGTAACCGAGGCTGTCGAACACGCGGGCCCAGGGGAAGAGGAACACCGACTCGACGTCGAAGATCACGAACAGGAAGCCGTAGACGTAGTAGCGGACCTGGCTCTGCGACCAGCCCTCGCCGACGGGGTCGATCCCGCACTCGTAGGTCTTGAGCTTGCCCCCGTACCAGGGCCGGCTGGGCGCGATCAGTCGAGCTGCAGTGAAGGCGACGACGACCAGCGCGATGCCCGCGAGCACCACCGCCAACATGACACCGTAGGAACCGTAGTAGGTCACGTCTGTGAACGCCCCCTCGGATGCGGCCCGTATCCTAGCAGCGCCCTCGTGGCCACCCGGCTCAGTCCCCTACCTCTGCGCCGCAGCGCAGCCCGAGGAACTCCGACAGCTGGATCAGGGCCGTGCGCGCGGTCCCGTCGGGGAGCCTGCGGGCGAGCTCGACGGCCCTCGCGACCTCGGTCGACACGGCCGCGCGCGCGTGCTCGACGGACCCGCCGGTGCGCACGATCTCGAGCGCGCGGTCCAGCAGCTCGCCGTCGGGCGCGCCGTGCGCCAAGATCCGCTGGAGCTCCTCCCGGCGAGGCCCGTCGTGGAGCGCGTGGAGCACCGGCAGCGTGTAGACGCCCTCGCGCAGGTCCGTCCCCGGCTCCTTGCCGAGCTCCAGCTGGCTCGCGGTGAGGTCCATGATGTCGTCGGAGAGCTGGAAGGCCATCCCGAGCGACTCGCCGAACGCCTCGAGGACCTCGACGTGCTCGTCGGTGGCCTCCGAGAGCATCCCGCCGAGCCGGCAGGACGTCGCGATCAGCACGCCGGTCTTGCGACGGATGATCTCGAGGTAGTTGTCCTCGGTCTGCTCCGTCTTCGCGGCCGCGTCGAGCTCGCGGATCTGGCCGTCGCAGAGCACGGCGATCGTCCGCGAGAGCAGGCGGCAGACCTCGGGACCGAGGTCTGCGGAGATCTCCGAGGCCCGCGCGAACAGGTAGTCCCCGGTGAGGATCGCGACCGTGTTGTCCCACCGCGCGTTGGCCGAGGCGACGCCGCGGCGGTCCTCGGCCTCGTCGATCACGTCGTCGTGGTAGAGGGTCGCCAGGTGCGTCAGCTCGATCGCGACCGACCCCGGGATCAGCCGGGGGTCGGTCGGGTCGCCGAAGTACCCCGCGAGCAGGACCAGCATCGGGCGGAACCGCTTGCCGCCGGCCTGCAACAGATAGGTGGCCGTCGCGGCGAGCAGGTCGGAGTCGGCCACGACCGACTTCTCGAGCGCCTCCTCGACGCGGTCCAGCCGACCGCGGATCTGGGCCTCGAGGACCTCGTCGGGGGCTTCGAGCCCCGGGATCACCCGTCGCATCCGCTCACCACCTCAGCACCGACGCCTGTTGCAGGACCCCCGACAGTACGCCGGGGAAGACCCCGAGCGCCACGGCCACGACCGCGAGTACGGCCGTCACCGCCTGCGGCATCGCCGGCGGGAGGGCCTCGTCGGCCGTCTGGGTCTCGGGCGCACGCATGTACATGAACACGATGACACGCAGGTAGAAGAACGCGGCGACGACGCTCATCAGCACCGCGACCACCACGAGGGGCCAGTTGCCGGCCGCGATCGCCGCGCCGAAGACGTTCACCTTGGCGATGAACCCGACCGTCGGCGGGATCCCCGCGAGCGAGAGCAGGAACACCGTCATCAGCCCGGCGAGGACGGGCCGGCGACGGGCGAGCCCCGCGTAGTCGGACAAGGAGGTGCGTTCGTCGTCGCCGCGCCCGCCGCTCACGAGCATCACGATCCCGAAGGAACCGAGCGTCACCACCGCGTAGGCGATCAGGTAGAACATCGCCGAGCGGATCCCGACCGCGTTGGGCGGCGGTGAGGCCGGTCAGGATGAACCCGGCCTGCGCGATGCTCGAGTACGCGAGCATCCGCTTCACGTCCGTCTGCGCCACCCCGAGGAACGCGCCGACCACCATCGAGATCACGGCGAGGGCGTACATCAACGGCGTCCAGTCCCACGTGAGCGGCTGGAACGCCACGTCGAACACGCGCATCAGCGCGAAGAACGCGGCCACCTTCGTCGCCGCGGACATGTAGGCCGTCACCGGCGTCGGCGCGCCCTGGTAGACGTCGGGCGTCCACATGTGGAACGGCGCCGCCGAGATCTTGAACGCGAAGCCGATCGCGAGGAACGCCACCGCGAGCAGCGCGATCGCCTGGTTGCCGGTCTGGCCGGACAGCGCGCCCACCAGGCTCGCGCCCGGCGCGCTCGACACGACGATCTTCGTGCTGTCCGTCGCGCCGTAGGCCATCGCCACCCCGTAGAGGAAGAAGGCGGAGGAGAACGAGCCGAGCAGGAAGTACTTCATCGCGGCCTCGTTCGCGCGGCGGCCGCCGGTGATCCCGGTGAGGACGTAGAGCGCGAGCGAGAGGGTCTCCAGGGCGAGGAACACCACGATCAGGTCGTTCGCCGCGGTGATCAGCGTCATCCCGGCGGTCGCGAACAGCACGAGCGGGTAGAACTCGCCCCGGTACGCGTCCGGGTCGCGACCGGCCTCGGCCGTGTAGTACAGGCAGCCGACGAGCGCGGCGCCCAGCAGCACGAACCGCGCCACCACCGAGAACCGGTCGACCGCGACGGTCTCGCTCAGGACGAGCGGGTCGCCCGTCCAGTGCCACAGCGGCCCGGTGGCGTAGGCCGCCGCGAGCAAGCCCACGGCTGCGAGCGTCAGATGCACCCAACGGTCCGAACGCCGGACGAACGCCTCGTAGAGCATCGTCACGATCGCGGCCGCCGTCAGGATCAGCTCGGGCAGGACCGGCGCGAACACGAGCTTCGGCGTCGAAGATCACGGGGCCGTCCCCTGCGTCGGGCGCCGCGATCGTCTGGGCCACGCCGACGTCGGTGGTCGGCTGGGTCGGGTTGACGTGCGCGATCACGCGCTGGCTCGCCGGGTCGATCGTGCGGGTCAACAGCGATGGGTAGATCCCGAGGACCAGCAGCAGCGCGAGCACCGGCGCGAGCACGGCCCACTCGCGCCTGGACAGGTCCGGCAGGTGCCGGTGCTCCTCGCGGACCTCGCCGTAGGCCAGGCGCTGGTAGGACCACAGCAAGTAGATCGCCGCCAGCACCACCGCGATCACCGCGACCGAGCCGAACAGGTGGCTCACCGCGAACGTCCCCACCACGATCAGGAACTCGCCGACGAACGAGTTGAGCCCCGGCACGCCGACGCTCGCGATCACCGTGAACAGGAACGCGCCGAGCAGCCAGGGCATCACCTTCGCCAGACCGCCCATCTCCGAGAGCTCACGGGTGTGCGTGCGCTCGTAGACCATCCCGACCAGCAGGAACAGCGCGCCGGTCGCCAGACCGTGGTTCACCATCTGGAGCACGCCGCCGGTCACGCCCTGCATCGTGAACGCGAAGATCCCCAGCACCACGAAACCGAGGTGCGACACGGAGGAGTAGGCGACCAGCCGCTTCACGTCGCTCTGGATCAGGGCGCACACCGCCCCGTAGATGATCCCGATCACCGCCAGGATCGAGACGAACGTTCGGAAGTGGATCGACGCCTCGGGGAACAGCGACAGGTTGAACCGGATCAGGCCGTACGTGCCGACCTTCAGCAAGACGCCGGCGAGCAGGACCGAGCCGGCCGTCGGCGCCTCCGTGTGCGCGTCCGGGAGCCAGGTGTGCAGCGGGAACAGCGGCACCTTCACCGCGAACGCGACGAAGAACGCGAGGAACAGCCAGCGGGCCGTGGCGACGGGCAGCGAGGCCGCGACCCCCTGCAGCTGCCGGAGGTCGAACGTGCCCTGCCCGAGCTGCCCGCCCGACTTCGCATAGAGGAACAACGCCCCAACCAGCAGGAACGCCGAGCCGGCCATCGTGAACAGGAAGAACTTGACGGCGGCGTAGACGCGGCGCTCGCCGCCCCACCCGCCGATCAACAGGTACATCGGAACGAGCATCGCCTCGAAGAACAGGAAGAACAGCAGCAGGTCCAGCGCCAGGAACGAGCCGAGCACGGCGGTCTCGAGCCCGAGCATCGCGGCCATGTACATCCGCACGTTCGTGGTGATCGGCCACGACGCGAGGATGGACACGGGGAACAGGAACGTGCTCAGCAGGACGAGCCACAGGCTGATCCCGTCGACGCCGACCAGGTACTGCAGGCGGAAGGTCTGGACCCACCACGCCTGCTCCACCAGTTGGTAGCCGCGCGCGCTCCGGTCGAAGTCGGCCAGGATCACGAGCGACACGGCGAAGGTCAGCACCGCGGTGGCCAGCGCGACCCAGCGCGCCTCGCGGTCTCCGAACCTGCGCCGGCCGATCGCGAGGACGGCCACCCCGGCGAGCGGCAGGAAGATCGTGACGCTCAGGATCGCGCCCCTCACAGCCGCACCCCCACGTACGCGAGGACGACGACGGCCCCGAGGAACACCGCGAGCGCGTAGGTCCGCACGTACCCGGTCTGCGCGAGCCTCCCGCCCTGCGCGAGCCGCTTGACCCCTCCGCCGATCGCGTTCACCAGCCCGTCGATCCACTTCGCGTCCACGACGAACGCGCTGATCGACGCGAGCGCCTTCGCGGGCTGGACGATCACCAGGTCGTACGCGCGGTCGACGTACCAGCCGCGCAGCAAGGTGGTCGGCAGCGGCTCGAGCCGCTCGCGGAGCGCCATCCAGTCCACGCGGCGGCTCCCGTAGACCCACCACGCGACGCCGAGCCCGCCGAACGTGATCGCCATCGCGATCGCGTAGAACGCGGGCTTCGACATGCCCTGGGTCCCCACGGGGGAAGCGCCGAGGACCGCCTCGAGGAACGCATGGATCCGGCCTTCCGGCGAGAGGCTGAGGAGCCCGGCGAGGGCGGCGCCGCCCGCCAAGATCGCGAGCGGGATCGTCATCACGCTCGGCGACTCGTGCGCGTTGGTCGCCGCCTCCGAGCGAGCCTCGCCGAAGAACGTGAGGAAGACCAACCGGCCGATGTACAGCGCGGAGAAGACCGCGCCGACCGAGCCGAGGATGTAGAAGCCCCACCGGGCGTTCGTCTCGGCGATCTCGAGCAGCAGGTCCTTCGCGTAGAACCCCGCCAGGAACGGGAAGCCCGCGAGCGACAGCGCCGCCACCGTCATCGTGACGGCCGTGACGGGCATCCGGCGGAACAGCCCGCCCATCCGCCGCATGTCCTGCTCCTCGTGCATCCCGTGGATCACCGAGCCGGAGCCGAGGAACAGCAGCGCCTTGTAGAACGCGTGGGCGACCAGGAAGTACATCGCGACCGAGTACGCCCCGAGCCCGGCGGCCATGAACATGTAGCCGAGCTGGCTGATCGTGGACCACGCGAGGACCCGCTTGATGTCCCACTGCCCCAGCGCGACCGTCCCCGCGAACAGCATCGTGACCAGCCCGGTGATCGCGACGACGTCGAGCGCGATCGGGGAAAGCGCGAACAAGACGTGGGTCCGCACGACGAGGTAGACGCCGGCGGTGACCATCGTGGCGGCGTGGATCAGCGCCGAGACCGGGGTGGGGCCGGCCATCGCGTCGGGGAGCCACACGTGCAGCGGCACCTGCGCCGACTTCCCGACCGCCCCGGAGAACAGCAGCAGCGAGATCGCGGTCGCGGCGCCCGCGGTGAGCACGCCCGGCGCCGAGGAGAACACCTTGTCGAAGTCGAGGGTGCCGAACTTGAACGCGATCAGCGCGATCCCGACCATCATCCCGGCGTCGCCGATCCGGGTGGTGATGAACGCCTTCTTCGCGGCCTCGGCGTTCTCCTTCTTCTCGAACCAGAACCCGATCAGCAGGTAGGAGCACAGGCCCACGCCCTCCCACCCGAGGTACAGGACGAGGAAGTTCTGCCCCATGACCAGCATCAGCATGAAGAACACGAACAGGTTCATGTAGGAGAAGAACCGCCCGTAGCGCTCGTCGCCGTGCATGTAGCCGATCGAGTAGATGTGGATCAGCGCCCCGACCCCGGTGACGACCATCATCATCGTGGCGCTCTCGGCGTCCAGGCGCAGGTCGGCGCCGACCGTGAAGCGGCCCACCGAGATCCAGTCGAACAGGTGCTGGACGTACAGCCGGTGCTCCGCCGGGAGCCCCAGCAGGTCCGTCACCGCGAGCGCCGACAGCACGAACGCCCCGACCACCGTGAGCGAGCCCACGATGCCGGCGGCGCGGCCCAGGCGCTTTCCGAAGAACAGGTTGAGCGCCGCGCCGGCGAGCGGGAGCGCGGGGATCAGCCACAGGAGCGAGAACACGCCCGAGGGCGTCGCGACCGGCGTCAGCTCGGCGCCTACCACCGCAGCTCCCGCGCGTCGTCGACGTCGATCGAGCGCCGGCGCCGGTACAGCGCCACGATGATCGCGAGCCCGACCACGACCTCCGCGGCCGCGACGACCATCGAGAAGAACGCGAGCACCTGCCCGGTCAGGTCCATGTGCATCCGCGAGAACGCGACCAGCGCCAGGTTCACCGCGTTCAGCTGGAGCTCCACCGACATGAAGATCAGCAGCGCGTTCTTCCGGATCAGCACCCCGACCGTGCCGAGCATGAACAAGACCCCCGACAGCAGGATGAAGTAGGCGATCGGCGTCCTCATCCGGCCACCCCGGACGGGGTCTCCTCGGAGACCCCGGGGCCCTCGGCGGCGCGCGCGTCCAGCTCGGCCTGGGTGACCGCGCGCGACTTGCGCTGGGCCAGGACCATCGCGGCGATCGCGGCGATCAGCAGCAGGATCGACGTCACCTCGAAGGGGAAGAAGTAGTCGCGGAACAACACGGTCGAGACGGCCTGGACGTTGCCCGGGTCGTTCACCCGCTCGAACCCTGCCGGCGCCTTCGTGGCGAACCCGATGCCGGCGCGGAGCGCCACGAACAGCTCCACGACGAACCCCGCCCCGAGCAGCACGGCGAGCGGACGCTGCACCCGCAGGCGCTCCCCGAGGTCGAGACCCTCGTCGACGCCGAGGAGCATGATCACGAACAGGAACAGCACCATGATCGCGCCGGCGTAGACGATGATCTGCACGGCGAACAGGAACGGCGCGTCCAGCAGCAGGAACATCACCGCCAGGCAGAAGAAGTTCACGACCAGGAAGAGCGCGGCGTGCACCGCGTTGCGCATCAGGAGCATCCCGATCGCGCTCGCGACGGCGATCGGCGCGAACACCCAGAACACGACGTTGTCGAGGGGCATTCGAGATCCCCTCCTTGTCGATCGGGCTCGTGCCGAGGGCGGGCGGCGGCTCCAGGAGTTGCTCCTTCGTCCAGATCGCGTCCTCGCGTGAGGTGAACGCCAGCTCGTAGTAGCTCGTGAGCGTGAGCGCGCGCGTCGGACAGGCCTCGACGCACAGGCCGCACATGATGCAGCGCAGGTAGTTGATCTGGTAGTCCTTCGCGTGGCGCTCGCCCGGGCTGACCGGGTCCGCGGGGTCGTTGTCCGCGCCCTCGACCCAGATCGCGTCCGCGGGGCACGCGTAGGCGCAGAGCTCGCACCCGATGCACTTCTCCAGGCCGTCCTCGTGCCGGTTCAGCCGATGCCGGCCGATGTGCGACCGGGGCGGCGGCTGCACGATCTCCTTCGGGTACTCCTGCGGTGTTGTCGGCGCGGAACGTCTGCTTGAAGACGGTCCCCATCCCCTTGGCGATCGCCCACCACGCCGGCGTGCGCGACGGCTCGGGTTCGGGCGCCCGCGTCGCGGGACGGTCCCGCTCGCGGTCCTCGGGCTCGCTCATCGCACCCCCTCGCGTTGCGTCTCGAGGTACGGCTTCACGAGCGAGCCGATCAGGCCGACGGCGACGATCAAGCCGATCGCGACGATCGAGCCGCGCGTTCGCCCGTAGCGCTCGGGCAGGACGACGATCGCGCCGGTCGCGAGCACCCAGAACAGCCCGAACGGGATCAGCACCTTCCACCCGAAGTTCATCAGGCGGTCGTAGCGCATCCGCGGCAGCGTGCCTCGGACCAGGATGAACAGGTAAACGATCGCGGTCACCTTGAGGACGAACCACAGCAGCGGCCCGAGCCAGGCCCAGGCACCGTGGAACGGCCAGTACCCGCGCCACCCGCCGAGGAACAGCGTCACCGCGATCGCCGAGACCGTCACCGTGTTCACGTACTCGCCCAGGTAGAACATCGCGAACGTCATCCCCGAGTACTCGGTGTGGAACCCGGCGACCAGTTCGGTCTCCGCCTCGGCCAGGTCGAACGGAGGTCGGTTCACCTCGGCGAGCGCGCAGATCAGGAAGACCACGAACGCCGGGAACTGCGGGATCACGTTCCAGACCTTGTCCTGCTGGTCGACGATCGCCGAGAGCTTCAGCTCGCCGCTGAACATGATCACGGCGACCAGCGCCAGGCCCATCGCGACCTCGTAGCTGATCATCTGCGCGGTGGAGCGCACGCCGCCCAGGAGCGGGTAGTTCGAGCCCGACGACCAGCCCGCGAGCACCACGGCGTAGACGCCGATCGAGGTCATCGCGAGCACCCACAGCACGCCGACGTTGAGGTCGGCGAGCTGCATCGGCACCTCGCGACCGAAGATGTGGATCGGCGCGCCGAACGGGATCACCGCGAAGGCCAGGAACGCGGGGACCATCGCGACGATCGGCGCCAGCATGAACACGGGCCGGTCGGCCATCGTCGGGACGAACGCTTCCTTGAAGAAGAGCTTCAACCCGTCGGCGAGCGTGATCAAGATCCCGCGGGGGCCGGCGCGCATCGGGCCCATGCGCGTCTGCATATCCGCGATCACCTTGCGCTCCATCCAGATGTAGAGCACGACGGAGATCAGCAACCCCGCGAACACGACGATCACACGGCCCACGAGGAGCGTCCAGTCGATCGCCGTCACGCGACCTCACCTCCCCCGGCGGAGGCGCCGATCTCGGCGGTCGCGGCCTCCGCGGCCACCGCCTCGATCTCGACGGCGGCGCTCCAACGACCCGACAGCAGCGTGTTCGCGGCCAGGCCCGGCTGGTTGAACGGCACGAAGACCGAGCCCGGCGCGACGGTCGGCGTCACCCGCAGCGGCACCACCGCCTCGCCGGCGTCGGTGCGCAGGCGCACGGTGTCGCCGTCGGCGAGGTGCCGCTTCTCGGCGTCCTCCGGATGCAGCTCGGCGAACGCGGGCTCCCCGAGCGCTTCCTTCAGCTCGTCGGCGCCCTCGGACAGCCGCCCCTCGTCGACCAGCAGCGGGTAGGTGAACAGGGTCAGGTCGTCCATCCACTGCGGTGCGCCGGCGCCCACCCAGGCGGTCGGGCGGCGCGCGACGGTCCGCGGCGCGAGCAGCGGTCCCATCTCCGCGTGGAGCTCCTCCAGCGTGTCGAACCCGAGGTCCCCGCCCATCGCCGCGGCGAGCCCCGCGAAGATCTCCCAGTCCGGGCGGCTGATCCCGACCGGCCCGCGGATCGGCCGCACGCGCTGGCCGCGGCCCTCCCAGTCGGTCAGGTGGCCGTCGCGCTCCAGGAACGCGGCGGCCGGCAGGAACGCGCCGGCGAAGGACTCGAGGTCACCGAGCTCGAGCGACTGGACCACCACCACCGGAACGTTGTCGAGCGCACGCCGCACGAGCGCGGCGTCGGGCAGGTCGCGGATCGGGTCGATGCCCACGAGGAACAGCACGTCGATCTCGCGGTCGGCGCAGGCCCGCAGGATCGCCATCGTGTCGCGGCCGGGACCGGCGGCCATGACTCGGACCCCACACCGCCTCGACCTCGGCGCGCTCCTCGGCCTGCGCGAAGCGACGGCCGCCCGGCAGCAACGAGGGGTGCACGCCGGCCCGCAGCGCGCCGCGGTCGTTCGCCCGGCGCGCCACCACGGCGAGCTTCCCTCCGGCGCGCAGCGCGACCTCGAGCGCGAGGTCGGCCGCGAGCGGATGCTCCTGCAGGCGCCGGCCGGCCAGGACCACGGCGCCCTCTCCCGCCGCGTGCAGCGCCTCCGCGATCCGTGCCTCCGCCGAGCCGTCGCGCTCGCCCGAGTGGATCCGCTCGAGCGTGTACGCCTCGTGCCCGGGACGCACGAGCACGTGCTCGGCGACGTCGCGCAGACGCGTCTCGCGCGACGCGATCACGAAGACCTTCGCGCCCGCGGGCCGCGGCCTTGCGGATCCGCAGATGCAGGATCGGCACCTCCTGCTCGGCGTCGAGCCCGACCACCAGGATCGCCTTCGCCCGCTCGACGTCGGCGTAGGTCACGTCGAGCGAGCCGGCCGCCTCGCGCTCCTCGGCGACGCCGCCGTGGAACTCGCGGCGGTGGTCGAGGTCGTTGGTGGCGAACACGGTCCGCGCGAGCTTCGACAGCGCGTAGTTGTCCTCGTCGAGCAGGCGGCCGCCGGCGAGGAAGGCGACGCGCTTGCCCTCGGCCCGCTCCGCGATCCACGACAGCGCCTCGCCGAACGACGTCGGCTCGAGCCCCCGCTCGCGGACGAGCGGCGTGCTGATGCGCGTCGGCGCGTCCCAGTGCCGGAACGCGAAGCGACCCTTGTCGCAGGTCCACGCGTCGTTCACGTCGGGGTTCTCCCGCGCGAGCACGCGCACGACCTCGCCGCGGCGCACGTCCACGCGGACGTTGCACCCCGCGCTGCAGTGCTGGCAGACCGAATCGACCGAGGTCAGGTCGAACGGCCGGGCGACGAACCGGTAGGGCGCCCCGGTGAGCGCACCGACCGGGCAGATCTGGATCGTGTTGCCGCTGAACGGCGAGCGGAAGTCCTCGCCCGCGGCGATCGAGACCCGCTCCGCGGCGCTGCGCTGGAACAGCTCGATGAACCGATCGCCGCTGATCTGGTCGCAGAAGCGGGTGCACCGCGCGCAGAGCACGCAGCGCTCCCGGTCCAGGTTCACGAGCGGCGACAGCGGGATCGGTTTGGGGAAGACGCGCTTCGCGTCGACGTAGCGACTCTCCCCCGGCCCGAACGCGAGCGCCTGGTCCTGCAGCGGGCACTCGCCGCCCCGGTCGCAGATCGGGCAGTCGAGCGGGTGGTTCAGCAGCAGGAACTCGAGGTTCGCGACCTGCGCGTCGCGGACCTGCTCGTCGGTGTTCTGCGTATGCACGACCATGCCGGGGGCGACCGTCGCCGTGCAGGCGGTGTTCAGCTTCGGCTGACCCTCGATCGAGACGTAGCACTGGCGGCAGGCGCCCGCCGGCTCGAGGTACGGGTGGTCGCAGAACCGCGGGATCTCGACCCCGACACGCTCGGCCGCCCGGATGATCAGGGTGCCCTTGGGCACGCTGACCTCCTTGCCGTCGATCGTGAGCGACACCAGCTGCTCGCTCACGCGTTCACCTCCGCGAGGTGGTCGGCCTTGAGCGGGCACCGCCCCAGGCGCACGTGCTCCTCGTACTCCTCGCGGAAGTGCGCGAGGCTCGAGTTGATCACCGACGCCGTGCCGTCGGCCAGCGCACAGAAGGCGCGGAACAGGATGTGCTTGCCGAGGTCGGTCATGACGGGCAGGTCGGCCTCGCTGCCGTAGCCGTGCTCCAGCCGGTCGAGCACGCGCGTGGCCCACCACGACCCCTCGCGACAGGGGGTGCACTTGCCGCAGGACTCGTGCGCGTAGAACTTCACCATCCGGGTCGCGCAGTCCACGACGCAGTCGGTCTCGTCCATCACCATGATCGCGGCGGTGCCCAGCATGCGAGCCGGCGGCCGCGAGCGATTCGTAGTCCAGCGGCGTGTCGACGTGCGTGGCGGTGAGCATCGGTGTCGAGGACCCGCCCGGGGTCCAGGCCTTGAGCGCGCGGCCGCCGAGCACCCCTCCTGCGAGCTCCTCCAGCACGACCCGGAACGGCGTCCCGAGCGGAACCTCGTAGTTGCCGGGCCGCTCCACCTTCCCGCTGATCGTGATCATCTTCGTGCCGGGCGACTTCTCGGTGCCCAGCTCGCGGAACCACTCGGCGCCCCGCGTGATGATGTCGGGCACGTTCATCAGCGTCTCGATGTTGTTGATCACGGTGGGCTCGCGTAGAGCCCCTCGACCGCGGGGAACGGCGGACGCAGGCGCGGCTGGCCCCGCAGCCCCTCCAGCGAGTTGAGCAGGGCCGTCTCCTCGCCGCAGATGTACGCGCCGGCGCCCCGGTGCAGCACGACGTCGACCCGCAGCCCCGAGCCCATCACATCGGCCCCGAGGTAGCCCTTCGCGTAGGCCTCCGCGATCGCGCGCTCGAGCACGACGCTCTGCCACAGGTACTCGCCGCGGACGTAGACGAACACCGTCTCGCACTTGATCGCGAGCGCCGCGATCGCCGCTCCCTCGAGCAGGCGGTGGGGCTCGTGCTCGATCAGCTGGCGGTTGTTGCAGGTGCCCGGCTCGGACTCGTCGAAGTTCACGACCACGTACGTGGGCTTGCCGGTGTCCATCGGCACGAAGCTCCACTTCACGCCGGCGGGGAACCCAGCGCCCCCCCGTCCGCGCAGGCCGCTCGCCTTGACCACCTCGACGATCTCGCTCGCGGCCATCCCGACGGCTCGGCGCAACGCCGCGTAGCCGCCGGCCGCTTCGTAACCGTCGATCCCGATCGACGCTCGGGTCGTCCCAGTGGCGCGTCAGCCGGGGCTCGAACTCGAGCGTCACGGCGCCGGCACCTCCTCCAGCCCCGCGAGGGTCCGGCTCGCCGCCTTGAAGCTCGCGACCGCCGGACCTCGCGCCGGCGCCGGCACCAGGCCCGCGCGGAGCTGCGCCACCAGCTCGCGGACCCGCTCGGGCGTCACGTTGTCGTGGTTCGCGAAGTTGACCTGGACCGCCGGCGCGAAGTCGCACACCCCGAGGCACTCCTCCTCGTGCACCGTGAACAGGCCGTCCTCCGAGACCTCCTGACCGTGCGCGAGCCCCGACTCCTCGAGCGCGGCCTCGTAGACGGCCTCCGCGCCGCGGAGCTTGCAGGCGAGGTTCGTGCAGACGTTCACCACGTGGGTGCCGGTCGGGCGCAGGCGGTACATCGTGTAGAAGCTCGCGACGGCCTCGACCTCTGCGGTGGTGATGCCCAGCAGCCGGCCGATCTCGCGCATCGCCTCGCGCGTGACCATGCCTTCCTCGGACTGCACGAGGTAGAGCAGCGGCATGATCGACGAGCGCGGATGCTCGGCCGGGTAGCGCGCCACGATCCGCTGCGCGTCCTCGAGGACCCGTCCTTCCAGGAGCGCCATCTAGCGGTCCACCCCTCCCATCACGGGATCGAGCGAGGCGTTCGCGGCGACGACGTCGGCGACGAGGGAACCCTCGACCATCGCGGGGAGCGACTGCAGGTTGACGAACGAGGGATCGCGGATCTTCACGCGGTAGGGCCGGTTGCCCCCGTCGGACACGACGTACATGCCGAGCTCTCCACGGGGCCCCTCGACGGCCTGGTAAACCTCGCCTGCCGGCACCGCCACCCCTTCGGTCACCATCTTGAAGTGGTGGATCAACGCCTCCATCGACTCCTCCATGATGTGGCGCAGGTACTCCGGGTCGTTGCCGATCCCGTCGGGGCCGACCGAGAGCTTCGCGGGCCAACGGACCTTCGGGTCCTCGATCATCACCGGGCCCGGCGTCCGTTCGATCCGCTCGATCGCTTGCTTCGCGATCTTGAGCGACTCGCGCATCTCCGCGATCCGAACGAGGTAGCGGGCGTAGGCGTCGGCCTCGGTGCGCACCGGCACGTCGAAGTCGAACGTCTCGTAGCCGCAGTACGGCTCGTCCTTGCGCAGGTCCGCGGCGACGCCGGCGGCGCGCAGGATCGGGCCGGTCACCCCGAGCGCGAGCGCGTCCTGGCCCGAGAGCCTCGCGACGCCCGAGTTGCGTTCGCGCCAGATCGGGTTCTCGTTCAGCAGGGTCTCGTACTCGTCGATCCTCCCGGGCAGGACCTCGAGCAGGTCGCGCACCATCTGCGGACCGTCTTCCGGCAGGTCCATCGCGAGCCCGCCGATCCGGATGTACGCGTGGTTCATCCGCAGTCCGGTGATCGCCTCGAAGATGTCCAGGAGCATCTCGCGCTCGCGGAACCCGTAGAGCATCACCGAGACCGCGCCGAGCTCCAACCCGCCGGTGGCCAGGTACACGAGGTGCGAGGCGATCCGGTTCAGCTCGCACACGAGCACGCGGATCAGCTGGGCCCGCTCGGGCGCCTCGACGCCGAGCAGCCGCTCCACCGCCAGGCAATAGGCGAGCTCGTTGAAGAACGGCGAGAGGTAGTCCGCGCGCGTCACGAACGTCACGCCCTGCATCCACGTTCGGTACTCGGTGTTCTTCTCGATCCCGGTGTGCAGGTAGCCGATCACCGGCTCGCACGAGATCACGGTCTCGCCGTCGAGCTCGAGCAGGAGGCGAAGCACCCCGTGGGTCGAGGGGTGCTGCGGCCCCATGTTGACGATCATCGTCTCCTGACGCAGCTCGCCGGTCCGCTCGTCGCGGAGCTCGCGGGGCTCGGTGAGGTCGCCCGGCTGCATCAGCGCGGTCCTCCCCGCTTGTCGATCGGCGGCACGAGCGCGCCCTTGTAGCGGGTCATCACGCCGCCCAGCTCCTCGGTCTTCAGCAACGGGTGCCCCTCCCAGTCATCGGGGAGCAGCAGCCGCGTGAGATGCGGGTGACCGTCGAAGACGATCCCGTAGAAGTCGTACGTTTCGCGCTCGTGCCAGTTCGCCGTCGGGAACAGCCCCGTCACGCTCGGGACGTGCGCGTCGCCGTCGCGGAGCCCGACCTTCACCCGCAACCGGTGCATCAGCGTGATCGACCGGAGCTCGTAGGCCATCCAGAACCGCGGGTCCGCCTCGGGCCAGTCCGTCGCGGTCACCGAGGAGCAGAACCCGAGCTCCACACCCGGTTCGTCGCGGAGCCAGGCGAGCGCGTCGAGCAGGTCGTCGCGCGCGACGTTCACCATCACGTCGCCGCGAGCGACGATCACGTCCGAGAACCGGCCTCGGACGGCGGCGGCCAGGTCCTCTGGGCTCAACGGAACGGCTCCGAGGTCCGGACCTTGTGATGCAGGGTCAAGATCCCGTGCATCAGCATCTCGGGACGCGGGGGGCACCCCGGCACGTACACGTCGACCGGCACGATCGAGTCCACGCCCTGGATCACCGCGTAGTTCGTGAACATCCCGCCCGCGGAGGCGCACACGCCCATCGAGATGACCCACTTCGGCTCGGGCATCTGGTCGTAGATCCGCCGAAGGACCGGCGCCATCTTCTGCGACACGCGACCCGCCACGATCATCAGGTCGGACTGTCGCGGCGAACCGCGGAACAGCTCCATCCCCCAGCGCGACAGGTCGTACTCGCCGGCGCCGGTGGACATCATCTCGATCGCGCAGCACGCCAGGCCGAACGTCGCCGGCCACATCGACTGCTTGCGCGCCCAGCCGACCGCGCGGTCGAGCGAGGTGAGCAGGACCCCGCGCTTGACCTCCTCCTCGACCTCCTCGGGGGTCTTGCCGGTCTGGATGCCGGGAAGCCGCTCAACGGGCACGGCCGGCCCCCTCCAGCAGCCGTTCGCGCTCGGCGAGCTCCTCGGCCTCGTTCGGCGTGACGCTGCCGCTCGCCCAGTCGAACCCGCCCTTGCGCCAGATGTAGACGTAGGCCACGAGCACGAGTCCGACGAAGATCGCCATCTCGACGAGGCCGAACATCCCGAGCGAGCGGAACGACACCGCCCACGGGAACAGGAAGATCGTCTCGATGTCGAAGACGATGAACAGCATCGCGACGACGTAGAACTTCACGCTGAACCGCTCGCCGCGCGGCAGTCGCACCGGATCGTTCCCGCACTCGTAGGGCGAGAGCTTCACGAGGTTCGGACGGCGGGGTCGGAGCATCGAGGAGGCGCCGAGCGACACGACCGCGAACAGGGCCGCCAGGACCCCCAGGATCACGATCGGGAGGTAGTCGGTCAGCATCGACGCTCCATCCTACGGTTCACGATGCGCGGGCCACCCGCTGCATCACGGCGAACAGCTTGTCCTGGAGATCGCCGTCGGGACCGTCGGTCAGGTTCGCCATCACGCGCAGCGCGAACCCCATCACGCGCTCGTTCGGGAGCAGGAGCTGCGTGGCCCGACCCATCACCGAAGGGTTGCCGACGATCTTCGCGAACTGCCTTCCGATGAAGAAGTAGCGGGCGTAGGTGTCGCGCAGTACCTGCGGGTACTGCATCGCGAGGCCCGGCCGGTTCTTCACCAGCGATTCGTGGATCAGCCCGGCCGCGATCTCGCCGGTCTCCATCGCGTAGGCGATGCCCTCGCCGTTGAACGGGTTGACCGCGCCCACGGCGTCACCGATCAGCAGCAGCCCCGGCACGGTCCGTGGGACACGGTTGAGGCTCATCGGCAGGGGCCCCGAGAGCACCCGGCCCTCGGCGGTCTCCTCGGAGATGCCCCACTCGGAGGGGAGCATCCGCGCGAACGCCGAGAACAGCTGCTGCGCCGAGATGTCCTTGAAGTGCTTGAAGGTGTTGAGCAGCCCCGCGCCGAGGTTGATCCGGCCGCCCGCGACGGGGAAGAGCCAGCCGTAGCCCGGGAGCAGCATCTCGCCGTCCCACAGGTCGAGCCACGACTCGAACCAGGGCCCCGGGTGGTACGGCACCTTGTAGTAGCGGCGCGCGGCGATCCCCAGGGGGCGCGAGTCGTCGCGCCGAACCCCGAGCGGCTTCGCGAACCGGCTCGAGGCGCCGTCGGAGGCGATCGTGAACCGGGCTCTGACCTCGCGGGGACCGGCGTCGCGATCGGCGGCCGGCCGGACGGTCGCCCCGCGGACCCAGCCGTCCTCGGTGATCGGCGCGACGGCCTCGGTCGCCTCGAGCAGGCGGGCTCCCGCCTTCACCGCGCGCTCGGCGAGCAGCTGGTCGAACCCCTCGCGCGGCATCACGAGCCCGTAGCGCGGGAAGGACTCCAGCTCGGGCCACGGCAGCTCGATCGTGGTGTTCCTCGAGTAGACCCGGAGCCCGATCACCTTCTCGAAGGACGGATCGTCGGTCTCGACGCCCATCGTCTGCATCGCCTTGACCGCGCGCGGGGTCAGGCCGTCGCCGCAGACCTTCGTCCGGGGGAAGGTGGCCTTCTCGACCACGGTGACGTCGATCCCGTGCCGAGCCAGGTGGTAGGCGGCGGCCGAGCCCCCCGGGCCCGCACCCACGATCAGCACATCGGTGTCGACCGACGTCACGCGTCCGCCTTCCCCGGCCCCCTCGAGGCCGCGTCCCGATCGCTTGTGAAATGTTTCACAAGCGGGAGAGTACCGTACGCCCGCGTTTCCGAAGAACCGAGTCTAGGCCCGGTCGGCACGAACGGCGACCGAGGCCGCACGACTGGATCTATCGCGCCGCGCGGTGATCCCAGGCCTCGATCCGCGAGGGGACCACCCGCACGAACCCGAGCGTCCCGACCTCCACCGCGAACCGTTCGAAGCCCTCGCCGGCGAACATCGGGCGGTACTTCTCATGCCATGCCGACATCGGCGCGCGCAGGTCCGGGTGCTCGGCGGGGAACAGCTCCGCGACCCCCTCGGCACGGACGCCCGCGAGGTCGACCCAGTCCCGGCCGTGGTCGATCAGGATCGAAACGCGCGGATCCACCAGGAGGTCCTCCCAGGTAGCGTCGCCGACCCTGGTCGCCACCCACAGGGCGTCCTCGAGCCACACGAACCACCGCGCGGCGACGTGGGGGCCGCCGTCGGGACGCACCGTCGCGATCCGGCAGGCGGGGACGTCGCGGAACGCCCGGCGCAAGACGGCGACGTCCTCGGTCATCTCGCCACCAGGTCCGCGAGCGCGCCGAGGGCCTGGACCCCCGCGTCGGTGAGCGGCGGCGCGCCCAACGCCCGCCGGGCCCGCTCCACCAGGTCCTGAGCGTCCTCGAGCGTCACCCCGGGCGCGGCCTCGCCGTCGTGCAGGTCGTCCAGGAGTTGGAACGCCTGACCGAGCGGGTCGCCGAACCGCGCGAGAGCGTCCAGGACGTCCCCATCTGCCGATGCGAGCGACGCGCCGACGAGCAGCGGACCGGTGACCGTGTAGGAGCCGCCCTTGAGGTGCGCGACCCGGCGCGCGTCGGCGTCGGAGGTCCGAAGGTCCAGCGACTGGCCGACCGCCATCTCGAGCTGCACCCGGTGGTAACGGTCGAGTGCATCGACCAACCGCTCGGGGGGGAACCCCGAGCGGAGCAGGAGCCGGTCGGCGAGCACGGCGGCGACGTCGCCCACGAGGACGGCCTCCGCGATCCCGGCCCGCTCCGGATCTGCAACGCCTCGAGCGGCCGCCTGCTCGGCCAGGTGCGCGTACGTCGAGGCGACCCCGCGGCGGGTCGCCGTCCGGTCCATCACGTCGTCGTGGACGAGCGCCATCGCGTGCAGGAACTCGAGCGCCGCCGAAGCCCGGACGATCCGCTCGTCGTCCTCGCCGCCGGCGGCTCGGTAGCCCCAATAGCAGAAGGCAGGGCGCAGGCGCTTGCCGCCGGCATCGAGCAGGCGCCCGAGCTCTTCGACCAGCCAGGGGCCGGTGGGGTCGATCGCAGCCAGCACCGCGGACTCGGCGACCAACGTGTCGGCGAGGACGGCCTCCACCCGGTCGCGCAACGCGAGAAGCGCCCGGACCTGCGAAGGATCGGACTCTCACCCGCGCAGTATCGCAGCGCCGACGGTCCGGCCCGACGGGGGCCTCGGGGGTCGGAAGGGAGGGGCTTCCGCACGCAGGAGGCAGGCCACTATCATGAGCGCTCGTCCGTCATGAAGCGCTTCCGCCAGCTCGCCGTCGCCACGACCGTTTCGACCCTGCTCCTGATCGCGTGGGGCGGCGTCGTGCGTGTCACGGGCTCGGGTGACGGTTGCCCCGACTGGCCCACGTGTCACGGCCGCTGGATCCCCCGCCTCGAGTACCACACGCTGATCGAGTACATGCACCGGTTGCTCGGTGTCGTGTCAGGGCTGCTGTCGCTGGTGCTCGCGATCGTCGCGATCGTGGCGCTCGTGCGGGCCGGCGCCAAGGGACGCACCCACACCCTCGCGATCCCGCGCAGCGCTGCGTGGATGGCCGTCACGCTGGCACCGCTGTTCGTGATCCAGGGCATCCTCGGCGGCTGGGTCGTCCACAGCGACCTGGCTCCCGGCGTCGTCACGATCCACTTCGCGGTCGCGTTCATCGTGCTCGGGATCTCGGTCGCGATCTCGACCATCGCGGTCCTGGACCGGCCCGCCACAGGCGGCCAAGGCGACCGCTCGTACGCGCGTCTCACGATGTGGGGGGCGATCGCCACCTACCTGTTGCTGCTGGTCGGGACGTACGTCCGAGCCGACGGCGCCGGGCTGGCGTTCCGCGACTGGCCCTTGATGGCCGGCCGGCTCGTGCCGTCGTTCGCCCCGCAGGGCGCGGCCGCGATGTTCACGCACCGCACGCTCGCGCTGGTCGTGACCGCCGTGATCGTGTGGCAGGCCGTCCGGGCCCGCACGATGCAGCCTCGCGTCCGGCTGTTCGTCCGCCTGTCGTCGCTCGCGGCGCTGTTGATCCTCGCCGAGGTGATCCTGGGCGGCCTCAACGTCCTCAGCGAGCTCGCCTCGGTGCCGCGTGCGCTGCACGTCGCGGTGTCCGGGTTGATCTGGGCGACCGTGGTCGCCCTGGCCGTCGCCGCCCGGATCATGACCCGGGGAGCGCGGCCCCCCGACCGGCCCGACGCGCTCGAGGACGGCGGGCGGGTCCCGTCTGCGGAGAAGGACGCGACCTCGTCGCGCGACACGATCTCCGCCTACGTCGCCCTCACCAAGCCACGGATCATCGTGCTGCTGCTGATCACGACGGTCCCCGCGATGATGCTCGCCGCGCGCGGGATGCCGTCGATCTGGCTGATCCTCCTCACCCTCGCCGGCGGGACGCTCGCCGCGGGTGCCGCGAACGCCATCAACATGTACCTCGACCGCGATATCGACCAGGTGATGCGCCGGACCCGCCAGCGGCCGCTCCCCCGTCACTCCATCGAGCCCGAGTCGGCCCTGCGGTTCGGGTTCGTGCTGGCCGCGATCTCCTTCGCGTTCCTCGCCGACACCGTGAACGTGCTCGCGGCGCTGCTCGCGCTCTCGGCGATCGCCTTCTACGTGTTCGTCTACACGATGTGGCTCAAGCGCACGAGCACGCAGAACATCGTGATCGGCGGCGCGGCGGGGGCCGTGCCGGTCCTCGTCGGCTGGGCCGCGGTGACGGGATCGCTCGCGTGGCCCGCCTGGGTGCTGTTCTCGGTCGTGTTCATGTGGACCCCGCCGCACTTCTGGGCGCTCGCGATGAAGGTGCAGGACGACTACGCGCTGGCCGGGATCCCGATGCTGCCCGTGGTGCGGGGCGAGGCGGAGACCCGGCGGCAGATCTTCCTGTACTCGCTGGTGCTGTTCGGGGTGACGTTGGTGCTGGTCCCGGTGGCCTCGATGGGGCCGGTCTACACGGCGACCGCCGTGGTCCTCGGCGGGATGTTCGTGCTGCGAGCGCTCCGCCTGTTCCGCGAGCCGTCCGACGCCCGCGCGTGGCAGCTGTTCAAGTTCTCGATCCTCTACCTGGGTGCGCTGTTCGCCGCGGTCGCGGTCGACGCGCTGCTCTAGGCGGGGCTCGCGGAGGACGGAGACGCCGAAGCCGAAGCCGACGCCGAGCCGAGGACCTGGTCGAGCAACCCCGAGAGCTGTCCGGCCGTCGTCGGCCCGCTGATCGCGAACCGGATCGTCCCGCCCGGGTCCACCACGTAGGTATCGGGCAGCCCCACGTAGCCGAGCTTCGCGGCCGTGCGACCCGAGGGGTCGTACAGGCTCGGGTAGGGCACCGAGAAGCGCTTCACCCAGGCGCCGGCCGCCGCGACCCCGTCCTCGTAGTTCACGCCCATGAAGGCGACCCGGCCCGCGTACCGCTGCGCCACGCGCACGAGCGCCGGTTGCTCCTGTTCGCACGGCGCGCACCACGAGGCCCAGACGTTGACGACCAGGACCGTACCGGCGGCGGCATCCGAGCTCACCTGTCCGCCCGCGACCGCGTCGCCGCTCAGGGTCTGCAGGGGCTCGTCCATCGTGCGGACGACACCGGCGCCCGGGTTGGTGGCCACCTTCGTACAGGCGACGAGCAGCAGCAACGCGACGGCCGTGGCCGCGGGGATCCGCATCGCGCTCACGCTACCAGCGCGCCTGCGAAGGCCCTGTCGCGGCAGCCCGACTCAGCCGGCGGGACTCGCGGAGCCGCTCGGCGCCATCGACATCGAGGCGCTCGCCGGCGCGGACGCCGAGGCCGAGGCGCTCCCCGACCCGGCCCCGGAGCCTCCCGTCCCCGTATCCTTGACGACGACCGTCCCGTTCATCGTGGGATGCACGTCGCAGTGGAAGTAGTAGGTGCCGGGGTCCAGCGGCGGGATCGTGTAGTCGACCGACGCGGGCCCCGTCACGAGTTCGCCGCGGAACAACACGTCCTGCAGCGAGTCGTCGGTGAAGATCGCGATGTTGTGGGGGGTCCCCGCGTCCTGGTTCTCGAAGGTCAGCTTCGTCTCGACGCCGGCGGCGAGGTCGATCTCCTTCGTGTCGAACGCGAGGTTCTTCGCGACGACCGTCAGCCCACCGCCGCCACCGCCGCCACCGCCGCTCGGCTGCGCGGCCTCGGCCACGGTCAGGGTGCCCTTCATCGTGGTGGGGTGGACCTTGCAGAAGAAGCTGTACGTGCCGGGCGCCAAGGGGTCGACGTCGTAGGTCGTCTTCGACGGCCCGGTCGTGAGCGCGCCGTCGAAGAAGGTCTGGGACCCGTCCTGGGACGCGATCACCACGTTGTGCTGCACGCCGGTCTCCTGGTTGTCGAACTCGATCGAGAACGCGGTGTTAGCAGGCGCGCTGAGCGTGTCGGTGCTGAACCCCTTCGTGGAAGCGCTCGGTGGCGCGGCCAGCTGCACGACGGGCTTGGCGACCTCGACCTTCGGTGGGGCGATCATCAGCGCCAGACCGCCCGCGACCATCGCGACCCCCACGATGCCGCCGACCATCGACAGCACCGTTCCGCTCGTGACCTGGCGGCGGCTGGCGACGAACGTCGCGATCGCCAAGATCGACGCCGCGACCACGAGCGCGACGATCGTGGCTGCGTGTTGCTGCACACGCAGCAGCACCCGCGAGAACAGGAATAAGGCGGTCCCGATCACCACGAGCGCGGCGACGGGGATCGCGATCGGCAGGAGCAGTCCCTCCCGGTTGCCGTCTCGGCTCATCTGCTCAGCTCCGCACGGACCTCGGCGTCGACGTTGCGCCAACGCAGCTCGTCCCAGTCCTGCTGCTGCTCGCGGTTCCCCCACCGGAAGAACACGCTCCCGATCACGACCCACAGGATCGCGCTGCCGATCAGCTTCATGATCAGGCCCGAGATCAGCTGGTCGGTGAGCGGGCCGATCCCCCAGATCCGCGGGAAGGTGGCGTAGATCGGGTAGAGCATCGAGTGTCCGAACGTCAGGAACGACGCCGGGATCGTGGGCACGAGCGACTGCAGGAACAGGTACAGCATCTGCGCGGGCGGATTCAGCGGCGGCATCTCCGGCAGCGGCGACACGATCGGCCACCACATCACGAGCGCGGTGAACACCGCCAGGACGTGGAGCCCGAAGTGCGCGAGCTCCGAGGTCACCGCCAGCTCGACGACGGCTGGCCAGTGCATGAACAGCAGCACGCTGTTGAACACGATCAGCGCGACGACGGGCCGCGTGAGGAACCGCCAGACCGTCCGGATCGGCGCCGGGCGCAAGATGTCGCGCCACAGCCACACCGGGATCCCCGCCACCAGCAGCGGCGCCGCGACCAGCGTCATCAGCATGTGCTGCACCATGTGCATCGAGAACAGGTAGCGCTCGGCGAGGTCGTGGATCGGCCAGTCCGACGCGAGCCACAGGATCGCCATCCCGCCGAGGAACAGGTGCTTCGGCGCGATGCGGGCGTGCGTTGCCCGGTCCGCGCGTCGTGACGCCGGCACGCGATCAGGTAGCCGGCCACGACCGAGCCGAGGATCACCCAGACGTCGACGTGGGCGTGCCAGGGAGGAAGCGTCATCGCAGCGTCACTTCGCGAAGACCCGGAAGGTCAGGAGCACGATCAGGTAGAGCGTGACCGCCCCGGCGATCCCGAGCATGAAGAAGCGCGAATAGCGCCCGTCGTCGAACTTGAGGTGCATGAACCACAGCACGACGAGCGCGAACTTCACGATCGACGCGGCGAACAGCATCGGGATCATCCAGCTGTGCGGCAGGCCCGAGTAGCTGAGCCAGACCTCGAACGCCGTCAGCACGGCGAGGATCACGCCGATCCGGACGTACTCCTTCGCGCTCGGATGCACCCTGTGCGTGGCCTCGCGGGGGTCGAGCTGATGCGCCCCCATCTCCTGCTGGAACGGGGTCTCCTGGGTCGGTTCGTTCGTCTGCATCTCGGCTCCTCAGGTTCCCGGCTTCGGGCTCGGGATCAGGTAGACGACCGTGAAGATCACGATCCAGACGATGTCCACGAAGTGCCAGTACAGCCCGACCATCTCCACCGGGAACGCAGGATCGTCGGGCAGCCGTTCCGTCCAGGAGAGCGCCACCAGCGAGAGCAGCATCAAGATCCCGACGGTGACGTGGACGCCGTGGAAGCCCGTCAGCACGTAGAACGTGGTGCCGAACAGGTTCGTCTTGATCGTCAGGCCCTCGCGGTAGAACGCGGTGAACTCGTAGACCTGCCCGCCGACGAAGGTCATCCCCAGGAACGCCGTCGCGAGCAGCCACACGCGCATCCGCTGCATGTCGCGGCTCTGCGCCGCGTCGAGCGCGAGCACCATCGTGACCGAGCTCGCGAGCAGGACGAACGACGACACCGACGTGTATCCGATGTCGAACACGTCGCTCGGATAGGGCCCGGTCGTGCTGGCGCCGCGGTACAGGACGTAGGTGGTGATCAGCGCGCCGAACAGCAGGCACTCCGAGGCGAGGAACAGCCACATCGCGAGCTTCGTGTTCGGGAGCCCGGTGGTGGTGTGCTCCTCGGTGCCGACGGTCACGACGTCTGCCATGCGCCTACTCCGCCACCGAGGGCTCGATCGCCCATCCGAGGAACGCGACGACCGTCACGATCGCGCCGAAGCCGACCAGCCACCACGAGTACATGACGCCGTAGGCGATGATCGGCAGCCCCAGCGCCGCGACGATCGGCCAGAACGACGGGCTCGGCAGGTGGATCGCGTGGCCGGCGGCGCCGTGGCCCGGATCGTCGTACGGCGCGGCGCCCGCCGGCACGCGCACGACGTGCCCCTCCTTGTCCTCCGCGTACTTGCGGTGCCAGAACTCGTCGAGCGCGTGGATCTGCGGGATCTCGTCGAAGTTGTGCGCGGGCGGCGGGCACGACGTCATCCACTCGATCGTCCGCGCGTCCCAGGGGTCCTCGCTCTCGAGTCCCTTCGCCTTGCGCTGGGTGATCACGAAGTTGACCAGGAACACGAGGATCGACAGGGCGATCAGGAACGCGCCCACCGTCGCCATCTGGTTCCAGCCGGTGAGGCCGAGGCCCGGCGGATACGTGTACTCGCGCCGGATCATCCCCTCCAGACCCAGGATGTGCATCGGGCCGAACGTGAGGTTGAACCCCACCAGCATGATCCAGAACTCGATCTTGCCGAGCGTCTCGTTGAGCATGCGCCCGAAGACCTTGGGCCACCAGTAGAACATCGCCGAGAAGAACGCGAACACGCCGCCGCCGAAGATCACGTAGTGGAAGTGGGCGACGATGTAATAGGTGTCGGTCTGCTGGTAGTCCGACGGCACGATCGCGTGGGTGACCCCCGACAGCCCGCCGATCACGAACATCATGATGCCGCCGATCGAGAAGAGCATCGCCGATGTGAACCGCAGGTCGCCCTTGTAGATCGTGCCCATCCAGTTGAAGATCTTGACCCCCGTGGGGACCGCGATGATCGCGGTCGAGATCCCGAAGGCCGTGTTCGCGACCGGCCCGAGGCCCGCCGCGAACATGTGGTGGGCCCACACACCGAAGCCGATGAACCCGATCGCGATCCCGCTGAACACGACGAACTGATAGCCGAACAGCGGCTTGCGGCTGAACACCGGGAGCACCTCGGAGAAGATCCCGAAGGCCGGCAGGATCAGGATGTAGACCTCCGGGTGGCCGAACAGCCAGAACAGGTGCTGCCACAAGATCGGGTCGCCCCCGTTCACCGGATTGAAGAAGTTCGTCCCCCAGCGCCGGTCGAACAGCATCTCGAACAGGGCGACCGTGATGATCGGGAGCGAGAAGGCCAGCAGGAACTGCACGACCAGGCCCATCCATACGAAGACCGGGAGGCGGAACAGCGACATCCCGGGTGCGCGCATGTTGATCACGGTGACCGCCAGGTTGACCGCGCCGACGGTCGAGGCGACGCCCGTGATCAGCAGGCCGAGCGCGTAGAAGGTCATCCCCGGCGTCGGGTCGGTGGTGGCGTTCGGCGCGTAGCCGAACCAGCCGCCGTTCGGGGCTCCGCCGAGGAACCAGCTGGAGTACAGGAACAGCGCGCCCAGGATGAAGAGCCACAGGCTCAGGGCGTTCAGGCGCGGGAAGGCGACGTCGCGCGCCCCGATCATCAGCGGGATGAAGTAGTTGAAGAACGCCGCGCCCATCGGCATCACGAACAGGAAGATCATCGTGACGCCGTGCATCGTGAAGATCTCGTTGTATTGAGCCGCGTTGACGAGCGTGCCGTTCGGCTGGGCCAGCTGCGAGCGGATCACGAGCGCCTCGAGGCCGCCGACGATGAAGAACACGAAGGCCGACAGGCCGTACATGATCCCGATCTTCTTGTGGTCCACCGTGGTGAACCAGCTCCAGAAACCGGTGATCGCGGTCGGCCTCCGCAGGACCCCGCGGGACGCCTGGACGCTCACGCTCGCCATGCGTTCGTCGCCTCCATCACTTCAGGCTGCCTAGGTACGCGACCAGGGCGTCGATCTCGTCCTGGCTCAGGTGGTAGTTGGGCATCTTCGCGCCGAGCTTCACAGCGTTGGGGTCGCGGAGCCACGCCTCGAGGTCGGCCTGGTTCAAGGTGCCGTCCTCGTTGAACGTCTCCCAGTCGCAGCCCGCGAAGCACTCGTGCTGCGGCGCCGCGAAGTGGGTCAGGTTGGGGGCGGCGGGGCTGCCGTTCGCGCCGATCGCGTGGCAGGCCAGGCACTGCCCCCCGCTGCCGACGCCGTTCATGAACAGGTCCATACCCTGCTTCGCGAGCGGGTCGGTGGGGGCGGCCGGCTCGAGCTTCTGGTTCGCGACCCAGGCTGCCCAGTCCGCATCGTCCAGCGCGAGGATCCGGAACTTCATCCGGCCGTGCTGCAGCCCGCAGAACTCGGCACATTGACCCCAATAGCTCCCCGGCTGGTCGGCCGAGAACACGATGTGGTTCGTCCGGCCGGGCACGGCGTCCTGCTTGCCGAACAGGCGCGGCGCCCAGAACGAGTGGATCACCTGATGGTCGGGGTTCGGCTGGCCGTCGGGGCCTGGGCCGTTCACGAGCCCTCCGGCCGAGGTGACCGCGAGGTCGACGGTCTTGCCGGCCGGGATCACGAGCACGTCGGCCACCGTGATCGGGCCCTTCTGGCCGTAGGCGGTGGTCATGCCCGGGTCCGTGTACTCGAACCCCCACCACCACTGGTACCCCTGCACGGTGACGTGCATGGCGCCGGGCGGCTCTTGCGCGAGCTTCCAGATCAGCGAGATCGTGGGCACCATCACGATCGCGAGCACGAGCGCCGGCGCGATCGTCCAGCCGATCTCCAGACGCGTGTTGCCGTGGGTCTGTGGCGGCATCTGGTCACGGCCCTTGCGATGCCGGTAGCGGATCGAGATCCACAGGATGCCGCCCTCGACGATCACGAAGACCACGGCAGCGATGACCAGGACGAGGACGTAGAGGTTCTTCTGCTCGGCGGCGGTCGGACCGGCCGGGTCCAGCGTGTTCTGCGGGATGTCCCGGCCGCAGGCCGCCAGCAACAGGGTCAGGGCGCCAAGGCTCACACCCCACAGCAACTTCTTCCGCACGACACCTCTCTCTACGGGTCCCCGGTGCCCCCGGCGGGACGCGGGATCGCAGGAATGTACCACCGACCCGTCCGCGTCCCGCCGATCGCGGTTCACGTCGCGTAGGAGTGCAGGCCGGCGATCCACAGGTTGACCGCGTAGTACGTGACGAACAGGCTGACGAAGCCGACCAGCGCCAGCACGGCCGCGCGACGGCCCTTCCAGCCGTTGGTCGCCCGCGCGTGCAGGTAGCCGGCGAAGAGCACCCAGGTGATGAACGACCACGTTTCCTTCGGATCCCAGCCCCAGTAGCGGCTCCACGCCTGCTGCGCCCAGATCGCGCCGCAGATCACGCCGAAGGTCCAGATCGGGAACCCGAACGCGATGAACCGGTACGCCAGACGGTCGAGCGTGGCGGCCGACGGCAGAACCCCGCGTCGCACGCCGGACTCGGCGACCGGCGTGTCGGCGTCGGGCAGCAGGTCGTGCGGTGCGTCGGCATCGATCGCGCCGCCCATGATCGGGGGCGGCACCTGCGCGCGCATCGCACCCAGCTGGCGCCGCTCCGAGGCGTCCTTGAACAGGTAGAGGATCGACAGGACGCAGCCGATCCCGAGGAGCGACGAGGCCGTGATCATCGCCGTGACATGGATCTGGCGCCAGTACGAGTTGAGCGCGGGCTGCAGGGCGGTCGGCCCGACGTAGAAGAAGGACACCGCCATCGCCATCGTGAACACCACGAACGCGTAGACGAACCCGCCCACCGTCCGGACCCGCGAGCGCCACTCCACGCCGATCAGGTACGCGGAGACCACGAGCACCGCGAGCAGCGCCGAGTACTCGTACATGTTGCCCCAGGGGGTCCTGCCCGCCGCCATGCCCCGGGCGAGGATCGAGCCGAGGTTCGCGATCACCCCGACCACGCCCGCGATCGTCGAGAGGTTCGCGAGGGTCGGCCGGCGGAACGCGAGGAAGGCGAACGACGCCACCATCGCCGCGATGTAGGCGAACAACGCGAGGTTGAACAGATCGCGCGACCAGTGCGCGAGCTCGGGCGTGTTCATGAGGTCCCCACCATCTCCCGCGCGGGCGAGACGTCGCCGCCCGCCGCCCGTACCACCGCGTCGACCACCTTGGCGAATTCCTCCTCGTACTGCGCCTTGCGTTGCAGGGCGAACCCACCGAACGTCAGCACGGTCCCTCCCTCGCCGGGCTCGGCGCGCACCCACAGCTTGCGTCGGGACGTGTAGAGGGCGGGCAGGAGGCCCAGGAGGACGAGGATAGCGGCAACCAGCACGACCGGTACACCCACGTCCTTCGTCACCTGGAAGACGGAGTACTGACGCAGCTCGGGGAACGTCATCGTGAGCGCGGGCGCGGGGCCGCCCGCGGGGCAGCCGACGCTCGCGGTCGTTCCCACGGCCTCCGCGCCGGGGCCGGCGACCACGCACCCGCGGAACAGATCGACGGTCTGCCCGCCGCCGAGCACACCCGAGCCGACCCTGCGCAGGCCCGTCGTGTCCAGGGTGAGTGACCGCGACAGGTCGAACAGTCTGCCCTGCCACACCGTGTACCGGATGATCGGGGCGTTCTGCGCGACCATCGGCTGCGGGACGCCGGTCTGCAGGCTCCGCAGGTAGGCCGCGCTGTCGGGCCACAGCTCGACCTGCACCGCGACCTGGGGCTTCGCCGACGGGAGCTTGAGCACGCCGATCCACGGCATCGCGAGCTGCGACACGCCCCGAAGGAGCCGTCTCTTGGCCGAGGATCAACGGGCCTCCGGCGATCGTGCCGGTCGGGTCCTGCACGCGCAGCACCGGCGCCCACCCGAACCCGTACTGGAAGATCCGCAGCCCCTCGAACACGACCGGATGGTTGACCCGGACCTCCTGCGTCCCCACGACCTTGCCGTTCGGGTCCAAGAGCTTGATCGTCGAGACGAAGTCCATCGGGATGCCGCTCGAGCGGAACCGGTCTTCGAAATCGACCAGTCGGAATCCGGCGCCGGTGTGATGGCCGGTGAAGAACCGGCCGGCCCGCAGCGTCCCGTCGTAGTTCGCGGCGGCGTCGATCCAGGTCTGACCCTCGGCGATCGTCGCGCGGCCGCTGTAACCGGTGCCCTTGCCGACCACGACGCCGAGCAGCAGCAGCACGAACGCCCAGTGGAACACGAGGCTCCCCACCTCGCGCAGGGTCCCCTTCTCGGCGGCGACGGCCGTCCCCGACCCGTCGACCGCCACCCGGAAGCGCTTGCGCTTGAGGACCGGGGCCGCCGAGCCGATCGCCGCCGCGGGCTCGGCCGGGACCGTCCGCTGGGTGAACAGCGGGAACGCGTCGAGCTCCCGCGCCTGGATCGGGCGCTGGCGGATCGCGCGGAGCGCCGCCCGCGAGCGCGGCAGCAGGCACGCCACGAGCGACGTGAACAGCAGCACGACGATCAGCGAGAACCACCACGAGCCGAACACGTCGAACAGACCGGTCCGCAGGAACACCTCGCCCCAGAACGGGTGGTCGCCGAGGTACTGGGTGACCTTCAGCGGGCTGTTCGGGATCTGCGGGACGAGCGACCCCGCCACCGACGCGAGCGCGAGCATCAGCAGCAGCACGAGGGCCGTGCGCATCGACCGCAACGTCCGCCAGACCAGGGCGAGCGAACGCCCGAGCGTGAACCGGTCAGCTAAGGGAGAGGACGGCATGCGGCAGCAGCGATGCTACTCCGCTCTTGCGATCGGTGGTCCGCGACCCGCTCAGAGGAACGTCGACCCGCCGCTGAAGGGGCGCATCAGCACGCGGGTGAAGGTGCCGGTCATCAGCAGCACCCCCACGAGGATCAGCAGAGCGCCCGACACCAGCGCGATGCCCTTGTAGTGGCGCCGGAACCACGCGAACGTGGTGGTGAGCTTCATCACCCCCAGGCCGAGCACCACGAACGGCACCGCGAGCCCGAGCGAGTAGAAGACCATCAGGAGCGCGGCCCGGCCCGCGCTCTGCGTCGAGGCGATCCCGATGATCCCGCTGAGGACCGGCCCCAGGCACGGCGTCCACCCCGCGGCGAAGGCCATCCCGAGCGGGAAAGCGCCCGCCACGCCCGGGTTCACCTTCTCCAGGAACGGCCGGCGCTCCGCGTACATCGCCATCGGTCCCCGCTGGTAGGCGTACAGGATCATCACGACGCCGAACGCCACGACGATCGCGCCCATCACGAGCTGTCCGGTGGACCCACGGAACAGCCGGACGAACGTCGAGGAGAAGGCGCCGAACAGCGTGAACACGAGCGTGAAGCCGCCGACGAACAACGCCATCGGGAGCAGCCGCGTCCTGGTGGAGGTGGCGACGCCCGAGGCGGACTCCCCCGCGATGAAGGACAGGTAGCCCGGCATCAGCGGGAAGCAGCACGGGCTGGCGAACGACACGAATCCGGCCGCGAACGCGAGCGCGGGGGCCCACCACGAGGTGAGCGACTGGGTGACGGTGGCGAGCACGGACTGCCTTCCCGGTGGCGGCGTTCGAGCCGAGTATAGGGAGGGGAGGACCGCTCGATCGTCCCGTCCGACCCCTCGGCCCCGGGTCATCCGGACGCTCGAACGGTGACCCCGCGCGGCGGGACCCTGTTGTTATGATGCGCCGGTCCTCGGAACGGAAGAACGGATGAGTCAGGTCGACGTCGCCGCCACCACCGCGATCCAGAGCCGCAGCGCGGATCGTCGCGCACGCGTGGAAGGCTTCGTCAAGGGCTTCGAATGGACGTGGACCAGCGCGGTGCTGTTCGCGTTCACGCTCGTGTTCTTCCTGCTGATCACGTCCGCGGTGATGCCGTCCTTCTGGATGTACTACGCCGAGCAGCAGCTCGGCTGGGGCGGTCCGACGGACCTGGTCGGCTTCCTGCAGAACTTCCCGAGCCAGCCGCTCGGGAAGGAGACCCTGTTGATGATCCGCGACGCGATCGCGATGGGCATGACCACCGGCCCGATCATCACGGTGCTGGTCGTGTCCGCCGCGCTGCAGAACTGGCGCAAGCGCCTGCGTGGCGGTGCCGGTGACTCACGCCCCTCGGGCGGGTATCGGTAGGGACCGGACATGCCGTTCACGAAGACCGAGGTGAACATCCACGACGACTACGTGGTGGAGACCGTCGACGCCGCGTGGCTCGCGCAGGGGGTCAAGTCGCCGAAGCACCTGATGCTGGACCCGGACAACTGCATCCTCTGCCGGGCCTGCGAAGACGTCTGCCCCTGGAACTGCATCTGGATGATGTCCCCCGGGATCGTCGAGGGCGCCGACGAGGACTCGGTGGGCGCCGAGGTGGACAACGCCACCGCGGTCTTCGTGGTCGACGACAACGCGTGCACCCGTTGTTCGGTGTGCGTCGAGCGGTGCCCGACCGACACCCTGTACTATGCGCGACTGCCCGAATCCGCGGGCGGCCGGCGTGCGATGGCCGAGGTCCCGGCCTCGCAGGCAGCACCGGAGTAAGGCCCCGAAGCACGAGCAGGTCGTACGAGCAGGTAGCCCTCGAAGGCGCGAGAAGAGGGGGAACGTGGCGAAGATCAAACTGCCGTCGCCGAGCGAAGGGTTCGATCGGCTGCGCGACACCGAGGTCTGGAAGTCCATCTTCCGCCCCGGCTCGATCTACCGGAGGGGGTACAAGGACACGTCGCGCGACCGCGCGCTCGCGACGATGAACAACGTCCTGTACCACCTCCACCCCACGAAGGTGAAGCGCCACGGGCTGAAGCTGACCTACACGTTCTGCCTGGGCGGGCTCTCGTTCTTCCTGTTCATCCTGCTGACCGTCACCGGCATCTTCCTGATGTTCTTCTACCGGCCGATGGCCGACATCGGGGGGGCGCAGGCCTACACCGACATGGAGGCGATCCGCACGTCGGTGTTCATGGGCGACCTGATGCGGAACCTGCATCGCTGGGGCGCCCACCTGATGGTCTTCTCCGTGACGCTGCACATGGCGCGCGTCTTCTACACGGGCGCCTACAAGCCGCCGCGCGAGTTCAACTGGGTCGTCGGCGTCGTGCTGCTGTTCCTGACGCTCGGCCTGTCGTTCACGGGCTACCTGCTCCCGTGGGACCAGCTCGCGATCTGGGCGGTCACCGTGGGCACGTCGCTCGCCGGGTACTCCCCGTTCGTCGCCAAGCAGGCCAACTTCCTGCTGCTGGGCGGCTCGATCGTCAGCCCGAACACGCTGCTGCGCTGGTACGTGCTCCACGTCCTCGCGCTGCCGTTCGTCCTGGTCATCTTCCTGGCGGTCCACTTCTGGCGGATCCGCAAGGACGGCGGCATCTCGGGGCCGCTGTAAAGGAGCGCAGGGGAAGATGGCTCGAGAAGACACGCCGCTCGATCAAGAGACCTTCGACCGGGTCCTCGCCGAGGAGCTCGGCAAGGGCACCAGTCAGCGCGTGGCCGAAGGCCGCGCCCGCTCGGCCGCCGTGCGCGCGCTGCGGGCCAAGGAGGGGGGCGGCGAGGCCGCACCGGCGCCTGCCGCCGCATCTGCGCCCGCGGCTGAGGCAGCGCCCGCAGCGGCGCCCGCTCCGGCTACCGCAGCGGCTCCTGCTGCGGCTCGCCGCCGCCGCCGCCGCGCTCCGCCGCCGCCGCCGCCGCTGCGCCGGTCGCCGTCGCCGCGCCGCCGATGACCACCCCCAAGCGCGAGGCGCCGCTGCCCACCGGCAAGCTGCCGACCCCGAAGAAGGGCGCGCCCGACAAGCACCGCCTCCTCGCCCTGGTGCCGCCGGAGGGGATCCAGCGTGTCGAGCGCGAGCAGGGCGACCGCGTCAACACGTGGCCCCACCTGCTGCTCGAGGAGTTCATCGCGATGCTGGTCCTGTTCGCCGGCATGCTGATCTTCTCGACGTTCGTGAACGCGCCGCTGCGCGAGCTGGCCAACCCGAACCTGACGCCGAACCCCTCGAAGGCCCCCTGGTACTTCCTGGGGCTGCAGGAGCTGCTGCGCTACTTCCACCCGATGGTGGCCGGGATCTCGATCCCGACGTTCATCCTGGTCGGGCTCGCGGCGGTCCCCTACGTCGACCGCAACCCGAGCGTGCTCCCCGGCGATCGCAAGCTCGCGATCACGCTGTTCACGGTCATGTTCATGTTCGGGGCGTCGCTCACGATCATCGGCTCGTTCTTCCGCGGTCCCGGGTACAACTGGATCTGGCCGTGGGCCCAGGGGGTGTTCTTCGAACTGTGAGCACGCTCGCGATCACCTCCACCACGGTCATCGTCATCGTCGTGTTGATCGTCGTCGACCTGTTCGCGCTGTTCTTCGCGCTGTCGTTCCTGCGGGCGAACCGCGCGACGCGGGAGCCCGCCCGTCCCGACCAGGCGGTCATGCCGGGCGGGCCCAAGCCCGTCACCCGCCGTGACTTCTTCCGCGGGGCGCTGATCGGCTCGGTGCTGGTCTTCGGGGCCGAGTTCGGGATGGGCACGATCGCGTTCCTGTGGCCGAACCTGCGCGGCGGGTTCGGCTCGAAGATCCCCGCCGGGAACCTCAACGACATCAAGAGCCAGATCGAGACCGCGAACGGCCAGCCCGTCTACAACGGCACCGGACGCTTCTACCTCGTCGCCTGGAACGGCAGCGTCTCCGCCACCGCGGACTACGCGGCCGAAGGCGTCACCGCCGGCGGCATCATGTCCCTGTACCAACGCTGCGTGCACCTTGGCTGCCGGGTGCCGTGGTGTCAGACCTCGAAGTGGTTCGAATGCCCGTGCCACGGGTCGAAGTACAACGGCGCCGGCGAGTACCAACTGGGTCCGGCCCCCCGCGGCTTGGACCGGTTCAAGATGACGCTCGACGGCGACGTGGTGACGGTCGACACGTCCGAGATCGTCCTCGGACCCCCGCGTGGCACCAACACGATCAACCAGCCCCCGCAGGGCGCGTTCTGCGTGGCCCCCGGGTAGGAGGAACGAGACGGCCGACATGCTCGCGGAGACCAACGTCACCGGCGTCATCCTGCTCGTGCTGGGAGCGGTGCTGCTCCTCGCCTCGGCGGCTGCGCTCGTGCTGCGTCAGCGCACGAAGGGACGCGCGCCCGAAGTGCCGTACACGATGCGCCCGGGCCCGTCGGACGCGGCCCTCGAGACGCCGCTGCTCCTGCGCCTGCAGGGCTGGGGCGTCGTGCTCGTGGCGTTCTTCGTGATCTGGTTCCCGCTGCAGTGGATGATGGAGCCGGGCCGCAACTTCAGCCAGGAGGAGCAGCTCCGCACGGCGGCGATCGCCCGCGGCAAGCAAGCCGTCGAGCTCTACTCGGAGGAGAACCAGCTCGGGGTCGGCTGCGTGCGGTGCCACGGTGCCGACCTGACCGGAGGCGTGATCCCCTATCAGGGCGGCTACGCGTACCCGCCGAACCTGACGAACATCTGCGCCGGCAACCTCGGCACCCCGCCCCACGCCGCGATCGCGTCGGTGAACGACATCTATCAGGTGATCCAGCAGGGCCGCAACGCGATGCCCTCCTGGTCGATCCGGTACAACGGCGCGCTGGACGATCAGCAGATCAACGACATCGTGCTGTACCTGATCGACATGAGCTCGAAGAACGTGCCCTACGCCCAGAACATCTGCCTGAACCCCGACGCGCAGAAGAAGGCGCTGGCGTTGGCGCAACAGAACGGCACGATCTTGGAGCGGCCCTGATGGAGACACACGCGAGCTGCCTGGGCTTCGGTGTGGACTGCGGCACGATGTTCAAGGGCATCGGCGTCGTGCTCGCCGGCTTCCTCCTGTTCGTCGGGAGCGTCTACGTGCTGCTCTCCGCCATCTTCGGCCGGTGGATGGGTTACCTCGTCCTGATGACCTGCTTCGCGGGCTGGATGATCCTGCTCTCGTCGATGTGGGCCTTCGGGTTCTGGGCCCAGGGTCCCGACACCAAGACGAACCTCGGGCCGCGCGGCGCCGAGCCCGCGTGGATCGTCCTGGACGCGGGGACCCCTTCCGTGGCCGCCGACAACACCCAGTACCCGGCCTTCCAGCAGTACCCGGGCGACGGCTGGGCCCCGCCCTCGAACCCGAACGACCCGACGGTCGCGGCCGACCTCCTGTCGGTGCAGGGCTCGACCACGACGTTCCTGGCGACCGAGGCGAACCAGCAGCTCGGTCTGGACCCGCTGGGTGCCACCGCGATCACGGGCGCGCAGTTCAACGTGGACTCGATCGAGTTCGCCACCCAGGGCAGCACCCGCCTGGCGGTGGCGACCGCGCACTTCATCAACGGCGGTCCCCAGACCACCGTCACGCTCGTGTACAACACGGGCAGCGTCCCCCGGTACTCGTACATGTTCCTGGCGGGGGCGATCGTGCTGTTCCTGATCCACCTCCCGCTGCTGGACCGCGCGGAGCGTCGGCGCAAGGAGTTCCTGACCGGAGGCACCGCCGTCCCGTGGTTCGGGCCGGCCTGAGGACGACGGAGGAAGGACGACGATGATCGGCGCGGACGCAGTACCGCTCCTGGACCAGGGCAGCATCCAGTTCATGCTGCTCGCCGTGATGATCATCGCGGTGGCCGTCGTCTTGTGGATCACGATCGCCCGCTGACGCGGGCGGCCTTCACCTCGCGCAGCACGGCGTTGCGCTGCTCGTAGTAGGCGAGGATCTGCAGCTCGGTCGCGAGATCGACCTTGCGCACGGTGACCCCGGCCGGCACGGTCACGACCGCCGGAGCGAAGTTCAGGATCGATCGGATCCCGGCCTGCACCATCGCGTCCACGACCCCCTGAGCGGCCGTCGCAGGGGTGGCCACGACCCCGATCGCGATGTCGAGGTCGGACACGAGCGCCGGCAGCCGTGCGACCGGGTGCACCTGCAGCTCGCCGACGACCCGCCCTACCTTGGCGGGGTCGGCGTCGACGAGCGCCGCCACGCGGAACCCGCGTTCGGCGAACCCCCGGTAGTTCGCGAGCGCCTGTCCCAGGTTCCCGACCCCGACGATCACGATCCCCCAGTGCTGGGTGAGCCCGAGGCTCCTGCGGATCTCGTGGATCAGGTAGGCGACGTCGTAGCCGACCCCCCGCGTCCCGTAGGAGCCCAGGTAGGAGAGGTCCTTGCGCACCTTCGCCGGGTTCACCCCGGCGCCCCCGGCGAGGGAGCCCGAGGAGACCGTGACCTCGCCGCCCGCCGCGAGGTCCACGAGGACCCGCAGGTACAGCGGCAACCGTCCGACGGTGGCGTCGGGGACCGGGCGTTCCTTCACCACGGGCGTGACGAGGACGGCACGGACGCATCCTAGCCGCGCCCGCGCGGTGTTCACATGCGCACGAGCGCGGTGAGCCGCTCGGCGTCGACCCCGATCTCGAACGCCTCCTCGCCGTCGACGTCGACCACCGGGATCCTGATCCCGTAGTCGCGCACCAGCTCGTCGTCCCGGTCGATGTCGACCTCCTCGAACGCGAACGGGAACCGGTCGCGGACCTGCAGGATCACCGACCTCGCGTCCTCGCAGAGGTGGCATCCGGCGCGCGTGTACAGGCGGACGGCGTGCATCGGACGGGCATCGTACCGGCCGTGGAGTCGCGTCTGGGAGGATGGCGCCGTGCGCACCGCCGAACTCGACGACCTCGAGCTGCACCGGCGCCTGTCCGCGGGCGACAAGACGGCGTTCGACGAGCTCTACCGGCGCTACTCGGCGGCCGCGTACGGTCTCGCGTACCGCCTCACCGCTCAGCAGCTCCTGGCCCAAGACGTGGTGCACGACGCGTTCCTGGCGCTCTGGAGGGCCCCGGAGGCCTACGACCCGGCCCGGGGCCCGTTCCGGACGTTCTTCCTGTCGCTGGTCCATCACCGGGCCGTGGACACGGTCCGGCGCGAGGAACGGCTGCGTGCGAGAACCGAACGCGCAGCGAACCTCGAGCCCGTCCATGACGAAGATGTAGCGGAGGCCGTCACCGAGGACGCGTTCCTGGGTGTGCGGCGCAAGGAGGTCCGCGAGGCGCTCGCCGACCTCCCGCAGGACCAGCGACAGGTGCTCGAGATGGCGTACTTCCAGGGGAAGACGCAGGTGCAGATCTCCGAGGAGATCGGCATCCCCCTCGGGACCGTGAAGACGAGGACGCTCGCCGCGATGCGCAAGCTGCGGCGGGCACTGGAGGACCACGAGTGACCGAGCACCACGAGGCGATCGACGAGCTGCTCGCGGGCTACGTCCTGCGCGGCCTGTCGGGCCCCGACGCCGAGGAGGCGGACCGTCTGCTGACGGAGCACGTCCCCGGGTGCGCGACCGTGCCGGGCGACGCTCGACGCGTTCGGGGCGGTTGCCGCGGACCTCGCCCTCGAAGCTCCCTCGGTCCGGCCTCCCGAGACCCTCCTGCCGCGCCTGCACCGCGAGATCGAGTCGCGCCGCGGCGCTGAGCGGCGCTGGTCGTCGCGGCGACTGATCGCGGTGGCGGCGAGCGTGGTGCTGGTGGTAGGCATCGGCGGGGCCGCGATGACCCAGCTGGGCGGCTCGAACACGGTCGCACAGGCCGACCTGCAGAACGTGGTCAACATGCTCACGAGCGGCGGGCACGCCACCGATCTCGGACAGGGCCACGCCCAGGAGATCACCGCGCCCGGCGTCCAGGAGCTGTACATCTACGGCGACGACGTCCCGATGCCACCGTCCGGCTCCGTGTACCGGCTGTGGGCGGTCTCCAGGGTCGGGGCGGAGTACCTGGGCGAATTCGTCCCCGGCCCCGACGGGCTCGTGGTGCTCCGGGTCGACATCGACCCCGCGACGTTCGAGAAGCTGCTCGTGACCGTGGAGCCGCGCGGCTCGCAGGCCACCACGCCGGGCAACGCCGCCTGGCAGGCCGCCTCGTAGGGCCGAACCGCGAGCGGCCGGCCCTCAGGAGGCCGCCTGGGGCTGCCGCACCGGCGGGCGCGAGGCTCGCAGGAACCCCCAGAACATCGTCGCGATCCCGATCACGAGGGTCGCCACGAACCCCGGCAAGATCCCGAACGCGGCGAACGTCGCGCCCCCCGCCACGATCGTCGCGCCCACGGCGATCAGGAGCGTGCCGACGAACCGGTCCTTGAGCTCGGGGTGCCCGCGCATCTTCCAGGCCGACCACGCGGTCCCCGCGAGCAGGATGAAGTAGGCCGGGTAGGAGAACAGCTGTGGCAGCGCGTGCGCAGCCGTCCCGCCCCCGAACACCTCCTTGCCCGACGGGAGCTGCTCCGCGAGGGCAGCGGTGTTTGGGTCGGCGGCGCGGAGCACCGCGATCGTGTACGCGACCGAGAAGACCAGCACGAGCCACACGGCCCACTCGACCCACTTCTGCCGGAACAGCAGGACGATCTCGCCCGCGGCGAGGAACGGCACGTTGAGGACCGCGCCGAGCGCCCAGTAGACCTCGAACTCCACCCGGCTCCACCCGTTCGCGACGCCCGCCACGACGGCGAGAGACGCCACGCCGAACTGCACGAGGGCCAACATCCACAACAACTGATACAGGCGCCGGCGCTGGAGGTACTGCCTGCCGAGCGAGACCGCGAACACGAACGCGACCACCGCGGCGACGAACGGGAACACCCACATGCGGCGCAGGATACCGCCGGGCGCAGCGGGTCCCGCGGCGGCGGGTAGCCTGGACCCGTGGCTGGACCTCGCCTGCTCTTCTCCTCGGCTGCGTTCTTCGCCCGTCCGCTGGCGGCGACCTTCGCGTTGATCGCCGAGTGCGGCTACACCGGCGCCGAGGTCATGGTGACGAAGGACCCGGCGAGCCAGGACCCGAAGGAGATCCGCAGGCTCGCCGACGAGCACGGGCTCACGGTCGGTGCGATCCACGCGCCGGCGCTGCTGCTGACCCGCCGCGTATGGGGCACCGACCCGATCGGCAAGATCGACCGTGCGATCGAGGTGGCGCACGACGCCGAGATACCGCTCGTCGTGATGCACCCGCCGTTCCGCTGGCAGCAGCCCTACCGTCGCTGGCTCCAGGAGGAGCTCCCCGACGTGGAGGCACGCACCGGCGTGACGGTCGCGATCGAGAACATGTTCCCGTTCCACGTGGGCTCGCACCCGCTGATGCTCCATGCCGACCAGGACCTCGACGACCTCGAGGGGCTCCCCCATCTCGTGCTCGACACGTCGCACGCCGCCGTGGCCAAGCACGACCTGATCCAGGTCCGGCGGCGGTTCGGGGAGCGGCTGCGACACATCCACCTGTCGGACAACGCGGGGAAGGGATGGGACTCGCACCTGCCCCCGGGCGAGGGCGTGCTGCCGCTCGACACGTTCCTGGCCGACCTCACCGCCAGCGGCTACGCGCGCACGATCTCGCTCGAGGTCGACCTCCGCAGGTACCTGACGGAGCCCGCCCGGCTCCGCGATGTGCTGGTCGGGATGCGCGAACGCGCCGAGGCGCTCCTGGAGCCAGCGGGGCCGTGATCCTCTGGCGCTTGCTAGCCTCCCGGCCGTGCGACGCGGAACGGCGATCACCCTCATCGTGCTGTTCGTGCTGCTCGTGGTCGCGATGATCGCGCAGCTGCAGCAGAGGCCGCCGGCCACACCCTATCCGGGACCGGTGAGCGGGACGCCGTATCCGACGGCCACGTCGAGCCCTTCCTGAAGGCCCGTTGCGATGGTCAGTCGACCGGCTGGAGATGACGGCCGGTGTTGCCACCCTGGCCCTCGACCGCCTCGAGCACGATCATCGCGCCCTCGGTGAGCTGCAGCGCCTCGGCCGCACTCCCCCGGTTCACCACGATCGCCAGGAACCCCTGGGAGTCAACGATCAGGCCCAGCCCGCGGTCGGGCAGGTCCGCGAAGATCCCGACGAACGGGACCTCCTCCCCGCCGATCGAGATCCGCGGCCCGATCCCCGCGGCGGCGAGGTGTTCGGGCGTGACGTTCAGCTGGACGTTGCCGAACCCGTCGATCCCCGTGACGCGCGAGCCGACCTTGCCCGAGGCGACCATCGGCGCCGCGAGTTCCAGGGTCGCGAGGTCCCCGGTCGCGATCGCGGGGCCGACCTCGGCGAGCGGCAACCCCGCCGCCAGGTGTGCCGCGGCCGGTGCGAACATGTCGCGCCCGTGGAAGGTCCGCGACAGCGGCTCCAACACGACCCCCGCCGAGGAGATCTCGACCGCCGCGACGACGCCGCCCAGGACCTCCCACAGCGCCGAGAGCAACCCGTTGTCGGGCCCGACCAGGAGCGCGCCCGATGCCGCCTCCACGGCGACGGCCCGGCGCTCCGATCCGACCCCCGGGTCGATCACGGCGCAGAAGACGGCGTCGGCGGGCATGAAGGGGGCCGCGCGGGACAGCACGAGCGCGCCCTTCATCACGTCCTGGCGCGGGATCGCGTGCGAGAGGTCGATCACCCGGGCCTCCGGCGCGATCCGCGCCATCACCCCGTGACACACGCCGACGAACTCGTCGGAGAGCCCGTAGTCGGTGCAGAAGACGATCGGACGCGCGCTCACGGGGCGGCTCCCCCCGCGGAGGGCGCCGGGGTCGGCACGAGCGGGACGTAGGTCTGCACCCAGCCCTCGAGCAGCTGGCGGGTCCGCTCCCCCTGGCTTCCGCTGAGCAGGTCGGTCCCGTGGTCGTCGGTGGTCAGGATCTCGACCCGTTTGGGCTGCTGGCTCTCGTCGTAGAGGTCCTGGGCGGACCGCGCGGCGGTCGTGTCGCCGAGCCCCGCGACGAACAGTTTCGCGGCGCTCACGCCCTGCAGGACGTCGGGCCCGGCGCCGATCCCTTGGATCACCTGCGGCGCGGAGAGGGTGACGACCGCGTCCACGCCCGTTCCCTCCTGGCTCGCCACGATCAAGGCGGCGGTGCCGCCCATGCTGGCCCCCACGAGCGCCACCCTCGTCACCCCGTCCTTGCGCAGGTACCCGAGGGCCGCCGAGAGGTCGACGGGGGTCGCGTTCACGTCCTTGGGCCCTTTCGAACAGCCGCCCTCACCGCCCGGACAGTATCCCCGGAAGTCGAACGTGAGCACCCGATAGCCGAGGTCGGCGAGGTTGGCGGCCTCGTCGTACCAGGAGGTTTGGTCGGCCGGGAGCATGTGCGCCAGCACGACGCCGGCGGTCGCGTCGGCGGGGCCGAACAGGCGCCCCGCGAGCCGCACGCCGTCGGACGTGGTGAACGTGACGGCCTTCGAGCCCGCCGGTGCACCGAACGTGCCCGAGGGTCGCTCGCACGCGACGGAGCACAGGGTGAGGGCCAGCACCGTCGCGATCAGGGGTGCACGGGGGCGGATCGGCGCGCCCACGCCGGCCTCCGGCCTACTTGCCGAGCTTCATCCGCTGGTGCCGGGTGCGCTTGAGGAGCTTCTTGTGCTTCTTCTTGCGCATCTTCTTCCGGCGCTTCTTGATCAGCGAGGGCACGCGCTGCCTTTCACGTTGGGCCTTTCACTCGGTTCCGAAGAGGCTCCGGAGGTCCACCCGTTTCGCACGGTAAGGGTCCTCCAGGCGAACGGAGCCCAGTCTAAGCGCTTTCGGGGGCTCTGCCACCGGCGAGATCGAGGCGCAACCCGCCGTCCTCCGCGACGTACTCGAGGTACCCGAGCCCGGTGAACCCGCCGGCGCCGTCGGACAGGCCGACCAGGAGCCGGTCGAGGGTCTGCAGGTCGAACAAGGGCGGCAGGGTCGGCATGAAGACGGTGGGCTTGACCCGGAAGCGTTGCAGGGGGGCGGACTCGAAGTAGCGCGTCATCATCCGATCGCGTTGGGCCATCCGCTCCTCGACCGAGGTGGGACGCACGCTCGGGTGGATCGGCGCGCTGATCGTCTCGATCCCGTAGAAGCGGTCGACGATCCCGAGGATCGGGTCGAGCTCCTCGCCGCGCTGCAACCCGACGACCAGGTCGGGTTCGAGCATGTCGACCTTGTAGTACTTGACCAGCTGGCCGCGGATCCCCGAGACCTCGCCGCCGGTGTCAACCACCAGGAGGTCGGCGCCCTCGCCGCGCGCCCGGTCGCGGAGGCGCTGCAGCGCCCCGACCAGCGGGACCAGGTGATCCTGCGCGGAGGTCGACCCTACGAACCCGAGCGCGTCGGCGTCGGCCATGCGTTCCAGGGTGAGGTCGTCGGGCTCGCGGATGTGGCGCATCCCGACGGTCGCCGGTGGGCCCACGGTCTTCTGCGCGACGTCGGCGTCGAGGTACGCGACGCTCCGGCCGACCCGCAACGCGAACGCGGCCGTCGCCCGGGCCAGCGTGCTCTTCCCGGCGTCCAACCCACCGATGAACAGCACGGTCCGCGCGTGGCGCGCGGCCCGGTCGACGAGCTGCTCGTGCTCGTTCATGAACGGTCCTCCGTGCCTCCACGGAAGGCCGGGCTGTGATGCGTGGGACGTCGTTATCCGGCTTCGGTGTATCGCTTGCTCAGGTAGTCGTCGACGTCGTCCTCACGGAGCCGGTAGCTGCGGCCGACGCGGAGGGATCCGATCGATCCATCGTTGATCAGCCGGTAGACGGTCATCTTGGAAACACGGAGCAGGTCGGCGACCTCGCTCACGGTCAACAGCCGAGCCTCGATGAAGGGTCGTTTGGTCACTGTGGAGGGATGGTAGGCGGTGCCGCGCGACCCCGTCTAGCCTTCGTCCGCCGGCGCGTGACCGAGCGCGGGCGCCGTGAGCGCGAGGAAGACGGGCCAGTAGGCGTCGGGCTCCACGTGGTCGTCGAAGACCAGGACGTGCTCCGTCCGGCCCTGGGCCTTCGCCACGAGCAGGGCCGGATCGTTCACGTCGGCGATGGAGATCGTCTCGACCCCCGCCTCGATCGCGGCCCCCGCGAACCCGTGGTCGGCGAACACGAGGTCGGGTCGGCCGGCCTCGAGGATCCGGTGCATCGCGAAGGGCCAGTGGGTGTGGCGGGGCTCCGTGCCGTCGGTCAGCATCGCGACGCCGTCCCAATGCGCGATCCGCCACTCGTGGTCGAGGCGCCGCTCGCGCCACCCATGGCCGTCGGCCAGGACCAGGACCTCCGCCCCGCGGTCCCCGAGGAACCGCGCGAGCTCGTGGTACAGATGCGCGAGCCCGACGGGGTGGCCGGTGGCGAGCACCACGCGGGCCCCGTCCGCGCAGGCCTTCGCGAGCCGCTCCCCCGCCGAGAGGGACGCCTCGACGATCGGCGACGGACGGATGTCGACCGGCCCGTAACGGGCCTCGCGGTCGATCGGCGCGCCGGCGGCGGTCTCGACGAGCCTCAGGACATCCTCGAGCGTGCGGCCGTCCTGGAGCCCACGGAGGCCGAACTCCTTGTCGGGGTCGTGATCCAGGAGCGACTGGGCGTTGCCACGGACGTTGTCGAGCGGGTGGGAGGCCCACCCGGCGACCATCCCGGACAGGAGCGCCCGCTCCAGCTCCTCGCGCGAGGCGGGTCGCGGCGACCACCGCTCGTCCAGGGGCGGGAGTCGCCGGACGTGAGCTTCGATAACGTCGGGGCGCATCCCCATCAGCGTACGTGGAGGATCGTGGAGCTCCGAGGTCGCGTCGTCGTTGTCACCGGAGCCTCGTCGGGGATAGGCGAGGCCACGGCGGTCGCGTTCGCCCAGCGGGGCGCCAAGGTCGTCCTGGCCGCGCGACGCCGGGAGCGCCTCGAGGACCTCGCCCATAGGATCGAACGCGCGGGCGGGAAGGCGCTCGCGCTCGCGTGCGACGTGACCCGCCGCGACGAGATCGAGCGGCTCCCCGCGATCGTGGAGGAGGCCTACGGGCCGACCGACGTGCTGATCAACAACGCCGGCGTGCCCGGCGGCGGCGACTTCGTGGACCTGTCCCCCGAGGAGATCGAGAAGGTCGTCCGGGTCAACCTGCTCGGCGTGCTGTGGGGCACCCACGCGTTCTTGCCGGGGATGCTCGCTCGTGGGCGCGGGCACGTCGTGAACATCGCCTCGCTCGCCGGGCGGTTCGCGCCGCCCGGCGCGGCCGTCTACGCCGCGACGAAGTTCGGCGTGGTCGGGTTCTCCGAGGCGCTGCACTTCGAGACCGAGCCCCACGGCGTGCTCGTCACTGTGGTGAACCCCGGGTTCGTGGCGACCGAGGGCTTCCCGCGGCGTCACAAGGGCTCGCTCACCGCCTTGAAGATGCAGACGGTGACCGACGGGATCGTACGGGTCGTGCGCCACGGGATCGCGCCCGAGGCCTCGATCCCGCGGTGGGCCTCGCCGTTCCAGACCTTCCGGATCCTCACGCCGCCGCTGTACCGCTGGGGGCTGCGTCAGGTCCGCCGGATGGGCGCTGCCGAGCGCGCGAGGGACTGAGATGTCGGTCGCGCCCGTCGAGGTGGAGCGCCCCGAGACCGACGAGGTCGTCGAGCCCGACGTCCCCTGGATCGTGATCGTGTGGAACGACCCGATCAACCTGATGTCGTACGTGACGTGGGTGTTCCAGAGCGTGTTCGGGTACCCGCGGACGAAGGCGGAGAAGCTGATGATGGACGTGCACACGAAGGGCAAGGCGGTCGTGTGGCACGGCGACCGCGACGGCTGCGAGGGCTACGTGAGCCGGCTGCACGCCTACGGGCTGTGGGCGACGCTCCAGCAGGACCGATGATGGCGAAGCTCCCGATCCGGCGTGGGCGGGGCGGCGCGGTCGTGGTCGAGCTGCCCGAGGCGGTCCGTCTGTTCGTCCGGGGCACCGCCGAGGCCTACCGCGACCTGTTGCGGTCCGAGGAGGCGGCCGACGATCCCGCGGTCGCGCGCTTGTCCCCCACCGCCTACGTCGACGATCCCTTGCGCGACATCGCCTACGACGAGCGCCGCGCCGAGACGCTGGAACAGGGCCGGTTCGAAGCGATCGAGACCGTGTTGCGGACCGCCGACGCCGAGCGCCTCACCGACGAGGAGGCCGACGCGTGGATGCGGACGTGCAACGACGTCCGGCTCGTGCTCGGCACGCGCCTGGCCGTGACCGAGGAGAGCACCCCCGAGGACTTCGGGTCCGATCCGGTGACCTCCGGTACGTTCGAGCACTACGCGCTCCTGAGCGAGCTCGTCCAGCTCCTGGTGGAAGCCCGTCGCGTCTGAGCTCCGAGCCGTTACCTGACGGGCGAGCCGACGCGATGGATCTTGAGCATGTTCGTGGTGGTGCGACCCGTGGGCGAGGACGCCGCCATCACGACGGCCTGGCCGGGCTCGACGAGGCCGTGCGCGCGCAGGCCCTCGTCCATCAGGGCGATCATGGCGTCGGTGTCGGCCGGCACCGTCGCCGGGAGCGCCTCGACCCCCCACAGGAGACACAGCCCGCGACGGACGTCCTCGGGCGGCACGAACGCGTAGACGGGCACCGGCGGGCGCTCGGCCGAGAGCAGGCGTGCGGTCCGGCCGGTCTCCGTGTAGCAGGTGACGGCGGCGACCGGCAGGTCGGAGGAGGCGATCGTCGCCACCGCGTGCGCGACGGCCGCCCCTTCCGTCGTGTGATGGCACGGCGCCTGTGCGGCGCGGAACGGCTCACCCCGTGCCTCCACGTACCCGGCGATCGTGGTCGCGGCCGACGCGGCCTCGAACGGGTAGGAGCCGACGGCGGTCTCGCCGGACAGCATCACGGCATCGGCGCCGTCGAGCACGGCGTTCGCGACGTCGGTCGTCTCCGCGCGGGTCGGTCGCGGCGCGTTGATCATCGACTCGAGCATCTGCGTCGCGACGATCGCCGGACGTCCCGCCGCCCTTGCCTTGCGCACGAGCTCCTTCTGGATCAGCGGGATCTCCTCCATCGGCAGCTCGACGCCGAGGTCGCCGCGGGCGATCATCAGCGCGTCGGCCTCGTCGAGGATCCGGTCGACGTCGTCCACGGCGGGCCGCGTCTCGATCTTCGCGACGATCGGGACGAGCTGGTCGGTCATCAGCGACCGCAGCCCGCGGACGTCCTCGGGCGCCCGGACGAAGGACTGCGCGACGAAGTCCACGCCGAGCGCGAGCGCATGGGCGAGGCCCTCGCGGTCACGGTCGGTGACCGCCGGGAGCCCCAGCTGCTCGGCCGGGACGTTCACGCCCTGGCCGGACCGGACGGTGCCGCCCCGCACGCACTCGGTCCGCACCAGGTCGGCCTCGACGGCCACCACCGTCAACTCGACCACGCCGTCGGCGAGCAGGACCCGGTCCCCCTCGCGAAGATCGTCGGCGAGCCCCGGGTACGTGGTGGACGTGCCGTCGGCGTCGGGGCCACCGCCGGTCCGCAGCTCGAAGGTCTGCCCCGGCTTGAACCGGTAGGGGTCGGGATCGAGCCGTCCCAGCCGCACCTTGGGGCCCGGCAGGTCGGCCAGGACCGCGACCGGGCGGCCGGTGGCGGCCTCGGCCTCGCGGACGATCGCGACCATCCGCGCATGTTCCTCGGCCGAGCCGTGCGAGAAGTTCAGCCGGAACACCGAGGCGCCGGCGCGCACCAGTCCCTGCACCATCTTCGGGGTTGCGCTCGCCGGTCCGAGCGTGCAGACGAGCTTCGTGCGTGCCACCTCAGGTCTCCCACCGCGCCGCGATCCGGCCGGCGACGTCACGCGCGGCGTCGTCGCCTTCGCCGGGGCCGAGCGACGGCTCGGAGAACGTCGCCGGCACCTCCGCGCGCAACCGGAACTCCACCCGCTCGATCCACTCCTCGGGCACGGCGTCGTCGAGCCCGACCCCCGACATCTCGGCGAAGTACAGGGTCCACGCGCGCGGCACCACCCGGGCCCACTGGTAGCCGCCGCCGCCGGTCGCGACCCACCGGCCGCCCGCGGCCTCGTGCGCGAGCGCGTGCAGGACCGTCGCGGTCTCGCGGTAGGCCGCGGTCGTGAGGAGCAGGTTCGCGAGCGGGTCGGAGTGGTGGGTGTCGCACCCGAGCTGGGTCACGAGCACGTCGGGCGCGAAGGCCTTCACCGCGCGCGGCACCACGGCACGGAACGCGTCGAGCCAGCCGTCGTCGCCGGTGAACGGCGACAGCGGGACGTTGATCGCGCTCCCCGGCGCGTTCGGGCCCCCGGTCTCGCTCAGCGCGCCCGTGCCCGGGAAGAAGAACGGCGCGTGCTCGTGGATCGAGATCGTCAGCACGCGGGGGTCGTCGTAGAACACGAACTGGACGCCGTCGCCGTGGTGGACGTCGACGTCGACGTAGGCGATCCGCTCGGCACCCTGCCGGAGCAGCCATGCGATCGCCACGGCGGGGTCGTCGTAGACGCAGAACCCCGACGCGTGCGAAGGCATCGCGTGGTGCAGGCCGCCGGCCGCGTTGAACGCGTGCTCGACCTCGCCGTTCCAGACCGCGCGGGCAGCCTCGACCGAGGCGCCGACCACGAGCGCGCCGGCCTCGTGCATCCGGTCGAAGATCGGGTTGTCGCCGGGGCCGTAGCCGAAACGCGACCAGTCGCCCTCTTCGCCGTGCCCGGCGCGACGCGTCGCGTCGACGAACGCGGGCGTGTGGATCAGCTCGATCGTGGCGTCGTCGGCCTGCTCGCAGGAGAGCCGCCGGACGTTCGGCAACGCGTCGAGCCCGGCCGCGCGGATCAGGTCCCAGGTCAGCAGGACGCGCTCGGGACGCAGGGGGTGCTGCGGCCCGTGGTCGTAGATCCGGGCCTCCGGGCACAGGACCAGCCCGACGGCGTCGCTCACGCGACGGACCGTATCGCGGCCAAGGTCCGCTCGACGAGGAGCGCTGCCTCGTCGTCGGCGAGGGTGAACGGCGCCCCGATCATCAGGAGGTCCCCGTTCGTCCCATCCGCGTGACCGGTCGAGGAGTACAGGAGGAGCCCGCCCTCGCGCGCGGCCGCGGTGACCCGCTCGGTGACCTGCTCCGCACGCGGGAACGGCTCCTTCGTCTCGCGGTCGCGGACCAGCTCGATGCCGATCATCATGCCGAGGCCGCGGACGTCTCCGACGACCGGCACGCCGTCGAGCGCGGCGGCGAGGTCACCCTTGACCTTCGCGCCGAGGTCGCGGCTGCGCTCGACCAACCCGTCCTCGCGCAGGCGTCGCAGCGCCGCGTGCGCCACGGCCGCGCCCAGCCCGTTGTGCGACCACGTGAAGCCGTGGACGAACCCCTTCGCGGCGATCGCGTCGTAGAGCTCGCCCGAGACCGCCGCGAACCCGAAGGGCACGTAGCCGCTGGTGGTTCCCTTGCCGGCCGTCACGATGTCGGGGCGCACGTCCCAGTTGTCCACGCCGAACCAGGTGCCCGTTCGACCGAAACCGGTCATCACCTCGTCCGCGATCACGAGCACGCCGTAGCGCCGGCACACCTCGACCACGGCGGGCCAGTAGTCCTCGGAGGGGACCGCTGCGGCCAGGGTCGCGCCCCCCACCGGCTCGGCGATGAAGGCCGCGACCGTGTCGGGCCCGTAGGACTCGATCATCCGCTGCAGCTCGGCGGCATGCCACGCGCCGCAGCCTTGCGGATGCGTGGGGTTCTCGCACCGGTACTCGTAGGCCGCCGGCGCGTGCAGGAACCGCCCGAGCCACGGCGTGTAGGGCTTGCGCATCGGCTCCTTGCCGGTCAGGTCGAGCGCTCCCAGCGTGTTGCCGTGGTAGCTGCTGCGGCGCGCGATCACCGTCTGGCGGCCGGTCTGCCCGTTCGCGAGGTGGTACGCGCGAGCCATCTTGAGCGCGGTCTCGACGGCCTCCGAGCCGCCCGAGACCGGGTAGATCCGCGCGTCGTCCAGCGGCAGTACCGTCGCGACGTCCTCCGCGTAGGACTCCAGCGCCTCGGTCGTGAACATCGTGCCGTGCACGTACTGCGTGCGGTGCAGCTGTGCCTCGGCGGCGGCGATCAGCGACGGATCGGCGTGGCCGACGCCGACCACGACCGCCCCGCCCGCGCCGTCGAGGTAACGCTTCCCATCGGCGTCGGTGATCCAGGCGCCCTCGGCGTGCACGGCCGTGGGCAGGGTCCGGGTCAACACCCGGGAGAAGACGTGGCTCACCGCTCCTCCTCGTCGTCGAGGTTCGCGAAGACTTCCTTCAACCGCTCTCCCCGCGCGCGGCGCAGCGACCGGATCTGGCCGGCCCATTCGGGGTCGGACCCCTCGCCCGGGAGCGGCGACTGCTCCTCGCGCTCCTCGCGCGCTCCGTCGTCGCGGGGTCGGTCGGCCATCGGTTCAGCCTATCGTCCGCGCCCTCGGCGGCCACCGCTACTTCGTGTACACGCCACCGGGGTCGAGCTCCTCGCGGATCAACCGGAGCTCCTCCTCGGTCGGCGCCGGCGTCTCACCCAGGTCGGGGGAAACCTTCGGATCCCACCCCATGTTCGCGCGGACGTCCTCGAGCGAGACACCCGGGTGCAGCGTGAGCAACGTCATCTCGCCGCTCTCGGCATCGAACCCGTAGGTGGCAAGGTCGGTCACGACGCTCGTCGGCCCGCTGCCGAACCAGCCGCGGGCGGCGTCGTGCGCGGGGTCGCCGCTGTGCCCCGGCGACGTGCGGAAGTGCAGCGTCTCGACGAACGACCGCTGCGCCTGGCGCATGATCACGAGGATCTGCCGCGCGTGGATCGCGATCTCGCACGCGCCTCCCGACCCCGGCAGGCGCACCTTCGGGTGGTCGTAGGAGCCGATCACGGTCGTGTTGAGGTTCCCGAGACCGGTCGATCTGCGCGCCGCCGAGGAAGGCCACGTCGATCAGGCCCGCCTGCAGGTAGTAGGCGAACAGCTCGAACATCGAGGTCACCGCGATGGACCCGGTCACGAGGGTCGGGTCGCCGATCGACAGCGGGAGCCGCTCGGGCCGCGCGCCGAACACGCCCGACTCGTAGACGAGCTGCAGCGACGGCGCGACCGTGCGCTGCGCGAGGTTGCACACGATGTTCGGCAGCCCCACGCCGACGAAGCAGTTGCGGACCGCGGCGAGCCCGCGCGCGCTCGCGGCGATCATGATCTCGGACTTCGTGTAGCCGAGCTCGGACGCGACGTCGCTCACGCGTACCTCCCGTAGTCGACCTCGCCCGACAGCGCCTCGGCCGGCCGGAGCGCGTCCCAGTGCGCGGCCCCGAACCTCTCCACGTACTCGCGGTGGTCCTGCAAGCCGTACACCCACTCGTCGAGCCAGGCCTCGAGCGTCTCGGGGTCGCGCGCGATCTTGTCCCACTCGAGGTAGAAGGCGTTGTCGCGGTCGTAGTAGCCCTGGGCGAACGACGGGTGGCACCCGAACGGCTCCTCGACCACGGCGTCGACCACCGCGCTCGGGATCACCGTGCGGTTCGGGTCGCGGCGGATCGTGGCCTCGGACACGACCTCCTCGCACACGACGATCACGCGCTTGGCCGCGAACGCCGCCTCCTTCTGGCAGCCGAGCAGCCCCCAGATCTGCGCGTCGCCGCTCTCGTCCGCGCGCTGGGCGTGCACGATCGCGACGTCGGGCTGCAGGGGCGGCACCGCGTAGACCTCGGTCCCGTCCTCGTAGGGGGAGCGCATCGGCACGATGTTCGGGTTCACCGACGGGATGTCGGACTCGTAGTAGGAGCGGATCGGGAAGAACGGCAGGTTCGCTGCGCCGGCCACGTACCGGCAGACCATCCCGAAGTGCGAGTACTCCTCGATCTCGAGCGGGCCCGGGTCCTCGTCCTCGATCCGGCGGCGGATCGCGTGCAGCGACCCCACGCCCGGGTTCCCGAGCCAGGAGAAGATCAGCTTGCGGGCGACCCCGCCCGCCACCATCTGGTCGTAGATCACGTCGGGGGTCATCCGCGCGAGCGTGAGATCGCACCGGCGCTGACGGATGATCTCGTGGCCGGCCGCGAACGAGATCAGGTGCGTGAACCCCTCGATCGAGATCGTGTCGCCGTCGCGGACGAGCTCGGCGACCGCGTCTCGCATCGTGGTGACCTTGCTAGAGCTCATCCTTCACCCATCCGTCGCCCGGTCCGCGGAGGACGCAGAACTCGTTGCCCTCCGGGTCGCGCATCTGGGTCCAGAACGAACCGCCCTCCTCGATGAAGCCGCGCTCCGTGGCGCCGAGGACCTTGAGCCGCTCGACCTCCTCGGCCATCGACCCCGTCGGACGCAGGTCGAGATGCACGCGGTTCTTCGTCGTCTTCGGCTCGGGCACCGGCTGGAAGAAGATCCCGCGCGTGCGGCCCGAGGGGTCGCGCACGTACGAGCCGTCCGGATCCACGTCGGCCAGCTCGAAGCCGAGCGCCGCCGCCCAGAAGGTCGCCACGCGGACGGGGTCTGCGCAGTCGAACGTCACCGTGTCGAGCTCCACCCCCACGGCGTTCGCCTCCTTACGTGGTCGCTTCGACCTCGGCGACCGCGTCCTCGAAGATCTCGAGGGCGGCCCGGGCCTGATCCTCGCGGAACACGAGCGGCGGTGAGATCCGGATCGCGTCGTCGCCGCACGTGAGGACCAGCAGGCCCTTGTGGAACGCGGCGATCTCGACCTCGGCTGCCTTCTCGTGGTCGGGGAACTGCAGCCCGATCCACATCGCCTTGCCTCGGACCTCGGAGATCAGCGGATGCCGCGACGCGATGTCGCGCAGGCCCGCGAGGAGCACGTTGCCGACGCGGGTCGCGTTGCCGAGCAGGTCCTCCTCGCGCATCACGTCGAACGTCGCGAGCGCCGCCGCGCACGAGATCGGGCTTCCCCCGTAGGTGGAGCCGTGCGCCCCGAGGTCCCATTTCATCAGGTCGGTGCGCGCGATCATCGCGCCGAGCGGAAGCCCGCTCGCGATCCCCTTGCCGGAGATCACGATGTCGGGCTCGACGCCCTCGTGCTGGATCGCCCACATCTTGCCGCTGCGGCCCATCCCGCTCTGCACCTCGTCGACCACCAGCAGGATCCCGTGCTTGTCGCACAGCCCTCGTAGGTACGTGAACCAGCCCTCGGGCGGCAGGATGTACCCGCCCTCGCCGAGCCAGGGCTCCACCACGATCGCCGCCACCTCGCCCGGCGACACGACCCGCTTGAACAGGACCTGCTCGAGGTAGTCGAAGTCTCCGAAGAACGAGTGGTAGACCGAGGGCAGCATCGGGCCGAAGTCCGTCCGGTACTTCGCCTTGCTCGCGGTGAGCGTGACGCTGCCCATCGAGCGGCCGTGGAAGGACCGGTAGAACGCGATCAGGTACTGCCGGCCCGTCGCGTAGCGCGCGAGCTTGATGGCCGCCTCGACCGCCTCCGTCCCCGAGTTCGTCAGGAACGACCTCGCGTCCTTCTTGAAGGGCGCCATCTCGTCGAGCCATTCGCAGACGTCGGAGTAGATCGGCAGGTAGAAGTCGCTCGCCGAGTAGTGCAGCAGCTCGTTCGCCTGCTCCTCGATCGCGTCGACGACGCGCGGGTGGCAGTGGCCGGTGGACGTGACGGCGATCCCGGCGTTCAGGTCCAAGAAGATGTTGCCGTCGACGTCCTCCACGACCGAGCCCGCCCCCCGACGCGGCACGAACGGGTAGGCGCGCGGCAGCGACGGGCTCGTGACCTTGCGGTCGCGTTCGATCCGTGCGAGCGCCTCGGGTCCGGGGATCTCGGTGACCAGGGCCGGGCGTTCGTAGGCCGCGAGCCCTTCGTAGGCGAGACGGGACGTTTGGACCGTCACTCCTCGATCACCGTCCTCGACTGCTCGCGCATGTACTGCGTGACGTAGTAGGGACCTCCGCCGGCCTTGCCGGTGGTGCCGGAGCCCTTCCACCCGCCGAACGGCTGGACGCCCGGCCAGGCGCCGGTGGTGGCCCCCGCGCGGCGGTTCACGTAGATCACGCCCGCCTCGATCCGGTCGAGCCACTCCTGGATCTCCGCCTCGTTCTCGCTGTAGAAGCCGGCGGTCAGGCCGTACTCGCTCGCGTTCGACAGCTCGATCGCCTCGTCGAGCGAGTCGACCGGTGCGACGGCCGTGAACGGCACGAACAGCTCCTCCTTGAACAGCCAGTTGTCCGTCGGCACCTCGACCACGGTCGGCTGCACGAACGTGCCCTTCGCGAACTCGCCCTCGGTGAGCCGCTCGCCGCCGGTGATCGATCCGCCCGGACTTGCGCGCCTCCTCCGACGCCCGCTCGAACGTCTCGACCGCGGCCTCGTTGATGACCGGCCCGAGGTACACGTCCTTGTCGAGCGGGTTGCCGATCTTGACCTTCTCGGTCTTGTCCTTGAGCAGGCTCACGAAGTCGTCGTAGACGTCGCGCTCGATGTACACGCGCGAGTTCGCCGAACACTTCTGTCCGCCGTAGCCGAACGCCGAGCGCAGGACCCCGTCGGTCGCCTTGTCGAGGTCCGCGTGCTTCGTGACGATCGTCGGGTTCTTCCCGCCCATCTCGCAGATCACGGGCTTGGGGAAGTCGCTCGCGAAGCTCCGGTAGATCGACATCCCAACCTCGTAGGACCCGGTGAACGTGATCCCGCCGACCGACCCGTGGTGCACGATCGCGTCGCCGACGACCGAGCCGCGCCCGGGCAGGTAGTGGAAGGCGGCGGCCGGGATCCCGGCGTCGCGGTAGATCTCGTAGAGCTTGTAGCCGAGCAGCGCGCCCTGGTGGGCCGGCTTGAAGACCACGCAGTTGCCGGCCGCGAGCGCGCCCGAGGACGGCCCGCCGGCCAGGGCCATCGGGAAGTTGAACGGGCTGATCACGGCCCAGACGCCGAACGGCCGGAGCACGTCGTAGTACTGGCCCTGCGAGCCCATGGCCTGCATCGGGACCTTGAAGCCCTGATGGTCCGCGATCTCCTTCGCGTTCCACCGCATCAGGTCCGCGGTCTCTTCCACGTCGCCGAGAGCCTCGAGGCGGCTCTTGCCTACCTCCATCGCCATCATCGCGGCGAGCAGGCTCCGGCGCTCGGTGATCAGGTCGGCCGCGTTGTTGACCAGCTCGACGTGCTTCTGCCAGCCCATCCGGTCCCACTCGATCGCGAACGCCTTCGCGGCGCCGATCGCATCCTCGACGTCTTGACGGGTGGCCTGGGAGATGTGCGCGAGCAGCGTGCCGTCGATCGGAGACTCCAGCTCGTAGGTGCCCTCGCCCGGCCGCTCCTCGCCGTTGACCACGATCGGGATCGTCTTGCCCAGCTCGACCTTGGCCTGCTCGATCGCCGCGTCGTACTCCTTGTGGAGCTCCTCGTTGTCCGCCGACATCGTGGCGTAAGTGATGCGGAAGCCCTCTGCCATGGCGTGGCCCTCCTTCAAGATGGACGCCGTTCGAAGAAGGCCATGCTAGCCGTTCCCCGGAAGGACGCCCATGCCGGGACGGCCTGCGGCGGAGCGCGAAGAGCCGCAGGTCAGCCTCTGTTTCGCGGGCTGCACGCCGCGCAGGGGCGGCGGATCGGGACGTGCACGGAAGATCCGGGATCCACGTGCGTGATTCCGCACCGCCACGGGGGTACGCTCCGGCTCCCTGATGAGGTTCGTCACCTACGACCGCGGGGGGCAGCGGCGACTAGGGGCGATCCTCGAGGGTGAGGTGGTCGATCTGCCCGACGCTGTCGGGCATCCGGCCTTCCCCACCACGCTCGAGGGTCTCGTCTCGCGCAGCCGAGGCACCGTCATGGACGCCGCGCGCGCGGCGCTCGCCCGCGAGGACGCCTGGGACTGGCGCGTCAAACGGCCCCGGATCCTCACCCCCCTGTTCCCCACCTCGCTCCTGTCGCCGGACCCGCTGGAGGTCGAACGGCGGATCGTCGGACCCGAGCAGGAGGTGCCGTGGCCCGACGGTGCGGCGTGGCTCGCCTACGAGCCGAAGGTCGCGGCAGTGGTCGGGCTCGAGGGTCGCCGCGTCGCCCCGGAGGACGCGCGGTCCCACGTGTTCGGCTACACGCTCGTCAGCGATTGGCGGGCCCACGACGCGAGCGGCGCGCCGGTCGAGACGGCCGCCGGGGTCCCGATCGCGATCGGGCCGTGCGTGGTGACCGCCGACGAGCTCGACCCGCAGACGATGTTCCTGCAGCTGAAGGTCGACGGCGAGGAGCTGGCCAAGGGGAACCTGAACGGCACCGCCCGCAGCCTGTTCGGCCTGCTCGCGGCGACCTCGGAGGTGGCGACGCTCGAGCGCGGCGATGCCCTGGCGCTCGGACCGTTCGGGGAGGCCGATCGCAGGCTCTGGCCGGGCGCGCTCGTGGAGCTCGCCGCCGAGGGCATCGGCACGCTCCGCAACCGGATCGCGACGCGCGGGTAGCCCGCGCCGCGGCTACTTCTTCTTCGCCGCCTTGCGCGCGGCGCCCCTCTCGGCGGCGGCCTTGGTCGCGCGCTCCTTCGTCTTGCGCTGGCGGTCCTTGGCGCTGCGCACCTTCTTCAGGTCTCCACGGCCCATGTCGTTCGCTGTCCTCTCAGTCGTCGTCGTCCTCGCCGCCTTGGGCGAGCTGTTCGCTGCGCTTCTTGGCGGCGTCGATCGCGTTCAGGAAGGCGGCGCGGACGCCGGCCTCCTCCAGGTGACGGATCGCCTCGATCGTGGTGCCACCGGGCGAGGTCACCATCTCGCGGAGCTCCACGGGATGCTTGCCCGTGTCGCGGAGCATCTTCGCAGAGCCCAGCATCGTCTGGATGATCAGGTCGGTCGCGACGTCGCGCGAGAGCCCCAGCAGGATGCACGCCTCGATCATCGCCTCGGCCAGCAGGAAGAAGTACGCGGGGCCGCTGCCGCTGGTTGCGGTGACGGCGTCCAGGTGCGTCTCCTTGAGCCGCAGCACCTTCCCGACGTAGCCGAGCAGCTCCTCGGCCACGGCCAGGTGGGTCTCGTCGGCGTGACGGCCGGCCGCGATCACCGACATCGCCTCGTCGACCATGACCGGGACGTTCGACATCACGCGGACCACGGGGACGTCGTCGGGCAGCCGCTTCTCCACGAACGACGTCCGGATGCCGGCGGCGAAGCTCACCACGAGGTCCTCGGTGGTGACGTGCTCGCGGATCTGCTCGATCAGCGTCTCCATGTCCTGTGGCTTGGCCATCAGGACCAGGACGTTGGCCCACCGGGCAGCCTCGGCATTGTCGAGGGTCGCCGTCACGCCGTACTTGCCGGCGAGCTCCCGCGCCCGCTCGTCGCGACGGCACGTGACCATGATCTCCTCGGGGCTGCGCCCACCCGAGCGGATCGAACCCCGAGAGCAGGGCCTCGGCCATCTTGCCTCCGCCGAGGAAGGCCACTTTGCGACTCATCACACCCTCACCAGGTTCGACAGGAAGAACCACACGTTCGCCGGCCGCTCCGCCATCCGCCGCGTGAGGTACGGGTACCACTCCTTGCCGTACGGCACGTACACGCGCACCGGATAGCCCTGGGCGGCGAGGCGAACCTGCAGGTCGCGGCGGACACCGTACAGCATCTGGAACTCCACCCGGGCCCAGGCGCTCCGCGCGTCGGTGCGCGTGCGGATTCCCTCGATCAACCGGGGATCCTGCGTGGCGGCGTCCACCGCGTGCCCGCGCGCGAGGAGCGTGGAGAACAGCCGTGCGTAGCTCGCGTCCACTTCCCGCTTGTCCGTGTACACCACCTCGCGTGGTTCGAGGTACGCGCCCTTGACGAGCCGGATCCGGCTCCCCTCCGGCAGCCGGAACACGTCGCCGTCGCTCCTGCGCAGGTACGACTGCAGACAGACGCCGACCCGCGGGTGTTCGGCGTGCGCGGCGCGGAACACCTCGAGCGTGCGGTCGACGTAGCCGTGGGCCTCCATGTCGATCATCACGAGGGTGGCCTGCTCGTCGGCGACCGTGAGGATCACGTCGAGGTTCTCCCGGCACAGATCCTCGGAGAGGTCGAGCCCGAGCTGGGTGAGCTTCACCGAGACCGCGCCGTCCAGGCTCGGCGCCGCGCGGAGCGCCGCGAGGGCCGCGAGGTAGTCCTCGCGCGCGGCCTCGGCCTGCGGCGCGGTCCCGACGTTCTCGCCGAGGTGGTCGAGCATCGTCGCGATGCGTTCGCGGTCGAGCGCGCCGGCGCGCTCCATCGCGTCGGCCAACGTGTCTCCGGCAACGAACCGCGTCGCTACCGCGCGCCCCGGGCGTGTGCCGGTGACCAGCGCCCGCACCTGCGGATCGTGCGCGACCCGGATCACGGCGGGACGGAAGACGTCGGCCGTCAGGTCCATCGCCGCGAGTGTAGAGGGCCTCGGCCGGCCGCTCAGTCCACGGGTCCGGCGGGCTGCGCGATCCCCGATCGCAGGATCTCGACGAACTCCTTGATCCGCATCCCGCGCCGCTCCGGCTGGCGATGGATCAGACCCGGGTCGAGGTCCTCGGACACCAAGGCGTCCTGGAACCGCTCGGCGAGCCAGTCGAGCATCGAGGCGAGCATCTCGGGGTCGCAGTCGTCGCGGACCTCGCCTCGGCGCACGCCGTACTCGACGAACTCGAGGGTGCCGTAGGGGTCCTCGCTCCGCATGAACCGGTCGATCGGACGACGCAGGCCCAAGCCGGTGTCGTAGCGGCCGATCATCGCGATCCGGTTCGGGACCGGATCCTCGTTCACGAACTCCTCGGTTCGCTGCAGCCAGAAGTCCAGCGTCGCCCAGAACCCGGCCTCGACGATCTCGGCGGGAGCGTCGAGCCAGGCCGGGAGCATCTGCACCGCGCGCTGGTAGGCGGCCAGGAACAGCCCTTCCTTCGAGCCGAAGTCAAGGAACACCGTGCCCTTGGCGACGCCGACGTCCTGCGCGATGTCATCGACGCGAGCGCCTCGATAGCCGTGCTCGGCGAAATGCCGCATCGCGGCCCCCACGATCCGGTCGCGACGATCCTCGGCCTCGGCTGCACGGCGGGTCCGACCCTCGGTCACGGCCAGACGGTAGCGCACCCGGACATAGTTGAGCCCGAGAGACCTTCGGTTGCCATCCGCCGAAGCGGTCGGCCCCCGTCAGCCCCTCGGGCTCAAGTGCTCCGAGCGACCCTCGCTGCGGGCCGGAGAGGTTCCGGACCCGGCGGCGGGTCGCCTCGCGGCGTCCCCCCGCCGTCGCCGCCCGGCTCGGGCTCCGCATCCCGGCGTTGCCGCCGTTCCGCGCTCCCGGGGCTCGCGGATCCGGCCTCGCGGCCATCTCCGCGCTCCCACCGAGCGACGTGCCTGCCGGGGGCGCCTCGCGGCGCTTCCCGGCGGGACCTCCGGAGCCGACCTCGCGGCCTTCTCCGTCGGTCGGGGTTCCCGTCGGCCGTGTGACCTTTCGGCCTCCCGGCCGGACTGGTTCCCCGTCGCGCCCCCCGTCCCCGGCCGTCCGGCGTTGCCGCCTTCCGTCCGGATCCGGGTCCCTTCCGCTCCGCGTTGCCGCTTCGCTTCCGGGCCGGGCGCTTCGTCCGGTCTCTCCGTCTCGGCCACTCGGACCGCTCGGAGCGATGCGGAATGTATCGACGGACCCAGAGGCGGTCAAGCCGACGTTTCCGCAGGTCAGAGGGCGAACGTGCAGGTCAACGCCTCGCGACAAAGAGTGACAAAACGATGACGCCGGCTGCCCGGACGCGTTCGTGCAGGTCAGGGTGTGCGCAGCGGGGCGCCGACGAGCTCCTGGTAGACCCCGAGGACCTCGCGCGCGGTGACATCCCAGGTGAACCGGAGCGCCTGCCGCGCGGCCTCGTCGGCGAGCGAGTCCTGCAGGGCCGGCTCGCGGAGGATCCGCAGCGCCTGCTCGGCGTGATCGGCGGGGTCGTGACCTTCCACGAGGAACCCCGTCCGGCCGTCGTCGACGACGTAACGCAGGCCCCCCACCGCCGAGGCGACCACCGGGGCCCCGCACGCGCCGGCCTCGAGCGCCACCAAGCCGAAGGACTCCGAGCGCGAGGGCACCAGGACCACGTCGGCCGCCGCGTAGAAGTCCGCCAGGCGGGTCTGGTGCTGCGGCGGGAACAGCATGACGCGGTCGGCGACGTCCAGGGCGGTCGCGAGCTCCATCAGCCGCGCCACCTCGCCCCCGTCGCCGCCGCTCGGACCGCCCACCACCGCGAGCTGCAGGTGGCGGCACGCTTCTGGATCGCGCGCCACCATCTCCGCGAGGGTGCGCACCGCGACATCGGGACCCTTGTGCGGCTGCAGACGCCCGACGTACAGGGCGAGACGGAGCCCGGTCAGGTGCAGCCGGCGCTGGGCCGCGAACCGGTCGCGCCGGGTGAACAGCGTGTGATCCACGCCCGGCGGCACGATCCGGATCCTGACCCGGGTCGGCGCGGTACAGGCCGACGAGCTGTCCTGCCTCCGAGGGTGTCGGTGCGAGGATCCGGTCGGCGTCGGCGATCACGCGACGCTCGCCGTCGAGGCGCACCGGCGGCTCGGCGGGCTCGCCGCGCGCGAGGGAGTAGTTCTTGACCTTCCCCAGCGTGTGGAACGAGGCCACGAGTGGCGTCTGCCAGAGCTCCTTCGCGGCGCGGCCCACCCAGCCGGAGAGCCAGTAATGGCTGTGGACGACGTCGTAGACGTGCCCGTCGGCCTTCGTCTGGCGGATCGACCCCGCCGAGGAACTCCGGGAGGAACCGTGGGAGGTCGTCCTTGGGGATCGGGGAGCACGGTCCGGCCTTGATGCTGATCACGCGGGCCCCGGGGGCGAGCTCGCGGGTCTCGTGGTCGGCGCCGCCGCGGCATCGCGTGAACAGGTCGACCTCGACCCCGGCGGCCGCGAGGCGCTCGGCGACCGCCCGGATGTAGACGTTCATCCCGCCCGAGTCCCCCGAGCCCGGCTGGTCCACCGGCGAGGTATGGACGGACACGACCGCCACGCGCGGCGCGTCGGTGCTCAAGACTTGCTTCCTCCTCCCGTGCACGGCTCCCCACAACGCAGGGACCACTTCCGATGGTACGGGCTTCCGCCCGAAGGGTGGGGTCAGCGACGGCCCGTGAGGTCCACGACCGCCTCGATGCGCCCGACGAGCTTGCCCCCGCCGCGCACCGGCGGCGCCGCGACGTTGCGCAACGCCAGGCGCGCCGCCGGATCGAGGAGGCCGAGCAGGTCGAGCACCCGGATCAGCGCCGGCCCGGCCGCCCGATAACCACCGTCGGCGACCTTCACCGCGATCCCGATGCCTGCGCCCGGCACGACCGCGCAGTCCAGCGCCTCGGCGCCTTCCTTCGCGACGATCCCGGAGGTCGCCTCCATGATCGCGGTGTCGTCGCGGCCGCGGCCGCCCACGAGGTAGGGGTGCGCGCGCATCCCGAGGAGCGCCCGGTCGACGAACGGCGCGAGGTCACCGAGGTGCTCAGGATCGGACAACCGCGCGTACATCGTGGCCACGGCCCGCAGCGGCAGGCCGTGGACGGGCACGCCGCACCCGTCCACGCCGATCGCGACGTCGTGCACGCCGCTCAACGTGCGGACGGCTCCGAGCACCCGGCGCTGCAGGGGATGGCGCGGCGCGCGGTAGGTCTCGAGCCCCCAGCCGGCCCGGGCGCTCGCGACCAGCATCGCGGCGTGCTTGCCCGAGCAGTTGTGGTAGACGGGCGCCGGGGTCCGCACGCGAAGAGCGCTCGCGGTGTCGGAGGGACGCGCCGGCGGGGTCCGCAGCGCGTCGTCGGCGAGCCCGGCGCGGCGGAGCAGGCGGCGGACCGCCCGCACGTGGACGGGCTCGCCTTGGTGAGAGGCGCAAGCGATGGCGACGAGGTCGTCGGGGAGGCCCTCGCCCATCACGAAGAGCGAGACCGCACCCTGGACCGGCTTCGTGCACGATCGGACGAACACCGGTCGAGCCGGGTTCCCGGACGAGGCGAGGAGACGCCCTTGGGCGTCGCACACGGCGACGTGCCCCAGGTGCACCGACTCCTCGAACCCGGAGCGGACGACGCGGACGAGCGGTGCGGCCGAGGGCATGCTGGGCGGCAGCCTAGCGGCGACGCTCAGCCGGTGCCGTGGTGGACCAGCTCTCGGGCGAGCCCGAGCGGATCGCCCTCCTCGGGCACCAGATCGAGGAACGCCTCGACGACCCCGGGATCGAACTGCCCGCCGGCGCCTGCGGCGATCTCGTCGAGCGCGCGGCCCAGCGGCAGCGCTTCGCGGTAGGGGCGGTCGCTCGTCATCGCGTCGAACGAGTCGGCGACCGCGAAGATGCGGGCCGCGAGCGGGATCTCGGGGCCGCGGAGCCCGCGCGGGTACCCGCCGCCGTCCCACCGCTCGTGATGGGACCGGACGATCTCGACCGCGTCGCCGAGGAAGCGGATCGGCTCGACGATCCGCGCGCCGACCGCTGGATGCTCGCGCATCAGCTCCCATTCCGAGGGATCGAGCGCCCCGGGCTTCCGCAGGACGTGTTCGGGGACGCCGACCTTCCCGATGTCGTGCAGGAAGAACCCGTAGGCGATCTCCGGACGGGCGGCCAGCTCGGGGTCGACCCTCCACGCGAGCGCGAGGCCGTAACGTTCTGTCCGATCGAGATGGCCGCGGGTTCCCGCATCCTTGGCCTCCACGACGCTCGCGAGCGAGCGCATCGTGGCGATGTAGGTCTCGCGCAGATCGTCGAGCGCCCGCTCGAGCTCGCGCGTGCGCACCCGCTCGGCCGTGTAGAGCTCCCCGACCTCGCGCGCGAACACCACGAGCTGCTGCTCCAGCTCGCGGTCGTCGGCGCGCCTGCCGCCGCTGCGTTCGTCGTCGGTCATGGTTACGACCTTCCCCGGTTGCCGGTCGGATGCCTCGGGCATCCTCCGCCCCTGAGAGGCACAACGCCATCAGCCCGGGGCAGGATTTCCGCGAACGGGCGGCCCAGATGCCGCTCACCCGCCCGGGGGACTCAGCGCAGCGCCAGGGTGGGGTCGTCCTTGTAGCGCCGCTTCAGCTCGTCCTGGAGGGCGTCGAGGGCGTCGATCACCTGACGGCGCGACGCGGAGACGTCCTCCTCCTCGGCCACGAGCGTCTCGATCGCGTTCGCGAGGGCGACGTCGTCGAGCGCCGACGGGTCGGAGATGCCGGCGTCGGCGGCCAGGCGCTCGACCCGCCGGCGAGCCAGCAGCATCTCCTCCTCGGGAACGACGACCCGTACGGCCTCGCCCCGCGAGGTGGTCGGATGCTCGTCGGCGAGGATCGCGCCCAGCCGGTCGACGAGCGGCGCTTGGTCGCCGCCGGCCGCCCGCGCATCGGATTCGGCCTTGAGGATCTCGGCACGCCCCTGGAGCAGCCGACGGAGCAGCGAGAGGTACTCGCGCTCGGCCAGGCACTCGTCGCGACGGCCCCGCAGCTCGTCGATCGAGAGCGCGTCGAGACCATCGATGAACGCGGGCTCGAGGATCCTGTCGATGCGCCGGTTACGCGGCTGGTCGCTCATCGGGCGGATGCTACACCGCCCGGCGGACGCGGCCGCCGGGCGCCCCGCAGCGCCGCACCGCTCAGCCGGCCTGCGCCCGCATCGCGTCGATCAGGATGTCGGCGACCTCGGGCCGCGAGAACTCGATCGGGGGGCGCTCGCCGCCCCGGAGCATCTCGCGGACCTTCGTTCCGGACAGGATCACGCGGTCGTCGTCCTCGTGCGGGCACGTCTTCGGCGAGCCCATCCCCTCGCACTTCGTGCAGAAGAACGAGTGCTCGAACTTGAGCGGCTGGATCCCCAGCTCGTCGGGCTCGAACTCCTCGAAGATCTGCTGGGCGTCGTAGGTGCCGTAGTACGCGCCGACGCCCGCGTGGTCGCGGCCCACGATGAAGTGGGTGCAGCCGTAGTTCTTGCGGGCGATCGCGTGCCAGATCGCCTCGCGCGGGCCCGCGTAGCGCATCGCCGCCGGGAAGACGGCGATCATCGAGCGGTCGTGCGGGTAGTAGCTGCTGAACAGCGCCTCGTAGCAGCGCATCCGGACGTCCGGCGGCACGTCGTCGGCCTTCGTGGCGCCCATCAGCGGGTGCACGAGCAACCCGTCCACGATCTCGAGGGCGCACTTCTGGATGTACTCGTGGGCGCGGTGGATCGGGTTGCGTGTCTGGAAGCCGACGACCGTCTTCCAGCCGCGCTGGCGGAAGTTCTCGCGCGTCTCCGCGGGCGTCAGGCGGTAGTTCACGAAGTCGTCGTGCGCGGGCAACGCGATCACCTCGAGGGTGCCCGCGACGCAATGGTCCCCGGCCTCGTACAACGCCTTCACCCCAGGATGCTCGAGGTCGTCCGTGCGGTACACCGACACGGCCTCCTTGTGCTTGTCGCGCTTGAAGTGCTCGGTGACGCGGAGGACCGCGAGCGGGGCCTCGCCCTCCGCGGGCGTCAGCGCGATCGCGTCGGCGCCGCCGACCTTGTGGACGTCGACCTCCGAGAGCGAGAGCACCACCGGGATCGCCCAGGCGAGTCCGTTCGCGAGGTGCATCGTCTCCAGGACGCTGTGGTAGTCGGTCTCGCCCTGGAACCCGGTGAGCGGGCTGAGCGCGCCGATCGCGAGCATCTCGAGGTCGGAGAGCTCGCGCTCGTTCGGCACGAGCTTGGGCAGGTTGACGGCCTCGGCGGCGAGGGTCTGGGCGGCCCCGGCGTGAGCGAGCAGGTTGACGAGGGCGCCGCCGTGCGGGGGGATCGGGTGCTGCTCGGACATGCGACAAGACCTTTCTCGAGGGTTTTCGCAGGCCAGGATACGAGAACGAGGTCAGGCGACGACCCAGAGGGCCTCACGCGCCAGCTCGATCTCGAGCCGGCGGTGGTCGCCGAGCCCATCGCCGTCCACCTGGACCGGGAAGGGCTCGGGCGACGTCACGAGCACGTGCGAGGCGTCGTGCACGTAGTCGATGTCGCGGCCCTGCACGTGGCGTGCCGAGCCGAAGACCTGCCAGGCGATCCGCGGAACGTTGCGCCGGTTCAGCCGGCGGATCGACAGGACGTCCAGACCGCTCTGCAGCGACGCGTCGGGGGTCATCCGCAGGCCCCGCTCCTTGTAGAACGTGTACGGGTCCGTGCGCCCCACCATCACGCTGAGCGAGGGGAGGGGGTCGCTGTCGTTCACGCGTACCTCGAGGTCGGGCGCCTTGCCCGCGTAGCCGACCATCAGCTCGCGCGCCACGGCACGGAACGCCGCGCGGTTGAACTTCTGCTTCGTGTCCGGGAAGCGCCGCTCGAGGCGTCGCATCGCCGCCGCGTCGATCCCGGCACCGCAGTTCACCGCGAAGTACCGCCCGTCGGCCCTGCCGAGGTTGAGCTTGAAGGCTTCGTCGTCCAGCGCCTTGGCCATCACGATGCCGGTGCAGTCGACCGGGTCGGTGGGCAGGCCGAGCGCGCGGACGAGGACGTTGGTCGCGCCGCCGGGCAGCACGCCGAGCGCGACGTCGGAGCCGGCGAGCGCGTTCACGACCTCGTTGATCGTGCCGTCCCCGCTGAACACCACGACGAGATCGATTCCCTCGTCGACCGCCTGGGCGGCGAGCTCGCCGCCGTGGCCCCGTTCCTTCGTCTCGGCCACCTCGAGGCGGAAGTCGGCGGACAGCGCCTTCTCGATGACGGCGAGCGTGGGGACGGACACGGTCCGGGCGACCGGGTTCACCACGAGGAGGACGCGGTGGAAGCGCATGTGGTCCAAGGAGTATCCCAACCGTGCGTCGCTCAGGCGAACGCGCAGGTCAGCCGCCGCTGACCGGCGGGAGCGATCCGCGACCTCGTCGCCGTCGGCCACCGGGGTCTCCCGCGCCGCCCGCTCGCCGTTCACCACGAACGAGGAGACCGCCGCGATCTGCATGAACCGCTCGCCGTGGGCGCCGCAGACCGCGTCGACCACCTCGCCGACCGTCCGCCCCTCCACCTCGGTCCGGCTCGTGCCCGCCAGCTCGCGGAGCGCCGCGAAGAGCCTCACCCGGACCACGGCGCGCCCACCTCCTCGTGGACGACCCGGGCGATCCGGGACGCGAACGCCGCCGTGAGCCCGTCCTCGGCATGGCCGAACGGCTTGCCGAGCAGCAGGCGCTTCGGCTCGTTGGCAGCCGCGTACAGGCGGCGAGCGTGCGAGACCGCGAACAGCCGGTCGTCCTCGCCGTGGATGATCACGACCGGCGTCGGCGCGATCTTGCCGACGACCTCCTCCGGCGACTCGGGAGCCGTCCAGTCCTCGGCCAGATGCACGCCCAGCAGCCGGAGCGCCTCGCGGCCCGCCACGGTCTCGACCTGTGCCCGGAACCGACGCAGGACCGCCGGGTGCGCCTCGTCGTGCCAGTCCCACGAAGCGAGCGAAGAGATCGCGACGACCCCCTCGACGCCGCCGAGCAGCGCGGCGTGGCGCAGCGCGGCGATCGCGCCGAGCGAGGTCCCGAGCGCCACGACGGTCTCGTGACCGTCGGCGCGCGCCCGCCCCACGGCGGCATCGAGATCGAAGATCTCGGCGCCCCCGAAGTCGCTCTGCCCGCCGCTGTCGCCGTGCCCGCGCAGGTCGAACGGATAGGTCGTGAACCAGTGCGAGAGCAGCTCCGCGAACACCGCGAACCGGGGCTTGCGGTGCCACCCCATCAGCCCGTGCGCCATCACGAGGGCCGGGCGGGCGGGATCGGGGTCGCCGACGCGGGTCCCGAAGATCGTGACGCCGTCGGCGGTGAGGACCGAGAACCCCTCGTGGGCCACCCGCCACCGGTGGGACACGAGGTGCTGGACCGACGTCATCGCAGGTCAAGGGTACCGGGGTCGGTACCGACCGAGTATCGTGAGGCGAACCCCGATGGCCGTCCTGGCGATCCTTTCCGACCGTTCCCCCGCGCAGGCGCTGCCCGCGCTCGAGGAGCTGCGACCCGACCTGAAACACGAGCCGCTGTCGGTGACCGCGCTCGGGCACGTGCTCTCGGTCGAACCGCTCGCGGTCCTGATCGACGCGGTCGAGAACCCGGGGCAGGCCTGGTCGGTGCTGACGGCGCTGCAGCAACGCGACGCCCGCGTCCCGGTGATCGTGATCGTCGAGCGGGACCGGCTCGAGCGCTTCCCCTGGCACGAGGTCGCCGACGAGTTCGTCTACCCCGGCGCGCCGGAGGGCGAGCTCCGCGTACGCCTGGCGATGCTCCGGCGTCGCGCCGGTGCCGGGGACGGCACGGTCGTCCGCCTGGGCCCGCTCGCGATCGATACCGAGTCCTACCGGGTCACCGCTTCGGGCCGTCCGCTCGACCTCACGTTCAAGGAGTTCGAGCTGCTCCGGTTCCTGGCGCAGCACCGCGGGCGCGTCTACACGCGGCCGGCGCTGCTCCGCGAGGTCTGGGGCTACGACTTCTACGGTGGCACCCGCACGGTCGACGTCCACGTCCGGCGCCTGCGCGCGAAGCTCGGCCCCGAGCACGAGCACCTGATCGAGACCGTGCGGAGCGTTGGCTACCGGGCGAGCGACGTCGACTGACCACCCCCGCCCCGTCCGGCGCCTCGGCCGGAAGTCCCAGGCCCGGCGACCTAGCACGGTGGCGTCAGGCGCGAAATGACTCGGACGGGCACTGCGCGCGGGAGGTTCGCCGCGCCGATGACGGTGCCATGAACGGCGCGATCATCAGGACCGCAACGCTCGTCCCCCTCACGGGACTCATCCCCCTCGGCCTCGCGCTCCTGGCGTCGTTCATGCGACCGGTGCCGGTCGCCGTCCGGTGCGCCTTGGCGCCGGCCGGCACGGGTCGCTAACGGCATATCCATCCCCCCGGTCCGCGGCCCCGCCCTTCGGCGGGGCCGCCGCCGTGCGGGGCCCGATGCCACACCGATGCCACACGCCGGGGACGGTCGGCGCTCCGCACGGGCCGTACCCTTGGCCGCGATGAGACGTCGCAAGGGGCTCGTACGGACGCCCGTGCTCGTCGCGGCGGTCCTCGTCCTCGCCTCGTGCACCTCGCGGTCCTCGAGCGCCTCCGGCACCTCCTCCGCCTCGACGGGCACCACCTCCTCGTCGTCGGGCACCTCCGCGTCGCCGGCGGTCACCACGACCCTGAGGGTGGTCCGGGCGCCGTACCACCTGCCTGCGCCGGTCCAGCGAGCCGTCGCCGCCATCGACGGGAACCGGATCGTGATCGCAGGCGGGCTCGACGCGGCCGGGTCTTCGACCGGCGGGGTCTTCGCCCTCACACCCGCCAACGGCCATCTGCGCGCGCTCGGATCGGTCCCGCAGGTCTTCCACGACGCGGCGGGCGCACTCCTCGGCAAGAGCCTGTTCGTGTTCGGGGGCGGGGTCTCGGCGACGACCGACGCCGTACAGGCCTTCGACCTTTCGACGGGGCAGGGACGCGTGGCCGGGCGGCTGCCGACCCCGCTGTCGGACCTCGCGTCGGCCACCGTGGACGGCCGCGCCTACCTCGTGGGCGGCTGGGACGGCACGACCCCGCAGCCGACCGTGTGGTCCACGAAGGACGGGCGGACCTTCCGCAAGGTCGCGACGCTACCTGCCGGCGTCCGGTACCCGGCCGTCGCCGCCGTCGGCTCGACGCTGGTCGTCGCCGGCGGGCTGCTCGGCAACGGCGGCGAGACCGCCGCCGTCGAAACCGTCGACACCACGACCGGCGAGGTCACGAAGCTCGGGACGCTCCCGCATCCGGTCGCGCACGCGATGGCGTTCACGGTGGACGGGAAGGTCTACGTGGCCGGGGGCCAGGACGACCTGGGCAACCCGCAGTCGAGCGTGTGGGCGATCGACCCGGCGGCCGAGACGATCGCGAAGGCCGCCCCCCTGCCGCTGCCGCTGTCCGACGCCGCGCTCGCGCAGGCCGCCGACGGCACCGCCACGATCATCGGGGGCTTCACGACCCAGACCACCGACACCGTGCTCACGGCGCGCCTGGTGACCACGACCGCGGTGTCGGCGCCGAGCGCGGCCGGTTCGACCGACGCCGCGGCCCCGGCCACCGGCTCCGGTCTGTCGACGCCGTTCGTGCGCGACCTGCCGGCGTCGGCCGCGGCGAGGCCGTTCGGCGGGCTCCTGCTGGTCGCCGACCGCGGCAACGACCGGCTGCTGGTGCTCACGCCGAAGGGGCACATCGTGTGGCAGTACCCGTCGCCGTCGCTGCCGGCGCCGCCCTTCCGCTTCTACTTCCCCGACGACGCGTTCTGGGTCCACGGGGGCCACGCGATCTTGGTCAACGAGGAGGAGAACGACGTCTTGGCCGAGATCGCGTACCCGAGCGGGCGGACGCTCTGGACCTACGGCCATCCGGGCACACCGGGGTCCTCGGACGGGTACGTCCACCAGCCCGACGACCTCTACCCCTACCCGGGCGGCGGCCTCGTGGTCGCCGACGCGATGAACTGCCGGATCCTGTTCTTCGGACCGAGCGGGCACCCCACCCGCCAGATCGGGCAGACCGGTAACTGCACGCCGAACCTGCCGAGCACGGTCGGCTACCCCAACGGCGGCACCCCGCTGCCCGACGGCGACCTGCTGATCTCGGAGATCAACGGCTCGCGGGTGAGCCGCGTGACCTCCACCGGCAAGGTGATCTGGTCCACGACGGTGCCGGGGCTCGACACGCCGTCGGATCCGCAGCTGCTCGCGGACGGGTCGATCCTGGTCGTGAGCTACGGCCACCCCGGCGCCGTGATCCGGTTCAGCCCGACCGGCAAGGTGCTCTGGTACTACCATCCGACGAGCGGCCCGGGGGAGCTGGACCACCCGAGTCTCGCCGCGCCGCTGCCCAACGGGCTGGTCGCCATCAACGACGACTACCGGCACCGGGTCGTGATCGTGAACCCGAAGAACGACAAGATCGTGTTCCAGTACGGGCACACCGACGTCGCCGGAACCGGTCCCGGACACCTCGACACGCCCGACGGGATGGACCTGCTCCTGCCCGGCGGGATCATCCCGTTGCACGTCGACTTCCCGACCACGCGCCTGCGCCCGGGCCATCCGTAACCGAGATGTAACGCCGCGGAAACACCGCGGCGAGGTTGGGAGCCTACCCTCGGTGGCATCGTCGAGCGCAGGGGGAGGAAGCAAGTGGCGACGCCCAAAGACGTCATCGCCATGGCCAAGGAGCACGGGGTCCAGATCGCGGACCTTCGGTTCACGGATCTGCCGGGCCAGGTCCAGCACCTGTCGGTGCCGTTGCACGAGCTGACCGAGGAGAAGTTCGCGGAGGGTCAGCCCTTCGACGGCTCGTCCGTCCGCGGGTTCCAGGAGATCCAGGAGTCGGACATGCTCCTGGATCTCGACCCGAACACCGCCTACATCGACCCGTTCACGAAGCACCCGACGCTCAACATCACGTGTTTCGTGAAGGACCCGATCACCGGGGAGGACTACAGCCGCGATCCGCGCAACATCGCGCGCAAGGCCGAGCTCTACCTCGAGCAGACCGGGATCGCCGACACCGCCTACTTCGGGCCCGAGGCGGAGTTCTACATCTTCGACTCGATCCGCTACGACCAGTCGCAGTTCGAGGGGTACTACCACATCGACTCGGTCGCGGGCGCCTGGACGTCGGGCCGCGAGGAGGAGGGCGGCAACCTCGGATACAAGCCCCGGTACAAGGGCGGGTACTTCGCGCTTCCCCCGATGGACAAGTACCAGGACCTGCGCACCGACATGGTTCTGAACCTCGAGAAGGCCGGGCTCACGATCGAGGTGCACCACCACGAGGTCGGCACGGCGGGGCAGGCCGAGATCGACATGCGCTACGACACGCTGCTCACGACCGCCGACAACGTCATGAAGTACAAGTACGTCGTCAAGAACACGGCTTATCAGGCCGGCAAGACGGTCACGTTCATGCCGAAGCCGCTGTTCATGGACAACGGCTCGGGGATGCACACCCACCAGAGCCTGTGGGCCGGCGGCGAGCCGCTGTTCTGGGACGAGGTCAACTACGGCGGGATCAGCGACCTCGCGCGCTACTACATCGGCGGGTTGCTCGCGCACGCGCCGGCGCTGCTCGCGTTCACCAACCCGACGACGAACTCCTACCGTCGGCTGGTCCCCGGGTACGAGGCACCGATCAACCTGGTCTACAGCCAGCGGAACCGCAGCGCCTGCATCCGGATCCCGGTGGGCTCGACCAGCCCGAAGCTGAAGCGCCTCGAGTTCCGCACGCCCGACCCGTCCTGCAACCCCTACCTCGCGTTCAGCGCGATGCTGATGGCCGGGATCGACGGGATCAAGAACAAGATCGAGCCACCCGAGCCGATCGACAAGGACCTGTACGACCTGCCGCCGGAGGAGAAGGCGAACGTCAAGCAGGTGCCCGGCGACCTGAACGAGGTGCTCGACGCGCTTGAGGTCGACCACCAGTGGCTGCTCGAGGGCGGGGTGTTCACGCAGGACGTGATCGACACCTGGATCGAGTACAAGCGCCTCGAGGAGCGCGACGCGGTGCGCCTGCGCCCGCACCCGTACGAGTTCGGTCTGTACTACGACGTCTGAGACGTCCCGGATCACCGAAGGGGGCGGGCGCGCAGCGCCCGCCCCCTTCGTGCGACGGTCGGCCGGGGTCTAATCCTCGACACGCCGCTGGGCGCGCATCGCGAATCGGGCTGCGAGCGGGCGCGGGAGGAACCGCGTGCCGAACGCCGCCACCCGCCAACGCGCGCCGTGGACCGCGAACGGCGCGCCGGACTTCGCCTGGCGCCACCCCCACTCCGCGACGTCGCTCGCGCTCGGGAGGTCGCGCGAGTGCACGAGCTTGGATTCCTCGATCCCGCCCCGCGTCTGGAAGCCGGTCTCTGTGGGACCCGGGCAGAGCGCAGTGACCGTCACCCCGGTCCCGCGCACCTCCTCGGCGAGCGCGATCGAGAGATTCAGCACGAACGCCTTGGACGCGTAGTAGGACGCCATCATGGGGCCGGGCTGGAAGGCGGCGTTCGAGGCCATGTTGATGACGATCCCGCGCCCCCGCTCGATCATCCCCGGGAGCAGGAGCCGGGTGAGCGCGGTGAGCGCGACCACGTTCACGCCGAGCAGCTCGAGCATGTCGGCCTCGGGAAGCTCGGCGAACTGGCCGAACTGCGTGAACCCGGCGCTGTTGACGAGCACGTCGATGCGATCGTGGCGACGCTGGGCGAGGTTGTCGACCACGTCGCGAGCGGCGCCGGGGTCGCCGAGGTCCTTCGGGATCACGATCGCCTCGACGCCGAAGCGCTCCTCGACGTACTGGGCCAGGTCCGCCATCGCTTGGCCCGATCGCGCGACGAGCACGACGTCGTAGCCCTCGGCGGCCAGCAGGCGCACGAACTCCGCCCCGAGCCCCGAGGACGCGCCCGTCACGAGCGCCGTCGCCCGTTCGCTCACGCCAGCTCCTCGACGAACACCCGTTCCATCGCGCGGCGGCACCGCCGCGTGATACGAAGGTACTCGTCCACGAAGGACTGCCGCGGGTACTCCTCGTAGCCGAGGCGACGCGCGAGCGCCTGTTGCTCCTCAGGCGCGGCCGGGACCGCCTCGGCGTGCACGCGACGGTCCACCTCGAGCGCATCCTTCACGTCGGTGAGGAACACGAACGCCTCGCCGAGGTCGCGCGCGACGCTCTGCTCCACGAGCCGCTCCTCCGCCAGGCGTTCGATCGCCTCGAGCGTGCGTGGCGTGCGGACCTGCGGGTGAGCGCCGCCGTAACGGAGCAGGAGCATCTCCACCGCGAACTGGACGTCGGCGAGCGAGCCGTAGCCCAGCTTGAAGTGGAACTTCGTGGCCTCGACGGGCTTGACGCGCTCGCGCTCGATCCGCTCGCGCATCCGGCGGATCTCGGCCACGGCGTCGATCGTGATGCCCTCGGGGGCGAAGGCGAAGTCGTGGGCGGCCCCCACGAACCGCCGGCCGAGCACGGCGTCGCCCGCGACGGGTCGCACCCGCAGCAGCGCCTGGCGCTCCCACAGCTCGGCGTAGCGCTCCCAGTACTCCAGGTAGCCGGCGAACGAGCGCGCGAGCGGGCCGTTGCGCCCCTCGGGACGGAGGTCGGCGTCGATCTCCCAGCCGGCGTCGCGCACGTGGCGCATCACGCGCTCCGCCGCGTCGACCGCGGCGCGGAGGTCATCGGGCCCTTCGCCTTCGTAGACGAACACGACGTCGAGGTCGCTCGCGAAGCTCAGCTCGCGCGCCCCGAGCTTGCCCATCCCGATCACCGCGAACGGGAGCACGGGCGCGACCGCATCGAGGGCCTCGGCGATCACTCGGTCCCCCACGGCCGCGATCGCGTCGCCCGTCTCGCGCGGGGACAGCTCGCGCCCCGCGTAGCGCCCGACCACGCGCAGCAGGTCCGCCGCCGCGTCGTCGGCGTGGATCACCCCGCCGGCCAGCGCCCGGATCCGCTCGGGATCTTGCACCAATAGGTCGGTCGCGAACCGGCTCGCGCCCGCGACGTGCGCGAGACGCCGGGCAGCGCCGGGGTCCGTGGCGAGCGCGTCGGCCGGCCCCGGCCGCTCCCCCACCGCGTCGGCGATCCGCTCCAACCGCACCAGCGCCGCGTCGGGGTCGGCCGCCAGCGCCAGCGCCGGCGCCATCAGCGGGAAGACGTGCGCGAGGACCTTGCCGAGGCGGGTCTGGCGGTCGACGAGGCGCGCGAGCACCTCGTAGGAGCGACCCGGCTGCGCGAACCCGAGTCCGGCGAGCAGCTCCTCGGTGGCGGCACGCTCGGTGCCGGGCCGCGGCGCCGCCGGTCCGGCGAACGCCTCGAGCAGCGGACGGTAGAAGAGCCGCTCGTGCAGGCCGCGGACCAGACCCGTGGTGCGCTCGTACTCGGCCTGCAGCGCGTCGGCGCCGCCCAGGCCGAGCGAGCGCGCGATCGTGGTCCGGGCGTGCCGGTCGGCGGGCAGGTCGTGGGTCTGGAGGTCGCGGACGATCTGCAGGCGGTGCTCGAGCCGGCGCAGGAACACGTAGGCGCCGGCGAGCGCCTCGGCGTCGGGCTCGGCGACGTAGCCCTCGCTCGCGAGCGCCCGCAGCGCCGCCAGGGTGTTGGGGCTCCGCAGCCCCGGGTCGCGCCGGCCGTGCACCAGCTGCAACAGCTGGACCGCGAACTCGACGTCGCGGATCCCGCCGCGTCCCCGCTTGACCTCGACGAACTCCTTGCCGCGCTGGCGGATGTACTCCTCCAGACGCACCTTCGTGCGACGGACCTCGTCGATCGCGGAGGCCTCCAACTGCGGGGGGAAGACGATCGGCGCGAGACCCTCGACGAACCCGGCGCCGAGCGCGAGCTCGCCGGCGGCCGGACGCGCCTTCAGCATCGCCTGGCGCTCCCAGGTGGCCGAGGTGGTGGCGTAGTACGCGAGGGTCGCGTCGAGCGAGCGGCTGAGCGACCCGGCGCGTCCGCCCGGGCGGAGCGCGGGGTCGACACGGAGCGCGATCCCGTCGCCGGTGCGATCGGCGAGCAGACGGATCAGCGCGCCCGCCTCGCGCTCGGCCACCTCCTGCGCGCCGGCGCCGGGCGCAGGGTGGACGAACAGCAGGTCGACGTCGCTCGCGTAGTTCAGCTCGCGACCCCCGAGCTTGCCGAGCGCGATCACGGCGAGGTCCGGCGCCACCGAAGCGGCGGCCGCGGCGAGGCACGCGTCGGCGACGTCGCTCACCTCGAGGACGACCTCCTCCAGGCCGGCCCCGCCCAGGTCGCGCGCCGCCACACGCAGCATCGCCCGGCGACGGAACCGCCGGAGCGCCGCCTGCGCGCCGTGCGCGTCGAGGTCCGCGGCGAGCTCCGCGTCGAGCTCGGCGCGCGAACGAGGACGGACGTCCTCGAGCGCCGCCGCCTCTTCCGGGTAGCGGACGAGGAGATCGGCCGCAGCCGTGGAGAACCCGAGCAGCCGCACGGCGGTCTCGCGGACGCCGGGCTCGTCCAGGACGGTGCGCGCGCGGACGTCCGCGGTCACGCGCTCCCACGCGGCGCGCGCCAAGGTCGGGTCGGGAGCGGAGGAGAAGTGGTCGTCGGGCGGGCCGGACACGGGCCATCTTCGCACGCGTGGGTGCGAGCTCGAGCTCAGCGCAGAGCGACGTCGGGGACCGCAAGCCCGACCAGCGCGAACGCCTGGGCGAGCGCGGGCGCGTCGTTCGCGCCGTCCGCGACCACCGCGTCGCCGCCCCCGGAGAGCTCGCGGACGAACGGGACGAGTGCCGCCGAAGGCACGAGCACGACCGAGGCGAGCGCGACGACCTGGCTCTCGACGCGGCGATCGACGGCGTGCTCGCCCGTGGCCGGGCCTCGCAGGTCGTACACGAGCGCCGCCCCGGGATGCGCGTCGAGCGCCCCGAGGAAGCCGAGGGCGGCCGCGGGTCCGTCGACCACGACGACGCTCGGGTGGCCGGCTCGCGAAGCGAGCCACCGAGCGCCTTCGGCCGCGTTCGCGACGGCGACGACCTCGACGCCCGCGCGGTGAGGGCCGCGTGGGCGACGCGGTCGATGTCGCGCGCTGCGAGCGTCACGCGGACCGGCGGCTCGAGCGCGGTGAGCATCGCGACGGCACGCTCGGTGGTCGAGCCCGCTGGGACACGGTCGGCGAGGAGCGTCACGCGGAACGGGTGGTCGTGGTCGCGCTCGTGCAGCACGCGGTGCGGGTACGCGCCGCGGATCGCGGAGCCCTCGTCGGCCGGGTCGCTCACCGGTCGCCCTCCCCCACCGGTCCCTGCGGCGCCTCGGGAGCGGCGCCCGCGCCCGCGTCGGCGTCGCTCGTAGTTGCTGCCGCGGATCGCGCGCCACGGGCGGCGGGTCACGTCGGACAACCGCCGGCGCGCCGCCTCCAGCTGACGGTCCCGCTCCTCGACGACGCTGCGGAGCCACGCGATCTCCTCGCGGAGCGGGGCGAGGTGCTCGTCGGCGTGGTCGGCCCGTTCCTTGTGGAAGTGGTAGAGCAGGTCGGCCTGATGGACCTTCTGCCACACGAGGTTGAAGCGCACGTCCTTCTCGGACAGCTCGAGCGCGATCCCCCGCAGCCAGTCCTCGAGGTCGCGCTCTCGGTCGGCGAACGCGGCCTGCTGTTGGGCGAGGCGAGCGGTGAGCGCGCGCGCCGCGCGCGCGTAGCGCGCGCGTTCGTCGTCCAGGGTCGAGCCCGGGACGACCGGCGCCGGCGCGTCTAGGTGCGGCGCCTCGGCCAGATCCGAGGCGAGCGACGCCACGCGGTCCAGGTGCGCGTCGACCCGATCGCGGAACGCGCCGGCGGCCAGCGGGCCGGCGTCGAGCGCGCGGTCCAGCGCCTCGCCGACCGCGGCGGGGTCGTCGGTCACGCGCGCCTGTAGTCCCGGGGTGACGTCGCGCCCCGCGGGATCGACGAGCACCCCGGGACGTTCGAACGCCGCGGCGACAACGTTGCCGGCGGCGGAGTCCCCGACGAACGCGGCCGACCACGCGATCGTGGCGACCGTCCCGAGGGTCCGCGCCTCCGAGGGCAGGCACACGGCGTCGGGCAGCCGTTCGGCTAAGGCACGAACGACCTCGTCGTCGCCCTCGGCGGGCTCGGTCGCGAGCAGGACCGCCCTCAGCCGGCGCGCGGCGCAGACCTCCGCGATCGACCCCGCGAACCCGTCCACGTGCGGCAACAGTGCGCGGCTCCCCTGCACCGCCAGCAGGTCGGCCTGCGGGAGCCGACCGGTCCCGCGCGCGTGGTCGACCCAGCCCTGCAGCGCACGCACGTCGAACAGACGCGGGAGCAGCCACGCGAGGTGCGGCACGACGTCGACCTCCCGCTCGACCCCCGCCCTCACGAGCCGCTCGCGGCTCGGGTCGTCGGCGACGCTCACGAGCGCCCGCTCGGCGAGCGCCGCTCGCAGACGCTCGGCGAGCGCCTCGCTCGGATCCGCGGGGATCGTGGCCAGGTGCCAGACCGTCGGGAGGTCGACCTCGCGCGGACCGACGCCCTCGACGAAGAACCGGCCCGACCGCCGCCGTTCGAGCTCGCTCGCGGCGACCCCGGCGGTCGCCGCGAGGTCGTGCTCGGGTACGACCGGGCCCGACAGCAGCAGCAGGTCGAGGTCGCCGGCCAGGGCGTCGAGCCGCTCCTCGTCCCAGGCACCGAGCGGCAGCGCGGGATCCTCGCCCTCCTCCGCGAACCGGTTGCGGCCGGGGTAGCCGAGCGGCGCGCGCACCACCAGATCGAGGTGGGGCAGGCGCCGAGCCAGCTCGTGGCGGGTGATCCGCGGCACGAGCATGTCGCCCAGACGCTCCACGTCGAACGTCCCCCACAGACCGACCCGAGCCATGCAGCCGAGCCTACGGGAGATGTAACCGGGGCGTAACTCGACCCGGGCGAGGACCTCCTACCCTCGGGACATGCGCAGCGCCGAAGCCGATTACGTCTTGCACACGATCGAGGAACGCGGGTATCCGGTTCATCCGCCTGTGGTTCACCGACGTCCTGGGGTTCCTCAAGTCCTTCACGATCACCTCGCAGGAGCTCGAGGGCGCCTTCGCCGAGGGGATGGGGTTCGACGGCTCCTCGATCGAAGGGTTCAGCCGGATCCAGGAATCCGACATGGTGGCCTGGCCCGACGCCTCGACGTTCCAGGTGATCCCGTGGAAGACCGAGGAGCCGGTCGCGCGGATGTTCTGCGACATCTACCAGCCCGACGGCACCCCGTTCGACGGCGACCCGCGCGGCGTGCTCAAGCGCCAGCTCCAGCGGGCCGCCGACCTCGGCTACACGTTCTACGTGGGGCCCGAGCTCGAGTACTTCTACTTCAAGAGCCTCGACGACCCGACGTTCCTCGACCAGGGCGGGTACTTCGACGAGACGCCGCTGGACGCCGCCACCGACCACCGCAAGCGCACGGTCCTGTACCTGGAGGCGATGGGGATCCCGGTCGAGTACGTGCACCACGAGGTGGCGCCGAGCCAGCACGAGATCGACCTGCGCTACACCGACGCGCTCACGATGGCCGACAACGTGATGGCCTACCGCCTCACCGTGAAGGAGGTCGCGCAGGAGTTCGGGATCTACGCGACGTTCATGCCGAAGCCGGTCGCCGGCGTGAACGGCAGCGGGATGCACACGCACCAGTCGCTGTTCGCGGGCGACCGCAACGCGTTCTTCGAGGCCGCCGACGAGTACCACCTGTCCGACGTCGCGAAGTCCTACATCGCGGGGCTGCTCCGCCACGCGCCCGAGATCACGCTCGTCACGAACCAGTGGGTCAACTCCTACAAGCGGCTGGTGCCCGGGTTCGAGGCGCCGGTCTACGTGTGCTGGGCGCGGCGCAACCGCAGCGCGCTCGTGCGCGTGCCCCAGTACAAGCCGGGCAAGGAGGAGGCGACCCGGATCGAGTACCGCTCGCCCGACGCCGCGTGCAACCCCTACCTCGCTTTCGCCGCGATGCTCTCGGCGGGGCTCGACCGGGATCGAGGAGGGTACGACGCTCGCCGCCCGAGGCCTCGAACAACATCTACGAGATGAGCGTCGAGGAGCGGGCGGCGGCGGGGATCGAGCTCGTTGCCGCAGGACCTGCACGACGCGATCGAGCTCGCGGAGGGCTCGAAGGTGCTCCGCGAGGCGCTCGGCGAGCACGTGCACGAGTACCTGATCCGCAACAAGCGCGAGGAGTGGGACGGCTTCAAGGCCTACGTGAGCCCCTACGAGCTGGAGCGCTACCTGCCCATCCTGTGACCGCCGGACACACGTGAACATCGTGTGATGGGACCTTCGGCGACTTGACGCGCAACGGTCACTCGGCCTACGGTCCTTGGGCTGTTCGGCCTACGAACGTGGCGCCGAAACGTTTCGACTTTGGGGAGGGCAACAGAATGCAGAAGTCCCATAGGCGGCGACGGGTAGGTCTCGTCGTCGGCGCACTCGTGACGCTGGTGGCGCTCGTACCGCTCACCAACGTGTTCGGTTCGTCATTGGTTCAGAACACCAACTCGGGCCTGAAGGACGCGGGAAGCATCCGTCTGCACTTCGACGGGACGACTGCGTCGTTCAACCACTACCCGACCGGTTCGGAGACGTCCGGACAACCCACAACCGTTCCCGACGTTCTCGACGGGCAACTGCCCGCAGACGCCCAGCCCGCTCTCGGGCCCGGTCGGCGTCCTCACCGCGGGATCACCGTCGGGCACTCCCTCGCTCTCCTACCTCACCAACCCCAACAAGCAGCCGATCGGAATCGGAGTGTCGAGCAACGTCGGGGGCAACTCCTCGTGCGGACGGCTCGACTGGGCGAACAACAAGTCGGAGACCCTCCGGTTCGGCCTGGGTGGCGACTACGCGGGGGCGACGATCACGAGCGCTACGTTGGTCTTCGACGCCAAGTACAGCGCCGTCATCAACGTTGATCTGCTGCAGGGCTCGACCAAGGTCGGCACGACGGAGTCCCTCGCCACGACGAACAAGTCGGACTCGGGTCCTGACTGCGCCTCTTGCGACCACTGGTACGCGATGTCGATCCCCGGCACGACCAACGCTGGACTCGGCTTCGACGGGATCAGGATCTCGGTCTCGCCCCCGCCGGGTGGCAGCCAGGCTGCCGCGAGCTTGAGTGGCGGCTTCGGGGTCACCGGGAGCACGCATCGGCAACGTCGCCGCGGGTCAGGACACCGTGTTCAACCTCGCGTACTCCGATGGCGTCCTGAACTGCAACCAAACGGCCACCGGCACCCCGGACGGCACGACCCTGTTCCGCGGCGACAACAAGAACGGCACCAACTGCCTCCCGGCGAGCTACGACCTGAACCAGTCGTCCGACGGGACGTCCGTAGAACTGCTCTGGGACACGACCGGACAGCCGTACTCGACGTTCAAGATCACGAGGGCCTGGCCCGCGGAGACCGCGACGTACCCGCTCAGCCACACGACGACAGTCGACTACGGGACTCACGGCGAGCACACGGCGATGTGGTGCACGGGACAATCCTTCGGTGCGATCGGAAAGGTTAACGTCGACAGCGGGGCGACGATCACCGTCACGAGTCTGGCCACGACGCTTCCCGCTACACCGTTCGACATCGTCATCGGGACGGAGCGGCTGACCGTGACGAGCGTGAACACTTCGACCTCAACGCTCACGGTGACTCGGGCGAGTCGCCGGGACGACTCAGGTCACCCATGACTCCGGGAGCCCCATCTCGACCACCATCTTCCCGATCAACCCGACAGCGGCACGGTGGAAGTGATGTGCCTCGCCAAGGAGACGGCCACGGCCGTCGGCCCAGGCCTGGTCCAAGTGACGGACGAGATCTGGGTGGAAGGTGACGCGCTCACCCGGAGGACCGGCTGACGCTCACAACCGTTCGGAAGGAAGCGGCCCCTTCGGGGGCCGCTTCCTCTTCGTCGCCTGGCGGAATGTCAAGCGGGAAGCGGGACGTGCGTCACGGCGCGGATCCGCAGGCGCTCCAAGATCTGACCGGTCTCGTCCACGAGCTCGGGCGCGGGGCGCTCTCCGTCGATCGTGGCAAGCCTGATCAGCCCGATCAGCGCCTGGACGATGTCGAAGTCCGAATCCCTCGACCTCGACACCGCCAGGCCCTCCTCGAACTCGTTGCGCGCCCCGTCGCGATCGCCGAGTTGGGCAAGCGCGTAGCCGCGGACACGGTGGATCAGCGCCGAGAACATCCCCGCAGCGCCGGGCTGCGCCGACACCTCGTCCAGGCGTGCGAGTGCGGCGGCCGGATCCATCTGAAAGGTCAGGCACTCCGCGATGCGGGCATTGACCTCTACGGCTTCCTCGTGCGCACCCGCCTTCTCGAACGCTTCGAGCGCCTCCGCGTAGAGTTCGAGGGCCTCGTCGAACCGGCCGGCCCGAGCAACGACGCGGCCGAGGTACGCGAGGCACCCGCCGAGCGGGAACGAGTACTCGGAGGCGCGCCACACCCGAAGTGACTCACGGAGGAGCGCTTCGGCCTCGTCCAACTCACCGCGATCGCCGGCGATCTCGCCCATGTTGATGAGATCGAAGCCACCGGAGACGACGTCACCGATCCGTACAGCGAGCTCGTGGGCCCGTTCATTGAACCGCATCGCTTCGTCCCAGCGTCCCGCCGCGTAACAGCCGGCACCGAGGTTGCCTAGCACGCGTTGCTGCGCTCGCTGGGCGCCGATCTCCTCGAACAGAGCGAGCGCCTTCTCCCAATACGCCCCGGTTTGCAGACCGAGTATCAGGTTGAGCGTGTCCAGGACGTCGTACGCGTCGGCCAGCGCCCGGTGATTCTCGGTTGCCTCGCCTTCCGCGATCGCGAGGCGAGCCCAACTGGCCGAGGCGCGAGTCCTGCCGATGCCTTGGAGGACGGACGCATACCAGGCCGCCACCTCGGAGGCGAGTGAATGCGCGAGGGGGTCGTCCGTCCTGAGAAGGACGGTCCTCGCTCGCGTCGCCCACGCGAGAGCCCGCGAATATCCCCCGAGCCGCTCCTCGATCTTCGACTGACGATAGAGCAGGCGACCCATCATCACCGGATCCGTGCCGGCACGGCGACGGCCGAGGCCACACGCCTTAGCTGCCTTCCGCGCCTCGCCGGCGTCGAGGTACGCGAAGGACTGCTGCTCATAGAGGCCCGCAAGTACCACGTCCGAGACGTCCGGCAGGCGACTGGCGGCCTCGATCGCGCGCTGATAAAGGTGAGCCGCTTCTTCGACCGCGTAGCGCTCGAGCGCACGGTCGCCGGCGATGCGTGCGTATCGGTATGCCTTGGCGTTATCGCTTGCCAGGAAGAAATGGAGCGACAGCAACCCCGACGCTTCCTCGGGGTCTGGGACCTCCTGTTCGAGACGCACACCGATCGACCGATGCAGGACCCGTCGCGTCCTATAGGGGAGGCCCTCATACGCAGCATCGCGCACGACGGCCCGGCGGAACCGCACGTACCCGTCGCCGTCGTCTTCGAAGAATTCCGACAGACGATCCCAGGCCGGGTCGTCGGGGCGAGCCATCTCAGGATCGAGGACGACATCTAGCATCCTCGGGTGAAACGACACGCCCAACACCGAGGCACGCCTGACGAGGGCCCGATCGTCGGCGCTCAGACTGTCGATGCGCGCGGTCGCGGCAGCCTCGACGGAGTCTGGCAGCATCGACCCTGAGGCAACTGCCTGCACCAGGTCGAGGAGGAACTGCGGGTTGCCGCCGGACCGCTGTGCGATCAGGTCTTCGTCGTGCGGGAGCAGCGGCGCATCCTCGGTGGCGGCGCGGACCATCGCGCGGGTGTCATCGTCCGTCATCGGCTCCAGATCCATCCGGACGACCCGATCGCTGTCCGGCGCCTTGAAGCCGGTCCCTACGTTCCGTTTCGCGATGGAGAACAGCCAGGGACGCCCGGCGACCTCGTTGACCAGTGCCGCAAGCAGATCGCACGAGGCGGGGTCCATCAGGTGCGCGTCCTCGATCTGGATCAGGGTCGGCGTGATGAGCACGGCGTCGAGGAATCGACCGACGACCTCGTGCAACTTCGGGCGCCGGAACTCGGGGGCGATCGCCTCCACCTCGGGCGTCGGCGGGACGTCGACGTCGAAGGCGTTGGCCAGCAACGGGACCCATGGAAGCAGGGCCGGCTCCCTGGATTCGACCACCCCGACGATGCGGTCGCGTACGACGTCATCGGGATCCTCCCAGCCGAGCTCCAGCAGCTCCCGAAGCAGCTCGCGCCAGGTCGCGTAGGGTGAGGAGGACGTGTAGGCCTCCGCCGTCGCGTGCATGCTGTGGAGCCCTTCGTCGCAATCGCGAAGCTCCTCGAGCAAGCGGGTCTTGCCGATCCCCGGCTCGCCGACGATCTCGACCAGCCGGCCGCCCCCCCGGTAGGTCTCGACCGCGAGCTCGCGGAGCAGACGCGAGCTCGGCCCCGCGGCCGATCAACGGCAGGCGCCTCGTGCTCGCCCTCGTCGCGCGCGCGGCTGCCCGACCGGCTGGGCCACGGCCCACGCGTGCACGGGCTTCGCCTTGCCCTTGACCATGAAGGGCTCGATCTCGGTCAGCTCGAAGCGGGTCGCCGAGCGGTCGAGCACCGAGCCCGGTCGCGTAGACCTGACCCGGTGGCGCCTTCGACATCACGCGCGCCGCGAGGTTCACGGTGTCGCCCATCACCGTGTACGTGCGCCGGTAGCGAGGGCCGATGTCGCCGGCGAAGACGCCGCCGTGGTTCACGCCGATCCGCAGCGGCAGACGCAGCGGGGTATCGGCGATCCGGCGGAGCGCGAGCAGGATCCGCTCCTCGTCGTCGCCGACGGCGCGAGGGACGCCGGCGGTGAGGATGATCTTGCCGCCGTCCGCGTCGACGTCGGACGCGAGGAACGCACACCTGCAGGTCGTCGGCCGCCTCCTGGACGCAGACGACGAGCTCGTGCAGGGCGTCGGCCAGCGCCTCGGGGCCCTTCTCCTCGCGCATCTCGTCGGTCCCGTCGAAGTGCAGGAACGCGACGGACGCCTGGCGGTGCTCGGGCTCCCGCGAGCCGGCCAGCAGCTGCTCCCGGTTGGCGACCGACACGCAGGACTCGAGCAGATCCTCCGAGATCGAGGGGATCACCGACACCAGACCGGCGGGCTCACCCGCCGGGGCCGACGCGGAGCAGCACCCCGGGGCCCTTCGGGTCGCCGAGGCACCGGGCCGGCAGGTGCGCCGCCGTCGGAGGGACTGAGGAGGATCTCCCCCGCCTCCGCGGTGCCCTCCATCGTCACCACCTGCGTCGCCCCGGGTCCCGTGACGATCAGCTCACGGTGGGAGTCGCCGACGAGGAAGAAGTCGTACATCCCGGTGTGCACGCCGACCGACATCCGCAGGCCGACCGTGCCACGGGTGGTCTGGATCTTCCCGACCTCTCGCAGGCGCTTGCGCATCCCGGCGGCCGCTCGCACGGCGCGGACGGCGTGGTCCTCCGCAGGGCCGCCGGAGAAGAGCAGGAACAGCGCGTCGCCGCCGAACTTGAGGAGGCTCCCGTCTTCCTCGTACGCGATCGCGAGCAGTTCGGTGAAGGATGTTGTTGATCGCGTCGGCCATCTCCTCGGCGCCGACCTTGCCGGACTTGGCGAGCTTCTCCGACAGCTTCGTGAACCCCGAGATGTCGACGAACACGACGGAGCCGTCCACGGCCCGCCAGCGGCGGTCCGGATCGTCCGCGAGCATCTCGAAGGTCAGGCGCGGAAGGAACGGACGCAGCAGCGAGGCCCGTGTCGGTGTCGCAACGGCGCTCCCGGGGCTCTCCATGGGGCGCCATTGTCCCCCAGGAGGCCCTCCCCCGCATCGTCCCTTCAGCGGTGTCCGGTGCTACCCGACGACCACCTTGCCGCACATCCCGCTGCACACCCCGTTCACGAGCGCCGAGTGGAAGATGCATCGGAACTTGTAGACGCCGGCCTTCTTGAACGTGAACGACGTCTTCGTGCCCTGCGCGATCGTCGTGTCCTTGGACCACTTGCCCTTGTACGCCGTCACCGTGTGCGTGCCCGTCACGGCCTTCCACACCACCTTCGTGCCGGTCGCGATGCTGACCTTGTGCGGCTTCCACCGGAACCCGGAGGTCGTCGAGACCCCCTTGATCACCACCGCCGCGCTCGCGGGCTGCACCGCGAACGCGCAGAGCAGCACCACCGTCAGGATCGTCGCCGCCAGTCGTCTGCGCATCGTGCCTCCTCCCCCGTTCAGCAGGCCTACGGACGGCACCCGCTTGCGGTTCATCGGCCATCGCCGCGACGTCGGAAACTCAAGGTCTGCACCCGCCGTTCCGGTCGGTTGCGTTGGCGAGGCGGTCTCGGGTACGGTCGCTTTCGAGATGGAAGCTGACGACGGTCAGTTCAGCCGAGCCCTCGACGAAGCGGTCCAGCGCCGGCGCACCCTGCACGACGCGCTCGTGCATCTGGAGCAGGCGATCTCGTCCCCCGGCTCGGGCCGGATCCCGGAGTGGACCGACCGCGTGCACAAGGACCTGCTCGAGGTCGCCCACGCGTTCGAGCAGCACATCTCGGTGACCGAGCGCCCCGACGGCCTGTATGACGAGATCCTCAGCCTGGCGCCGCGCCTTGACGGCAACGTGCGTCGCCTGCGCGAGGAGCACCCCGAGATCGCGACGTCGATCGCCGCGATGGACGACCGGCTCGCGACGGTCCAGATCGGCAGCGACGCGTGGCCGCTCGACCAGGCCCGCGACGACCTCCAGCGGCTGATCGGCCGGGTGATCCGGCACCGCCAGCACGGCGCCGACCTGGTCTGGGAGGCCTATAACGTCGACATCGGCGGCCGCGAGTAGCATCCGCGGTCCCGTAGGCTTGCCGGCGTGGTCCGCGTCGCGCTCGGCCAGCTGAACACCACCGTCGGCGACCTCGACGGCAACGTCTCCCGGATCGCCACGATGGCCGCCGACGCGTGCGCGGCCGGCGCCGAGCTCGCCGTGTTCCCCGAGCTCGCGGTCACCGGGTACCCGCCCGAGGACCTCGTGCTCCGCCCGGAGTTCGTCCGCGACAACCTCGCGGCGCTCGAGGAGCTCGCGCGCCGGACCGCCGCCACCTGCGACGTCGTGGTCGGGTTCGTCGATCGCACCGAGGCGGGGCTGCACAACGCGGCCGCGCTCCTGCGCGGCGGCGAGGTCGTTGCGAGGTACGCGAAGTGTCGCCTGCCGAACTACGGCGTGTTCGACGAGGAGCGGTACTTCGTGCCGGGGACCGCGGGCCTTCGGATCGAGGTGGCAGGCACGTCGGTGGGTCTGTCGGTCTGCGAGGACGCCTGGCTCCCGGGGCCGCCGTGGGACGACTACCAGGGCCTGCGGCTGATCGCGAACATCAACGGGTCGCCGTACCACCGCGGCAAGGTCCACGAGCGCGAGGACGTGCTGGGGGCACGCGTGTCGGAGACCGGCGCGTGGATCGTCTACGTGAACGCGGTCGGCGGTCAGGACGAGCTGGTCTTCGACGGAGGCTCGTTCGTGATGGCGCCCGACGGCGAGGTCGTCTGCCGGGCCGCGCGCTTCGACGAGGACCTGCTCGTGGTCGAGGTCGAGGACGGCGCGTTCGCGGTCGACGGGCGCGGCCCGTGGCCCGGCGAGGTCGAGGAGGTCTACCGCGCGGTCGTGCTCGGCACGCGCGACTACGCGAGGAAGAACGGCTTCGGCGAGGCGGTCCTCGCGTTGTCGGGCGGCATCGACTCCGCGCTCGTGGCCGTGGTGGCGGCCGACGCGCTCGGGCCCGAGGCGGTGCGCGCCCTCGCGATGCCTTCGATGTACTCGAGCCCCGGAAGCCTGACCGACGCCGAGGAGCTCGCGCGCCGGCTGGGGATCCGGCTCGACGTCGTGCCGATCACCGAGGTGTTCGAGGCCTACGGCTCGGCCCTCGGCCCTATCGGGGCCGTCGAGGGGCTGGCCGCCGAGAACCTCCAAGCGCGGATCCGCGGCACCTACCTGATGGCGGTCTCGAACCGGTTCGGTCCGATCGCGCTCGCCACCGGCAACAAGAGCGAGTATGCGGTCGGCTACTCGACGCTGTACGGCGACATGGCCGGCGGGTTCGCCCCGATCAAGGACGTCCCCAAGACCCTCGTGTACGAACTCGCCCGGTGGCGGAACACGCAGGCCGAGGCGGCGGGCGAGACCCCGCCGATCCCCGAGCCGATCCTTACGAAGGAGCCCTCCGCGGAGCTCCGCCCCGACCAGCGCGACACCGACTCGCTCCCCCCCTACGAGATCCTCGACCCCGTGATCGAGGCCTACGTGGAGGACGACCTCGGGGTCGAGGAGATCGTCGCGGCCGGCATCGGTGACCGCGCGACCGCCGACCGGGTCGCGCGGATGATCGACCGCGCCGAGTACAAGCGGCGCCAGTCCGCGCCCGGGGTGAAGATCACGCCGAAGGCGTTCGGTCGGGACCGACGGCTCCCGATCACGAACGGGTACGGGCGGGACTGAGTCGTCCCGCCCGCGGGAAGCTCCCGTGCTTCGGTGCCTTAGGTGAGCGCCCAGGTCACCGTGACCTGCACCTGCGTCTCGATCGTCGGCGGGTTCACCGGGGTGGCTACGCCCTCCGCCGCCTGCGGGACGGCGTAGCGGATCGGCTCCGGCGACGTCCCCTCGTCGATCGTGACGACCTGTCCCACGGTCGCGTCCGCGGCGGCGGCCATCGCGTCGGCCTTCGAGCGCGCGTTCTGCACGGCCTTCGCGAGCGCGTCGTTCACGCCCTTGTTCTGGTCGGACAGCTGGAACGTGATCCCACCGGCGAGGTTGGCCCCGGCGCCCACCGCCGCGTCGATCACCTTGCCGACCGCGCCCATGTCGTGGATCGTGACCTCGATCTGGTTCATCGCCTGGAACCCGATCACGGTGCTGCCGTCGTTGCTGTACACGGGGTCGAGCGAGACGTTGGTCGTGGCGAGGTCCGCTCCGCCGATCCCGAGCTTGCGCATCGCGCCGAAGACGGCGGACATCTTGGTCGCGTTCTGCTGCATCGCGGCCTGCGCGGTGGAGGCCTGGGTCCGGACCCCGAGCGAGACGACCGCTTCGTCTGGCTGCGCGTGGATCGAGGCGGTGCCGCTCGCGGTGATCGTGCGCTGGGTGGTGTCGGTGGTGGTGCCGGACGGCTGGGCCGTCGAAGGTACCTGGAGGGCGATCACGGCGCCCGCCAGGAACCCGGCGACCACGAGAGCGAACCGCTTCATCGCGTGCCTCCTTGGCTCGGTTGGGCTCGACGGTCCCGTCGAACGGCCCTTGGACGCCGAGACGCGCGGCGGCGGTTCCCTACAATCCTCCCGGGGCCGGTAGCTCAGCCAGGTCAGAGCAGGGGGCTTTTAACCCTCGTGTCGCGGGTTCGAATCCTGCCCGGCCCACCCGGCACGCCCCGTGCCTCAGGTGACGGGGCGTTCCGCTCGGCCGGGATCGAGGCGTCGGTGGCCGTTGAGATCGGGCAACGCGAGGCGATCCTGCCGCTGGTCGACGCGGGCGCGGGCGCGGCCTTCCTCCCCGAGGCCCTCGCGCGCACGGCGGCCAGCCGCTTCGTCGTACGGGGCCTCGACCCGCCGCTCACGCGGACCATCGGGATGGTGTCGCGGGTGGGACCGCTGTCGCCGGCGGCCGCCCGCTTCCTCGACCTCGCCGCATTCAGTGCCGGATCTTGAGTCCCGTCACCAGCATCATGCAGATGTCGCTCGTGATGCCCGAACGCGTCTGCGTCTGCACGTCGAAGGCGAAGGTCTTTTCGTCGAGCGTCCCGGTGGAGGTCACCGTGCCGGTGAACCACACGAGGGTGGGGCCGGTCGGATCGCTCGGCGGAACGAACGCCCAGCCCGAGCCCTGCTGGATCATCGTCCACGTGCCGTCGCCGTTGGGCGTGAGCGTCGTGGTGCCGGTGGTGTCGATCGTGAGCTCCGCCCCGGCCTCGTTCTGGAACAGCGTGGTCTGATCCCCGCTGATCAGGTACCGCACGACGGTCTTGCCGTCGAGGAAGGTGCTGAGCGTGCGCTCGTTCCGCTCCGTCAGCGTGACGGTGCGATGGAAACACGCGTCGGGGATCTCGAACCCCTTCAGCGCCGGCAGGTTGGTGACCGTGCGGGTGAGCGCGCTCGACGGCGGAGCCGCGACGGTGAGCAGGGTCGCGAACGCGAGAGCCAGGGAGACGACGGTGCGACGCATCGTTGCTCCTTCCACGACCTGCGGCACCGATCCCTCTCATCGGCGCGGGGGGCGCAGGCGATGTCGCAGATGGTCTCACATGACCTCCCCCCGTCGGTAGGGCGGGCGATGTCGGCGCCGGCCGGTACGGTCGCTCGTGATGCGCCGCGCCCGCCTCGGCCCGTTCGACGTCCAGGTCCCCGAGACCAGGCGCGAACGCGTCCGCGGTCTGCGCGGCAGGCGGAGGCTGGCCGAACGTGAGGGCCTGCTGCTCGAACGGTGCCGTTCCGTCCACACGTTCGGGATGCGGTTCCCGATCGACGCCGTGCTCCTGGACGGGCGCTGGCGGGTCGTCCGGGTGGTGCGGCTGCAGCCCCGGCGCCTGCTGCGGCCCCGCGTCGGCGTCCACCACGTCCTGGAGGTAGCCGAGGGTGCAGGCCCCCGGACCGGGCTGCGGCTCAGGTCTTCTCCGGCAGCTCCCGCGTCGCGAGCCACTCCCGATGCTCCGAGCACCGGCCGTCGGGCGCGAACCTGAGCCACACGATCCCGTCGCGCTCGCGCCGGACGCCGTCCGAGTCGCGCGCCGCCACCCGCCAGTGCGCGACGCCCTCGCCCTCTTCGTACGCGAGGACCTCGTAGGTCCATGCGACCTCGGTCTGCCGATCCGCGGTCCACCTGCGGACGATCTCCTCGCGACCGAGCCACGGCTCCGCGAACGGCCCGACCGCATACACGGCCCCTTCGGTGAAGAGCGCGGCCACCTCGTCGGGGTCGTTCGACTCCCACGCCGCGAAATAGGCGTCGAGCCAGTCGTGGAACGGATCGTGCACCACGACACGACGGTACCGGAGCCTCATCGAACCTCACCCCGCCAGACCGAGGGATCCGCCCTCCAGGGCGGCCAGTCCGGGCGACCCTACACCCGAACCGACCTCGGGCGGCGCTGGTGACAGCCCTCGATGGGCGCCGTTATCCTGGGCCCGCGCCCCAGCAGGAGGCTCGCACCCGCGCCCCCATCGTCTAGCGGCCCAGGACGCCGCCCTTTCAAGGCGGAAGCACGGGTTCGAATCCCGTTGGGGGCACGGCATCATCCGGCGCTCGCGCCGGCACAACCGAACATGCGCCTGTGGAGGAGTCCGGAGTCCTCATCGCCCTGTCAAGGCGAAGATCGCGGGATCGAAGCCCGTCAGGCGCGCTTCCGGAGCAGCGGTCGGTCAGTGCCAGGATGACGCCGCCCCGGTCGAAGACTGCCGAGCCTGCGTGATCGCATGTCTGGCTCGAACGCAAGCCTCAGTCCGCCAGTCGCTCCGGCGGTTCATCCGGGAAGCGATGATTTCCGCGGCCGGCTCCGGTCCTAACGAGCGACCGGCTTCGAGGAGGCAAGGCATGAGGTTCAGAGCGACGATCGAAGCGACCGGCAAGACGGCCACGGGGATCGAAGTGCCCGTAGGGGTCGTTGAGCAACTCGGATCGAAACGACCGAAGGTCAGGGCCACGATCAGCGGCTACACCTACCGTACGAGCGTCGCATCGATGGGCGGCCGGTTCCTGCTCGGCGTGAACGCGGAGGTCAGAGAGAAGGCAGGAGTCCACGCCGGCGACGTGGTAGACGTCGATCTCGAGCTCGACACGGACGAACGTCGGATCGTCGTCCCGCCCGATCTCGCGCAAGCCTTCGAGAACGACCCCGCAGCCCACCGCTTCTTCGAAGGGCTCTCGTACAGCCAGCAGCGGTGGTTCGTGGAAGGGATCGAGAACGCGAAGAAGGCGGAGACGCGTCAGCGACGCGTGGCGGCTGCGGTCGAGCGTCTGCGGGAGGGAAGGGGGCAGCGATGACGCCGCAGGGAGAGCCGCGTCATCTCTCCACAGCCAACGGGATCGAGCTCGCATATACGGTCGCCGGTGGGGGCCGACCTTTGATCGTCTTGCACGGGGGGTTCGGGTCGGTCGAGATGTTCGGGCCGAACCTGGAGCTCCTCGCCGGGGTGCGCAAGGTGATCGGAGTCGACCTCCAATCGCACGGAGCCTCACCCGCCGTCGACCGACCGATGCGCTTCGAAACGATGGCCGACGACATCGCGGACCTGATCAGGAGCCTCGGGCTCGAGCCCGCAGCGATCATTGGATTTTCGCTCGGTGGAGGCGTGGCGCTTCGAACCGCCATCCAGCATCCCGACGTCGTCGAGCGGCTCGTCCTGGTCTCGACCGTGTTCAAGCGGCAGGGGTGGTGCCCGGAGATGAGGGCGGGCATGGACGCGATGGGTCCGGCTTTCGCCGAGGCCATGAGGAACACGCCGCTGTTCGAGGGCTACGCGCACGTCGCCCCGCGCGTCGAGGACTGGCCCGCGTTGGTTGAGCAGGTCGCGGAGCTGCTCAAGATCGACTACGACTGGACGGAGGAGGTCCGCGGTATCTCCGCCGCGACCATGCTCGTCATCGGCGACGCCGACGGTGTACCGCCGGCACACGCCGTCGAGTTCTTCGAGCTGCTCGGGGGCGGTCTTCGGGACGCAGGGTGGGACCGGTCCGGGATGACACCCCATCGCCTCGCGATCCTGCCTGGCGCGACGCACTACGACATCTTCGCGCTCCCAGCGCTGTCAGCGGCAGCGGTCCCGTTCCTCGAGAGCACGTAGCTGGCGGGACATGCGGTGTTCGCTCATGGCGGCCAGGGAGCCAGACGTTCGCGAGGAAGTGGCCGATGATGGGTGTCTCAGCGTGGGTGGGAGGAACAGCGATGGAGACGGTCCAGTCACACGATGGCACCACGATCGCGTTCGACCGCTCCGGTCTTGGCCCGGCTCTGGTCCTGATCGTCGGGGCGTTCAGTGATCGCTCGTCGACCAAGTCCCTCGCCGCGGGACTGGGCTCACACTTCACGGTGTACGAGTACGACCGGCGCGGACGAGGGGACAGCGACGAGAAGGGACCGTACTCGATCGAGCGCGAGGTCGAGGATCTCGCTGCGCTGATCGAGGCCGCTGGTGGGTCGGCGTTCGTGTTCGGCCACTCCTCAGGTGGCGCGCTCGCCCTCGAGGCGGCGGCTCGAGGCGTTCCGATGCACGGACTGGCGGTCTACGAGCCGCCGTATACGGAAGGGACGACGGCCAAGTTCGCGGCCCAGCTCTCGGAGCTGGTCGCCTTCGGCCAGCGCGCCGAGGCGGCCGAACGGTTCCTGGTGCTGGTCGGCACGCCACCGGAGGCGCTCGCCCACATCACTACCGGACCGTACTGGGCGCACATGCAGTCCTTCGCCAACACGCTGCCCTACGAGATCACGTTGTGCAACGGTGGGTCGGCGCCCGTGGACCGGTTGGCGCACATCACGACGCCGACCCTTGCCCTGGCTGGCGGGATGAGCCCCGACTGGGCCCGCGAGGGGGCCGAGGTCATCGCCGCGGCGATCCCGGGCGCCGAGTCGCAGGTCCTCGAAGGCCAAGGCCATGGAGCGGCCGACGAGGTCGTCATCCCAGTTCTCGCTGAGTTCTTCACGCAACCGGCCGAGCCAGCCGAAGGTTGACCGGCTGGCAACGCCGGGTCGTGCGGGACATCGACGTCGATATGAATCCGGTTGCGCTGCGGGCGCGGCGCGTCCATCTGCTGGAACCACAACGACGGCCCTGCAAGGGGGGTCGAGCTGGCCTGTTCGGGTTGGAGAGCGCCGGAGAGGCGTTACCCAGCCCGGACCCACCTCCACTCGCTACACTTCAACGCGCTGGTGATGACCTCGGTAGCGATCTGTGCCAGGTTCTCTACCGCCCCGGGCTGGGTAGCTCAGTTGGCAGAGCACGCGGCTGAAAACCGCGGTGTCGGCAGTTCGATCCTGCCCCCAGCCACTCCCGCCTCGCCGATACACTCCGCGGGTGCCGCCCACCGTCGACCCCGCGCTCGTCCGTTCGCTGAAGGAAGCCGAGGACGAGCGGTTCCACGCCGCACGGCCGCGCTCCGCCGAGTTGTGGACGCGCGCGTGGGACGTGATGCCGAACGGCGTCCCGATGTCGTGGCACCGGGGCTCCTACCACCACCTCCCGCTGTGGGTCGACACGGCCGCCGGCGCGCGCTTCACCGACGTCGACGGGTTCACCTACTCGGACTTCAACATCGCCGACATGTCGATGTTCTGCGGGTACGCGCCCGGGCCGGTCGTGCGAGCCGTGGCCGACCGGATGGCCAAGGGCAACCAGTTCCTCCTGCCGACCGAGGACGCGATCGTGGTGTCCGAGGAGCTCGGCCGTCGCTACGGGCTGCCGAAGTGGCAGTACACGCTGTCGGCGAGCCAGGCCAACACCGAGGCGATCCGCCTCGCGCGGGCCGTGACCGGCCGCGACACCGTCCTGATGTTCGACGGCAAGTACCACGGGCACTTCGACGACGCGCTGGTCGTGGTCGGACCCGACGGTTCGCTGGAGCCCGAGGAGCGGGGCCTGCCGCGCGACATCACCCAGCACACCGTGCTCGTGCCCTTCAACGACGTCGACGCGCTCACGCGCGCGCTCGTGGGGCGCTCGGTCGCGCTCGTGATGACCGAGCCCGCGCTCACGAACAACTACGGGCTGATCCTTCCCGACGACGGGTTCCACGACGCCCTGCGCCGCGTGACCCGGGAGACCGGCACGCTGCTCGCCCACGACGAGACCCACACCCAGGTCTTCGGGCCCGGCGGGCTCACCCGGATGTGGGGGTTGGAGCCCGACCTCGTCACGGCCGGCAAGTCGATCGCCGCGGGGGTGCCGTTCGGCGCGTGGGGGATGACCGAGGAGCTGGGCCTGTTCATGACACAGGTGAAGGGCGCCGACGGGGAGCGGACCGACGTGGTCGCGACCGGCGGCACGCTGTTCGGCAACGCGCTGTCGATGGCGGCGGCGCGCGCGACCATGCTCGAGGTCCTCACGCCCGAGGCCTACGCGAACACCCAGACGCTCGGACAACGCCTCGCCGACGGGATGCGGGCCTCGGTCGAGCAGTCCGGGCTCCCCTGGTCGGTCCATCATCTGGGGCCGCGCGCCGGCTACACGTTCGCGCCGACACCCTCGCGCAACGCCGACGACGGCCGTGCCGCGGCCGACGAGCTCCTGTCTCGCCTCATCCGGATCTGGCTCGCGAACCGCGGCGTGTGGGAGGCGATCGTCGGCGCCGGTCCGACCGTCCCGGTGCCCGCCACCGTCGAGGACGTCGACGCCTACCTCGACGCGTGGGACTCGTTGCTGGTCGCGTTGAGCGCGTAGCCGGGGGTCAGTTCATCAGCTCGCGGCTGCGGACCTCGGCCCAGTGCGTGAGCACGCCCTGGTAGACCTCCGCGGCGTGCGGGTACTCGTGCTTGCCGAGCGAGTCGAGCGCCGTCAGGACGTCGGCTGCGCTGTGATCGTCGTCGAGCTCGTCCCAGGTGAGGAAGTCGCACAGCTCGCCGTAGTCGAGCTCGAGCAGCGACCGCGGGTCGAACACGGCCATCCACTGGTGCAGGTCGACCAGGAGCTCGCCCATCGGGCCGAGGTCGGACTTGCGCAACACGGGGATCGCGTACTCGGCGCGGCGCATCGCGCGGCGCGTCGAGGTGAGGTAACGAAGGCGCAGCCGTCCGTGCTCGTCGTCGACGATCCGGCGCTCCTCGTCCTTGAACAGCGCGAACCACCGGATCGGGACGTGCCACGGGCTCTGGTGGACGAACGCGACGGCGTGCGGGTCGCGGCGGCGGTGCTTCGCGAGTTGCCTGCGCGCGGCCTTCGCCTCCTTCTTCGGGACGAACCGCTCCCACAGCTCGAAGGGCTCGGCCTCGCGGAAGGCGAGCATCGCGGCGAGCACCCGCATCCGCATCCGGTCGGGTGACACGTAGGTGCGTCCCTCGACCGTGCGGACCTCCGCGTGCTCGCCGTCGGCCGGGGCGAGGAGCCCGAGCCCCTCGCCGGTGACGCGGTCGGCGAAGCGCGCACGTCCCCGGACGCCGTGGCGCTGGACGAGGTAGCGCTCCCAATGCAGCTGTTCGTCGCGCTCGAACCCGTCGAGCGGTTGGAACACACGGAGATAGGCCGAGGGGACCACGGTCGTCGGAGTCTAGCGCGCTGCCGTATCCCCTATCCTCTCGGCATCAGAGGCGGCGGACCGGAGGACGCGTGGAGGTACCGGAGCACTGGGGCGGCACGCCGCCCGAGCGGATCCTCGCACCCGACGGCACCCCGGTCGGCGACCCCGACGTCGGCCTGAGCCGGGACCAACTCCGCGCCGCGCTCCGCTGGATGATCGTCGGCCGGCGCCTTGACCGGGAGTGCATCGCGCTGCAGCGTCAGGGCGAGCTGACCGTCTACCCGGGCTTCGAGGGGCAGGAGGCGGCGCAGATCGGCTCCGCGCTCGCGCTCGGCCCCGACGACATGGTCTTCCCGACGTTCCGCGAGCTCGCGGTCGCGCTCGTGCGCGGCGTCGACGCGGTCCGCTACCTCTGGTACCACCGCGGCACCTGGCACGGCGGCCCGTACGACCCGCGGGCGACGCGGTTCGGGCCGATCTGCATCCCGATCGCGACGCAGATCCCGCACGCCGCCGGGTACGCGCTCGGGCAGCGGCTCGAGGGCGCCGACGCGGTGACGATCGTGTACTTCGGCGATGGCTCCACGAGCGAAGGCGACTTCTCCGAGGGCGCGAACATGGCCGGGGTCTGGCGGCTCCCGCTCGTGCTCTTCTGCCAGAACAACGGGTGGGCGATCAGCGTCCCCACCGCGCAGCAGACGGCGGGCGAGCTGTGGCGGCGCGCGGAGGGGTTCGGGTTCCCCGGGCGGCGGGTCGACGGCAACGACGTGCTCGCCGTCTACGCGGCCACGCGCGACGCGGTGGCGCGTGCCCGCGCGGGCGACGGTCCGACCCTGATCGAGGCGCTCACCTACCGGATCGGGGCGCATTCCACCGCCGACGACGCCTCCCGCTACCGGACCGAGGAGGAGGTCGAGGCGGCGCGCGCCATCGACCCGATCGCGCGGTTCCACGCGTGGCTCGAACGCGAGGGCGTCGTGGACGCCGACGCGGTCGCCGGCTTCGAAGCCGAGGCGGAGGCCTCCGCCCTGGAGGTCCGCGAGGGCTTGACCGCTCAGGGCGCGCCGCCGGCGGAGTGGATGTTCGACTGGGTGTACGCGGCGCCGCCCGAGGTCTTCGAGCGGCAGCGCGGAGAGGCGCTCGGATGAGCGAGTGGACGATGAGCGGCGCCCTGAACCGCGCGCTCTACGACGCGCTCGCCGAGGACACCCGCGTGCTCGTGTTCGGTGAGGATGTCGGGCGCAGCGGCGGCGTGTTCCGGGTGACCGACGGACTCCAGGCCGAGTACGGCGAGCAGCGGGTGTTCGACACCCCGATCAGCGAGGCCGGGATCGTGGGGGCCGCGGTCGGCCTGTGCTTCGCGGGCTGGCGCCCGGTGGTCGAGCTGCAGTTCGACGCGTTCTCCTATCCGGCGCTCGAGCAGACGATCGACCACGTCGCGAAGATGCGGATGCGCACGCGCGGCCGTGTCGACATGCCGATCACGCTGCGGATCCCCTCGTTCGGAGGGATCAAGGGCAAGGAGCACCACGGAGAGAGCCCCGAGACCTACTACGTCCATACGGCCGGGCTGAAGGTCGTGGTGCCGTCGTCGCCCGCTGGACGCCTACCGGCTGCTGCGCCTCGCGATCGCCGACCCGGACCCGGTCGTGGTGCTCGAGCCGAAAGCGCGCTATTGGGCGAAGGAACCGGGCGAGCTCTCGACGGACGGGCCGGGGATCGGCGCGGCGCGCATCGTGCGGGCGGGCGACGACGTCACCGTGGTCGCGTACGGCGCGATGGTCGCGCGGGCGCTCGACGCGGCCGCGGTGCTCGCGGACGAGGGCGTGTCGGCGCGGGTGGTGGACCTGCGGTCGCTCTCCCCGCTCGACGAGGACCTCCTGGCGCGGTGCGTCCGCGAGACGGGCCGCCTCGTCGTGGTCCACGAGGCCCCGCGGACCCTCGGGATCGGCGCCGAGGTGGCGGCGCGCGCGATGGAGCTCGCGTTCGACCACCTGCGGGCCCCGGTGATGCGGGTGACCGGCTGGGACGCGCCGTACCCCCCGGCCTCGCTCGAGCACCACTACCTGCCGAGCGTCGAGCGGATCGCCGAGGCGGCCCGCGAGGCGGTGGCGTACTGATGGCCGAGCGCGTCTTCGTCCTGCCCGACCTCGGCGAGGGTCTCGAGGAGGGCAAGATCGTCGAGTGGCTCGTGGCCGAGGGCGACGAGGTCACGTTGAACCAGCCGCTGGTCGAGGTCGAGACCGCGAAGGCGGTCGTGGAGATCCCGTCGCCCTATGCAGGTCGGGTGATTTCCCTGCACGGCGAGGCGGGGGTCGAGGTGCCCGTGGGGGCGGCGTTGGTGACGTTCGAGGTTTCCGGTCGGGCGCCGGAACCGGGGGGGGCCGGCGGCGCCACCGACCGTGGCCTTACCCCGCCCTCCCCCACGGCCGGTGACGCCGCCGCACCAACGGTGGGCTCCGGAACCGTCGCTGCGACGCCGCCGGTGCGGCGGCTCGCGAAGGAGCTCGGGGTCGACATCGAGACCGTCACCGGGACGGGGCCAGGTGGGCGCGTGACCGAGCGTGACGTTCGGCTCGCGAACGCTCAGGAGTGGGAGGACAAGGGTCCGTTCGTCGCGCGACAGGCCGACATGCGGGCGCCGTTCGAGGCGGAGGAGATCTCGGCGGCGAGGCGGGCGACGGCCGAGCGGTTGTCGCGGGTGGCGCGGGAAGTGCCGCAGGTCACGACGTGGCGGACCGTGGACTGTTCGGCGTTGGAGGGGCTGCGGGCGGAGCTCAGCGTGTCGCCGTTGGCGGTGTTCGTCCGGGCGCTCGCGGACACCTTGGGGCGGCATCCGGCGTTGAACTCGGCGTGGGACGGCGAGGCCGGGGTGATCCGGCGGTACACGCGGGTCGACGTGGGGCTGGGGGTCGACACGTCCGAGGGGTTGCGCACGGTCAAGGTGCGCGACGTGGCGTCGAAGGCGATCGGGGCGATCGCCAAGGAGATCCGGGAGCTGGCTCGCGAAGCGCGCGACGGGTCGGTGCGGATCGAGGACGTCGCTGGGTCCACGATCACGGTCAGCAACACCGGGGCGTACGGGAGCGAGAGCGGTACGCCGATCCTGAACCCCGGGGAGGCGGTGATCCTCGCGCTCGGGGTGATCGCGCCCCGGTCCCTCGTCGTCGAGGGCCAGGTCGTGGCGCGACCGGCCGCCACGATCAGCTGCACGTTCGACCATCGGGTGCTCGACGGCGCGACCGTGGGGCGCGCGCTGAGCGATCTGGTGGCGCTGCTAGAGTCCGCTGAACGCCTGGGGGAGCTGCCTCGATGAAGATCGTGTCCCTGCTGCCGTCCGCGACCGAGATCGTCTATGCGTTGGGGCTGGGCGACCAACTGGTCGGCGTCACCGACGAATGCGACTACCCACCCGACGCGGTCACCAAGCCGGTCGTGTCGCGGAGCGCCCTTCCCCAGGGGCGGATCCAGACGCCGCGCGAGATCGACGACGCGGTCCGCGCACGGGTCGGCAGCCAGGGGTCTCCCTACGTCTTGGACCGGGAACTGCTCCGCCGCGAGAACCCCGACGTGATCCTCACGCAGGACCTCTGCCGCGTCTGCGGCGTGCCGAGCGGCCAGGTGCGGCGCGCGCTCGACGAGCTCGGCCTGCCCGACGCGAAGGTCGTCTCGCTCGACCCCCAGTCGCTCGACGAGGTGGTCGGACAGCTCGAGGTCGTCGGGAAGATCCTGGATCGCGAGGAGCCGGCCGCCCGGCTCGCGGGCTCGCTCCGCGACCGGATCGCGAAGGTCAAGCAGGTGGCAACGCGCGTGCCGACGGTGAGCGTCTTCGCGCTCGAGTGGTCCGACCCGCCGTTCAGCGCCGGGCACTGGATCCCCGACATGATCGAAGCGGTCGGCGGCACGCCGGTCCTCGCCGAGAAGGGGCAGTCGAGCCGTGAGGTCGCCTGGCACGAGGTCCGCTCGGCCGGCCCCGAGGTCACCGTCTTCATGCCCTGCGGCTACTACCTGGAGGAAGCCGAGGAAGAGGCGGACACCTTCATCGACCAGGCGGAGTTCGCGGACACGCCGGCGGTGCGCAACGGCAACGTGTACGCGGTCGACGCGACGTCGTTCTTCTCGCGGCCGGGCCCGCGGATCGTCGAGGGGCTCGAGATCCTCGCCTGGGCGGTACACCCCGACTTCTACCCGGCGCCGCCCGACGGCACGATCGCCAAGCTCGGCTAGGCTCCGCGGCGATGCTGCTCCCTGAGGACGCACCGATCCTCGAGTTCGACCCGTCGCCGACCGCGGTGATCGAGCCGAACGAGGTGATCGACCCGATCGACGTCCCCTCGCACGTGGTCCTGTGCTTCTTCCAGGACGTGATCGAGAAGGTCGTGCAGGAGCACGACGGACGCCAGCTCGACGTGCTGATCTCCGAGATCGGGCAGAACCCGATCTGGGAACTCGCCTACGAGGGCGCGCGTCTGGCCCTGGTGCACCCCGGGGTCGGTGCGCCGCTCGCCGCCGCGTTCCTCGAGGAGCTGATCGCCCGCGGCTGCCGGTCCTTCGTGGCGTGCGGCGGCGCCGGCGTGCTCGTGCCCGACGTCGCGCTCGGCCACGTGATCGTGCCGACGGCGTCGATCCGCGACGAGGGGACGAGCTATCACTACCTGCCGCCCTCCCGGACGGCCGAGCCGTCCGGGGACGCGGTCGCCGCGATCGTCGGCGCGCTCGAGCGCCACCACGTCCCGTACGTGACCGGAGCGACGTGGACGACCGACGCGATCTACCGGGAGACCCGCGCGAAGCTCGAGCGGCGCGTCGCCGAGGGGTGCCTCACCGTGGAGATGGAGGCGTCCGCGTTCTTCGCGGTCGCGGCCTTCCGCGGGGTGACGTTCGGCCAGCTCCTCTACGCTGGGGACGACCTCTCGGGCGACGCCTGGGACCAGCGCGGCTGGGACGACCACGCCGAGGGCCGCGAACTGCTGTTCCGCCTGGCGGCCGAGGCCGTGCTCGCGCTCGGGTAGGATGCGCGCGCGATGCGGGGAGAGAACCTGGTCACGCCGGCCGACCTCGGCAAGCGCGTGTCCTTCCAGTTCGAGCTGCCGAACGGCTACATCTCCGAGGCGATCGGCGTGTTCGAGCGGTGGGACGCCGCGGCCGAGACGTACTTCGTGCGCAAGAAGGACGGAACCGAGGCGCGGGTGCCGGCGCGCGGCGTTCGATTCGGCAAGGTCGTCCCCGACGCGCCGGAGCGGTCGCAGCCGCCCGTCTGACCCACGCCCGACCTCGAGGAGGATCCCGTGAGCGACCTGCCGTCCGCGTTCATCCGTCTTCGTCTGGGCCAGGAAGACGCCCACTACGGCGGCAACCTCGTGGCCGGCGCGCGCCAGCTCGAGATCGTCGGCGACCTGATCACCGAGCTCGCGATGCGCCACGACGGCGACGAAGGCCTGTTCCGCGCCTACGAGTCGGTGGAGTTCCTCGCACCGCTGTACGCGGGAGACTGGATCGAGGCGCGGGGCCGCATCGTGCAGGTCGGCAACACCTCGAGGCGCTGCGAGTTCGAGATCCACAAGATCGGCGGCGCGAGGACCGACATCAGCGAGAGCGCCGCGGAGTTCCTCGACGAGCCGGTCCTCTCGCTGAAGGCCGTCGGCACCACGGTCGTGCCGAAGGAGCACCAACGGTTCAGTCGCTGAACGCCACGCGCAACTGCTTCGTGATCAGCGGGATCGGCGCGTGCTCGCGCCCGGCCAGCACCGCTTCCCAATAGTCGAGATGCCGGGCACGGCCGAGCCAGATCGCGAGCTCGGCCAGTGTCGGATCGTCGTCGCCGGTCGCGGCCACGACCTCGCGGACGAACGCCGGTCCCAGCCAGAAACCACTTCGAGCGACGGGATCGGCGGCTGCATCGCCGCGAGCTAGCAGCGCGAGGTCAGGAGGCCGGCGCGAGCACGAGGTCGTGGAGCATGCGACTGATCTCCGCGACGTCGAAGGGCTTGGGCACGAAGGCCGACGCGCCGAGCCCCATCGCGCGGGCGCGCTCGGTAGGTCCGCCGAGTGCCGTCACCATCACGACCCGCGGGCGCTCGTCCGCGCGGAGCGTCTGCAGCTCTTGCAGGACAGACCAGCCGTCCATCCGCGGCATCATCACGTCCAGGACCATCAGCGAGGGACGATGGCGACGCACCTGATCCATCGCCTCGAGGCCGTCGTGGGCGGTGAACGTCCGGAACCCCTCGGCGCCCAGCGTGAACTCCAACAGGAACACGATCTGCGGCTGGTCGTCGACGATCAGGACCGAGTGCGGGAGTTGCGCGGTCGCATCCACCCCGGAGGTAACGGCACCTCGGCCCCGCTCCTGGATGGTGCGCTCGGCCCCTTGTGCGGGTTGGGCCGGTGGTAGGACCCGAGGGACCAAGGTCCAGGGTGCGGGTGTGAACCGGGATGGTCACAACGGGTCAGACGAGCGTGACGCCCGCCTCGGTCACGACGGAGCCGATCCGGCTCGCACCTGCCGATCTCGCGAGCACGTCGCCGGCATGTTCGCGCCCGACCACCAGCACCATCCCGATCCCCATGTTGAAGGTCCCGAACAGGTCGTCGTCCGTGGCGCCGCTCGCGTCGGCGATCAGTCCGAAGACCGGGTGCTCGCGCCAGGTGCCGCGTTCGATCCGCGCGCCGAGGCCCTCGGGCAGCGCCCGGGGGACGTTCTCGAAGAAGCCGCCACCCGTGATGTGCGCGGCCGCGCGGAGCAGTCCGTCGCGGTGCAGCGCCAAGACGTCGGGGGCGTGGATCGTGCACGGCTCGAGCAGCTCTTCGCCCAGCGTGCGGTCCAGGTCCGGGAGGACCTCCTCGAGGTCGTACCGGGGCAGCAACGCTGACCGCACGAGCGAGTAGCCGTTCGCGTGCAGGCCGCTCGACGGCAGACCGATCAGCACGTCGCCCTCGCGGACACGTGCCGGGCCCAGGAGGTCACGCTCGTCGACGACCCCGACGCAGAACCCGGCGAGGTCGAACTGGTCCTCAGGCATCACGCCCGGATGCTCGGCGGTCTCCCCACCCAGCAGCGCGCACCCGGCTCGCCGACACCCCGCGGCGACCCCTTCCACCACCTCGGCGACCCGCTCGGGCACGACCTTGCCCACCGCCAGGTAGTCGAGGAAGAACAGCGGCTCGGCGCCGGTGCACACGACGTCGTCCGCGCACATCGCCACCAGGTCGATCCCCACCGTGTCGAGCCGGCCGAGGAGGCGGGCGATCTCGAGCTTGGTCCCGACCCCGTCGGTCGCCGCCGCGAGCAGCCGGCCCTCGCCGATCCGGAAGAGGCCCGCGAACCCGCCGACCTCGTCGGCCACCTCGGGACGGCGCGTGCGCGCCGCGAGGTCGCCGATCAGGCTCACGGCCTTCGCCGCGGCCTCGGTATCGACGCCGGCGGCGCGGTAGGCGTCGCTCATCAGCCGGTCGGGAGCTGGAGCTGATCCTCCAGCACGAACTTGCCGGCGCCCTCCGGCACCGGGATCGGGTACTCCCCGTCGAAGCAGGCCCGGCAGAACGACGAAACCTCGCCGCCCGCCGACTCGACCATCCCCTCGAGCGACAGGTACCCGAGCGAATCGGCGCCGATGTAGGCGCAGATCTGCTCGACGCTCAGATCGGCGGCGATCAGCTCCTGGCGCGTGGGGAAATCGATCCCGTAGAAACAGGGCCACTGCACCGGCGGGCACGTGATCCGGACGTGGATCTCGGTGGCGCCTGCCTCGCGGAGCGCGGCGACGACCTGCTTCTGGGTCGTCCCGCGGACGATCGAGTCGTCGATCACCACGAGCCGCCTCCCGCGGATCGACTCGGGCAACGGGTTCAGCTTCAGCTTCACCCCGCGGTCGCGGAGGGCCTGCGACGGCTGGATGAACGTCCGACCGACGTAGGTGTTCTTGTAGAGCCCGTCGCCGTAGGGGATCCCGCTCAGCTCGCTGAACCCCTGGGCGGCGGAATGGCCCGTGGTGGGGACGGGGATCACGAGGTCGGCGTCGGCCGGATGCTCCTTCGCGAGCCGGCGACCCATCTCGCGGCGGACCTCGTGCACGGTGTGCTCGCGGATCCGCGAGTCGGGCCGGGCGAGGTAGACGAACTCGAACACGCAGAGCGATCGCTTCGGGCTCTCCGCGAACCGGACGCTGTGCAGCCCGCGCTCGTCGATCCGGACGAGCTCGCCGGGCTCGACGTCGCGCACGAGGTTCGCGCCCACGATGTCCAGCGCGCAGGTCTCCGAGGCGATCACGAACCCGTTCGGCAGCCGTCCGATCGACAGCGGGCGGACGCCGTGAGGGTCGCGTGCCGCGAACACGCTGCGCTCGTCCATGAATACGAAGCAGAAGGCGCCGCGGAGGGCGGGGAGGACCCGCACCGCGGCCTCCTCGAGACCGCCCGTCGCCGCCATCTCGTTCGCGATCATCGTCGTGACGAGATCGGTGTCGGTCGTGGCGGCCCCGCGACCCCCGGTCGCCGCCGCGAGCTCCGCGGTGTTGACGAGGTTGCCGTTGTGACCGAGCGCGATCGAGTGGGCGCCGTCGCTCTTGAACACCGGCTGGGCGTTCTCCCAGGTGGTCGAGCCGGTGGTGGAGTAACGCGTGTGGCCGATCGCGAGGTCGCCGTGCAGGGTGGTCAGCGTCGCCTCGTTGAAGACCTGGCTGACGAGCCCGAGGTCCTTGTAGACGAGGATGTTGTTGCCGTCGCCCACCGCGATCCCGGCCGCTTCCTGCCCGCGATGCTGCTGGGCGAACAGACCGAAATAGGTGAGGCGCGCGACGTCGTCGCCGGGCGCCCATACGCCGAAGAGACCGCACTCCTCCTTCGGTGACTCCGCGCCCACGAGGCCCTCAGTGTACCGGGGTCGCGCGGCCCGTTCGCGGCGGGGTCAGCGTGCCGGCGGCAGCGACCCCTCGAGCGCAAGGAGGGCCTGCTTGCGCGGCAGCCCGCCGCCGTAGCCCGTGAGCGAGCCGCTCGCGCCGATCACCCGGTGGCACGGCACGACGACCGGCACCGGGTTCGAGCCGAGCGCCACGCCCACCGCGCGGGCCGCCGTGGGACGGCCGATCCGCTGCGCGATCTGGCCGTAGGTGGCGAGCCGGCCGTAGCCGACGCGGGCGGTCGCCGCCAGGACGTCCTTCGCGAACGGATGCATCAGGCGCCGGTCGACCCGCACCTCGAACCGGCGCCGCTCGCCGGCGAAGTACTCGTCGAGCTCGCGGCGGACCTCGTCGGTCGGTCCCGCCGAGGCCAGCACGCGCGGCGACACCAGCGCCGCCAGGTGCTCGAGGACCTCGTCGCGGTCCTCGTCCTCGAACGCGAGCCGCACCAGACCACGCTTCGTGACAGCCACCAAGAGGGAGCCGATCGGCGAGGCGACCTCGGCGATCGCGACATCGACGAGCCCGTCCCGCGTGGCCCGACGACGCAGCCCCTCCACCGCCTCCGCCGCGCGGGCATCCACCGTGGCGGGGTCCACCGCTCGCTTCAATCCGTCCATCGCACCTGCTCCCGTAACCGTCGCATGCCCTGCGACACGTTGGCCCGCGCGGTCTCCGCGCTCGAGCCCATCAGCTCCCCGATCTCGGCGTAGGGCCGGTCGAAGACGAACCGGTGCACCACCGCCACCCGCTGTTTCGGCGGCAACCGCGCCACCGCCTCCCAGAGCGCGTCGTCGGCCGGGCCAACGCCTTCCACCGCCACGTCCGGCACCGCCTCGACCGGGATCGGGCCGCGCGCCGTCCGCCGGTGGTGGTCGATCGCCTTGCGCGACGCGATCCGCAACACCCAGCGGTCCAACCTGCCGTCGTCGACGACCCGCGGGTACGCGCGGAGCGCCGCGATGAACGTCTCCTGGAAGACGTCGTCGGCGTGCGCAGGGCCGACCACCGCCAGCAGGAACCGCATCACCGGACGACGGTTCTCCTCGAGGAACGTCTCGAACGGGGTGGTCGTCACGTCCCGCGATAGAACCACACCCGGACAACGTCGGGCGGCGACGGAGCGTGAAACGCTAGAGCCCGAGCGCCTCGGGGAGTCCCGAGAGGTCGTCGAGCACGAGGTCTGCCTCGGGTCCGTCACCGGTGTCGTCGGAGAAGCCGCGGAAGCGGATCGGCGCGCATCCCGAGCCCCCGTGCACCCGCGATGTCGGTCCTGCGCATGTCGCCGATGTGTGCGGCGTCGCCGGGCGCCACCTCGAGCGGGTGAAGGGCCGCGAGGAACGCCTCCGGCGCGGGCTTGAACCAGCCCGTCTCGTCGCTGAACGACCACCCGTCGAACCACCTGAGCAGCCCGAACCCGCAGAGCCGCTCGCGCAGCACGGGCGAGGGCGTCAGCCCCACGTCGCAGACGATCGCGAGCCGCACGCCGTGGCGGCGGAGCCGCTCGAGACACACCTCGAGCCCCGGCGGGACCTCGAGCACGGCGTCGCGTCCCGCGTCGTCGAACGCCCCGATCAGCCGCGTGCGGAGCCCGGGGTCGAGCGGGACGTCGAGCAGGGAGGCGATCCGGTCGGTCGCGTCGGCGGGGGTGTACTGGCCCGTGTTCGTCGCCCACGCGGCCTCGAAGTGCGTCCAGTTCTCGGCGAACGCCTCGACGAGCCGCTCGCGGCTGCGCTCGTGACCCGCTCCCGCGAGCACCGACGCGAACCCCGCGATCTGCCGTTCGCGCATCGGGTTCGCGGCGTCCGCGTGGACCAGCGTCTCCCAGAAATCGAAGGTGACGGCGAGCGGCGGCTCGGGGCCGGCGCTCACCCGGCCTCCCCGAGCAGACGCGGGATCGCGCGCTCGTACGCGTCGGCGATCGTCTCGACGGTCATGTCGAACATCCCCTCGGCCATGACGCGCGGGCCGCCGGTCTCCCCCAGGCGCAGGATCGGGACCGCGTGCTCGGCGGCGAGCGACAGGAACTGGTCCTCGTCGGCGGGGTCGACGCTCACGACGGCGCGCGCAGCCGACTCGCCGAACAGCGCGACGTGGGGAGGCATCGCGTCGGGCAGCGCCACCGCGAACCCGTGGCCGCACCCGATCGCGCACTCGGCGAGCGTCACCGCCAGCCCACCGTCGCCGCAATCGTGGGCGCTCGCGAGCAGCGTGTCGCGCGCCGCCGCGTGCAGGAGCGTCTGGAGCAGGCGCTCCTTCGTCACGTCGAGCGCCGGCGGCCGGCCGGCCACTACCCCCTGGACGACCTCGGCGAACTCGGACCCGCCGAGCTCGGCGAAGGACTCGCCGAGCAGGTAGACGGCGAGCCCCGGCCGGGGGAACGCGCTCGGGACCCGCAGGCGGTAGTCCTCGAGCAGCCCGAGCATCCCGATCACGGGCGTCGGGTCGATCGCGCTGTCGCCGCTCTCGTTGTAGAAGCTCACGTTGCCACCGGTGACCGGGGTGTCGAACGCGAGGCACGCGTCGCGCATCCCACGGATCGATTCGGTGAACTGCCACATCACCTCCGGCCGCTCGGGGTTGCCGAAGTTGAGGCAGTTGGTGATCGCGAGCGGTTTCGCGCCGGTGACGGCGACGTTGCGGGCGGCCTCGGCCACCGCGTGCATCGCGCCCAGGTAGGGGTCGAGCCGGCCGTAGCGTCCTTTCCCGTCGCACGCCAGGGCGAGACCCTTCAACGTCCCCCCGACGCGTACGACCGCCGCGTCCGAGCCCGGCCCGTCCACCGTGTTGCCCTGCACCCGCTGGTCGTACTGCTCGAACGCCCACCGTTTGCTGGCGACGTTCGGCGAGGACAGCACCGCGAGGAACGCCTCGGTCAGATCTCCGTCGAACGGCAGGAACGTCGGATCCTCGCCCGACGGTACGTCCGGCGCTGCGTGCGGCCGGTCGTACTCCGGCCCGTCGTCGGCGAGCGAGCGCGCCGGCACCTCGACGACGAGGTCGCCGCCGAGGCGCATCGTGAGCCCGCCGCCCTCCACCAGCTCGGCGACCACGGCGATCGACAGACCCCACCTCGCGCACACGGCCCGGACGTCCTCGAGCTTCGAGGGATGCACGATCGCGAGCATCCGCTCCTGCGACTCGCTCGTGAGGATCTCGAAGGCCTCCATCCCCTGCTCGCGGAGCGGCACGGCGTCGAGGTCGACGACCGCCCCCATCCCGGCGCGCGACGCGCTCTCGCTCACCGCGCACGTGATCCCCGCGCCGCCCAGGTCCTGCAGACCTTCGAGCAGCCCGGCGCCGATCAGCTCGAGCGAGGCCTCGATCAGCAGCTTCTCCGCGAACGGGTCGCCGATCTGCACGCTGGGGCGGCTCTCCTCGCTCCCCTCCTCGAGGGTCGCGCTCGCGAGGACGCTCACCCCGCCGATCCCGTCGCGGCCGGTCGCCGCGCCGTAGAGGACCATGAGCGAGCCCACGTGCGGCGTGAGCGACGTCGACGTCACGAGCTCGTCGGCCTTGGCGACGCCGACGCACATCACGTTCACGCAGGGGTTCGTCGTGTGCGGCTCCGCGAACCGGATCTCGCCGCCGACCGTCGGCACGCCGATGCAGTTGCCGTAGCCGCCGATCCCCGCGATCACGCCACCGAACAGCCAGCGGTTCCGCGGCTCGCTGAGCGGGCCGAACATCAACGGGTCGAGCAGCGCGACCGGACGCGCGCCCATCGAGACGATGTCGCGGACGATCCCTCCGACCCCGGTGGCGGCGCCCTGGTAGGGCTCGATCGCGCTCGGGTGCGAGTGCGACTCCATCTTGAACACGACGGCGACCCCGTCGCCGACGTCGACCGCGCCGGCGTCCTGCCCGGGGCCGACGAGGACCGCCGAGCCCTCGGTCGGGAGCGTCTTGAGATGCAGCTTCGAGGACTTGTAGGAGCAATGCTCGCTCCACATCACCGAGTACATCGCGAGCTCGGTCCGGTTCGGCTCGCGCCCGAGCGTGGCCACGATCCGCTCGTACTCCTCGTCCTGCAGCCCGAGCCGACGGTGCAGGGGAAGCTCGCTCATCCGCGGGCTCCCTCCGCGGAAGCACCGAGCGCGGAGGCGAGGAGCGACGCGAACAGCGGCTGCCCGCCGGTCGGGCCGACGTCGGGGTCGACCGCGTGCTCGGGGTGCGGCATCAATCCCACGACGTTGCCTGCGGCGTTGCGGATCCCCGCGATGTGATGCATCGCGCCGTTCGGGTTGTGCGCGTCGTCGGCGATCCCGTCGCGCGAGGCGTAGCGGAAGACCACGAGACCCTCGGCCTCGACCTTGGCCAGTTGCTCCTCGGTCGCGACCCACTGCCCCTCGCCGTGCTTGATCGGGATCTCGACGGTCTCCCCGGGCGTGAGCTCGCGCGTCACGCAGGTCTGCGACGTCTCGACCCGCAGCCACACGTCCCGGCAGACGAACCGCAGCGACCGGTTGCGGATCAACGCCCCCGGCAGCAGCCCCGACTCGCAGAGGATCTGGAAGCCGTTGCAGATCCCCAGCACCGGCCCGCCGCTCGCTGCGAACGTCGCGACCTCGTCCATGACCGGCGCACGAGCGGCGAGCGCGCCGCACCGCAGGTAGTCGCCGTAGGAGAACCCGCCCGGCAGGACCACCGCGTCCACCCCACGGAGGTCGCGCTCTGCGTACCACAGCGCTACGGGCTCGCCGCCCATGAGCGCGACCGCGCGCAGCGCGTCGTGGTCGTCGAGCGACCCGGGGAACGTGATCACGCCGACGTGCGGCGCGGTCTGGCTCACTTCGCGGCCACCTCGAGCACCTGGAAGTCCTCGATCACTGGGTTCGACAGCAACCGGGTCGCCATCTCGCGGATCTGCGCGGTCGCCGTCGACTCGTCCTGGCCTCGACGTCCAGGCGGATGTGCTTGCCGACCCGCACGCCGTGCACGTTCGTCCATCCCATCGCCGGCAGCGCCGACTCGACGGCCTTGCCCTGCGGGTCCAGCAGGCCCCGCTTCAGCGACACGAGGACCTCGAACGTGAACGTCGTCATGCGTGCTCCTCCCGGAGACGATCGAGGTTGATCGCGCACGTCTCCCAGTCTGCCTCGTCCAGGACGCCCATCCGCTGCTGGTACACGTCGAAGCGCTCGCCCGTGATCCGCTCGTAGGCCTCCTGGTACTTGAGCGCGGTCTTCGCGACCACCTCCGCCGGCAGGTCCGGCGGCGGCGGCTCGTGATCCCAGCCGCTCATGTCGAGCCAGTCGCGGACGAACTGCTTGTCGAACGACGGCTGTGGGGCGCCGGGCGTGTACGCGTCGACCGGCCAGAACCGCGACGAGTCGGGCGTGCCCACCTCGTCGATCAGCGTGAGCTCGCCGCTCCCGACGTCGAACCCGAACTCGAGCTTGGTGTCGGCGACGATCACGCCGCGCTCGAGCGCCACCTGCGCGATCCGTTCGTAGATCGCGAGCGTCAGCTCCTTGAGCCGCTCGTAGAGGCCCTCCCCCACGTGCTCACGCGCCTCGTCGGGCGTGAGCGGCAGGTCGTGGCCCTCGGCGGCCTTCGTGGTCGGCGTGAAGATCGGCTCGGGCAGGCGGTCGGACTCGACGAGCCCGCCGGGGAGCGCGATCCCGCAGACCGCGCCGCTCTGTCGGTACTGGGCCCAGCCGCTGCCGGACAGGTATCCGCGCGCGACGCACTCGACCGGCACCACCTGGGCCTTCCGCACGAGCATCGCGCGCCCCGACAGGAACGTCTGCTCGTCGAACGGCTTCGGGAAGGTCCAGCGCTTCGCGGTGAGCAGATGGTTCGGCACGAGGTCCTTCACCCGCTCGTACCAGTACAGGGAGAAGGCCGTGAGGACCCGTCCCTTGTTCGGCACGGCGTTGGGCAGGATCACGTCGAACGCGCTGAGCCGGTCGGTCGCGACGATCAGCAGGCGGTCCTCGCCCACGTCGTAGATGTCGCGGACCTTGCCCTTGGTCACGGGCGCGGTCATCACGCCTCCTCGACCGAGAGCTTCTCGAGACGGTCGAACACGCCGCCGAGGTTCGCGAGGAAGCGGGACGGATCGAAGAGCGCGTCGAGCGCAGCGGGGTCGAGCCGTGACGTGACCTCCGGGTCGGCGGCGAGCGCGTCGCGGAACGACGCGCCCTCGTCCCAGGCGTGCGCGGCAGCGCGCTGGACGATCCGATAGGCCCCGTCGCGCGCGAGCCCGGCCTCGACGAGCGCGAGCAGGGCGGTCTGGCTGAAGGCGATCCCGCCCAGCGAGAGCGCGTTCTCGCGCATCCGCTCGGGGAACACGACGAGCCCGTCGACCACCCACGTGAGGTCGCGGAGCATGAACGCGAGCAACCCGGTCGCGTCGGGGAACACGATCCGCTCGGCCGAGGAGTGCGAGATGTCGCGCTCGTGCCAGAGCGGCACGTCCTCGAGCGCGGTGAGGGCGTGGCCGCGTATCACGCGCGCGAGCCCGCTCACGCGCTCGCACACGATCGGGTTCCGCTTGTGCGGCATCGCGCTCGAGCCCTTCTGCCCGGCGGCGAACGGCTCTTGGACCTCGCGGACCTCGGTCCGCGCGAGGTGGCGGATCTCGGTGGCGAGCGCGTCGAGCGTGGAGGCGCACACCGCGAGCGCCGCCATGTACTCGGCGTGGCGGTCGCGCTGGATCACCTGGGTGGAGGCCTCGGCCGGGCGCAGCCCGAGCCGCGCGCACACGGACTCCTCGATCCGCGGGTCGACGCTCGCGTAGGAGCCGACGACCCCGCTGATCGCGCCGACGCTCACGGCCTCCCGCGCGCGGCGGAGCCGCGCGCGGTCGCGGTCGAGCTGGAAGGCGAACACGGCGAGCTTGTGCCCGAACGAGGTCGGCTCGGCATGCACCCCGTGCGACCGCCCGATGCACACGGTGTCCCGATGCTCGAGGGCTCGGCGCTTGACCGCGGCGAGCAACCGCTCGAGGTCGGCGAGCAGCACGTCGGCCACATCGCGGAGCTGCAGCGCGAACCCAGTGTCGACCACGTCGCTCGACGTCATCCCGAAGTGGACCCACCGCCCCTCGGGGCCGATCGAGGCCGCCACGACGTCGACGAACGCCGCGACGTCGTGGCGGGTGACGGCCTCGCGCTCGAGGACCGCGTCCACCGTGAACGAGGCCCGCTCGCGGCAGGCTCGCGCGTCCTCGGGCGGGATCGGCGCCGAGCTCCGCCCACGCCTCCACGGCCAACAGCTCGATCTCGAGCCAGTGCGCCATCCGCGCCCGGTCGGACCACACGGCCGACACATCGGGCACGTCGTAGCGGGGGATCACAGCTTGAGGCCCTCCGCGAGGTCGTCCTTGAACCGCCACAGGCGGGCCTGCAGCTCCTCGTCGGCGACGCCCAGGATCTGCGCGGCCAGCACGGCCGCGTTCACCGCGGCGTCGACCCCGACGGTCGCGATCGGCACGCCGGTCGGCATCTGCGCGGTGATCGCGAGCGCCTCGTTGCCGACCATCTGCGGCGCCGTCGCGATCGGCACCCCGATCACCGGCAGGACCGTGCGCGCGGCGACCGCGGCGGCGAGGTGCCCAGAAAGACCGGTCGAGCACACGACCACCTTGAGTCCTCGCTCGAAGGCCGTCCGCGCGTACTCGTCGACCAGGTCGGGGTTCCGCGAGGACGAGATGATCCGCACCTCGTGCGGCACCTCGAACTTCTCGAGGATCAGCCCCGTCTGGCGCATGATCGGCAGCTCGGCCGGCGAGGCCGCCAGCACCCCCACGAGCGGCAACTCGGTCATCGTGGCTCCTCCCCCGCCGCGCGCGCGGCGATGTCCCTGCGCGCGTGTGCGCCCTCGAACCGGATCAGGTCGACCCCCGCGTAGGCGCGTTCGCGCGCGGCGGCGACGTCCCCGCCGGTCGCGGACACCGCGACCACGCGGCCTCCCGCCGTGACGAGGCGCCCGTCGGCGTCGCGCGCGGTGCCGGCGTGGAACACCGTGACGCCCGCGAGCGCATCCGCGTCGTCGACCCCTTCGATAGGGACGCCGGTCGCGTACGAGCCCGGGTACCCGCCGCTCGCCATCACCACCGCGACGGCGGCGTCCCCGCGCCACTCGGCGCGCGCGTCGCCGAGGTCGCCGTCGGCGCACGCCGCGAACAGCGAGGCCGGCCCGGTCGCCAACCGCGGCATCAGCACCTGGGTCTCGGGGTCGCCGAACCGGCAGTTGTACTCCAGCACCTTCGGACCGTCGGCGGTCAGCATCAGACCGGCGAACAAGACGCCCCGATAGGGCGCGCCGAGGCCGGCCATCGCCTCGAGGGCCGGACGCACGCAGGTCGCCCAGACCTCTTCCTCCAACGCGTCGACGATCGGCACCGGCGAGTACGCGCCCATCCCCCCCGTGTTCGGTCCGGTGTCGCCGTCGCCCGCGCGCTTGTGATCCTGCGCGAGCGTCAGCGGGAGCACGTTCGCGCCGTCGCAGAGCGCGAACGCCGAGATCTCGGGCCCCTCGAGCAGCTCCTCCACCACCACCGTGCGGCCCGCGTCGCCGAAGGCGCGACGCTCCAGGCAGTCCTCGATCGCCGCAACCGCGGTGTCGCGGTGCTCGGCCACGATCACGCCCTTGCCCGCGGCGAGCCCGTCGGCCTTCACCACGGCGCGGCCCCCGAGCTCGTCGACGAACGCGACGGCCTTCTCGACCTCGGTGAAGGACCCGGCCGCGGCGGTCGGGACGCCTGCGCGCTGCATCACCTCCTTCGCGAACGCCTTCGAACCCTCGAGGCGCGCGGCAGAGGCGGTCGGCCCGAACACGCGCCGTCGGCGCGCCTGCAGGACGTCGGCCAGGCCGGCGACCAACGGCGCCTCGGAGCCGACGACCACCAGGTCGACGTCGAGCTCGTCGGCGAGCCGGGCGATCGCGTCGAGGTCGTCGGCCTTGACCTCATGGCAACGAGCGAGCGCGGCGATCCCAGCGTTGCCGGGCGCACAATCCAGTGCGGTCACCTCGGGGTCGGCGGCCAGGCGCCACGTCAGCGCGTGCTCCCGGCCCCCACCCCCCACGACGAGCACCTTCACGAAGAGACCTCGAGGCTCTGCTCACGGACCGGGCCGACGCCGACGATCGAGACGCGCACGCCGCCGAGCTGCTCGATCGCCCGCACGTACTCCTGCGCCTCCTTCGGCAGGTCGGCGAAGGATCGGCAGTCACCGAGATCGGCCTCCCAGCCGGGCAGCTCCTCCCACACCGGCTCGGCATCGTGGAACAGCGTCTGGTTGGGCGGCACGTCGTCCCACGTCGTGCCGCCGGCCTCGTAGGCGACGCAGACCTTCACGGTTTCGAAGCCGGAGAGGACGTCGAGCTTGGTGAGGACCAGCTCGGTGAGCCCGTTCAGACGCGCCGCGTAGCGCAGCACGACCGCGTCGAACCATCCGCACCGCCGCTTGCGGCCCGTCGTGGTGCCGAACTCGTGACCGCGCTCGCCCATCCGCTCCCCGGCCGCGTCGAGCGCCTCGGTCGGGAACGGGCCGCTGCCGACACGGGTCACGTAGGCCTTCGTCACGCCGATCACCCGCTCGAGGTGGTGCGGGCCGATCCCGGCGCTCGCGAGCGCGTAGCCGGCCACCGGCGTCGAGGACGTCACGAACGGGTACGTGCCGTGGTCGAGGTCGAGCATCGTGCCCTGCGCGCCCTCGAGCATCACGTGCTTGCCGGCGCGCAGCCCGTCGTCGAGCAGCTTCGACGCGTCGGCGACATGCGGGCGCAGCCGCTCCGCGTACCCCAGGTAGTCCTCGAGGATCTTCTCGGCCTTCACGGGGAGCTGGTTGTAGACCTTCGTGAGGAGGTGATTCTTCTCCCACAGGACCACGTCGAGCTTCTCGTGGAGGATCTTCTCGTCGTAGAGGTCCTGGACACGGATCCCCACGCGCGCGGCGCGATCCGCGTAGGCGGGCCCGATCCCGCGCTTCGTCGTGCCGAGCGCGTTCTTGCCGAGGAACCGCTGCGTCACCTTCTCGAGCTCGAGGTGGTACGGCATGATCAGGTGCGCGTTCAGCGACAGGCGCAGACCCGACACGTCCAGGCCCGAAGCGGTCAGCTCGTCCATCTCGCGGAGCAGCACGGCCGGGTCGACCACCACGCCGTCGCCGATCACGTTCGTGATGTGGGGGTACAGGACGCCGGAGGGCACGAGGTTCAGCTTCAGCAGCCGCCCCTCGGCGATGATCGTGTGGCCCGCGTTGTTCCCGCCCTGGTAGCGGACCACGAAGTCCATCCGGTCGGCGAGGTAATCGACCGCCTTGCCCTTCCCCTCGTCGCCCCACTGGGTCCCGAGAACGACGGTGGCCGGCATCGCTGGCCCAGTCTACGGGACGGGCCCATCGCGGGTCCGCCGCAAGGTCGAGCCGTCGTTGCGATCAGGCCGTCGCGGTGAGCGCCGGCTCCTCCGTCGACGCGGCGTGCTCCGGAGCCAGGAAGGCCTTCGGGTTGCGGAAGTGGACCCAGAGCTCGTCGCCCTCGCGCGCACCGTGCAGCTCCTCGTGGGGCACGTGCGCGACCAGCGCCTGCCCGCTCGCAAGTACCAACGTGACCTGCGAGAGCCACCCGAGCGAGGAGATCCGTTCCACGCGAACGGGCGTCCCGTCGTGGCCGGCCGAGACCCGGACGTCGTGAGGACGTACGAAGGCGGCCGCCTGCGCCCCTTCCTCAAGGTGGTCGGCGCCGGGGATGAGGAGCGAGCCCAGATGGACGTGTCCGTCGACGACCTCCCCGTGCAGCACATTGGACGACCCGACGAACCCGGCCACGAAGGGCGTCGCCGGCTGATCGTAGATCTCCTGGGGTGTGCCGACCTGCTCGACCCTACCCTCGTGCATCACGACGATCCTGTTCGCGAGCTCGAGCGCCTCCTCCTGGTCGTGGGTGACCAGGAGGCTCGTCACGCCGAGCTCTCGGTGCAGCGCGTCGAGCCAGCGACGCAGGTCGTGGCGGACCTTCGCATCGAGGGCTCCGAACGGCTCATCGAGGAGCAGGACCTTCGGCTGCGGCGCGAGCGCACGAGCGAGCGCCACACGTTGCCGTTGTCCTCCCGAGAGCTGATCCGGGTAGCGACCCGCGAACGGCGCCAGCTGGACGAGGTCCAGGAGCTCCTCGACGCGTCGTGCAGCGGCCTCTTTCGGCTCCCGGCGCACCTTCAGCCCGAACGCGACGTTCTGCGCGACGGTCATGTGCCGGAACAGCGAGTAGTGCTGGAACACGAACCCGACCTTGCGCTCCTGCACGCTCTTCACGGTGAGCTCGTCGTCCCCGATGACGATCGAGCCCTTCGACGGCTCCTCCAGGCCCGCGATCATCCGCAGCACCGTGCTCTTGCCCGACCCCGACGGGCCCAGCAGGGCGGTGATGCTTCCGCCCGGGGCCGTGAACGACACGTCGGCGACGGCTTCGAACGAGCCGAAGCGCTTGGAGAGATCGCGGACGACGATCGGCGTGCTCATGGATGGTTCCTTCCTCGTTCCCGGTGTTGGCGGAACGCCTCGATGGCGACCAAGAGGGTGACGGACACGGCGGCAAGGACCAGGGCGACGACGTAGGCCTCAGGCGTCTGCCGGTCCTCATACGCGCGGTAGATGAACAGGGTCGCGGTCTCGGTCTTGCCCTGGATCAGACCGCTGACCAGCAGCACGGCGCCGATCTCACCGATCGCGCGCGCCGTCGTGAGCGCGACACCGTACGCGAGCGCCCACTTCACGTTGGGGAGCGTCACCCGGAAGAACGTCTGCCACACCCCGGCGCCGAGCGTCCGGGCCGCGTCCTCCTCGTCCAACCCGATCTCCTCGAGCACCGGCATGACCTCCCGGATCGTGAACGGGATGCAGATGAAGATCGTGACGAGCGTCATCGCCGGCAGCGCGAAGATCACCTGGATCCCCCGGGCCTGGAAGAACGGCGCGAGCCAGCCGCCCGGGCCGAACAGGATCACGGCGGCTAGGCCGACGGTCACCGGAGACAGCGCGAACGGCACGTCGACCAGCGCGTTCATGAGCGACCGACCCCGGAACCGCTGGCGAACGAGCACCCAGGCCACGATCATGCCGAGGGCGGCTGTCACCACCACCGTGATCAGCGTGATGATCGCGGTCAGCGTGAAGGCGTGGAGGACGTCCGGCGAGGTGAGCGTGTCGACGATCGTGCCGAGACCCGAGCTGGCTACGGTCCACACGATCGCGACCAGCGGGAGCAGGAGCAGGAACGCGACCCACGCGATGCACGCGATCAGCAGACCGCGACGTCCAACCTTGGTTCGGCCGGCCACACGGACGATCGTGCCGGTCGCCGCGCTCATACGGACAACTCCCTGCGTCGAAGGAGCCTGTTCGTGCCGAGCACGAGCAGGAACGACATCGCGAAGAGCATGGTGGCCACAGCAGCGGCTTCAGCCGGCCGGAACTGCGAGGTCAGCTGGAAGATGAACACCGGCGCCGTGAGCGTGTGCCCGGTCCGGTTGCCGGATACGAGGATCACGCTGCCGATCTCACCGAGGCACCGGGAGAACGTCAGGAGCGTCCCGGCGACGACCGCCGAGCGGATCGCCGGGAACACCACGCGTCGGAAGGTCGTCCGCGGGCTCGCACCGAGCGTCGCGGCCGCCTCCTCCTCGGCGACGTCCAGCTCCTGCAGCACGGGTTGGACGTTGCGAACGACCAGCGGCAGGGTCACCGTGCAGAGTGCCAAGAGGATCGCGATCGGCGTGAACACCACCTGGATCCCGAGGTGATCCATGAACCGCCCCAGGACGGAGTTCGGTCCGTACAGGACGAGGATCATCACGCCCCACACGAGCGTCGGGATCGCGAGCGGAAGGTCGACCACGGTCATCAGCACGCGGCGGCCCGGGAAGCGGTACCGCACGATCACCCATGCGAGCGCGGTGCCCATCACCGCGTTCGCACCGGACGCGAGCGTCGCGGTCCACAGCGTGAGCTCGATCGCCGCCCACGCGCCCGGGACGTGCATCGCGGTCGTGTAGGCATCGAGCCCGTCGCCGAAGCCTTTCGTGACGACGGCGGAGACGGGCAGCAGCACCATCATCGCCAGGTACACGATGGCAGCGCCGCGCAAGGCGAGGTGCCGCAGAAGCGCAGCTGTCCGATGGGGAGCACCCAAGAACCAACCGCGGATCTCGACCGTCTGCGCAGCGTCGCTCATCGCGTCTCCCGAACTCCTCTCAGCCCACACCGGCCTTCGCCCGCGTGACGATGCCGCTGTCGCTGAACAGCTTCTGGCCCAGTGCGTCCCAGCCACCCAGGTCTTCGATCGTGTACAGGTCCTCGATCTTCGGGAACCCGTTCGCGGGGTCACCGGTCGCCGCCTTCGCGGGATCGGTCGACCGGAGGTACCCGGTGTCCGTGTAGTAGCCCTTCGCCTCCTTCGTGTGCAGGAAGTCGACGAACGCGTTCGCGATGTCCGTCACGCAGTGGGCCTCGGCGTTCTTGTCGATGACCGCGACCGGGTTCTCGATCAGGATCGAACCCGGTGGGTAGACGGCCTCGTCCGCAAGGCCGGCCGCGTTCGCGGTCTTCACCTCGTTCTCGTAGGTGATCGCGACGTCGCCGTTCCCACCCTCGAAACTCTGGATCGAGCCTCGGGCGCTCGAGTCCCAGGCGATCACGCGATCGACCACCCCCTGCAACAGCTTCGTCGCGGCGGTCTCGTCGTCTTTCGCCACGTCGGGGACGTCGCCGCGAAGGGCCGAGCCCCACAGCGAGATGAGGTTCCAGCGAGCGCCACCGCTCGCCGCGGGGTCGGGCGTCAAGACGTCCACGTCCGACCGCGCGAGGTCGTTCCAGTTCGCGACGGCCTTCGGGTTGTCGGGCCGCACGTCGAACACGACGACCGAGCTCGACACCATGCCGTCGTCCGGTGCCTGCGTCCAGTCATGCGTGATGAGGCCGGCATCCTGGATGAGCTGGACGTCGGGGGCGAGTGACAGGGCGACGACATCGGCGCCGGATCCGTTCACCACGTTCTCCGCCTGCGTCGTAGAGCCCGTGTACGACTCGAAGAACTGCGGCTCGACACCCGTCTCGTCTTTCCACATGGCCTTGAAGGCCGGGATGATCTTCGCGTCGTACACCTCACGCGGCGTGCTGTACGCCGCGAACGTGATCGTGGGGGTGCCCGAGGGCGTGCACGAGCCGGATCCATCGCCGGTCGCGCCGACCGAAGAGGAAGTGCTCGAACACGACGCGAGGACCACGAGTGCAAGGGATGCGAGCGCCGCGTTGCGGAGGCGGCGGGATCTGCGATGCATGCATCGCTCCTTCCGATCGGGCCGGACAAGCGCCGGCTCACCTGATGTCAGGATCCGGCCTCCGGTAGTCCGGTCAACCGAAAGGGACCACGTCCACGCGCGGCCCGTCGGCGGCGAGAGGTCCGTGGGATGCGATCGACTCCGGCATGTCCGGTCATCGACGCGACCTGAACGTTAACCGCGTTCCCCCGGTGCTTGTCAACCGTCCTCGCTCGAGCACGTCTCGTCGCGACGAACTCGCCACACGCGCTCGCTTGAACGACCGTTGACCGTTACCCACCGTGGCTGCTAGCGTTCTTGCCGCAGCTGACCAGACGACTGGAGGCCGCGACGCATCTCGCGTTGCGGCCTTTTTCATACCCGAACGGGAGCACCGGATGGCGGAGAGCGAGCAGGGCCTCCTCGACCTCGAACAGGCCGTCACCGCGATCGACGGCGAGTACTGCATCCCGCAAGCGGCGGGAGAGGTACGGCACCACATCGACCTCGGGCCGGTCCTCGGCGACGTCTCGCGCCCGGCGACCTACTTCCTCAGGAAGGCGCTGCTGTTCGTCCCCGCGATGTTCCTGTTCGTCCTGGCGATCCAGCTGATGAAGACCGGCGCCGCCGCGGTCGGTCCCTCGATCCAAGGGCAGTTCCCGTTCTCGACCGGGTACTCGACGCTGGGAACCGGTTGGCTCGGGGCCTACTTCGTCCTGTCCGGTTCGCCGGTCGCCGCGACGACGATCAGCCTGTTCGGTGCAGGGACGATCACGAAGCTGCAGACCCTCACGATGCTGTCGGGCTCACGGCTCGGCGCCTCGTTCATCGTTCTGGTCACGGGGTTCCTCTACACGATCCGGCACAAAGCCGCTCGTTCCGAGGGCCTGAGCATCGGGATCCAGGCGATGACGATGACGGCGATCCAGTACGTGCCCGGCATGTTGGTCGCCTACGCGATCATGCGCTCGGGCCTGCTCGACGGGATGGACTGGCACGCGTCGCACACGATGGACGCCGTGCTGGGGCGGCTCTGGGGCCCGGTCGTCGACCTCGCCGAGACGCACCTGCCCGGCTGGGCCCTGTTCCTCGTCGGCCTGCTCACGATCCTCGCGTCGTTCCGCCTCCTGGACCGGGTGCTGCCCGAGGTCGACTCGGACTCGACCGTGTCCAGGCGGAGCGCGTGGCTGAAGCGGCCGTGGACGATGTTCGCGCTCGGCTGCCTCGTGGCGACGCTCACGCTGTCGGTCTCGGTCGCCTTGACGGTCCTCGTCCCGCTCGCGGTCAAGGGCTACGTCAAACGCGACGAGGCGCTCCCCTACATCATGGGCGCGAACATCACGACGCTCGCCGACACGCTGATCGTCGCGATGCTGCAGACGACGCCCGTCGCCGCGCAGATCGTCCTCGCCGAGGCGATCGGCGTCACGATCGTGTCGGTCGCGATCCTCGCCTTCGCCTATCGGCCCGTGAAGCGACGGGTGCTCGTCCTGAACGACACGCTCGTCGCGGACGACCGGCGGATGCTCGCGTTCGTCGCCGCGCTGTTCGCGCTGCCGATCCTGTTGCTGCTCTCGGGCCTCGTGTTCGCGTCGTGATGCTCGTGCGACCCGGGCGCGACGGGACGTAGCATCGCCCCATGACCGAGGCGCCGACCGAGGGGAGCCTGGACGGACTCGCGCTCTCCGACGAGGAGAAGGCGGTGCTCGCGAAGGTCGCCGAGGTCCTGCGGCGGATCCAGTTCGGCACGGTCGTCCTGGTCGTGCAGGACGGCAAGGTCGTGCAGATCGAGATGGCGGAGAAGTTCCGGTTGCGATGACGGACCCCTCCTCGACCCTCGCGATCGACCGGCCGCCGGCGGCCGTCCCCAAGCTGGGCGTGCGCGATCTCTCGATCGTGCGCCGCCGCGCGAACGGCGAGCCGTTCACCGCGGCGGCAGGCGTCACCTTCGACGTGTCCCCCGGTGAGTTCGTCTGTCTGCTCGGCCCGAGCGGGTGCGGCAAGACGTCGATCCTGCACGTCCTGGCGGGGCTCGACACGCCGAGCGGTGGTGAGGCGCTCCTAGATGGCCGTCCCATCGCCGGTCCCGGTCCGGACCGGGCGGTGCTGTTCCAGGAGCCCGCGCTGTTCCCGTGGCTCTCGGTCCGGGCCAACGTCGAGCTCGCGCTCGAGCTGATCCGGATGCCTGCGCCCGAGCGCCGGGTCCGAGCGGCCACCTGGCTCGACCACGTCGGGCTCACGAGGTTCGCCGACGCACAGCCCCACGAGCTGTCGGCCGGGATGCGGCAACGAGCCGCGCTCGCGCGGGCGCTCGCCGCCGAGCCCGAGGTGCTTCTGGGCGATGAGCCGTTCGGCGCCCTCGACGCGCAGGCCCGCGAGCTGTTGCAGGACGAGGTCCAGCGCGTGTGGGTCGAGTCCGAGAACCGCAGGACCTTCCTGTTCGTCACGCACAACGTGCGCGAGGCCGTGCTGCTCGCCGACCGCGTGCTGGTGATGTCGGCGGCGCCCGGCCGGCTGCTCGAGGAGTTCCGTATCCACGCGCGGCGCCCGCGCGACCTCGACGATGTCCTCGTCGGGCGGGTCGTGTCGGAGATCCACGCGCTCCTGCGCCGAGAGGTCGACAAAGGGGTCTCCGGTGAAGCGTAGGGTCGTCGAGGAGGTCGTCCCGCCGCTCGTCGGGCTCGTTGCGGTCGTGATCGCGTGGGCGGTGCTCGCCGCGGCGACCACGACCTCCGCGATCCCGTCGCCCACCGACGTGTGGTCAGCGTTCCTCAGCGGCCTGCGCGACGGCACGATCGTCGAGGCGACGTTCCACACGCTGCTCCGGCTGGTCTTCTCGTTCGCCGTCGCGGTTCTGCTCGGGGTGGCGCTCGGCGTCGGCCTCGCGCTGAACGCGTTCGCGCGCCGGGCGGTCCGCCCGCTCGTGGTCGCGCTGCAGATCACCCCGTTCGTGGCGTGGGCGCCGCTCGCGATCGTCTGGTTCGGGCAGACCGAGCGGGCCGTGGTCTTCGTCGCGATCGTGGGCGCGTTCCCCGCGATGACGCTCGCCACGCTCCAGGCGATCCGTCAAGTCCCCCCGGTGTACGAGCGGGCCGGCCGCACCCTCGGCGCCCACCGCTGGACCCTCTACCGGCGCGTCGTCTTCCCCGCGGCCCTCCCGGGCGTGATGGCCGGGCTGCAGCAAGCATGGGGGTTCGCGTGGAAGGCGTTGATGGCCGGCGAGCTGATCGTCGCGGCGGTCCGGGCGATCGGGCTCGGGCACCTTCTCGACCGTCACCAGGGCGACGTGCCGGCGCTGCTGGCCGTGCTCGCGGTGATCGTCGTGGTCGGCGTCGCCGCCGAGTACCTGCTGTTCGGCACCCTCGACCGGCGGATCCGTCGGAAGCGCGGCCTGCTGGTGGAGGGTTGATGCGGCGCCGGTCCATGCTCGCGACATGGCTCGCGGCCGCGCTCCTGCTCGCAGGGTGCGGAGGTGGAGCGGCGACCGACACCGGTCCGAGCCCGTCGGCGACCGCGGCGTCCCAGGGCCCGGCCGTCGTGATGGCCGCGCTCTGCCGAGTGCAGACGATGCCCACGCCGGGCGCCGCCGCCTCCGCGGCGTTCTTCTCGGTCCACGACACGCTGCACGGCCTCGCGGCAGAGCTGGACGCAGCCGGGCACCGCGGGGCCGCCGCCGACGTCTTGCAGGCGACTGCCGCCGTCGAGGCACACGTGGAGGGGACCGAGACCAGCGTCCCGTGGGCCAAGGCGACCCGGAACCTCGTGACGACGATCCAGGGCGCCTACGCGACGCTCGGCGAGCAGGCCCCGACCTGCTCGTGACCTACCCGCGCTCGAACGGGCTCGTCGGTGTCATCAGCTCGACCTCCACGGGCGCGGCCTCTTCGCGGAAGCGCTCGCCGTCGGACGCGGAACCCACCACGAAGCCGTAGTGGAAGGGCACGGCGAGCTGCGGCGCCATCGCGCGCACGAGCGCGGCGGCCTCGGGGACGTTCATCGTGTAGTAGCCGCCCACCGGCACGAACGCCACGTCGGTCCGGATGCTCTCGAGCTCCGGGAGATGGTCGGTGTCGCCGGCGTGGTAATAGGTGCGGCCGCCGAGCTCCACCACGTAGCCGACCCAGCGGTTCGACTTCGGGTGGAAATCGAGCGCCTCCTCGCGCGTGTTGTACGCGGGCACCGTCGTGAACCGCACCCCGGCGACCTCGTGCGACTCACCCGGGGCCACGGTCGTGACGTCGCCGCGCAGCATCGCGGCCACGTCGTGCGGCGCGACCAGCTTCGTGGTTGCTTTCGTCACCCGCGCGATGTCGTCGGGCTTGAAGTGGTCGTCGTGCGCATGCGTCAGCAGGATCAGATCGGCCGGCGGCGCGTCGTCGGGCACCTCCCGCGGATCGATGTAGACGGTCAGCCCCTCGTCCTGCCACCGCAACGCCGACTGCCAGAACCAGGTGATGCGATCGAGCACGCTCGTTCCTCCTCGTGGATCGGTTCGACCGGACGGTGCTCGTAGTCTGTCAGGCCTCGATGGATACGGTGGCGGAGGGACGGGGGCGCGGGCAGCGTGGTCGCTGTTGCGCCGCAACCGCGATTTCCGTCGCGTGTTCACCGCGACGTCTGTCTCGCTCGCCGGGGACTGGTTCCTGCTCGTCGCGCTGTTCGGGCTGATCCTCGACCTGACGCACTCGCCGCTCGCGATCGGGCTGCTCCTGGCCGCGCAGGACGTTCCGTCGTTCTTCCTGTCGCCGGTCGGCGGCGCGCTCGCCGACCGCTTGGACCGGCGTCGGCTGATGGTCGTGTGCGACCTTTCGCGCGCGGTGATCTGCCTCGCGTTCCTGCTCGTGCGCGACGAGCAGACCGTGTGGCTGGCGTTCCCGCTGATCGCGATCCTCGCGTCGTTCGCGGCCGCGTTCGACCCCGCATCGCAGGCGGCGCTGCCGAACCTCGTCGAGCCCGACGACCTGTCCACCGCCAACGCGCTCACCGGGTCGCTGTGGGGGACGATGCTGCTGATCGGCTCGACGCTCGGCGGGCTGGTCGCGGCGTTGCTCGGCCGCGACGCCGCGATCGTGATCGACGCCGTGTCGTTCGCGCTCTCCGCGATGCTGATCTTCAGCGTCCGGCGCGCGTTCTCCGAAGCGCGCGGACACGAGGAGCACCCCGGCATCGTGGAAGCGACGAAGGAGACGGCCCGCTACGCGCGGAGCGATCACCGGGTACTAGCCTTGCTCGCCGTGAAGGCCGGATGGGGCCTCGCCGGCGGGGTCCTCGTGCTCATCTCCGTGTTCGCGACGCAGGTCTACCACGGCGGCGACATCGCGATCGGTGTGCTGATGGCCGCGCGAGGCGTCGGCGCGCTGATCGGGCCATTCGTCGGCCGGGCGTTCCTCGGCGAGCGCGACCGGCGGATCTACGGCGTGATCTCGGTCGGCCTGGCGACGTTCGGTCTCGGTTACGTGCTGATGGGGCTCTCCCCCGCCCTCGCGCTCGCGCTGCCCGCCGTCGCGATCGCCCACCTGGGCGGAGGGGCGCAGTGGACCTTCTCCACCTACGGCCTGCAGCGCGTGGTCCCAGACCGGATCCGGGGCCGCGTGTTCGCGTTCGACTTCGCGCTGATCACGGCGACGATCGCGATCTCGAGCGTCGCGACCGGGTGGCTCGCCGACACGTTCGGTACGCGTGCGACCGCCGTGATGCTCGGCGGAGTCGCCGTGGCGTGGGCCCTCGCGTGGACGCTGCTCACCGGCGACGTCCGGCGACGGGCGCTCGCCGAAGGACTCGTCGCGCCCGAGGGCTGAGGCGCGTCAGGTCGTGCCGGGCGGCGGGGGCGGCGGCTCCTCGTCGCTCCCCGCCTCGCCTCCGCCGGCGGCCGGCGCGTCCGCCGGCGCCTCGGGCGGCGGAGCGCTCGGGGTCGCCCCCGCGTCGGCGAACGACACGGCCGGCCCGGCCCCGCTGAAGTCCACGTGCGGCACGCCGCCCTCGCCGCGCATCGACTCGTCGACCTCGAAGAACTCGGCTTCTTCGAAGTGGAACATCCGCGCGATGAACATCGACGGGAACGACTGCACGCGCCGGTTGTAGTCACGGACGTTCGCGTTGTAGAAGCGCCGCGCCGTCTGCAGCCGGTCCTCGGTGTTCGACAGCTCGGCCTGCAGCGCGAGGAAGTTCTGGTTCGCCTTCAGCTCGGGGTAGTTCTCCGCGACCGCGAACAGCTGACGGAGCGCCGCGACGAACGGACCTTCCGCGGCGGCCTGCTCGGCCGGCGAGCCGGTCGCTGCCGTGGCCATCGCGCGCGCCTTCGTGACGTTCTCGAAGACCTCGCGCTCGTGCGTCGCGTAACCCTTGACCGTCTCGACCAGGTTGGGGATCAGGTCGTACCTTCGACGCAGCTCGGTGTCGATGTTCGCCCACGCGTCGCGGATCAGGTTCTTCTGCGAGACGAACCGGTTGTAGCCGACGATCGCGCCGAGCACCGCCAGCACGATGACGACGAGAACGACGATGGCGACCCACATCGTGACCGACCCCTTTGCTCCGTGACCTCGGGAGCTTAGCCCGACTCAGCCCGACTTGGGGTAGAGGGACGCCACGTCGCGGGGGACCTGGGCACGGAAATCGCGCACGGTTCCCAACACCGGGACCATCCCCATCGGGTCCAGGCGCCGGCACGCGACCAGCAGGCGGTCCCCCACGGCTTCGAAGGCGTAGCCGTCGCCGTGCGCCATCAGCCACGCGATCGTCCGGGCGTCGACGAACGCGAAGGCGAACCGCTCGTCGTCGCACTTGACGTTGTAGGCCTTGTTGAACTCCTCGGACTCGAACTCGATGTCGCGCATCGCGAGGTGGTCGGCCAGGCGCGTGAGTAGGTTCTCGTGGTCGAGCGTGAGGTGCGGGCACGATGCGTCGACCGTCGTCACCGCGCACTCGAACCGGTAGTAGGTGCGCGAACGGCTGCCCTTCCCGTCGGTCGACTCCTCGTAGTACCAGTAGTCGAACGCGTGCAGCGGCGTATCGTGCCAGGTCCCCCACAGCACGTTCTCGACCCCGCGACCCTCACCACGCTGGAACAGCGCGAACGGCAGGTCCACGAGCCCGAAGGGATCGTCCGGTGCGTACTGCAGACCCTGGAGCACCGCGAACCGGGCGAACCCCTGCTGCCGCTTGCGCGTGAGGTAGGACCTGCCGAGCACGATCACGACCGCGACCACCACGGACAGGGCGATGACCAGACCGACGTTCATAAGGGGCAGTATCGGCCGCCGAGCGCCCGGACGTTACGAGCCGGCACGGTCGTGACGGCGCGAGGCGAGGAACCGCTCGAACCCGGCCGCGGCCTCGCGGGGTGTCATCGGGCCGAGCGAGCCGCTGAGCCCCGGTCGCAGCGGGTAGAGCGACGGCAGCACCCGTGGCACGGCCTTGGCGATCGCGGCGGTCGCGTGGAGCAGGACGGCGACCTCGTCCGGCGGCAGACGGCGCGCCACGAGCAACAGCCGATCCTCGTGCACGGCGAGCGCGGCCTCGAGCGGCATCGAGAGCAGAGCCGCCATCATCCGCTGCTCGAGGAACGCGACCGCGAACCGCTGGTCCTCGCAGCGAACGCGGAACCGGCGGTTGAACTCCTCGAGCTCCAGCGGCAAGACGTCCCCTCCGACCATCTCGTCGATCGGATGGCGGAGGCCGTGGCGCTCGACGATCAGTGGAGGGCACGCGGCGGCGACGCCGGCGACCGCACACGAGAACGCACGCCCCTGCGAGACGTCGAACAGGCTGGGGAGCGCGAGCGAACCCTCCTCCGTGTCTTCGAACCGGTAGTCGAACGCGCGGACCTCCACCCCGTCGAGGGTGCCGTAGACGACGTTGTCGACCGTGCGACGCGTGCCCATCCCGAACAGGCGGAACGGCAGCCACGCGTCGTCGAACAGGTCGACCGGCCCGAACGACAACCCGAGCTGCCGCGCGACGTCGGTGAGGGCGCGAGCCCGCGCTCCCCGACGCCAGGCCTGCATCCCGCCCGCCACTGCGAGCGCGACGAGCACGACGATCCAGACGACGAACCCCATCTCCCCGGCGGTATCGGCCGCCGGGGAGCCCGCCCTGAACGTCAGGCCGCCGACGCCGCAGCGATCGTCAGCCCGTCTGGGCCCGCGTCCACGATCACGGTGTCGCCGTCGTGGACCTCGCCGCCCAGCAGCTGCATCGCCAGGCGAGTCCTGGAGCTCGCGCTGGAGGAGGCGCTTGAGCGGGCGCGCGCCGAACGTCGGGTCGTAGCCCTCGTTCGCGATCCGGTCGCGCGCGGCCTCGGTGAGCTCGAGCGTGAGCTTGCGCTCCGCGAGCCGCGCCTGGAGCTGCCCGACCTGGATGTCGACGATCTGCCGGATGTCCTCGCGAGTCAGGGGCTCGAACACGACGATCTCGTCGATCCGGTTCACGAACTCCGGCCGGAAGGCGCCACGGACGTCGGCGAGCACCTCTTCCTTGCGCTTGTCGGTCGGGAACGTCGGATCCTGGAAGACGGCCGATCCCAGGTTCGAGGTCATGATCACGATCGCGTTGCGGAAGTCCACCGTGCGCCCCTGCCCGTCGGTGAGCCGGCCGTCGTCGAGCAACTGGAGCAGCACGTTGAAGACGTCGCCGTGCGCCTTCTCGATCTCGTCGAGCAGGACGACCGAGTACGGGCGGCGCCGCACCGCTTCGGTGAGCTGGCCGCCCTCCTCGTATCCGACGTAGCCCGGAGGCGCGCCGACCAGCCGCGACACCGTGTGCCGCTCCTGGTACTCGCTCATGTCGATCCGCACCATCGCTCGCTCGTCGTCGAACAGGTACTCCGCGAGCGCCCGAGCCAGCTCGGTCTTCCCGACGCCCGTGGGCCCCAGGAAGAGGAACGAGCCGATCGGCCGGTGCGGATCGGACAGCCCGGCGCGGGAACGGCGGATCGCGTTCGCGACCGCGTCCACGGCCTCGTCCTGCCCGACGACGCGCCGGTGCAGGTGCTCCTCGAGGTGCAGGAGCTTCTGCATCTCGCCTTCCATCAGCCGTGCCACCGGGATCCCGGTCCAGGCCGCGACGACCTCCGCGACGTCCTCCTCGGTGACCTCCTCGTTCAGCATCTTGCGTTCGCGCTGCAGATCGGTGAGCGCGGCGTTGTCGTCCTCGAGGTGCTTCTCCAGCTCCACGAGCGTGCCGTAGCGCAGCTGGGCCGCCCGCTCGAGATCGCCGTCGCGCTCGGCGCGATCGAACTCCGCGCGCGCGTCCTCGATCTCCTGCTTGCGCGTGCGGAGCGCGCCGATCAGCTCCTTCTCGCGCTGCCAGTGCGCCGTCATCCCGGCCGAGCGCTCGCGCAGGTCCGCGAGCTCCTCCTCGAGCCGCTCGAGACGCTCCCGCGAGGCCGGATCGGTCTCCTTCGACAGGGCAGCCTTCTCGATCTCCAGCTGGCGGATCCGCCGCTCGACCTCGTCGATCTCCACGGGCATCGAGTCGATCTCGATCCGCAGCCGGCTCGCCGCCTCGTCCACGAGGTCGATCGCCTTGTCGGGCAGGAACCGGCCGGTGACGTAGCGGTCGGAGAGCACGGCCGCGGCCACGAGCGCGGGGTCCTGGATCCGAACGCCGTGGTGCACCTCGTAGCGCTCCTTCAGCCCGCGCAGGATCGCGATCGTGTCCTCGACGCTCGGCTCGGCCACGAGCACCGGTTGGAACCGCCGCTCGAGCGCCGGGTCCTTCTCGATGTGCTCGCGGTACTCGTCGAGGGTGGTCGCTCCGATCGCGCGGAGCTCCCCGCGCGCGAGCATCGGCTTGAGCATGTTGCCGGCGTCCATCGCGCCCTCGGCGGCGCCTGCCCCGACGATCGTGTGCAGCTCGTCGATGAAGGTGATGATCTCGCCTTCGCTGTCGGCGATGTCCTTGAGCACGGCCTTCAGCCGCTCCTCGAACTCGCCGCGGTACTTCGCGCCGGCGACCATCGCGCCGAGGTCGAGCGCGATCACGCGCTTGTGCGTCAGCGACTCGGGCACGTCGCCCGCCACGATCCGCTGCGCGAGCCCTTCGACGATCGCGGTCTTGCCGACCCCGGGCTCACCGATCAGGACGGGGTTGTTCTTCGTCCGGCGGCTGAGCACCTGGATCGTGCGGCGGATCTCTTCGTCGCGGCCGATCACCGGGTCGAGCCCGCCCTTGCGTGCCTCCTCGGTGAGATCGCGCCCGAACCGCTCGAGCGCCTGCATCGTGTCCTCGGGGTTCTCGCTGGTGACGCGGCGGCGGCCCCGGACATCGGCGAGCGCGCCGAGCGCCGCGTCGCGGGTGACCCCGGCCTCGGCCAGGATCTGCTTCGCCCCTGCCCCGGCGTCGCTCAGCATCGCGAGCAGCAGGTGCTCGGTGGACAGGTACTCGTCGGTGAGCGCGTCGGCCTCGTCGCCGGCGATCTGCAGGAGTCGCGATGTGGAGGCCGCGAACCGGGGCTCGACGTTGGCGTTGAAGACCTTCGGGAGCTTGTCCAGCGCGGCGTCGGCCCGGTCGCGGACCGTCTTGGCCGACACACCCAGGCGGTCGAGCAACGGGTAGACCACGCCCTCCGGATCGGAGAGCAGCGCGAACAACACATGCTCGGGCACGATCTCCTGATGGTTGCGCGCGAGCGCCTGGGCGCGGGCTCCTTCGAGCGCCGCCCGTGTCTTCATCGTCAGCTTGTTCAGGTCCATCGCTCACTCACCGTTCGTGGTCGTGATCGGCACTGGTCCGTCCGTACATCGCGTAGTCGCGGATCTCGTCCCCCTCGGGCCAGAAGCCGCGAAGGACGCCTTCGCAGGTGAACCCCGCCTTCTCGGCCGACCGGCGCATCGCGACGTTCGCGACGTCGGTCGACAGCTGGACCCGCAGGAACCCCTCCTCCTCGAACAGGTACCTGCAGGTCGTCCAGAGCGCGTCGGTCCCCAGTCCCTTGCCGCGCGCCTCGGGGAACAGGTTGATGCCGAGCTCGGCGACCCACGGCGGGATCGTCCAGTTGGACCGGCGGATCTGGATGTCCCCGGCGAGCGCGCCTCCGGCCTCGATCGCGAGCCGGAGTTCCTGTTCGGTCCACGTGCCCGATCTCCGCAGATGCGCGTACAGACGTTCGCGGGTCTCGGACGTGTCTTCGGGAGGATCGCCCACGGCCGCCTCGACCTCGCGGTCCCAGAGCAACGGGAGCTCCGACTCGTGGAAGGCACGCAGGAGCACGTTGCTGCCTCGCAACCGGATCGTCACCGGCCGACGCCCCCCTCCCACGGCGGGAGGAAGACCTTGCCGAGGGGCACGATCTCGGCGCGCCGCGCCTCGCGGCGACGGAGCTCATCCTCGAGCTCCTCGGTCCTGCGACGCAGGGCCTCAAGCTCGGCCTGCATCTCGATGATCATCTTCACGCCGGCGAGGTTCACCCCGCGATCCTGCGTGAGGTCCTGGATCTCGCGGAGCAGCTCGATGTCGCGATCGGAGTAGCGGCGCGTGTTGCCCGAGGTGCGCTGCGGACGCACGAGACCCTTGCGCTCGTAGATCCGGAGCGTCTGGGGGTGCACGCCCGCCAGCTCCGCCGCCACGCTGATGATGTAGACGGCGTGGTCCTCGCGCCGCACCTCCGCACGGCGACGGCGCAGGTCCTCACGCCCGTCGCGCTCGTCCGTCATCGCGATCGTCTCCTCACGTCGTTGCCCCTCATCCACTGCGTCATGCCACGCCCATCGGGCGGCGCGGCGACTCCTTCGTCAGGTCCCGAAGCTGTTCGAGCAGCTGCTTCTGCTCCTTCGAGAGCCTGCCCGGCACGTCCACGCGCACCGTCACGAGCAGGTCCCCGTGACCTCCCTTCCTCGGCGCCCCCTTGCCCTTGACCCGGAAGGTCTTGCCGCTCGGAGTGCCGGCCGGCACCTTGAGGGTCACGGGCCCGTTCAGCGTGGGCACCTGGACGTTCGCACCGAGCGCGGCCTCCGGGTAGGTCACCGGCAGCTCGACCGTGAGGTCGTCGCCCTTGCGGCCGAAGATGTCGTCCCTCGCGACGTGCACCTTGACGAACAGGTCGCCCGCCGGCATCCCCGGGCCGCCGTGCTCCCCCTTGCCCGCCAGACGGATCCTGGCGCCGTTCTTCACGCCGGCGGGGATCTTCACCTGCAGCGTGCGCGTGCGCGACTGCGAGCCCGTCCCGTGGCACGTCGGGCACGGCGTATCGACGACCCGCCCGCTCCCGCGGCACACGGGACACGTCTGCGCCATCGAGAACACGCCCTGGTTCACGACGACCTCGCCGCTGCCGCCGCATCGGGTGCACGTCACGGGCTGCGTCCCCGGCGCCGCACCGGAGCCGTGACACGTCGTGCACTGCGCCGGACCGGTGAGCGTCACCGGCACGGTCACGCCCGTCATCGCCTCCTCGAACGACAGCCGCAGGTCGGTCTCGAGGTCGGCTCCGCGCTGCGGCCGAGGCTGCCGTCCACGGCGGCCTCCGCCGCGTCCGCCCCCACCGCCGAACAACCCTCCGAACAGGTCGCCGAGGTCGCCGATGTCGACGGTCTGGTACCCGAAGCCCCCGGGACCGCCGCCGGGGGCGCCGGCGCCGGGGAAGCCGCCGCCGAAGCCGGCCGCGCCCATGTCGCGGACCTGGTCGTAGGACTTGCGCTTCTGCGCGTCGCCAAGCACCTCGTTCGCGGCCGAGATCTCCTTGAACCGCTCCTCCGCCTCCTTGTTCCCGGGGTTCGCGTCGGGGTGGTACTTCTGCGCGAGCTTGCGGTAGGCCTTCTTGATCTCGGCCTGCGTCGCGTTCTTGGGCACACCGAGGACGGCGTAGTAGTCCTTCTCGAACCACTCACGTCGGAACTCCTCGGCCATCCCTCGATCACGTCCGTTCCACGCGCACACCCGCGGGCCGCAACACGCGACCGCGCAGCATGTAGCCGGGACGCAGCACGTCGGCCACGACCGGCTCGCCGTCGCCCTCGCCGGTCTGCATCAGCGCCTCGTGCCGCTCCGGATCGAACGTACGACCCTCGGCCTCGATCCGCTCGAGCCCCTCGGCCTTCAACGCGTCGGCGAGCTTCGCGTACACGAGCTCCACACCCTTCAGGAACCGGTCGTAGTCGGGCTTCTCGGTCGCGTGGATCAGCGCCAGCTCGAAGTCGTCGAGGACCTCCAGCAGTCGCCGCATCACCGGCTCGGACGCCAGCTCCACCGCCGCGGTCTGCTCCCGGAGCACGCGTTTGCGGTAGTTGTCGAACTCGGCCTGCAGCCGCTGCAGATGCGTCAGGTACTCCTGCGCGTCGGTGCGCGCGCGGGCGAGCTCGTCCTCGACGTCCTCGAACTCGTTCATCTCGTCGTCGAGGCTCGGGCCGGCCTCCTCGGCCGGCCCGGTCACCTCGTCGTGCTCCTCGCGCTCGGTCACGAGCCTCGCACCTCGATCTGACGGGGCTTGGCCGCCTCGACCTTCGGCACGGCGATGTTGAGCACGCCCTTGTCGAACGACGCGTCGATCTTCTCGACGTCGGCCGTCCGGGGAAGCCGGATCGACCGTGCGAACGTGCCGAAGCTCCGCTCGATCCGGTGGTAGGTCGCCTCCTTCTCCTCCGCGGAGAACTCGCGCGACCCGGTGATCGTCAACATCCCGTCCTCGAAGGTGACGTTGACCTTGTCGGGCTCCAGGCCCGGTAGATCCACCGTCACCTCGAAACGGTCCTCGGTCTCCCGCACGTCGAGCGCGGGGACCCATGCGTTGCGCGAGGCGGCACGACCCATCAGACGGTCGAACTCCTCCTCGCCCATCAGGTCCCGGAACGGGTCCCACTTGGCAAGCATCAGGACGCACCTCCTTCTTCGACGATCTCGCCTTCCACGACCTCGTCCTCCGACGAGGTCCCTGCATCGCCCCCGCCGCCCGCGTCGCCCGCTCCACCTGCCGCGGCCTCTGCCGGCTGCTGCTGGACGTTCTGGTACATCGCCTGGCCCACGCGGCTGAAGATCGCCATGACCTTGTCGCTCGCGGCCTTCAGCGTGTCCGCCTCGGCGTTCTGGTCCTTGAGCGCTTCCTTCAGCTCGTCGTTGGCCTTCACGAGCTCGTCCTTCTCGGCGGTGGGGACCTTGTCGCCCCACTCGCCCAGGGACTTGTCGACCGTGTACGCGAGCTGATCCGCCTGGTTGCGTGCCTCGGCCGCCTCGCGCCGCTTGTGGTCCTCGGCCGCGAAGGCCTCCGCGTCCTTCACCATGCGGTCGATCTCGTCCCTGCCGAGCGCCGTGCCGCCGGTGATCGTCATCGCCTGCTCCTTGCCCGTAGCGAGGTCCTTCGCGTTGACGTTCACGATGCCGTTCGCGTCGATGTCGAAGGACACCTCGATCTGCGGCATGCCCCGCGGCGCCGGCGGGATCCCCACCAGGTTGAAACGGCCGAGCGATTTCACGGCCGGCGACATCACGGTCTCGCCCTCGCCCTGCAGCACGTTGATCTCGACCTGCGTCTGGTTGTCCGACGCGGTGGTGAAGATCTCCGACTTCTTGGTCGGGATCGTGGTGTTGCGCTCGATCATGCGCTGGACGATCCCGCCGAGGGTCTCGACGCCGAGCGACAGCGGCGTGACGTCCAGGAGCAGGATGTCCTTCACGTCGCCCTTGAGGACGCCGGCCTGGATCGCGGCGCCGACCGCGACGACCTCGTCGGGGTTCACGCCCTTGTGCGGCTCCTTGCCGCCGGTGAGCGAACGCACGAGGTCCTGGATCATCGGCATCCGCGTCGAGCCGCCCACCATGATCACGTGGTCGACCTGCGAAGCCTCCTTGCCCCAGTCCTTGATCGCGAGATCGAACGGCACCCGGCAGCGCTGCACGAGGTCCTCGGTCATGCGCTCGAGCTCGCCCCGCGTGAGCTTCTGCTCGAGGTGCAGCGGGCCCTCGTTCGTGGCCGTGATGAACGGCAGGTTGATCGTGGTCTCGGTGACCTGGGACAGCTCGATCTTCGCCTTCTCCGCGGCCTCCTTCAGCCGCTGCAGCGCCATCTTGTCCTGGGACAGATCGACGCCGTGGTTGTCCTTGAAGGTCTTCACGAGCCAGTCGATCACCCGCTGGTCCCAGTCGTCGCCGCCCAGCTGCGTGTCGCCGTGGGTCGCCTTCACCTCGAAGACGCCTTCGCCGATCTCGAGCAGCGAGACGTCGAACGTGCCGCCGCCGAGGTCGAACACGAGCACGGTGTGGTCGGTGTCTCCCTTGTCGAGACCGTAGGCGAGCGCCGCGGCCGTCGGCTCGTTGATGATGCGCAGCACCTCGAGCCCGGCGATCTGGCCGGCCTCCTTCGTGGCCTGGCGCTGCGCGTCGTCGAAGTACGCGGGCACCGTGACCACGGCCTGGGTGACCGTGTCGCCGAGGTAGGACTCGGCGTCGCGCTTGAGCTTAAGCAGGATCTGCGCGCTGATCTCCTGCGGGGTCCAGCCCTTGCCGTCGATGTCGACCGACCAGGACTTGTCGCCCATGTGTCGCTTCACCGAGCGGACCGTGCGGTCCGGGTTAGTGATCGCCTGGCGCTTGGCGACCTCGCCGACCAGGATCTCGCCGTTCTTCGAGAACCCGACCACCGACGGGGTGGTGCGCGCGCCCTCGCTGTTCGGGATCACCCCGGGCTCGCCGGCCTCCAGCGTGGAGACCACCGAGTTCGTGGTGCCGAGGTCGATGCCTACGGCTCGTGCCATGTGCTGCCTCCTTCGGACGCCTGCGCGTCGTCTTCCTCTTAGGACGTCGACACCATAAGACTTGAGTGCATGATTAGCAACTTTCCGCAGTCCCACGGTAGTCCCACCAGCGGACGAGATCCTCGACCTCCTGGCCCCCGTCCTACCACTGCCGCGGAACAACTCCCGCCATCGGGTCAAGGCCACCCGGTTCCGTTCCGAAAACGAACTAGTACCGACGGCCAACGAAGGACGGAAGGACGGAGCGGCAGTGGGGGTCCCCAGCACGCGCGAGCGCGATGCGATCGCCGGCGCGCACCCCGCGGTGCGTCATGCCGTCGAGTCGATCCTGCTCGAGGAGCGCACCCGCTGGGCGATGCAGATCCACGACGGCCTGACCCAGTCGGTGACCTCGGCCGTCCTCGAACTGCAGACGCTGCGGCACAGGATCGAGACCGAGCCGATGGACGCGGTCGCCGCGCTGCAGGAGGTCGAGGACGAGATCCGCGCCGACCTCCACCGGATCCGGGAGCTGCTGTTCGAGATGACGTCGGTGGAACCGTCGACGGCAGAGCCCACGCTGAGCGCGCTCGTCCGCGACGCGATCGATCGCTGGCACCTGCCCACGACCCTCGACGTCCGAGGCGACCTGGACGGGCTTCCCGATCCCGTCGTGGAGGCCGTGTATGCGATCGTGACGGAGGCGCTCGCCAACGCCGCCAAGCACTCGGGCGCCGCGCAGGCGCACGTCCGGGTGCGTGCCGGGGAGGACGAGCTCCGGGTGGAGATCGAGGATCTCGGCCGCGGCATGGCCGTGGTCGGCGACGAGGACCCCACTTCGGACTGCGGATCATGCGAGGGCGCGCCGAGATCGTCGGCGGGTCCCTCGAGGTGGAGTCGGTGCCCGGGCACGGCACCACGGTGGTGGCCGTGCTCCCCGTCGGAGGGCGAGGAGAGATGACATGAGGATCCTGGTGGTGGACGACCACGCGCTGGTCAGGCGTGGCTTGACCTACGTGGTGAAGGAAGGGTTCCCCGACGCCGACGTCGACGAGGCGGAATCCTCGGCGGCGGCGTTGGAGCTGCTGCACGGCGGCACGAAGGTCGACCTGGCCCTCGTCGACGTGCGGATGCCCGACCTCGACGGCCTGGAGCTGCTCCGCGCGATCAAGACCGAGTGGGCCGAGATGCCGGTGATCATGCTGTCGACCTACGAGAACGCGCCGTACGTGCGGCGCGCACTCGCCGACGGCGCCGCCGGCTACCTGCTGAAGGACGCGACGCCCGAGGATCTCGCGCAGGCGATCCATGTCGCGATGTCCGGGAGCGGCAACGTGCTCAGCCCGCGCGTGATCCAGAACCTGTTCGAGGACCAGGAGGCCTCGGCGGCGTCGAACGCGGCCAACGGCCACCGTCGCAACGAGTACAGCCTCACCCAGCGCGAGAACGACATCCTGGCGCTGTTGTCCGAGGGTCGCTCGAACCGCGACATCGCGCAGCGCCTGTTCCTGTCGGAGAAGACCGTGAAGGCGCACCTCGCGGCGATCTTCCGCAAGCTGGGCGTCACGAACCGGACGCAGGCCGCGATGATGGCCGTGCAGATGGGCGTCGGGCCGACGCCCGGCGCGCTCGTCGTCAACGGCGACTGATCGGGGCACCTGACGAAGGCGGCGCGCATCCGACGGCGCGCCGCCTTCGCCGTGTCCGGGGGTGAGCGACCTCAGCGCTCGAAGTCTTGGAAGAAGCGGCTCGGCGTCGGGCCGCGCTGGCCCTGGTACTTGTTGCGGGCAGATCCGTACGGGCGTCTCGGCCGGCGACGTCAGGCGGAAGAACGAGATCTGCCCGATCTTCATCCCCGGGTACAAGGTGATCGGTAAGTTGGCGACGTTGGAGAGCTCGAGCGTGAGGTAGCCGTCCCAACCGGGGTCGACGTAGCCGGCGGTCGAGTGGATCAGCAGGCCGAGACGGCCGAGCGAGGACTTCCCCTCCAAGCGCGCCACGAGGTCGTCGGGCAACGCCACCCGCTCGAGCGTCGAGCCGAGCACGAACTCCCCCGGGTGCAGGATGAACGCCTCGTCCGGCTTCACCTCGACCAGCTCTGTAAGGTCCGGCATCTCCTTGCGTACGTCGATGTACGGGTAGCGGGAGTTCGCGAAGACGCGGAACTGCGAGTCGACGTGCAGGTCGACCGACGACGGCTGGACGCACGCCGGGTCGAACGGGTCGATCGTGATGCGGCCTGCTCGATGCTCGGCGCGGATGTCGCGGTCGGACAGGATCATCGGCGGCCGATGCTACCCGGCCCGCGAGACCTCGACCCATCGGGCGAGCGTCGCCCTCGCGTTGCCCTCGTCGATCGCACGTGCGGCGGTGGCCATCCCCTCGCGGATGTCCGCCGCGAACCCGGCGACCTCCAGCGCGGCGCCGGCGTTCAGGAGGACGACGTCGCGCCGCGGCCCGGGCTCCGCGTCGAGGATCGACGCGCGCGATCGCGGCCGACGCCTCTGCGTCCCCGCCGGCGAGGTCGTCGGGCTTGGCTGGCGCCAGCCCGTACGCGGCCGGGTCCAGGTGGGTCTCGCGGACGGCACCGTCTTTCACGTCGTAGACGGTCGAGATGCCCGTGGTGGTCAGCTCGTCGAGACCGTCCTCCCCGCGGAAGAGCTTCGCGCGGACCCCCCGGCGCGCGAGGACCTCGGCCATCAGCGGCAGCATCCGCTCGTCCGAGACCCCGACCACCTGCGCGTGTGGCCGCGCCGGGTTCGTGAGCGGCCCGAGGAAGTTGAAGACCGTCGGCACGCGGAGCTCGCCGCGGACCGGTCCCGCATGACCCATCGCGGGATGGAAGTTGGGCGCGAACATGAACCCGATGCCCGCTTCGGCGAGGCAGCGCTCGACGCCGGTCGCATCGAGGTCGATCCGGACGCCGAGCGCCTCGAGGACGTCTGCCGATCCGCAATGGCTCGAGGCCGCGCGGTTGCCGTGTTTGGCGACGGGGACGCCGCAGCCGGCGACCACGATCGCGCTCAGCGTGGAGATGTTGAAGGTGCCGCTGCGGTCGCCGCCGGTCCCGCACGTGTCGATCACGGGCTCTGGCGGCTCGACGTGGCGAGCGAACGCCAGCATCGTCCGGGCGAGCCCCTCGATCTCGTCGACCGTCTCACCCTTCGTGCGCAGCGCCATCAAGAATCCGCCGATCTGCACCAGCGGTGGCCTCCCCCGCCATCACCTGGCGCATCGCCTCGGCGGCCTCCTCGGCGGTGAGGGACTCGCCGCGGGTCAGTCGCAGCAGGATGTGGGGCCAGAGGTCCTGGTCGGTCATCAGGCCCGGCAGGCTAGCAGGGGTGCTTGCGGGCGCGGCTCCTCGCTACACTGAGGGCCCTGCCGCTTGGGCGGCGGGGCCACGCGGGCGTGGTTCAATGGCAGAACGCAAGCTTCCCAAGCTTGAAACGGGGGTCCGATTCCCCTCGCCCGCTCTCTCCTCTTCGTCCGGTTTAGCCGCTGGCGGCGTGGGCCGTGCCTCACGGGCACACCCAGGTGCCGGAGAGATGGATCCGCTGGGTGGGCGAGTTGTGTTGCAGGAGAAGACCAGCGTTGACTGTGCCCCACGCGCCGTGCGCGTCGCGACCCTGGCCCAGCGCTCTGACCGTCTGGGAGCACCCGAGGATCTGGGCGACCTCACGCGTCGGCTTGTCGGCGTAGTAGTGCAGCACCGCGGCGGCACGCTGGTTCGGGCTCAACTCTCGAAGGGCGTTGACCACGTCCACGACCGGTTCGAGCATGATCTCGGCTCTGCGCCCCGCAGCCTCTGGCGCGAGTGAGGCGGCTCGCCGCTGCAGTTCGCCGGCCGCGATCCGGAACGATACGGCCCACACCCACCGCTCGTGATCGCGGATCTCGTCGCCTCGACCGAGCGCCTGCGCGACGGCTTCAGCCATCGCGTCGCTCGCGATGTCCTGATCGCCCGCGTACGCGACGAGGGCGCGCCACAGGGTCGAGCCCTGCTCGCGCCATATCCGCTCGATATCGGACCTGGGGCCGCCCATCACCGAGGCATCGTGCACCACAACCAGTAAGGGGCCGACCAGGCTCGAACCGTTGAGAGCCCCCGGGTCCTCACCGCCTCAGCGCCGGCGGCCGACCACCCAGGCCGTGAGCGCGCAGCCGATGACGACCCAGACGAGCAGCACCTCGTAGGACCGGGCGACGCCCGTGACGAGGCCGTCGGTGAGACCGGCGCGGATCACGTTCGCCATGTGCTCGAAGGGCAGCACCTCGTGGAATCGCTGGAACCAGGTCGGGAGGTTCGTCGCCGGGTACACGATCGGCGAGAACAGCAGGACCATGAAGATCAGCGTGTTCGTGACGAGGTTCATCACGATCGGGCTCTTGATCGACAGCGCCAGCCCGAACCCGACCGTGACGGCCACGAGCGCGCTCACGAGCGCCGCGGGCACCACCGCGAACGACACGCTCAGCTGGATCCCGTAGCGCCAGACCGCGACGAGCAGCGCGAGCACCATGCCCGGCAGCGACAGCAGCGTGTACAGCGTGAACGTGGACACCGCCTGGGCTGTCCGCGGGGCCGGGAGCGACCAGATGAAGTCGAAGGTGCCCTCGATCCGCTGCTGGCTGACGCCGCCGGGCACCATCACGAGGCCGAGCGGGATCAGCGCGAGGGTCGGCGTCCCGGTGGCGATGTACAGCGCGGTCGTCTCCGAGACGTGCGGATAGAAGAAGCCGTACATGATCGCCATGCCGGCGCCCATCATCAGCTGGATCACCGCCATCATCGGCGCCCACGTACGGGCTCGCCCGTAGTCGAACCGGAGCATCAGCGAGAAGCTGCGGAGCCAGTAGCCGACGCCGGAGCGGAGCTCGCTCGCGGTCGGCGTCGACGCCGCCACGGTGGTTGCCGAGGACCTCATCGCCGCCTCCCCAGCGCCCGGGCGGCGAGCGCCGCGCACGCGACCGCCCACGCGGCCACGATCGCATAGGAGACCGCGACGTCGTCGACGAGTCCCTCCGTGAGGCCGGCTCGCACGATCACCGCCATGTGGCGGAACGGGAGCCACCAGTTGAGCGCGCCGAGCCATCCGGGCAGCCGCTCGACGGGGAACAGGATCGGCACGAAGCCCATCACGAGGAACACGAGCATCTGGGCGACGAGCCGCACGGCCATCGGGTCGTCCACCGCGTGCGCGAGGGCATAGCCGATCAGCGTGCCGGTGAGCGACGTGAGCACGATCGCCGGGACGATCGCGGGCGAGACCGCCAGCGGCAGGTCGTAGCGGAGCTGCGCGATCACGAGCGTCACGACCACCGCGGGCAGCCCGCCGACGAGCGTGACCGTGTACCAGGCCAGCATCGAGGCGCTCCGGGGCGCGGGGAGGGTCCGCAGGTACTCGTAGCCCTGGTCGGACTTCTGGTTCGCGACGAGCTGCGGCCCCATGATCATGCCGAGGACCACGAGGTTGATCACGGGTACGCCGGTGCAGACGTACAGCGCCACCGTGGTCGGGATCGACTCAAAGAACAGCGAGATCCCCAGGACGAACCCTGCGCCCAGCAGGATCTGGACCAGCACGATCAGTGGCAGCACCAGGCGCATCCCGGTGAACTCCCAGCGCGTCATCGTGGCGTAGCTGCGGATCCACTCGCGCGCACCGCGGCGCACCCGGACGTCGGGCGCGAGGCCGGCGGCGAACGTGGTCACGACCCATCGCCGTCGCTCGAGACCTCGCCGGTCATCCGGATGTACACGTCTTCGAGCGTCGCGGCGCCGAGCGCGTACTCCTCGGCCACGCCGAGCCCGATCAACTCGTCGGCCCAGCCGATCGCGTGCGCCGCGTCCACCTCGTCGATCGAGGTCACGAGGTTGTGGCCCACGCGAACGTGCTGACGCACCATCCGCGGGAGCTCGGGCGTGGCAGCGCCGGGCGCGAGCATCACCTGGAACCGGAGGTGGCCGCGATCGGCGGCCTTCAGCGACGACGGCGTCCCTTCGGCGACGAGCTTCCCCCCGTCGATGATCGCGAGGCGGTCGACCGACTTCTCGGCCTCCATCACGTTGTGCGTGACGAGGAAGACCGCGCAGCCGCGCTCGGCCAGCCGGCGGATCTCGCTCCACAACAGGCGACGCCGCAGCGGGTCGACGTCGTTCGTGGGCTCGTCGAGGATCACGACGCGGCCAGGCCAGACCGTGACCATGGAGAACCCGACGAGGCGCTTGACCCCACCCGAGAGGCTCGCCCCGACCGTGTCGCGCCACTCGCCGATCTCCAGGGCTTCGATCAGCTCGTCGGTCCTGGCTCCCACGGCGGCGCCGTCGCCGCCACGGATCATACCGGTGAGCGCGATCGCCTCGCGCACCTTGAACGAGTCGATCGGCATCTGCGCCTGGGGCAGGTACGAGCAGAGCTGCCGAGCGGCGTCGGGACGCTCGACGAGGTCGAACGGTCCGAGGGTGATCGTGCCGCTCGTCGGCTTGAGCAGGCCGATCACCTGCTTGACGAGCGTCGTCTTGCCGGCGCCGTTGGGTCCGAGGAGGCCATAAACTTCGCCGGGCTCGACGTGCAGCGTGATGCCGTCGTTCGCGCGGACCGTGCCGTCGAAGACCTTCGTGACGTCCTGAGCGCGGAAATCCCACGTCGTCGAGGTGTCCATGCAAGCCCTCCCCAGAGCCTCGCAAGAGCCTAACCCTGCCGCCAGAAGTCGGCCGCCGTCCGCGGCCGACCGACCCGCCGCTCAAGGGTCCGTCGGTGGCCTGCGTCGGTGGGTCCGCGGCGGGAGGAACCGCGGCGCGGTGGGACAGAGTTCCTGCAGCGGGCACCGCGCGCAGAGCGGGGTCGGTGCCTTGCAGATCTCCCGGCCGAGCCGGATCGAGCCCGACGTGCAGGGGCGTGCGCAGCCCGTCGGGGACGAGGTCGTGCAGGAGGCGGTCGGCTCGCTCTGCCGACGCCTTGGGGGGGACCAGCCCCAGCCGTCGCGACGTGCGGTGCACGTGCGTGTCGACGGGGATCGTGTCGCGGCCGAGCGCGAAGCTGAGCACGACCGCCGCGGTCTTCGGACCGATCCCCGGGAGCGAGGTCAGGTACGCGCGTGCATCGGCGTCGGACAGCGACCCCAGCACCGACAGATCGAACGCGCCTTCGCGCTCGTGGACCTCGCCGAGGATCCGCTGGATCCTCGGGGCTTTCGTGTTGGCGAGGCCGCCGGAGCGGATCGCGTCGGCGACCGCCTCCGGCGGCGCTGCGACCACCGCGTCCCAGGTGGGGTACGCGGCGCGCAGATCGGCGAACGCGCGCTCGGCGTTCAGGTCGCTCGTGTGCTGCGAAAGCACGGTGAGGATGAGCTCCTGGAGCGGGTCGATCGCGCGGGGTGCCTCGAGGTCGCCGAAGCGACGGCGCAGCCGCGTCACGATCGCGCGGATCCGCCGCGGCGTGGCGTTCGAAGGATCGTCGGTCCTCGGCACGCCCGGAGGGTACGCGAGACGCTACCCGGCTCGAGCAGCTGGCGAGTGAACGAGCGATGTGGGCGTCGGTCGCCGCGCTTCGGCGCCTGCCCATCGCTCAGCCTCGCGCTTCACGAGCGGGAGTCCTGCGTAGCGGATCAAGATGATCCCCGCCGACATCGGCGCCCAGTACAAGCGGAACTTCCGTCGCGACTCGGCATCGGTCGTCATCACCCGCGTCCGTGTGACGAAGAACGACTCACGCTCTCCGACCGGTTCGGCCGCGAGCGTCCAGACGATCTTCACGAACCCCGGCTCGTCGAACGAAGCGAACTCCTCGGGCGGCAGGGGGTGGAACGTCACGTCCTGATGCCACGGCTGCGTGTAGGCGCCGACGACGACCTCACGGCCGGGCTCCTCGGCGAGGACGCCCCAGCCGTTCGACAGGGTCTCCTCGAGGATCCCCGCGATCCCTGCGGCCGGAACGGTTCGCCGCGAAGGAGGGACGGGACGGACCGCAGCCAGAAGATGCCCTTCACGAGGGCGGACTCTTGGAGGTCCATCGAGGTCGCCGCGGCGAAGGTGTCGGGCGCGGCCGCCTCCACGTGGATCCGGTGGTACTCCTCGACTCGGGCAACGGAAGGAACCGATCGAGGAGCTCGTCGCGCGGATGGATCTGCGGATTCCACGCGCCCGTACCGGGCCCAGATGACTGCGGAGTAGCCGGCGAACACGGCGGCCCCGATACCTGCCGCCGACCCTGCGAACCTGAGCAGTCTTGCCGTCTTCATGCGCCGACCTCCATCCGTGAGTGCGAGGCGTCGGCCCGCTCCAAGCGCTCCGCGCGTTCCTTGATCCCGAGCAGTTGCTTGCGGATCATCACGATGTCGCCGGTGGATGCCACGAGCGCGTAGATCGTCCGGAGCGAGAGGAGCGGCGGCCAGACCTCGCGGATCCGCGTGATCAGCACGGGTGCTTCCCCCGTCGGTCGGCTCGAGCACCCATTCCCAGGTGAACGCGTCGTCAGTGGCCCACAACATCCTGCGGTTCGGCTCCAGCTCGACGATGCGAGGCCCGACCTCCTTCCCGACGACCATCGGGATCAGATCGCCGACCTTCGGGTGCTGGAGCTCGGGAACGACCGTGCGAGCGCTCGGCATGCCCTTGTTGTCTATCCGGTCGTACGCGTACCAGCCGGCGCGCCCGCTGCCCATCTGCACGATCCAGGGCCACACGTGCTCGGGGCGCGCCGCTATCGTGATCGCGCGCGTGGCGTTGAAGCCCGGATCGCTCACCAGGTGGTCGCCGGGCAACGCGCGCGAGACCTCCTCGTCGGTGGCACCCCAGCGCATCGCCCGCGGACGGACCACCTTCACGTAGACGACGGCGAGCCCAACGAGAGCGCCGAGGGCGAAGAACCTTGCGCGCATCGAACGGGTCCCCTTCCGATGTCACCGGTCACCCTCTCCCGTAGAGGAGCCGCGGCGGAGGGCCGGGCGCCCGCCCGTCGAAAGGACCCTTGGGCCGCGGTATCAGCTACTCGGGCTGCGTGCGCGCCGCGTTGCGGAACTGCGTCAGCGCCGGCTCGAAGGTGAGCCGGACGGAGCCGGTCGGCCCGTTGCGGTGCTTCGCGAGGATCAGCTCGGCCTCGCGCTTGCGCTCGGGGTCGGCGTCGTCGCGGTGGATGAACATCACGACGTCCGAGTCCTGCTCGATCGCTCCCGACTCGCGAAGGTCGGACAACTGGGGCCGCTTGTCGGCGCGGGCCTCCGGGTTGCGGTTCAGCTGCGACAGCGCGACCACGGGGATGTGCAGCTCCTTCGCGAGGAGCTTCAGCGACCGAGAGATCTCGGCGACCTCCTGCTGGCGGCTGTCGGGCCGGCGTGCGTTCGGGCTCGTCATCAGCTGCAGGTAGTCGACGATGATCAGCGACAGGCCCGTGCGCCCGGTGCGCATCCGGCGAGCCTTCGCGCGGATGTCGACGATGTTGACGTTGCCCGAGTCGACGATGTGCAGCGGCGCGTCGTGCAGGCGCTCGGCCGCGGCCACCACGCGCGTCCAGTCGTCGGGGCCGACGCGCTTGTTGCGGATCCGGTCCCAGGGGACGTGGGCGTCGGCGCAGAGCAGCCGCATCCCGATCTCGGTGCGGGACATCTCGAGCGAGAACACCGCGACCGGCTCGCCGCCGACCGCGACGTTGCGGGCGATGTTCATGGCGAGCGAGGACTTCCCCACGCCCGGCCGGGCGGCGATCACGACGAGGTTCCCGGGCTGCAGCCCGGACGTGAGGTCGTCGAGGTCGCGGAACCCGGTGGGCAAGCCCGTGTATGCGGACTCCCGGTTCTGGATCGTCTCGAGGTCGAGCATCGCCTGGTCGACGAGGTCGCGGAGGATCGCGGTCTCCTCCTTGTCCTCACGGCGGGCGACGTCGTAGATCCGCTGCTCGGCCTCGTCGGCGATCACGTCGGCGTCCTGCCCGCCCCCGTAGGAGAGGTCGATGATGTCGGCGGAGGCGGCGATCAGCCGGCGACGGAGCGCGGCGTCGGCGACGATCTTCGCGTAGTGCGCGGCGCCGGCCGGCGTGGGCACCTGGTCGACGAGGTCGCGTAGGTACAGCGGGCCGCCGACCTCGTCGAGCGCCCCCGCCCTGCGGAGCGCGTCGACGGTGGTGATCACGTCGACGGGCTCGCCGTGGGCGAACAGGCCGCGCAGGACGCCGTAGATCTTGCCGTGGGCCGAGCGGTAGAAGTCCTCGACGTCGAGGAGCTCGACGACGTCGGCCATCGCCTCGGTCGAGAGCATCATGGCCCCGAGCACGGACTGCTCGGCTTCGAGGTTCTGCGGCGGGAGCCGGTGAGAGCCGCCGGGGAGCCGGACGACATCCTCAGCCGTTCGCGCCATCAGATCCCCTCTCGCCCGCCAGCCACCGGCGAGGGACGCTACGCCCGCCGAGGCGGCGGTGACAGTGGAGAACCGCTGTGGATTCCCGCGTGGCTGGTCGGCGCCCGAGATTCCTTGTCACTCCGGTCGTGACCAGCATTTCCACACTGTGGAGAGGCATGTGGACAAGTGTGGAGAGTGCCTCTGACACGTCGTTGGACCCCCGCCTCGTATCCTCCCGCCCGTGCCTGCCCTCGACGCCGTCGTCTTCGACATGGACGGGACGCTGTTCGACTCCTCGCTGGTGGTCCCGACGGCCTTCGCCGACACGATCCGCGCGCTCGGGGGGCCTTCGCTCACCCGGGACGAGGTGATCGGGAGCTACGTGATCGGCCCGCCGGAGCCGATCATGGCGCACTTCCTCCAACGCTCGGTCACGGCCGAGGAGCTGGGCGCCTACCACGCCCGCCTGGCCGGCGAGGCTGCCGAGCAGGGGCTGCAGCCCTACCCGGGCGTGGAGGCCGCCCTCGACGCCTTGGCCTCGGTGGTCGCCCTGGGCGTGTTCACGAACGCGGACACCGGGAACGCGTCGACGTTGCTCGGCGCGGCGGGTCTGTGGGATCGGTTCGGGGCCGTCGTCGGAGCGAACGAGGTCGCGCCGCACTTCAAGCCGGAGCCCGACGGGCTCCTGCTGGCGTGCGAGCGGCTGGGCGTTCGCGCCGAGCGGACCGCCTACGTCGGCGACAGCCCGTTCGATGCGCTGGTCGCACGCCGTGCCGGGGCGATCGCCGTGGCGGCGGCGTGGGGCCACCTCCACGACGGCGCCGCCGAGGTGGACCTGGTGGTCGACGATCCTCGAGCGCTGCCGGCGGCGCTCGGGCTGGGTCCAGACGCGTGAGGCCGGGGCGTGAGCCCCGGCCTCATCACGTGTGACGCGCCTTCGCGCTCAGTCGGTCGCGACGACCTCGACGGTGAGCACGGGCTCGACCTCGTGGAAGAGCTTCACCCGCACCTCGTGCGTGCCGGTCGACCGGATCGGCTCGTCCAGGTGGACGTCCTTGCGGTCGATCGTGACGCCCGCCTGCGATGCGACGGCCTCGGCGATGTCGGCCCCGGTGACCGACCCGAAGAGCTTGCCCTCCTCGCCGGCCCGGGCCTCGATCCGCACCGGCCCGGCCGAGATCAGCTTCGAGGCGATCGCTTCGTACTCGCCCTTCTGCTTGGTCAGCCGCGAGTAGTGCGCCCGCTTCAGCGTCTCCGCCTGCTTGAGCGCGCCCTTCTCGGCCTTGATCGCGATCCCGCGAGGGATCAGGTAGTTGCGCGCGTAGCCGTCGGCGACCTCGGCGACGTCCCCGGGGTTCCCGAGCTTGTCGACGGGCTTCTGAAGGATGACCTTCATCGCGCGCTGTAGGGGAGCAGGGCCATCTCCCGTGCGTTCTTGACGGCGGTCGCCACGTCGCGCTGGTGCTGCACGCAGTTGCCCGTCACGCGCCGCGCGCGGATCTTCCCGCGCTCGGACACGAACTTCCGCAGGGTGATGACGTCCTTGTAGTCGACGTAGTCGACGCGGTCCTTGCAGAAGACGCAGAACTTGCGCTTGCCCTTCTTCTGCCAGCCCTTGTCGTCTTTCTCTCGTTTGCGCTTCTCGCGCGGTTTACCCGGCATCCAGTGGTGTCTCCTCGTCCGTGGACGACCCGCCGACCGGCGCAGCGATCGCCGCGCCCCAATCCGCGCCCGAGGACGAGGAGGAGGAACGGCTGGTCTTCTGCACGCTGGCCGTGGCCCACTTCAGGCTGGGCCCGAGGTCGTCGGCTTCGATCTCGATCACGGTCCGCTTCTCGCCCTCCTGGTTCTCCCAGGAACGCTGCTTGAGGCGGCCGGTGACCACGACGCGGGTGCCGCGGGTGAGCGACTCCGCCGCGTTCTCCGCGAGCTGGCGCCAGCAGTTGACGGTGAAGAACGAGGTCTCCCCGTCGGTCCAGTTGCCGGCCGCGTCGCGGATGCGCGTGGAGTACGCGACCCGGAAGTTCGCGACCGCCGCACCGTTGGCGGTGTAGCGGAGCTCCGGGTCGTCCGTCAGGTTGCCCACGATCGTGATCTGGTTGTCGCTCGACATGAGCGGTATCCCCCTTCGATGGGATCTACGCCGGAGCGCTCTGCGGCGCGGCGGCGGGGGAAGCAGCTGCTGTGGCCTTCGGCAGGACCAGGACCTTGTGCCGGATCACCTCGTCGGCGAGCTTCAGCGTGCGGTCGAGCTCCGCCTGGGCCGACGGCTCCGCCGAGAACCGCACCACGACGTAGTACCCCTCGTGCTGGTCGGCGATCTCGTACGCGAAGCGCTTGCGGCCCCACCGATCGAGCGACCGTATCTCGCCGCCCGCGGGCGACACGATCTTGGTGATCCGCTCGACGGCCGTACCCACCAAGGCTTCGTCGGCCTCGGCAGGCAGGATGAGCATGCATTCGTACTCCCTCAACATTCACCTCCTCTGGGCTGGACGGCCCCCCCAGCGAGGGGGAGCAGAAGGGATGAGGGCTGACCAGCAGTGTACGGGACCGAAGCAGACGCTAGCAGCGGGGTCTGACACCGGAGGCGTCGCAACGCGTACGCTCATCGGCGATGGCCGACCCGGGACGCGCGCGCCTTCGGGCGGCGGCCGAGCAGTTCCGTACGCACCGCCAGCGCTGGACCGAGACGCTCCTGCTCGCCGGGATCACAGGCGTGGCGACGGGCCTCGCCGTCGCCGCCTTCGACGTCATCACGGTCGACCTGTTGCTGAACACCCTGCGAGCGCTGCCGACGGCGCTCGCCTCGCTGATGCCGGGGCTCGGTCTGCTCATCGCGTGGCTCGCGCTGCGGTGGATCGGTCGCGGCACGGGTCCGAGCACCTCCGACGAGTATGTCCGCAACTTCCACGAGCGCGATCGGTCCATGGACCTGCGGCCGTTCCCCGCGAAGATCCTCGCGAGCGTCGCGACGCTCGGGTTCGGCGGCGCGATGGGTCTGGAAGGGCCGTCGATCTACCTGGGCGCGGCGGTCGGGACGTGGCTGCACCGGAGGTTCCGCCGCGTGTTCTCGGTGGAAGACGCGAAGCTGCTCCTGGCGGTCGGAGCCGCCGCCGGTGTCGCCGCGATCTTCAAGACGCCCCTCACCGGGGCCCTGTTCGCGATCGAGGTGCCGTACCAACAGGACCAGGCTCGACGGGTCGCGCTGCCCGCCCTGATCGGCGCGATCACGTCGTACGTGACGTTCGTGCTGGTGCGGGGGGCCGAGCCGTTGATCCCGGTCGCGGGGTCGCCGGGGTTCGACGTCCAGGACCTCCTCGGGGCGCTGGTGGTCGGGATCCTCTGCGGCGCCGGAGCTCGCGGGTTCGTGTGGCTCGTCGTGCAGGCGAAGGCGCTCCACGCTTGGCTCGCGCCATGGCTGACCTGGCTCGTCGCGGCGGTCGTCCTCGGAGCGCTCGTGCCGATCTCGGTCTCCCTGTACGGGGACACCGTGTCGATGGGTCCCGGCTACCGGGTCCTGCAGTGGGTGGAGCAGCCGTCGGTGGACGTGTGGCTGCTCGCGTTGCTGTTCGTCCTCCGCGCGCTCGCCACCTCGACGACGATCGCGGGCGGCGGCGCCGGCGGAACGTTCATCCCGCTCGTCGTGCAGGGAGCGGTACTGGGCAGGCTGGTGGCCGAGGTGGCGGGGATCAGCCAGGTGACGCTGCTGCCGCTCGTGGGCGCCGCCGCGTTCCTCGGCGCCGGCTACCGGGTGCCGATCACGGCCGTGGTCTTCGTCGCGGAGTCGACCGGACGGCCGGGATTCATCGTGCCGGGCGTGCTCGCCACGGTGGTCGCGCAACTGCTGATGGGCGACGCGTCGATCACGCCGTACCAGGTGAAGATGCGCGGCGGGCACGTCGAGCAACGCCTGCGGATGAAGGTTGCGTCGGCCGCTCGCGCGGAGTGGGAGCCGCTGCGGCCCGAGGACGCGCTCGACGGACGGATCGAAGGCGCCTTCGTCCGCACGAAGACCCTGTCGCTGCCGGTGGTCGGCGCGGACGGTCGGTACGAGGGCATGGTGCGACTGGCCGACGTCGCCGCGGTGCGCGCCGGGCAGCGCGAAGGCGAGCGCGTCCGCGATCTACTGGTCCAGGCCCCGCCCACGGCGGCGGCCGCGACGCTGCTCGAGGCCGTGACCGAGATGGACGAACTCGAGCTCGACTGCCTGCCGGTGGGCACGCCCGAGCGGATCACGGAGATCGTGACCCTGGACGACGCGCTGCGCCTTGACGAGATCCTCGCCCGCAGCCACGGGCCGGACGGGGGCTCAGGCGGCCGGTAGCTCCGGCACGACCGTGCCGACGTATCGGTAGTAGCCCTCGCGCAAGACGTATCGGAGCGTCTCGGGCTGCCCGGCCCCTTCCGGCCCGGGCACGTCGAGCACCTCGGGCGTCGTGTCGAGCAGCGGGTAGCAGCGGCCGTCGAACGGGCCGCCGACGAGGATCCCGAAACGGGCGTCGCCGAGGCTGAGCACCTGTGCGAACGGCTGATGGGCGGCGAGGTCGGTCATGGATGCCTCCTTCGTGGTCATGCACGCACCGTACCCACGTGGTCTGACACGCATACCCTGAGCCCCCACCACCGCTACACTTCTCGTCAACGCCGTGCACTCCCAGGAGGTGCGAGCTCATGACGATCACGATCCACGACCTCCGCTCGTGGAAGTCCGACGGGAAGCGATGGGCGATGTTGACCGCCTACGACTTCCCCACCGCGCAGATCCTCGACCGGGCCGGCATCCCCGTGCTGTTGGTCGGCGACTCCGTCGCGAACAACGCGCTCGGCTACGCCGACACCCTGCCCGTGACGATGGAGGAGATGCTCCACCACACGCGCGCGGTCGCTCGCGGGGCCGAGCGCGCGATGGTCGTCGGGGACATGCCGTTCCTCTCCTATCAGGTGAGCGTCGAGGAGGGGATCCGCAACGCGGGCCGGTTCCTCAAGGAGGGCGGCGCGCACGCCGTCAAGGTCGAGGGCCCGCAGTACGACCTCGTGCATCGTCTCGTCGAGCTCGGGATCCCCGTGATGGCTCACATCGGACTCACGCCGCAGTCGGTCCACGGCATGGGCGGCTACCGGGTGCAGGGCCGCGGAGCCGAGGCGGCGCGCAAGCTGCTCGACCAGGCGCAGTCGCTCGAGAAGGCCGGGGCCTTCTCGATCGTCCTCGAGGGCCTGCCGGCGGAGGTCGGCGCCGACATCACCGCGCAGACGCAGATCCCCACGATCGGGATCGGCGCCGGCGCCGGGACCGACGCGCAGGTCCTCGTGATCAACGACCTCCTCGGCCTCAACGAGAAGGTGCCGAAGTTCGCGAAGAAGTACGCGGACCTGCGTCGGTCGATGACCGAGGCCGTCGAGGCGTTCGCTCGCGACGTCGAGGCCGAGACCTTCCCCGACGAGGAGCATTCCTACTCCTGACAGGCTTGGCTCCTCGCCTGCGCGGCCGTACGGGAAGGCGGGCCTAGACTCGCCGCGTGGACGACCGGAGACGATGGGCGATCGGCGTCGCGGTCGTCGTCGTGGTCGTCGTCCTCACCGGGCTCGGCGGACAACGATGGCTGACGCTCGTGTCGTGGTGGGCGGCGCTGTCCTCCGGTCTGTTCGCGGCGACCGCCGTCCTCGCGCTGTTCTCGTACCGCGAGCGGCGGGACCCCGCGCTGCTGCTCGTCGGCGTCGGCAGCGCGGGCATGGTGCTGCAGGCGTTGCTGACGGCGGTGGTGTGGACGATCTTCGGGCCCGACCTCGGGGACCGGATGCTCGCCGCCTATGGGTTCGCGTACGTGGCCGCGCTGCTCGTCCTCGCCGTGTCGCTCCTGCTCGTCGTCCCGTGGCGCGATCGTCGCGGCCAGCCGCCGCTGTCGCCGGGGCGCGTCGTCGGCACGGCGGTCGCAGGGTTCGCGGCGGTCGAGGTGCTCGCGTCGCTCGCCGGGCCCCGCAACGACCTCTCGACCGCGAACGGTGGGAACCTCACCGCGCTCGACTGGATCGCGCTGGGCCTGCTGGTCGTCCTCGGGGTCGTGGCGGCAGGGCACTCGCTCACGTGGAAGGGCCGCTTCCGCTGGGTGGCCGCAGCCGGGGCGTCGCTCTCGATCGTCGGCGGGGCCACGATGCTCGCGACCGTCGTGACCGGCGAACGCGCGACGTCGACCCTCGCCACGTGGGCGAGCGTCGCTCCGAGCCTCGCGGCCGCGTGCCTGGGTGCGTTCGTCCTCGCCGGTCTTCGTCTGGAGACCTCGCGGATGCGGCGCGCGTCCGACCGGGCCACCGAGGTGATGGAGGGCCGCGCCGAGATCGCCAGCATGGTCGCGCACGACGTGCGCGGACCGGTCTCGACGATCAAGGGGCTCGCCACCACCACCCGCGCGAGCTACGAGCGCCTCGGCGACGCGGAGCGGCTCGAGTTCGTCGGGATGATCGAACAGGAGGCCTCGCGCCTCCTCGCGCTCGTGAACCAGACGGCGCTCGCGCTGAAGGTCGACGCCGAGACGCTCGAGTACGACCTGCACCCCCGGCCGCTCCCACCGATGCTCGCCGAAGCCGTCGAGTCGGTCGACGCGGGCACGCATCCGGTCGCCACCGACGTGCAGGAGATGATCGTCGCGCCCGCCGACAGCCGCTGGTTCGTGGAGGCGGTCCGCCAGGGTGTCGAGAACGCCGTGAAGTACTCCCCGCCCGAGGCGCCGATCACGGTGCGCCTGGCCGCCGAGGGCGACGACGCGGTCGTCGAGATCGTCGACGCCGGCCCCGGGATCCCCGCCGAACAACGTGAGGAGGTCTTCCGACGGTTCACGACGTGGCGGCCCGACGGCTACGAGGATCGCCCCGGCTCGGCCCTCGGGCTGTTCATCGTGCGGGGGATCGCGCGCGGACACGGCGGCGACGCCTGGCTCGCCGATGCGCCGGGCGGCGGTACCATCCTGCGCATCCGGTTGCCTCGGGAGGCAGGGCCCGCGTGACGAAGACCACGGTCTCGCTGCTGATCTGCGACGACCACAAGATGCTGACCGACGCGTTGGCCACGATGGTCGGGCTCGACACCGGCCTGACACTCGTGGCGCCCCCGGTGCACACGGCCGAGGAGGCGATCTCGCTGGTCCAGGAGCACCTCCCCGACGTCGTGCTGATGGACATCATGTTCAAGGGTGGCGGGATGACCGGCATCGAGGCCACCCGACAGATCAAGGAGGTCTCCCCCTCCACGAAAGTGGTGGTGATGACCGCCCACGACGACGAGCGACTGCTGGTCGACGCCGTTGAGGCCGGCGCCTCCGGGTTCCTGTCGAAGGACGAGGCGGCTCAGGAGGTGCTGAGCGCGGCGAAGTCCGCCGCCGACGGCGAGGTTTTGATCGATCCGACCACGCTTACGCGGCTGCTCGCGCAGGTCGCGCGCGAGCGCGAGGAACAGCGCGACGCCTTGCGTCTGTTGAACGACCTCACCGATCGGGAGCGCGAGATCCTGCAGCTGCTCGCCGAGGGCAAGCGCAACGACGACATCGCCAAGCAGCTGTTCATCAGCCCCCAGACCGTGCAGACCCACGTCCGCAACATCCTGGGCAAGCTGCGCGTCCACTCGAAGCTCGAGGCCGTGGCGTTCGCCGTGAAGCACGGCGCGATCCAGGTCACCTGACAGCAGAGCAGATACCCGGAACACGGTATGCAGCGGCTCGGCCGTTACGCCGACATCTGAACTGCGACGCCATGGAACTCCCCTCGTTGGTCACCACCCCCTCGGTGACCTGAGTGACCCGAAGGCCCGAGCGAACCCCTCCCTCGCTCGGGCCTTCACCCATCTCGGGCTCCCTCAGCGAAGGGCCGAGCGCCGCACCTTGCCCGACGGCGTCCGCGGGATCTCCTCGACCAGCCTGAGGACCTTCGGCGCCTCGTGGCGCGCGAGGACATCGCGGCAGTGCTCGCGGAGATCGTCGAGGCTCGGCGGCGCCAACGGATCCGCAGGCACGACCCACACGGCGACGGCGCTCCCCCACTCGGGATCGTCGACGCCGCGGACGGCGACGTCGGCGACCCTCGGATGGCCCCGCAGGACCGCCTCGACGCGGTCGGGCCAGACCGTCTCGCCCCCCGTGCGGATCGCGTCGTCGGCCCGGCCCGACACCCGCAGCACGCCGTCCTGGATCGGCGCCGAGGTCGTGCGTGCGGAACCAGCCATCGGTCGTGAACGCGGCGCCGGTCGCCGCCGGGTCGGACCGGTAGCCGTCGAACAGCGTGGGTCCGCGGACCTCGATCCGGCCCCCGGGGTCGGTGCGGACGTCGGTGCCGGGGAACGGCCGGCCGTCGTAGACGACGCCGCCGCAGGTCTCGGTCGATCCCGTAGGTCGACACCACGCGGGCGCCGGCGGCGCGGGCCGCCGACGCGAGCGCCGGTGGTAGCGCGCCGCCCCCCACGAGCAACACGCCGAACCGTCCGAGGTCGGCGCCCGTGTCGACGAGCCGGCGGAGCATCGTCGGCACGAGCGACACGTGGGCGCCCTCGGGCGCTTCGTGCAGCAACCGCCGAGGGTCGAACCGCTCGTGCACCGTCACGGGGGCGCCGCCGAGCACGCCGCGGAGCAGCACGAGCAGCCCGCCCACGTGGGCGGGCGTGAGGCAGCACACCCACGCCTCGGCGGGTCCGATCCCGAGGGCGTGGAGCGAGCCGGCGACCGCCGCGCCGAGCGCTGCCCGCGGCAGGGCGGCGAGCTTCGGGTCCGCCGACGTCCCCGAGGTCGCCACCACCGCCCACGACCGCTCCGGGTCGGCCGGCGGCGCGCCGGCGAACAGCACCTCGTCGTCGGGCATCACCACGAGCGTCGGACGGGCCCGTTCGAGGACGTCGCGCCGTTCGCGTTCGGTCCAACGCGGGTCGAGCGGGAGGAAGGAAGCGCCGGTCTCGGCGTGCGCCGCAAGGACGTCGAGCCACTCAGGGCCGGCCGGCAGGTCGTAGGCGACGAGCTCGCCGGCGGTCGCGCGTCGGTGGGCCGAAGAGCGCATGTCGGATAGGCTAACCGTTCGAGTTCGCGCTCTAGGAGTGATCGGTCACATGGTGGAGATCCGACGGGCGCTCGACTGGCAGCCCCAGGGCGAGTGGAGCGACATCCGGTACGAGACGGCCGAGGGCATCGCGAAGATCACGATCGACCGGCCCGAGGTCCGCAACGCCTTCCGTCCGCTGACCACGAAGGAGCTGATCCGCGCCTTCGACGTCGCGCGCGACGATCCCGAGATCGGGGTCGTGATCCTGACCGGCCAAGGGTCGGAGGCGTTCTGCAGCGGCGGCGACCAGAAGATCCGCGGCCACGACGGCTACGTCGACGAGGACGGGATCGGCCGTCTCAACGTGCTCGACCTCCAGATCGACATCCGCCGCCACCCGAAACCCGTGATCGCGATGGTGGCCGGCTACGCGATCGGCGGCGGCCATGTCCTGCACATCTGCTGCGACCTCACGATCGCCGCGGACAACGCGCGGTTCGGCCAGACCGGACCGCGGGTCGGCTCGTTCGACGGCGGCTACGGGATCAACCTGCTGGCACGCCAGATCGGCGAGAAGCGCGCGAAGGAGATCTGGCTCCTGTGCCGCCAGTACGACGCCGAGACCGCGCTCGACTGGGGTCTGGTGAACACGGTCGTCCCGATCGAGGAGCTGGAGGAGGAGACCGTCCGCTGGTGCCGCGAGATGCTCGCCTACTCCCCGCTCGCGCTGCGCCTGTTGAAGGCGGGCTACAACGCGGGGGTCGACGGTCTCGCCGGGGTCCAGCACCTCGCAGGCGACGCGACCCTCCTCTATTACATGACCGAGGAGGCGCAGGAGGGCCGGGACGCCTTCAAGGAGAAGCGCGCGCCCGACTTCACCCGGTTCCCCAAGCGGCCGTGAGCGAGCTGGCCGGCGCGCGCGCGTGGGTGCACGGGGCGAGGCCCCGGACGCTCGGCGCCGGCCTCGTCCCGGTCATGGTCGGCGCGGCCGCCGCCGGCGAGGTGATCTGGTGGCGGTTCGCGGCCGCGGTGGTCGTCGCCGCCGGGCTCCAGATCGGCGTCAACTTCGCGAACGACTACTTCGACGGCATCAAGGGCGTCGACACGCACGAGCGGATGGGACCGCCGCGACTGACCGCGAGCGGTGCGGCGTCGCCGAAGGCGGTGCTGATCGCCGCGCTCGTGTCTGTGGGGATCGCCGGCCTGGCCGGGCTCGCCCTGGCGCTCGCCACCTCCCCGACGCTGATCCTGATCGTCGGCGCGCTCGCGATCGCGGCGACCTTCCTCTACAGCGGCGGCCCGAAGCCCTACGCGGGGATCGGTCTGGGCGAGCTGATGGTGTTCCTGTTCTTCGGGCTGCTCGCGACCTGCGGCACGTGCTTCGTGATGGTCGAGACCGTGACCGCGAACGCGTGGTGGTGCGGCGCGGTGATGGGCCTGCTCGCGGTCGCGATCCTGGAGGCGAACAACGTCCGCGACATCCCGACCGACGCCGCCGCCGGCAAGCACACGCTCGCCGTGCGCTTGGGCGACCGGCGCGCACGGGCTCTGTACGGGACATTCGTGGTGGGCGCGTTCCTCACGATCGTCGCCGGGGTGCTCGCGTACATCCTGAACGACACGGTCGGGCTCGTGCAGTGGGGGCTGTTCGGGCTCGCGGCGTGGCCGCTGGCGATCCGGCCGCTCGACGTCGTGCGCACGGCGACCGGACGCGACCTGATCCCCGTGCTGACCGGCACCGCGGCCACCCACGCCGCGTGCGGGCTGATGATGGCGCTCGGGCTCGTGCTCGCGCACACGGTCGGCCCCGGGGTCGGCGTCCCGGGATGAGCCGGGGCGACGTCTCGCTCGCGTGCGCGGCGGCGCTCGTGGACGCGCTCGTCACGGGCGGCGTGCGCCACGCCAGCCTGTCGCCGGGGTCTCGGTCGACGCCGCTCGCACTGGCGCTCGCACGCGAAGGACGCGTGCGGGTGCACGTGCATCTCGACGAGCGCGCGAGCGCGTTCTTCGCCCTCGGGATCGGCGAAGGCGAGCGGGGAGCCCGTGGCGGTCGCGTGCACGAGCGGCACGGCGACGGCCGAGCTGTTCCCGGCGGTCGTCGAGGCGTCGCAGTCGCGGACGCCGATCGTGCTGCTCACCGCCGACCGGCCGCCGCGTCTCCGCGGCACGGGCGCGAACCAGACGATCGACCAGGAGGGGCTCTACGGCCGGTACGCGCGAGCGTGGATCGAGCCGCCGGTGCCCACGGAGGGGAACGACGTCGCCGCGTGGCGCGACGCGGGCGTGCGAGCCGTCGGCGCGGCGACGGCCGACCCGGCGGGCCCCGTCCAGGTGAACTGCCCGTTCGAGGAACCGCTCGTGCCCGAGGAGCCGGAAGCGAGCGGCGAGCGGGTGACCGTCCCGCCGGCGCGCGAAGACGACGACGCGATCGGACGCGTGGTGGAGTCGTTCGTGCCGGCGACCGTCATCCGGGATGTCGTGGACGCGTTCGTGCGCACGAACGCCGGACGCCGGGGCGTGATCGTGGTCGGGACGGTGCCGCCGCCGCGGACGCTCTCGCTCCTGTCGCTCGGCGTGCTGATCGGCTGGCCCGTGCTGGCCGAGCCCCTGAGCGGCCTGCGGCTCGACGCCTCGGAGGCCGGGCGGTCGCTCGGCGCGGGTCAGTTCCTGGCCGGCGACGCCGAGTGGCTCGCGCGCCACAGGCCCGAGGTCGTGCTCCAGGTCGGCGCCGCCCCGACGACCCGGACGATGCAGGCGCTCATCGCGGCGACGGAGGAGGTCGTGGTGCTCGACCACGGCCACCTCGACCCCGACCCGGAGGGGCGAGCGACCGAGCGGATCGACGCCGACCCGGAGCTGTTCGCCGCGACCGCCTGGGACCTGTTCGGCGAGGACCGGCCGGCGATCGATCCCGTATGGCTCGACGCGTGGCGCGCCGCCGACCTCGTGGCGCGCGCCGCGGTCGACCGGCTCCTGGATGCATGGGAAGAGCCGTTCGAGGGCAGGGTGGCGCGCGACCTCGCGGCGTTCGTCCCGAACGGGGCGGCCCTGTGCGTCGGCTCGAGCACGCCCGTCCGCGACCTCGACGCCTTCATGACCCCTCGCCGCCCGCCGACGATCTGGAACGCGACCGACCTCGTGCGGTTCGTCGCGAACCGCGGCGCCAGCGGGATCGACGGGTTCGTGTCGACCGCGCTCGGCGTGGCGGCGAGTGGCGTCGGGCCGACCTATGCGCTGATGGGCGACCTCACGTTCCTCTACGACGCGGGCTCGCTGCTGTGGTCGGCGCGGCGCGGGTACGACACCGTGCTCGTGGTGCTCGCGAACGGCGGGGGCGAGATCTTCTCGCTGCTGCCCCAGCGCGACCTGCCAGAGCACCGGGACCTGTTCGTGACGCCGCACGGGCTCGACCTCGGCGCGATCTGCGCCGCCGCCGGCGCTGGCCACGAGCGGGTCGAGCGCGCCGACGCGTTCCTGCCCGCGGTCGAGCGGGCCGCGCGGGCCGGCGGCGTCCGCGTCGTGGAGGTCGCGATCGAGGGGGCGCGGAACCGCGTCGGGCGCGAGGAGGTCCGCGCCGCGGTCGCGGTGGTCCTGCGGACGCGTTAACCCCCGCCGCACGCGAGCGAGGAGGTCGCCCTGACCGTGTTCCGGGGTCCGTTCCCCGACATCGACGATCCCGCCGACGCTGCCCGTCTTCGTCCTGCGGCGGGGGGCCGACCTCGGCGACAAACCCGCGCTCGACTGGCCCGAGCGGGCGGACGTCAGCCGGTCCACCCGATGCCCGGTCAGCTCGCGTCGGGAGGATGGAGCGGCCCGAAGAGCCTGACGCTGAGCGGGTAGGCGATCCGCGAGACGCCCCAGCTGCCGGCGACCATCACGGCGCCCAGGACGCGCAGGAGGATGCCGTTGCCGGCGAGCACCAGAAGCATGCCGAGGCCCAACAACCCGAGCCCGACGATCCCGAGCGCGATCGCGTAGACGAACCGGAGGAACCGTCGCACGGCCGGCAGCCTAGCCCCAGCGGAGAGCGTCGAGGAACGCGCCGAACTTCCGCGCGGTCTCGTCGACCTCGGCGGCCGGGTCGCTCGCGGCCACGATCCCCGCGCCCGCGTACAGGGTCGCGCGGGAGCCCTGGAGCAGCGCGCATCGCAGCGCGATCGCCCACTCGCCGTCGCCGTGGGCGTCGACCCACCCGACCGGACCCGCGTAGCAGCCGCGGTCGAACCCCTCGAGCTGCTCGAGCGCGGCGAGCGCCGGCTCGGTGGGGGCGCCGCCCACGGCCGGCGTCGGATGCAGGGCGAGCGCGAGGTCGAGGGTGGTCGGCATCGGCTCGAGCAGCCGGCCACGGAACCGCGTCGACAGATGCCACACGTTCGGCGTCTCCTGCAGGACGGGCTCCGGGTCCCACGAGAGCGTCTCGCAGAGCGGCTGGAGCACGCCGGCGACCGCCTCGACGACCACGGCGTGCTCCTCCCGGTCCTTCGCCGAGGCGGCCAGACGTTCGGCGTTGGTCCGGTCTTCGACGGGGTCGCCCGAGCGCGGCGCCGACCCGGCGAGCGGGTTCGCGCGAACCTCGGCGCCGTGCCGCGACACGAGCAATTCGGGCGAGGCCCCGACCAGGGCGCCGTCGCCCGCCGGCGCGATGAACGCGTAGGCGTGCGGGTCCACCGCGCGCAGGCGGTGCGCCAGCCGGCGGGCGTCGAACGTCCGTCCCGCCTCGACCTCGATCGTCCGCGCGAGCACCACCTTGCGCATTTCCCCCGCGCGGATCCGCCGGACCGCTTCTTCGACGGCGCCCGCGTAGAACCCCGGCGCCGGCACCTGTCGCTGCTCGGCCTCGCCGACGGCCTCGGCCGGCACGAGCCCGCGCACGAGCGTCGGCGCGATGGGCTCGCCCACCCGCGCGGTCACGAACGGATCGGTCCGGCGCACCTGCGCGTCCGCCACGATCAGCGAGCCGTCGCCGGCGAACGGGAGCGCGCCGCACGCCACCGAGCCCTCGGGCCGCTCGCCGAGCGCCGCCGCGACCTCCGACGGCGCGACACGCGCACCCGGTCCGGTCGCCACGCCCAGTCCGTCGCGCTCGAAGAACACCCCGCCGTCCTGCCAGGCGGCAAGCAGGTCGAACGAGGCGCCGAGCCGCTCGCTCACGCGCGCGTTCCCACGTAGAGCTGGGTGATGCCGGCCGAGAGCTGCAGGCGGCGGGTGCTCGGGAACCCGGCGTCGCGGAGCATGGCGAGCATCTCCTCGGCCGGCGGCAGGTATGCCAGCGACTTCGGCAGGTACGCGTAGGCGTCGCGGTCCGACAGCAGCCCGCCGATCACCGGCACCACCCGCTCGAAGTACACGGCGTGACCGGCACGCAGCACCGCGTTGTCCGGCCGGCTCGCGTCCAGCAACGCGATCGCGCCGCCGGGGCGGACGACCCGCCCCAGCTCGGCGAACAGCGCCGGCAACGACGTCACGTTGCGCAGCGCGAAGCCGCACGTGACGCCGTCGGCGCTCGCGTCGCGGACGGGAAGGCGGAGGGCGTCGGCCTGCACGAGCGGCGCCTCGGTCCGCGCGTTCGCGAGCATCCCGTGGGAGAAGTCGAAGCCCACCGCGAGGTAGCCGCGCCCCTCCAGCTCGCGGCAGAAGTCGCCGGTGCCGCACGCGAGGTCGTACACGACCGACCCGAGAGGAAGGTGCAGCTCGCGGATAGCGCGCCGGCGCCACCCGACGTCCATCCGGAACGTCATCACGCGGTTGACGAGGTCGTATCGCGGGCTGATGGTGTCGAACAGCCCGCGGACCGCACGCGCCTTGTCCTCGCCCTGCGGCAGGTCGCCGCGCCCGCCGCTCACGTCTCGATCCGCTCCTCCGCGGCCTCGAGCAGCACGCGGCGGAAGTGGTGCGACACCAGCGCGGTCACCGCGGGGAGCAGCTCGTTGAACGCCTCCACCATCTGCGCGGCCGCGGCGCCGTCGTCGCCGGCCGTGTCGCGGATCGGCTTACGCACGTGCTCGTCGAACAGGTCGACCGCGCGCTCCGCCAGCCCGCGCATCGCGACGTCGGCGTCGCGCGCGAGCGCGAGCAGGTCGCCGAGCGGCAGCCCGAACTCGAGCAGCCGCAGGGCCGTGCGGACCACGTCGGTGTCCGCGGCGGTGTAGCGGACCTCGCCGTCGACCTCCCGGCCGATCCGGATCCCCTCACGCTCGACCGCCTGGATCAGCGACGCCGGCACACCGCTCGCCGCGGCGAACCCCTCGAGCGTGAGGAGCTCAGCGTCCTCGCCGGCCTCGCCGCGCGCCTCGGCCACCGCGGCGGCGAGGTCGGCGTCGGCCTCCCCGAGCTCGCCGCTGAGGACCCGGCCGACCGCCGCGAGGGTGAGTCCCTTGCGCTGGAGGTCCCGGATCCGGCGGATCCCCTCCGCGTGTCGGTCGTCGTACCAGGCGACGCGGCCCTCACGCTCGGGCTGAGGGAGCAACCCGCGAGACTGGTAGTACCGAACGGTGTCGACCGAGACGTCGCACGCGGCGGCGAGCTGCTCGACCCGGTACCTCATGACCGTTCACTCTACGAGTGGGCGCTCGCACGGTCACACCGACGCGACGAACGCCCGGCCGCCCGCGGGTCCCCGCTACGATGCGCCGGGATGAAGCACGCGAGCCGCTCGGTGAGCCTCATCGTGGTCCTCGCCTGCGTCGTCGGCACGATGGTCGTGGGCACCCTGCTCAAGGCTCCGTGTGCGAGTGGCAACTGGACCGACGGCCGCCAGTACCGCGAGCTCTGCTACACCGACGTCGTCCCGCTGGTCGGGAACCGAGCAGCTCGCCGGCGGGCGGCTCCCGTTCCTCGACGCCTGCGCCGACAGCACGAACAACTGCGACGAGTACCCGGTGCTGACGATGTACTTCATGCGGGCGGCCGCGTGGATCGGGGGGACCGGCTATCAGGGCTTCTTCTACACGAACGCGCTGCTCCTGACCGCGTGCGCGGCCGCGGTCGCGGTGTGCCTGTGGCTGTTGGTCGGGCGACGAGCCCTGTGGTTCGCGCTCGCCCCGACCCTGCTCGTCTACGGCACCGTGAACTGGGACCTGTTCGCGGTGGCGCTCGCGACCGGCGCGCTCGTCGCGTTCGCGGCCCGGCGCGACGGCTGGGCCGGCGTCCTGCTCGGTCTGGGAGCGGCCGCGAAGTTCTACCCGGCCCTGCTGGTCCTGCCGTTGTTCCTGCAGGGGCTGCAGGACCGTGAGCCGGACCGTGCGGTCCGCGTGCTGTGGGGATCCGCGGCGGCGTGGATCGCGGTGAACCTGCCGTTCGCGCTCGCGGCGCCGAGCGGTTGGTGGGAGTTCTTCCGATTCAACGCGGCGCGGGTGCCGGACTTCGACAGCCTGTGGTTCATCGCGTGTCGCCATACCGACCTCGCGTGCATCACCACGCGCCAGGTGAACGTCTCCTCGAGCCTGCTGTTCGTCGCGATCGTGGCCGCTCGCATGGTGGTGGAGGCGCCGGCGCTCGCCGGATTCCCGCGGTGGACGCTCGGGGTTCCCGATCGCTCGTGGCGTTCCTGCTGACGAACAAGGTGTACTCGCCCCAGTACGGGCTCTGGCTCCTCCCCTGGTTCACGCTCGCGCTGCCCGACTTCAAGCGCTACGTCGCGTTCGAGGTGAGCGACGTCGCCGTGTTCGTGACCCGCTTCTGGTTCTTCGGCACGTACACGGGGGTGATGGCGCTTCCCCAGCAATGGTGGTTCGAGGTCGCGGTGCTGGTGCGGACCCTGGTGCTGCTCTGGTGCCTGGTCGGGTGGGTCCGACGAGACCCGGAGCCACTCGTGCTCGACCGCCGGGGGTCGGCGCCCACCGACGGTGGTGCCCGAGGGGGAAGGGCTCGCCGCGTGAACGCAGTCTCGCCGCGGATCCGCGACGGCCTGCGCGAGGTGCACGGTCGCCTTCCTCGGCACCCGGCTCCTGCTGTTCGGGCTCTCGGCGTTCGGGTCTGGACTCGTCGCGCTGCCACCGGACCAGCCGACGAGCGTGCCCGGGATGGCCGGCCGCACATGCCGAGCGCCGGATGGCAAGCGCTGTTCACGGCGACCGAACGCCAGGACGCGTTGTGGTTCCTGCGGATCGCGACGGCCGGCTATCGGACCCAGGACGGCAGCGCCGCGTTCTTCCCCCTGTACCCGCTCGCCGTACGGGTCGCTCGACGCGGTGCCGGGGATCGGCCCGCTCGGCGCGGCTCTGCTCGTGGCGAACGCGGCGTGCTTCGGCGCCCTGCTCGTGCTCCACGCACTGACCCGCCTCGAGCTCGGCGCGGAGGCAGCGCGGCGCACGGTCCTGTTCCAGGCGCTGTTCCCGACCGCGTTCTTCCTGATGGCACCGTACACGGAGCCACTGTTCCTGCTGCTGTCGATCGCGGCGTTCTGGTGCGCGCGGCGCGGACGGTGGGGCTGGGCGGCGGTCATGGGCGCCGGCGCCGCCGCGACGCGGAGCATCGGGCTCCTGCTCGATCCCTGCGCTCGCCGTCGAGGCGATCGCGCAGTGGCGGCGACGCGAGGGACCGCTGCTCCCGCGGCTGCTGTCGGCCGCCGCGATCGGCGTCGGTCCGGCCCTGTACTTCTGGTACTGGGGACTGCGCCACGGCAACCTCTGGGCGCCGCTCGACGCACAGCGCGACTGGGCACGCCACCCGACGTCACCGCTCACGACGGTCGTCCACGCCGTCGATCTACGCGGTGCGCTACCGCAACTGGTGGCTGGTCGACCTGGTCGTGGTCGCGCTCGCGGTCGCCGGCGTCGATCGTGGCCGCGCGGAAGGTCCCGCTCGCCTACACGGTCTACGCGGGCACCAGCATCCTGCTCCCCCTGTCGTTCCCCTTCTGGGACCGTCCGCTGCTGTCGATGCCCCGCTTCGTGGTGGTCCTGTTCCCGGTGATGTGGGGGTTCGCGATCGCCGCGGCCGAGAAGCGCCCGCCCGAGACCGCGATGCTCGTGGCGTTCGCGGCCGGCTACGGGCTGCTCGCGGTCCTGTTCATGAACTGGGACTACATCTTCTGACGCCCCCCAGCCGGCCGACGAAGCGGAGAGTCCCGGTCGGGTACTATGCGGCCGAACCCAACGGGCGGAGGGAACGGCGTGACGATCAGGGTTGCGATCGCGGACGACCACTCGCTGGTACGCCAGGGGCTCCGGCGCTACCTCGACATGGCCGACGGGATCGAGGTCGTGGGCGAGGCGTCGAACGGTCGCGAGCTGCTGGATCTGGTGGCGGCCGAGGACCCCGACATCGCGCTGATCGACATCCGCATGCCCGAGATGGACGGCCTCGAGGCCGCCCGCGAGCTCCGGGACTCCCATCCGAAGGTCGGCGTCATCATGCTGACCGCCTACGACGACCGCCAGTTCGTGGTGGAGGCCGTCCGGAGCGGGGCCCGTGGCTACGTTTTGAAGGCGCGCGACGCAGAGCATCTGATCCAGACCGTACGGCTCGTGGCCGGCGGCAACATGGTGATCGACCCCCAGCTCGTCGTGGCCCTCGCCGAGGAGCTGTCCACCGCGAAGGAGCGCGACCGCAAGGCCGAGACGCTCACGGCGCGCGAGATCGAGGTCCTGCAGCTTCTCGCGTTCGGCCACACGAACCGCGACATCGCCGAGCGTCTCTACATCTCCCCCGACACGGTGAAGACCCACCTCGAGCACATCTTCGAGAAGCTGGGCGCCTCCGACCGCACCGCTGCGGTCGCCGAGGCGCTGCGACGCCGCCTGATCGAGTAGCGCGGAACGGCCTGCGCCGCCTTCCGTTCCAGGACGTCCCCCAGCGGGCTAGTCCGTCCGGCCGGCCGAACGCCCCTGACCGGGCGATGCGACGCACCGTGTCCCTCGCCCATCATGGGGAACCGATGGACGACGTCGTCGCCCCCTCCGTCGCCGCGCGCGCACTGCCCTTGTTCGCGCTCGCTGCCGCGAGTCTTGCGGCCTACCTCCTCGCGCCGGCCGGCCGCCCAGCGGCTCTGGCCTCCGAGGCGTTGGTGGCGCTCACCTGCGGGTGCTCGGCGCTCGCGACCCTGCGGTGGGGGCGAGGGTGGCCTTCGCGGCGGGGGCTGGCAGCCTTGCTCGCGACCGTCGGGGCCGGCAACCTGCTGTTCCTGCTGCTCGACCTGCTGAGCCCCGGCACCTACCGGCCGAGGACGACCGACACCCTGTTCCTGCTGGTCCTCGTCCCGCTCGCGTTCACCGCCCAGAGCGAGTTCCGCGCGCACTTCGAGGCGCAGGACCGGCGCGAGATCGCGATCGACGTCGGGCTGATCACCGCGGCGCTCGCCTCGATCGCCTACGTGCTCGTCCGCCCGTCGGGTGCGAACGCCGTGGTATCCGGGTCCACGGGCGTGTTCGTGATCGTGTCCGCCGCGGTGTTCACGGTGTTCGCCACGCTCGCGCTGTGGGTGCCGACGACCTCGCACATGCTGCTGTTCGCCGCGTTCGCCGTGTCGTCGGCCGCCGGGCTCGAGTTCGGATGGCAGTGGGCCAACCGCACGTTCGACGGCTCGTCGCCTGCCGTCGACCTCCCGTTGATGCTCGCTCCGATCGCCGTGGCCACTGTCGTGAGTCTGCTGCCGCACGAACGGCACGGGCCGGCGCCTTCGCGGATCGCCCGACCCGTGCTCACGAGCATCGCCGTGATCGCGGCGTGCGGCGCACTCGCGGTGATAGCCACGATGGACCATCCGAGCGCGCTGTCGGGCACGCAGTCGACGCTGATCATCCTGCTGCTGGGCGCCGGGGTCGCCGGCCGCCTCCTTTCGAACCAGCTCTCGAGCTCGCAGGCACACGACCACGTCCGCGAGGCCCTGGCGCACCGCGAGCAGGCGCTCGCGGAAGCCGACCGAGCGCTCGATCGCGTTCGGGAGGCGAACGCCACCCTCCGAGGCTCCGAGGAGCACCTCCGGCTCGTGTTCGACGCCGCCGTCGACGGCTTCGTCGAGCTCGACGAGCGCAACCTCATCGTCCGAGCCAACGACGCGTTCGGCGACATGATCGGGATCCACCGCGCGACGATCGAAGGACGTCCGTGGAGCGCGGTGGCCGCGGCCGTGAACGGCGCCGACCCCTCCTTCGCCTCGATGCCCGACACGGGGCAGGGCATCATCCACCGGACCGAAGGGCAGCCGCTCTACCTCGAGGCGAGGGTCTCCCGCGTTCCGACGGAGCCGCCGCTGCGCCTCCTGCTGGTCCGCGACGTCACGGCCACGAAGGTGGCCGACCAGACGATCCGGTCGCTGTTCCAGTTCCTGCAGGACCGAGACGAGGACCGCACGCGCCTGTTACGCCGGACGAACGCGGCGATCGAGCAGGAGCGCAACCGGATCGCTCGCGACCTCCACGACGGCCCGGTCCAGGGGGTCTCCGCCGCGTCGCTGTCGCTCGAGGCCGCGCTGCTGATGATCAAGGCCGGCGATCTCGAGCACGGTGTCGACGTCTTGGCGAAGATCCGCGAGGAGCTCGCGCTCGAGGCCGACTCGCTCCGCCGGCTGATGTCGGGGCTCCGCCCGCCCGTACTCGAGGAGCGCGGGTTGCTCCCCGCGCTGCGCGACAACCTGATGCGGTTCGGGACCCAGAACGGACTCCTGGTGGACTTCGACGGGACGCTCTCCCGCGACGTCCCCGCCGACCTGGAGACGCTCGCCTACCGCGTGGTCCAGGAAGCGCTGGCGAACGTGGCGAAGCACGCGGACGCGACCCGCGTGTCGGTCGCGGTCGACTCCGACCAGTCGCAGCTGCGGATCGAGGTCGAGGACGACGGCTGCGGCTTCGATCCGAACCTCGCGCGAGACTTCCTCCATGCCGGACGGGTCGGCCTCGCGTCGATGCGCGAGCGTGTGGAGCTGGCGAGCGGCACGTTCGCGGTTCGATCCACCCCGGACGAGGCACCGCCGTCATGGCGACGATCCCACTGGACGCGGCGCTGCTCGTCGTCGCCGCAGACTGATCGGCGCCGGAGCAGGGTCCTACGGCGGCGGTCGTTTCGCAGGCTTGGGGCTGCTCGTGGGCGAGGGCGCGCCCGTCGGCGACGGCGTGTCGGTCGGGCTCGGCGTGGGCGAGGACGTGGGGCTCGGCGAGGGCGTCGGGCTCTTCGTCGGCGACGGCGTGGCGGTGGGGGTGGGCGTCGGCGAGTGCGTGGGGGTCGGCGAAGGCACCGGCGATGTTGGCCCCACGGTGTAGCCGGCGAACGACGGCGTCGGGAACGCGATCGGGCGCTTGCCCTGCATCGCCACCGACATGAAGTCGTGCCAGATCGCCGCGGGGATCGTCCCACCGTAGACCGACGGCACTCCCTCGACGTTCACCAAGGGGTCTTCGCCCTTGGGCCAGCCCATCCACACGCACGTCGCGAGCTGGATCGTGTAGCCGCAGAACCACGCGTCGACGTTGTCGTTCGCCGTGCCCGTCTTCCCCGCGACCGGATAGGGAGGAATCGCGGCGGTGTAGCCGGTGCCCCCGGTCACGACACCCTGCAGCGCGGAGGTGACGAGCTCGGCGTCGTTCGTGCCGAGGACCTGGGTGCCCTTCTCCCTCACGCTGGGGTCGGTCCGGTTCGACGGGGTCTTGACCTGCACCAGCGGGGTCGCCCAGCGGCGCACGCCCTCATCGGCGAGGGTCGCGTAGGCGTTCGTCATCTCGAGCGGGTTCACCGCGACCGACCCGAGCGTGATCGCGCACACCTCGGGCAGGCTCGAGCGGATCCCGAGCGCGTGCGCCATCGCCACGACCTTGTCCGGCCCGAGCTGGGCGATCAGCTGCGCGAAGATCGTGTTCACCGAGTGCGCGGTCGCTCCCGCGAGCGTGAACGTCCCGGCTTCACCGTCGCCCGCGTTCGCCACGTGCCAGTACCCGTCGGGCTGCGTGGCGTCGGGACACTGCGGGATAGTGATCGAAGACGGTCCGTTCCAGTACGCGTTCAGGTCGTAGCCGTTCTGCATCGCGGCTGCGAGGGTGAACGCCTTGAAGGCCGAGCCCGACTGCCGACCCGACCCGCCCGCTCCGGTCGCGTAGTTCACCTTGCTCTTCGACCAATCGCGGCCTCCGACCATCGCGAGGATCTCGCCGGTCCTCGGGTCGATCGACACGAGTGCCGCCGCCGGGTCGTGGGCGGGATCCGGAAGCTCTTGCGCGATCGCCGCCTCGGCGGCCTTCTGCAGGTTGAGGTCCAGGCTCGTCGTGACGTGGAGCCCGCCGCCGTACACACGGGCCTCGCCGTACCTGTCGATCAGATAGCGGCGCGTGTAGTCGACGAAGTACTCGGCGTCGCCCGGCGCGACGATCCGCTCGGTCGCGTCGTTCTTGACCGTGCCGCAGCACTTCTTCGCCTTCAGCTTCTCGCCGGACGCGGCGTCGAGGTAGCCGTAGCGGACGAGCTGATCGAGCGCGTAGTTCCGCCGGTACCAGTTGTCCGAAGGGTGGTCGATCGGATCGTAGAGGGTCGGCGCGTGCAGAACCCCCGCGAGCGAGGCGGACTCCGCCCACGTGAGCTGGCTCGCGTGCTTACCGAAGTAGGTCTGCGCCGCGGCCTCGATCCCGTAGGCACCGTGACCGAAGTACACGGTGTTGAGGTACTGCGCGAGGATCCGGTCCTTGCCGAGCTGACGCTCCAGCTTGACCGCGAGCAGCGCCTCCCGGATCTTCTCCTTGATCGTCCGCGGCGGCACGATGTACTCGGTCTCCCCCGTGTTCTGGTCGGTCCGGTACTCGCCCGCATAGACGTTCTTCACGAGCTGCTCGGTGATCGTGGAGGCGCCCTGGACCGTCTGGCGCTTGACGAGGTCGGTGAAGGCCGCGCGGAAGATCCCGATCGGGTCGATCCCGAGGATGCTCGTAGAAGGCGTGGTCCTCGGTCGCGATCACGGCGTCCTGGAGCTTGGGCGAGATCGCCGATAGCGGCACGATCGTGCGGTTCACGCTGCCGTGCAGCGTGGTCAGGAGATGCCCGTCGCGATCGTAGAGGTAGGTGGTCTGGATCGGCGGGAGCTTGTCCGGGAGCTGGATCCGCGCGTAAGCGACGTAGAGCGCGACGAACCCCACGATCCCCAGCACGACCGGGGTCGCGAGCACGAACACCCACCAACGGCGCCGCAGGAACGAACGCTTCTTGGCCCCCGCCTTGCCCGCCCTCTTCCCCGCTTTGGCCGTCACCTTCCCAGGGGCATGCCGAGGGACGTATTCCTTCGAAGGGGTGCGCGCCACCGGAAGAGGCTAACAAGCAGGGCAGCCCGACCGTTGGGGCAGGCGATGGCGGTTCGGTGAAGGTGGGACCCGGACGGATCAGCCCGCGGCGGTGCGTCTGGCCGTGAACGCTTCGCGCAGGTGGTTCCAGTGGCAGCTGCGGCAGACCTCGACGACGTAGCAGCAAGCGCCGGGGTACGCGGCGGCCATCCGCATGCCGGTCTCGAGCGACCACACGCGGCCGTTGTCGGTCTTCAGACCGTCGCCGTAGACGTAGGCGAGCAAGACCAGCTTGTCCTTGGCGCAGACCGGGCAGTCGGATCGGGTGAGCTCGCCCACGTGCTTGGCCGCGCGCATCAGCTCCGGGTGCGCGTCGCACAGATCGTTGTAGGACTGCAGCCCGACCTGGGCGTCGCGCAGCAGCGCCCGCTTGGCGAGCGTGTAGTCGATCACCCCGAGCTGAGATCGGCGCGACCGGCCGAGCGGCGTGCGGCGCTGCTTGGGCATCGTCCGGCGATGGTACACCTGGGCCGGGACAACGGGGATGCGCCGGAGGTCGTAGCCTGCCTGCGGGCATCGCAGGAGGAGGTCGAGGGATGGACGAGCAGATCAGGGTGGTTCCCAGCGCTTCGCGCGAGGCTTGGCGCGCGCTGGTGGACCTACCCGGCGAACTCCCCTCCCCCGGCGCCGAACTCGACATCCTCACGAGCGCCGATGCCCGGTACGCGACAGGCCTGTGGGAGCGCGAGCCCGACACCTGGTCGTTCGAGCGCGCGTACCACGAGGTGGCGCTGATCCTCCAAGGAGAGGCGGACGTCGAGACCCCCGACGGCACGGTCCACACGGTGCGCGCCGGCGACGTGCTAGTCACGCCGAAGGGTTCGAAGGGCACCTGGCGGAATCCGCAAGAAGCTCGTGAAGTTCTACGCGATCTACGACGCGCCCGAGGCCTGAGCGCGGGGGTGTGAGGGCCACGTCCTCGGATCCGTACTCGCTGCTCGACCCCGACGAGGGGGACCGGCCCCGCGAGCCGGTACCGCTCGTGCGCGAGGCCGGAACGCTCGCCGTGCTGCTGCGCGGTCTGCGTAAGCGCTGCCCGCGGTGCGGGCACCGAGGATCTTCGACGGATGGTTCGCGATGAAGACGCTCTGCCCGCGGTGCCGGCTCCGGTTCGAGCAGGAGCCCGGAGGGTTCCTGGGGGCGATGACGCTGAACTACGCGGTCGCGTTCGGGGCGTGGACCGCGATGCTCGTGGTGGCGCTGATCCTCACGGTTCCCGACGTCCCCGTGGCGCCGCTGCTCGTCTCGAGCGTCGTGATCCTGGTCGGCGTGCCGTTGTGGTTCTACCCGCGATCGAAGTCGCTGTGGGCTTCGATCGAGTTCCTGGTGCTGCGGAGCCAGCCCGGCTACCGGGGCCCGGTCGTGCGCGACCCGCGCTCCGAGGAGCTCGAGTAGGGCTGTTCCCGGGTTTCACTGGACGCAGAACTCGTTGCCCTCGGGGTCCTGCATCACGACCCAGTGCTCGCCGGGCTCATTGAACTCACCGAGCACGATCGCGCCCGCCTCGGTGAGCCGCCCGACCGTCTCGGCGACCCGGGTCCGGCGCTCGACCTCCGGGGTCCCCGGCGGGCCGCCGGCGTTCACGTCGAGGTGCACGCGGTTCTTCACGGTCTTGGGCTCGGGCACCTGCTGGAAGAAGAGCCGCGGGCCCGCGTCCTGCGGGTCGACGACCGCGCTCCGCGTGTGCCACTGGGACTCGGGGACGCCGGCCTCGGCCAGGAAGGCGTCCCACGAGGCGAACCCTTCGGGCGGCGGCTGGATGACGTAGCCGAGGGCCACGGCCCAGAACGTCGCGAGCCGTTCGGGCTCGGCGCAGTCGAAGACGACCTGGATCGGCGTGCTCATCCTCGCTGCCCTCCCTCCTGACGCGCCCGCTGCGCGTCGCCCACCGGGCGGAACCGGAGTGCCGACCAGACGTCGTCGATCGCGACCTGGGCGACCGGTGCCCAGCCGGTCGGCTGCAGCGCCCGCCACACGGCGTCGCGGCTGAGATCTGCCTCGAGCGACGACCCCTTCTTCGGATACGCGACCCACAAGATCCCGCCGGCCTTCGTCACCGCGATCGCGCCCGCGATCCCGCGCTCGAGCGCCGCGCGATCCTTCGCGAAGAGCACCACCACGTCGAACGGACCGGCGCCGCGCGCGGTGAGGCGCACATCGTCGGGGAGCGGTTCGAGGGAGGCGGCCGCGCCCGCCGGGGCCGCGACGAGCCGCACGCGATCGCCCGGCTTGATCTGGAGCTTCGCGGGCAGGGAAGCCATCAGGTCCGAGGATAGGCCGGTCGACGCGTAAGCCGTCCGTTCCGCGGCAGGACAACGATGGCATGCGACGAACTGCGACCGACCACGGTGCCCCTCTCCCTCTCGGACGACTCGCCCTCCACCCTATCCGTGCGCGTGGCGAGGCCTCAAATCAGGCGAAGGTCGGCGGGTCATGTGACCGGGCATCGGGACGGCTCAGCCGGACGGGAGGTCCACGATCGCGCGGGCGCGCGCGCTGACCACTTGCGTGTCCATGAACAGCAGGAGCGGGCCGACGGCGACCTGAACCTCGACGGAAGCCTCCGTGGCCCCCGCGGCGCATGCACACGTCGTGAGCTCCGCGCCGTTGGCCGACGCGTAGGACGAGGCGATCGCCGCCGGGTCGGCGCCGGTGGGCACCGCCAGCTCCTGCGCGGCCGCGAGCGCGGCGGCGTCGGCGGCCGTGCGGGCGCGCGAGCGGACCACGAGGACGCGCGCCAGGTCCGCGACACCCATGCAGAGCACGAGCGTGACCACGATCCCCGCGACGAGCACGATCGAGATCGACCCGCCTTCGTTCCGAACGCTCACCCGAACTCCTGGCGGTCGGTGGCCGACGCGGCCATCGTGATGCCCGTGCCGACCAGCCAGCCGACGAGCGGTACGCGGACCGGGTCCTCGTAGACGACGCGGACGGTGACGGGGTCCCCGCGCGCGCCGGCGCGCGCGACGCTGACGCTTGCGAGCGCGGGATCGAGACCGGGGGCCGCCGCGAGCGCCGTCGAGGCGATCGCGGCATCGTCGGGCTCCACCGCTGCGGCGCGCGCCCCGGCGCGCGCCGCAGCCTCGACCAGCAACCGGTCGCGGGCCACGAGCCCGACCTGCACGAGCCCGAGCACGACGACCAGCACCAGCGGCAGGACCAGCGCGAACTCAACCGCGGCCGACCCGCGTTCTGATCGGCGCCGCGGCTCAGGCTGCGTTCGCATTCCCCACGACCGTGTCGATGATCTGGTCGAAGAACGCTGGCAGCTTGCCGGACGAGTGGGCCCACGCGATCAGCACGACGGCCACGGCGGCCGCCGCCAGGATCACGAGCGCGTACTCGGCCGTGGTCTGCCCCCCCTCGCGACGGAGGTGCGTCAGGGCGCGGAGCCACAAGGACTGCAAGACGAGCATCGGTTCACCTCCCCTCAGCTGATGGAGCGCAAGGTGGTGAGCAGGACGGGCACCACCGTGAGGAGGAGGAACGCAGGCAGGATCAGGAACACTAGGGGGAAGAGCATCTTCACCGGCGCGGTGCGCGCGCGCTCGAGGACGGCGGCGCGGCGCGAGTGACGCACCGCCACGGCGAGGTCGCCGGTCGCGTCCACGAGTGAGGCGCCGAGCGCTTCGGTCCGCTCCAGGACCGCGACGGCGCGGCGAAGATCCGACGAACCGCTCGCCTCCACGTAGACGGCGAGCTCGTCGCGCCAGCGGGCGCCGAGGTCCGCGCGGACGAAGAGCGCGCGGAGATCCTCACCGAGCGGACCGGCGAGGGCCTCGGCTCCGCGGCGCAGCGCCAGCTCGGCCGAGAGCCCCGCGCTCGAGCCCGCCGCCAGCAGGTCGAGCAGCTGCGGCACCGCGGCGTCGACGGCCCGGAGGCGGCGGCGCGCGGCACGGCGTCGGACCCGAGGGGGCCGGCGCGCCGCCGGTCGGACCGGCTCGGCGTGAGGCACCAGCCCGAGGCGGTCCCTCACGGCCGAGGAGACGCCGAGCGCGACGAAGAGCAGCGCGGCAGCGGCGGCGAGCCCCGCGACCGCCGGCCCGATCACGCGACCTCCAGCAGGTGCCGGATCCACAGGAACGCGACGCCTTCCATCACGAGCCCGAGCAGCACCGAGCCGATCCCGACCGGCGTGCCGAGCGCGCCTTCGATGTCGCGGCGCGACGTGAGCCACAAGAACGCGAAGAACCCCACCGGCAGCAGCCCGAGGATCAGACCGGAGAGGCGGGCCTGCGCGGTCAGGGCGCGGACCTCCCTCGCGGCGGCCACGCGATCCCGGATCGTCGCGGCCACCTGGTCGAGCACGACGGGGAGATCGCCTCCCGAGCGGCGGTGCAGCTCCAACGCCGCCGCGAGGAGCCGCGCGTCGTCGGTGTCGACGGCCTCGGCCCAGCCGCGGACGGCGTCGGCGACGGGGGTGCCGACCTCGATCTCGTCGACCAGCCGCCGCAGAGCCGGGCCGAGCGGCGCCGGGATCTCGGCGGCGGTGTACGCGAGGCACTGCGGGACCGACATCCCCGCGCGCAGCGCCGCGGCGACCGCACCGACCGCGTCGGCGAGCTGCTCGTCCACGCGGCCGGTCGCCGCACGCGCGTCGCGCCACCGACCGGCGCGACGGATGCCAAGCGCGAGGCCCACGCCGAGCGCGAGCCCGGGTGGCCCCATCACCGCGAAGCCGCCGATCGCCGCGGCCGCCGGCACGAGCAGATCGCGAGGCGTGGCCCGCGGGCGGTGGCGCTCGGACGGTCGCGTCGCGAGCCCGAGACGGGCGCGCACCTCGGCACGGCGCCACGAACGCACCCCGGACGACGCGGACAGGACGGCGATCGCCACGAGGAGGGGCGGCACGGCGTTCACGCGTCGTCCCCGAGCGTGAACAGCTCCTCGCCGACGTCCTCTCCGCGCTCGCGGAGGGTCGCGGCGAGCGCCGGCACGGTCCCGGTCGCCTCGAACCGGCCTGCGGCACCATCGCGGGAGTGGAACCGGAACAACGGCTCGACCACCGGCTCGCCGCGCCGTGTGCCCTCGACCGCCGCGATCTCCCAGATCACGCGGCGTCCGTCGCGCAACCGCGCCAGCTGGACGATCACGTCGATCGCGGCCGCGACCTGCGAACGGACGTGGGCCGCGGGAAGGTCCACGTCGGACATCATCGCCATCGTCTCGAGACGCCACAGCAGGTGGCGCGGGGAGTTGGCGTGGGCGGTGGAGAGCGAGCCCTCGTGACCCGTGTTCATCGCCTGGAGCATGTCGAGCGCCTCGCCGCCCCGTACCTCACCGACGATGATGCGGTCCGGACGCATCCGAAGGGCGTTGCGGACCAGGTCGCGGACCGTCACTTCGCCCTTGCCCTCGACGTTGGCGGGGCGCGCCTCGAGCGAGACGACGTGCGGCTTGTGCAGCCGCAGCTCGGCGGCGTCCTCGATCGTGAGGAGCCGTTCCTCGTCGGGGATGAACCCGGCGAGGATCCCGAGCAGGGTGGTCTTGCCGCTGCCGGCGCCGCCGCTGATCACCAGGTTGGCACGTCCTCGCACGCACGAGGCGAGGAACCGGAGCCCGCGCGGTCCGACGCTCCCGGACCCGACGAGGTCCTCGGCGCGGATCGGCACCGGCGAGAACGTGCGGATCGTGAGCACGGGACCGCGGAGCGAGAGGGGCGGCACGATCGCGTGGACCCGCGAGCCGTCCGGAAGTCGGGCGTCCACCCATGGTGACGAGCCGTCGACCCGGAGACCCAAGGGCCCCACGATGCGTTCGATCAGATGGTGGACCGACTCCTCCCCCTCGAATAGCCGGTCCGCCACCTTCTCGAGCCGCCCCTCCCGCTCCACGAACACGTCGTCGGCGCCGACCACCATCACCTCGGTGACCGTCGGGTCCTTCAACAGGAACTCGATCGGGCCGAAGCCGACGACCTCGTCGGAGACCTCGTTGACCAGGCGTGCGAGCTCGCGCTGCGGGAGGATCGCGCCGCGCTCCCGCAGGAGCGCGAGCGCCTCCTCACGGACCCGCAGCCGCCGCTCGGTGCGCGACGCGACTGCGAGCCCACCGGCGTCGATCCGACGCCGCAGCTGCTCCCGCAGCTCGCGCCGCACCTGCGCGAGCGCGTCGCCGCGACGCCCGCTCGACGCCGCCCGCGGCCGCACCGCGCTCGCACCTCGGTCCATCTCCGTGCCTCCGACGAGACGACAACAGACACCACGAAGGGAAGGAGCGAGGGAGAGCGCCGGTCCGATCCGCGGGGGCGGTCGGTCTCGGCAACGGGAACGCTACCCGGAGGCCGGCCGCCACCGTAATCCCCAGGGCGGCCGATTTCTCCGGCCCGAGCGCCCGAGCGGTATGACAAGACGCGGGGGAGGCGGGCGACGGCCGCCTCCCCCGACGTCGAGGACGTGGGTGGTTCTAGCCGAACCTGATCTTCAGCTTGGCTCCCGCGTAGCCGGCTTTCTTGGCGGTCGCGATGTAGGTGCCGGCCTTGGTCTTGCCGAACTTCAGGGTCACGGTTCCCTTCGTGCCGGTGGTACCGGACTTGCCCAGCAAGGAGACCTTGGCGCCCTGCACCGGCCGCCCGGCGTCGAGCACCGTGAAGGTGATCGACCCGCCTGAGGTGGGCAGCGACGTCTTGCTGGCCTTCAACGAGAGCGGCGCGAGCACCTGCGCGTGATACATCGTTACGCCCTTGGTGGCGACGCCGTCCATGAAGATGTCGAGCCGTCCGGCCGAGCCCTCGATAGCCAGCGTGGCCTGAGTGAACAGCGGCGGTGCCTTGAAGGTCCGCTCGGGGCCGAACTTCGTCACGGCCTGGTTCGTCCGTGCCACCGTGACGGTCCCGGGTCCGGTGCTCGCGGGCTTGTAGAACGCGACCCACACCCGACCCGCCGGGCCCGCCGACGCTGCGACGAGCGTGGCGCCCTTGGAGCCGCCCAGCCCGATCGTCGTGTTGTTGAGGACGTTCCACAGACGGACGCCGGTGCATTGCGGCAAGCTCGTGGTCGTCCCCGTGCAGTAGGCGACGAAGGGCAGGTGCCCCGTCCCGCCCGAGACCATCGCCACGCGCTGGGAGTTCGCCTGGAACGGGCTCGAAGAGGGCGCCTTGCGGACATGGTTCCCGGTGCCGATGCTCGTGTCCCAGAGGTAGGTCCCGTTGTGCTTCATATGGGTCGCGAGCCCGTCGAAGCCCGCGATCGCCAGGTGAGCGCCGCCCTTCGCGTCGAGCGCCGTCACGGAGTTGCCGACGCACGAACCGTCGCCCACGCCGAGCGAGACCGTTGAGTCGGAGCCACCCGCCGGGATCGAGGGCCCGGCGCCGACGTGATACGTGAACCCGTCGCCGGGGCCCTTCCACGCCGTGTAGGGCGTGGAACCGATCATCGTCGTCGATGCGTCGGGGAAGTTGACGCAGGAGCTTGCGTACGCCTCGGTGGACAGGGTCCAGGTTGCGCCGGTGGCCGACGTCGCGCCGTAGAGGCATCCGTTGTTGTACACGTCGGGGGTGCCGCGCTGTCCCGAGAACACCAGCTGCATCGGCGCCGTCTTGGTGCCCGGCACCAGCCAGGGCGTCTGGGAAAGCCCGGACCACGATGAAGAGAACACCTTGTGGACGCTGCCCGACGCGGCGCCGAGCGGGGTGAACTTCGCGTCCCAGTACTGGTAGCTGTTCGTCGTGAAGATCGCGTGCAGGTTGCCGCCGCCGTCGCGTCCTAGGGCGGGCTGGCCACCAAGGAGGAGGCTGCCCGACGGGATGCTCACCGCGTGCCACGTGATCGGGGAGGTCTTCGCCCGTGTGGGAGGCACGGTCGCCGCGCCGGCAGGAACCGTGGTGACGGCCAACCCCGTCACCAGAGCGAACGACACCAACGCGAGCGTGACCGATCTGGTCATCCCTACTCCTTCTGGGAGGGACCGCGGGCTGGTCCGAACCAACCTATGAGGCCGGAGCCTGTCCCTCCGATACGAGACCGACAGCCCGGAGGTTCATCCGTTCCTTCGTCGCACCACAGGGCCGATCCGACGCCCCACGCCTCCAAGGCTCCCCTCCGCGAGGAGGACCCGGATTGCCCGCATCGCCAAGCCACGGTACGGTCGACGGCGAGGCCCTTCCCCATGCGAGAGACAGAGGTCCACCGCGCATCACCGTCGATGAACGACGAGCCGCGCCGGCGCGCCGGCATCCGGGAGCAGGAGCCGACCGCCACCCTTACCGCCGTGGTGGAGGACCTGGCCGGCGAGCTGTCGCTCCGTCCGTTGCTCGAGCGCATCTTGCTCCGCTCCACCGAGCTCCTGGGATCGGATGCGGGTTCGATCTGCCTCGTGGACGAGGCCAGGGGCATCTACCGCAAGGAGGCGGACATCGGGGTCGCCTGCCAGTCGGGCAAGGTGTTCCCGCTCTCCGAAGGGGTCACCGGAGCGGTCGTCGCGGCCCGGGGCCCTGTCCTCTTCGACGACTACGCCAAGGTGCCGGGGGGTCACGTGCGGCCCGAGGACCGGGCCACGTTGAAGGGCGTCATCGGCGTCCCGATCTGGTGGCGCGGCGAGATCGTGGGCTCGTGCGTGGTGTTCTCCCGAGATCCCGATCGGGTGTTCGGATCGGAGGAGGCGGGGCTGCTCGAGCTCTTCGCCAAGCACGCCGCGATCGCGATCACGAACGCCCGCCTGCACGAGGCGGCCGAGGCGAACGCGCGGGCCGAAGCCGCGGCGGCCGAGCGCAACCGGATGGCCCGCGAGGTCCACGACACGGTGGCCCAGGGGCTCGCTTCGATCATGCTCGAACTCCGTGCGGCCGGGACGGCCCTGGACGAGGGGCGGGTCGACGACGCGGCCGAGGGATCGGGGAGGCGCGCGCCGCCGCCGAGGCGGCGTTCGAAGAGACGCGACGGAGCGTTCTCGGTCTGGCGCCATCCCCCCTGGAGGGACGTTCGCTCGAAGAAGCGTTGGAACTGGAGATCGCCTGGGTCAATCGCACGGGCGTCGCCGACGTCCGGCTGGTCACCGCCGGCACCGCGGTGAGGCTCCCGCCGGACCACGCGCTCACGCTGTTCCGCATCGCACAGGAATCCCTGACCAACGCGGTGCGCCACGCCGGCGCCCGCTCCGTCCGGCTCGGGATCGCCTACTCACCCGCGGAGGCGACGCTCCTGGTCCAAGACGACGGCACCGGCTTCGACCAGGAGCTGATCGAGCAGGAGGGGACGCCGCACAGCCTCGGGCTCGCCGGGATGGCCGAGCGGGCGCGGCTGCTCGGCGGGACGTTCGACCTGGAGTCGACGCCCGGATGGGGCACGCGCGTGCGGGCGTCGATCCCCCTTTCCTCCACCGGGGGGAGGCCGCACCCCCCGGGCCGGACATCGACGTGCTGGTCGTGGACGACCATCCGATGACGCGCGCGGGCATCGTTCGGCTGCTGAGCGCCAACGGACACGGGATCAGGGTCGTCGGCGAAGCGGGTTCGGGCGAACAGGCCGTGCATGCGTGGCGCGACCTGCGCCCGGCCGTGACGCTCATGGACCTTCAGATGCCCGAGGGGGACGGGATCGGCGCGATCGCGCGGATCCGCCGAGGAGGAGCCCGAGGCGAGCATCATCGCCCTCACCGCGTTCACGAACGACGAGCTGGTCGCCGGAGCGATGCGGGCGGGGGCTCGGGGCTACGTCGGCAAGGACGTCTCGGAGGACGAGCTGGTCCGCGCCGTCCGCTCTGCGTTCCGGGGAGAGACGATGCTCTCCGGCGCCGCCGCCGATCGGCTGCACGCGCACCTGAACGGCGAAGGCGGCAGCCCGCCCCTCACCGAGCGGGAGCAGGACGTGCTCCGCCTCCTGGAACGGGGCTCCTCCGATCGTGAGATCGCTGCGTCGCTGGGCATCTCGGTGAAGACGGTCGAGAAGCACGTGGGCTCGATCCTTCGCAAGACGGGCGCGCACAATCGGACCCACGCCGCCGCGCTCGCCCGCGACCGGCGAGCCGGCCCATAGGGGGTATCCCCGCTCCTGCAGACGGGGGGTCTCCCCGATGCTCCGCTCGCTGCGTCGTCCGTATCCTCGGGCCCCGAGCTGCGCGAGGAGGCCGCGATGCCGATCGTGTCGTTGAAGGACATCCTGGATCGCGCGTTCAAGGAGCGGTACGGGGTCGCGGCGTTCAACATCGTGAACGACCTGACGCTCGAGGCCGTGCTCGCCGCCGCCGTGGACCTGCGTGCGCCGGTCATCGTCCAGACCTCCGTCAAGACCGTGAAGTCGATCGGTCGGGACGTGCTCTTCGGGATGTGGACGACCATGACGGCGGGCATCGAGGTGCCGGTCACCCTGCACCTGGACCATTGCCCCGAGCGCGAGGTCATCAGCTCGTGCCTGGAGGCAGGCTGGAACTCCGTGCTGTTCGACGCGTCCGCGCTCCCCGTGGAGGAGAACAAGCGCCAGACCGAGGAGGTCGTCGCGGAGGCCCGGCGGTTCGGCGCCCACGTCGAGGGTGAGATCGAGGGGATCAAGGGCGTCGAGGACGACGTGGGCTCCGACGCGGAGTCCGACCGCCAGTCGCTCGCGGTCGCGTTGGACTTCATCCGGTCCACCGGGATCGACTGTTTCGCGCCCGCGATCGGCAACGCGCACGGCATGTACGCGTCCGAGCCGAAGCTCGACGCCGAGCGCGTGACCGACATCGTGGAGGCCGAGCCGATCCCGATCGCCCTGCACGGCGGCAGCGGCATGACCGACGTGCAGTTCTCCGACCTGATCGCGCGCGGCTGCGCGAAGGTCAACATCTCGACGGCGCTCAAACGATCGTTCATGAAGTCCAACCTCGCGTTCCTGCGCGAGGCCGAGACGTCCGACAAGTGGGACCCGCCGTCGCTGTTCCGCCACGTGCGCGCCGACGTGTTCGAGATGGCGTCGAGCCACATCCGCAAGTTCGCGAGCGAGGGCAAGGCCTGGTGACCTCGCTGATCTTCGACTGCGACGGCGTGCTCGCGGACACCGAGCGCGACGGACACCGGGTGGCGTTCAACCAGACGTTCCGGGAGTTCGGCCTGCCCGTGCAGTGGGACGAGGATGCATACGGCGAGGCGCTCAAGGTCGCGGGCGGCAAGGAGCGGATGGCCGCCCTCTTGACCGAGGACTTCGTCCGCGACGCCGGCCTTCCCACCGACCCGGACGGGCAGGCCGACGCCGTGGCCGGCTGGCACCGGCGGAAGACCGAGATCTACACGGAGATGGTCTCGGCCGGGATGCTCCCGGCCCGCCCCGGCGTTGCGCGGGTGGCGGCCGACGCGATCGCCGCCGGCTGGTCCGTGGCGGTGGCGTCCACGTCGTCGGAGGCCTCGGTCCGCGCGGTGCTCGAGCACGTCGTCGGCCCGGCCTCGGCGGAGCGGTTCCTCGTGCTCGCGGGCGACGTGGTGCCGAAGAAGAAGCCGGCGCCCGACATCTACCTGCTGGCGCTCGAACGGCTCGGGGCCGACCCGGCCGACAGCCTCGTGATCGAGGACTCGCGCAACGGGCTCCTCTCGGCGGTGGGCGCCGGCCTCCCGTGTCTCGTCACGGTCAACGGCTACACGGAGCGCGAGGACTTCTCCGAGGCGGTGCTCGTCGTGTCCTCGCTGGGCGAAGCCGACGGCGACGCGACGAAGGTACTGGCGAACCGGGGGATCCCGGAGCCCGGGCCGTACATCACGCTGGACGACCTGACGGCGTGCGTGCGCGCGCGATGACAGCGGAACACGAGGAGGTGGGGATGGGGAGATCGAGTCTCGAAGGGACCGAGATGGTGGTCCGCACGATCGCCGAGACGGCCGTGGAGAACGAGAAGTACTTCGGCGACCTCGATGCGGTCGTCGGAGACGGTGACTTCGGCTTCTCGATGGCGCGCGGCTTCGAGATCGTGCTCTCGGACTGGGATTCCTTCGACCGAGCCGACATCGGGACGTTCCTGAAGAAGATCGGGGTCGTCATCACGTCTCGGATCGGGGGGACGTCGGGACCGATCTGGGGAACTGCCTTCATGCGGGCGGGCGCGGCCTCGGCGGGCAAGACCGAGCTCACGCCCACCGAGACGATCGGGATGCTCCGGGCGTCGATCGACGGGATCAAACAGCGAGGTCAGTCCGACCTGGGAGACAAGACCCTCCTGGACGCCCTGGAGCCGGCGGTCGACGTGCTGGAGCAGGAGCTGAACGCCGGAGCGCCCGCTCGCGACGCCCTCGCGAACGCCGCGCGCACCGCACGGGAACGAGCCGAAGCGACCAAGGAGATGATCGCGAAGAAGGGACGGGCCGCGTACACCGGCGAGCGGAGCATCGGGACGCTCGACGCCGGCGCGATCGCGGTGGCGGTGATGTTCGAGCGATTGGCCGACACGTGGCCGGCCGGGGAAGGAGCGTGACGCGGTGAAGAAGTTCGTCAACGATCCCAAGGACTTCGTGCCGGAGATGCTGAAAGGTATCGCGGCGGCGAACCCGGACACCTTGAAGTACGTGCCCGAGTACAACCTGATCATGCGCGCCGACGCACCCAACGACGAGAAGGTCTCTATCGTCCAGGGCTCCGGCTCGGGGCACGAGCCGGCGCACGTGATGATCGTCGGCAAGGGGATGCTCGACGCGGCCTGCCCGGGCGACGTCTTCGCCGCCCCCCCGATGGACTACGTGTTGGAGACCACGAAGCTGCTCAACTCGAGGAAGGGCGTGCTCCACCTGATCAACAACTACAGCGGCGACCGGATGGCCTTCGACATGGGCCGCGAGATGGCCGAGGCCGAGGGGATCACGGTCGGCACGATCCTCGTCGACGACGACGTCGCCGTGAAGGACTCCACGTACACGGTCGGGCGCCGAGGCGTGGCCGGCAACTTCTTCGTGATCAAGGCGGTCGGGGCCGCGTCGGAGAAGGGCGCCGACCTCGCCGACCTCGTCAAGCTCGGCGAGCGCGTCAACGCGGTGACGCGCACGATGGGCATGGCGCTCACGTCGTGCACGCCCCCCGCGAAAGGTTCCCCGCTGTTCGAGCTCGGCGAGGACGAGATGGAGATGGGCGTCGGGGATCCACGGCGAGCCTGGACGCCGCCGCGAGAAGCTCGCGAGCGCGAACGAGATCGTGGACGAGCTCGTGGAGGCGACCGCCTCCGATCTCCCCTTCCAGAAGGGAGACGACGTCGCCCTCATGATCAACGGGCTCGGCGGCACGCCGATCAGCGAGCTCTTCCTGCTCTACGGCCGCGCGGCCGACCAGCTGGCGGGCCGCGGGATCAACGTGCGGAAGAGCTACGTGGGCGAGTACTGCACGTCGCTCGACATGGCGGGGTGCTCGGTGACGCTCGTGAAGCTCGACGACGACCTCGTGTCGTTGCTCGAGGCTCCCGCGGAGGTGGCGAACCGGATCTTCTAACAGGACCACCCGCAAGAACAGGTCCGGGGTCGTCTCGGCCCCGGACCCCTGCGGGAGCCGCTGCATCGGGGCGATGCGCGGGTGTCAGGACGCCACGCGATCGGGCGCCTCGGCGTGACCGGTCGGCTCGGCGCGCTCGACGCACGCGGCCGCGAGCCGGTCGAAGATCCGCGCGGTGCGGCCCTTGCCCGGCAGCACCCGGCCGTGGTCCTGAGCGCGCGGGACGGCCGGATCGACCGGCACCACGGCGAGCGGGTCGGCGCCGAAGACGCGCGCCACGTCGCCGACGGTGATCTCGCCGCGGCCGGCGCGGTTCACGACGATCGAGGCCTCGTCGCGGCCGAACGCCTCGAGCGCCCGCGTGGTGGCGCGGAAGGCGAGCACGTCGAGCGTCACGACCTCCAGGAGGAGGTCGGCCGACCCGACGAGCGCGCGCGTCGCGTCGTCGAGTGAGCGAGGGAGGTGCACGAGCACGGCGTCGACGCTCGCCGCGGCGACTTCCACGGCTCGACGGAGGAGTTCGGCGTCCACCTGGTGGCGGGTTTCGGCCGGCGGCGCGAGCAGGGCGCCGCGACGCAGCGCCTCCTCGACGTGCGGCCAGGTGAGCTCCTCGGCCACCGGGACGAGGTCGGCGATCGTGGGACAGTCCTCGTTCGAGGCTCCGAGGGCGTGCGTCAGGTCCGCGTAGTCGAGGTCGGCATCGATCAGGACGACGGAGGAGCCGCGGCGCGTCAGCGCCGCGGCGAGATGCGAGGCCACGAACGTGCAGCCGGCTCCCCCGCGCGCGGCATGGATCGCCACGACGCGGGCCTGGCGCTCGAGGTCGTGCCGCGCCGACACCACCGATCCGACGGCGGCGAGCAGAGGGTCGCGTTCGCCCGGCCAGACGAAGAACCCGCGGGCCCCGGCCTCGACGGCCGCGCGGAGGGCCCCCACCGATTCGCGGGTCGCGAGGGCCAGGAGCGGAGGACCGCCCCCCGCGACGAGCGCTGGCTCGGCGACCACGACGTCGGGCTCGAGCTGACGCACCGCCTCCGCGAGCTGCCGGTCGTCGGAGGCGGCGGCCACGACCCGCGCTCGCCCGCTCCTGTCGAGGAAGTGCAGGACCTCCTCGGCGACCTCCTGCTCCTCGAGCCCCAGCACGACCCGCGCGACGCCGTCCATATCCCCCTCCTCGTCCGATGAACCGGGCACGACCGAGAGGGAGGACGAGGCCGGACCGTAGCGCGCCCGGCCGGCCCGCCGCCATCCCCGGAGCGGAGGGTTCGCGCGGTGCGGTGACCGACCCGTGGACCCGTCCGAGGGGGACACTCGAGCCGTGGCGCATCCGACGTAGGAGAGATACGTCGGGGCACCCTCGTGCGACGTGTGGCACGCCACTACCGTCTGTGCTCCGAGGTGCGCAGATGTCCGTCGCTGCCAGGTGGCCGTCTGCCGACGGGCCTCGCGATCCCGCTCGCGGGCGGTCGCGTGGTGCGCGGCCGGCGCTCGCCCGTCGGCCCCGAACCGAGCCGGTGAGCCCGTGACGATCGTCCAGAGCGAACGACCCGCCGATCCGCGGCCGGCGGAGCCGGGGCCGATCCAGGCGCTCGTCGGTCTGCTGGAGGAGTGCCTGGCCGCCGCGCGGTTCTGCTCGTGGAAGAGCAACGAGCACCTCGCCGAGGGGCTCGCGGGTCGCACCGACCTGGATCTGCTCGTCGCGCGGCAGGACGCGGCCGCCTTCCGCGAGGTCCTGGACCGCCACGGGCTCAAGCGCCTGTCGCCTGCCGCCGGCGCCGACCACCCGGGCATGGAGCACTTCCTGGGGATCGATCGCGCTTCGGGGCGGCTGTTCCACCTGCACGTGCACACGCAGCTCGTGCTGGGCGAGCATCATGTGAAGAACCACCGGATCCCGCTCGAGGAGGCGTTCCTCGCCTCCGTCCAGCTGCAGGACGGCGTGCCGGTCCCGGCCCGCGAGCTCGAGCTGGCGATCCTGTCGGTCCGCGCGCTGCTGAAGTACCGGCCCCGCGACGCGGTGAAGGACGTGCTGAAGATCCGCACGCCGGGTCTGAAGCCGGCCGTCCGCGCCGAGCTCGACTGGCTCTTGGAGCGCACGACCCCCGAGGCGGTCCACGCCGCGCTGGAGACGACCGGCGACGTCGTGCCGCCCGAGGTCGTGGGTGATCTCCTCGCGACCTACCGGCGCGACCCGCGCGCCGGGGCTGCGCTGTGGCGGCTGCGGCGCCGGATTCCGCGCGGATCTCAAGCAGGTCCAGCGGACCGGGCGCGCGGCTGCGGCCGGCGCCGCGTGGCGTGGGTTCCGCACCGACCGCGTCCGGCGGCGCCGGCCGTGGGAGCACCGCATGACGCCGTCGACGGGCGGGCTCACGGTCGCGGTGATCGGCGCCGACGGCTCCGGCAAGTCGACCCTCACCGAGGACCTCCGGCGCTGGCTCGCCTGGAAGATCTCGGTCCGCAGCTTCTACCTGGGGAGCAAGGCTCCCTCGGCCGCGAGCAGGGGCTCTTACCTCGTGTTCCGTGCGTTCCGTCGCGCCGGGACCGTGGTGGGGCCCCGGCTCGCGGAGCGCTTCCCGCTCGCGACCGGGCGCGACCTGGCCTTGGCCGGGCACCACCTGGCGAACGCCCGCGACCGGGGGCGCCGCGAGCGGCAGGGACGCCGTGACGCCGCCGCCGGCCGCGTCGTGCTCTACGACCGGTACCCGCTGACGGCCTTCGATCCCCGCATGGACCTGCGCGTGCTCGACGGGCCGAAGATCGCCGCGTTCCCCCGCGCCGCGCGGAGCCCGCTGCTGCGGCTCCTCGCCGCCGCCGAGGAGCGCCGGTACGTGCGCTTCCGCCTGCCCGACCACGTCGTGGTCCTCCAGGTCGACCCCGACGTGGCGCTCGCGCGCAAGCCCGACCACGACCGGGCCGCGATCGAGGCCAAGAGCGCCGCCGCCCGCGAGGCGGCCGCCCTGATCGCCGCGCGCCTGGGGGCCGAGCGCGTCTCGACGGTCGACGCCGCGATGCCGTTGGGAGACGTCCTGCGCACGACGAAGGCGAGGCTCTGGGATGTCCTCTGAGGCCCCGCTGTCGCAGCCGGTCCTCGACGTGGACGGCGGCGCGCCGTTCGTGATCGAGTTCGTCGGCACGCCGGGCTCGGGCAAGACGACCCTCGCGAACGCGCTGGTGGAGCTGCTGCGCGAGGACGGCAGGGACGCGACCACGATCGTCGAGGCCGCGCGGCCCCACGCCGCGATCACCCGGACCGGGCGGGTCGTGTCGACGCTCGCGCCCGGGCGGGTGCGCCGCCAGCTCCTGTGGCGCGTCTTCTACGGCGCGTCCACGCTCGATGCCGCGCGGTTCGCCCGCGAGCACCGCGACCTCACTCGGATGGTTGCGGCCGGCGAGCGGACCCGGCCGGTGCCGCGCACGCTCCGGCGCCATACGCTCTGGTGGTTCTTCCAGCTCGGCGGGCGCACGCGGTTCCTCTCGCGGACCTCGCACGAAGGCGAGGTGCTGGTCGTCGACGACGGGTTCCTGCACCGGGTGGTCGCGCTGCACGCCGGGCCCGGGGAGACCCCCGACGAGGTGCTCGTGCGGGCGCTCGTGGACCTGCTCCCCCGTCCCGACCTCGTGGTGCACGTCGTCGCCGACGCCGGGACGTGCGCGCAGCGCGTGAGCGACCGCGGGATCTGGCGGCACCGGGCAGGCCTGGACGACGCCGGCCTCCGCACCTACGTGAAGAACGCCGAGGGGGCCGTGCAGGCCGGGGTCGGCCGCGCGATCGAGCAAGGCTGGCGCCTGGTCCAGGTGGACAACGGCGGCGCCGACCTGGATGCCGCGCGAGCCTCCCTCTGCGCCGCCCTCACCCCGGTCCTCGGCCTATCGGTTCCGACCGCGCCCGCCGAGGACCCCGAACGGATGGACGCACGATGAGCGCCCGGCCGCTCGCCGTGCCGCTGCCGTCGCGGGTCTCCGCGTCGGTCTCGGCGCGGCTGCGCCCGCCGGCGATCGACGCCGCGCTGGCGGCGCGGGTCCTCGAGTCCTACGGCCTCACCGTCCACGGCCGGCCACGGACGCTCGGGCTCGGGCGGCGCAGCGGCAACGTCGTCGTCCGGACCGGGGCCGGCCGGCAGGTGCTCAAGCGGTACCGAGAGGCCTGGGCACCCGAAACGATCGCGTACGGCCACGAGGTGATCGGCCGGCTCCACGCCGCTGGCGCCCCCGCGCCTGCGCTCGCCGTCACGCCCGACGGGCGCACGTGCGTCGATGACGACGGCGCCAACTTCGCGCTGTTCGGGTTCGTCGACGGGCGGTCCTACGCGTCCGCCTGGGTCCGGCGGCGCGACCGGCTGGCGCTCCTCGGGCGCGCCGGCGCCGCGCTCGCCGGGATGCACGCCGCGCTCGCCGCGTGGCAGCCCAACGCCACGCACCACCTCGCCTCGGCCTGGACCGACGGCGCCGGGCCCCACGGCCTCGCGTGGTACGAGGAGCGCGCGGCGGCGATGCAGCGAACCCTTGGCTGGGACTCGCCTGCCGATCGGTTCGCCGAGGCCCGCGCCGCTCTCGAGGGCGCGGTCTTCCCCACCACCGTGATCCACGGCGACTTCGGGCTGCACAACGTGCTCGTGCGACGCGACGGGACGATCGTGCCGGTCGACCTCGAGCTCGCCCGGCTCGAACTGCGCGCGCACGACCTCGTGCTCACGATCGGCAAGCTCCGCGACGCGCGGGCGGCCGCGCCCGACGTGGAGGCGATCGAGGCCTTCGCCCGGGGGTACGCGGCTGCGGCCGCGACGCCCATCACCGAACCCGAGCGCGTCCGGTTCCCCGAGCTCTGGCGCCGCTACCACCTCGCCTCGTCGATCCGGGCCTGGGACCTGTTCGACCGGACCGGGCGCGCGGACCGTCGCAACGCGGCCGCCCGCGCGCTCGACCGCGCCGGATGGCTCGACACCCGCCCCGATGTGGTCGAGCGGCTCCGCGAGGCCTTCGCCTCACCTGCGCGCGACGTCAAGGAGCCGGCCGATGCCTGAGACCGCCACGCCCGGCCCCACCGTGCTGCTCGTGCTGCCGAACCTCGACATCGGCGGCGCGCAGGAGAGCGCCCGGACCGTGGCCTCGCTCCTTCCCGCCGCGGGCTGCCCGACGGTCGTCTGCACGTTCCGCGACGGACCGCTCCGCGCCGACCTCGAGGTGTCCGGCGTCACCGTCGAGCGCCTGCCGGCGCGCCGCTACCCGGTCGCGATGCTCCCCTGGTACCTGGCGGAAACCCGGCGCCTGCGCCGCGACCTCCGAGCGCTCGCGGCGGCGCACGGCGCCGGCGTCCTGCAGTGCCAGACGCTTGGGCCGACGGCCTTCCTCGCGGCCGCGCTCCGCGAGCCTGGCCTGCAGGTCTGGTGGCGGATCCCGAACGTCGTGTTCGAGGTGAGCGCGGAGAAGGCCGGGCGCCACCACCGGTTGCTCGGGCTCAAGCGCGCGGCGCACCGCGCGCTCTACCGACGTGACGCGCGCCGGATCGACGGGATCGTCGCGGTCGCCGACGACGTCGCCGACGCGTTCGCCCGGACGACGGGCGTGCCGCGAGACCGGATCACGATCGTGCCGAACGGGGTAGACACCGACCGCTACCCAGCGTCGGTCGACCGCGCGGAGGTCCGCCGGGCGCTGGGGCTCGGCCCGCAGGACCGCGTGCTGATCGCGGTCGGCACCTTCAAGCGGCAGAAAGGCCACGTCCACCTACTCGACGCGTTCGCGAAGGCGGCCGCCGGACGCGACGACGTCCACCTGCTCCTGGTCGGCGACGGCGACCTGCGTCCGGAGATCGAGCGCCGGATCGCCGAGCTCGCGATCGGCGATCGGGTCCACCTGCTCGGCAGCCGGCGCGACGTCCCGGCGTTGCTCGCCGCGAGTGACGGCGCGATCCTGCCCTCGCTCTGGGAAGGGATGTCGAACGCGCTCGTCGAGGCGATGGCGAGCGCGTTGCCGGTGGTCGCCACCGACGTCAGCGGGACGAACCAGGTGATGGTCGACGGGCGGACCGGCTGGCTCGTACCTCCCGGCGAGGCCGCGCCGCTCGCGGCGGCGATCGAGGCGCTGCTGGACGATCCCGCGGGGGCCCGAGCGCGCGGCGCGGCCGCCCGCGAGCGGGTCGAGACGATGTTCGGCGCGCGCCGGCAGGTCGAGACCCTGGCCGCCCTGTACCGAGGCACGCGGGCGTCCACGGTCGCGGAGGCGGGCGCGCGATGAGCGGCTGGCACACGATCTCGGACTCGAACGCCTATCGCTGGGTGGTCAAGCGCGGGCCGACCGCCGCGCTGTTCCGCAGCGGTGCCTTCGCACGCCTCAACCGGGCGCGGACCCGGGTCCTCGCGCGGGCCGCGGTCCGCGCCCATCCGGACCGCTACGCTCAGACGCGCACCTTCTGCTTCTTCGTCGGTCACGTGAAGTGCGGGACGAGCCTGCTCGGCGCGATGCTCGACGCGCACCCCCACGTGATCCTCGCCGACGAGGTCGACGCGCTCGGCTACCTCGATGACGACTTCCGGCGCGACGAGGTCTTCCACCTGCTGCGCAAGGGTGCCGAGGACGAGGCCCGCAAGGGGCGGGTCACCGCGAGGCGCCTCGGCGGGTATGCCCTGGCGGTGCCGGGCGCCTCGCAGGGCCGCGCCGACGTGCCCTTGGTGGTGGGCGACGGCCGCGCCGGCCCTACCACGAAGCGGATCGCGGCCGACCCGACCCTGCTCGACCGGCTGCCTGCGATGGTCCCCGGCGTCGGCGTCCGGGTCTTCATGGTCGTGCGCAACCCGTTCGACCCGATCGCGCTCACGATGCTCCGGGGCAAGCGCACCTTCGAGGACGCGGCCTCCCATTTCTTCGCCACGTGCGCCGCACTCGTCGCGATCCAGGCGCAGCTGCCGCCTGATGCGCTGCACCGCGTGCGGTACGAGGACGTCGTCGCCGACCCCGCGAAGGAGCTCGCGGAGGCCTGCGCGTTCCTCGGGGTCGAGGCGCCGGCCGACTACCTGGTCGCGTGCGCGTCGATCGTGCACCCCTCGCCCGACCGCGACCGCGAGCGGGTCACGTGGACCCCGGAGATGATCCGCACCGTCGAAGCGGGCATCGCCCGGTTCGATTTCCTCTCCCCGTACACGTTCGAACAGGAGGTACCGGCATGACCCCCGACGCCGGCGCCGATGCGGCGATCGCCGCTTCCCCGACGCCCGCCCCGATCGCCCTGCCCGACGAGGACACGCGCGCCGAGCGCGGACCGGTCTTCATCGCGGGCCCCGACCGTAGCGGCACGACGCTGATGTTCGCGCTGCTCGCCTCGCACCCGAACCTGTCGATGGTCCGTCGCACGAACTTCTGGCGGTACTTCCACCGCCGCTACGGCGACCTCTCGGACCCGGCGAACCTCGATCGCTGCCTCGACGACCTCGTGCGCTACCGGCGCCTGCGACCGCTGGCACCCGACGCCGCGCGGATCCGCAGCGAGTTCCTCGAGGGTCCGCCGACCTACGGGCGGCTGCTGGCGCTGCTGCACGAGCACCACGCAGAGCGGCAGGGCAAGACGCGCTGGGGCGACAAGTCGCTGCACAGCGAGCACCACGCGTCGCGGATCTTCGCGGAGTTCCCCGACGCGCGGATCGTCCACATGCTCCGTGACCCGCGCGACCGCTACGCCTCGACGATCAAGCGCCACGGCCGCGACGTCCATCGCCCGGCCGCGGCCGCCGCCCGCTGGCGGATGTCCACGAAGGCCGCCGAGCGGAACGCCGCGCGCTGGCCCGACCGGTACCTCCGCGTGCGTTACGAGGACCTGGTCCGCGCGCCGGAGACGACGATGCGCCTGGTCTGCTCGTTCATCGCAGAGCCCTACGCGCCGGAGATGCTGGAGATGGGCGGCGCGCCGACCCACCGGGTCGCGGGCGCGAACAGCTCGTTCGGCGACCTCGAGCCCGGCGCGATCTCCACCAAGGGGATCGGCCGCTACCGCACGATCTTGTCCCCCGAGGAGCTTCGGTTCCTCGAAACCACGCTCGGACGGACCGAGGTCGCGGCCGGCTACCAGCGCGCGCCGGCCCCGTTGCCCCTGAAGGGCTGGCCCCGCTACTACGGCTGGTTCTTCCCGTCGAACCTCGCCCGGATGGCGGCGTGGACCATGATCTCCCGGATGCGGATCGCGCGCGGGCGGACCCTGCCCCCCTCGCGGCTGGACCCGCCGGGCGCGTCGGAACCCGGGGCCGCGCCGACGTGGGAGGAAGACGTCCATGACGGCTGAGCGGACGCTCGCGGCGCCGTTCGTGCACGAGACCGCGCTCGTCGAGGACGGCGCGACCGTCGGCGACGGCACGCGGATCTGGCACCGCGCGCACGTCCGCGCGGGCAGCGCGATCGGCTCCGGGTGCACGATCGGGTTCGCCGTCTACGTCGACGAGGGCGTCACGATCGGGGATCGGTGCAAGGTCCAGAACCACGTCTCGCTCTACCGCGGCGTCACGCTCGAGGACGAGGTGTTCGTCGGGCCGAGCGCCGCGTTCACGAACGACCTGTACCCGCGCGCGGTCGCCCCCGACTGGGAGGTGACCCCGACCCGCGTGCGCCGCGGCGCGAGCATCGGCGCGAACGCCACGATCGTCTGCGGGGTCGAGGTCGGCGCGTACGCGACCGTGGGCGCCGGCGCGGTGGTCACCGCCGACGTCGCGCCGCACACGCTCGTCCTGGGTACGCCCGCACGGCCCGCCGGGCGGGTCTGCGTCTGCGGCCGGGTGCTCGCGAAGATCGGCGAGCCGCTCCCCCCCGCGTGCCCGTCCTGCGGCCGCCCGACCGAAGGGATCCCCGCATGATCGCGATCAGCGACCCGATGATCGGCGCGCTCGAGGAGGAGCTCGTCCTCGAGGTGCTCCGCTCCGGCCGGCTCGTCCAGGGCCCGATGGTGGCCCGATTCGAGGAGGCCGTGCGCGCCACCACCGGCACCCGACACGCGGTGGCGGTGGCCAACGGCACCGACGCGCTGCTCGCCTCCCTCCTCGCCCACGGGGTCGGCCCGGGCGACGAGGTGATCACCACCGCCTTCACGTTCGTGGCCACCCTGAACGTGATCCTGCACGTCGGCGCGACCCCGCGGTTCGTCGACATCGGCGAGGACTTCAACCTCGATCCCGAGGGCCTCGCGTCGGCGCTCGGCGAGCGGACCCGCGCGGTCATGCCCGTGCACCTGTTCGGGTGTCCCGCCGACATGGACGCGATCGGCGACGTGCTCGCCGGCCGCGACGTCGCGATCGTGGAGGACGCCTGCCAGGCGCTCGGCGCCGCGGTCGGGTATCGTCCGGCGGGCTCGATCGGCACCGGCTGCTTCTCGTTCTACGCGACGAAGAACGTGACGACCGGAGAGGGCGGCGTCGTCACCACCGACGACGACGAGATCGCGCACACCCTGAGGATCCTCCGCAACCAGGGCCAACGCGCTCGCTACGAGTACGAGCGGCCCGGGTTCAACTTCCGGATGACCGAGCTGCAGGCGGCGCTCGGGGTCGCACAGATGTCGCGCCTGCCCGAGATCGTCGCCGCGCGCCGGGCCAACGCCACGGCGCTCACCGAGGGTCTCGCCGGGATCGATGGGCTGACCCTGCCGTTCGAACCCGAGGGCCGGACGCACGTCTTCCACCAGTACACGGTGCGGATCGGTGAAGGTGCGCGACGCTCCCGCGACGAGGTGCTCGACACGCTTCGCGAGCGTGGCGTCGACGCGGGCGTCTACTACCCGGCGGCGGTCTACGACCACGCGTGCTTCCGGAGCGACCCTCGGATCGGGGCGCCGTCGACACCGATCACGGACCGCTTTGCGCGGCAGGTGCTTTCGCTCCCCGTCCACCCGAAGGTGGACGGGGCCGACGTCGAGCACATCGTGGAGGTGATCCGCGACGTGCTCGCCTGAGCCGAACCGGAGCAGGTGGCCCGGCTGGCGCGGGTGGCGTTGCAGCGTACGGAAGATACGTCGCCCGTCCGACGGTGCCGCTTCGGCTCAACCCGTAGGGTCGAGCTTTGGGGTGACGCGGGGGAGGATCTGTTGCGCACGAAGCTGACCGTTCACCGTGCCGTGAGCACGCTCGCCGTGCTCGTCGTCGCCGTCGCGATCCCGGTGCTTGCCCCCGCGGCGCCCGCCTACGCGGCCACGCCCGTCCTCACGGCCTCGCTCGTGCGGATGATCGACACGTCGCAGTGGAGCCCGGCGAGCCCGGACCCCTCCGGGATCGTGTACCTGCCCTCACGCGACCGGATGCAGGTGGCGGACTCCGAGGTGGACGAGACGACCGGCGCCGGCTACCACGGGGTCAACATGTGGACCCTCAACCGCACCACGGGCGCGGTCGTCGACGAAGGGACCACCTGGACGCCGATCGGCTTCTCGAAGGAGCCGACCGGTCTGGGCTACGAGGCTCCTACCGACACCCTGCTGATCTCCGACGACGCAAACGCTACGTCTGGCTCGAGAACCCCGGGCCCGACGGGCGCTTCGGCACCTCCGACGATACCCGCACGTTCATCAACGCGGGCACATACGGGCAGCACGGACAGCTGAAGACCCCGAGTACCTGAACGGCCATATCTACTTCCTCGACGGCAAGGGCACGGAGATCTACAACGTCGGTCCCGGCAACGACGGCACGTTCGGCACGACGACGACACGATGTCCCACTTCGACATCGGCTACCTCGGCCCGACCGACTGGGAGGGATTGTCGTCGGACCCGGTGAGCGGCAACCTGCTTGCGGGGGCGCGCGCCGCACGGAAGATCTACGAGATCACGCCGACGGGCACGCTCGTCCGCACGATCGACTGCACCAAGATCACCGGCCTCAAGTACCTCTCCGGACTCGCCTACGCGCCGGCGAGCAACGGGAGCGGCTGGGACTACTGGATCGTCGACCGAGCGGTCGACAACAATCAGGTGCCCTCCGAGAACGACGGCAAGCTCTGGGAGGTCACGATCCCCGGCGCCACGGTCGACAACCCGCCGTCGGTGTCGATGAGCTCGCCCTCGGACGGCGACACCGTGAGCGGCACTGTGGCCGTGAGCGCGAACGCGACCGACGACAACGGCGTCTCCCAGGTCCGGTTCTTCGACGGTGCGACCCCGATCGGCACGGACACCAACAGCAGCGGCGGCTGGTCCGTCCAGTGGGACAGCACCGCGGCGGCGAACGGATCACACACCCTCACCGCGGAGGCGACCGACACGGCGAACCAGACGACCACCTCCGCACCGATCTCGGTCACCGTGAGCAACGTCGCGGTCGACCACCCGCCCTCGGTGTCGATCAGCGCACCGGCCGACGGGACCTCCGTCCACGGCACGATCGGGGTGGCCGCGAACGCGAGCGACGACAACGGCGTCAGCCAGGTCGAGTTCTTCAACGACGGGACCTCGATCGGCACCGACACGAACGGCGGCGACGGCTGGTCCGGTGCAGTGGGACACGACCGGCGCGGCCGGCGGCTCGCACACGCTGACCGCGACGGCGACCGACACGGCGAACCAGCAGACCACCTCCGCCGGCATCGGGGTGTCCGTCGACAACAGCCCGCCGAGCGTGTCGATCGCCGCCCCCGCCGACGGCGACACCGTGAGCGGCACGGTCGCCGTGAGCGCGAACGCGAGCGACACCCCCGGCGTCACTTCCGTCGAGTTCTTCAACGACGGGACCTCGATCGGTACCGACACGAACGGCGGTGACGGCTGGTCGGTCCAGTGGAACACGGGCACGACCGCGAACGGGGGCCACGCCCTGACGGCGACGGCGTCCGATGCAGCCGGCAACCAGACCACGTCGGCGGGCGTGAACGTCACCGTCAGCAACACGGGGACCGCGGGCTCGATCGACACGCAGATCGCGGCGTACACGGACGACGTCGAGCAGCAGCTGGACGGCACCGTCGGCAAGTCCAGCGCCGACCTCGACATGATGAACGACGGGACGACCGTGCAGGCCGCCGTCGGGCTGCGGTTCACGAACGTCGCGATCCCGCAGGGGGCGACGATCATCGGCGCGTGGATCCAGTTCTGGCCGAACGAGAAGCGCTCGGACGCGACCACGCTGCAGATCCAGGCCGACGCCGCCGACAACTCCGCCGCGATGTCGACCAAGAACAACCTCACGAGCCGGACGCTGACGTCCGCGAACGTGACCTGGGTACCGCCGGCGTGGACCACGCTCGACGTTCCGGGCCCGGAGGCCCAGACGCCTGACCTCGCCTCGGTCGTGCAGGAGATCGTGAGCCGAGGCGGATGGGGCTCGGGCAACGCGATGGGCTTCATCATCACCGGCTCCGGCCGGCGGGTCGCCGAGGCGTACGACGCGAACCCCGCATGGGCGCCGTTGCTGCACGTCGACTACACGGTCCCCTGAGCCGAGGACGATCATGGGTAGCCCGGCCCGCGCGATCGATCACCTCCCCGGCTCGCCGGGCTTGACGGTCGTGCGCTCGCTCGACGCCGGCCCCTGGGAGTCGTTCGTGCAACGGCATCGCGACGCCAGCGTGTTCCACACGCCCGCGATGGGACAGGTATTCGCGGAGACCGACCGGCACCGGCCGTCGCTGTGGGCGGTGACCGACGACGGCGGCGCGGTCCGCGCGCTGATGACCCCGGTGAGGATCGCGACGCTCGGGGGACCGCTCGAAGCGCTCACGAGCCGAACGGTCGCGTTCGCGGCGCCGATCGCGACTCCGGAGGACCACGAGGCGCTGGGGGCGTTGCTATCCGCCTACCGCCGGGTGGGGTCGCGCGGCTCGTTGTTTACCGAGGTCCGCCACCACGTCGTCGACCCGGAGGTTGCGGCGACCCTGCGGTCCGAAGGGTTCGATCGCGAGGCGCACCTCAACTTCACGATCGACTCTGACCCAGGGCGAGGACGCGCTGTGGGGCAAGGTCGCCTCGAGCGCCAGGCGCAACGTGCAGAAGGCCCGCCGCTCCGGGGTGACGATCGAGGAGGCGACGGACCCGGCCGCGATCGGCGACGCCTACGAGGTCCTCCGCGACGTCTACCACCGGATCCAGGTCCCGCTGCCCGACCGCTCGCTGTTCGACGCATCGGCGAGGATCCTCGGCCCGCTGGGGATGTTCTCGATGCTGCTCGCGCGGTGGGAGGGGCAGACGATCGGCGTGCTGTGCCTGCTCCGCTACCGCGGCGTCGTCACGTACTGGTACACCGGGACGCTCCGTGAGCACGCCACCGTGCGCGCCGGCGACCTGCTCGCCTGGCACGCGATCTCGAGCGAGGCGGCCGCCGGCAACCGGGTGTTCGACTTCGGCGGCGCGGGACGACCCGACGAGCCCTACGGCGTCCGCGACTTCAAGGCGAAGTACGGCGGTGAGCTGATCGAGCCCGGGCGCGCCACCTGGACGCCGTCGCCGCGACGCTATCGGGCCACCACCGCGGCCTACGAGCTGGTTCGGAGGTTCCTGTGAACCCGGTGGCCGTGGCCGCGAAGGGCAAGGGCGCGATGAGCGCGGTGCGGCGCGCCGGCGCGATCGGCGCCCACTACGGCGCGAGCCCCCGGCGGATGGAACGGCGGCTCGCCGACGTCTTCGCGCTGGTGGAGCGGGTCGACGGCGCGGCCACGCTCCCGGTCACCGCGGCGGCGCTCGCGCGGCACCCCGAGGCGATCGCCCGGTTCGCCGAACTGGGGATCGAGTTCCCCGTGCACGGCTACTACCACGTCGACCACATCGCGCTGGACGCGCTCACGCAGGACCGCCAGCTGGCCGACGCGCGCCGTCTGTTCCTGCGGCACGGGCTGCCCGCGGCCGGCTTCCGCGCACCGTACCTGCGCTGGAACGACGCCACGATGCACGCCCTCGTCGAGAACGGCTACTCCTACGACAGCAGCCAGGCGATGCACTGGCCGATCGCGCCCGAGCAGGAGACCGATGGCTACCGGCGCGGGCTCGAGTTCTACGCCTCGCTCCCCGCCGACGCGCACCCTGTCGTCCCGCGGATCGAGGGCAGCCTCGTGCGGATCCCGTGCTGCTTGCCCGACGACGAGTCGGTCGTCGACCGGCTGGCGCTCCCGGACGCCGACGCGATCGCCGCGCTCTGGGTCGATGTCTGGCGGCGCACCCACGCCCGCAGCGAGCTGTTCACGATGCAGGTCCACCCCGAGCGGATCGAACCCTGCGGCCCCGGGATCGCCGCGGTGCTCGACGAGGCCGTCCACGCCCGCCCGGGCGTGTGGATCGCACGGCTCGGCGAGCTCGCGACCTGGTGGCGCGAGCGCGCCGCCGCCGTCGTCACGGCGGAGAGGGCCGGCGAGGGCCGCTGGACGATCCGGTGCGAGGGACCGGCGGGGCTGACCCCCCTCGTCCGAGGCGCCGACGTCGAAGGAGCGGCGCCCTGGGCCGAGGGCTACGTGCGACCGGCGGCCGCGATCTTCGAGGTGGCCTCGGAGGGGCGTCCGTTCGTGGGGGTCGACCCGCAGAGCCCGGCCGGCGTGACCGCGTTCCTGCGCGAGCAGGGCTACGTGGTGGAGGAGGCGCCGTCGCCGGCGACCCACACGGCCCACGTCGCGCGCGACCGCTTCGAGCGGATCGACGAGCTCCCGCTGCTCGAGGAGCTCGAAGGGGCCGGAGGCCCGCTCGTGCGGCTCGGTCGCTGGCCCGACGGCGCGAAGAGCGCGGTCGCCGTGACCGGCGACGTCGACGCGCTCACCGTGTGGGACTACGCGGCCCGGTTCGTCGGCCGGTGACACGGGTGCATCGCGGCCGGCAGACCGCGCGGGCGGCGCTCGCGCTCCTCACCCTCACGGCTTGCCTGGCCCTCACCGTCCCCATCGGCGACGCCGCGGGCCGCTCGTCGTGCGTCCGCTGGGTCGGCCCGAAGGGCAACGACCGGTGGAGCGGGAGCTCGTCCAAGCCGTGGGCGACGCTCAAGCACGCCGCGCGTCACGTGCCCGACAACCATTGCACGGTCTGGTTCCGCGACGGCACGTACAAGGGCTACAACCACGTCGAGCGGCACTTCAGCACCTGGACGACGTTCCGAGCGGTGCACCCGTACCGGGCCGTGTTCGTGAGCAGCTCGATCGCGCTCGAGGTCGGTGGCAAGTCAAGCCACATCGTGTTCGAGAGCCTGCAGTTCCGTCAGACGGGCCCGTCGGCGACCGGCGTGCTCGTTTACGTGTCGGGGGCGAACTCGGGGACGCCGGCCCCCAGCCACATCGTGCTGCGCGACAACGTGATCCACGACTCCTGGGGCGACGACCTGCTGAAGATCCGCAGCGGCGCCCACGCGATCACGGTGACGGGCAACGTCTTCTACAACCAGGCCGACGACGAGCAGCACATCGACGTGAACAGCGTCACCGACGTGAAGATCGCCGGCAACATCTTCTTCAACGCGTTCGGCGCGAGCGGCCGGAAGGACACCCACACCACGAAGCACTTCATCGTGGTGAAGGACAGCGACGGCAACGCCGACGGCCTGCTCGGGAGCCGGCGGATCTGGATCGAGCGCAACGTCTTCCTCCACTGGCAGGGCGGTAAGGAGGCGATGATCGGCGTCGGGAACGACGGCGATCCCTACCTCGAGGCGCGCAACGTCCACGTCGTGAACAACCTGCTGCTCGGCAACGGGACCGACGACGCGTGGACCGCCTTCGCGGTCCTGGGCGCCGCCGACGTCACGTTCGTCAACAACACCGTGGCGGGGAACCTGCCATCCGGCGACTATGCGACGGACGTGGCGATCAAGGGCTCGAACCCGCGCAACAGCAACGTCACGTTCGCCAACAACATCTGGGACGATCCCACCGGCACGATGGGCTCGTTCTCGGGCGGCTCCCCGACCGACACGAGCGGTCTGCTCCTCAAGCGGAACCTCTACTGGAACGGCGGCAAGAAGATCCCCGGCGGCGACCTCGTGAGCCCGCTCCACGACGACCCGCTGCGGATCGTGCGCGACCCGCGCCTGCGGAAAGACCAGCGTGGGATCGTCCTTCCCGTCTGGAAGGGCGCTCGGTTCCTCGACGGCAACCGGCGGATCCACGAGGAGTTCTTCCGCCTGGTCAAGCGGTTCGGGTCGATCCCGCTCAGCAGCCCCGCGGTGGGCAAGGCGCTGCTGACGTTCGCTCCGAAGCGAGACATCCTCGGGCGTCTGCGCGGCGGCGCCGCCGATCTGGGCGCCTACGAAGCCCACGGGTAGGGTGCCTGCCGTGAGGATGCCTCCCCGCCGGCGCCATGCCATGGTGGTCTACGCGATCTACCCGCTCGGCGAGACGCGCGTGCAGCGCGAGGCCGAGGCGCTCGTCGAGGCCGGGTACGACGTCGACGTGCTCTGCCTGCGCGGCGAGGGCGAGCCGGCGCGCGAGCGGTACCGCGACGTCGACGTCCACCGCCTCCCGATCACGCTCGACAAGCGGAGCCTCGCCCATCAGCTGTGGAGCTACCTCCGGTTCACGGTCGCCGCCGGCCGGCGGCTCGCCCGCCTGCATCGGCGCGCACCCGTACAGCTCGGTCCAGGTGCACAACCTCCCGGACTTCCTCGTGTTCTCGGCGCTCCCGACGAAGCTCCGCGGCGTACCGGTGATCCTCGACCTGCACGACCTGATGCCCGAGTTCTTCGCCGGCCGCTTCGGCAGCGGACGCGCGGCGGCGTGGATCGGTCGCCTCGTCCGCCTGCAGGAGCGCGTGTCGTGCCGGTTCGCCGACCACGTGATCACGGTGAGCGAGCATTGGCGCCGAAGACGCTGATCGCGCGCGGGGTGCCGCCCGAGAAGGTCAGCGTCGTGATGAACGTCGCCGACGAGCGCATCTTCACCCCGCCGGAGACCCCACGCCCGAACGAGGGCGCGCACCTGATCTACCACGGCACCGTCACGCGGAGATACGGTCTGGACCTCGCGATCGAGGCGGTGGCGATGCTCCGCGACGAGCTCCCCGACCTCCGCCTCACCGTGATCGGTCGCGGCGACGACATTGAGCATCTCAAGCAGCTGCGCGACCGCCTCGGCCTGCAGGACCGTGTCACCCTCCGCGACGAGCTCGTGCTCGCCGACGAGCTGCCGGCCCTGCTCGCGGAGGCGGACGTCGGCCTGGCCCCTTACCGGAACGACGTCTTCACCGACGGGCTGCTCCCCACCAAGCTGATGGAGTACGCGGTGATGGGCATGCCGTGCATCGCCGCTCGCACCACCGCGATCGAGGCCGAGTTCGCCGACACGTTCGTCGCCTTCTTCACGCCCGGCGACGCCGCCGACCTGGCCCGCCGGATCCGCGAGCTCCGCGACGACCGCGAGCTGCGCGCCGACCTCGCGGCGGGGACCCGGCGGTTCACGGAGCGCGCGAACTGGAAGGAGATCGGCGCCAGGTACGTCGAGCTGGTCGAGCGGTTGGGCGCGAGCATGGCGCCCCGTTCGATCACCGGATACCAGCGCAGCTAGGGGCTCCGGGTCTTCACCGACCCACGATGCGCCGTACACTCGACCGATGGGAAAGGCTGCACTGGATGAGATGCGGACCACGGTGACGTCCGCGCCAGCCGACCTCGGCACCGTCCGGCTCATCGTGCGCCGCCCGGATGTCGACCGGCGTGAGGTCGTGGACGAGGCCCGGCTCGACGTGGAGGAGGGGCTCGTCGGAGACAACTGGCGGGCCCGAGGCAATCGCCACACGTCCGACGGGTCTGCCGACCCCGAAGCGCAGATCACGATGATGAGCGCCCACGCTGCCTCGGCCTTCGCCGGCGAGGTCGACCGATGGCCGCAGGCCGGCGATCAGCTCTACGTCGACCTCGACATCAGCGAGTCCAACCTGCCCGCGGGCTCGAGGCTGGCGATCGGCGACGCCGAGGTGACGATCTCCGCGAAGCCGCACACGGGCTGCGCGAAGTTCTCCGCCCGCTTCGGGAAGGAGGCGCTTCGGCTGGTGAGCACACCGGAAGGTCGAGCGCTCCGCCTGCGCGGCCTGAACGCGCGTGTCGTCGTGAGCGGCACGATCCGGACCGGGGATACCATCACCGTCGTTTCGCGCGGCGAGGACGGTGGATGACCGACACCGACTCGCCGCAGTCCTCTAGATCTGGCCCGGTGGGCCCGGCGCGCAGGTGACCGTCACCGTCCCATCGTTGGCGGTCATCACGGTGATCCCTGCCGAGTTCCCGACACCATGCCCCGGCAACGGGACGCCGTTAACACCGGGCCCGTCGGAACAACGGAACCTGTCGGCCGACACGAGCTGGTCGGGCTGGAAGGTCCGTGTCGTGCCATCCCGTATCACCCACGTCGTCGATGGACGGGATGGGCCAGGCGAACGAGATGCTGACGGGGTCGGTCGGAACCATAACCACGCTGCCGCCGAGAGGGCGATGACAAGGCCACACCCAAGCGCGACGATCAGTCGGCGTGACATCACCCGAGTCTGACACGCCTGTGGCGCCCTTCCGGGTTCCAAGGCTCACGCGGTCGGGTAGACCCTGCCGTTGGTGCTGTTCCTCGTCCTCGGACTCGTGCAGGTTGGGTTCTGGCGCGGGACCGGCTACTGGTCGGAGCTGCGGCGCACGCCGGGGCGCGTGAGCAACTAGACCCTATGAAGCGATGTACGTTGACTCCAAGCTTGAACCGCAAAGCGACGACGAGATCAGGCGCATTTCACTTCATGACGTGGAAGGTAAGATGCGTGACCCCAGCGCCCTCGACCACCCTCGTGCTTTCCAGGTCGATCGGGCCGGTCCCTAGATGGTCGAACAATGAGACGCCGCCCCCGAGCAGGACGTGTACCAGGTCTACGTGAATCTCGTCGAGGAGCCCAGCTTTGATGCACTGCTGCACGATGCTCGCGGCACCCACGCCGACGTCCTTGTCGCCAGCGACCGCCTTCGCTTGCTCAAGGGCGCTTCCGAGTCCGTCCGTAACGAAAGTGAACGGCGATCCTTCGTAGACCCAGTCTCGTGGAACCGAGCTGGTAACAACAAAGACCGGTACGTCCAAGGGGTGTTTGCCACCCCACCCATTGTTGAGGTCGAATGTCCTTCGGCCAAACACCATGGCCCCTGTCGTTCGTCGCGTCTCGGCAAGGTACTCGGCGGTCTGCGCCGAGACCATGAAGACCATGTCGGTTCCAGGCAGCCTGTATTCGGTGTCGCCACCGGAATACCACGCCAAGAGCCTCTCGCCGCCGACACCCATAGGTGCTTCAGGGCCGTCGTTCGGCCCACTGATAAACCCGTCGAGCGAGACTGAGAGCCCTGTGCGGACTTTGCCCATGTTCTTTCCCTACCGAATCATCTGCGCGAAGTTCACGGCCTGCAACTCGGGCGTCGTGATGGGCGAGTTGTGGACGACGAAGAGTCGAGGGTTCGGCGGCTACCGCTCCCACCCCTGGCCCCGTCGCCCTCTGGGAACGTTGCCGAACGCGCCGGGGCCCACGCCGCAGCCGTGATGCACACGGTGCGATGCCGCTCGACAACTTGGCCCCCGAGTAGCGTCCAGATCTGCGGGCGGAAGAGGGACTTCGACGGTCGCTGTCCCAAGACTCCCGAGATGGAGCACGGGGAGATCGCAGCTCGGATGGCTCCTTGAGAGGGAAGCTCGTCCGCTACCGCCGGGCGCTAGGAGTTGAGGCTCACTCGGCGGGCGAGCGCGCCGAGTCCGGCTCGCGCCACGTTCCAGAGGCGCACGAAGAGCGGTTTCGGGTCGCGTGCGTCCCAGATCGCGTCGACGTGGGGGCGGCGATAGGGCGCGACCAGCTCACGCAGGCCGTAGCGCTCGCGGCCCGCGTAGGCGACGTTGCAGCCCATGTCGCGCACGACGTCGGTCCAGGAAACGCCGGTGCGGAACCCGTGGCTGGAAGGCTCGATGCCCTCGATAAGGTGGCGGTACTGGAGCAGCGGGAAGTTCACGCCGGAACGGACAGCGAGCAGGCCGGAGAGGTTCGCACGGCCGTTGACCTCCATCAGCTTCCAGCGACCGTCGCGGTCGTCGCGCTTGAACTCGGTACAGGCGAAGCCCGAGAAGCCCATCGCGTCGAGGATCGCGCGGCCGGGCTCGAGGATCTCGGGGACGAGCTCGCTGCGGGCGACCCGCGGGGAGCCGAGTTGAGGCGGCGAACCCCGGAGCTTGCGCGCCGTGTGCTCGACGAGCGGCCGGCCGTCCCAGACGTACGCGTTGTAGTTGGCGCCGTTGCCATCGGGGCCGGGGATCAGCTCCTGGAGCATCACCTCGAGGCCCGCCCCGTCGGCCTCGCGCCAGGCGCGCAGCAAAGAGTCGCGGTCGTCGGCGCGGACCATCTTCGTGCCGAAGCGGGCCTTGTAGAGGTGGCCTTGCGACGGCTTCACGAGGCACGGGTACATCGCGGTCTCGGCGTAGCCCTCGGCCTCGTCCATCGACAGGGGCGTCACCGTCTTGGGAGCGGCGACCCCCACCTTCTCCGCGATCGCGTAGGTCTCGCGCTTCTCGATGAACAGCCGCGTGACGTCCCAGTCGGTCGCGGCGACCACGTAGCCGTCCTCGAGCGCCTGCTTGTGCTTCGAGATCGCGACGAGGCCCGCGTCGGAGGCCGGAACGAGCAGGCCGCGGCCGTAGCGGGGGGCGACGGCCAGCAGGCGCTCGACGAACGCCTCCTCTTCCTTCGCGGGGTGCGGCGCGTGCACCACCTCGCGCACGTAGCGCGAGGCCTGGCCCATGTCGGTGTCGTCGTACCGGACGAGCACGACCGGGATGCCGTTCTCGCCGAGGGCACGGATCACGCCGAGGCCCATCGTGAAGCCGGAGACGACGACCGCGGGCCTCACGGCCTCACCACGAGATCCCGAGGTAGCCGGGGGCAGCGCGCCGTCGGTGCGGATCCGCACGAGGTCGAGCACGACCTGGTCGGGACGCACCGTGTCGAGCGCGGCCGCGAACGCCGGGTCCGCGTTGCCGATCACCAGCACGTCGCTCGACTCGACGACCTCCTCGATCGTGTCGGCCATCAACGAGGCGATATGCGGGATCTCCCGCTCGATGTAGGCGCGGTTCGCGCCCACCAGGCTCGCGAGCGAGACGTTGCGGTCGTACACGCGTACCGCGTACCCCTTGCCGATCAGCCGCTCGATCAGCTCGACGAGCGGGCTCTCGCGCAGGTCGTCGGTCCCGGCCTTGAACGAGAAGCCGAGCACGCCGACCCGGGTGCGCCCGTTCGCGGTCACGATCCGCAGCGCCCGGTCGACCTGTGTCTCGTTGCTCCGCATGATCGCGTCGAGCAGCGGGACGTCGACGTCGGCCCGGCGCGCCTGGTAGCCGAGGGCCCGCAGGTCCTTCGGCAGGCACGAGCCGCCGAAGGCGAAGCCGGGCCGCAGGTAGGCAGGTGAGATGTTGAGCTTCTTGTCGCGCGTCAGGATCCCCATCACGCGCGCGCCGTCGGCCCCCGAGCTCGTGGCTGACGGTCCCGATCTCGTTCGCGAACGTGATCTTGAGCGCGTGGAACGCGTTCGAGGCGTACTTCGCCATCTCGGCGACGCGGAACGGCACCACCTCGACCGGCGCGGAGAGCATCGCGTAGAGCTCGCGCAGGACCCCGGCGGTCTGGTCGTCGGCGACGCCGAGCAGGGTGAACGCCGGGTCGTGGAAGTCCACGAGCGACGTACCCTCGCGCAGGAACTCGGGGTTGAAGCAGACCCGGATGTCGTTCGCCGCCACGCGCCGTCCCGACGAGGCCTCGAGCGTCGGGATCACGATCTCCTCGGTGCTGCCGGGGAGCATCGTGCTGCGGATCACCACGGTGTGCGGCTCGCGAGCGGAGCCGAGCACGAGCCCGATCTCCTGGCACACCTTCTGGACCTGGGTGAGGTCGAGGCTCCCGTTCGGGGCGCTCGGCGTGCCGACGCAGACGATCGACAGCTCCGAAGCGCCCACGGCGTCCTCGACGCTCGTGGTCGCGCGCAGGCGCCCGGCGGCGACCGTCCGGCCGAGCAGCTCCTCCACGCCGGGCTCGACGATCGGGCTGCGGCCGGCGTTCACGAGCTCGACTTTCGCCAGGTTCGTGTCGACGCCGACCACCTCGTGGCCCGCGTCGGCGAGCGCCGCGGCCGACACCACCCCCACGTACCCCAGACCGAAGATGCTCACCCTCATCGCGTGTCCTCCGTGGTCGCTTCCTCTCCCGCCGGCGGGGCCGGCACGGGCGCGCCGATCGCCGAGGCGAGCGAGGCCATCGCGCCGTCCCACTCGTGCCGGCGGCGCACCTGCAGCTCCGCGATCCCGCGCTCGTACCGGGCCGGATCCGCGGCGATCGCCCGAACCGCCGCGCGGATCGCCTCCGCGCTGTTGTCGACGTGCTCGGTGCCGTCGTCGAAGTAATCGCGCAGCAGCTCCCAGTCCGACGTGACGATGGGGCGACCGGCCCACAGCGCCTCGCACGCACCGCGCTGCATCGTGTGGTCGTGGGTCGTCAGGCAGAGCACGGCCCCGGCCGAGGCCATCGACGCGCGGTAGTCCTTGTCGGACAGGAAGCCCGTGAACCGAACGTTCGCCGGCGCGGACGGCGGAGTGCCGCCGACACGTCGGAGGTCGCCGGTCACGTGGAAGGTGACGTCGGGCAGCCCCTCGGCGGCGCGCACGATCTCCTCGAGCGGCTCGTCGGGCGCGAACGTGTTGACGACCATCACGTCGAAGCCGCCGCCCTCCGGCTCGGCCGCCCGGTCGGCACCGGGGAGCGGCACGTCGCGGATCACGAGCGTGCGACCGCCGTCGGCCTCGAGCGAGGCCGCGTAGTGCGCGTTCGTGACGAGGGTCGCCGCGGCGCTGCGCGTGAGCCCCCGGTAGAGCCACCGCGGACGCGTCCACCAGAACGAGCGCATCGCGCAGCTGTGCGCGTCGACCACGAACCGGGCCCTCGTCGCCTTCGCGTAGGCCCAGGCGGCCATCACGGCGAGGCTCGGCGGGCTCTGGACGAACACCACGCGGGGGCGCCGGCGGCGCAGGACCCGCACCGTCTGCACCATCTGGACCGGGTACTTGTAGAGGGCCGCGAGCCGGCCGCGCTTGGCCGACGCGGAGACGTAGACGACGTCGATCCCGAGCGCCCGGCCGAACGCCCGGCTCCGCGGTCCGCGGCCGGGAGGACCCCACACGAGGAACACCGCGTCGCCCCCGAGGACGCCGTCAGCTGTCGTGCCGGCCGCCTCCCCCGGCGCGATCGTGGTCACGGTCGCCCGGCTCATGCGACGAACTCCTCGACCAGCCGCTGCACGTTGGTCCGGGCGTCGAACTCGGACGCCACGCGGCGCCGCCCCGCCCGCCCGAGCTCGGCGCGCCGCTCGGGATCGTCCAGCAGCGTCGCAAGCGCGTCGGCGAGCCCCTCGACGTCGCCGGGGGACACCAGCAGCCCGGTGACGCCGTCCTCGACCACCTCGGGGATCCCCGAATGGCGGGTGGACACGACCGGCAGCCCCATCGCCATCGCCTCGAGGATCACGTTGGGGATCCCGTCGCGGTCGCCGTCGGACGCGGTGACGCACGGGAGCGCGAACACCGACGCGGTCGCGTAGGCCTCGATCACCGTCGCGTACGGGAGGGCGCCCTCCAGCGTGACGCGTCCGGCGAGCCCGTTCCGCTCGATCCGCTCGGCGAGGGCGTCGCGCAGCGGCCCCTCCCCGACGATCCGGCAGCCCACGTCCCGCCCGCGCTCGGCGAGCAGCGCGCACGCGTCGATCAGGTCGCCGAGGCCCTTCTTCTCCTTCAGCTGGCCGACCGCGAGCAGCGTGGGCGCGGACGGGTCACGTGAGGCCGGTGCCGGGTACCCGTCGAGCTCGAGCCCGTGGTAGAGGCAGCGGACCTTCTCCGCCGCCGCGGGCCCGCCGACCGCACGCAGGTGCTCGGCGTTGTACGCGGTGCACGTCGCCACGAACTTCGCGTGGGCGATCTTCTCGGGCAGCAGCACCGGGTCCACGTAGATGTCGTTGGCGTGCGCGGTGACGCTGTAGGGGCGGTCGAGCAGGCGGCCGGCCACCAGCGCGACCGTCGCCGCGCGATCGGCGAAGTGCGCGTGCAGATGGTCGGGCGTCCCCCCTTCGCGGAGCAGACGCGCCACGAGGACGCCCAGCCCGAAATGTCCCACGGTCCGTGCGCGAGCGCGCAGGTTCGCATGCGGGCGCGCGGCGACCGTTGCCAGCGCGCGCACGTAGGCGAGAGGACGGCGGACGAGGAACACCAGGTGGCTCCGGGCCACGTCGAGCGCGCGGGCCGGCAGCACGTAGCGAACCTCGTCGCGCAGCGCCTCTTGATCGGCGCCCGAGAGCGCACGGGTCGGACGTCGGATCGAGACGATGCGGACCTCGGCGACCGAGCGCCGCACGTGGCGGACCTCGCGGTCGATGAACGTCGTCGTGGGCAACGGGTACGTCCCGATCACGTAGGCGACGGTGAGCCCCGCACGGGGCGCCGCCGTCTCCTCGATCCGCAGGCGCTCGTCGATCACGGCGCCTCCCACGGACGGGCGTCCCCGGCCGGCGACACGGCCGGACCGTAGCGGTGGATCAACGCGCCGATCATGCCGAGCGTCACCGCCCACAGCCCCAGCCCGAACGGCACCTTCATCACCGAGAACATGTTCACGGTGATGTACGAGGCGATCACGAGCCACAGCCCCACGAGCAGCCGCCGCTCCGACGGGGGCATCCGAACGTAGGCGCGGCGGGTGCGGAACGCCCAGACGGCCATCGGACCGAGGAACAGCACGATCCCGGATCGCGCCCTGTTCGGCGAGGACGGTCAGGAACAGGTTGTGCGAGGCATGGTCCTTGATCGGGATCACGAGGTCGCCCACCTGGTCCTGGAACGGCCGCGAGTACAGGTCGAAGTTGCCGTAGCCGAAGCCGGCGACCGGCTTGGCCTCGAACATCCGGATCGAGGCGACCGCGACCGGAAGCCTGGCGAGCGCCGACTCCTTCGACGCGTCGGAGGACAAGCGCTCCTGCGCGAACTGGATCGGGCCGTGCAGGAGCCCGGACGCGAGCAGGAGCGCCGCGATCGGCACCGCGATCGCGAGCAGCGAGGCGATCCGCCGACGGTAGACGACGATCGAGCCCGCGAGCACCATCAGCCCCGCGATCCAGTTCCCCCGGGAGAACGTGAGGAAGACCATCAGCATCGCCAGCACGAACACCGCGCCGGCGCCGACCCGCACCCATCGCCCGCGCGAGGACGTCATCCCCGCCCACAGGACGAACACCCCGCAGAACACCATCGTGGTGCCGAACACGTCGGGGTCGCCGAAGCTCCCGGTCGCGCGCTGGGCGCTCACGAGCCACAGCGACGGCAGCGAGCCGGGCGCCACGAGCGAGACGATGCCGAGCGGCGCCTCGATCGCGAACAGCGCGAGCACCACCGGCGCGAGCCGACGAAGCGCCTGAGCGTCGGGCTCGAGGAGCCGGATCACGAGGTAGATGCACAGGGGCGCGACCACCCGGTCATACATCAGGATCACCGTCGCCCCGGCCGTCGCGGACGCGTCGAGGATCGAGAACAGGCTCGCCACCGCGTACCCGGCGAACAGCACCTCGGGCCAGCCCAGCCGCGCGAGCTTGCGCTGGCTGACACCCGTCGCGGCACCGGCGACGAGCATCAGGAGCAGGCCGAGCGGGAGCGAGCGATGCAGCAGCCAGAAGGCCTGCCGCAGCGCCGAGGAGGAGGTCTCGACGATCAACGGGGTGCCGATCAGCCAGATCGCGACGCCGGCGAGCGGCGCGCGATGCAGCCAGACGAACATCGGGATCGCCGCGAGCATCGCGACCGCCACGTACCAGTGGCCCTTGGCGATGAGCACCGCGCACACCATCGAGAAGAACCCGGTCGCCGCGAGCCAGCGGAGCTCGCGGAACCCGAACCGGCGGTGGACCGGCAGCGAGCCTGCGGTGACGGCGCTCATGCCGCGGGCTCCTTCACCTTCCGGTACTCGGGCAGCGGCCGTCCCGCGCGGTCCCGGTACGACTCGCGGGTCCGCCACGCGAGCAGGTGCGCCGACTCGAGCGGCACGTCGCGGATCGCGTAGGTGAGGCGCTGGCCGAACGGCAGCCGGACCGGGGTTAGGCCGTAGCTGAACCGGCGCATCTCCTCGCCCGCCGCCATCTGGATGAACGCGATCTGCCGCGGCGACAGCACGTCGAGGTAGCGTCCGATCGAACGCGTCGAGATCACGCCGGCCTCGCCCTTGCCGTAGGAGCTGTTCCCCCCGTCGCGGACCGACGGCGCGCCGTCCATCCGGAGCATCACGTCGGTGTAGGGCGCGTCGAGGAACGCGCACAGCTCCCGCAGCGTCTGCTCGGGCTCGCTCGCGAGCGTCTCGTAGCGGACGACGCGGTAGCCGTCCGGGTGGCGCGCTTGATTGCGCATCGCGATCCGCGCCGACCCGACCCACTCCGCGGCCCCGGCGCCGACCCCGCCGCGGCGAACCTTCCAGCGGGTGAACGACGACGCGAACCGGTCGCGCGGGTCGCGCAGCATGTGCAGGATCCTCGCGCCGGGATACGCGGCGAAGATCTCGTCGGCGTAGCGCTCGGTGTGGAGCGACTTGTCGCCCCAGCGGGGGCGCCCGACCCGCGCCGCGAAGCCCTCCTCGATCGCCGCGAACAGCCGCGCGTACGTGCGCTCGCCCGCGAGGAACGTCGCGCGGATCGCGTCCCAGTCGGGATCGAGCACCACGAGGCGCTTGTACGAGCGCATCGTCGCGAGGCACCGCTCGAGGTTCGCGTCCTCGCCGAGGTCGCCGTACTGACCGTAGAAGTGGCGCCACAGGTTCGTGCGTCGCGTCATCGCCACGTCGGGGTGCGACGCGAGCAGCGCGTACATCAGGCTCGTGCCGCTGCGCTCCAGGCCCGCGACGTAGATCGGTCCGCGTTGCATCCCTCAGCCTCCCCCCGCCGCCGCGACACGGGGCCCGAACAGCCGCCAGGCGGCCATCGCCGCGCGGTTCACGGGGACCTCGAACAGGGCGAAGGACAGGCGTTCGCGCGACGACAGGCGCGGGGGCGCCGGGTCGTAGCCGTGCACCCCGAGCACCGCACCCGCGTAACGGTCGACGAACGCGACCTCCGGCACCCGGGCCGGCGCGGCCTCCGCCGACCTGCCGAGCCCCTCGACGAGCGCCGCGTCCATCGCGGCGGTGTGCTCCTCCCCCACGAACGCGCAGATCGCCTCGAGAGTGCGTTCGGGCGCCGTGACGAGCGATTCGAACCGCACGACGAGGTAGGCGCCCGGATAGGCGCGCGCGTTCCGCTCGGCCGTCTCGGCCGAGGCGCGCCACGCGGCGGTCAGCCAGCCCACGGCTCCCGGACGGCGCCGGGCACGGCGCGACGCCACCTCGTAGCGGTCGCGCGGGTCGCGGAGCAGGTGGAGCATGCGCGCCTCGGGCACCTCGGCGAACACCGGGTCGGCGTAGCGCTCGATCGCCGCGAGCTGCTCGCCCCAGCGCCGCGCGCCGATCCGCGCCGCGTGCTGCGCGTGCACCGCCACGAACAGGCGGGCGTAGGTCGGCGTGCCCTCGCTAAGCGCCACGCGGAGCGCGTCGGCGTCGGGCTCGAGCGGTGCCACGCGGTCGTCGGCCACGAGCGTCCGCAGGCATCGGTCGAGGTTGCGATCGTTCGCGAGGTCGCCGAAGCGCCCGTGGTACCGGTCCCACAGCGCGGTGTGCCGCGTGATCGTGAGGCCGGGCGCGGCCGCGAGCGCGGCGCGGAGCGGCGTCTTGCCGGACCCCGAGAGGCCGCCCAGGAAGATCGGACCGCCGCTCACGCCGGGCCTCCAGCTGTTTCGGCCGCGGTCCCGGCTGCGGGCTCCCCGGCGGGCTCGACGATCATCCGCGAGCCCGGCCGCCGCGGGACGAGCCGCGGGAACCGCTGCTGCAGGGTCTCGACGCCCTGCCAGGCGGCCATCCGCACGGCCTGGTTCGGCCAGTCGAACGCGACGAACCGCGCGCGCTCGGCCGCGGACAGGTGCAGCGGCTCCAGCTCGTAGCCGTGGCGGCGCATCGCCCGTCCGGCGTGCAGCTGCATGAACGCGAGCTCTCGCTCGGGTATCGCGCCCCGGTAGCCGCCGATGAACGTCTCGGACAGCGGCGCACGGCCGAGCGACCCGCCGTCGACGCCGGCGGCGAGCATCGCGCGGTGCTTCTCGGCCCGGGGCATCGCGAGCATCTCGGGCACGAACGGCTCGTCGAGGAACGCGCACACGCGGCGCATGGTCGCCTCGGGTTCGCGGACCATGTCCTCGAACCGGACGATCAGGTAGCCGCCCGTGTGCCGGCGCGCGTTGCGTTCGGCCAGCCGGACGGAGTAGCGCCACCGCGCCGTCGCGCCCCCGGCCCGCCCCTTGCCGTCGGGCCAGAGGGCGAGCGAGGCCTCGTAACGGTCGCGCGGGTCGCGGAGCATGTGGATCACCTTCACGCCCGGGAAGGATGCGAACAGCTCGTCCGCGTACCGCTCGATCAGCCCGGTCTGCGCGCCCCAGCGGGGCTTGCCCTCGCGCTCGGCGAAGTGGATCAGGAACAGCGAGAACAGCCGCTCGTAGGTCGCGGGCCCCTGCGCGAACTCGCGACGGATCCGCGCCTCGTCGGGCTGGAGGAACCGCACGTGCTTGTAGCGGAGCATCGCCGCGAGGCAACGGTCCAGGTTCGCCGGGTCCGCGAGGTCGCCGTAGCGCTCGTAGAAGTAGGTCTCCATGTTCGACCCGACCGAGGGGATCGCGATGTGCGGGTGCGACGCGACGAACGCGCGCATCGTCGTCTTGCCGCTGCGGTCGAGCCCGCCGATGAAGACCGGACCGGCCTCGCTCGTCATCGCGCGCCCTTCCTCGCGTGCCCGCGCCTCGCGAGCCCGCGCCTCGCGAGCCCGCGCGCCTTCGCGAACGTCCGCTCCGCCACCAGGCGGTCCTGCGGCTCGGGACCGAGCAGGACGACCAGCGCGACGTAGATCCCCGCCACCACGACACCCTGCACCAGCGCGTGGCCGAACGAGTTCCCGACCGGGATCCACGCGCGGAGTGCCAGCCCGGCGAGCAGCGCGACCACCCCGGCGAACGCGGGCTTGCGGAAGGTCCGGTCGTAGGGCTGCTCCTTCTCCAGGACCCACACCTCGACGAGGCTCGCGACGTTCACGGTGGTCACGGCGAGCATCGAGGCCACCGCGGCCCCGGTCACGCCCCAGCGCGGGATCAGCAGGAGGCCGCCCACGGTGAGCACGGTGGACATCGCGATCGTGTTGCCGAGCTTCGCGCGCGTGTGCCCGGTCATGTCGAGCATGCCCTGACAGGTCCCGGTCCCCGCGCCGACCATCTGGCCCACCGCCAAGATCGCGAGCGCCGTCGCTCCGGCAGTGAACTCGTTGCTGAACACGTGCAGCAGCGCGGCCGGGTACAGGACCATCGCGAGGAAGAACGGGACGTTGAGCATCATCGTCCAGCGCGTGGTAGCCCTGTAGACCTCGCGCAGGTTCTCGAGGTCCTTGCGGTCGTGCAGCTGGGCCATCAACGGGCGCGACGCCTGGTAGATCGAGACCGACACCACGGTGGCGAGCAGGTTGATGCGCGCGGCGATCGCGAACACGCCGACGTTGGCCAGGGTGCTGAGCGCGCCGAGCAGGAAGTTCTGGATGTTCGTCCGGAAGGACCGCAGGAGCCCGGAGACCCACAGCGGCAGCGCGAACCCGAAGATGGCACGCAGGTCGCGGCGAGCGCTGGCACGCGCCCAGTCGCGGAGCGAGAACTCCTTGTGCAGCAGCCAGACGAGGGCGACGCTGGCAGCGACGTCGGACAATCCGAACGCGATCGCCGCCCCGTACAAGGTGAGCCACCCGCCGAGGAACAGGATCGCCACGAGACCCATCCGCACCAGCGACTGCACGACGTTCTCACCGATCGCCTCGTAGTCCATCCGCTTGAACCCGCGCGCGATCCCGATCAGCGAGTTGCTGACGGCGAGGAACGGCACCACGAACGCGAACAGGTGCAGCAGCGGCACGAGCTCGGGCGCGTCGAACAGGCCGTTCGCGACGGGCCCCGCCGCGAGGAACAGGATCGCACCGAGGAGGACCCCGCCGAGGACCGCGGTGAACAGGCCGACCTGGATCGTGCCCGACACGCCGTTCTCGTCGCGACGGCCAGACATGATCGCGACGTAGCGGACCATCGCGTCGTCGGTCCCCAGCACCGAGATCCCCGCGAACAGGCTCGCCGCCGCGATCCCCAGCACGTAGGCGCCGTAGTCTTCCTTGCCGAGCCCTCGGGCCAGCATGAAGGCGATCACGAACCGGCTGGCGAACTCGAACATCGTGCCCGCCGCGAGGAACCCGCCGCCCTTGGCGGCGGCCAGAACGTGCCGGTCCGAGGTCAGCGGCGCCGGTCGGCTGGCTTCGTCAACCTCGCTGGCCCGCACTCGTCGTCCCCTCCCCGGCAGGTCCGACGCGGCCCCCGGCCTCGTCGGCCGGATGCGAGCCATCCTTCCGGCGCGCCTCCGCAAGCTCGGCGGCCATCGTCGATCGACCCGGGAGCAAGATCCCGCTCGGGGTCACGCCGCGGCCGGCGGTCGTGTCGGTCTCGGCGGTGGCGTCGGTCTTCGCCTTCCCGGCGACCTCGGCCCCGGCGTTCGCGGCGTCCTTCGCGCGCGCGGCCGACGACTTGCGGGCGGCCGGGCGCTTGGCTCCGCGTGAAGGCCGGGCGGTCGCCTGACCGTTCGACGGCGCGGCGGGACCCGCGGCGTCCTGAAGGTCCTCCGTGTCGACGATCACGACCCGCTCGGCCGCACCGTCGACGCCCGGCGTCTCGGGCGTCTGCATCCGAACAGAGGTCAGCCAGTGCGCCGGGCGCTTCGCCTCGCGATCGCCGACGAACACGCCGTCGCGGTACTCGCACAACGCGGTCGAGACCCGCGGGCCTTGCGTCGCATCCGCGACCTCGGCGGTCAGGAGCGAGGTCGCAGCCACGTCCCAGCCCACGAGCATCGAGGACGCCTCGCCGACCGGCACCTCTGGGAGCAGCGCTGCGAACGTGCCCGCGCCGAGGTAGCCGAGGACGCCCTCCTCGGGCACGGTGGCGTCGAGGCCTCGCGCGAGGCTCCGCAGCGCACGCACCGGCGGCACGTGGGCGGTCTGACCGTCCTCTCCGCCTGGCAGCGCGACCGTGAGCACCGCGAACGTGAACCCGTGGCCCGACCGCCGTGCGCGGCTCGTCTCCTCCAAGAGTCGACGACGCAGGTATCGCTCGTTGTGGACCCCGGTGGCCTCGTCGATGATGTCGCGCGCCTGCTCGCGCTCGTCGCTCTTACCGAGGTATTCCATGAACAGGGCGACCCCAAGGCCAAGGAAGAACCCGAGGAAGACCGCGATCGCGAGCACCAGCTTCTTGCTCGTCCCGTCGGGACGGGTCGCTGCCTCGGGAGCGTCGAACGTCGTGAGCTTGTGCCCCGGGTCGTTCTGCTGGGGCCACAGGGCCATCTGGTCCATGAGCTCCCTCGTGTAGGTGAGCACGTGCTGCTTGTTGGGCCCCATCACCGAGACGGAGACGATCGTGCTGTCCGTCTCGACCGACGCGCTCACCGTGTAGTCCGAGAGGTTCGCCCCGGGCATCAAGGGAGCGACCTCCCTCTGGATCAGGTCGCTGTTCGCCAAGCTCGCGTAGGTACCCAGGATCTGCGGGTTGTTCGTGAGCACCGCGTTGCACGAGTTCCAGTCCCCGAGGTCCTGGGCCGTGCAGGACACCTGCAGGGTTCCGGTCGACGTGTACATCGGGGTCTTCGAGGACTGCAACAGGTACGTCAGGCCGGTCGTGACCGCGATCGCGAACACGATCACGTACCACCGGCGGCGCAGGATGGTGCCGTACCGCTTCAACTCCATCTCAGCGCTCCGTCCTGCGCAGCGCGGCGGCAGGGGCGGCGACCGCGGTCGTCTCCTGCGTGTGCACCACCGCGGGACGTCCCGTCGGGTAGTACCAGAACCCCGCCTCGCGCATCGTCTCGGGGTCGAAGAGGTTGCGTCCGTCCACCACGACCGGGTGTGCCATCACCGCGCGCAGCGCGTGGAGGTCGAGCCGGCGGAACTCCTCCCACTCGGTCGCGAGCACGACGCAGTGGGCGCCGGTCGCGGCCTCGAGGGCGCTTCCTGCCGTCTCCAGCCCCGGCAGCTCCTCCTTCGCGAGCGCGTTCGCCTCCGGGTCGTAGCCGACGACCAGGGCTCCCGCCTCGAGGAGCCGCGCGGCGAGCGACAGCGCCGGCGAGGTCCGCACGTCGTCGGTGTCGGGCTTGAACGCCAGGCCGAGCACCGCGATCCGCTTGCCCTCGAGGTTCCACACGGCTTCCTCCACGCGCGCCACGACCGCGTCGGCAGCCTCGGCGTTCAGTCGGGAGACCTCCTCGAGCAGGGGGAACGCGTAGCCGAGCTTCGCGGCGAGCCGCTCGAGCGCCGCGACGTCCTTCGGCAGGCAGTAGCCGCCGTAGCCGAGCCCGGCGTTCAGGAACGCGCGCCCGATCCGCGGGTCGGCGCCCATCACGTCGACCACGGCGGTCACGTCGGCGCCCTCGCGTTCGCAAAGACGCGCGAGCGCGTTCGCGAACGAGATCTTCATCGCGAGGAAGGCGTTGCTCGCGTGCTTGGCGAGCTCGGCGCTCGCGGTGTCGGTGAAGATGAACCGCACGCCGTCGGCGAGCATCGGCGCGTACAGCCGCTCGAGGATCTCGCGGCTGCGGGCGTCCTTCGTGCCGATCACCACCCGGTCGGGATGCAGCGCGTCGTGGATCGCGAGGCCCTCGCGGAGGAACTCGGGGTTCGAGGCGACGTGCACCTGGCGGCCCCCACCCTCACGCTGCAGGGTCCGGCGCACGCGCTCGGCCGTGCCGGCCGGCACGGTCGACTTCTCCACGACGACGGCGCCGTCCATCGCGTGCTGCGCGATCTCCCGGACCGCGAGCTCCACCGCCAGGAGGTTCGCCTCGCCGTCGGCCCGCGCCGGTGTTCCCACGCAGACGAAGATCACCTCGGCGCCTGTGAGCGCCGCGGCCGCGTCGATGGTGAACGACAGCCGGCCGGAGGCGGTCTCCTCGGTCATCGCCTCTTCGAGCCCGGGCTCGAAGAACGGCGGGACGCCGCGCTGCAACAGCTCGATCTTGTCTGCGTCGACGTCGGTGCCTACGACGTCGTGACCCAGACGGGCGAAGGCGACGCACGTGACGAGGCCGACCCTCCCCGTCCCCATCACGGCGACCTTCATCGTTCCTCCTGACGATCTACGGTTGCTGGACGTGCTGCGTTCGCGGATACGGGCGACACTAGGGTTCCCCGCGCGACGCGCCGACCGGCGCAGGCTGTAGATCGCCTACGTCCGGCGACGTACCCATCGGTCAACACCTGCGAGCCCAGGCACGACGCGCTCGTGCGTCGCCACCATGGCGTTCGTGCGGACACCGTAGGGTTCTTCCCCCGGACGGCGGACGTGCGGTACGCGCGGTCTTCCTACGCTCGTCGCACGATGCAGAGGGCCCCCTTCGACAGGGGGGCGCCGGCCGTGGCAGGCGCCCCCGGCTTCGACGACCGCTCCGGGCCGGTGCGCCGTGCCCGGCTGCGATCGCGCCCGCTCCTCCCGGTAGCCGAACGGAGCCGGTGAGCGTGACCTCCGTACGACTTCCCCGAGGCCGTCCGCCGCGCTGCGTAGCGGACGTACCTCAACTGCATCTTCTGCTGTGTTGCACCGCAACACTACCTTGCGCCTGCTGCGTGCGGTTCGGCATGGAGGAGCCAACGGCATGATCGGGAACGTCGAGATCGTCGGGGGGGAGACCCGAGCGCATGGTCGCTGAGACGCTGTGGACCGCCACGACGCGGATCAGCACGACGGGTCCGGCGGAGTCTCTCCCCTACCGCGTCGCCAAGCGCGCGCTCGACATCGTCTTCGTCGTCGTGACCGGGGTCGTGATGGCTCCGCTCCTCCTGCTGATCGCGATCGCGATCCGGCTCGATAGCCCGGGTCCCGCGATCTTCGCCCAAGAACGGGTCCGCGGACGCCGGACGGGCGGCGGTGAGGACGGCGAGGAGACCTGGGAGCTCGAGCCGTTCACGTTGTTCAAGTTCCGCACGATGGAGGTCGACGCCGACCACACGTTCCACCGCGAGTACATGGAGGCGTACCTCGCCGGCGACGAGGAGCAGCTGCAGGCGATGCGTCCCGGCCGCAAGGAGGGGGAATCCTTCCGCCCCGCGCACGACCCGCGCATCACGCGGGTCGGCGTGATCCTTCGCAAGCTGAGCTTGGACGAGCTTCCCCAGCTGTGGAACGTGCTGAGAGGGAACATGACCCTCGTTGGTCCACGGCCGCCCATGCCCTACGAGGTGGACCGGTACACCGACCAGCATCTCCGCCGTCTGGCCAGCACCCCCGGCCTGACCGGCTGGGCGCAGGTACGCGGGCGCGCGGGGATCCACTTCCAGGAGTCTCCGGTGCGATCTCGACTACATCCAACGCCGCAGCTTCTGGTTCGACCTGAAGATCCTCCTGCTCACGCTGCCGGCCGTGCTTACTGGGAAAGGGGCCGACTGATGCCACCCGTCAACGTCGCCGTGATCGGCGCGGGCTATTGGGGACCGAACCTCGTCCGCACGTTCCTCGAGATCCCGGACGTGCGGCTGGTCGCCGTCGCCGACCGCGACGAGTCCCGCCTGGAGCACGTGCGGTCCCGTCACCCCCAGGTCGAGAGCCTCGTCACGGACCACCGCGCGCTGTTCGACATCGGCCTGGACGCCGTGGTCGTCGCCACACCCCCCGAGACCCACCACGAGATCGTGAAGGACTGCCTCGAACACGGGCTCGACGTCTTGGTGGAGAAGCCGCTCACGACCGACCCGACGCTCGGTGAGGAGCTGGTGGCGCTCGCCGCCGCGCGGGGGCGAGTACCTGATGGTCGGCCATATCGGCGCCTACAACCGCGCGGTCACCGCGCTGAAGGACATCGTCGACAGCGGCGAGCTGGGCGAGATCCTCTACGTGGACGCGGTCCGCGCAGGCCTGGGGCTGTTCCACCCGTCGCTCAACGTGATCTGGGACCTCGGACCGCACGACGTCGCGATCCTGCTGCACGTGCTGGGCGAGGCGCCCGAGAGCGTGAACACGCGGGGCGTCGCGTGCGTCCAGCGCTCGGTCGAGGACGTCGCCTACATGACGATGACGTTCCCGAGCGGTGTGCTCGCGCACATGCGGATGTCCTGGCTCGACCCGTTCAAGTCGCGCCGGATCACCGTGGTCGGCAGTCGCAAGATGGTCGTCTACGACGATCTCGAGAGCCACGAGAAGATCAAGATCTACGACAAGAGCGTGAACGCCGTCCGCGAGACGGAGACCTTCGGCGACTTCCAGTTCGCCTACCACTACGGCAGCGTCGTCAGTCCGTACATCCCGCTCGAGGAGCCGCTGCGCCTGGAGGCCCAGCACTTCCTCGAGTGCGTGGCCGACCGCTCGACGCCCCTGACCGACGGCAACAACGGGGTGCAGGTCGTCCGCGTGATCGACGCCGCGCAACGCTCGCTGAAGGCGAACGGCCAGCCGGTCGCGGTCGCCGCCGGCGCCCCGACCGGATCGGTCCCGCTGCCCAACGTGGTGTGGGTCGAGGACGCGGCCGAGGACCACCAGGGCGAGCTCGTGCAGCTGACGATGGAGCCCGTCGAGGCCCCGCAGCTGCCGGCCGTGGACGCCTGAGCACCGTCGGCCGTCCCGCCCGTCGCGCCCTGGCGCTGCTGGTGCCGGGCGTCGCGGTCGCCGCGATCGCGGCGGCCTCGCTCGCCCCCGTCCCCGAGCCGCCGCTCGACGGCGCGTGGAAACACGCGCCGCACGCGGTCGCCTACGCCCTGCTCACGGGAACCCTGTTCGGCGCGTTCGCCCTGCGGGCGCGCCCCGGCCGCCTCCGGATGGGCACGGCGATCGCGATCGCGGCGTTCGCGATCGTCCTCGGGGTGGCGATGGAGGTCGCACAGGGTTTCGTGGGTCGCGACGTCGAACGCGGGGATGTCGCCGCCGACGTCCTCGGCGTGGCGGTCGTGCTGCTCCTGTGGTTCGTCGCGCGAGGGCTCGCGCTCGCCCGTGCCGCCGCGGCGGGCCGCCGTCGCGAGTGAGGGGTCAGGCGGAGGCGCGCAGCGCCGCGCGTTCGCGATGCCACGCCGCCTGTGCGGCGAGGCCCTCGCGCAGCCCCACCAGGGGGGCCCAGCCCAACAGCGCCGCCGCGCGTTCGATCGAGCCGCCGGTACGGACCACGTCACCCCGCTGAGGGCTTTCGAACGCCAGCGTGACCGAACGGCCCGACAGCTCCTCGACGAGCGCCGCCACGTCCAGGAGCGTCGCCGACGTCCCGCCGGCAACGTTGACCACGGTGCCCGGCGCGATGTCGCCGAACCCGGCGCGGAGGTTCGCCTCCACCACGTCGGCCACGAACGTGAAGTCGCGCACCTGACGGCCGTCGCCGTAGACCGGGAACGGGTCGCCCGCGATCGCGGCTTCGATCATCCGGTGCATCGCCATGTCCGGACGCTGGCGCGGTCCGTACACGGTGAAGTACCGCAGCGACACGGTCGGCACCGAGAAGTTCGTGGCGTAGACGCCGCACAGGTGCTCCGCGGCGAGCTTCGTCACGCCGTAGGGGCTGACCGGGCGCGGCAGCTGGTCCTCGCGTGTGGGGTAGGCGGTGGCGTCGCCGTAGACCGAGGAGCTCGACGCGTACACGAACCGCCGGACCCCGCGTCGCGCGGCCGCTGCGAGCAGCCGCTGGGTCACCTCGACGTTGTGCTCGACGTAGGACGCGAACGCATCCCACGAGGCTCGGACACCGGGCTGTCCCGCCTGGTGGAACACGACCTCGACATCCTGCAGGAGCGCGTCGAGGTCACCGGTGCGCAGGTCGTCCGTGCGGAGGCGGCAGCCTGCGAGGCCCGCCAGTCGCTCGAACGACGCGCGCTTCTGCGACACGTCGTAGTAGTCGGTCAAGCAGTCCACCGCGAGGACGCGGTGACCGTCGGCTGCGAGCCGTTCGGCGAGATGGCTCCCCACGAACCCGGCGGCGCCGGTGACCAGGACGGAGGCGGGCTCCACGGCGCTCTCGCTCTTCAGGCGTCGACGCTCACGAGGTCCGGCAGGATCCCGTTCTGGGCGACGAACGCGGCTGCTTCCAGCCGCGAGTGCACGGAGAGCTTCCCGAGGATGTTCTGGATGTGGGTGCGTGCCGTCTGCGGGCTGATCACCAGGACGCGCGCGATCCCGTCGTTGTCGGCGCCCTCGGCGAGCAGCGCCAGCACCTCGCGCTCGCGACGGGTGAGGCGCGAGATCCGATCGTAGGCCTGGTCCTGCTCCTTGCGGCGCCGGATCAAACCGGTGAGCAGCGGCCCCAGCATGCGCGGGGGGACCAGGACCTCGCCACGATGGACCGCGCGGGTGGCGGCGATCAGCTCCGCGAGCGGGGCCTCGCGAGTGAGGTAGCCGCTCACACCCGCGTCGAGGAGCTCGACCAGCCGTCGCCAGTCCTCGTCGAGCCCGAGCACGAGCACCCGCACGTGGGGCACGTGTTCCAGGAGCACGCCCGCGGTGTGGGCCGTGTCGTTGACCGGCAGATCCGCGTCGACGATCGCGACGTCGGGGAGGGAGCGCTCGGCCTCTTCGATCGCCTCGGGGCCCGTGCGCGCCTGTGCCACGACGTGGAGATCCCCTTCGTTCTCCAGCCCGGTCCGGACGGCCTCCCGGAAGAGGGCATGCTGATCCGCGAGCAGGATCCGGATCGGCTCCCTCTCTACGGTCACAGGATCTTCCCCTCTACGCCACGGTATCCACACGAACGCGCCGGATGGTCGGACGCTACCGACGGACCCGGCGGGGCACACCCGACCGTCGGCGTATCCGGCCTACGACGTCCGCATGAGCCGCGAACCTCCGACGCCTACGTACGACGGCCTCTCGCCCCGCACGGTGACGAGCCGGTGCCGTACCGCGAACGTCGCGGCCTCCAACCGCGAATGGACCTGGAGCTTGGTGAGGATGCTCTGCACGTGCGTCCGCACCGTGTTCCTGCTGATCCCGAGCCTTCCCGCGATCGCGCCGCCGTCCGCACCTTCGACCAGCAGCGCCAGCACCTCCCGCTCGCGCGAGGTCAGCAGGCTCGCCAGGAGCGCGACGTCGCCGTCGCCCCCCTGTCGTCTGGCCACGGCTCTGAGCCGCGCGGGCAGGACGATCTCTCCTTGGCACACCGACCCGATCGCCTCCACGAACCGCGCCACCGGCGTGTCTTTCGTCAGGTACCCGCGGAACCCGATCCGCAGCGCCTCGTCGGCGATCGATCGGTCTTCCAGCGCGGTGAGCACGACCAGCCGGGCGCCCGGCCGCTCCTCCAAGATCGCGCGTCCGGCCGACAGACCGCTCTGATCGGGCAACGCGAGGTCCATCAAGATCACGTCCGGGTCGGTCCGCAGCGCCTCCTCGAACGCGTCGGCGCCGTTCGTCGCCCGCCCCACGACCTCCATGCCGAGGTCCTCCAGCTGGATCGCGATCGCGTCGGCGAACAGGGTGTGGTCGTCGACGATCATGACGCGCATCGCTGTGCCTCCTTGCCGCCGACCGGCAGCAGGACATGGAACGTGGTGGCGCCGCGGTCGGACTCGACCCAGATCCGGCCTTCGTGCGCCTCGACGACGCGACGCACGATGAACAGTCCGAGCCCGCTGCCGTTGCGCGCGCGGCCCGAGATCGCCCCACGCACGAACGGATCGAAGATCGCCTCGCGCTCCTCCGGCGGGATCTGCGGTCCGACGTCGCTCACTCCGATCGACACGAACGCGCCGCGAAGTCCCACGCTGACCTCGATCTCGGTCGCGTGGTCGGCGTAGGCCACCGCGTTGCGCAACAGGTTCAGCAGCGCAGAACGGATGTGCGCGGCGTCGACGTTCGCGACCGCCCGCTCCGAGCCCGAGATCCGGAAGTAAGGGTGCCCCGTCTCGAGGCGGCACCCGTCGATCGCCTCCTGCACGATCTGCACGACGTCGGTGTCGTCCCGCACGAGCGGCCGGGCCCCGACGGCCCAGGCGAGGAGCCCCTCGGTCGTGCCCACGATGTGGTCGAGCTCGCGAAGCGAGCTCTGCACGACGGCGCGCTGACGCGGGTCGTCCTCGGCCCGGCGCTCCACCAGCTCCAGCACGGCACGCACGCCGAGCAGTGGACCGCGCAGCTCGTGCGCCGTCCACGCGATCCCGAGATCCAGCTCGTCGCTGCGACGCTGCGCGGCGTGCGCCGAGCGCAGCAGCGGCAGGACGTCGGCGAGCACGGCGATGACGAGCTCGATCGACGCGGCGACAGCGGGGTTCGCGTCGCCCGCCAGCAACACGGCATCACCGGCGTCGGCCCACATCGCGTCCTGAACGCCGGTCGCCTCGGCGAACCGAGCCTCGGCGTCGCGTCGCGCCTCGGTACCGCTCCACGGCTCGAGCCCGTCGATCGCGCGGCGCACCGCGCCCGTCGACCCGGGCGCCCCGGCGACCGCGGCGAGGACGAGCGTGTCATCGGCATCCACGCACCATCCGGCGACCGGAACGCCGAGCCGAGCCGCGAGCGTGCGGACCGCGGCGTCCACCGCCGAAGCCGGCGAGCGCGCGTCGGCCAACGACGCGAGCGAGGGCGCTTCGTCGTCGGATCCCGCGTCCTGATCCCGGTCGCCGCGAGCCTCGCCCACGAGCGTGCGTGCGAGCTCCTCGGCCACCGAGAGGATGTCGTCGCGGGCAGCGAGCAGCGCGCGCGCACGGCCGAACACCTCGATCACACCGACCGACCGCCCGTCGGCGAGCAGCGGGTACGCGCAGATCCCCAACCCCTCTCCCGCGGGCGAAGGACCTACCGGCGCGCCTTTGTCGAACGCGGCGCGCCTGCGGACCGCGCGGGTCCTGGCCATCGCCGGGATCGGCGGATCGGTCCACACCACCCGAAGCCTGCCGGCGGCGTCGGGTTGAGCGAACGCGAACGCGATGTCGGTGCCGACCGCCGAACGGACGCGCGAGGACGCGACCTCGAGGGCCGACGCGAGCGCCCCTCGCCGGCTCTTGTCCGATCCCCGGACCCCCCCCGGGCGGTCCTGCAGGAGCATGTGCTCCACCGTTCCTCCCCCCGACTACCGCCTTCGCATGAGACAGGCGCTTCCGCGCGTACGGGGACTCCCCCATTCGGCCGAAGCCGAGCCCCGACCTTCGTACGTCGAAACGGCTACACCTCCCTACGTAGGGTCGTAGCCTAGAACGCGTCGTGCGTTCGACGCAACCCTCTCCGCCGAACAATTTCCATCTTCGGCCGACAGGGATGGGGATGTACCCGACGCGCTCCGCGTTCTCTTCATGAGGTAGTAGTTCCCGGACCGAAACACCCTACTACCGGGGCCGTCGTACGAAACATACGTTCCTCGACCTGCGTCGTTCGCATGGCGCAGGATGAAGGTCGCCCGCTACTCTAGATACCCCCCGGAAGGCGGATCACGCGCGGGATGGACGCACCGTCGGACAGCGGATCGGACCGCCTCGCCCTCGAGATCGGGAGGGCGCTCCGAGGTGCGCGACGCGACCGCGGATGGACCCTGCGCGACGTGGCGGAAGCCTCGCGCGGCGAGTTCCGTCCAACGTCGATCGCCGGATACGAGCGCGGCGAGCGCCACATCACGGTCGACCGATTCATCCGCCTTTGCGAGGTGTACGGCGTGCGGCCGGAACGGTTGGTGCTGGAGATCCGGCGAAGCACCGAAGGACGGCCGGTGGCGACGGTCGACGTCGCCGCTCTCGAGCGCCTCGGGACCCCCGACGCGAAGCTGCTCTCGGGGTTCGTCCGCCAGGTCGAGGCCCTGCGGAGCGAACCTCCCGGCGAGACCCTGACGCTGCGCACCGGCGATCTCGCCGTCTTGGCGACGGCGTCGGGGCGAACCCCCGAGGAACTCCTGACGTCGCTCGCCCGGACCCATCCGAGCGAGCCCGCCGACTGACCGACCCGCCCGGCCGAGCCGGGACTCCCGGCCCGGGTGACCGCCTCCTGCCCGCTCCAGGCTGGATGTGCACGGCCGACGAGCACACGCCGGAGAGCAGCACGAAGGAGGTGCGCGGGGTGGCGACGGCGACCAAGGTCGACTACGCGAAACAGCTGAGCCACCTGTACCGGGCGCACGACGAACCCGAGCTGGTCGAGGTCCCCGCACTGGCCTACCTGATGGTGGACGGACACGGCGACCCGGACGGCTCGCGGACGTTCCGCGATGCGGTGGACGCCCTCTACACCGTCGCCTACGGGGTGAAGTCCCGCATCCGCAAGCTGGATGGGATCGACTACGCGGTGATGCCCCTGGAGGGGCTCTGGTGGATCCCCCACGCCCGGGTATGGGACTTCGCAGACAAGTCCGACTGGGACTGGACGTTGATGGTGATGCAGCCCGACCTCGTGAGCGACGCGCTCGTCGAGGAGGTCAAAGCGCAGGTCCGGCGCAAGCGCAAGCGGATCCCCGCCCTCGAGGGCCTGCGTTTCGACATCATCCAGGAAGGGCTGGCTGCGCAGGTGCTGCATCGCGGCGCGTGGGCGAAGGAGCGCCCGACGCTCGAGCGCCTCTACGACTTCGTGAAGGAGCGCGGTTTCCTGCCGACCGGGAAGCACCACGAGATCTACCTCTCGGATCCGAGCGCCACGCCGCCCGGGAGGATGCGGACGATCGTCCGCCAACCCGTCTGCGAACGTACCGCGAAGTCCTGACACCACGCGAGTCGGCCGCTCGGGATAGGCTCGAGCGATGCCGGTCGTGGCGTTACGCGCACCCCTGCGGGCGCTCGCGGGAGGGAACGCCGAGCTGACGCTCGAGGGTTCAACCGTGGGCGAAGTGATCGCGTCGTTGGAGCACGACTGGCCCAGGACCGCCGGCTGGATCGTCGACGAGCGAAACGCGATCCGCGCGCACGTCAACGTGTTCGTGAACGGCGAGCGCGCCGACGCATCCACGCCGGTGAGCGCGGACGACCGTCTGTCCGTGATCGCGTCGATCTCGGGAGGAGCCTGATGCGAGAACTGTTGGTGGGCACGAAGAAGGGGCTGTTCGTGATGCGCGGCGACGGCGGTGGACCGTTCGAGATCGCGGGCCGGCACTTCCCCGGCGCCGTGGTCGAATACGCGATCCGCGACCCGCGGACCGGCCGGTACTTCGCGAGCGTCACGAACGGCTTCTACGGCCCACGCCTGCACTGGGCCGACGATCTGGACGGTGAGTGGCAGGTCGCGAAGGGTCCTGTGTTCCCCGAAGACGGCGACGTCTCGCTCGAGCGGATCTGGATCGTGCAGCCGGGCGAGGCCGACGGTCTCCTGTACGCGGGGGTCGCGCCCGCCGCGCTGTTCTCCAGCACCGACGGCGGTGAGACGTGGACCCGCAACGAGGCCCTGTGGCAGCACCACGTCGACGAGGACTGGCAGCCGGGAGCCGGGGGGCTCGCGTTGCACTCGATCTGTCCGTGGCCCGGCGAGCCCGAGCGGCTCGCGATCGGGGTGTCGGCCGCGGGCGTGTGGCTGACCGACGACGGCGGCACCACCTGGCGCACCGGCTACCCGGGCCTCGTGCCTCTGTACATGCCCGAGGAGGTCCGGGCCACCACCAACGTGCTGTGCGTGCACAACATGCGGCGAGCCCCGCTGCGCCCGGAACGGCTGTTCCTGCAGTTCCACGGGAGCGTCTACCGCAGCGACGACGCCGGCGCGACCTGGACCGACATCGCGGCCGGTCTGCCGAGCGGGTTCGGCTTCCCGATCTCGATCGACCCCGCCGGCCCCGACAGCGCGTTCGTGATCCCGCTCACCGGCGCGGAGGACAGGGTGACGCCCGAAGGGAAGGTCCGCGTGTTCGCGACGTCGGACGCGGGGAGCTCCTGGGAGGCCCGAGATGCCGGGCTCCCTGCGGACGACGCCTACCTCACGGTGCTCCGCCAGGCGTTCGACCGCGACGGGGAGGGCGAGGACCTCGGGCTGTGGTTCGGCGCCACCAGCGGCGAGGTCTTCGGCAGCGTCGACGCCGGGCGACACTGGTTCACGGTGGCGGAGCGCCTCGCGCCGGTGACCAGCGTACGGGTCGCGTAACGAGCGGGTCCCAGGATCCGCCCGGCGATCTGCCGGTCCTGCGCACCCGTGTCAGACCGGGGGTCTATGGTGAGCTCATGGGAACGGTCATCTCCCTCAGCGAGTACCGGGAGCGGCGGCACCCGCAGCGCTCGGCGATCGGCCGGCTCGACCTGGCCGTGGAGCGGCTCGATCCGTTGGTTCGCGCCCGAGGCGAGCGGCTGACTCCCACGATCGAGCGGGAGCTGCGCGCGATCGCGAACGCCGTCTCGGCCGGGATGCCGCGCGAGGCCGCCGACCGCGCCGAACGCCTCGCGAACATCCTCGAGCATCCCGCGGCCTCCGGCTGACCCCCGGGCTGCCTGTCTCCGCGAGAGCGCCGCGCATAGACTCGCGCGGTGAACGAGCTGAGCCGCCGGGCGCTGATCCGGTCCGTCACCGCATTCCTCGTCGTGCTCGTGGTGGGAAGCGTCGCGATCTCGCTCGTCGGGCGCGCCACCGGTCCCACCCGGTCCGCGTCCTCGCCCTCTCCCTCGTCCCCGTCCACCAGCTCAGGCCCTTCCACGGCAGCCACCCCCCGAGCTTGGCTCGCATGGGTACCGGGCGGCCTCCCCGACGGGTTCGACCGGGCGCTGAGCTCGGTCGCCAGCGTGACGTCGCCCACCACGATCGCCACCGCCGACATCGCGTGGATGACGCAGGCGACGAACCCCAAGGGCAAGGTCGTCGGCTCGCCGACGGAGCCGTTCATGACGCCGATCGACACGACCGGGGTCGAGCCGACCTTCGCGGCGTTCCTCCCCGAGTCCCAGAGGCGCACGGTCGCGAGCCTCAAGCCCGGGCAAGGCATCTTGTCCGAGACCGCGGCCAAGCTGCGGCGGATGAGGAAGCCCGGCGGCACCCTCACGTTCGACACGGGAGCGAGCGTCAACATCGTGGCGACGCTGCCCGACGTCTTGATGGGCGGCTACGAGCTCCTCGTCCCGCGGCACACCGGGGTCTCGATCGGCGTGACGCACGAGCGGTACGCACTGTTCACGGTCGCGCCCAACGCGAACCCCGTGCCCGTCACGCTTGCCGCGAGGTTCGTCCCGTACCTGCCCGCCGACGCCCCGTATCCCGACGTGGAGGTCCGCGCGCCCGGCGACACCGCCTACCTGCGCGCCGACGACGGCGAGCTCCCCCTGGCGCTGCTCAAGTCGATGTTCGGCGAGTTCACGGCCTACCCGTCAACCACGTCGCCGGATAAGCTCGAGATCGACCCCACGTGGATCCAGGACCACATCGAGTCGGCGGCCGTACCCGTCCTCGGCAGCGTCACCTGCGCCACGGATGCGATCAGGCTCCTCAAGAAGGCGATGGCGTTCCTGACGGCGTCCGGCGACGAGTCGGCGATCACCGACGTCGGCGAGTGCTACAAACCCGTCTATCAGGTCGACGGACCGGGCCCGCCGATCTCCGCGCAGACGTTCGGCGCCGCGATCGAGCTCAACCCTCAGTCGAACGTCAAAGGCCAGCCGCCATCGCAGTCGACGAAGCTCGTCAAGGCGATGGCCAAGGCCGGCTTCGGATGGGGCGGCGACGACGCGTACCCACAGGGCGCGTTGTTCCGCTACGACACGATCCGCGGATGATCGGCCGGGACCCTCGCCGGGGCCGGGCAAGAACGAGGGGAGCAGGTATCAGGCGCTTGCCTCGCAGTGCTCTGGGAGCCGAAGCCTCGGGCCTCGGGTCCCTGAGCATGCCTCCCGCGGCATGACTCGCGCGTGGGTCCTGCTCCCCTCGCGGGTGCCTTTCGGCATCCACGTGCACCGTACACCCGGCCGCCGACGCACCGCAACGGGCGAGGTCCCGCAGGGTTCAGGCCCTCGTGCCGTGGTCGCCGGCGCCCACCGGCGCGCCTCGTTCCGGCCCCGCCCAGTGGTGCTCCAGCCGCTCCGCGCGCGACCGGATGGCCACCCAGAGCAGCACGCCCCCGACCGCCGCGGCGCCCACGACCGCTGCGGCCGCGCCCGCGCGCTTGGGCGGGACCGCCGACGCGATCCTCGTCCGGAGTCGCACCGGGTTGCGGAAGTCGCGGACCTCCCACCCGCGCTCCTCCGCGACATGCCGCAGGTCCTTGTCGGGGTTGACGGCGACCGGGTGCCCGACGACCTCGAGCATCGGGAGATCGGTGGCCGAGTCGCTGTAGGCGTAGGAGCCGGCGAGGTCCAGACGGAACCGCCGGGCGAGGCCCTGGATCGCCTCGGCCTTCTGGATGCCGTAGGCGTAGAACTCGAGCTCGCCCGTGTAGCGGTTGTCGGCGCCGACCTGCGCGCGAGTGGCGATCACCCCGGTCACCCCGAAGTGTCGCGCGAGCGGGCGCACCACCTCCTCCGGCGAGGACGACACGATGAAGATCCGGCGCCCGGCCGCCCGGTGCTCGGCGATCAGCTCGAGCGCCTCCAGATAGACGTACGGGTCGATCACCTCGAGCAGCGCTTCCTGCACGAGCCGCTCCACCTGGCCGCGGTCCCAGCCCTTCGTGAGTTGGAGCATGCCCTCCTTGAGGCGCTCCATCTTCCGTTCGTCGGCGCCCACCAGCAGATACACGAGCTGTGCGTAGGCGCCCCGCAACAGCTGTCCACGCGAGACCATGCCCGCCCGGTACAGCGGGCGCGACAGCGCCAGCGAGGAGGACCGCGAGACGATCGTCTTGTCGAGGTCGAAGAAGGCAGCCTCGGTCATCCCGGGAATCGTACGGCCCAACACCGACCCCACGGGCGAACGCGCGAGGACGACGTCCTAGCGCTGCAGCGCCGCCCGGTGCACCTTGAGCCAGGCCAGCTCGGCTTCGGCGAGCGCGGCTTGCCGCGCGAGGAGCGCCGCGGTGGGGCGGTCGGGAGCGTCGGCCGCGGCGGCGCGCACGTCGTCTCGGTGCGTGCGGAGCGCGGCCACGTGCGCGCCGAGCGCCCGCTTCCGCTCAGATTCCTCCATCGCCGCGAGGAACGCGAGCGCGTTGCCGGACTCGGTCTCGTAGGGCGCGGGGGCGCCGAGGCGCTCGGCCAGCCCGTCGGCGAGACGGCGGCGGCCGGCGGCGGTGAGCTCGTACACACGGCGGTCGGGACCGACCCCGCTGCCCTGGGCGCGCCCGCTCACGGCGCCGCGCCGTTCGAGCCGCTCGAGCGCCTGGTACACGGACGCCCGGCCGACCTCGACCCACGACGCCATCCGCCGCTCCCGGATCCGTTCGAGCAGCTGGTAGCCGTAGCGCGGCTGCTCCGCGAGGAGTCCCAGCACCACCAGGTCGACCTTGGGCACCTCCACGTCGCGCACCTCCGTCCGCTCGTCCGTCGCAGACTAGCGGATGGGAGCCTCGGACCCCTCCGTCTCGCAGTCCTCGGCGTCCGCACGTTCGGCCCATCCGTGCCACAGACGGTGCGCGGCGTCGCGCTCGACGGTGTCGCCCAGATGGGCGGCTCGCCAGACGCCCCCGTACCCGGGCAGCGCCCCGAGCACGATCACGAGGTGGCCCGCGATCACGGGGGTGAGGGCGATCGCCGCCCACCGGTGGATCCGGGCGAGCAGCGAGAAGGCGGGCCCGCCGTGGAGCAGGCCCATGGCGAGACCGGTCACGACGAGGGTCGCGAGCCCGCCCAGCAGCCCGACGTTCGCCACCCGCTGCCCGGGGTCGAAGTGGCCCTCGTGACGCGCGAACGACCACCGAGCGCCCCTGCCGGCCACGACCGCCACCAGTGCACGTCCCCCCGGTCGAGACGGAGGGTCTCCGCGACGAACCGGCGGACGCTCCCGGGCCAGGCGAGCAACGGCAGGACCATCGCGGCGGTCAGGTCCCAGCCGAACCACACGTGCACCCTCGTGTCGGGGGCGCCGAGCAGCCTCGCGAGCGGGCTCGGCCGCCCCTCGCCCCCGACGAGCAGCCACCACCCGGTGAGCAGCAGGGCGAACGTGGTGAGGTAGACCGCGGTGTGCACCAGACGCGCGCGGCGCGTGGAGCGCGAGAGGCGATCAGTAGCCGTTGGCGTACCCGCCGCTCGTGACCGGCGACGGCGAGGTGGCCGCGCCGGTACCCGTGACCGTGACGGTGAAGCTGGTGCGCACGCCGGTGTCGGAGTGGTCCGCATGGCGGAGCGACGCTTCGATCGTGTGCGTGCCCGGCGCGAGCCCGGACATCGAGAACGTGTCGCCGTAGGCGAGCATGTACTCGGTGTCGCACGAGTGACCGTCGACGCAGAAGTGGACGTGGTCGTCGCCGGTGCTCGGGTCGCCGAGCGGCACGCTCGAGTCCATGTTGATCGTGAACGGTTCGGTGACGGTCGCCCCCTTCGCGGGCGACGCGATCGTGAGCGTCGGCGTCCCGCCGTCCGCCGCGGAGGCGCCGCCGCTGCAGGCGGTCGCCACCACGGCGAGCGCCGCGAGCGCGGCGACGACGAGGAACCTCGATCGGTGCTGCATGTGATCCTCCCTTCGCTGTTGCAGGAGGTAGTACGGGCGGGCGGGCGAACGGTTCAGGCAGCGAAGGGGCGCCGCCACCAGCGGCGCCCCTTGCGACGGTTCGTGCTCAGATCGAGGCGCGGCCGAGGCACGTCTCGCCGCTCTTCAGGTTCGAGGCCCGGGCGCGGAACGTGTCGGTGCCGCTCACGCCCTTGGTCCGCAGGTGCACGGTGAACGAGCCGCTGGGCGCCTGCGTGATCCGCTTGCCCGCGAAGATCCGGGTGCCGTTCTGCACGATCCGCACGCGCCAGGTCTGACCGACCTTGTTCGAGTCCACCTCGTACTCGACCTGGATCCTGCCCGCATCCTCCGGGCGCAAACGGAGCTTCCAGACGCTCGCCCCGCTGCACGAGCCCTTCCTCGTGACGTCGCCCGATCGGGCCTGCGCCGCCCCGGGAACGACCCCGAGGAGCGTGAGGACCATCGCGGCCGAGGCCACTGCCTTCGTGGTACGGGTCATCGGAACCCCTCCTTCACATGTCACCGACCGTCGGAGACATGCCGGGACTCCGAACCGCGACGGCAAGCGGTTCGTGAAGGGCGGGTTAAGGATGTGTGCCGCCGACCCTCAGCCCTGACAACCGGGGACGTTCGTCCCTCGTGGCAGGCCACCCCGTGTCGTGTGCTGGTCCGCGAGGGCGCGGTCGCGTCCGTTCGGTGCGAGGGAAGGATCGGTCATGCGTGCGTTGGTGGTCTACGAGTCGATGTTCGGCAACACGATGAAGGTCGCCGAGGCGATCGCGAGCGGGCTGGCTTCGCGGCTGACCGTGGAGCTCGCCGAGGTCGGCAGGGCCCCCACCACGCTGGCCGAAGACGTCGGGCTGCTCGTCCTCGGCGGCCCGACGCACGCGTTCGGGATGACCCGCGCGAGCACCCGGGACGACGCGAAGAAGCAGGCCGAGGACGGCGTCGTCTCCTCGGGGATCGGGATGCGCGAGTGGCTCGACGCGCTGACGCCGGCCCCGCGGGAGCTCGCGGCGGCCACGTTCGACACACGGATCAAGAAGGCGTTCGTCCCCGGCTCGGCGGCTCGTGGCGCGGAGAAGCACCTGCGTCATCTCGGGTTCACGATCGTCGTGAAGGCGGAGAGCTTCTGGGTCGGCGGCACGACGGGCCCGCTGAACGAAGGCGAGCTCGCCCGCGCCAGGTCCTGGGGCGAGCGGGTGGCTGCGTCGATCTCGGTGCCCACCGGCGCCGGCTGAGCCGGCTCGGCCCGTCCTTTCGGCGACAGACCGCCCGGCCCCGAGACGCGTCGCTGAGTATCGTGGTCGCGGAGGCGTCTGGGTTCCTGGTGGGCCCCGCGGTCTTCAAAACCGTAGAGGGGGCGACGAGCTCCCTGGCGGGTTCGATTCCCGTCCGCCTCCGCTACGCCGTGATCAGCGGAAACGGTTGGTCTCGTCGAGATCGGTGTGTTCGTGATCTGCAGCAGGTCGGAGCCGTCCGGTCGCTTCGTGTGCGGAGACGACGGTTCGCACCCTCGCCAGGACTCAAGTACACGGGCTCAAGGCTCGCGTTCAACCTCCCGTGCCACTCGTTCGAGTAACGCTCGTTGATGACGGGGAGGGTGGAGCGATGAGGAAATGGTGGATCGCGGTGGCCGTCGCTACGACGGTGATGTTGGGGCTTCCGGGGACCGGTACGTTCGTGCAGGCGAAGACTCCCGGCCCGAACGGTCGGATTCGCGTTCGCGCGGTTCGACCCTGCCCTGGGCGACACCGTCACCTACACGATCAACCCGGACGGGAGCGGTCGGCAACAGCTGTTCTCCAATGGCCCCTCGGGATTCCCTCGTTGGTCGCCGAACGGTGGTCAGGTGTCGATCGCCACCGCCTGTACCGACGGCACGGAGACCTGCGCGGCCACGATCGTCGATCCCGACTCTGGGACGTTCCGCCAGCTCAAGTGGCCCGACCCTACCCTCGAGACGAACTGCGGCATCTGGTCCGCGGACGGGCGACGGCTCGCCTGCGAGAGCTTCGGCGTGACCGACCCGAGCCGGAACGGCATCTACACGATCCGCTCCTCCGACGGCGGCGGCCTGACGAGGATCACGTCCGATCCCGGCGGTGACGACAATCCCGGCGACTACTCGCCCGACGGCAAGCGCATGGTCTTCGTCCGCTCGAACGACAGCGGGCCGGTCGGTCTGTTCGTGGTCAAGCTCAACGGGGGCGGGTTGCGGCGGATCACGCCGCCTGGCTTCGTCACGGACGGCGAACAGAACCCGAGCTGGTCGCCGAGCGGGAACCACATCCTGTTCTCGGCTCGAACCGATCCGGATCACCGTCTCGCGATCTGGGTGGTCAACGCCGACGGGAGTGGGCTGCACCAGCTTCCGATCTCACCCGCCTGCGGGGGAGCCTTCTCCGATCCGAAGTCGATCTCCTGCTTCCAGCCCGGCTGGTCGCCGGACGGAACCAAGATCGTCTTCACGCGCATCAGCGCCAACGGGACCCAGGAGAACGTCTGCACCGTGAACGCCGACGGCAGCGGCCTCTCCCAGGTCACGACCTCGGGCGGAGCGAGCCAGGCGGACTGGGGGCCGCACCCGCTGGCGTCGTAGCCGTTTCGGCCGGCGGCGCCGCCGGCTGCCGGGGCCTGCTCCCCCGGCAGGCGGCGGTCGGCCTGCAGGAGACCTCCGGAGACGATTCAACCTGGCGCTGCGTTCGCGCGAGTGACCCGTGAGGGCGAAGATGTGCCCCTCCGCGGTATCCGAGGAGCAGGCTCGTGTTGGAGCGGTCGCGTCCGCAGGTCGAGAGATCTCCGGAGACGTTCGAGGATTTCTACCGGAGGGAGTACACGGCGGTCGTGGGCCTCGCGTACGCGCTCTCCGGCAGCCGTTCGGGTGCGGAGGATCTCGCACAGGAGGCCTTCTTCGCCGCGCACCGGAGCTGGGATCGGATCGCCGGCTACGACCAACCGGGCGCGTGGGTGCGACGGGTCGTCGCGAACCTCTCGGTCTCGGCGTTCCGGCGCGGAGCGGCCGAGGCGAAGGCCCTCGCGCGCGCGGCCCTCGGGCAACGAGCCGAGCTCCCCGATCTCGGGGCGAGCGATCCTCAGTTCTGGAACGCCGTGCGGTCGCTCCCGCGACGTCAATCCCAGGTGGTGGCGTTGTTCTACCTCGAGGATCTGCCAATCACCGACGTGGCCGACATCCTCGACATGTCACCGGGAACGGTGAAGCGACACCTTCACAACGGACGGGGGACGCTCGCGCGTCGCCTGCGGATCGAGGAGGACCAGGAGTGACGCTCGACGCTCGCGCTCGCCGTGCGGCTCACGACTTCCGTCGCGCGCTCGGGGATCTGGATCGCGCAGATCCCCAGAGCTCGTCCTTCGAGCGCTTCGATCGCTTCCAGCAGCGGAGGCGGCGGAACCAGCGGGTCAGCGCCGCCTTCCTCGCGGCCGTCTTCTCGGTCGCAGCGTTGGCCCTGGCCGTTCGAGCACTGGGGACATCCCGCAGCGAGCCCGCGAACCCTCCCGCACCGACGGGTCTGATCGTGTTCAACGAGACCTTCATCCGGAACGGTTCGGACTTCATGGAGTCGTTCACCGTCAGCCCCGACGGCTCGGATTCCGACCCGGGTTGGGCCCGCCGGGACCACTGCGTGCGGTGGGAACGGCGACGCGTGGTCCCCTGAAGGGAGCAAGATCCTCTGCATGGTGTTTCGACCGGACCTGACGACCGGAACGGCGACCATGGACAGGGACGGATCGGACTACAGGGTGCTCTCCGAGCCGAACCTGCCGGTCAGCTTCGGATGCGGTGCGTGGTCGCCGGACGGCACGCGGCTCCTCTGCCCGTACACGAGCGACTCGGTCTACACGGTCAAGCCCGACGGCAAGGGTCTGCTGCGGCTGACCACCACATCCGCAGGCGAGGGACCGTCGGGGTATGCCAACGATGGTTCCCGCGCCTATTTCACGGTGCTGGACGCGACGCAGCACCGAACCCTCTACTCGGTGAAGACCGACGGCAGCGGAGGACTGACCGCGCTCAGTCCTCCGGACGTGAGCGTGCACGACAACGACTACTTCGACGGGGTCTCGGCCGACTCCTCCCCCGATGGATCCAATGTCGTCTTCGCCGCCGACGTCACGAAGACCCGCAATGCGCTGTACGTCGTGAACATCGACGGCAGCGGGCTGCATCAGATCGAGACGCCTGCCGCCATCAACCCGACCTCCGCACAATGGTCACCGGACGGTGGTTGGATCGCCTTCTCGGGAAGCCTACCGACGTCCGACGCGCACGACGAGATCTTCCTGATCCATCCGAACGGCAGCGGACTGAGACAGATCACGTCGTCGTCCGAGGGTTGCTCGAGCTACGCGCCCGTCTGGTCACCCGACGGCACGAAGCTGCTCTTCGAGACCCAGTGCTCCGGGGGTTCGACGGTCATCCCCACGAGGCTCGAGATGGCGAACCTCGACGGCTCGGGCTTAACGAGGATCGCGGACCTGAACGGGCTGACCGCCTACGGTTGGGGAAGGCTGGCGACCTGAACCCACCTGACCGGGGCGTTCGGGTTCTTACGCCGTTCCCTCCGCCTCCGCTACGCGATCAGATGGAGCTCGACCGCTCGCTCGGCGCACCGCCTCCTCGAGCGCGGGCGCGAGCGGGATCGGATCGCCGCCGGGCGGCAGGCTGAACGTGACGTGCCCGTCCAGGAACGGGAAGGCACAGGCATAGAAGAGCGGATACGCGACCACGAGGAAGCGCATGCCCCCGCAGTCGATCCTCCCCCGCTGCTCGGCGATCGTGAGGAGCGTCGGGGCGACGAGAAGCTCCTCGTAGCGATCGGAGCGGTCGTCCGAACGAGCGGGGTCGGCGACCCGCGACGAGAGCACCAGTCGCCCGTCTGCCTCCACGGCGACGTACCGGATCGCGTCGGAGACGCCGTACAGCGACGGCAGCGCACGGAGCATCCACGCCGGCGCGTCGCCCCCGTCGACGAACGGCTCGGGAGCGAGCTGCCTTCCCACGGAGGAGGAGCGCCTGTCCCCCGACGCGGCGCCCAGCACGCTCGCCGCCGCACGGACCGGCGCCACGAGCTCGACCGGATCCGCCTCCGGTTCGATGGACACGGACAGGTGGCCGTCGCGGAGGGGGATCAGCAGCTGCCAGAAGGAGCCATAGCGGATCACGACATGGTCGAGCCCACCGCACCCGAGGTCGCCCCGGCGCTTCGCGAGATCGAGGATCGTCGGATTGACCAGCAGCTCCTCGTAGCGGTCCGACTCGGACCCCGACGCGTTCGGCCGCTCGCCGGCGACCTTCGTGACCAGTCGGCCCCCCACGAGCACGGCGACGTAGCGGACCGCGTCGCTCAGCGCGGCCACCGCGTCGCCGACCCGCGACAGCTCCGCGTCGACAGCAGATGGCGACCCGTCCGTCGGTTTGGTTGTCATGCCGCGCCCATCATCGACGGCCGCCCAGACGCGGGCAACACGACGGTCAGCTCCGGCCACCGCTAGACGGCGACCGGCTGGAGCTGCTCGGCGATCCCGCGGGCCCAGCACCGCACCTGGCCCATGTCGCGCCAGTCGCCGGCACCGTGCTTGGCCAGCTCGTGCGTCACCAGTCCGCGTGCCTCCGGGAGCAGACGGCCGCCGAACGTGATGTGGTCGCGGACCCCGATCCGACGGATCCACACCCCGACGTGGTGCGGCGGCGGGATCTCCCGCTCGGTCGCGTCGTCCTCGAGCGGCCCGCTGCTGAAGAACCACACCGGCCTGGTCGCGAGCGTCGCCGCGTGCCGCGCGACGAACCGGCGCGCGTCCGGGTGCCAGCGGCTCGCGTAGATCGCGCCGCCCACGATCACCGCGTCGAACCCCGCGGGGCTCGGAGCGGCGTCGGCCGGCGCGACCGTCACGTCCAGCCCAGCGTCGGCCAAGACGCCACCGACGACGTACGCGATCCCCGCGGTCCCACCCATCTTGGAGCCGAACGTCACGAGGACCTTCATCGCCTATCCCGCCTCTACGGATAGCTTCTCCCGGCGACGAGGCTGGGTTCAGGGCCGAAGGTCCCCCACAGCTACCGCTTCGGTCCGGACCTGTCCTAGGCTCCTTGGGTCGCCGGTGGGAGGAAGATCCGTATGGCACGCGAGATCCGTTCGTACGCCCGCACTTCCCGCTACACGGTCCTCACCCCCGACCAGGAGCGAGCGGTCCACGAGCACGCGCTCGCGGTCCTGGACCGCGTCGGGGTCAGCACCACGAACGATCGCCTGCTCAAGGTGATGGCCGATCACGGTCAGCGCGTCGACTTCGACGAGCGGCGGATCCGCTTCGACCCGGCGTTCGTGGAGGAGAAGCGGGCGCTCGCGCCGCGCACGTACACGCTGCACGCGCGCAACCCCGAGTTCGACCTGCCGCTCGGCGGCGACCGCGGATGGCTCTCCACCGACGGCTGTCCCGCGCACGTCCTGGACCTCGAGACCGGCCGGCGCCGCTACTCCACGAAGCAGGACATCGCCAAGCACACGAGGATCGCCGACGCGATGCCGCAGATCGCGATCCAGTGGCAGCCGTGCTCGGCCAACGACCGGCCCGTGCCGGTGCGCCCGATGCACGAGACCCATGCCCAGTGGCCGGTCACGTCGAAGCACATCATGCAGATGACGGCGATCGACCCGTTCAACGCGCGGGGCCTCGTGGAGATGGCGCGGGTCGTGGCCGGCGGCGCCGACGCCCTGCGCGAGCGTCCGCTGATGTCGAACTTCCAGTGCTCGATCTCGCCGCTGCATTGGGACGACCCCACGGTCGACGCGCTCGAGGTCTTCGCGGAAGCCGGCGTTCCGGTCGGGATCTGCTCGATGCCGCTCGCCGGCGCCTCCGCGCCGCTGTCGGTCGCCGGGCTGATGACGATCGCCAACACCGAGATCCTGTCGGGGTTCGCGATCCTCGAGACCCTCGTGCCGGGCGCGAAGACCTTCCACGTCTCCTACAACACGACGATCGACATGAACACCGGCGAGCTCAACCCCGCCCACGGCGCGAACGACCTGTTCGCGGAGATGGCGTGCTCGCAGATGGGTGCGTACTTCGGCGTGCCGACCTGCCACGGGGCCTACGGGGTCGGCTCGAAGACGAGCGACTGGCAGTCGGGCGTGCAGGCGGCCTTCGGGGCGTTCGGCGGGATGCTCGTACCCGGCGACATGCTCACCGGGATCGGCTCGGTCTACGGCGACAGCGTCTCGTCGATGACGGAGCTGCTGCTCTCCTCCGAGGTCTACGACATCGCGGCGCGGTTCGCCGAGGGCTACGCGTTCGACGAGGAGGCGTTCGCGCTCGACACGATCGAGCGCGTCGGGCCTTCCGGACACTTCCTCGGGGAAGAGCACACGCTCGCGCACATGCGCGAGTTCTGGCGTGACACCTTCATGGACCGGCGCTCGTGGGACGACTGGGAGGACCAGGGCCGTCCGGACCCGCGGGTAGCCGCGAGCGCGAAGGCCAAGGAGCTGCTCGCGACGCACGAGCCCGACCCGCTGCCCGAGGACGTGACGACGGAGCTCGACAGGATCATGGAGGCCTACGAGCGCGAAGCCGTGGAGCGCGCCGGGTAGGCAGCCCGAGCGGCACCGGTGCGCCGGGTCGTTCGTCCGGCACCGTGGGGCGCGGACACCCCTACCATGGGACCCGTGCAGACCACACCCGAACATCTCGTCACCGACGTCGTCTTGAAGGACGGCTCCACCGTCCGGATCCGTCCCGCAACCCCCGAGGACCGCACCGTTCTCGAGGACTACTTCATCGCGATGTCCGACGAGACGCGGCGCCTGCGCTTCTGGTCGCAGTCCGTCGACGTCACCGAGCAGGCGCGGCGGACGGTGGACGTCGACAACGTCAACCACATGACGCTCCTCGCGTTCGCGGGCGGCGGCGGCGGCGCGATGATCGGCGGCGCGCAGTTCTTCCGCGAGGGGACGAGCCACCGCGCCGAGGTCTCGATGTCGGTCTCCGACCAGTTCCAGGGGCACGGGCTCGGCTCGATCCTGCTCGGGCATCTCGCGCAGGCCGCCCAGGAGGTCGACATCACCACCTTCTACGCCGAGGTTCTGCCGGAGAACCACCGGATGGTCGGCGTGTTCCGCGACTCCGGGTTCCGCGCCACGATCCACGCGAAGCCCGGGATGGTCGAGGTCGAGTTCCCCACCACGATCACCGAGGAGACCGTCGAGCAGTTCGAGGAGCGCGACCGGATCTCCGCCGCGAACGCCGTCCGCCGGTTCCTGGATGCGTCGTCGTGCGCGGTGATCGGCGCCTCCCGCGACCCCGCGTCGATCGGCGGGCGCCTGTTCCGCAACCTCGTCACCGCGCCCTACGGCGGCGTCGTCTACCCGGTGAACCCGACGACGCCGGTCGTCCAGGGCATCACCGCCTACCCGACCGTCGCCGACGTGCCCGGTGAGGTCGAGCTCGCGTTCATCGCCGTCCCCGCGAAGTACGTGCTCGACGTCGCGACGCAGTGCGGCGAGAAGGGCGTGCGTGCGCTGGTCGTGATCTCCTCGGGCTTCGGCGAGGTCGGCGGCGAGGGCATCCAGATGCAGCACGACCTGCTCGACCTCTGCCGCGCCTACGGCATGCGGCTGATCGGCCCGAACTGCATGGGGATCGTGAACACGGACCCCGAGCTCAAGCTGAACGGCACGTTCTCGACGGCGTGGCCGCCCGAGGGGCGGGTCGCGTTCATGTCGCAGTCGGGCGCGCTCGGCCTCGCCGTGATGGGCCAGGCCACCGTGCTCGGGATGGGCCTGTCGTCGTTCGTGAGCGTGGGCAACAAGGCCGACGTCTCGGGCAACGACCTCCTGTGCTACTGGGACGAGGACCCTCGCACCGAGGTGATCCTGCTCTACCTCGAGTCGTTCGGGAACCCACAGCGGTTCGGACGCCTGGCCCGGCGGATCGGACGGCGCAAGCCGATCGTCGCCGTGAAGAGCGGGCGGAGCGCCGCGGGAGCGCGGGCCACGTCCTCGCACACCGGCGCGCTGCTCGCCGCGAACGACACCACGGTCGACGCCGTCTTCCGCCAGCACGGGGTGATCCGCACGGACACGCTGGAGGAGATGTTCGACGTCGCGACCCTCCTGGTGAACCAGCCGGTGCCCAAAGGCCGGCGCGTGGCGATCCTCACCAACGCCGGCGGCCTGGGGATCCAGTGCGCCGACACCTGCGAGGCGCGGGGTCTGCACGTGCCCGAGCTGTCCTCGGAAACGGTCGAGCAGCTGCGGTCGTTCCTCCCCTCGACCGCCTCGGTCGGCAACCCGGTCGACATGATCGCGTCGGCGAGCCCGGACGATTACCGGCGCGCGATCGCGACGATGGCGACCGACCCCGAGATCGACGCGCTGATCGTGATCTACATCCCTCCGCTCGAGCAGGACGCGCCGCCGATCGCACGCGCGATGGTCGAGGCGATCGGTTCGCTCGAGAGGGAGATCCCGGTGCTCACGTGCTTCATGTCGGCGCGAGGGATCCCCGACGAGCTTCGGACCCCCGAGGTCAAGATCCCGTCCTACGCCTTCCCCGAGCAGGCGGCGATCGCCCTCGCGCACGCCGCCGACCACGGCGCCTGGCGCGCGAAGCCGGTCGGTGAGCTGCCCGAGCTGCCCGGGGTTCGCGAGGACGAGGCGCACGCCACGATCGCCTCGGCGCTGGACCGCAACGAATCGTGGCTCCCGCCCGAAGACGTCGCCGCGCTGCTCGACTGCTACGGCATCACCCGCGTGCACGAGACGAGCGTGACGACGCCCGAGGAGGCCGCCGACGCGGCTGCCCGCTTCGAGGGCAACGTCGTGCTGAAGGCCGCCGGCCCGGTGCACAAGACCGAATCCGACGCCGTCCGGCTCGACCTCGGCCCGGGCGAGGTCCTGCAGGAAGCGCGCGACATGGCGGCGCGGCTCCAGGAGCGCGGGCAGCCATGCGACGGGTTCGTGCTGCAGGAGATGATCCATCATGGCACCGAGATGCTCGTCGGGGCGGCGACCGACCCGGTGTTCGGTCCGGTGATCGCGGTGGGCGCCGGCGGCGTCACGGTCGAGCTCACGCGCGACGTGGCGGTGCGGGTGGCGCCGCTCACCGACGTCGACGCCGAGGAGATGGTCCACGAGCTGGCGACGTTCCCGCTCCTGGACGGGTTCCGCGGCTCGGTCAAGAAGGACGTTCGCGCGCTGATCGACGTGGTGCTCCGCCTGAGCAGGCTCGCGTCCGACCATCCCGAGATCGCCGAGATGGACTGCAACCCGGTGATGGTCCTGCCCCACGGCGCCGCGGTCGTGGACGCACGGGTGCGGATCGTGACCCCGCAACCCGAGCGGCCGTTCGCAGCCCGTCCTGAGGCTTAGCATCTGTCCGATGAGGGCCAAGACATCGATCAAGCGGATCGGCGACCGCGTCGTGCTGAGCGCCGACCAGATGCGTGCGTTCCTGGCGTCACCGGCGGGGGCACGGTTCCGGCGGATCGCCGCGACCGGCGTGATCGTGACGGCGCCGCTCCTCTTCCGGATCCCGCTGCTCCGCAAGTACCCCTTGTTCCGCGCGCTCGAAGCGATCGGCGGGATCGCGCTCGTGGTCAAGGCCGCCGAGGCGATCCGCGACTGGGAGGCCTCGGGCGGCCAGGTCGAGCGGATCGTGATCGACGTCCCGCCGGCCTCGTAGCGCCGTCAGTCTTCCTCCAGCTCGAGCGTCTCGTCGGCCGGCTCCACGGTCCCGACGGTCCCGCGGCGGATCGCTCGCTCGTAGAGCGCCAGTGCGGGAAGTCGGAGCACGCCCGAGACCGCGATCGCCCAGGGCACAGATACCCACGTGGCGATCGCGCCGAGCGCGGGACCACCGGCCGCCTGCCCCACCGAGTCCGATTGGGTGGCCATCGAGTTGATCGTCGCGCGGGTCCGCGGGTCCAGCCCCTGGTTGACCCACGCCGTGTAGACGGGCTGGCGCACGCTCCGCAGCCCTCCGACGAGCCAGAACATCGCGACGGCCAGCACGAACGCTCCGGTGAACGCGAACACGACCACCGCCAGGATCAACCCAACGTCGATCACCGCGAGCACCCGCGCCACGCGCGCGTGCCCCTGCAGGTGCGCGTGGCGCTTCACGTAGGCGATCGCGCCGATCCCGAGCAGCATCCCGACCCCGTCGAGCAGTCCGAACCACAGCACCCACGACGTCGATGACGACGCGTCGATCTCCGTGAGCGTTCCCATGAACGGCAGCCCGACGTTCTGCAGGACGTTCAGATCGGCGAGGCGGTCGAACCCCTCGGTCGAAGCCCCGTGCAGCGCCCCCACCGCGAGGATCAGCAGCAGGACGTGATGGGCCTGCACCTGCGCGACCCCGTCCTTGAAGGTGGCCACCATCCCTCGATGCAGGCGCTCGCCCTCCTCGCGTGCGCGTGGGACGAAGCGTTCCTCCCGCATCGCCGGGCCCAGGAGGAGCGCCAGCACGAACATCCCGGCGCCGGCGACGAGGATCGGCACGCGCAGTCCGAACAGGGCCGCGAGCACCACGCTCAGCGCGATGCCCGCGAGTGATCCGACGATCCCCACCTGCTCGCCGCGCAGGTAGTAGACGTGGGCGCGCTCCTCACCGATCTCGTCGGTAAGCCACGCGACGTCGGCGCCGCTCTGGAAGGTGGCGAAGACCCCCCATACGACCTGCGAGAGCGCGGCCGCCACGAAGCTGCCCGCGATCCCCAGCAGCAGGAATCCGGCGCCGGTCCCCACCAGCCCGAGCAGCACCGAGCGTCTGCGGCTCACCGTGTCGGCGACCACCCCGGTCGGGATCTCGAAGAGCAGGTAGGAGACCTCGAGGATCGTCCCGAGGATCAGCAGCCGGAACGGGTTCAATCGCAGGTCCACGATCAAGAACACGCTGAACACGGTCGCGGCGACCCGGAACAGGAAGCTGTCGGCGGCCGAGTAGAGCAGGTAGACGGTGGTGGTCGGGGGCCGGCGCATCGCCGTCAGCATGGGTGACGTTCATCCGCGCGTCACGCAGGTCTGCCACCATGGCGGGGTGACGCCCGAGGAGCTGCACGCCGACGAGACGCCGTTCGCGGTCGTCGACATCGGCTCGAACTCCGGACGGATGATGGTGTTCCGGCTCCGCGAGGACGCGCACCTCGACGTGCTCGAGGACGCCCGCGCACCCCTGCGGCTCGCGCGGGCGCTCCGCGACGACAACGCGCTCGGCTCCGACGCGATCGAGCGCACGATCGAAGCGCTGCACGACTTCCGGGCGGTCGCCGACGGCGCGGGGGCGCATCGGATCGTGGCCGTGGCGACCTCGGCGGTGCGCGACGCCTCGGACGGCCAGATCCTCGTGGATGCCGCGCTCCGGATCGGGATCCCGCTGCAGGTGATCGACGGGGACCTTGAGGCCCGCCTCGGGTTCCTCGGCGCCGTCCACGACCTGGCGGTCACGGGCGGGATCGCGATGGACGTGGGCGGCGGCAGCGTCGAGCTCTCGCGGTTCTCGAACCGGCAGTTCGAGCGATCGTGGTCCCTCCCCCTCGGGTCCCTCCGCGTCTCCGACCGCTTCCTCGAGCACGACCCACCTACCGAGAAGGAGCTGGCGAAGGTCCGCGCTGCCGTCGCGGCGACCCTCGATGAGGCCGGCATCGTCGAGCTGCGCAAGCGCGAGGACGTCGTGGGGGTCGGCGGCACGGTCCGGAACCTGGCGAAGATCGCCCTGCGCCGCGTCGACGAGCCGCTGCCGCTGCTGCACGGCTACGAGCTCACCGCGCGACGGCTGAGCGCGATCGTCGAGGACCTCGCCGATCGCACGATGAAGCGACGCGCGCAGGTGCCTGGGCTCAACCCCGACCGCGCCGACACGATCGTCGGCGGCGCGCTCGTCATCCAAGGAGTGATGGCGCACCTGGGCGCACGACGGCTCGTCGTGTCGAGCCGCGGCCTGCGTGAAGGGCTCGCGTTGGACACGTTCGAGCGAGACGTGCCGACACCCCGCTGGGTCCGGACGATCTCGGTCGCGACGCTGGCGGCGCGCTTCCGGACCTGGGACGCGACCAAGGCAACGCGGCGCACGGCGATCGCGCTGCGCCTGCACGAGACGCTCGAAGCGGACGCGCCCGTCGCGGTCCGCGAGATGCTCGAGCACGCGGCGATGCTCGTCGACATCGGCAGGGCGATCGACTACTACGACCGCTTCGAGCACGCGGCTGCGATCGTGATCGCGGCCGACCTCGGCGGGTTCCCTCGGACGGACCTCGCGATCCTCGCGACGATCCTGCGCGGCGGTGCCGACGATCGCCGCGAAGGCCCGTACGCCACCCTGATCGACGAGCACGACCGCCCGTCGGTGGAGCGCGCGGCGTCGGTGCTCGCGCTCGCCGACGATCTCAACCGGCGGATCCCGGTGGCCAACCTCGGGACCGTCGCGTGCCGGTGGCGACGCGACGCGTTCGAGGTGGTCGCCCCGGTGCCCCGAGGATGGCGTCCGCGCGGGGTCACCGACCGCTTCGCGCAGGCGTTCGGGGCGGCGCTCGAGATCGTCGCGACGGGTGACCCGGCCGAGATCCGCGCGCACGTGTAGTCCTTCTCGGTCCGGGAGCGAGGTCCGGCTGAGCGCGCGACACGTGTCTGTTACGGTGCTGCGATGAGCAGGTCGATGCTGGAGGACGCGTTCGGGCACCATGTTTGGGCGACGCTGCGGTTGATCGATGCGTGCCTGCTGCTCAGCCCCGAGCAGTTGGAGACCGCCGTGCCCGGGACCTACGGCTCGATCCTGGACACGATGCGTCACCTCGTCGGGGCCGACTCCTCGTACCTGTTCGTCACGAGCGGCGAGCGCACGGCCCGCATCGACGAGGACCGGATGGACCTCGCCGAGCTCCGCTCCACCATGCAGGGGCACGGCCCCGAGTGGTCGCGGCTCGTGGCACAGGACCTCGATCCGGACGCCGTCCTCGTGCGGCATCGCGACGACGGGTCAGAGACGCACGCCCCGATGAGCATCCGCCTCGCGCAGGTCTTGCACCACGGGACCGACCACCGGAGCCAGATCTGCACTGCCCTCACGACCCTCGGCATGGAACCACCGGCCATCGACGTCTGGGATTACGGCGCACAGGGCGGCCGCGTCGTCGAGATCCCGCCCGGGGCGTGACGGGGCTCGACATCCGTGCCGCCGCGGACCGCCTGTGGTGGGACGCCAAGAACGTCGTTTCGCGCTACCCGTCGGTGGCGATCCCGATCGCGCGGCGGCGCGGGCACGGGGTCGTCGTGGACGCCGGCACCGACGTCGTGATCGAGGGCTACCCTCGCTCGGCGAACTCCTTCGCCGTCGCGGCGTTCGACTTGCCGCAGCCTCGGCCGCTGCGGATCGCGCACCACACGCACGCGCCGGCACAGATCGTCGAGGGATGCCGGCTGGGCGTGCCCACACTCCTGCTGGTCCGCGACCCCGGCGAGGCCGTCCTCAACACGTGCATCTACCGCCCGTTCCTGCACGTGCGCGACGCGCTGTGGGCCTACGTCTGGTTCCACGATGCGATCTGGCCCTACCGAGACCGGTTCGTGGTCGGGCCGTTCCCCGAGGTGACGGGCGACTTCGGCGCCACGATGCGCCGCGTGAACGAGCGCTACGGCACCGCGTTCGTGCCCTTCGAGCACACCGAGGAGAACGTCCGCCGCTGCTTCGACGCGATGGACACCTACTGGAAGGAGCGGATCGGCGAGGGCGAGACGTTCGAGCGCGTCGTGGGACGGCCGTCGCAGTGGCGCGACCGGGAACGAGAACGCCTCCGCGCGTTGCTCGACGCGCCCAGCTTGTCGAAGCTCCGGATGCGCGCGGAGGTCCAGTACCGCACCCTCGTCGCGATGGCGGAGCGGAGCTCCGCATGAACGGGACTGGGAGCGGGTAGCGGCGTCAGACGGCCAGCGTCTCGATCCGCGCCGGCGGGATGTCGTGGTGCACGCCGGTGAGCGTCAGCGCGATCGCGCGATCCCCGTACGGGTTCCACACGCGCACCTCGATCCGGCCGTCGACCTTGCGAACGTTCGAGAGCTGCGCTTCATCGATGCGCAGATCGAGCAACGAGGACGCGCGGGACAGCGACCCGCCGCCCGCGGCCGGCGCCTCGGCCACCGGCAGCCCGAACCGCTCCCATCCGGCCAGCAACGCGGCTCGGCCCTCGACCGGGGCGTCCGGCCAGACCCCCAGGGCGAACGCCGTCTCTCCGAGCATCTGGGCCCCAGGCGTGGACGTTCGCGGCCCGGCGGCCCACGGCCGCACGGAGAGCCGCTCCGCGCTCAAGACCCCGACGCACCGAAGCAGCGTCACCGCGAGCTCGCGGTCCGCGACCTCGTACTCGAACACGCCCTCGTGCAGGACGGCCGTGCCGCCGGCCGCCACGACCTGGCGCGCCGGCCACGTCGGCGAGGCAGCCTCGAGCGCGCTCCCTTCGCCGAGCAGCGGGCGCTCGACCAGCTCGAACGGGGATCCGGCGAGCGAGCCGTTCGCTTGCTCACGGAGCCCGACGTGCAGACGCAGCCGGTGGTCGGGACGGTCGTTCCGCACCACGCCCTCCACGCGCAGGAACGGCTCGTTCGCACGCTTCGTGATCCGGGCCAGGACGACGAGCCGGTCCCACACGGCCACCACCTCGTGACCCTTCACGTCGATCGCCGCGGGCGGCGACGGCACGTGCGTCGGCTCGGCGGGGCAGAAGTTGTAGAGGTCCCCGACGTCCGGTTCGTCGAACAGCCGGATCGGCACACCGTCGGCGGTCACGCCGCTGCCATCCGCCAAGACCTCGATCGAGACGTCGGCGAGGTCCGGCTCCTGCACGTGCTCGACGACCGTGTAGCCAAGCGGGGGCACGCCCTCGCGCTCGAACGGCGACGGGTTGAACCGGATCACGCCGGATGCGCCTTCGATCCGAGCGCCGAGCGAGGTCAGCGCGCGCTCCATGATGTCCTCGCAGGTCGCGCGGACCTCGCGGAACCGGCCGTCGACGTCGTGCGCGACCTGGTCGTGCGAGCAGCCGCACGCGGAGTCGTGCGCGCCGTTCCAGAGCATCAGCGTCCACGCGCGCGTGAGCTCCTCGACGGGCCACCCGAACGACGGGGCGAGCGCCGCGAGCGGCTCCGCGTACCGCTCGAGCAGCGCCTCGAGGCGCCCGCGCTCGCGCTTCTGCGGCACCCGCGCCGAGTACACGTTCGGCAGCAGGTGTGCGCGGGCGGAGGAGCGCAGCTCTCCGGTCCACACCGCAAGGGTGTCGGGCAGCTGCTGGCCGTCCAGATGCTCCCCCAACCCGGCGATCCGCAGGTCGACGTCGTCGAGCAGCGAGGCAGCCGCCTCCAGCCGCTCGGGCAGGGTCGCGTCCGGGCCGGCGTGGTCGTAGCCGACCATCACCACCATGCGATCGCCGGCCACGAACGGCCTCATCTTCGCGATGCTCCGAGCGAGCGACGCGGCGAGCGCGTCCGGTTCGAGCGCCTCCTCGTAGGACTCCCCGTGGAAGTAGCCGAAGACCATGTACTCGGCGAGGACCTCGCTGCCGTCGGGAGAGCGCCAGCGGAACGACGTGGACGCCACCTCCTCGGGTACGCCGCGCCAGACCATCGCCTGGGTGAGCCCGCCGCCGCGTAGCAGCTGCGGCATCTGCCCGATATGCCCGAACTGGTCGGGCATGTACCCGAGCTCCAACGGGCGGCCGAGCTCGCGTGCGCGCGCGAGCCCCATCTCGAGGTTGCGGATATGCGACTCGCCGCTGGTCAAGAACTCGTCCATCTGCGCGACCCACGGCCCCGCGGACAGGCCGCCCGTGCGGACCTGCTCCGCGAGCTCGCCCGTGCGTTCGGGACGACGCTCGAGGTAGTCGTCGATCATCGCGGTCTGCCCGTCGAGGTGGAAGTGCGGGAACCCGTCGGCCTCCAGATCGAGGAGCGTGTCCATCATCGCGACGAGCCGCTCGGAGAAGACCGCGAACGGCTCGTACCACTCACGGTCCCAGTGGGTGTGCGGCACGAGGGTGACGAGCAGCCGGTCCTCGGGCACGGAGCCTCCTCAGCGTCTGGTGCAGCAGAGCCTACGTATCGCGCGGAAGGCTCGCTGCCGACGCGTACGCCTGCTCGACGACCTCGATCACCACACGCCCGTCCTCACCGCTCGGCCGCGGCTGCCGCCCTTCCTCGATCGCGCCGAGGAACTCGCGCATCTGCTCCGTGTACATCGGCTGCGCGCAGTGCTCGTAGTCCTCGCTCGGCTCCTCGCGCGGGAAGATCCGCGCGTACCCGCCGGTGCCGTAGAGCTCGGTCTCGGCCTCGAGTCCCTCCTTGTGCGGGTGCCACCAGCCGCTCTCGACGATCGAGTTCGTCCCCTGCGACCACGAGATCAGCAGGATGCCCTCGTCGTCGACGTCGTAGGTCCCGTAGCGCGTACCGATCGTCGCGCACACGCGCGTCGGCTGGGGGTCCCCGAGCAGGAACCGCGCGGTGTCGATCGCGTGCACGCCCATGTCGGGCAACGCACCGCCGCCGGCGAACCGCTTCTTCGCGAACCAGCCGCTCGGACCCCAGCCCGCGTGGACGCCGTAGCCGCGCGTCTTCACGATCTCGCCGAGCTCGCCCGCCTCGATCCGTGCGCGCATCATGCGGACAGCGTCGTGGAAGCGCCAGCAGTGCGCGACCATCAGCGACGCGCCGCCGCGCCGGGACGCGTCGACCATCGCGTCGCACTCGGCGACCGTGGTCGCCATGGGTTTCTCGACCAGCACGGGGGTTCCGTGCTCGAGCAGCGCGATCGTCTGCGGCGCGTGGAGGTAGTTGGGCGTCGAGACCACGGCGGCGTCGAGACCGTCCTCCGCGGCGAGCCCTTCCCAGTCCGTCGTGACCCGCGGGATGCCGTGCCGCTCGGCGAACGCCCGCGCGCTCTCCTCCCGATGGTTCGCGACCGCGACCACCTCGTGTCCGAGCGCCTGCACCGCGCGCACGTGGAAGTCCTGGATCCAGCCGCAGCCGAACACCGCGACCCGCATCTAGTTCACCCCGTTCCTTGTGATCACGTCGCGGTACCAGCGGCCCGAGTCCTTCACGATCCGCTCGAGAGGTTGTCGAAGTCGACGTGCACGATCCCGAACCGCTTGGCGTCGCACGCCTCGTCCCCGGTGTCCCCGTGCGCCCCCGTCCGGGCGTCTGGCTGATGGTGTCCGGGATCGACGGCCCCCTTGCCATCCTCGCCCCAGGCTCCCTCGTTCTGGTACGCGGCGGTCGCGGCGCCCCACAGGAGCCCCTCGGGCAAGATGACCGCCACCGACCAACCCTCCGGCTCCAAAGGGTCGCACGGCGACGGCCGGGCACGGACCACGCGCGGGCCCACGCGCTACCCCTTCACGCCCGTGAGCGTCACGCCTTCGATGAACACCTTCTGCGCGAGGAAGAACACGATGATCACCGGAAGCATGAACAGAACGGAGGCGGCCATCTGCAGGTTCCACAGCACACCGCGGTGCACGGTGGTGAACTGCTGCAGAGCAACGCTGAGCGGCCAGACCTTCGGATTGTTGCCCGTATAGACGAGGGGACCGAAGAAATCGTTCCACGCGTAGAGGAACTGGAACAGCCCCACGGCCATGATCGCCGGCTTCGCCAACTTCACGATGACGTGCCACATGATCTGGAACTCGTTCGCCCCGTCGACCCGCGCCGCGTCCACGAGGTCCTCCGGGATCGTCATGAAGAACTGGCGGAGCAGGAAGATCGAGAACGCGTCCCCGAGGAACGCGGGGATGATCAGCGGCCACAGCGTACCGACCAGGTGCCAACGGCTGAAGGTCACGAACAACGGGATGATCGTCACTTGCGCCGGCAGCATCATCGTCGCGAGGACCAGCAGGAACACTGCGTTGCGGCCGCGCCATTGCATCCGCGACAGTGCGTAGGCCACAGGCACGGACGACGCGATCACGCCCACGGTCGTCGCTACCGCGTAGATCACGGAGTTCGCGGTGCTCTGCCAGAACGGCATGATGCTGAAGACGTGCGAGAAGTTGGACCACTGGAACGGCCGGGGCCACAACGATCCCGTCAACGCCTGCGACTTGGTCATGAGGGCCGTCGCGACGATGTAGACGAACGGCATCAGGAAGATCACCGCGAAGAAGATCCCGACGGAGTGGTCGGCGACGGTGATGAGGAACCGGCGCCGACGCACCTGAACGGGGATCGTCCTCCTCTGCGGCAGGTGCGTGGCGGTAGTCGCCGCCGGTGCTCCCTGACGCCCCGTGCTGACCGGCGTTTGCATCAGCGGAATCCTCCACCCTGATAGTGCACCCACCGGTTGGAGGTCCGGATCATGATCACGGTGAAGGCCATGATGATCAGGAACAGCACCCAGGCGAGCGCCGACGCGTAGCCCATGTGGAACGCGTTGAACGCCTGTTGGTACAGCCAGATGCCGTAGAACATCGTCGAGCCCTGTGGGTATCCGAGATCGCTCGCGGTCCCTCCGGCGGAGGACGCGGCGACGTAGGCCTGCGTGAAGTATTGGAACCCCCAGATCACGCCCAGCACGAGCGTGAAGAAGATCACCGGGGAGATCATCGGCAACGTGATGTGCCGGAACTTCTGCCACGCGCTCGCCCCCTCGATGTCCGCAGCCTCGTAGAGGTGAGCCGGCACATCCAGCATCGCGGCCATGAAGATGATCATCGTCTCCCCGATCACCCAGAGGCCGAGCAGCACGAGCGCCGGCTTCGCGTAGGTCGGGTCTTGGAACCACAGGGGCTCGGGCAGGTGGAGGAACCTTAGGATCGTGTTCACGGGACCGCTCGGGTTCAGCAGGAAGACGAACCCAAGCGTCGCCGCGACGACGGGCACCATCGTGGGAACGAAGAAGACCGTCCGGTACACGCCCCGGCCCCCCTTGATCCGAACGAGCACCATCGCGGTCCCGATCGCGAACGCGATCGAGATCGGGGTCCCGATCAACACGATCCAGGCCGTATTGCGTAGCGACTGCCAGAAGAACGGGTCGCTCGTGAACATGAATCGGTAGTTCGTGAGCCCCGTCCACCGTGCCGGCGTCAACATGTCGTACTTCGTGAACGAGTAGTACAGGCTGGCGATCATGGGGTAGATCGTCAGCGCGAAGAAGCCGATCAGCCAGGGCGAGAGGAACAGCGCGACCACGCCGTAGTGGCGCAGGGTGCGGCGGGCCGCCTTCTTCCGGCGCCGCACTTGCACCGGGTGCGTGGTCGCGCTGCTCATTCTTGCTCGCTATCCGAGCGCTAATTGATCGTCGATCTGTTTCGCGACGCCCTCCAGCCCTGCCTGGAGATCACCCACCTGACCCGCCTCCCATTTCGCGATGAAGTTCCCCCAGATCGTCGAGTCTGTGTCTCCGATCGTGGTGAGCGGTTTGAACGCCGAGGACGTGCTGGCGAAGATCTGCATGAACGGCTTGAAGTACGGGTTCGAGTTGAGCCCCGGATCCTTCAGCGACTCGAAGGTCGTGGGGATGTTCTTCAGCACGTTCGCCAGCTTCACCTCGGCCCCGGTGTCGAGGGCGAGGTACTTGAGGAGCAGCCAGGCCTCCGCGGGATGCTCGGCGCCCTTGGGGATGCCGATCACGTCACCACCGATCTGTCCCGCCCCGTAGAGCTCGGAGTGGTCGTCGGCGACCGGGAACGGCGCCGTTGCGTAGTTCACCTTCGCCTTGTCACTGTCGATGAACGCGACCCGCCACTCGCCGTCGAGCGCCATCGCGAGCTTGCCCGTCTCGAACCCCTGCGCCGTCGACCACTCCGAGTCGGGACCGCCCAGCGACGCGAAGAACTTCTGCAGCTTGTCGTAGCTGTACCAATCGACGAGCGACTTCTGCCACTGGAGGAGCGAGGCCCATGACGGGTCGGAAGCGAAGGCCGACTGCCCGTTGTCGTCGTACCACTTCGAGCCCGTGTATACACCGTTGAACAGCGCGGGGTTCTCGTAGAAGCCGGACAGCGGCATGAACCCTGCGACCTTGATCGACCCATCGGAGTTGAACTCGGTCAGCTTCTTGGCGTCGGCCGTGAGCTCGGTCAGCGTCTTCGGAGGCTCGCTGATGCCCGCCTTCGCGAACAGGTCCTTGTTGTAGTAGAGACCGTAGGCGTCGGACAGCACCGGCAGCGTGCACTGGTCCCCCTGATAGCTGGTGTAGCGCAGCGCCTGGTCGGGCACGACCGTGGACAGATCGATGCCGTCCGCCTGCAAGTACTGGTTGAGATCGAGGTAAGCGCCCGTGGAACAGAACTTGGCCACGTTGTCGGGCCCGGGGCTGATGGCGAGGTCCGGCGGCTGCTGGGCCGTTGCCGAGCGGATGAAGTCCTGATCGCTCTTGCCCGGTGTGTGCTCGACCGTGATCCACGGGTACTGCCTCTGGAAATCCGCGAGCACCTCGTTGTACTGGCGCCATTCACGCCCGCTGTAGAAGCTCCAGACGTGCAGCGTCACGGGCGCATGCGACCCGCTGGTGTTCACCTCTTGCGGCGAGCTGGAGCTCCCCGAGCTGCAGGCGACCCCGACCATTGCGAGCACCGCCACAGCGATCACGAGACGTTTCATCCTGTCGCTCCTTCCTCTCCCTCTTATCCGTCGGATCTGCGTGCTGCATGGAGGTAGGCTCGGCACGCCCGCTCCGGATGTGGAGTGGCCGGGCAACCGCTCATACGGCGATCCCTCCCTTGGCTTCCGCGCGTGCGAACAGTCGATCCTGTGCGGCCTGCAACGCGAACGACACCGCGCCGATCAGCTCGGCGTCCTCGGCGAGCGGCGACACCTCGACCCGGGGGGAGAACGGCGAGAGCGCGTGCAGCTCCGCGCGGACGGGGCCGAGCAGGAGGTCACCGTGGCGACCGGTTCCGCCCCCCAGGATCGACGAGCTCCGGGTCGAGCACCGGCGCGATCGCCGAGAGCGCCAGCGCGATGCGCTCGGCGATCGTCGCGACCGCGCGACACGCGGCCGCGTCGCCGCGCGCGGCCGCCGCGAACAGCCGGTCCACGGTGAGCGACCCGGACAACCCTTCACGACGACCGGCCTCGATCACGGCCGCCGAGCCGAGCGCGCCCTCGAGCGTGCCACGCCGACGCGACCGCGAAGCGTGGGGATCCTCCACGAGCGGCAGGTAGCCGACCTCCCCGGCGGCCCCGTGCGTGCCGCGGTACAGCGTGCCGTTCAGCACGATCCCCATCCCGACCCCGGTTCCGACGTGCAGGTACACGAAATCCTCGACCCCACTGCCCAGGCCCTTCCAACGCTCGCCGAGCGCCGCGAGGTTCACGTCGTTCTCGAACGCGAGCTTGGTGCCGAGCTCCTCCTGCAACGCCTCGACGAGCCCCTCACGGCCCCATCCGGGCAGGTTGTGGGCCAACGCAACCTGGTTCCGGCTCTCCTGGAACACGCCCGGGCTGCCCACGACCGCGTAGGTGACGTCCCTCCACTTGATGCCCGCCTGCGCCGCCAGCGCGTGCGCGGTCGCGCCGAGCTGCGCGATCAAGCTTCCCGCGCTGCGCGCCCGCGCCCGCTCGTCGGTCCGGGCGACGATCTCCCCGGTCAGGTCGGCGATCGCTGCGCGGACCCAGTCGCGTCCGACGTCCAGCCCGACGACCCAGCCGGCGCGCGGGTTCAGCTCGTACAGCAACGCGGTCGGGCCCTTCCCGCCTGAGGAGCGCCCGGCCTCGCGGACGAGTCGGGCCCGCTCCAGCGAGGTCAACGCCTGCGACACCGTGGGCTTGGACAGGCCGGAGTCACGCGCGATCTGCGCCCGAGAGACGGGACCCAGCCTGCGGATCCGTTCCAGCACGGTGCGTTCGTTGATCGCCCGCAACAGGCTCGGCGTCCCCGCCGCGAAGGTCTGCTCCCTGCCCGTCGACCGTCCCCTTCGACCCACGTGCCGTATAGGAAACTTTCCTAACTGAAAACTCGCCCGGATGCTACGCTTCGCCGACACGGGGGGTCAAGGGAGGGCATCCTCTCCGGACCGGGCGCGCTCGAAAGGAGCGGACACATGGCACAGCTCGCGATCGCTGGCGGCAACGCGGTCCGAACGACGCCTTATCCCTCCTGGCCGCAGACGGACGACGACGAGTACGTCGCGGCCGTCGAAGCGGTCGTTCGCGGCGGCGAGTGGGGTGGATTCCCGGAGCCCGGCGTCAACGCGGCCGCCTTCGAGCGGGCCTTCGCGGCATACCAAGGTGCGCGCCACGGGGTCTTGATGATGAACGGGACCGTGACGATGGAGGTCGCCTGCAAGGCGCTCGACATCGGCTGGGGCGACGAGGTCATCCTCCCTGCGCTCACGTTCTCCGCCACCGCGTACGCGCCGATGGCCGCCGGCGCGCTGCCGGTGATCGTCGACGTCGAGACACGGAACTGGTGCATCGACCCCGAGCAGGTGGAGGCCGCGATCACCGACCGCACCCGGGCGATCATCCCCGTCCACCTCGGCCACCAGATGGCGGACATGGACCGGATCATGGACATCGCGAACCGCCACGGTCTGGCCGTGATCGAGGACTGCGCGCATGCTCACGGCCAGCAGTGGCGCGGTCAGGGCGCCGGCTGCATCGGCGCCTTCGGCTCGTTCAGCCACCAGTCCTCGAAGATCCTGACGTCCGGCGAAGGCGGTTCGCTCCTGACCAACGACGAAGACCTCGCGCGGCGCGCGCATTCGATCATCGACTGCGGCCGCGCGAAGGACCCCGAGGAGAAGCAGTACACGTTCGGCGCGAACTACCGGCTCGGCGAGCTGCACGCGGCCTTGCTGGTGGTGGCGATGCGACGGTTCCCCGACCAGCAGGCCGAGCGCGAGCGGAACGGCAAGCGCTTCGAGGAGCTGGTGGCGGACATCCCCGGGGTCACGGTCATGCCGGCCGACGAACGGATCAGCCGTTGGAGCTTCTACAACTACCTGTTGAAGATCGATCCCGAGGCGTTCGCCGGGCGGACGAACCACATGGTGTGCGCAGCCATGGAGGCCGAGGGATCCCGCGGAGGTCCAATACCCGTCGATGAACCGCTACGAGCTGTTCCAGCCGTCGCTCTCACGGCTGCCGGTCGCGGTCGAGCATGCCGACCGCCTGGACCCGTCAACGATGTCGTTCCCGGTCGCCGAGGCCGCCGGGCAGCGCGAGTCGATCTACTTCATGGAGAACGTCTTCCGCGACGGCGAGCGCGGCCTGCAGGACGCGGCCGAGGCCCTGCGCAAGATCCAGGCGCACGCGGACGAGCTCCCCGAGATACCCGCGTAGGGCCGGCCGGACGCTTCAGCCTTCGGGCCAGAACCGGGGCAGGTACCGACGGTTGACCTCGAGCAGCGCATCCAGCAGAGGCTTCGCGGTGTCGAGGTCAGGCACGAGGGGGTTGGCCATCAGCGCGATCAGCGCGTCGTCGCGCGAGCCCGACAGCGCGGCCGCGATCGTCAGCCGCTCGTACGCCTTGGCGTGGGCCACCAAGCCGTGCATCTGGGGCGGCAGCGGTTCGACCGGCAGCGGATGGGCGCCCTCGCGGTCCACGGTGCACGCGACCTCCACGACGTCGTCGTCGGCGAGGTTCGCGATCGCACCCTGGTTCCGCACGTTCACGACCTGGACGTCGCCGGTGCCGGCGTGCAACGAGGCGACGAGCGCCGCCGCAGCGTCGCTGTAGAAGGCGCCGCCGCGCTGCTCCAGCAGCTTCGGCTTCGTGTCGAGGTTCGGGTCCTTGTAGAGCTCGAGGAGGCCGGCCTCGATCTCCATCACTTCCTCGGCGCGGGTCTTCTCCCGGTGTTGGTGCGCGAGCACCGAGGCGGTCCGGTAGTAGTAGTGCAGGTAGTACGAGGGGATCGCACCGAGCGTGCGGACGAAGTCGATCGGCACCCCTTCGAACTCGTCCTCGCCCGGTTCGAGCGGCGGGTCCGCGAGCAGCTCCGGCAGGCGGTCGACACCGTCGACCAGCACCTTGCGTTCCCACGAGAGGTGGTTCAAGCCGACGTGCTCCAGCTGTACCCGTTCGGGCTCGACGCCGAAGTGCCGCGCGAACTCCCGTTGGAACCCGATCGCGACGTTGCAGAGACCGCACGCGCGATGTCCAGCGTCGAGCAGCGCTTGGGTGACCAGACCGGTCGGGTTCGTGAAGTCGACGAACCACGCCCCGGTAGCCCCGATCTCCGCTGTCAGCTCGGCGAGCTCCAACACGACCGGCACGGTGCGCAACGCCTTCGCGAACCCGCCGGCGCCGGTCGTCTCCTGTCCGATGCAGTCGAACTCGAGCGGGATCGTCTCATCCGTGTACCGGGCCTTGTTGCCGCCGACCCGCAGCTGGACGATCACGAAGTCGGCCCCCTCGAGCGCCTCGCGCCGGTCTCCGGTCTGCACGAGCCGGCCGCTCCAGCCGGCGCGGCGCATCATCCGCCCCGCGAGCGCGCCGACGATCCCGAGGCGCTCCGGATCGATGTCCAGGAGCGCGAGCTCGTCGACGGGGAGCCGGTCGCCACGCGTGACGAACCCTTCGACCAGCTCCGGTGTGTACGTGCTGCCGGCACCGACCACCGCGACCTTGACGCCCATGTTCGCCACCTTCACACCCGGGACGCCGGCATCGTACACTCGGCCCCGGTGAGATCGTTAGGAAAGTTTCCTGACACATGACGGAGCCCCTGCGGGTCGCGCTGACCTTCGACGCCGAGCACCCCGACCGTCCTTGGTGCCCGCCCGGCAACGCCGAACACCTCCTCGACGTCTTGGGTGCCGAGCAGATCCGGGGCACCTTCTTCGTCCAGGGCCGCTGGGCCGAGGCGTACCCGGCGACCGCGCGCCGGATCGCCGACGAAGGCCATCTCGTCGGGTTCCACTCGCACTACCACGCGCGGATGCCGCTGCTGCTCGGCGGCGGGTTCGCCTCCGACCTCGCCGACGGCACCGAGGCCGTGCTCGGCACAACCGGCGTCGACCCGCACCCGTGGTTCCGCTGTCCGTTCGGAGCGGGCGCCGACGATCCACGCGTGCTCGCCGAGCTCGAGACCGCCGGATACCGCAACGTGGGCTGGCACGTCGCGCTCGAGGATTGGGAGGCATGGCGGACCGGCGCGGCGATCGCCACTGACGCGATCGAGGGCGTGCGCGCTCACGGTGACGGCGTCGTCGTGCTGCTCCACACGTGGCCCGGCGGCACCGGCGAAGCGATCCAGGTGATGATCGACGGGCTGCGCGGGCTCGGCGCGTCCTTCGTCACCGTCGACGAGCTGGAGACGCTACCGTGACACGTCCTGCCGTCCTCGCGGTCGACGGCGGAGCCTCCAAGATGGACGCGGTGCTGCTCCGCAAGGACGGCACCGTGCTCGCGGCGCGCCGCGTCGCCTCCGTCGACTACGAGGAGACCGGTGATCCCGCGTTCCTCGATTCGATCGAGCGTGCGGTGCAGGCCGCCTGCCACGAGGCGGGGATCGATCCGCAGTGCCGGCCGATCGCCGACGTGGGTGTCTATTGCCTCGCGGGCGCAGACCTCCCGGTCGACGATCGCCGGATCGGGCGGGGGCTCCGCGCGCGCGGATGGACCGAGCGCGACGTTCTACGCAACGACACCTTCGCGGTGCTGCGCGCGGGGACCGACCGCACCTGGGGGGTCGGTGTCGTGTGCGGCAGCGGCACCAACTGCAGCGGCGTCTCGCCCGAGGGCAGGATCTTCCGCTTCGCGGCGATCGGCGACATCTCGGGCGACTTCGGCGGCGCCTGGGACCTGGGACAGGAGGCGGTCTGGTTCGCGATCCGGGCCGAGGACGGCCGCGGCGAACCTTCCTCGCTCGTGCGCGCGGTGCCGGCGCATTTCGGCGTCGGCCGCACGCGCCAGGTGATGGAGGGCCTCTACCTCCACAAGCTCGACCCGATGGAGATCCCGCGCCTGGCCCCGGTCGTGTTCGCGGAGGCGAAGGCCGGCGACGCGGTCGCGCGCGCGATCGTGGACCGGCAGGCGGACGAGATCGCGATCATGGCCACGGTCGCGATCCGCAAGCTCCGGATGACACGCTTCGATTCCGACGTCGTCCTCGGGGGCGGCGTCTTCCGCAACGGATGGGAACCGTTCTTCACGCGGATCGATGAGCGGATCCACGAGTCGACGCCCGCGGCCCGGATCGTCGGCTCACCGCCCCCCCGGTGATCGGCGCCGCGCTGCTCGGTCTGGACGTCGTCGGCGGCCGCCGCGCGGCGCAGTGCGCGCGCGGGCTACCTTGACCCATGACCGTCTGAGCGCGGAGACTCGCCGCGAGGCGGAGAGGAGCTGACATGGCCAAGATCGTCCTCGACGGCGTCACGAAGGTGTTCGGCAACGACGTCATCGCGGTCAACGACGTCTCCCTGGACATCGCCGACGGCGAGTTCATGGTGTTGGTCGGCCCCTCCGGGTGCGGCAAGTCGACGATCCTTCGGATCCTCGCGGGCCTGGAGGAGGTCACCGCCGGGCGAGATCACGATCGGCGACCGCCAGGTGACCGACCTGGCCCCGAAGGAACGCGACATCGCGATGGTGTTCCAGAACTACGCGCTGTACCCGCACATGTCCGTCGAGCAGAACCTCGCGTTCGGGCTGAAGCTCCGCAAGACCCCGAAGTCCGAGCTCCACAGCCGCGTCGACGACGTCGCGAAGATCCTCGGCCTCGATCCGCTGATGCAGCGCAGACCCGCCGAGCTCTCGGGCGGGCAACGCCAGCGTGTGGCGATGGGCCGCGCGATGGTCCGTGAGCCGCAGGCGTTCTTGATGGACGAGCCGCTGTCGAACCTGGACGCGAAGCTCCGGGTGCAGATGCGCGCCGAGCTCACCCGGCTGCACGACCGGCTCCGCACGACGACCGTGTACGTCACGCATGACCAGGTCGAGGCGATGACGCTCGGACACCGCGTGGCTGTGCTCCGCGACGGGGTCCTGCAGCAGGTAGACAAGCCACAGATGCTCTACATGCACCCGGCGAACCTGTTCGTCGCGGCGTTCATCGGCTCGCCTCCGATGAACCTCGTGGAAGCGACGGTCTCCGGCGACGAGTGTCGTTCGGCGGGTTCGACCTACCGATCGACGGCGGGCTGGGAGCCTACGAGGGCCGCCAGGTGATCTTGGGGATCCGGCCCTCGGACCTGGAGGACCACGAGGTGTGGCAGACGGAGAAGCTCCCGACGATCGAGGTCACCGCCGAGGTCACCGAGGAGCTCGGCTCGGAGGTGAACGTGTTGTTCCGGGTCGACGCGAAGCCCGTGCGGACCGAGGAGACGCGAGCGGCCGAGATCGAGGAGGGCGACGAGCTGCTGCTGATGGGCGACGAGCGCGCCGATCTTCTGCGCGCGGGTGGACGCGCGGACCCGTTGCCGCCCGGGCTCGTCGATCACGCTGTCGGTGGACCCTGCGCGGTTCCACTTCTTCGACCCCGAGAGCGGCCAGGCGATCGAGCCGACCCGGAGCGCCGCGGCCGTCTAGGCCGGGCCCGTCTGGTTCAGGCGAGGCCCAGGTCGCCCGCGGCGTCTCGCGGCAGCCAGCACTCGACCGTCGTCCCCTTGCCGGGCGCGCTGTCGAACTCCGCGCCCAGCCGCCCGCGACCTCGGACCGCTCGACGATCGTGGGCAACCCGAGGTGTCCGGGCGTCGGCGGCGCATCCGTGGCGGGGACGAACCCCGCCCCGTCGTCGCGGATCCGCAGGGTGAACCCGTCCCCCGCCGAGGCGACGTCGACGTCGACCTTCGTCGCGCCGGCGTGCTTGCGGACGTTGACGATCGCCTCCTGCGCGATCCGGTACAACAGCGTGCGGAGATCGGGGTCGGGCTCCTCCTGGAGGCCGTCGCGCAGGTCGACGTCCCAACCGGTGCTCGTCGCCGTGTGCTCCAGGTACAGGCGAAGACCCGCCACGAGCCCTTCGCGGTCGAGGGCGGCGGGCCGCAGCTCGAACAGCAGCGAACGGAGGCGTTCGATCGCGGTGCGGACCTCGTCCTCGATGTCCGCGAGCTCCTCGTGCGTCACGAGCTCCGGGAAGCTCAGGAGCATCTGCAGGCGCATGTCCACCGCCGACATCACCTGGATCGGGTCGTCGTGGATGTCGGCGGCGACCCGGCGCCGTTCCACCTCCTGCGCCTGCTCGAGCCGTTGCGACAGCTCGCGCCGTTGGCGCAGCGTCGTGCGGAGCGCGTCCAGGCTCCACCGCAGCTTCTCCTCGGCCTCCTTGCGCTCGGTGATGTCGAAGATGAACCCCTGCCAGAAGCCCTCCCCGTCCGCGCTCGGCACGAACACGGCCTCGTCGTGCACCCACATCCACCGCCCGTCCGCGCACCGGAACCGGTACTCGGAGACGTAGCGGTCGCGCCGGATGTCGCTCTTCACGTCGGCGTCCTGGACGGCGTGGCGGTCGTCGGGGTGTAGCCGCTCGAGCCAGAAGTCCGGCGTCCAGGTCCACTCCTGCGCCGTATAGCCGAACATCCGCTGCACCTGCGGGCTCAGATAGAACTTCTCGGGATCGGCGTCGGGGGACTCCACGTAGACAGCGGCCGGGATGTGGTCGACGAGCGCCTGGAGACGCTCGCGCGCGAGCTGGAGGTCCTCTTCGGTCTGCCTGCGGTCCGTGATGTCGAGGATCACCCCTCGCCAGTAAAGGATCGAGTCGTCGTCGCCGCGGACCGGGACCGCCTCGTCACGCAGCCACACGGTCCGCCCGTCCTTGCGCAGGAAGCGGTACTCGGAGAGATAGACGGTGCCCTCGCGGTTCGAACGATGGTGCTCCATGAGGGCGCGGTCACGGTCCTCGGGATGGATGTTGCGCTCCCACAGGTCGCGGGTCGTTGACCCATTCCTCGATGCTGTACCCGAGCACTCGCTCCACCTGCGGGCTGGTGTAGAGGTTCGTCGAGGCGTCGTCCGGTCGATCGATGTACAGGATCGCCGGGACACCCTCGACCAGCGTCCGGTACGCCTCCGGATGGAGCTCGTCGAAGCGCCAGCCGCTCTCGTCGCTCACGCGCGTGCGATCAGTCCGGCGAGCAGCGTCACCCGCGGGACGACGCTCGCAAGGTCCAGCCATTCGGCCGGCGCGTGGTCGTCGCCGCCGATCGGCCCCAGGCCGTCCAGGGTCGGGGTCCCCGCCGCGCTCGTCGTGTTCGCGTCGGACGCTCCGCCCGTGGCCGCGTCGTGCAGCGCGAACCCGAGCTCCGCGGCGATCGTCCCGGGCCAGGGCGACCAGACGCGCCGTGCCCTCGCCCTTCTCCATCGGCCGGTGCCAGCCGTTCGCGACGACCTCGACCTCGACGTCGGGCACGACGCGCTCGGCGCAGATCCGCTCGATCTCCGCGCTCCGCCTCGTCCAACGTGTCCAGCTCGGGCGACGCGCAGGTCGACCTCGAGCCGGCACGCGGTCGGGGACGACGTTCGTGCGCGTGCCGCCACGCGATCACGCCGACGTTCACGGTGACGCCCGGCCACCGGCCGTTCAGTCGCCTGGAGCGCGATCACCGTGTGCGCCGCCTGCAGGATCGCGCTGCGGCCCTTCTCGGGCTCGACGCCCGCGTGCGCGGCGCGGCCCTGCACGACGATCTCGTAGTCGGTGATCGCCCTTGCGCGCGCGACACGATGTCGCCGTTTGCGCCGCGCGCCCTCGAGCACGAACGCGACGTCGTGCCCGGGCGCGAGCTCGCGCGATCGCCGGCCCGCGAGAACGGCGAGCCGATCTCCTCGTCGGGGTTGCAGACGTAGGTGAGCTCGCCGAACCCGTCGAACCCGGCCTCCTGCAGCGCCTCCACCGCGAAGAACCCCGCCAGCAGACCCGCCCTTCATGTCCGAGACGCCCGGGCCGCGCGCGATCGTCCCCTCGATGCGGAACGGCCGCTCGGCGACCGTGCCCTCGTCGAACACGGTGTCCATGTGGCCGACCAGCAGGACCCGGGTCCGCCGGCGCCGCGCAGCCGGCCGATCAGGAGGTCGCCCGAGCTGCGGCGCGCCGTCGGCCGGCGCGTGGGGCGGCCGCTCGATCGTCCACCCGCCCGCACGGAACCGCGCCTCGCACAGGTCGGCGATCGCGTTGACGCCCGCGGGCGTGTACGTGCCGCAGTCGATGTTCACCATCTGCCCGCAGCGCGGCGAGGAACTCGGCTCGAGCGCGGCGACGGCGTCGCGGATGCGCGAGGATGTCCATCGGCGCCGACGCTAGCATGCGCGTCCGCCGCGAGCCACGTGCACGGACACGACGCGAGGACGGCGAACGATGCGAGAGCGCGCGGGCCGTGGTGACCGACCGGACGAGGAGCGGACCCGCGGTCGAGCCGATCCACGTCGACGACCCGGGGCCGGGCGAGGTGCGCGTCCGGATCGTCGCGAACGGCGTCTGCCACTCCGACCGCTGGGCGATCGAGCACGGGAACTGGGGCGCGCCGTTCCCGATGCTCCTCGGTCACGAAGGCGCGGGCGTCGTCGACGCGGTCGGACCGGGGGTCGACGCGCGTCACACCGGGACAGCCGGTGGTGCTCGCCTGGGCCGTGCCGTGCGGGACGTGCCGCGCATGCCGGCGCGGGACTGCCGCGGCGGTGTGCCCACGAGTGGGACCAGCCGCCGCGCATCCGCGTCGCGCGGACCGGCGAGCCGCTCGACGGGACGCTGTCGCTCGGATCGCTCGCGACGCACACGGTCGTGCACGCCGCGCAGGTGGTGCCGCTGCCGCTCGGCGTCGACCTCGTCGCGCGCGTGCCTGCTCGGGTGCGGCGTCTCGACCGGTGTCGGCGCCGCGGTCAACACGGCCGGTGTCGACGCCGGGCGAGACCGTCGCAGTGATCGGGCTCGGCGGGATCGGTCTCGCCGGCTCTGCAGGGCGCGACGGATCGCCGGCGCCTCGACGGCTGATCGCGGTCGACCTGCGTGACCGGCAAGCTCGAGGTGGCCGCCCGCCTCGGCGCTACCGACGTCGTCGACGCGTCCGCGACCGAGCCGTCGCGGCGGTGCGCGAGCTGACCGACGGGGAGGGCGTCGACGTCGCGTTCGAGGCGACCGGGAACGCGAGCGTGGTCGGGCAGGCGGTGGCGATGCTGGCGCGTCGGGCCGGCACCGCGTGGCGATCGGAGTGCCGTCCCCGGCAGCACCGTGTCGCTCGCCTGGGGCGACGGCACCGACCGGGGCCGCGTACCCGAACAAGGCGACGCTCCTCATCACCGACGGCGGCGACCCGATCCCCGCCGAGGACTTCCCCGAGTGGCTCGACGTGGTCCCGAGACGGACGGCTCGACCTCGACACGATGGTCACGCGGACCGTCGGGTTCACCGACGGCGAGCTCGAGGAGGCGTTCCGGGCGATGCTCGCCGGCGAGGTGATCCGCACGGTGGTCCGCCTCGACGGCTCGTGACCGGCGAGCGCGCGAGGCGTAGGCTCCGCGCGTGCGCGGCGGCGAGCTCAACCGCTGGTGGCGCGTCGGCCTCGCGCTGACGCGGCCGCTCGTGTGGCTCGCTGTTCCGCGTCCGCGTGCAGGGTCTGGAGCACGTGCCGCGGACCGGACCCGTCGATCCTCGCGTTCAACCACGTGAGCGTGCTCGACGGCCCCGTCCTGGGGATCGAGACGAGCCGGCGAATTCGCCGCGAGCTCCGGTTCCTCGTCGCGGCGGAGGTCTTCGGCCACTGGTTCTACGGATGGGTGCTCCGCCACTACGACCAGATCCCCGTGCGCCGTGGTGCTGGCGACGTCGGCGCCGTCGAGGACGCGGCCGACACGGTGGCAGGCGGCGCGGTGCTGGCGCTTGCACCTGAGGGACGGGTCGACGACCAGGGTGGGGCGCAGGGGCTCCAACGGATCAAGAGCGGCGTGCCGCGGATCGCGCTGCCCACCGGCGTGCCCGTCGTGCCCGTCGGATCTGGGGCACGCAGCAACGGTGGCCCCGCTCGGGGATCGTCTGGCGACGGCCGATCCGCCCGCGCGTCGGGCTCGCGTTCGGACCCCCACTCCTGCCGTTCGGTGACGCCGGCGACGATGCGGCGATCGAGACGTTCCGCGAGCGCCTCCGCACCCATCTCGAGGAACAGGTGACGCACGCACAGAGCCTCGCCGGGACCGCTCCGTGAACGAACGTGGTGCGAACGCATGACGCGCGTCGGCCCGTGGGAACGCCGTTCCCGGCGGACCGTCTACGAGAACCCGTGGATCGAGGTCTGGCACGACGAGGTCGTCCAGCCGAGCGGCGAGCCAGGGCAGTACGGGGTCGTGCATCCGCGCTCGGTGGCGGTCGCGGTCGTGGCGCTCGACGACGACGGCCGCGTCGCCCTCGTCTCCCAGCACCGTTACCCGCTCGACGAGCGCACGTGGGAGCTCCCCGAGGGCGGGGTCCCGTTCGACGAGGAGCCGCTCGCGGGAGCGCAGCGCGAGCTCGAGGAGGAAACCGGCGCGCGGGCCGCGGCCTGGCGCGAGCTGACCCGCTTCACGCTGCAGGACTCGTTCACCGACGAACGCGGGGTGGTGTTCGTGGCGACCGGCATCACCCACGGAACGCCGCGACCCGAAGCCACCGAGGATATCGAGGTCGCCTGGGTGCCGTTCGACGAGGCCCTCGCGATGGTCGAGCGCGGCGAGATCCACGACGCGATGACCCAACTGGGCCTAACGCGGCTGGCGCTCGAACGCTCCCGCTAGTCCTCGACGATCCCGCCCAGATGCGCCCGGAACCACCGCGTGGCGAGCGTCGCGACCGTCTCCAGCGCGCCGGGCTCCTCGAACAGGTGGGTCGCCCCGGGGACCACCTCTAGCAGCGTCGGGCAGTGCATCCTCGCGCGCGCCTCCTGGTTCAGCTCCAGCACGGTCTCGTCGTGGCCGCCGACGATCAGCAGCGTCGGCGCCGTCACGACGGCCAGCCGCGAGGCCGCGAGGTCGGGGCGGCCGCCGCGCGACACGACCGCTCGGACCGTGGTCCCGAGCTCCGCGGCGGCCCACAGCGCCGCACCCGCGCCCGTGCTCGCGCCGAAGTACCCGACGGGCAGCGTGACCCCCGAATCCTGCAGCCAAGAAGTCGCGTCCTCGAGACGCTCGGCCAGCAACGGGATGTCGAACACGGCGGAACGATCGGCCGCCTCGTCGCCGTCGAGCAGGTCGAACAGCAGCGTCGCGAGCCCGCCCGAGACCAGCCGAGACGCCACCATCCGGTTGCGCGGGCTCAGCCGGCTGGAACCGCTCCCGTGCGCGAACAGCACCACGCCGATGGCGTCCGGCCTCGTGGTCAAGGTGCCGGGTAGCACCCGGTCGCGCGTGTGGATCAGGAGCTCTCGAACATCTGCGGACATCGGGATCAGCATCTCGCTCACCTCGCCTCGATGGTCCGGCTTCATCGGTCGCGCGCGAATGGGCGTTGGTCCTCCCCGTCGGGTGACCCGACCCGAGAACGCAAGGAGCCGGCCCGAAGGGCCGGCTCCTTGAAGGTCAGTGGCCGCGGATGGTTACCCGAGCGCGACGGCGTTGATCAGGTTCGAGTCGCGGAGCTTCCGCAGCGCCTCGCGCTCGATCAGGCGGACGCGCTCGCCCGACAGACCGAGCACCTTGCCGGTCTCGCGCAGGCTGAGCGGCTGCCCGTTCTCCAGGCCGTAGCGCAGGGCCACCACGTGACGCTCACGCTCGTCGAGCACCTTGTCGACGGCCCCGCCGATCTCCTCGCGGAGCAACTGATCCTCGACCTCGTTAAACGCGGCGTCGGAGTCGACCTCCTCGATCAGGTCGCCGAGCTCGGTGTCCTCGCCTACCGGGGACTGCAGCGACAGCGGCTCGCGACGACCCATCTCGGTCAGGTCGTCGATCTCCTCGACCGTGGTGTCGAGCGCCTTCGCGAGCTCTTCGCGGGTCGGCTCGCGCCCCATCGACTGGGCGAACTGGAACCGCGTGCGGTTCAGCTTGCGCAGCCGGTCGTGGATGTGCACGGGCAGGCGGATCGACCGCGAGCGGTCCGCGATCGCGCGCGTGATGCCCTGGCGGATCCACCACGTCGCGTACGTGGAGAACTTGAACCCACGGCGCCAGTCGAACAGCTCGACGGCGCGCATCAGCCCGATGTTGCCCTCCTGGATCAGATCCAGGAGCGGCAGCCCCTGCCCCTGGTACTTACGGGCGACGGACACGACGAGGCGAAGGTTCGCCATGATGAACCGCTGACGGGCGGCCTCGGCCTTCTTCACCTCGACGCGCGCCTTGGCGATGCTCTTCTCGGAGCGGAGGCGGCCGGCGCGCAATCGCTCTTCGGCCTCCTTCCCGCCCTCGATGGTCATGGCGAGTTCGACCTCTTCCTCCTTGGTGAGCAGCGGCTCACGCGCCGCCGCCTCGAGGTAGAGGCGCAGATCGTCAGCGTCGTCGGTCCCCAGGGGACGCGCCGGCTCCGGCACTGGTATCACTCTCCTCCTCGGGGCCGCCCCGCCGCACACGGCAGCGTCGTCGGCCTCGGGAACTCGGGGTCGTTCCTCGTTCGTCGCGAGCGGCCAGAAGGTTCGGGGGGTGTACGCGTTGGCACAACGCTTTCGCGCCGCTCAGGTTCGTATCGTAGGGGTGACCGGGTGGATTTGTAAAGGTCAGGCCGTGGAGGTCTTGTGAAGCGCCGCACAAGCGCATCCGCCCCGACCTCCTCGGCGTCCTGTGGGCTTGAACGCCCGTTCACCCAGGAACCTTCCCGGCGGCACGGGTTCGCGGCCGGATCCCGGACCCGTCGTAGGCTGGCCGCGTGAGCATCGAACTCCCTCCGCTGCAGACGATCGACCCCGACGGACCGATCGCCTACCGCGAGTGGGAAGGTCCCGCGGACACCACGTTCGTGCTGGTCCACGGGCTGGGCGGGATGCAGGTGAACTGGGTGTCGGTGGCGCCCGGGCTCTCCGGTTTGGGGCGCGTCCTGACGTTGGATCTCCCAGGGTTCGGCGCGTCGCCCCTGCACGGGCGGGATGCCGGCATCATGGGCCTGCGCCGGAGCCTCGATGCGTTCATCGCCGCGGCCGCCACGGGCCGCACGATCGTCGTGGGCAACTCGATGGGCGGGGCGCTCGGGATACTCGAGGCGGCGATCGTCCCCGAACGGGTTCACGGCCTCGTGCTGACGAGCCCGGCGCTGCCCCGCGTGGGGCATGCGCTGATGCACCCCTCGCTCGCGCTCGGGCTGGCCCTCTACGACGTTCCGGCCCTGGGCGATGCGCTCACGACGGCCCGCGTGCGGACGGTCGACGCGGAACGGCTCGTACGGCTCGGCTTCCGCTTCACGTGTGCCAGGCCCGCGGAGATCGCCGAGGACGTCGTCGAGCTCCACGTCGACGCGGTGCGCGAGCATCAGCAGATGCCGGGGGGCGTCGAAGCGTTCGGGGAGGCGACCGCGTCGCTCCTGCGTCTCGCCCGGCGCCCGGACGTCTCGGCGCGTGCGCTCGGCGGCGTGCGCTGCCCGGTGTTGCTGCTCCACGGGCAGCTCGATCGACTGATCCCGGCTCGCCACGCCGAGGAGGTGCTTGGCAGCTACCCGACGTGGCGCGGCCGGCTCTTCCCCGGCGTCGGCCACGTCGCGATGCTCGAGGTCCCTGGCCGCTGGCTCAGCGAGGTGGCGGAGTGGTTCGCCGAGACCTACGAGCGCCGCTCAGGCGCGCCCGCTCCTGCCTGACGCCGCTTTCGTCAGCTCATCGACGGCGTCTTCGATGCCCCTCGCCAACACGTCGAGGTCCTTCAGCGCGTCCCAGTCCGCCGTCAACCCGAAGGCCATCGTGCCGGCGAGCGAGGTGCACGCGATCGACAAGCCGCAGTTCTCGCCTAGGGGCATCGCCGGATAGCTCGCCTCGAGCCTGGCGCCGGCCAGGTACAGCGGCATCTGCGGTGCCGGCACGTTCGACACGACGACGTTGAACCATCGGCCGCGCGAGATCAGCCGCGCGGCCATCGCGTGCAGCGCCGGAGGAGCGTACGCCCCGAGCCCGATGATCGAGTCGGCCGACATCGCCATCGAGGACGACTTGAGCTGCTCGGTCGAGCGGCGCACCTTCAGCAGGCGTGAGCGCGGCGTCATCCTCCCGACCGGGACGTCGACGAACGCCGGGGCGACACGGTTGCCGACGTCGCCCTCCTCGCCGCGACCGCGCACCGACACGGGCACCATCACGCGCATCGTGCGGCCTTTCGTCGGCTCGCGCCGAGCGGCGAGCAGCTCGTGGAGCCCGCCGGCGACCGCGGTCAGCACGACGTCGTTCACCGTCCCCCCGAGGGTCTTCTTGATCTCGCGGAAGCGTTCGAACGGCGCGTCGGCGATCGCGAAGCGCCGGGCCGGGCCGACCTGGACGTCGAACGGACCGGCGGGCGGGGGCCCCATGCCCGCGATGCTCGCGAGCCCCGAGACCGTCTCCGCAACGGTGCGGAGCGCACGGCTGGGCGCCTGCGCCGCGCGGGCCACGGCCTCGGCCGGATGCAGCGCGATGGAGCGGAGCGCGTCGCGGACCAACGCGTCGGACGACGGCGTCGGCTCCGGCACCCACGGCACGCGGTCGCCGGGCCCGATCGGCGCGTCGCGTGCCAGGTCGAAGATCGCCGAGCCGATCAGCATCCCGCCGATCCCGTCCGCGAGCGCGTGGTGCATCTTGAGGAGCACGGCCGTGCGCCCCTCCGCGAGACCCTCGAACACGTACAGCTCCCACAGCGGCTTGGACCGGTCGAGCGGGCGCGACAGGACGCGACCGACCGCGCGCTCGAGCTGGAGCCGTCCCCCCGGCGCGGGGATCGCCGCCCGGCGCAGATGGAAGTCGAGGTCGAACCGGTCGTCGTCGGCCCACACGGGACGCTCGAGGTTCCCCGGCACCGGGACCACCCGGCGGCGCAGCCGCGGGGCCAGATGCAGCCGTCGCTCGACCACGCGCTGCACGTCCTCGTAGGTCAGCGGCCCGTCCTCGCGCGGCGCGAAGACCGACACGCCGGCGACGTGCATGTGCATCGCCGGCCGCTCCAGATAGAGGAAGCTGGCGTCCAGGCTCGTGAGTCGCTCTTGGGTCACGGGGCCATGCTAGGGTCCGCGCCGATGAGCCGACGACCCGTCGCCGCGGCGCTACTCGCTCTGGCGACCCTCCTGCTCGTCGCTCCGCCGGTGCTCGCGGAGGACTACGGCGCCACGGTCACGATGCTCGACAACGCGTTCTCGCCCTCGGTCGCGCGGGTCGACCCAGGCGCCACGGTCGAGTGGGAGAACGAGGGCAGGAGCCCGCACACGGTCCTCGCCGACGACGGATCGTGGACGTCGGGCACGATCGAACCCGGCGGGACCTTCGAGCACACGTTCGCCGATCCCGGGATCTACCGCTACTACTGCTCGCTGCACGGGACCGCGAAGGCGGGGATGACCGGGATCGTCGCGGTCGGCGACGTCCCGCTACCCGGTCCGGCCGGCGGCGTCGGTCCGGGCCGCGAGCCGGTCCCGACCGGCTTCGGCCAGGTGGTGCGCGTTCCCCGAGACTATCCGACGATCCAGAAGGGGGTCGACCACGCGGAGCCCGGCGGCATGGTGCTCGTCTCCCCCGGCGTCTACGAGGAGTCGGTGACGGTCACGGTTCCCTACCTGACGATCCGCGGTCTCGATCGCAACACGACGATCGTCGACGGCGGCTTCGTCCGTGCGAACGGGATCCAGGTGATCGACGCCGACGGGGTCGCGGTCGAGAACATGACGGCGCGCAACAACCTGCTGAACGGGTTCTACTGGGACGACGTCCACGGCTACCGCGGCTCCTACCTCACGGCCTACAACAACGGCGACTACGGGATCTACGCGTACGCGTCGGACTACGGACAGTTCGACCACTCCTACGCGAGCGGGTCGCCCGACTCGGGCTTCTACATCGGGCAATGCGATCCCTGCCACGCCCTGATCACCGACGTGCTCGCCGAGCACAACGCGATGGGCTTCAGCGGTACGAACGCCAGCGGCGACTTCGCGATCGTGAACAGCGAGTGGCGCGATAACATGGCCGGGATCGTCCCGAACACGCTCGATTCAGAACGCCTCGCACCCCAGCACGACCTCCTGATCGCGGGCAACTACGTCCACGACAACAACTCGACGACCGCCGACGCGAAGCATTACCAGTACCCCACCTACGGCATGGGGATCATCCTCACCGGGGTCCGCGACGACCGCGTGGTCGGGAACCTCGTCGAGGACCAAACCACCTACGGCATCGCGGTCCTGCCGAACCTCGACGCGCAACTCTGGGTGACGTCGGGGAACACCGTGCGGGACAACGTGGTGCGCCGCAGCGGCCGCGCCGATCTCGTGCTGGGCGCGCCGTCGGCGAGGGGGGACGGGTTCTGCGGGAACGAGGCCTCGACGTCGCAGCCGCCCGCGATCCAGACGCTGTTCCCGTGCGACGGCTTCCACCCGTTCCCTGCCGGTGGGGGCTCGTGGGCCCCGACCATCTCGACCGGGACCCGCTACCTCGACGCGCAGGACGGCGTGTTCCCCCACGGTGACTGGAGGACCCAGCCGGTGCCGCCCGACCAGCCGCAGATGCCGGGCGACCCCACGACGGCGCCGCCCCGGCTCGCGATCCCGGGCGACGCCGTGCCCGAGACCTACCGCATCCGCTCGGTCGCCGACATCGCGACGGCGCCGGGCCCCGAGGTGAAGGAGACGATCGCCGTGATGGGGCTGCCGCTCGCGACGTCGTGGTGGAGCCTGCTGATCGGGCTCTACGGCTACGTGCTCCCGTTCGTGCTGTACGCGACGTGGGTCGCGGTCGCGATGTGGGACCTGATCCGGCAGGAGTCGGCGCCGCTGCCCCACCGCGCGCGCTGGATGCTGGTCGTGCTGGTCGTGCCGTTCCTCGGCCCGCTGCTGTACTTCGCGTTCGGACACTCGCCGATCCCGAAGCAGCTGCGCTTGACCCTCACTGCAGGTGCGATCGCGGTGTACGTCGTGTTCCTGCTGGTCGGCGTGGTGCTCGGCGGCTGAGGGCTACGCGGCCGGCACCTGTTGCGTGATGCAGTGGGGACCGCCGCCGCCCTCGTGCAGGACGCGGCCGGGGACCCGCACGACCTCCCGATCGGGGAACGCGGCGCGCAGATGCGCCGCAGCGACCTCGTCGGCCGGGCCCGCGCCCGTCGGGACGATCACCGCCCCGTTGGCCAGGTAGACGTTGAGCAACGGGATGTCGACCGGCGCGCCGGGATCGAACCCGACGGCCTGGATCGCACGACCGCGGGCGTCCGGCGTGGCCTCGAGCACCGCGCGGTTCGCGACGCTCAGCGCGTGGTCGGGGTCGTCCTGCGCGGCGGGCGCCAGCAGCAGCACGTGGCCGGGCGCGGTGAACAGGGCGATCCCGTCGACGTGGCCGTCGGTGTCGCGCGTCTGCGACCAGCCGTGCGGCAACCACAGGATCACGTCGACGCCGAGCGAGGCCTTGAGGGTCGCCTCGATCTCGCCCTTGGAGCGCGACGGGTTGCGGTTCGGGTTGAGCAGGCACTGCTCGGTCGTGATGAGGGTGCCCTCGCCGTCGACGCCGAACGCGCCACCCTCGAGGACCAGCGGCACCTCGTACCGTGCGACGCCGAAGTGCGAGGCGAGGGCCGCCGGGAGCGCGTCGTCCCGCTCGTACGGTCGGTAGCGGTCGCCCCAGCCGTTGAAGCGGAAGTCCACGGCCGCCATCCGACCGCGGCCGTCCGACACGAAGATCGGGCCGTTGTCGCGGACCCACGAGTCGTCGATCGGGATCGGCAGCAGCTCGACGTCGTCGCGCAGGTGTGTGCGTGCCTCGCCGACCTGCGACGGATCCACGACCATCACCACGCGCTCGAAGTCCGCGATCGCGTTCGCGACGGCCGCGTAGTCGCGCTCGGCATCCTCGAACAGCTCGCCCCACAGGTCCGCGCGGGTGCGTGTCGGCCAGGAGATCAACGTCGCCTGGTGCGGCGCCCACTCGGCGGGCATCGCGAAGCCATCGTCGCGCGGCGTCCGGTCGGTGACGGCCTCGCTCATATCGCGGGCACCTGCTGGGTGATGCAGTGCGGACCGCCACCGCCGAACAGGATGGTGCCCGCCTCCACCGGCACGAGCTCTCGGTCGGGATACACCTCCCGGAGCCGAGCCAGCGCGACCGCGTCGTGCTCGTCACCGGCGATGGGCACGATGGCACCTCCGTTCGTGAGGTACAGGTTCAGGTATACGGCTGCGCTCGGCGTGCCCGGATCGAACGGGACCGCCTGCAGCGGGCGCCCCAGGGCGTCGCGCGCCGCCACGACCCGCCGCAGGTTCTCCTGCCCCCGCCCGTGGTCCCCGTCGGCCGGATCCTCCGGCGCGTGGACGATCACGGTGCCCGGAGCGACGAAATGGGCGACGTCGTCGACGTGCCCGTCGGTGTGCGGATCGTGCACGTGCCCCTCGCCCAGCCACACGACGACGTCGACGCCCAGGTAGCCGCCCAGGAGCCGCTCGATGTCGTCGCGGGCGAGGTCGGGGTTACGGTTCGGGTTGAGCAGGCACTGCTCGGTCGTGAGCAGGGTTCCCTCGCCGTCGACGAAGAACGAGCCTCCCTCGAGCACGAACGGCGCCTCGTAGCGAGGCACGCCGAGGTGATCCGCGACGTGGGCCGGCACGTGCTGGTCTTTGCCGAACGGGAACTTGCCGCCCCAGCCGTTGAATCGGAAGTCGACGAGGGCGAGCGAACCGCGCCCGTTCGACACGAAGATCGGCCCGCTGTCGCGCGCCCAGGCGTCGTCGAGCGGAACCTCGAGGATCTCGACGTCGTCGCGGAGCCGCCTCCTCGCCTCGACCGCCGACGACGGATCGGCCAACATCAGCAACGGCTCGAAGGCCGCGATCGCATTCGCCACGTTCGCGTACTCCTCGAACGCGTCCTCGAGCCTGTCGTCCCACAGTGCCGCCTCGCTGGGCCACTGCATGATCGTCATGCCATGCGGTGCAAACTCCGCGGGCATCGCGAACCCATCGTCCCGCGGCGTCCGGTCGAGGGCGGCGTCCCTCACCGACGACCCCAGATCCGGTGAAGGAGGGCAGCCGCGACCACGACAAGCGCAATGAGCACCAAGACCTCGATCGGCGACGTGTTGATCACGGATCGACCAGCTCGATCCGCATGCGCTTGTTGGCCTTGCCCTTCGACTCGGTCTTCACCACGCGAACGCGCCCGACCTCGCCGGTCGAGCGAACGTGGGTGCCGCCGTCGGCCTGCGTGTCGATCCCCTCGATGTCGATCACGCGGATCGGGTCGACCGACTCCGGGATCAGCGAGACCTTCGTGCGGATGAGGTCGGGGTCCGCGAGCGCTTCGGCGCGCGGCAGGAACGAGACGTGGACGGGGCGATCCTCCACGAGGGCCGCGTTCAGCTTCTCCTCGACCTCACGGCCGAACTCCTGGCTGATCGTCTCCAGCTCGAAATCCATGCGTGCGACGCCGCCGGGCTCCATGTTGCCGCCGGTGACCTTCGCGCCGTAGTCGGTGAAGACGATGCCCGAGAGCGAATGCAGGGCGGTGTGCGTGCGCATCAGGACGTGGCGGCGCGCCCAGTCGATCTCGCACGTGACGGCGGCGCCGACCGGCGGCGCCGCGGCGCCCTCCTCGAGCACGTGCAGCAACTCGCCCGTCTCTCGCGACTTCACCGTGTCGGCGATCCGGGCCTCGCCCCCGTCCCAACGCAGGACCCCGGTGTCGCCGGGCTGCCCGCCGCCGCGCGCGTAGGAGACGGTGCGGTCGAGGACCACGCCGGCGTCGGTCACCGCGACGACCGTGGCGTCGCAGCTCTGTAGGTACGCATCGCGGGAGTAGAGGTCGTCGGTCATCCCCGGACGCTACCGCAGCGGGCCTCAGACCGTGGGCTCGGGTGTGTGGGGCGCTCGCACCAACGTCGCCACCACCGCGCCGGTCACGATCAGCAGGCCGCCCAGCGCGGTCGGAGGCACGAGCGGCTGCGACAAGACGAACGCGGCGAGGACCGCGATCGCGACCGGTTCCAGCACCCCGATGATCGACGTGCGGATCGGACCCACCCGCCGCAGCGCCCCGAACATCGCGGCGAAGGCGCCGGCCGACGCGACCGCCATCACGCCCAGAGCGACCGCGTGCTCCGCGGCCGGCATCGAGATGGATCCGGTCGTGACCGCCAGCGCGACGTTGCCCGCGGCGGCCCAGGCCCCGAGCCACGTCGCGCTCGTCAGAGCGTCGGTACGGCGGACCCTACGGTCGACCACGAGCAGGTAGGACGAGAACACGGCGGCGGAGCACAGCGCGAGCGCGATCCCGAGCGGTTGGATCTCGAGCCCGCCGCCGACCAGCACGACGACCGCGGCGCCGGCGATCGCGAGCGCCAGCGCGAGCACGGCGGTGCGTTGCGGCGCCCGGCGATCGAGCGCGATCGTCGCCAGCATCACCATGACGGGGTACGTGTAGAACATCAGCACGACCGGTCCCGCCTTCCCGTGGTTCATCGCCAGGAACGCCAGAGCGGACTCGAGCGCGTAGCCGACGCCGCCGGCGAGCGCGAGGGCGAGCCGCTCGCCGCAAGCCGGGACCAGCGGCCGGCCGAGGACGAGCAGCGCGCCCAGGAGCACGAGCGACTGCACGCCGAAGCGGATCGCCAACATCACGTACGGAGCGCCACCGTCCTGGACGATCCGTCCGCAGACCACCACGACCGCGAACTGTGCGGACATCGCCACCGCCATCCCCGAGCCCGCCAGCTCGCGGGCCCGACCGTCGCGGACGCTCACGTCGCCAGGAACCGCGCGACCCGGCCGACCAGCATCGGGATCGAGTCGAGCAGGTCCTCCTCGGAGGCAAGCTCGATCAGCTCGGCGTTCGGCATCGTCTCGGCCATCGCGCGCGCCAGCGCCGCCGGATGGATCGCGTCGCCCTCGCGCGCGATCACGATCGCGGGGGCGTCCACACGCGCCAGGAGCGACCGGTCGGTGATCGCCCGCTCCCCAACGACCCCACGGATCGCGCGCGCCACTCCAACCGGATTCATGTCCTGCCACAGCAGCAGGTCGAACTCGCGCAGGCCGGGCGCCTCCTCGTAGTTCCGGGCGCGGCCCGACTCCTCCAAGGCTCGCTCGATCGCTTCGTCCTTCGGCAAGGTCTCGAGCAGCTCGGCGGTACGCAGCGACATCGGATGGCCGACGACCGGCTCGTCGAGCGCCGCCGGCAGCAGGAAGACGAGGCGCTCGAACCGGTCCGGCCGCCCGGCGAGGAGGTGCGTGATCGCACCGGCGCCGAGCGAGGTCCCGACCGCACGCGTCGCGCCGAACGCCGCCGCGACCGCGTCCAGGTCGGCGGCGTAGTCGGAGAATCGATATCGCCCGGCCCGCGGCACCTCCGAGTGGCCGTGACCCCGGAAGCAGAACCGCACCTTCGTGCCGGGCGCGAGCGGCGTGAACGCCGCCAGCTCCATGCACGAGTTCGTGAGCCCGTGCGCGAACACGGTGACGGGCTCGCCGGCGCCGTCGACCTCGGCGTGCAGCCGCGTGCCGTCGGCGCTCGTGACCTCCACGCCGCTACTCGATCGCCGCGAGCTCGGCGGCTTCCTCGCCGATCAGGTCGTCTTGCGCCGCGAACTGGTCCGCGATCCGCTTCGCCCAGCCAGCGATCAACACCGTGAGACCGAGGAACACGACGCCGGAAACGAGCAGGATCAGCCGCGTCGTCGTGGGGCTGTCCTCGACCCAGACCAGGAACAGGATCAGCGCCGGCACGATGTAGCCCAGGTTGTAGGCGATGTCGAACAGCGCGAAGGCACGGCCGCGGAAGTCGTCGGGCATCGACTGCTGCGTGATCGTGTCCGCGGAGATCTTCCCCACGAAGAACGCGAAGAACCCGAGGAACAGCATCACGGCGAAGCCCGGGACCGACACGAGGATGCCGCCGATCACGGTTCCGATCCCGAGCAGCACCATCGACAGCAGCAGGAGGCGTACCGGCGCGACCCGGTCCTTGTACTTCTGCGCCACGACCATGCCGAGGGCGCCGCCGAGCAGTCCGCCCAGGCCGGACAGGACGAGGGACAACGTGTCCGCCTTGCTCGATCCTCCCTGCACCAGGTTCTTGCCGTACAGACCGAACACGAACAGACCGAAGCCCCAGAACTGGTAGCGGAGCATCTGGAACGACGACAGACCGAGCGCAGCGGGCGGTCGCGACACGACCTCCTTCACGCCGGCGACGATGTTCCGCACGACCTGCCCCGCCTCCTGCGCGAACGACGCGACGTGGGCGTGCACCTCGGCGTGGCGCATCTGCACCGCGACGAGTGCGGCTGCGACCAGGACCGCCGCCCCGATCACGACCGCGATCCACGGCGGCGCGATCCCAGCGAGCACGGTGCCGAACGCGATCCCGACGATCTGCAGCAGGGCTCCGCCTGCCTGCGACAACCCGTTGCCCTGGAGCAGGTCCTTGCCCGCGAGGACGTCGGGGATCGCGGCGGACTTCACGGCGAGGGCCACGCGGACGCACGCCTGGACGGCGAGCAGGCCGACGATCAGGCCTGCCGTCTTGAACACGCTGCCCTCCGTGGTGCCCTTGCCGAGCGGGATCAACACGGCGAACGCCACGGCGCCCACGAGCACCGCGGTGACGATGTTCGCCCACCAGACGACCCGGCGGCGCGGGAAGCGGTCGATGAACACGCCGATGAACGGCGAGATCAACGTGTAGGGCCCGTACAGGCAGAGCACCACGACCAGGAGGTACTTCGCCGAAGGCAGGTTCTGGACGTCGAAGCCCTTCTGCCCGCCGAACGCGAGCGACTTCGCGATCGCCCCCTGGACCACTCCCTGGCCGGCCTGCGCCAAGAACTGCACGCCCATGAGCACCGAGAAGTCACGGTTGGCGAAGACCGCGAACATCCCGTTGAAGAAGTTCCCGAACGACGCCAGCGGCGCCACGATCCGATCCTTCGCGAGGCCGAGCACGCCGCCGAGGGCGACCGCCAGCGCGGCGACGACCCAGCCCTTGGTCGTCGTGAGCGGTCCGCGCCACACGGCCAGCACCGCGATCCCCGTGAGGATCGACAGGACGAACGAGATCCCCGGCACCAGCGCGACCTTCGTGACGGACGACTCATCGATCTCGAAGAACCGCATCGCGAGCAGACCCGGCAGGATCACCAGCACGAAGAGCCCGAACAGGACCCGCAGCGTGTGCAGCGGGTTCGTCCATGGGTTGGGCGGGTTCGTGAGTGACTCGCCCACGCTCTTGGCGTCGGCCTGCGCCCGCGCGATCACGTCGGCCGGCGGCGTGTACAGACCCGAGCCCGTGAGGACGTAGACGTCGGGCCCGACCTCCTGCGCGTTGCCGGCCTGCAGCGCCTGCTGGAACACCTGGTCCTCGCTCGCGCTCGCGCAGGCGCCGTCGTTGCAGAGTCCCTTGTAGTACTGCCCGATCACGAACACGAGCGGCGGCTCGGGGAACTCCTTGAACCGCGACTGCACCTCGGCGAAGTGCTGCCGCGCGGCGGTGTTGTAGCCCTGGCTCTGGCTCTGCGTGACCTGTCCGGCGAGGAAGTTCTGGATCGTGCCGAGATACGTCACGCTGTACTGGGCGGCGTCGCCGGGGAGCCCGGTGCGGAAGACGTTCGTGAAGGTCTTGGCCCAGCCGTAGGCGGTGTTCGTGCGCGTCTCGTCATCGGTGTTGCCGTAGTTCATGACCAGGACGTTCGGGCGCGGGCCCGCCTGCGCCACGACCTCGTTGACCGCGGCGAGCGAGGTCCGCACCGATTGGTTCGCCCACTGGTTCTTGTCGCCCACCCAGTTCGCCCCACGGGTGCCGTAGACGAGCATCCCTCCGAGCGCGCCGACGACCACCAGCGTACCGAGCACACCGGCGACCAGCCGCACGCCGTCGCCCCGCCACAGCCAGCGCACGGCCACGAAGGCGCCGAGCCCGGCCAGGGCCATCGGAGCCGCGCTCGCGTTCATGAACCGGTAGTAGGGCACGACGGGCGACCCCGGCGCGCCGGCGATCTGGTACTGCGAGCCGAGCACGAACGAGAACACGAAGGCGAACGGCAGGAGCCACCACGCGGCGTGCATGTCGTAGGCGTCCGCGGGTCTGCGCTCGCGACGCGACATCCAGATCGTGGACCCGATCGCGATCACGATCAGCGGTCCGATGATCAGCGGCTGCATCGACGTCACCCAGCCGCCGAGGCGCTCCATGAAGAACTGCTTCGTGTACGGAGGCGGCAAGGCGGCGTCCGCGATCGCGGCCGTCTGCCCCCAGATCCCGATCACCCAGCAGGCAAGCCCGAGGATCATCCCGAACCCGACCGACATCAGCGCGGGCCCGTCGCTCTTGAGCGCTTCGCCCAGATGGAACCGGCTGGTGACGAAGTGGAACCCGAAGACGGCCATCATCGTGAGGCCGAAGAGCACGCACGTCGTCGGATGCGTGAAGGCCGCCGCGATCCCGATCAGGAACAGGGCCGACCGCGCGCCCCACGATGTCCTGGCGGCGCCGAGGAACGGGAACGTCAACGCGAGCAGGAACAGGACCGTGATGTTGTCGAGGTACCCGACGTAGGTGGTCGTGAGGAACAGCGCCGCCGACGCGAGCATCGTGAGGAGGACCACGAGCCCGTCCCGCCTGCTCCGGAACGCGCCCGCACCGAACGCGAGGCCCGTCAGGATCGGGATCCCGAGCATCAGGAAGGCGCTGAACGAGTACCGGTCGATCCCGGCCACCCGTTGGAGCAACGCGCCCGCCACGAGGGTCGTCACGCGATAGCCGCCGGAGAACAGGCCGCTGTTGTTGACGATCGGGCCCCACTCGCCGGCGACCGAGCCGGGGTTCCCCTCCATCACGACCTGGGCGCGCCACGTGTACCAGGCCGGGTCGCGCGTCGGCGCGGACAACGACGGATCGACGAGGAATCGCCAGCCGAGCACGAGCAGGATCACGAGCCCGAAGAGCGCGACCGTCCAGCCGCTCTGGAAGAGCGAACGACGCGTGCGCGGCGCCGCGCTCACGCCTGACACGGTGTCGGTTGCGGTCATGGGCCTGGGTCTCTCCCTGCTCGGTGACGCCCCGGACGATACAGATACACCGCGTCCATCGACGACGGCGGGACCGCGGCCCCGAGAGCGCTCATCCGGGCCTCTAGCCGTCCGTCAGCGCCGGCGTCAGGCCGTGCTCTTCGCTCCCCGGCGCGGCACGATCGCGGACGAGGGCGGCCACGACCAGGGGTATGAGCGCGAGGTTCCGTGCGATCAGGAGCGTCTGCGTGAGTCCGGGGTGGCCCCTCCAGATGTCGAGGTACCAGACCGCGACCACGGCCCCCGTCAACGCGATCGGGACCGCACCCAGGAGCACGGTCCTTCGTCGCGTCGTGAACGCCAGCCACGGGAGCAGCCAGGCGACGTAGGGCGGCGAGAGCAACGGAGACGTCAGGAGCAGGGCAGCCACCGAGGCGGCGGCGGGCGCTCCCCAGGGGTCCTGTCCGGCGGACCTCGCGCGACGCCAGATGGCGACGAGCAAGGCGCTCAAGATGAACAGGAGCGCCGCGTGTTCGGCCGTCGTGACGGCACCGGTCCGGACGGCACCGGCTTCGAACCGTCGTTCGTTCGTGGCCACCCAGACGACGGCGCCGATCGACGACTCCACTTCCCACCCGGTGGCACCGCGGAACGTCACGACCTGCTTGGGCGCGCCCCATCCCCCCAGGACGATCCACAGCGAGACGCCCGCCACGAGCGCGACCACGCACGCTCGCAGGGCGCCGGTCCGGCGCTGGAGGAGCCATGCGGGCAACAAGACGATCGGCCACAGCTTCGCCAAGATCGCGCCCGCGAACGCCGCTCCGCCGCCCTTGTCCTTGCCTCGGTCCGCGAGCACGACACCGAGCGCCCCCAGGCCGACGGAGACCAGATCGGCGCGGCGGTAGATGTAGAGCAGGAGCGGGGTCCCGAGCAGGAGGTAGCGCCGGCCGGCGAGCGCGCCGGCCCTGGCTCGCACGCTGAGGAACGCCAGCAGGTCGCCGATGAACGCGACCACTCCCAGAAGGGCTCGTGCCGTCGCGAGCGAGCCGAACGCGGTCGCTTCGATCAGGCCGAGCTCGCCGATCGGATACTCGACCTCGAAGGACCGATACGGAACGCCGGGGCTATGCGCGATCTCAAGGTATCGGCCGGCAGCCGACGACGGGAAGTGCGGGACGCCGACGATCACCGACACGAGAACGGCGACGCGGACCACGAGCAAGAGCCGAGACGTCCGGTCGAGTCGATCCGTAGCCCCGGACACTAGCACCCGGCCCTCACCCGGATCTCCGCGGAGCCACAGGCCATCCCTCCGGTCCGGACGCCTGCCCGGTCCTGCTCAGATGGCGTTCTGCATCACTCTGGACGCCTCGGGCAGACAGGGCAGGTGTTCAATGATCGCGGAAGGGAAGACCGCGGCGAACACGGGGTCGTTCTCGTGGCCGGGCTGCGGCACCACTCCGCCGCCGGCGGTGTCGGCCTGCGTCATGCCCTGCATGAACCGTGCGACGTCGTCCAGGGTGGATCCGTTCGCCGCCAGTTCCTGGGTGTCGATGAACACGTTCGCCGGCTGGATGCCGTCCACGACCGGGACGGCGGGGCCGTTCAGATCGAAGTGCGCCTCGAGCTGCTGCTGGATCGCGCCGGTCGAGATCTGGTAGCCGCCGGAGACGGCCGGGTTCGGCATGGCCGCGTGGTCGGCGGTGAGCACCATCACGTAGTTGCCCTTGCCCACGTCCTGGTTCAAGAAGCCGATGAACTGCTTGAGGGCATCGTCCTGGTACTTCACGGCGTCGCTCATCTCCGGGGAGTTCATAGACCAGACGTGGCTGACGTAGTCGATCTCCTTGAAGTTCGCGTAGAAGAGATCCGGGGTGTCGTCCTGCCCGAACTTCTCGCGCTGCAGGATCGTCTGCACGACCCGCTCTTCGTACGGGGTGCGCGCCGGCGTGTCGAACCCCTGCAGCAGGTCGGCGATGTTGTTGTCGCGCCAGTTGCCGTCGAGCTTGCCGTCGCGTCGGTCCAGCTGGATCTTGTCCTGCGCGAAGCCCGGCACGTTGTTCGCGTACCCGGCGAGTCGGTAGTAAGGGGTGAGGTCGGTCGGCAGGTTCCATTGATCGCCCTCGTCGGTGAGGGTCGACTTCTGCGCCGCGCTGCGGGTGACCACGATGTCGCGGTCGCCCCCCTGCCAGAACGAGCCGTGACCGAGCATCCCGAGATGGATGTCGGCCGTGCCGACCTCCCCGACGACCGGCGCGTTGCCCTTCGCGGCGTCATAGATGTCGGCGAATGTCGGCAGCATGAAGTAGTTCGGGCCCAGCGCCCACGGCGTCGTGTCGTGGCCGTTGATCTGGAAGTGGTGCCCGATGAGGCCGTGGTGGATCGGGAACGCACCCGTGCCGATCGTCGCGTGGTCTTGCGCGGTGCTGGTAGGCGAGGACCCCACGAACGCGTTCTCGTAGAACGTGCCCTTCGGCATGAGCGAGCGGAGGTACGGCCACTCCTTCGGGTGCGCCTGCAGCACGTTCATACCGCCTGCGTCCCACACCAGCACGACCACCAGCTTCGGCGGCGTGTACCCGGCGGCCTTCGGGTCCTGCGCGAGGGCCTCGGTCATCGGCTTGCCGTCGACCGCCGTGAACCCGTCGAAGTTGAGCACGTCCGCCTGGGTCGGCGCGATGTCGGCCAGGGTCACCGGCCGGGCGATCGGCTTCTGCGCCTTGATGTAGCCGGGGCCGTACCAGAACATCGGCACGTGCTGGATGTAGTCCCACGGCCCGACGTGGGGCAGACCCGAACCCACGAAGTCGGGCTCCTGGGGGATCATCGTGATCGCCGAGCCGCGATCGGGGCTGTATCCCCTCAGCGTCCGGAGCAGGTAGGAGTGCGGCAACGCACAGGTCCACTGCTTGATGTCCGCGTCGGACTGCGCCGCGGTAGAAGGCGTGGGGGCCAGCAAGGGCACGACCGTCGCCGCGAGCGCGACGAACGCAAGGATGAGCCTGTGGGAACGGATGCGCATGCCGATAGGTAACCGGACGGCCGGAGGACCCGACAACCCAACCGGCGGTAGCGTGGGGCGCGTGGGAACCGGCCGTCGCCTTGCCACGCTCCTCGTGGTCCTGGGGCTGATCGGCGCGCCCGCGGTGGCGCTGCGGGCCTTCTGCGTCGCCGACAGCTGCGACGCGGCGCAGGCGCGGACGTCCCCGATCCCGTTCTGCGGCCTGCCCGCCGACGTGCGGACGCTGGTCACCGCCGGCTTCTACGACGCGCGTTCGCCCGATGCGATCGGGGTGACCGGAGCATCGCCCCTGGTCACGCCGATCGGACACGGTCTGTCCGTCCCCTGGCCCTCCACCACCGCGACGCCCGCGGCGACGGCGGTGCCGCTCGCGATCATCGGCGATGGGGTTCGGACACGGACGCTCCACGGCGTCGGGCTGGACCGGCTCGCGCCGACGGTCACGCCCCTGCTCGGGATCCGCCGACCCCACCCGGAGGTCCGCAGCGGCACGGCGCTGCCCGGCGTCGTCTCCCCGGCGACCCGCTCACCCCTGGTCGTGACGATCGTGTGGAAAGGCGTCGGGATGCCCGAGGTGGGTGCATCCTGGGGCCGTGATGCGCGCGCGCTCGCTCCGAGCGGCGCGGGGGCGGCCGTCGGCACGGGTACGCCGGGGTCGCTCCCGCTGGACCCGACCGCTGTCCTCACCACGATCGGCACGGGCGGGCTCCCCTCCGACCACGGCGTCACCGGAACGTTCGTCCGCACCGACAAGGGGATCGTGCGGTCGTTCGGCCCGGGGGCACCGGTGCCGGTGATCGCCTCGCTCGGCGACGACCTCGACGAGCTGACGGCCGGCGCGGCGAAGATCGCGCTGGTCGAGACCGACGTCAGCGACCGCGGCCTGATCGGCGGCACCTGGTACGGAGGGCGTGACGACGACACCGTGATCGCCGACCGCCGCGACCCCGCGGGCGACGTCGCGACGCTGCTCGGCCACGGGTTCGGCGCAGGGGGGCCGTCGGACCTGCTCGGCGTGACCCTCGAGGGCAGCGTCGGACAGATGGACGCGAGGACGCGCGCGATCGCGCGCGAGGTGTTCGCGGCCGTGCCCGGGACGACGGTGGTCGTCACGGCGACCGGGTCGCTCGCCACGAACGGCCACCCGATCGTCGCCTCGAGCGGGTTCCTGCGCAGGGTCGACGCCGCCGCGCTCCCCGCCGGCGGCGCGCCGGTCGCGGCGGCCGGGACCTCGGGTCTGTTCCTGGACAACGCGGTCGTCACGCAGACCGGGGTGACCACCCAGCAGGTCGTGGACGCGATGAAGACCAAGACGGGATCGACGTTCGACGACGCGTTCCCGTCGTTCGTGGTGCAGTTCGGGCGGTACTGCTGATGGCGCTCGACACCGCTCCGCGCCACACCGACCTCGGGCACGGCGTCGAGGCCCGCGACCGGACGTGGCTCTACGTCGTGTTCGCGCTCACCGCGGTCGCTGCGGGGATCCGCCTGTTCGACCCCCAGCAGGTCGCGTGGCTGCGGAGCCTGCTGGTCGTGTTCGGCGCGCTGATGGTCCAAGCGATGCCGTTCGTCGCGCTGGGCGCGCTGGTCTCGGCGATCATCGAGGTGTTCGTGCCGGCCTCCGCGTTCGCGGCGATGGGCCGGCTCCCGCGCTCGCTGCAGCTGCCGGCGGCGGCGGTGGCGGGGATGGCGTTCCCCGTGTGCGAGTGCGGGTCGGTGCCGGTGGCGCGCCGGCTCGCCCGCAAGGGACTCGCGCCGAGCGCCGCGGTCACGTTCATGCTGGCGGCGCCGATCGTGAACCCGGTGGTGATCGCCTCGACCTTCGTGGCGTACCGCGGGCGCGACACGGCGGCGCTGATGGTGTTCGGCCGCGTCGCGCTCGGGCTGATCGTCGCGATGGCGGTCGGGTGGGTGATCGGCTGGCGCCGGCCGGAGGAGCTGCTCAAGGCCGACTCCATGGCCGAGGCCCACGACGTCGACGTGGCCGAGACGCGGTGGCGGCGGTTCTTCGGTCACCTGACGGGCGACCTGGTCTTCATGGCGCGGTTCCTGATCCTCGGCGGGCTGATGGCCGCGACGATCCAGACGTTCGTGCCCCAGCCGATCGTGAACCACGTCGCGAACCTCCCGATCCTGAGCCTGCTGACGATGATGGGGCTCGCCTTCTTGATCTCCATCTGTTCGGAGTCCGACGCGTTCGTCGCGGCGTCGTTCGTCGCGTTCGGACCTGCTGCGCAGCTCGCGTTCCTCGTGTTCGGGCCGATGCTCGACCTGAAGCTCGGCACGCTCTACGCCGGCACGTACTCGAAAGGCTTCCTGCGGACCGTGGTGATCACGGTGACGGCCACGACGCTCGTCGCGACGCTGTGGATCCAGGTGATCTGGGGATGAGCGCCGCCATGACCGCGACCGTCGCCGAGCGGGCAGAGCCGCTGCACTGGAGCCCCGTGCGGGTGGCGACCGGGCTCGTCCTCGCGGCGTGGGCGTCATTGTTCTGGTACCTCATGGTCACCGGCAGGACCTCGCTCTACCTGTCGACCAAGACCGCCTGGCTCGTGCCGCTCGGCGTCGCGATCCTCACCGCCGCGACGATCGGACGGCTGTGGTCGGCGCGGGTCGCGCGACGCGAGTCGCTCTCGCGCCGCGAGACCTGGGTGCTGGGCGCGATCGCGCTCCCGGCGATCGTCCTGATGGCGCTGCCACCGATCACGCTCGGCTCCTTCGCCACGAACAAGCGGTCGTCGTTCACCGGGACCGGGCTGCAGGCGAGCGCGCGCGAGGTCTCCGGACCGCTGGACTTCATCGACATCGGGGCCGCCCAGAGCTTCGACCCCGCCCTCGCACAGCTCACGAAGCGGGCCGGTGAGGAGATCACGCTCGACGGCTTCGTCTCGAGCGAGCCGGGGACGCCACCGGACGAGCTGATCGCTCACGCGGTACATCGTCACGTGCTGCGCGGCCGACGCGACCGTCGCGCGCGTGCGGGTGGTGGGCGTGCCGCCGGGTCGCTACCACTCCGATGACTGGCTCCACGTGGTCGGCCGCGTCTACCCGATCGGACGCGACATCCTCGTCGCCGCCGAGACGATCTCGCCGGAGCCGGTGCCGAGCCAGCCCTACTTGACGCCGTAGCACTAGGCTCAACCCGTGGACACGCCACCCTCCTGGGCAGAGCTCGTCGACCTCCTGCGCTCACCGAAGCCGGCGCTGTCGTGCACGGTCGCCCGGACGGACGAAGGAGACGTCGAGCGCCGTGTCCGGGTCGTCTTCGATGGACGCGACGGCTGGTGGATCGACGAGGGGGAACGGTTCGGTCTGCAGACGACGTCCGAGCACGTCTTGCTCGGCGAGCGAGACCACCTGGCGCTCCACACCGGCCACGAGGTCCACTGGCGCGGCCTCGAGAAGACCGTGATCGACGGCGCCCGCATGGCGAACCTGGACTCCGCGACCGGGACCGTCGTCGGGAGCGATGCGATCGAGGGACGGCCGTGCTGGATCGCCGAGGTCGAGGGGTTGCGCACGGGGGAGGACGTGACCTTCCGCCTCTGGATCGACCTGGCAACCGGGATCTCGATCCGCATGGAGCGACTGGATCTCGACAGGCCGGTCGTCGTCGAGGTGCGCGACCTCCTGGTCGCCGAAGAACCCGGCTAGCCGACGGCGCAGTCCGCGCACAGGCCGATCAGGTCCAGGCGGTGCGACACGCTCGCGAACCCGGCGCGCCCGGCGAGACGGTCGAGCGCGCGGCCGAGGGTGCGCTCGAGGTCGTTGGGCACCTCGACGTCGCGCATCGCTCCGCACCGCGAGCACACGAGGTGGTGGTGGTGGCCGGTCCACTCCTCCGCGAGCTCGTAGCGGCCGAACTCCTCCTCGGTCGCCACGCGCCGGACCACGCCCGCGTGCTGGAGCGCCGTGAGGTTGCGGTACACGGAGCTCTGCTTGAGGCCGCGCCCGCGGGCCAAGATGTCGGGCAGCGCGACCGGGTTGCCGACCGACGACAGCACGTCGATGAGGCGGCGGCGCTGGTCCGTGTAGCGCTGGCCGGCGGCGGAGAGCCGCGCCTGTGCCGTCGCGTGGACGTCGGTGGTCAAGGGCCCTCCGTCTGGACGGTCGCGGGGGTCCTGCGCTCGATCAGGCTCGTCGCCGTGAAGATCGTCGCTGCGACGAGCACGATCACTCCGCTGGCACCGCCGCGTTCCAGGTGCAGCACGTGGGCGACGGCGAGCCCGGCTACGGCGCTGGCAGCGCCGATGGCGGCGGCGAGCGCCACCGTGCCCCGGAACGAGCGGGCGAGCAGCTGGGCGCTCGCGACCGGCAGGACCATCAGCGCGGCAACCAGGAGCAGGCCGACGATCCGCATCCCCGCGACGATCACGGCGGCGGTCAACCCGGCGAGCGTCACGTTCAGAAGGTCGACCGGGAGTCCGGCCACCCGGGACCAGTCCTCGTCGCTCACCGTCGCGAACAGGACACGCCGCAGCGACCACACGCCGAGGGCGACCGCGCCGCCGACCACCACGATCGCGACGAGCCCCGTCGTCGTGACGGTGAGCGGGTCGCCGAACAGGTACGGGAGCGTCTCGAGGTCGGCCTCGAGACCTGCCTTCGTCACGAAGACCGCACCGAGCGCCAGGCCCGCATAGAAGAACAACGCAAGCGCGAGGTCGCCGCCGGCCCGCCGCCGCGAGCGCAGCAGCTCCACACCGACCGCGCCGCCCACCGCGAACACGAGCGCGGTCCACACGGGCCAGATCCCCGGCGAGGAGCCCGAGCCCGACGCCTGCGTAGGCGACGTGGCCTACGCCGTCGCCGATCAGCGAGAGCCGCTTCTGCACGAGGAACGCGCCGATCGTGGGCGCGAACGCCCCGACGGCCATGCACGCCACGAGCGCCTTCATCGGAGCCGCTCCAGCCAAAGCGGGAGGTCCTCGGCGTGGATCCCGAGCGACACGCCCTCCGCCGAGAGCCCCGCCGGCGTGCCGTCGAACACGACCCGGTTCTTCAACACGATCACCCGATCGATGTCCTCGGCCACCGCCGACAGCTCGTGCGAGACGAGCAGGATCCCGCCGCCGTGGTCGTGCTGCAGGTGGGCGAGGGAGTCGCGGAACCGCCGCTGCGACTCGCGGTCCACACCGGCGATCGGCTCGTCGAGCACGACGAGGTCCGGGCCGCTCGCGAAGGCTCGCGCGATGAACGCGCGCTGCTGCTGTCCGACAGACAGCTCGTGCAGCGGGCTGTCGGCCACCGCCCCCATGCCCACCGACTGGATGGCGTGCGCGATCGCCTCCGTGTCGGCGGAGCCGGGGCGGCGCCACCAGCCGCGCTGTCGCAGGCGTCCGGACGCCACGATCTCGCGCACCGTCGCCGGCATCTCGCTCTCCAGGGTGGGGCGCTGCGGGACGTAGCCGAGACGCCACCGGTCGCGGACCTCGCCCGGCGCATGCCCGAACAGCTCGACCCGCCCCGCGGAGGGCTCGATCACGCCCAGGAGCGTGCGGAGCAGGGTGGACTTGCCTGAGCCGTTCGGACCCACGAGCGCGACGAACTCGCCCGCGCGGACCTCGAGCGAGACGTCGCGGAGGACGGGCTCGCGGCCGTAGCCGGCCGTCACCCCGATCGCGCGCACGAGGACCTCGCCTGGCTCGGACCGGCGAACCGCCGCCGGCTCAGCCACGCTCGGACCTTCGATGATTGAGAATGGTTCTCATTTGCATACGGTGGACGGTACCAGCCGCCCGCGGGACGGGCAACCCACGGGCCGGCCTGTATCGTCGGGCTCCATGACGGTGCGGGTCGGGGTCGGGCTCTTCACGGCGCAGCTGCCCGCCGGCTCGACCCGGACGTTCGCGCAGGAGTACCGCGACACGGTCGCGATGGTCCGCCTCGCCGAGGACCTCGGCTTCGACGGCGCGTGGGTGAGCGAGCACCACGGTGCGTCGGACGGATACCTCCCCTCGCTCCTCGTGATGCTCGCGGCGCTGGCCGAGGCCACCACGCGGATCCGGCTCGGGACCGGCGTGATCCTGACGCCGCTGCACGACCCGGTGCGTCTGGCCGAGGACGCCGCCGTGGTCGACCAGCTCTCGCAGGGGCGGCTCGTGCTCGGCCTCGGGCTCGGGTGGCGCGAGGAGGAGTTCCGGATGCTCCGGATCCCGCAGCGCGAGGCGCTCGCGCGCCTCGTCGAGACCGTCGAGGTCCTGCGGCGCGCCTGGTCCGGGAGGCGGTTCTCCTTCGACGGCCAGGTGTTCGCGTACGACCGGATCCGGGTGACGCCACCGCCGCACCGCGACGGCGGGCCGCCGATCCTCCTCGGCGGGTACGTGGATGCCGCGCTTCGCCGTGCCGGCGCGATCGGCGACGGACACATCACCGACGCCGACGATCCGACGCACCTGGCCCACGCGGTCGATCTGATGGACGGGGGCGCGCGAGACGCGGGCAAGGACCCCGCCTCGCTCGCCCTCGTGCTGATGCAGAACGTCGCGCTGGCGTCGGAGGGCGACCCCTGGCCCGCGGTGCGCGACGGTGTCGTGCACCAGATCGGCGCGTACACGGCGTGGGACCAGGGTCACGACACGCCCGCACACGACACGCTGGAGCCGCCGGCGTCGGCCGAAGCGGACGCTCGTGCGGCGACGCTCGTGGGCACGCCCGAGGACGTCGCCGAGGCGCTCCGCCCGGTCGTCGACGCCTACCGGGACCGGGAGCTCGAGCTCGTGCTGCGGTTCCACTACCCGGGCATGGGCTTCGACGAGGCTGCAGAGGCGATGCGCCTTGCGGCCGAGCGGCTCCTCCCCGTGTTGCGGGGCGCGTGAGGCCGGGTCAGGCCCCCAGCCGGACGCGCCCGCGGGTCCATGAGACGACCCCGTCGCGCACCAGCCCGTCGACCGCCTCGCGGACGCGCTCTTGGGCGAACCCGGTGGCCTCCGCCAGCTGCGCGACCGTCGCGCTCGGGCGCGCGCGGAGGGCCTCGACCACGCGTCCGCGCACCTGACGCCGCGACCCCTCGAACGCCGGCTGGCGACGCGACGACCGACCCCCGACGCGGCCCGACCGCCGGAACCGGCACCAGGGCGCGAGCGGGCACGACTCGCACCGGGGCGTGGGACGGCAGACCTCCCTGCCCAGGTCCATCAGCGCTTGGTTGCGATCACCGGGAGCCTCCGGATCGACCCACCGCTGCGCCGCCGCGCTCAGCGCGGCGGCGGGAACCTCGTCGGGCTCGGTCCCGAACGCGACGCGCGCGACGATCCGCCGCACGTTCGTGTCGAGGGCGACCACCGGTTGCCCGAACGCGATCGAGGCCACCGCCGACGCCGTGTACGGCCCCACCCCCGGCAGCGAGCGCAAGACGTCGAGCGAGGGCGGCACCCGGCCCCCGTGCGACTCGACGATCGCCCGTGCCGCCCCGTGCAACCTCACGGCGCGACCGTTGTAGCCCATCCCGGCCCACGCCTTCAGCACGTCGGCCCGGGAGGCGCCCGCGAGCGCCTCCACGGTGGGGAACCGTTCGAGGAACCCGACGAACGCGGGCTCGACCCGCGAGGCCTGGGTCTGTTGCAGCATCACCTCGCTGACGAGGATCGCGTAGGGATCGGGCCGAGATCTCCGCCACGCGTAGCGACGACGTCGCGGCCGGTACCAGTCGCGGAGCGCGTCGCGCGTCGCCGCCGGCAGGGACGCCCCCCGGCTCAGAAGCCTGCCTTCGACTCCGCGCTCTCCATCGCGTGGGCCACATCGCTCAGGGCCCGGTGCACCTCGCGGAAGAGCTCGCCGACGTATGCGGGCGTCACGCTTTGGTTCTCGGCCGAACCCCGCAGGGCCATCGCGGTGATGTCGCAGGCCTTGTCGAAGACGTGCCAGTCGGTGTCGCGGGACATCCTGCCTCCTCGTCGATGTGGTGCATCCAGGCTAGCCGACTTGACGGGCTCGCCCGTTCGTCGGATGCGTGGGCTAGCATCGCCCCGACCGATGCTCTTCCCCACCGTCGACTTCGGGATCTTCTTCTGCGTGGTCTTCCTCGCCCACTGGGTGCTGAACCACGACGCCCGCCGGTGGAAGCTCTTCATGATCGCTGCGAGCTACGTGTTCTACGCGTGGTGGAACTGGCACTTCATCTTCCTGCTCGCGGGCGTGTCGCTGACCGCCCAGGTCGCGGCGATCGCCGTCGACCATCAGCGGGACCCACGCCGCCGGATGCAGGTGATGGGGCTCGGGGTGGCGGCCACGATCGCCCCCCTCGTGTACTTCAAGTACTACGGCTTCTTCACGGTGAACCTCTCGAGCGTCACGTCGACCTTCGGCTCGAGCTGGACGCTCCCGCTGATCCAGGTCGTGCTGCCGGTCGGCGTGTCCTTCTACACGTTCATGGCGGTCGCCTACGTCGTCGACGTCTACCGGCGCGACTTCCCGCTCTCGTCGTGGACCGACGTCTTCCTCTACCTGTCGTTCTTCCCCCACCTCGTGGCAGGGCCGATCGTGCGCCCGAACGAGCTGATCCCCCAGCTGGACGTGCAGCGCGACGCACGCAGCGTCGACGTCGCCGGCGCCGCCTGGCTGATCATGGGCGGCCTCTTCAAGAAGGTCGTGATCGCGAACTACCTCGGCGGCGCGATCGTCGACCCGGTGTTCGGCGATCCGACGCGCCATAGCGCGCCGGAGGCGATCGTGGGGCTGGTGGCGTACGCGGTGCAGATCTACGCGGACTTCAGCGGCTACACCGACATCGCGATCGGCGTCGCGAAGCTCCTGGGCTTCACGTTCCCGCAGAACTTCGACCGGCCCTACAGCGCACGCTCGATCCAGGAGTTCTGGCGGCGCTGGCACATGACGCTGTCGCGATGGCTGCGCGACTACCTGTACATCCCGCTCGGAGGCAACCGCAGAGGACGGGTCCGCACCTACGTCAACCTGATGATCACGATGCTGCTCGGCGGCCTGTGGCACGGGGCGGCCTGGCACTTCGTGGTGTGGGGCGGGCTGCACGGGGCCTACCTCGCCGTCGGTCAGTGGAAGCGCGAACGCCGCGCCCAGGGACTGCTCGCCGAGCCGCCGGACACCCCCGGCGTCGCGTGGCTCCAGCGGCTGGGGGCCTTCGCCCTCGTCTGCGTCGGCTGGGCCTTCTTCCGCGCGGACTCGGTGTCCACCGCCTTGCAGCTCTTGGGGCGGATCGTCACCGGGTGGTCGACGGCGACGACCCTCGTGACCGTGCCCGTGCTCCTGGCGATCGGTATCGGCCTCGCCACGCAGTTCGCGCCGCACGTCGCCGGCGATCGCATCAAGGCGTGGCTCGCGGGCCTGCAGCCCGTCACCCTGGGCGTCGTCCTGGCTGTCGTACTCTTCGTCATCACCACGCTCGGCCCGCGCGGCGTGGCCCCGTTCATCTACTTCCAGTTCTGACGATGGCGACCGGACTCGAGACCGACCACGTGGAGCAACAGGCACCCGGGGCCTCCGGACACGCCGCTGCGGATGCGCCGAGCGGTCCACCCCAGGGGCGGCGCGTCATGGCCGCGGGTCGCGTGATGGTGACGATGCTCACCTGCCTGCTGGTCTGGGGGCTGCTGTACGCGCCCGAGCTGAAGCGCTCGTCGGAGGCGCAACCCGCCGGGCTGCGCCAGACCGTGTCGCTCGCCATCTTGTCGCCGGTGGTGTGGATCACCGATCACGTGGGCATCACGGCGGTGGTCAACCGCGCCTCGAGCATGCTGGGGCGCGATCCGAACGCGCCGGTGGGCGGAACGGTGGGCGGGATCCCGGTGCAGGTCGACGAGATCCCCTCGTACTCGCCGGGACCCTCCGCTTCCGCCGTGCCCAGGCATCCCGTGAAGGACACGCCGATGCGCGACCCGACCGGCAGCGACCCGCTCCGTGTCGCCGTGGTCGGCGACTCGCTCGCGGCCGGGATCGGATATTTCGCCGAGCGGGTGTTCAAGCCGTTCTTCGTCGACGTCACGAAGCAGGGGCGGATCTCGACCGGTCTCGCGAGGCCGGACTACTTCAACTGGCAGCAGCAGATGAAGGTGATCGTCGACCGCTTCCAACCCGACCTCACGATCGTGATGCTGGGCGAGAACGACCGGCAGTCGCTCATGACGCCGAAGGGTTCGCTCGACACCTACTTCGGCAGCGAGTGGAACGCCGCGTACGAGCAGCGGGCCACCCGGTTCGCGAAGTTGGCGTCGAGCGACGGGGGGCACGTGGTGTGGGTCGGGCTCCCGATCGTGCGCGACCAGAGCGTCGAGCCCTTCAACCAGCGGATCAACGCGATCTTCGAGCAGGTCGCGGCGAAGCTGCCGAACGTCGCGTTCTTCGACACGGCCGCAGCGTTCGCGTCGCCGAACGGCGGCTACACCGCCTACTACCGGGTCGGGAACAAGGTGATGCTGGTGCGCGCGGACGACGGCGTCCACTTCAACGCCGACGGCTACACGCTGCTGATGGAGCAGGTCGCGCGGTTCGTGACGAAGCAGTGGAAGCTCGACCCGAAGACTTACGGCGGCTAGGGGCCGAAAGGCCGACCCGTGGGCCGCGGGCTGTCCGGCCCTGCACCGCGGCCGACCCGAACCTACGCTCGAGGTGGAGGAGCCCGTCATGGGTGCCAGCGGACCGCGTGCGTTCGCCGTCGGCGCCGTCGCCGGATGCGTGGTCTCATGCGTCGCCGGACTGGCGTTGATCCTCGGCCCCGTACAGCGACCCGGAGGCTTCGCGTGGTCGGCGCACGATGCCGGCCCCCACGACACCGCGGTGCTGCACATGGGCACGCGCCAGGGCAACGTCTGGCTGGACCGCCGGCTCGGCGAGCAGCCGGCCGGCCGGGCCGAGGTCGGGTTGGACGTGCGGCTGCGGGTCGTCGCCGTCGGGCCGCCGCTTCGGACCCAGCTCCGCGTCTGGCTGAACGGGCCCACGGGAGGCGGGCTCTGGACGTCCACCTCCTACCTCCAGGAGATGTTGCAGGGCGGGCAGTCGCTGGATCGGACGGTGACGCTCGCCGAGCCCGGCACCTACACGCTGCGGATCGAGCCCGTGCTGGGCCCGGTGACATGGTCGGCGTCGGTGACCGGGGCCGGCGCGGTCGCGGAGGCAGCGTGGCGCGTTCCGGCGTTGAGGAGCGTCGTGCCCGGGCTCGTCCTGCTCGTGGTCGGGGCGGTCGCCGTCGCGGCGCTCCGCAAGGACGAGGACGACCGGCGCGTGGCCGGCTGGCTGGCGCTGGGCGCCGCGGCGCTCGCCGTGGCTGCCGGTGCGCGGGTGCTCGTGGGGGCGGACACCGTGGCGCTTCCGGTCTGGGGAGCGACGGTGGGAGCCGTCATCCTCGGCGGCGCCGCGCTGCTGTGCCTCGCGCGACACCCCGTGCTTCCCGAGGGGCTCCGGACGTGGGCGCGTCGACGGCTCGGCTGGATCGTCGAACCGGCGGAGGGCGCATTGCGCGGGTGGCGGCTCGCATTCGTGGTGACGACCGCCGTGCTCGTGGTCGCGCTGGGCACCACCCTCACCACTCCTTCCGGTCCCCGGAGCCACGGGCAGATGGACCTCGAAGGGGTCGAGGCGCGCGGGCCAGCCACGCTCGTGGTCCTGATGGACACGCGGGGCGCCCCGTTCCGCGTGCGGGCGCCCGCACGGCTCGACGCCCACTGGGTCGGAAAGGTCGGCCCCGGCTTCACGCTGGAGGCCTACGTCACCGCCGGCGCGGGCCGCACCGCGGCACGGCTGCTCGACCCGAACGGCACGGTGACCTGGCGGAAGACGCTCGGGCCGAAGCAGTACGCGCAGCTCGACCGAACGCTCGAGACCGCCGGGATGTGGCGCCTGGAGATCGCCTCACGAGATACCCGAGGGATCCACGCGAACGTCTGGGGCTCTTCCGTCGAGGCACAGCCCTTCCTGGCTCGCGACGGCGCCGTGCGCTACCTCGCCTGGTTCGCGCTCGCCCTGCTCGCGCTCGCCTGCGCTCCCGTTCGCAGGGTCGGCGCGAGGATCGCGGGCATCGCCCTGGTGCCGATCGGCCTCGGGACGGCGCTCGGCCTCTTCGTAGGAGCCTTCGAGCCGACGCACGGGCCTGCGCTGACCGTCACAGGCACACTCACGGTCGCCGTGACCACCGGCGTGGTGAGCGGGTGGAGCGCCCCGCGCGCCCGGCGCGAGCGGCGCGCCGCCACGGCCGTGGGGATCACGATCGCCTTGCTCGCCCTGGGCGCAGCCGGGCTCGCGATGCCCGGCGCGACCGACGGCCTCGGCTACGGCGCCAGGGGCCTGATGTCGATGGAGCGGTACGACACCGCCGCCTCCCTGTTCGTCCTCGGATGCGCCACCGGGGTCCTGTGGCTCGGCTCCCTGCTGCTCGGCCTTGGCACCGCGCCGTGGCGCAAGCGGGCCCTCTCGGAGCCCCCGCCGAAGGCACCTACCCGAGCGCCGGCGGCGCTGACCGGCCCGACATGACCGGTGAGCTCAGGCGATCGCCGGCGCTTCGGGCAGGGTCGCCAGCGCCGCCTCTTCTTCGGCCGGGTCGAACTCGAAGTCCGGCAGCCGGCGGTTCAGGTAGTCGTCGTAGGCCTGCATGTCGAAGTTGCCGTGGCCCGAGAGGTTGAACAGGATCACCCGCTCCTCGCCCGCCTCCTTGGCCGCCAGCGCTTCGGCGATCGTCGCGGCGATCGCGTGACTCGTCTCGGGCGCCGGCACGATGCCCTGAGTCTGCGCGAACCGCACCCCCGCCTCGAACGCCTGGTTCTGGGTGAAGGCCTGCGCCTCCATGAAGCCGTGCTTCACCAGCAGCGACAACGTCGGCGAGTCGCCGTGGTAGCGCAGCCCGCCGGCGTGGACCGGCGCCGGCACGAAGTCGTGGCCGAGCGTGTACATCGCCAGCAGCGGCGTCATCCCGGCGACGTCGGCGAGGTCGTAGGCGAACCTGCCCTTCGTGAGGGTCGGACACGCCGCCGGCTCGCACGCGATGAACCGCACGTTCGGCGTCACGCCGGAGAGCTTGTCGGCCATGAACGGGTACGCGATCCCCGCGTAGTTCGAACCGCCGCCCACGCACCCGATCATCACGTCCGGGCGGTCGCCCGCGAGCTCCATCTGCCTCTGCGCCTCGAGCCCGATCACGGTCTGGTGCAGCAACACGTGGTTGAGGACCGAGCCCAGCGAGTAGTTCGTGTCGGGGTTCTTCGCAGCGACCTCGACGGCCTCGCTGATCGCGATCCCGAGCGAACCGGTCGAGTCCGGGTGCGCCGCCAAGATCGCGCGACCGGAGTCCGTGGTGTCGCTTGGCGAGGCGTGGACCGTCGCACCCATCGTCTCCATGAAGATCCGCCGGTACGGCTTCTGCTCGTAGGAGGCCCTCACCATGTAGACGAGCGCATCCATGCCGAACAGGCGACACGCCATCGACAACGCCGAGCCCCACTGACCGGCGCCGGTCTCGGTGCTGATCTTCCCGATCCCCGCCTCCTTGTTGTAGAAGGCCTGCGGCACCGCGGTGTTCGGCTTGTGCGACCCGGCCGGCGAGACGCTCTCGTTCTTGAAGTAGATCCGCGCCGGCGTGTGGAGCGCCTCCTCGAGGCGCGTCGCGCGCTGCAGCGGCGTGGTCCGCCAGAGCTTGTAGATGTCGATCACCGGGCCGGGGATGTCGATCCACTCGTCGGTGGAGACCTCCTGCATGATCAGCGCCTCGGGGAACAGCGGCGCCAGCAGGTCGGGAGTCACCGGCTCCTTCGTCCCCGGGTGCAGCGGCGGCAGCGGCTGGATCCCGGCCTTCACCATCGAGGGCAGGAGGTTGAACCAGGCAGAGGGGATGTCGTCCTGCGAGAGGTCGAACCGCGTTCGCGCGTCGCTCATGGGGATCCTCCTGGAGGTCGGAGGCCGGAGCCTAGCGCGCCTCGGGTTCGGTCGCGACCTCGACCCACCCGTCGACCTCGCGCGCCCCATAGGTGCGGAGGGGGTCGCGCGCCGGACCGTCGACCGGCTCGCCGGTCTCCGCGTCGAACACGCTCTCGCACGTCGTGCAGGTGACCCGCTCGGTCCGGTCGTCGAACACGCCCTCGCTGAGCGCGCAGCCCTCCCCCGTGCACGCGTCATCGAACGCGAAGAGCCGTTGCTCGTCGTGGGCGACGGCCACGCGGCCCGCCGGCATGTCGAACGCCCGCATCTCGCCTTCGGGGATCTCGGCGAGCGAGCCCACGCGGACGAACTCGGCCATCAGGCGCCCTTCAGCGCCGCGAAGCCGCGCTGCAGCACGGTCACCAGGCCGAGCACCGTGAGCAGCACGAGGACGGGGAGCATCGCGCCGGGGATCAGCAGGCCGGCCATCAACGCCAGCATCCGTTCCAGGCGCTGGAACAACCCCTCGGTGAGGGCGACACCCGCCGCCTCGGCTTCGGCTCGGATGTGGCTCACGGACAGGCTCACGATCAGCGTCACCAGCGCGAGGACCGCCTCGAGCGTCTGCCCGTCGGCGGCCGTCCGCCAGAACAGGCACGAGAAGACGATCGCGTCCCCGACCCGGTCGAGCACCGAGTCGAGGAAGGCGCCGGAGCGCCGGGCCTCGCCGCGGTGGCGCGCCACCGACCCGTCGAAGACGTCGCAGATCGAGGAGAGGATCAGCACCATGCCCGCAGCGAACCAATCGCCGAGCACGATCAGCACGCCGACGACGATGTTCAGCCCGAGCGAGAGCAACGTCAGCTGGTAGGGCCGTATCCCCGTCCAGAGCAAGAACGCGAGGATCGCCCGGTAGGGCCAGGCGAAGACGCGCTGCATCGCCCCGCCGGCCGCGCCCTCGCTCCGCCGAGGAGCGGGCATGTCGCGTACCCGCGGCGCTTCCCGGACGGAGCGTTGCTTCGCGTTCACCGCATCGCTAACCGGCGAAGGGCGCGAACGAGACCACCCGGTAGCGGAACGTGCCGCCGGGCGCCTCGTGGGCGACCTCGTCGCCTTCGGTCCTGCCGAGCAGCGCCTGCCCGAACGGAGAGGACGTCGTCACCGTGCGCACTCCCGGCGCCTTCTCCTCCGCGTGCTCGGCCAGCAGGTAGGTCTCGTCGTCCTCGTCGTCGAAGTCCAGCGGATGGACCGTGACGAGCATCCCCGGGCCGACCTCGTCGGCGTGCACGGGCGCCTCGACGATGTCGGGGTCGCGGAGCATCGCCTGGATCTTGCGGAGTCGCGCCTCCATCAGCCCCTGCTCATTCTTCGCCGCGTCGTACTCGGCGTTCTCGCGGATGTCGCCGTGCTCACGTGCGACCTTGATCCGCTCCGCGATGTGCTCGCGCCCGGTCGTCGTCAGCTCGTCGAGCTCCGCCTTCAGGCGCCGGTACGCGTCGAGGGTGAGGTTCGCGGACGGCGCCTGCCCCGCGGGGCGCGGCACACGGTTCCGCAGCTCGTCAGGCAGTTCGGCCATCCAGCGAGTCTACCGGGGAGGCATCGGGTACCGGTCACGCACCCGAGCGCGGCTTCCGCGGATTCCGCACCGGGGCATACGATCGGCGCATGGACAAGATGTTGCCGGCGGGGGCGTTCGCGGCGGTGATGGCCGAGCGCCCGCGGGGCCGCCGTCCGATCCCTGCGCCCGAGGTCGCGCTCCTCGCCGATGTCCCGTTGTTCGACGGCCTCTCGAAGCGACAGCTGAAGCGCGTCGCCGAGGCCGCCGACGAGGTGATCTACCGTGAGGGCTCGATCGTCTTCCTCCAGGGAGATCGCGCCGTGCATCTGTACGTCGTCGCCGAAGGCACCGCCCGTGTGTTCCGCGGGTTCGTGCCCGCGAGCCGGACGCTCCGCCGCTACGGACCCGGGGAGTTCTTCGGCGAGCTCGGCGCGCTCGCCGGCGGCACACGGACCGCCTCGGTCGCCGCGGAGACTCCGCTCACGTGCGTGCGGATCGCTCGGACGAACCTCGACCGACTGCTCAAGAAGGAACCGGACATCGCGGTGCGGATGCTCTACGCGACCGCCCGGCTCGCGTCGGACCTCGCGAACGAAGCGGCCGGCCACTGAGCGCGATCAGCCGCGGAACATCGAGCGGGCGATCACGAGGCGCTGGATGTCGCTCGTGCCCTCCCAGATCTCCTCGAGCTTCGCGTCGCGAAGCAGCCGCTCGGCCGGGTACTCGGTCGAGTAGCCGTAGCCTCCGAAGGTCTGCACGCACGCCCACGCGGCGAACCACGCGGCCTCGCTCGCCGCGACCTTCGCCATCGACGCCTCGGTGCCGAAGGGCTTGCCCTCGTCGGCGAGGCGAGCCGCGTGGTGCGCGAGGAGCCGCGCCTGGTCGACCTTGAGCTTCGCGTCGACGAGGCGGAACGAGACCGCCTGGAATTCGTGGACTTGTTCCCGAACGCCTCGCGCTCCTTCGCGTAGGCGACGGCGTGCTCGAGCGCGGCGCGCCCGATCCCGACGGAGCCTGCCGCGAGCTGCACGCGCGAGCGGTCGAAGTGCTCGAGGACGCCGCGGAACCCCTGCCCTTCCTCGCCGATCCGCCGGTCGGCCGGCACGAAGCAGTCCTGGAACGCGAGCTCGCCGGTCGGGCAGGCGCGCGCGCCGAGCTTGTGCAGCTGCTTGCCGATCGTGAAGCCATCGTCGCCCTTCTCGACGACGAACGTCGTGATGCCCTTCGAGCGGGTGCCGGGCGCGACGGTCGCGTAGACGAGGTAGACCTCCGCCTCGGGCGCGTTCGAGTTCCACGTCTTGGCGCCGTCGAGGACGTAACCGCCGGCGACCTTGCGGGCGTGGGTCGTATCGCGGCGGCGTCGGAGCCTGCGCCGGGCTCGGTCAACGCGAGGCCCGCGCACGGCGCGTCTGCCGCGGTGAGCGGCGTGACCCACCGCCGCTTCTGCTCCTCGGTCCCGAGCGCGAGGATCGGGCCCGCGAAGAAGCCGTTGCCGCTGAGCGCCGCGGCGATCCCGCTGTCGCCCAGGTCAGCTCCTCCTGCACCTTGCACGCCGTGAGCAGCGAGTCGACGCCGCCGCCGCCGTAGGCCTTGGGGATGTCGAAACCGACCAGCCCGACTCGCACGCCTTGCGGAACACCGGCCACGGGAACGACTCGCGCCGGTCCCACTCGGCGGCCACCGGTCGCATCTCCTGCTCGGCGAACGCGTGCGCGAGCGCGACGAGCTCGCGTTCGACGTCCGGGTCGGTCACGAGGTCTCCTCTCCGCTCGGGCGCGCCGCGACCATCACGACGTCGGTGCCCGTCTGCACGATGTCGCCGTGCTGGTTCAAGACGTCCACGACCGACGTGACGATGCCGCGGTCCGGACGCGACCGGGAGCGCCGCACCTCGGTCACGCGCGTGACGGTGAAGATCGTGTCGCCGGGATAGACCGGCGCCACGAACCGGCGCGACTCCTCGAGGTAGGCGTTCAGCGACCAATCGTCGGCCTCGGTGGGCGTCGCGCTCGTGATCGAGAGCACGAGCAGGCCGTGCGCGATTCCGTCCCGCGGAACCCCGCCTCGCGCGCCGCTTCATCATCGGTGTGCAGGACGTTGAAGTCGCCGGAGAGCTCGCAGAACCGCGCGATTCCTCGGCCGTGACCACGTGCGACCCGCTCGTGAACGTCTGTCCGACGGCGATGTCCTCGAAGTGGATCGCTGCCATCAGCCGATCGCCTCCGCCAGTCCCGGATGGTCGCTGCCTCGGTCGTCATCGCGAGCACGCTGGTCGCACCCGCGTCGACGTATGCCTGCAGCCGCTCACGCACGCGCCCCACCGGGCCGGCGAGTGCGAGGGCGTCGACCATCGCGTCGGTGACCGCCGCGACGGCGTCGCTCGGTTTCCCGTCGAGCATCGCGTCCTGGATCGCCGCGGCCTCGGGCTCGAACCCGTACCGCTCGACGAGCGACTTGTAGAAGTTCGCCTCGCGAGACCCGAAGGCCCCGACGTACAACGCGATCGGGCGGCGTACGGCGTCGCGCGCCACGTCGAGGTCATCGTCGACCGCCGTCAGGACCATCGGCGCCACGTCGAGGGGGCCGCGCGCCGGGTCGCGCTTCGCGGTGCCGTCGGAGACCGCCCGGGCGAACACGTCGGCGTGGTCCGGCGAGTAGAGCAGTGGGATCGCATCCCCCGTCGATCTCCGCGGCGAGCGCGACGTTCCTCGGCCCCATCGCGGCGAGGTAGATCGGGAATCGGCGCGGAGCGGTGCCACGTTCATCGTGATCGGCCGCCGGCACCGCCGGGTCGCGGCAGCGGATACTGCGGGCCCGGCGCGGTCAGCACCCCGTCGCGCGCGAGCGCCGCCCTGACGATGTCCACGTACTCCCGCGTGCGCTGCAGCGGGTGGTCGAATACGGCACCGTGCCACCCCTCGACCACCTGCGGCCCCGACACGCCGAGCCCGAGCCGGAACCGACCGCCGCTCAGTTGGTCGACCGTCATCCCCGCCATCGCCGCGGCGACCGGTGTCCGCGCCGGGAGCTGGAGCACGCCGGTCCCGATCCCGATCCGCTCGGTGTGCGCGGAGATCCAGGTGGCGAGCGCTACCGCGTCGGACCCCCACGTCTCGGAGACCCAGATCGAGTCGAAGCCCAACGACTCCGCGAGCCGTGCGAGCGCCGCCACGTCGTGCGGCTGCTGGTTCCAGTGCCGAACATGCACCCCGACCGCATCGGCAGCAGGCTAGTCGACGGCGCCACCGGCGCGCCCTACTCGACGACCTCGAGGCCGGCCGCCGCGCGATCTCGCCGGCAGACCCTGATCACGTCGTCCCACGGCATCCGGACGGCCGGGCCGACCGGAGGTTCGCGAGGTCGATCCGGCACTGCACGAACGTCACGTCCTCGAGGCGGCTCGCCGACAGACCGACACCGGTCGCACGGACCCCGTCGAACCGGACCCGCCGGACCTCGGCGCCCTCGGCCCGCGCGTTGGCGACGGAGCCGCCGCGCCACTCGACGAAACGGATCTTCGCCCGGGTCAGCACGGCGCCGGTCAGATAGATGTCGGCGAGCCGCGCATCCGACAGCTGCAGACCGCTCGCGTCCCGCGACGAGAGGTCCGCTCCTTCGAGGAGACAGCCCTCCACCTCCCGATCCACGAGCCGCGCCGGCGGATCGATCCGCTCGAGCTCCTCCGGCACGTCCGGGAGGTCGGGCTCGATCGGCGGCTTCGTCGGCGGCATCGCCGCGAGTCGAAGGACCGGGTTCAGCCCAGCTGGTCTCCGCGTTCACCACGGGTCGGACGCCGGCAACGACCGGTGGAACCTCGTGTAGGGGCCCATGTCGGCGACCCGTTCGAATCCCAGCCGCGAGAGCACGCGCTCGCTCGGCTCGTTCCCCTTCGTGACGCCGGCCCAGACGTCGGTCACGTCGAGCGCGCGACGCCCGAGATCGATCACCGTCCTGCAAGCCTCGGTCGCGTACCCGCGACCCGTGTGTCCCTCCTCGAGCCAGTACCCGAGGACGGCGTGGCCACTCTCACGCGGGGATCAGGTCGACGCGTCCGATCAAGGCGTCGCCGAGCCATCTCCGAAGTGCGCCGGCTCCTCGGAGGCGAGGTCGTTCGCCAGGTCCTCTCTCGGTCGCCTCCCCAAGGTCCCCGTAGTCGCCACGTGACGTGAGGTGCTCGCGGTTCGCGTCGACGAGCGTCGCGTAGGCGTCGAGGTTGGCCGGGACGAGCGGGCGCAGCGTGAGCCCATCGACAGCGGTCGCCAGGTCCATCCGGGCTACGCGAACGCCCGCTCGCCCGTCAACGCCTGGCCGACCACCAGCGTGTGGATCTCCTCGGTGCCCTCGTAGGTGAGCACGACTCGAGGTTGTTCATGTGCCGCATGACCGGGTACTCGAGCGTGATGCCGTTGGCGCCGAGGATCGGTGCGGCCTCGCGGGCGATCGCGATCGCCTCGCGGACGTTGTTGAGCTTGCCGACGCTCACCTGCTCGGGACGGAGCGTGCCCGCGTCCTTGAGCCGGCCGAGGTGCAGCGCGAGCAGCGTGCCCTTGTTCAGCTCGAGCGCCATGTCGGCGAGCTTGGCTGGGTGAGCTGGAACGCCGGCGATCGGCCTGTCGAACTGCTCGCGCGTCCTCGCGTAGCGAGCGCCGTCTCGAGGCAGTCGCGGGCCGCGCCCAGCGCGCCGAACACGATGCCGTAGCGGGCCTCGTTCAGGCACGAGAGCGGGCCCTGCAGCCCGCGTCGACCTCGGGCAGCACGGCGCCGAGCCGGGCAGGCGGACGTCGTCGAGGACCAGCTCGGCGGTGACCGACGCGCGCAGCGACAGCTTCTTGTGGATCTCGCGGGCCGCGAAGCCCGGGGTGTCGGTCGGGACGACGAAGCCGCGGATCGCCGCTCGTCGGTGTCGCGCCCAGACGACCGCGACGTCGGCGACGCTGCCGTTGGTGATCCACATCTTGGTGCCGTTGAGGATCCAGTCGTCGCCGTCGCGCCGGGCCCGGGTGCGCATCGCCGCCGGGGTCGGAGCCGCGAGTCGGGCTCGGTCAGGCCGAAGCAGCCGATCGCCTCGCCGGCCGCCATGCGCGGCAGCCACTCCTGCTTCTGCTCCTCGGAGCCGAACCGCCAGATCGCGAACATCGCCAGCGAGCCCTGCACGCGACACGAAGCTGCGGACGCCCGAGTCGCCGGCCTCGAGCTCGAGGCAGGCCAGGCCGTAGGCCGTCGGCGCTCGTGCCGGCGCAGCCGTAGCCCTCGAGGTGCATGCCGAGCAGGCCGAGCTCGCCGAGCTCCTTGGCCAGCTCGCGGGCGGGAACGTGCGCCGTCCTCGAACCAGTCGGCGACCTCGGGCAGGATCGCGGTCGGCGACGAACTGGCGGACGGTGTCGCGGATCAGCGCGCTCCTCGTCGGTCAGCAGGGCGTCGGTGTCGAGCAGGTCGAGCGGATTCGATCGGCTTCTTCGGGTCAGGCATCGTGGGTCTCCTCCAGGGTCGTCCGCAGACCTTCGATCGCGTGGTCGCGGTGCTCGTCGAGTGCCGCGATTAGGGCGTCGGCGTCGCGGGCGGCGGCCGCCTCGACGACTCCGCCGATGCTCCTCGTGCACCGCGCGCCGGTGCGCGTCGTCGAGGAGTACTCGGAGCGGTAGTGGTCCGAGGTGTTCCACAACAGCCGGATGTGGTGCAGGAGATGCGGCATCCGCGAGGCCTCGAGCAGCACGAAGTGGAATCGTCGGTTCACGACGGCCATCGCGGCAGCGTCATCGGTGCCCAACCGCTCCATCTCATCGCAGAGCGCCCGCATCCGCGCGAGGTCTTCGGCGGTCAGGCGCGGCAGCGCGGCGCGTGCCGCTTCGTCCTCGAGGAGCTGACGCGCCCGGTAGATCTCACGGAGGTCGTCGAGGTCGAGCTCCGTGAGCACGTAGCCGTGGTGAGCCCGGTAGCGGACCTGCCCCTCGCCCTCGAGGTCTTGAGCGCCTCGCGCACCGGTACCCGCGAGACGCCGAGCTCACCTGCGAGCTGGTCGGGGCGGATCGGGTCTCCCGGGCGGATCGCGCCGGTCAGGATCCTCCGGCGGAGCTCCTCGAGCACCTGTTCCTGCGTGGTCTTCGGACGGGCGAAAGGTGCCACGCTCACTCGGCGACCTCCGCCCTGACCTCGTCCGTGTGCTCGCCGAGGCGTGGCGGCGCGAGCCGGTAGGTCGCCGGCGTCCGCGACAGCGACAGCGGGTTCGCGACGGTGGCCACCGTGCCGGAGCCATTGGCGCGCCGGAGCTCCGCGACCGGATCGAGCCCGACCGTGCGCGCGTACGCGAACGCCTGCGCGACGTCGTTCACGGGCCCGCACGGGATCCTGCGACGCTCAACGCCTCGATCCACGAGGCGGCCGGCTGCGTGCGGAGCCGCTCCTCGAGCGCGGACCCGAGCGCGTCGCGGTTCGCCACGCGGTCGGCGTTCGTGGCGAACCGTGGATCGTCGGCCAGCGCGGGCGCGTCGAGCGCCGCGCAGAGCGCGCGGAACTGCCCGTCGTTGCCGACCGCCACCACGAACGGGCCGTCGGCGGCCTCGAGCGTCTCGTACGGCGCGATGCTCGGGTGCCGGTTCCCGAGGCGGCCAGGCACCACACCGGCCGTGAGGTAGCCCGACGCCTGGTTCGCCAGCGCGAACAGCGTCGACGACAGGAGGTCGACCTCGACCAGCTGACCCTCGCCGGTCCGGTCGCGATGGCGAAGCGCGGCCAGCACCCCGATCGCCGCGTGGAGCCCGCCATCACGTCCACGAGCGCCACGCCGACCTTCAGCGCTTCGCCGCCCGCTCCCCGGCGGCGTTGATATCGAGACCGCCGACCGCCTGGGCGAGGAGTCGTAGCCGGCGACGTCGCCGCGGCCGAGTCCGTCTGATTCCGGCAGTAAACGCTATCCACTTGGGTTCGACGCTCGGACCAGCTGGGCCGTCCAGGCCGTACCTCGCCATCACGCCCGGGCGGAGTTCGCGACCACGACGTCGGCGCGAATCGCCAGCGCGCGCGCCGCTCTCCAGGTCCCCGGGATCGCGGAGGTCGAGCGTGACGGTCTCCGCTTGTTCCGGTTCACGCCGCAGGTAGTAGGGGGCCTCCCCGTCGGGCGCCACGGAGGCCCAGGCCAGGGTGTCGTCGCTGGCGTCGGGTCGCTCGACCTTGACGACCTTGGCGCCCAGGTCGGCGAGGAGCATCGTGGTGATCGGGCCCGAGCACGCGCGAGTAGTCCGCGACCACGACGCCGCCGAGCGCTCCCGGGGTGTCAGACACGCAGGAGACTGCATACGATATCCCCTCCTATGGCGACCCAGGTGCTCACCCCGCCGCCCGTCGAGGACTCACACCCGAGGCCCTGACGTTCGTCGAGCGCCTCCACCGCGGTAGACGCCGCCCCTCGCCGCGATGCCCTGGCCGCGCGGCCCGCGCGCCGGCGTCGGATCGCGGCCGGCGACGTCGCGATCGTCGACACCGCCGGCGACTGGCGGGTGCCGGCCGCTCCGCCGGGCCTCCTGGACCGCCGGGTCGAATCACCGGCCCGACCGACCGCAAGATGCTGATCAACGCGCTCAACTCGGGAGCCCGCTGCTTCATGGCCGACCTCGAGGACGCGAACGCGCCGTTCTGGGAGCCGAGCTCGAGGGCCAGGCGAACCTCCGCGACGCCGTCCGCGGCTCGATCGCGCTCGAGACGCCGGAGAAGACCTACCGCCTCGTCGAGGAGCCCGCGACCCTGCTCGTCCGTCCCCGCGGATGGCACCTCGAGGAGCGCCACGTCGCCGTGGACGGCGACCCGGCCTCGGCGAGCGTGTTCGACGCGGGCCTCTTCCTGTTCCACAACGCCCGCGAGCAGCTCGAGCGCGGCGCGACGCCGGCCCTGTACCTCCCCAAGCTCGAGGCGGCGTCCGAGGCCGCGATCTGGAACGACGCGCTCTCACTCGCGGAGGACCTCCTAGGCGTCCCGCGCGGCACGGTACGGGTGACCGTCCTGACGAGACGCTGCCGGCCGCTTTCGAGATGGACGCGGTCCTCGGCGCGCTCCGCGGACGCGCGAGCGGACTGAACGCGGGTCGATGGGATTACCCGTTCAGTGCGATCAAGGTGCTCGCGCGGCCGGCCCGACGTCGTGTTTCCCGACCGCGCGCAGCTCACGATGACGGTCCCGTTCATGCGCGCCTACACGGAACTGCTGGTCCGAACCTGCCATCGGCGCGGCGCGCACGCGATCGGCGGGATGGCGGCGTTCGTGCCGAACCGTCGCAAGCCAGAGGTGACCGAGACGGCGCTCGCGAAGGTCCGCGAGGACAAGCAGCGCGAGGCCGGCGACGGCTTCGACGGCACCTGGGTCGCCCATCCGGACCTCGTGGCGACCGCGACCGAAGTCTTCGACGCCACGCTCGGCGAACGACCCCACCAGCTCGACCGCCTCCGCGAGGACGTGCACGTCACCGCCGCACGAGCTCCTCGACGTGCGCGTCCCCCGGCGCCACGTCACCGCAGCCGGTCTCCGCACCGACTCGCGGTCGCGATCAGTACCTGGCCTCGTGGCTCGACGGTCACGGGGCGGTCGCGGTCTACGACCTGATGGAGGACACGGCGACGGCCGAGATCTCGCCGGTCGCAGGTCTGGCAGCTGGCTGCGCCACGGCGCCACGCTGGAGGAGGGCCGGACCGTGGACGAGCCGCTCGTGCGCGAGCTCGTCGCCGAGGAGGCCGACGCGGCGCGGGTCGAGGTCGAGGACCCGGCCAGGGTCGACGAGGCCACCGCCCTGTTCGAACGGCTGGTCACGTCCGAGGACCTCGCCGACTTCCTGACTCTCGCGGCGGTTGAGTAGGCTCCGCGCCATGAACGTCACCGTGCTCGCGAAGTACGTCCCCGATCCGCAGGGAACCCCGACGATGGGCCCCGACAACCTGCTCGTGCGAAGCGGGGTCGACGGGGCGCTCGACCCCGGCGACGAATACGGTGTCGAAGCTGCGCTCCAGCTGGCCGAGGCGACCGACGGCGAGGTCACCGTCGTCTCGATGGGCCCCGAGGAGGCCGTCGCGGGCGTGCAGCGCGCGCTCGCGATGGGCGCGGACCGCGGCGTGTTCGATCACGACCCGTCGCTCCGCGGCGCCGACGCGCTCGTCACGGCGCGGGTGCTCGCCGCCGCATTGAAGGCCGAGCCCCACGACCTCGTGATCGCCGGCGTCGAGTCGACCGACGGCTACACCGGCACGGTGCCCGTCGCGATCGCGAGCTGCTCGACGTCGGCTGCGTCACCGCCGCGCGCAAGCTCGAGTTGACGGGGGACGCCCTCCGCGTGGAGCGCCAGACCGAGAGCGGCTACGACGTCCTCGCGTGCCCCCTGCCCGCGGTGATCACCGTGACGGCAGGTGCGAACGACCCTCGCTATCCGAGCCTCAAAAGGATCATGCAAGCCAAGCAGAAGCCACTGGACCGCAAGACCGTCGCCGACCTCGGGCTCTCGGCCGAGGACGTGGCTCCGACGCAGACCGTCACGGAGGTGACCGACGCCCCGGCGAAGGAGGGGCGGCACGGTCCTGGAAGCCGGCGAGGACGCGGTCGCGAAGATCGCGGACCTGCTCGCCGACGCGAAGGTCATCTGAGATGCCGACGATCTGGGTCTTCGCCGACGTCGCGCCCGACGGCTCCACCTCCGCCGCGCCGGAGCTCCTCACGAAGGCTCGGTCGCTCGGCGCCGACCTCGCCGCCGTGGCCCTCGGCCCCGGCGCGACCCAGGCCGCAGGGGCCCTCGGGGCGCACGGCGCCTCGACCGTCTACGCGAGCGACGACGCGGTCTTCGCCGAGCACCCGGGGCGGCCGGCGGCGTTCGTGCTGGCCGGCCTGATCGAGGAGCACCGCCCCGACCTCGTCCTGTTCCCCGGGACCTACGACGCGCGCGACGTGGCCGGGCGCGTCCAGGCGCGCACCGGAGCCACCCTGATGAGCAACGCGACCGACGTGCTCGCCACGGACCGCGCCCGCACCGAGATCTTCGGCGGCACGAAGATCGTGGACGTGTCGCTCGGCGGCTCCGGCACGAAGCTCGTCCTGGTCCGGCCCTCGATCCTTCGCGGCCGAGCCCAGCGGGGGCACGGCCACCGTCGTCACCGTGCCCGCCGAGATCCCGGAGGCGCTGAAGACGGTGCGCGTCGTCGAACGGCACGCCGAGTCGGCGAGCGGTCCCAAGCTCGAGGAGGCGAAGGTCGTCCTCGCCGGCGGGCGCGGGCTCGGTGGTCCGGACGCGTTCGCGCTGCTCGACGAGCTCGCCGCCGCCCTGGGCGGCGCGGCGGTCGGCGCCTCGCGCGCCGCCGTCGACGCCCGCTGGGTGCCCTACGCGTACCAGATTGGGCAGACCGGCAAGACCGTCAAGCCCGAGGTGTACATCGCGATGGGATCAGGGCGCGCTGCAGCACGTCGTGGGGATGAGGGCGCGAAGCCGGATCGTCGCCATCAACAAGGACGCCGATGCCCCACTCCTGAAACTGGCCGACATCGGCGTCGTGGGCTCGACCTGTTCCAGGCGTCGCCGGCGTCACGGAGGAGGTCCGGACACGGCACGGCTCCTGAGCGCCGCGTGCTCCTCCTGGTCGTCGTCGTCGCGGTCATGGTGTTCGCGCGGCGCGCGCGCGTCCGCTACCGGATCCTCGCCGCCGGGCGCGACGTCGCGCGCACCCACGATCCTGGCCGGCGCGTCCCGCCGGCTAGCTCGTCCAGGTCCTCGGGCAGCGCAAGCTGTTCCAGCGGGCCCTTCCCGGGCGCGATGCACGCGACGCCGAGACCTTCTGGGTCTTCCTCGCGCTGCCCCCCACGATCGTCGAGGTGGCGATCGCGATTCTTCGACCGGGCGTGGACGCTCCCGTCGCTGTACACGCGTCGTGGTTCCTGTTCCTGCAGGACGTCTTCGCGACCCTCGTCGCCATCGGCGTGGGCGCGATCGCGTTCTACATCCGCAAGGTCCACGGTGGACCGGTTCCCGCGGCTCGCACATGGGAGGAGGCCGACCCAGCTCTTGTTTTGAACTCTTTTTCTTGACGCCGCCCGCTTCTGTGGAACGCGTTTTTTCCCCCCCTCGGCGACGTCGACCACCCAGCCGCGCTCCCGGTCGCGAACCTCCTGTCCAACCCTGTTCGGCGCCGGCAGGCCGACCGAGGTGCTCTGAGCGGGTTCTCGGCTTGGCGTACCTCCCCCCCCCCGGCTTCCTCACCTATCTGCCGAAGGAACCAAGCACCTGCAGATCACTACCTGGCGAAGAACCAGCCCCGCGGCTACCTGATGCCCCTCTTCTTCGACCCTCCACGCGCCCGAGGAGGAGCTGCGATTCGGCGCGGCGAATCGTGACTGACCTCACGAAGAAAGAGATCCTTGAGACGTCTCCTGTAGGGCGCTGCCAGGCGGTCGTCCTGCCTGGGCGACCGGCAAGCCCCGTCGCCGAAGTTGTACGACCATGGCGCTGCGCGACCAGGAATCGTCGCCAGGCACCTGGTCTAATCTCGCGGCCACGAACGGCGGCACGGCCCTGGTCGAGCTGCACCCGCTCGTCCCCACCGCCGTGGCCGACGAGGTCGTCTGGGACTGCGTGACGTGCGGCGCTTGCGTGCGTGAGTGTCCCGTCGACATCGAGCACGTCGACGCCATCGTGGACCTTCGCCTGTATCACGAGGTGGCGAAGGTCCACGATCGCGTCGACGTGCTCGATGTCGACGGGACACTCACGCACGCAAGCGCCGCACGTCACGCAGTCCCAGACGACCTCGTCGGCCACGGCGTTGGGGACGCGCGGTTGCAGCTCGACCAGGCCCGTGCCGCCGTTCGTGGCCGCGCGGACCGCCGGTGCCTCGGCGACGATCTGGTCGCGCAGCGCCATGATCAGCAACTTCGGCGACAGGGGCTTGCCGGTCGCCCCAGGCAGGACAGACCTCCTGGCAGCGCCCGCACTCGGTGCAGGAGAACGTGTCGAGGATCTCTTTCTTCGTGAGGTCGGTGGCGACCGCGGCGCCGAATCGCAAGCTCCTCCTCGGGCGCGTCGAGGTCGATCGCGCAGGGGCGTCAGGTAGCCGCGGGGCTGGTTCTTCGCCAGGTAGACGTTCGGCGCGGCCGTGATGATGTGCAGGTGCTTGATCTTCGGCAGATAGGTGAGGAAGCCGAGCACGAGCAGCAGGTGCGCCCACACGAAGACCCGCTCGAGCACCTCGGTCGGCCTGCCCGGCGCCGAACAGGTTCGACAGGAGGTTCGCGACCGGGAGCGCCGGCTGGGTGGTCGACGTCGCCCGAGCGCGATCCGCGTCGCGTTCCACAGCAGCAGCGTCGTCACGATCGCGAGGATCGCGAGCAAGATCCGGTCGGCCTCCTCCATGTGCGAGCCGCGGAACCGGTCCGGCCGTTGGACCTTGCGGATGTAGAACGCGATCGCCACGCCGATGGCGACGAGGGTCGCGAAGACGTCCTGCAGGAACAGGAACCACGACGCGTGTCCCCAGCACGGGAGCGTCCACGCCGGGGTCGACGATCGCGATCGCCGCCTCGACGATCGTGGGGAGCAGCACGAGGAAGCCCCAGAAGATCATCGCGTGCATCGCGCCGGGAAGGGCCCGCTGGAACAGCTTGCGCTGCCCGAGGACCTGGACGAGCTCGCGGCGGACGCGCACGGCCGGGACCGTCGGGCGCGCGACGTCGCGCCCGGCGGCGAGGACCCGGTAGCGGACGCGCGCGCGCCGCGCGAACACCGTGACCGCGACAGACGACGACCAGGAGGAGCGCCGCGGCGCTCAGGAGCCGTGCCGTGTGCGGACCTCCTCCGTGAGCGCCGGCAACCACCTGGAACACGTCGCCCACGACGCCGATGTCGGCCATCTTCAGGATCGGCGCGTCGGCGTCCTTGTTGATGGCGACGATCCGCTTCGACTCCTTCATGCCGACGACGTGCTGGATCGCGCCGCTGATGCCGACCGCGATGTACACCTCGGGCTTGACCGTCTTGCCCGTCTGGCCCGACCTGGTAGCTGTACGGCACCCAGCCGGCGTCCACGACGGCGCGCGAGGCCGCCACCGCGGCGTTGCCGATCGCGCCCGGCCAGCTCGTCCAGCAGCGCGAAGTTCGATGCGTCGCCGAGGCCGCGCCCGCCGGCAACGACGACTTTCGCATCCTCGATCTTGGGCCCGCTCGCCGTCTCCACGTGGCGCTGCAGACGCGGACGCGTCTTGGCGCCGTCGCCGACCGTGACGCTCGACCGGGACGACGGTCGCCGCCCCCCCGCGGTTCCGCGGCGAACGACTTCGGCCGGACCAGGATGAGCTTCGGATCCGGCCCCGCCAGTTCGACGTCGACGACCTTCGTGCCGCCGAAGATCTGGGTGCGGCGCGGTCCGCGGCCCAGTCACGTCGGTCGCGTTGCTCATCAGGGTCGCACCGGCGCGCCGGACGCCGCCCGGCCACGTCGCGCGAGGCGTAGGTCGCCGCGAACAGGATCGAGGTCGGGGCGTGCTCCGCCATCAGTGCGGCGAGCGCGTCGCCGCCGGGCTCCCGGGTGCTCGGCGAAGACCGCGTCGTCGCTGGCGTAGACCGTGCTGCGCCGTACGCGCCGAGGGCGCCGCGGCCCCCGTCGCGCCCGGCCCGAGCGCCACGGCCTCCACGGTCGGCGCCGAGGGATCGGGCCTTCGTCAGCAGCTCGAGCGCGGAGGCGGTCCGACGCCGTCGGACGAGACATCCGCGTACACCCAGATCGTGGACATGGCTAGAACACCTTCGCTTCCTGCAGGAACGCCGCGATCTTCGCGACTGCCGTCCCGTCGTCCTCGAAGACCTGGCCGGCGGCCTTCGCCGGGGCGTCCGTCGCCCCCGTCACGCGTCTGCGTCGGCGCCACGTCCTCGGCCGCGAGCCCAGGTCGGCCACCGTCAGCTGTTCGACCGGCTTCGGCTTCGCGCCCATGATGCCCTTGAGGGTGGGGTAGCGGGGATCGTCGACGCCGGCCGTCACGGTGACCAGCGCGGGGAGCGGGGCCTCGAGCTCGTCGTAGCCCGCTCTCGGTCTGGCGCTCGACGCTCAAGCGCCCCCGTCGACCGAGCTTGCGCGCGAAGGTCACGCTGGCGAGCCCCAGCAGCTCCGCCAGCGCCATGGGCATCGTGCCGGTGTAGCCGTCGGTGGACTCGGCGCCGGAGATCACGAGGTCGAACGGCTGGCCGGCGATCGCCTTCGCCAGGACCCGGGCCGTGACCAGCGCGTCAGCGCCGCGGAGCGACGGGTCGGTGACGACGACGGCGCGGTCCGCGCCCATCGACGACCCGCGCTTGCGGATGCCCGTCAACGGCCGGCTCGGGGCCCATCGAGACGAGCGTGACCTCGCCCTCGGCCGCCTCGACCAGCTGGAGGCCGGCTTCGACGCCGTACTCGTCGGTGGGGTCCATCGCCCCTCGACCCCCTTCGCGCACGAGGAGGAAGTCGTCGCCCATCTCGGGCGTCCCTTGGGATTCGGGACGTACTTCGCCAGCACGATCACGTTCATGGCGCGGAGCCTACTCAACCGCCGCGAGAGTCAGGAAGTCGGCGAGGTCCTCGGACGTGACCAGCCGTTCGAACAGGGCGGTGGCCTCGTCGACCCTGGCCGGGTCCTCGACCTCGACCCGCGCCGCGTCGGCCTCCTCGGCGACGAGCTCGCGCACGAGCGGCTCGTCCACGGTCCGGCCCTCCTCCAGCGTGGCGCCTTGGCGCAGCCACTGCCAGACCTGCGACCGGGCGATCTCGGCCGTCGCCGTGTCCTCCATCAGGTCGTAGACCGCGACCGCCCCGTGACCGTCGAGCCACGAGGCCAGGTACCGGATCGCGACCGCGACGTCGTTGCGGAGACCGGCTGCGGTGATCGTGGCGCCGGGGATGCGCACGTCGAGGAGCTGTGCGGCGGTGACGTGCACGTCCTCGCGGAGGCGGTCGAGCTGGTGGGGTCGCTCGCCGAGCGTGGCGTCGAAGACTTCGGTCGCGGTCGCCACGAGGTCCGGATGGGCGACCCAGGTGCCGTCGAAGCCGTCGCCGGCCTCGCGCTGCTTGTCCTCGCGGACCTTCGCGAGCGCCGTCTCGGTCACCTCTGGCTTGCGACGGTTCGGCACGAACGCCGCCATCCCGCCGATCGCGTGCGCGCCGCGCCGATGGCAGGTTCGGACCAGCAGTTCCGTGTAGGCGCGCATGAACGGGACCGTCATCGTGAGCTGCGCGCGGTCGGGAAACACGACGTCGGGCCGGCCGCCGAGCACCTTGATCGCACTGAACAGGTAATCCCATCGACCCGCGTTCAGTCCGCTCGCGCGTCCGCGGAGCGCGCCGAGGACCGCGTCCATCTCGAACGCGGCCGGCAGCGTCTCGATCAGGACGGTCACCCGTACCGTGCCGCGCGGGACGCCTAGGAGGTCCTCCGCGAGTGAGAGCGCGTCGTTCCAGATCGCGGCCTCGGACGCCGCCTCGAGCTTGGGGAGGTACAGGGCCGGCGTCGCGCCGCGCTCGAGCTGCTCGCGGGCGTTGTGGAACAGGAAGAGGCCCGCGTCGAACACGCTCGCCGAGGCCGGGTCGCCGTCCACGGCGACGTGGCGCTCCTCGAGGTGCCATCCGCGGGGACGGACGAGCAGGGTCGCGGGCTCCTCGACGAGGCGGTAGGTCTTCTCCGGCGTCTCGAGCGCGATCGAGCCGCGGACGGCGTCGCGGAGGTTCGCCTGGCCCTCGAGCATCGGCTCCCAGAACGGCGCGTTCGCGTCCTCGAGGTCGGCCATGAAGCAGCGGGCTCCCGAGTTGAGCGCGTTGATCAGCATCTTGCGGTCGGTCGGGCCGGTCGATCCTCGACCCGGCGGTCCAGGAGGCCCGGCGGAGCGGCCGGCACCCGCCAGTCGCCGGCGGTGTCGACGATCGCGACGTCGCCGGCCGCGATCCGACGCCGGCGCGCGGGCCGCGCGGCCAGGGCATCGCGGCGAGCGGCGGCGATCTCGCGGTGGAGGCGCTCGACGACGTCAGGGCCTCGGGCGTGAGGATCCCCTCGACGGGCGGCGGGGTGAGCACCTGGGTCGCCATAGGAAGGGGATATCGTATACAGTCTCCTGCGTGTCTGACACCCCGGGAGCGCTCGACGGCGTCGTGGTCGCGGACTTCTCGCGCGTGCTCGCGGGCCCGATCACCACGATGCTCCTCGCCGACCTGGGCGCCGAGGTCGTCAAGGTCGAGCGACCCGACGCCGGCGACGACACCCGTGCCTGGGCCCGCCGTGGGCGCCCGACGGCGAGGCCTCCTACTACCTGGGCGTGAACCGGAACAAGCGGAGCGTCGCGCTCGACCTCCGCGATCCCGGGGACCTGGAGACGGCACGCGCGCTGGCGACTCGCGCCGACGTGGTGATCGAGAACTTCCGCCCGGGCGTGATGGCGAGGTACGGCCTGGACGAGCCCACCGTCCGAGCGTCGAACCCCGGGTCGTCTACCTGCCGGATCGCCGGGCTCGGCCGCGGCGACGTCGCCGGCTACGACTTCCTCGCCCAGGCGGTCGGCGGTCTGATGTCGATCACCGGGGAGACGGGCGGCGAACCGCTGAAGGTCGGCGTGGCGCTCGTGGACGTGATGGCCGGGCTGCACGCGGCGATCGGGGTGCTGGCCGCGCTTCGCCATCGCGACCGGACCGGCGAGGGTCAGCTGGTCGAGGTCGACCTCCTGTCGTCGACGCTGTTCGCGCTGGCGAACCAGGCGTCGGGCTACCTCACGGCCGGTGTGGTGCCTGGCCGCCTCGGGAACCGGCACCCGAGCATCGCGCCGTACGAGACGCTCGAGGCCGCCGACGGCCCGTTCGTGGTGGCGGTCGGCAACGACGGGCAGTTCCGCGCGCTCTGCGCGGCGCTCGACGCGCCCGCGCTGGCCGACGATCCACGGTTCGCCACGAACGCCGACCGCGTGGCGAACCGCGACGCGCTCGGGTCCGCGCTCGAGGAGCGGCTCCGCACGCAGCCGGCCGCCTCGTGGATCGAGGCGTTGAGCGTCGCAGGAATCCCGTGCGGGCCCGTGAACGACGTCGCGCAGGCGTTCGCGTACGCGCGCACGGTCGGGCTCGATCCGGTCGCGGAGCTCCGGCGCGCCAATGGCTCCGGCACGGTGGCCACCGTCGCGAACCCGCTGTCGCTGTCGCGGACGCCGGCGACCTACCGGCTCGCGCCGCCACGCCTCGGCGAGCACACGGACGAGGTCAGGGCGGAGGTCGCCGAGTGAGCGTGGCACCTTTCGCCCGTCCGAAGACCACGCAGGAACAGGTGCTCGAGGAGCTCCGCCGGCGGATCCTGACCGGCGCGATCCGCCCGGGAGACCCGATCCGCCCCGACCAGCTCGCAGGTGAGCTCGGCGTCTCGCGGGTACCGGTGCGCGAGGCGCTCAAGATCCTCGAGGGCGAGGGGCAGGTCCGCTACCGGGCTCACCACGGCTACGTGCTCACGGAGCTCGACCTCGACGACCTCCGTGAGATCTACCGGGCGCGTCAGCTCCTCGAGGACGAGGCCGCGCGTGCAGCGTTGCCGCGTCTCACCGACACGCACCTCGCCGAGATGCGCGGCCTGTGCGACGAGATGGAGCGGCTCGGCACCGATGACGCTGCCGCGATGGCCGTCGTGAACCGACGATTCCACTTCGTGCTGCTCGAGGCCTCGCGGATGCCGCATCTCCTGCACCACATCCGGCTGTTGTGGAACACCTCGGACCACTACCGCTCCGAGTACTACCTCGACGACGCGCACCGGCGCGCGGTGCACGAGGAGCATCGGCGGATCGTCGAGGCGGCCGCCGCCCGCGACGCCGACGCCCTGATCGCGGCGCTCGACGAGCACCGCGACCACGCGATCGAAGGTCTGCGGACGACCCTGGAGGAGACCCACGATGCCTGACCCGAAGAAGCCGATCGATCCGCTCGACCTGCTCGACACCGACGCCCTGCTGACCGACGAGGAGCGGCAGATCCGCGACCCTCGCGCGCGAGTGGGTCGGCGACAACATCCTTCCCGAGGTCGAGGACTGGTTCGAGCGCGGCGAGTTCCCCGCCCGCGAGCTGGCGAAGGAGCTCGGCGGGCTCGGCTTCCTCGGGATGCACCTCGAGGGCTACGGCTGTCCCGGCGCGAACGCCACGTCCTACGGCCTCGCCTGCCTCGAGCTCGAGGCCGGCGACTCGGGCTCCGCTCGTTCGTGTGCGTGCAGGGCTCGCTCGCGATGTTCGCGATCCCACCGCTCGGGGAGCGAAGAGCAGAAGCAGGAGTGGCTGCCGAAGATGGCGGCCGGCGAGGCGATCGGCTGCTTCGGGCTGACCGAGCCCGACAGCGGCTCGGACCCCGGCGTCATGCGGACCTGCGCGCGGCGTGACGGCGAGGACTGGATCGTTCACCGGCACCAAGATGTGGATCACGAACGGAAGCGTTGCGGACGTGGCGGATCGTCTGGGCGAACTCCGACGAGGGGATCCTCGGGTTCATCGTGCCGACCGACGCGCCGGGGTTCAGCGCGCCCGAGATCCATCGGAAGCTGTCGCTCCGCGCGAGCGTGACGAGCGAGCTGGTCCTCGACGACGTCCGCCTGCCCGGCCTCGGCGCTCCTGCCCGAGGTGCGCGGTTTGAAGGGCCCGCTCTCGTGCCTGAACGAGGCCCGTTACGGCATCGTGTTCGGCGCGATGGGCGCCGCACGGGCCTGCTTCGAGACGGCGCTCGAGTATTCGAAGACGCGCGTGCAGTTCGACAAGCCGATCGCCGGCGTTCCAGCTGACGCAGAAGAAGCTCGCCGACATGGCGCTCGAGTTGAACAAGGGGACGCTGCTCGCGATCCACCTCGGCAGGATGAAGGAGCGCGGCACGCTTCGTCCCGAGCACGTGAGCGTCGGCAAGCTCAACAACACCCGCGAGGCGCATCGAGATCGCGCGGACCGCCGCGCGGATCCTCGGCGCCAACGGCATCACGCTCGAGTACCCGTCATGCGCCACATGACGAACCTCGAATCGGTCCTGACCTACGAAGGCACAGAGGAGATCCACACGCTGGTGGTGGGCCAGGCGTTGACGGGCGAGCGGGCGTTCGCGTAGCCCGGATGGACCTGGCGACCGCTGTCGATGGGCTCACGCTGCGCCCGCTCGTCCCGGCCAACCTCGACGCCTACGCGACGCTCGTCGACGCGAACCGCGAGCACCTCACGTCACGTGGCGACTACGGGGACCTTGGGGAGGCGACCGAAGAGACTCTGGCGAACGACCTCGCCTCCGAGGAGCCGGCGCACTTCGGGATCTGGCTCGGCGACGCCTTGATCGGACGCGTCGACCTGATCCCGCGTGAGAGTGGCCACGCCGTCCTCGGGTACTGGCTCGAGGAGGGACACACGGGTCGCGGGTACGCGACCGAGGCTTGCAGGACGGTGATCGATCTCGGGCGTCGCGCGCTCGACGTGACCGACGTCTGGGCCGGCGTCACGAATGGGAACGAGCCGAGCGAGCGCGTGCTCTCGCGGCTCGGATTCGAACGGGTCGCCGACATGGGCCCCTACACGAGGTTCCACCGGTCGTTGCCGGCGTCCGACCCGTGGTGAACGCGGAGACCAGCTGGGCTGAACCCGGGTCCTTAGACTCGCGGCGATGCCGCCGACGAAGCCGCCGATCGAGCCCGACCTCCCGGACGTGCCGGAGGAGCTCGAGTGGATCGATCCGCCGGCGCGGCTCGTGGATCGGGAGGTGGAGGGCTGTCTCCTCGAAGGAGCGGACCTCTCGTCGCGGGACGCGAGCGGTCTGCAGCTGTCGGATGCGCGGCTCGCCGACATCTATCTGACCGGCGCCGTGCTGACCCGGGCGAAGTCCGTTTCGTCGAGTGGCGCGGCGGCTCCGTCGCCAACGCGCGGGCCGAGGGCGCCGAGGTCCGGCGGGTCCGGTTCGACGGGGTCCGTGCGACCGGTGTCGGTCTGTCGGCGAGCCGCCTCGAGGACGTGACGTTCGTGCAGTGCCGGATCGACCTCGCGAACCTCCGGTCGGCCCGGCCGTCCGGATGCCGTGGGACGACGTGATCAGGTCTGCCGGCGAGATCGCGCGGGCGGCCGGCCTCGAGGTCGTCGAGTAGGGCGCGCCGGTGGCGCCGTCGACTAGCCTGCTGCCGATGCGGATCGGGGTGCATGTTCGGCACTGGAACCAGCAGCCGCACGACGTGGCGGCGCTCGCACGGCTCGCGGAGTCGTTGGGCTTCGACTCGATCTGGGTCTCCGAGACGTGGGGGTCCGACGCGGTAGCGCTCGCCACCTGGATCTCCGCGCACACCGAGCGGATCGGGATCGGGACCGGCGTGCTCCAGCTCCCGGCGCGGACACCGGTCGCCGCGGCGATGGCGGGGATGACGGTCGACCAACTGAGCGGCGGTCGGTTCCGGCTCGGGCTCGGCGTGTCGGGGCCGCAGGTGGTCGAGGGGTGGCACGGTGCCGTATTCGACCACCCGCTGCAGCGCACGCGGGAGTACGTGGACATCGTCAGGGCGGCGCTCGCGCGCGACGGGGTGCTGACCGCGCCGGGCCCGCAGTATCCGCTGCCGCGACCCGGCGGTGCCGGCAGGCCGATCGACGATGAACGTGGCACCGCTCCGCGCCGATCTCCGATCTACCTCGCCGCGATGGGGCCGAGGAACGTCGCGCTCGCCGCGGAGATCGCGGAGGGATGGATCCCACTGCTCTACTCGCCGGACCACGCCGACGTGTTCGCCCGGGCGGTCTCCGACGGCACCGCGAAGCGCGACCCGGCGCGCGGCCCCCTCGACGTGGCGCCGATGGTCCTGACGGCGGTCGACGATGACCTCGACGTGGCGCGCGACGCCGTACGCCGCCCGATCGCGTTGTACGTCGGGGCCTTCGGGTCTCGCGAGGCGAACTTCTACAAGTCGCTCGTCGAGCGGTACGGGTTCGAGCCCGAGGCCGCGGCGATCCAGGACGCGATGCTCGACGGGAAACCGAGCGACGCCGTCGCGGCGGTCACCGACGCGATGGTCGACGCCCTCGCACTCGCCGGCCCGGTGGGGCGCGTGCGTGAGCGGCTGCAGGCATACGCCGACGCGGGTGCGACCAGCGTGCTCGCGATGACGACCGAGGCAGCGACCATCCGGGGACTGGCGGAGGCGATCGGCTGATGGCAGCGATCCACCTCGAGGACATCGCCGTCGGACAGACGTTCACGAGCGGGTCGCACGTGGTCACGGCCGAGGAGATCGCGCGGTTCTGCGAGCTCTCCGGCGACTTCAACGTCCTGCACACCGATGATGAAGCGGCGCGCGAGGCGGGGTTCCGCGGACGGATCGCGCACGGCCTGCTCGTGCTCTCGATCACGAGCGCGACGCCCACCGAGGCCGACGATTGGTCGCTGAACGCCTACCTCGAGGAGTCGCGCCGGTTCGTGGCGCCGGTCTATCCCGGCGACACGATCTTCACCGTCACGCGCGTGACCGAGGTGCGGCGCTCCCGGTCGCGTCCGGACCGCGGCATCGTCACGTCGGTCGTGGACGTCTTGAACCAGCACGGCGACATCGTGCAGACGGGCACCGACGTCGTGATGGTGGCGGCGCGCCCGAGCGGAGAGGAGACCTCGTGACCGACCCGGACGTCGAACGCGAGCTCGTCGCGCTCGCGCACGCGTTCGCCGAGCAGGAGATGCGACCGGTGGCCGCCGAGTGGGACCGGCGCGAGTCGTTCCCGTGGCCGGTGTTCCGCAAGGCGTGCGAGATCGGGCTGGTCGGTTTCGACATCCCCGAGGCCTACGGCGGCGGCGGCGTCGACTCGCTGCTCACGGCGTGCAAGGTGCAGGAGGAGCTGACCTGGGGCGACAGCGGGATCGCCGCGGCGCTCAGCGGCAACGGCTTCTTCGCGGGCCCGATCCTCGCGCTCGGGACCGAGGAGCAGAAGCGGCGGTGGGTCACGCCGCTCACCGCGGCAGACGCGCCGTGCGCGGGCCTCGCGTTGACCGAGCCCGGCGCAGGCTCCGACGCCGCCGCGATCACGACCCACGCCCGCAAGGTCGCCGGCGGTTACGTCCTCGACGGCGCCAAGACGTGGATCTCGAACGCGCCCGAGGCGGAGGTCTACCTCGTCTACGCGACCGTCGCGCCCGGCACCCGCTCGAAGGGCATCACGACGTTCGTCGTCGAGAAGGGCGACGATGGCTTCACGATCGGCAAGCAGCTGCACAAGCTCGGCGCGCGCGCCTGCCCGACCGGCGAGCTCGCGTTCCAGGACTGCTTCGTGCCGGCCGACCGGCGGATCGGCGAGGAAGGGCAGGGGTTCCGCGGCGTCCTCGAGCACTTCGACCGCTCGCGCGTGCAGCTCGCGGCAGGCTCCGTCGGGATCGGGCGCGCCGCGCTCGAGCACGCCGTCGCCTACGCGAAGGAGCGCGAGGCGTTCGGGAACAAGATCCACGAATTCCAGGCGGTCTCGTTCCGCCTCGTCGACGCGAAGCTCAAGGTCGACCAGGCGCGGCTCCTCGCGCACCACGCGGCTCGCCTCGCCGACGAGGGCAAGCCCTTCGGCACCGAGGCGTCGATGGCGAAGGTCGCGGCGAGCGAGGCCGCGTGGTTCGCCGCGTGGGCGTGCGTGCAGACCTTCGGAGGCTACGGCTACTCGACCGAGTACCCGGCCGAGCGGCTGCTTCGCGACGCGAAGCTCGAGGAGATCTGGGAGGGCACGAGCGACATCCAGCGCCTCGTGATCGCCCGCTCGATGTTCCGCGGCTGATCGCGCTCAGTGGCCGGCCGCTTCGTTCGCGAGGTCCGACGCGAGCCGGGCGGTCGCGTAGAGCATCCGCACCGCGATGTCCGGTTCCTTCTTGAGCAGTCGGTCGAGGTTCGTCCGAGCGATCCGCACGCACGTGAGCGGAGTCTCCGCGGCGACCGAGGCGGTCCGTGTGCCGCCGGCGAGCGCGCCGAGCTCGCCGAAGAACTCCCCGGGTCCGTAGCGGCGGAGCGTCCGGCTCGCGGGCACGAACCCGCGGAACACACGGGCGGTGCCTTCGGCGACGACGTACAGATGCACGGCGCGATCTCCCTGGAGGAAGACGATCGAGCCCTCACGGTAGATCACCTCGTCGGCGGCCTCGGCGACGCGCTTCAGCTGTCGCTTCGAGAGGCCGTCGAACAACGGGACATCGGCGAGGAGCGCGACCTCGGGCGCGGGGATCGGACGGCGGCCCCGCGGGCGCTCGGCCATCACCGCCGCGAACGCCCCCGCCGGCAACATCTTGTCCATGCGCCGATCGTATGCCCCGGTGCGGATCCGCGGAAGCCGCGCTCGGGTGCGTGACCGGTACCCGATGCCTCCCCGGTAGACTCGCTGGATGGCCGAACTGCCTGACGAGCTGCGGAACCGTGTGCCGCGCCCCGCGGGGCAGGCGCCGTCCGCGAACCTCACCCTCGACGCGTACCGGCGCCTGAAGGCGGAGCTCGACGAGCTGACGACGACCGGGCGCGAGCACATCGCGGAGCGGATCAAGGTCGCACGTGAGCACGGCGACATCCGCGAGAACGCCGAGTACGACGCGGCGAAGAATGAGCAGGGGCTGATGGAGGCGCGGATCCGCAAGATCCAGGCGATGCTCCGCGACCCCGACATCGTCGAGGCGCCCGTGCACGCCGACGAGGTCGGCCCGGGGATGCTCGTCACGGTCCATCCGCTGGACTTCGACGACGAGGACGACGAGACCTACCTGCTGGCCGAGCACGCGGAGGAGAAGGCGCCGGGCGTGCGAACGGTGACGACGTCCTCGCCGTTCGGGCAGGCGCTGCTCGGCAGGACCGAAGGCGACGAGGTCGCCCACGAGGCGCCCGGCGGCACGTTCCGCTACCGGGTGGTCTCGTTCGCGCCCTTCGCGGGTTAGCGATGCGGTGAACGCGAAGCAACGCTCCGTCCGGGAAGCACCGCGGGTACGCGACATGCCCGCTCCTCGGCGGAGCGAGGGCGCGGCTGGCGGGGCGATGCAGCGCGTCTTCGCCTGGCCCTACCGGGCGATCCTCGCGTTCTTGCTCTGGACGGGGATACGGCCCTACCAGCTGACGTTGCTCTCGCTCGGGCTGAACATCGTCGTCGGCGTGCTGATCGTGCTCGGCGATTGGTTCGCCGCGGGCATGGTGCTGATCCTCTCCTCGATCTGCGACGTCTTCGACGGGTCGGTGGCGCGCCACCGCGGCGAGGCCCGGCGCTCCGGCGCCTTCCTCGACTCGGTGCTCGACCGGGTCGGGGACGCGATCGTCTTCTCGTGCCTGTTCTGGCGGACGGCCGCCGACGGGCAGACGCTCGAGGCGCTCCTCGCGCTGGTGACGCTGATCGTGAGCCTGTCCGTGAGCCACATCCGAGCCGAAGCCGAGGCGGCGGGTGTCGCCCTCACCGAGGGGTTGTTCCAGCGCCTGGAACGGATGCTGGCGTTGATGGCCGGCCTGCTGATCCCCGGCGCGATGCTCCCCGTCCTCGTGCTGCTCACGGTGCTCGGCCTGGTGACCGTGCTGCAGCGCGGCTTCGCGGCGCTGAAGGGCGCCTGATGGCCGAGTTCGTCCGCGTGGGCTCGCTCGCCGAGATCCCCGAAGGCGAGATGCGGGCGTTCGACGTGCCGGCGGGCCGCGTGGCCGTCGCCCACGACGAGCAACGGCTCTTCGCGTTCGATGACGCGTGCACGGGGGAGGGCTGCGCGCTCAGCGAGGGCGTCTTCGACGACCGGACCGAGCGGGTCACCTGCACGACGTGCGAGAGCGTGTTCGACGCGGAGACCGGCGAGCCGGTCGACGGTCCGGCGCGCGACCCCCTCCGCACCTATGGGGCGCGCGAGGTCGACGGGTGGGTCGAGGTCGCGACCGAACCCGAGGCGCGCTAGGCTCCGGCCTCCGACCTCCAGGAGGATCCCCATGAGCGACGCGCGAACGCGGTTCGACCTCTCGCAGGACGATATCCCCTCTGCCTGGTTCAACCTCCTGCCCTCGATGGTGAAGGCCGGGATCCAGCCGCTGCCGCCGCTGCACCCGGGGACGAAGGAGCCGGTGACTCCCGACCTGCTGGCGCCGCTGTTCCCCGAGGCGCTGATCATGCAGGAGGTCTCCACCGACGAGTGGATCGACATCCCCGGCCCGGTGATCGACATCTACAAGCTCTGGCGGACCACGCCGCTGCAGCGCGCGACGCGCCTCGAGGAGGCGCTCCACACGCCGGCGCGGATCTACTTCAAGAACGAGAGCGTCTCGCCGGCCGGGTCGCACAAGCCGAACACCGCGGTGCCGCAGGCCTTCTACAACAAGGAGGCGGGGATCGGGAAGATCAGCACCGAGACCGGCGCCGGTCAGTGGGGCTCGGCGTTGTCGATGGCGTGTCGCCTGTTCGGCATGGATGCGCTCGTCTACATGGTGAGGGCCTCCTACGAGCAGAAGCCGTACCGGCGGATCTTCATGGAGACGATGGGTGCGACGGTCCACGCCTCGCCGAGCGACACCACGGACTCCGGTCGCGCGATCTTGGCGGCGCACCCGGACTCGACCGGTTCGCTCGGGATCGCGATCAGCGAGGCCGTCGAGGTCGCTGCGAAGAACCCCGACACGAACTACTCGCTGGGCTCGGTCCTCAACCACGTGTTGCTGCACCAGACCGTGATCGGGCTCGAGGCGCAGAGGCAGATGGAGCTCGCGGGCGACCGCCCGGACGTGATCATCGGGTGCGTGGGCGGCGGTTCGAACTACGCGGGGATCGCGTACCCGTTCATGGCCGACAAGCTCTCCGGCGTGACGCCGAACGTGCGGTTCATCGCGTGCGAGCCGGCGGCGTGTCCGACCCTCACGAAGGGCAGGTTCGCCTACGACCTCGCCGACGTCGCCGGGATGACGCCGCTGCTGGCGATGTACACGCTCGGCCACGACTTCGTGCCGGCGCCGGTCCACGCCGGCGGGCTGCGCTACCACGGCGACTCGCCGACGTTGTCGCTGCTGGTGAAGCACGGCTTCATGGAGGCGCAGGCCTTCACCCAGAACCAGGCGTTCGAGGCGGGGGTGCGGTTCGCGCAGACTCAGGGCATCGTGCCGGCGCCCGAGACGAGTCACGCGATCGCCGCGACGATCGCCGAAGCGCTGGCGGCCAAGGAGGCGGGCGAGGAGCGGGTGATCCTGTTCAACCTCTCGGGCCACGGCAACTTCGACATGCAGGCCTACGACGACTACCTGAACCGCCGGCTGCCGGACTTCGAGTTCGACCCGGCCGAAGAAGAGGCGGCGCTGGCGACCCTGCCCGAAGCGCCTGCGATCGCCTGAGCTCACCGGTCATGTCGGGCCGGTCAGCGCCGCCGGCGCTCGGGTAGGTGCCTTCGGCGGGGGCTCCGAGAGGGCCCGCTTGCGCCACGGCGCGGTGCCAAAGCCGAGCAGCAGGGAGCCGAGCCACAGGACCCCGGTGGCGCATCCGAGGACGAACAGGGGAGGTGGCTGGTGTCGTACCGCTCCATCGACATCAGGCCCCTGGCGCCTGTAGCCGAGGCCGTCGGTCGCGCCGGGCATCGCGAGCCCGGCTGCGCCCAGGGCGAGCAAGGCGATCGTGATCCCCACGGCCGTGGCGGCGCGCCGCTCGCGCCGGGCGCGCGGGCCGCTCCACCCGCTCACCACGCCGGTGGTCACGGCGACCGTGAGTGTGCCTGTGACGGTCAGCGCAGGCCCGTGCGTCGGCTCGAAGGCTCCTTCGAAGAGGCCGAGCGCCGTCCCGAGGCCGATCGGCACCAGGGCGATGCCCGCGATCCTCGCGCCGACCCTGCGAACGGGAGCGCAGGCGAGCGCGAGCAGGGCGAGCGCGAACCAGGCGAGGTAGCGCACGGCGCCGTCGCGAGCCAGGAAGGGCTGTGCCTCGACGGAAGAGCCCCAGACGTTCGCGTGCATCCCTCGGGTATCTCGTGAGGCGATCTCCAGGCGCCACATCCCGGCGGTCTCGAGCGTTCGGTCGAGCTGCGCGTACTGCTTCGGCCCGAGGTCTTCCGCCAGGTCACCGTGCCGTTCGGGTCGAGCAGCCGTGCCGCGGTGCGGCCCGCGCCGGCGGTGACGTAGGCCTCCAGCGTGAAGCCGGGGCCGACCTTTCCGACCCAGTGGGCGTCGAGCCGTGCGGGCGCCCGCACGCGGAACGGGGCGCCCCGCGTGTCCATCAGGACCACGAGCGTGGCTGGCCCGCGCGCCTCGACCCCTTCGAGGTCCATCTGCCCGTGGCTCCGGGGACCGGAAGGAGTGGTGAGGGTGGTGCCCAGTGCGACCACGAGCACGGCGGTCGTCACCACGAATGCGAGCCGCCACCCGCGCAATGCGCCCTCCGCCGGTTCGACGATCCAGCCGAGCCGTCGACGCGCCCACGTCCGGAGCCCCTCGGGAAGCACGGGGTGTCTCGCGAGGCACAGCAGCGCGGCGCCGCCGAGGATGACGGCTCCCACCGTCGCTCCCCAGACCGGAAGCGCCACGGTGTCCGCCCCCACGAGCACCCGCGCACCGGCAGCCACGGCGAGCGCCGCGGCGCCCAGCGCCAGCCAGCCGGCCACGCGCCGGTCGTCCTCGTCCTTGCGGAGCGCCGCGACGGCGACCGCCCCGACCACGAGCAGGACGAGCCCGGGCACGACGCTCCACAATGCCGGAACGCGCCACGCTGCCTCCGCGACCGCGCCGGTCCCGGTCACCGACGCCGACCATGTCACCGGGCCCAGCACGGGCTCGATCCGCAGCGTGTAGGTGCCGGGCTCGGCGAGCGTCACCGTCCGATCCAGCGACTGCCCGCCCTGCAACATCTCCTGGAGGTAGGAGGTGGACGTCCAGAGCCCGCCTCCCGTGGGCCCGTTCAGCCAGACGCGGAGCTGGGTCCGAAACGGCGACCCGACGGCGACGACCCGCAGCCGCACGTCCAACCCGACCTCGGCCCGGCCGGCCGGCTGCTCGCCGAGCCGGCGGTCCAGCCAGACGTTGCCCTGGCGCGTGCCCATGTGCAGCACGGCGGTGTCGTGGGGGCCGGCATCGTGCGCCGACCACGCGAAGCCTCCGGGTCGCTGGACGGTCTGCTACCAACGCCAGTCCGGCGACGCATGAGACCACGCATCCGGCGACGGCGCCGACGGCGAACGCACGCGGTCCGCTGGCACCCATGACGGGCTCCTCCACCTCGAGCGTAGGTTCGGGTCGGCCGCGGTGCAGGGCCGGACAGCCCGCGGCCCACGGTTGGCCTTCCGGCCCCTAGCCGCCGTAAGTCTTCGGGTCGAGCTTCCACTGCTTCGTCACGAACCGCGCGACCTGCTCCATCAGCAGCGTGTAGCCGTCGGCGTTGAAGTGGACGCCGTCGTCCGCGCGCACCAGCATCACCTTGTTCCCGACCCGGTAGTAGGCGGTGTAGCCGCCGTTCGGCGACGCGAACGCTGCGGCCGTGTCGAAGAACGCGACGTTCGGCAGCTTCGCCGCGACCTGCTCGAAGATCGCGTTGATCCGCTGGTTGAAGGGCTCGACGCTCTGGTCGCGCACATCGGGAGCCCGACCCACACCACGTGCCCCCCGTCGCTCGACGCCAACTTCGCGAACCGGGTGGCCCGCTGCTCGTACGCGGCGTTCCACTCGCTGCCGAAGTAGGTGTCGAGCGAACCCTTCGGCGTCATGAGCGACTGCCGGTCGTTCTCGCCCAGCATCACGATCGTGAGGTCGGGTTGGAAGCGGTCGACGATCACCTTCATCTGCTCCTGCCAGTTGAAGTAGTCCGGCCTCGCGAGACCGGTCGAGATCCGCCCCTGCTTCGTGACGTCGACGAAGAACGGCTTGAACACCCGCTCGGCGAAATATCCGATCCCGGCGGCGAGCGAGTCGCCGACCACGGCGACACGGAGCGATTCGCTGCCGGTCGGGTCGCGCATCGGCGTGTCCTTCACGGGATGCCTGGGCAGGGGGAAGCGGAGGGTCCCGGCGAGTACGAGGGATCTTTTGAGCTGCACCGGAATCCGCCCACCGTTCCGCCCACCGGCGCGTTCGGATCGCCGCCCCAGCATGCTCGAGGCGCGGTTGACCACCGCCGTGATGCCCACGCTGATCGGTGATCCACACCACCGGCGACAAGATGGCGAGCGACACGGTCTGGCGCAGCCCGGCGGGTTGCGCCTCCGACGAGCGCTTCAGCTCGGGCGCGTACAGCAGCCCCCAGACCAGCAGGCAGGTGAGCATCGTGACCATCACGCGACCCGCGGCCATGACGCGCCGCCCCTCGGGTGGACCGCTCGGCGCATCCGCAGCGGCGTGTCCGGGGGCCCCGGGTGCCTGTTGCTCCACGTGGTCGGTCTCGAGTCCGGTAGCCATCGTCAGAACTGGAAGTAGATGAACGGGGCCACGCCGCGCGGGCCGAGCGTGGTGATGACGAAGAGTACGACAGCCAGGACGACGCCCAGGGTGACGGGCTGCAGGCCCGCGAGCCACGCCTTGATGCGATCGCCGGCGACGTGCGGCGCGAACTGCGTGGCGAGGCCGATACCGATCGCCAGGAGCACGGGCACGGTCACGAGGGTCGTCGCCGTCGACCACCCGGTGACGAACGCCGCCCAGGCTGCACGGCGGTGGACACCGAGTCCGCGCGGAAGAAGGCCCAGCCGACGCAGACGAGGGCGAAGGCCCCCAGCCGCTGGAGCCACGCGACGCCGGGGGTGTCCGGTGGCTCGGCGAGAAGTCCCTGGGCGCGGCGTTCGCGCTTCCACTGACCGACGGCGAGGTAGGCCCCGTGGTAGCCCGCCCCACACCACGAAGTGCCAGGCCGCCCCGTGCCACAGGCCGCCGAGCAGCATCGTGATCATCAGGTTGACGTAGGTGCGGACCCGTCCTCTGCGGTTGCCTCCGAGCGGGA
>CAVQCI010000005.1:0-185063 GCA_963710985.1 uncultured Actinomycetes bacterium | reverse complement strand
AGCCCCCGGCCGGCGGCGACGGCGCGCTGCGGCGGGCGCTTCGCGACCTGTGGGACTGGGTGGTCGTGGCGTTCGCCGAACGGAGCCGAGCGGGCTGTGGCCACGGCGGTCCGAGCCGCCGCGCTGGCCCTGCGCTGGGCCGTGGTCGGCCAGGGGACGGCGGACGCGCTCGCCGCGCTCGGCGTGCCCGCGCCGCTCTCGTGCCTGCTCGCTTCGTGGCCGAAGGACTGGTCGAGGCCTTCCCCGACCCCCCGGCCGCCGGCGGTCGGGTGCTGCTGGCGCAGGCCGAGGCGGCCCGGCCCGTGCTGGCCGAGAGGGTTTCGGGCCCGGGGCTGGGACGTGTCGACCGTCGTGGCCTACCGGACGGTCCCGATGACCCCGCCTCCGGAGGTGGTCCGGACCGCGGCCGCGGCCAATGCCATCACGTTCACGTCCGGCTCGACGGTCGACGGGTTCGTCCGCGCCGCTGGCGCGGGCGCCCTTCCCGTCCGTCGTCGCCGTCGCCATCGGCCCGGTCACGTCCGCGGGCGGTCGCCGCCCACGGCCTGGAGGTGGCGGCCGAGGCCGAGCCTCACTCCTGGCCGGCCTCGTCGAGGCCACGGTGGCGGCACTGTCGTGAGCGCTCCACGGCCCGTCGTCGAGGCGCTTGTCTTCGACCTCGACGGGACGATCGCCGACACCGAGTCCGTCGAGTACGTCGCCATCCGCCGGGTGTGGGCCGACCACCGCCATCGACTACCCCATCGAGCGTTGGTCGCAGGTCGTCGGCCAGGCGTGGTCGCCGAGCTGGGTGGCCGAGCTGGCGGACGAGGCTGGTGCCGACCCGGCAGCATGCCGGGCAGCAGGGCAAGGCGCCGTTCCACGACGAGCTCCTCGCCACGCTGGTGTACCGCCCTGGCGTCGCCACGCTCATCGCCGCGGCCGGTGACGCCGACATCCCGCTGGCCATCGCCTCGAACTCCGACTCGGGCTGGGTCGAGAGCGTGCTGGAGCAGCTCGGCCTGCTGTCGCACTTCCTGGCCGTGACGACGATCGAGGGCCAGGGTCGCGCAGGGCAAGCCTCACCCGGAGCCGTTCCTCGCCACGTGCCCGACGGCTTGGTGCGCCGACCGGAATGGTCGGTGGCGTTCGAGGACTCAGCCACCGGCGTGGCGTCGGCCGTCGCGGCTTGGCTGTACACCGTCGCCTGTCCGGGCCCGCTGACCGTCGGCCACGACGTTTCGGCCGCCGACCTCATCGTGACCTCACTCGAAGCGGTCAAGCCTGGCGTCGCTGGCCGCGGCGGTGGCGGACCGGGCGAGCCAGGCCGGCCTGAACCGCGGTGCCCGGGAGGTCCTAGCATCGCCTCCGTGGCGTTCCCCGAGCACCGACCCCGCCGGCTTGCGCACCACGCCGGCGCTGCGCCGGCTCGTGGCCGAGACCCGCCTCGGGTCGACGACCTCGTCGCCCCTCTTCGTGCGGGAGGGATCGGCGACCCCACCCATCCCCTCGCTGCCCGGGTCGTCCAGCACACGCGGGAGAGGCTGCGCAAGGAGGTGGCCGAGCTGGCCGACCTGGGCGTGCCCGCGGTGATCCTCTTCGGGGTCCCGGCCGCAAAAGGACGCCGAGGGCTCCGAGGCCTGGAACCCCGACGGCATCGTGCAGGTCGCTACGCGACCTGCGCCACGAGGTCGGTGACGCTGGTGGTGATGGCCGACTGCTGCCTCGACGAGTACACCGATCACGGCCACTGCGGCGTTCTCACCCCGACGGCGAGGTCGACAACGACGCCACCATCGAGCGCTACGCCGGGCCGCGCTGGCCCAGGCCGAGGCCGGGGCCGACGTGATCGCCCCGGCGGGATGATGGACGGTCAGGTGCGTGCCATCCGGACGCGCTCGACGGTGGGGGGCACACGACGTCGCGATCCTCGCCTACGCGGCCAAGTACGCCTCTGCGCTCTACGGCCCGTTCCGCGACGCGGTCGACGTCCAGATCGCCGGTGGCGGCGACCGCAGGGCTACCAGCAGGACTGGCGCAACGCCCGGGAGGCCCTGCGAGGTCGGGCACGACCTAGCCGAGGGCGCCGACATGGTGATGGTCAAGCCGGCGCTCGCCTACCTCGACGTGATCGCCGCGGTGCGGGCGCAGGTCCAGGTGCCGCTGGCGGCGTACCACGTGAGCGGCGAGTACTCGATGATCAAGGCCGCCGCCGCCCACGGCTGGATCGACGGAGCCGCGGTGGCGATCGAGCACCTGACCGCGATCAAGCGGGCCGGCGCCGACGTGATCCTCACCTACCTCGCTCGCGAGCTGGCGGAGACGCTCGCTTGACCTTCGAGCGCTGATCCGTGCCCATCCCGTTCTGCGACCCGGACCGCTGCCCCGCGGCCGGCTGCGCGCCCGTCACCTGCGCCGGGCTCGGGCTGGCCTCCAACGACGAGCTCTTCGAGCGCTCGCAGCGGGTCATCCCCGGCGGCGTGAGCTCGCCCGTCCGTGCGTTCCGGTCCGTCGGCGGCACGCCCTACTTCGTGGCTCGCGCCGAAGGCCCGAACGTGTGGGACGCCGAGGGCCGGCGGCTCATCGACCTGGTCAGAGCTACGGCGCCATCATCGCCGGCCATGCCCACCCCAAGGTGGTCGAGGCCGTCACCGCGGCCGCCGCGGACGGGACGTCCTACGGCGCGCCGACGGCGCGGGAGATGAAGCTGGCCGAGGCCATCGCCGAGCGGGTGCCCAGCTGCGAGCAGGTGCGCTTCGTCAACAGCGGCACCGAGGCGACGATGACCGCGCTCGCGGCTGGCCCGCGGGGTGACCGGGCGGCCGAAGGTCATCAAGTTCGCCGGCAACTACCACGGCCACGGTGACGCGCTGCTGGCCGCGGGCGGCAGCGGCGTGGCCACGCTCGGCCTGTCCGGGTCGGCGGGGGTGACGGAGGCCGCGGTCAGCCAGACCGTCGTCGCGCCCTACAACGTCGTGCCCGCGGTCGGCGACGACGTGGCCTGCGTCATCGTCGAGCCGGTGGCCGCCAACATGGGCCTGGTCCCACCGGCGCCGGGCTTCCTCGCGGGGCTGCGGGCGGCCTGCGACGCGGCGGGCGCGCTCCTCATCTTCGACGAGGTGATCACCGGCTTCCGCCTCGGCCTCGGCGGCGCCCAGGCCGCGTACGGCGTCGAGCCGGACCTCACCTGCTTCGGCAAGGTCATCGGTGGCGGCCTGCCCATCGGCGCCTTCGGAGGTCGCGTCGAGCTGATGGCCTCGCTGGCCCCGCTCGGGCCCGTGTACCAGGCCGGCACGCTGTCGGGGAACCCGCTCGCCACGGCCGCCGGCCTCGCCGCGCTCGACCTGCTCGACGACGACCTCTACGCCAAGCTGGCCGCCGGGCGGCCGCGGCTGGCCGACGGGTTCCGCTCGGCGCTCGAGCAGGCGGAAGTGCCGATCACCGTGCCCGTCGTCGGCCCGCTGCTCGGCCTGCACTTCAGCGCCACCCCCGCGGTCGACTACGACACCGCCCGCACGACGGACGAGAAGGCCTACGCCCGCTTCTTCCACGCCCTCCTGGACGAGGGCGTGGCCCTCGCCCCGGGCGCCTACGAGGTCGCCTTCCCCGGCCTGGCCCACGACGAGTCCATCCTCGACGAGGTCACCGCCGCCGCCTCCCGCGCCGCAACGACCCTCACCTGACCCCCTCAATCACGGACTGCCGGCGGAAACGTGCCATCGACAGCGCGTTTCGCTCACACCTCGGCGGGAGGTCGGGCGCCCTGCCAGCCGACGGAGAGGACCTCCCAGCCACATCGGGCGAGCGGGTGGTCCCGGTCCTCGTCAGCGTGCTCGGCGCCACGACCGAAGTGGAACTGCCGGCTGTGCTTGGCCAGAGGACCTGCTCCTGCGGGCGGGCGCCGGCCCGGGCCGGGGGCGGGTCCTCAGCGGGGGTTACACGTCGGGGGCGAAGTGGGCGAGGGTGGCCGCCGCCTTGTACGCGGCCTCGGCCGGGCCCGACTCGTCCGGGCGGAGGAGGTTGGCCATGATCGCAGCGCCCACTCCATCAGCGTCCGGCTGTGCATGCCGACCCGTGTCAGCTCGCGCATCAGCGCCGGGCCGGCCGATGAAGCGGGCGAACAGGCGGGCCACCTTGAAGTACTCGCCGTACTCGGCGCGAGCAGCTTCGGGTATCGCCGCAGACGAGCGGGTTGCGGTCGACCAGCGCCTCGTGGATCATGTCGGCGGCGAGGCGGCCGGTCTCTAGGCGTAGTCGATCCCTCGCCGTTGAACGGGTTGACGAGCCCGCGGCATCGCCGACCACGAGGTAGGTCGGGCCCAGCTTCGGTCCGACCGAACCGCCCATCGGGATCCGCCCCCTCGCGGCGGCCGCATGTCGGCTCGTCGGGTCGATCTCCCACCGCTCGGCCACCTGGTCCGCGTAGCTCTTCGAGCAGATGGAGGTGTTGACGCCTCTTGAAGTCGCGGAACGTCGACAGCAGGCCGACGCCGATGTTCACCGTGCCGTCGCCGACCGGGAAGATCGAGCCGTAGCCGGCAGCGGGTTGCCGTTGCGGTCCTTACGTCGAGCGCGGACTCAATCCAGGACTCGTCGTGGCGGGCTCCAGTACGTCGCGATCGCCGTCCCGTACGGCCATTCGTGGGCGCGGACGTGCCGAGCGCCCGCCCGAATCGGCTGTTGGCGCCGTCGGCCACGACGACGTAGCGGGCCCGCACCTCCGCGGGCACGGCGCTGTCGCGTCTGCACCACCGCGCCGCGCCACGAACCCCCCGCTTCCACCCACCGGCGCGAGGGCCTCGGTGCCTTGGGAGCAGGTGGCACCAGCCTGCACGGCGTTCACCGCCACCATCCGGTCGAGGTCGCGGCGGCGCACGGCGTAGCCGTAGCCGGGAACACGGGGTGCGGGCCACGCCAGCTCGAGGGCCCTGCCCTGCGCGGGGCACGCAGGCCGTTGAAGCGGTGGCACTGGCCAGTTCGTCCCCGAGGCATGTCGTGCAGCTGCTTCACGCGCAGGCGGTCGTCAGGCCGTCGCCGCACGTCTTCTCGCGCGGAAACGTCTTGCGCTCGACGACGGCGACGTCGTGGCCGTGGCGTGCGAGCCGGTCCGCAGCCGAAGCCCCGGCTGGTCCGGCGCCGACGACGAGGACCTCGTCCTGGTAGGATTTGGTAGATGGAGAATACAGTTCAATCCTGGTCGTTTTTCTGTCATTTGATGACCCTGTCCGCTCTCGCCAGCACGTTTGGCGGGATTGTCAGTCCGATCTGTTTCGCTGCTTTCAGGTTGATGATGAAGTCGAACTTCTTCGGCTGCTCGACCGGCAGATCGGCGGGTTTCGCGCCTTTCAGGATCTTATCGACGTATGTCGCGGCACGCCGGTCCAAGTCGTTCAAGTTTACGCCGTAGCTCATGAGCCCTCCGTCGTCCACAATATGTCCCGGAAGTACATTGCTGGCAGTCGGCTCTTCACTGCGAGCTCTGCTATTTGTGTTCGCTGAAAAATGAAGACGGCACTCGGAAGTACAAGGACTGATTCAGCATGATCCTTCTTGCCGCTCGAAATACAGCTTCAATATCTTTGCGATCTAGGACGTCAAGATATTGAAGCTTAACCCCAAACGGCCTTGCGGCACGTTCCACCTCTTTTAACGATTGTGCGTTGCCAGGTTCCGTCGAAGTCCCGAGGACAGCCACGCGGGAGAGCCGAGGAACGATTTCCTTAGAAGCTCAGTCGTTTTCCGCTTAGCTCCGGGGCAAGGGTCGACAATCCAGAGATGTTTTCGCCGGGTCGCGCAAGGCTGGCGACGAACCCGTTAGCAACAGGATCACTATCTTGCGTCATGACAATGGGAATCGTAGAAGTTGCTTCCTTCGCGGCACGGGTCGCTGGAGGACTAGCCGAGACGATGATGTCGACCTTAAGATGCACTAGCTCGGCCGCGAGCGCGTAGCCGCGATTTAGTTTTCCCTCTGCGTATCGCCACTCAATGACAATGTTTTTTCCCTCCACGTAACCAAGCTCGCGCAGACCCTGCCGGAATGCCTCGGTGCGGGTCGAGACAGCGGAAGGGGAGTTGGTGCTTAGGTATCCTATCCGGGGCATTTTCGCTGGCTGCTGCGCCTCGGCGATGACCGCAACAGCAAGCAGCATCGCTGCAATCAGGATTGATGACAAACGAGATTTCTCCATTGCACACCTTACTCTGGCGGCTTTTTTATCACACCGGATATGGAAGCTGAGAAAAGTGTTATTTAAGGCCAGCCAGGAGAACCGATTCATCGAGGGAGAAAAGGCTAATTTCAGACGTAGGATTGAACTGTACGACGCGTCAGTACAATCTCACGGTTTGGTTCAGATAACCGTAGCAACGGACCAAGCTAAAAACGGCGCACGATTTTGCCCTGCCTCACAATCGGCACCACCGTTACTTGCTCATCCACTCGCGTGAAATGTTGCTTCAGGCATCGAGATATCAGGAAGAAATTGGTCGTCGCCCACTGCCACGGCGTTGGAGCCTGGCAAAGAACTTCTGACTCCCAGAACTCAAAGCCTAGAGCGTTCTTTTCCAGGACCTTGCGGGAAAAATAAACGTCCTCAAAATCTTGCATGTAAAACGTCAGCTCCGACGTAATATCGTACCGGTCCATGCCGAAGATAAAGGTTGTCTTATCCTTCTCGGTCTCGATGGTCGCTTCCTCTCGCTCTAAGGTCTTGCCCAATTCCCGCCACCCAGTGAACGACTTGTTTACCGGAACAAAGGGTATCACCAGCGCCAGATGGAAGAGTGCCAACACACCGAGGACAGGCATGCCATAAAGGGAAAAAACTAACATCTTGCGCTGGGCAATTTTGAACCTTTGTCCGCTTTTGAAGCGCAGGTATCGATAACACGTATGGGCGGCAATAAGCAGCGCCAGATAACCCGGCAGGGGCCAGTTAGCGTTTACCTTCGAGCCGATGCTGCACACGGCAAAAAAGACCAGGATTGGGAATGAAAAGAACAGACAAAATTTCCACCTGGAGCCTTGGTCTTTTATCGTAAAATAAAGTGATTGATAAAACTGAGCACTAGAACCGCTAGAAAGGTCGGAAAGATCCCTCCTAGTTGAATGCCGAAGGACTCTAGGAGGCTGTGGCGGGCATGGCTGTATAGCTCTGGATCGTATACGTGGCCTTGGTATTCTTCTCCCAAAAGCCGGCCTTCCAAACTGGAAGCCGAAAGATGCCCACTGGTGTTGGTAGTTCCAGAGAATTACGGGGCTGAAAATAACCAGGGAAAGAAAAAAAGCGAGATCAGGGCTCCTTCCTGAGCAGCCATTTGCGGTGCGCGCGATCCGCAATAAGAAAGAGCAGCGCCGGGAAGCGGGTGAGACCAACAACCTCAGCTTCGGGCCTACAGCCCGGGCGGATCGACCCCCTGGGACCAGCCGTGATCTTCCGGGAGAGCACAGCCGGAGGCGCGTCCTCCAACTGCGCTGCCGCGACCACCGTCGGTGATGCACATCTCGCCACGTTCAACGGATTGTTCTACGACTTCCAGGCGACCGGCGACTTCATCATGGCGCAGGCCGATCCCGATTTCGTGGTCCAGGGGCGATTCGTCTCGGGAGCCCCGACCTGGCCCAATGCGTCCGTGCACAGCGCCATCGCGACGCGGATGGGAAAGGATGAGATCACCATCTGTCTGGCCGAGAACCCACTCACCATCGACGGCAAGAGCGTCGATTACCCGACGGGCAGTCGCTGTCGACGCCCGACGGAGTTGACGTCTGGCACGTTGGCAACGCCTACGTGGTCACCGACGTGAACGGCAACTCGGTACGCGCCGAGCTCAACACGGGCTGGATGAACGCATCGGTCGGTCTCGGCCGCTGGCCCACGAGAGTCAGTGGGCTGCTGGCGGACGTGAACGGAGAGACCGGCGCTCTCGCAGCTCGGGATGGCACGGTGCTCACCAACCCCTTCTCCTTCGAGGAGTTCTACACCCGCTACGGCGATAGCTGGCGGGTCGCGCCGCCCGAGACGTTGCTGTCTCCATGCGGGGAGCCTAAGGAGGAGAGCAACCCGGACCGACCATTCAGCGCGAACGACCTCGACCAGGATGCCCAGGGCCGCGCGCGAGCGGCCTGCGAGAAGGCGGGGGTGACCGACAAGACATTGCTGGAGGCCTGCACGCTGGATGTCGCGGTGATCGGGGACGAGACCGCAGCGCAGGTGTTCGTCGACGCACGAGCGCCGGTCCAGGTCGGGACCTTCAACTAGGCAGTCGTGCCTCCGGGCACGACCATACCCTCTCGTGGCAGCAAGCCTCGGGTGGACGGGCAGGTCGAGCGGTCCAGAGAGCCGCTCGACCTGTCCATTCATGGGATCCGTTCCATCGGTGGTCCGACTAGCCGAACTACAACTAGCGTTCGACACGCAGGGCGGCGGCGAGGGCCGCGTTCTCGGTAGCGAAGGCGCGCCACTGGTCGGGCGTCGAAGCCAGCCGGTACTGGGCATTCCGTTGCGTGCAGGGCTGTGTCCGCCAGATCGCGATATCCGACCGTCCCGCAGCTCGAAGGTCAGCAGGAGCCCCTCGGCCCAGCCGTGCACGTCCAGGTCCGGTCCGTGGGCCAGCACGCGTGACGGTTGCACGATCCAGTCCAGGCCGTCGAGCTGTCGCTGGATGATCGCCGCACGCTCGAAGTCCATCACGTCCACAGACGCCTGCCGATGACCCACCAGCTCGGTGCGCATCGCATCGATGGCCTCCGGGTCGCCCGAGAGGACGCCACGACCGCCTCGCGCATCCTCGCGCCATCGCCCGGCAGCACACCGCGGACGCGCGCCATGTCCCGTTCGGCGCCCGAGCGCGTCGTTGCGTACCGGTAGGGATAGACGTGGTTGAGTGCGGCCGCCGCGCTCCGGGCCTGCGCGCCACCGAGGTATGGCCCGAAGCGCACGCCGGTCCCGATGGCCTCGTGCTCGACCTTCACCCCCTGTCGGTCACCCGCAGCCAGACAGGCACCTCCTGGCCGCCCGCCGTGCGGTTCCAGGGCAGCATCCGGTGCTCCAGCATGCATCGCTCCAGCCATGCCGCCTCGTGCCGCGACTGGCACACCACGGCCTCGATCCGACGGACCCGGGCGACCATGCGTGCCAGATGCCGTCGCTCGCCGAGCGGGCCCCAGTACGACCGCACCCGCGACCGCAGGTCCAGCCGCGCGGCCGAGGTACAGCGCTCGTCCGCGTGTGTCGCGGAAGCGATAGACGCCGGGCCTCCTCGGCAGGATGGCCGCGCTGTCCAGCGCCGTGCCGGTGCCTCCCGACCTTCCCCGCGCCATCACTGCGACCGACTCCACCCGCTCATTTGTCGCGCCGGACCATCTGGCGGATGGCCGATGACCCCATGCCGCCGACCATCGTAGGCCGCGACCATCAACGATCAGGGTGCCACGACGTTAGCGAAGCGACGATCGATCCGCCGACGATATGGTCACGGCAAGGGTCGCGGTCCGGGGCCGGGCGGGTCAGCTTCCAGCGCTCAGCCGACAGTCGACGGCGGCACGGATCACCGACTCGCACCGAGTCCATGGACCACGCGCAAACCGCCCGGAAGGCGCGCCAGCGGGCGGTGGCGCAGGTGACGGGCCACGTCGGGGCGGTCACGCGGTTGACGTCGTGGGGCGCGTCACGCGACGGATGACCCGGATCCCGAGCGATTCACGGCTGAGGGTCCAGTAGCCTCGGTCCTCCTGCGACCACGCGTAGACCGGGGCACCGGCGCGTGCGAGCTCGCGCAGCCCGGGGTGGCCGAGCTCCCGCGCCGACCAGTCGTACAGCGCCTGCGTCCGCGGTGCGATCACGCCGTAGTCGATCAATCGGCCGAGGTCATGCTCATCGATCAGGTAGGTCTCCAGGTCGGCGACGAGGGGATAGCGATCCGGTAGCACGCGGCCCATCGAGAGGTAGGCACCGACGCCTCCGAGGCGCGGGTCACCGACGACCGGCCCGACCGCGCCGAGGCGGCCGAGCGCGAGCCGCGGGGCCGCGACCAGCGCGTGCACATACAGCACGCGGAGGAGGGCCACGTTGAGGAAGAAGCGCTCCGGTCGGCTCTCCGCCTCGGCGAGGCCACGATTATCGAGGTAGGCGGCGACGACCGTGCCGTTGTGAGCGCGATACCACCTGCGGGCCGACGGAGCCTCGATGAACGACATCCACGGAGCGATCGAGGGCGAGGACGGCGATCCGCCCATGCCGATGGCTCGTGCCAGCGCCTCGCACCCGTCCCGGAGCAGTCGCTCGTTGACCGCTCGCCACCACGGGCTTCCGGGCGGGTCCGTATCCGGGTCGCGGAGGACACCGCGTTCCGCCTGCCAGCGCATGAAGGACAACGCCGCCCGCCGGTATGCGACGTGGCGGGGTCGACACAGGCGGTCGTAGGTGCGCGAGAGGAGCGCCATCCGCGCGCCCGGGTCGTCACGCACCCGCTCCACCTGCTCGGTTGCCCACGCAGCAGCCGACTCGCCGACCATGACCGGGATGGTACGGCCCTCGACGATGCCGGCCCGGTATGTCCAGCGACGCGACCATCGCGCGGTCGGCGAACCGAGGTCGCTCGGACGATTTCGGGAACCGGAGGTCATCGACGGCGCACATATGCTGGAGCGCGGCCACCAAGGTCGTGCCTTCGGCGGCGGACACGCCGCGACGGAGCGGGAGGCCCGATGCATCGGGACCTCGTGGAACGGGCGATGGCAGGCGATCACGAGGCGTTCTCGGAGCTGACGCGTGGCTCGATCGACCAAGCTCTATGCCATCGCGCGTCTCATCCTCCGGGACGACGAGCAGGCCGAGGATGCCACCCAGGAGGCGCTCGTCGCCGCCTGGCGGCAGCTCTCGCTCGCTGCGCGACCCGGACCGCTTCGACGCCTGGCTCCGGCGGCTGCTGGTCCGGGCCTGCTATCGCGAAGCAGGCAAGCGACCAGCACTGGCGGCGGCTCGAGGCCCAGGTCCAGCCCCTCGCGATGGATGGCGCCGACCCGGGCATCGCCCTCGCCGACCGGGACGAGCTGGAGCGCGGCTTCAGCCGGCTCGTCGCCCGAGCAACGGGCGCTCATCGTGCTGCACTACTACCTGGGGCTGCCGATGCAGGAGACGGCCGAGATCCTCGGCCTGCCCGTCGGCACCGTGAAGTCCCGGCTCTTCCGAGCCACCCAGCAGATGCGCGCGGCCCTCGATGCCGACGCGCGCCTGCCGCTCGTCGAAGGAGGCCGCCGTGAGCTCCTCCCTCGACTTCGACCGACACACTCACCGCCTGGCTGGACGAGCAGGCGCCCATGCGCGAGCCCGACGGCCTGCCTGACGCGGTCCTGGCACGGACCCGACGCACGCGCCGGCTCCCCGGCTGGGCCACCCTCGAAAGGTGGCTCCCCATGCAGACGACATACAAGTTCGGGGCGGTCCCCCGGACCGCGATCATCCTGGTCATCCTGGGCGTGCTGCTGGCGGTGGTCAGCGCCATCGCCGTCGGGCAGCAGCCCAGCGTCAAGCTCCCGCCACCGCTCGGCGTGGCGCGGAACGGCCTCATCGCCTTCGACGACGGCGGCGATATCTGGGTCGTCGAACCCGGACGGCACGGATCGTCGACGACTGATGGCGACGCCCGAGTGGGATGTCGACCCGATCTGGTCGCAGGACGGCACGCACCTCGCCTACTGGTCGGAGCCGGACTCGAAGCAGGACGGCATCGCGTCACTGAACGTCATGGACGCCGACGGGACGAACCTCAGGACGCTCGCGAACGACCTGAGGTTGTCGCAATGGACCACGCTCCCGTCGTGGTCACACGATGGCCGGTTCCTGGCGTACTCGGACACGATCGGCGCCGCCGGGCGAGGGTGAACCGCCTCATGGTCGTCCCACTCGCCGGAGGTGAACCCGTGGAACTCGTGAGCCCGGGCCGGGCGCCGACGTGGTCGCCGGATGACACGCTCATCGGCTATCGGAGCGGTGGCATGACCAGGGACGGCACGACGGATCCACCAGGCCTGAGCGTGATCAGGGCCGATGGGTCCGACAGCGGCTCGTCGACGGTCGGTACACGGACATCCCGTACACGTACGCCCATCCGCAATGGAGTCCGGACATGCGGGAACTCGCGTACCACGCCGGGAACAGCGGCCAGTACGACGTATACGTGGCGGACGTGGACGGAAGCGGTGTCACGGCGATCTCGCACGACCCCACGAGCGAGGTCTGGCCGGTGTGGTCTCCTGACGGGACTCGCATCGCCTACGACGGACCATCCAGCCATCCGGGCGCGTGGCAGGTCGTGACCGTCGACCCTGATGGTTCCAACCCGATCACGTTGGATCACCCTCCGCTGGGCTGCAACTGCGGCGTGGGGTGGTCCCCCGACGGCACGGTCGTGACCGCATACGCGGACGGGCCCGTCGGCCATGAGGACACCGGTGGATCGATGCTGCTCATAGATGTGTCGGGGACGGCCCCGGTCGAGGTCATCCCGTACGCCGGCCTCTCGAATCAGCAGGTGAGCTGGCAGCGGCTCGCTCCCTAGCAGCAGCCCGAGGGCGCAGGCCCGAGGGCATCCGACCCTGGGACCAGTCGGCCGTCACCGCCGAGCGGCGGCCGAGCTGGTCTCATGGTGCACGAGCCGCCGATTCCGGGCCGTCACCGCCGAGGTCCAGCCGAGCTCGAATCCATGGTGCACGGGAGCAGGGTGTCGTCGCGGAGCACGTCACCGGCGCGCTCCTGCGGGTCTCCTATGGTGGGCAGGACGAGCCAGGGCACGAGGTGGGTGATGCGCGATCCGATGCGGCGGGGAGTGGTGACCATGGAGGCCATCACCCAGCTCGTGCTGCCGGTGCTGCTCGACCGTGTCGGGGGCACCATCACGGTCACCGAGGACGAGCTCGCGGCGCTCGAGCAGCGATACGGCGGGCGGCGTCTCGGTGGTGGCCGACAGGCCGTCCGAGGGGTCCTGGCGCTTCAGTCTCGTGCCAGGCGTGCCACCCGAGCCCGGGCGTCGAACGGACTGAGCAATCCCCTTCGGCCGGTCGGCGGATCGCGCGCCTTCGAGGCTGTATCAACCGGCTCCATCCGAGCTCCTGTATATCGGACGCCGCAGGACGGGGGACGAGCAGGTGTGGCAAGTGGCCGAGACGCAGGAGAAGCTCTACGGGGTGGACACGCCCGAGCTCGTGTCCGCGTGGGTCGCCGACGAGACCGACTCCATGACGCGCGGGTGGGTACCCCTCACCAGCGACCTCCAGTCGCATGGGTCGCTCCGGGTCATCTACGGCAGGGTATGGCCCGAGCTGCACGACCCGGGGACCGTTCTCCCCTTCGCTGCACCCGCCGCCGAAGACCCATCGGACGGTAGCGCGCGCCTGGGAGGTCTGACCGCCCTGATCGCCCTGCTCGCGATCGTCACCACCTACGCGGTGTTCGCGAGGCTCTGAGGTAACGAGCCAGGCGCGACTCCGCCAGACCGTCGGACGACGGCGGTGGGGTGCTCCAACCGCCCCGGAGGGTCACGGGGGACCGCCGAGCGATCGGCGGCCCTCCCTCGAGCGTCAGGTCCGACCGGTCTCTTGCGATGTCCGTCTGAGCGTTCTCGCGAGGAGCTCGGAGCGGAGCGCCTCCAGGCGCTCAACCAGCGTCTTCGGTCGGGCGAGGGCCGGCAGTGACCACCCTCGATCTCGTCGGCCTCGATACCGAGTCGGTCGCGGACCACCCCCCGCAGCCACTCGGCCGGGAAGAGCCGGTCGTCCCGAGACAGCAGGAACCGGACCGGGACGTCCGGCCACCGATCGAGCGGCCACGGCTCGTGCCCGATCGACTCGGCCTGCCGTCGGCCGTGGCGCATGGCCTCCTCCGCGAGTGCCCGGGGCACGTCGTGGTAGAAGAGTTCGATGTCATCGCGCGCGACCACGTCGCGGCGGGCTTCTGCGTAGCGGGTGTTCGTCCAGTAGTCGTCGCCGGCCTCACCTGGCGCCGGGATCATGCCCGCCACGAGCACCATCAGCTGCGCGGGCCGCCGAGCGCAGACGAGGGGCGCGGTGAACCCCCCGAGCGATTGCGCCACGACGACCAGATCGGTCCGCTCGCCGATGGCCCGGACCACGGCGTCGCCGTAGTCGGTCCAGCCGGCGGAGTCGTCCTCGCACGGCAGGTCGGCAGCGACCACGTCGTGGCCCCGAGCCCGGAGCTCGGGCACCACCAGGTGCCAGTACCAGGCGCTATCGCCCGCGCCGTGGATGAGGACGTACGTCGCCATCACCCGAGTATCGGCAGTCTGTCGAACGCGGCCACCAGCGGGCGCGATCATCGTGGCCGTCAGGACCGGGAATCACCCTGTGCCATCTCGGCGACGATGGCCTCGAGCTGTTCGTCCGACGGTTCCACGAAGACCAGACCGGACGGCGTCACGACGACGGGTGTCGCCATCTGGCCCGCGTTGTGGAGTTCGGCCCTCGCGGCGTCATCCTCGTCGAGCCGAACGTAGCGATATCGGACACCCGCCGTGTACAGATGCCGTCGGGCGCGGGTCGTGTCCTCGCACCAGTCGACGCCGAAGATGGTGAGGGCGCTCGGGCCCGTCGTTGTGGGGGCGGCGGGCATCGGGCCTCCTGTCGATCACGTGTCGGGTTAGGCGGCTTCGGGGGTCACGCCACGTGTCCGGTAGATGAGGTGGGCCACACCCGCCTCGTCGACGTCGCCGGTCGCCGTGAGCTCGACTGGACCCTGTCCGGGTCGGTGAAGAGCCGGGTCCCGCCGCCGAGCAGTATGGGGACCACGTGGAGCCGCAGCTCGTCGATCACGCCGCTCAGGAGGTACTGCCGCACGATGGCAGCGCCGCCCTCCACGCGAATGTCCTTGTCGCGGGCCACCTGCCGGGCCCGGCGCAGGGCTTCCTGGGGACCATCGGTCACGAACGTGCAGGTCGTGCCGCCTGCCTTGACGATGGGCTCGGCCGGTCGGTGCGTGACGACGGAGACCGGAGCATGGAACGTCGGGTCGTCGCCCATGGGCCGATGCCCACATCGAGCATCGTGCGGCCCATGAGCACGGCACCGACGCTGACGAACTGTGCCTCCAGGAATGCGCTGGCTTCCTCGTCGGATCGGCCGGCGAACATCCAGTCGTGCAGTCGGTCGCCCTCGTCGCCCATCCCGTTGCCGACGCCGACGTTGGGACCGGCGATGAACCCGTCGAGCGACATCGACATGTTCGCGTAGGTCGATCCCATCGGGGTACCTCCTATCGACCGTCAGGGCTCGTTCGATCGGGCGAAGGGCCGCTGACGCCGACCTCACCGGCCTCCTCGAACGGGGCGTCGCCCGTACCGATCACCCGGTAGCGGTGGTGGATGACCGTCTCTCCGGCCGCGAGCATCGCGCCCACCTGGCAGTACTTCCTGGCTGACAGGCCGATGGCCTCGCGCACGGCCGCGACGCTCACGCGCGGACCCTCCACCTCGACCACCATGTCGATGTCCGTGAAGATCCGCGGGTACGCGGCCCGCTGGGTCGCCCCCACCTGGACATCGAAGCGGGTCACGTCCTGGCGCTTCTTGCGCAGGATCGAGATGACGTCCATACCGGTGCATCCGCCCAGGGCGGCAAGCAGCAGCTCGGTGGGTCGTGCCCCGCCGTCACCGTTGGCGTCGTCCATGACGGTCGTGGCCCGAGCCCGTCTGCGCGACCAGGCGCATCGCGTCCTCGAGATGGATGGTGACGGTCTTCTCGGTCATGCTTCCCTCCGGGTGATCAGGTCGCCGGGCTCGTTGATGGTGTCGATGCGGGGCGGGACCCGGGGAAGCCGCGGCACCGCCGCCAGCAGCTGCCGCGTGTAGGGCTCGCTGGGAGCCCCCAGCACGGCCGCCGTCGTCCCCTGCTCGACGACCCGCCCACGCTGCAGGACGATGGTGCGCTGGCAGAGCGCCGCGACCACGCCCAGGTCGTGGGAGACCATGAGCACGGTCAGGTCCCGGCTTGCGCCCAGCTCGCCGAGCAGGGCGATGACCTGGCTGCGGGTGATCACGTCGAGGGCGCTGACCGGCTCATCGGCCAGGAGGACGCGCGGCCGGCTGACGATGGCCCGCGCGATCGCGATGCGCTGGCGTTGCCCGCCGGAGAACTCGTGCGGGTAGCGGGACGCGGCATCGGCGGGCAGCCCGACCGATTCGAGCGCCTCCGCGACGAGCGCGTCGGCCGCACGGCCGCGGGCGATCCGCAGCGAGCGCACCGGCTCGCCCACGATGCGGCCCGACGCGCTGCCGCGGGTCGAGCGACGACCAGGGGTCCTGGAAGACCGTCTGCACGCTGCGGCGGAACGAGCGCACCTGCGCCCGGTCGCCCAGGTCGAGCGGGCACCCCGTCGAACAGGACCCGGCCCGTGCGTCGGCTCGCATCAGGCCCAGCAGCAGCTTGACCAGCGTGCTCTTGCCGGAGCCGGATTCGCCGACGAGGCCGGTGTTCTGTCCCGGTTCGATGGCCGAGCGAGACGCCCTGCACCGCGTACTGTCCCGGGCGGCGCGCCCCGATAGGCGTAGCTCACGTCGTCGAGCGCCAGGATCGCGGTCATCCGTCCTGCCCCTGGGCGATCGCCGCCGCGAAGCCCGTCTCGATGCGGTACGCGCTCGCCGCGAACGCCGCCGTGTAGGGGTGCTGGGGCGACGCGAGGAGCGCCGCGATGGTGCCCCGCTCGACCGCCTCGCCGGCCCGCATCACCAGGGCGTGGTCGGTCATGCGCGAGACGACCGCGAGATCGTGGCTGACGAAGATCAGGGCCATGTCCCGCTCCGCGACCAGGCGATCGAGGAGCGCGAGCACCTCGGACTGGACGGTCACGTCGAGGGCGGTGGTGGGCTCGTCCGCGATGAGCAGTCGCGGACGGCACGCGAGCGCCATCGCGATGGCGACCCGCTGCCGCTGTCCGCCGGAGATCTCGTACGAGCGGGACGCCGCGATGCGCTCGGGTTCGGGCAGGTGCACCTCGTCGAGCGCCTCCAGGACGGCTCGCTCGAGGGCCGCGCCCGCGGAGGCCCTGGTGACGCGCGATGGGCTCCGCCAGCTGGCGGCCCAGCTTCATCAGCGGGTCCAGCGCGGTCAGCGGCTCCTGGAAGATGAAGGCGCAGACGCGGCCGCGCAACGGCACCAGCTGCTTCTCGGGTGCGCCGACGACCTGGGTGCCGTCGAGCACGACGCTGCCCGGTGCGCCGTCAGTCCCGCCGGCAGCAGTCCGATGACGGCGAACGCCGTGAGCGACTTGCCGGAGCCGGATTCGCCGATGAGCCCGAGCCGTTCGCCGGGTGCGACGGTGAACGAGACGTCCCGCACCCGGGCGACACCGTCGGACGAGGTGACGCTGAGCGACGTCGACCTCCAGCAGGTTCATCGGGCTCGGGCCTGGGTCGGATCGGTGACATCCCGCAGGCCATCCACCAGGAGGTTGACCCCGATGACGAGGACCACGAGGACGACGCCCGGGGCGATCGCCCCCAGCGGCGCGGTCATGACCGTGCCCTGCGCCTCCTGGAGCAGGCGGCCCCACGAGGAGTTGGGCGGCGGCGCTCCCAGCCCGAGGTACGACAGGCTCGCCTCCGCGAGCACCGCGACACCGAACAGCAGCCCCAGGTTGACGCTGATGGTCGGCCAGATGTTCGGGCAGGACGTGCTCCCAGACGATCCCCAGCCGGCCGGTCCCGGACGTGCGCGCGGCGGTGATGTACTGCTGCGCCAGGACGCGCTTGGAGACGCCGCGGGTCAGCCGGGCCACGATCGCGGACACGGACAGCCCGATCGCCACGGTCACCGTGACCAGCGATGCCCCCGTCACGGCCACGAACAGCATGGCGAGCAGCAGCAGCGGGAAGGCGATCAGGATGTCCATGCCCGCCGACAGCGTGTCGTCCAGCCAGCCGCCGGCGAACGCCGCGATCAGCCCGACCGGCACGCCGACCGCGGCGCCCACGACGACGGCCCCCAGGCCGACCACCAGGGCGATGCGCGCGCCGACCATGATCTGCGTGAAGAGGTCGCGGCCGAGCCGGTCCGTGCCCAGCCAGTGGATGGCCCCGGGCCCTCCAGTCGGCCGCCCGACGTGTCGCTCGGATCGTAGGGCAGCCACACCAGCGACACGACCGCGATGACGATGACCGATCCCGACCAGGAGCAGGCCGGCGATGAGCCGCGCAGGGCTGCGGCCCCGAGCGCAACATCCGCGGCACCGAGAACGTGCTCACCTCCGCGGACCGGCACGGCCGGCGGGTCCTGCTCACCTCCACCTCGGAGATCTACGGCAAGAACGCCACCGGGCCGCTGCACGAGGACTCGGACCGGATCCTCGGCTCCCCCTACGTCGCGCGCTGGTCGTACAGCACGTCGAAGGCGGTCGACGAGATCTTCGCCAACGCCTACTGGCGCGAGAAGGGCCTCGAGACGATCGTGGTGCGCCTGTTCAACTGCGTCGGGCCGCGGCAGACCGGCGAGTACGGGATGGTGGTGCCGACCTTCGTCCGCCGCGCGCTGGCCGGCGAGCCGATCGTCGTGCACGGCACCGGGGAGCAGCGGCGCTCGTTCTGCCACGTGCACGACACCGTGGCCGCGATCGTGTCGCTGCTCGACCACCCGCAGGCGGCCGGCGAGGTCTTCAACGTGGGCGCGCTGAACGAGGTCACGATCGCCGACCTCGCGCGGTTGGTGATCGAGCAGGACCGGCTCCGGCTCGGAGGTCGACCTCGTGCCCTACGAGGTGGCGTTCGAGGCCGGGTTCGAGGACATGGAGCGCCGGATCCCCGACACCACCAAGCTGCGGGAGCTCACCGGGTGGGAGCCCAGGTGCTCGCTCGAGGACATCCTCGCCGACGTGATCGCCTTCGAGCGGGCCAGGTGGGGACCGCATGACGAACGAGGCGTCCGCTACCTGCTGGCCTTCCTCGTCCCGTTCGCTGGCGACGGTGGCGCTGACCCCGCTCGCGGCCCGGGTCGCGCGCCGGGTCGGCCTCGTGGACCAGCCGACCGGGCACCGCTCGCACCGGCTGCCCACCCCCACGCTGGGCGGCGCGGCGGTGGTGGGCGGGCTGCTGCTGGTCGCCGCGGTCGCGGCCGGCGCCAAGGGCGAGCTGCTCGTGATCCTGCTCTGCGCGGTGTTCCTGGGCGCCGTGGGGGTCGTCGACGACCTCCGGAGCCTCTCCCCGGTGCTCCGGCTCGCGGCCGAGGCGGCCTGCGGGGTCGCGCTGTGGCTCGTCGGCGTGCGGGCCGGCGTGTTCGGGATCGCGGCGCTCGACCTCGTGCTGACGGTGGTCTGGGTGGTCGCGCTGGTCAACGCGGTGAACATGGTCGACAACATGGACGGGCTCGCCGGCGGGGTCTCGTTCGTCGCCGCGCTCGGGATCGCGCTCGCGGCCGCGCAGCAGGGCCACTACCACACGGGGTCGTTCGCGCTCGCGGTGGCCGGCGCGAGCCTCGGGTTCCTGTGCTTCAACTTCCCGCCGGCCCGGATCTTCCTCGGCGACGCCGGCTCGATGGCGCTCGGGTTCTTCCTGGCGGCGCTCTCGCTGCACCTGGACCTGCGCGGTGGACTCCGCGCTCACGCGGGGCCTGACGATCGTGCTGCTGGTGGCGGTGCCGCTGTTCGACATGACGCTGGTGGTGATCGCGCGGCTGCGCCGGCGTCACCCGCCGTGGCTCGGCGCGACCGACCACACCTCGCACCGGATGGCGCTCCGGCGGCGTGGGGCGCACGGGGATCGCGCTGGCCTTCATCGCGGCGCAGGCCGTCTGCATCGCCGCGGCCCTGTTCGTGCGCGCGGCCTCGCAGGACACGGTCGCAGGCGATGGTCGTGGTCACCGCGCGGTCGTGTGGCTGGCGGGCCTCGTGCTGCTGCTGCGGATGCCGCACCCCGAGCCGGACGAGGTCCGGTCCGGACACACGACCGCCGTGGTCGAGATCCCGACCACGGCGGACGTCGACGCTTCTTGAGTTCCGCGCTTCAGACGAGCGAGTCGCTGTGCGTGCCGAGGGACGCCGCGAGGCGGTCCGCCAGCTCGCGCGCCTCGTCCTTGGACGAGATCGTGATGCCGCGCTCGGCCAGGCGCAGGAAGAACTCCTCCATCGCCGCCCGCTCGTCGCCCAGGAGCGACGCCTCGGAGACGTTCAGGGCCCGCGCCAGACGGTTGAGCGTCTGGATCGAGGGCTCGACGTGCCCGTTCTCGTACCGCGACAGCCGCGCCTTGGGGATGCCCGACAGGTCTTCGAGCTCGGACTGGCTGAGCCCTGCCGCGAGGCGGGACTCGCGCAGTCGTGTGCCGAAATGCCGTTCGGTGCTCACCATGAACCTCCTCGGTTCTCGTGGCCGGTTAACAAGGAACCGGAGCCTCCCCCTTCACGGCACGCGCAACGTAGCACGCGCCCTTCCGGAGGACAGCCATCCATAACGGCCAACCTCCCGGTATCTCTCTACTACATCCAGACTAGGCTTGTTGTGCGGCATACGCACGTCCGGGGTCGAAGGGCATACGGTATGCGGGCTCACGAGCGCGAAAGGCCAAGGCATGAGGAAGCTCATCGCACTGCTCGTGCTCGCCGGGACCGTCCTGGTCCCCAGGAGTGCCTCCGCGGCGACGACGCACCCGAACGTCGTGATCCTGATGTCGGACGATCAGCGCTTCGACATGGTGACGCCCACGTTCACCCCGCGCATCTACAAGAAGCTCGTCGCGGGGAACCCCTCCGCCTTCACCAACGCGTTCGTGCCGAACCCGCTGTGCTGTCCGTCGCGGACCTCGATCCTGACCGGTGACTACAGCCACACCACGGGCGTCTGGTACAACGGCGGCCCCTACGGCGGCTTCCAGGCGTTCGACGACAAGCACACGATCGCGGTGGACTTCCAGCAGCAGGGCTACCGCACGGCCATGATCGGCAAGTACCTCAACGGATATCTGGGCGGCAAGGATCCCTACGTCCCGCCGGGCTGGAACAAGTGGTTCGCCACGAACACGGGTGCCTACTACAACTACGGGGTGACGGCCACCGGTGGGAAGCTGCTCCACTACGGCAGCCGACCGTTCAAGGACTACATCACCAACGTGCTCGAGCAGCAGGCCGAGACCTTCGTCGGTCACGCAGTCGCGGCCAACGCCCCGTTCTTCCTGTACTACGCCTTCACGGCGCCGCACGGCCCTTCCATCCCGTCGCCGCAGGACGTGGGCCGCTTCTCCTGGGTGACGTCCGCCGATACGGGAACCCCGATCGTCAGGGAGCAGATGCTGGAGTCGGCCTTCGGGGTGGACCGGGCCGTCGGCAAGCTGCTCTCCGTCCTTCCGAGCAACACGATCGTGGTGTACCTGTCCGACAACGGGCTGCTCTGGGGCGAGAGCGAGGGAACGTGGGGTCCCCGTCACGGGCAAGCAGTGGCCGTACGACGGATCGACCCGCATCCCGATGATCTACGAGACGCTCGACCCGGGCCTGCCCCAGCCCCTGGCCGGGACGGACGACATCGTGCTGAACGTGGACCTGCGCACCAGCCTGACGCATGCGGCCGGCATCGCCCCGCTCACCTCGACGGAGGGCATCAACTGGTTCAGACCGACCTACACGCCGCGCACCCGGTTCCTGATCGAGCACTATCAGGAGCTGGGCACGGGCGATCCGAGCCACGTCCCCTCGTACTGCGGCATCCGGGAGATCGACCCGGCCAAGGGCAACGACCTCCTGTACGTCCGCTTCCAGTTCCTCAACGGCGACGGCACGTCGACCTACCGGGAGGAGCTCTACGCCGAGCCCGACGAGCTGACCAACCTCGCCTCGACGGACGCGACCGACCTCGCTCGTCTGCACACCACCGCGGAGAGCCTCTGCGACACCGGACCGCCCGGGTACTCCTGGAGCCCCTGAGGACCGTCAGATCGACACATGTCCCGCGCACACCTGGCTGGTCTTCAGGTTGACCGCCCGTGCGCCCAGGGTGTCGGTGCCGAGCACGTCGGTCACCATCCGCTCGACCTCGAAGTTGCCACGGTGGTTCGTGGTCCTCATGATCCGCGCGTAGACCTCGCCGTTGTGGCGGAGCCGCACGCGCCAATCCTGCCCGGCCACCGTCGCGTTGACGTCGAACTCGAACTCGAGCCGCCCGGCCATCGTCCTCCGCCTCGATCTTCCACAGCGCGCCGGAGCTGCACACGCCGTGCTTGTGCACCTCGCGGCCGTCGTCGTCGGCGAACGCCGTGGCGACGAACATCGTGCCGACGAGCACCAGGGCCGTGAGCACCGCGGTCATCCCGCGGAGCCGTCTGGTCTTCATGATGTCCTCCTTCCTTCCTGACTCCATCTCACCGCCCGCGCATCAGCCCTGCGTGAGAGGGCCGTGAGACGTGCTCTCATGGGGCCGAACCGCGGTGCCGGCCGATCGGGTCGTTCCTAGACTCGGTGGCAGAGGGGCGATGTCTGCACGCACCGGTTCCGTCCGCGATGTGCCGTCGCCGCCCGCGCCTGCCCGGTTCCCGCCGGTGCCGGAGGAGCAGCGGCCCGACCGCGCGACGCGTCTGCGGCGAGCCCTGACCGGGATCCGGGCGCGGCTGCTGTTCCGCTACGTGGCGCTCCTCGCGCTCACGCTGCTCGCGGCGATCCTCGTGGTCCGCGAGGTGCTGCTCACCCGCGTGGACGACCGGATCGACGTGCGCCTGACCCACGAGATCCAGGAGGTGCAGGCGGTCGCCGCGATGACCGACCCCGAGACGGGACAGCCCTACGGCGCGCACATGCGGAGCTTCTTCCTCGCGTTCCTGCCGACCGACCCGCCCGAGCCCGCGGAGACCGACTTCACGTTCGTGAACGGCTGGCCGCAGATGCGCGAGGTCGGTGACCGGACCGTGGCGCCGCCGCTCGAGTTCGACGTGGCGATCGCGCAGGGGTGGGGCAAGCTCGACCACCAGGAGCGGGGCGTCCTCACGACGGCCGACGGGACGTACGAGTACCTCGCGGCCCCGATCGAGGGGCCGAGCCCGGCCCACGGGGTGTACGCGGTCGCGCTGTTCCGCGACGCCGAGATGCGGGAGGTCAACGAGGCGGTGGACGCGGCGATCGGCGTCGCGCTGATCGCGCTGCTGGTCGGATCGATCCTGGCGTGGAGCCTGGCGTCGCGGGTGCTCCGGCCGGTCGCGGCGGTGACCCAGACGGCGCGGTCGATCACCGGCTCGGACCTGTCGCGGCGCGTGCCGGTGCGCGGCAGCGACGAGATCGCGCGGCTGGCCGCCACCTTCAACGACGTCTTGGACCGGCTCGAGTCCGCGTTCGTCGCGCAGCGCGCGTTCCTCGACGACGCCGGCCACGAGCTGCGGACGCCGATCACGATCGTGACCGGCCAGCTGGAGCTGCTGCAGGACGACCCCGCGCGGCGCGAGGAGACGCTCGCGCTCGTGATGGACGAGCTCGACCGGATGACGCGGATCGTGAACGACCTGCTGCTGCTCGCGAAGGCCCAGCGTCCGGACTTCCTGCGCCTGGACACCGTCGACGTCGCCACGCTCACCGCCGAGGTCGCGTCCAAGGCGGCCGCGCTCGGGGACCGGCGGTGGGAGCAGGAGGCGGCCGGGCGCGGGGTGATCGTCGCGGACCGCCAGCGCCTCACCGAGGCGCTGATGCAGCTCGCCGACAACGCGGTGAAGCACACGGCGCCCGGCGCGGCGATCGCGATCGGGTCCTCGGTCACGAACGGCGCCGCGCTGTTCTGGGTCCGCGACGAAGGCGTGGGGATCGCGCCCGCCGAGCAGGAGCGGATCTTCGACCGGTTCACGCGCGGCGCCGACGTGCGCCGCGGGGAGGGCGCGGGGCTCGGGCTCGCGATCGTGCGCGCGATCGCGGAGGCCCACCACGGGAGCGTCTCGGTGCGGAGCGCGCCCGGGCAGGGCGCCACGTTCACGATCCAGGTCCCGGTGGACCAGCCGCTCGGAGGCGCCCCGTGACGCGGATCCTGATCGCCGAGGACGAGACCGGCATCGCGTCGTTCCTGCAGCGCGGGTTCGAGGCGGAGGGATTCACCGCGAAGGTCGCCGAGCGCGGCGACGACGCGCTCACGCTGGTGCGCTCGGGCGAGTTCGACCTGCTGGTCCTGGACCTCGGGCTCCCCGAGCTCGACGGGCTCACGGTGCTCGAGGAGCTGCGTCGCGAGGGCCGGCGGCTGCCGGTGGTGATCCTCACCGCGCGCGACAGCGTCGCCGACACCGTGGTGGGCCTGGACACCGGCGCCGACGACTACGTGACCAAGCCGTTCCACTTCGACGAGCTGCTCGCGCGCGTGCGCGCGCGCCTCCGGCCCGAGCGCGCGCCCGACGCCGCGACCCTGACGGTCGGGGGTGCGTCACTGGATCTCCGCACGAAGCGCGCGTTCGTCGACGGGCAGATGGTGGAGCTGTCGGCCCGCGAGTTCGCGCTGGCCAAGCTGTTCTTCGAGCACCCGGGGCAGGTGCTCAGCCGCGAGCAGATCCTCAGCCACGTCTGGGGCTACGACTTCGACCCCGGCTCGAACGTCGTGGACGTCTACGTGAGCTACCTGCGCAAGAAGCTCGGCAGCGGCCGGCTGCGGACCGCGCGCGGGATGGGCTACGTCCTCGAGGCGCGCTGAGCAGGCGGATCTGCGGCGTTCGACGTAGCGCTCGGGGATGCCGCCCTGCGAAACTGGAGGCTCCGTCGGTCACGGGAGGGTCTGATGAACGGGTACGTGCGTGGTCTGGTGGTGGCGGGGGTCGCGGTGGCCCTGCTCGGCGCCACGGTCGGCGAGGCGAGCGCGGCGGTGCGGTTCCGCGGCGTCACGTTCACGAACGATCTGGTGACGCTGGTGGCGTCGTTCAGCGAGGTCGGGCTGAAGCCCGCGGCCGACGTGACGGTGCGCTTCCGCGCGTCCTCGCGGGCGCGGTACGCGTGCCTGCTGCCCACGGGCAAGGCCTCGGGCACCGAGGTGACGGTGAACGCCGGACCGCGCTCCTCGAAGGTGAGCGGGCGGGCCGCGGCCTCGGGCGTCTTCACCGAGACCGCCTACCTCGACCCGGCGCTCGTCTACCCGAACTGCCCGGGCAGGCAGCGCGCGCACCTGCTCCGCGTGTGCTTCACGAACCCGCGGCTGGCCGACGAGGCGAGAGGCGTGGTCTACACCGACCCGAACGTCGACCACCTCTGCATCCGCACGGGCTGATCCGACCCGGGGATCCGGCCCACAGGTTGCGCTGAACGCCAATAGCCGAGTCGTCCCTCGGAGGCGGGACCACCGGCACGGCAGGCGGTCCCGCTCGTCCGCGAGGATGTCGGACGGAAGGAAGGGCCGCGGGTTGCAGCTGCTTGACGTCGCCGAACGGGTAGCCCAGGACGAGGGTTTCCGCCGCGCCTGCGGGCTGATACGGGGCGCCTGCACCGGGCCGGTGACCCTGGTCGGGATCGACGGCCACTGCGGCGCGGGCAAGAGCGTGCTCGCGCGCCGGCTCGCCGACGAGCTCGGCGCCACGATCGTCGACACCAAGGACTTCTACCGCCCGATGCCGTACGAGCGACGGATCTCGTTGGCGCCCGAGGAGGCCGCGGCCTCGCTCCAGGATTGGCGCCGGCTGCGTGCGGAGGTGCTGCAGCCGCTGCGCAAGGGGTCCGACACGAGGTACCGGCGCTACGACCGGAGGCGTTGCGTGGTGGACCGCACGCCGGTCCCGCTGCATCCGCGAGGGATCGTGATCCTCGACGGGGTGCAGTCGACGCGCCGGGAGCTCGAGGCGTTCCTCGACGTCCGGATCTTCGTCCAGACGCCACGCGAGCTGTGCCGGGAGCGGGTGGCCGCGAAGCGAGCCCCCCGCGTCCACACCCTGATCGAGACGTGGACGGCCGCCGAGGACTGGTACTTCGAGCACGACGACCCCCGGAGCCGGGCGGATCTCGTCGTGCCGGGGTTCTGACCGGCCGCCCGCACGCGAGAGGGGGCCGCGAGCACGCGGCCCCCTCTTCGCTTTGACGCTCGGAGCTACTTGACCTCGACGGTGGCGCCGACGCCCTCGAGCTGCTCCTTCGCCTTGTCGGCGGCTTCCTTGTTGACCTTCTCCAGGACGGGCTTGGGGGCGCCGTCCACGAGGTCCTTGGCCTCCTTCAGGCCGAGGCTCGTGAGCGCGCGCACCTCCTTGATCACCTGGATCTTCTGGTCGCCCGCGCCGGTGAGGATGACGTCGAACTCCGTCTGCTCCTCGGCCTCCTCGCCGCCGCCGGCGGCGCCCGGGGCGGCCATCATGACCGGCGCCGCGGCGGCCGCCGTCACGTCGAAGGTCTCCTCGAACCGCTTGATGAACTCCGACAGCTCGAGGAGGGTCATCTCCTTGAACCGTTCGAGCAGGTCGTCCGTGCTCATCTTCGCCATCTGGGTCACTCCTCCTCAGGGCTCTCGGTTTCGCTTCGGCCTCGGGCTCCTCGCTTCGGCCTCGGGGGGCGGGCTCCTCGGCGACGGTCTCGCCGGGGAGCTTCTCCTTGTAGGCCTCGAGCAGCGACAGGAACTTCGACTGCGCGGACACGAACATCGACGCCGCGCGGGACATCTCGCCCTTCATCAGGCCGGCGATCTTGGACAGCATCACCTCGCGGGACTCGAGGTCCGCGAGCGCGCTCGCGTCCTCGGCCGTGAGGACCCGGCCCTCCATGAAGCCGCCCTTCAGCACGAGGGCGGGGTACAGCTTCGACGCGGCCTTGATGCTCTTGGCCGCCGCCACGGGGTCGCCGTGGATGAACGCGACGGCGCTCGGTCCCTCGAGGTAGCTCTCGAGGTCCTCGATGCCGGCGTCCACCGCGGCCCGCGCCATCAGCGTGTTCTTGATCACGGCGAAGCTCGTGTCCGCCTCGCGGAGCGAGCGGCGGAGCTCGGTGATCTCGGACACGCTCAGGCCACGGTATTCCGCGAGCAGCAAGGCGTTGGATCCTTCGATCCGCTCCTTCAGTGCTGCGACCCGTTCGACCTTCTGGGTGCTGGGCATCGCGCCTCCTCACATGAACGACGCGCCCCCGCAGACAGCGGAGACGCGCACGGTGCGGTGCCCATCCGGTTCGCTGCCTCGGCAGGTGCCCGTTGCCGGGATTACGCGCGCGAGCGCCCCTGCTGTCTACGGCGACCGGGGAAGGATAGCAGCAGCGGCCCGGGAGGTCAGGACCGCTGACCGACGGCGAGCACCTCGCCGATCCACGCCACGGTCCGCTCGCGCAGGAGCTGCTCGGACAACGCGTCGAGCGGGAACGAGTCGCCGGCGCGCGAGGACCCGGTCCGCGTGGACGAGACGATGCTGCCGCGCACGACGATGAGGTCGTCGTTCACCGTGAACAGGAGATGAGGGCGCTCCGAGGCGCCGACCGCGTTCTTCGGCACGAACCTGATCTCCGCGCTCGAGCCGCTCGACTCGACGTCGGCGAAGTGACCGCGGGCGCGCAGCCGCGACGCGATGTCCTCCAGGACCGGCACGATCTCCTCGGCGACCCGCCTGGCCGCCGCGGCGTTCTGCGCCTCGATCTTCGCGGCCGCGTCGGCCTGGCGCTCGCTCCGGCTGCGCTCGGCCTCGTCGAACGCATCGAGCAGCGCGTCAAGTTCGTCCGGCATCCTCCGACCTCTCCGCCGACGATGGGCCGGCCGCACCCATCGTACGCCGGGACGTCGTGCGTCGCAGGCTCGCTCCCTCGCGGCGCATCGCGACCGGGTGTAGCGTTCGAGGATCGCCGAGACGACGTCCTTGGGTCGCACGTTCCGAGCGTTCGCGCTCGCGGGGACGACGGTGCTGCTCGCCGCGTGCACGTCGAACACGACGACCACCTCCGCCTCCTCCCCCTCACCCCCGTCTTCCGCACCCGCGGTCACCCCGTCCTCGGTGTCGCCCACGCCCGTGGCGACGGCGCGCTGGCAGGTGGTCTCGGGGGTCGACGCCGTGAGCCCGTCGTTCACGGTGGTCGCGCTCGGCACATGCGTCGGCCCGCGCGACGACGCGCGCTGCCGTCAGCACCTGATGGGCACCCAGGACGCCGGCAAGACCTGGTACGAGATGACCCCGCCCGGGATCCCGCACTCGTTCGCGCTCGAGCACCCGTTCTTCCTGGATCCGACCACGGGCTGGGTCGTCGCCTCGAGCTGCACCGGTGGGCGGGCCCTGCTCTTCCGAACGACCGACGGAGGCAACACCTGGAACAGCGCCATCGCCGGCGCTCAGACCTGCAACGCAGGCGCGAAGATCCAGCCCGATTTCGTCGACCCGCTGAACGGCTGGCTGATCCACGTCGAGCCGACCGGCCCTGGGGCCGACCTCTCCAGGTCGACCGACGGTGGCAAGACCTGGCGTCCGGTCGACTGGAAGGTCGTGGGCGCCCCTCACGACATCGCCTTCACGTCCCCCACCGACGGATGGATGGCGGGCCTCGTCGGAGGCGTCCTCCAGCGCTCCACCGACGGCGGCCGGACCTGGACGGCGGTCACCCTCCCCCGGCCGCCGTCCGGGGCGAAGGGCGCCGCCTACCCCGGCGTGCCGACCCGGCTCGCCGACGGGTCGCTCGAGGTGGCGGTCACCTACCGGCGGGGATCGCACGCGAAGGTCGCGTTCGAGCGATCGACCGACGGCGGGACCACCTGGTCGGTCGTGCGGATCTGGTCGGGCGCGGCCCCCCACCCGAACGCGATGTGGCCCGGCGTCGACACGGCCGTCACCGGGGTCGACGGATCCTGGGTCTCCCCCGGCAACCGCTTCGTGTACCGGTACGTGCACCAGGGCGACACGCGCGGGTGGGCGGCGATCTCGGTCGGCGCACTTCCCCTCAGCGGGCTCGCGTCGGCGAGCCCGACGCTCGCGTGGGCGCTCCGGCCCGAGAAGCTGGCCAACGTCCTCGTGCGGATCGACATCGGCGAGGCGAAGGTGGTCGACCCGTGGCCGCCGTCGGCGTCGCCGGCCGCCTGAAGCCGGTCGCCTACTGATCGGGCGCCAGGCGGAACAACGCCCAGGTGCCCGGCACGCCCTTCAGCGCGTGCTCCCCCGCCTCCTCGAACGCGAGGCCGCTCCCCGCGATCAGGTCCTTGACGGTGGAGGACACGAGCACCTCGTCGGCGCCGGCGAGCGCCGAGACCCTCGCCGCCACGTGGACCGTGACGCCGGCGACGTCCTCGCCGATCGCCTCGATCTCCCCGACGTGGACGCCGGCGCGGATCGCGATCCCGAGGTCGCGCACCGCCTCGCCGATCGCGCGCCCGCCGCGCACCGCCTGCGCGGGCCCCTCGAACGTCGCGAGCACGCCGTCGCCGGTGCTCTTGACGACCCGCCCGCCGTGCGCCTCGACCGCGGCCTTCGCGCGCGCGTCGTGCTCGACGATCACCTCGCGCCACGCCTCGTCGCCCACGCGCGCGAGCTGCTCCGTCGAGGAGACGATGTCGGTGAACAGGACCGCTCGGAGCAGGCGCTGGGCCGCCGGGCGCGCGCGGCTCGAGCCCGAGGAAGTCGCGGATCGCGTCGCAGCAGTGCGTCCTGGCGCTCCCCGAACGTCGCGCGGTCCCGCCCGGGCACGACCTGGAACCGCGCGCCCATCGATCTCCGCGGTGAGCGCCTCGTCCTGCTCGCGGCCGGGCAGCTCGCGGGTCAGCACGAGCGTGGGTACGTGGATCGCAGGGAGCACCGGGCGGATGTCGGTCGCGAACATCATCCCCATCAGGTCGGCGGCGGCGTCGGGCGGCACGAAGTGCCGCTGCATCCTCGCGTGCCAGCGCAGGAAGTCGCGGTCCCCGAGGAGGGTGGGCGCCACGTCGGCGATCGTGGCCGCGGCCGCCGCCTCCGTCCCCCACGTCCGCGTGATGATGCCGAGGTCGCGCTCCTGGAACGCCTGGCCGGACCAGGCCTGCAGGTCGTAGAGGCAGAGCGCGCGGGTGCGCGACGGGTAGGTCGCGCCGAACATGATCGCCAGATGCGAGCCGGGCCCCGCCCCCACGATCACGGTCGAGCGCGACCCGACGGCGTCCAGGACCGTCACCACGTCCTGCACCTGGGTCTCGAGATCGGGCAGCGATGCGGCTCGGCCCGACAGCCCCGTCGCCCGTATGTCGTGGCGGATCACCCGCGCGAACGACGCCAGGCGCTCGGTCAGCTCGCGCATCAGCGGCTGTTCCCAGATCACCTCGAGGCCGCCCATGAAGGCGTGGAGCCACAGGAGGTCGACGGGGCCGTCGCCGGCGACGTTGTACGCGACGGAGACGCCGTCGTCGGTCCGGGCGTAGCGGGTCTCCGGCATGTCCACGCCGCGCATCCTCGCCTCCGCGGCGGAGCGGGGCAAGCCTCAGGCGGGCGAGGGCGTCCCGGTCGGCCACGGACGGAGGGCGAGCGCCGCGACACGGTCGATCGCGAATCTGGTCGCGTTTCCCATCACGACGATCCCGACGCCGCGCGTCGGGTACAGGCGCATCACGTCGAGGAATCCTGCTCCCCCGCCCAGGTGCTCCACGAACGGCGGATCCGCGTCGCGCGCGTCGGTGGGACGGAACCACCCGAGCCCGAGGTCGTAGCGGCGCCCCGGCGCGCCGATCTCGCGCATCCTGCGCGACCCTGCCTCGGACAGGAGCCGCACCCCGTCCAGGTCACCGTCGCGCAGGTGCATCCGGAGGAAGCGAGCCGCGTCCGTCACGGAACCCACGAGTCCGCCGTACGCCGACCCGTCGAGGAGGAACCGCCGCAACGACATCCAACGGCCGTGCGGCGGGCCGACACCCACCGGGGAAGGAGCGCCCGCATCGGGCTGAACCGCGGGTGGTAGCCGGTCGCCGAGGCGCCGGCCATCGGGTCTGTGTAGGAGAACCCGGACGCAGCCATCCCGAGCGGCTGCAGAACCAGGTCTTGGACGAGATCGACGTAAGGCCTCCCCGCCACAGAGCTCAACACCTGGCCGAGGACGAGCGTCCCGAGGTTCGAGTAGCTCGAACGCCCGCCTGGCTCGGAGTGGAGCTTGCCGTGCTTGGCCAGCAGCCCGTCGAGGAACACCGCCGGATCCGGACCCGGTTCGTCGGCCGGGTGGAGTCCACGAGACCGGGATCGGGTTCGCGATGCCCGCGGTATGGGAGAGCAGGTGCCGGGACGTGATGCGCTCGGCCCGCGCCCGCGGCCGCAGCCGCTCGAGCTGCGGGGCCTGGCGGAACACCGGCTCGTCGAGGTCGAGACGCCCCTCCTCGACGAGCCGCATCGCCAGGGTCGCCGTGGCGATCTTCGTCATCGAGAACCACGGACAGACCATGGTGGGAGACGAGGGTGTACCGGATGCGAGGTCGGCCGTCCCGACGCCGGCAGCCGCCCGCAGCCCGTCGGCCTCCACGATCGCGACCGCCACCCCGGGGACCCGCCCGGCGGCCGTTGCGATCGCGTTCGCCAGGTCAGCGTCGGACATACCCCCTCCCCGTGCGGACATGCCGACCATACAGCCGCCCCCCGGGCGGCGCGTCGGTCAGGACGTCTCGGGCCGCGACTCGAGCGGCGTGTACCGGTGCAGGTCGTGGTCGCCGAGGAGGACCGCGCCGTCGAGCTCGAGCCAGGCATGGGCCTCGAGCGCGTCGCCGTCCTTCGCGACGCCGATCCGGAGCGTCGGCGTGCGTCCCGCGCGGCGGAGCATCGCGTCGGCTGCGAGCGCCTGCGACAGGCACGTCGCCTCCGGCACCGCGCGCGCCGCGGTCCGCACCGCCCAGGCCACGCGCGCGGGGTCGGTCCCCCGCCGAAGGCCGGAGGCGCGCAGGCGGTCGGCCGCGGTACGGAGCCTCGTGAACGGCACGAACCACAGCGCCGCGCGCGCGAGGCCGACCCAGCCCAGCGCGCGCACGAGGAGCAGGCGGTCGGCGGCGGGGAGGGCGAGGAACCGACGGACGCGGCGCATCGCGCTCGACCGTAGCAGCGTCAGGACGGGGCGGGTTCCCGCCGCTCGAGCAGGCGGAGCGCCAGGAGCGCCAGCCCGACACCGACCAGCTCCGCGAGCCAGTCGCGCACGTCGCCCTGGCGGTTCGTGGTGAGCGCGCTCTGCAGGACCTCGATCAGCGCGCCGGCGGCCAGCGCCGCGCCCGCGATCCACCACCTTGCGCCCGGGAACCGGCCCAGTCCGCGTCCGGGTCGCCACACCCCGGCGAGCAGCACCGCGAGCGTCGTCATGAAGTAGGCCAAGGCGTGCTCGACCTTGTCGATGCCGTGGCCGAACCCCGAACCGGGGGGCTCTGCGAAGAACGACAACACGGACGTCAACGCGAGCGAAACTGTTGCGACGGTCCACAGCACGAGGTCCAGCAGACGTTCGCGCTGCGAGGGACCGAGGACCGGTGTCGCGCGAGCCATGGCGCGACGCTACCAGCGCCGCCTCCCGCCCACCCGACGTTCTCAGTCATCGCGGGGTCTCCTCACTCATCGGGTGGCACCTCGGGCTGTATGGTTCCGCCCTCCACGAAGGTGTCGGATGTTTCACCCAACGTTGACGACCGCCGGTACGGCCCTTAAGTCGGTCTGGCGTGTAATCGGAACCGCAAGAAGAAGGCAGCACGCACCGTACGGGTCGCACCCGTCATGAACCGGTCGCGCGTCGGCACGGTGGGCTCGGGTTCACTCGGGCCCTCCATGCCCGGAACAACGAGGATGGGCGAACGACGGCGCAGGCAAGTCAGGCCGTCGATACCCTCGAGCGGGGTCCCGAACGCAACGCCCGTCCAGAGGACAAGAGGGCGGTGGGAGTCATCGCCCAACCGGCCTTGCTCCCGCCGTCCTTAGGTTACGTGGGAACCGAAATGCGACCGCGCCACCACGTCTTCATAGACGCGATACGCGCGCGCCCGCTCCCGATCGAGCGCACGATCGGCCCACTCGGCCCCCAACCGCTCCTTCGCCGCGTCGCGTTCCTGCGACGGGACCCACGTCGGTCGCGCGCCGCGGTCCGATCGGCCCCGGAAGCGCTCGCGCGCCGCGAGCACCTCCTCCCGCGAGACCAGACCCGACTCGAAGCCGAGCAGGATCGACGACCACTCGGGGATCGTGGTCGGTCGCTCCCCCATGAGCTCGAGCACCTCCCGCTCGTGGCCCCGCGTCCGCTCGAACTCCGCGAACGACGTCCCGAACCTCTCGTTCAGGTCGCGGGTCACGCGGCCCATGTCGGTCGTCACCTGCGCGAACTCCCCCACGACGAACGCGCCGGGGCGGCGAAGCGTCACCTCGTAGAAGCGCCGCCACGACACGAGCGCGTCGCGCACGGTGACGCCGGGCTCACGCACGACCTGCGACAGCACCGCCCCTTCGGGGTCGCGGATCAACAGGATCGTCGGGATGCCCCACCGCGCCGCGGCGAGGATCTGCGCAGGGGCGTGCAGGTGGTGCGCCAGACGCACGGGCCGCGGTTGCGCGACCTGGAAGGCGTACACCGCGTAGGTCGTCGCCGAGCGCGTGTACCCGTCGATCACCAGGTCCGTGTCGCGCGTGACCACCATCGGGCTCGGTCCCGGGTACCGACGGCGGGCCAACGGCAGGTACAGCGACGGACGTTCCGAGAGGTAGCGGCGGAGGACGTGCCGTGGATGCGCGCCGCGGCGCGCCACCACGTCGTCATCGCTCGCCGGCCTCGTGTCCGGCGCCGACCGCCGCTCGGTTCGGAACGCCATCCTCAGTCGACGTCTCCGCCCTCGGGCAGCGAGATCGTGATGTCCTCGCCGATCTCGAACTTCGACAGGGACCCGCGACCGAGCGGGAGCCGCCACTGCTCTCCCTCGACCTCCTGGATCGCGGCGACGGCGAGCCGGATCATGACCGCGTGCGTGACCGCGACCGCGGTCTCGCCCCGGTGACGGGCCGCCATCAGCGCGATCGCGTCCAGGACCCGCTGCTGTCCGTCGCGCAGACGTTCCCCCGCCGGACACACCGCGGTCGAGGGAGACGTCCGGTAGGTCTCGAAGGCCTGCGGGTCGTACATCTGCGCCTCGCTGGCGGTCAGGCCCTCCCACGCCCCGTAGTCGATGTTGTTGAGGCCGTGCAGGATCCGGATGTCGGGGACACGGACCTCGTCCGCGATGATCTGCGCCGTCGCGATCGTGCGACGCAGCGGCCCCGTGTAGACGGCGTGCACGCCGACGTCCGACAGGTACCGCGCGGCGTCCACCGCATCCTGGTACCCCTGCGCGTCCAACGGTACGTCGCGGCGCCCGCGGTAGCGGTTCTCGACGTTCATCGTCGTGGTGCCGTGACGCACCAGGTAGAGCGTGCAGATGTCATCCGCGGCCCGGGTCGGGACGACCCCGGGAGCGTCGCGCAGGACCGTCATCGATACCCTCCCCGTTCCACCGGCACGTTGTGCGCCGACGGTAAGGAGCGGGCGCGGGACGGGAACGGTCGAAACGGTGTAGTTCGCTACTCCGGACGGATGGATGCACCGATCCCCTGCTCAGCGCGGCGCGCGTTCGAGCTCGTGGACGATGTCGTTCTGCGCCACGAACATCGCGGCCTCCAGGCGCGAATGGACGCCGAGCTTCGTCAGCACGTTCTGGATGTGGGTCCGCGCCGTGAGCGGACTGATGAACATCGCCGAGGCGACCGTGGCGTTCGTGGCGCCTTTGGACAGCAGCGCCAGCACCCGGCGCTCTCGCTGCGTCAGGCGTGAGATCCGCGCGAGGGCATCCTCGCGGATGTCGTCGCGGCCGAGGAGACGTTGGACGACGCCCGCGAGCATCCTTCGGGGATCGCCAGCTCTCCTCGATCGACCGCGCGCACCACCGAGATCAGCTCGGTCACCGGCGAGCCGCGCGTCACGTACCCGTTCATGCCTGCGCGGATCGCCTGCACGACGAACCGATGGTCGTTGCCCACCCCGATGCAGACGACCGCCGGAGGGTGCGGCTGCGCGCGGAGCGCCCGCACCGTGTCGATCACGCTCCCGCCCCCCAGGCCGGCGTCGATGACCACGACGCGCGGCCGGACGCGCCCGGCTTCATCGACGATCGACGAGCAGGAATCGAGCGCGAGGACCACCGAGAGATCGGGTTCGCGCTCCAGGGCGGTCCGCACGGCCTCGCGGAACAGGACCTGCTCGAGCGCGACGAGGACGCGCAGCTCGCCGGGCGGGGCGACCTCGCTCAGGGGCGCGTGGGTGAGCGTCATCGTGCGATGGACGCTAGGCGCGGACCGGAACCCCGTGGCCCTCATCCGGGTGTAGTCCGACTACTGTGACCTGAGGAAGCGATCGCGACCCCCCTCCCCCGCCCGGATCACGCCGGACGCTTCTCTACCTTCTGACCCCCGCTCCGAACCGCGCCCACGCCCTCGCTCCGGTCGCCAGGGTCCCCGGGACCGCGAGGCGCTGCGGAGACAGCGGGCGAGCGGAGCCCGGCGATGTCGATGAGGCCCACCCGCACGGCGTAGGCAGCGGCCTCCAGCTGCGAGTGGACGTGGAGCTTCGCGAAGAGCGACTGGATGTGCGAGCGCACGGTGTTGATGCTGATCCGAAGCTCTTCGGCGATCTCGGGACCGCTCGCCCCCTCCACCAGGAGCTCCAGGACCTCACGCTCGCGGCGGGTCAGGTCGACCACGAGCTCGGAGCCGTCGCGGAGCCGCCTCCTGGGGCTTCCGCCCACCACCACGACGCCGTCCGGGCATCCCGTGGAGATGACGTCCACGACGGCGGCGACGAAGGCATCCAGGGCGACGTCCTTCGAGATGATCGCGCAGAACCGCTCCCGGAGCAGATCCTCGATCGGGTGCGTCGCGGCATCGGCGGCCATCGCGACCAGGACCGTCGCCGGGCTGGCCTCGAGGATCGTCGCCCCGACATCGGAGACACCGTCGCCGTGGAGATGGTCCAGCGCGACGAGCGCGACATCGGGCGCCGCGCGGGCCGCGATCGCGGCCGCCTCCTCGAGCGACACCGCCACACCGGCGACGTCGAAGATGTGCTCGATCGCGACGCGGAGCGCGTCCGCGAACATCAGGTCGTCATCGACCACCATCACCGACACCATCATCGCTGCCCTTCCCCGGCCGGTTGTTCGAGGGCGAAAGGCTACAGCACACGGGGCAGATACGCTAGTCTCCGTAAGCCGGATAGGGGATGGGCCATCCCCCGGGTGGCCGTAGGGCCGATGGACCACCCTTCCTACGTCGTCGTGTGTGGAACGGTGCGACGCGGAGCGCGCTACACGCCTGCCGGCCGCGAGACCGGCATCGCGGGCGTGGGCAGCAACGAACCGTACGCCTCCACGTACCGCTCCTCCTGACGCTCCCACGCCAAGATCGTCCGGACGCGCTCCACGCCTGCCCGGCCCATCCGCTCCGCGCGCTCCCGGTCCTCGAGCACCCGGGCGATCTCGTCGGCGAACGCGGAGGCATCCCCCCTCGGGACGTAGGAACCCGCGTCCCCGGCCATCGCTCGCGTCTGCGGCAGGTCGAACGCGACGAACGGGAGCCCGAACGCCAGGTACTCCATCCCTTTGACCGGGGACACCTCTTCCTGCAGGTTCGGGTCGATCCCCACGTCCGCGGTCGCGAGGTAGGCGAAGCAGGCCGCTTCGTCGAGCCAACCGGGGAACGCCACGCGGTCCTCGAGCCCCAGCCGGCCGGCCAGCGCCTGCGCCTCGCCACGCGACTCCCCCTCGCCGATGAACGCGAACCGCACGTCCGGCCGGCCGAGCCGATGCACGACGTCGGCTGCGGCGTGGAGCGCCAGATCGAGCCGGTCCTGAGCGCCCATCACGCCGACCCAACAGACGAGATGCGCCGCACCGTCGCGTAGCGCCGGATCGGGCCGCGCCCGCGCGACCCGCGCGAACACAGGGCCGTTGCCGACGATCGTGACCTTCGCGGGATCGACGCCCCCCCGCCCCACGATCGTGTCACGCAGCGACTCGTTGACGCACAGCACGCGGTCCGCCAGCCTCCACGACGTGCGCTCCAGGAGCCGGAGGAACGCCGGCAGCCAGCCGGTCCGCGCGCCGAAGCGGGTCGCGAAGAGCTCCGGCGAGAGGTCCCGCTGGTCCACCACGTAGCGGACACCGAGCAACCGGAACGGCAGCGCCAGCGCCGGCGAGATGTCCGGCGGCTGTCCGGCCTGGATCGCGCCGAACGGCTCCCGCACGTAGAGCCGGACCGCGAGGACGAGCCACGCCGTCAGGGACCACCCGTACTCCAGGAGGTAGCCGAGGGCGCCGGACGCCTCGCGCGGCGCTCGGTACTCGAGGAGGCGAACGGCGCCGGAGGCGTAGCGGGCGTTGTCGGGATCGCGCTGCGTGAGGACGGTGACCCGGCGGCCGGCACGCGCCAGCGCGTCGGCCTGCTTGCGGGCCCGGTGGTCGCGGGAGAAGGGCACGTTCTCGATCACGAGCAGGACGTGGCCGCGACGACGATCGCGACGGCGGGTCATCTTCGCGGCTCCTGTGCAGGCGTCGACCCGAGCGCGATCGGCGTCGAGCAGACGGCCAGCAACGCGAACAGGAGGTCGGCCGAGCCCCGGTAGGTGAGGTGCGGGTCGATCGTCATCAGCACGGCACACCATGACGAGCCCCGTGGCGACCGCCAGGCCCGCCACGGCGACGGGACCCTCGCCGCGGCGAGAGCGGCACGGCGCGCGAGACGAGCGCCACCCACAGGAAGTAGAGGAACGCCCCGAGCAGCGGGATGCCGCCGGCCCACAGCAGCCACGTGTAGCCGGACTCGATCCAGATGTAGCCGGTGGCGATCGCGGAGGTGGACACGCGCGCCGACACGCACGCCCAGCAAGAAGTTGACAGTGGGAGAAGAGCGACGGCCAGAAGTAGTTGGTCAGGTTGAACCAGCGGCCCTGCCAGCTCACCGGGGAGCCCGCTCGCGGTCTGGAACCCCAAGCCGCGCTGGATCACCGGCCGCAGCAGGATCCCCGGCGAGGAGCAGCGCGCGGCAGAACGCCGCAGGAGCGTCCCGGAGCGCCGGTCACGCCGGCGAGCGCCACGACCGCCACGACCAGGCCGATGAAGGCCGAGATCTGCCCGGAGGCCAGCACGCCGGTCGACGAACAGGCCGGACGCGCCCACCGAGCAGCCCGCGCGCGAGAGCAGGCGACGGCAGGACGAGCCCGACGGCGATCGCCGAGGTTCAGGATCATCAGGTCCGCCACCGCGATCGGCAGCGAGAGCGTCGCGCCCCCGCGGCTGTTCGTGAGCACGCTCGTGTCGCCGTAGGCGGAGTAGAGGCTGACGAAGCAACCTCGGGATCCCGAACAGCTGCATCGACTGGAGGATCGCGATCACCGCCACGATCGCCGCGCTGCCCATCGAGACCCAGCAGGCACCGGCCGATCTCGCGGCCGGGTGCGCACGCTGCACCGCACGATCAGGAAGACCCCGTAGTACTTCCAGATCATCAGCGCGTACAGGAGGTCGTCCTGGGTCATGCTCACGCGCCGGGCCGCCATCCATGCGAGCGGCAGGACCGAGCTCGTGAACGCGAGCAGCAGGATGGCCACGTCGAGCGGACGATCCTCATGCGCGGCACGTGCCCCCGTGCGCAACCAGAAGAGGCCGCGGGCACGAGCGCGGCGCCACGCGCGAGCGCGAGCGCCTCGGCGGGCGCAGCACCGGGAAGAGCCGGCCCGCGGTCGATGCCCGCCACGAGCGGCGTGATGCCGACCAGCGCGTACGCGGCGAGCGGCGGGTGCAGGGCCATCGCGAGGGCGAGCGCGGCCGCGACCGCGCCGAGCGCGACCGCCTCGGCCGGGACCGCGGCACGAGGGCGCCCACCGCGAACAGACCCACGCAGATCGCCGCGACGATCGCCGCGCGGACCCAACGCCGCGACGTCCCCGCCACCGGCAGACCGACGTCCATCAGCGGACCCCCCGCCGGCGCAGGGCGTCGCGCAGCGAGGAGACCTCCTCGCCTCCGGCCGCGCCGCTGGACCCCGAAGTACACCGCCGCGCCCACGGCGGCGCCACCAGCGACCGCCAGCACCTCGCCGAGCCTGACCGTGCAGCGTCCGGCCCAGCCCGACCGCCACGAGCGCGGCCGGGCCGGCCATCGCGAGCGACGCGAGCCCCGTCCGGGCGAGCGATCGCCGGAGCCGGCGGACCCCGGGGTCGGGACCGGCGACCGCCGCGTCCCGGAGCACCGCGCGCCACAGATGGCCGGCGCCGACGAGGCTCCCCGCCGAGAGCGCAAGCCCGAGGATCGGCAGCACGGGCAGCTCGAGTGCCCACGTGAGCGGCCAGGAACCCCAGCGCTCACGCCCCGGACCACCATCGACCGCAGCGGCGTCGCGGGCGTCCATCCGCGCGTAGAACGCGTAGGTGCCGAGGATGAACCAGCCCCGTCGCCGATCACGCCGGGGCGAGCGAGGCGAGCGAGAGCGCGTACGAGCGCGACGCCCGACGGCGTGGCCGAGCTTGCCCGAACGAGACCGCCCGCGCGAGCGGTCACGGCGAGCACGAGGTAGGCGAGCGCGGCGGGCATCGTGATGAACGCGTGCCAGCCGCGTCGCCCGGAAGAGCTCGTCGCGGAACCCGTCTGTTCCCCGGCGTGGTCGAGCCGGGCGAGCTGGGGAAGCGCGGCGCGCGCGATCGGCCAGGTCACGACCGCCGCCGGCAGGTATGAAGAAGTTCGATCGCGAGCTGGAAGGCGACGAGGCCGCCCGCACCCGGTCGGCCACCATGAACATCGCGAAGACCTGGACCGCCTCGAGCCCCGTGTACCGCGAGCGTCGGCACGACCCGGCCGGACCACGACCCGCACCTCCGGGTCGCGCCACCCGCGCCGCGGCACGAGGCGAGGCCCGTGCGGCGCGCCCCGAGCCACGACGCCCGGCGTGGACGCCCACCGCGGCCGTGGTGCCCAGCCCGAGCAGGAGGAGCTCGGCAGTCGGTCACGGTGGCGACTCCCAGCCGTGCCGAAGATCAGCGCCGGCGACGAACAGCGTGGTGATGATGCCGCGTTCTCGACGTCTGGCGCCCCGGCCGCCAGGGCGAACCGGCCGTGGCGTTCATCACGGCGGCGCCGCTCCCCGCGACCGGTACAGGACGACCTGGGGGACGAAGATCGCGAGCAGCACGAGCCGATCTGACGCGCTGCTGCGGCGGCGGCCGGGTCCGGCACGCCGAGGTGAGCAGCGCGCACGATGCAGCGGCCCGGCGCACAGGAGCAGGAGCCGCGAGCGCGACGGCGAGCACCAGCACCACGCCGAAGAACCCGCGGGCCAGACGCCTGCGCGCCGCGCGGTCTCCGGCGTCGAGCTGATGCACGAGCGGCGGGACCAGGATCGACGCGAACAGCGACCCCGACAAGCAGCTGGTAGTACATGATGTTCGGGAGCGAGTTGATGCTTGGTAGCTGTTGCCGAGGTACGTCGCGCCCAGCACGGCGCCGACCGTGATCGTCTGCGCGAACCCGCTCAGGCGGCTGACGGTGGTCCAGGCCGCCCCCGCCACGGAGTTCGAGACGAGACCCGCGCCGACGGCGTGTCCGCGCGTCGGTCTGCACGGCTTCTTCGCTCGGCTGACCTCGGCGGCCGCTCAGTACGCGCCCCGTGCGCCACAGCACCGCGGGGATCGGTCCGCAGATGATGGCGACGTCGAGCCCAAGCTCGAGCGCCGCTCGACGTACTCGGCGTCGAGCGCGACGGCCTCGCGCATCGTCAGACATCGCCGCGCCCGCTGACCTGCCACAGACCGGTGATGCCGGGCTTGACCTCGAACCGCACGTGGTAGCGCGGGAGGTCCCCGAAGAGCTCGAGCTCCCAGGACAGCGCGGGCCGCGGGCCCACCAGGGACATCGTGCCCCGGACCACGTTGATCAGCTGCGGCAGCTCGTCGACGCTGAGCCGCCGAGCCAGCCGCCGACCGGCGTGATCCGCGGGATCGTGCGTCGAGCTTGTAGACGTCCTCGCCGTCGACGTGGTCGCTCGGGACGTCCTCGCGGAGCCCCGCCACGAACGCGCGGTGGATCGCGTCGTCGCTGTCCGTCGTACATCGTGCGGAACTTCCACATCACGAACGGACGCCCGTGCGACCGACCCGCGTCTGCCGGAAGAACGCCGGCCCCGGGCTCGTAGCCCGACACGAGCGCGGCGGCCACGAGGAACACCGGCAGCAGCACCAGCACCGCGAGCGTCGCGAGCGCGACGTCGACCGCGCGCTTGACCGCCGATCCGAGGAGCCGTGCCCGCGACGCAACCTCGCACGCTCCCGCCGATCGCCACGGAGGCGTGTGCCAGCTCCCGGGGATCGGGCATCAGTCGTCCTCGCCGCGCCCGCCGCGCCGGCGCGATCGCCGTCCCACAACCGGGCCTCGACGTCGCCCATCTCCTCGACCCGTCGCCGCGACGACCGCGGGGTTGCCGTAGGCCACGACGCCGTCCGGGATGTCGCTGCGTCACGACCGACCCCGCGCCGATCGATGGCGCCCTGCGCCGATGCGCACGTACGGCAGGATCGTGACGTTCACGCCGATCTGCGCGCCCGCGCTCGATCAGCGGCCCGCACATCGCCTTCGCCGACACCGCCCGAGCCCGGGAAGAGGTCGTTCGTCGACGTCACGCCGGGAGCCAGGAACGCGTCGTCCTCGATCTCCGTGTACTGCGCGACGTAGCAGTTGCAGTGGATCTTGACGCGGTCACCGATCCAGCACGCCGTAGTCGATCACCGTGTTGCTCCACATCGCTACGTCGTCGCCGATCGTCGACTCCTCGCGGACCACCACGTTGTGGCCCGTCTCGAACCGGCGCGCCGATCGTCGAGCCGGCGTAGATGACCGTTCCGGTCGCAGCGGTCGCGTCCGAGGGCATCAGGAACCCGCGGCTCGACCCGGCGCGCGTGCTCGGATAGCCAGCAGGACCCCGGCCATCGTGCGGACCGGGAGCGCCGACGGACGTCTCAGCCGGCGAGGCCATCGGGGACCTCCGCGAGGGCACGCTCGAGCGCCCGGCAGACCGTGAGGACCCGCTCCTCGCGATGTGCGGGAACATCGGGAGCGACACGACCCGATCGGCGGCCGCCTCGGCGACCGGCAGCGGCCCCCGGCGACACCGCGCGTACGCCTCCTGCACGTGACACGGGACCGGGTAGTGGATGCCGGTCTCGACGCCGCCCTGGGCCAGACGCTCGACGCACGCGCTCACGGTCGCGGCACCCGACACGACGAGGTGCCACGCGCCAACGCCGCCGGGTCGGCCTCGCACGAGCGCGAGCGCGCCGGGTCAAGGTGGCGCGCGGTAGCCGCGGCCATCGCCGCTCGCGCGCGCGTTCCATCGGGCCAGCCGCGCGAGCCTGATCGACAGCACCGCCGCCTGCAGCGCGTCGAGACGGCTGTTCGCGCCCGACCAGGGGATGCGACGTACTCGCGCGTCGGCGGCGCGGCCGTGGTCCGCCATCGAGCGCATCCGCGCCGCGAGCCAGCGCGTCGTCGGTGACGACCGCCCGCCGTCGCCGAACGCGCCGAGGTTCTTCCCCGGGTAGAAGCTGAAGTCACCGCGGCGTCGCCGAACGAGCCCGGCGTGCGCGCCCGGCCCACGTCGCGCCGTGCGCCTGCGCCGCGTCCTCGATCAGCGCGAGCCCGCGCGCGCGCGGCGAGCGGCACGATGCCCTCCATCGTCGGCATGTTGCCGTAGAGCTGCACCGGATCACGCGCGCGCCGTCGCGGGCGTGATCGCCGCCTCGACGTGCTCGCGGCGTCACCAGCAGCGTGCGCGGGTCCACGTCGGCGAACCGCGGCGTCGCGCCGGCGAGGACCACCGCCTCGGCCGTCGCGATGAAGGTGTTCGCGGGCACGATCACCTCGTCGCCGGGGCCGATCCCCAGCGCGCGCAGCGTGAGCTCGCGATCGCGTCGGTGCCGTTGGCGACGCCGACCGCGTAGCGCGGTGCCGCAGTACGTCGCCCACGCGGTCTCGAACCGCTCGACCGCCGCGCCCGCCGATGAACGCCGGAGCACCGACGCGTCGGCGCGCCACGCGGCGTCGAGCTCGTCGGCGACCTCGCGCGCCATCGCTCCGAGATCGAGGAACGGCACGACGGTGCCCTGCCGTTCGGCGAGTCACCCGCATCCTCAGCCGACCTCCACCAGGTGCGCTGCGGCCGTTCACCTCGTCCACGGGACACCGACCGGCCCTCGCGCCAGCGAGATCGCTCCGCGCACTCCAGCACGTCGCACCACCGCGGCCCCGGGTGCGCGCCGTCGGTGACCGGCCCGAGCCGTCGCAGACGCCGGCGACGAAGCTGTCGGTCCTGGACAGTCGAGCGGCTCCTCGAACCGGACGAGGTACGGCGAGGAGATGTCGCCGTAGCGGTAGGACAGCCGGCGCCTGCGTCTCGGTGTCGGCCGTCGGCCGGCGCGCGCCACGCCCTTGTCGAAGACGCGGATCCGCTCCTCGGTCGCGAGGTCGTTGTAGACGACCATGCGCTCGGCTGCCCACGACCGTGACGCGGCGGACCTTGCAGGGGTCGAGCCAGCTCACGTGGATGTTGGCGGTCACGTCGAGGTCGGCGTAGGACAGACGCAGGTACGCGACGTCCTCGAGCGATCGGTGCGCGTGCCGTCGAGCCCCATGCCTGCACCGACGACGGCGTCGAGCCGAGCATGTAGTTGAAGATCGAGACGTCGTGGGGCGCGAGGTCCCAGATGACGTTGACGTCGGACTGGTACAGGCCGAGGTTCAGCCGCGCGGAGTCGAGGTAGTGAGACCTCGCCGAGCTCGCCCGCTCTGCACGAGCTCGCGCAGCTTCCACACCGCCGCGTTGTGCTCGAACGTGTGGCCGACCATCAGCGTCAGACCACGCGCCTGGACGCGTCGACCAGGAGCTGCGTGCGTCGGCAGCCGCTCGTGGCCAGCGGCTTCTCGACGAGCACGCCCTTGCCGGCCTCGAGGGCCGTCATCGCGATCGGCGCGTGGGTGCGAGGCGGCGTCGCGACGATCACGGCGTCGACCTCCTCCAGCGCGTCCTCCAACCGGTGCGCGACGTGAGCCCGGGCAACACCTTCTGCAGCGAGATCAGGCGATCGACGTTCTGATCGACCGCGATCACGCGCTCCACGTCGGGCAGCCCCTGGAGGACGCGGACGTGCTTGGACCCCCAGTAGCCGCAGCCGAGAACGGCGATCTGCACGTCATCCCTCCTCAAGCGCGCCTGCACGTGGTGCCCCGGGGGAGGCACGTTCGCAGGGATGGTAGGAACGGACCGCGGAGGTCGAGATGGTCGGTTCGCAGTACGTTCGCTGAGCGGTTGGATGAACGCCCCGCGCAGCCGAACACCTACCGTTCGTGGGGTTCGATGGATGCCCCCCCTTTCAACCACTCGCTCCTGTGGAAGCGGCGCTGGACCGTGCTCGCGGCCACGGCGATCGTCACCGCCGCGGCGTGTTCGCCTCGGCTTCGCGTACGCCCGTGTACACGTCCACGGCGCAGGTCCTCGTCGGGATGCGTCCGCAGGCCGGGGTCGACGTCCAGCCGAACATGGACAACGAGAAGCGGATCGCCGACTCCCTGGGCGTCGCGGAGCAGGTCGCGGCCGACTACCGCTTCGGGGTGCCGCCCGACGTGATGCTCGGGGCCCTCTCCGTGGACGTCCCCGTGAACACGGACATCCTCTCGATCACGTACGCGCACACCGACCCGCAGGTCGCGCAGGTCCGCGCGCAGGCGTTCGCCGACACGTACGTACGGTTCCGCACGGAGACCGCGAACGAGGAGCTCGTCACCAGGAAACAGGAGACCGCCGACGCGATCGCGCGTCTGGAGCACAAGCTCGAGGACGTCGAGCGGCGGGCGGCATCCGGCGGCGCGAGCTCCCAGCTGCAGACGGTGCTCGGTGCCGAGGCGGCCTCCTACGTCGCGCAGATCAGCGCACGGCAGCAGGACCTGCTGGCCCTGCGCGACATGCCGGGGGCGTTCGAGGGCCGGGTGATCGCCGCCGCGCAGCTCCCCACCGCTCCGGCGCGCCCGAACCACCTCGTCGACGGGGCCGTCGGGATCCTCGTCGGCTTGCTGCTCGGGATCGGGCTCGCGTTCGCGCTGGATCGCACCGACCGGCGCCCCCGTTCCGACGCCGAGGTCGAGGAGCTGCTCGCGGTGCCGGTGCTCGGCTCCGTGCCGGTGGCCCGGCGCGGGGGGGCGGTGCCCACGACGCCGTACCGGCAGCTCGCGGCCCGGATCGTCCTGGCCGCCGGCGCCGAGCCGAGCCGGCTCGCGGTCGCGCACTGCACCTCGCGGCAGCGCGGGCGCGTGCCCGTGGTGGCGATCGCGCGCGCGTGGGCCTCGCGCCGGTCCCGCGTCGGCGGCGAGCCGGTGGTGCTCGTCCACGCGGACGACGCCGCCCCGGCGCCGGACGGCAACGACCTGCGCGGCCGTCCCGGTCTGAGCGACCTGTTGCGGGATCAGGGAGATGTCGAGGGCATGGGTTTGCGGGTCAGCGGTGGTGTCGTGGTCGTCCCGCCGGGCACCGCGCCGCTGCGACCCGAGGATCTGGTCCCCCTCACCCGGGTCCGCACCGCGCTTGACCGCACCGCAGAGCTCGGAGCTCCCGTGATCGTCGATCCGCCGCCGGTCCTGTCCGGCCTCGCGGGCGAGACGCTGCCGGCCGCAGCCGACGCCGTGGTGGTCGTCGTGGATCGGCGCTCGGTCACCCGCGATGAGATCGTCGCGGTCCGCTCGGCGCTCGACCAGGCGTCGGTCCGGCTGATCGGCGCCGTGATCGCGGAGCGCCGACGGATCGCGCGACACGCCGAGGAGACGCCCGCAGGCCGCGACCGTTCGGCGGACGAGCCCACGGCCACCGTGCCGGCTCGCTAGCTCACACTCACCCGCTCACGCATCCTCCGGCGCTCGCGCACGGGGGGCGGATCTTCGCGAAGGTGGGCTTCAGCCACACGTGATGGCGCCACGCGCGCCGCACACGGGCGATGTAGCCGTCGGCCGCCGCCGAGCGCCACTCCCCCGCGTACCAGGCGCCGACGCAGCCCCACATCCGTTGCTTCGCGCTCAGCCGCTTGAAGCCGGTGCCCTCCACCAGCCAGCGCTCCCATCCCTCGATGCAGCCGCGGAGATCCGAGCCGAGGTAATCGACCGCGAACGCGGTCGAGTCCCGGTTGAAGGGGAACGTGCCGTTCTGGTTCCCGCGCATCAGGCCCCAGGCGGGGTCCTCCCACGACATCACGCCGGCGATCGAGAAGGTCTTCGGGCAGATGCCGGGCGCGAAGTCGGCCTGGTAGTCGTAGCCGCCGAGCTTCGCGATGCCGTTGCAGTACCTGCGAGAGGCCGTGCTCGCGGCATCGAAGATGTCGCCGCACCCCCAGTCCACGACGCAGGCCCCCGAGGTGTAGGTCGGGTACTGGTACCAGGTGGACTCGCGCACGGCGATCGCTCGGAGCAGGTCGTCGGGCAGCCCCCACTTGCAGGCCCCCCACTGGAAGATCTCGTCGGTCCTACCCGTGTACCCGCCGCTCACGCGGGGCAGCAACCAGGTGTCCCAGCGAGCGGCGAACGAGCCGTCACCGGAGCGGGGGCGCGCCGCGAACGCCGCACGGACCTTCGCTCGCTTCGGGCTCACGTGGTTCGGCACCTTGTTCAGCGGCCGTGGCTCCCACGTGGAGCGGTGCACGGCGCCGGCGCACGCACGATCGCCGCGGAGCGACCTCCATGCGCCGATGCCCTGCAGGCGGAAGTACCCGCCCGGTGGCGGCGGCCTCCCCACCGTGCGGACGAGCTCGGCGCGTCCGGCGTACGCGACCGGGTCACCGGCCGGCGCCGCTCGCGCGAACGCGAACGCAACGAGGGCGAGCGCCGCGGCGACCAGCGCGGCGACGGGCCCCCGCACCGCCACCGCCCGGTCACTCACCGACGACGCCGCCCTCGGTCGCGTTCCGTTCCGTTCACGTCAGGCGGACCGTGATCGGCGCCGAGGTCGCGGCGTTGCCCGCCGCGTCCGTCGCTACCGCCGTGAGGACGTGTGTACCGACGTCCCCCTTCCTCGGCGTCCACGTGAACGTCCACGGCGAGTTCCGGTCGGTCGCCTGGAGCGAGCCGTCGATGTACAGAGCGACCCTCGCGACGCCGGAAGCCGCCGCGCCGCCGGTGCCGGCGTCGGTCGCGCTCACGGTGATCGCGATCTTCGTCCCGCGCACGAACGAGGAGTTGTCGGCCGGCTGCGTGATCGCCACGGTCGGCGCCGCGCCGTCGACCCTGACCTGCTGGGACTTCGCACCCTCCTGGTTGCCGGCCACGTCGGTGCTGGCGAACCGCACGGTTTGCGTGCTCGCGACCGTGAACGGCCCCGTGTAGACGATCGCCGTCGCGCTCGTGTTGGGGTTCGTGCCGTCGAGCGTGTACCGGGTGGTCGCCACGCCGGAGCCGCCCGTGTCCGTCGCGGACAGCCGCACCGTCACGGCGGGCGTGAACCACCCGTTGCACCCTCCGTTGTTGCAGCTCATCGTCGTGGTGGGCGCGGCGGTGTCGATCTGGATCGCGGCGGTCTGGACGGCCTCCTCGGCGTTCCCGGCGTTGTCGGTCGAGAAGAACTTGACCGTCGTGGTCGTGGAGACGCTGAACGGTCCCGTGTAGACCGGTGCTCGACCGGTCGGCGGTGTGGACCCGTTCGTCGTGTAGTAGGTCTTGTTCAGCCCCGGACCCGCGGTGTCCGTCGCGCGTCAACGTGACGGTGACCGGAGTGGACCGGAACCATCCGGCGCACACCCCGTCGTTGCACGCTGATCGTGGTGACCGGCGCCGTCGTGTCCTTCGGCGTCCTGCTCGACGGTCACCGCTTCGACGACTGCGGCGTCTCGGCGTTCCCGGCCATGTCCATGGAGAAGAACCTGACGGTCGTGGTCGCCCCGACGTTGAACGGACCCGTGTAGACCGGGCGCTCGAGTCGTGGGCGTGGAGCCGTCGGTCGTGTAGTAGGTCGCGCCACGCCCGACCCACCCGTGTCCGAGGCGGACAACGTGCACCGTCACGCTCGAGGTGTACGTCTGCGTGCACCCGACGTCGGAGGCCCCACATGTGATCGTGGTCGTCGGCGCGGCCGTCGGTGTCGATCTGGACCGTCACCGACTGGTTCGCCTCGCTGTTGCCCGCCGCGTCCGTCGAGAAGAACCTGACGGTGGTGGTCCCGGAGACGCGTCAACGGGCCGGTGTAGACCGCGCTGCTCGTCGTCGGAAGCGGATCCGTCGGTCGTGTAGTAGGTCTTGTCGACACCGGCGACGCCGGTGTCCGACGCGCTGAGCGCGAACGTGACGTTCGACGTGTACCAGCCACCCGAACAGGCGCCCCCGTCGCACGAGGCCGTGGTCGTCGGTGCGGTCGTGTCGATCGCCACCGCCTGTGAATTCGGTGTTTCCGCGTTGCCCACCGTATCCATCGAGAAGAACTGCACGGTGGCCGATGCGGACAGCGTGAACGGACCCGTGTAGACCGTGCTGCTCGTCGTCGGAGTGGATCCGTCGATCGTGTAGTAGGTCTTGTCGAGCCCCGAGCCGCCGGTGTCCGTCGCGCTGAGCGTCACGGACACCGGTGCGCCGAACACGCCGTTGCACGAGCCGCCGTTGCACGACATCGTCGTGGTCGGCGGCGTCGTGTCGGGCTGCGGGGTGCGGCAGGGCGCCGTCCCGCTGTCGGTGAACGTGCCGTCGCTGTCATGCACGAACGTCCAGTCGAAGCTGCCGTTGCGCAAGGTCAGCTTGAGGACGCCGTGCGTGTCGGCGTTCAGCACGGCGCTCGTGGACAGCGGCGTGGAGGGAGTGTCGAGGCCGGCGCCGCCGGTCCCGACGATGAACTCCGTCATGCCCCCGGTCGAGGCCGCACCGGTGGCATCCATCGGCACGAACCGCTCGTACCAGTGCGAGTCGCCGTTCAGCACGGCGGTGGCGCCTCCGGCGTAGAGATCCTGCCAGAACTGCTGGTAGGTCGTGTCCCCACCGCCCGGCGTCGAGGCGAAACGCGGGTTCTGGTAGTAGGCGAGCGTGCAGCTCTGGTTCGCCGTGGCGAGGTCGTGCTGCAGCCAGAGATCCTGCGCGCTCCCCGGTGCACAGAACGTCGGGTCGTTCACGCAGGGGCCGGTGTTCAGGGCGATCACGTGCCACGCGCCGACGTTGAAGCTGTAGTAGCCCCTGGACGGATCGCCCGCCGATGACCCGAAGTAGGAGAAGTAGCCGGCGCCGGGGGTCTGGGGACAGTCGGTCCCCGTCGTCCCGTACTCCTTGTCGCCGGGGACCGGGTGCGTGATCGGCTTGAAGCGGCCCCACGCCGGGTCGTACGACTGCTGGTACGCGCTCGAACCGCCGCACTCGTACTGCGTGTCGCCGACCGCGAGCACGCCGTCCACTCCGGTGATGAGGTTGCCGGTGGCCTTCGCGCGGCAGTCGGTCGCGGTCCCGTCACCGTTCTCGAAGGCGGGCGCGGTCGGGTCGCAGGCGATGTCGCCCGCGGCCGCGAGGACCGGATCGGGGTTCGGCTGCGACCTGCACGACCTGGGAGATTCGGCGACTCGGCGTTGCCGTCGTTGTCCACCGAGAAGAAGGTCAGTGTCGTCGTCGAGGTCAGCAGGAACGGTTGCCCGTCGTAGCGCGTGCTGTTGGTCGTCGGCACGGTTCCGTCGGTCGTGTAGTACGTGGCCGCGACGCCGGCGCCACCCGTGTCGGTCGCGCGGAGTGCGACCGAGACCGACCCGCCGTACGAGGACTCGGCACGACCCACCTTCGCAGGTCACGGACGTCGTCGGCGGCGTGGTGTCTGGCCCGCGCAGCACCCGGCCCATCGTTCGGACCACGATGTCGGCGGGTGCGCCGTTCGGCTGGCCCGCGTTGCTCAGCCAGTCCAGGAACGAGTTCAGCGTGCTGAGCTGCGTCGCACCGTAGTCGGCCATGCAGGACGCGTAGTTGGCCGGATCGAGGGTCTGGTCGCAGACGAGGTGGAACACGAGGACCACCCACCCGCCGCCGTTCGCGGCCGCGGTTGTCACCGGCGTCTGGAGCTCGCTGAGCGTCTTGACCGCACCGCCCGAGGTATCCGTCACCGTGCGGATCGCGTACTGGATCCTTGGGCGGGACCGTCTCGGCGTAGATGGGCCCGGCGCCCGGGCCGTTGACGTCGATCCCACCAGCGGCGCGAGCACCGAGGTAGCCGCACGACTGCACGATCTGCTCCGCCGTCGTGTCGTACGCGCCGAACGGGTAGGCCATGAGGACCGGATCGAATCCATGGTTCTGCAGCGTGGTTCGGTCGTCACAGACCTCGTGGACCTTGGTCTGGTAGTCGGTTTCGGTCTTCAGGTTCACGTTGTGGTCCACCGTGTGGCCAGCGATCTCCTGCGCACCGTTCGTCATGCCGGTCAACTGGTCCCACGTCATGTGGTCCTCGGTCCCGACGAGACCGCTCGGGATGAAGAAGGTGCCACGCATGCCGTGCGGCTTCAGCGCCTGCTTGAACGCGAGGTCGTACTGGCTCGTCGTCCCGTCGTCGAACGTGAGGGAGATGATCGTCTGGATCGTCACTTGCTGGGACCGTGGCGTCTCCTGGTTGCCGTCCCAGTCCACGGAGAAGAAGCGGATCGTGGAGGTCGAGAGCACCGTGAACGGCTTCTTGTAGACGGTGCTGTTCGTGTCGGGCATGCTGCCGTCCACCGTGTAGTACGTGTGCTGGACGCCCGAGATGTCGTCGGTCGCGGGCAGCGTCACGGTCACCTTGCCCGGCGACGCGGCGTCGCACGACCCGCCGTTGCAGGTGATCGAGGTCACGGGCACCGTCGTGTCCAGCGGCCCGGGCGCGGCGCTGATCGTCATCGTGTGGACGGCCTCGGGGTTGCCCGCCTCGTCCCACGCCGCGTACTTCACGGTCGTCGGGGCGGTCAGTCGGAAGACCTCGGTGTAGGTGGGGGACGCGAGCGTCGGGTCGGACCCGTCGAGCGTGTAGTGGATGCTCCCGACACCGCTGCCGGCGTCGGTCGCGGCGAGCGTGACGAACACGGGCGCACCGTAGTCGGTGGCCTGACACGCGCCGCCGTTGCACTGCGCGGTCGAAACCGGCGCCACGGTGTCCGCCGAGGCGGCGATCGACCGCATCGTCCCCAGCGCCGCGCCGGCCGGAGCGCCTCCGGGCTGTCCGGCGTTCGCCATCCAGTCCAGGAATGCGTTCAGGTCGGACAGTTCGATCCACCCCGCGGACGTCGTGCATGTCGTGTAGTTCGCCGGGTCGGCGGTCTGCGAGCAGACCCTCCCGATCACGATCTGGCTCCAGCCCCCACCGTGGGCGGCGGCACCCGTCACGAGCGACTCCATGTTGGCCAGCGTGACCTGCCCGTTCGGTGCGTAGGCGCGCGTTGCGAACCAGTCCTTGGGCGGCAAGGTCTCCGCGTACGTGGGTCCGCTCGGTGAGAGCGAACCAGCCGTGCGCGCAGTCCCGTACCCGCAGCCCTTCACGATCGCCTCCACGGCACCGTTGAAGGCACCACCGGGATAGGCGAACGTGACCGGGTCGAACCCGTGATCGACGAGCGTCGCACGGTCATCGCACACCTGGCCGGTCGGGTCCGGGTCCGTGGTGAGGTTCGTCGCGCTGACGCTCTTGCCCCCGATCTCGTCGCCGGCGGCGGCCAACGCCTGCAGCTGCGGCCAGGTCATGATCTGGGCCGACACGCCCACGTTCCCCGTGTTCACGAAGAACGTCGCCGGCGCGTTGTGCGGCTGCAGCGCCTGCTGGTACCCAAGGGTGTACTGAGCGACGGTCCCGTTGTCGAACGTGAGCGAGACGGCCGTCCTGACCGGGATCACCTGGATCTGCTGCGACTGCACCTGCTCGGCGTTGCCGGCCACGTCCGTCGAGAAGAACTGGACGGTGTACGCCCCCGGGTTCGAGAGCGTGAAGGCCGAGGCGTACAGGGTGCTCGACGTCGTGGGCGTGGAGCCGTCCGTCGTGTAGTAGGTGGCGGCGACACCGGAGCCGCCTGTGTCGGTCGCCGAGAGCGACACGCTCACGGAACCCACGTACGACGGCGTACATGCAGCGCCGTTGCACGCGATCGTCGTGGTGGGAGCGACGGTGTCCGGCGGCGCCTGGATCACCTGCGTGTTCGTGGCCTCTACGTTGCCCGCCAGGTCCCACGAGCGGAACTTCACGGTCGTCGACGTGTTGCTCCCGTTGACGTTGAACGCCCCTGTGTAGGTCGGACTCGTGGTGGTGGGATCCGTCCCGTCGACCGTGAATCGAGTGACGGAGACACCGGAGCCGATGTCCGTCGCGGCCAGGGTGACGGACACGACGCCCGAGTAGGGCGAACTCGAGCAGGGCGCGCCGTTACAGCTGATGGTCGTCGTCGGCGTGGACGTGTCCGCGGACTGGACGACACCGCCGACCGTCGAAAGGACCGCCCCGGCGGGCGCGCCGCCGACCTGGCCGGCGTTCGCCATCCAGTCCAGGAACGCGTTGAGATCGGCCAGTTCGATGTGACCCGAGGCGCCGCTACACGACGTGTAGTTGGTGGGGTCGAGGGTCGACGAACAGACCCTCCCGATCACGATCCTGGTCCCATCCGCCGCCGTGCGAGGCCGCGCCGTTCACGAGGGATTGCATGTTAGCCAGGGTCACTGCGCTCGGCGCGTAGGCACGCGTCGCGAACCAGTTCGCGGGCGGCAGCGTCTCGGCCCACGTCGCGCCCGTCGCGGAGAGTCCGCCGGCGGTGCGGGCGCTGCCGTAGCCGCACCCCTGCACGATGGCCTGCACGGTCGCGTTGTTCGCCCCGCCCGGGTACGCGAACCCGACCGGGGTCAGGGTATGCGCGAGGATCGCGGTCCTGTCGTCGCACACCTGTGCGGTCGGGTTCGGGTCGGTCGTGAGGTTGGTAGCGTTCACGGACTTGCCGCCGATGTCGTTGCCGGCTGCGGCGAGCGTCTGAAGTTGCGTCCACGACATCTGGCTAGGGCCGCCACTGACGGTGCCGGAGTTCACGAAGAAGGTGGCGTGCGCGTTGTGCGGCTGGAGCGCCTGCTGGTACCCGAGCGTGTACTGGCTGATCGAGTTGTTGTCGAAGGTGAGGCTGACCTGGGTCAGGCCGGCCGCCGCGACCTGCGGCGCGATCGCGAGGGTCCCGGCTGCGAGAAGCCCGAGCGAAACGATCGCAGCGAGCGACCGGACGAGCAGAGACGGCTGCCGGGCAGTCCGCCGCATCGTACCTTGAAGTATCCACGTTGTCCCTCCACCCTCGAACCGCACGTACGCGACCGACGCGCGCGGCGCGCCTCGGGTGACGCTAGGCAAGGACCGTGAGGCGGCAATCAGTAGTGGGAGGTAGTTCAGCTACAGCGACCTGGTTACAGGCGCCCACCGCGCGGACCCCCGCTCCCCCGGATGCCGACGACCTGAGTGCGGAGGGCAACGTTCAACGTATCCGGGGGTCTCTCGGCGCGCGACCCGCCGTACGTCACGTCCATCGGATCGCTCGCACCGGTCCGGTCCGTTCGTCCTTCGAGATACGTCCGTTGGCCCTTCCCAGATCTTCGGCCGAGGGTTATAGACGAGAGCAACTGGATCTCGAAGCACGGGAGGGTGAACCGATGCTGACCCGACGCCAGTTCCTCGGCGCCTCCGCCCTCGCGGGCGGCGTACTCCTGCTCCCCAACGGTCTGATCGTGCGGCGCGTGCGAGCGGCCTCCCCCGAGCCGCTCCCGGGCGGCTCGCTCGACCCCACGACGATCGACAAGTACGTGCTGGACCTCGTGATCCCGCCGGTGATGCCGCGGTCGGGGACGCGGACGATCCGCGGAGGCACGAAGGTCGACTGGTACGAGCTGGCGGTGCGCCAGTTCTCCCAGGAGATCGTCCCCGGCCTGTCGACGACCGTGTGGAGCTACGGCTCGATCGCCCACCCGGAGACGTTCAACTACCCCGCGTTCACGATCGAGGCCCGCGCGAAGCGTCCGGTCCAGGTCACGTGGCACAACCAGCTGGTCGAGAACGGCCACTACCTGCCGCACCTGCTGACGGTCGACCCGACGATCCACTGGGCGAACCCTCCCGGGGGCGACGCGGGACGCGACAGCACGCCCGAGTTCGCCACGACGCCGGATCCTACACGGGGCCCGTGCCGCTGGTCACCCACCTGCACGGCGCGGCGGGCGTCGGCGACGAGAGCGACGGGTACGCGGAGGCCTGGTACCTGCCGGCGAACGCCGGCGTGCCCGCCGGCTTCGCGGAGCACGGCACCTGGTACGACTTCTTCCGCGCCAAGTGGATCTCGCTGTACGGGACCCCCGGGAACGACACCTGGCCCGACGACGGGTTCGTCGCCGTGTACCCCAACGAGCAGCGCGCGGCCACGCTCTGGTACCACGACCACGTGCTGGGCATGACGCGGCTCAACGTGTACGCCGGCCCCGCAGGCTTCTACCTCCTCCGCGGGGGCAGCGGCGACCGGGTCCGCGACACCCGCGACGGTTCGCCCGCCGTGCTCCCCGGCCCCGCGCCGAAGCCGAACGACCCGCCCGGCATCACGTACCGGGAGATCCCGATCGTGGTCCAGGACCGCTCGTTCAACGACGACGGCTCGCTGTTCTACCCGACGTCGCGAGAGTTCTTCGGCGACGTCGACGAGCCGGAGTTCGAGCCCGACACCGACGTCCCCCCCTACTGGAACCCCGAGTTCTTCGGCAACACGATGGTGGTCAACGGCAAGGTGTGGCCGCGTCTGCGCGTCGAGCGGCGCCGCTACCGCTTCCGCTTCCTCAACGGCTGCGACTCACGGTTCCTGATCCTTCGCTTCGCCGATCCCGACGTGCAGGTGTGGCAGATCGGCAACGAGGGCGGGTTCCTGCTCGAACCGGTCCTGCTGAACGCCTACGACCCCCAGCACCGGGGGCGCGCGACGCTCCTGCTCGGCCTGGCCGAACGCGCCGACGTGATCGTGGACTTCAAGGGCGCGAGCTCCGAACGGGTGCTGCTCACGAACATCGGTCCGGACGAGCCGTTCAACGGCGCGGCGGACCCCGATGCGCAGGCCAACGCGGAGACCACCGGGAAGGTGATGGCGTTCGACGTCGCGCACACGACCGGATCGGACCCATCGACCCCGCCCCGGTTCCTCCGGCTCCCTCCGGTGCCGGGACTGGCCGCCCCGAGCGTCCGGCGGAAGGTGGCGGTCGCCGAGGCGGCCTCGGAGTTCTTCGACGACGCCCCGGTGGCCGGGCTGCTCGGGGTCCTCGGCGCCGACGGCATCGTGCAGACGAAGATGTGGGACGACGCGATCACCGAGAACCCCGCGGTCGGGGCGGTCGAGGTGTGGGAGATCTTCAACACGACCGTCGACGCGCACCCGATCCACATCCACGAGACCCAGTTCAAGGTGGTCAACCGGCAGCGTCTCCGCCTCACGCCCGAGGGGGAGGTCGCACAGCCCGTGGCCACCGTCGGCCCGACCCGGGGGCCGGAAGCGTGGGAGCTCGGCTTGAAGGACACGGTGATCTCCTACCCGGGCGAGGTCACCCGCGTGAAACTGCGGTTCACGCGCGCCGGGAACTACGTCTGGCATTGCCACATCGTTTCCCACGAGGACAACGAGATGATGCGGCCCTACCGGATCGGTCCGATCGATCCCGACTCGCCCGAAGGGGGGATGTGAGGGGGGGTTCCCTTTCGCATGACCACAGGAGTAGGGTCGGACGAAAGGCGTGGTCCCTGTGCGTAGATGGTTCCTGGTTCCGCTGGTTCTCCCGTTGGTGCTTCTGCTGGCGAGCGCCGCGTCCGCAGACCCGCTCGTCGGGCAGACGAACCTCACGATCCACCACAGCCCGCCCGGGCAGGTGAGCTCCGGCGCCACCGTGACGATCTTCGGGCGGCTCGTGGGACGACCCGAGTGCCGTGGGAACCAGCAGATCTCGTTGACCGAGCTGGGGGTCGGGACGGTCGGGACCACCACGACCGATGGCAGCGGCAACTACTCCTTCACGCGCACGGTGAACGCCACCACGTCGTTCCAGACCAGCTTCGCCGGCTCGACGATCGGGACCCACCCGAACGAGCGGTTCTGCGCCGCGTCGGTCTCGCCGGTGCATCGGGTCAAGGTCAAGGGCGCGCACGGCAAGAGCACCACCTCGGTGCTCGCCGCCGAAGGTTCCTCCGCGGCCTCCGGCACCGCGCTCGCCGGGTCGGATCTGGCCGTGGTGGCCACGATCCTGGTGGCGCTGCTCTTCCTCGGCGGCGTGGCGCTGATCCTCACCCGACGCTCGAGCCGCGGACGCGGCTAGCGACCGCTCACGCCGGAGCGACGGCCTGGTCGACCTCTTTGGGCTTGGTCGGGTCGATCCGCACGCCCGGGCCCATCGTGGAGGAGAGCACGAGCGAGCGGATGTAGCGCCCCTTCGCGCTGGAGGGCTTGGCCTTGAGCACCTCGTCGACGACGGCGAGGTAGTTCTCGAGCAGCTGCTGCTCGCCGAAGGACTTCTTGCCGATCACGAGGTGGACGTTGCCGGTGCGGTCGGCGCGGTACTCGATCTTGCCGCCCTTGATGTCGCTCACCGCCTTGGCGATGTCGTTGGTCACCGTGCCGGTCTTGGGGTTCGGCATCAGCCCGCGCGGACCGAGCACGCGACCGGCCTTGCCGACCGTGGCCATCATGTCCGGCGTCGCGATCGCCGCGTCGAAGTCGATGTTGCCCTTGAGGACCTCCTCGAGGAGATCCTCGGCGCCCACGACGTCGGCCCCGGCCTCGCGCGCCTCGTTCGCCTTCGGGCCCTGCGCGAAGACCGCCACGCGGACGCTCTTGCCGGTGCCGTTGGGCAGGGTCACGGTGCCGCGCAGCGCCTGGTCCTGCTTGCGGGTGTCGACGCCGAGGCGGAAGGAGACCTCGACGGTCTCGTCGAACTTCGCGTCGGGGAACGACTTCAGCAGCCGGATCGCGTCGCCGGGCAGGTACTCGTGGGTGCGGTCGAAGCCCTTGGCGCCGTCGCGGTAGCGCTTCCCATGTCCTTGGCCGTGCTGGCCGGTCGTCATCGCTCCACCTCCACGCCCATGCTGCGCGCGGTGCCGGCGACGATCAGCATCGCGGCCTCGACGTCGTTCGCGTTCAGGTCGGGCATCTTCTTCTCGGCGATCTCGCGGACCTGCGACGCCGAGAGCGTCGCGACCTTGTCGCGGTGCGGGATCGCGGAGCCCTTCTCGATCCCGGCCGCCTGCTTGATCAGCTCGGCCATCGGCGGCTGCTTCGTGATGAAGGTGAACGAGCGATCCTCGTAGATCGTGAGCTCGACGGGGATCGACCTGCCCGCCCATCGCCTGGGTGGCGTCGTTGTACTGCTTGCAGAACTCCATGATGTTCACGCCGTGCTGACCGAGGGCCGTGCCCACGGGCGGCGCGGGCGTCGCCGCTCCGGCCTTGATCTGGAGCTTGACGAGCGCCACGACCTTCTTCTTGACTGCCATCCTGCTGCACCTCCTGCGGTCCGTGCGGCTCGGTGGCCGAGCCTCCCGCGTCGTAGGGGTCTAGACCTTCGCCACCTGGTCGAAGGACAGCTCGACCGGCGTCTCCCGGTCGAAGATGTTGACGAGCACCTTGAGCTTGGCCTGCTCGGCGTTGATCTCGGCGATCGTCCCGTTGAAGTCGGCGAACGGGCCGCTGATGATGCGGACGACGTCGCCGGCCTCGTAGCCCAGGCGCACGGCCGGCTTCTGCTCCTCCTTCTTCACGACGAGGATCTTCTCGACCTCGCGCTTGGAAAGGGGCGTCGGCTTGGACCCGGTGCCGGCCGAGACGAACCCGGTGACGCCGGGCGTGTTGCGCACGACGTACCAGGAGTCGTTGTCGTACCACATCTTCACCAGCAGGTAGCCGGGGAAGACCTTCTTCTGCACGATCTGACGCTTGCCGGACTTGATCTCCATCACGTCTTCCATCGGGATGTAGACGCGGAAGATCTTGTCCTCCATCTGCATCGTATGGATCCGGCTCTCGAGGTTGGCCTTCACCTTGTTCTCGTAGCCGGCGTAGGTGTGCACCACGTACCAGTCGCCGGGCCCGCGGAACGGGTCGGCGCCGTCTTCCTCGGCCTCGGGCTCGGGGGCCGGCTCGGGCTCGGGGGCCTTGGCCTCGGCAACCGGCTCCGGCTCAGCGGGGGCGGCGGCCTCGGCGACCGGCAGGTCGCCGTCGCCCTGCTCGGCCTCCATCAGGAGGTACTCCTCCTCCACGATCGCCTCTTCGCGGTCGGCCGCCTGCTCCACGAGCTCCAGGCCGATCTCGTCGGCGGTCTCCTCCATCACCGCGGCCTCGACCGCGCCTTCGACGAGGGCCTCCTCGGCGCCTTCCTCGTCGCCGACCTCGGCGAGCAGCTCGGCCTCCTCGGCGGCCTGGGCCATCGTGACGTCGGCGGCCTCCTCCGCGAGGTCATGGACCTCGGCGGCCGCCTCGAGGGCGTCGGCCATCGGCGTGTCGTCGCCCTCCTCGGGCGTGGATCCGTTGGGGTTCGGGGACTCGTCGGACACTGCGGAAGGTTCCTCTCAGGAGAGCACGCTGAAGATCAGCCGCCCGAAGACGTAGTCGAGACCGGCCACGAAGGCCGTGAGCACGGTGATCGTGACGATCACCACGATCGTGTAGGTGATGAGCTCCTTGCGGGTGGGCCAGTCGACCTTGCGGAGCTCCTGGCGGACCTCCTTGAGGAACTGGCGGACCCCCGTGCGCTTGCGTTTCTCCTGTTGCTGCGCACGGCGTGTGGTGGCCGCGGGAGCCGAGGCACGGTCGAGCCCGGCGGCCTTCTGCTGCCGCTCGGCGCGCTCCTGCGCTCGCTTCATCTGTCGATTCATCGTGCTCCTCGCAGGCGCGGAGGGACTTGAACCCCCAACCCCCGGTTTTGGAGACCGGTGCTCTGCCAGTTGAGCTACGCGCCTTCGCTCCCGGTCCCCGAGGTGAGGGACGCTCGGGTTCCACAGTATAGGTGTGGTCCCCCGAGCCCGGCAAAGCAGGCCCGGGTCGCGCCACCGGGCCGAAGGCCACGCGAACCGTCTCACCCACCGATGAGCGTTGCGCTCAGAAGGTGAGGACCTGGTCGGCCTCGAGGGTCCAGTCCGTCAGCTCGTCCATCGACGAGCGGTGTGCCTCGGCGAGGAGCATCGGCCCGGTGAGGCCGCGCGCGTCCAGGCACGAGCCGCAGCAACCGATCGTGCCGCCGCGCTGGGCGACCGCGCCGAGCATCCGCTCGAGGTTGTAGAAGCCGTTCGGCAGCTTCTGTCCGGCGACCGCGCAGGTGACGGCGTCGCCCAGCAGGAACACCCGGACCTCCACGTCGTCCCGCTTGCTCAGCGACATCGCGAGCCGCAGGCCGTTGTAGGAGCGCTCGCTGCCGTACGGCGGGTCGTTCAGCACGAGCAGGACGTTCATCGGGATCCCTCTCCGGCCGCCACCGGCAGGCCCGCCAGCCGCCACTCCGGGAACCCGTCGCCCATCCGCCTCGCGCGTCGGCCACGCGCCCGCAGGAGGCTGACCGCCTCCGGAGCGAGCACGCAGTAGGGCCCCCGGCAGTACGCGACCACCTCGACGTCGGCAGGGAGCTCGCCGATCCGGTCCGCGAGCTCGTCGAGCGGCATCGACACGGCACCCTCGACGTGTCCGGCGAGGTATTCCTCGCGCGGCCTGACGTCGACGACGACCACGTCGTCGGCCGCGAGCAGCCGCGCCAGCTCGGCGCGCGTCAGCGGCTCCAGCTCGTCGCGGGCCGAGACGTAGTCGTGAGCCACGCGCTCGACCTCCGCCAGATGGTGGGTGGCCACGTCGCGGAAGGCGGCGAACAGGAGGGAGACATCGTCGTCGGCCAGCCGGTGATAGACCCGGGTGCCCTCCTTGCGGGTGCGCACGAGATGCGCCCGCTTGAGGACCTGCAGGTGCGCGGAGGTGTTCGTCACCCCCATCCCGGTGGCCTCGGCCAAGGCCTCCACGGTCCGCTCGGCCTGTCCCAGCAGGTCGATCAGCTCGACGCGCTTCGGCGAGGACAGCGCCTTGCCGACACGCGCGAACTGCTCGTACAGCTCGTCCTTGACCTCCCGCCCGCTTGGCCGCCCGCTGCGTTGACCCATCCGATATTCCTCCAATACTCTTTGGAAGATAGTACGAACGGCAGCGGGACGCGGGAGGGACGAACGGGCAGTGGACGTCGGGACCATCGTGGACGAGGGGCTCGGCAACGCCTCCTACGTGGTCGACCTCGGCGACGGCCGCGCCCTCGCGGTCGACCCGGGGCGCGACCCGACGCCCTACGTCGAGGCCGCGCGTCGGTTCGGCTCCACGATCGCGTTCGTCGCGGAGACGCACCTGCACGCCGACTTCGTCTCGGGCGCCCGCGAGCTGCAGGCCACCGGGGCCACCGTGCTGGCCTCCGCGGGCGCGGAGCTGGCGTTCCCCCACCAGCCGCTCCGCGACGACGAGCGGGTCGACCTCGGCGGCCTCACCCTCCGAGCGATCGCGACGCCCGGGCACACCCCCGAGCACCTCTCCTACGAGCTCCTCGACGGATCGGTCCCGCTCGGCGTGTTCACCGGCGGGTCCTTGCTCCGGGGCTCGGTGGCCAGGACCGACCTGATCTCGCCCGAGCAGACCGAGCCGCTGGCGCGCGCGCTGTTCGGCTCGATCCACGACCGGCTCCTCGATCTGCCCGACGACCTCCCGGTCCACCCGACGCACGGCGCCGGCGAGACGTTCTGCTCGGTCACCCCGACCGACGACGGCGACCCGACGACGACGATCGGCCGGGAGCGGCGGACGAACCCGCTGCTGCGCGCCCCCGACGACGTCTCGTTCGCGCGCGAGCTGCTCGGGACCTATGGAACCTATCCCGACTACTTCCTGCGCCTGCGCGCCGTGAACCGCGCGGGGCCGCGCGTCTTCGGCGCCTCGCCGCCACGGCTCGAGCCGCTCGGGCTCGAACGGGTCCGCGCAGAGGTGGACGCGGGGGCGACCTTGATCGACGCGCGGCCGATCGAGGGGTTCGCGCGCGGGCATGTGCCGGGCGCGCTCGCGATCTCGCTGCGCCCGGCCTTCGCGACCTGGCTCGGCTGGCTCGTCCCGGCGCCGGCACGCCTGGTGTTCGTCCTCGATCCGGCGCACGACCGCGACGAGCTCGTCCGCCGGTGCCTGCAGGTCGGGTACGAGGACCTCGCCGGCGAGCTGGACGGCGGGATGGAGACCTGGCGCCGGGCCGGGCTCGAGGAGGAGCGGTCCCCGCTCCTCGAGCCCGGCGACACCCTCGCCGGCACGCTGGTCGACGTCCGGCAGGACCAGGAGTGGGTCGCCGGTCACCTGCCCGGGTCGGTCCACCTCGAGCTCGGCGACCTGGCCGCGCGCGCGGCGTCGCTCCCGGCCGGTCCGCTCACGATGATCTGCGGGGCCGGCGAGCGCGCGACCACCGCGGCGAGCGTCCTCGAGCGCCTCGGACGGACCGACGTGTCCGTGGTCCACGGCGGGGTCGAGGACGTGGCGCGCACCGCGAGCGCTCCGCTCCGCACCGGCGTGGCCCCGTGAGGACCGACCCCGCGACGGCAGGCGGCGGCGCGGGCATCGGCCTGGGGCTCCGGCGGAACCTCCCGCAGTTCCTCCTGCTCGTCGGCGTCAACGCGCTCGTCGGTGGGATGGTCGGCCAGGAACGGACCGTCCTCCCGCTGATGGCCCGGCGCGTCTTCCACCTCGACGCCTACACCGCTGCGCTCACGTTCATCGTGGCCTTCGGCGTCGTGAAGGCGCTCACGAACTTCGCCGCCGGCACGCTCTCGGACCGCTACGGCCGCAAGCCGGTCCTCGTCGCCGGGTGGCTGGCGGGCGTCCCGGTGCCGCTGCTCTTGATGTGGGCGCCGGCGTGGGGCTGGATCGTGTTCGCGAACGTCCTGCTCGGGGTCAACCAGGGCCTGACCTGGTCCACCACGGTCAACATGAAGATCGACCTCGTCGGACCGTCCCGGCGCGGCTTCGCGATGGGGGTGAACGAGGCCGCCGGCTACGGGGCGGTCGCGCTCACCGCGATCGCGACCGGGTTCATCGCCGAGCGCGCGGGGTTGCGGCCCGAGCCGTTCTTCCTCGGCGTGGTCTACGTCGCCCTGGGGCTCGGCCTGTCGACGGTCTTCGTCCGCGAGACGCGCGGCCACGCGATGCTCGAAGCCTCCTCGCACGCGCCGCGGTCCGCGGACCTGCACGAAGGGCTCTCGACCCGGGCGGTCTTCGTGCTCACGAGCTTCCGGGAGCGCGCGCTCTCCTCGTGCAGCCAAGCCGGGCTCGTCAACAACCTGAACGACGGGATGGCATGGGGCCTCTTCCCGCTCCTGTTCGCGCGGGGCGGCCTGTCGGTGGCGTCGATCGGGCTGCTGGCCGGCCTCTACCCGGCCGTGTGGAGCCTGGGGCAGCTGCTCACCGGCGCGCTCTCGGACCGCGTCGGACGCAAGCGGTTGATCGCCGGGGGCATGCTCGTGCAGGGTGCCGCGATCGGGCTGATCGCGGCGTCGACCGGGTTCGCGCCGTGGGCCCTCGGCGCGGTGCTCCTCGGTGCGGGCACCGCGATGGTCTACCCGACCCTCCTCGCGGCGATCGGCGACGTCGCGCATCCCGCCTGGCGGGCGTCCTCGATCGGGATCTACCGGCTGTGGCGCGACGCCGGCTTCGCCGTCGGGGCGATCCTCGCCGGCGTGATCGCCGACGCGTGGGGCCTGCGCGCGGCGGTGTGGGCCGTCGCGGCGCTGACCGCGCTCTCCGGCGTCGTGGTCGGGGTTCGGATGTACGAGACGGCCCCCGGCGTCGGCCCGAGGCCCGCCGGCGGGCGCGCCGCATTTCCGCAGTCAGATACGTGAGTCTGGGTGCGTTCGGGCCTAGGATGCGCCAGACGACGACCACGCGCGGCCCCACCGAGCGGAGGCGTCTGCACATGACCAACTCGGTTCCATCCCGTACGTCGGAGGACGACGGCATCCTCCGGCGTGGGCTGTTCGCCCGTCGGGATCCTTCCCCGGCCGAGCCACTGATGTCCGCCAACGAGTACCGGGTGGCGGAGAGTCTCGCGAACGCGGTCGACGAGCGGATGGACGCGGGCGTCCGCACGCTCGAGGAGCAGGCGACCGCGTTGATGCGGGAGGTCGCGAAGGAGGTCTGGCGGACCTCCGCGCGAGACGTGCGCCCCGAGCAGGAGCGGATCGTCTCGCTGCTCTCGCGCGACCAGGCGATCCGCTCGCTGATCGCGTCCTCCGACGAACGGTTCCAGGCCCTGGCCGTGCGGACCGCGCGCCTGGAGGACCACCTGAACGAGCTCCAGGCGGCCTCGAAGTCCACGCGCGAGGCGATGGAGAACTCGGCGCACGCGATCCGCGAGATCGCGAACTCGCCCACGCTGCACGGGGTGGACACGGTCCGCTCGCAGCTCGAGCAGGTCGAGCTGCACATCGCGGAGGCGTTCGCCCACATCGACGAGCGCGAGAAGCTGCTCACCGACACCGTCCTCGGCCAGGTCCGCGAGCACGGCGAGCTGATCGCCTCGGAGACCACGCGCGTGGTCGAGGCGATGCAGTCCTACGTGCAGGGCGGCGCCGAGGCGATGGGCCACCTCGCCCAGCGGATCGAGCAGCACGCGCAGGCGTTCGTGGCGCAGGACCACGACCTGAGCGAGTCGGTCCGGGGGATCGTCGAGGAGCAGACCGCCGAGTTCACCGAGCAGCTGGAGCTGGTGCGCGAGAAGGTGGGGCTGCACGGGCGCGAGCAGGCCGACCTGCGCGCCGCGGTCGAGCGGCTGATCGAGGCGCGGGTCCGCGGCCTGGCCGAGCTGGTCCGTTCGGACTCGATGGCGCTTCGCGGCATGATCGAGCAGCGGATGTCCTCGCTGACGCTCGAGGGCGCGGAGCTCGACGAGACCGCGATCGTCCAGGCGATCGACGAGCGGATGGGCGTCCTGGAGCGGGTCGTCGAGGAGCGGATGTCCTCGCTCGAGCGCTCGTTCGAGGAACAGGTGCTCGCGCTGTCGATGGCGATGACCGCCACGGTCGAGCGCAACCTCGACCGGATGGTGAACGCGGCCGAGACCGTGAACGGGCTCGACGAGATGGTCGCCGAGTCCCAGCAGGCGTTCGAGGAGCGGATGGGCGCCCAGCTCGACGACCGCCTGACGGCGATCGCACGCCTGATCCGGGCCGACAACAAGGTGCTCTCCGAGCGGATCGACGCGCTGCAGACGGCGCCGGTCACCGGCGAGGCGGGGATGGACGCCGACCTGGTCCGCGGGCTCGTCCGCTCGATCAAGGAGCTCGAGGCCGGCATGTCGAGCGACGTGATCGGCGCGGTCGACCACCGCTTCCAGACGATCTCGGAGCAGATGCACCGCGACGCGCAGCTGCAGGCCGAGGCGATGCTCAAGGTCGCCGAGGTGCTGAGCGAGAAGATCGAGCGGCTGTCGATCCGCGTCGACGAGGGCGTCGGCAACGACATCCAGATCGTGGTGGACCGGATGTCCGACGCGATCCGCGCGATGTCGACGGTCCGACGCGAAGCGAGCTGAGGCGGCGGGTCCATGCGACGGCCCCGGCGATCGCTCGCCGGGGTCGCGCCTTCGGGGGGTGGGCGGACGGTCAGATGCTGAGCTGCCCCTTGCAGATCTGCCCGCTCGGGCTGATGGCCCTCGCACCGACGGTGTCGGGCCCGGACGTGTTCTTCACGTAGCGGTCGACCTCGAAGTTGCCCTCGTGGTTCGTGGTCCTGACCACGCGGTCGAAGACGCTCCCGTTGTGACTGAGCCTGACGTGCCAGGGCACGCCGACCTTCGTGGCGTTGACCTCGAACTCCATCTCGATCCGACCGCTCTCGTGGTCGGCCTCGAGCTCCCAGTGCGCAGCGCCGCTGCACTGGCCGCGCTTCTCGACGTCTCCGGTGTCGGCGAACGCCGAGGTGGCGACCAGCGTGCCGAGGAGCATCAGGGCCGAGAGCACCACGGTCGATCCCGCGGAACCGGCGGTTCTTCATGGCTCTCCTCCTTCGATCGGTGACCCTTCCGGGCCTCGAACGCGTTCCTCGCGTCTACCTTCATGCTCGAACAGCGGCCTTGGGCAGCCATGAGGGGAGCGTGAGACGTGCTCTCATCGGAAGGTCGACCGCGCTTGCCGCTCCGGCCGTCCCGAGGGAGGACTCAGGCCAGGCGGACGACCGCCTCGCCCTTGCGGACGGGCCACTCGGTCTGCCCGTCGCGTTCGACGCTCACCCAGGTCTCGAGGGTGGCGGTCCGCGCGTCGGGGTCCAGCGCGCGCACGCGGCCGCCGGCGACGAGCTCCTCCCCCATGAACACGGAGGCACGGAAGTGCGCGGTGATCCGCGTGACGGCGTCGGCGTCGCCGGCCCACGCGACGACGCAGGCGCCCAGGTGGCCCATCGTGAACATCCCGTGGGCGACGATCCCGGGGAAGCCGACCGAGCGCGCGAACGCGTCGTCCTGGTGCAGCGGGTTCTGGTCCCCGCCGGCGTCGGCGTAGGCCTTCACGTCCTCGCGCGTGACGACGCGGCGGAGCACGGGGAGGTCGTCGCCGAGCGATACGGTCTCGAACGCGCGCACACTCATCCGTCGGCCCCGCGTTCGATCATCGTCGAGCGCGCCGTCGCGACGAGCGCCCCGTCGCCGTCGAGGAACTCCATCACGACCGTCAGGAACCCGTTGATCCCCATGCGCTTGACCCCCTCGAGGCGCGCCCGGACGGTGAGGGTCTCCCCCACCCGCACCGGGCGCGCATACGTGTACTCCTGCGACCCGTGCATGACGCGCGTGAAGTCCAGGCCGAGGTTCGCGTCCTCGATCACCTGCGGGAAGACCGCGAACTCGGCGGCCGTGAGGAACGTCGGCGGCACGCCCTGGTCCTGACCGAACACCGCGCGGAAGCGCGCGACGCGCTCGGGATCGACCGCGAACGCGACGTCGGGGTAGACGGTGCCTTCGGCCTCGGGGTTCATCGCGCCGGCACGCTACACGCTCAACGGGCCAGGACGATCTGCCGGACGTCGGTGCGACCGGCCCGGAACCCCCCCTCGCAGTACGAGAGGTAGTACCGCCACATCCGCTGGAACCGCTCGTCGAAGCCTTGGGCCGCGACGTCGGCGATGCGGGCGTCGAAGCGCTCGTGCCAGGTCCGGAGCGTCCGTGCGTACGAGGCGCCGTAGCCGTGATCCTCGACCCAGCCGAGCCCGTGCTCGCGCGCGAGCGCTCGCAGCACCTTGGGCGCCGGGACCTGACCGCCGGGGAAGACGTAGCGCCGGATGAAGTCGGGGTTCCGGTCCGAGGACCGCCAGTGCGCGTCGTCCACGACGATCGCCTGCAGCCCGATCGTGCCGCCGGGCCGGGTGAGGTCGCGCAGACGCCGGAAGTACGGGCGCCACAGCGACCGGGGGATCGACTCGATCATCTCGATCGAGACGATCCGATCGAACGTGCCCCGCGTCGCGCGGAAGTCCTCGAGCCGCACCTGGATCCGGTCGCTCAGCCCACGGTCGGCGATCAGCTTGTCCACGTGGTCACGCTGCTCGGCGGAGACCGTGATCGCCGTGACCCGGCACCCGAGCCGCTCGGCCGCGTAGACCGCGAAGCCGCCCCATCCGCACCCGATCTCGAGGATCTCCTCGCCCTGACGGACCCCGGTGGCTTCGGCCAGACGGCGGTACTTCTCGAGCTGGGCCTCCTCCAGGGACATCTCCGGTCGCGCGAACACCGCGGACGAGTACGTCATCGTCGGATCGAGCCAGAGGGTGAAGAAGTCGTTGCCGAGATCGTAGTGCTCCACCGCGCGCGCGATCGGGCCGCGCGGGACGGCCGCCTTGCCCACCCGGCGCCAGATGGCCTTGCCCGCGCGCTCCAACGCCGCGCGCGCCGGCGCGCCGTCGCCGGGGTCGAGGTGCAAGGCTCCGAGCTCGATCAGCGCCGCGAGATCCGGAGCGTCGAAGTCTCCCTCGATGTACCCGTCCGCCAGACCGATCGCGCCCAGCGACACGAGACGACGCATCAGCTTCGTGTCGTGCAGTCGTACCTCGGCCGCCGGCCCGTCGGCCTCGCCTCGGTACCGGCGCCGGTCGCCGCCGGGAAGCTCGACGGCGAGGCTCCCCTTGCGGACCTGTCCCCCGATCGCGTCCAAGAGCGCACGGTCGAGCGTCTCGACGTTCATGCGACCGCCTCCATCCGCGGGGCAGACGGCTCCGCCGGCGTGAGGACGGTCACGGGGTGCGCCGGCGGCGCGCCGCGACGCCGGTACGGCGCTCCCTTCACCCAGAGCTGCGCTGCCTCCCAGTGGATGCCGCCGATCACCTTCAACGTGACGAACGGATGGCGGACGAACGCCGAGGCGAGATGCCGGCCGTCGAGCGGCGCCCTGCGGGCCGTGAGCGCGGCGTCGAGGACCCGGCCCTGGCGAACGGTCTCCCGTACGACCACGGACAGACGCTCGTCGGGGACCCTCGTGCGGAAGTCATAGCTCGCATCGAGGTCGATGAAGGGCGAGACGAACAGCTCCTTGTCGAAGGTCCTCGCGACGGTGTCGCCCGCGCCCGTCCCCGGCGGCACCGGCAGGAGGTAGGAGTGCCCCTCGCCGAACGTGTTCGACACCTCGTACAGGACCGCCCGCAGCGAGCCGCTCCGGTCGTGGCAGAACCAGACCGACAGCGGGTTGAACGTGTACCCCAGCACCCGCGGGAAGCTGAGGATCCGGATCGGCCCTCCCTGCAGGTCGATGCCCGCCTCGGCGAGGTAGGACTCGATCCACGGTCGCAACGGGGAGCCGTCGCGCGGTCCGTGGTCGCGGGTATGGAAGCTGACGAGCCCCGGTCGATCCACGGAGAACCCGGGCACGGTGCGGTCGAGCTCGTGCGAGCTCGTCGAGGTCCAGGAGCGTGTACCAGACGCGGTAGGACAGCCGGTGTCGCGTCGGGAAATGGCGGGTGTGCGTGACCTTTCCCACGTACAGCGCGGATGAGGTGCTCATCCTCACGCCCCCATCGTCGCATAGACCCTGCTCGGGGGCGGAGCTGCGGTTTCGCCCCAAGGAGGCGGGGACCCGAGACCGGACGCGACCTCCAGACCGGCACGCAGACCGTCCTCATGGAACCCGCTGCCGAGATAGCTCCCGCTGAACCAGGTCCTGCGGATGCCCTGCAGCGATCCGGATCCGCCCTCGTGCGGTCACGGCGCGGGCGTCGAACTGGGGGTGGTGATAGGTGAACTCCCGCTCCACGTCGCGCGGCTCTCGCGACGGGTTCAGCGTGACGATGACGGGACGCTCCGTCCTCAGGTTCTGCAACCTGTTCATCCAGTACGAGAGGGACACGAGCTCCGCGCCGTCGCCGGTGCCGTCGGCCAGGTAGTTCCAGCTCGACCACGCTCGGCGGCGCTTCGGCATCAGCATCGGATCGCGATGCAGGACCGCCCGGTTCGTCTGGTAGCGGAACGCGGAGAGCACGTCGCGCTCTTCGGCCGAGGCATCCGACCCCAGGATCCGCAGCGACGTGTCCGCGTGCGTCGCGAGGACCACGTGGTCGAAGCGGTCGACGCCTCCCCTCGCGTCGTGCACCGCGACCCCGTCGTCGGATCGCAGGACCGCCTCGACCGGCGTCGCGAGCCGTGTGCCGCCCGCCAACGACGCGGCGATCCGCGACACGTACTCGCGGCTGCCGCCCGTGACGGTGCGCCATCGCGGCCGTTCGAGCACGTTCAGCAGGCCGTGGTTGTCCAGGAAGCGGACCATGGACGCGGCGGGGTAGCTCAGCATCGTCTCGAGGCTCGAGGACCAGATGCACGCGATCATCGGGAGCAGGAAGTCGCGCCGGAACTCGGTGGACAGCTCCACGCGATCGAGGAACTCCGCCGTCGTCTCCGAGGTGCCGGACTCGAGGGCGGACGTGGCCCCACGCGTGAAGCGCACGATGTCACGCACCATCCGCAGGTAGCCGGGGCGAGCCAAGTTCGACGGCTGCGTCAGCAGACCGAACGCGCGTGCCTGATATTCGAACGCCCCGTCGTCGCGGGAGACGGAGAACGACATCTCGCTCGGCTCCGTTCCCACGCCGAGGTGCTCGAACAGCCGGACCAGGTTCGGGTAATTGCGCTCGTTGTAGACGATGAACCCGGTGTCCACGGCCACGGATCGGCCGGCGTCGAGGACCTCCACCGTGTTGGCGTGACCGCCCAGTCGCCCCTCGGCCTCGTAGACGGTCACGTCGTGATGCCGCGCCAGGGCCCACGCCGCGCCCAAGCCCGAGATGCCGCTGCCGATGACCGCTATCCGCACGGTGTCCTCCCCGAGGAACGCTCGATATCCACGGGTCCCATGCTTCCAGCCCGTGCAGAGGTTCAGGGCCCGGAACCTATGCAGCTGGCGACCGTCAGCCTGCGAGGGACGTCAGCCGCTCGCAGGCATCCCACAGGTCGGCTGCCTCTTCCGCGCTCACCCGGGTTCCGGGGAGCTTGTCGAACGGGCGCGGTCGGCGGTCCAGCCACAGCCGTCCGCTGGACGCCGCACCCTCGGGAGCGGCCGAGAGCCAGACGATCGTGTCGACACCCTGTTCCGGCGTCCTGACCAGGGGACCGATCAGCCTGCGGAACCGAGGGAGCGAGGCCTCGAGGCCCGGCGTCTGTGCCCACCCCGGGTGCATCGCATGGAACACGACCGACGTCGCTCGATGTCTCTGGGCCCAGAGCCTGGTGAGCACGACCTGCGCCCGTTTCGCGCGGGCGTAGGCGACCGCGCCCCGATAGGGCTCACGCTCCATCTGGAGGTCATCCAGGTGAAGGGGCTGCGTGTACATCCCCCCCGAGGTCACCGGTGATCACGCGTCCGTCGCGGCTCTGCGCGAGCAGAGGCAACAGCTCTCGGGTCAGGACGAAGGGGCCCAGCACCATCGTCGCGAAGGTCATCTCGTAGCCGTTCGCCGACGTTTCGCGCGTGGCCAGGAGCGCGCCCGCGTTGTTGATCAGGACATCGAGTCGAGGCTCGGCTCGGCGGATCTCTCCGGCGACCCGGCGGACGGCCTCGATGTCGCTCATGTCGACCAGGTAGGTCCTCACGGCGTGCCTCCCGGTCGCGAGCTCGATGCGTTCCCGAGCGGCGGCGGCCTTCCGTTCGTTCCGTGCGAGCAGCAGGACCTCCGCCCCCATCCGAGCGAGCGTTGCCGCCGTCAACTCCCCGAGTCCCGAGGTCGCCCCGGTGACCGCCACGACCCTGCCCTGCATCGAGAGCTCCTCGATCGGCTCCCAGTCGAAGATCCGCCGCCGCACGTCATGGCCGATCCGCGTGAAGCTCGGGACCACGAGTGCCTCGAGCGATGCGTCCGTGAGCTCCTTGAGCTCGTTCATCCCCACGCGCCGCTCCTTCGTCCTTTCGAGTTGCAGGGGTTCCACCCCCGCGAACGTAGCAGCCGCCCGCTAGCCTTCCGGTCGGGAAAACGATGCGGATCGAAACCGGAGTGAGCGAAGCAGATGACCGTCCTTCATGAAGCCATCCAGATCGCGCAGTCGCCGGAAGAGGCCTTCGACGCCGTGGCCGACTTCTCCAGCGCGGAGGGTTGGGATCCCGGCGTCCTGAGCGCCGAACGCGTGCGGGAGGGCGAGGGCGACCCGAGCGGCGTCGGGGCCCGCTACCGACTCACGGTGAGCTTCCGCGGGAGCAGGTCCGAGATGACCTACGTCACCACCGAGTACGTCCGGCCGAAGCGCGTCGTGCTGGAGGGCGAAGGTCCGCGGCTCACCGCTCGAGACACCATCGAGTTCGAGGCGACCGGCGACGGCGGGACGCGGGTCGTCTACGAGGCCGACCTGCGGCTCAAGGGTGTGGCCAAGCTGGCCGAGCCTGCGCTGAAGGGCGCGTTCGGCGAGATGGGGAAGAAGGCGCTCGCCGGCATGCAGACGTGGTTCGCCCAGCGCGTCTGATCCGGCACGAGGGATCCGGGGACGCTTACCCGACGTCGAGCTCGGTGAACATCCCCGCCGCGTAGTGGCCCGGCAGGTTGCAGATCAGCTCGTAGCGCCCTGCCGGCAGGTCGAGCGTGACCCAGCCGATCGAGCCGGGCGCGATCCCCTCGCCCGTGCCCTCGGCGCAGGTGGCCGAGGCCTCGCCCAGGCTGCCGTCCTCGTTCACGGTGCCGTCGGCCCCGACCGTGCGCGAACCTGCGCCGCCCGAGGGCAGCGGCAGCACGACCAGCTCGTGCACCATCATGCCCCCGTTCCACACGAGGAACGAGACCTGGCCGGCGCTCACCGCCGAGGGGTTCGCGAGCACGCTCATCATGCCGGGGCCGTAGCCGTTGCCGGTCCCGCCCATCATGCCGGCGCCGCGGCCCATGTCGGTGAGCGTGACGTCGACCGTCTGTCCGGGCAGCGACGGCGCATCGCACGACGACGAGGTGGCGCGGAACCCGCTCGACATCATCGGCGTGTGCCCTCGGTCGACGGTCTGTGACGCGAGCAGGGCGACGACGAGCATCACCACGAGCACGACGGCGACCACCACCACGACCGGGAGCACGCCCGATCGGCCCGCGGCGCTCGACGCGTCCGCGCCCAGGACCGACATCCGCTCGCGGAACTCCGCCTCGTCGATCTCACCGGCCGCGAACCGTCGCCGCAGGACCTCGGCGGCCTGGTCGCTCCCCGTCGGCGGCCTGCGACCCTGGTTCAGGAGCCACGCCACGAGGCCGGCGCCCGCGGCCATCACCAGCACGATCACCGGCCACACCCAGGCGTTCTGATATCCGTCGTGCCACATCATCGAAGCCCCTTCGCATCGTCAGGAGCCCAGCGTGAGGGCGCGATGCGGGGGTGGGGTGTGCGGCGGGTGGACGCCGTGTGGAGAGACCCGTGAAGGGCTACAGCTAGTTCGGGCGGACGGCGCCCCACGGCTGGTCGTAGCCGTAGAGCGAGTCGAAGTGCGGGCCGCCGCCGGGGCCCGGGTGGGTCGCGTGGATGATCGTGCCGCCGCCGATGTACAGGGCGACGTGGGGCCCGAAGTTCCCGTAGTAGACGATGTCGCCGGGTTGCAGGTCCGACAGCGGCACCCGCGGGAAGGACGCGTACTGCGCGTCGGCCGAGTGCGGCAGGTACACGCCCGCCTGCGCCCATGCCCACGACGTGAGACCCGAGCAGTCGAACGCATCGGGACCCGCGGCGCCGAAGACGTAGGGCGTGCCGATCACCGAGCGCGCGGCGTCGATCGCGATCGCGGCGGCCGACCCGTCGCTCGGAGGCGGCGGGGGGATCGTGCCGGTGTCGGGCACGGTGCTGGTGCTCGCCGCCTGCTCCTGCTGGGCTGCCGCCTGGGCCGCGGCACGCTGTGCCGCGATCGCGTCGAGGTACTGCTGCCGCTCACCCGAGAGCGTCCGGTACAGCTGCTCGGCCTTCCCGAGGAGCTCCTGGATCCGCGCGCGCTCCTGGGCCATCTGGTCGAGCTCCCGCTGGCGCTGCGTGACCAACCCGTCGTAGCGCTCGGCCGCCCACTGCGCCCGCTGCGCGGCGGCATCCGCCGTGGCCGCCAGCTCGGCGTCGGACTGCGTCAGCGCTCCCATGTACTCGAGGCGATCGGAGAACTGGCTGATGTCGGTGGCGCCGAGCAGCATGTCGAGCTGCGAGCCGAACGACGTGTAGGCGCCGACCGCGCCGATCGGACAGCCGCGCGCGCGTGCGCGACGCCTCGGCCTCCGCGGCGTCCTTCGCGGCCTTCGCACCCGCGAGCTGTGCCTGGACGTCGGCGAGCCGGACGTTCGCGGCGTTGTAGGCCTCGGCCGCACGCTCGAAGTCGTGGTTGAGCTGATCGCGCTGCGACTGCGCCGCGGCCACGTCCGCAGCCGAGGGAGCCGCCGAGGAGGGGGTGGTCAAGAAGGAGACGAGGACGCCGGGGACGACGATCGATGCGGCCGCCAGCAGCCGCACCAACCTGCCTCTCGCTCCGCTCATCAGCCTCCGCTCGCATCCGCCACGGATCTCGGGCCGACCCGCGACGTGCACGAAGGCTCGGTCGATGCCGACACGAGCCTTCCCACGGGCAACCTACCCGCGGATCGCGGGGGTCGTCAAACGATGTCGGTCCGCGGAGATCTCCGCCAGGGTGGTCGCCGCGATCGACGCCTCGAGCATGGGGCGGAGCGCCGCCCACCGGAAATGCAGCGCGCACGGCTCCTCGGCCGAGCACTCCTCGCGCCAGAAGATGCACCGGTTGTCCAGGACGTGGACGCCCTCGACCGCGAGCAGGACGTCGCGCATCGTCGTGTCCTCGAGCGCTCGCGACAGGGTGTAGCCCGTGCCGCGGCGCGAGCGGACCACGCCGGCGGCCGCGAGCCTGCGCAGGATCTTGTGCAGGTACGCGAGCGGCAGCCCCGCGCGCTCCCCGATCTCGCGCGCGTCGACGAACGAACCCGGCTCGTGCTCGCCCAGGACGAGCAGCGCTTCGATCGCGTAGCGCGTGTCGCGTTGGAGGTGCACGTTCGGCTCCTTCCGGCCCCCCACGACGAGACGTTCTGTTCCACGTGACGGTAGCCCCCTCACGTCGCGGCGGGCACGATCGGGAGTCCCGGGACTTGCGGGACCTCTGGATGTGTGACGTCCAAAGCCGAAGCGGCATCGTGACGGACGTGGTGGCCGTGCGCGAGGACCCGCGTCGCCTCGACCCGCTGACCGACGCGTCGGCGGCTCGGCGTGCGAGCGTCGCCGGAGCCGTCGCCGCGACCCTGCTGACCGGCGCGATCTACCTCGGCAGCGACCTGCTGCGCAACTTCGACGCCGCGCTGATCGGCTACGCGACCGCGACGATCTTGCTGACGTTCGGCGTCGTGTACCGCTACGCGATGTGGGTCCAGACCCCGCCCGCGCGCCGCTACCTCGTGCACGGCTGGCGGCGCCTTCCTCTCCTGGCGGAACTTCCGACGGTTCCCGGCGCTGATCCCGGAGGCGATCTTCTCCTACCTCGGGCTGCAGACGTTCATCCGCAAGCGCGGCAGCGCGCGGTGGCTCGCGCACCAGGCGGTGTTCTGGGGCGTCGTGATCGCGACGCTGATGACCTTCACGCTCGCGTGGGGCTGGATCCATTTCGAGGCGACCGGCGCCGGGCGCTACGAGATGTTCGTGTGGCGGCTGAAGGTGTTCGCGTTCGCCCCGTACACCTGGTACGGGTGGCTCACGTTCCACGTGCTCGACGTCGCCGCCGTGCTCGTGATCGCCGGGTGCGGCTACTTCCTGTGGCGACGGTTCCGCGACCGCGAGGTCGCCTCCGAGCAGCGCCTCGGCTACGACTTCGTGCCGCTCGTCGCGCTGATCGCGATCAGCGCGACCGGGCTGCTGCTGACCTTCTCGAGCGCGCTGCTGGAAGGCCGCGGCTACGAGTTCCTCGCGATCCTGCACATGGCGGTGGTGGTGCTTGTCGCTGATCTTCATCCCGTTCGGGAAGTTCTTCCACGTGGTGCAGCGCCCGGCGACGCTCGGCGTGCAGCCTGTACAAGCAGGCGGGCATCGCCGAGGAGGGCGTGCTCGCGTGCCGCGTGTGCGGCGCGCCGCTCGAGGGCGTGACCTTCGTGCGGAACCTCCAGGAGACGATGGACGAGCTCGGCCTGCGACTACCGCGACTGGATCCGCACCTGCCCGCGGTGCAAGCGCCTCGAGCGCGGCCGCGCCTACCTCCGCGACGTGAAACGAGGCTTCCGGTGATCGAGCGATCCGATCGTCCCGCCCGGCGTGGACGAGTTCCGCGAGGCCGGCGCGAAGGAGGCCGACGACTGGCGCGCGCCCGAGCCCGAGGGCGTCCGCAACGTGCCGACCCACTGCTGCTACTGCGGCGTGCAGTGCGCGATGTACCTGAAGGTCGACCGCGACGGACGCGTGTTCGGCGTGGAGCCGCGCGAGCATCGCGATCAACGAGGGCAAGCTCTGCCCGAAGGGCGTCACCGCCTACCAGCAGGTCCAGCACCCCGACCGGCTCCTGCACCCGCTCGTGCGCGACACCGAAGGACGGGCCGCTTCGCCGCGCGACGTGGGACGAGGCGCTCGACCGCGTCGGTCTCGGAGATCCGACGGATCCAGCAGACCTACGGCAACGACGCCTTCGCCGTGTACTCGGGCTCCTCGCTCGTCACCGAGGTCACCTACCTGATGGGCAAGTTCGCGCGCGTCGCCCTGCGGTCCAAGCACGTCGACTACAACGGGCGTCTGTGCATGGTGAGCGCCGCCGCCGCGAACAAGAAGGCGTTCGGGATCGACCGCGCGGCGAACCCGTGGTCGGACATGTTCGACACGCAGGTGATCCTGGTCGCCGGCGCGAACGTCGCCGAGTGCTTCCCGGTGATGACCCACTACGTGTGGGGCGCCCGGGACCGCGGCGCGAAGCTGATCACGGTCGATCCGCGCGAGACGCCGCTGGCGCGCACGGCCGACCTCCACGTGCCGCTGCGCCCGGGCACCGACAGCGCGTTCTTCAACGGCGTCCTGCACGTGTGCGAGCGCGAGGGCTGGCTCGACGAGGACTTCATCGCGGCGCGCACCGTCGGGTGGGCGGACGTGCGCGAGGTCGTGCGCAGCTACACGCCCGAGCGGGTCGGCGAGATCTGCGGGATCGACCCGGCGCTCGTCGCGCAGGTCGCGCGCGTGTGGGGAACGGCCGAGCGCGCGATGGCGTTCCACGCCCGCGGGATCGAGCACCAGGTGCAGGGCGTGGAGAACGCGCTGTCGATCATCAACCTCGTGCTCGCCACCGGCCAGATCGGCGCGCCCGGCAAGGGCTACGGGACGATCACGGGCCAGGGCAACGGCCAGGGCGGGCGCGAGCACGGGCAGAAGACCGACCAGCTGCCGGGGGCGCGCGACATCGAGAACCCCGAGCACCGCGCGTTCATCTCGGGGTTCTGGGGGATCGACGAGGCCGACCTGCCCCACGCCGGCGTCTCGGCGGTCGAGCAGGTCCACCTGATCGAGGACGGCGACGGTCCGCGGGCTGCTCGGGATCTGCAACAACCCGTTCGTCTCGATGCCGAACGCGTCGCGGATCGCGCGGCGACTACGGCGAGCTCGAGTTCCACGTGCAGCTCGACTTCTTCCTGTCCGAGACCGCCGCGCGCGCCGACGTCGTGCTGCCCGTGGCGACGTGGGCGGAGGAGGGCGGCTGCACCACCAACGCCGAGGGACGCGTGGTGCTGCGCCACCGGGCCGCGGACCCTCCCGGCGAGGCCCGCAACGACTGGCGGGTCGATCTGCGAGCTCGCGGCGCGCCTGGGCGCCGGGGAGAAGTTCGGGTTCGGGTCGCTCGCAGGACATCTTCGAGGAGCTCCGCGGCGCGTCCAAGGGCGGCATCGCGGACTACTCGGGGATCACCTACGACCGGCTCGAGGAGAGCGGGGGGATGTTCTGGCCGGTCCCCGCCGAGGACCATCCCGGCACCCCCCGGCTGTTCGAGGAGCGCTTCAACTTCCCCGACGGCAAGGCGCGGTTCAACGTCGTGCAGTGGCGCGAGCCGGCCGAGCCGGTCGACGAGGAGTACCCGATCCGCCTGACCACCGGGCGGACCGTCGCGCACTTCCTGTCGGGCAACCAGACCCGGCGGATCGGCGCGCTCGTGGAGCAGACGCCGCGGCCCTGGGTCGAGGTGCACCCCTCGCTCGGGTTCGCGAACGGCGAGCCGGTGCGCGTCGATCACGCGTCGCGGCGAGGTCACGTACCCGGCGATGGTCACCGACACGATCCGCCCCGACACCGTCTTCGTCCCGTACCACTGGGCCGACCCGGTCGCCGCGAACCTGCTCACGGTCGACGCGCTGCACCCGATCTCGAAGATCCCCGAGTACAAGGTGTGCGCGTGCCGCGTGGAGCGCGGCGAGGAGATCGACGCCGACGCCTCCCCCGCCCGTGGCCCCCGGCTCGCACGTGACCGCGACGGTCGCGCGCACCGTGGCCGACCTCCGCCCGCCCTCGGCGTCGCAGGGAAGGGGGACCGGCGACACATGATGGGGCGCACCCTGTTCGTCGACATCGGCCGGTGCATCGGCTGCCAGGCCTGCGTCGCGGCGTGCCGCGAGTGCGACTCGCACCGCGGCAAGTCGATGATCCACCTCGACTACGTCGAGGAGGGCGCCTCGGGCGCGTCGATGCCGACGGTCTGCATGCACTGCCAGGACCCGATCGCGCCGTGCGCCGAGGTGTGCCCGTCCGACGCGATCCTCGTCACGCCCGACGGCGTGGTGCAGGAGGCGCTCAAGGAGCGGTGCATCGCGTGCGCGAACTGCGTGCACGCCTGCCCGTTCGGCGTGCCCAAGCTCGATGTGGACCAGATGCTGATGTACAAGTGCAACCTCTGCTACGACCGCACGTCGGTCGGGCTCGCGCCGATGTGCGCCGCGGTCTGCCCCACCGGCGCGCTGTTCTACGGCACGCTGCAGGAGCTGCTCGCGGCGCGTCCGACGGCTGCGGCGACCGACATCGTCGTGTTCGGCGAGCAGGAGGTCCGCACCGGCGCCGCGTTCGTCGTGCCGGCCGGGTACGAGGCGGCGGGGATCCCCGGAGGGTTCGCGGGATGAGCGAGACCACGCCCGGGCGCGGGGCGCCGTTCGGACAGGTCGAGCGGATCACGGCCGCCTCGTTGATCACGCGCCGCGACTACCTGCGGATCCTGGTGACCGTGAGCGGCGGGCTGCTCGCCGGCGCCGTGGCCGTGGCGGCCGGCGTCTTCCCCCGGCGCACCGGCGCCGCGCCCTCGGCGGTCAGGGTCGCCGACGCGCTCGCCCCCGGCCGGTCGGTCGGGTTCGTCTACCCCGGACCCGAGGACCGCGCGATCGCGATGCGGCTGCCCAACGGGCTGCTCGTCGCGTACTCCTCGATCTGCACCCACCTGTCGTGCGCCGTGCTGCCCCGCCCGCAGGAGGACGCGCTCGTGTGTCCGTGCCACGACGGGAAGTTCGACGCGAGGACCGGCGCGGTCCTGCAGGGTCCTCCGCCGCGTCCGTTGCCGGTGATCGCGCTCCAGGAGCGGCCCGACGGGATCTGGGCCACCGGAGCGACGGTGCGATGAGCGAGCGTCTGCGCACGCGCGGGGTGGTGCACGCGCCGGGACCCGGTCCCGGCGAGGGCCTGCCCAGCGCACCGCCTCGCCGTGATCGTGGCGCGGATCGCGGTCGCGGCGACGATCGTGGTGGGCCAGCTCTGGGCGCTCACCGTGATGCTGAACGCCTACCTGTTCGAGGAGATGCGCACCGTGTGGTGGCTCCTCGGCTTCGAGGCCCTGTCCTTCGCGCTGGCGCTTGCCGTGTGGCTCGCGTCACCGAGCGATCGCTGAGGAGCGAACGATGGCAACCGCGACGACCCAGCCGGCGAGCTCGATCGAGACCGCGCTCCCCGGGTACGCGAAGCTGTTCCCCGGCTACTTCGCGCTCGTGATGGCGACCGGGATCGTGTCGATCGCCGCGTTCCAGCAGGGCTTCGTCCTGCTCGCCAAGGCCCTGCTGTGGGCGAACATCGCCTTCTACGCCGTCTTGTGGGTCCTCACGCTGGCTCGCGCCGTGCGCTACCCGCGTCTGCTCCTGGCCGACCTGGCGCATGCACAACCGCGGGAGCGCGTTCCTCACGATCGTCGCCGGGACGAACGTGCTCGGCAGCCAGTGCGCCCTGCTGATGGGCTGGACCGAGGCGGCGTTCGCGCTGTGGCTCGTCGGCGCGGCGCTGTGGACGTTCCTGCTCTACGGGTTCTTCGTCGCGATCACGGTGCGCGAGCCCAAGCCGTCGCTGAAGGACGGGCTGAACGGGACCTGGCTGCTGATGATCGTGTCGACCGAGTCGATCGCGGTGCTCGGCGCGATCGTGGCGCCCACCACGTCGTGGATCCCCGGCATCCTGTTCCTGTCCCTGATGGCGCACCTCGTGGGGCTGATGCTCTACATCCTGGTGATCGGGCTGATCGTCTACCGGTGGACCTTCGTGGGACTCACGCCGGCCCAGGTGACGCCGCCGTACTGGATCAACATGGGCGCCCTGGCGATCACTACCCTGGCCGCCGCGAACCTGATCGCCGCGGGCCCCGCCTGGGAGATGCTCGCGTCGATGCACCCGTTCCTCGAGGGCACGATGCTGCTGGCCTGGAGCTTCGCCACCTGGTGGATCCCGATCCTGGTCGCGGTCGGCGTGTGGCGCCACGTGATCCAGCGCGAGCCGCTGCGCTACGACCCGCAGTACTGGAGCCTCGTCTTCCCGCTCGGGATGTACGCGGCGTGCACGTTCAAGCTCGACGTCACGCTCGGCGTGCCGTTCCTCGCCGTCGTGCCGAAGACGTTCCTGTGGGTCGCGCTCGCGGCGTGGGCGATCACCGCGCTCGGCATGGCGGTGGCGCTCGCGAACGGCTCAAGGTCTCGGCGAACGGCGTCACTCGCCTGACCCAGCTTCGAAATAGGGCGCCCGGCCTACACGGGATCGAGGTGTTCTCGGCCTACCATCCTGCAGATGTCTGGCAACAACGGGACCCGTGCGCCCTCAGACGCCGACAACATCAGCGTCGTGATCGTCGACGACCACCGCTCGTTCGGCGAGGCGCTGGAGATCGCGCTCGACAAGGAGCAGGACCTCACCGTGATCGAGGTCGTCACCGGCGGCGACGACGCGGTGAGGACGGCGATCGCGAACTCCCCCGACGTCGTGCTGATGGACCTGCGGATGCCGGGGATGGACGGGATCGAGGCGACGCGGCGGATCCGCGAAGAAGGCGTCTCGAGCGCGGTCATCATCCTCACTGGCGAAGGCGACGAGGTGTCGTTCGGACGCGCGATACAGGCCGGCGCGAAGGGTTTCTTGCGCAAGACCGCGCCGGTCGACGAGGTCGCCCACGCGATCCGCGACGCGCGCGGGGGCAAGCCGCTGCACCGTCCCGACGAGGTGAACCAGGCGCTGAAGGCCACGCGTGAGCGCACGCGGACCGACCGCGAGCTGCTGCGCCGCGTGGAACGCCTCACCCCCCGCGAGCTCCAGATCCTGCAGCTGATGGCGCACGGCACCGAGGGCGACCGGATCGCGGAGGAGCTCGGCATGAGCCGGCACACCCTGCGCACCCACGTCCAGAACATCCTGACCAAGCTCGCCGTGCACTCGAAGACTGACGCGGTCGTCGCCGCGATCCGGACCGGCAAGGTCACCCCTCCCGGTCTCGCCGCCCCGGATCGTGAAACGCTCGGGGCCGCCCCCAAGGGCGGCCCCGACGCGGAGCGATAACGCGTCAGCGCGTCAGCGCGTCTCGCGGTGCAGCGTGTGCTTCCGGTCCCAGCGGCAGTACTTCATCAGCTCGATCCGGTCGCGGTCGTTCACACGGTTCTTGACCGTGTTGTAGTTCCGTCGCCGGCACTCGGTGCAGGCGAGCGTGATCTTCGGGCGGTTGCCTTCCTTCTTGGCCATCGTTCCCTGGTTCTTTCTGGCCTATCGCTTCGCTGCTTCAGGCCTACTTCAAGATCTTGACGACGCGGCCGGCGCCCACGGTGCGTCCACCCTCGCGGATCGCGAAGCGGAGCCCCTCTTCCATCGCGATCGGGGCGATCAGCTCGACCGTCATCTCCACGTTGTCCCCGGGCATCACCATCTCCACGCCCTCCGGGAGCGCCGCCGAGCCGGTGACGTCGGTGGTGCGGAAGTAGAACTGGGGGCGGTAGCCGTTGAAGAACGGGGTGTGCCGGCCCCCCTCGTCCTTGGAGAGCACGTAGACCTGGGCCTCGAAGTTCGTGTGGGGGGTGACGCTGCCGGGCTTGGCGAGCACCTGGCCGCGCTCGACCTCTTCCTTGTCGATCCCGCGCAGCAGCACCCCGACGTTGTCGCCCGCGCGGACCTCGTCCAGGAGCTTTCGGAACATCTCGAGGTCCGTGGCGGTGGTCTTGCGGGTGTCGTGGATCCCGACGATCTCGACCTCGGACATCTTGGCGAGCACGCCGCGCTCCACCCGCCCCGTCACCACGGTGCCGCGCCCGGTGATCGAGAAGACGTCCTCGATCGCCATCAAGAACGGCTTGTCGGTGTCGCGGACCGGCTCGGGGATGTAGGTGTCACACGCCTCGAGCAGCTCATCGATCGCGGTGTTCCAGGTCTCATCGCCCTCCAGGGCCTTCAGCGCGGAGACCTTGATCGACCGGGACGTCATCCCCGGGGAACTCATAGGAGCTCAGCAGCTCCCTCACCTCGAGCTCGACCAGGTCCAGCAGCTCCGGATCGTCGACCATGTCGCACTTGTTGAGGGCGACCACGATGTAGGGCACCCCGACCTGACGCGCGAGCAGGACGTGCTCGCGGGTCTGGGGCATCGGGCCGTCGGCGGCGGAAACGACCAGGATCGCCCCGTCCATCTGGGCCGCGCCGGTGATCATGTTCTTGACGTAGTCGGCGTGGCCGGGACAGTCCACGTGGGCGTAGTGGCGGTTGTCGGTCTGGTACTCGACGTGGGCGATCGCGATCGTGATCCCGCGCTCGCGCTCCTCCGGGGCCTTGTCGATCTGGTCGAAGGGGGTGAAGTCGGCAAGACCCTTGTCGGCCTGGCGCTTGGTGATCGCCGCCGTGAGGGTGGTCTTGCCGTGGTCGATGTGCCCGATCGTGCCGATGTTGACGTGGGGCTTGGTGCGCTCGAACTTCTGCTTGGCCATCTCCGTGCTCCTCGTGCCGACCTGCGGCTCTGGTTCCTTCGGTGTTCTCGGGTTCGGTAGCGGGGGCGGGAATCGAACCCGCGACACAGCGATTATGAGCCGCTTGCTCTACCTCTGAGCTACCCCGCCCAGACGCGCAGGGCAGTGTACCTGCGGGAACGCTCCCCCGGCACAGGTGTCCGCCTCATCGGGCGCGCGGGCGATCCGGGCCGGGACCCGACGATCGAGGGACAGCTCAGGCCACCCACATGACGTGACGGGATCGGTCGGTGGCGAAGAAGTGGGCCTCGAACCCGGACGGCATCGGGACCGTCGTGGGAAGCGTCGACCCGTCCTCGGGAACCCGCACGACGATCACGTCCGAGGGCGATCCAGAGGCTTGCCGTCCAGCGACGTCGCTGCCGCGAGCTGGGTTCCCGGCTCCTCGAGCCACGCGTACCCCGACCCGACGATCGGGATGCGGTGCCGCCGATCCTCGACCCCGTCACCCAAGGGGACGATCTCCGAGGCCACCGGGTCGACGATCCAGACACGCTCGGGGGTGTATGCGTCGACGCCCTCCAAGAGCACGAACTCGTCGGTGCGGAAACGGATCGTCCGGTGGCGATCCGCTGGCCGGCTCGTACCACGTCAACTGACGGCCGTCGGTGTCGACGAGCCACACCCCGCGCCCGTAGGGGACGGCCGCGAACGGCTGGGTCGGGAACCGGAAGATGTCGTCCCACCACTTGATCCGGTACGGGGGAAGCGGGTCGAGGCGCACCAGGTTCCCCAGCTCGTCCACGAACCAGATCCCGCCCGGGCCGGTGAGCATCAGTCCGTTGTTGCAGCTCAACGCGTCCGAGTGTCCCGTCTCTCGCCCCGAGAGCGGATCGAAGCGCGAGAACCGCCAGGGCCACTCCCCCGGGCCGGAGCGACACAGCCAGATGCCGCCGCCGCCGACGCCGACACCCATCCAGGACGGCACCGGGAACCTGGAGTCGAGGGTCCCGGTCCCGAAGATCTCGGCGCTCGACCACGTCCGAGCGGAACCATAGGAGTGTCCCTCCGAGGTTCGCGGGTGGCGCGAGCAGTATCCTCGGCAGGCGCCTCGACCGCCGAGAGCGCGAGCGTCTGCTGATCGATCCGAACCAGGATCGTCTGCATCGTGGGCGGCGGGGACGTCGACCCGCTTCGCCGGGCCTCGAACACGGTGAACACGACCCCCGCGACGAGGAGGGCGGCCGCCGCAGCGAGCCACCGGGCGGCCTTCGTGCGGTGGGGCGGCTCCGACGCGGCCCGCCTGCCGCCGCCCCGCTTCCTCCGCGCCGAGCGGAGGCTCGACGACGTGCGTGCCGATGCCGGTCGCCCGGTACAGGTGCCACCGCCCGGCGACGCCCTTGAGCTCGTGCTCGCCCGCGTCCTCGAAGCGGACGGGGCTCCCGACCTCCATGTCGCGGACGGTGCTCGTCACGACGACCTGCGCCGCGTCGGCCAACGCCATCGCGCGGGCGCCGATGTGGACGGTCATCCCCGAGACGTGTCCGTCGCTCAGCTCGACCTCGCCCGTGTGGATGCCCACGCGGACGTCGAGGCCGAGTTCGTGCACGGACGTCGTGATCGCATCGGCGGCGTCGATCGCCGCGAGCGGTTGCGGGAACGTCGCGAAGAACCCGTCGCCGGCCGTGTCGACCTCGCGGCCGCCGTGGCGCTTCAGCTCGGCCCGCACGGCGCGGCGGAACCGCGCGAGCAGGGTGCGCCATGCCTCGTCGCCGACCTCGTCGGCGATCGTCGTCGATCCGACGATGTCGAGGAACAGCACGGTCGCGAGCCGCCTCGCCGGAGCGGGCATACCCCCATGGTTCGCGCGTCGCGGTGTCCGCGACAGGGCCGTTCGCCCCGCCGCGACGCGACGCGATCCATGACCGCGGACGTCAGCGCACGGGCGTCGGGTAGGTCCTGCGCATGAACCGATCGAACTGTGGAACGGTGAACGCGGCGCGCCCGTACGACGGCGTGTAGAGCAACCCTTTCTCGATCAGCCGCGACCGGATCTGGCCGAGTTGGTCGGCGGTGCGCCCGAGGACCGCGGCGACGTCGCCGGCGCGTTGCGCGTCGGGGCCGAGCTCGGCCATCGCGCGGAGGTACCGCACCTCGAGCTCGCTCACGCGTTCGATCCTCACCCGGAAGAAGCCCTCGTCCAGCCGAGCCTCGACGAGCGCCTGTGCCTCGACGGCCTCCACGGCGGTGATCGGCGTGCCGTCGGCGCGGTCCCAGAGCACCTTGCCGTACTCCTGGATGAAGTAGGGGTAGCCCTCGGTGAACGCGATCACCGTGTCGATCGCCTTCGGCTCGAACGCGACGCCCAGCTCGGCCGCCGGCAGGGTGAGCGCCTGCTCCGCGTCGCCGCGGCCGAGCGGGCCGATCGTCGGGAAGCGGAACAGACGCTCCGCGTAGGACTTGGCCTCTCCGGCCAGACGCGGCAGGTGCGGCAGCCCCGCGCCGACGACGGCCACCGGCAGCCGTCGCTGCACGACCTTGTGCAGCGCCGCGATCAACGCCTCCAGCTCGATCCGGGACAGGAACTGCACCTCGTCGAGCAGGAACACGACGCCTTTCCCGTGCTCGCGCGCCGCCTCGCCGATCGCGACCATCAGGTCGGTCAGGTCCTCGCTCAGGTCGCCGCTGTCGGCGACGCCGTCGAGCGGCTCGACGCCCAGGCTCCCGGTCACCGATCCGTCGGTGGTGACCGTGAGCGAGAACGAACGGAGCACGCCGGCGGCGCGGCGCGCGCGCTCCTTCCAGCGTCCCCTGGGGGCCGTCTCGAGCAGCGCCCGACGGGCGAGCTGCGCCATCCTCGGCCCGAACGCGACGTCGCGACGGATCTCCGAGTCGACCGTCACCCAGCCCTCCGCACGTGCCCGCTGCTCGAACGCACCGAGGAGCACGGTCTTGCCGACCCCTCGACGGCCCGTCACGAGGAGCGATTGCTCGGGCCTCCCGGCGCCGAGCCGCGCGAGGAGGACGTCGAAGGCCTCGAGCTCGGCGTCGCGCCCGACGAGGGCCGGCGGCTCGGCGCCCGCCCCCGGGGCGTAGGGATTCCCGCGCGGATCCATGACGCGACCTTACCGAGTTGGACCGACATTGACAGGTCCTGTCAAAGTCTGCCTTCGGCCGAAGAAATGGCCCGAGCATGCATGTGAACGGGGACGCTGGGGTATGGACCCCCGGACATGCAGCCACCGTCACTGTCCGGTCGGCCTGCTCCCGAGCTTCGGGACTACCTCACGACGCTTCGGTTCAGGAAGTGGTGGGTGATCGGGACGGTCTTGCTGGTCGTGGTCGTCGCGGTCCTCTACACGTACCTCCAGACGCCGGTCTACACCTCCCAGACGCAGGTGCTGGTGGAGATGCCCCAAGCGGCGGCTGCCCAGCTGGGGCAGCCCGCGACGCCGGACATGGCGACCGAGCAGGCGCTGGCGATGTCGACCTCGGTCGCGGCCGCGGTTGCCTCGCAGCTTGGTCTGGATGAAGACCCCAGGCAACTGCTGCGGCAGGTCTCCGTGACGGTTCCCAAGGACACGCAGCTGCTCCAGTTCACCTTCACCGACACCCAACCGGAGGCTGCCAGCCGAGGGGCGGCAGCGTTCGAGGACGTCTACCTGGAGATGCGTCGCCAACGGTTCGACGAGGCCGTACAGGGTCTCGTGACGCCGATCCGGGAGCAGATCCTTGCCCTCCGCAGATTCCTACGCACCATCGGATCGGACGCCGCGGCCACGAACGATCCGGCCAGGAGGACCGCGCTCACGAACAGAGCGGCTTCCCTCCTCACGCAGATCGGGCTCTTGCAGCAGCGTCGTCGCGACATCTCATCCGTCGTGGGTCTGTCCGTGGGGCAGGTCGTGGATCAGGCGGAGGTCCCCTCCGTGCCGTCGAACCGGAGCATCGTCCGTACGATCGTGCTCGGCATCGCCGTGGGGCTGATCGCTCGGCATCGCCGCCGCGCTGATCCGGGAGCGTCTCGACGATCGCCTGCGTTCGGAGAAGGAGGTCGAGGCGCGGTCGGGGGCGCCGACGCTCGCGACCGTCCCCCAGGTCGAAGGGGACGGGCGGGAACCCCTGCTGATCGACGGTTCCGCGTCGTCTTCGCCTCTCCTTCCCGATGCGTTCAGGAGCTTGCGCACCGCCTTGCTGTTCACGCTGCGTGGAGCGGATACACGCGTCGTGCTCGTGACGAGCCCCGAAGCTGGAGACGGGAAGACGACCGTGGCCGCGAACCTCGGGGCGTCGCTCGCTCACGCGGGCAACCGGGTCGTGCTCGTGGCCGGCGATCTGCGGAGGCCGGCACTGTCGGAGATCTTCGGACTCGACGGGGAAGCGGGACTGACGGCGGCGCTGCGGAACGGGGTCGACGGGTCGGCGACCACCGCGACGGACGTCCCGAACCTCCGGATCCTCCCAACCGGGCGGATCGAGCCCGACGACGTCGAACTGTTGCGCCCTGATCGCCTGCGCGAGCTCTTCGAGCGTCTCGCAGCAGACAACGACATCGTCCTCGTCGACGCTCCGCCCGTCCTCGGCGTCCCGGATACCCTGGCCCTCGCCGCGGCAGCGGACGCCGCCCTGCTCGTCATCGACGCGAAGAAGACCACGAAAGGGACGATCGAGCGGGCGATCCGGCAACTCGCGCTCGTCGACGCCGCCGTTCTCGGAGAGGTCGTGAACAACTTCACGCCTTCGGATTTCGGCTACTACACCTGGGATGACGGCCATGCGTCCGCTCCCGTCCGACGGTCGGACAACGCTGACTCTGCGCCGGACCCGGCGCCCGAGGGGAACGGCGCAGGTTAACCCTGCTGCGTGAGCGATCCGTCGACGTCGTTCCCCTGCGCCTGCCACTCGGCGAAAGTCAGCCACGCATCCGCTTGGCCCGTCGACGAACGCCATCTGAACACCGCCGCCTGGGCGTCCGGGACCGTGTACGCGTTCGCTCCGAACGTATTGCCGGCGTCGTAGATCCTTGTCGCCCCGCTGGGATCGACGGCACCGGTCCACCCGTGCGCCAACAACACCTGGTTCCGGACCACCGTCACGTCCCGCACGACGTGCTCGCCGTAGGGACCGGATCCGCGATCCATCTGGCGCAACACGATCCCGAACGCGTTCGGGCGCTCGGCCGTTCCCACGGTGTTGTTCGAGATCACGAGCGCCCCGCCCGCCTCGGGGGGACACGACATCGAACACGTGCCGGACGCGAGCACGTGGATCGCACCGACGCTGCTCCCTTCCTGCAGCGGCCGAAGCCCCGTCCCGGTCACCGTGTTCCCGTCGACGACGCCGTCGTAGGAGATCTCCACCTCGATCCCTGCCGTTCGGTTCGACGTCACCGTGTTGCCGGAGATGAGGAAGCCGATCGAGTCGTTGTCGATCCAGATGCCGGTGCCGACGTTGTGCCTCACGACGTTGTCCGCGATCGTGAGGCCGATCACCGTCGACGCCTTGATGCCGGCACAGATCCCGAGGCAGCGGATCCAGCCGTTGCGAGCCACCGAGTTGCCCGACACGACACCGCTCGGTCCCGTGGCGCCGGCGCGGTGCCTGCCGATCCCGATCCCACCCTGGCCGTTGTCGTGCACGGCGCTCGAGGTCACCGTGGAAAGGTCGTCGACGCCGACCCCCCGCCCGTGTGAGAGCGACACGTCGACATGGTCGACCACACACTGGTTGCCCCAGATCGCGGCGCCCTGCAGGCCGACGCCGACCTCTCGCACGACCAAGTTGCGGACCGCGCCGCCGGGCTGGACCGTGATGAACGGCGTCGATCGGCCGTTCACCACGGGAAGCGGCACCGCGCGCACCACCGCCGCTCGCGTTGGATCCGCACGGAGGTAGATGCGCTTCGCCGCGTAGTCGACGAAGTACGAGTGGGGAACGATCGCGTGCAACGACCACACGCGCTTCAGACGCCGGTTGCCCCAGTAGACGTCGTCGGGATAGGCGCAGTGGTCGGTGCCGTCCAGGCAACGAAGACCCGGCGGGAGGTTCAGCACGGGCCGGGTCAGGCGGGGAACCGCGGCGACCCACGTCATCGATGAGGAACGTCTCCATCCGGTGACCCGTCGCGACCCCTCGATCGTCGCCCGTTGGCCGGTCGCAGGGTCGGTCAGCCCGACGAACGAGTCCCCGGGGTGCAGTTTCATCGGCGCGAAGATCCGATGGACACCGGCCTCCCAGCAGAAGACGCGGTCACGGCCGGGCGCAGCGAGAGCGGTCACCACGTCCGCCGTCGTGTCGGAAGTCCTCACCACGATCGCACCGCTGGGACATGCCGACGGCGGGCCCGCGCCGGCGGTGGCGACCACGAGGGACACGATCACCAGCGCAACGCCGAGGACGACGCGACCGCGCGGGATCGCGAACGAACGATCGTGGTCTGGACGGGGATGCGTCATGGGTCGCGGCGGGCCTCCGAGCCTCCCCCTGCGTGTACATCACGGTAGGAGGGCTGACGCTACGGGCACGAACGACGATAACAGCGTCGTCTCTTGAGCTCCACGTCTTCATGGAGATCGGTTTGAGGACCCGTGCGGCGGGAACAGCCAGACGTGATGACCGAGCGAGTGAAGGTGCTGTTCATCGCCGGCTCCGACCGCAGCGGCAGCACGCTCCTGGATCTCCTGCTGGGCAGCGTGGACGGATCCGCGGCCGTCGGTGAGCTGGGCAACATCTGGCAGCGCGGCATCATCGAAGGGCGGCTGTGTGGGTGCGGAGAGCCGATCCCGGAGTGTCAGGTCTGGGCCGACGTGTTGTCGTCCGTCTTCGGCCACACCCCGGGCCCCACCGACGCTCGGACGATCCTTTCGACACGAGCCCGCCTCGCGCGGGTCCGCCACACCCGCGACATCCTGCGCCGGCAGCGCCCCGAACTCGGGCGGTACCTCGACGTCCTGTCACGCCTGTACACCGCGGTCGCTCGTCGGACGGGCTCCGACCTGATCGTCGACTCCTCGAAGGATCCCTCCGATGCGGCGGCGCTCCTGCTCACGCCCGGTATCGACACCTTCGTGGTGCATCTGGTGCGCGATCCCCGCGCGGTCGCGTTCTCGCTCCGACATCGGGCGAAGGTGCAGCCCGACACCGCGGAGCCCACGAGGATGGCCGAGCGGGGGGTCGCGAGGGCGACCGTGGACTGGGCCGTCTGGAACCTGGGCACCGAGCTCGTGACCCGCACGATCCCGCAGCGGAGCATCTTCCTTCGGTACGAGGACTTCACGCGGGCCCCGGAAGAGTCCACCGCCCGCCTGCTGAGGCTCGTCGGACGCTCCGGATCTGCGCTCCCTTTCACCCACGCCACCGAGGCGAGCGTGAGGGTCAGCCACACCGTCTCCGGGAACCCCGCGCGGTTCACGCACGGCAAGGTCCGCATCTCGGCCGACGACGAATGGACACGCCAACAGCCGGTGCGGGAGCGCGTGGTGAGCACGGTGATCGCCGCGCCACTGATCGTCCGGTACGCGTATCCCTTCATCGGCCACCGATCGCGAGGACCCGGCTGAGATGCACCCTGTCCGGAGCGAGGCGGCGGCCGTGGCACGTTCGGCTCGGTACGCGGTACGCAGCCGGCTCTCGACGACGCCCCCGTACCTGTCCCTCGTAGGCCGAGGCAAGCACCGAGACGAGGCGCTGCGAGATGGAACCGACGTCGTGATCGACGGGTTCCCACGGTGCGCCAACACGTTCGCCACGATCGCGTTCCAGGTGGCGCAGCCGCGATCGGTGAGGATCGCGCATCACCTCCACGCTCCCGCGCACCTCATCGCGGCAGCTCGCGCCGAGATCCCCGCGATCTTGCTCGTTCGGGAGCCCGTCGACGCCGTGCTGTCCGAAGCGATCCGGGAGCAGCCGGTCCGCGTCGGCACCGTGCTGTCCGCCTATCTCCGCTTCTACGAACACGTGCTCCCGTTCCTCGACGCGTTCACCGTCGGCGAGTTCAGGGTGGTGACGACGGCGTTCGGCCGGGTGATCGAGGCCTTGAACGCGCGAAGCGGAACCGCGTTCGACATCTTCGAGCATGATGAGCCAGCCGTGCAGCTCGTCTTCGCCCTGATCGACGAGCGGGAGCGGCGTCCCACGCGAAAGCACGTCGATCGGTTCCTCGCCGGAGACATCCCGCTGTGGGAGGTGGTCCAAGCGGCCCAGGCCCTCGACCGCCTCAGCGCACCCACCGTCGCCGCGGAGCACGCCGTCCCTCGGCCGTCGATCCATCGCGACGGGTTGAAGCACGCCCTGCGACGTGAGATCGAGGCACGCCACCTCCGCCCCACGCTGAGACGCGCGCAGGCGATCTACGAGCGCGTCGCGACCACGTAGCGCGAGGATCACGAGGCACGTCGTCCAACGGTGGCGGCCGCCTCGGCCCTGCCGCGCGTGACCGAGAAGATCCATCCGTAGGTTCGCTCCAAGCCCTCCTGGAGGGGGATCGACGGTTCCCACCGCAGGGTCGCCGCCAGCCGGTCGTTGTCGCTGTTGCGACCGCGTACGCCCTGGGGCTTGGACGTGTCGTGCCGCTTCAGGAGCCTCTTCCCGGCGATCGCACACACGAGATCGACCAACCCGTCGACGGTGACGAGCTCGTCGGACCCCAGGTTCAGGGGCTCATGGTGATCTGAAGCGCATGAGCCGGTAGATGCCCATCCACGCAGTCGTCGATGTACAGGAACGACCGCGTCTGGCGACCGTCTCCCCAGATCTCGATCTCGTCTCCGTCCTCGGCGAGCGCCACCTTCCTGCAGATCGCCGCCGGCGCCTTCTCTCTCCCGCCTTCGAAGGTGCCCAAGCGGACCGTAGACGTTGTGGAACCGCGCGACGCGGGTCTCGAGCTTGTCTTCCTCCGCGTAGTACTGGCAGAGCTTCTCGGAGAAGAGCTTCTCCCACCCGTACCCCTCCTCCGGCGCTGCCGGATAGGCGTCCTCCTCCTTGAGCGGAGCGACGTCGGGAGCTCCTGTCGGTACATCGGGTAGATGCACGCGGACGACGAGTAGAAGTATCGAGCGACGTCCCGCCGCGCGCGCCGCCTCGAGCATGTGGGCGTTGATCAAGACGTTGTTCCTAGCCACGTGCGCGCGGAACGAGGAGATGTACCCGATGCCGCCCATGTCGGCGGCGAGCTGATAGACCTCGTCCACGCCCTGAGTCACGCGTGCGCAGTCGTTCAGGTCGCGCAGATCGCAGATCTCGAACTCGTCCGCGACGCTCTCCTCGAACCCTGGCGGCTTCACATCCGCCCCGCGCACCCAGTACCCGCGCTCCTTCAGGTACCGAACCATGTGGCTACCGATGAACCCCCCCGCGCCCGCCACCAGTGCCCTACCACTCATCGTCCTGCCCCCTTCCATGGGACCGAAGACCGGTCTGCGTCTCTGCCATCCGCGCGATCAGCTGACGAGCGAAGAGCCTCACGAAGCGCGGGTTCCCCACCAGGTAGCGCCGCCATAGCCGCCGGGGCTCGTGCGTGAGCCTGAATGCCCATTCGAGCCCCGACGACTGCATCCAGGAGGGGGCTCGCCTGCTTCGGCCGGCCAGGACATCGAACGCCGCTCCGATGCCCAGCATCACGCACGGCAGGTGGCTCGCGTTGTCCGCCATCCAGCGTTCCTGCTTCGGAGCGCCCAACCCGACGAACAGGATCCGCGCACCGGATGCCACGATCTTGCGTCGCGTCGCGACGATCTCATCGTCGGACGCTCGCCGGAACGGTGGCGCCTCCGCGAAGGCCACGTCGAGGCCCGGGTGGTTCGTGACGAGACGATGCTCCAGCTCGAGCAGGACGTCCTCCGTCCCGCCGTAGAGGCCGATCGGCAGCCCCGCCTGCGCCGCTCGCTCGCACACCACGTCCATCAAGGCGGGGCCGCACACCCGTTCCGCGCACCTCACGCCGAGCAGGCGCAGCGCCCACACCAACGGCATACCGTCCGGTGTCGTGACATCCGCCGCGTTCATCGCCTCCAGGAACAGTGGGTCGTCTCGCGACAGGATCACGTTGTTGACGCTGGCGACGCAGATGTAGCGGGACTCGCCCGCTCGCGCCCAGGCCGCGATCGTCCGCGCGAGACCCCCATACGTGACGGCATCGACCCGCATCCCCACGACGTGTCGAGCGGCCACGTCGATCCGCGCGACCCCGACACCGCGATGTCCGATCGCGGCGTGGTGCACGGCGCCCGTGTCGAACGGCCGCATCTCAGTAGGCCCCTCGAGGCATGAGGACGGCCCCAGCCGTCTTCAGTAGGACGTACAGGTCGAGCGCCAAGGACCAGTTCTCGACGTAGAAGCCGTCCAGCCGGAACGCCTCTTCGGGCGTCACGTCGTTGCGACCGTTGACCTGCCACCACCCGGTGAGCCCGGCCCTTACCTCCTGACGCTCCAGGAGGGTGTCGGGTTGCGTCACGTTGTCGACCTGCTCGGCCGAGAGCGGCCGCGGTCCGACCAGGCTCATCTCGCCGATCAGCACGTTCCAGAGCTGCGGCCACTCGTCGATGCTGAACCGCCGCAGGAACGCCCCTACCCTCGTGACGCGTGGATCGTTCGCCATCTTGAAGAACGGGGCCGACGTGTCCAGCGACGCCCCCTCGCCGTCACATCGCATCGTGCGGAACTTGTAGATCGTGAAGCGGCGGCCGCCTTTCGTGATCCGGTCCTGTCGGAACAGGGCGGGCCCGCGGGAGGTGAGTCGGATCGCGCAGATCACGAGCACGGACGGAACGAGCAAGACGATGAGCCCGACGGTCGCAACCACGATGTCGAACGCTCGCTTGAGCACGGCATCCGCCCCCCGCAGCCGGACCGGACGGATGCACAGCGCCATCGTCCCGTTGACGTCCTGCAGGGTGACCCGCGAGGTCAGCGTCTCCGGGAGGTTCGCGGTGACGCGCACCTCCACCTCCGTCCGTCGGCAGACGCGGCAGATCCCGAGCATCTCGTCCGGCGAGACGCATCCGGAGACGACGAAGACGCAGTCGGCCGCGTGCTGCTGGATCAGCGGCTCAAGACGCTCGATCGCGCCGACCACCGGGGAGGGGATCGCCGGCCACTCACCCGGATACGAGATGGACGACGCGGTCGCGACGAATCCGATCGGCTCGAACCCGCTCCCCGCCTCGGCGAGCGTCGCCCCGGCTTTGGCGGCGCCCGCGTCCGTTCCGACGACCAGAGCCCGCAGCGCGAGGGAGCCCCTCATCTTGAGCCGACCGAGGTACCAGCGCCAGACGCGGCGCGACCCGAGCTCGCACAAGGTCGCGACGACCCACAGCGCCACGATGGGGAGCCGCTGCTGCGGTCGGCCCAACAGGGATCCCTCCACGATCACGAGCACCACGCCCAGGCTCGTCGCGCTCACGATGCGGCGCAGTTCCTCTGGCGCGGACAACAGATCCGATCTGTAGAGGCCGAAACCAACGAACGTCGCCAGCCATCCGAACACCGCGACCCCCTGGAGGAACAGGTCCGCCGGTGAATCCGGGGCACGCAGGTACCTGATCTTGGCAGCGACGATCGCGATGGCGAGACACAGCAGATCCGTTGCCGCGAAGCGCGATGCCCGCGCGCGGACACGACCGGAGACCCTCGGCGCGGACGGCCGCTCCGTCAGGACGGCCGGGGCCGAGTAGCCGCCCTCGCCATCCGCGTATCGAGCCCACCTGCTGCTCACGACGCCGCGTCAACCCCCTTTGCTGCCCCTTCCTTTGCCCTAGGACGTTCGTCTTACACATGTTTGGAACGACTTTTTCTGGATAGAACCCGCTGATCCGGACGCTCGGTGCCGGTTGGGGGTCAGCCCTATCGAGAGCCAGAGAGCCAGCGACGCGCGGAGACGCTCTGACGCCGGACGACTCGCGACAGGCGGACTGCTGAACCTGGTCGGTTCGATCGTGAGCGGTGTGCTGGGGTTCGCGCTCGTGCTGGTCGCCACGCGGTCACTCGGGCCTGCGGGCGCGGGGTTGTTCTTCGAGGGCGTCGCGTTCCTGAGCATCGGGAGCAACGTGCTGCTCCTCGGCGCAGATGTCGGGCTCGTCCGATCGATCGGTGGGCAACACGGGAAGGCCGACCGAACCGACGCTCGACGCACGCTCGCGGCAGCGCTCGTGCCGACCTTCCTGCTGGGCATCCTCGCCGCCGGCGTCGCGTACGTGGCGACCCCGGCCGTCGCCTCGCTCCTGGATCGGTCTGGGTCCGGCCAAGGATTGGTCCCGTACCTGCATGTGTTCGTCCTGGCGCTTCCCTTCGCGATCGTCTACCTCGCCTGCGTGGCGGCTACCCGGGGGTTCGGGACGATGCTGCCCGCCGTCGTGATCGACAAGATCGGCAAGCCGCTCCTGCAGGTGCTCCTCCTGTCGCTGACGGTGTCGCTCGGCTGGGGGGCCATCGCACTGGCCGCCTCCTGGACGATCCCCATCGTGATCGCGCTCGTAGCGGTGCTCGCGTGGCTCACGCTGACGGGACGAGACGACGCCAGGGATGTCGGAGGGCCGGCGTCTCGAGGACGGCGAGACACGTTCGTGTCCTTCTGGCGGTTCTCGCTCCCCCGCGGCGTGGCAGCGACCTTCCAGGTCCTGATCCTCTGGCTCGACACCCTCCTGCTCGGCATCCTCGACTCGGCGCATGCCGCCGGGATCTACACCGCGAGTACCCGATACGTGATGTTGGGGACGTTCATCGGGATCGCGATCACCCAGGCGATCGCGCCGCAGTTCGCGTCGATGTTCGCCTCGGGTGCCCGTGATCGGGCGCGCGCGCTGTACGGGACCGCGACGACGTGGGAGATCGCGGCGACGTGGCCCTTGTACATGACGCTGGCCCTGTTCTCCCCCACGGTGCTCCTCGTGTTCGGGGCTCGGTTCGAGGAAGGCGCAGGCGTCCTGACGATCTTGGCGCTGGCGCTGCTCGTGGCCTCCGCGACCGGCCCCGTGGACTGGGTGCTGTTGATGGGCGGCAGGAGCGGATGGAACCTCTTCAACACGGCGGTCGCGCTCGCCGTGAACGTGGCCCTCAACCTCGCGCTGATCCCCCACATCGGCATCACGGGCGCTGCGATCGCGTGGGCGGCGAGCCTCGTGGTGAACAGCGTGGCTCCGCTCTTGGAGGTGTGGCTGCTCCTCGGGATGCACCCGTTCAACCGCGGCTACCTGTTGGCCTGCGCAGCCTCGGCGGTCTGCTTCGGGGGGGTAGCCGTCACGATCAGGATGTTCCTCGGGCAGGGACTAGTCGCGCTGCTGGTCTCGACGGGGATCTCCCTCGTCCTGTACCTCTCGATCCTCCGGCGCTCGCGGGCGCTCCTCGAGCTCGGCGCGATCGTCGCCGCGATCCGATCGCGTACCCGAGCGCGTGTGGCGCTCGCCGGCCTCCTGGGAGCTCGCCAACCGGGAACGAGGACGCCGGGATGAAGGTCGGAGCGCTACGTCTCGATCTGCACAGCCCGACCTCCGGTCGCCGGCAGCCAGGCGGGGAGCCGCCGATATCCCCGGTCGCCGAGGAGGTCAGCCAGCCGCGCGTTCGGCTCCGCGAACAGCGCTTCCAGCCTCGCCCGTGTCTCGCGCGGCATCTCGTCGCGCTCGGCGTGCATGTTCAGTGCCTGATACACGGCTCGAAACGGAGCCTTCAGGCGCCGACGATCTCGGAGCAGGCCCTGCCGGTTCGCGATCAACGCCACACGCTGCAAGGCCTTGCTGCGGAACGCGAGGGTCCGGTTCTCGACCGAGAAGCTGAACCCCGCGACACATCCTTCATCCAGACCGAGCCACCGACACGTCTCGGCGACGGCATCGGGCGGGCTCGCGACAACCTGTTCGAAGAAGAGGATCCGCAGGCGGTCCTCCGCGAAGCTGTCGAGCCAGACCGGCAGGTAGTCGGCGTAGATCGCACCTCGGATGCTCCAGTAAGGCCTGTTGTCCGGCGTCCGCATCGCATCCTCGCGGTACAAGCGCTCGCACCGGTCGACGTACCGCTCGAAGCTGAGATCGCTCGGGATCTGCATGATCGACTTGGCCGCCCGATAGACCGACCACGTTCGAAGGACCGGATCACGCAGCGTCAGGACCACGCGGGGGTCGGGAAGGATCCGACGGATCCCGTCGACGAGGCGTTCGCCGCCGTGGAAGTAGTGCGGCGTCCCCTCCATGCGGAACCGCTCGAAGGCGCACTTCTCGAACAGGCGGAGGTAGTCGCCGGCCGGACCCAGGGAGCCCGTCGCGTCCGTGTCGGCCTCCGACAAGGAGAGGAAGTACCGCGGCTCCTTCACCGACGACGCGCAGATGTCGGGGTGCTGGGACAGGTACCAGAACAGCGACGTGCTGCCTGCCCTACCGATCCCTGCCAGCAGCAGGTTCGGGAGCCGCTCGCTCGAACGCTCAGAACGGGCGCCCCGATGCCCGACCGCGGCCGGTGCGCGAGGGGAAGAGCCTGCCGGAGAACGAGAGGTAGCCATGCGTCGCACGTAGCGATACCCAGTTCACGTCCTCCCAATCGTCGTCGCGTCAACCAGTAACCATCTCGACCCACGGAGGCGCACCGTTCGCATCGCGTTCGTCCACAGCTTCTACAGCTCCCGGAACCCGAGCGGGGAGAACCGCGTCGTGGAGGCCGAGGTTCGCGCGCTGCGGGCCGCGGGCCACGAGGTCGAGCTCGTCGCCGCTCGGACGGATGAGCTCGAGGGATCACCGCTGTACGGGGTGCGGTCCGCGATGCGGGTCGCGACGGGCGCCGGGCGATCGCCACTGCCGGCCCTGGCCGACTACGAGCCAGAGGTCGTCCACGTGCACAACCTGTTCCCGAACTGGAGCGAGCGCTGGCCTCGCTCGCTCGACGTGCCGCTCGTCACGACGTTGCACAACTTCCGACCTGTCTGCGCGAACGGAGCCCTGTTCCGAAACGGGAGGCCCTGCACGAGATGCCCCGACGAAGGCACGTCCCTCCCCTCGCTCCGGTACGCGTGCTATCGGGGCTCTCGCCTGGCGACGGCTCCCCTGGCCGTCGCGGATCGCCATGGGATCCGCGGGCACCCGCTGATCGGACACGCGGCCAAGGTGATCGTGCTGAGCGAGATCGCGCGCACGATCTACGCGAGGGCTGGGGTCGAGGAAGAGCGCCTCGCGTTATGGCCGAACTTCCTGTCCGCTGGCGACGATCCAGGTCCGATCGCCGACCCTGGCCGTGGGCGGCACTGGCTCTACGTCGGACGACTCGGGCCGGAGAAGGGCATCGCTCGCCTCGTCGGGATGTGGCCCGGCGATCGACGACTCGTGGTCGCAGGTGAGGGGCCGGACGTAGGGGCCGTCGAAGCGGCCGCCTTAGGCAAGCCCGTCGAGTTGGTCGGCCTCCAGCAAGGCTCGTCGATCCGTCAACTGATGCGCGAGGCGGTCGGCCTCGTGTTCCCGAGCGTCTGCTACGAGAACTTCCCCCTCGTCTATGCCGAGTCGATGGCCGCGGGGCTGCCCGTGCTCGCATGGGAACCGAACGCCGTCGCGTCCCTCGTTCGCTCGGGCGGCACCGGGATCGCGACGACGTGGGGCGCCGACATCCGGGCGGCCCTCGACCGAGCGGCGGAGACGTTCCCCGCCCTCGCCAGCCGGTGTCGTGGGGTCTTCCAAGCCGATCTGAGCGAGCGCGCGTACGTGCGACGAGCCGAGGGGTTGTACGGGGAGGTGACCGGGACGGTCGACGTTCACGAGCGCTCCACGCCCCGCCGGGCGCATCAGAGCGGTTGATCGAGCAGACCCAGGAAGAGCTCCTGCGCTCGCGCACGCAGGCGAACAGGCGCGTCGTGGTACCTCGAGAGCAGCTCCTGCTTACGAGCGTCGCGGGCGGCCGAAGGACGGCCGACCTCGAGCTCGTGCCGGCCACCTCGACGAGCCGCATCACGCCTCCCACGAGCCTCCACGGACGCCATCGCGGCGCGGACGTTCTCGGGGGTGTGGGCGAACTCGCGGTACGACGTCCCGTGGCGCCGATTGATCGCTCTGATGACCGCACCGAAGTCGTGGGTCACGATCGGGAACGGCGCGACGACGATCCTCGGGCGCATACGTCGTCACCGCGGCGTGGAACCTGACGTAGACGCGCAGCGCCGTCTCGATGCTCACCCCCGCTCGGATCGCCATCGAGGTGACCGCTTCGTCGGGGCGTCGGACGAGGACGACCACGGGCAGCCCTCGGCGGAGCCCCTCCCGCGCCTGCGCGGGCACGTGCGCATGATGCGCGAGCTGCACCCTGCGTCGCTGCGCCAGGCGGAACGCTGCGATCGCGAACGTGTTCGCCGACCGTGGGTAGCCCTCGATCACCACCTCGGTGCCGGCGTCGACGAGGTGCGGGAGCCCGTCATAGTCGGTTCCCAGACGACGGCGCATCAGGGGGTAGTACACGCGGGGATCGTTCCCGATCAGGCTCCGGGCGAGCACGAGCGCGTCACGCCGGAACCCGTCGAACCCGTCACGTCCCACGCGAGCCTCCGGGATCGACGAGCATCGTCGCGCTGGCGGGCGACCCGCCGGCACCGGGGCCGAACCGCCCGACCCCCAACGCGAGTCCGACGATCATCCCCAGCGGCATCTGGACGTGCGGGTAGATCAGGGGGTTGTCGCTCACCATCGTCGCGAGGAGCGCGGCAAGCCCGAGGAGCGCCCAGAGCTGGTAACGCCCACGCGGGTCGCCGCGCGCGTCCGCGGCGACCCAGGACCGGAACAGCGTGGTGGCCACGATCACGACGCCGAGGAACCACATCCCCGTCCCGACGATCCCGTAGTCGCCGAGGAGCCGCAAGTAGTCGTTGTGCGGCTGGCTCGCTCGGTACAGGGAGGCCACGAGGTCCGCCGAGGAACCCGCGCCGTTGCCGAGCCAGGGTGAGCGTTGGAACCACTGCCACGTCGCCCCCCACAGCTCGGTGCGGCCGTTCGCGTTGACCGTGTAGCCCGACACCGTGGCGAGGTCGCCCGTGGTCGCGAAGAAGCGTTCGTGCAGCGGCGCGATGAACGTGACAGCCCCCCACAGCAGGGCGACGCCGACGATCACCATGAACAGCATGCGCAGCGCGGCGCGCGCCGATCGGGGCTCGAACCACGCGAGCGGCACCAGGACGCAGGCGGTCACGAAGGCAGCGCGGGAGAGGCTGAGGGCGATCAGCCCGACGCCTGCGAGGGCGATCATGAGGCCGCGGGGCTCCCCGTACCGCCACCGCGACAAGCCGTACGCGACCCCCAAGAGCGCGAGCAACGCGAACGACCGCGCGGTCCCGTGCGCGCCCAGCAGGTATCCGCCCCCGACGCCGGCGAGCACGACGCTCATCGCCCCGAGGACGATCAGCAGCCAGAAGGAGCGCTCGAACACGATGTCGAACCGCCCGGCGAAGCTCGGGTCGGTGGCGGCGCGAGCCGCCGTCAAGAACGCGATCAACGTGAACCCGGCGAACACCACGAGGTTCTGCAGCCCCTGTGACGAGGGCGGAACGCGGAGGAACGACACGAAGGCGAAGGCGAGGAACGCGGCGAACCACGAGAGCGGCCGCGCTCCCGCGTCGATGTTGCGGGAGTCGCCGAGCAGGAGGAACACCGCGAGGAGCACCTCCCCCACGGTGAGGAACGCGTTCAAGGTGTACGGCCCGACCTGGACCTCACGAGGCAGCCCGAGCAGCACCGCGCTCGCGAGGACCAGCGCGGCGTAGTAGTCGATGTCGTGCCGCAGCCACCTCGGCCACACGGCCCACGCGAGGACGGCCACCGCGACACACGCGACGGCGAGGACCGGCCAGCGGACCAGCACGAGCGCCGACATCGCTGCGACGACCGCGAGGATCCCGACGAACGCCCTCGTCGACCCGCTCCGAGGCCTTGCCCCCCCGATGAGGACGCGCCTACCGGACATCGCTCGCTCGGGATCCGATCGGGCGAAGGTGAGCCACGACGCCCCTGATCCGTTCCTTCGCCCTCGGAGGCAGGCGCTCCGCCGCCGCGAGCCGGGCTCGTCTCGGCAGGAGATCCGCCCGTGCGAGCGGCGCGATGGGGCTGCGAGGGATCGCGTTCACGCAGCGCACCTGCTCCATGTCGCCGGTGAACCGGAGCTTGTACGGCTGCGCCCCGGTCCCGAGATCGATACGCGCGAGACCGGCGTCGAACGCATGCTCGATGGCGTCGAGGAGCGTCAGCAGCGCCGGTTGGTGGCGCGCCCACGCGGGATCGAAGCCGCCGAGCCAATAGGTCGTCTCGCTGCCGGCGGACAGGAACAGGTGCGAGCTGATGCAGCGACCGTCGACCTCGATCCGCCAGACGTCGAACCGACCGAGCGGCAGGAGTGCACGCCCGGCATCGCGCAGCATCTGCTCCACACCGTGCACGAGGACGCGCGACCCACCCCGTTCGTCCCACCGGAGACGATGGAGCCTGGCGAGATCGACGAGCGCCTGGTCGAGGTCGGCTCGCTCGGTGACGCGCCCGAACCTGGCCCCAAGCTGCTCCAGCTGGCGGCGCTTGCGTCGCAAGGACTGCCGGAAGTTCCGGCTCTTCGCCGCGAGCCAGCGCTCGTACCCGCCGTCGCCCGCGACGACGAAGGGTGCAGGCACCCCGAACTCCGACACGAGGCCCAACGGTCGGTCCGCGACCCGCGATCAATCTCGACAGGAGCGCCGGCCACGGGGACGACTCGCCGACACCCTCGAAGAGGATCGAGCTGGGACGGGGGCGGATACGGTCCAGGCACCGCGCGAGCGCTCGTGAAACGGCTTCTTCCGACCCGGGGAGGGCAAGCAGATCGACGCGGGCCGAACATCGCGCGCCGAGCAGGCGATACCGAGAGATGCCGGCGGGTGTCCGATGCGTGAAGAAGGGTGCGATCCCGATGAGTCGGCCGTGGTCCCGAACCACGATCGTCCTGAGCTCGGCACCCCGAGGTCTCGCGTGACGCCACCAGGCCGTCATCCACGCCGGCGAGCAGTACGGCCGTGAGGTCATGTTGGCCATGGCGTCCCAGGACCCCCACACCTCGGTGAAGTCGCGGTCGTCATCGATGACGCTCACGTCCATCTCGTCCCCGATCTCACAGCCCACCCCTGCGCCGCCCGGACGACAGCGGGCCGGTCAGCCATCCCGGCATCCGCTGGCGCCACGCACCGATCACATCGAGACGGCCCAGGACCTTCGCTCTGAGGATCTCGATCGGATCGTTCGTTACGGGGAACCGGGGCACCAACAGCGGGTCGGTGTCCGCCGTGACGCCCCGGTATTCGACGGTCCCGGCCGCGCTGAACCCGCACGACGCGACGACCGCGACCGCCGTCGCAGAGATGTGGAACCTCGCGTCCCCGAAGGGATATGCGAACGTGCGGACCTCCCGTTGCAGCAACTGCTCGAGCCGGTCGCGTGACCCGGCGATCTCCGCCCTCAACCCGTTCTCGTCCAACCTCCGCAGGTTCGGGTGCGTCCGGGTGTGGGCCCCGAATCGCATGCCTGCTGCCTGCATCTCCCGGAGCTGCCCGAGAGACAAAGGCCGGAGGGCCCGCCCGTTCTGTCCCCACTCCCTCCGCAAGCGCGCGAGCGCCTCCTCCTCGCGGTCAACCAGCCCGGTCGCGATGAAGAACGTCGCAGGGAAGCCGTACCTCGCGAGGAGTGGCAACGCCTCGCGGTGATTGTCCTCGTAGCCGTCGTCGAAGGTGATCGCCACGGTCGGACGGACCCCGTCGCCGTTGCGGGTCGGCGCCACCAGGTCATCGAACGAGACGACGTCGCAGTGCTCCGCGATCCATCCCAGATGCGACTCGAACACCGACCTCGCGGTGGACGCCCGGGTTCCCTCGGCGGCGACCGAGTGGTAGCAGAGTGCGACGGCGCGATCCATGGCGACGGTCCGAGGGACGGCGGCGAGTAGGCGCTGCGCGGCTCCCTTGGCTGGCGACGCCTTCGGACGGGCACCCTTCGGATCCCAAGACGGCGCCGTGGCCTTCACAGCGGCCCCCATCCGAGCGCCTAGGCGCCCGGACCTTTCGCGAGCACGCTCACCTTGTTGTTGCGTATCCGGAGCGTCGCCCACGTGGTGTTGTTCGTGGTGTTGCTCTCCTGGAACCAATCCGACGTGTCCACGCCGAGATCCAGCCGGTACTTGCCGTTCGGCAGGCCGGTGACGTCGATCCACTGGAGGTTCGTTGTGGCGCGGTAGATGTCGCCCCATCCGACCGAGAGGCCCATCGTCACATCGAGGGCGTTGGGGTCTTTCAACGCGGGGTAATTGGCGTCGGTGTAGACGGCGCTCGGAGGCGAGCCCGGCAGCGTGCTCTCGTATTGGAAGCCGTCGGTGATGTGGAACCCATGCTTGGCGAGCGTCCCCACGACCTTGCCGTTGTCGAGCCGTGTCAGCGTTCCAGATTCCATGTCCGTTATATGCCAGTGGTTGTGGCCGTCGCCCGCCCAGTACATCGTCGTGCCCGTGATCGGTACGTCCGTTGAGCCGCCCGCGTCGTCGAACACCCGCTGCGTGATCGTCAGTTGGCTCACGGTGGTGTCCGGTCGTGAACCGTGCGCCTCGAAAGGCCCCGCCCCGACGTCCACGATCCGCGACGCATATCGGAGCAGCCTGTGCCCGGGCAACGTGGTGGTATCGATCGTCACGGTCGTCACGGGAGCCATCCCCAGATCGGGCAGAAGCAGCGTCGTCGCCGACGATGACGACGACCCCGCGACGACGAGCGCTGAGACCCCCAGGAACAAGGCGCAGATCACACGAAGCGAGCGCCTACGCATAGCACTCCCCCTTCCGCTCGCCCTTCACCATCCGAACCTGTTGGTGTTCCCCTGCGGCGGAGGGAACGAAACGTGCATGGTCGAGAAAGTCCTGGGATCCGCACCCCTCGCTCGAAGGATGACCGTTCACGCTGCTGCGCCGCAGCGCGACCTGGCGACGATCGCCGCGGTTCATCGCGGAAGCCGTTCACGCACCCGTTTGCGGACGGTTTCCGGCAGACGGCCGGCGACCGCGCGGGCGCCACGACGCGGCGCGAGATGCATCCGTGTTCGCAGGCCCGAGAGACCGCCCGGGATCAACGTGACCCATTCCAGCTCTTGCCGTTCGTCGGCGAGGCGGAGCTTGTACGGATGGTTCCCCTGTCCGAAGTCCACGCGGTCATACCCGTGTTGCCAGGCGTCCCGCAGTGCCGCGATCAGTGCCACCATGCCGGGGCGGTAGGAGGCCCAGCGCTCGTCGAAGCTACCGAGCCAATACGAGAGGTGCCCTCCCGCCGCCACGAACAGATGCGCGCTGATGACCTCGGTGCCGTCGTCGATCGTGACGAGTCGGAACCGATCGGTCGGTCGCAGTCGCTCCTGCACCTCCCGGAGCATCGCCGGCGTGCCGGACCGCCACACACGGGATCCACCTCGCTTGTCCCACCGCTGCACGTGCTCGGCCGAGAGCGCAGCCAGCCCGCGCTCGATCTCATCGGGAGTCGCCGCGACATGCGCGGCGAACCCTTCCCGGCCCAACTTGCGTTCGCTGCCCCGCATCTGCTGCTGGAAGTTGCGGCTCTTCGCCGAGAACCAGTCTTCGAACACACGTCCGGACAGGTCGATCGCCGGGGCGAACGCCAGCCTGTCCCGATGCAACGAGGACCGGCGTGGCCCGGGCCATGCCTGCCAGATCCGACCGGCCCACCCGGGCGTCGCCCCCTCCATCGTCACGAGATCCGGCCGAGGCATCGCTTGGCTGAGATGTTCCGCGATCGCCGAGGCCGCCTCCGGCTCTCGTCCGGGACGAGCCAGGGGCTCGAATCGGCGTTCCTCGCGCTGATGACAACAAGCGATACCGCGTCAAGGTTCCGAACGCCGGGTGAGCGAAGAACGGGGCGATCGCGACGAGGCTTCCGTCGTCGTCCACGACGACGATCGTGCGCAAGCATGCACCCGGAGGAGCCTCCTGATGCCACCAGGGGAGCATCCACCCAGGTGAGCAGAAGGGCCTGGAGGCCGTCCCCGCGAGCTCATCCCAGGGTTCGACCCACGACTCGAGGTCGTCGGGGTCGTCGATAACGACGGTTTGCACCATCCACCGGCTCCGCATCGCGTAGGACGGTCGGGCTTCGGGGAGTTGGTACCCCACGCCCGGTACATCGAACCGTCCTGCGAGGCCCGGATTCCTCTGGACCGACATTGACGAATCCCGTCAAACTCTGTCCAGCCTGTGAACGGCTTCACGGGACGGCCAACCGCAGCTGAACACCCGGGAAACCCCCTGGCGGAAAGTAGGGTTCTGGGGGAAGCTAGCCGGGCATGTTTGGCTTACGGCCAGGGGCGCGGCCTGGCAACGCCTCGACGACCACGCGTCGTGCGATCTTCCAGATGCTGGTTGTCGCCGTCCTCTACTACGCCGCGGCCCGCTTCAGCCTGCGGTTCGCCCTGATCGGACGGAACATCACTCCGCTATGGCCTCCGACCGGGATCGCCTTGGTGGCCTTCCTCCGATACGGGAAGCGTCTGTGGCCGGGTGTGATGCTCGGCGCGCTCCTGGTGAACCTCCCGATCACCAACGCGCTTGCCGCCTTCGCGACCTCCGTCGGCAACACGATCGCGCCCCTACTCGCAGCTCGTCTCCTCGAAAGGACCGGCTTCAGGCACACCATCGACCGCGTGCGGGACGTGACGGCGCTGGTCCTGCTGGCGGCGTTGCTGAGCATGACGGTGAGTGCCGCGGTCGGAACCACCTCCCTGGTGCTCTCGTCCGATCTCCCGATGAGCAGGTTCTGGGAGGCGTGGTCGGTGTGGTGGGCGGGAGATGCGATGGGAGTCCTCGTGATCGCGCCGTTCCTGCTCTGTCTGCTCACCTGGCGCGAGCTGCGGCCGGAGGTCGGGTGGCAGCAGGTTCCCGAGGCGGCGCTGCTGTTCGGGGTGCTCCTCGCCGCGTCGGTCTTCGCGGTCTCGGGCCGCAGCCAGCTGCTCTTCCTCGATCCCTCCGATGGTCGGATGGATCGCGTGGCGGTTCCAGCTCCGAGGCGCCGCTCCCGCGGTGCTCCTCGTGTCGATCGTGGCCGTCTGGGCCGCGGTCCGGATGCTCGGCTGGTTCGCCGATCTCTCGCTCAGGTACGACATGCTCACGCTCCAGCTCTTCAACGCCACGGTCGCGTTCACGGCGTTCTCCGTGGCAGCGCTCGTGTCCGAACGGATCCGCGCGAACGAACTCCTCGCGTCTGCCGCGGTCGAGCTCGGTGTGCGCGTCCGACAACGAACCAACCAACTGAGCGAGGCGGAGGAGCGCCTCGCGCGCCAGATCGCGGAACGACGGGAGGCGGAACACGAGCTTCATCGGAACGAACGCGAGCTGGCCAAGACCCAGGAGCTCGCGCACCTGGGCAGGTGGGAGTGGGACCTCGCGACGGGGATGGTGAGCTGGTCCGACGACATGTACCGCATCCACGGGTACGAGCCCGGAGCGTTCGAGGTGTCCTTCGACAAGACGGTCGAGCTCGTTCCCGAGGAGGACCGACGCAGGGTCGAACGCAACCTCGTGGACGCCCTGGCCGACCGGCGGCCGGAGGTGCCCGACATCGAGTACCGCATCGTCCGTGCGGACGGCGAGCTCCGGGTGCTGCTCAGCCGCGGACGCCTGTTCGTTGGCCCAGCCGGAGAGCCGACGAGGGTGATGGGCACCGTGATGGACATCACCGAGCGCCGTGAGTACGAGCACCAGCACCAGATCGCCGAGACCCTCCAGCGGGCGCTGCTGCCGCAGGAACTACCCATGGTGGATGGGTTGGTGCTGGCGGCGAACGTACGTTCCCGCGGAGGTTGGGTTCAGGGCGGGCGGCGACTGGTACGACGTCATCCCATTCACCCACGGCCGGGTCGGCCTCGTGATCGGAGACGTCGCCGGTCACGGTCTGGAGGCGGCGAGCGTCATGGGGCAGCTTCGGATGGCGGTGCGGGCGTTCGCGCTCGAGGGCCACCGCCCGATCGACATCGTCGCGCGTGCCGACTCGGTGCTTCGATCCATCGCCTCCGAGGAGTTCGCGACGATGCTCTACGCGGAGTTGGACGTGGGGACCCGTGACGCGAGGATCGTCCGCGCCGGGCACCCGCCGCCGCTCATCGTCACGTCCCGGGGCGCACGTTACCTTGACCTGCCTCCCATCCGCCGGTCGGTCTCGGCGGGTCGTGGACCTACCGTGAGCATGCGGTGAAGATCGAGCCGGCGTCCGCTTGTCCTGTTCACGGACGGGCTGATCGACCGCCGCGATCTCTCCTTGGACGAAGGGATGGAGCGGCTCGTCGTGGCCGCCGGCGTCGGGCGGAACCGATCCGCGGAGGAGCTCACCCGCGATCTCGTCGGCGCGCTCGTCCCGGGAAACGTGACCGACGACGTTGCCGTCCTGGCCGTCGAACACATCCCCCTCGCCGTCGATCGATTCACGCTCTGCGTGCCGGCGGAACCGGCGGAGCTTGCGCACGTGCGCCATTCCTTCTCCCGGTGGCTCCGTGGTGTCGGTGTCGGTCCCACCGACGTCGAGGAGCTCGTGCTCATGTGCTGCGAGGTGTGCACCAACGCGATCACGCATGCCTACGGTCCGATGGGGGGCGCGATCGAGTTGCAGGCGGAGCCTTGCGACGGGGCGATCGAGCTCATGGTCCGAGACTTCGGACGATGGAGCCACCGGCACGAGCGCCAAGGTGGCAGAGGGCTGGCTATGGTCGAGGCGCTGGCCCACTCGGTTGCAGGATCGACGACACAAGGGAGGTACGGTCGTGCGCATCCGTCGCGACGTAGAGAGGTCGGTCTCGGTATGAGCGAGTTGGTGACCATCCGGCGCGGAGGCGACGAGGACGTCGTCGTCGTCCGCGTGGCAGGGGAGATCGATATGTCGAACGCGGCCAACGTCGCGGACGAGATCATGGAGGAGGTGTCGAACGAGGCGATCGGTCTCGTGGTCGATCTCACCGATGTCTCTTACCTCGACAGCGCGGGCATCCGCATGCTCTTGGAGATCGCGAAGCGCTTGGGTTGGCGCGCGCAGATCCTTCGCATCGTCGCGCCGCCCGGGTCACGAAGCCAGCAGGTGCTCTCGATCGCCAGCGCAGACACGCTTCTCGTGTCCACCGACACGCTCGAGAAGGCGACCGCCAGCTTCTTGGTCGCCGACGATCCGCGCTGACTTCCCTCTCGATCAACCTCGGCGAGGCAGGGGCCCGGCGGTCGTGGGCTCGACGCTGCAGGCCGATCACGTTCATGAACAGACGCGTGACGGTGCGGGCGGTCATCCGCTGCGGGTCGAGCGCGGGCTGGAACTCGGTCACGATCGTGGCCGCGACACGACCAGCGCGGGCGAGGGCGCGCACGAGCCCAGCGATCTGCGGGTAGGTGAGCCCGCCCGGCTCGGGCCATCCGACCGCAGGGGCGATCGTCGGGTCGAGGCCGTCGCAGTCGATCGTGACCACCCATCGGCCGGGGGTCGCGTCCAGCACCTGGAGGATCGGCCCGATACCGTGCTCGTGGACCTCCCACGCGGTGAGGAGATGGTTGCCGGCCCTGCGGGCGTCCTCCACGTCCCGCGGCCGCCCGCTCCCCACCGCCCGCAGCCCGACCTGCACGATCGTGCCGGTGCACGCGAGCTCGCGGATCCGCCGGATCGGGCTCGAGTAGCCGCGGCGGACCCCGTCGACCTCGTCGCGGAAATCGACGTGCGCGTCGACGTGCAAGACGTTGACCGTCTCACGCCCGTCGAACGCCTCGACGACCATCGGCGGAATCGCGTCCAGCCCGCCGACGACCAGCGGGACCCGCCCCGCCTGCACCAACGGGCGGAGCACGCCGACCGCGCGGTCCCAGATCGCGTCCGGGTCGGCATGGTCCCCGATCACGTTCCCGAGATCGGTCACGGTCGGGGTGCCGCCCGGGAACAGCGGCCCACCCCAGTCGAAGTCGAAATGCGTCGAGAAGGGAGGCCCGTACTCCATGTCGCGCGCCAGCTCCCGGATCGCGTCGGCGGCGCCGGCGCACACGGTGAGGTCCTCGGGCCGGTACGGCGGGCCGAACGGGATCCCGAGGAACGCGTAGGGGGTCTTCACTGTCGCAGGGTCGGCAACGACCTCCGCGCCGAGGAACGCGACGGCAGGGGGTTGCAGGAACGTCATCGCCCACCTCCCGTGTCTCACGGCCTATCGGGGGGACAGGCGACCCTGCGGAGGGAGCCAACCACGCGGGGTGGTCCGGCGCAACCGCCTTCTTCGGCGTTGACGACGCGCTTAACGGATCGGATGCTCGCGCCCACCGAGCGAAGGGGACGGTCCGATGGCAGACCTGCACGTGGAGCGTTGGGGCTCCGGGCCGACCGTGCTCCTCGGTGCACGGCAGCGTGATGAACGGTGAAGGCACGTGGGCCGAGCAACGCCCGCTGTCGGATCACTGGGGGCTGATCGTGCTCGATCGTCGCGGCTACTTCCCGAACCCGCCCGCCGAGCGCGAGGACTTCGAGGTCGACGCCGGGGACGTGGCCGTATCTGCTCGGCGACGGCGCACACCTCGTGGGCCACTCCTACGGTGCCGTGGTGTCGCTCCTCGCCGCGGCTCGGCGTCCCGAGGCCGTGCGCTCGTTGACGGTGATCGAGCCGCCGGCCTTCGGGCTCGTCGAGGATGACCCGAACCATGCGGAGTACGTCGCGCGGCTCCGCGTATTTTGCCGATCCCTCGACTGACCCCGAAGCGTTCCTCCGCGGGTTCCTCTCGCTCGCTGGCAGCGCCGCCGAGCTGCCCAGCTCGCTCCCTCCCCCACTCGAGCAGAGCGTACGGCTGCTGATGGTCGAGCGGTTCGCGGGAGACGCCGTGATCCCGCTGCAGGCGCTCCGCGCCGCGCCCTTCCCGAAGTTGGTGGTATCCGGCGCGCATAACCCGTCGTTCACGGCGGTGTGCGAGGTGCTCCCACGTGAGCTCAACGCCGAACATGCGGTCATCGCCGGGAAGGCGCGCAGCGCGCAGCGCACGGGTGCACCGTTCAACGAACGCCTCGACGCGTTCCTCCGCAAGGTCGAGGCGGCCTCGCCCGACATCGATCATGGCCAGGAGGGGCGCTCGAACCCCTGACCTCCTCCTTACCCGTTCACGAAGCGACAGACGGCCGGGACACACAGTCCCGGCCTCTTCCGTCTTCTTCGGCGCCATGAGGATCCCTTTCGCGGCTGTGCGACCGGGAAGAGACCTCGACCGATCGCGTGGTGCGAGTATTCGGCGGCTTCCGGGCTGACACTTGCGCAGACGCGGTGATCGGGCAGACGATCCCGCACTGGGATCCGTCTTCAACGGCGAGATGCCGACGCTTCTGCCGCTAGAGCGATCTGTCCACCTGAGCAGCTGCGCGCCCGTAAACGTCGCGTAGTCCGGGCTCGGCGCGTGGTCCATCGCCTCCATCGACGCCCTGGCAGTGTCCTAGGTTGATCAAGGGCTCGTTCCTCGCTGCCGACGGTTGACCACTCCTTCGAAAGGACGTGGCTCCGTGCTGACGTCCCCGTCGCCAACTCGCGACGCTCTTGGGTCGTGGAGATCAAGACCGCCCCCCTTCACGCCATCCGGAGTACGGTGGTTGTGGGTGCGCCCGACAGTGCTCCCGGGACTCGGCGGCACGCTTCGCGGAAAGCCCAAAGGGCCACCGCCGGGCGCATCCATCCGCCGAGCCCAGGTACCAGATCCGCCCGCGAGGGTTCGCGACGGCCCAAGCCGGGTACTCCTCGGCTGCGCGGAGCGGCACGCAGGTATGGAGCGGCCGCAGATGCTAGAAGGGACCCTTCCGTCGCCACCCATCTGCGTGCCGCCTGCGTCGATGACGGCGTTACGTCGCGGCCTCGATCTCGGGCGGAGCCCGCAGCGTAGGTTCGTACGTAGGGACAGCGATGGGTACTTCGCGCGGGGTCCTAACGGTCGCGGTACTGGTGCTGGTCTCCTCATGCACCGGCGGGACCGCCGAGCGCTCAGCATCCCCGGCACCGACGCGGACGGTGCAGTCGCCGACCGCCTCCCCGTCGATGCGGGCTGTGGCTGTCCCTGGGTGCCCGCACCCTCCGTCGCCATCGCATGCCTATCACCAGTTCCTTGTCGAGGTTCGAGGGAGTTCGGACCAGGGCAAGCTCTGGGCGCTCATCTTCCAGAAGCCGGGAGATCCGATCCGCGCTGGCAAGCAGGTGAAGATCGTCTGGCGCATGACGGGTACAGGGAACCTGAGCCTGGTAGCCGTGGATACGACGGGGCAGGTGAACCCCGGTGTCCTCGGCGCCCACGGCACCTCCACGTGGGACCGTCCGGGCGACGAGTGGGGCAGCCTGTTCACCTTCCCCCAGCCTGGGTGCTGGGACATCCATGCGGAGAGGACTTCGGTCACTGGAGACGTCTGGCTCGCCGTCAAGTGAGGGATGTCGTTCCGACGCCGTGCACGAGCGTCGGTGAACCTCCCCCGAGTGCGGCTCTCTTACCCCGCGGCGTCGATCTCCGCCAGGTGCCGGACGATCGTGCGGCGCGCCTCTTGCGCCCGGGACATGGGGCCCCGTACGGTGCCGCGCATGGGCGTAGCCGGAGGTGGCCAGCCGAACATCCCCGGTCCAACGCTTGCAGACGTCGGCAAGGGCCGGTTCGGGCGGGCGAGACGTGCTGCGATCCTCGAGCGGTACGACGGCACCGCGTGGCGCGAGGTGGGGCGGTACGGGAGCGTGCGCGATGCCGACGTGGCGCTCGACGAGGCTGTGGGTGCCGGCGCCGGACCGGGCTCGATGCGTGTGGTCGAGGACGGGTCTTCCACCGCAACCCGCGTGCTGGTGATCGTCGCGGCCGTGGCGCTCGCCGTCGCTGTCGCGTTCGTCCTCTACGTGCTGCTGGGCTGAGCTGTCGGCGGCGTCGCGGCGGCGAAGACCGGCCACGTGGTGACGCGATGCCGCGTGCACGCTCATCGGAGAAGGCGTTCCAAGCAGGAATGACGCGCCGATGTGTAACCGCCATCGAACGGGACGAAGGACCCTGGACCCGGTCTCGCCATATGCGCAGCTTCGAGGACGGCGCAGGGCTGGAAGGAGCCATCATGAAGGCGCGAGCAGAGGGTCTACCCGCCATCCTCGAGACACCCGTCGGCAGCATCCGTGCCCTGGACGAGAGCGGCATGACGTTCACGTTGATCGACGTCAAGGAAGGTGGCATCGACCTCACCGGCCTGTTCGCCGGATTGCCTGGCGGCATGTGCCCGATCGCTCACTGGGGATACGTCATCGAGGGAGCGGTGCACGTGAGGTTCTCAGACGGGCAAGAGGAGGAAGCGGAGAAGGGCTCGGTGTTCTACTTCGCACCAGATCACATCCCCACGTTCGATCCGGGGACGACCGTCATCGAGATCGGCCCTCAGGCCGAGAACCGGGAGCTCGGGGAACACCTGAGGCGGGCGGCGGAGCAGATGATCGGCGGGATAGCCTCTGACCTGCGCTTTCTAGAGCCGGAGAGGGGAATCGAACCCCTGACCTCCTCCTTACCATGGAGGCGCTCTGCCGACTGAGCTACTCCGGCCTCCGGCGAGGAATCCAGACGACGCGGCAGTACCACCTCGCAGCCTGGGAATCGCTCGGGGAAGTGTAGCCGGGCAGACCCATGGGTGTCGGGAACGGCAGATCGTGGACCCGGTCCGGATGCTCGCACGCCTGCCCCGCGGCGCATATCCTCCGGGACGTTTCCTCGCGGGGGTCGGCCGAACCGGCCGCGCCGGATCGAGACGGAAGGAGCGGATGTGGACCGACGGTGGTTCGTTCGGTGGGTCGTCGCGACGGGCACGACGGTGTTGGTCGTCTCGGCGGTGGGCGCAGCGCCGGCTCGCGCGGTCGCCGGGACGAGGCTCTCCCGTCGGCGCCGCATCACCCAGACGCTCGAGCCCCGGCCACACGTCCATCTGATGCCGACCCGTTCGGTCGCCGCATCGCTCGGCCTCCCGACGGGCTCCGTGCGGTTCGCCGCGACGAGCCTCACGTACGGCAACGGTCCCGTGATGCAGGCGGGGACGCACACCGTTCCGATCTTCTGGGAGCCGGCGCAGTTGCAGGACGCGACGCCGGAGGCCGTCTCGGGTTCCTACAACTCGCTGATCGAACGGTTCTTCACCGACGTCGGGGGCCACGCCCTCTACAACAACCTGACGCAGTACTACCAAGTGGTGGGCCCCACGACCGAGTACATCGTCAACTCCTCCGGCCTCCTGCAGGGGATCCTCGACACCTCGGCGTACCCGACCGCGGGAAGCGCGTGCTCGTCGAACTCCCTCGTGAACTGCGTCACCGACGCGCAGATCCAGGCGGAGGTCGCCTCCGTCGTCACGACGAACTCGCTCCCCGCCGACCTCTCGACGATGTACGTCGTCCTCACCGATCCGATGGAGAACTCCTGCTTCGACGCGGCCGACTGCTTCAACCCCAAGACGAGCGCCAACTTCGTCTACTGCGCCTATCACGGGGAGTTCGACCTGAACGGCGATACGAACGCGCCGGTCGTCTACGCGAACATGCCCTACGTCGACTCGAACGCCACGAGCATCGCCGGGTGTACCGGCACGAGCGCACACCCGAACGATCCGGCGTTCGACGACGAGACGTCGGTTCTCAGCCACGAGTTCAACGAGGCGATCACGGATCCGCTCGCCGACGGCTCCGGCTGGTACGACAACTCGAACGGCGAGATCGGCGACATCTGCAACGCGCAGGTCTCCGAGGTGACGTGGGCGGGGCACACGTACGAGGTCCAGAAGGAGTGGAGCAACGCCAACGCGGCCTGCGTGGCCGGGGCGAACCAGGAGGCCTCGATCGCTCCCTCGTCCGGCGTCGTCGGGACCACGGTGACCCTCACGGGGAGCGGCTTCACCGCCAACCACTCGGTGTCGCTCTCGTTCAGCGACGCCGCCGGCACGGTGACCCCGCTCGCCTCGGCCACCAGCGACGGGTCGGGCTCCTTCTCGAAGGCGGTGACGATCCCCGCCGGCGCGGCCGTCGGAGCGGGCACCCTCGACGCCACCGGGGCGACGTTCCAGGACGGGGCCTCGGCGGGCTTCACGGTCGCGGCCGTGAAGCGCCGCCCCGACACCCTGATCGCGACGGCGAAGGCCGGGCCTTTCAAGGGCAACGACATGTACGACGCCACCGGCGCGTCGGAGACCCTCGCGCACGCGGTGAAGCGCGGCGACAACAGCTCCTTCTGGGTCAAGATCCAGAACGACGGGAACACCTCCGACACCATCACCCTGAAAGGCCCGAAGGCGGCCACGGGCTTCACGATCGGCTACAAGGTCGGTTCGACCGTGGTCTCGAGCGCGGTCGAGGCCGGCACGTATCAGCGGAAGCTGCAGGCCGGGAAGAGCTTCCTCCTCCAGGTCGTGATCGGTGCGAAGGCGACCACCGCGGTCGGGAAGGTCTTCAAGGCGAAGGTCCTGGGAACCTCCCAAGGGAACACGACGAAGAAGGACGCCGTGATCGCGGCGGCGAAGGCGAAGTAGCGGAACGCCCGGCGTTGCCGGGAACCCCGATAGGCTCAGGTGCATGCCTCTCGCATGCCCTCCTCCGCACCCGTCCATCCCGAGGTCCGGCTGATGCGCGCCCTGGCGACGTGGAGCTTCCGTCATCGGCGCGTCGTCGTCGGCGGCTGGTTGCTGGTGCTGATCGCCCTGCTGGTGATCTCGCGCGTGGTCGGTCCGGCCTATTCGAACAACTTCACGCTGCCCGACACGGAGTCGACCCGCGCGCTCGACCTGCTCCGGGCGGCCGCCCCGCAGGAGTCCGGCGACACCGAGCAGATAGTGATCGGCATCGAGAGCGGCGCGAAGGTGACCGACGTGCCGGTGCAGCAGCGCATCGAACAGATGCTCGCCGAGGTGGCGAGGCTCCCGCACGTCGTGGCGGTCGTCTCGCCCTATTCCCCTGAGGGCGCGCAGCAGGTGAGCAGGGACGGGACCGTCGCGTTCGCCACGGTCTCGCTCAAGGAGGAGGCGCAGAACCTCTCGATGTCCTTCGCGAAGGACTTCGTGCGCACGGCCACCTCGGCCGAGGGCGACGGGGTCGTGGTGGCCGTCTCGGGCCAGCTCGCGCAGCTGGCGAACCAGCCGGCGGTCGGTGGCACCGGGTTCGGCGTGATCACCGCCGGGATCGTCCTGTTCCTCGTGTTCGGCTCGCTGTTCGCGATGGCGATGCCGCTCGCCTCCGCGCTCGTGGCGCTCGGCACGGCCGTGTCCGTGATCGGCCTCGTGAGCCACGCGATGCAGATGCCGGACTTCTCCTCGGAGCTCGTGCTGCTGATCGGCCTCGGGGTCGGCGTCGACTACGCCCTGTTCATCGTCTCGCGACACCGACAGGGGCTGCAGGCGGGCCGCGACGTCGAGTCCTCGATCGTGCTCGCGATCGACACGTCGGGCCGCGCCGTGCTCTTCGCGGGCACGATCGTGTGCGTGGCGCTGCTCGGGATGTTCGCCTTGGGGATCAGCTTCCTGTACGGCCTGGCCGTCGCGGCGAGCATCGGGGTGCTGCTCACGATGATCGCCGCGCTCACGTTCCTGCCGGCGATGCTCGGGTTCATCGGACCGAAGATCCTCTCGCGGCGCCAGCGCAGGGCGCTCGAAGCCTCCGGCCCGCGCCACCCGCACACCGACGGGTTCTGGGTGCGCTGGGCCGCAGGCGTGGAACGGAGCCCGTGGCTGTACGGAGGCGTAGCGCTCCTCGTGATGCTGGTGCTCGCGGCACCGTTCCTGCGTCTTCGCCTCGGCTCCTCCGACCAGGGCAACGACCCCGTGGGCAGCACGACGCGCACCGCCTACGACCTGCTGGCGCACGGGTTCGGCCCCGGCTTCAACGGACCGTTGCAGATCGTCGCGGAGGTGAACGGGACCCAACAGGCCGACGCCCTGAAGCGGCTCGCTGCCTCGGTCTCCTCGCAGCCCGGCGTCGCGGCCGTGACGCCGGTCCTCACGCTCCCGGGTTCGGGCAACGGCGCCGGACAGGTCGCGCTGTTCCAGGTCTACCCGACGACCGCACCCCAGGACGCGGCGACCACCGATCTGATCAACCGCCTGCGGGACCAGGTGATCCCCTCCTCGGTCGGCTCCACGGGGCTCACCGTCTACGTGGGCGGGATCACGGCGATCTTCGCGGACTTCGCGACGGTGCTGAGCGAGAAGCTGCCGGTCTTCATCGGCGTCGTGGTGATCGTGTCGTTCCTGCTGCTGATGCTCGTGCTGCGGAGCCTCCTCGTGCCGCTGAAGGCCGCGATCATGAACCTGCTTTCGATCGCCGCAGCGTTCGGGATCGTCACGGCCGTGTTCCAGTGGGGATGGCTCGGCGGGCTCTTCGGCGTGAGCCGCCCGGGGCCGGTCGAGTCGTTCCTCCCGGTGATGCTGTTCGCGATCCTGTTCGGCCTGTCGATGGACTACGAGGTCTTCCTGGTGATGCGGATCCACGAGGAGTGGCTGCGCACGGGCGACAACGGCACCGCGGTGCAACGGGGACTGGCCGCGACCGGCGGCACGATCACCGCCGCGGCGGCCATCATGATCGTGGTCTTCGGGTCCTTCATCCTCGGCGGGCAGCGGATCATCAAGGAGTTCGGCGTGGGGCTCGCGGCGGCGATCTTCGTCGACGCCGTGATCATCCGCACCGCGCTCGTCCCCTCGCTGATGCTGCTGATGGGCAAGGCGAACTGGTGGTTCCCGGCCTGGCTCGACCGCGTGCTCCCGCGGATCCACGTGGAGCCCGAGGACCTCTCCGAGCTCGACGAGGAGGAGCCCGTGGCCGTCGAGGCGCCGCTCGCGTGAGGAGACGCCGAGGTCGGGTCCGCGCCTAGGCGCGGATCTGCAGCGTGGTCTGGAGCGCACCGCCGGAGGGACCGAAGGGCTCGACCACGATCGAGAGCCGGTCGCCGGCCGTCACGGTCGCGGAGCCGATCGAGTCGGGCACCCGCAGGGCGAACATATACGCGCCGGTGACCTCGCGCATCACGTCGCCTCCCCCGTCGGCGGACACCGCCGGGTCGAGGGCGCCGCCGCCGGCCACCGAGATCGTGGGGTGAAGGCCGCTCCAGAACTGACCGTCGCACCCGATCCACACCCTCACCGGCACCACGCTGCCCGCCGTGACCGCGCGCACGGCCCCGACGCCCAGCGGGGGAAGCACCACGCCGTCGGCCACCGCGACCGACGTCGACGAGGTGGCCGTGAACGAGCCGCCGTCGTCGTCGGCCACGGTCGCCTCGAGCGTGTGGGAGCCGCACGCCGAGTAGGTACGGGTGAAGGTGGTCGTGAGATCGCCGGGGGTGGCGCCGCCGCCGTCGAACCACCAGGTGAACGTGTCCGCCGACCCGGGATCGGTCGCCGTCGCGGTCCAGGTGACGTCGCTGCCGGTGAGCGCCGTGGTGACGTTCGGACTCAAGGACACGATCGTCGGGGGAACGTTCGCGGCGGACCAGGAGAACCTGTCCGTCGCCGTGCCTCCCTTGCCGTCGGTCGCCGTGACCGTGACCGAACCGCCGCCGTTGTCCGGCGGCACCAGCTTCCAGGTCCACGAGCCGTCCCCGTGATCGGTCACCGAGCCGGCGCTGGAGGCGTCGATCGTCAAGGGGTCGCCGTCGGGATCCGTGAACGAGCCGTGGGTCGTGAGGGGACTGCCTTCATCACCCGAGACGTCGGCGGCGTGGTCGCGCACCGTCGGCGGCTGGTCCTGCGCCCCGTCGACGTGTCCGAACTCGATCTCCAAAGCGCAGGTGCTCTCGCACGACCCGAACGTGCCTCCGAGGTCGAGCGAGCCCGAGAAGCCGAACCCGTTCGGCGCGTCGAAGTCATAGCCGGTCGCCAGCCAGTCCCGGCTCGCGCCGGAGCCCGGGTCGAACGTCGGGAGCGGGACGCTGCCGTCCACCTTGGCGCCGCTGAGGTCCACCCTCGTGCCGGCTTGCCGCGCGTCGACCATGATGCGCAGCGCGTTGACGTCGGTGAGCGCCGCCCGCGCGTCGGCGAGGGTCCATGCCTGCGCGTTCGCGAGCTCCTGCGCGAACTGCCCGAACACCAACGTGCAGTTGAGCGTCGGGGTGACGAACCGGGAGGTGAGCGTGTCGGCCGCGGGATCCCACGCGAGCGAGACGTCGTTGGCCGAGGGAGCGTTCACCGTGCCCCAGACGTAGTTGCCGAGGCAGTCACCGGTCCTGGTACCGGGGTTCTGGAAGGTGGTGAACCGAGAGAACGTGAAGTTGGCTTCGATCCGGTTCGACGACGGGACCAGCGTTCCGACCCCCAGGTACTCATCGCCTGCCGTGTTGTTGACCGAACCGATCGCCTGCAGCCGGATCCCGCCGTAGGGGGCGAAGCCCGCCGGGCTCGGCGTGCTCACCACGATGCCGGTGGGCCCGGTGTCGGTGCCGGCGCGGGCGTCCATGTTCGCCACGACCAAGAAGAGCGTGGCGGCCACGATCGCCGCCCCTGCGGTCCGTCCCTTCATCAACCCGTTCTCCTTCGAGCCGGACCTCCCAGCGCCCGAACGGAACGGGCACCCCGAACGGGTATCGGCAGATCGACCCCGAAATCTTCAGCCCGTTGGGGCCATCCGCCATCCCCGCAGGGCATCGGGCGTGGCCCGACGGCGACGCCACGCACATCCGCGATGATGGGGGCGCGATGCGACGACTCCTCGTCACGCTCCTGCTGCTCACATCGCTGAGTGCGTGCAACCGCACGGGGGCGACCCCGACCGCGGTCCCGATCTCCCTGTCCCCCGCGCCGGCCGCCGCGTCGAGCACCGTGACGTTCGCTGGCAACGACGCGGTCCTGCACGTGCGGGTCGCCGACACCGACCCCGAGCGCGAGCGGGGGCTGATGGGCATCACGTCGATGCCCGCGGACGAGGGCATGGCCTTCGTGTTCGACCTGCCCACGACGGCGCAGTTCTGGATGAAGGACACGCTGATCCCGCTGTCGATCGCGTTCGTGGGCGCGAGCGGCACGATCGTCACGATCCGCGAGATGACGCCGTGCGCGGCCGATCCGTGCGAGACCTACGCGGCCGACGCCCCCTACGTCCTCGCGATCGAGGCGAACACCGGCTGGTACGACGCGAACGGCGTCGCCGTCGGCGACCACGCTGCCTTGCACGCTGCAGCCTGAGCGTCACTCCCAGTCGCCCAGCAGCGCGTCGAGCCGCTTCAACGCGGCGGCCAGACGCGCGCGGCCGCGCTCGAGGCTCGTCGCCACGATCAGCAGCACGACCCCGGCGAGCACGATCAGGACCCACATGACCGGGCGCTCGATCTTCGGCACGAGGTCCGCGATCGGACCCGCGATCATCAGGACGACCGCCACCACCACGCCGCCGATCCCCATGAACAGGCGGCGGCGGACCTTCGTCAGCGTCCCCCACACGGCGATCGCGAGACCGACGCCGATCGCGATCACGGCGTCCAGAGAGGAGCGCGCGACGATCTGCACGAGCGGCGGGATCAGCAGCGTCGCCATCCCCGCCACGTCCAGGACGACCAGCGGCTGGTCCAGCCCAGAGGTCTCGCGGTGGCGTCCGAACCACCGGCCGATCCCGACGATCACCAGCAGGGTGAGCCCGAGCGGCATCGTCCACCACATCGGGTCGCCCTCGATCAGGTCCCCGATCCCGACCAACCAGGCGCCGCATACCAGCGCGGGCGAGGCCATCGCGAGCACCGCGAGGTTCAGCACGACGCCGGCGGCCGCCGTCTCGATCGCCGCCGTCAGCAGGGCAGCGACCGCGGGTCCCCGCTCGGGCCACACGAGGAGGGCGGCCGCCGTCCCGAGCGCCTGCATCGCCACGGCGAGGAAGCCAGCCTGGATCGCCCAGACCTCGTTCCGCTCATGCAGGAGCAGGCCGGCGGCGGTCGCCGCCACGGCGATCGTCAGCGCGACCGCCGTCAGGACCGTCCACGACCAGTCGGCGAACGAGGTCAGCTGCAGCAGGGAGCCCAGCGCGAACGCTGCCGCGGCGCCCTGCACCGCGACCCGCACGTACGCGCGGTCCTCGGCGAGCCGGGACGCGATCGCGGCCAGCCCCACCGCGCCGGCGCCGAGCGCGAGAGCGCTCCAGCCGTGACCGGCGTCGCCGGCCCCCACCTCGATCAGGACCACCGCCGCCCCGGCCCACGCCGTGGATCGAAGCACCCAGGCCACGACGAGCGCGACGACGCCGGCGAGCCCCCACGTCACCGCGACCTCGCCGGCGGGCACCGACCACCACAGTGCGACGCCGGCGCACCCGAGCGCGATCAGCGCGGCCGGCGCGTCCCACCGTCGTTGGAGCGGGAGCGGCTCCGACACCTCGCGCAGGGCCCAGGCCACACCGCCGAGCGCGCCCGCCCAGGCGATGCCGAGCCACGGATGGTCCGCGGGCGACCACGGCGACGAGAGCGCCGTCGCCGCCGACACCAGGGCGTAGGACACGGCCGTGAGGGAGCCCAGGCGGAGCAAGGCCGCGGCGCCGGCGACCACGGCGGCGCCGGCGAGGCACACGAGCGCGATCCGCGCGTCCGAGCCGGACAGGCTGAGCGCCAGCGCGGGCGGGAACACCGTCACGCCGATCGCGGCCGGGGCGAGCAGCGATGCGGTCCGCACGAACGCGCCCGCGGGCCTGCGGCCAGCCCGCGCGTCGTCCAGCGCCAGCGCCCCCAGGCCCAGGAACGCGCTCCACGCCGCGACGAGCACCGGGACGTCGCGCGACGCCACGTCGACCAGCTCGGCGAGCCGGATCACCAGCCCGACGCTCATCGCCCACGCGGCCCACGTCATCACGGCGTGTCGCGCGACCGGCGCCGTGACGGCGACCGCGGCGATCGCCAGGGCGAGGGTGATCGCCGAGGGTCCGGCGGGGTCGTCCACCAGGGTCGCCCCGGCGGCGGCGGCCACGGCGAGCACGAACGCCCCGTTGGCCAGGACGTGCACGAGCGGGCTCCGACGACGCACGAGCCAGGTCCCCGCGGCCTCCGCCACGGACACCGCGGCGAAGCCCACCGCGACCCGTCCCGGATTCGGAGGCGAGCACGCCGTGCACGTCGGCGGCGACCAGCAACGTCGCGGCGGCGCCCGCCAGCGCCAGCCCGGCCGGGAGCCCGCGCGCGACGTCGGAACTCTGGGGCACGCCCGACGCTCCGAGCGCGGCCGCCAGCAGCCGCACGATGCCGACGTCGCGGACCTCGCCGGCAACGGCGACCGAGACGAGCGCGGCGGTCCACGCGCCCACCGCCGCGACCAGCAGCCAGCCCTCGCCGAGGCTCACGACGACGCCGATCGCCACCGAGCCCGCCGCCACACACGCGAGCGCCGCGTGCGCGGCGACCGCCTTACGGATCCACGTCAGCGCGGCCGCCGCACCCAGGGACGCGATGGCCACGGTCGCCGCGGAGACGTCGCCCGCCACGCCCGCCCATGCCAGCACGAACGCGAGCGTGCCGGCAGCCCCGGCCACGACCGCCCATGCACGCCCGAACCTCCACGTGGGGACGACCCCGACGGCGACGCTCGAGGTCCCGAGCGCGACGGCGGCCGCCTCCGCGGACAGGGGCCACAGGGCGACGGTCCCGCCGAGCGCCGCCGTGGACACGAAGGCCCACGGACCGAGGAACGGATCGGCGGGGCTCATGCCGCGGATCGCACCCGCGACGAGCAGCGCGACGATACCCAGCGCGATGAACGCGACCCCGTCGGGGAGGGCCCCCACCAGCGCCGCGGCGACCCCGGCGGGGGCCAGCGCGGCGATCCCGGCGATCGCGAGGCGGCCGTCGTCGCTCGTCAGCGACGTGAGCGGCCACAGCCGGTGGACGTGGGCCCAGGCTGCAAGGACCCCGACGGCCGCCACCGCGCTCCACGGGTCAGACGCCTCTACGCGGACCGCGAGCACGATCCCGGCCACGACGCCGACGCACGCGCCCAGCACGGGGATCGCCCCGGGACGCCGTCGGTCCTGCCACTCGAGGAGCGCGAGCGCGGCGACCACGGCGACCGGGCCCGTCCAGCCGTCGCCCGCACGTAGCTGCACGCCCGCGAGCGCGAGCCACAGCAGCGGCGCCTGGATCGTCTGGGTAAGCGTGACGCCGAGCCGGTCCGCGAGCGCCTCGGACGTCACGAGGGTCGCGAGCCCGACGAGGACCAGCGAACCCGCGCTCCACCCGGCGGCGCCGTCCAGCAACAGCGTGAGTCCGAGCGCGAGCGCCGCACCCGGGATCAACGACCGGCGCGCGTCGTGCGACCACCACGGGTCGGGCCACACGCGCACGACGACCGCGGTGGCCGCGACCGCGACCGACACGAGCGCCCACTGCATGGCCGACCATTCCTCGAGCGTGGCCCGGCCGGCGCCCGGAAGCAGGAGCCCGATCCCCCACACCGCCGTCCAGAGCATCGGCGCCACGAGCAGACGCACCGAGATGTCTCGCCGGCGCGCCCCGAGCACGGCGTAGGCCGCGGCGAGCACGATCGACGTGACGATCACCGCCCACCCGACGGCGTCGCCCTCGAAGTCGGGCGGGAACGCGGCGCCGTCGACGTAGGAGGCAAACAGGACGACCGGCAGCAAGACGCCGCCGACCAGCCCGAGGGCCGTGGCCACGACGGGCGCGCCGCGCCGACGCAGGTACCAAGCCGAGCCTAGGAGCACCGTCGGGATCGCCAGCTCGCCGTAGGGCCGCACCGAGGTCGACAGCGACTCGAACGAGAACAGGAGGAACCCCAAGATCCCCGCGAACACGAGGAACACCCCGAGGTACGCGAGGCCGTGCACGGCGACGTCGGACACCACCGCTTCGCGCATCCGCGCGAACCACGAGGCCACCGGGGACGGGGCGGCCGCGCGGGGCGGCGCCGGCCGCATCGACGGCATCGGCGGGTACGCGGGGGTCGGTTCCTCGGGCCGCACGGGCCCCTGGGGCGCGGGAGCCTCCGGACGCGAGGGTGTCGGGGGTGGACCGAGGCCGGCCCCGGGAACCTCGGGTCGCCGGAGTGCCCCGACCTTCGCGGCGGTCCGGGTGAGCAGGTACGCGGAGAGCCGCCCGCGGGTCGCCTGGTCGATCACGCCGTGCCTGGACGCCTCGGCCAGGAACCGCTCCGTCCACTCTTCGTGCTCGTGCTCAAGGTCGGCTGGCGACGCCGCATCGTCGAGGGACGGCATCGGAGGCACGGGCGTGCGCGCGGCGCGCGTGCGGCCGGAAGGGTGAACGACGAGCGCGCCGAGCACGCCGCCGATGATCGCCAGGACGACCGCGGCCGATGCCCCTGCGAGGGCGCCGAGGATGGAACCGACGACAACTCCCACGACGATGCCGAGAGCCCGCATGTCTCCACCTCTCCCGGCTCCACCATCGGGCCGGCGTCATCGGCCTTCACGGGTCTTCCGCCCCCTCGTCGAGGGGTCGCGGATGGCACCGGCGGATCGATGGACGATGATGGGAGTGTGGGCCAGGACTGTCTCTTGTGCAACGCCGAGCGGATCACCGACTGGCACCTCGAGGACGAGGATTGCTGGGTCGCGGACTGCATGGTGTGCATGACGCCGATGATCGTGTGGCGCACCCACGGCCTGCCCGACGCCGAGCTCGAGGCGATGCTGCTGTCCCGGCTCGAACGGATCGCGGCCGCACGCTACGGCGAGGAGGGTTACTACATCGACGGCGAGCGTCGCCGGATCCCCGACCACTGGCACGCGCACGCGAGGCCGTCCGGCGGGTTCTTCGACCCGCGCAGCGACCTGTCTGGCAAGTACTGAGCGATCAGGTCGGGCCGCGGCGGGCCGCGACCCGGCGCACGATCAGCTTCTTGATCTCGTCGGCCCACAGGACCGAGCTGGCCATCGCCGTGCACAGGGCCCACTCCGAAACCGACAGCGGCGTCGTGTCGAACGCGCGGTTGAGGATCGAGAGCTGCACGGCGAGCACCTGCAGCAGGAGGGAGAGGCCGATCGCCCCCCACAGCAGCGGGTTGCGGAACAGTCCCCGGAACGCGCTCTCGCGCTCCGATCGCGAGTTGAAGCAGTTGAAGAGCTGGGCCAGGACCAACACGGTGAACCCCGCCGTGCGCGCCTCGGTCAGGGTGCCCGTCCCCGCGATCAGGCCCCCCGGCAACTCGAGGTCGATCGTGAGGAGGGTCGCGACCGCCATCACCGCGCCGACGAACACGACGCCGGCCCACATCTCCCGGTCGATCACGCTGTCGGTCAACCTGCGCGGGGGACGCTGCATCACGTCGCGCGGAGGCGGGTCCATCCCCATCGCGAGCGCCGGGGCGGAGTCGGTCACGAGGTTGATCCACAGGATCTGCGTGGCGAGCAGCGGCGCCGCGATCGCCTCGCCGATCACGCGCAGGCCGATCACCGACGCGCCCACGACCCCCAAGAACATCGTGAGCACCTCGCCGAGGTTCGACGAGAGCAGGTAACGCAGGAACCTGCGGATGTTGGCGAAGATCCCGCGCCCCTCGCGCACGGCCGTGACGATCGTCGCGAAGTTGTCGTCGGCGAGGATCATGTTCGCCGCCTCCTTCGCGACCTCCGTGCCGGCGATCCCCATCGCGACGCCGATGTCGGCGGCCTTGAGCGCGGGGGCGTCGTTCACACCGTCGCCCGTCATCGCGACGATCGCGCCGTCGGCCTTGAGCGCGTCGACGATCCGGAGCTTGTGCTCGGGCGCCACGCGCGCGTAGACCGACACCGACCGCACCCGCTCGGCGAACGCGTCGTCGCCCAGGGCGTCGACCTCGGGTCCGCTCAGCACGTCGACCTCGGTCGTGGCCCCCGCACCGCCGATCCCGAGATCGCCGGCGATCCGCGCGGCCGTCCGCGGGTGGTCGCCCGTGATCATGATCGACGCGCACCCCCGCGCCGAGCGCCTCCGCGATCGCGTCGGCCGCCTCCGGCCGCGGAGGGTCGATGATCCCCACCACTCCCGCGAACACGAGCTCGCGTTCGAGGGACTCGTCGGGCTCGGGCGGCTCGACGCCCTCGAGCGGTCTGAACGCGACCGCCAACGTGCGGAGCGCCGCCTCGGCGAGGCCGTTCACCACGTCGAGGATCTCCGCCTTCCGCGCGGCGGTGAGCGGCTCGTGCCTCGTCCCGGTCTGCTCGTGCGTGCACCGGGCGAGCAAGACGTCGGGCGCGCCCTTGGTGATGACGGCGACGCGGCCCTCGCGCGACGCGTCCGCCTCGATGCTGCTCATCAGCTTCCGCTCCGACGTGAAGGGCACCTCGCCGACGCGTGTGAACCGCGCCGTCCGCTGTTCGGTGAAGCCGAGCTTGCGCTCCGCGACGAGGAACGCCGCGTCGGTGGGGTCGCCCTGGATCGTCCAGACGCCCTCCTCCTCGCGGAGCACCGCGTCGTTCGCGAGGCTCCCTCCGCCGAGCACCGCCCGCAGCTCCTCGAGCAGCGGGCCCTCCCCGACCGGCTCTCCGGACACCTCCAACTCGCCGTCGGGCCGGTACCCGGACCCGGTCACCGACACCGCTCCGGAGCGTGTGACGACCCGCTGGATCGTCATCTCGCTCTTCGTCAGCGTGCCCGTCTTGTCCGAGCAGATCACGGACGCCGAGCCCAGCGCCTCGACCGAGGACAGCTGCTTCACGATCGCCCGCTCCTGCGCCATCCGGCGCACGCCGATGGCGAGCACGATCGTGAGGACCGCCGCCAACCCCTCGGGGACGGCGGCCACGGCGAGCGAGACGCCGAGCAGCAGCACGTCGACGAACCCGCTCGTGCCGTGGACACCCGACGTGAGGACGATCGCCAGGACGACGACGACCGCGATCGCGATCACCGCGGCCCCGAGCATCCGACCCACACGGTCGACCTCGCGCTGCAGCGGCGTGCGCTCCTCCTCGGTGCGCTCGAGCAGCGCGGCGATCCTGCCCATCTCCGTGGCCATGCCGGTCGCCGTCACGACGGCCCGACCGCGGCCGCGGGTCACCGCCGTCCCGCTGTACACCGTGTTCACGCGGTCCCCGAGTGAGGCGGGAGCGGCCAGGGTCCCGGCGTCCTTCACGACCGGCTCGCTCTCGCCGGTCAGCGACGCCTCCGCCACCGTGAGCGACGCGACCTCGAGGAGGCGTCCGTCCGCGCTGATCGCGTCGCCCTCACGCAGGACGAGCAGGTCGCCAGGCACGATGTCGGCGGCCGGGATCCGCACCTCGACCCCGTCGCGGATCACGCCCGCGGTGGCCGCGGCCATCCGCTGCAGCGCGGCGACCGCGGCCTCTGCCCGTCGCTCCTGCACGAAGCCGAGCACCGCGTTCGCGACGACGATCGCCGCGATCACGATCGCCTCGTAGGGCGTGCCCTCGGCGCCCTCGACCAGCCACGCGACGAGCGAGACGACGACCGCCGCCAGGAGCAGGTACACGAGCGGGTCGACGAACTGATCCAGGAACTTCCGCCAGACCGGCACCGGGACCGCGGGGTCCAGGACGTTGGCGCCGATCCGCTCGAGGCGCCCGGCCGCCTCGGCGGACGTGAGCCCGGCCTCCGGGTGGGTGTCCAGCGACCGGACGAGCTCGTCGACGTCGGCGAGCGACGGGTCCTCGATGCGCGTCTGCACCACGGACCCATCCTGGCACGCACGCGGGCTCCCTCGCGGCCCGCGCGCGCCGCCGCGGATCGGGGCGCATCATCCCGACGGGGGGATGCTCGCATCGGGGCCCCCGTAGTCTTTCGTACGCGGAGGAGCGGAGGCCGGTGGGTCGCCGCCGGACGGCCGGGAGAGGGATGGACCGAGCGACCACACCGCCCCAGACGGAGCCGCGGCTCCCCCCTCCGACACGCGCGAGCGGACGACGCTCCGCGCGCTGCGCAGCGACATCCGCGTCTTCTCATCGGCGAGCGACGCGCCGAACGCGCGGCGACCGACCGACCTGCTGCTGCTCGTGGTCTCGATCGTCGGCGTGGGCCTCCTGTCGCTCGTGGCGCCGGCACCGACCGCGCTCGGCCAGGCGGTCGCTCGGTTGGTCGACAACCTCCCGGGGCTCCTCGGGTGGTTCTGGGAGATCTGTTACGACGTCCTCCTCGGGTGGGCGGTGCTCCTGGTGGTCGCCGCCCTCGTGGCGCACGGTCGCAAGCGCCTGTTCCTCGGCCAGGTCCTCGCGTGCGCGTTCTCCCTCGGCTTCGCCGTCCTGAGCGGCGGCCTCGGCGGCACGGCGTGGTCGGACAGCCTCGGCGCCATCTGGGGCTCGCAGCCGCCGGCCGTGTACCCGGCGACCCGCCTCGCTCTCGCCACCGCCGTGATCGTCACCGCGTCGCCCCACCTGTCCCGTCCGCTCCGCTACCTCGGTCGATGGATCCTGTTCGTGGGAGCGACGGCCAGCATCGCGCTGGGGATCGCGCTGTCGATCGGCGTGGTGACGGGTCTGCTCGTCGGGGTCGGATCGGCGGCGCTCGTCCACCTGCTGCTCGGCTCACCCGGTGGCCGCCTGACGCTCGAACAGGTGCACACCGCGCTGCGTGACCTCGGCGTCGACGCAGAGGGGCTCGCCCACGCGCCGCTGCAGCCAAGCGGCGTCGCCCTCGTGCAAGGCGCCGACGCGAAGGGCCGTCCGCTGCTCGTGAAGGTCTACGGTCGCGACGCCTGGGACGGACAGCTGATCGCGTCCACGTGGTCGTCGCTGTGGCGCCGCGGGCAGACGCCTCGGATCGGCGGCCGGCTGCAGCAGGTCGAACACGAGGCGTTCGTCACGCTGTTCGCCGAGCGCGCCGGCATCCCGGTCCTGCCCGTGCTCGCCGCCGGGATGGCGGAGGGGCGCGACGCCCTGCTCGTGATCGAGGCGGACGCGCAACCGCTCGCGAGGCTCGACGCGGACCGGATCGACGACGAGCTGCTCGCCGGGCTGTGGCGGATCGTCGACCAGCTGCGTGCGGCCGGGATCGCGCACGGCCACCTCGACGGTTATCGGCTCCTGGTCCGACCGGACCGCACCCCCGCGGTCGCCGACTTCGGCGACGCCACGATCGGGGCGTCGGAGCTCGCGCTCGCGAGCGATCGCGCTCACCTGCTGGTGACCACGGCGCTCCTCGCCGGTCGCGAGCGCGCGGTGGCCGCGGCGGCGAGGGCCCTCGGATCGGACGGGCTGGCGGAGATCCTCCCGTGCCTGCAGCCCGCGATCTTGGATCGCGAGACCCGCCACACGATCCGCGCGCTGGACTGGGACCTGGACGACCTGATGCAGCTGTCCGCCGAGGCTGCCGGGGTCGAGCCGCCCGAGCTCGAGAAGCTCCACCGCGTGACCTGGAGCTCGGTGATCACGGTCGCGCTGATCGCGCTGGTCGCCTACGTGATGATCTCGGCGGTCGCGCAGGTCGGGCTCCAGAGCCTGATCGACAGCTTCCGCTCGGCGGACGCCGTGTGGCTCCTCGCCGCGTTGCTGCTCGCGCCGATCATCCAGGTCCCCCAGGCGTTCAGCACGATCGGCGCATCGCTGCAGCCGGTGCGGTACGGCCCCGTCCAGATGCTCCAGTACGCCGTGCAGTTCATCCAGCTCGCCGTGCCGAGCTCCGCGGCGCGGATCGCCCTGGAGGTCCGGTTCTTCGAGCGCAACGGCGTCGGGTCGGCCGGCGCCATCGCGATCGGGGCGATCGACAGCGTGAGCGGGTTCCTGATCCAGGCGCTGCTGATCCTCGTGATCACGCTGTCCGGGCTCGCGTCGCTCGATCTCTCGAGCGCGATGTCCTCCTCCTCGTCGTCTTCCTCGTCGTCCTCGGGCGGCGGCCACAACGTGCTGCTCACGCTCCTCGTGGTCGGCGCCGTCGGTGCCGCGATCGTCGTGCTCGTCGTGCCGAAGATCCGTGCGCGCGTGCTCGAGGCGATCCCTCGCTACCGGGCCGCGCTCCGCGAGAAGGCGTCGGAGGGCCGGGCGTCGCTCCGCGTCCTGCGTCATCCGTCCAAGCTCGCGATGCTCTTCGGCGGCAACCTCGCCGCGCAGGTGCTGCAGGCCGTGACGCTGGGTCTTTGCCTCGTCGCGTTCGGACAGCACGCGACGATGGCCCAGCTGCTGTTGATCAACACGGCGGTCAGCCTGTTCGCCGGGTTCATGCCGGTCCCGGGCGGGATGGGGGTCGCCGAGGCCGGGTACACGGCCGGGCTCGTCGCGATCGGCGTCCCCCACGCGATCGCCTTCTCGACGGCGATCGCCTTCCGCCTCGTCACGTACTACCTGCCCCCGATCTGGGGCGGGCTCGCGATGCGCTGGCTCCGTCGCCATTCCTATGTCTGATCGCGTGTCTGATCGCGCCGGCTCGCTGCTGCCCCCCGGCGCCCCGCCCGCGTTCCACCTGCTCGCGAAGCCCACGGGCGCGATCTGCAACCTCGACTGCACCTACTGCTTCTTCCTGTCGAAGGAGCTGCTCTATCCGGGCAGCCGCTTCCGGATGGCCGACGACCTGCTCGAGACGTACCTCCGTCAGCTGATCGAGGCCCACGCCCACGCGCCGGAGGTCGTGATCGCCTGGCAGGGCGGCGAGCCCACGATGATGGGTCTGGACTTCTTCCGCCGGTCCGTCGAGCTCGCCGAAAGACTCGAACTGCCGGGCCAGCGGATCGTCTACACGATCCAGACCAACGGCACGCTCCTGAACGACGACTGGGGCGCGTTCCTCGCCGAACAGGGGTTCCTGGTCGGGCTGTCGATCGACGGCCCGCGCGAGATCCACGACACGTATCGCGTCGACAAGGCCGGCAAAGGCAGCTTCGACCGGGTGATGGCGGGGCTGGACATCCTGCGGCGTCACGAGGTCCAGTGGAACGCGCTCACGACGATCCACGCCGCGAACGAAGACCGCGGCCGCGACATCTACCGGTTCCTCCGCGACGACTGCGGCGCGACGTTCATGCAGTTCATCCCGATCGTCGAACGCGCGACCCCCGAGACCCTCCCGATCGCGAACGCCGGCTGGGGCGAGCACGTGCGCGACCGGCCCCTGTACGTGCTGGAGGGAAACCTCGTCACGGATCGATCCGTGTCGCCCGGCGGCTACGGCCGGTTCCTCGTCGAGGTGTTCGAGGAGTGGGTCCGCCGCGACATCGGCGAGGTGTACGTCCAGATGTTCGACGTCGCGCTCGCCAACTGGTACGGAGAGCCGCCGGGTCTCTGCATCCATTCGGAGACCTGCGGGCTGGCGCTCGCCCTCGAGCACACCGGCGACCTGTACTCGTGCGACCACTTCGTGGAGCCGGCCTACAGGCTCGGCAACATCCGCGAGACGCGGATGATCGACCTGATCGTGCTGCCGCAGCAGCGAGCGTTCGGCGACGCGAAGCGCGACACGCTCCCCCGCTTCTGCCGGGAGTGCGACGTGCGGTTCGCCTGTCACGGCGGATGCCCGAAGGATCGCTTCGCGCTGACGCCCGACGGCGAGCCCGGCCTGCACTACCTCTGCCCGAGCTACAAGACGTTCTTCGGCCACGTCCGCTCGGCGATGGACGCGATGTGCGAGCTCCTCCGAGCGGGGCGGGCTCCGGCCGAGCTCGTCGCGCGGTACGCGGCCGAGGACGCGCGACGGGGCCGCAACGACGCGTGCCCCTGCGGCTCCGGCCGCAAGTGGAAGCACTGCCACGGCGCCTGAACGCCGACCGCGTGCGCCTCTCCGGACCGCCCCGCGATCAGACGTCGAGCTGCGCGGCGATCCGGCCGCTCTGCACGACGGTCCGCAAGGCTTCGTAGTCCCGCTCGTTCTGCTCCGCGTACAGCACGGAGAAGTCGGCGATCGCACGATCGAACACGTCGGACTTGCCGAGGTATGACGCGATCGCGATCCGGTCGCCCGACCGCGCGTGCGCCCGCGCCAGCGTCCAGCCGCACAGGCGCGCGTAGATCGCCAGACCCTTGGGGAGCAGGGTGTCGATCTCGACCGAGCCCTTCCAGTCGCGGAACTGCCGGAAGTAGAAGTCGCGCTGCTGCCCGTCGAGGCCCTTGACGCGGTCCCAGCCGAGGAAGATGTCGCTGGCGGCCTGCATCAGGCGCTGGCCGGCCACCACCCGCTGACCGTGGTTCGAGTACTGACTCCTACCTGCGAACCGCTCGAGGACCGACTGCTCGGCCTCCTTGACCTGCAGGAACAGCGGGTCCTGCTCGTCACGGCCGAGCATCAGGACGACCCAGGCCCTCGTGCCCACGCTTCCCACCCCCACGACCTTGCGGGCGACCTCCACGAGACGGAACTCCTCCAACAGGTGGCGCCGATCGGTCTCGAGGGTCTTGCGGTAGGAGCGCAGGATCCCCGCGATCTCCTCCTGCACACCCGCCGCCTGCTCCTCGTCCACGAGCTCGCGCATCGGGACGATCAACGGGGGCTGACTCGAAGATCCTCGGCTCGCCGTCCACCACCTCGGTGAGCTTGGTGAAGGCCTGCATGCTGTCGCGGGTCTTCATCTTCGCGAGGGCCTTGTCCAGCAGCTTGGCCCGGGCGGGTGGGACCTGGGCCTTGATCTTGGGTAGAAGCTGCTCCATGTCGATGTGCGCGTACCACACCTCGAGGTTCGTCTTCGCAGCGAAGTCACGCATCGCCGTGCGGTACTCCGTCACACCCGCGAGCACGGCCGCGCGACGCTCCTTCTGCGTGAACCCGACGTCTCGCCCGCCGATCTCGATGCTCGCGGCGAGACGCTTCACGTCCCACTCCCACGGGCCGACCGAGGTCTCGTCGAAGTCGTTGATGTCGAAGACCATGTGCCGTTCGGGCGAGCCGAACAGGCCGAAGTTCGACAGGTGCGCGTCCCCGCACAGCTGGGCGTGCAGCCCGGAGGTGGGCGTGCTCGCCAGATCGGACGCCATGATCAGCGCCGCACCCCGGTAGAAGGTGAACGGCGAGACCCCCATGCGCCCGTACCGGATCGGGACGAGTTCGGGGACCCGGGTCGTGGCCTGTTCCTCGAGCAGGTCGATCGGCTCGAGCCGGAAACTCGGTTCGAACACCGCGTGGGCCTCGAGCGGCACCTCGTTGCGGGCGGCCTTGCCCCTGGCCTTCCGCTCGTCGACGGTCAGGTGCGCCATCGTGGCGGGGGGGCCGCCGGCCCTACCGCTTGCGGTAGCGTGGTCCGAGAGTGCCTTGGGCGTGGTGACGCCCGTGATGCCGGGGTTCGTGACGTCCATGTCGACCTCCTGAAGGGCTACCGGTGCCGTATCCCCGATACCGCCCACGATGGTGACGCTGAGGCGACGGGAACCGGTCCGGTCCGGATGCCACGCTAGGGAGCGATCAGGGCCGAGGCATCATCCTATTCGGGCGAAACCGACCTCCGCGCACCCGGCGACCAGGAGTCGGCGTTGGCCACGATCACCCCTTCGGCGCCACCCTCGGGCACGTGCAGCCGCGCCTCGATCGCGTAGGAGCGCCCTTGGATCCGGGCGTCATCCCGCGCTGGACGTTCTGAACGTCGCCGGCGAACCCGCAGGCGCGTGACGGTCGGCAGCGCGCAGGACCCCGTAGATCACCGACATCCCGCCCATCAGCGGCAGCACCCGGTTGCGCTCGGCCTCCGCCCACCAGAGTTCCTGCAGCTCCGTGACCGTGCCCGGATGGTCCTCTGCGACGTCGTGGGCCTGCGTGAAGTCGCTCGTGAAGGTCGAACAGCTCCCAGCCGACGTCGCGGTCGGTGTCCCAGTCGGCCTCTGGACCGAACCGTGCCAGCGTCGTAGGCGACAGGTCCCACGGCAACCGCTCCGGGTTCGACGCCGCCCACCAGCCGTCCTTGTACATCGCGCGGCTGCCGAACATCTCGAAGTACTGCGAGGTGTGCCGCTCGGGAGCGGTGGCGTCGACATCCGTCTTCGTCTCGCTCATCCGTCTCCGCCTCCTGACGCTTGGATGTTCGTTCGTGACCGGCACACCCCCGGAGTCCTGCTCGTGGTAGGCGGCCAAGAGCCGCGCTTCCTCGTCCTTCTTCGGGAACAGCGTGGCCACGATCGCCGCGCCGATCGCGATCGCCGCGATCCCGGCCAGGTACGCCCACTGGTCGCCTTGCAGGAAGGCCGTCTTCGCCCCCGCGACGATCTGCTGCGAGTACTGCGGGTACTGCTGGGCCACCGCGACCGCCCCGTCGAACGATTTCTCGAGCTGCGACTGGACGCTGTCGGTGATCTGGCTCGCGTTCGGCGCCGACGCGATCGACGCGCTCACCGCGGACGCGTACCCGGCGGTGAGCAGCGCGCCGAAGATCGACTGCATGATGGCGCCGCCGAGGTCGCGCTGGAGGTCGGCCGTGCCCGACGCCATCCCCGCCCGCGTGACCGGCACCGAGCCCGTCAGGGAGTGCGACGCGGGCGTGCCGGCCAGCCCCACGCCGATCCCCACGAACGCGTACCCGAGCGCGACCTCCCAGTACGAGCTGCCCTCTTTCCAGAGCAGGAGCATCGTCAGGAAGCCCAGGACGCAGAACGTGTACCCGGCGAGCAGCGTGAACCGCGCGCCCCGCGCGTCGACCAGCTTGGCCGAACGAGGAGCGGCCAGCACCATGCAGAACGCGGCCGGCAGGATCGCGGCTCCGGCTGAGAGCGACGAGTACCCGAGCACGTTCTGGAGGAACTGCTGGCCGATGAACATCGCGCCCATCAGCGAGCCGAACACGATGATCCCCGCGCACGCGGCCACCCAGAAGACCCGTCGCCCCGCGACGTGCAGGTCGTAGAGCGGGTTGGCCGCTCGCCGCTGCCGCAGGATGAACGCGACGCCGGAGGCGAGCACGATCACGGTCAGACCGAGCACCAACGTCCCCGCGTTCGGAACGGCGGCGAAGTTGATCGCGAGCACGAGCGCCGCGATCAGGACCACCGACAGGACGCCGCCGAAGTTGTCGACGGGATCCGCGGTCTCGTTGACGTGGGCGGGGACGTACGTTCGCGCCATGTACAGGGCCACGACCGCGAGCGGCAGGGTCAGCAGGAACACGGAGCCCCACCAGAAGTGCTGGAGCAGGAACCCCGACGACAAGGGGCCGAGGGACGAGATCGCGCCGCCGAGGCCCGACCACAACGCGATCGACCGGGTCCGTCCGGGGCCCGACCACAGGGCGGTGATCAACGCGAGGGTGGTCGGGTACGCCAGGCCGGCCGAGAGGCCACCGAGCACCCGCGCGAAGAAGAGCACCGTGTCGCTCGGCGCGTACGCGGCCAGCAGGCTCGCCGGGATCGACAGCCCGACGCCGAGCAGCAGCATCAGCTTGCGGCCGTAGCGGTCGCCCACCGCCCCCAGGTACAGGACGGACGCGGCGAGGCCGAGCGAATACCCGACCGCGATCAGGTCGAGCATCGTCTGCGACGAGTCGAACGCCTGCCCGATCGACGGGAGCGCGACGTTGGCGACCGCGAGGTTGAGGTTGGCGACGGCCGCCACGAGGATCAACGCGGCGAGCACGAGCCCGGCCTCACGCGGCGCGTTGCCGGATCCGTCGACCTCGGCCGTACCAGCCATCCCCTCGACCCCCTCTCGAGCGGCCGCCGGACCCACGTAGGTGAGACGCGAGAGGCGGCCTTCGCGGCCGCCTCTGACGCCTCGTCGCTCCCGGATCGTCTATCCGGCGGACGTGGACCCGCCCATCGCCATACCGAGGGCGATCAGGTCCTCGGGGTGGATCCAGCTGTCGGCGAGCGGCACGCCGCCCGCCTCGCGGATCGCGTCGCGCAGCGGGATCGCCCAACGGTGCTCGAGCATCGCCACGGCCGCGGTCGTGCCGGCCGGGATCGTGTCCGCGACCGACCACATGATCTCGTCGGCGAGCGCGCCTTCCTCGGCCATCTCGGCGCCGGCGAGCGCGCCGGCCTCCATCCCCTCCTCGGAGCCCTCCGCCCCCAGACCGACGAGAGCGCCGGCGAGCGCGCCGAACTCCTCCCGCTCTTCGTTGGTGAGGCCGCTGAGCTCGACGGCCGTGACCTCGTCGTCCATGTCCTTCTGGACGACCACGAGCCCGATCAGACGGACGATGTCGAGGTCCTTGAGGCGCTTCAGCTCGGACAGGACCTTCCCCTCGAAGTTGGTCTCGGCGAAGCCGACCACCATGACCTGTACAGGTCCCCACTCCTCCATGCTTGGCCTCCCGTCGTGTCAGCCGAGGAGCTTGGCCTTCTGGGCCGCGAACTCCTCGTCGGTGAGCACGCCCTGCTCGTGGAGCTGCCCGAGCTCCTTCAGCCGGGCGATGGCGTCCTCGGACGGCCCCGCCGCCGCGGGAGCCGGCGCGGCCGGCATCGGTGCCGCCTGCTGAGGCGCCGCCTGCTCGGGCGCTGGTCCCGCTTCTGCCTCGGCGTTGCCTCCGCTCTTCTTGCCCGCGTGATACAGCGCGGCCCCGCCACCGGCGAGCGCCGCGGTCCGCAGGACGGGGCGCCGCCTCCTCCTCATCATCATGGTTCGACCCCTTCCTCGTGCAGCGGTGGCCGGTCTTGAAGCCCCGCTCGTGACATCACACCGCCGAGGCTTTCCGACAGCATCATCCTGACTGGATGAACGGAGGCGCGGTTGCTCGTCCATGGCATCCTCGATACGGTTCGTGCACGAAGCGTCCACTGACGAAGGAGCAGGCGTGCAGACAGGGTCACGGGTCCGGCAGGGACGAACGTCACCACCAGGCCCGCTGCTCGAGAGCCGGTTCGCGCCGCCTCCCCTTCGGCCCGGACTCGTCCCACGAACATCGCTCCTCGGACGGCTCAGCGCCTCCGAGGCGCCCCTGGTCGTCCTGGGCGCGGGAGCCGGCTACGGCAAGACAACCTTCCTGGTCCAACTGACGAGGGCCGAGGCACGTCCCACCGTCTGGCTGTCGCTCGACGAGACGGACAACGATCCGCTCGTGCTGCTCTCCTACCTCGCGGCGGGGCTCGCACTCGCCGTGCCGGTCGAGTCCCGTGTCTTCAACGCCTTGTCGGGTCGCTCGTCGGCGCGGGTCCCCACCGAGGCGCTGCGCTACGTCGCGGCCGCCTTCTCCAACGCACCGGCTCCGTTCGTCTTCGTCCTGGACGACGTCCACATGGTTACGGACCCTGCGGCGGTCGACGTCCTCGGCACCGTGATCCGGGAGGTCCCCGCCGGGTCACGGTTCGTGCTCGCCGGCCGGTCGCTGCCGTCCCTCCCGCTGGCCAGGCAACGCAGCCAGGGTCGACTCCTCGAGATCGGGCCCCAGGAACTCGCGATGGGCGCCGACGAGGCGGCCGCCCTGCTGCGCGGCGCGGGCGTCTCGCTGACCGATGACGAGGTGATCCATCTCGCGGACCGCACCGAGGGCTGGCCCGCGGCGCTCTACCTGGCCGCGCTCGCGATCGCGTCCGGCGAAGACCGTCACCAGGTCATGTCGTTCAGCGGACGCGACCGATCGATCGCGGACTATCTCCACGCCGAGCTCGTGCGGCATCTCGACGCGGACGATGCCGCGTTCCTCACCGACTGCGCGATCTTGGAACGGCTGTCCGGGCAGCTCTGCGACGCGGTCCTCGAGCGCGCGGATTCAGCATCGCGCCTCGCCTCGCTCGCGGAGACCAACCTGTTCGTCGTGCCGCTGGACCACCAGGGCCACTGGTACCGGTGTCACCAGTTGTTCAGGGAGCTGCTCCTGCAAGACCTGGCCGAACAGGGTCCCGGTCGCACGGCCGCCCTGCACCGGCGCGCCACCGCCTGGCTCGAGAGCCACGGGGACATCGACGCGGCGATCGAGCACGCCCATCGGGCCGGCGACGTCGACACTGCCGCCCGGCTGGTCGGAGCGAACGCGCAACCCGCGATGACCCAGGGTCGCGATGCCACGGTGCGGCGCTGGCTCGGTCGTTTCGACGACGCGGCGATGTTGCGATGGCCGACGATCGCGATCGCCGGGACCTGGGTCTTCGCCCTGAGGGGCGACTCGGCCAAGGCCGCCCGCTTCGCCGACCTCGCGGAGGTCGGGGACGAGGCGAGCGTGTCGCTGGACGGGTCGGCGTCGATCGCGTCGGCCCGCGCGATGCTGCGCAGCGCGATGTGCCGACACGGAGTCGAGGCGATGGCGAACGACGCTGCGCTGGCCTGCGAGCTGGAGCCCGAGTCGAGCACGTGGCGACCCCTCGCCGTGACCCTCCTCGGGGTCGCCGCGTTGCTCGGAGACGACGCTCACGCAGCGGAGACGCTGTTCGCGGAGGCGACGGACATGGTTGGGCCGAGCCGGGGCAACCCGGCGGTCACGGTTGCTTGGGCGGAGCGCGCTGCGCTCTCTCGCGCGCGAGGAGACCTACGGGAGGCGGCGCGATCCATCGAGCGCGCGGAAGAGATCATCGCTGCCAAGGGCCTCGAGGAGTACGCGACCACCGCGTTGACCTCGGCGGTCGGCGCACGGGTCGCCCTGGAGGCGGGCGATCTGGACCACGCGCGGCGAGCGCTCGCGTCCGTGCAGCGCCTGCGCCCCTACCTCTCGAACGCGCTCCCTTGGCTCGCGATCCACTCGCGGCTCGAGGCGGCGCACGCGCTGCTCGGGCTCGCCGAGGCTGCCGGCGCGCACACGCTGCTCATCGAGATCGACGCGGTCCTGCGGACCAACCCCCAGATGGGAACGCTCATCGAACAGATCGATGAGCTCCGCGCCCAGGTGCGGGCCCAACCGGTCGGCGGCCGGGGGGCATCGACCCTCACCAGCGCGGAGCTTCGGCTGCTCCCGCTGCTGCCGACGCACCTGTCCTTCCCCGAGATCGGAGAGCGCCTGTTCATCTCACGGAGCACCGTGAAGACCCAGGCGATCTCGATCTACCGCAAGCTCGGCGTCTCCTCCCGCGGCGCCGCCGTCGAGCAGGCGCGCGAGGTCGGGCTGCTGCCCCGGTAGTGGACGGACCGGGCGTCGCTCCGCCCTCAGACGCGGACCACGGCGCGAATCACCCTGTCGGGACGATGCGCCGCGTTCGCCGGCCGGGTTCCAATCGTTGACGCCCAGGTTGGATCCGCTCCAAGAGAGGCAGCCCGGCATGCCGGATCCCTACGAGCTCACGCTTCGCCGCCTGACCACGAGCGACGAGCGCCTGCTGTCGGAGCACCTGCACCTGGAGGCCGGAGGCGATCCTGGATGCGGCGTCGACGCGAAGACGTGCGCGCTCCTGCGGTTGGCCGCGCTGATCTCGATCGGAGCGTCGCCGCCCTCGTATTCGATGGCCGTCACGGACGCGCTGCTCACCGACGCGACCCCCGAGGAGATCGTCGCCGTCTTGCTCGCCGTCGCGCCCGTGATCGGGGTGGCGCGGGTGGTCGCCGCGGCGCCGCACCTCGGGCTCGCGCTCGGCTACGACGTCGACGCGGCGCTCGAGGATCTCGAGGAGCGCTGAGCCGACCGTGAGCGGGAAGCCCGAGCCGCAGCGGCGGTTGGCGGCGACGGCCGCGATCGTCCTGGTGCTCGCCGTGGCGATCGGCACCCTGGTGCGGGTCGTGACCGACCCTCTGCGCGTCCTCGCCGAGCTGCTCCTCCTGATCGTGCTGCTGGGCTCCGCGTGGTTCGCGCTGACCCGGACCGGACCGCGGCGCGCGATCGCGGCGCTCGTCGGGCTCGCGAGCCTCATCGCGCTGATCGTGACCGTCGTCAACGCCGAGGGCTTGCTCGTGGTCTCGCTGGCGATCCGGATCGTCGCGCTGATCGCGGCGGCGGGCCTCGCGAAGTACGCGCTCGGCGGCACCGTGCGCGCGCTGAAGGAGGCGACGACCCCCGGCACGCCGGTGCCGCCCGCCGCTCGAGGCGTGCTGTTCATGAACCTGAAGTCGGGCGGCGGGAAGGCGGAGCGGTTCCACCTCGTCGAGGAGTGCACGCGCCGTGGGATCGAGCCCGTCGTGCTGGAGCCGGGCCAGGACTGGGTCCAGGTCGTCCGCGACATCGCCCGGAGCGGGCCCGACGTGATCGGCATGGCCGGCGGCGACGGTTCGCAGGCGATGGTCGGCGCGATCGCGGCCGAGCTCGGGCTCGGCATGGTCGTCGTCCCCGCCGGCACCCGCAACCACCTCGCCCTGGATCTAGGCCTGGATCGCGAGGACGTCGTCGGCGCGCTCGACGCGTACGGCGAGGCCGTGGAACGCTCGATGGATCTCGGCGACGTCAACGGCCGGGTGTTCGTCAACAACGTGTCGCTCGGCCTGTACGCGGCGGTCGTCCGCTCCCCCGAGTACCGCGACGCGAAGGTCGACACGACGCTCTCCACGCTGCCCCAGGTGCTCGGACCGGACACGCAACCGTTCGACCTGCGCTTCACGGGGCCCGACGGCGAGGAGCGCCGAGGCGCGCACGTGATCCAGGTCTCCAACAACCCCTACGGCTCCACGGTCGCCGGGCTGGGGAGCCGTCCTCGCCTCGACACGGGCACGCTCGGGATCGTGGCCCTCGTGCTGACCCCCGAGCGCGGCGCCGCCCCTTTCCTCGCGGCGCTCGCGACCGGCGCCCCCGGGAGGTTCGAGGGCCTGACGTCGTGGGCGTCGCCGACGTTCGAGGTGACCTCGGACGCGCCGATCGAGATCGGCCTCGACGGCGAGACCGAGGTGATGGACCCGCCGCTGCGCTTCTCGATCCGGACGTCGCCGGTGCGCGTCCGGCTCCCCCACCACGCGATCGGGTACTCCCCGGCGGCGCGCGCGATCGGGTGGAAGGGCACGGCGCGAGGTCTGTGGGACGTCGTCCGCGGCCGGCCCGCAGGGCCGGCCGCGCGACCGCCGCAGGCCGGGTGAGTCGCGGTCGCCCTCGCTATCGGGCGGTCCGCTCCTCCTCGGCGATCGCCTCGAGCGCTCGCGTGACCGAGGGATAGAAGTGATCGCGATCGAGGGTCTGCAGCAGTCCGTAGCGCAGGATCAGGTCCTTCAGCCGGTCGCGCAGCTCGACGAAGGCGACGCGAACCCCCTGGGCATTGAGCTCGCGGTCGAGACGCTCGAGCATGTCGGCTGCCGTGACGTCGATGTCGGTGACGGCCTCGCACTGCAACACGAGCCACCGAGGCTTGCGTCTGTGGGCGAGCCGGCGGACCTGCTGGCGGAAGATGCCCGCGTTCGCGAAGAACAGCGACGCCTCCCACCGGAACACGACGATCCCCGGCTCCTCCTCCGCGTCCGGATAACGGTCGAGGTCGTGCCAGCCGTCGAGACCGGGCACCCGGCCGAGGACCTCCCCGTGCGGCCACCAGCTCCTGCGGAAGAACAGCAGGATCGAGAGCACGATCGCGATCACGATCCCCTGCAGCACGCCGAACAGGACGACTCCGACCGTCGCGACGAGTGAGAGCGCGAGCGCGGTCCTGCGGATCCGCCAGTATCGCTCCAGGACCGGCAGGTCCATGAGCGACAGCGCGGCCGCGATCACGACGGCAGCGAGCGCGGTCTGCGGGAGGTCGCTCAGCAACGCGGGCAGGAACACCAGCAAGACGACCACGATCCCGGCGCCGATCAACCCCGTGACCTGGCTCTTCGAGCCCGCCTGCTCGGACACCGCGGTTCGCGAAGTGCTCGCCGAGATCGCGAAGCCCTGGAATAACCCGGCCGCGATGTTCGCCGAACCGATCCCGATCATCTCCTGGTTGGGATCGACCTCGTCCCCACGCCTGGCGGCGAAGCTCGTCGAGGTGGCGATCGTGTCGGTGAGCGACACGAGCACGATGCCGAGGGCGGCGATCAGGAGGGGGAAGACGTCGCCCGCCTTGGTCCACGGGAACGCCGGGACGGGCAGCCCCTGCGGGAGCGCGCCGACGGTCGTCACGCCGTGCTTGGCGAGGTCCAGCACGCCGGTCACCACCGTGGCTCCGACGACGGCGACGAGCACCGCCGGAACCTTCTTGGAGAGCTTCGGCAGCAGGAGCAGCACGGCGAGCGTGCACACGCCGAGGACCAGCGTCGTCTCGTTGGTCTGATCCAGGCCGGTGAAGAACGCTTTCGTCTCCTGCACGAACCCGTCGGCGTCCGTCGAGAAGCCGAAGAGCTTGGGGAGCTGGCCGACGATGATCGTGATCGCGAGCCCGTTCATGTAGCCGACCTGGACCTCCTGCGACAGCAGGTCGGCCACGAACCCGAGCTTGCCGGCCCCCAAGCCGATCTCGATCGCGCCCACGAGCAGCGCCAACATGCCCGCCAGGGCGATCGCGGCGGCCGGGTCGCTGCCGGCCACGAGCAGCGGCGTGATCGCGGCGAAGATCAATGGCCCCAACGACGAGTCCGGTCCCAGGACGAGCACGCGCGACGGGCCCATCAGCGCGTACCCGACGAGGCACGCGATCGTGGTGTACAGACCGGTCACGGCCGGGAGGCCGGCGAGCTCGGCGTAGGCCATCCCCTGCGGCACGAGGATCGCGGCCAGCACGACGCCCGCGACCAGATCGGAGCGGAGCCAGTCGGGCCGGTAGGTCCGCAGCATCCCGATGCCGGGGACCCACCGGTCGATCCCGCCGCGACGTTCCTCAGCCTCAGGTTCCATGCGCCCTCGCGATCGGTCCGAGCGACCCTATCGCCGGCACATCCGGCTAGCATCCTCCGGAGTGGATGACGCTTCCGCCCCCTCCAGATCGCCGGCCGAACGACTGGCCGAACGCCTCGACGAGCGCCCGACGCCTCGCCGGAGCGCGGCCGCCGCGGCGCTGCACGAGCTTGGGCAGGTGGATCTCGCCGTCTATCGCGCGATCGCGCTCACACCCACGCCGACGCTCGACGACCCCCTGCGACGGCTGTCCGGGCTCGCCAACCACTCGAAGCTCTGGATCGGCGTGGCCGGCGCCCTGTTCGCCCTCGGCGGGCGCACCGGCCGGCGCGCCGCCCTCATCGGACTGGCCGCGCTCGGCGTCAACTCCGCGGTCGTGAACCTGCCGATGAAGGTCGCGAGCGGCCGCGCCCGGCCGGACCGGGAGACGGCAGGGGTACCCGAGCAGCGTCGCGTGCCGATGCCGGCCTCCACCTCGTTCCCGTCGGGGCACTCGGCGTCGGGTTTCGCGTTCGCGGGCGCCGTGGCCGGGTCGCTGCCGGGTCTCGCGATCCCGCTCCGAGGCCTCGCGGCCGCGGTCGCGTACTCGCGCGTCCACACCGGTGTGCACTACCCCGGCGACGTGATCGTCGGATCGCTCGTGGGCGCCACGGTCGGCGAGGCGACGGCGCTCGGCGCTCGGGCGCTGCGCCGGCGTCGCGCCCGTGCGACCGGTTCGGCGTGACCGGTCACATCCGGGGCGGGAACCGGAGCCCGTGCTCCGCGCACAGCGACTCGATCCGGTCGAAGTCGATCTCGAAACCGTAGCGGGCGGCGACCTCCGGGGACCGCCCCCCTGCCTCCGCGACGGCCTCGAAGTAGTGCTCGAACCCCGAGGGCGAGATCAGCTCCAGGATCCGACACTCGGTGTCGCCGGCGTTCCAGAACGTGTGCCACTGGCCGCGCGGCTTGACCGCGAGGTCCCCGGGCTCCGCGTACACGACCTCGTCGCCGAGGAGCGCGCCGAGCCGCCCTTCCAGGACGAAGCTGTACTCGTCCTCGTTCGCGTGACGGTGCGGCGGCGCCGCCAGGGTGTGCGGTGCGATCGGGTGTTCGACCAGGGCGAAGCCGCCGCCGGACTCCTCGCCCCGGACGAGGTAGCGGACCCCCACCGTGCCGAGGTCGAGCGTGGTGCCGTCGGTCGGACCGACGATCCGCGGTACCAGGGCGTTGCCTTCCATCGACGAGCCTCCTTCGGGGGCGTCCCCCGCGCGGGCGAACCGTATCCCGCAGGTCTCGTCCCGGGCAAGGGTTCTGGACCTTCGAGGTCCGTCGACCGGGCGGCTACACGCCGGTGCGCGCCTCGATCCGGCCCTCGGCGACGGCTCGTCGCAGCTCCTCGTGGTCCCGCTCGTTCTGGTCCGCGTAGGCCTCGGCGAACCCCGATAGCGTCTGGGCGACCGCGTCGTTCGTCCCGAGGTAGGCGGCGATCGCCACGCGGTCGCCGGAGCGCGCGTGGGCGCGAGCGAGCGTCCACGCGCACGCCTCCGCGTAGATCCGCAGTCCCTTGGGGCCGAACGCGTCCACGGTCGGCGACACCTTCGAGTCCCACAGCTGTCGGGCGTAGAAGTCGCGTGCGCGTCCGTCGATCCCGACCACCCGGTCCCACCCGAGGAAGATGTCGCTCGCGGCCTGCATCAGGCGCTGGCCCTCCACGACGCGCTGGCCCTGGTTCGCGTAGCGGACCTTGGGGCTAAACGGCGCGAGCACCGACGGATCGGACTCCTTGAACTGCAGGAACAGCGGATCGTCGTGGTCCACACCGAGCAGCAACACGATCCAGGCGCGGGTCCCGACGCTGCCGACACCGACCACCTTGCGCGCGAGATCGACCACCCGATACTCGTCGAGGAGGTGCCGACGGTCCTTCTGCAGCGACCGACGGTAGGTGCGCAAGGCCTGCTCGATGTTGTGGAGCTGCTGCGACAGCTCGTCGGGCGACACGAGCTCGGAGGCCGGCACGAGCAGGGGTGGGTCGCTCACGATCCGGCGTTCCCCGTCGACGACCCGGGTCAGCCGGTTCAGCGCCCGCAGGCTGTCCTTGCGCTCCCCCTTGCGGGCCGCATGCTCGAGTAGACGCCGCTGCTTCTTCCTCCCTCCTCCTCGGTCTGTTGCAGTAGCGCCGCGACGTCGAGCCGTTCGTACCACACCCGCAGGTTGCTCATCGACGAGAACGTCCACATCGCGTCGCGGTACCGGGTCACGGCCGCGAGCACCACCGACCGGCGCTGCGACACGCTGAGCCCCCGCGTGCGCCCGACGATCGCGCAGCTCGCGACGAGCCGCTTCAGGTCCCACTCCCACGGTCCGGGCAAGGTCTCGTCGAAGTCGTTCAGGTCGAACACGAGGTCGCGCTCGGGCGATGCGAACCCGCCGAAGTTCGACAGGTGCGCGTCGCCCGCCAGGTGCGCGCGGATCCCCGTGTCGGGGATCGATCCCAGATCCGCCGCCATGATCGCCGCGGCGCCCCGATAGAACGCGAACGGCGACGCGAGCATGCGTCCGTAGCGGATCGGGACGAGCTCGGGGATCCGGCTCGCGGACTGCTGTTCGAGCACCGCGACCGGGTCGAGCCGGCCGGGCGGAGGATCCCAGCTGTGGGCCTCCCTCGCCAGACGCACGCGGGCGTCCTTGCCCAGCTGCGCCCGCTCCTGCTGCGTGGGGATCGGGCGCCGGCGCACCGCCTCGGCTGCCGGCAGACCTGCCATCAGCGTCCGTCCCGCGTCCCGTCGCGCTGATCGAAGGCGGGGAGCCGCGACAGGGCCAGGAGGTCCCGCCGCGCGCGCCGCCAGGCCAGGATCGGCACGAAGTCGTCCACGCGGGCGCCGTCGAACCCGTCGACCGCGCGACGCGCCGCGCTCGCGATCACGTCGCGGGGCAGCACCCCGCCGAACTCGCGGCTCAGGTCCGCGAGGACGCGCTGCAGCAGTTCCTGACGACGAGCACGCGTACGCGGCTGCGGGGTCACGTCGCCGGCTCCGTCGTCCCGCCGCCGGTTCCCCCCGACGCTGCGCCCTCGGACGCCAGATAGGCCTCCACGACCTCGGCCGCCGTCGCCAACAGCCCGTCGGTGCCGATGGCCGCGGTGATCCCGTAGCGGTCGAGCTCGGCCCGCACGTCGTCGTCGACGTCGGCGATCACGAGCCGCGTCCCGCCGTCGCGGAGCTCGGCCACCAGGTCGAGCAGCGCCCGGCCGCCGGAGAAGTCGATGTCGCCGATCCCGCCGGCCTCGATGCACAGCCACCGCGGGCGTCCGCCCTCCCGGCCGACGATGCCCCGGATCTCCTCGATGAACCGGTTCGCGTTCGCGTAGTAGAGGCTGGCGCCGAACCGGTAGATCGCGAGCCCGGGCTCCGCGTCCCCGGTCGCGGCCGGCGTCGAGGGGCCGGGATCGGCATCGTATGCCAGCGACCGGCGTCGTCCCGCACCAGCAGCGTGTCGCGGGGGCGATAGCTGCGGCGGATGTGGTCGAGCAGCGACAGCACGATCGCGAGGAGGATGCCCTGCTCGACGCCGACCACGACGACGACCGCGGCGGTGATCGACGCCACGATGAACTCGTCGGAGCGCCAGCGCAGGATCGTCCGCAACCCGAGCAGATCCACCAGCTCGACCCCGATCAGGAACACGATCGAGGCCAAGACGGCGTCGGGCATGTATTGCAGCGGCTTCGTCAGGAACAGCAGGACGATCAGCACGATCGCCGCGGCGGTCAGCTGGGACAGCTGGCTGCGGCCGCCCGCACCGTCCACCATCTCGGTCTTCGTGGGGCTCCCGTTCACCACGAACGTCCCGGAGAGCCCCGCGCTCGCGTTGGCGAGCGCGAGCCCGACTAGGTCGACGTTCTCGTCGAAGTCCTCGCGGTACTTGGCGGCGTAGGCACGAGACGTCGCGGCGCTCTGCGCGAGGACCACCAGGAAGATCGCCCCCGCCGTCGGCAGCAGCGTCGCCCACTCCCCCCAGCCCGGCGACGGGATCCCGAAGCTCGGGAGACCGCCTGGGACGGGGCCGAGCGTGGCGACCCCGTGCGTCGACAGGTCCCACACGTAGCTCGCCGCGATCGCGCCGATCACGGCGATCAGCGCCCCCGGGATCTTCTTCGAGACGAACTTCAGGCCGACGACCGCCAGGAGCACGGCGCCGGACACCGCGGCGGTGGTCCAGCTCGCCTGACCCGGGATCTCCCCGAGCGTCTCGAAGAACTTCCGGACCGTCCCTCCCTGGCTCCCGCCGGGGACGCCGAACATGCCGGCGACCTGCCCCATCGCCACCTGGATCCCGACCCCGGTGAGGAACCCGATCAGCACGCTCCGCGACAGGAAGTCGGCGAGGAACCCCAGCCGCACCAGTCGGGCGACGAGGAGGATCGCCCCGGTCAGGATCGCGACGATCCCCGCGAGCGCCACGTACTGCGGCGAGGCCAGCGCGGCCATGCCCGCGAGGCCGGCGGCCATGATCGCCGCCGACGCCGAGTCGGCGCCCACCACCAGATGGCGAGACGAGCCGAGCACCGCGAACACCGCGATCGGGATCAAGATCGTGTAGAGCCCCGTGATGACGGGCGTCCCCGCGATCTTCGTGTACCCCATCACCTCGGGGATCCCGAGCGCCGCCAGGGTGACGCCGGCGAGGACGTCGGAGGAGATCCGCGGCCCTTCGATCGGGCGCACGCCCTCGAGGAAGGGCACGCGGAGACCCCGATCGGGGCCCTTCGATCCCACCACACGCCTCCCTCGAAACCAACGTTCGGGCCCGCGGAGCGGGCCCGAACGTTGTCCCCAACTACATCGTCTCGCTGATGTCCCGCCCGTGCGCGGTGAGCGACCAGATGATCGCGACCGAGATCGTGATCAAGATGATGGCCCAGATCGGGTAGTCGGGAGCCACACGAAGCTGACGAACCCTGCGATGAGCGCCAAGAGCACGCCGACCGTGCGGGCCCAGATCGCGCCCGAATACAGGCCGAACCCGGCCAGCAGCACGATCACACCGATCAGCATGTGGACCCAGCCCCAGGTGGTGGCGTCGAACTTGAAGACGTAGTTCGGGGTCACCGTGTAGAAGTTGTCCTTCAGCACCGCGGCGAGGCCCGCCACGATGTGGAAGCTCCCCATCAGGATCATCATGAACGCGGCGAAGAACGTCCAGCCGATCGCCCATGAGCTGGTCTGTCGCTGCGACATACCGTTGCCCTCCTCTCGGACCACGCCTCGCTCGGCGACCCGACGCATCACAGGCGTGACCACGCCTAATCTCGCGTGCAGGGCCAGCGAGGGCTTCATCCCGACGGGGTGAAACGGGGGTCTACCAGCACTTCCCCTCCCTCTACTCCGGTCGCAAGATGGGACCGGGAAGGAGGTCTGATGCAGAAGACGTACCGTGTCCTCCTGATGGTGTTGGGCGGCGTCGTGGGCGCCTATCTCGGGTACTGGATCGGCCACCTGGCGGGATGGAGCACGGACGCCGAGTGGCCTCTCAGGATAGGTGGCGGGGCGGGCGCGATCGCGCTGTCGATCGCGCTGGCGGTCGTCGCGGTCCTGACGACGAGTTGGCTCACGCGTCCCCATCACCCCGCACCGCTCGGCGGCTGACCCCGTGGCGGACGCCTGGCGCGACGCGCTGCACGGCGACCCGTTGCCGTGGCTGCTCGACCCGGAGACGCCGGCCGTACGGCACCTGGCCCTGCGTTGGCTGCTGGACGAGCCCGAGGACGCACCGAGGGTTCGCCGAGCCCGGGCCGCCGCGATGCGAGCCGATCCGATCGCGGCGACGCTCGCCGCACAGCATCGGGACGGGTACTGGACCAAGCCCGGTCCCGGCTACGGCCCTAAGTACACCGGGACCGTGTGGTCCCTGATGTTCCTCGACCAGCTCGGCGCCGATACGCGAGACCCTCGGATCCGGCGATCGTGCGCCTACGTGCTCGATCACACGCAGGCGCCGGGCGGCGGGTTCGGGTGGAGCGGCACGAACAGCACGGCGGTGCACTGCCTGCACGGCAACCTCCTGCACGCGCTGATCCGCTTCGGGTGGTTCGACGACGAGCGGGTGCGGGCGGCCGTCGAGTGGCAGGCCAGATCCATCACCGGCGAGGGGTTCGGTCCGTGGCACCGGTGGGCGACGAGCGGCCCCGGGTTCTCTTGCGGCATCAACGGCGGGCTGCCGTGCGCGTGGGGGGCGATCAAGGCGTTGCGCGGACTGAGCGCGATCCCGCCACGCCGTCGAACGCGCCTCGTGCGCCGGGCGATCGACGAAGGATCCGCCTTCCTGCTCTCACGCGACCCTGCGACCGCCGCCTATCCCACGCAGAGCACGGTGAGCCCCAACTGGTTCAAGCTCGGGTTCCCGTCCGGCTACGTCGCCGACATCCTGCAGAACCTCGAGGTGCTCGCCGACCTGGGTCACGCGAAGGACCCCCGGCTCGCGAACGCGCTCGACCTCGTCTTGTCGAAGCAAGACGCCGCAGGCCGCTGGCGCAACGAGTACGCCTACGCGCGGAAGACCTGGGTGCCGTTCGAACCGACGCGCGGGCCGAGCAAGTGGGTGACGCTGCGTGCGTGCCGGGTGCTGAAGGCCGCCCTGTGAGCGGTGAGCGGCTCCACGCTCCGGTCGGCGGACGCCTCAGGCGGCCGGACCGTCGTGGATGCGTTCGCGACGCGGTTCCAGGTGCCCGTCGGCGGGCACGTGGACGGGTCCGCCGTGCCGCGGCGGAGTCGAGGAGCGACGCTCGGCGCCCACGACCGCCTGGTGGTCGGCGGCCGGAACACGCCGTGCGGCGCGCAACCCGAACGTGAACGCCCTGGCGAGGACGAGGAAGAGCAGGATCGCCGTGGATGCCAGGTAGAACCAGAACATCGGGGGGCGCGGCGTGTCCGTCCCCGTCATGAACCCGTGGACGAGCGCGAGGGAGAAGGCGGGAACCGAGAGCGAATGCAGGCGCCGCCACCACGTGGTACCGATCGGCTTCCGCGCCCACGAGGACACCAGGACGATCACCATCGCGAACATCGCCACGATCCCGAACGCCACGCCGACCGGACGATAGGTCGCCCGCAGCGGTATCACGAGATCCAGCGGTGAGAACGGCATGAACCGGTCGGCGAGCAACACGCCGAGGTGCGTCGCCAGCAGGACCAGACCGAGCGTCGAGAACGCCTGGTGCAGCGCGACGCTCGTCGCCTTGGGAACCTTCTTCCCGAAGATCGAGGTGGTGGCGACGAGTCCCCACGTCACCGAGGCCCAGAGCATCAGGTACGCGCCGATCCCCGCGGCGCGGATCAGGTTCCACGTGATCATGCAGGGACCCGCTCCAGAGCCTCGTCGTCCGGCGCCGCCGCGAGGTTCGTGACGACCTCTCCCGTGCTCATGACGAGGCATCCGAAGACGCGGTCCAGGACCTCCGGCCCCCGCAAGAGCGCGGCCTTGGACCACACCTCGGCCTCGGCGCACGTTCGTCGCCACACGGTCGATTGCACGACGCTGGTCATCGCGGGGAGCGAGGTCCGCGGATCGATCAGGTGATGCTGGCCCTGCCCCCAGGCCCGCACCGTCACCGACGTGGTCGCGAGCGCGCCCGAGGCGACGCGGAGGCGCAGCGCCTCGGCATCGCCGTCCTCAGGATCCTCCACACCGATCTCGACCCAGCCTCCGGGGGGGTTGCCGACGAGACGAAGATCACCACCGGCGTCCACGATCGCCCACGGGAGGCGCGTCAGCCACGGCGCCACCAGATCGACGGTCCACCCCTTCGCGATGCCGCCGAAGTCGAGCGCCGCGCCCTCGGGCAGGCGCAGCCGCGTCCCGTCGAGCTCCACCTCGCGCCACGCACCGCAGACGGTGCTCTGCTTGATCATCAGCGCGGAGAAGTCACGGCGGAGCGCGGCGAGCTCCTCGTCCACGTCGTCGCCGCGCGCCATGACCTCCGCGAAGTCTCGGTCGTAGCCCGCCGCGAGCAACGCGGGAAGTACGGTGGGGTCGAACAGGCCGTCGGTCTCGCGCGCGGCGCGCAGGGCGAGCTCTGTGAGCGTCGCGAACGGGTGCGTGACGTGCGTCCACTTCCCGGCCATCGCGTTGACCCGCGACAGCTCGCTGTCGGCGCGGAACCGCGAGAAGCGGGCGTCCTCACGCGTGAACACGCGCCGGATCACCGCCAGGGCGCGCTGGACGGTGCGCTCGTCGCTTTCCGGCGCAGCGATCAGCCGGACCACGGTCCCCATCGACGTGAACGAATGACGGATCGGCTTCATCGTTCCTCCTCAGCAGGGGTGGGTGCCGCACGAGACGGCCACGGGAGCGGGCGCCGCCGCCACGGGCGCGGGCGCATAGACGTAGTTCACCGGGGCGCTGCTCGAGGTCGTGTACGACGACGATGCCGACGATGCCGACGGCGCATCGATCACGATCTTCTTCGTGACCACGATGACCACCGGCCGCTTCGGGGGGCGCGGGGACCGGGGCTTCGACGCGACCGGCGCGGCGGCCGCGGTCGGTCGCGGAGACAGGCCGAACAACGCCGCGGGAGCGAAGAAGCTCAACGTCCCCGCGATCCATGCCCAGACACGGACCTGCTGCCGACTCGCGCGCTGGGGCTTCGGGGGTGCGGCCGCCATCAGTCGTCGGCCCGGCCGTCTTCAGAGTCGTTCTCGCCACCGGCCGTCGGGCTCGCGCTCGTGTGGGTGACGGCGGGTTTGGGCGCCACCGCCGGGGCTACCGCCGGCGCCGGCGCCGGCACCACGACGGTCTGCGGCGCCACGCTCGGAGAGCCGGCGGTGCCAGTGGTCGAAGGCGCCTTCTTGTGAACCACGATCGTCCGGTGCTTGACGATCGGCTTCACCTTCGAGGTGGTCGACCGGACAGGGGCCGCCGCAACCGTCGACGCGTTCGAGGTGCCGAGGCCCCAGTTGAAGGAGAAGGCGGCAGCTCCGGCCGCGAACGAGGCCGTCAAGCCGCTGGCCGTGAGGAGCGCCGATCTCTTGTTCATCTGATCCTCCTTGCAGGCGGGGACGGATGGATCGTTGTGCTGACGCTAGGCGGGGACGGCACAAGACTCCGAGAACCTGGTGTTAGCCGCCGACCAAGAAATCGAGGCTTCGCCACCAGGTCCAGACCGATCCCGCGGCTCGTCCGTAGACCCGCCAGACCCGCGCACGCTCCGTGTACGGGTGACGAAGGAGGTGCGGCGACCGGCTGCTCCCGACGATGTTCCCGGTGAGTCCGGGCATCGCCTACGTCGGGGTCGCCGGCGCGTTCGTCGCCGGCTCCGCGGTCAGCCTGATCGACCCCGGTCGCTTCTACGACCTCGCGCTGCCCCTGATGCTGCTCGCGCTGTTCGCGTCGGAGGCGATCGTGTTCGCCGTCTTCCCGGCGTTCCGTCGCCGCGTCGCGGGCGGCGTCTACCTCGTGCTCCGCTCGAGCGGCGCCTTAGGCGTCGTCACGCCGTCGGGGAGCCCTCCGCCGGATCCGGCGTCGCCTCGTGCGCGGCCTCGAAGGGATCGGGAGCCGCCCCCTTCGGAGCCTCGGCCTCGAGCACTTCCCGCGCCGCCATGAGCTCACGCCTCGCGTCGTCCCCGACGACCGGGTACTGGGGGTCGATCTCGATCAGCGCGTTCGCGATGACGGCTGCTGCGGAGATCCTCGCGAACCACTTGCGGTCGGCCGGGATCACGTACCAGGGGGCCCACTCCGTGCTCGTGTGCGAGAGCATCTCCGAGAATGCCTTCTGGTAGTCGTTCCAGTACCGGCGCTCCTGCGCGTCGGCGGCGGAGAACTTCCAGTTCTTCTCCGGCAGGTCCAGCCGCTTCAAGAAGCGGATCCGCTGCTCCTCCTTCGACAGGTTCAACAGCAGCTTCACGATCCGGAACCCGTTGTCAACGAGGTAGCGCTCCCAGTGGTTGATCTCGCGGTAGCGACGCGTCCAGACGTCCTCGCCCCGCGGCTCCTTCGGCAGGCTCTGACGCTGCAGGTGCTCAGGGTGGACGCGGACGACCAGTACCTCCTCGTAGTGGGAGCGGTTGAAGATGCCGATCTCGCCTCGTGCCGGGAGCGCGCGCGCGTACCGCCAGAGGTAGTCGTGGTCGAGCTCCTCCGTGGACGGCACCTTGAAGCTGTGGACCCTGACGCCCTGGGGGTTCACGCCGCTCATCACGTGGCGGATCGTCCCGTCCTTGCCGCCGGCGTCGATCGCCTGCAGCACGACCAGCAGGCCGTAGGTGTTCTGCGCGGCCAGGCGCGACTGGTACTCGGCGAGCAGCTCCACCCCCTGGCGCAGGAGCGTCACGCCGTCCTTCTTCTTCGTGACGCCGGCCTTGAACCGCGGATCGAAGTCCTTCTCGAGCTTCACCTCGGCGCCGGGGCGCACGCGGAACGGTTCGATGAACCGCTTGATCTGCTCCGCCCCTACGTTGGCCTCCATGGACGGACCCCCTCCACATTCAAGCCGCCCGCTGCCGAGCGACGAACTTGCCGAGCTCCCACAAGCCGAACAGGAGCACGGCGGGCACGAGCGCCCACGCGAACTGCTGCATGTCGAGCTCGGTCGTCCCGAGCATCCGACGAAGGGCGTCCATCTGGGTGACCAGCACCGCGAGCACGAACTCCAACAGCGCCGCCCGGTTCATCTGCCTGCTGTCGAACGTCGCGGTCGTGAGCGCCGTCGCGGTCTCGTTGCGGCACTCGAACGCCGCCACGATCAGACAGAAGGCGAACGACGTGAACGCGATCGAGACGCCGATGGCTTCGCTGTCGAACAGCGACGTGCCGAGCTGGATCAAGGAGAGGAGACCGACGGTGATCGCGAGACCGACGAGCCCGACGGTCACGATCATCGGCTTGGTGAGGACGGTCTGCCCCCGGGGTCGCGGCGCGAGGGACATCAGCCCCGGCGTCTCCTTGTCGAAGCCGAGCGCGAAGCCGAACGGGGCGTTCACGACGAAGTGGATCCACAGGACCTGCGGCGGCGTGAACGGCTCGCCGGCCGCGATGTTGAACAGCGCGGCGCCGAGGAACGTGAGGACGAACACGACCAACAGGACCAGCACGAAGCGGATGTACTTCGTGAGGTTGTCGAAGATCTTGCGGCCCTGCTCGACCGCGTAGACGATCGTCGCGAAGTTGTCGTCGGACAGGATCATCCGCCCGGCGTTCTTCGCCACCTCCGTGCCCGAGCCCATCGCGATCCCGATATCCGCGGCCTTGATGGCCGGCGCGTCGTTCACCCCGTCACCGGTCATCGCGACGACGTCGCCCTTCTTCTTGAGCGTGTCGGCCAAGAGCACCTTGTGCTCGGGAGCCACACGGCCGACCACACCGATGTCGTCGATGCGCGCGAGACGGTCGGCCTCCGACAAGGCGGCGAAGTCGGCACCGAGGATCGCCTCGCCCGCGATCCCGAGCTGCTCGGCGATCGCGGCGCCGGTCGTGACGTCGTCCCCGGTCACCATGCGCACACGGATGTGCGCCGCCTGTGCGCTGGCCACCGCGGCCTTGGACTCGTCGCGAGGCGGGTCGACCATGCCGACGAGGCTCGTCATCTGCAGGTCGGTGACGTAAGCGAGGAGGTCGCCGTCCGGATCGAAGCCCTCGGGGTCGAGATCGCGGGTCGCGGCCGCCATGACCCGCTGGCCCTCGCCCTCCATCCGCTCCATGTTGACCACCGCCCGCCGGCTGAGCTCCGCATCCCACGCGATCGTCTCGCCGGCCGACAGCGCGGTCGCCGCCCGATCCATCACCGCCGGTGCGGCGCCCTTCACGAAACACCGGACGACGTCACGTCCGGAGGCATCCACGGCCGAGTGGAACGTGGCCATCAGCTTGTACGTCGGGTCGAAGGGCAGCGTGGCGAGCCGCGGCAGCCGCTCCCGGGTGGCGGCGATGTCCAGCCCGGCCTTGTGGCCGAGGACGAGCAACGCCCCCTCGGTCGGGTCGCCCACGACCTTGCCGTCGACCAGCTCCGCATCGCTCGCGAGGACGTAGGGCAAGATCGCGTCCTCGATCGTGTCCGACGTGCCGGCGGCGTGATGGACCTTCCCCTCGAGACCGTACCCGGTCCCCGAGACGGAGAAGCGGTCGGTCGCGTCGAGCACCTCGACCGCCGTCATCTGGTTCAGCGTGAGCGTGCCGGTCTTGTCGGAGTTGATCGCCGACGTGAACCCCAACGTCTCGACGGACGGAAGGTCCTTCACGATCGCATTGCGGTCGGCGAGCTCGACGCTCCCGAGCGACAGGATCACCTGGCTCACCGTGGGCAGCGCCTCGGGGATCGCCGCGATCGCGAGCGAGACGGCGCTCACGAACAGCACGTCCCACGCCTCGCCGCGCTGACGGCCCAGCGCGAACATCACGATCATCGTGAACCCGGCCGCCGCCGCGATCCACAGGGTGAGCGAGTTCAGCTCCCTGGTCAGCGGGGATTCCTCCCTGGCGGTGGCCGTCAGCATCCCCGAGATCTTCCCGAGCTCGGTGCCGCTGCCGGTCGCCGTGACGATCATCGTGCCGGTGCCGTGCGTGACCGGCGTGTTCATGAAGGCCATGTCGGTCTGATCGACCGGACCGAGATGATCGCCGGTCAACGGGACCGCGTCCTTGGCCACCGGCGTGCTCTCTCCCGTCAGCGCCGACTCGTCGATCTGCAGGGCGCTCGCCTCGACGATGCGTCCGTCGGCCGGCACCTGATCCCCCGCCGCGATGAGCACCACGTCGCCGACGACGACCTGCTCGGCAGGGATCTCCGCCGGCGCGCCGTCCCGAACGACCCGGGCGGTCGCCTTCATCATCGACTTGAGCGCGTTCATCGCGCTCTCGGCCTTCCCCTCCTGACGAAGACCGACGATCGCGTTGAAGACGGTCAGCACGAGGAGCAACACCCCGGTGCTCCACTCCTTGATCGCGAGGGAGACGGCCGCGGCCACCAGCAGGATGATCTGCATGTAGCTGCGGTACTGGGCCAGGAACCGAACCCACCGGGGGTCGGACTTCTCCTCCGGCAGCTCGTTGGGCCCGTTCGCCACGAGGAGCTGCGCGGCCTTCTCCGAAGAGAGCCCGGCCGCGCGGTCGACGCCGAGGCGTGTCGCGACGTCCTCCGGCGAGAGCGCGTACCAGACCTCGCCCGCTCGCGGTTCGGCGATCCGTCCGGCGGTGTCGCTCTGCGCGCCCATCTTCCACCCCTCCCGGCTGTCTGCGAACCTGTTGTACGGCCACGCTACACGTGTCCCCCGCTGGTCGGGGAACGGCCTCCGGTCCCGAGCGTTACGGGCCTCCGTGACGAGGTCTCACTCCATCACCCGAAGCGTCGAGGGGATGTCGGTGTGCCGCAGCTTCCGCGCGGTGAACAGCGGCGCGAGCGCCACCGCCACGACCCCCATCACGAACGCGGTGGCGATCGTGGCCGGCGCGACCTTGACCAGAAGCTGCAGATCGGGCATCTCCTGCGCCGAGCTCCCCGCGAGCCACCACACGGCCACCGCGCCGAGCGCCACGCCGAGGATCGTCCCGACCAGGCCGACGATCAGTCCCTCGACGGTGATCTCGCGGAGCACCGACCGCAGGCGCACGCCGAACGCGAACATCGTCGCGTGCTCGCGGGCCCGCTCCTCCACGCTGATCGATGCCGCGTTGAACGCGATCAGCACGGCCAGCAGGAGCACGAACAGCTGGAGGAACCGGAAGATGTCCATGAACCTGGCCATCAGGTCCTGCAGGACGCCCACGGTCGCGTCCGCCGGCTGTGCCGACGCCACCCCGGGGATCTCGAACAGCGTGCGCTTGAGGGACTCGACGTCGACCCCGGACACCGGTGCGACGTGCACCGCGTTGGCGATCCCCGCCAAGCCGAGGCCGGCTGCGTCCCGCGTGTCCATGTACGCGAACAAACGCATCGGATACGGATGCAGGCCGACCACCCGCATCTCGGTCTTCTCCGAGCCCACGGCCTGTTCCCCGGGGACGAAGACCGGGTGCTCCACCACGAGGGTGTCCCCGGGCGCGAGGCCGAGATCGGCCGCGGCCTTGTCCGCCAGCACGATGCCGGGCTTGCCCGCCGGGTCAACCGGGTCCCGCACGCTCGGATGCCACACCGGGTTCGTCAGGTCCATGACCTCGAGCTGCACGTCCAGGTCCCGCGTGCCCTCGAGCTTCGCTCCGACCCGCAAGCTCGGCGCGACGTCGCCCACCCCGGGAGCGTCCGCGACCGCCGCAACGACGTCTCCGTCCAACAGCTGGAACCCGGACAGCGTGACCTCGAGCCGGTCGGCCGCGCCGGTGCGCACCTCGGCCGCACCGCGGTCCACGGTCGCGTTGAACGAGTCGATCAGCCCGATCAACCCAACCATCGACGTGATCGCCGCCGCGATCCCGAGCGCAGTCAGCAGGGTGCGTCGCGGGGCTCGCAGCACGTTGCGGACCGGCATCACGGCCATGCTCCTGCCGTGGGAGGTCACGCGCCTGACCAGCGGCGCGAGCCCGCCGCCCTTCGCCGCGAGATGCCCGGTGCGGATCGCGTCGACCGGGTGCACACGGACGGCCCGCCAGACGGGCCACAGGGTCGCGGCGATCGGCAGCACGAGCCCGATCGCGGCGGCCCGGACGAACGAGCCGGTCTGGAACGGGGCTTCCCAGACCGGCATCGGCAGCATCGATCCGAGCACCGCCTTCAGCCCCTCCGCCATCAACATCCCGACGCCCACCCCGAAGACGACGCCGAGCAACGCGATCTCGAACCCCATGAGGATCGGGCGGATCGCGATCGACCACGGGCGCTGGCCGATCGCCATCGCGACGCCGATCTCACGGCGGCGCGCCTCGACGATCCGCGAGGTGAGGCTGAAGGCCGCGAACGCCGCAGCCGCGAAGATCAGCGCCGCGACCGCGTTCAGGGTCTGTTGATCGCTCTCGAGGTCTCCGTACAGCATCTGCCACGCCGGGTCTTCGTCGATCGTGGACACCGTGGCCGCGACCGCCGGGAGCCGCGAGGCGAGCCCGCCTTCGAGCACGCGCCGCGCCTGCTGGCGTGGAACCCCCGGCGTCAGTCGGACCACCAGGTCGTTGACGCCGCCGGCAGAGCCCGAGAGCTCTTGCGCGACCGGCAGCGGCACGAACACGACCGCGTAGTTCGCCTCGGCGAGCAGACCTCCCGACTCAGTCGTCACCATGAAGTACTCGGGGGCGTAGCCGGTGCCCACGTACGGGAGACGCACCCCGCCCGCGAGGCCGACGGTCCCGCTCGACGGCAGCCCGTAATGGCGGGCGAAGTGCTCCTCGAGCACCGCCGCGGGCCGCTCCACGTCGGCGGCGGTCAGCCCTCGCCCCGCCCGGATCGCGAGCCCGCTCACGTGCGGGCCGTCCTCGGCGACGTCGACACCCACCAGGCGCCCCGGCACCAGCACGGTCTCGCCTTCGCGCGAGGCGTCCACTTGCGTGGGTACGCTCAGACGCTCCTCCGCCGCCCGGACCCATCCCCGCGCCGCGAGCGGCGCCAGGGCCTCCAGCAGCGACCCCTGCGGCAGCACGCTCCCCTCCGCAAGCTGCACCCGCACGTCGAAGTGGTGCAGCAGCGCGTAGCTCGCGTCGTAGGAAGCTCGCCGCCAGACCGACATGCTGCTCACCGCCGCCATCGTCCCGGTCCCGATCGCGATCGATCAGCGCGGTCGCGACGACCTGGCCCCATCGCCAGCGCAGGTCGCGAGCCGACCAGCGGGCCCGCATCAGGAGCCGCCGCATCGCCCCTCACCTACCAGTGGAGATCGGCAGATCTCGGCCCTCCCGCCCCGGGGAGGCCCGTCGCTCACCTTGCGTCCGCTCGACAGCTCGATCACGCGGTCGGCGATCCGCGAGATCTCGCGGTTGTGCGTGACGACCAGCACCGTCTTGCCCTGCTCCGCCTGACCCCGGAGCAGCTCCAGGATCTGCACGCCGGTCGTGAAGTCGAGCTCGCCGGTCGGCTCGTCGGCGAGCACGATCGGGTTGCCGGTCGCGAGCGCCCGGGCGATGGCGACGCGCTGTTGCTCCCCGCCCGACAGCTCGTGCGGGAAGTGGTCCACGCGCTCGCCCAGCCCGACGTCTCGAAGGATCGCGGCCGGATCGGTCGAGTTTCCAGCCACGTCCGCCCCGAACCGGACGTTCTCCAGGGCCGTCAGACCGGGGAACAGGTTGAAGCTCTGGAACACGAAGCTCACGGTCTGGCGACGGAACCCGAAGAGGTCGCGCCGCTTCGTCCCGCTGATCCGCCGCCCCGCCACCGTCACCCTGCCCGAGGTCGGCTCGTCGAGCGACCCGATCACGTTGAGCAGGGTCGTCTTGCCGCTCCCGGACGGTCCGAGCACCACCGCGAACTCGCCTTCGTCGATCTCCAGGTCGATGCGATCGAGGGCGGTGACGCCGATGCCGTCGAGGTCGTACCGCTTCGACACGTCCTCGAGCAGGACCATCGTGGCGGCGCCCTCGCGGTGTCCGGGGTGCCGCGGAGCCTCGGGAGACACGACCCCTGCGGCCCGGGTGAACGCGGCACCCGCAGCCATGGTTCCTCCTGGGGTACACGTCGGCGCGCCCGCCTGGCCCCGGTGGGCCCTCAGCCGGCGTGAGACGCGCGCCGAGCCCCGTATGCCCACCCTAGAGCCGGAACGGGGTCGCGGACCCGGGCCGTACGGACATAGCGCGGCGGGACCAGCCTTCGCCTCCGTGCTCGGAGATCGACTGAGTGGCGGTGCGTCGGCCCTCGATCGCCCGGTCCTGGCCGTCCTCGTCTCGGTGCACGCGGATCTGCACGAAACCGAGCTGCGCGAGGACCGGAACCAGTTCGCGCTCCTGCTCACCGCCGAGCTCCAGGAGGACGTAACCACCGGCACCGAGCCACCGCCGAGCCGCTTCCGCCGCACGCACGAGCACCGTCGTACCCCCCGGTCCGCCGTCGAGCGAACCACGGGGCTCATTGGCGAGCACGTCTCTCGGCAGCAGGTGGAGCTCCTCGGTCGGCACGTACGGGACCACGGCGGTGATGACGTCGACGCGTCCGCGTAGCGACGGCGGCAGCGGCTCATCGAGATCGCCGAGGAGCGCATCGACGCCGTTGCGGCGCGCGCACGCGATCGCCGCCGGATCGACATCGGTGGCCACCACGGTTGCTCGTGGGCGAGCCGAGCCGAGGACACGGGCCACCGCACCGCTGCCGGTGCACAGGTCGACGGCGACCCCTGCTGCCGGCAGCAGCTCGGCCGCCCGTCGTGCCAGCGCCTGCGTGTGCGGCCTGGGGACGAACACGTGCGGGTCCACCTGGACACGGATCCCGCAGAACCCCACCCACCCGGTGATCCAGGCCAGGGGCTCGCCGCCCAGCCTGCGATCGACGAGCTCGTGGATCGATCCGACGCCCTCGCGTGATGCCGCGAAGAGCGCGTCGGCTTCCTCGCGCGGAGCCACGCACCCTCCCGCAGCAAGCGCCCGCACGACGCGCGCTCGCTCCTCGCTCGTTGGCTTCCCTCCGCGCTCCTCGACAGACGCCAACCCTATCGTCGCGGACCCGGGGCGCGCAGCGCGGCGCGTTCGCGCCGACCTCGACCTCCTTAGACGGCCCGGGAATGCTCCTCCGCCGCGAGCAGATCCTCGAAGAGCGCGCGGTAGTGGACCATGCCCCTGCGCAGATCCTCCGTCGTGACGTCGCCACGGGTGTTCCCCTCGGCGATGGAATGCGCCTCCCGGTAATGCTCGACGACGCCGGGGTGGTCCACGGAGATGTCAGCGACACGCTGATCGAAATCCTCCATCGGGTACCCGCGTTCGCGCATGACCGACGTCACAAGCGCGTCCGCGTCCTCGAAGGCGCGGTTCGGATCGTCCACGAACCGGGCCTGCACGTCCGCCCACGCATCGGCGTAGCGCTGCCGCGCGGCGGCCGGAAGAGGCCGGATCTGCAGACGCGATCGCCGTTCCCGGCGCTCACGCAACTCCTCCTCGGCGTCGCGACGCCCCTCGGAGCGTTCCAGCGTCCGGTCGTATTCGGGACCGAACTGCTCCCGCAACGCCTGCGTCCGCTGGCGGCTCGCAAGCCTCCACGCGATCGTCAACACCACGAGCACCCCGAGTCCGATCAAGATCCAACCCCACAGCGGCATCATGGCCCCCTTCCTGTATCGGACTTCCCGTATCGATCCCGGCGACGTACCCCCCGCGATCGCCGGGCAAACCGCGATTGCGACCGCCCCGGAACGGGCATGACGACCCATGCTGTTCGCCGCGCTCCCCGTCGCCTCGGCCGCTCACCCTCGCAGCCGGTGGCACGACTGAGGAAGGTTCGAGACGGGGGCCCGGCATGACGCGGGTCCGCCGGGGACGCGGCTTCGCCTACCGCACCTTGGATGGCAGAGTCCGTGCGAGACCCGGCCACGCTCTAGCGCATCCGGGCGCTCGCGATCCCCCCGGCGTGGGAGGACGTGTGGATGGCATCGGACGAGCGCTGCCACCTCCAGGCGGCCGGCACCGACGCCGCGGGACGACGCCAGTACCGGTACCACCCCGAGTGGCAGGCGCGTCGCGCAACCCAGAGTTCAGCCGCGTGGAGGCCTTCGTCTCGACCTTGCCCACGCTCCGCGACCGGGTGGCCAGAGACCTGCGACGCGACGGCCTGCCGCGCGAGCGGGTCCTCGCGTGCGCCGTCCGCCTGCTGGACGAAGCCTCCTTCCGCGTCGGCGGGGAGACCTACGCCGAGCGCAACGGCTCCTTCGGTCTGGCGACGCTCCGCCGGTCCCACGTCCGACTCGAGCAGGACCGTGCGACGTTCGATTACAGCGCCAAGAGCGGCACACGTCGCATCCAGGTCGTACGCGATCCGCAGGCCGCTTCCAGGATGCCCACGGACAGGGAACCGATGCGCCGCGCCGCACGAGCGCGTCGGAGTCCCTCGGCCGAGGGGGGCGGCGGCAACGTCGTCGGGGCCACCGTCCCTCACGCGGACAACTCGTCCTTGCGGGCCTGCATCCAGGTCCCGAGCTCGTCCAGCTCGGGAGCGCTCATGACCTCGCGAGCCCGGTCGAACATCTCGCCTTCCTCTTCCTCGATGTGATGCTCGAGGTTCTCCTTCATCACGGTGAACCTCGCAGCCCACTTCTCGTCCGACACGTCCGTCGTCTCGAGCTCTCCCATGATCGAGTCGACGACGTCGTGCTCTTCGTAGCCCTCGAGCACGATCGAGCGCGCCTCGGCGAACTCCTTGAGCGCCGGGTAGAAGATCTCCTCCTCGATCGCCTCGTGGACGGTCAGCGACGCTTTGAGCCGCTGCAGTCCCTCGGTGCGCCCCTTTTCGGCTCGCTCGGTGGTGGCGTCGATCCTCTGCAACATCTCCTTCACGTCGTCGTGGTCGCTCTTCAGCAGCTGCAACGCATCCATGGATCCTCCTCCGCTCCTGGAACCGAGCCGTGTGTCTACCCGGACGGCGGCCCACCTATGCGAGGTGGATCGGCCAGGCACTACGTTTCACCGACGGGCGCCGCCGGGTATCCGGATCCCATGTCGCAACCAGCGAGCCGCGTCCCGGACCCCTATCCGTCCCCCGGCCCCGCCCCCCGAGCCTGAACCGGCGCCCTCGCCGATTCCCGCCCGGTTGACACGTCGGCGGAACGTCTGCTCAGCGGAACGTCGCGGAAAGGACCTCGGCGATCAGGATGATGCAGGCGATCATCAGCGCTCCCCACAGCGCCTCGATCCACAGCCCACGGAAGTAGTCGTCTTCCGGCGGTCGCTCGACGTTGCTCATCGGCCGCCGGGTACCCGTCGAGGCACGAGCGCAAACCGGGTCCCCGAACGACGACCACGGGAACCCGATCACATCACGATGGACAAGCTCGACCGCGCCGCGGAGGCCGCGCGCATCTCGACGCAGGAAGCCGCCCAGAACATCGCCGACTAGGCGGGCGAGGGGAACGCGCCGGGGTCAGTCTTCCCCGTCGTCATCCTCGCCCTGATCGTCTCCGTACCCGTCGGTCGGCGCATCCACCCCGCCCGGGAGGTCGTCCTCGTCCACTATGCGCATAGCGGCCTCCTCGGCGGAGGGAGAAGCGTCGATGTCCTCGCGATCCGCATCGGGATCGCGCAGCTCCCCGTCGCGGCCCACGGGCGCCAGCGCCTCACCCACCATCTGCGGCTCCGCATCGGGCTCCGTGTCCCCCTCGTGCACGAGTTGGCCTGCCTCGTCGCGGACGGACGCTCGAGGGTCTCGCGGATCCGATCCAGCCATGTTCCTTCGCTCCTTCGTTCCTAGGGGCGCGTGGCCGACTCCGTCGTGAGCGTATCCACGATCGCTCCTGCGCAAACGGGGATCGGGATTGGTCCTCCCAGGGTGAGGGTATCGAAGACGAGAGCGGCGGAGAGGCCGTCGCAGGAAGGAGGCACGCCGATGTCCGGCATGCTGCAAGACGTACGAGAGCGGGCACGCGACCGCGTGGTCGCAGCCCGGCTCACCAGCATGGATCGAGAGAACGAGAAGCTCCGCACCGAGGCATCGATGCTGCGCGCGCAGCTTCAGCGAGAGCGGGACGACGAGGCGGATCTCCGCGATGCGCTGCGCGCGTCGGCGAAGGGCCGCACGGTGAAGGTCCGCAAGGGCAGCGGCCCGCTGCGGATGCTCGTCCTGGCCGGGGGGGCCTATCTCCTGGGGGCCAAGGCCGGACGCGAACGCTACGACGACATCGTGGCGTGGGTCCGCGCCCAGCAGCGGCGGGTGACGGGCAAGACCGAGGATCTCGGCGAGGCGATCGGCGAGCGGGCCGACGCCGCGATGGCGATCGCGGATCGGACGGCGAGCGACGTCTCGACCTCCGCGCGGAAGGCCGCCGAGGCGCATCGGGCTTCCTAGGTCGTTGCCGCCCCGCGCGAGGTCGGAAGAAGACGGGGAGCCGGGGGTCTCGATGCCCCGGCTCCCCCGTAGCTCCTTCGCTCCCCAACCGGGTCCGGGGATCTCAGCGCGCGGTCAGCTGCGGGATCAGCGCGCCGCCGATGCCCATCAGCGCACGGGTGAAGATCAGCGTGTTCGCGTGGCCGCCCGCGATCGCCGGCAGTGAGGCGGCCCACGCCGACAGCACGGAACCGACCCCGAACACGGCGAGCCCGATCATCAACGCGGACCGGCGGCCGTATCGGTCCGACAGCGACCCGGTGGTGAGCAGGAGCCCGGCGAACACCAGCGTGTAGGCATCCACGATCCACTGCAGCTGCGAGTCGCTCGCGTGCAGGTCCCCGACCAGGGTCGGCAGCGCGACGTTGAGGATCGTGTTGTCCAGGCCGATCACCAGCAGGCTGAGGCACAGGACGGCCAGGATTCCACCAGCGCCGCTCGTAGCCTTCGGGCAGGGCTGTGGTGATCGTCATCGCTCGCTGCATGAGGCCCGGTCCTCCCCGCCGTTGAGCCGAACCCAACCTGATACCACAACCAGCGCTCGACGCCGGGCGTACAGGAACCGAGCGGCGTTCGCGATGGCTAGAAGGTCGTCATGACCGCGGCCACGCTGTCCTTCTTCGTCGAGTCGCCCTGGGAGGTGATCGTGACGGGGCATCGATACGTGAAGCCTGCCTTGACGGTCACGATGTTGAGCGTGATCGCGATGTGCTTGCCGGGCGCCAGGGTGAAGGTCCAGGAGTTGTCGATGAACTCTTGCGTGATGTGCGTGACCCCCGCTCCCTGGGGGTACTTGTACTTGCCCACGAGCACCGCGTTGATCACGAAGTTCTTCGTGCCCTTGCAGCCGTGCAGGGAGTAGGTGTCCTTCCGCGTCCCGTCGTTCTGGAACAGGATCCAGAACCGGACCCCCTCACCGTTGTCCAGGCGCTGGCGGATCGTCTGGTGGCGCGCGGTCGTGTTGTAGATGTCGTTGCCGCGCCACGGGTGCGGGGGCGGGTTGATGGTGCATCCCTCGCTCTGGCCGCACAGCTTGATCACGGCGTCGGGCCGGTAGCGCGCGGACGTCGCGCCCGCCGAGGTCACCAGCATGGGGGCGCACAAGGCGGCCACGACGAGGACGAGGACCGTTCGCTTCACCATGGCGATGGTATCGGCTGCGGTGCCGATGCACTTCAGATGCTCGGGGGCTTGAAGCCCGACTTGGCCAGGACGTGATCCCTCGACTCGGCGGCCATCCGCTTCACCGCCGGCCAGTCGACATGGAGCAGCTCGCCGTGACGCTTCATCACCCGGCCGGCGATCAAGACGGTGTCGACGTTGCCGGTGTCCATCCCGGTCACGACCGCCGTCACCGGATCGTTCAGCGGCGTCACGTTCATCCGGTCGAGGCGGAGCATGACGATGTCCGCCTGCTTGCCCGGGGTCAGGGTTCCCACCTTCGCGTCCAGACCGTTCGCCCGCGCCCCCTCGACCGTGGCGCACGCGAGGACCTCCTTCGTGGAGAGCGGCAACTTGCCCCCCGCGGCCGCCAGCGTGCGCTGCGGGGCGAGCACCGACCGCATCTGGTTGAACATGTCGCCCGGCACGTTCGTCTCGACGTCGACGCTCAGGCTCGGTCGCAACCCCCGGTCGAGGAACTTCTGGATCGGCGGCATCCCGTGGCCCATCATCATCTCGACGGGCGAGGCCAACGAGACCGTTCCGCCGGTGTCCACGATCATCTGGATCTCGGTGTCGTTCAGCGTCGTGCAATGGATGTAGGTGGTGTCGGGCCCGAGGAGGCCCGCCTCCCCCATCTCCTGCACCTTGCCGTCCATGCCGTAGCTCCCGACGCCGACGTGGGTCGTGATCCGCGCGCCGGTCTCGCGGGCCAGCTTCCAGTGGTCGCGGGACACCTCGAAGTCGGTGAACTCCGGCCCCGGGGCGGCCAGCACGAGCGAGAGCTTCTGGTCCTGCGTGGAGAAGTGCTCGTTCGCCGCCCGGACGAACCAGCTGGGCTGGCGCTCCTCCCACTTGCCCCACCACGGGAACCCGTAGGCGAAGACCGCCCGCAGACCGGAGTCCTTGAGCGCCTGGATCACCGCGTCGGTGTGGGCGGGCGAGTCCTGGATGTGCGACCAGTCCAGCAGCGTGGTGACGCCCGCGTCGATCGCGCCGAGCGCCGAGAGGAGGTCCCCGATGTAGGCGTCCTCGGGCCGGTAGGCGGGCGCGAGCTTGTGCAGCACGTAGGAGATGTAGCTCGACCGTCCCTCCAGCGGGATGTTGCGGAGCAGCCCCTCCCAGATGTGACGGTGGCTGTCGACGAAGCCGGGCATGACGATCATGCCCGGCGCGTCGATCACCGCGGCGTCAGCGACCTCCAGACCGGGACCGACCTCGACGATCCGGTCGCCGTCGATGAGGACGTCGGCCACCGGGAAGTCGCCCACGTCGGGGTCGAGACTGAGCACGATGCCGCCCCGGATCAGCGTCCGTCCCGTCGGGAGGACCCGGAAGTCGGGACCCGAGGGGTAGAGGTCGGGGATCTCGGCGGACTTCGGGGGGCGGCTCCCGATCACCAGGCGTCGGGCCCGCTTGTAGTTCCGCTTCACGAGCTCCTTGATGTCGCCGATCTGGAACAGGACGATCCCCAGGAGCACGAGGACGCCCGGTGATCATGAAGCCGTGCTCGGCGCTCAGGCCGAGGAACGTGGGTGTCGACGAAGCCGGGCAAGACGATCGTGTCGGCGGCATCCACCAGCTCGGCGTCGCGTGCGCGGAGCGCCGGGCCGACCTCGGCAACCTTTCCGTCGTCGATCAGCACGTCGGCCTGCCTGAAGTTGGGTGTCTTCGCTCCCAGGGTGAGCACGTACCCGCCGCGAAGCAGGGTCTTGGCGGTCACCCGCCGCTCCCGGACTCGAGCGCCTTGACGACGGTTCCGTAGATGCGGTCGGCCGACGGCATCGCGAGATCCTCCAACGCTGCGGCTGCCGGCAACGGGATGTGGGGCGTCGTGATACGGACGCTGGGGCCGTCGAGGCTCCAGAAGCACTCCTCGGCCACGATCGACACGAGCTCCGCTCCCCATCCGCACAGACGAGGGTTCTCCTCCACGGTGAAGAAGTGCCCGGTCTTCTCCACGGACCCGAGGAGGGTGCGGGTATCGAGCGGCACGAGCGAACGGACGTCGATCACTTCGGCGGAGATCCCGTCCTGCTCCAGGCGCGCGGCCGCCTCGAGCGCGCGCGGCACCATCAGCGCGAGCGCCGCGATCGTGAGGTCCGTCCCCTCCCGGACGATCCTCGCGGTCCCCAGTTCGTCCACGATCTCGCCGTCGGGCACCTCGGCCTTCACGCCCATCAGCCCCTTGTGTTCGAAGAAGATCACCGGGTCGGGATCGCGGATCGAGGCGGCAAGCAAGCCGGCCACGTCTTCGGGGGTGGACGGTGCGACGACCTTGAGGCCGGGGATCATCATCGCCCAGTTCTCGACGCTCTGGGAGTGCTGGGCACCGAACCGCATGCTGCCACCGTTCGCGGTCCTGATCACGAGCGGGAAGCTGACCTGGCCGTTCGTCATGTACCGGCTCTTCGCGATCTCGTTCGCGACGATGTCCCAGCACACCGCCAGGAAGTCGGAGAACATGATCTCCGCGATCACCGGCACGCCCGTCATCGCCGCGCCCATCGCCGCGCCGAGGATCGCCTGCTCCGAGATCGGCGTGTCGCGGACGCGCTCGGGGCCGAACTCGGCGAGCAGGCCCACCGTCGTCTTGAAGACCCCGCCCGCGGCGGCGATGTCCTCGCCCAGCATCACGAGGCTCGGATCGCGCCGCATCTCCTGGGCGATGCCGTAGGCCACCGCCTCTCGATAGGTCAGTTCCGCCATCGCGACGCTCCGTCCGCGTAGACCTCCACCAGCAGCGACGTCTCATCCGGCTCTCCGCCGGCCATCGCGAAGTGCGTCGCGGCATCGATCGCCTCGGCGACCTCCTCCTCGATCGACTCGAGGAGGTCCTCCGCCACCCCGAGCGACAGGAGCCGCGCGTAGTAGTGGGGGATCGGGTCGCGCTCGGCCCAGGCGCCAACCTCTTCGGGCGGCCGGTACTTCCCGGGATCTGCGCGCGAATGGCCACCGGACCGGTACGTGATCGCCTCGATCAACGAGGGGCCGGCACCCGATCGGGCCCTCGCGAGGGCCTCCCCGGCCGCGAGGTAGACGGCGTCGGGGTCATTCCCGTCGATCAAGATCTCCTCGAGACCGTAGGCGGCGGCCCGGCCCGCGGCCGGGTGCGGGACCGCCGTGACCACGTCGATCGGCGTGTACTCCATATAGAGGTTGTTCTCGCAGACGAACACGACCGGGAGGTTCCAGACCTTCGCCAGGTTCAGCGCCTCGTGGAAGGCACCGATGTTCGTCGTCCCGTCGCCGAAGAACGCGACCGCGACCTGGTCGGTTCCCCGCATCTGCGCGGACCAGGCCGCGCCGTTCGCGGCGCACAGGTGCGCGCCGATGATCGCGTAGGAGCCCATCATCCCCTTCGACGTGTCGGTGAGGTGCATCGACCCGCCCTTGCCGCCGAGGATCCCGTTCTCGCGGCCCAGGAGCTCGGCCATCGCGGCCCCGGGGTCCATGCCGCGCGCGAGCGCGTGCGCGTGACCGCGGTAGGACGCGAACGTGTAGTCGCCCGGGTGCATCGCCGCCCCGAAGCCGGTCGCGACCGCCTCCATCCCCAGCGAGAGATGCGTCGTCCCCTTCACGAGGTTCTGCAGGAACAGGTCGTACGCGCGCTTGCCGAAGTGCCGCAGGTGCTGCAGGGTCCGGTACATGTCGATGCGGACGTCCAGGTCGATCGGCGCCTCGGTGAGCGCGTGATCGATGTCCGCCGGAAGCCGCGGCTCCCGCAGCGCGTAGTCGTACCGAGGATCAGTACTCATTCGCGACCATCAACTCCTCGCAGGGGAACAGGGTGATGACCTTGCACCCGTCCGCCGTGACGACGACCTCTTCCTCGATCCGCGCGGCGGAGTGACCGTCTGCAGCGGGGGCATAGGTCTCGAGGGCGAACAGCATCCCCTCCTGGATCTCCACCGGCGTTTCGAGCGAGTTCAGCCGGCTGATGATCGGGCGCTCGTGCAGACCGACGCCGACACCGTGACCGAACTGCAGCCCGAAGGCGTCCATCTCGTCTTCGAAACCGAACTCCCCGGCCTGCGGCCACACCTTCGCGATCTGGTCCGTCGTCGTCCCCGGCTTCACGAGCTCGATCGCCGCGTCCATCCACTCACGAGACCGTGCGAAGGCGTCCCGCTGCGCCTGCGTCGCGCGCCCGACGACGAACGTCCGGTAGTAGCAGGTCCGGTAGCCGTTGAACACGTGGATGATGTCGAAATACGCCTGGTCACCGGGGCGGATGATGCGGTCGCTGAAGACGTGCGGGTGCGGGCTGCAGCGCTCCCCCGAGATCGAATTGATCGCCTCGACGAACTCCGAGCCCATCTCGAACAGCCGGGCGTGGGCCACCCCCACGACGTCCGACTCACGGACGCCGGGTTTGAGCATCTCGAAGATGTCCTGATAGACGCCGTCGACCATCGCGCAGGCCTGCGTCAGCAGCACGATCTCGTCGGGGCTCTTGATCTCCCGGGCTCGCATCATGGCCTGTTGGCCGTCGACCACGCTCAGCCCCGCTTCCTGCAGCGCGAGGAACACGGCCGTCTCGGCGAGATCGACGCCGAGCCTCTCCTGCGCGACCCCGGCATCTTCGAGCGCGGCCTTGATCTCTCGCACCGCCCGTACGTGCAGGCCCGTCTCCGGCCCGATCGCGCCCTGCAACCCGGTGTTCCCGCCGATCGAGTTCTCGCTGTCGTACAGGTGGGGGAGCTGCAGACGGTGCGCCTTCGCCGCGGAGCCGAAGTCCCAGATCCTGGGCCGCCCCTCGCGGGTGACGAGCGCCCAGCGCTCCCCCTTGTTGAAGGCCCAGTACCCGATCTGGGTCGCGGTCGCGTACCGGATGTTCGACGTCTCGAACAGCAGCAGGGCACCCAGGTCGTGCTCCTCGAGCATCTGCCTCACGCGCCCGAGCCGGTGACGGCGGAGGCGTTCGAAGTCGACCCGGTTCTCCCAGTCGACGCCCATGACCCCGGGTGCGGGGCTGGTCGCTACGGGAAACTCATCCATCAAGGGCTCCTTTGACCGTCCGGGATCTACCGATCGTCTGCGAGTGCGTTCTCGAGGTAGGTCCAGTCGCGTGCGAACCGGTACGAGTGGCGAGGAGGTGGTTGCGGCGCCTGCGTCTCGAGCCAGCGGACCCGGCCCTCGCCGACGTTGTGGAACTCGTGGACGCACCCGACCCCGGCCCAGGCCACGTCGCCGGGACCGAGGCGGCAGCTGTTGCCGTCGAAGACGCCCTCCACCTCGCCCTCGAGGATCAGGTAGGCCTCCTCGAGGGGATGGTCGTGCGCGCCGGCGAACCCGCCCGGCTCGTACTGGACCATGAACATCGTGGACAGGTCGGCACCGAGGTCGGAGTCGACCATCATCTTCACGGTGATCCCGCTGTACACGAGCAGCGCGGTTCGCATGCTCGCGCTGACGGCCAGCCGGTCCTGGGTCTGCTGCGCCGGATCCATCGATGCGGCGTCGATATGGCCGAAGGAGCGGTTCCGCGGGTCGCGGACATCGATCGGCCGAGCCCGATCCGTCGCGAGCGCGCCGGGGAACTGCGTGTCGAACCCGAACCGCTCCCGAGGCAACGGCGCCTTCATCTCCGCGAACTCGACGACCCCGCCGGACGTGTTGCGGAACGCGTGGGTCATCCCGACCGGGAGCAGGCCGTAGTCGCCCGCGGAGAGCGCAAAGCTCCCCTCGGTGGTGTCGAGCGTGAGGGAGCCGACGATCACGTACATGGACTCTTCGAACGAGTGAACGTGGGCATCGACGTACCCGCCCGCCTCGAGCCGGGCGACACGGAAACCCATCTGCACCGACCCGGCCGCCTCGTCCACGACGGCGTCGGCCGCATAGCCGCCGCTGCGACCTTCGAACTCGGTGGGTGTCCGAGGAGCCATGGCGGCCCGCTGCTTCACGATGTGCGCCATCAGGCGTCGCCTCCCCGCAGGAACTCGGCGATCGCGCTCAGATCACGGTCCGCGTACCCGTCGGCGATCGCGCGGCGCACGATGTCGAGCGACGTGGCAGCCTGCCGCATCGGAGCCCCGACCCGCTCGCCGAGCCCCGTGATCAGCTCGAGGTCCTTCTCCACGAGGTCGAGGCTGAAGGCCACAGCCGCCCTCTCGGGGTGCTCGTACGCCTCGCGCTTGTACTGCACGAACGGCGCTCCGCCGGCTCCGCTGGCGAAGACCTCATACGCGGTCTCCCGGTCGACGCCTGCGCGTTCGGCCAGGACGATCGCCTCGGAGAGCGCGACGTTCAGCCCGTGGACGAGGTTGTTCACCGCGAGTTTCGTGGCGGCGCCGGTGCCGCGCCCGCCGACGTGCACGATGCGGGTCGCGAGGGCCTCGAGCACCGGGCGGACCCGCTCGATCAGCCCCGCGTCGCCGCCCGCCATGATCGTGAGCGCTCCGGCCTCGACGGTGCTCACGCTCCCGGAGACCGGGCAGTCGAGGAACCCCGCTCCCGTGGCGTCCATCGCGGCACCCACCGACTCGATCGTGCGGGGATCGACGGTGCTCGTGTCGACCCCGACCGCGTCCGCACGGATGCCTTCGACCACGCCTCCGGCGTCCAGATAGACGCGCTCGACGGCAGCGTCGTCGGCGAGGCTCGTGAGGACCACGTCCGCCTTCGAGGCGGCCTCCGCGGCCGAACCCGCGACCGGCGCGCCCAGCGCAGCCGCGACGCGCTCGGCCTTCGCCGCATCCCGGTTCCACAGCACCACGTCGAAGCCCGCGCGGCCGATCGTGGCGGCCATCGCGCCCCCCATCCGGCCGGTGCCGATCACTGCGACTGAAGTGGGTCCCCCCATCACCGTTCAGGCACACTACACAGGCAACACCCTCTTGGCTAGCCCGTATCGCGGAATCGCGTCCAGCTGCGCCCAACCCGCTCAGCGGCGCTACACAATCCACCGGGCTTCTAGTAGTGTCGCGCTCGTTGTCGAGCGAGGGGAGCGGATCGAGATGGCGGACGGGTCGGTCCTGATCGTCGGAGGCACCGGGGGCATCGGCCGCGAGCTCGCGACGCACTACCACGAGCGCGGCGAGTCGGTCATCATCACCGGCCGAGATCCCGATCGGGCGGCCGCCACCGCAGCCGAGATCGGTAACGGCGTGGTCGGGCTCGGGATCGACCTCAGCCGGCCGGACACCATCGCCGACGCGCTCTCGGGCGTGGGGCCCGTGTCGCGTCTGGCGCTCGCGGCCATCGCCAGGGACAACAACCCCGTGCGCGAGTACGTGATCGAACGCGCGATCGACCTCACCACCATGAAACTCGTCGGATACACCGCGACGATCCACACGCTGCTCGACCGACTCTCCGTCGAGTCATCCGTCGTCTTGTACGGCGGGCGAGCCAAAGACCGTCCCTATCCGGGTTCGACCACGGTGACCACGGTGAACGGGGGCATCAGCAGCCTCATCCGGACGCTCGCGATCGAGCTCGCCCCGATCCGGTTCAACGCGATCCACCCCGGCATCGTCGGAGACAGCCCGTTCTGGGCCGGCAAGCCCCTGGACGCGGTCATCGCGAGGACCCCCACGGGGCGCCTCGCCACGATGGCCGAAGTCGTCGACGCTACCGTGTTCCTGCTGGAGAATCGCGCCGTGAACGGCGTGAACCTCTACGTGGACGGTGGCTGGATGTTGCTGTGATGCGTGAGTCAGCCGGCCAGGGCGACCCAGAGGTTCTCGACGCGATCGGTGAGCGTCTGCGGGAAGAGCGAGTCAAGGCGGGGATCAGCCAGCGCGAGCTCGCCCGCCGGCTCGGTCTGTCGGCCAGCCTGATCTCCCAGCTCGAGAGCGGGCAGTCGCGACCGTCGGTCGGCACGCTCTATTCGATCGTCACGGAGCTCGGGGTCTCCCTGGATCACGTCATCAGGGGTGGAGACCTCCAGGACGCGGTCGGCTCGAGCCACGGGTCTGCGGACGATCACTCCCCCGTCGTGCGCCCGGGGGAACGCGCGGCCATCGACCTCGACTCGGGGGTCCGCTGGGAGGAGCTGACGGCCGACCATGAGGAGGGGATCGACTTCCTCCACGCGACCTACGAAGTCTGTGGTGCCTCGACACCGGATCAGTCGTTGATGCGTCACCAGGGCCGCGAGTACGGGTACGTCATCAGCGGCCGGCTGGGGATCCAGATGGGGTTCCAGGAGTACGAGCTCAACGTGGGCGACTCGATCGCCTTCGACTCGACGATCCCGCACCGCCTGTTCAACAAGGGGGATGTCCCCGTCCACGCCCTCTGGTTCGTGGTGGGGCGGGACAACGACGGGCTCGGTCGCGCGTAGGCGAGGGGCCGGCCCGAAGGGGGTGGTCTTGGGTGGCAACCGTCAGCGTGCGCTACATCGTCGATGCGGTCGACGAAGCGCTCGCGTTCTACACGGGACTGCCGGTGATGACGGTGATCACCACGTTGCCGATCTTCTGTCGCGTCTCGACGTACCGGTAGGCCTCGACGATCTGGTCCAGGCGATACCGCCTGTCGATGACCGGTCTGAAGGCTCCGGACTCGAGCATCTGCCCGAAGTGCCTGACGATCGCCTGGTCGTGCTTCGGCGGGATCGGGAACTTGACCTTCTTCCCGCCGAACAGCGGCGTGACGAGCGCAAGGAGCGGGTTCAGCGAGAGCGGCCCGAAGTCCGTCGAGAGGTAGGTCCCGCCAGGCTTCAAGAGTCGCCGGCATCGTGCGAACGAGCTCTTGCCGACGGCGTCGAAGACCACGTCGAACCGCTGCGGATCCTTCGTGAAGTCCTCGGCCGTGCGATCGATCACCCGGTCGGCCCCCAGGCCCCGCACGAGGTCGACGTGCTCGGTACCGCACACGGCCGTCACGACCGCGCCGTGGTCCTTCAAGAGCTGGACCGCCGCCGACCCGATCGCGCCGGTCGCGCCGTTCACCAGCACCTGGTGCCCGCTGCGGATCTTCGCCGCCCGGATGTTGGACGAGGCGTAGTGCGAACCCTCCGTACTCGGCGCGGCTTCCTCGAAGGTCAGGTTCTCGGGGATCGTCGCGATCGGCCCGTCTTCGGGGATCGTCAGGTATTCGGCGTGCGCGCCGAACACGCCTTCGCTGAAGCCGAACACGCGATCGCCCACCTCGAACGACGTGACGCCACGGCCGACGGCGTCGACGACGCCCGCGAACTCCGTCCCGAGGACCGTCGCATTCGGCGCCGTGAGCCCGCTGACGAACCGGACGATCCATGGACGACCGGATCGGAAGCCGCAGTCCGTACGGTTCACCGTCGTGACGTGCACCTTGACGAGCACGTCACGTTCCTTCCGCGTCGGACTCTCGATCTGCGCGATCCTGACCACGTCGGGCGACCCGTACCTCGTGCGCACGGCAGCCTTCATGGCCCGATCGTAGAGACCTGACGGATCACCGACAGGTGCCCTCGAGGGCCGGCGCCGAAGAGGCGGCGGAGCGGGCGGCGCGCCAGTGGCTCGGCGAGAGCTCGTGGCTCCGTTTGAACGCCCGGCTGAATGCCTCTTCCGAGCGGTAGCCGACGCGTCGGGCGATCCTGGCGACGCCGAGGTCGGTGGTGGCGAGGAGATCCTCCGCCAGGTGCATCCGCCACTCCGTGAGGTAGCGGATCGGCGGCCGCCCCAGCACCTGGCGGAATCGCTCGTCCAGCAGCGATCGGGACACGGCCGCCTCGGACGCGAGCTCGGCCACCGTCCACCTGCGATGGGGCGCGGTGTGGAGGAGCGACAGTGCCGGTGCCAGCACCGGATCGCGCAGCGCCGCGATCCATCCGTGGTCGACCGCGGGGGCCGTGGAGAGATGCAACCGGAGCACCTCGATCAACACCAGCTCGGGCAGACGAGTGGAGATGAGGCTCTGGCTCGCGTTGGAGGGCTCGAGGTGCTCGAGCGAGTACGCGATGCTGGCTCGTATCCAGCCGGCCGCGGCACCCGCGGGCGGACGAACGACGAAGACGGGCGGCAACGCCTGCATCGCCGGATCGAAGAGCGGATCCTCCGAGTACAGATAGCCGCAGACGAGGTCGGTGCGTTCGCCGCCGCCGCCGTGACGGAGCAACGGCATGACGCGCCACGGCGGCGCGTCGATCAGCGTGTGGATCGACACGCGCTCGGCCGGCGCTTCGCCGCCGATCGTGTACCGGTCGCCGTAGGGCAGCACGATCACGTCGCCCTCGCGCGCCAGATGGCGCTCGCCTTCCGCGACCGAGAACCAGCAGGAGCCGCGGGCGACGATGTGGAAGAGGATCAGCCGCTCCGCCCCCGGGTGGAGCCCGTCCGCGAGCGCCAACGGCGTGGACTCGAGTGCGAACGCCTCCGTCAGCTCGGAACGGAAGAAGAGCGCACCCTCGAGGCGTAGCTGCTCGAGCGCCGACCGGAGCAGAACGGGCGGAGTCTCGGCTCGGGCGGGCCTCGCTGCGTCGATACCGCTCACGGCCACAGGTCTGGTGCCGCTGCCAGCTGTCGCGGTGCCTCGATCATGACCACCTGATCCCTTCGTTCGGATACCCATCCTGACAGCAGTACGGATCAGCGCATCGGTGCGTCTGGTCCCCGACGCACTCCAGGAAAGGGAGGGGCAATGGCAGGATTCCCACCGCTCACTCACGTGGCGCTCACCGTCCGGGATCTCTCGATCAGCGTTCCCTGGTACGAAGCGCTGTTCGATGCCGAGCCCGTCATCGACGAGGACACGGACAAAGATCTCCACCACACCGTGTACCTGGTCGGCGATGGCACCCTCATCGGGTTGCACCAGCACACCAGGCCTGCACTCGCCGAGAGGTTCAGCGAGTTCCGGGTCGGGCTCGATCACGTCGCGTTCGGTTGCGCGAACCGAGGGGAGCTCGAGAAGTGGGCGCTCCGGCTCGACGAACTCGGCATCGAGCACGGCGCGATCGAGGATGCGCACTACGGCTCAGACGTGAGCTTCCGCGATCCCGACGGTATCGCGCTCGAGTTCTTCGCACCGCCCAGCTGAGCCACGACGTGCTGTGGTGCCGTGCTCGCTACCGTGTGGCGAGCGCGGCACCGCCACGCCCGCGCGGACGCTCGGCTGGCCGGGATCCGGCCTCGGCGGGCCTGCGGGCACCGACGAACGCGTCGAGCGTTCGCTCCAGGGCGGGCAGCATCGTGTCGACGTGCCCGGCACGGATGACGAGGTCCCACAGCGGCTCGAACTTCTTCCAGCCACCTGCGTAGGCGAGATGTCGCGCACGGGCCTTGAGCGCGTCTTGCCCCGCAGCGCCCCTCCAGATCGCCGACCATCGGTAGGAATCGCGGTAGGCGCGCCGGTAGCCGGCCTCGAGCTGCTCCGGTGTCATCCGCTTCGGCTCGAAAACCACGTGCCGCGTGTCGTAGAGATCCCAATCATCGGTGACGATGCGCCCGTCGTCGACGATGCGGCGGTACAGGGCCGTGCCCGGATACGGGGTCATGATGTGGAACGTGGACGTCTCCAGGCTGTGCGAGATGCCCCACTCGACCGTCCGGTCGAACACGTCGGGCCCGTCGTCGTCCAGGCCGAACACGAAGCTGCCGTTGACCATCACGCCGAGGTCGTGACAACGCCGGATCGTCTCGTCGTAATCGCGGCCGAGGTTCTGGCGCTTGGCGTGCCGGCGCAGGTTCTCGGGGTTGAGGGTCTCGAAGCCTACGAACACGCTCCGCATGCCCGCGGCCGCCGCACGCTCGATCAGGTCGCCGCGCAGGATCGCCTCCACCGTGCTCGCTCCTTGGAAGAGGCGCCCCATGCCGCGCATGCCCTCGAACAGTCCCTGGGCGAAGCGCTCGTTGCCGAACAGGTGGTCGTCGAGGAAATAGAGGTGCTTGCCGGGGAGGCGGTCGATCTCCGCGAGCGCGTCGTCGACCGTCTGCGTGTAGAACGAGCGGCCGCCCTCGTAGAACGCGTCCTTGTAGCAGAAGTCGCAATGGTGCGGGCAGCCTCGTGAGACGACGATCGAGTTGGGACAGAGGTAGCGCCGGCGTTCGATCAGGTCGCGGCGCACGGGTGGGATCCCCCGAAGCGTGCGCATGCTCGCGGCCGCCTCGTAGCGAGGTTTCGGGCGCCCGGCACGGAAGTCGGCCAGGAACTCCTGCCACGCCCCCTCACCTGGGCCGACGAACACGGTGTCGGCGTGCTTCGCGGCCTCGTCCGGGAGCGAGGTGGGGTGCAGCCCGCCGACGCACACGTAGGTCCCTCGGGTCCGGTAGCGGTCGGCGATCTCCCAGGCGCGCCGCGCCGAGGTGATGTAGACGCTCATCACCAGCAGGTCCGGCGCATCGTCGAGCGCGAGCGGCGCCTGGACGTGTTCGTCGAGCAGCTCGACCTCGTCGTCCGGATCGAGGTAGGCGGCAAGGCTCGCGAGCCCCAGCGGCGGGAACAACGCGTACTTGATCGCGCGGTAGCCCGGCGCGTTCGCCTCGATCAACGCCGGAAGGATCATCTTCACCCGCAGCGGGCGACGTACCGGATGCGACCCTGCCTCGGCGTTCCTGGCGGCATGTGCCGGCACGTCGTCCCTCCCTCTGACCGATGCGACCGAGCATCGACTCAGCCCGAGAGACGGCACAAGGTGCACGACCGGACCGTCACGGAGGTGTCACAGCGGCGCAACGGTCAGGCCAGGTCCGCTACCCTTTCGCCATGAAGACGGGGCCGCGCCGGGTCGGCTGAGCGTGGAGACGGCCACCCAGGCGTTGCACCGGCTCACCTCCTGCACGTCGGCGTGGTACGCGCGCTCGGCCGAGGATCCGGACCACGTGTGGACGGCGCCCGTCGACGACCCCCGCGTGGTGCGGGACCTCGAGGTGAACGACCTCGCTCGCCTCCCATGGTTCTCCAAGCGGTACGTGGCGTCGCTGCCCCGGGCGGCGTTGCCCCGGGACCTACCGCCCACGACGGCTCCGGCCGTCGCGGTGCTGGCGGGCACGGCGGACGTCCCCCTCGTCGAAACGGACCTGCCGCAGCTCTCTCGGCTCCTCCACCTGTCCGCGGGGGTGGTGCGGACGATGGCGCGGCCGTACGGGACGTGGCTGTTCCGCGCCGCCGGCTCCGCGGGCGGCCGCTTCCCTCTCGAGCTGTACGTCTCGGTGCCCGACGGGGTGTCGGTGCCCGCAGGTGTGCACTGGTACGAGCCGCAGGACCACGCCCTCGTGCAGGTCGGGCCGCCGCCGCGCGGGGACGCGATCACCCTCGTCGTCACCGGCATCCCGTGGCGCACCGGATGGCGCTACCGCGAGCGGGGCTTCCGCCACGTCTACTGGGACGCCGGCACGATGCTCGCCCAGCTCCTCGCCGCTGCGGACTCCGCGGGGCTCGCCGCTCGGCTGCACACCCGTTTCCCCGACGCGGCGGTCACCGCGCTCGTCGGCGCGGACGGGGTGCACGAGTGGCCCGTAGCGGTCGTCACGCTCGGCGCCGGCACGCCCGCGCTCGACGCGGCCGGTCCGGCCGCCGCGGGCGACGTCGACGCCGCGCCGGTCGAGTTCCCGCTCGTCACCGCCGCCCAGCGGGCGGGCGATCACGACACGCTCGGGCCGGCGTGGGACCGCGGCGCCCCCGTCGACGTCACCGTCGAGCGAACCGATCCTGTCGAGGCCGTCGTGCTCGCGCGCGGGTCGCAACGCCGGATGGACCCGACCCGCGGCCTGCCGGAGAGCCTGCTGCGGACCTCGATGGCGGCGGCGATGCGCGGCGTCACCGTGCCGCACTTCGTGGTGGTGCACGACGTCGAAGGGCTCGTGCCGGGCGTCTACCGCTGGCCGGACCTCTCGGCGCCGGCGCGACCCGGCGCGATGCGAGACGAGCTGTACCGCGTGAGCATGGAGCAGGGACTCGCTCGCGACGCTGCATTCGTCGCGATCGGCGCGACCGACGTCGGCGCGCTCGACGACCGTGCGTACCGCGAGGCGCAGCTCGCCGCCGGCCTCGTCGAAGGCAGGCTGCACCTGCTCGCGTACGCGCTCGGCGCGAGCGCCTCCGGGATGACGTTCCTCGATGAGGAGGTGCCCGCGCTGCTCGGCGAGGCGCTGGACGCCCTGCTGTTCACGTGCGTCGGCGTGCCGGAGTACACCTCGGCGGCCGGCGGCTCGCCGGGCGCGCCGACCGCCGTGCGCAAGGTGACGGAGCGGTGACGCGGCGGATCAGTTCGCCGGGCCCCGCGGCGGCTGTCTCCTCCGGAGCGTCGGGCCCACGGGGCACGACGTCGACCCGGGTCACGGCGTCGCTCGCCACCCGCAGCGCACGCTCACCTCGACGCACCAGCTCTTCGACCTCACGGCCGCTGAGCGTGTCGTCGACATCGACCCGTGCGAGCACCTGCACGCGCCGGGGTCCCACGAACGTGACCACCAGCTCCTCGACCCCGTCGATCCCGTCGATCCCGTCGATCCCGGGGAGCGTACGCAGCTCCGAGCTCAGCCGGTCCCGCAGCGGCTGCGGCGCCTGCTCCCCGATCAGGAACTGACGATTGCGGCTCGCCAAGACGAAGGCCACCGCGGCGAGCCCGAGCCCGATCACGATCGCGGCACCTCCGTCGGGCACGGAGGAGCCGGTGATCTGATGCAACGCGACGCCGGCGATCGCGACCACGTTGCCGAGGACCGCCACCAGGTCTTCGGCGAAGACGGCCCGCGTGATGGGTGGGATGCGCGACCGGCCGGCGGGGCATGATGCTGGCATGGACCGACGGGACGGGTCGATCTCGAACGCCGACCTCGGAGAGCTGCTCTTGCGCGCCGCCGCGGACGAGGCCTCACACCGGCGCCTCGCGCTCGAGCGAGCCGCTCGAGCCGCTCGCTTCTGGCCCGAGGACGCGCTCGACGTCGCTGAGAGTGGACGCTCGCTGACCGAGCTCGCCTCGGTGGGCCCGTGGGTCGCCGCGCGGATCCACGGCTGGCTCGACGAGCCGCCGCCCGTTCCCGACGCCGCGCCCGAGCGCGTCGGGTACCTGACCCTCGCCGAGGTGCGCCGGATCCTCGCCGAGGACCCCGCCTGGGAGGCGATGCCGCACGCCGACCTCCAGGTGCACAGCACCGACAGCGACGGCTCGCTCCCGCTCGAGGAGATGGCGGAGGCCGCGCGTCGCGTAGGTCGGACGTTCGTCGCCGCTACCGACCACTCCCGCAGCCTCACGATCGCGCACGGCCAGGACGAGGCCCGCCTCGCGGCCCAAGGCGAGCGGATCGCCTCGATGAACGCACGCTACGCGGAGGCCGGCGAGGGCTTCCGTGTGCTGCGGTCGATCGAGATGGACGTGTTCGACGACGGCTCGGGCGACATGGCGGAGGACGCGCTCGCCGAGCTCGACCTCGTACTCGGGGCGTTCCACACGAAGCTGCGGGTCACCGAGGACGCAACCGAGCGATATCTCGCGGCCTTGCGGAACCCCACGGTCCACGTGCTCGCGCACCCACAGGCCAGGATGTACGGGCGACGGATGGGTCTGAGCGCCGACTGGTCCCACGTGTTCGAGGAGGCCGCGCGCGCGGGCAAGGCCGTGGAGCTCGACGCCACCCCCTACCGCCAGGATCTGAGTGTGGCCCTCGCGACGATCGCGAACGCATCGGGCGTCCGCTGGTTCTCGATGGGCACCGACGCCCACAGCAGCGGCGAGCTCGGCAACCTGCCGTTCGCCATGGCGACGGCATCGCTCGCGGGCATCCCGAGGGATCGCGTCCTGAACTACCGATCGGCCGACGAGGTCGTCGGATGGGCCCGGCAGGTGGCAGGCCGTTGACTGCCAGACTCCGAGCGAGCCACGATCCGATCGGAGGGACACGAGAGATGAGGAACCTGATCGTGAGCACCTTTCTGACTCTCGATGGGGTCATGCAGGCCCCGGGCGGACCTGGGGAGGACGATGACGGCGGCTTCGTGCACGGTGGCTGGTCGGTGAACTACTGGGACGAGCTGATGCGTCAGGTGATGACCGAGGCGATGGGCGTGCCGTTCGACCTCGTCCTCGGACGCAAGACCTACGACATCTTCGCCGCATATTGGCCGCACGCGACAGAAGATGCCGGCGCCAAGCCATTGAACGACGCCACCAAGTACGTCGCGTCGCGGAGTCATCCCACGCTGGGATGGAGCAACTCCGTCCTGATCGAGGGAGATGCTGCGGAAGGCATCGCCGCACTCAAGAAGGAGGATGGGCCAGAGCTGCAGGTGCATGGCAGCGGGAACCTGATCCAGACGCTGATGCGCCACAATCTCGTCGACCAGTTCCGGCTGTGGGTCTTCCCCCTCGTCATCGGGTCTGGTAGGCGCCTGTTCTCCGACGGCACCATCCCTTCCGCGCTGACGCTTGTCGACAGCAAGGTCTCCACCACAGGCGTCGTGATCGGAACCTACGAGCCGGCGGGCGAGATCGTCACAGGATCGTTCGCGCTGGCCTGACCGCGAGGGAACCTGTGTCGCTGCTCTTTGGACGCCATGACGCCGTCGGTGGCCTCACCTAGGCTCGGAGGGGTGACCGCCGTCCACCAGCTTTCCAAGACCGACGCGCGCCGGATCGCCGTGCAGGCCCAGTTGCTCGACGCCGAGCGACCCGCGGGGCTGCTCGATCTGGTGCGCCACCTGAGCATCCTCCAGCTCGACCCGATCGCAGCGGTCGCCCCGAGCGCCGACCTGGTCGCGTGGAGCCGTCTGGGGTCGTCGTACTCCACGGGCGAGCTGCGCGACGCCCTCGAGGATCGGACGCTCCTCGAGCTGCAGGCGATGATCCGGCCCGCGGAGGACCTCGCGCTCTACCGCGCCGACATGGCGGACTGGCCCGGGCGCGGCGAGCTGCGCGACTGGCAGGAGTATCTGCGCGACTGGGTCGAGGCCAACCACGAGTGCCGGCGGGACATCCTCGCGCGGCTGAAGGCCTCGGGGCCGCTGACGATGCGCGAGCTGCCGGACACGTGCGCGAAGCCCTGGAAGTCCACCGGGTGGACCAACAACCGCAACGTCGAGAAGCTGCTCGGCTTCATGGTGCAGCGGGGTGAGGTCGCGGTCGCCGGACGACAGGGACCGGAGCGGCTGTGGGACCTGGCGTCGCGGGTCTACCCCGATGACCCGGTCGTCTCGGCCGAGGAGGCGCGGCGCATACGTGACGAGCGGCGGCTGCGCGCCCTCGGCATCGCCAGGGCCCGTGGGCCGGAGCGCCCCGTGGAGCCGGTCGAAACGGGCGAGGCGGGAGAGCCCGCCGTCGTCGAGGGGGTCAAGGGCCGGTGGCGCGTCGACCCGTCGCTGCTGGGTCGTTCGTTCTCGGGACGGACCGCGCTGCTGTCGCCGTTCGACCGGCTGGTGCACGATCGCAAGCGCGCCCTCGAGCTGTTCGGGTTCGACTACCAGCTCGAGATGTACAAGCCCGCGGCCAAGCGTCGGTGGGGCTATTACGCGCTACCGGTGCTGCACAGGGACCGGTTGATCGGCAAGGTCGACGCCACCGCGGACCGCAAGGCAGGGGTGCTCCGGGTCGACGCGATCCACGAGGACGAGCCGTTCAGCAAGACCGCGGCCGCGGCTGTGCGTCGTGAGCTGAAGGACCTGGCCCGCTGGCTGGAGCTCGACCTGGTGCTGCCCGGCTGACGCGGACAGGTCGGGTCGGTCGCTCCAGCGGACGACGACGGGTACAGAGGGCGCGGCGGCTCGGCGTCAGGGACCAGGAACTCGCGATCGGCTCCCCCAGAGGAGGAAGTAGGCGTCGCCGCTCGGGAGAAGCCGTGCCGGCGCCACCGACCGCTGCTCGCGCTGCCGGTCGACGTCGTGCTCCCGACGCACGGAGCACCGACCGTCCGTACCGGCTCGAGCGCGCGTGCCCCTCGAGTGCGAAGATCCTCGGCCATGGCGCGGAGGCGATCGAACGATCAACGGGGTTCGGACGACCCTGTCGTGGGTACTCGGCGAGGAGGTGCGACACCCCGAGTGGGATCCAGACTTGGGTGTACACCCGTGGCTCGATCCTCCAGCGGGTCTTCGCTCACGACGTCTACCACTCAGCCGAGCTGAACGAGATGCTCGGGAGGGCTGGCATCGCGCAGATGGACCTCTGGGACTGGTGAGGACCCACGGCGGTGTTCCCGTCGGAGTTCCCACGCCGACCGAGAGCCGGCGTTCGAAGCGAACCGGGAGGTACAGCTGATGGACGTAGATGAAGTCCGCTTCCTCTTCGCGTATGACCGGTGGGCAACGCGCCGGGTGTTGTCCGTCCTCGACGGCTTGGACGCCGCCGCGTGGGCCCGGCCGGACGTCATCGGCGAGCGAGGTCTCGGGGCGATCCTCGTCCACCACCTCGGCGCCTCGCAGCGCTGGCGCCACGGGTTCCAAGACACCGGCGAGTCCCCCGAGCCCGAACTCGAGCCGCTGCCGACGCAAGAAGAGCTGCGTGAACGCTGGGAGCTGGAGTGGACAGCAACCGATGCCTGGTTGCCGACCCTTACCGACGCCTTCGTAGGCTACGTCCACGAGGGCGTGCCCGTGTGGCAGATGTTGGTGCACGTCGTGAACCACGGGACGCAGCATCGAGCGGAAGCGGCGGCGCTCCTCACTGCCGAGGGCCGCTCGCCGGGCGAGCTCGACCTGATCAACTACGCCGAGGAGCAAGCCGGGGGTGCCCCCGCCCGCTGAGAAGCGGTCGATCGCTCCTCGCACTGTCCGGGCCACGGGGGAGGCACGGCGTCTGCTTGACCACGTGTTGAGGCCGCGGTTTCGCGTCGGACGCTGGTGGGTAGCCTGACCACATGACGACCGTGCTGCTGTTCCACCACGCGCAAGGGCAGACGACCGGCTTCCTCGACTTCGCGGAGGAGCTCCGAAAGGCCGGGCACACCGTGCACGCGCCGGACCTCTATGACGGGCACACGTTCGGGAGCCTCGACGAGGGGATCGCGTACGCCAAAGAGTTGAGCTTCGACGAGGTCCTCCGCCGCGGCACCGCCGTGGCCGAGGACCTGCCGCCGGACATCGTGTACGCGGGCTTCTCGCTCGGCGTGATGCCAGCGCAGTCACTTGCGCAACAGCGCCCTGGTGCACGTGGAGCGATCCTCTATTCCGCGGCGTTCCCCCCATCGGAGTTCGATGGGCCGTGGCCCGAGGGCGTGCCGGTGCAGATCCACATGATGGATGACGACCCGTGGGCTGAGGAGGATCGGCCCGCGGCAGAGACGCTGGTCGAGGAAGCGAAGGACGGTGAGCTGTTCGGCTATGCGGGGTCGGGCCACCTGTTCGCCGACGCGAGTCTCGCCGACTACGACGAACGAGCGGCAACGCTGCTCATGCAGCGCACGTTGGACTTCCTCGAGCGCGTCGGCTAGCCGCGCGGTCAGTCGTCCCAGCGGACGACGATCCGCCCTGGCTCACCGGGCAGCGGCAGGGACGCCGCTTCCTCCTCGACGGCATCGCGTGCCGCGCGCGAGGGGCGACGCCACGTCTGGACCGTCACCATCCCCTGCGCACGTCGCCAGGTCCCGACGATCTCGCCCCCGGCCAGGAGGGCGCCCGGCCACACGCGCGGGGTCCAGAGGGCGCGGCGACGCTCGGCGTCAGGGACCAGGAGTTCCCGGTCGGCTCCCTGGAGGAGGAAGTACGCGTCGCCGCTCGGGAGGAGCCGTGCGGGCGCCACAGGCCCCGGCCCGGCGCGGAAGATCGATTCGTCGCGGGCGAGGATCCACGCCTCGCCGACCGGTGTGCGCACCGGGGTCAAGGACGTGCCCAGCGCATCGAACGCCCCGTCGCCTTGCCGCCGCCCGATCCCGGCCCACCGAGCGAATGCCTCGGGCGTGGTTGGACCGAAGACGTGCAGGTACCGACGCGCGAGCTCGAGGCGAGCCTCGCGCGGGTCGACAACGGGTGGGGGCACGGTCCAGACGGTGGGCAGCCGCGCGCCTTCCCATCTGATCACGACCGTGCCGGTCAACGCCGCGTAGCGGAGGGCGTTGCCATGGACACCGATCGCCTGCCCGGCCTCGTCGTACCTCATCCGGGCCCCATCGAGGGAGGCGTGCAGGCGAGCGGCCAAGTCGTCGGCCGTCTGCCGCGTCTTGCCACCCTCCGGCAACCGCCCGAGCGAGAAGACGGCGAGGTCGCGCGCCGCGACGACGTACGCTGTGTACCGCGGTCCCCAGAGTTGCGCGAGCGATGGGTCCTCCCAGGTGGACGGCTGGGTCCCCTCGACGCGCGCATGGATCGACAGGAGCGCAGATCGGGGCACGCTGTCCTGCAGGCCCGCCCACGCCGCACGTCGGAGCGAGCGCCGTGTGGGCGGGAGCCGCTCGTCGAGCGCACCGACGTGTCGTCGGAACGCGAGGATCTGCGAGCGCGTGAGGTGGAGCCGCGGGTTCGTCACGTCACGCCTTCGTGACGGACTTCCGTTCGCCCGAAACCTGGCGTCTCTTTCATGCCGGTCCGCATACCTCCACGTGCAGGGAGCGCCTTACACCGTATGCCTCGATGCACCGGACTGGAACACCCAATCCTCGCGCTTCCAGCGTTCTTCCAGCGGCCTCCGGTCGGACCTCCAGTCGACCCGAGCACGATGCGGCCTCAACGACGGACCCGATGAGGTCCGGGTGGAGGTGGCTCGCATGCGACAGCGACCCATGGGGGCCGAGAGAGAGGAGGGAACATGCGGATGAGCTCGAGAACGAGGCTCGGCGCGATGGTAGCGGTTCCGCTCTGCGTGGCACTGCTTCTCGCATCGGCGACCGCAGCGAACGCAGCGTGGAGCGAGCCCAAGAACCTGAGTGACATCCCCGGTACCCATCCGGACGTGAACACCGGGTACGTGGAAGGATGTCCGATGCAGTCGCCGGGCGGGCTTCGCCTGTACATGGCCTCGAACAGGCCCGGCGGAGCAGGCGGCCTCGATATCTGGATGGCGAGCCGCGCGGCGAAGGGGGACCCGTGGGGAGAGCCGGTGAACCTCGGCTCGCCGGTGAACAGCGCCGCCGACGACTTCTGCCCGTCGCCCGCGCGTCATGGGCGCCTGTTCTTCGTGAGCACCCGTGACGGTGGGTGCGGCGCCGGCGACATCTACCGGACCAGACGCCAAGAGGGCGCCTTCGGTCCGGCTCGCAACCTCGGCTGCGACCTGAACAGCCCAGCCGGCGAGGCGAGCCCATCCCTGGTGGAGGCCGGGCGCAGGCCGATGCTCTTCTTCTCGAGCAACCGACCTGGCGGGTTCGCAGCCGATCCCGTGGGTGCCGTCCCCGATTCGGACATCTACGTGAGCACGCGCCAAGCGAGCGGGTGGACCACCCCCTCGCTCGCGCAGGGCCTCAACACCGATGCCGAAGACGCTCGGCCCAACGTCCGCCACGACGGCCTCTTCGTGGTGTTCGACTCCACCCGACCCGGCACGCTCGGTGGGCCCGACATCTTCGTGGCGACGCGGGAGCGACTCCGCGCAGGCTGGTCGACGCCGCGGCATCTTCCGGCGCCGATCAACTCGGCCGCGAGCGAGAGCCGAGCCTCCCTGTCGTGGGACGGCAAGACGATGTACTTCGGATCGAACCGCCCGGGCGGGGAGCCCGATCCGGTGACGTCGCTGCCTTCCAACGACATCTACCGCACCTATCGGATCGCCGGGTGAGCTGGAGACCGGCGCGGGCCCGACGGGCCCGCGCCGGATCCCGCGAGCGGGTCACCGACCGCTTCAAGATCGTGATGGAGTGCCGCCGCGCGGCTCGAGGACGACGACCGCCGTCTCGTGGGGACGCCGTGCGGCGAAGCCGTCCAGGTCCTTGTCCAGTTCGCGCCAGCGCTGCCACAGCCGTTCACGCTCGCTGCCCACCGCGGCCCTGCCGAGCACCTCACGCCGGATACCACCGCCCAGCTCGACGACCGCCTCCGGGCGAGCCTGCAGGTTCAGCCACCAGGCCGGCTCGGGCGCACCCCAGCCGTTCATCGCCATCGAAACCAGGTCGTCCCCGTCCTCGTAGTAGCCCAGGATCACGCTCCGCGGCTCGCCGCTGCGCCGGCCCGTCGTGGTGAGCCGCAGCGCGCCCCACTTCCCCGGGCGCGGGCGCCACAGCCCCTTGCGCGCGTGGGTCATGCGGACGATCAGGCGGTGCACGTGCCAGAAGGTCACGACGAACCACCGAGGCTGCATGTGCGGTTTGCTTCCAGCCATGCTCTCCCTCTCCTCTCGCTGAGATCGTTACCCGGAGTCCGGGGGGTCTCGAGGGCCCGAGCCTGCACCCCGCGATCGTCCCCGCGACGGCCCTGGACGGAAGCACCGGATCGCTGGTCGGACGGACCGAACCCCTTCGCGATCAGCCACACGGCCAAGACCATCTCCTGCATGCCGATCGGCAGCGCCAGGACCACGTAGGTCGTCACTTCGTGCTGCGTGAACAACGCCAATAGGCACGCGAGGAGCATCAGGATGATCGCGACGATGCCCCAAGCCGACAGCCATCGGGGGACGAGACGAGATCGATAGAAGAGGTAGTAGTAGAGGAAGCCACCCACGCTGAACGCGAACACCCCCACGAGCCCGGCCTGCTCGCGCACATCCAGGAGGGCACCGCCGGCCGCTCGGAACGACGCAGGATCCGCAGCCCCTGCCGAGGTGAACCGCTCGCCGAGCGCCAGCAACGACAGGAGGCTCACCACGCTGATCATGTACATGACGGCCTCGGCCGTCCTGAAGACGACGGAGCCCAGGGCCAGACCCGCACCCCATCGCTTCAAGACCGGATAGAGCGAGATGGCGATGCCGACCGAGGCGGCGGCGGCAACGAGCTCGAGCAGGGCCCCTGCGGCCACTCGGTTCGCGTGGGAGGAGACGGCGGAGAGGTAGTTCGGATCATCGAGCAGCGACCTCGAGAGCCCCGTCCCGACGACGTTGGTGACGGTCGCGACGATGAACAGCACCCCCGCGCTCAGCGCCGCCCGTCGGTCCAGGTCGACCCCCGTGCGCCGCCCGAACACCCGCGCCGAAGCCCCGTCCCGCATCTGCCCCACCCCCCGACCCGATGGCGTGGGAGCGCACACGCGCCTCCCGACACCTCAATCTCGCGCTCAGGGTGCGCGCGGGTCGGGGCCGAAGGGCACTCACGTTCAAGGACCCGCCGCACGCTGCGCG
>CAVQCI010000004.1:0-16161 GCA_963710985.1 uncultured Actinomycetes bacterium | reverse complement strand
TGCGCCGTCGATCGAGACGTACCTGGAGAGCACTTTTGCGACGGTGCGCGAGACCTTCGAGCGCGGCGACACTGTCTTTGCCCGCGCCACCGGCGGTCTCAACAACGGCAGGTTCTACCGGTACCAGTTCTTCGACAAGACCGGAGCACTGAAAGGGCCGCTCAGCGCCTGTTTCCAGGGCAGCGCGTCGCCGACTCCTGGGTACAGCTACACGACCCTTTCGACCGACCTCCTTTCCGACTCCGCAAGTTGGTCCGCCAAGGTCTTCGAGTTCAACGCCTCCGCGAATTGCAACAGCTACAACGCGACGACAAACCTGCCGGTGCCGATGAGCTCTGACACAGGGCCGTTCGAGGTGGGCCAGGCGTTCGCGTTCACGAGTTCGGCCAATCGGGCGCTGTGCGTGAGTCAGCTCGCCTGCCCGGGCAGTGTCACGACAGTTACACCAGGCTCAACGGTCTTCATTCGGGTGCTCGGCTACAAGCAGGGCAACAGCAATACGAACACCACGTGGTTCAAGCCGAGCAACGCGATTGCCTGTCAGAACACGAACGGCAATGACCGGCCCGACGCGGACGCGAACGGGACCCTCGACACGGCGTATCGCCTTGAGGACGCCGCTGAAAGCCCGAACTCAGCGTGTCCCGCTCTAGCGGCGGCCGACGCTGGTCAATGGCGGCTGCAACTCCAGGACGGCGGTAGTGGTACAGACGAGCTCCTCGACCTGAACGCCTTCACACTCGTCGCGAACACCGTTCCGTCAGGCACGGACAAGACGATCACCATCAACGAGGACAACTCGTACACGTTTGCCGCCGCGGACTTCGGCTTCACCGACCCGGATGCGGGCGACACGATGAGCGCAGTCCGCATCGACACGCTCGCGCTGGCTGCGGGATCGACGCTGCGCCTCTCGGGTGTGGACGTCACCGCCGGACAAGTGATCCCGGCCGCGAGTATCCCGAACCTCGTCTTCACGCCTGCCTCAAACGCCAGCGGCTCGCCTTACGCGTCCTTCACCTTCTCGGTGCGCGACACAAACGGACCCGCCTTCGATCCGACTCCGAACACGATGAGGATCAACGTGACGGCAGTGAACGACGCCCCGGTCATCGCGTTCACGAGCGGCGACACGACGGCGAACGAAGGTCAGACGAAGACCTATGCATTCAGCATCACCGACCCTGACAGCTCGAGTTTCACGTATGACGCCGGTTATCCGAACTGCGGGACCGGCGGCACGCTCGTCGGGACGCCGACGATCGGCAGCTCGAGCGGTTCGTTCGATTGCACGTTCCCGGACGGGCCGGCCTCGTCGACAGTGGCCGTCCGGATTCGCGACGCGAGCGTGGCGTCGAACGAGATAACGCGCGGTGTGACGATCGCCAACCTGCCGCCGGTGGTCGTCCTCTCCGGCCCCAACTCGGCCAACGAGGGTGAGACGAAGACGTACACGTACACGGTCACCGACCCCGGCCAGGATCCGAGCCCGACCATCACCGAGGAGTGCGGGGCCAACGGCACCTACGTGCCGACGGCGACCGCCAACCACTTCCAGTGCACGTTCCCGGACGGGCCGGCGAGCTCGATCGTCAAGGTGACCGCCGACGACGGCGACGCCTCCAACAACATCGGCTCGGACTCGATCACGGTCGCCGTCGCCAACCTGCCGCCGGTGGTCGTCCTCTCCGGCCCCAACTCGGCCAACGAGGGTGAGACGAAGACGTACACGTACACGGTCACCGACCCCGGCCAGGATCCGAGCCCGACCATCACCGAGGAGTGCGGGGCCAACGGCACCTACGTGCCGACGGCGACCGCCAACCACTTCCAGTGCACGTTCCCGGACGGGCCGGCGAGCTCGATCGTCAAGGTGACCGCCGACGACGGCGACGCCTCCAACAACATCGGCTCGGACTCGATCACGGTCGCCGTCGCCAACCTGCCGCCGGTGGTCGTCCTCTCCGGCCCCAACTCGGCCAACGAGGGTGAGACGAAGACGTACACGTACACGGTCACCGACCCCGGCCAGGATCCGAGCCCGACCATCACCGAGGAGTGCGGGGCGAACGGCACCTACGTGCCGACGGCGACCGCCAACCACTTCCAGTGCACGTTCCCGGACGGGCCGGCGAGCTCGATCGTCAAGGTGACCGCCGACGACGGCGACGCCTCCAACAACATCGGCTCGGACTCGATCACGGTCGCCGTCGCCAACCTGCCGCCGGTGGTCGTCCTCTCCGGCCCCAACTCGGCCAACGAGGGTGAGACGAAGACGTACACGTACACGGTCACCGACCCCGGCCAGGATCCGAGCCCGACCATCACCGAGGAGTGCGGGGCCAACGGCACCTACGTGCCGACGGCGACCGCCAACCACTTCCAGTGCACGTTCCCGGACGGGCCGGCGAGCTCGATCGTCAAGGTGACCGCCGACGACGGCGACGCCTCCAACAACATCGGCTCGGACTCGATCACGGTCGCCGTCGCCAACCTGCCGCCGGTGGTCGTCCTCTCCGGCCCCAACTCGGCCAACGAGGGTGAGACGAAGACGTACACGTACACGGTCACCGACCCCGGCCAGGATCCGAGCCCGACCATCACCGAGGAGTGCGGGGCCAACGGCACCTACGTGCCGACGGCGACCGCCAACCACTTCCAGTGCACGTTCCCGGACGGGCCGGCGAGCTCGATCGTCAAGGTGACCGCCGACGACGGCGACGCCTCCAACAACATCGGCTCGGACTCGATCACGGTCGCCGTCGCCAACCTGCCGCCGGTGGTCGTCCTCTCCGGCCCCAACTCGGCCAACGAGGGTGAGACGAAGACGTACACGTACACGGTCACCGACCCCGGCCAGGATCCGAGCCCGACCATCACCGAGGAGTGCGGGGCCAACGGCACCTACGTGCCGACGGCGACCGCCAACCACTTCCAGTGCACGTTCCCGGACGGGCCGGCGAGCTCGATCGTCAAGGTGACCGCCGACGACGGCGACGCCTCCAACAACATCGGCTCGGACTCGATCACGGTCGCCGTCGCCAACCTGCCGCCGGTGGTCGTCCTCTCCGGCCCCAACTCGGCCAACGAGGGTGAGACGAAGACGTACACGTACACGGTCACCGACCCCGGCCAGGATCCGAGCCCGACCATCACCGAGGAGTGCGGGGCCAACGGCACCTACGTGCCGACGGCGACCGCCAACCACTTCCAGTGCACGTTCCCGGACGGGCCGGCGAGCTCGATCGTCAAGGTGACCGCCGACGACGGCGACGCCTCCAACAACATCGGCTCGGACTCGATCACGGTCGCCGTCGCCAACCTGCCGCCGGTGGTCGTCCTCTCCGGCCCCAACTCGGCCAACGAGGTGAGACGAAGACGTACACGTACACGGTCACCGACCCCGGCCAGGATCCGAGCCCGACCATCACCGAGGAGTGCGGGGCCAACGGCACCTACGTGCCGACGGCGACCGCCAACCACTTCCAGTGCACGTTCCCGGACGGGCCGGCGAGCTCGATCGTCAAGGTGACCGCCGACGACGGCGACGCCTCCAACAACATCGGCTCGGACTCGATCACGGTCGCCGTCGCCAACCTGCCGCCGGTGGTCGTCCTCTCCGGCCCCAACTCGGCCAACGAGGGTGAGACGAAGACGTACACGTACACGGTCACCGACCCCGGCCAGGATCCGAGCCCGACCATCACCGAGGAGTGCGGGGCCAACGGCACCTACGTGCCGACGGCGACCGCCAACCACTTCCAGTGCACGTTCCCGGACGGGCCGGCGAGCTCGATCGTCAAGGTGACCGCCGACGACGGCGACGCCTCCAACAACATCGGCTCGGACTCGATCACGGTCGCCGTCGCCAACCTGCCGCCGGTGGTCGTCCTCTCCGGCCCCAACTCGGCCAACGAGGGTGAGACGAAGACGTACACGTACACGGTCACCGACCCCGGCCAGGATCCGAGCCCGACCATCACCGAGGAGTGCGGGGCCAACGGCACCTACGTGCCGACGGCGACCGCCAACCACTTCCAGTGCACGTTCCCGGACGGGCCGGCGAGCTCGATCGTCAAGGTGACCGCCGACGACGGCGACGCCTCCAACAACATCGGCTCGGACTCGATCACGGTCGCCGTCGCCAACCTGCCGCCGGTGGTCGTCCTCTCCGGCCCCAACTCGGCCAACGAGGGTGAGACGAAGACGTACACGTACACGGTCACCGACCCCGGCCAGGATCCGAGCCCGACCATCACCGAGGAGTGCGGGGCCAACGGCACCTACGTGCCGACGGCGACCGCCAACCACTTCCAGTGCACGTTCCCGGACGGGCCGGCGAGCTCGATCGTCAAGGTGACCGCCGACGACGGCGACGCCTCCAACAACATCGGCTCGGACTCGAAGTCCGTGACCGTGAACAACGTCCCGCCGAGCTTGACCATCACGGCTCCGGCGTACGGTCAGATCTACCCGGCGAACAACGCCACCGTGACCTTCAGGGGTTCGTTTACTGACCCGGGTACCGGCGATACGCACACTTGCAGCGCCAGCTGGGACGACGGCACGCCGAACTCCGCCGGCGTCGTAGTCGAGGCCAACGGATCGGGAAGCTGCACGGCGACCCACACCTACACGGCTCCCGGCGTCTACACGATTTCGATGACGGTGACGGACGACGATGGAGCCTCTGACACTGAGTCGTGGCTCGTCGTCGTGTATGACCCGGGCGGCGGCTTCGTAACCGGCGGTGGATGGATCAATTCGCCTGCCGGCGCCTATCGCCCTGACCCGTCACTGGCCGGGCGAGCGAATTTCGGCTTCGTGTCGAAGTACAAGAAGGGCGCGTCGGTGCCGGAGGGGCAGACGGAGTTCCAGTTCCAGACAGGCAACCTGAACTTCCACAGCGAGATCTACCAATGGCTCGTCGTCGCCGGCAACAAGGCCCAGTTCAAGGGCACCGGGACGATCAACGGCAACGGGAGCTACGGCTTCCTGCTCACGGCGTACGACGGATCGCCGGACAGATTCCGCATCAAGATCACCGGCTCCAGCGGAGTCGTCTATGACAACAAATTTGGAAGCTCCGACGACATAGACGGCGCCGATCCACAAGCAATCAGCGACGGGAGCATCGTCGTCCACAAGGGGTAAATCTCTGGGGCGGGCATCGACCAACTGAGGGGCGCCGCGAGGCGCCCCTCACTCGTTCACGAGGCCGGTTCGGGCGCTGCGGTGGGCGCGCGCCGCGTGATGATTGCGAGCGCCGGAACGACGACCGCGAGCGTCGCGCCGACGGCGATCGCGACGACACCCCATTCCGAGTACGCAAGGCCGCCGAGAAGAGCAAGCGCAGCCGCAGTCAGGCCCGCGACGAGATCGGTGAAGCCGACGAGGCGACCGCGCTCGACCGGCGTCGCATAGGTCACGAGCTCCGCGGTGGCCGAGATGTACGAGAGGTTCCAGCCGAGCCCGAGCAGGAAGAGCGAGACGGACATCCAGGCTATCGACTCGGCGAAGGCGAGCATCACCGTAGACACGGCCATGATCGCGAGTCCCCAGAGAAGCGTGGGCCGCCGCCCGGCGCGATCCACGAGCGCTCCGATGACTAGCACGAGCGCGTACATGCCGACGATGTGCAGGCTGATGACGGTGAAGACGTCGGCCTGCGCGTGGTGGTGGCCAACGACGATGTACCCCGTGAGGTTCATCACACCGGCCATGACGGCGAAGCTCGCGATCGCGGCGATCACCGCGGACGGCACGCCTGGACGGCGCAGGATCTCTCGGAGAGGAGCCGCCGGAGCCAGCTCGGGCGCCCCGCTTGCCCGGTCCGCCGCCTGCAGTTCGAGGGCGATCGTCCGCGGGTCGGGGCGGATGTTGAGGGCGATGATGAGCCCGACGAGCGCCATGGCAGAAGCAACGAACCAGGGGATGACGAGCGTGTCCAGCTCGAAGTCCTTCCCGGCGAAGAGCGGACGGAAGACGAGCGGGCCGAGCGCCGCGCCGAAGAGCGCGCCGAAGAGCACGTAGGAGATCGCTCTCGCTTTTTTCTCCGGCGGGTACATGTCCGCCGCGGCCGTCCGTGCCAGGAGGACGCCGCCGTTCATCGCCCCGACGCCGATGAAGCCGAGGATCACGAGCGGTGCGTTGTCGGCGAGACAGCCGAGAGCCGTGAGCGCGCAGCCGACCGCTCCGATCACGAAGCCGCCGGCGATCACCGGAACTCGGCCGAGGCGATCCATCAGGCGTCCAGCAGGAAGCGCGGCGAGCGCGCCCGCCGTGAGGAAGATCGCAGGCCCGAGTCCGAGGATCGACTCGATGCCCGTTACGAGGACGAGCGTGATGGTCGCGACGGCGACCGCGAGCTGGATGACGCCGGAGAGCGTCACGAGGCAGAGGGCGAGAAAGATGGTGTTCCGCCTGATCTGCGACGGGCTCGTCACTGCGAGCGAGCCTACCGCGCGAGGTCACGCCTGCCGTCTGCGCGGCCGTCCGTCCACTGGGAGCGGGGCCATTCGCAGGCACGAGTTCGCGCCTGAGCTGTCCTGCGAACGGGCGGCTAGGATGGTCCGGACGTAACGGGGAGCTCGGGCCAGCCGGGCTGAGAGGGCGGACTGAAGGCGCCGCCGACCCGCAGAACCTGATCTGGGTAATGCCAGCGGAGGAAGGCGTGTCAGAAGAGTTGGTCGTGGTGGTGTCGGGCGGAGGGCAGCCGGATCCTCGTGCGATCTCGGCGGTGCCGCTCGGCGTGCCGGTCATCGCCGCGGACAGGGGTCTCGAACACGCGCTCGCGCTCGGTCTCGAGGTGACGGTCGCCGTCGGCGACTTCGACTCCGCGTCGCCGGAGGCGGTCGACGTAGCTGAGGCCTCCGGGACGCGGATCGACCGCCATCCGGCCGATAAGGACGCGACCGACCTCGAGCTAGCCCTCGACCTGGCGGCGTCGATAGGCCCCGCGCGGATCCTCGTGCTGGCGTCCACCGGCGGCCGTCTCGACCACGAGCTGGCGACGCTGCTTCTCCTCGGCTCGGAGCGGTACGCCGGGACGCAACTCGACGCGTTCGTCGGCACCGCATGGGTCCACGTCATCCGTGGCGAGCGCGTGCTGGAAGGAGTGCCCGGCGAGCTCGTGACTCTCGTCGCACTGCACGGAGGAGCCGAAGGTGTCACGACCGAGGGGCTCGCATACCCGCTTCGCGGCGAGACACTCGAGGCCGGCTCGAGCCGTGGAGTCTCGAACGCCTTCGTCGACGAGACCGCTGCCGTGAAGGTCGAGCGCGGCGTGTTGCTCGCGATCCGACCAGGAGGCGACTTGTGACGCGTCTCGCCGGACTCTGGGGGCTCGTCGTCGCAGCGACGCTGCTCGTCGCCGGATGCGGGGGCGGTAGCGAGAAGCCCACGCAGGTCGTCCTCGTGACGCACGATGCCTTTGCCGTTTCACCGGCGGTGAAGAAGGCATTCGAGGACGAGAGCGGACTGAAGCTCAAGATCCTCAAGGCAGGCGACGCGGGAGAGGTCGTGACGAGGGCGCTGCTCACGGCGGGCAATCCGGAGGGCGACGTCCTGTTCGGCGTCGACAACAACCTGCTCCAGCGCGCACTCGACGGGGACGTGTTCGAGGCCTACGAGTCGCCCGAGCTCGCGAAGGTTTACCCGGACCTCGTCCTCGACCAGGAGCACCGCGTGACGCCGATCGACCGCGGAGACGTCTGCCTCAACTACGACAAGGACTGGTTCAGCGCGCACCACGTGGCGCCGCCCCGGACATTGGTCGACCTGACGCTCCCGCGCTACAACGGGCTCACGGTCGTCGAGAACCCCGCCACCTCCACCCCGGGGCTCGCGTTCATGCTCGCGACGATCGCGCAGTTCCGAGACCTGTGGAAGTTCTACTGGCACGACCTCCGAGTCAACGACGTGCTCGTCGTCGACGGCTGGGAGGACGCGTACTACGCCCGTTTCTCCGGCGCCTCCGGGAGCAAGGGGAAGCGGCCAATCGTCGTCTCGTACGCGTCGAGCCCGCCGGCCGAGGTGATCTTCGGCAAGCCGCGCCCGTCTATCGCGCCGACGGGCGTGGTCGAGGCCAGCTGCTTCCGGCAGATCGAGCTCGCCGGCGTCCTCCGTGGAGCGAAGAACGAGGAGGGCGCGCGCAAGCTCGTCGACTTCATGCTCTCGAAACGCTTCCAGGAGGACATCCCTCTGCAGATGTTCGTGTTCCCGGCTCGCCGCGATGCGACGCTGCCTCCGGAGTTCGAGCGGTTCGCAGTTGTGCCGAAGCACCCCCTCGAGCTTCCACCCGCCGAGATCGAGGCGAACCGCGAGCGCTGGATCGACGAGTGGACGGACATCGTGGTTCGGTGAGCATCGGCGCCTGGCGGGCCATCGCCTACGGCGTTCCGCTCGCGTTCCTGTCGCTCTTCTTCCTCTATCCACTCGCTGCCATCGTCGAGCGCGGACTGCGCGGGGCGGGAGATTCGCCCGTCGACGTCCTCACCGATCCGCTGACGCGCGAGGTCGTGTGGTTCACCGTATGGCAGGCGCTCGCGTCGACCGCGCTGACGATCCTCGCCGCGTTCCCCGCGGCCTACGTTCTCGGCCGTTACCGATTCCGCGGACGCAACCTGGTCGGCGCGCTCGTCGTCGTCCCGTTCGTGCTCCCTACCGTGGTCGTCGCGCTCGCGTTCCTCGCGATTCTCCCCGACGGCGTCGAGCGCGGATGGGCGTCGATCCTGATCGCGCACGCGTTCTTCAACGTCGCTGTCGTCGTCCGCATCGTCGGCACGTTCTGGGCGAACCTCGACCGGCGAGTGACGGAGGCAGCGGCGACGCTGGGCGCGTCTCCGACCGCACGATTCCGGGAGATCACGCTGCCGCTGCTGGCTCCCGCTCTGGCGGCCGCTTCGGCGATCGTCTTTCTCTTCTCGTTTACGTCGTTCGGGATAGTGCTGATTCTCGGTGGCCCGCGGTACGCGACGATCGAGGCGGAGATCTACAACCAGGCGGTTCGCCTGTTCGACCTGCGGGCCGCCGCCCTCCTCTCGCTCATACAGCTCGCGTGCGTCGTCGCAGCGGTGTTGGTGGCAACGCGGTTGGAGCGGAGACTCGTCTCGCCCGGACCAATTCGGTCGGAGCGCGAGACCCTCCGCCGGGTGCGAACGACGCGTGACAGGCTGATCGTCGGGCTCAGCCTCGGCGGGCTCGCGCTCTTCCTCGGGCTGCCCCTCGCGGTGCTCGTCGAACGGTCGCTCGCAGCAAGCGACGGATACGGGCTCGACGCGTACCGCGCGCTCGGCCGACCGACCAGCGTGCTGCTCGTCGCGCCATGGGAAGCGGTCGTGAACTCGATTGTCTACGCCGCCGCCGCAACCGTCATCGCCGTGATCATCGGTGGCCTCGCCGCGTTCGCAGTAGCGGACAAGCGCGGATCGCGGCTGCTCGACGGGCTCGTGCTGCTGCCATTGGGCGTTTCGGCCGTGATGCTCGGCCTCGGGTTCCTCATCGCCTTCGACAACGATCCACTCGACTTCCGGGCAGCTCCGTGGATCGTGCCGGTTGCGCAGGCGCTCGTCGCGATTCCCTTCGTCGTAAGGATCGTGGCTCCGACTCTGCGGTCGATCGACCCGCATCAACGCGAAGCCGCAGCGCTGCTCGGTGCCTCACCCGGGCGCGTGCGGAGGGAGATCGACCTGCCGATCGTCTCGCGCGGCCTCGCCGTCGCTGCCGGCTTTGCGTTCGCGATCTCGCTCGGCGAGTTCGGCGCCACGGTGTTCCTCGCGCGACCCGACCGCCCCACGCTCCCCGTGGCGATCTTCCGGTTCCTGGGGCGGCCGGGGGAGCAGAACGTCGCGCAGGCATACGCGCTCGCCGTCGTGCTCATGGCCGTGACGATCGTCTCAGTGCTCGCGGTCGAGCGAGTGCGCGCGCGTCGAGGCAGCTGGTTCTGACGATGCTCCGCGCGGAGGAGATCAGCGTTCGCTTCGACGGCGCGGCCGCGCTCGACGGGGCGTCGCTCGCCGTCGCTGAGGGCGAGGTCGTCACCATCCTCGGCCCGAGCGGGTCTGGCAAGACCACTTTGCTCAGGGTGATCGCCGGACTGCAGACACCCGATGCGGGGCGGGTCCTGCTCGATGGGACGGATCTCGCGGGCGTGCCACCGCATCGGCGAGGCATCGGCCTCGTCTTCCAGGATCACGCGCTCTTCCCGCACCGCGACGTCTTCGGGAACGTCTCGTTCGGGCTGCGCATGCGGGGAGACTCGCCCGAGCTAGTCGCCGCTCGAACGGGTGAGCTTCTGGAGCTCGTCGGGCTCGCCGGATTCGACCGCCGGCCCGTGGGATCACTGTCTGGCGGCGAGCAGCAGCGCGTCGCACTTGCGCGCGCGCTCGCTCCCGAGCCTCGTGTCCTCCTACTGGACGAGCCGCTCGGATCGCTCGATCGCAGGCTCCGCGATCGGCTACTCGACGATCTGGGCCGCATCCTCGACGAGCTCGGGTCGACCGCGATCTACGTCACGCACGACCAGACCGAGGCCTTCACGCTCGGCGATCGCGTCGCCGTCATGCGCGCCGGGCGACGTCGTACAGGTCGCGACCCCGGACGAGCTGTGGGCACACCCGCACGATGCGGACATCGCGCGGTTCCTCGGTCTCGCGAACGTCGAAGGCGATGCGGTGATCCGGCCGGAAGCCGTGAGCGTCCGTCGAGCCGAGAGCGATGGCAACGGCGTGGTCGAGCGGGTCACCCGCACCGGTGCCCTCGTCCGGCTCGTCGTTCGCCTCGACGACGAGCGTCGGCTCGAGGCCGCTGTCGCCACGGTCGATCACCCGGCAGCGGGCGACCGAGTCGACGTCGTCGTCGACCAGGACGGCATCGTTCGCTTGTGACCGTCCGCCGTCGCGTCGTCGTTCACGGGCTCGTGCAAGGAGTCTTCTTCCGCGACTCGGTTAGGAGGCGTGCGTCGAACAGCGATGTCAGCGGCTGGGTGCGCAACACGGGCGACGGCGCGGTCGAGGGAGTGTTCGAAGGAGAGCGGGAAGCAGTCGAGGCGCTCGTCGCATTCTGTCGGGAAGGCCCGCGGGGCGCGCGTGTCGACCGGGTCGAGGTGATCGACGAGCCTGCCGAGGGCATCAGCGGCTTCTCGATCCGCTAGCTGCGCGTCTCAGTGGTCGCCGCCGCCGAGCCTACCGCTCGCCTGCGCAGATCCGATCGCCTGCCATCACCTGGTCGAACACGGAGTTGATCTCGTCGTCACGCTTGAGATCCGCTGCCGTGAGGCCGGGAAACTCGACCTGCATGACGGGCATGACGCCAGGCCCGCCGACGGTGATGCGATAGCGCTCGCCGGGCGCGGCGGGCCGCATCTCCTGACTCGGATATCCCGCGAACGGGCGCTGCGGGACGAAGCTGTGGCAGAACGTGCCGGTGCTCTTGTGAGTGAGGATCCCCGACTCACGTTTCCAGCCCGGCCCGTACGCCGAGTTGAGCGTGTCGATGTAGAGGTTGCGGCCGTACTTGTCCTTGGGAACGCCCTTGGCGTTCGAGCCGAAGCCGAAGATCGGCTGGCCGAGATACGTGTAGCGACCGAAGATTCCCTGCCAGCGGCCGCCGTACGTCCAGTTCGAGAACGCCTCGAGCTTCGGGAGCTCGCCCGAGAAATGCGAGAGGTGCAGCTCCCAGTTCGTCTGGTGCGGGAGCCAGGGGTCGAAGCCGAGGAGGGGGATCCGACGCTGCCACGCCTGCACCGTCCAGTAGCTGCCGTTCGGCGCCTTGCACGCCGCGACGAGCATCGGGAGCGCCGGCCCGTCGTACGCCGCGCAGCGGTTCTTGAAGCCTTTCCAGTACTTGCCGTTCCGGTACTTGCCCCAGCCGCCGGCGTAATCCCAGCGGAACCGGACCTGAGACGTCGTCTCGGACGGCGCGCGCGCGTTGATCGCGCCCCAGGCGAGGACGCGACGCAATGACCCGTCGGCGCGCCGATAGGTCAGCAGCGCCTCGCCCTTTGCGTTGACCTTCATGGAGAGGAGCTTGACGTTCGGATCCTGGAGAAGCTCGCTCCCGCTGGCGGGCGTGGCGAGAGCGACGGTAGCCGTCAGGGCAGCAAGGAGGACGGCAAGCCGCATAGGCGCAGGATCGGCGGGTTGGGGCGGCGTGCCGTCCCTCAGGCGAGGGGTCGGCTCACTCCCACTCGATCGTCGCCGGGGGTTTGGACGAGATGTCGTAGACGACCCGGTTCACACCGGGGATCTCGTTGATGACGCGGTTCGAGATCGCTTCCAGCACCTCATACGGGATCCGCGCCCAGTCCGCCGTCATCGCGTCCTCCGAGGTCACCGCGCGGATCACGATCGGGTAGGCATACGTGCGCTCGTCTCCCTGCACGCCGACCGAGCGAATCGCCGGGAGCACGGCGAAGCTCTGCCAGAGCTCGCGGTAGAGGTCGGCGCGGCGGATCTCCTCGAGCAGGATCGCGTCGGCCCGGCGGAGCACGGCGAGCCGTTCCTCAGTGACATCGCCGATGATCCGGATCGCGAGCCCGGGGCCTGGGAACGGCTGACGCCAGACCATGCGCTCCGGAAGGCCCAGCTCCTCGCCGACGCGACGCACCTCGTCCTTGAAGAGGAGGCGGAGCGGCTCGACGAGCTTCATCTTCATGTCAGCCGGAAGTCCGCCGACGTTGTGGTGCGACTTGATGAGCGCGGCGACTCCGTCCTCGCCGCCACCGGACTCGATCACGTCGGAGTAGAGCGTCCCCTGGACGAGGAACCGCACGTCACCGAGGCCGCGTGCCTCCTCCTCGAAGACGCGGATGAACTCCTCGCCGACGATCTTGCGCTTCTCCTCCGGGTCGGAGACGCCGGCGAGCCGCGTGAGAAAGCGCTTCTGCGCCTGCACGTGGACGAGCGGCACGTGGAAGTGACCGCCGAACGTCTCCACCACCTGCTCGGCCTCGTTCTCGCGCAAGAGGCCGTGGTCGACGAAGACGCACGTGAGCTGGTCGCCGACGGCCTTGTGGACGAGGAGCGCAGCGACGGCGGAGTCGACTCCACCGGAGAGCGCGCAGAGGACGAGCTCCGAGCCGACTGCTGTGCGGATCCGCGCGACCTGCTCTTCGATGACCGCGGCCGGCGTCCATGTCGGCGGCGTGCCCGCGACCTCGTAGAGGAAGTTCTTGAGGATCTCCTGCCCGTGTGGCGTGTGCACGACCTCGGGATGGAACTGGACGCCATACAGCCGTCGCGCGCGATCCTCGAAGGCGGCAATCGGGGTCGACGGAGAGCTGGCAGTGACCTCCGCTCCCACTGGAGGTGCCGTGACAGAGTCGCGATGGCTCATCCACACGATCTGCTCGGGCGGCAGGTGGTGGAAGAGCTCCGACTCGCCGGTCTCGAGCTCGGCCTTGCCGAACTCGGATGCGCCCGTGCGCTCGACCACCCCGCCGAGGTCGCGAGCCATGAGCTGCATGCCGTAACAGATGCCGAGGGTGGGGATCCCGAGCGAGAAGATCTCCGTGTCGAGGTCGGGCGCGCCGTCCGCGTACACGGAGGCAGGGCCGCCCGAGAGGATGAGCGCTGCGGGGTTGCGTGCCGCGACCTGCGACGCAGTGAGCCGGTGCCCCACGAGCTCCGAGTAGACGCGCGCCTCGCGCACGCGCCGTGCGATCAGCTGGCTGTACTGCCCGCCGAGGTCGACGACGAGCACAGGGCGGTCTTCCGGCGTCGGCTCGGGCGTCGGGAGCGGGACGACCTTCGCCATCAGCGCCGGTAGTTCGGAGCGTCCTTCGTGATGGTCACCCCGTGCGGGTGGCTCTCGAGGAGGCCGGCCGGCGTGATGCGCGTGAAGCGCGTGCGTGTCTTCATGTCCTCGATCGTGGCCGCGCCGCAGTAGCCCATCGACTGTCGCAGCCCCCCGACGACCTGGTGGACGATCGGCGCGAGCGGGCCCTTGTACGGCACGCGTCCCTCGATGCCCTCGGGGATGAGCTTCTCGACGTCTTCGACATCGCCCTGGAAGTAGCGGTCCTTCGAGAACGACCGCGCCTTCATCGCCCCGAGCGAGCCCATGCCGCGGTACTCCTTGAAGCGCTCGCCCTGCGCGACGATGACCTCGCCGGGAGCCTCATCCGTGCCGGCGAACATCGAGCCGAGCATCACGACATCGGCGCCGGCGGCAATCGCTTTCGCGATGTCGCCCGAGTTGCGTACTCCACCGTCGGCGATGACCGGGATGCCCTGGCCGGCGAGCGCCTGCACCGCGTCGTACACGGCGGTCACCTGCGGCACGCCTACCCCGGCGACGACGCGGGTCGTGCAGATCGAGCCAGGACCTTGGCCGACCTTCACCGCGTCCGCTCCCGCGTCGGCGAGTGCGAGCGCGCCGTCGCCGGTCGAGATGTTCCCTGCGATGAGCTCGATGTCGTGCTCGGCCCGCAACTTGCGAACGACCTCGAGAACACCGTGCGAATGCCCGTGTGCCGTGTCCACGACGAGCACGTCGACCTCCGCGTCGACGAGCGCGGTTGCGCGCTCCATCGCATCGGACCCGACTCCGACCGCCGCCCCCACACGCAGGCGTCCCTGGTCGTCCTTCGTCGCGTCCGGATACTTGATCCGCTTCGAGATGTCCTTCACCGTGATGAGCCCCGTGAGGCGCCCCTCGTGATCGACGACTGGAAGCTTCTCGATCTTGTTGCGGTGCAGGATTGCCTCGGCCTCCGCGAGCGTCGTGCCGACGGGGGCAGTGACGAGGTCCTGCTCGTCATCAGCGCGGAGACGGGTTGCGAGGTGTCGGTCTCGAAGCGGAGGTCGCGGTTCGTGAGGATGCCGACGAGCACGCCTTCGTCGTCGATGATCGGCACGCCGGAGATCCGGTAGCGCTCCATGAGCTCGAGGGCGTCGGCGACGAGATCGCTCGCCCGAAGCGTCACGGGCTCGACGATCATCCCCGACTCCGAGCGCTTCACTTTGTCGACCTCCGCCACCTGATCGGCGATCGAGAGGTTGCGGTGCACGATCCCGAGACCGCCCTCGCGCGCGAGTGCAATCGCGAGGCGCGCCTCGGTCACGGTGTCCATCGCGGCCGAGATCACGGGGATGTTCAGCGAGATCGACGGTGTCAGCCGTGTGATCGTCGAGACGTCGTTGGGAAGGACGTGCGACTCGGCCGGTAGGAGGAGGACGTCGTCGAAGGTGAGCCCCTCCTTGCCGAACTTCTGCTCGAGCGCGATCAGGCGCTCGATCTCCTCCTGCCGAAACTCGGTCTCCATGGAGCGACGTTAGCAGCGTCCGCCGACGCCATTAGACGTAGGCGATGCCGACCTGGTCCAGGCGCTCGCGCGCCCGAGCTGCCGCAGTGACGTCCTCCTTCGCGTCGAGAAGGTGCAGCGCCGCGCCAGCAGTCGACTCAGCCTCCGCAGCGCGACCTGCAAGAGCGTGGACCTCGGCGCCGAGAAGACCGATCTGCGCTCGGATGAAGACGAAGTCGGTCGTCTCGGCAGCCTCGACTGCGCGGGACATCTGCGCGGCAGCCTCCTCGCGCCGATCCCGTTGTGCGAGCACGGCGGCCTCCAGGGCATCCGCGTAGATGAAGTTGACGAGATCCTCGCGGGCGCTTTGATCGCGTACGACGACGCACAGCGCCGACGCCTCGTCGAGCCGGTTCTGCAAGTACAGGCATTGGGCGAGCCTTGCCGCAACAGTCGAGTAGTACTGACGCTCGTTCAGAGACTCAAGCTCGGCTACCGCCGAGCGCACCACACGCTCCCAGGCGTCGAGGTCGCCCGAACGCTCTTCGATCCAGGAAGCGTGCAGGGCGAGGCTGGCGGCGCTCACGGCCATTCCCGCAGCTCGGTACGTATCGCGCGCCTCGGTGTTGAGGACACGGCCGCGGTCGATCTCACCTCTCATCGCATAGAGCCTGCCGAGTGTCGTCTTCGCGCCGGCCTCGAGCAAGATCGAGTTGCCGGACGCCGCGTCGAGCGCCTCGACACGTTCGATTGCCTCGCTGACGGGTGCAGGTCCGAACACGTATGCGGACCGAACCAGCCAGATGAAGTCGTCGGTGCGGCCGAACCTTCCCGAGCGCGCGCATTGCCCGAGCCCTTGCTCGCACGCGACCAGCGCCTCTGCCGCTCGGCAGCGCACCCAGGACTCGCCCGCCAGG
>CAVQCI010000003.1:0-1097336 GCA_963710985.1 uncultured Actinomycetes bacterium | reverse complement strand
TGCGGCAAGCGCCGCGTGAGTGACCCGCAGAGATGCCGAGCGGTGTGTCACAACCTGTGGCTTCGGCACGGCGCCGCGTGGTGGTCGATGGGCGTTGTACGCGCGCTCAGGCACCGCGGACCACCACCCGAAACTATGAGGGCCATGTCATCTGACGCGAACCTGATGAAGGTCATCGCCTGGAATCTCGACTTACGGCGTTCACGCGCTAACTGGAGCGCGTGCGCACCCGACGGCGAGTACCGTGCGACATCGCACTCATCAACGAAGCCCGGCGTCCGCCGGACGGGCTTCAGCTGAACGTTCTGACTAGGAGCAGAACGATCGGCCGTGACGACGTGACGTACGGGGGCAACAAGCAGCGCGATTGGTCCACGGCTGTCGCCTCGCCGTACCCGCTTCAACGTCCGAAGGACGTCTGGACGGAACCCCCGAGCCGCAAGGACGCCAGCCGGGATCGGCGGTCGAAGTTGATGGAGTCTCGGCGGGGCGCGTGGACCGCAGCTGTCGTGTTCCTCCCGAATGGCGAGAAGGTGACGGCGGTCTCCCTCTACGGGCTGCTGGACGAGCGGTCACACGCTTCAGTCCACCGGTCGCTCTCAGATCTCACTCCCCTCCTGGAGGATCCGCGGTACAACGAGCTGCTTGTGCTCGGCGGGGACCTGAATCCACTCTGGTCAGCTGAGGTTGGAACCCAGAAGTATGCCCGGGTCCGCGGCGTCTTCAACCGCATCACCGAGGGCTTCGGACTGCGCGACCTTCTCAATCCCCGAGGAACGAGCGTGCTCCGCGACAGCGACTCGAGAACTGCACGTGCACTCTGGGGACGAGTGTCGACACGTGTGGACGTTCCGCAGAGGCAAGACGTCTACCGATGCGTGCCAGGACGACTACCTTTTCGCTTCGCCTGCACTGGAGGAGAGGCTAGACAAGTGCTACGCGCCGGACTTCTCGGACGAGTCGTCAAGCGATCACACGCCGGTGATCGCCACGTTCTCCGGTTTCTGAGGGCGGGAGAAGGCAACCCGCGCGGTCGTCGCGGAGCCATCACAGTGCCGCGTGAACAGGGAACGCTCGCTTGATTTGACTGATACGCGGTGGCGACGGACCGTGCGTCGCCTCGAAGCACCGATGGAACCCCGCCGTGCGTCGTCGGACAAGCATCGTTGCCGAACCGTGTGTCGCAGACGATCGGCGCCGTTGCGACTGACTGCGCGTCATCCTCATCGCCCGCGCTCTTGACTCGCCAATCGGGCTCACCCTGTGTCAGCCTCGACTCCCCACCTCCCAAGACTCGAACAGCGAGCGAGGAGCGGGGGATGTCTTCTTACCGTCGCGGCCGTGCAGGAGTGGATCTTCATCGGAACGGTGAAGCGTCCGGACGCAGCCGCCAGACGATGTTGGTGACCCGATAGACGAGCGATCCCTGCGGGGGCCGCAGGGATCGCTCGCATCAGATGCGCGCAGTTCGGGTCGTTGGTTCCCTCAGGAACTGAAGTGCACGATCGCGGTCGCACAGCCCACACCCTGCACCCAGACGTTCTGGAGCCCCGAGATGTCGGGAGCGATGTCATGGGCTGAGACGATGATGTTCGCGGTGAACGACTCGTCGTTGCCGTCCCCGGCCCGGTAGAAGTCGGCCTGGAGCACGACGGTCTGCTCGTCGGTGCTGGCGGGCTTGAGGGCCTCACCCAACGAGCCCGTGCACTTGAACGACGTCCCCGCCAGGGGGCTCGCCGTGTCCCAACGGACGCCCTCTCCGGCGAGACAGCCGGCAAGCGGGCCCTGACTCACGTCCGAATCGCATCGGAAGCCACCCGCAGAATGGGCGGATCCGGTCGAGGGGTTGAAGCTTCCGCCGCCCGTCAAGAAGACCTGGCCCGTGGGGAACCCGGAGACCTCCGAAGCGTTGAATCCGAAACCTGTGTTGGGCCCGGCCGCGACGGCGGCACTGGCCCCGAGCGACACGACGAAGAGCGCTGCGGATGCAGCGATCAGCATGGAACGGATCGATCTCATCCTTCCTCCTTCTGCTCGGAGACAGCCTGCGTTCCTCGGCTGACTACGACGTGACGGCGAACCGTGTCCCACCGATCCCTTGACCGTTCGCCTGGCCGGGCTGGGGGTCGCCAGCACGGATGTAGAGCGACGTCCCGTTGGACGTGATCTGCTTTCCGCCGTCGGGCCGCTGGATCGTCCCGAAGGTGCCCGTCTGTCGACCGTTCATTTCCACGTGTACGGGCGAGCGAGGTGCTTGGCCCATCCCGTTCGACACGTCCACGCATCCTGTCGCTGCAGAACGATCAGGTCATGGAGGTCTGGTCGCGGAACCCAAAGTTGTGGGAGCAGCTCCTGTCCTAGGAGCTGGAGATCCGTCGGGAAGCCGGTGCATTCGACGGAGGCACCAACATCATCTTCGTGGTTCGGCGCCGCTGAGGCTCGGAACCATCGGGTCGGAGCGGCGATCCTGGGATGTGGAGTATGTGTGGCGAAGGTTCCGACCCGAGGGCTTCAGCAGCGCGCCGACCGGAACCCCTCCGGGAGCCGCATCGGGCGGCTCGATGGGAGGTCGACATGCGCAAGGTGCTCTTCGGATGTGCCGTGGTCGCGGCACTGCTCGGTGCCCCGGCCGGCAGCGCGCTCGCGGCCGCGAACCCGAGCGGGACCGGCCAGCCCACGCAGTCGTGTGAGGACCCCGGCATGGTGATGCCGCACGGGTTCACGACATCGGGGTTCGCGAACGCCGCGGCCCACTACGCGGGCAGCGACGGCACGGGTTCGCTCAATAGCGGCAACGCGCACGCGGTCTCTCAGTACGACGTCGCGTGCTTCCGATCACCGGCTCCGGTCACTGAGTCGCCCGCGACCGGCCAGGGCGGGAAGCGCCCCGCCCGGGCCGGTCGCCGAGCGTGTGGCACGCCGAAGAGGCGAGCCAAGAAAGGGCACCCGACCGAGAGTGGTTTTGGCCGGCCGATCCTCACCGAGGCATAGAGGGTCTCGATACCCGGCTGCCCGGCGGCCCGACCGACGCTCGACAGCACGGCACGATACGCTGCGGGTTCATCGATCCCCGAGGCCTGAAGGGAGTCGCCGATGGGGAAGGTCTTGGCGTTCGGCCTCGTGTTCCTGCTGGGCACGTTGGTGGGTGGACTCGCGGCCGCGTCAGGCAACAACGGTAGGGTCGCCGCTTCTGGGCTCGCCCCAAGCCCGACGGTCACGGCGACGTCTGCGCCCGTCGCCACGTCTACGCCTGCCCCCACCTCTGCGCCTGTCGCCACCTCTGCGCGCGTCGCCACGATGTTCGTGAACGAGGGCGACATGTACCTCCGCGCGACGACCCCCACGGAGCTCCCTGCCGGGACCATCACCTTCACGATCACCAATCAAGGGCCGAGCCACCACGAGTTCGTCATCGTGTCCGGCGACCCCACCGGGACGGTGGGCGACGAGCCTGCCACGGTGAGCGAGGCGAACCACATCGGAGGTCCGAAGGGTCCCGAGATCGGGGACATCCACCCTGGCCAGACCAGGACGATGACCGCGACCCTCACTCCAGGGACCTACACCGCGATGTGCAACTACCCGGGCCACTACGCAGCGGGCATGCACTTCCAGTTCATCGTCGCCACGTCTGCGCCCGTCGCCACCATGGGCGTGAACGAGGGCGACATGTACCTGCGCCCGACGACCCCCACGGAGCTGCCTGCCGGGACCATCTCGCTTCACGGTCACCAATCAAGGGCCGAGCCACCACGAGTTCGTCATCGTGTCCGGCGACCCCACGGGGACGGTGGGCGACGAGCCTGCCACGGTGAGCGAGGCGAAGCACATCGGAGGTCCATTGGGTCCCGAGATCGGGGACATCCACCCTGGCCAGACCAGGACGATGACCGCGACCCTTCGCCGGGACCTACACCGCGATGTGCAACTTCCCGGGGCGCTTCCCAGCGGGCATGCACTTCCAGTTCGTCGTTCGTTAGACCTGGCGTGGTCGGGACTCTGCGCGCTGAGGCGCTCCTTCTCCCGTTCTCGGATGGCTCTCACGCACGCCGAGCTTGACGGTGAGGGTGGATGCCCCCCAGGCGAAAGCACATCGGGAGCCCCAGCATGAAGTCTCGGCGTGCCTCAACCTCCAGTTGCTTCCCGTCGTGTCGCTGATTCCCACGGTCCGTCGGCGCGTTGTTGACCCTGTGTCGGCGCAACGAGCGGGACACGCCGTCAGCGACCTGTCTCACCGATGCGCGGTCTGGAGAGTAGGTAGTTCGCCTTGAGGCGCCCCTGAACCCGAGGAAGATCTGGTCTACCTGAGAACGGCGCCGGTCGACACTCGATCAACGCTGACCGTGTGTTGCGGCAAGCGCCGCGTGAGTGACCCGCAGAGTTGTTGACCGGGTTGTCACCGATGCGCGGTCCAGGCGACCGCGTCTCGTATCCATCGAACCGTTCGCAGGAGGTCTTCCGTTGGAGATCGGTGAACCGAAGAGGGTCCAGGAGGCGGACGCTCGACGCGTGGGCTGGCCCTCAGACCGGCCCTGGCCTTCCGTGATTGGCCGGTGCGTCGGTGGCACCATGCCCGGCTGACGCTCCCCGTAGATTCGTCGGTAACGCAAGTCACTACCCTGGGAGGTGACGTGGCGACAAGGGGCGTCTTGAGCGAACTCCACCGAACGCGCATCGACATCCCGGAGGATGCCCCCCGGAAGCTGCTCCCGGATGCGCACTTGCCCGCAGCTGATCGCGGGGCTCGACCCGTGAACCCAGAGCCGCCAAGCAATACGGCGGACGGGCTACCGGTTGCTCGCTTCTGCTGAACCAAAGGAGCTGCAGCGGATGAGGTCGGTGAGCGGGTCAGGGTTCAGCGACCTCCACGTCCACAGTGAATGGTCCTATGACGCGCCGAACGGCTCGATGGAGGACACGTGCCGGAAGGCCGCGGCACACGGCATACCCTCGATCGCCTTCACGGAACACGCGGACCACGTGGCAGGAGCGCCGACCTTCGACGTGGTTGGCTACCTCGAGTGTGTGGAGCGGTGCAGAGCGCGCTTCCCGGATCTTCGCATCCTCACCGGCGTTGAGTTGGGTGAGGCACATCGGTTCCGAGCGGATGTCAGCGCCCTCCTGGAGACGTACCCGCTGGATCTGGTGCTCGGGTCCATCCACCGCATCCCCGTCGGCGACAGGCTGGTCGAGATCGGAGATGAGGGGACGCTCGACACCGACGTCGCGAGCGAGAACGTCCGGAGATTCTTCGCCGAGACCCTGGACCTGGTCGAACAGGCTCCGATCTTCGCGGTGCTGGCCCACCTCGACTATCCGAAGCGCTACTGGCCACACGACGGGTTGCGGTATTCGGAACAGGACTACGAGGCGGAGTACCGAGCGGTACTGCGGGCGGCGGCGGCAGCCGGCATCGCCCTGGAGATCAACACCGACTCGGGCAACCTCCGTTACGGGCCCTGTCCGGGGCCCATGGTCGTGCGGTGGTGGTGGGAAGCGGGCGGGTCCGCGGTCACGTTCGCGAGCGACGCGCATGAACCGACCGACATCGTGGCCGGCTTCGAGCTCGTGGCCGACATCGTCGAGGCGGCCGGCTTCCGGCCGGCCGCTCACGACTTCGGCTTCTGGCGTCGGTGACGTCTGGAAGGCGATCCGGGGTCCAGGTGAACTCCAGCTCTGGCCTCGTCTGCATCCACGTCGTCCCGCACTTCGACGGCGTCGTGATCAGCACGTCGTCGGGTCGGAACGCGGATAGCTCCCACCTCGCGCTGTCCGCCATGAACCCGCGGTACCGCCTCATCGCCACACCGGAGCGACATCCCACAGGCCGGGGGCCGGGCGATCGCAGGGCAGAGGGAGTCTGGTCGGATCTTCCGCGAGCTCCCGGTGAACATCAGCCGGATCCGTCGTACCTCGCGGACGCATCCCATCGCGAGGACCGCAGGGGTCAGGGCCAGCGGGTCAGGCGTAGGCTGACCTCGTGAGGGTTCCCTGGCTCGTTCGAGGGATGCTCGCCGGCGCGGCCGGGACGGCGGCGATGACGCTCGCCTACCGGGTCGAGCATCGGTTGCGGCCCGGGGTGCGGGGGCAGCTCGACTACGACGACAGCCTCGTGCCGGGCCAGATCGTCGCCACGGTGCTGCACCTGCCGTCGGTCACCGGCCGCGAAGAGGCTGAGCTCGGCACCTTGCTTCGTTGGGGCTACGGGTCGGCGTTCGGCACGTACCACGTGGCCCTGCGACGCCTGATGCCCGAGCCGTGGGCGAGCCTGGTCTTCGGCGGCACCCTCATGTCGGCGACCTTCGCGCTGTTCCCGCTGCTCGGGCGTACGCCGCCACCCTGGCGCTGGCCCCCGGACGTGCTCGCGACGAGCGTCGGCACCCATGTGGTGTACGTGGCTGCGGCCGCGGCCACCGACGCGCTCCTGTCCTCGGGCGACGAAGACTGAGGCGAGGGCTTCGACACACAGCTGAACCCCACCGTGTGTCGTCTGACACGCATCGTTGGGTGACCGTGTATCCCTCGACAACCGGCGCCCGGACCGGTGTCTCGGGCCGACGCCGTCTTGCAGGAACGTGTGTCGCGGCCGGCCTATCCCGGACCGTCCACGGCCCGACCCCGCCCAGACGCTCGGGTGCGATACATCGTGATGAAGCCCGGAGGTGGGTTGACATCCCGGGGAACACGACGTCGGGACCGAGGTACGTGTGCGCGAGCATCTGGAGCATCTCGGCGGCGTCTCCCTCGGTCACGCGGGCGGTGCCGTAGATGACGAGGTATTCGAGGAGTCCCCACGCGTTGCGGTTCGTCGACGGGATCGACAACGCGATGCGCGGGTCGCGCCGGAGGTTCCGGAGCTTCCGCTGGTCTGGCAAGGTCGCGATGACGATCTCGTCTCCGTCGAGACCGACCCATGCCGCCGTCACCTGCGGAGCCGCCGTCCGCATCCAGCGTGACCACGTGCGCGACCGCGTCACTCTCGATGAGTGCGCGGGCGGATCCAGGAAGCGTTATGCCCGTAACGGTCAAACGTTAGTACGAAGATCCGATGCCGCTGGCCGGCCAGTCGTTCGTGTTCACCCAGGTTGCCGCGGCATCCCCGTCGTAGAGGTGGGTCGATACACCTCGTCTTTGTTCGGAACCGTGCCTCCCAAGGCCGTGTCTGATCCTGACACGCGGTTCCGAAGACCGCGGATCGCTCGGCGGGACTCCCCACTCGACATGACACGCGGAACTGGTGGACCGTGCTTCGTCGCGGCTTCGTCAGCAGACGACAGCCGTCTTGGGTTGATGGAGTCGCCTCGAGACACGGAGCCGACCTCCCGTGCCTCGCCCAGCGCTCGGAGACGTGAACGCTGTCCCATGCGGCTCCAGGTAAGTTCTAGTAGTCACGGGCTGAGCCCAGAGTTCGAGTACGGATGCGATATGCACGATAGGGCATTGCCCTGGTCGTCGGGTCATGACGATACTTGGGCCGTACCCGCAACACATAGCTGGGCGCGACCACGTACTTCTGCCATGCCAAGGAGCTGCTGATCGAGGAGGACACGGCGACGGAGTTTGAGGCATACGAGGTAGGGGCTTCCCAAGTAGCGAAAGGTCATTCCATGACTAACGGCATGCGACTTCCTCTGGTGGGCCTCGACGTTCGAGATGAACTCACCGCCGAGGTCTTCGGGGAGATTCGCAGTGTTCGCGGCGAGGTCACGAATCTGTTCCGGGTAGTGGCGAACGAACCGACCTTGCTTCCCGCCTTCTTCGGACTGTCGCGCCGGGTACGAGACGAATCAACGTTGCCCGCTCGACTGTCCCAACTCGCAATCCTGGCGACCGCATTCACGATAGGAAGCGAGTACGAGACCGCGCACCATCTGCTGGACGCAGAGCGTGCCGGAGTCACGAGGGAAGAGATCGCCCGCCTGTCCACGTGGGACCTGGGCGGGTTCGCGGCGCCCGAGCGGTATGTGATCTCCTACGCGCATCAGGTGACATCAACCCGAAGTGTGGACGACGCAATCTTCAACGGCGTCCTCGAGGCGTTGGGGCCAGCCGGCGCGATCGAGCTCGGAGTGTTGGTTGGCTGGTATCACTTGGTTGCGGCGATCGTTGAGCCGCTCCATGTCGTCGTGGAACCGGACAGGCATCGTGCGGAAGGCCGAACGAACGTCACTGGCGGGAAGGCCCGATCCATATCGCCGCGTGATGTCGGCGATGAGTGAGGACTTGGTGATCGGAGACGCGCAGGGTCGACTATGTGATCAAGACCGTGGGCCGGGCCAACCGCCGTTTCCGTGGAGCTCTGCCCGTGTTAGGACAAGAGCTCGAGGAGACGCCCCCCTTTCAACGCATGTGCCGTAACACCATCCCTTCCCACCATCGTTTCTGCAGCCAGGAGGGCATTCACAATCGCCTCTTCCGTCGCCTCGACGACGGCGTCGAACAGCGGAGTGATGTAGAGGTCCGAGAGCACTTCGACACTGCTCGTTAGCTTCGCGCCGCCGACCCGCTTGCTCGGCGACATGCCCCTGTTCGCGACCGAGAAGCAGAAGAACAGGTCCCCGCTTGAATGTTCTCCGACCCCGCCGGTTCGCGCCACTCCCAAGCCTGCGCGCTGAGCGAGACGATCGCACTGGTGGGGTAGCAAAGGTGCGTCCGTTGCGACGACGATGATGATCGAGCTAGTCGCGGAATGGCTCCTCTCTGGCTCAGGAAGGCGCGGCGCCGGCGCCTCATTCGTATCGATGCGGCGGCCAACGGCGACACCGTTGATGGTGAGACGATGCCGACGCCCGTGATTCGCCTGGACGAGCACGCCGACCGTGTAGCCGCCGTCAGCCTCGGTCAGAACGCGTGAGGCTGTACCGATCCCGCCTTTGAAATCGTGACAGATCATCCCTGTACCGCCGCCGACGTTGCCCTGCTCCACGAGGCCGTCAGAGGCATGGCTTAGGGCGGCATCGACGTGTTCTGCCTTCACGTGGAACCCGTTGATGTCATTCAGCGTGCCGTCCCAGGTCTCACCCACGACGGGCAGGCTCCAGAAGATCGGCCCCTTCGGGCGCTGACCGACCTGGTGTGCGATGAGCGCGTCCCTAACCGTTCCGACGCTGTGCGTGTTCGTGATCGCAATCGGTGACATCAACATCCCCGACTCACGCACCCATTCGAGGCCTGTAAGTTCGCCATTGCCATTCAAGCGATGACATCCGGCGAACAGCGGCTCCTCACCGACAGAACCGTCGTGCGGCATGATCACCGTGACCCCTGTCCGGACCGGCCCTTGCCCGACGATGAGCGGGCCTTCTCCAGCGATCACGGTCGCGTGACCCACCCGCACGCCGGGGACGTCGGTGATCGCGTCGTTCGGACCAGGCCTCAGTTCCCCTATCCGGATCCCGAGCTCACGGCACGGACTTCCGACGAGACCCATGGATTCTCCGCCTCTATTCGATGACATCGAGGCCCGCAGGTACATCATGCAGGAGCGTCGCTTGCTCGCTTCCAAACGCCATTGTGCTGATCTGTAGCAGGAGGCCAACCGCTTCTGGTAGGTAGAAGTTGCTCTCGAACGTTGTCACTGTTCCAGGAGCGAAGACCGCACCGTCAGGCTCGTCACTGATGTCGAAGTAGAACTCGCCGACCGTATCGGGAGGAAATGCGATCCCAATCTCGTACCCACCTATCCACCATTGGTCGTCCCAAATCCCAGTCTCTTGACAGTACCGCTTCAGTGGGGCCAGCAAATCGGCGACTGGTAGGTTCGGGCGGATCGTTCCAACGACCACATCAACGGCGCCGGCGACCTTGCTCGCATACTCCACCACGTCTAGAGTCGGCCGGCCGATGGAGAAGCATCGTCCGAGTGTCGCGTGATACCGGTTGAAGACGCCACAGATATCGACATTGACGATATCGCCCGCAGATACCTTGCGCCTGGAGGGCAAAGCGTGGACGGAAGCATTCCCCTTCCCCGCGCCGACTGTCACCAACGGGCTCTCGCCACCCGAACGCGCCATCGCAGTCACGATCTCCGCGTACACCTCGAGCTCCGTCACGCCCGGTCGCAGCGCCTCCTTGGCGGCCCTCATACCGATGTCAGCCAAGCGCGCTGCCTCGGCGATGTGGTTCAGCTCACGCTTCGACTTGATGTTGCGCAACCCCCGCACGAGCCTCGTCGCATCGACGACCCGAGCACCCTTGGCTTCAAGCGCAGCCTGGAATAGTTCGCTGTAGCCTCGGTGCGGTCGGTAGCTCCACATCTCGAGGCCGACGGTTCCTGCGAGCCAGCCCCTCCGTTCAAGTTCGGCAGCGATCACGTCCTTCATCGGTGGGTCGGAGTGTCGGTGAATATCGACATCTCGGGAGACCGCAACCGTTTCTATCAGAAGCTGCTCGTCCTCCTCGTCGAAGTGGACGTACTCATCGGAGTCGACGCAGATGGCTATCCCGCTCGCAGGGCTCCAGTCAGTTGAGCTCTGGGACCGGTACCAGTCCGCCGCGTAGCCACTCACGTAGCAGATGCTCTCGGGCGCCGAGAGAAACAGAACATCGATGTTGTGGTCTCGCATCGAGGCACGGATGCGATCGAGTCGGTGTCGATACTCGTCGGCGGGGAATGCCTTCTGTGAGTCAACCTCGTGGGTCGCAAGGAACTGCTCCTTGTTGCTGGCCGTCATCACTTCGCCCTTCGTCGTCCGGTAGCGGGTTCGGCTTCTTGCCATGAGGACGCCTCCACGTGAGGCTTAGGCGAGCGGAGGGCTCCAGCCTAGGAACCTCTGCGGGTTGCCCTCGATCAGATCACGAATGGCAGCGTCAGAGATCCCGACGTCACGCATCAGCGGAACGACACTCTCGAGGATGTGCGCATAGCCATAGCCCCCGTACGAAGTGAGCGACACCTTCATGCACACATCCTGTGACGCAAGCAAGCGATCCCCGTAGCCAGCATCGATCAGCTGCTTCACCGCGAGGATCCGCTCCATATCACATGGGATTGGAGGGATCAGCCTCTGGCCTCTCTCCTGGTCTCGCCAGTCTTCGTTCGTGCCCTCCGCACCAAACAGGTCGTACTCGATATACGCACCGCGGTCCGCCATCGCTCTGTGGTAATCGAGATCGTTGACGATCGAGTCGACGTGCGCGAGAGCCACGCGCTCTGCGCTCATCCCTTCCTCCACCAGTATGTCGAGTACACGAGGTCCCCACTTAGCGAAGAGATACGTATGCACGATGACCGGAGCACCTGTAGCCAAGTGTGCCTTGGCCGCTCCACGTAGCACCTTCTCCTCATTCGGTTGGATCGGATTCCATGTCCCTATCTCGCCAATGACACCGGCCCTGATCTCGGTCCCATCGATCCCCTCGGTCAAGTCTCGGATCAGAACATCGGCGACATCAGACGCGGTCATGTTCTCGATCTCAGGCGGGTGGGCAGTGTGGACGTAGTAGCCGCAGCCGGCGATGATGTTGATACCAGTGGCTTCCGAGATCTGCGCTAGACCTCTCACGTCGCGGCCGATGGCCGGGAGCGACAGATCGATCGATCGTCTTTCCACCGGCCTCCCGGAACAGCTCAACCTCCTGCTGCTGCATCTGGAGGTCGGAGAGTAGGAGATTGTCCAGATTCTCGTACGGACGACGCCGAACGCGCGCCAGATTCTCAAGCGAGACAGGAGCCGAATCGGCTGGATCCCCTGTCTTCACGTGCCAATTCGTAAGCGCGATGAGAACGTGCTCGTGCGGCAGGACCGTACCAAGTGCGTCGCTTGGTACGGTTCCTAGGACTGTATGAGTCCTGCCTGTCATCCCGTCGGACATTCCGTTCGCTCCTGGGTCAGTGGTCGTGAATCGCGGGTACCGCGCCGATCCCGGTACATAGCTGCTCACACGACGAAGGCAGCAGACCAGGCGTTCTGTGACAGCCTGCCCGCACCGATGAGGCGCAACTGGTCATTCGCCGTCTCACGCTATCTCCTGCTCCATGCTCAAGGCCGAAGATCGCGAGCGAATGAGCCGCACCAGCAACCCCCCGACCACGAGCGCAAGGATCACGATCGTTACGAGGCTATTCAGGGCAACCGTGGGCGGCAGCAGGTTCGGGTTACGGAACGCGGAGAAGAAATAGACGGGCAGCGTCACGTTCGGACCGGAGAGATACAGCGCGAGGTAGAACTCGTTGAAGGATGAGACGAACGACGCTAGGAACCCCGCCACGAGCGCAGGCATCATCAGGGGGATGTAGACGCGCCACACGATCCGGCTCCACCTCGCGCCAAGGTCCATCGCAGCCTCTTCTAGCCCCTTATCGAGACCGAGCATCCGCGTCGCGACGAGCAACAAGACGGCCGGGATTGCGACGGTCGCATGCGCCATCGAGACGGTGAGGGTCGAAGGTCGGACCCCAATGGCGAGCAGCGTCAACAGGAGTGCGACCGCGAGGCCGAGGAATGGAATCACGAGAGGCGCGAGAGCGAGGACGAGAAGGATTCCGCGGCCAGGGAAGCGAAAACGGGCCACCGCCACGCCGGCAGCTCCGCCCAGAACTACGGCAAAGACGCTGCTGACTAAGGCTACAACGAAGCTGGTCCTTAGCGACCTGAGCAGGGCGGGCGACGCATCTATCGCTGAGTACCAGCGGATCGTAAAACCTCGCCACGGCAGCGAGAGGATCGGCGAGTTGTTGAATGAGAAGAGCGCGAGCACGACCAGTGGGAGGTAGAGCAGGGCAACGTACGCCCAGAAGTAGAACCAGAAGCCAAGGCCCTTCAGGCGGCTATTGCTCACGGAAGGCCGTTCCCTGCCTGATGAAACGTCCGCCCAGGAACATGAACGCTAACGCGACGACCATGAGCATCACAGCCAGGACGGCACCAGATGGATAGGACAACACCCGAAGGAGTCCGTCTATCAAGTTCCCGAGCATGACGCCTCCCGACCCTCCGACTAGGTCCGCCGTCGCGAAATCACCCAAAGTCGGGATGAAGACGAAGAAGAAGGCCGCGAGCACGCCAGAGAAGGACAGAGGCAGCACGACGCGGACGAACGCACCCCATGGGCTCGCTCCAAGATCGGCAGCCGCTTCCCTGAGCGCTAACTCGATCTGCTCAAGACGGACGAAGATCGGCAACGCTGCCCAGGGGGCCCAGACGTAGACCAGGACGATGACGACGGCAATCCGCGTGAAGAGGAAGTAGCTGAATGAGCTGTGACTGATGCCGGTAATCGCGAGGAAGCGATTCAGCACACCGTCGGTGCCGAGGATCAGGCGCCAGGCGTAGATCCGCAAGAGGTAGCTGGTCAGGAAGGGCAACATGACGATGACCATGAGCGTGTACCGACGGGACGGGGAGGCGATCACGGCGAGGACGTAGGCGATCGGGTAGCCGAGAAGGATGCTGATCACCGCGACCGCGAACGCCGTGAAGACAGTCTTCCAGAGCACCGTCCAGTACTGGGGAGTCCCAAGCCCGAGCCGATACGAACCCAGGCTGTATTGGCTGCGGAAGAAGATGCCGATCGAGGGAGCCTGGAACGACCAGGCGACCAGTAGGATCAGCGGCGCGACCAGGAAGAGAACTAGCCACAGCGAAGGGATGGCAGCAATCAGGAGCCCGAACCTTCGCCGTCCTGTCGGGTCGGCTACCGACCGCTTGTTCGAGATGCGTGATAGGCGGCCGCGCCTTTCATCCAGGGGCGCTCGTGCTTCACTTCTTCTGGCCACGATCTATCGGATCGCTCGCGCTGGATCAGCTCCCGACAACCTCACTCCACAACTGGTTGAACTGCTGACGCTGCGCATCCGTCAGCGCCTCCGCAGGGTGGCTAGTGGCGAAGACGCTGGGATCGTCGAGGGAGAGACCCTTTACGACGTCCTGGTTAGCCTGCTTGATCGCCAGAGTGTTCGCGGATCCGACGTCCTCCGTGTTGACGAGCAGGGCGCCTGACTGAGCCGAAAGCCGCCCGTTGATCCACGCGAGAGCCAGGTTGTAATGCTGGGTATCCTTGTTCACGATCGCCCCACAGGACCAGCTTAGGCGACCTTCAGAAGGATCGAGGTACTGGACTGCCTTCCCAGACTGCTGCAACGTTGCAAACTGAGATGGCCATCCGTAGAACATCCTCACGTCACCATTGCTGAGTTGCTGGATGGGGTCGGATAGGTTCGTCCAGAAGCTCTTGATGTTGGGCTTGAGCTGGAGGAGCTTCTCCTTGATCTGGTTCAGCTGTTGGTCAGAGAGATCGGGATAGGGCAAGCCAAGCGCGACTGCCGTCATCTGCACGCCGTTCTCCGCGTAGTTGATCATCGAGAATTGATCCTTGAATTCAGGGTTCCAAAGATCGCTCCACGAAGTCGGCAGTGGGCCGGCATTGGACGCCGCGACGATGGAGTCGTACCCGTAGTACGAAACGGCCTCCCACTGCTGACCGCCAATCTGACCGAGTTTCTCGACGTCAGGGTTCAGATCACCCCAGTTGCTCATCTGACTCGTGTCGATCGGCGCGATCAGGTTGGCCTTCTGCCAGTTGGGGAGGTAGTTCACACACGCCCCGTAGATGACGTCCGCATTCACCGACCCGGTGCTGATCTTCGAGAAGAAGTCGTCGTTACTGTCGCCGGTCGCGTATTGAACCGTCGCGTTCGGGTACTGCTGCTTGAACGCCTGGTCGAATTTCGGGTCATCGTCGCCGGAGAACGTCAGGACCTTCAGGGTTCCCGTGTCCTGACTAGCTGGGGGACTGCTCGGGTATATCGTGCCGGACGTCCCGCTACCTCCACTTCCTGAGCTCTTCCCGCTCGAGCAAGCGCCCGCAACGAGGACGAAGACAGCAATAGGAATCAACCACCCGACGACACGGATCTTCTTCAACGTCGCCCCCTTCTGGGCCGCTTCCCGACGACGCGGTCGGCGCCGCGCACTCCCAACATCCCCCAAAGGCTCCGGTCTGGCTCCCCCATATCCCCCCGACGTCCGCAATGCGTACCTACGTACGATATGATGCTGCTGTCATAGTCTGGGAGGAGACGCTTGTCAAGCCAACATGCAAAGGGCGAGCGGAACGCCAACTTCGTTCAGTCGCTTGAACGTGGCTTGACTGTGATGGAGGAGCTGACACGAGAGAGCCGTGCCTTGACGATAAGCGATCTGTCGAAGCGCACGAGCCTCCCAAAGCCCACCACGCGACGAGTACTCCACACGCTGCGGGAGCTGGGCTACGTCGACCAAGTTGGCACACGGTTCTCACTGGCGACCGGAGCCTTGAGGCTCGGCTACAGTCTCATCGCCTCTGTGCCACTCCGAGAGATCGCGATCCCCTACATGGTTTCGCTCGTCGATCAGGTACGCGAGTCATGCGTGCTCTCGCTTCTGGATGGGCTAGACGTGATCGAGGTCGCGAACGTCCCATTCGACCGCAGCTCGCCGGTCGCACTTGCATTGCGGTCGCGATTCCCAGCACACGTTACCCCCGCGGGCAGGCTTCTCATCGCGTCTCTGCCTGTCGAAGAAAGGAGTTCGCTACTTGACCGGCTCGAACCGTTGAAGGGCTACACCACTAGAACGATCCGGAACCGTTCTCGACTGGAACAGGCGCTCGACGAGGCTGCAGAGCGAGGCTGGGCGCTCGTCGATGAGGAATTCGAGGAAGGGATACGGTCAATCGCGGCGCCGATCCGCGACGGGAATGACCGAGTCGTCGCGGCAATCGGTGTCTGGTCGTACTCTTCGAAGGTCTCGGTGCAGCGCTTCCGCAACGAGATACTGCCCCATGTGCGTGAGACTGCGTCTCTCGTGACGTCCCGCTTGATTAGCGGTCGATGACTCGATCCAGCTACGTCTCGGTGTGCATCCTCAGGGGAGAGCACCCCAAGCGACCTTGCCGCCGACCAGGACGGCGGTTGGCCGAAGAGAGGGCAGCTCGTCGACAGGCAAGGTGAGCGGGTCCTCGGGCAACACGATCAGGTCCGCCACCTTCCCCTCCTTGATCGACCCCGTTCGATCCTCGATCCCCAATGCCGATGCCCCGTTCGCTGTGTATGCGGCCAACGCCTCTGCGATCGAGATCGCCTCTCGTTCGCCGAGTACCGTCCCCGCCCATGTCTTCCGTTTGGCAGCCGTCACTACTCCGAGCCAGGGGTTCAGCGGATCCTGCCACGAGGTCGCGGGTGCGTCCGAGCTGAGCGCTGGCCGAAGACCGACGTCAATCATGGTCCGGAGGGGATATGCGCGGCTACACCGCTCACGACCGATGGCGGTCAGATACGCTTCGCCCTCTGCGAAGAGGAATACGGGCTGCGGGACGGGTGAGATCCCCAACTTCTTCATCCTGCGAAGGGAGTCGACAGTCGGGACGGCGCAGTGCTCGATGCGATGTCCCGGACGCGGGGTGAATGAAGCGTCAGCTTCATTCACACGGGTCTTCTCAGCGTGCTCAATCGCATCGATCGCCGCCGCGATCCCTCGGTCCCCCATAGCATGGATCCCAACGGGGAGTCCGCGAGCACTCGACTCAGTAACAAGCGCAGTGAGGTCATCGGGCGAGTGGATCAACATCCCTATCCCGTTAGCGCCCTCAAACGGTTCGCTGAGCGCAGCGGTTCCCCCCGTGACGACGCCGTCGGCAAAGAGCTTCGTGCCGACAACCGGGAGTTGTGAAGCAGCCGCATCGCCCACGGTGCCGGAATCCTGGAGGAACCGTACATCCGGCCCGCGCCAGCCGTCGCTAAGCACTCGCTCCCAGATCGCTGACTCGCGTGGATGGAACACACCAAGTAGCGCCTCACAGATCGTTGTGATCCCGTGAGCGAGCATCGCTTCTCCCGTGGAATGCAGCGCTCGAGCGATCTCGACGTTACCTGGAACCGGGACGATCCTCTGCACGAGCTCTTGTGCTCGCTCGAGAAGAAGCCCCGTCGGCTCTCCCCCTTGGTCTCGCACGACAGCTCCCCCAGGTGGATCCGATGTGGCCCGGTCGATGCCCGCGAGCTCGAGTGCGCGGGTGTTCGCAACACTCATGTGACCGCACACTCGTGTAACGAGGACGGGGTGATCCGGAGCAGCCTCATCCAGATCCCAAAGAGAGGGGTGCCGCTGTTCAAGGAGCCTGGAATCGTCGTACCCAGTCCCGACTACCCACGAGCCGGGGCTTAGCGCTGCCGCACGCTCTCTCAGCCGGCTCTTCAGCGTGAGGAGGCTGTCCACGGCGGGGGGTAGGCAGGACACGGTCAGCGAGGTCATCGCGCAACCGAACGCGTGAACGTGGGCATCGACAAACCCAGGTGCCAGCGTGGCACCACGCAGATCAACGGCAGCTGCCCTCATGCCCGCTGCTCCGAGCACGGTGCGGTCGTCGCCTATCCGAGTGATGATGCCATCCTCGATCAGCACGCTTGTGGCTGTTGCGAGAACGAGCCGCTGACGTGCTTCGTCATACACGAGTAACCGCGCGTTCGTGAGCGCGAGCGCGCCGTTCAACCGCGATTGGGTCTCGTGGCGGGATCGGGTCACCCGCTGATGATAGTGACCCGTGTCGACCCGGAGAAATGACTCTCACGTCGCTATGAGTACCCGGGCCGGTGGCTATGCTCGGCGCAGTTGGCAAGGGGGGTGGGGAATGGCCGCTGGGCTGGTACGGACGGTTCGTGGCGACATCAAGCCGAGCGAGCTGCGTATCACGCAACCGCACGAGCATCTGCTTATCGACCTCGTCGGCCCGACAGAGCCTGCGGCGCAGACTCCGCAGGACCTCAGCCGATGGAACGAGCCAATCACGCTCGGCAACTACTACGAGGTTCGACGATTCATCCACCTGTTCCGAGAGAACCTTCAGCTCACGAACGTCAACGACGCCATAGAGGAACTCGGCGCATTCGCTCGTGCGGGTGGCTCCTCGATAGTCGATCTGACGACAATCGACCTCGGCCGTGACCCCCGAGCACTTCAGGCGATTTCCCACGCGGCAGGAATCCACATCGTCATGGGCACTTCCTTCTACGTCCACGCCTTTCACCCGGCGGAACTCACCGACATGAACGAGGCAGAAGTTGCGGATGTCTTCATCGGCGACCTGACTGACGGGACAAGGGATGGTGTTCGAGCGGGGATCATCGGAGAGGTGGGCTTGACGTGGCCGGTGCACCCCGACGAGGAAAAAGTCCTTCGGGCGGCGGTTCGGGCACAGGTTTCGACCGGAGCTGCCATTTCGGTCCACCCTGGCCGCCACACGGAGGCTCCCACCGCTGCTATCGAAGCTGTTGAACGTGCCGGCGGCGACCCGACGAATACGGTCGTTGGCCATATCGATCGCACGTTGTTCGAGCTAGCTGACATCGTGGAGCTCGCACGACACGAGTGCTACGTCGAGTTCGACCTCTTCGGACAGGAGTCGTCCTATTACGACCTATCGCCGATCGATATGCCGAACGATGCACGAAGGATCGAATTGATCCTCAGTCTGATGGAACTGGGGTTCGGAAGGCAGCTGCTCGTGTCGCAAGATGTCTGCCGCAAGGCTCATCTCCAGCGCTTCGGCGGCGAAGGGTACGGTCACCTTCTCTCCAGAGTCGTCCCTCTCATGCGCCGCAAAGGTGTGAGCGAATCAGAGATAGACGAACTGCTGGTCGCGAATCCGGCACGACTCCTGACGATCGACAGCCCCTGAGGAGTCCAGCCTGCGCAGGTACACCCCACCCTCGCAGGTGTAATGGGACGATCATGCGTGTGTTCCGATCGATTCTCTCCTTCTATCGGACCGCCACACCTCCTAGGAACCGGTCGGGCTCCGTGCAGCTCGAAGTCCGGCCCACAGCTGGGCAGGACTGCGATAGGAAGGACAGTTGACCCTGTATCAGGCTGCCGTCTAGCGTCGAGTTCGGAGACACCAGCCGCCGAAGGAGCAGTCGCGAGTGAGCGAAGCGAACACGGGCACTATATTCGGCAATGCCCCAGAAGAGCCCGAAGGTCCGTGCCGGAAAGAGACCAACATGCGACTGGGCCTGGATGGGACAGCCACCTGCTCGTCCGCGTCGTCCCGATGATGCGCCGTAACGGGGTGAGCCGAGGCGAGATCGAGCAGCTCCTCGTCGTCTACCCCCGAACGCTCCTCACGATCGATCCAAAGCCGACACGATGAGGGAGACCGTCTTCGCGGCCGAGCGTGTCTACACCACGCCGGGTGAAGCGCCCCGGTCCTGGCTGGTCGTGAGGCAGGGAAGAGTCGTCGCCGTGGGCGACGGTGACGCCCCCGAGGCCGACGAGACGCTGTCGTTCGACGGGAAGGTGATCTTCCCCGGATTCACGGATGCTCACGTGCACCTGTCGTGGACGGGTCTCGCCACAGCGGGCCTTGACCTGTCTTCCGCCACCTCGCGCGAAGAGCTGTTGGCCCTGGCACGCCGACTGCTCGAGGGCGAAGTCGTCGGGCTGGGGTTCGATGAGACGCGGTGGGATGATCGCCGCCTACCGACGCTGCAAGAGCTCGATCAGCTCGCTCCCTCCGAGCCGCTCGTGCTCCCTAGGATGCACACCTACATGTGCGTCGCGAACACCGCGGCGATGCGGGCAGCGAACATCGACGAGCAACGAGGCATCGACCGCGATCAAAGTGGCTATGCGACAGGGGCGCTCCGGACCGAGGCGGCAGCGGACGCACACCGCACCTACCTCGAGTCCGTGCCTGAGCGCAAGATTGTCGATGCGCTGCGACGCGCAGCCGAGCAGGCCGTCGGGCAAGGATTAACGAGCGTTCACGAGATGTCGATGCCCGACAAGCGTGGCCGGCGCGACGCCGGGATCCTCTCTCGAGGTCATGGAGGAGCTCTCGCCCGACGTCGTGCTGTACGTCGCCGATCTTCGACATCGACCGCGTGGCGGCGCTGGGGCTTCCGCAGATCGGCGGCGATCTCTTCCTCGACGGCTCCATCGGGGCTCGGACCGCCGCGATCAACAAACCATACGCGGACGGGGAGGGGCTCGGCGTGCTGACGTACGAGGACCGGGAGATCCGGGAGTTCCTCCATGAAGCCCACCATCGTGGGTTCCAGGTTGCCCTACATGTGATCGGCCAGCGCGCGATCGAGCAGGCTCTCGGGGGCTTCGGAGCGGTCTACGCGACTCTAGACGAGGAGAGCGCGAGAGCGTTCCGCGAGCGCAAACATCGCCTCGAGCACTTCGAGATGGCGACGCCCACACAGATGCGGGAGGCCGCTCGTCTCGGGATCAGGGCCTCCGTTCAGCCGGCCTTCGACACGCTGTGGGGCCATCCCGGGCAGATGTACTTCCAGCGTCTGCGGCGGAGAGACCGCAGCCCAGATGAATGCCTTCCTCGAGATGGAGAACAGCGGCGTCGAGCTTGGGGGCGGCTCAGACACCCCGATGTCCCCGTTCGATCCGATGGCCGGCGTCTGGGCGCTGGAGCACCCGCACGACCACTCCCAGCGGTGGACGCGCGCGAGGGCGCTGGACGTCTTCACATGGAGGGCCGCGCGGACTGTCCCCCGGGAAGGTCCGGAACGGCCGCCTATTCCCCGGCTTCGATGCCAATCTCCAAGACCTGCCTGACGATCCTTCTTGGTTGATGATGTCCGGGCTCTCTCCCCGGACCACACGTTCGTTCGCGGTCGACTCGTTCACTCGATCTTGAGCAGCGCCCAGACAACCGCGGGCGAGGGGCCTGCGGTCATCGATACGCTGGAGCTCGGCGACCGGATGCACTCCTCCGACCGTGTGACAACAGGTCAGGCTCGGTGAGTAACGGAGTGACCCAAGGCTCGACCTCCTCGGACGGACTGGCCTCGCGCGCGCGCTGAAGCCCGAGACCGGCCTGACTTGGGTCTCCATCCAGGTCAAAGGGAGTCTGGACCAGGCCTCGGGGTGGTCTAAGGGCAGAACTGGCGACGTCACCTCATGTTCGGGAGGACCAAGACCTACCGCGTGCGCAAGACGCGGCTCGCCGACTTCCTCGTCGGGGAGCTCCGCGCGCACCTCGAAAGGGTGGATGCCGCGCCCGACCCCCTGCTGTTCACCGCACCGACAGGAGGCCCGCTCAGGATCGCGAACTTCCGGCAGCGCGATGGTGGCCTGCGCTCCACGCGGCCGGTCTCCCCCGGTCCATCCGGATCCACGACCTGCGCCACACGTGTGCGAGCTTGCTGATCCGTGAAGGTGTGCACGCGAGGCGATCCAGCTCCACCTCGGCCACTCGAGCATCCAGATCACATGGATCGCTACGCGCACCTCCTCCCCGACCAGTACGACTACATAGCCTCACGGCTGAATCTGGTGCACACCGACGCGACCCGGGCCTCGAGGTCTGCATGACACACGGTGCGACCTCCCGTGGATCACCACGACGCCAGAGGACTTGAAGGTCATCCCGATTGGTCACCCGGCGCCCGCCGTCTGGCGCCCCGGCGTCCAGGGCAACTCAACACGCCAGGACGACACACCTTCAGCCCGATTGCGGGCCTTCGGGGTCCACAGCTGTGGCGCGCCCCCAGCGTCCGCGGCCTGCACTACGAGACGTCTACGTGGAGCTTTGTCGGGGCTCGTGACCCAGGAGGTGAGGGGTCCCATATGAAGGCGCAGCCTCCTCGCGCCCCAGCTCAACGATGCCACCGCCGACTCCCGGGAGCGGGCCGAGGCCTAGGATGTAGAGAGACGCCGCAGCCGACGGTGATGACCGACCATGTAGGGAACGCGGGCGCGGCCCACCCGGAGCCGAAGCTCTCGCCGATCCGGCGTCCTGCGCATCGCGACCGTCCTGCTGGCGACCGTGCTTCAGGCGGCCGTGTACTTCCTCGCCGCCGGGACGCTCGATATCGCCCGGGCCTGGATCGACGACATGTCGGCTACCGATCATCTCGCGACCTACCCGCCTCGTCGCCATGCCGGCCCTGCCGCCGACGGACGGCGACTGGTTCTTCCTGGCGCTGCTCCCGCACGTCGGAACCGTCTTGTGGACCGTCCGATCGGACACTCCACCGGGCGACGCGGCGGCGGGGAGCGTCGTCATCCGTGACGGTCGCGTACTCGTGAGCGGATACGTGGACACCCGCATCTCGTCGGCGGCACGAACGGTCGCGTACGCCGCGGCCGACGGAGCTCTCGAGTGGGGTGACACGTTCCGTCGCTCGCGCGATGGAACGAACGCCGGTAGTTCAAGCATGACGGACACCAAGATCCTGGACCAATCGGGCTGGCGGGTTATAGAGTACGACACGACGTCGGGAGCGAGGACACACATCGACCACCTCGACCCCGCCTGGAAGGGCATGATCCGCGACGTCACCGCCGACCGGCGTGGGAGCAGGGTCTTCTTCACCGGGAACACCGAACGGGCCGGCGTGTCCTGCTCCGACATGTTCCCGCTTCCTCGAGATGCGGAACGGACGCGAGATCTGTTCTACCGGATTCGACGAAGGCGCTGGGACAAGGGATCGACTTGACGTGGGTACCTTCGCGCCCGCGTCGCCATGACCGGCGGGTGGCCGGTCACCAGTTGGCGGCTGGTCCCATACAGCAGCGCGAGGCGGGAAGCAACGGTGGACGGACCTGTATCGGGGCCCCCTCGATGAGCAGGGCTTCCCTCGGGCGCTCGCGGCCGCCCCAGGTGGGGCGAGGGTCTACGTCGTCGGTTATCGAAGACGAGCCATCACTCCGCTTCGCGACCGTCGCTACCGCGACGGATCCTGGTATCTGTTCGTGCCTGGGCGAGGGCGCCTTCGCTTGAACGCGTACGCGTCGAGATTCGAACAGGTTCAGCGGGAACCAGGCGACGGGTAACGGCGGAGCCGGCTTCGTGTTCGTCGGCTCGGACTTCAACTCGGTCGGCGCCAACATTGCTAGTGGGAACCAGGGCGACGGGTTCGCAGTGCTGGCGGGCTCGGGCAGGAACAAGATCTTCTTGAACACCGCGTGCAACGACGGAGACCTCGACGGATACCTTGACGGCGACGCCGGACGCGGGAACGTGTGGATCCACAACAACTTCTGTACGAGCAACATCTGACCTGCACGGAGACGGACCCGCTGCCGGAGTCCCGCGACCTGCTGCGCCGGGTCGGATGAGACGCACGAAGGCCCCCAGGCTGCGCCGGGGGCCGACGTGCCAACGAGTCGCCGGAAGAGGGGGAACCCCACCGGCGGGCAGCAGGGTAAGCAACTCGCCGTGAGCGGTCAACCCGATGCCAGGAGGCCCCGTCCGCTGTCCGGCGCTAGGCTCGCGTTCGTGGCGTCGTTCCCGGACATGCTCGCCCGCGATCGGCGGCGCAGGTCGCCTTGTGGAGGCATGTGCACAAGCTGCCGATACCGACGTTGGAACTTCAGAGAGGGGACATACGTGACGCAGTCACTGGACTACCACTGGTACGGAGTCGATCGACTTTCGACGGACAAGGATGCACCCGAGACACGAAGACGGCGCGGCTGCTCTTCCGCACGGACGACGGCGCGGAAGTCGCGATTCCGCTCGACTGGTACCAGGTCGAGGCGCTCGCGGACGTGCTGACGAAGATCGTCGAGCACCGAGGGCGCGTCCTGTCATAGGAAGACTCGGAGAGAACGCGCGGACCTTCGACGCGGCACAACGTCCGTCCGCGCGTCGGACTGCCCTGCTTCCCGTGGCGGCGTTCCCGGACATGCTCGCGGAGGATCGGCAGCGGGCCGGGTTCACCGCCGGTCAGGTCGCGTGGCATCTCGGCGTCAGCCCAGCCCTCTACCGCGTGTCCGAAGGCCAGGCTCCCGGAATCTCCAACACGAGGCCTGGCCCTCAATGCGCTACGAGCTAGGCTCAGCCCAATGGTCACGTTGTTGGACGACGCGTTCGCCCACCACGTCTGGGCAACCAGGCGAACGATCGACGCATGCGCGTCGCTCGACCCGAGCCAGCTCGAGACGACTATGCCCGGCACGTATGGCTCGAATCCTCAGACACGCTTCGACATCTCGTCGGCGCGGACGCTTAGTACCGGTACAGACTCGAAAGCCGGCCCTCCGGGTTCCTCGACGAGGAGGAGATGGTCTCACCCAGCTCAGCGCGGCGATGCAGGAGGCGGACCAAGGCCTGGCCGCGGATACTCGCCGCCGACCCGATCCCGCAGCACCCGTGATGGGGAAGGCCGACGACGGCACGGAGGTCTGGTGGCCGACGGGGATCCGCCTCGCCCAGGCCCTTCACCACGGCACCGATGCCACCGGAGGACCGAGATCTATCAGCCCTCAGCTCGATCGGGGTGGAGCCACCCTCGATCGATGTCTGGGACTTCGCGGAGCAGCAGGGCTGGCCCCACACGCGCTAGGCTCGCCTCATCTCGGCGTTCCCGGACATGCTCGCGGAGGGCCGGCAGCAGGCCGGGTTCACCGTCGGTCAGGTCGCGTGGCGGATCGGCGTCAGCCCGGGCCATCTACCCGCGAGCTCGAGGCCGGCACGCGGTCGCCGACGTTCGACGTCTCGGACCGGTCCTGCAAGCTGTACGGGTGGCCCCAGACGTTCGTGGGATCGCGGCGCTACTGAGACGTCGCGGAGTTGTTATCGACGACGGAGATCCACTGGTCGGGTCGACCAGGGTTCCCGCCGATGTGTTCCCACGTCACGCAAACGAGGTGATCGGCGTTGTTGTCGATCGCCGTGAGGCCTTGCGCGCCGTAGAAGTAGATTCTGCGCGTCGGTCCAATCGGGTTCGAGTGCCCTGAACGCGTCGATCGCCGCACCTTCGCCGACGTGCCAGTACCAGTCGAAGAACGACGTCGTCGTGTAGTCACCCGACGTGACGTAGTCGACCTCGTTCCAGACCGATGCCGTAGGGCCAGGACACCCCTTCTCGGGCACACTGGCACTCGCGTGCGGTGCCACGAGGACCGCGAGGGCGACCACGAGAACCAGCGGAATCGTCTTACGCACGTTGCCCACCTCCCGGCGCCCATGCTTGTGAGGCACAGCCCTGGCGTCGAGAGTCGCACGCCCACACCGGCCAGGACCGGCGGAGCGGCTCGCCCTCGTCCAGTTGAGGATGCTGGCTGAGACTGAACGGGTGGCCGCAGACGTTCGTGGGTCGCGCGGACAGCAGGCCTCTGCCCATCCCACACAGGAGGACTCCCGCCCGGCCTAGAGTGTGTCCATGCGGTACGAGAAGCCGTGGTACGTGCAGCTCGTCGCGGGCGTGCTCTTCCTCCTCACGGTCTGGCGGGTGTGGCTCTTCCTCATCACCGTCAGTTGTTCTGGCTATTCGCTCACCTTCGTGCTCCGTGCACTCGCGCTGACGGCCGCGATGTGTGTTGCCGGCTGGGCGTTGTGGGAAGGGGATCGCCTCGGGATACCTCCTGGGCCTCGCCCTCGCTGGCCCCTTGTTGTGTCCACCGCGTGGTACCTCCTGACTTGGAGGACCGCTGGGCCGGGAGCGTCCTCGCCCGGTCCAGCGTCGTTCCCGGCTGTGTCATCCTCGCGGGACTCTTGATGCCGCGCTCCGTCAGTTGGTTCCGGGAAGCCTGGCGAGCAAGATCTCAGCGGCCTTCGATGACCGACGACCTCCGCGCCGCGCTGGCGAAGACACTGCCGCCGAAGTCCCGCGACCTGCTGCGCCGCGTCCTGGTCGGCGACCAGGCCGACCGTGACGAGGTCTCCTACCGGCTGCGCCGCTACCGCGACGAGGCCGGCGACGGACTCTCGGACGTGATCGACCTCTGCACGCTGTACCCCGAGGCTCGCCGCACGATGGTACGGCTGCTGGCCGAGGTGGACGCGGCGGGTTAGCGCTTCACCTGTGTACAGATAAGGAACGTTATCCGCGGCTCGAAAAGGTGGCGGACCGGCTATTCGAGGGGGAGGAGCCGACCTGCATCTTGATGGGCTGGGGTGGGGCGGCGCTCGGGCTGCACGCTTAGGAGATTGTCAGGAAGCCTCCGCAGGTTCGGGCGACGCGGAATCGCTGCCCGAAGGGACTCCGCTCGATCGGACAGATGGTGGAGCATTGGCACCTGAAGGTTGTGACCGTAGATCGTCAGGGTCACCCCGGCCGTGGGATCGACCGATTCGACCCAGTACTGCTCGAGCTGGTGCGTCTCTTGGAGGAGCTCGGCGAGATCGGGGCCCTCTACTTCGAGGAACTCGTCGGATAGGGAGGCCAACAGCCGAAGTCCGAGCATGGTCGAGGGACTAGCCCAATACTTGTGGATCGCGGCGGACCCGCCGAGTGGTGCGTCGAAGAGCTCCAGTTCCACGCATCGAGCAAACCATGCGTCGAACTCGGCTGAGTTCACAGGGGGTGCACGCCTAACGAACTCCCGGTCTGAGACGCGATACACGCCGATGCTTAGAGCCACGCTCGAAGCATAGAGATGGGGCCCCCTGACAACGAACGGGCTCGTAGCCCTAGGCACTGTCGGTATACGGATAAGGAGCGTTGTCCGCGGACGGGGAGGGCCTCGGCTCGACCGGGCGCAGGGCCGGACGCGAAGCGAGGGTCAGGAGGACCCTCGTCCCGAAGGGCGGTTGGCCGCCCTGGAACCCGCCGAGGTCTGCGAGGTTGAGGACAGAGGAGGAGGTGGCCGATCGTGGGATCGGACTCTTGACGGTCGTGGGGGCGTTGGTCGTCGTTCTGGGGGTGCTCGCACTCGCGTTCCTGCTGGGGATGCGGACGAAGTTCCCGCCGGTGCTCAACGCGGTCCGCCGGATGAACCTAGCCGTGATGAACCCTCGACAGATGCGATCGGCGGGCACGCCCGGTGCGTTCGCGGGCGTGATCCGCCACACGGGCCGGACCTCGGGAAGGGCGTACGAGACACCCGTCGGGCCGTTCCCCACCGACGACGGCTTCGTGATCGCGCTCCCCTACGGCACCGAGACGGACTGGCTCAAGAACGTGCTCGCGAGCGGTTCCGCCACGCTCGTCACGGAAGGGCAGACCTACGAGGTCGATCGACCGGAGCTCGTCCGGACCGCCGAGGTGGCTGACGCACTCCCGGCCGACGAGCAGGTGAGGCTCCGCCGCTTCCGCGTCGATCGGTGCCTGCGGGTGCGGCACGTCAACCGACAGGCCTCGGGTGGAGGCGCTCGGAGACAGGAGCAGGTCTCCCTGTGAGGACGACACCAGGCTAGGGTCCTGGCATGGCCACGAGGAGTGACGGATGAAGGCTTGGGTCTATCGGCGCTATGGATCGCCGGACGTGCTGGCGTACGAGGAGATCGAGGCGAAGGTTCCTGGCCCGAAGGACATCGCGATCCGGGTTCGAGCGAGCAGCCTCAACGCGGCCGACTGGCACATCATGCGCGCGGACCCGTTCCTCGCTCGGATCGCCACGGGGCTGCGCAAACCCCGTCACCCGATGATCATCGGCTCGGACGTCGCTGGCATCGTCGAAAGCGTGGGCGACGAGGTCTCCCGCTTCTCACCCGATGACTCGGTGTATGCCGAATCGATGATGAAGGGTGGGTGCGCGGAACTCGTCGTGGTCCCCGAGGATCGAGCCGGGGCTATGCCCTCCGGGCTCACGTTCGAGCAGGCCGCCGCCGTGCCGATGGCTGGTGTGACCGCACTGGTGGCGGTTCGCGACGACGGCCGCCTCCAGGGGGGCCAGACCGTGCTGATCAACGGCGCCTCCGGCGGCGTGGGGACCTTCGCCGTGCAGATCGCTCATGCGCTCGGCGGGAAGGTCACCGCCTCCTGTAGCCCGGGCGCCGTCGAGCTGGTCCGGTCCCTCGGCGCAGATGAGGTCATCGACTACACCGTCGATGATCCGATCGATGCGGGGCGCACCTATGACCTCGTCGTGAACATCGGAGGAACGCACTCCTTGGGCAAGCTTCGGCGGACGCTCAACCGCCAAGGGACCCTGGCGGCGGTCGGAGGCTCGCAGCACGGCGGGCTGCTCGGTCCCGGCAGCATCGGCACTCGCGGAGTCCTCGTCTCACCGTTCGTTGGGCAGCGGTTGCGCTCGGTTGGGAGCCACTCGAACGGCCCCGATCTCGAGACCCTCGCAACCATGATCGAGAAGGGTGAGCTGATTCCGGTGATCGATCGCACGTATCCCCTGAGCCAGACGCCCGAGGCGATGCGCTATCTGGAGGACGGCCACCCCAAGGGGAAGGTCGTGGTCACGGTCGCTGAAGCCTGAGCGCGAAGACCATCGGGGGACACACGGTTGCCCGATTCGTGCTTCAAGGCGACCCATGGCCGTGTCAGCGGGTTCGCGAGGCGCCGCTCGGCGCCGCGTCCCGCCGGCGGAGCGGCAACCGCCCTCCGGATTCACACCGGCTCCGTAAGGGGCAGGAATCACGCGCGAACAACACCGCACCGGACTCCGATTCAGATGCGTCCAGCACGTTGCGCTGCCACGACCACAGCGACGATCACGGTCAACGACACCAGCACGGCATCGATGAACTTGATCGCTCCACCGTGCGGGATGGGCTCGACGCTCATCACGTACCAGTTCCAGGCGGCGAAGATGCCGGCCGCGGCCACGCTTACCCAGATCGGTCTCCAGGCGACCTTCGCACCGATCAAAGAGCCGATGAACAGGCCGCACACGACAGAGGAGGGCACGAGCACCAGAGCGGCATACTCCCAGTAGGTGAGCCAGTCGCTCACGTCCATCAGCGAACGCGAGCCGAAAAGGTCCGCGGCGGACTCGAAGCCGATCCGCAGGAACGTGGCCAACAGGATCGCAAGCACCGACCACCCGAGCACGTTGAGCAGGTGCCATGCCCGCAGGGTTACCCGGTCGGTACCGCGGAGCGAGTCGTCCATCAGCCCCCCATGAACCCTCTGATGCCCAACGCGGGCAGATCAACGGTGAATCTGCCGAGCTTGTGCCCAGCTCCGTCCGTCAAGAGCATGTCGATCGTGCCGGTCGGACTCGTGTACGACGCTGGCAAGATCGACGATCTGCTGCGCGAACCTCGCGCCGGGCTCGGCAACGACATCTCTGGTGTTCTGCGCCTGCCTCGGATAGAGGTTGCAGCATCGTCCGGGCAGCGGCTCGTCAGAGTGGAAGACGAACTGGAACCCGAGGGATACACCGAAATGGTCGTCTACTTCCTCGACCACCTTCAGGAGGCCAACGTCGATCACGCCGACCCGATAGTCACCGACATGGGTGTTGATCGACGCGCCGGTCGCGACGAGCACGGCTGGGTCGTGGGTGCGCTTATGGATCGTGTCGGCGACGATAGCCGTTCCTGCCAGGGCGAACACGACCAGCCACGCGATGAACACGACGATGCGCCGACGGAACCGCTCGATCGCGGCACGAGCCACCTCGGGGGTCGCGGCATCGAGCCCGCGCAGATCGATCGCACGCTCATCACTCATCCGCCATCCTCCACGAGCTCGCGCAAACGAGTGCGCGCGCGGAGCAGGCGCATGCGGAACGCCGACCCCTCCACGCCGGTGAGCCGCGCCGCCTCGATCGGCTCGTACCCAAGGTAATCGACGAGAATGAGCGCCTCGCGATCAAGGGGGCGGAGCATCGCGAAGGCCGCTTCAAGATCCAAGCGGGCGGCATGATCGATCTCCTGGGCGGGGACGTCGGGGTCGAGCTCGAGCGGGCGGTCGAAGAGCCCCTTCCGTGATGCCTCCAGCAGCACCCGGCGCGCGATCGCGAACAGCCAGTGCGAGATCGGGCCATCACCGCGGTAGCGCACAACCGCCGAGCACGCGCGGGCGAAGGTCTCCTGCGTGAGCTCCTCGGCGGCATCACGCCTTCCCACCACCCGATAGAAGTACGTGAAGACGGGACGCTGATAGGTCCTGAAGACATCCTCGAGCTCCACGTGACGACATCATCCTTCCTTCCTCTAGATGTGCTTGGAAGGTGCTTCAGCGTCACACCCAGACCTGGAATCGCCCGGTGCCCAGCCGCCTGGGGTCTCCAGAGTTGGTCACCCGCAGCAAGTGAAGGGACACGAACTCCGATTCCGAAGGCCTATCCCTTCCCATCAGATAGTGGACCGACTCCTCCCCCTCGAATAGCCGGTCCGCCACCCTATCGAGCCGCGGACAACGTTCCTTATCTGTACACAACGAGGGGACGACCAACAGTTCGGCCAGGGAGGCAAGCCTCGCCTGTCGGCAACGCCCTTGTCCGAGGACCGCTATCTTCGGCCTGTGAGCAACGACCCATCGCCCGAGAGTGGCAGCCGGTGGCTCCGTCCCGGTCGGATGGAGGCGTTCAGCGATGGCGTCTTCGCTATCGCGATCACGCTGCTCGTGCTCGACCTTGCCGTCCCCGAACCCGGCAGCGGGGTTGGGCACGCGCTCCTCGATCAGTGGCCAGTCTACGTGGCCTACTTCGTGAGCTTTGCATCGGTTGGCGCAGTGTGGATCGCTCACTCGATCATCACGAACCATCTCGAGCGGGTGGACTCCGTCCTGCTGCGGCTCAACCTTCTCCTGCTCTTCTTCGTCTCGGTTCTCCCGTTCCCCACGAAGATGCTCGCGGAGTTCATGGGGGACTTCGGGCCCGAGCGAATCGCGGTCACGATCTACGGGATCAACCTGCTTGCGATGTCGGCCATGACGAGCGTCGTGTGGCGCCACGCGGTCGGCGAAGGGATGCTCTCGGGCGAGCATCCCCAAGACGAGGTGCAGGAGGTCACAAAGAAGCTGACCCCCAGTCTCGGGTTCTACGCGGCGGCGATCGCGATCGGCTTGCTCGCGCCCCGGCTGGCGGTCTTCCTCTACCTCGCGATCGCGCTGTATCTGCTCATCCCATTCCACGAGGTCTTGCAGCGCCGCCGCAGGCGGACGCACAGTGAATAAGCTCACTGGACCACGAAACGGCCGCCCGACGCCCACCACCCCACCCCAGCCCGTCAAATGGTGGACCGACTCCTCCCCCTCGAATAGCCGGGTCCGCCTCCTTCTCGAGCCGCCGACAAAGCTCCACGTAGACGACTCAGAGCAGCCGCGGACGCTGGGGCGCGTGAACAGTTTGGCCCTCTAGCGTGCCGCGCCGGGGCGAACCTCGACGCCGCGTGGCGTGCAGGGGTCTCCGCCCTCGCCTAGGGGTCGCCGCCGACTCAGACCCAGATGAGCACGACGGACGCGACCAGTAGCAGGGCCAGGACGATGCTCGCTATCCGGCGCCCGCGATCGTCGTTCACCACGCGGCCGAGCGCCGTGCCCCCAGCCGCCCAGATGGCCGATGACACCGCGACGACCGCGGAGACGACGACCACGAAGACGGTCACCCCTTGGACCGTCGTGACAGGCACGAACGAGCCGACGGCGGCGATCGCGAACACCCACGCCTTCGGGTTGCTCCATTGAAAGACGACGGCTCGACGCGACCCGAGGGGCCGGGTGGCATCGCCCTGTCCGATCGCGCCACTGCCCGCCACGAGATAGGCCACGTAGAGGAGGTACACCGAGCCTCCGACCTTGAGCGCCACCTCCACCTGCGGCGCCGCTTGCAGCAGGGCGCCGAGTCCGAGCGAGACGGCGACCAGCAGAGCCCCGATGCCGACGACGGTGCCGACCACGTGCGGGATCGTGCGGGCGAACCCGAAGCGCATGCCTGAGGCCCACAGCACGGTGTTGTTAGGCCCGGGCGACGCGGAGCCAGCGAAGGCGAACGTCACCACCGCCACGAGGTCCGTCACGCCACGATCGAACCGCAGAAGTCGTGCGAGGTCTTGTACGTTCTTTGCGTGGTGAGTGGGCAGCGCGAGTGGGTCCGCGCGTGGCGGCCGGACGTTCCGGGGATCCGTGAGGTGTTCCACGCCCGATTCGTGGATCATGCGTATCCGTCGCACACCCACGACGCGTGGACGGTGTTCATCGTCGACGAGGGCGCGATCCGCTACGACCTTGAGCGTTCGCATCGGGGTGCCGCCGGCGCACGTGTGACGCTCCTACCACCCCACGTCGTGCACGACGGGCGCGCCGCGGGCACGAGCGGCTATCGGAAGCGCGTGCTCTACGTGGGGACCGAGTTGCTCGACGAGCGGTGGACCGGGCGCGCGGTGGACCGTCCGGATGTGGAGGACAGTGGCGTCGTCAGGGGGATCCGGTCGATCCACACCGTACTGTCGGGCCCGCACGATCCGCTCGAGGCGGAGTCGCTCGTCACCACGGCGTGCGCGTCGATCCTGCGGCACCTTGGAGCGCCGCCGCGAACGAGCGACGACCGGCCCGAGGCGATCCTCGCCGCCGAGCTCCGCGACTTCCTCGACGACCATCTGTTCGGGACGGTCACCCTCGCGGAGGCCGGCAGCGTGCTCCATGCGTCGCCGGCCCACCTGGTCCGGGGCTTCAGCCGCGCGTACGGCATCGCGCCCCACCGCTATCTGACGGCGAGGCGGATCGACGCGGCGAGGCCGCGCTTGCTCGGCGGCGAGCCGGTGGCGTCGGTCGCCGCCGCGGTCGGATTCCACGACCAACCGCACTTCACGCGTCAGTTCCGGAGACACGTGGGGATCACGCCGGCGCGGTACGCGGTTTCGGGTCGGTAGCGCTCAGCGCGCGGAACGGATCTCCGCGTCGGGCGTCTCCGGAACGAGCGTAAGCCGATCGCCTCCCGCTCAGCGTTTCGGCGTCAGCTCTCGCCCGCGCTCCCGGCCAGTGCCGGAGGTCTTGCACGCTGACGGGCCGGTCAGACCTCACACGCCTTCAGCTGTCGAGCGTCGAGCCTTAGGTCTCGGAGGCGCGCCCCCCCAACTTGAGAACCGGCGGCGGCTCGAGCTTTCGAGACGCTCCAGGTTTGGAGCAAACGGCCGCTCGCGCCGGGGCGCGCGCCGCCGCTGTGGACCCCAGACGGCGGGCGCCGGGTGACCAATCGGGACGCGGTCAAGGTGGTCGCGGCCTCTGCTCGCGACACACGGTGCGACCCTCCCGTGGCTCGTCGGGGTCGTAGCCGTCGCGTTGAAGGTGCGGATGTTGAAGACCAGCGTGTGATTGCCGTAGCCCAGCAGCTCGGGCAGGCGTGTTCGTCCTTGCGGCGGTGCCCTCCGCCGGATCCACAATCGACCTGAACGAGCAGGCCCCGAAGGATACCAAGGTGGCCTGGATCGTCGTTGGGTAGCCCACGTCGTGAGACGAGTGTTCCGGGGGAAGATCAGCCCGACGACCCAGCTCAGGACGAAGACGATGACATCGCTGATGGCGATGCTGGCCCCTCGGTCCACCGTGGGCGAGTCGCTCCCGGTAACCCTCCCGATCCCCGAAAGCACAGGCCGTTCGTGCCGATACCCACCAGATGGCCATGAACGCCTACGACGGCGATCCACACGTCCTCGGCGTGAGAGACCCACGCGACAGCGACGATCTCCGGGCCGCCCTGGCGGACCTCCCGCCGAAGGCCCGACACCTGCTGAGTCGCGTGCTTATGGGCGATGTGGGCGACCGAGCCGCCGTCGTCGCGGCATTGCTTCCATACCGAGAAACCGCCGGCGACGAGCTCGCGGGCATGATCGACTTCCTCACGCTTGACCCCGAGGAGCGCCGGAAGGTTGTCCGGCTCCTGGCCGAGATCGACGCGGTCTGATCTGCGCGTTGACCTGGCGGAGCCGCCCGCCTAGCGTCGAGGTACCTCTGAAGAGCGGGAAGGATGACGGATGGCTACCGACCCGGCCGCTGATTTGGATCAAGTCATCGGGCGCTACCACCTGGCGCTCGACGCCTTCATGAAGGGGGATCACGAGCCCGCCAAGGTGCTGTTCTCTCAGCGGGACGATGTGACCTAGGGAACCCCTTCGGCCCCTTCGCACGGGGGTTCCCGGAGGTCGTCGACGCGATGGCGCGTGCCGCGTCGCACTACCAAGATGGAGAGGCCATTGGCTTCGACGCCGTATCCAGGTGCGTCACGCCTGACCTCGCCTACATCGTGGAGGTCGAGCGGCTGAAGTCCAAGGTCGGCGAACGGGATGACGTGGCGCCGTTGAACCTCCGCGTCACCACCGTGTTCCGCTCGGAGGACGGCCGCTGGAAGGTCGTCCATCGGCACGCCGATCCGATAACCACCGCCCAACCAGCCGATTCGGTGCTCAAGGGTTAGGTCGAGCTCTGCACCCTGCGCCCAGAGGCGCGCAGCACGACCCTGCGGATGCTGGCCCGTTGCCATCCCCGACACAGTTCAGCGCGACTACGTCCTCTACACAACGAGACCCGGATGCGCCCACCGCCAATCGCCGCAGTTCTCTGCATGAAACACGGTGCCGACCTTCCGTGGCTCACTGCGGAGAACCGGGAGGGCCGGTCCGAAGACCGGCCCTCCAAATGATCGGAGCTCCCAGGTCCTCTACTTCAGCTGGAAGTTGGCACTGAGAGAGGAGCCGTCCGCGGTGAACATCGTGACCTCGTAGCACCCGGCCTTCTTCGGCGTCTTCCAGTTCTGGACGAACTGGCCTGCCGTAGGGTCGTAGCGGAGGCTCGTCCCTCCGGTCGTGGTGACCTCGATCTGATCGGTCGTCACGCTACCGCTGGGGCAGGTAATCGGCGTGGCCTTGAAACTGTCGACGACGGCAACATCGGTCTGCTCGTCACCACCCCAGAAGACCTCGAACTTCAGCGGGACGGTCGAACCGCCCTTCACCGTGTTGAACACCCCGCTCATGTCCACCGGTGAGTAGAAGCCGCTGAGCGTGTACTGGGGGATCCACAGGGGCGTCACCCAGTAGTTCGAGTCCATGAAGCTATCCGCCGGGAGGGCGCCCGGGTCGTTGTTGTACACACCGTTGGGGCCGATCACGCCTGATTGCAGGGCGGTCACCGGTCCCACGGTGAACCCGCTACTGGAGAAGTAGTTGTGCTCGTAGGCGTATCCGCCATTAGGTGCGGCGTAAGACGCGATGAACGTGTCGCCCGGCGCCATCGCCATCGGAGTGTTGAAGGTCACGTCCTCCCAGCCTATGACGGCGTTGGAAACGGTGCCGGTCCGAAGCGGTGTTGTGACCCCGTAGTTCCAGAGGCTGCCGGACGACATCCCACCGTCGGTTCGATAGAACCGCACTCCGACCACGTAGATCGGAGCCGATGTCTGGAACTTGACGCCCAGCTCATAACTCGCCGTGTCAGCGATCCCGCATGGATCACCTGAAACCGCGACGCACGGGGGTACGGTAGGTGGCCCCCAAAGGCCCTGTGGGGTCGCCGCTGCGCCGGCGGCCGTCGGCGCCATCATGAACGCCAACGCCGTCAGCCCTGACACGAGTAACGCTATGGTCCTCCGCATCTCGGAATCTCCTCCCTCCGCCGGGAGGCGCGCTCCTCACCCTGAGGTGCATGCTCTCCCGGTGCTGTAGTCCATTCACCCTATGCAGGGCCCTAGGGGTGGCCGCAGGGGCGACGGACCCCAATCGGACGGGACCGGAGCGAGCCAGGTGTTCACCTGCTGCAGACCACCGGAGCCGACGCCGAGGCTTCTCACCCACGAAGCACGAGGAAGATCGGCCAACCTCCCGCCGACGCGAGAGAAACTCCGTTGGTGCATGCGTCCTCTCGCATCGAAGAAGGCACGCGGTTACCGCCGGCCGTTGGTCGCTTGAAGTACACACGGTCATGCACAAGCGCGTGTCATCCATGACACACGGCGCCCCACCACTGAGGATGGCAGACGCTCCGTTGCGCCAGCCGGAGTTCGACACACGGCTCCGAAGACAGGATGTCGACACGAAAGGGGGCAAGCGCGCTGTGGTCCTACTCGAAGATGAGCCGAAGGATGGCAACGGCCTGCGAGGCACCCTCGTGACAACGTCGAGATTCCATCAACCTGGCGCGGGTCGGCGGACGGGTAACCCCTCCGAGGGGCGGACGGGTCCGCGTATCCACGTCCTGCAACTACGATCGAGGCATGGACAACGCGGTCTTCGATGCGGTGCGGACGATAGTAGCGGTCCGGGAGTACAAGGAGGAGCCGATCCCCGACGACCTCATCACGAGGATCATCGAGGCGGCGCACCTCAGCGCGAGCTCGATGAACGGCCAACCGTGGCACTTCGTCGTCGTGCGCGATCGATCGCGGTTGCAGGAGCTCGGACGTCTGGTGAAGACCGGCCCTTACGTCTCGGGGTCAGCGCTGGCGGTGATCGTCGCCGCCGAGCGAGACAGCCGGTTCGCGCTCTCCGACGCGAGTCGGGCGATCCAGTCGATGATGCTCACGGCGTGGGCGGAAGGGGTCGGCTCCAACTGGACCGGATTCGCGGGCTTGCGCGACGTGGGGGAGCTCGCAGGTATCCCCGACACGTACGACGTGATCGCCGTCGTGCCGTTCGGGTATCCGCGGCGTCCGGCGAGCCGGGGCCGCAAGAGCCGGAAGCCGCTCGGCGAGGTCGCGTCGACGGAGACGTTCGGGCAGCCGTTCACGGCGACATGACGCACCTGGAGAGCGTCGCGCGCTCGGTCATGCGGTGAACCTGCGGTGGCCAGGATCAGCGTCGAGGAACGCCGTGCCCGTCTCGGGCAGCGTCACGCCCTCGAGGTATCCGTGCCGACGGTCGAGCGCGCGGTGGACCGGTTGGTCGCGCTGCACTCGAGCGACCCCTCGACCGTGTACCTGTCCGCGCTCGCGCGCGTGCGCCGGTTCCGGCACGCCGATCTCGAGCGCGCGCTCTACGAGGACAAGACGCTCGTGCGGATGTTGGGCATGCGCCGCACGTTGTTCGTCGTCTCGCGTGACGTGGCGGCCGTGGTCGACGAGGCATGTACGAAGCTCCTCGCTCCGCAGCAACGCCGACGCCTGATCCGGTGGATCGAAGAGCAAGGCATCACGAGGGATGGCGCTCGCTGGATCGATCGCGTCAGCGACCGGACGCTCGCGGCACTCCGCGACCGGGGCGAGGCCGCGGCCGTCGACCTGTCGAAGGATGTCCCCGAGCTCGCACTCAAGCTGCGGTTCGACACCAACTCGACCTGGGCGCGTGATGTCGGGATGTCGACACGCATCCTGTTCCTGCTGGCCACCGAGGGGAAGATCGTGCGGACGCGCCCGCGCGGTTCGTGGATCTCCGGCCAGTACCGGTGGGCGGAGCTCGCGACCTGGCTCGGCGAACCCCTGCAGGTGACCGACCGTGCGGATGCGAGTGCTGAGCTCGTCCGTCGCTATCTGAAGGCGTTCGGGCCGGTGACGGAGGCAGACCTCCGCTGGTGGACGGGCTGGACCCTCAAGCAGACCATGGCGGCTCTGCAAGCGGTTCGCGCGGTCGACGTCGAGCTCGACGGCGGCGAGCGCGGCTACGTCCTGCCGCGCGATACGCAACTCGCCCCCACGCCGGCTCCATGGGTCCGTTTGCTGCCCGGTCTCGACCCGACGGTCATGGGCTGGAAGCTCCGGGGGTGGTACCTCGGCGAGCACGGCCCGATGTTGTTCGATAGGAACGGCAACGCGGGGCCGACGGTGTTCGCGGACGGTCGGGCGATCGGCGGATGGGCGCAACGGGCGGACGGCACCGTCGCCGTGGAGCTCCTGGAGAAGGTCGACCCCGGAACCGTGAGGCGCGTGCGCCGGGAGCGCGACCGCGTCCAGGAGTGGCTCGGGAACGTGCGCGCGATCCCACGCTTTCGCACCCCGCTCGAGAAGGATCTCGCGAACCGGAGCGTGGACGCCGTCACGGCACAGAGTCACCGGCTCAGATAGTCGTTCCCCCATCGACGTCGGCGGCCCATGGGCGCACGTACGTCGTCGACCTGCTCCACGGTGTGTCCGTAGACACACGGTCGGCCGGTCCCGTGGCTCGCTGACAGATCGCACGCTGCGAGGGTTGCGCCGCAGGGAGGTCGTCCTGACACACGGTCATGCACCCCGAGTGTCGTGCGCCTCGACACACGGCCTACCCGACCGTTCTCGCAAACCGGTCGCGGCCGGCATCCTCAACCTCGTACACGACCTCGGCCGTCACGACGCGAGATCGCCACGGGCCCGGCGCAGCTCCCGCGGCGCCAGGGCCAGATCCCCCCCTGCAGAGTGAGCGGCTAAGCGGCCGCAGCCGGCCCCCAATCCGGGAACTCCTCGTTGCCCACGGTGCCCGCCACCTCCTGCAGATCCGTGCCGTCGGCCTTGACCGTGAACAGATGCACCTCACCGGTCACCGTGAGGTACGCGCGAAGCACGAGGCGAGTGCCGTCGGGCGCCCACGCCGGCTGGGATGCGTACGCACGACCCGCCTCGATGGCGATGGGCACCTGGTGCAGCCCCGATCCGTCCGGGCGCACGAAGAACAGCTTCCCCTTCGTGTTCGTGAAGGCGATCCATCGCCCGTCGGGGGACCAGGTTCCCCAATCCTCCGCGAAGTTCCACGGCGTGATCCGTCGCAGACCGCTGCCATCGGTGTTCACGACGAAGAGGGCGGCGCTCTCGTTGTCCGGATCCTGCAGCGGGTCGTTGTTCCGAGCGAAGACGATCCGGCCCCCGTTCGGTGCGTAGTCACCCGGGATGTCGTGTCCTCCGAAGGGGTTCGTGGTCACACGGGTCAACCCTCCCCCGTCTGACGCTCGCACGGTGAAGATCCCGGCAGCTCTCTCTGGGTGGATGTCGTCCCAGCCCTCGCACGCGACCCGGTAGCCGTACGCGCCCCATGCCCAACATCCCAGGTTCAGGGTCGGATCAGGCGTATCCAGCAGGGTGAAATCAGTGCCATCGGGCTTGACGGTCGCGGGTCGGATCAGTCCCGCTGGGTCCGCCGCGCACACGAGCACGCTCGTCCCGTCCGGTGACCACCGCGGACATTCCGCCGCCCCGGGCAGGAGCTGCACCTGATCCGAGCCGTCCGAGGCGGCCGTGAAGATCTCGAAGTCACCGATACTGTCGTTGAACCGGCCGAACGTGATCCTCCCGTTCTGACCGGCAACCTTCGCCGACGCCGCCTGTGGTACCACCGCGAGCAGCGTCGTCACCGTCATCAACAGCACGACCGGTTCCTTGAAACGGGACATGAGACCCCCTCCCATCGCCAGCGATGTCTTCGCCGTCACAGAAGAAGAAGGGGGTATCGGCCCGGAACGTTCAGGCCGTAGGCTTCCCGCACCCGGTTGCCGGCGATCCGATGCGCGCACCTGAACGATCCGAGCCCATGGCGCCTTCTCGTTCACAGATGCCAGAACCGTTGAGGATCGTCGCCAGCGACGGCGCCGCGAGACCCGAGCCGGTGAGCGAGGCCCAGAGCTTCGAGGAGTTCTTCGAAGCGGAGAGCCGAACCCTGTACCGACGGCTGTGCCTGATCACGGGCGACCGCCAGGAAGCCGAGGAGGTGATGCAGGACGCGTTCATCAGCGTCCTGGAGCGCTGGGACCGGGTCAGCGAGATGGACGACCCCACCGGCTACCTCTACCGCACGGCGTTCCGCCTCGTGCACAAGCGGTGGAAGCGCGCGGCCAGGATCCTCCGGCAGCCGGTCGCCAACACCCTCCCCGCAGACGAGTTCGCGGCAGCCGAGGACCGAGAGGTCGTACGCCGAGCGCTGGGCATGCTGAGCAGGAGGCAGCGAACGGCCATCGTCCTCACCGAGCTGCTCGGCTACAGCTCGGAGGAGGCCGGACGCCTGATGGGCACGCGGGCGGTGACGGCCCGCGTGCTCGCCTCACAAGGACGTGCGGTGATGCGGCGGCTCCTGGAGGATCGAGATGGCTGACCTCAAGCGAGCCCTCGAGCACGAGGGGGAGCGCTTCGATCTCCCCTCTGGTGCCCTCGAGCGGATGCTCGACCGCCAGCAGCGGCGCCAGCAACGGCAGCGCGTGGCGACGGTCGTGGTCGCGCTGGCGATCACCGTCGGCGTGGCCGTGTTGGTCGGCTCCCTGCACGGGCTCGGCGGGGGGGCCACTCCGATCCCCGGGGCATCACCTACGATCGCCGTCCCTTCCCTGGACGGGACATGGCGCTCGTCGAGGCTGGATCGGGCGCAGACCGTCGCGGCGTTCGTCGCAGCCGGCGGAACGCGAGCCGAGGGGCGCGGCTTCTTCGCTCAGCTCGGCAACGGGTCGAAGGACTACGCCGTCATCACCCTCCGCTTCGCCGGGGCACGCTTCGTCGAGTTCGAGAGCGGCGACGGCGGGCCACCGGTCGTGGGGTACGAGGCGACGGCCCGGGTCGCCCCGGACGGGACGCTCACCCTCAGCTCCCCGCGGTGTACCGGCACGTACTCCTCCTCCGTCAGTGGCACCGGATTGCGCCTTCACGTGATCGCGCAGTGTGACCGCCACGACGGCCCGTACAACACCACGCTGTTCGCGAGCTTCCCGCTCCGCAGGGTGGGCTGACGTGCGGGCGAGCCGGCGCGGAGCCGCGCTTGCCCTCTCCATCCTGCTCGTGGCTTGCACCGGCGGAGGAGGACCCCGCGCCTTCCACCCCAGCTTCAGGCCCACGCCCTGCCCTCGAGACGTCAACCTGCTGCTGCTCGTGTCGCATTCGTGCGGGTTCATCACCGTGCTCGAGGATCGGACCCGTCCCCAGGGTCCGACGATCCAGGTCTTCGTCACCCGCATGGACCCACCCGACGATCCCCTGCGGCAGGACCCCGTGATCATCGTCGGGGGCGAGGTGGGTGGCCTCCCTGACTACGGCGGTCTGCAGGCCGCCCCGCAGTTGCTCCGCCGCGTCGTCTACGTCATCGACCCGAGAGGGAGCGGCCACTCACGTCCGTCGCTCTCCTGTCCCGAGACGGAGACTGCGGACGACGATCGTGCCGCGTTCCTCGTGGCCGTCTCCGCGTGCCGCTCGCGCCTGGTCTCCGCCGGCACGGACCCCGCAAACTTCGATCTCGCTGCCACGGCGGCAGACGTCGGGGACCTCCGACGTGCCCTCGGCATCGATGCGTGGGACCTGGGCGCATCCGGGACCGGTGCAGTCATCGCCATTGAAGTGATGCGCCGGTATCCGGACCACCTGCGAGCCGTGTTCCTGGACTCACCGCAGCTCTCCGTGTCACGGGGCGCCGACCTGGCCGTTGGCACCAGCCTCGTGCTGCGCATGATCTTCAAGACCTGCCGGGCTCGACCCGCGTGCGATCGGCGCTATCCGGCGCTTCGTGACACGTGGCGACGAACGATCGATCGGCTGCAAGGACAGCCGATCGTCGTTCGCTCGGGCGGTGTCGAGCTCGCGTTCGGCGCGGATGCGTTCGTCCGTGGTCTGGAAACCTACGTGGCGGAGGATCTGGCCTCGATCCCGGACGTGCCGAAGATCGTGACTGCCGCCTCGCACGGCAGGATCGACCCCGATCTACTCGCTGCCTACCGGGCTCGCGTGCCACTCTGTGCCGGTTACCGGGCCGGATGCGACCAAGAAGGAAGCCTCGGAGCGTACCTCTCCGCCCTCTGCCCCGAAGGAGGCGTCGCCCTCAGCCTCCCCGGGAGGCTGCGATCGGTCGTCCGGATCCCTGGGGTCAGGCGAGCGTTCGGCTCGGACCCGTACGAAGCGGCGTGCACGGAATGGGCGGACGGCGCGACTGAGCCCGCGGTGGGCGACGAGCTCGTGCCAGCGATCCCGACGCTGCTCGTGGCGGGGAGGTTCGACCCCTTCAGCCCTCCCCGTTCCGTCCCGGAGCTGAGTCGTTCGTCCCTGCGCGGATCCTTCACGCTCGAGGTCCCCACGGCCGACCATCGCCCCCTCTTTCTCAGTGGGTGCCAGGTCCGCATCTGGAGTCGGTGGCTGAACAACCCCTCTTCGCCCCCGCCGAGAACGGCATGTCTGGCCCGCTCGGAGATCGACTTCACGAAGTGATCGCTACCGTCGTCTCGAGGAACCGCTGGGGTTCGCGGAGGATCCGGTCGACGAGCTCCCACGTCGGTGTCGAACGAGGGCGTCGTCGCGGCACCGTATCGCACGCCCGACTTCTAAGCTGCTATGTCCGAAGACACACGGTTACCGCCGACGGATGTCGTGCCCCAATGACCAACTAACCCCCATCCGCCAACGGTTCCTCGTTCCCTAGTTACCTCCCCATCGCCGCCCGTCGGTCCCGCGGGCAGCGGGCCGTTCTCCACTGGAAGGATCTTCCTCGAGTCCCGACGATCGTCGGGAGAGGCGACGAGGAGGAGCCATGACGACACAACCTCCGCGTCTATCAAAGCCATCGGTCACGCCTTCCTCGTCGCAGCCCTGGAACCACAAAGCTGTGTGGTCGGTCGTCTTCGCGATCCTCGTCTTCCCGCTGAACCTCCTGGCGGCGGTCCCGGCGCTGATCCTCGGAGACCAGGCGAAGAAGGAGATCGCCATCAGCGGACAGCGCGGACGATGGCTCGCGTCGGCGGCTATGGTCATCGGCTGGGTCGTCGTCGCCTGCTTCGCGCTCGTGTTCGTACTGATCGTCGCGACGTTCCTCTTCGGTTCCGTTCCCGGATGATCCCGAGGCCGCACCCCGCAAGCCCTCAGCGAACTTGGGACCGAACGCCACTCAGGCGAATCGACACACCTACCTTTCAAGACGCACGGTGCCGACCTCTCGCGGGTCGGACGATGATCGACCGCATGGCGAGGGCTACCGCAATGACTCCATCTCTCGGTCCGCCCGCTCAGGCGACGGTGTCACGCCACCACTCGGTAGAGGTGCGGCTTGCCGGGGACACCCTTGAGTTCATGTTCGCCAGCATCTTCGAAGCGGAGGCCCGAACCTGCCACGAGGTCCCTGACGGTTCCAGAGACGAGCACCTCGGAGGGGCCGGCGACGGCCGCGACCCGCGCGCCGACCGAGACGGCGAGACCTCCGGGTTTGCCGTCCACCATCTCGCACTCCCCTGTGTGGATCCCGGCACGGATCTCGATCCCCAACTCACGGACACGCTCGCTGACCTCGAACGCAGAGCGGATCGCACGAGCAGGACCGTCGAACGTCGCGTAGAAGCCGTCCCCGGCGGTGTCGATCTCCTCTCCCTGCCAACGCTTCAGCGCATCACGAACGATCGAATGGTGCCGCTGCAAGACGTTGGTCCAGCTGCGATCGCCCACCTCAGCTTGCCGCTCGGTGGATCCCACGATGTCCGTGAACAGCACGGTCGAGAGGACGGACCCCAACGTCGGGTGGGGGCGCGCGATGCCGACGAAATCCCGGATCGCCTCGACCCACGCAGCATGCTCCTCGGCGGACCACGCCAAGCCCGGCATCACCCGGACCTCTGCAGCGGGCATCTTCGAGGCGATGTAGTTCGCCTCTTCGACGCTCGACTCACGCTCCTCATGAACGAGGAGCAAGGTGGGCGTCTTCACGCTCGGAAGGATCGACCGAACGTCGGCCTCGTACCAGATGTCCGTGAGCCGCTCAGCGACGTCGGGCGTGCAGGCGTTCCTGGTCTGGAACGCCGTGTGCTCGATGGCTTCTATCGGCATCGGATTGCCGGCCGCCTCCTCTTCCTCCCAGAAGGCCTTCCCGTACCCGACGGTCCCCCATAGGTGGATGAACTCCCGCTGCAGTTGCCACTGCTCGTCGGTCAAACCCCACGGGTAGTCCGGCGCCCAGCCGTAGCGGGCCGTAGGCTCGAGCCAAACCAACGCACGCGGCAAGGTAGGGCGCATCGCCGCCAGCAAGACGTGCACCGAGCCCGTGCTGAAGACGCCCATCAGGACGGGCCGTCGCGCACCGGTCGCCCGCAGCACGCTGAGGAGATCGGACACTCGTACCTCGAGCGTGGGAAGGTCCACGTCTCGGCTCGAAAGGCCGACACCACGATGGTCGTGCGTGATGACGCGAGCGACCGACGCGAGACCGCTCAGCCAGGGTCCGAGGAGAGGATCCTGCCAGTCGAGATCGACGTTCCCGGGCCAGTCGGGCTGCCACACGATGTCGATGGGTCCCTCGCCGTCGACCCGGTACCCGATCTACGCCCCGTCGTCAGGACGCGCGTATCCGAAGGTCGTGCCGGTCGCCACCCCGGAACTCTGCTCGCTCCCTCGGGTTCCTCGCAACTCGTCCCCCACCCATCCGCGACGCCCGCTGATATGGCGTTGCTCGAGCGCGCTCGCTCGTCCGGAGAGAAGACCCACTCACGTCCCTTGATGCACCGGTCCATCCGGTTCACCAGCTACCCCGCTCACGGGCGTGACGCACGGTCATGCACATCCGCGGACCGGGCGACCGATACACGGGTCTCATCACCGCGTGTCTGCGCGGCCTCGGTGATTGCGGCTACCGCTGCCGGCGCCGGGCGATAAGGGAGGGCGAAGTGGCGGAGCGCCGCCCGACCGTGTGTCCGCAGCTGACCACCCGACGCCTACGCGCTCCGGGTACGGACCGCCCTCGGACGCCGAGAGCCGCTTCCCTCGCGTGGCTCGCGGGCTGCCTCGCCCCCAGATGATTGGCGTATGTGCTTCTCCTTCCCTTGAGCATCCTCGCGTCAGCGCACTTCGCCGGGAGTTCCTCCTCGGACATCCGTCGTTTCTACAACGACGGGCAGACGCGAGAGGTGCGTTGGGCTGGGTGCTCGCCTACCTGGAGGTCGCGGTCCAGCTCGATGGCTGGTCGTTGAGGACGTCCTCGCCGGTGTCGGACTCGATCCACTGCCGGCGGCGCCCCGTGAGGCTCTTACCTCGCGCCGGATGTGGCTGCCCCGTTTGGGGAGGTTGAAGCGGTCGGTGAGGCGGTCGGCCAACTCAGGGGCCTCGGCCTTCGACGTGATCGGTTCCCACGTGACCTACGGGCGGCGGGAGCAAGGTCGGTTGGGCGATGACTCCCGCCGCCCTCTTGTCCTCTGGACGGGCGTTGCGTTCGGGACCCCGCTCGAGGGTATCGACGGCCTGACTAGCCTGCGCCGTCGTTCGCCCATCCTCGTTGTTCTGGGCACGGAGGGCCCGGGTGAACCCCAAGCCCACCGTGCCGACGCGCGACCGGTTCATGACGGGTGCGACCCGTACGGTGCGTGCCTTCTTCCTGCGGTTCCGATTACACGCCAGACCGACTTAAGAGACGTGCCGGTGCTCGTCAACGTTGGGTGAAACATCCGACCACACACGCACACCACCGCGAGGGCACGAGACACCTGAGGAGACGCTGACCGTGGCGACGTGCAAGACGTGCCGAACCCGCAAGTAGAGCGCTTCGACGCCCAGCTGGCGTCAGGGTCGCCGATCAGGGCGGCATGCCCGGCGTCGCGCAAGGGCAGAGCATCCAGAAACGCCCGCGCTGGTACTGCTCTCCGCGTTTCGCGGCGGCGCGGGCGCGCAGACCATTCCTGCGCAGATGGCACTCGCCGGTGAGGGCTATGAGGCGACGATGGCGAACGCGCAGGCGCTCGTCGCGGCGGGCGCGGCAAGGAGCTAATCACCGTGCCGAACTGGTGGTACGGGTCGGTGGTGACGCGCTCGACGAGCGCGCCGACACGCGACGTGCGCCTGCCGGCGTCCCAATGCCGACGCGGCTCGGAAACCGCGGCCCCCGCATGGCCCTCACCCCACGACGGTCGAAGATTCGAGGCGGGAGGCCCCGGTGACGAGACCGTCCGCGCGCCTACTGGACGAAGACGGTATGAGCTGGGAAGAACCGCGGCGGCTCCATGATCCCAACGTCCTGAGGGATGGACCCGAGCGCGGCGCGGAAGCTCTCGACCGCAGATTCGGACTCGAAAACGTCGAACACGCAGAACCCGTCGGGCCCCTCGCCGGCGGCGTGCACCAGTAGGCCGTCGAACGGCAGGTCGGCGGGCGACTCGATACGCGTCTTGCCGCCGGTGAGTCGGCGCACGACCTCTTCGTACCTCTCCCTCGTGAGGGTCGGTGTTTGATGCCAAGCGAGGACTCGCACGGTCGTCTCCTTCGCTAAGGACGTTCAGTCGGCTGCGGCAGCGTCGATCTCGACCAGCGTCTGGACGATCGTGCGTCGCGCCTCCGCGTACAGCGTGCAGAGCTCGACCTACCCTTCGAGCACCGAGTCGGCTGGTTGGGCGGTGGTTATCGGATCAGCGTGCCGGTGGACGATCTTCCAGCGGCCGTCCTCCGGGCGGAACACGGTGGTGACGCGGAGGTTCAACGGCGCGACGTCTTCCCGTTCGCCGACCTTGGAGCTCAGCCGCTCCACCTCCACGATGCAGGCGAGGTCAGGCGTGACGTATCTGGATACGGCGTCGAAGCCAGTCGCCTCACCATCTCGGTAGTGCGACGCGGCACGCGCCATCGTGTCTGCGACCTCCGAGAACCCCCGTGCGAAGGGGCCGAAGGGGTTCCCCAGGGTCACATCGTCCCGCTGCGAGAACAGCACCTTGGCGGGCCCGTGATCCCCCTTCATGAAGGCGTCGAGCGCCAGGTGGTAGTGCTCGATGACTTGATTCCAGATCAGCGGCTGGGTCGGTAGCCATCCGTCCTCCTTCCCGCTCATGAGAAGTACCTCGACGCTAGGCGGGCGGCTCAGCCGGGTCAATGCGCAGATCAGGACTCTGCGTCGACCTCGGCCAGAGCCCGACGATCGTGCGGCGGCCACCGGGTACACACGGCTCACTTCGCCAGCGATCGGAGGAAGCTGCGAACTTCGGTGTTGAAGCGGTCTGGCGCCTCGAGGTTGACTCCCATGACCAACCCCCGGCAAGACGACGAGCGTCGACGTCGTGATCGCAGCGTGCAGGGCCTCGGCAACGTCCAGCGGAGCGCGGACGTCTTGGTCGCCGTAGAGCAGTAGTGTCGGCACGTCGATCCGCGGAAGGACATCCCGTAGGTCCGCTTCGGCGAACGACCGCGACATCGCCAGGAGCCCAGCCGGATGGAATGCCGCCAAGCTCGCGGCGAAGCCATCGACCACCTCCGCCGGCACGGACGCCGAGAACATGGTGGGGATGAGCGCCCGGACCAAGTCGTCGGGAGGGAGATCGGAGAGCCAGAGGGCCTGCTGCAGGCGTTGCTCGCGGCCGCGGATGGTACACCCGAGTTTCGGACGTCCGCTAGAGGCTTCTGACGAACGTTTGGGGCCACCCGTGCAGCTTGCAGATCCGGTCAAAGGTGTCGAACGAGGGCGAGGCGCGTGCCGACCTCGAGCTCGCGGTAGACGACCGGCGAGACGCCGAGACGCCACGCCACCTGTGCGCGACCGTCATGCCGTTCTGAGGGGCTCGCACGCGGCTTCAGGTCTCTTCGACCACCGATCCGCTAGCCACGATCGGGCCAAGGGGCAACGTCGACCTCGTTCCCTTCGGGGTCGGCGAGCGTCCACCACAGCGGCGCCCTCGAGTCGTTCACGATGCGTCCGCCGGCTGCGACGGCCGCGGCGACCCGAGCCTCCGCCTGATCCTCAGGGACATACAGATCGATGTGGATGCGGTTCCGCTGTGGACGCGGAGCGTCCATCTGCTGGAACCAGACGGGGGCGGTGAAGTGCGGATCCGTCACGATGTCGCCGAACTCCCGGTACCCGAGGACGGCCGCCCAGAACGGCATCACATCGGCGATCACCATCGCATCGACCGCGATCTGGATCATCTGCAACCCCGACAGGTCGACCTCCACGCCGCGCTCGCGAGCGACCTCGGAGATTTCGCGAGCCAGCGCGAAGTCGTCCTCGCCGAGCTGACCTTGCTCGTTCACCGTCAGCCGGACGGTGACGCCGTCGGCCCGAAGGTCGACATCCGGCCGCCGGCTCGAGTTCTCGCTGGCCCGCCCGATCGCCTCGACCAGCGCAACCCCTTCCGCGAACGAGCGGGTTCGGAAATGGGTCCCGGCGGCGTAGGACATGACGCGCCAGTGGACCTCGTGGAACCGCTCGGGTGTGATCGGAGCCATCAGATGCCTCCCCGTGTCCGAGGCGAACATACTGCCCCATCCACCGCTCACCTTCACGTCCGGAGGAGCTCGCCACCGGGGAACGGTGGTGGTGGGGTCCCCCCTCTCCACTGACTCGTTGGCACGTCGGCCCCCGGCGCAGTCTGGGGCCTTCGTGCGTCTATGACTCGACGCGGCGCAGCACGTCGCGGGAGCGCGGCGGCAGGTCCGCCAGCGGGGCGCGGAGGCCTCGTCCGCGGCTGAGCGGTGCCGTTGAGGCAGGCTCGGTGCCCACGACTTCCACCCTGATCGGCGTCTAGGGTTCAAACCCCACTCCTCATCTAGCCTTGCGATCGATCAGGTGAACCTACGCGTTGGGGTTCCCGGGTGAATGAGACAGGGGACGTGTGCTTCGTGTGCGGCGAACCGGCCACTCGGATCGTGTGTTGGCCGGGCCGGACGGGAAGCTCGTCGAAGAGAGCGAGGGCATCCGTGCTCCGCGCTCATGCGCACGGTGCGACGCCCGACTCCGAAGAAACGGCGTCCGTCAACGCCGCCCCAGGAACATGGAGAAACGCCCACATCGGAACCTGGATTCGTGATCCTCCGCCCTATGACTTGGGCGGTTCCTCGCTAGGCAGAATCTTACGGACGCATACTGAAGGATCTTCAGGAGCGGGCGCTGAGGGCTCGAACCCGACCTTCGCCCTGTAAGGGAGAGGCAAACGTGCTGGTCAGGGGCCTGAGCAGCCGTTTCGCTGTACCTCTCAGTACCTGTCAGTCCCTCGGCGTGCCCGTGCGTTGTTACGCGAAGTGTTACGCACGATCCCGTTCAAGGATGCGAGCCGCCAGGCGATCCACAAAGCGGATGACGTCGCATCCACTTGCCTGCCGCCGCACGACCCTTCCATAAGACGTCCTCACCGCGTCACGTTCGCATCCACCCGAGTGCGCAGGTTGTGGAATTGACGAGTCTGCATGATGAAATGCACAGGCTCCCCAACCAGCACCCCGAAAGGCCAATGGAGCAGTCTCGGGCGGCTACGGTTCCGCGTCCGGACCACCAAACGGGTGCCGCCCTCAGGAACGGCGCTAAGGTGGAAGCCCCAGATCCCCTCCGTATATGCCCGAGGCACCGTACCGGACCGCCGATCGAAGGATCGGCCGGTCGAGTCGTAGCTCGCCTGCAGCACCATGGTGCGGTTCGGCTCCAGGATCACCACGGTCCACCAGTTCGTCGGGCCCTTGGGTGGCCGCTGCAGATGCTGTCCCACCTCTAGGTTCTGCCATTCGCGAACGACGCGGTCCGCGCTCGGTTCCCGGTCGTTGTCCAACCAGTCCCAGCTGTACCAGCCTGCCCGCTCGCCTCCCATCTGCACTAGCCAGGACCAGACCTTCTCGGGTGGCGCTGGCAGGGTCGTGGCCATCGTTGCCCCGCCGTCGGGATCTGGCACGAGCTCGTCGCCGGGATATGTACCGGTCTTCTCCTCTGTCGTCGCCCCCCAGGTGAGCATCCGCGGCCGGATCACCATCGCGTACATCGCCGAGACAGCGACGACAGCCAAGCGGAGCAGACGCCTTCCGGGTCGATGCCTCCGCGGGCTTCCAGGTTCAGCTCTGCAGAGGTCGATCACGTCCGAAACCTCGTCGCCGGCCTCGTCCCGATAGCGGCGCAGGCGGTAGGACACGGCGTCGCGGTCGGCCTGGTCGCCGATCAGGACGCGGCGCATCAGGTCGCGGGACTTCGGCGGAAGGGCCGCCAGCGCGGCGCGGAAGTCGTCGGTCAAGGGCCGAGCCTAAGGGAGGGGCGACGGGTTGGAGCCGACCAGCACGGTGCCTGTGGCGAGTCGAGTGGTGAACGACGGGTTGGTTTCGTGGGTGTCTGCGTGCAACCTGCCCGCTTCGAGGGCCTCGTCGCGGGTGTAGTACCAGCGCCGGCTGCCCGCGCCGCAGGAGTACATCCAGTGCCAGAAGCCAGCCCTGCCCTCAACGGCTACCACCTGCGTCATAGGCCGAGGGTACTCGGTTACGCGGAGTCAACGGATGGCCTGTTCCCTCGCGGCGCTTCACCCACCACAAGCGGAACGCACCCGCGTCGTGACTCCCAAAGCCGTACCGCAGATCGGGTATCGGGCGAGCCAACATCAGGACTTGTGGGCCATGTGTGTCCGAGGCTGCGGGGCCGAAGGTTCTTCTAGGTCGATCGTGTCACCCACAGCACGCACGCACCGTACGGGTCGCACCCGTCATGAACCGGTCGCGCGTGGCACAGTTGGCCTCCGGTTCTTCCGGGGGCCTTCGTGCGTCTTCGTCTGAGGCGGCGTGAGCGCGTCGATCTTCGACTCGATACGAGCCATGTCCTCGCGCAGTTGCAGGATCTCGTCCTTCGAGTCGCTCTCTCCACCCGCGGGGACGGCCGAGTCAAGTCATGTTGCGAGGGGCCCATGCCTCGATCTGGACCCGACGGAGTCCCCGGATCCCACGACGACCGGCGGACGGGCGACGCACCGCCTTCCCGATTGGTAGAGGGGCCCCGGCCCGTCATGACGTGTGCCCCCACCGCCACGTCGTCGCCGCACTGCATGGCCCGACTTCTAAGCTGCTCCGTCCGTTGACACACGGTTACCACCGCTGCGGATCAATCCTCGCGACACACGGTTGACCGATCCAGCGCTTCCTTAGCGCCACCCGGCCCCGACGAAACTCAGTGCCGACCTCCCGCGGCTCTCGGGCCGGCCGGCTGGCAGATCGTCGGCGACTGACCTAGAGTCGCGAGCCATCCAGGGGATGGGGGTATCCAGATGGCAACGGCAGGAGTCGCTCCGCGAACCGTCGATCAGGAAGAGCCGTGGCTTCGGTGGGGCTCCTGGCTCATGGGCCTCGCAGCGGTCGGGTTCATCGGATACGCGGTGCTCTTCTTCATCCGCAACTTCACCGACGCCTTCCTCGAGCTCGGCATCGGCCCGAACGAGGTGAACGTCGGGAAGGACCAGATCCAGCAGTTCAGCCCTTCGCTCTACGAGTACATCAGTCATCTGCAGATCGCCATCTCGGGGTTCATCGCCGCAACCGGTCTGGCGGTGCTGTTCCTGGTCGCCTTTGGCGTGAGACGGGGTCAAGGCTGGGCATGGATCGGTGCCGTCGTGTCCCCTGTTCTGGCTCTTGCGATCGCTCTCCCTGCCCACTACGCGAACCACTTCGACACGCTCGGCCACCTGGGGCTCATCTATCTAGCCACGTTGATCTTCGTGGTGGGGGCGCTGATGACCGGGAAAGCGATCTTGGACTTGCGAAGCAGGTCGTGAGACGCGCTGAGGACGGGATCATCGTCTAGTCCCGATCGAACCACCCCGCAGGGCGGCCCCGATCACGAGCAGGATGATGTTGCGAGTGCGGCGGCCACGACCAGCGCCAACGCCCTAGGCCGTGTCATTCGTGCCACTTGTCTTCGCCACGATGCATCACCGCGCGGGGGATGGGGCTCATGACGACCGTCGCGGGACAAGTCCGACCGCTCACGTTGGTCCAACGCTCGGGCACTGAGACATATCCCCGGAGCGGATCCGCGAGACATCAGCACGCGAGACACGGCACTGGTCGATGTAGCGTCGCCGCCGGTCAGCTAGCTGCCCGCGTCCTGGAGCACCTTCTTGCGCTCCTCATACTCCTCGACCGAGATCTCACCGCGCGCCAGGCGCTCCCGCAGGATCGCGTCCGCGTCGTGCGGATCGCCTCGCGGCTCCTGTCGGTCGCTCGTGCGGTCTGTTCCTCGAACCAGCAGCACGATGAGCGCCGCGAGACCTCCCCAGAACACGAGCATCATCAGGAACCCGAGGGCCCATCCGCCCCAACCCCAGTCGTTGCCCCACATCATGTGTGATCTCCTTTCGACCCCCAGGCTACTCGCAGCGTGTGAAGGCCACGTGAAGCTCGTGACATGTCGCGATGAAGCTGCGGAAAGTGCCCCTCAACGAGACGAGGCACTGGACGCGGTCGCTGGCCTCACGAACTCCTCGGGCCTCTCGACGAACCGTTCGCGGCACGCCGCCGCACAGAAGTGGTAGGTCTTCGCGTCCCAGTCTGCCGACAAGCTGTCGGGCCGGACGAGCACGACCATCCCGCACACCGGATCGCGTTCCCGGTTCGTCGTAGTGCGCACACGTGTGCCACGAGCACCCCGGCCTCCCGCGGTTCCACCTCCATCGTCGGCGCGCATCGTGCGCCAGAGAGGGACCGCGACGAGGACGGCGAGCAGCACCAGGAACCCGGCCTGCAGCACGAGGGGCGTCTTACCGAGCGCGGCAGCGAGGTCGGCGAACCGGCGGGTCACGACGCGATCCCAGACCGCGAGTGGGCCGGGCGTCACGCTTCCCTCACCGCTGATGCCGAGGAAGAACGTGATCGCGCCGAACAGAACGAACATCGAGCCCGACACAGCGTCGGTCCAGAGGAGCTCCCGCCCGAACATCGTGACCTTCCGAAGCGGCCGGTTCGACCGTTGCCCATGCCGAACCGCCGCGATCGCGAACAGCAGCAGCGGGAAGACCATGCCGAAGATGTACGCGAGCCCGAGCCCGAGCGCCCCGATCCATGACCCGCTCAGCGCAGACATCGCGACCACCCCGGCGACGACCGGCGCACAGCAGGAGCTGGCCACTCCCGAAGCGGTCCCGAGGAAGAACGTCGAGGTGGCCCCGTTGCCGCTCGGCTTCGACATCATTGGCAGCGGCAACGACCACCGCTTCCCGGTCAGGATGTAGGTGCCGAGGGCGATCAGGAAGATGCCGATCGTCGTGAAGACCGCGGCGTGGTAACGCCCGATCGTGTGGCCGAGAGCCCCGACGCCCAGCACGATCGGGAGCAGGACGAGGGCCAAGCCCGTGGAGAAGAGCAGCGTCGTGGCTGGCAACGCACGCACGCCGCGGCGCACCGCGGTCGCAACGAAGTTCGGCAAGAGCGTGACCACGCAGCACGGCGCGAACAACGCGAGGACGCCACCGAGGAACGCCGCGATGAGGGACGCAGAGTAGACGAGCCCGTTCATGCGGGCACCGCCATCACGAGTTTGCGGAGGCGGCGCTCTGAGAGGCGGCCGTACCCGAGGAGCCTATCTTCGAGGTAGAGCGCCGGGGGGAAGGCCACGGCATCTCGCTCGATCCGCTCGCGTGCCCACGGCTCGGTCCATGTGAGTTCGACGAGCTCGATCCCAGCCTCGTCGGCGAGCTTCTCGGCGATGTCCCTCCCGCGCTCACACAGGTGGCAGTCCGGCGACGTCAGATAGCGGAGTGAGGAGGTCATCTATGCCCCCTTCACGGCGCTCAAGATCGCGTCCGGGGCCACGTACATCGTCGTCCCCGCGAGTTGGCGCCACGCGACGGATCCGTCGGCGCCCAGCACGACGACGGAGTGCTGGTCTGCCGGGCCCATGTGGCCACTCGCCTCGAACGTTCCCATCGCCGAACCGAGTTGGTGATCGACGTCCTCGACGATCGGATACGAGAGCCCGAGCTGCGACGCGACCGAGGCCGAGACGTCAACGGGGTCCGTCGTGACGCCCAGCACGTGCGCACCAGTCGCCTGGAGTTGCGGGAACTCCTTCTGGATGTCGGCCAATTGCGTCTGACACGCGCCGCAGGACTGCCCTTCGTAGAAGTAGAGGACGAGGGGGCTTCCCGCGAACTGCGACAGGGTCACCGACTTGCCGTCGCTCGCCGGGAACTCGGTGTTCGACACCGCTCGGATACCTGCCAGCGAGACCGGCGGAGCCTTCTCCCCCGACGAGCTCCGCGTCGCGAGGTACCCGAGCGCGGCGACGACGACGATCGCACCCGTGATCTGCAGCGCACGCTTGCGCGCCGCTCGACGCTCCGCCGCGCGGCGACGCTCGGCCTTGCGGATGGCGGCGGTCTTGTGGTTCGCGCGATGGTCGGTCGCGTGCGATGCCGTTCGCGATGTCATCTCTCGGCCCTTTCGCTCGGCACTGCCTCCCACCCTGTCTGGAACCGGGTGTGGCCACTCAGCCGCGCCGGGCCCAGCTCAGAGAGAGAAGGGATGGTTCGGTGGAGGGTGGTCGTCACGTTGAGCCCGAGCCGGTGGAGACGACACGGCGTCGCCGCACCTCCGCGGTCGCCAGAGCTCACTGCGGAGTCGTGCCACTGCATCGCATACCAGATCAACTGGGCTTCGGGTGCAGAGATCGATCCCGCAGGTGGTTGCGTCTCGGTCGCCGGCCTCGGCCAGCCGAGCACGACGAGCAAGACGAGGACCGTCGCCGCGAGCGTTCCTGCGATCACCAGCGTCCGGGTCTTCATGGCGTACCTTCCGCCATGCAACTTCGGACAAGCGTGTGAACGCGCCGTGAAGGGCCTGTGCGCGAACGACGCGACCTTCGCGGCGATGGAACCGTCAGCTCGAGCGGTCGGACGTCTGCGCCGTGGTCGCCGCGACGGGCGTACTCACCGGCAGCCTCATCTCGAATCGAGCGCCCTGGCCGGCGCGGCTCGTGACGCTGAGCGAGCCGTGGTGCGCCACTACCAACTCACGCGCGACGCTCAGACCGATCCCGGAACCACCTGCGCGCACATCGCGTCCACGGAAGAACCGCTCGAAGACATGGGGCAGCTCATCCTCGGGGATGCCCGGACCCGTGTCGGTAACAGCGACGCACGCCTCGTCCCCCTCGCGGCGAAGCCATAGCGAGACGGCGCCGCCCTCCGGTGTGAACTTCACCGCGTTCGAGACGAGGTTGGCGACCACCTGCTTGATGCGACTCGGGTCGAGGACGAGGCTAAGGGGCTCCGTATCGACGGTGATCGCGACGTTGCGCGCATCCGCGAGGCCGGCGAACTCGGCGGCGACGTCCCCGAGGAGGACGTCGAGGTCGGTTTGCACGGGTGCGAGGGTGAAGCCGGCGGCGTCGGCGGACGCGAGGGTCTCGAGGTCGGCGACCAGCCGCCCGATGCGGAGCGTCTCCTCGTGCAGCGAAGAAAGCGCAACGGGGTCGGCGCCGATCACGCCGTCCTGCATCCCTTCGACCTGGCTGAGCAAGACCGCCAGCGGGGTACGGAGTTCATGGGCGACGTCGGCCGCGAACGTTCGGCGAAGCTCGTCTTCCTCGGCGACCGTGTCCGCCATCTGGTTGAACGCGCGCGCCATCGCCGCGAACTCCTCGGTCGCGTCGGGGACCACACGAAGAGACCGGTCACCGGCGGCGACGGACCTCGCGACCTCGGTCAGTTCCAGGGCGGGACGCACGGCCCGACGAGCGAGGACGGCTCCGGCGATCACGGCGAACACGGCGGCGGCGATGCCACCGAGGACGAGCAGCCGGTTCACCGACGCGCGGAACGCTTGGTCCTGCGGAAGCAGCCCGGACACCGGGAACCTGATCACGGCGGTACCGACTGTGTTGTGGCCGACCGTGACCGGCACCCGGTCCTCAGGCCCGAGCGTCGATCCCCCACTCATCGTGTGCTGCATCTGAGCGAGTCGCGAGCCTGGACCGGCGGACGCGTCCCACACCTGTCGCCCTTGCGCGTCGAGGAGCCGGAGCGTCCCACCGTCCATCAACGCCAACGGGGCGAGTCCGTTGAGGTCAGCGGTGTTCCATCCGCCCATCTTCGCGTAGGAATCAGCCAGCGCCGCCTGCATCTGCTGCTCGTGGACCTGCCGCTGCTGCTGGACGTACAGGTCGAACCTCGGACTGAAGGCAGCGTTCACGAGCAGAGCGGTCAGGGCCGCCGCCCCTATCCCGACGCCGGCGAAGGCCGCGACCAGCCGGAGCCGGTAGGACCTACCCATCGGCTTTCACGCCGAGCTTGTAGCCGACGCCGGTCACGGTGACCAGGTAGCGAGGGTGCTTCGGGTCATCGCGCAGCTTCCGTCGGACGTTCTTCACGTGCGCATCGATCGTGCGCTCATAGCCTTCGTAGTCGTAACCCTGGACGCGCGTGACGAGCTCGTACCGAGAGAACACGCGACCGGGCCGCGACGCGAGGGCGAGGAGGAGGTCGAACTCGCTCCGGGTGAGCTCCACGAACTCCCCCTCCACGGTCACCTCGCGCGCCTCGCGATCGATCGAGAGCTTGCCACCTTCGAACGACATCGCCCCCGGCCGATCGCCGTGGTTCGACGTTCGTCGCAGAACCGCTTCGATGCGTGCCATCAGCTCGCGCGGCGAGAACGGCTTCACGAGGTAGTCGTCAGCACCGAGCTTCAGGCCCTGTACGCGGTCGTCCTCGGTCGACTTCGCGGTCAGCATGATGATGGGCGTCGGCGCCAACTCGCGGATAGCGCGGGCCACCTCCTGCCCCGACAGATCGGGCAGCATCAGATCCAAGACGATCAGGTCCGGCTCCGAGCGAGCGAAGATCTCGAGCGCGCGCTGACCACTGTCCGCGACCAGCACCGAGTACCCGTCGTGCTCGAGGTACTGCCGGACGGTGTCGCGGATCTTCTGCTCGTCGTCGACCACGAGGATCGTCGCCGCGCCCAAGGTTCAGACACCCATCCTCATCGAAGGCAGGGTACGCCACCCTCGTTCCAGGATCGTGTCATCGGATTCTCACCCGCCTGCCAGACCCGTTGCGAGGGCGACGAGCGCCGCGAACGCCACGAAGGCGTATGCCGCGCTGAGCACCGCTGTGCCACCCCGCCCTCGCATGGACGAGAAGAACCGCGCCGCGCCTGCGACCGCGAGAGCGGCCAGCGGCACCGCGACGTGGACGGGGCCTGGACCCTCGTTCGTCGCGGTGAGCAGAAGCATGCCCGTCGCCACCTGCACGAGGAGCAGGGCGAGCGCCCAGGCAGCGAGGGTCGCGCGCGGAACGGCTCGACGTACGAGGAACGCGGCCGCCGTCGCGATCGCGAGCACGGCAAGCCCCACACCGCCGAGGAGATGGATGGTCATCATGCCGCTGCTCCTCCCATGAGGTCATGGAGCGCCGCCTCCGCGAACGGCCCAGGAGCGCTGATCCACCAGACGTCGCGACCGGACGAGAAGAAGAAGTGCCGCTCCCCCATCCCCGAGGTGGTGAACACGCGTCCTGCGGTGCGGACGAGGGTCGGTGTGGCGAACGGCGTTCCCCCGTCGGCGATCCGGATGCGCATCTCGTCGACCTCTCGCCGGGCGGTCGCGACGTCGGGCGCAGACGACACCCACACGTCGACCCGGTCTCCGTACCGGGCGACAGCGGCATCGACGAGCGGGAACGCCGAGCCGTGGAGTGTGGTGACTTCGGCGATCGCATCATCACCACGCGTGAGAGCCGTGATCTTGAGCCCCGCGAGCGTGCGAGGTACGCGCACGTGGGTCGACATCCCGCCGGAACCGGCGCCCATCCCCCGCATGCCCGACGCAGATCCGGCCCCCGGTTGCGTCCTGCCCGCGAGTGCCCACGCTGCCAGGACCGTGACTCCAACGAGCAGTAGGCTCGCCATCCCGGCGACGGCGAGCCGGCGCCGGCCACGTCGTCCAGCGCCCCCGCCATCTGCGCGGCGACGAGCGACGGATGCCACGGCAAGGATGAGCGGCGCGAGACCGATCAACGCGACGGCCGTGAGGAAGATCGCGACGTTGGCTCGTTGCACGGTCACGCCTCCTTACGATCCCTTGACCAGCATCGAGACGTACGCATCGAGCGTCGGCGTATCCATCGGCCCGACGTACTTGGCGACGATCTGACCTCGAGCGTCGATGAAGAACGACTCCGGGAACCCGGTCACGCCGTATGCGTAGTTGACCTCCTCGTTCTCGTCGACGACGCTCTGGTACTCCACCCCGTAGCGCCGCTCGAACTCGATCGCAGCGCTCCTGCTGTCTCGCGTGTCGACTCCGAGGAAGATGACGCCGCTGTCGCGCCACTTCGTCCACCCCGCTGCGAGGACGGGGGCCTCGTCCCTGCACGGCCCGCACCACGACGCCCAGAAGTTGAGCAGGACGGGGTGTCCTCGAAGATCGGACAGGGTGATCGAACCCTCGCCCTCCAGGAGCGGCCGGGTGAAGTCCGGGGCCGGGCCCGAGGGGTTCGCGGCGAGCTGAGGACCTCCTTTGACCTTGGCTGCGGCCGCTAAGACGCCAAGCATGAGACCGCCGATCACGATCGATACGACGATCGAGGTGAAGCGGCCACTGCGCTTCGTGACGCGGCCGGTCTCTCCGCCCGGCTCGTCCGTATCCTGCGCTGTTTGGTGCTGATCGACGGTTCTCACGGCTACGTCACCTTCGTCGCGCGTGCGAACGCGGGAGCGCCGCACCGGCGGCAGAACGCGTCGCCCGGGTCGCGCGGAGCCTCACACTCCGGGCAACAGGGCGAGGCTTGCAGCGTCTGCCTGCGTTCGGCGATCTTGGATTCGAGCCAGGCATCAACATCGAACGCCTCGCCGTCGGGCTCGCGAGCGTCATCTATCGGCGGACCGGCTTGATCCATCGCCTCGATCGTGCTCGCGAGCTCGGCGAGGGCGGTCGCCCGGAATCGTTCGTGATCGATGGTGTCGAGCTTGCCGGTCGCCAGATCATGGTCGAGCTCACGGATGTCCGTGAGCAGGCGCTGCCGTCGTGGAGACAAGTCGTCGCCTTCATCGGGGACATCTGCAGGGTCGGGGCGCAACAGCGGCGCTGCGATCATCGTCACCGCGGCTATGAACAGCGCGAACGAGACGATCGTTACGAGCAGCATCTAGTCCTCCTCGAACAGCTCACGCTCGATCCGGTCCCGGAGGGCGGGATCCAGGGTTGGGGCTTCGGCCTCGATCGGTCGCGGCGTGCGACGCCACCCGCGCAAAGCGAAGGCGAGTACCACACCTCCGACCAGGAGTGCGACGAACGGCAGAACCCACACGGTCAGGTTGAAGCCCTCCTTCGTTGGCGAGGCCAGGACGTACTCGCCGTAGTCGGCGGCGAACAACTGCAGCGCCTCCGTCGGCGTCTTCCCGTCGCGATCGACCATCCGCGCGGCCTGACGCCACATCGCGCTCGAGACCTTGCAGGTCATCGTCTGCTGGCAACCGTAGGCGTCCAGGTTGCAGCCGCACTGGCACAAGAGCCCCTGCAGCACACGCTTGAGCCCGTCGCTGACCGGGATCTCCTGGGCGTCGTGGGGAGCCATGCTCGGCGCGGTCGACACCTGGGCGACGTCGTACATCGTCCCCGCCATCGCTACGTGCGGGAACGCACCGAACACGACGATCGCGGCGACGGCGCCGACCAGCGCCGCGGCGGCGATCCCCGAAGCCACCCGGCTATACCTACGCCTCGGCCCGCGCGAACTCCGCCGCATCGGGCACCTCCTTCGTCTCCGGGCGTCGCGTGCTGGGCCACCCGACGATCACGCCGCCGATCACGACGATCAGCGCCCCCAGCCAGATCCAATACATGCCGGGGTTCACGAGGTACGAGACGGCCGCGATCTGACGCGCCGGATCGGGGTCCGACAGGATGATGTAGAGATCGGCCCACGGCGTGGAGCGGATCCCGACCTCCGTCGCCGGCTGATCCTGGTTGGGATAGAACGACTTCTCCGCGTCGACGGTCCCCAGGTCGCGCCCGCTCGGGTCGCGGAGACTGAAGGTCCCGACGATCGTCTGTCGCGTCGCCGTCGTCTCGGTCCTGAGCGATCGCAGGGTCACCGTGTAGCCACCCACCGTCGAGGACTGCCCGACCGCCACGCCGGCGAGGCGCGACTCCACCTTGTACGAGGCGTTGATCGCGACGCCGGTCAACAGGATCACGATCCCGAGGTGGATCACGTACCCGCCGTAGCGGCGCGGGTTGCGCGAGAACAGGTTGATGAAGGAGCGCCCCCAGCCCTCGCCCCGCGTCGTCCGACGCGCTCGCGTCCCGCGCCAGAACTCCTGCACGATCGTCGCCATGACGAAGATCGACAGGGCGACGATCGCGTCGGCTCCCAGGTGCTGCGCCCGGGACCACGCGAGGAGCACAGCCCACCCCACCGCGCCGGCGATCGCTGGGCCTGTGAAGTTACGACGCAGGTTCCTCCCCGTCGCCTTCCGCCATGCGAGCAGCGGACAGACGCCGGCGAGCACGAGCAGGCCAACGGCGAGAGGCGTCATCAACGCCTCGAAGAAGGGACCGCCGACGGACACCTTCACGCCGCGGACGGCCTCCGCGACGAGCGGGAACATGGTGCCCCAGAACACCGTGAACGCCATCCCGAGCAGCAGGAGGTTGTTCACGAGGAACGACGTTTCGCGCGAGACGACGGCGTCGATCCGGTGCTCGCCCTGCAGGAGCGGGAGCCGCCAGATGATCAGCGTTCCCATCCCGACGACCACAGTGGCCACCGCCAGGATCAGGAACGGGCCGATGCTCGACTCGGAGAAGGCGTGGACCGACGACACGACGCCGGACCGCGTCAGGAACGTGCCGAAGATCGAGAGTGCGAACGTCGCGGTGATCAGGAAGACGTTCCAGACCTTCAACATCCCGCGTTTCTCTTGGATCATCACCGAGTGCAGGTACGCGGTTCCGGTGAGCCACGGCAGCAGGCTCGCGTTCTCGACCGGGTCCCAGCCCCAGAAGCCACCCCAGCCGAGCTCGACGTATGCCCAGCGGGCTCCGAACATGATCCCGACCGTGAGCAGGAGCCACGCCCACAGGGACCACTTGCGCACGGTGCGGATCCAGGTGTCGCCGACATTGCCCGTCGCGAGCGCCGCCACCGCGAACGCGAACGGCACCGCGAACCCGACGTATCCCATGTAGAGCGTGACCGGGTGGATCCACTGCCCGTAGTTCTGCAACAACGGATTCAACCCCTGCCCGTCGGGCGGCACGGCAGCCACCGTGTTGAACGGGTTCGAAAGGAACACGACGAGGAACGTGAAGAAGGCCAGCACGGTCGCGATCACCGTCACGACCCAGGGCATCAGGTCCCGGTTGCGCGTCCGGTTCTGCCGGACGACCACCGCCGCATAGATCGCGAGCACCCAGGCCCACAGGAGGAGCGATCCGGCCTGTCCCGCCCAGAACGCGCCGAGCGTGTAGAAGAGCGAAAGGTCCCGGCTCGTGTACGAGGCGACGTACTCGAGCGAGAAGTCGCGTGTGACGAGCGCGTAGAAGAGGGCGAACCCTGCGACAGATAGCAGGAGCGCAGAGGCGCGCAGCCCCCCTTCGGCGGCGCGGGTCGCCGAGGGCCGTCGCCGTCGGCCGCCGATGTAGCCGAGCACGGCGCTGCTCGTCGTGCACGCGAGCGCGAGGAGCAGCGCGTACCTGCCGATGGTGTTCATACAGAGGCCTCCTCCCCGACGGCGGCGCTCTCGGTCGGCGCCCCGCCGAGGGAGCGGTGCGAGACGAGGGGTGGAACGTGAGCCGCGGGCACGCACGAGCAGCGCGACCACTACGACCGCGACCAGGACGATCGCGGTGAGTTGGCTCCCGGTGAGACCGAGGATCCGGCGGGGATCGGTCCGCAGGAAGTCTGTGAGGATCCGACTCCCCCCGTACCAGAGGACGAAGAGTGCGATCGCGGAGCCCACCGCGCGCGGCCGACGCGCGAACCTCAGAAGGACGATGAAGAGCACTGTCGTGAGCAGCAGGTCGTAGAGCGCGACCGGATGGACGACCGTGCCCATAGCCGGCACGCCTGCGAGCGGATGCATCCCGCCTTGATAGGAGAAGCCCCACGGCAGGGAGGTCGGCTTCCCGAGATGGTCGCCGATGATCAGATCGCTCAGGCGCCCGATCGCGATCCCCAGCGCGAGCCCAGCCGCGGCCATATCGAGCATCGGGAGCGGCGGCAGCCCTGCGCGGCGTGCAACGGCTCCGCCCAGGACGACCGCCCCGATCAGTCCGCCGAGCAGACTCATCCCGCCGTTCCAGACGGCGACGTAATCGACGATCGAGTGCATGTCGCGGATGTGTCCGAGGTCCCACGCCATGCGCATCCCGATCACGCCGCCCATGAGCCCCCACTCGAGGACGCGCCACAGATCGTCGTCGGAGATCCCTGCGCGCCTAGTCGAACGGCGCATCACGAGCCCGCCGGCGATGAAGCCAACGGCGATCAGGATGCCGTGCGGCCGGATCGGGATCGGTCCGAAGTGGAGCTCCGTCACCACCGGCCATGAGATGGCGCTCACCATGCGACCGAAGCTAGGGACGGTCGATGCTCACTCTGTGCGGAGGTTGTGAACGCGGTGTGCGGCTCCCGCACCCGCTGTGGGGCGTGATCCGGCCCTCCTAGCCGCCTCCCGGCGGCTCTCCCGATTCACGCCGGGCTTCACATGACGTTCACGCGTTCCACATCAAGGCGGCGAACGGAGCGACCAGACTCACAGGCATGGGAACGAGTGGAGCGAGCACAGGAACGATCACTGAGCGTTATGACCCCTGGACCCAGTTCGCGAGAGCGCATCTAGGGACGGCCGCAGAGCGGTCCGCTTACCTTGCGCTTGTCGGTGGCGAGAGGAAGTCCGTTTCTGCCGAGGACCTCGCGAGAGATCGTCACCTTAGCCTCGGCGAGGCCGAGGCGGTCTTGTCGCGATTCGCGGAGCAAGGCATAACGGATGTGGAAGTCGAAGGAGATCGCGAGCGGTACCGCTGGCGAGAGGAGATGGACTACATCTTCGGCGATCGGCCCGGCACGCTGGGTCTATTCGACCCCATCTGTGGGATGCCGATCACCAACCAGCGTCCGCTTACTACTCGTTGGGATGGCGAGAGTTACAAGTTCTGCTCGCCTTTGTGCCGAGCGGCGTTCCTTGTCTGCCCGATCCTCTTCGCGACGTCGCCCCACGCATGACCCCCACCCTGCCCAGGAGTCGCTCCAGCCCCATATCATGTCGTCGGATCCTTCCAGCCACCACCGCAACCGCACGGATTCCGCGGCGGAGGTCCCCGTCGAGCTCGGAGGCGGCCCTGATGAAGCCTTGTGCCGACTCGGTAGCGCACCTGGCTTGAGTCGGGCCAGCCTCTCACGCTGGTCAGCCAGCAGCGACCATCGTCACCTTCTACCCGTGGCAGCGAGAATCGTCGAACGTACACAACCGTTTCGTCGGTTCTTCATCTCACCGCACCATGTTCGGGGGCGAGACACCCCTGAAAGGAATAGCGATGAGCAGCCAAGCGATACTGATCGCAGGCGGCTATGGCGTCGTCGGCCGTCGGATCGCCGCTGAGCTCGCCCCCCACTATCCGGGACGCCTCATCGTCTCCGGGCGAGACGCCGAGCGCGCAGACGCGACTGCGGCAGCGATCGGCCACGGGGTTCGCGGCCGCGCCCTCGACGTGACTGACCCCGAGTCGATCGGGGCGGCGCTCGATGATGTCGCGCTCGCCATCAACTCTATCGACCAGCCCGAGCGCGGACTGATGCACGCCGTGATCGAGCGCGGGTTGCGCTACACCGACATCACTCCGCACCTGAGCGAGCTCGGGCGCGGTGCCGCGTACGAACGGATCGATGGTGCGGCCAAAGCGTCCGGTTCGCGCGTCCTGCTTGGCGCCGGGATCGTGCCCGGGATCTCAAACGTGATGGTGCGCGGCGTCGCGAACGCGCTCGGCGGGTCGGACACCATCGAGACGTCGTTACTGCTCGACGCGGGCGACGCGGCAGGCCCAGCGTCGTTCAACTACTTCTTGCAGGAGCTGACGATGCCCTTCGACGTGCACGTCGATGGTGCCGACCGTCCCGGGCACGCGTTCAGCGACCCACGCCGCGTCGACTTCCCCGCGCCGATCGGGTCGCGGCAGGCGTATCTGTTCCCCTTCTCCGACCAGGTGCTGTACCCGCGCACGATGGGCGCCCGCACCGTGCTGTCGCGGCTGGCGCTCGACCCGCCGAGCCTGGCCCGGCTGCTAGCGCTCCTGGTGCGGACACGGGCTACACGGGTCGTAGGGCGAGAGGGCGTTCGTCGCGCGCTGGTGCAGCGCCGCCGCGATCGCGCTCCGCGTCGCCACGAGCATTTCGCGTTGCGCGTCGATGTGACGCGCGACGGGAACGCGAGCTATGCGACGGTGGTCGGCGGGGCACAGGCCGACGCTACCGCCGCCGGAACGGCTGTTCTCGTGCGGTCACTGCTGGACGGCGAGGTCGCCGAGCCCGGCGCCTGGATGCCCGAGCAAGTCGTTGACCCGGCTCGATTCTTCGCTCGTCTGGCAGAACGCGGCGTGAAGGTGGAGCTCCCCGTCGGCTCAGCGCCAACGACGGGCTCATAGTGGACGAGTGAGGTGAGGGAACGATGGACCACGCAGCCCACGTGGGCCCAAGCTTGGTGGGGAGCGAGCATCAGAACGGGGACCGCAAGCTCGCGACGGTAGTCCTTCAGGTCTGGGGTCTGAACTTCGCGAGCGAGAAGGTAGTTGTCGAACGCGCCCTCGCACGCCGACCAGGGGTCGAGCGCGTGGAAGCGAACCCCGTGTCGCAGACGGCAACCGTGACGTACGACACCGGCACGACGTCGATCGCCGAGCTCCGTCGGTGGGTCGAGGAGTGCCGCTACCACTGTGCCGGCCAATCGGTACCCCACCACATCTGCGACGCCATGTCCGAACCGGACCCGGTGGATGTCGCCACGGTCGTCGCCCCCGGACATGCGGGGCACGCGACGCATGCGGAGCCTGCCAGCCACGAGACGCATGAGGAGATGGAGACGGAACACCCGGGGCACGAGATGCCGGTGGATCACGGCGATCACGCGATGCCCGTGGATCAACGCCGGCCACGAGATGCCCGCCGAGAGGACGCTGCCCTCTTCCCACGACATGATGGGCCACGGCGGCCACGCGGGCACGTCGATGGAGGCGATGGTGCGCGACATGCGCAACCGCTTCTTGGTGGCCGCGATACTGTCCGTCCCGATCCTCCTGTGGTCCCCCATCGGACGGGACGTCCTTCACTTCTCGGCGCCGGCGCCGTTCGGCCTTCGAGACGATGTGTGGCTGCTGCTGCTCAGTCTTCCGGTCGTCTTCTACTCGTCGTGGATCTTCTTCGACGGGGCCGTCCGCGCCCTTCGCGCCCGCACGCTCGACATGATGGTCCTCGTCGCGGTCGCGATCGGTGCCGGCTGGCTGTATTCGCTGGGCGTCACGCTCACCGGAGGAGGTGACACGTTCTACGAAGCGGCGTCGGTGCTGGCCGCGTTCGTCCTCCTCGGTCACTGGTTCGAGATGAGGGCCCGCGGTGGGGCGAACGACGCGATCAGAACGCTCCTCGACCTCGCCCCTCCGAAGGCGACGGTGATCCGCGACGGGGTCTCGGTCAAGATCCCCACAGCAGACTTGGTGGTCGGCGACCTCATGCTCGTGCGACCCGGGGACAAGATCGGTGTCGACGGGACCGTCGAGGAAGGTCAGAGCGAGGTCGACGAATCCGTCGTAACGGGTGAGAGCCTTCCGGTCTCGAAGGGTCCCGGGTCAGAAGTGATCGGTGCGACGATCAACGAGAACGGCACCCTCCGAGTTCGGGCCACGAAGGTCGGAGCGGATACGGCGCTCGCCCAGATCGTGAAGCTGGTCCAGGAAGCGCAGAACTCGAAGGCACCTGGCCAGCGTCTGGCCGACCGGGCTGCGTTCTGGCTCGTCTTCGTCGCGCTGATCGGCGGGGCCCTCACCCTCGTGGCGTGGATGCTCGCCGGGAAGGACTTCGCGACGGCGATGCTCTTCGCGATCACCGTGGTCGTGATCACGTGTCCCGACGCCCTCGGGCTCGCGACACCCACCGCGATCATGGTCGGAACGGGCCTGGGCGCCCAACGCGGGATCTTGTTCAAGAACGCGATCGCGCTCGAGACGGCTGCGTCCATCGACGTCGTCGTGATGGACAAGACGGGCACCTTGACGAAGGGCGAGCCCGAGGTTACCGACTTCGTGGTCGACGGCATGTCGAAGATCGAAGTCCTTCGCTCGTCGCCGCCGTCGAGACCGAGTCCGAGCACCCCCTCGCGCAAGCCGTCGTTTCGTTCGCCGCCGAGAAGTTGGACGGCAGGAACAACCCTCGCGCGGAGGCGTTCGAGAACGTTCCAGGTCAGGGTGCGCTTGCCGTCGTCGACGGCCGGCGCGTGGCCGTCGGGAACCTCAGGCTCATGGAGCAGCAGGCCGTATCACTCGGTCCACTCGCGCAGCGACGCGAGGAGCTCGCCTCCAGCGGACGGACGGTCGTCTGCGTCGCCATCGACGGTGTCGCCTCGGCGATCATCGGGATCGCCGACGCCCCTCGGGACACGTCGGTGGCTGCCGTCGCCGCGCTCAAGGACGCCGGCATCGAAGTGGTGATGCTCACGGGCGACAACCAAGCGACCGCGGAGAGGATCGCCCACGAGCTCGGGGTGCAGACGGTCATCGCCGAGGTCCTTCCCGGAGACAAGGCCGACCAGGTAGACGCCCTGCAGGAGGGAGGTCGAAGGGTGGCTATGGTCGGGGATGGCGTCAACGACGCGCCAGCATTGGCGCGAGCGGATCTCGGTATCGCGATCGGGGCCGGAACCGATGTCGCGATCGAGACGGCTGACGTTGTCTTGATGCGGTCGGATCCGCTCGACGTGCCCATCGCTTTGGACATCGGCAGGGGAACCGTTCGGAAGATGAGACAGAACCTCGGCTGGGCGATCGGCTACAACTCCGTGGCGCTCCCGATCGCCGCCGGGGTCTTCGAGCCCGCTTTCGGGCTCGTCCTTCGCCCCGAGATCGCAGCGATCTCTATGTCTGGGTCGAGCCTGCTCGTGGCCGTCAACGCGCTGCTGCTCAAACGCCTCCGCCTGCCGGAGTGATCGGTGGCATAGAGAACGAGCTCCGCTAAGCGCAGAAGAACCAGGTGCACGCCTCCGCAGGGTCAGGTTGCCTGGCGTAAGGATACGTCGACGTGCTGCACGGGCGTTACGGCGAAGTCCTTCGGAAGGTGTCCGTCCATGCTCTGGAGACCGAAGCTCGTTTCTCCAACGGGAATTCAGCGGTTCGCCGCGACGAACGTCTGCGACCACCCGTACAGCTTGCAGATCCGGTCCACGTAGGACCGGTGGCCGATCAGAAGGCGACGTTGGACCCTGAACCACCGGTCCGCCTCCGTCCAGCGTCCTCAGGCATCAGCCGCCGAAGGAGCGAGCGCATGAGAGGAGCGAACAAGGACCGACGCGACGGCCGCTCAGGCTCGACTCGACCCTCGGTCCCCTCGGGCGATCAGGAAGCACAGGATCGCGAGCACCAGCGCGAACGGACCCCACCCGAAGCGTTCCCATCCGCTCGAGGATGCGAAGTTCATCAGCGCGCCGAGCAGCATCAGGCCCGCGAGTATCCACGTCCCTACCCGAGACACCCGGCCGCTGATGAGGGGCACGTGGTACCCGACGCGACGGAGGACGACAAGCGTCGCCAGGCCGTAGACGACCGCGGCAACGGCGCTCGTGATCTGCAGCGAGGCCGGCAGGTCGGTGCGCGTCCCCCCATAGGCCGCCTCACCGAGCGGTGCGCCCAAGGCCAGGGCGATCTGGAAGAGACCAAGCACGATGAACCCGGCAGCGGCGATGACCGCGAGCCTTGTTCGCGTCGAGTGGCCCGTAGCATGAACCGTCGAAGTCGCCATGAACGTTCCCCCTCAGTCGACCCAACCCGTGAGCCTCGATCTAGGGTTTCATCCCCCACAGGGGCCTGAGGGCCTGGTTCTCGCAGGACTCACCATCAGGCCTTGGGGCCACGGGCCCAGGCGGCTTGGCCCCGACGAACGTCTGCGGCCACCCGTACAACTTGTCACCCATGGGGGATCGGCGAGGAGAAGCGCAGTCTCACCGACCCTGTTAAGGAGATGACCGGCGTGGTGTCCCGATCCGACATCGGCGACGCGGGCCGCGAGCGCACGTCCCACCCGAGGCGTCGCACGCTCCTGACCGCGTTTGGGGACGTCCCACATCCAAGAGGACCTGGAGCGCTGACCGGGCCCACAGAGGAGCGAACATCGGAGTCAGCGCAGGCGACACACGGTGCGACCCTGATGCGTGTCGTCCTTGACCTCTTGGCATAGGGAGACTTCGAGCCGCCCTCGGATACGACTCCCCGGTCTTCAGCAGCTCTGATGCGCGGCGCGCCGACGGACTCCACTGCTGCGGCGTCCGCACGCCCGGCCGGATGCAGCAGGCCGCCGTTGGCTAGCGTTCGTCCGGATTGGTCTCGAACAGGCCCATCGTGTTGCCCTCGCTGTCCTTGAAGTACGCGAAGGCACCCATGCCGGGGATCGGGGTGCGGGGCGTCACGACACTCCCACCGCTCGCCTCGATCTTCTTGATCGTGTCGTCGATCGAGCCCACGCCGATCGTGATCACCGGCGCTGGGGTCTCGGCCCCCTTACTGGTGAACCCGCCGTTGATCGCCCCCGGTTCCGTGGGCATCATCTTGTCGTCCACGGGCACGGTCGTGGCCGTCGTGTAGACCATGTCACCGCCCATCGGCACGTCGTTCAGCTCCCAATCGAACACGGACGCGTAGAACTCCTTGGCCCGCGCGTGTTCGTCGTACGTGATCTCGAAGTGCACGACCTTGTCCATCGGTTCCCCCTTCCGGAACGGACCCCTTCAACCTAGCGTGGGTAGCCGCCACGCGTAACCCCTCATCCGAGACGGGCCCCCCCGCACCGTGTCGAGCCTGGGCGACGGTTCTCGGGAGGGAAGACGGGTTGGCTCGCCGATTCCCCGGATGCTGCTTCGGCGGTAAACCGTTGGCAATCGCTGTAGGTCCGCCTTGTGATGTCGATGGTCGAACCGTCTCGCGGTCGCGCGGAGCCGGACCGGCCTCGGCCGCTAGCAGTGGGACACCGACCAGCAGATGTCGTTCCGCAGCCGCTGGTCGTCGAGTACGAGCTGGCGGATCGCCTTCGGGAGCTGGTCGCGCTGCCACGACACAACGCTAGGTGTCGAAGGTCGGCGAGCTCGTGCCCGCCTCGAGTCTCATGACCCACCTGACGAGAGGCTCGGCGGGTGCGTGGAAGTGTCGAACCGGCTGAGCCAAGCACCTCGCTCGCCCGTACACCTGCAGATGAACGGTCGACAGACGGGCACCTTCGGGACGATCCAGCGGCCCGACGGCGAAGAGCAGATCACGTCCAACGGGATGTCGCTCTACACCCGTGCTGGCGACCCCCAGCCCGGCCAGGCGAACGGTCAAGGGATCGGTGGGACACGGTTCGCCGTCACGTCGTAGTCAGCCGAGGAACGCAGGCTGTCTCCGAGCAGAAGGAGGAAGGATGAGATCGATCCGTTCCATGCTGATCGCTGCATCCGCAGCGCTCTTCGTCGTTTCGCTCGGGGCCAGTGCCGCCGTCGCGGCCGGGCCGAACACAGGTTTCGGATTCAACGCTTCGGAGGTCTCCGGGTTCCCCACGGGCCAGGTCTTCTTGACGGGCGGCGGAAGCTTCAACTCCTCAACCGGATCCGTCCATTCGGCGGGTGGCTTCCGATGCGATTCGGACGTGAGTCAGGGCCCGCTTGCCGGCTGTCTTGCCGGAGAGGGCGTCCGTTGGGATACGGCGAGCCTCCTGGCGGGGACGTCGTTCAAGTGCACGGGCTCGTTGAGTGAGGCCCTCAAGCCCGCCAGCACCGACGAGCAGACCGTCGTGCTCCAGGCCGACTTCTACCGGGCCGGGGACGGCAACGACGAGTCGTTCACCGCGAACATCATCGTCTCAGCGCATGACATCGCTCCCGACATCTCGGGGCTCCAGAACGTCTGGGTGCAGGGTGTGGGCTGTGCGACCGCGATGGTGCACTTCAGTTCCTGAGGGAACCGACGACCCAAACTGCCCTCGTCGTCCCAGCGGCGAGTCCCAAAGCCTTACCGGAGATCGGGTAGCGGGCGAGCCAACATCACGACTTGTGGGCCGTGTCTGTCCAAGGCTGCGGGGCCGAAGATTCCTCTAGATCGATCGGGTGGTAGCCGGGAGCATCCCGGGTATGCCAAGGACTCACAGCACGCACGCACCGTACGGGTCGCACCCGTCATGAACCGGTCGCGCGTGGCACAGTTGGCCTCCTGCTTCGGCCGGGGGGCCTTCGTGCGTCTACGCCTCCCTAGCGTTCTCTCGTAGGCCAGCCCAAGCATCACGTTGCCCAGGGACGCCAGGCGTTGACGAGTAGTTCAGCCACGATGCGGTTTCGACCTTCGGCCATCCGCCCGCGTATCCCGCACACGTGGACTTCCGGCCCCTTCCCCGGCCGCCACGTCGATCTTGGCCATCAGCCGATGATCGTGCGGCGCGCCGCCTCGCGGGTGTCAGACTCGATCCACTACCGGCGGCACAACCGAGGCGTTCCACGGATGCTGCTGAGGCGATGGGACGCCCGCTCGGCGAGGGTTCGCGGGATGTCCCTCGAGCGGCGTGGCCCGGCTACGGAATCGACCAATCGGACTCCGCCCTTCGGCCAAACGCTTGCGGCCCAAGTGTGGGTACTACCCCTCTTTACCTGTGGGTACTCCGCAATCGAGCACGCAAACCGTGTGGTCAGCGGGTTCTGAGAACACCCCACCAGCCAGCCGACCGACCGACTGACAAACGTCAACCTCGAACGGTGAGGACGACCTTGCCGCCGGCGTGGCCCGACTCGAGGATCCGATGCGCCTGCGCCGCTTCGTCAAGCGGCAGTACGTGACTCACGTGGGGGCGCAATGCACCCCGAGCGAACATGTCGGCCAGGCGTCGGGTCCGTCTCCCGTCGTCGCCGATCAACACGCCGTGGAAGGAGATGTTGTTGTCGAGCACCGCGTCCAGATCGAGCGCCGGGGTGGCGATCGAGGCCGCCGACCCCTTCGGCTTCAGCGCATCCATCGAGCGGGTCAGTAGGTCTCCCCCTACGAGGTCGGCGATGGCGTCGACGGGCCCGCCCGCCAACTCCAGCGCCCGTTGAGCGACCTCCTCGGTCGTGTAATCGATGCACGCGGCAGCGCCATCTTCGCGCATCCGCTCGTGCGAGGATCGGCCCCCCGCCGCGATGGTTCGGAGGCCCTCGTGACGGGCGAGCTGCAGGAGGAACTGTCCGACACCTCCGCTCGCACCGAGCACCAACAGCGTGCTCCCACGGTCGAGCGCCAGTCGCTCGAGAACCTCGAGCGCCGTTCCTGCGGCCAGCGGGACGGCCGCAGCGGCGACCACGTCGACGCCAGGTTCGAGGATCGCGACGAGATCGGCGGTGGTCACGACAAGTTCGGCGTACCCGCCAGCCCCTCGAGGGAAGCTCGTCATGGCCATCACGGTGTCGCCGACGCTCACGCCTGTGACCCCCGCCCCGACCGCATCGATCACGCCCGCGACGTCGTAGCCAGGCACGAACGGGAACTCGATCCGAGCCCATGATCCGTCGGCCCGGTTCCCGGCGTCGACGGGATTGGTTCCCGCCGCGATCACGGCGATGCGCACCTCGCCCGCCGCCGGCTCGGGATCGGCGACCTCCTCAAGGCGCAGCTCGTCCGGCCCTCCCGACCGGTGGAGAACAACAGCCCTCAAGTCTGAGCTCCTCGATGTGCCCTAGCCCGAAGATGGTTGGTCGAGGTCGAAACGGATGCATCGGATGAAGACGTGCAACACGTGAAATCACTTGCCGATGATCGATGCCCCGCGATTTGGGCGATGCAGAACCCGGTGGCGCACTCGACCACCGCCCGAAAGATGTAGCGGCGCGATTCGGCGTACATCACGCTGGCTGCCACGGCGGGTCCCCACGGGCCGGTGATCGTGGGGATCTCGCGGGGGTCCGTTCGATGTGTGTGCAGCGTGCCGTCAACGAGCGCTCCCCACTCCCACAGGTGACCGCCGGCTGGCCCTTGACCTACGAGTGAGATGGCGCAGAGGTACATGGGTTGCCCATCGAAGCCGTGCGGTTCATCGACCCGACAGTCGGTCGGCTCGATCGTAGCTCATGCTTTCGGGAGGATGCTGGAACCGGCCAGCCTGCGCGAGGGCCAGCATCCCGGCGCCGACTCCGCAACGAGTCGAGCCGGAACCTGGAACCGATCCGGCACGCCGCTCGTGAACACCGGCTGCGGGGGCCCCTCGGGGAACGGGCGGAACTCGATCGCCGGGATGTCGGCGGTGGCGATCGAGACCGAGGGTTCCTGCCGGAACGCCGCCCACCACACCCCGATCGCCAGGGCGATGGCGACGAGAACGCCCGCCGCGCCTTTATCGGTTAGGTGGCACCCAGAAGATCGACTTCTGTTGTCCGCCGACCAGGAGTGAGGCTAGCGTTCCGCGTCGCTTCGCAGGATGCAGAACTCGTTGCCCTCGGGATCGGCGAGCACCAGCCACCCCGTACCGTCGGCCTGACGCCGGTCATCGAGGGGCGTGGCCCCCAAGGCGCGGACCCGCTCGATCTCCTCGTCGCGAGTCCGATCAGTGGGCACCAAGTCGAAGTGGACGCGGTTCTTCACCTGCTTGTCCTCCGGCACCTCGATGAACAAGACCTGCTGGCTACCGGCTGGGTCGATGATCATGCACTCCTGGTGGCCCGGCTCGTTCGGGTCGCCCGGCACATCGGTGAAGCCCAAGACCTGGGCCCAGAACGTCGACAGCGCATACGCGTCGTGGCAGTCGAACGTGGTGTGGTCGATCCGCGAAGTCATCGGACCGGAGACTAGCGCGTTCGTCGATCCGACCAGTCGTGGCTTGCTTGACCGGTGACCCTCGTCACGATGACGGCGACCGCCTTCTTCAAGGGTCGAGCGTACGCCCGGGGGCTTCGAAGGGCTCAAGGCCCTCTGACCTGCTGTGGGTACTACCTCCCTTAACCTGTGGGTACTCCGCAAGAAAGCCCGCAAACCGTGTGGTCAGGGAGTTCAGAGAACACCTCGCTGATGGCTTTCCCCTTGACCGAAGCACGCCTCGGCGCTCGTGAGCGCAGACAGGTCAGACCTGGCCGCGTCCGAACCGCACGACATGCAGGTCACCCGCACTGAGTGTGGGGACCCCAGGCCCCATGAAACTCGGCTGGGCCGGCCCTCAACCGCGGCTGTTCCCTACATGACACACGGTGCCCGTGTGTCGAGGTTCCAGTCCTCAGATGCTCGCCAGGACGTGGGCGCAGCCGCAGTCCGACAGCCACAACACGGGGGAGCGCGTGCTCGAACCGCTTCCTGCCGGACGTACGGGAACGACCTCGCTCACCCGGACGAGCCGCGCGCCCGGACGACCCGACGCCCCGCGGCCAGCGCCGCCATGCCGACGACCGCGCCGGTCGCCCACCTCCTCGGGTTCGTCGCGTCCGAACCCTTGTGCAGGGTCATCGGCATCACCTCGAGGTGCAGGCGCGTCGTCCGCCCCTCGTCTTGGCGGAACACGATCCGCGTCGACCCCAGCCCGAACCTCGCGAGATCGACCCGGAACACGTAGGGATCCTCCGGGTCGTCGGGGAGGAGAGGAAATCCCCGGTAGAAGATCGGGACCGGGATCAGCATCCGCAGCTTCAGCTGTCCGCCGCGGACGAACACCTCCGCGCCGGCGCCGGCCGCCGCGCGTACCCGCAGGTCGGTGAACGGGCCGGACACGCGGTACCAGCCGCACAGGTCCGGCCACGTGTCGGGCCGGCGAGGCACGTCCGTGCGGATCCGGTCCGGCGGGACGCCGAGCACCCGCCGCAGGAGGCCGGACACCTCGAACGGCAACCAGAAGTCCGGACGCCACGAGCCGTTCGTGAACGCCATCACGCCCACGCCGTCTTCCGGCGAGAGGAACAGCTGCGAGTGGAACCCGGGGATCGTGCCTTGGTGCTCGACCGCCGGACGGCCGCCGAGATCGGCCCGGAAGAACGCGAGGCCCATCCCGGCGATCACCGGATCGGGTTGGTACTGGGGCGCGAACATCATCGCGACCGTCTCTGGCTTGAGCACCGTGCCGTGCTCGTTCGAGCCGCCGCCGAGCAGTGCGGCGACGTAGCGCGCCATGTCCCTGGGCGTGGAGTAGACCGATGCGGCGCCGGCGGTGATCATCTGCCGGGGCTCGACCTCCTTCGGTCCCCGATGGCTCATCTCGTAGCCGGTCGCGAGGCGCGACTCAACGGCCGAGGTGCGGAGCAGGTCCGTGTCGTCCATCCCGAGGGGCTCGAAGAGGTGATCCCGCAGGTAGCGGTCCAGCGGCTCCCCGCTCACGTCCTGCACGATCTGACCGAGCGTCGCGAAGCTGTGGTTGCCGTAGCGGAACCGGGTCCCGGGCTCGGCCACGAGTCGGAGCTCGCCGCCGTAGTACTCGGCGAGCGTCGGCAGCGGGCGCCTCAGCTGCACGCTCTCCCCGAAGTCCGGCATCAGCGCTCGTCGCGGAAGCGCGGTCTCGGGGAGGCCGGCGGTGTGCGTCAGGAGGTCACGGATCGTGGCCGGTCGCCAGCTCGGGTCGGCCGGAACGAGCCGGTATGCGCGCAGGACGTCGTTCGCCGGCGCGTCGAGGTCGATCAGCCCCTGCTCCCACAGCTGCAGCACGGCGACGCCGGTGATGGTCTTCGAGATCGACGCCACCCGCACGCCGGTGTCCTCGGTGATCGGCGTCCGGGACGTGATGTTGGCCACGCCGAAGCCGTAGAAGGCATCGAGCGCCCCCTCGCGCACGATGCCGACAGCCAGACCGACGGCGGGCCATCGGTTGAGGACGTCGGCGACCCAACGCTTCAGGTCGACGTCCTCGGTCTTCGACCGATCCGCGGCGGGACCCGTGCGTGACGCAGCCATCGGGCTCTCCCTTCGTCTCCGCCGGACACCTCGAACCAGCGCTCGGCGTCCAGCGCTACGTTCCAGCCTGCATCAGCGCACGTGACGGCCCCAGGTGCGTCGGGCCCGGTGCACGAAGGACCTTGAGGCACGAGCTAGGCGACCTCGAGGGAAGCGTGTTCAGTCGGTGAGCCGCAGCAGGCGTCGCGAGCAGCAGGAGTAGCATCCGATGGATGAAGAGACTCCTGGCAATCGCGGTATCGCTCAGCATCCTCGTCGGCGCCGCCAGCAGCGCGAGGGCCGCCGTCAAGGTCGTCGACCACTACTGCGCTCCCACGGGCGACTTCTGCACGCTCATCGCGAAGAAGGCCGACGGGACGCTCGTGTTCCGCCTTCGCACCTTCCCGAAGCTCTTCAAGGCCGTCGACGTGTGCGTCACCAAGCAGACCCGGGTGTGTGACGCGACGAGGTTGGACAAGGGCCCCCATATCTGGGTCTTCCACATCAGGTGGCAGGGCCACTACCCGAAGCAGGGTGCGGGTCGGTACAAGGTGCGCTTCATCCTCCACCAGAGTGGAGATCCGCTCGGCCCCGCCTTGCACTTCCGCCGAGGGTGAAAGTGGCCCAGGCTCGGTGGGTCGCTACCGACCACCATCAAGTCGATCGCCTCGACCGACCCGTTGAGGCACGGGCTCGCGGGCTCAGGCTTGGCTCAGGACGATCGCGCAGCTGCCACTCATCGTCCACGCGGCACGCTGACCTGACACGCGGCGGCGTTCACCGCTCGCGTAGATGACATCGCGCGCGTACCGAGACGCGGTCAATCGAACCGTGTGTCACGATACGAGCTCTCTCCTCGGTGAGATCCCAGGACGATGACCTCCACCTTTGTCGTCACAGGCGCCACGGGGGCCATCGGCGGCGCCACGGCGACCGCCCTGGCCGATCGCGACGCACGCCTGATCCTCCTCTGCCGAGACCGAGACCGCGGGAAGGCTGCAGCCGATGGCATCAGAGGAAGCGGACAAGCCGAGGTGGTCGTAGGGGACCTGTCTTCGCTCTCGTCGATCCGCCAGGCGGTCGAGGACATCGCGGAGCGAACGGACCGGATCAAGGGCCTCGTCAACGATGCTTCCGTCTTCGTCCGTGAGCGGAGGGTCACCGCGGAGGGCTTCGAGCTGATGTTCGCCACCAATCACCTCGGGCCGTTCCTGTTCACCAACCTGCTGCTTCCGCTCCTCCGGACGGGGACGCCCTCGCAGATCGTGACCGTGACAGCCCCCTCGACGTCGACTGTGTACCTCGAGGATCTGCAGAGCGCGCGCACGTTCAGAGCGACCCGAGCCTTCGGCGCGACGAAGGCGGAGAACGTGCTGTTCACGTTCGCGCTCGCACGTCGGCTCGGTGACGGCGTCACCGCGAACGCCGTCCACCCCGGACTCGTTCGTTCGGGGCTCACGCGCGAGATGCCGGTGATGATCCGGGTGGCCCATCGACTGGTGGCGCACGACCCGGGTCGTGCCGGCCAGGCTATCGCTGGACTGGTCTCCGGCGAGACCCATCCTGGTGCGACGTCACGCTTCTTCAGGCTCGAGCACGAGGCGAAGCCGCCGAGGGGCACGACGGACGAAGTGATTCAGGAAGGTCTGTGGGAAGCGAGTGCGAAGCTCACCGCGCTAGATGGGCACTAACGCCTCCAGGCCGCGGTTGACCCCAATCCCGCCTGTTCCTTGCATGAAGCACGGTGCGACCCTCCCGTGGGTCGCGCCCAGGCCGTGCCCGCACACTTCCACGGCACACAACTCACCCCAATCGTCGATCGCCTCAATGCTGCCTCCTGACGCGGCCGGACCGAAGGCCAGTCCCTACCCGCAACCGTTCGCGATCGGGAAGGGTGAAGACCCCTTCACGACCTCGCCGGCCCACCAGATCTGTTCGTTCGCGCCCCGTCAGGAGAATCCCGACGATCGGCACCTCGTCGGACCGAGCGATGCCATCGCTCCGCTGCGCGGGAAGCGCGCCACCATCCACATCTGCCCGTGGGGCTTCGGGCGGAACGAGATCGCCTCCGGTTCTAACTGGCCGGAAGGCGACCGACTTCGGGAGCCCCCGGGGCCTCAGCGCGTTCTAGCCTCCGCGCCCGTCCTCAATCGTCGGCCCAAACCGGCACCGGCTCGGCCTCGCCGGGGATCACGACGACCTCGCGACCCTCGACGTGGACCTGCGGCAGCCACTCGAGCCACCGCGGCAGGTACCAGTTCGCGTCCCCGAACAGGCGCATCGTGGCGGGGACCAGCACGGTCCGCACGATCGTCGCGTCCATGAACACGGCCACCGCCAGGCCGAAACCCATCTGCTGGAGCGGCCCGAGGCGTCCCGACGCGAACCCCGTGAACACCGCCACCATGATCAGCGCGGCCCCGGTGATGAGGCCCGCTGTCCGGCGAAGGCCGTAGGCGACCGCCTCGGTGTTGTCGCCGGTCTTGTCGTACTCCTCGCGGATCCGCGTCAGCAGGAACACCTGGTAATCCATCGACAGGCCGAACAGGACCGAGAACAGGAACAATGGCAACCAGGCCTCGATCGCCGGCGTCTTCACGAACTGGAACCCGATCGCATTGAAGATGCCGATCCCGACACCCTTCTGGAACACGAGCGTTAGCGCGCCGTATGCGGCGCCCACGGAGAGCAGGTTCATCACGATCGCGGTAGCCGGCAGCACGATCGAACGGAACACGACCGTGAGTAGGATGAACGAAAGCCCGAGCACGAACGCGAGCACGATCCACTGGTACCTGCCGACCGTGTCGAGGAAGTCGGTGAAGAACGCCGTGTTCCCGCCGACGAGCACCTGTGCCCCGCTGACGCTCGCGAACGCGGTGGGCACGAGCCGGCTCCGGAGGTCGCGGATCCCCTGGAACGCGGCGTCGCTCGAGGGGTCGCCGCGGAAGTACGCGTCGAGCTCGATCGCCGAGCCGTCCTGGCTGGGGGTCACGATCGCCTTGGGCGCGAAGGTCGGGTCGGCGGCGATCGCCTGCTGGAGCTTCGTGATCGCCGCCTTGACCTCCGGGCTGTCGACGCTGCCGGTGATCACGATCTTCGCCGGGTCCGACAGGCCGCCGGCGAACTGCTGCTGCAACGTGAGGAACGCCTGCTTGGAGGCGAACGCGTCGGGGAGCGCGCTCACGTTCTGCGACGTCCCCCGGTGGAGCTGGAAGTAGAAGGCGCCGAGCGTGCCGAGCACGAGCACGGCCCCCAGGAGGAACACGACCGGGCGGGCCATGACGCCGCGGGTGAGCCGGTCCCAGAAGCCGCCCCTCGGGTCGTACTCGGCGTCCATCCGGGCGCGCTTCGCCAGGCGCGGCCAGTTCACCTTGTCGCCAAGCAGCGCGAGGACCGCCGGCAGGAGGGTCATCGAGGCGGCCAGGGCAGCCAGGGTGACCAGGATCGCGCCGCCGGAGAGCGACCGGAAGATCGTCGCGGGGAAGATCATCATCCCGAGCAGGGCGAGTACCACCGTCATACCGCTGAAGAACACGGCGCGGTTCGCCGTCGCGCCGGCCATCCCGATCGCGTCGAGCTTCTCGAACCCCTTCTTCCGCTCCTCCCGGTAGCGCGACACGATGAACAGCGAGTAGTCGATCCCGACCGCGAGACCGATCATCGTGATCATGTTCTCGACGAACAGGTTGAAGTTCCAGACCTGGCCGATCAGCGCGACCAGGCCCATCGCGACCGCGATCGCGCACACGGCCATCACGATCGGCAGTACGGCGGCCACGACCGATGCGAACACGACGATCAGCACGATCAGCGCGATCGCGATCCCGATCGATTCACCCTTCCGCAGGTCCTCCTCGGCGATCTTCGTGAAGTCGGCGTTCAGGGACCCCTGGCCGCCCACCTGGACCTGGAACCCGCTCGTCTGCGCGGAGGCGGCGATGTCCCGCAGGCGCGCGATCGTTGCGTCCTCGAAGTTCTTCAGGGTGACCGGGATCAGCGTGTACTGCCGGTCGGACGAGACCAGACCGGCCGCCTGCTGGGGCGACTGCTGCGCGACGTCGTAGTAGGTAGCCGGCGGGGACGCCAGGAGCCCGCCGAGGGCGCCGAGCCGCTGCTGCAGCTGCGTGACGAACGCCTGGTACGCCTGGTCGTCGACCGTCGAGGTCGACGAGTGGACGATCACGAACTCGGTGTCCTGGGTGCGGGTGTCCCCGAACCTGCTATCGAGCACGTCCTGCGCCTGCACCGACTCGGGATGGTTCGTGAACGCGATGTCCTGCGTGAGGACTCCCGCGAGCAGCGACACGCCGATCCCGCCGACCACCACGATGGTCGCGATCCAGATCCCGAGCGTCCTCCACGGATGCCGACTGCTCGCGCGAGCGATCGTCTCCGGTCCCAACCTCATGGCTCACCCTCCCCACGCCTGGGTCGAACTTGAAGCTTCTACGCTACGCGGACGCGTTGTTGCGTCAACCCCGCCCGTCGCGGGGGTCCGAGGTGAATGGTGACCAGTGTTGACCAATTCGATGGCAACGAGCGATGGATCATGAGTCCGCGAACTGCCACATCCGTCACCAGCGCTGATGATGGAAGACGGTCACTGACCTGCGCGTTTCCCGTGGCATTCCTCGAGGTCCTATACGGTCATTCCGCCTCCGATGGACCGCTTGCAGGACCGATGACAAGACGGACTCGCCCCAGTCCTCAGTCTCCCGCTGCATCGATCTCGATCAGCATCCGCACGACCGCTCGCCGCGTCTCGAGGTGCAGCGTGCAGACGTCGATCACGTACGCGAGGCCGTCGCCGACGTTCGTCCCGGTCTTGTCGCCATCGTGTTGGGCGTCCTGGCGGCTTACTTCGGATCCATCGTGGACGTCACCATCTGCGGGGTCGGAGACTGAAGAAGGACGGCACTGTCGACGAACTGCAGTCCCCCGGGTTCGGTTCTTCGGCTGGGAGCCGCGTGACGTACTCCTCGAGATGTGGAGGAAGGAGAACGCAGCGCGATGGCGTTCATGGACCACGGTCTACCTGCCCGGGTGGCAGGAGGAATCCTCAGCGAGGCGCACGTAACGTGGAAGGTCTTGCCCGACGACGCAGACCGCAGCATCGACTTCATGTGGGATATCGGGCACAAGGTCACGGCGCAGTCGGACGGGCAACCCGTCGCCGAGTGGCTGGTAGGCGACCCGAAGAAGGCGACGACGTCCAGGCGGACCGTAGAGAACTCGATTAGGAAGTTCCTCGACGAACACTATGGCGCGGAAGCCAACGGGATGCGGGCCAAGCCATCGGCATGACGACGGTGTAACCGGGAGAGGGCCGGAAGAGCACCCGTGTGCCCCCTGTCGGCTCTGATGCGTCCGAACCGTTGGGACCCGATCCGCTCCCCGTCGAGTCCAGCTGAGCCCAACGGCTCTTATTGCCCAAGGTCCGCCAGCCGGATGGCAGATGGGTTGCCGGGTCAGCCCGCCGCCGAGGAGGATGGCCCCCATGTCAGTGGTCGCGCTGCGACGCGTCGAAGCCGGCGACCTGGACACGATCTTCGACCAGATGCGCGATCCGGAGGCGGTCCGGATGGCGGCGTTCACCCCTGAGGATCCGAACGACCGGGGCGCCTTCGATGCCCACATGGCGAGGGTCATGACCTCCCCCGAGGTCACGCTCCGGGCTGTCACCCGCGATGATCGTCTCGTCGGCACCATCGGTGCCTTCCTCTCGGACGGAACGACAGAGGTTACCTACTGGATAGACCGCGCCTGCTGGGGTCAGGGCATCGCCAGCGAGGCTCTGGCCCTCTTACTCGACGCGGTGCCGGTTCGGCCCCTTCGAGCCCGCGTCGCCAGCGATAACGCTGGTTCGTTGCGTGTTCTCCTGAAGGCCGGATTCCAGATACTCAGCACCGAGGTGTCGTTCGCTCCTGGCCGCGGTACGGATATCGAGGAGACGATCCTAAGGTTGCCATGAAGCGACGCCCCGCTTCCAAGGCAGCGTCCAGTTCAATCTGCTCACCTAGCGTGCGGACAAGCCCCTCAAGGCCGAAGAGATGCCGGTTCTCCTTCCTTCGGGTCGCCGCGAGATACCCGAGGAAGACCGCCCGGGCCAAGCCTCTCCCTCCCCCTCGCACGATGTGGCGAATGCGCGGGCCCCGTCACAACAGGTGTGACACACGGTGCCGACCTACCGCGTCTCAACCGAGGTTAGAGTCCCGCCGCTGATTCCGAACCGCTCGCGGAGATGCTGCACCAACGCGACGGTGCAGACCAAGCGGACGCGGCGTGTCGTCAGCCGAACGGTCCTCGGATGAACACGTCCGAGGACGCGTTCGTGTCATCGGCCATCGTCGGGCATCCTCCCGGCGACCCGTTGGGGGTCACGGGAGTCTCACTCGCAACTCTATGTTTCGGTAGGCGCGTGCAGTCACGCCAGGCGCCATATCTGCAATCGTGAGGCCCCGTCGTTTGCGCTGTTCCTCTGGGTGTCGGAGCCTCGACACAACCTCGGCCGCCTTCTTCCGCTTCTCCGGAACACAGCCCTTCTTCAGAAAGCCGGGGACACGGTCTTCCACAACGGAGCGGCTGATCCTAAGCCCTGTCGGCAATCTCCCCGATGTCCGGTCCTTGGAGCAGGAGCCGGACCCTGCCCTCTTCTTTAGGACTCAGTCGATTCGAGCGACGCGGTCATCGGCGCTCGAACCGCGATCCCAGCCCTCGCCACCCAACCGACGTTGTCCGCGAAGTGCCCACGCGACCTCGGTCCCCGTTGAGCGCGGTGGAAGGTGGGCGATCCGTACCTCGGCGAACTCACCGAGCCAGGTCCTGCTCCAGCGGGGTCCGGAACCTTGGCACGATCCGCGTGTCAGCGAGCCACGCCCCGAGGCGCTCGCGCTCTTCGCGCAAGAGCCGCCGCGTCGTGCGATCCGCGCGCTCGAGCAGCTGCACCGCGATCTCGCCGTCGGGCCGCTGCGTCCACCCGCCGATCACGCGCCCGTCAGCCACGATCGTCGGCCCGGCGTTGCCGTTGCGGTCGAACAGCATCGGCGCGTGATCGCCCAAGTACCAGTCGCGCTCCTTCCAGCCCATCACCGTGGGATCGAGGCCGGGGAGAAGGCGGACCCAGCGATCGGGGACATCGACCGACTCGAGGTCGTCGGGCAGGACGTACCCGTTCGCGCCGTCGCCGAGGCCGACCTGCTCGGCGTCGACCGCCTCGAGCGCCGCGTTCGTCTGCCTGGCCGTCCAGCCGGTCCACCAGCGGATGTCGACAGAGGTCGTTGGCCCGAACCGGCCGAGCCAGCGCCGCAGCAGCTCCTCGCTCGCCTCAGCGCGCCCGATCGTGGGCAGCGGCGCGCCGAGCCATGCGTCGACATGGGCCCACCGGTACTGGCCGGAGACCCAAGAGCCTCTCGGGCGCGTGCGGACGATGAGGCCTTCCGCCGCGAGCAGGAACAGGATGCGCGTGGACACGCCCACGCGGCCACCCCAGCTCTTGCCCTCGCCGAACGTGAGCTTGGCGGTGAGCTCGGGCACGTCCTTGCTGAGCTCCACGGCGGTGGCCTCGCCGCGCGCGTCGAGCGCCGCGAGCGTGCGAGCCGCGACGTCGTGGACCCATGCCGAGCCGTCACGCGCGATGCCCTGCTCCTGGAGCATCCGGATCAGTCGCCGGCGCTCGCTCGGAGCGAGGGCCTTTACGCAGGCCGCGTCCATGATCGCGGCGAAGTCGACCGGTACCACGAACATCGTGCGGCGCATCCCCAGCATGCGAACGAGCGTCTTGCGCTCGTAAAGCGCCTCCTCCAGGTCGGGCGGAGTGAACCCTGAGACCCGGGCGCGGGCCGAGAGATGCACCGTGACGGGGTCGCTTGAATGCAATCCCACCAGGTCGGCGGCTGCCTGCTCCACGGTGGTGGTCGGGCACCCGAGATCGTGACGAATCGCGAGGCGGGCGCGCCGCTCTTCAAGCCCGAACGTGCGCACGGGCACAGGCTAAGAGATGGGGGCGACGTCCGCCGAACGTCAGACGACGGCCTCTCACGGGGCGATGCGGTCACTGGTCCCCGGGCGGTAGACACATAGCTTCGCCTGGGATCAGACCTCGGTCTCGGAGTGATCGCGGTATTCGTAGGCGGACATCACCTTCCCGGTCGATGACTTCCACTCACGCTCCTCGACGGGCAGCTTGCCGAGCACCTTCGCCATAGCTCGTACGTGCGCCTGGACCGAGCCGCAGCACGAACCGATGTAATCGATGCCCGCATCCCTGGCCTGCCGGGCGTACTCAGCCATCTCTTGTCGCGAGAGCTGCAGCGGGTCCAGCCCGTACGGGAAGCTCCCGGTCGCGGTGAAGTCGGGGTGGTCGTTGGTGGTTCGGTAAGCGACCGGTTGCGCCGCGAGGTAGCCGGAGACCGCGTCGCGCATCTCGATGGCGATCGGCAACTGTTGCTCCGGGCCGTTCAAGCAGTTGACCCCGACGATGTCGGCGCCCGCGTCGACGAGTTTCCGCGCGCAAACAGCGGGCGTGTCACCCTCGTAGGAGCGCGGAACCGGCTGCTCGAAACACATCGTTGCCATCACGGGAAGGCCGGTGAGCTTCGCGCGCTCTACATAGAGGAGCGCTTCGCCGAGGAACGAGAACGTTTCGCCGATCCAGAAGTCCACGCCACCGGCGTCGATCTGGTCCTGTAATTGCCGGTCGAAGAGCGCTCGGACATGGTCGGCACTCGCGGGGTCTGCAGGATCGAAGGCCCACGTGAGGCAGAGGTTCCCCGCGACCAGCGCGTCACCTTCGGCCGCCACTTGGCGCGCGACTTGCACCGCGTTCCGGTTGATGTCATCTACCTTCCCCTGCAGGCCGACGGTCTCGAGCTTGTCTTCGCTCGCATAGAACGTCATGGTCTGGAGCACGTCGACCCCGGCCCGCAGGAACTCGCGGTGCAGCTGCGCCAGCGCGTCCGGGTGCTCGATCACGACCTCCGGGGTGAACGGCCCGGCCTGTACGTAGCCCCGCTTCTCAAGCTCCAACAGGTAACCACCGTCACCGAGCACCGGCCCCTCTGCCAGGCGTTCGAGGATCCCCTTGACCATGTCGTCCGCGTCCTTGGGTGGGTCGTTGGCGTGGAAGTCTAGCTATGCGAACGACCCTTCCGGAGCGGTGCGGACCCGGGAGGGGTCAGCGTCGACCGCCCCTTCTCGTCGCTCGTCGCTCGTCGCGGGGGCTACCCATCGTTGGCGATCCGATCACGTCGTTGACCTCCTGGTCGAAGAACGCGGGTAGGCTGCCCAGACACCGGAGTCCCCTCACGAACACACGGGAGCTCACGCATGACGAAGGCACGAGGCTCGTTCGACGTGACATCGTGGAACGAAGAGACCTACGAAGAGCTCGGCGGCGGCGGCAAGCTCACGCGAGCCATCGTGGAGCAGGCGTTCACCGGGGACATCTTGGGCGATGGGGCGGTGCAGTGGCTCATGTCCTACCGGAGTGACGGCACCGCCCACTTCGTCGGCCTGCAGCGCGTCCGGGGGACCCTGGGCGGTCGCACCGGGACGTTCCTCGTGGAGACGTTGGGCGAGTTCGATGGCGCCGAAGCCGGCGGCTCGTGGACGGTGATCGCCGGCTCGGGCTCGGGGGACCTTGAGGGGCTGCGCGGCACGGGCAGCTTCCGGGCTCCCCACGGCTCGCACGCCACGTTCGAGCTGGACTTCGAGCTCGGGTCGATCTCGACGATCTGAAATCTGTGCACCCGTGGTCGGATCTCGCGGTTCTACACACGCTTCGGTAGGCGCACGTGGCAAGAGCGCCCGCACGGCTAGGGCCTGAGCCTGTCGGAAACCGTGGGTCGATCGTCGGCCCGCTGAATCCCAGGTTGGGCGTCTTCGCGGACGACACACGGTCAAGGTGGTCGCGTACCTCCTACCCGCCGACACACGGTGCGACCCTCCCGTGGCTCACCTCAGCGCCGGGAGGCGAGAAGGTCCTCCCGCCAGCTCCGTGGCGCCCATGCGCCAGAGCTCGGTGGCTGTCGCGACGGTCATGACCGCACCTCCTTGGAACGCTGACGACGCCGCGCGACGGAACGCGCAGCGGCGGCGATCAGCAGAACGCTCAGCGCCGCCGCGAGCGACGCACGCGCCCTCCCTCCGGTGGGTCGCCTGATGAGCGACAAGGGCTGCCCTCCCAGGTCCGCATGGATCGCTGTCGTGCCGCTCACGACGTCGCGCCCGAACACGACACGGACCGTCGACAGCCCGACCTCCGAGAGATCGACCCGGAAGACCTCCGGATCGTCCTCCTCGTCGGGGTGTAGCGGGAAGCCTCGATATAGCGCGGGGATGGGCGTCAGCGCGCGGATCATCAGGCGCCCATCACGCACGAACACCTCCGCACCGCCGGGAATCGCCAGACGTTGGCGAAGGTCCGAGATCCGCGGGAGCGGCCGGTAGCGGCCGCAGAGCTCCTCCCAAACCTCGGGGTGATGAGAGATGTCGGTGCGGACGACCTCGTCAGGAACGTCGAGCAGATGATGGAGCAACCGTTTGAACTCTGTCTCCATCCACACGAACGCCCCCTGCGAGCCGTTCGTGAAGGCGACGACGGCGACAGCGTCGTCCGGAGCCACGACCAATGCGGAGTTGAAGCCAGGCAGGATACCGTCGTGCCCCACGATGCGATGCTCGCCGGCCTCGCCGCGGGCGAAGCCGAGCCCCCAACCCGGCACTCGAGGATCCGGCCGGAAATGGGGCTCGAACATCATCTCCAGCGTCGCGGACTCGAGGACCGAGCCATGCTCGTTGGCGCCACCGCCCATGATCGCCGCGGCGAAGCGAGCGACGTCCCGGGTGGTCGAGTAGATCCTCCGGCTCCCGCGCCGATCCAGTCTCGATCGGGGACCGGCTCTGCGCCGCGGCGCCCGAGCGCGTAACCCGTCGCCAGGTGTGACGTTATCCGCTCGGAGCGGACGAGGTCCGTGTCCGCCATACCCAGAGGCTCGAAGATCCGCTCGCGGAAGAAGCACTCCAGGGTCATCCCGCTCACGTCCTCGACGATCTGCCCGAGCGTCGCGAACCCGTGGTTGGAGTACGCGAAGGTCGTGCCGGGCTCGGCCACTACCCGGAGACGGCCGCGGTAGTACTCAGCGAGCGACGGCATCGGTTCCCCGACCCTCACGCTGAGGATCGGAGGGCGGCTCTCGAACGGCCCGGCTTCGGGATGGAGCAGGTCGACGAAGTGCTGCACCTCCGCGATCCCAGCGGTGTGGGTCAGGAGATGGCGAACCGTCGGGAAGCCGGCTGGCGCCGGGATCAGCTCGTAGGCGCGCAAGAAGTCGTTGGCAGGCGCGTCGAGGTCGACGAGTCCCTGCTCGTGTAGCTGCATCACGGCGATCGCCGTGAAGAGCTTGGTGACCGAGCCGATCCGGAACACGGTGTCCTCGGTGATCGGCGCCCTCGACGTGACCTCCGCGAACCCGTGTCCGTGGAAGAAGTCGAGAGATCCGTCTCGGACGATCCCCACCGCCAGACCGACGGCGGGATGGCGATTCAGGATCGCGTCGATCGACCCCCGCAACTTCTCTTCGTCCAAGCGGAGCTGAGTGCGATGACCGGCGTGGTCCTGAACGGGAGGGGTCCCAGCTTCTCCATCGACCTTCGCTTCCTCGCGTGTCTTGGCCATGGCGGCCCCCTGGCTTGGCCCGTCGATCCAACGGCCCAGGCTCGGTGCCCTACCCCACGCTCACAGCCAAGGACGGCCGGTACAGAGTCGTCAGGCCTTGGCTCCGAAGGACCCCTTGGTCGAACGGGTCGCGGACCCTCGAGAGCCTGCTGAGCGAGCTCGTGCCCACCTCAGCGGGGTGAGCCCTCGCCCCCGATCGGGGTCGCTCCGCCGCCTCGCATCTCCTTGCGGATGTCCTCCTCCGTGATCGGACGTCGAAAGAACACGCTCCAGGCGTCCAGGAGCACGAGCACACCCCAGGGCGCCATCACCCACGCCGGCCAGAAGTAGCCGCGACCGTTGACCAACCAGATCCCGACGAGCAACAGGTTGATCACGACATAGGCCACGAGGTCGCCCCAGAACTTCCGCTTCCTTTCGACCCGCCTGCGTGCTTGCTCCCACGCCGGATCGCGAGCACCGCCGGAGTCCTCCGGCGGTCCCGGCATCCTCAGCGCATCGCTCATGTCGGACCTCCCGCCTTCGTCACCGCCCCCGCCCCCCGATGCCGCTCACGCGGCGTGGCCGAGCCTGGGCTCGGGAGCGCCGGCGGCCACGACGTGACGCGCAGTCGTCATCACCCACAGGATCGCCGTCGCGAGCACCAACGCCCCGAGCATCGGCTCGCTGTCCGACACGATCGCCCAGATCCCGGCGACGACGGCGGCGAGCCCGAGGAGCGAGGTGACCGCGAAGTAGGTCCTCGAGCCCTGCGACAGCTCTCCCCAGTTGTAGCCGAGGTTGGTAGCGCACGCTACGAACCCGAGCACCAGGGCGACGCTCGCCACCGCCGTTGCGCTCGCGAGCCCGAACACCTCGACGTCCTGGAGCCACAGCAGGTACAGGATCGCCGCGGCTACGACGAGCACCGTCGCGAGCCCGTCTCGCCAAGTGAGGTGCACAGTGAACCCCCTTCCGCCCGGGCTCCACCTCCCTGGCGTTCGCACGCCCAGGCCCTTCCAACACTTTGAAGCCCCAAGCGGGCCGCACCAACGGACGAACGTCCCTTCCTGTACGGGCTGCCATGCTTCGGCGAAGTCAACGGGCGAACGTCCCCGCTCCAGGCGCCTGCGCCTGGAAGGGCCTTCGCGTGACACGCGGTTACCACCCAATGGCGTCACGACGACACACGGTGGAGCCGACCGTTCTCGCGAACCGGTCGCGGTCCGTACATGCGACTCACGGTGCGACCCTCCCGTGGCTCACCACGACGCCAGTGGACTTGAAGGTCCTCCCGATCGCTCACCAGGAGGCGCCCGACGTCTGGCGGCCCCGGCGTCCAGGGCGACTCAACGCACCCAGGACGACACACCGTTCAGCCCGATCGCGGGTCTTCGGGGTCCACAGCTGCGGCGCGCGCCCCAGCGTCCGCGGCCTGCACTGAGACGTCTACGTGGAGCTTTGGGCCGAGATGGCACTTAATGCGGATATCTACCCCGTCGCGGGTTTCGGGTCTGCGCCCCTGGAAGAGACGACGCTCCAAGTACGTACGCATGGGCGGGACAGATTAGGGGGCTGCCTCCAAGATCCGGGTCGTCGCTATGGTCGTCCCACGAAGTCCCGAACGAACGCCGCTCGATCTTCGACGGAGCCTCGTGGAACCGGCACCAGGGTGTATCCGGCCTGTTCGTAAGCGTCGACGAGGGCTAGATGGAACGCGAGCGTGGGCCCGAACGGGATCGTCCGCATGTCGTCCGTCGTGTAGATCTCCTCCCAGGGCTCCAGGAGCAGAACTTCGAGGTTGTATCGGTACCTCTCTGAGGCCAAGGTAGCCGGCATGGGATCGAGCCCCTTGTGCGTCGCGTAGGCGATGCAGTCCGGAACACCTCGGTCGAAGAGCACGGGCTCGTCCAATCGCTGAGCCACCTCGTGGTTCCTGATCGAGCGCTGGAGGAGCGCTGCGACGAATACGGGCGGCGCGGGGTCGTTGTCGGGACCGTTCATCGAGCGATGTTCCGCGATGATCTCTCTGGCGGGCTCACCGATGCAGTGGATACCACCGCCGATGGTGTCCAGGATCGTGGTCTTCCCGGATCCAAAGGCGCCGGTGAGGATGTGAAGGTTCGCCTGACTCATCGCCATCCAGCTTGTCAGGGTTTCACGGGAGCAGCCCGCAGAGGCGCGAGCCAATGGTCCGATCAGCCGTGGGTCCCTGACCCTCCACGTCCGCGGACAACGTTCCTTATCCGTACATCTCGAATGGGGGGCACGCTCGTTCACCGCGGCGACCGCTCGATTGCCGCGCGGCTAGCTCGTCCCGCTCCCACTGGTCAGCCCGTGCCGCCCACCCCTTCCTAATCGGTCGGGCGCTCAACAGACTCGTCGCGACATTCGCGCACTCGGTGCAACTTCGGCGCAGCCCTACTTCCCTTGTCCGATCACTTCCAGTGTCACCCACGTTGCGGTCCCATGGTGCAGAGCAGACACTCCATGGCGTGAACAGACGTACCGCGCGGGTTTTCGGAGTCGTAGCCTTGCTGGTGGTCGGCGTTGTCGTCTTCTTACTCGCGAGGGGGTGGGGTACCCCGCCACCGCTGGACATCTCCTACCGTGACATCGCCAGGGTCCAGGTCTATCCGTTGCCTGAGGGGTCCGCTCCGCCTGCGATCGCGCTTCTGCCCAAGAAGTACGAGCATCCCCTCGACGAAGTTCGGTCCGACATACCCTCGCCGTTCCCCGCGCCTGCGCCGTGCCGGCTCTGGGACCTCCTCGGGGGACCAGGCGTCAAGCTCAGCGTCTGGCTCACCGATGGCCGTCGTCTCGACTACCTCGCGTGCCGGTTCCCGGGCTCGTTGAAGCAGCTGTACAACGATGCGTGGCATTGGCCAGGCACCCGCTAGATCCGCTTTGAGCCCGTCTTCGCAGCCCAAACCGTCCCACTTTCACCCCTCCCTTCCTTCCTATCCCATCAGATGGTGGACCGACTCCTCCCCCTCGAATAGCCGGTCCGTCACCTTCTCGCGCTGCCGATCGAGAAGGTGAGCTGGTCTGGCTGGGCGAGGTCGCGGACCGCAGCAGCCTGACTGCCGGGTTCAGCCAGGTGCTGGCGTCAGCGCCACGACGCCGCCACGACCAGGGGTGACTCTCGTGCAGCCACTATCGTCTCGACGGTGCGGTGATATTCAAGAAGCAACGGGGAGCAACCCGCCTATGAGACCGCTCCGATACTCGATCAACGTCACCCTCGACGGCTGCTGCGATCACCGGGTGATGATCGCGGACGAGGAGTTGCATCGCCATGCCGTCACCAATCTGGAACGAGCCGATGCCCTGCTCTTTGGCCGGGTGACCTACGAGATGATGGAGGCGGCGTGGCGGCGGCCGGCGCGGACGGGAGCGTGGCCTGATTGGATGGTCCCCTTCGCCCGGACGATCGACGGGGCAAAGAAGTACGTCGTTTCGGGCACCCTTGACCGGGTCGATTGGAACGCGGAGCTCGTTCGGGGGGACCTGGGGAAAGCCGTTCAGCAGCTCAAGCGGGAGCCAGGCAAAGGCCTGTTCGTGGGAGGCGTGAATCTCCCGCTGGCCTTGGCGGATCTGGGATTGATCGATGAGTACGAGTTTGTCGTGCAGCCCATCCTGGCGGGCCACGGGCCGACGTTGTTCGCCGGCTTGAGCGAGCGGCTCGAGCTGAGGCTCGTGGGCCGCCAGGAATTCCGGTCGGGGGCGGTGGCTCTGCGTTACCAGCCCAGTCGAGCCACGGCTTGAAGGTTTCATATGTCCTGTCACGCGCTCCGGCGCGGTCCGCCCCACATCGCCGGTTTCTCGCCCCCGGCCTAAGCGTCGGCGGCCTCATCGAGTCCGTCGCCCCTCGACCCAAGGCGTACGCCTATCTCCAGGTCAAGCGCTGCGCTCGGCCCACGCTGTGGTGCTGAGGGGAGGGATCAAGCGGCGAAGGGCGCGGTCTCGCCGCCCCCTTGGCGCCGGATCAGCTCCACGACGCGCCCCACGTTCAACGCCCAGCCGACCCCCCACACCGACGGCTTGAGCACGTGTTCGTCGTCCGGATCCCAATAGGTCTCGCGAACGCGCTCGAGCGTCGGCCGCCGGAGCTCGTACGGGATGAACCCAGCGAGCTTGCCGTGCCACGTTCGCTCCTCTTCGGGCTTGCGGAGCTCCGTGATGACGGCCCAGGCGAGTAGACAGAAGAAGATCGTTCGTCCGAACCACTTGTTCTTCTTGCGCGACCCCCCGCGTGCCATAGCGTGGCCTCCTGATCCGAGCGGTTCGAGCCAGCCTAGTTCGGCCGGCGTGTTCCGTCGACGGAGCTCCCGACGGACTCCCCGTGGCGAGGCTCGATGCGTAGGGTTGGCACGCAACGCGGAGCGAAGGGAGGGTAGTCGTGAGCGATCGAGAGGAGAGCGGAGGGGCGGCCACGACCGGCACGGAACGACGGCCGGTGGGCGCGGTGATGGCCTCGGCGGTCGCGGGGTTCCGCACGCTCGCTCGTCAGCACCTGGAGCTGGCGAAGATCGAGGTGGTCGAGGCCGCATCGGTCCGAGGGCAGGGCGTCGGGATGATGGCGGCCGCGGCAGTCGTGGTGATGTACGCGATCGGATTCCTCGCCGCCGCGGGCGCCGCGGCGCTCGCCCTGGTGTGGCCGGTCTGGGCGGCCATCCTGACCGTGGCGGTCGTGATGATCGTGGTGGCGTTGGCGCTGGTGGTCGTCGGGCGTCGTGCGATCCGGAAGGCGCCGCCGCCGGCCGTGCAGACGCGGGAGACCCTGAAGGAGGACGCTCGATGGGCGACGCGGCAGATCGAAAGGTGACGGAGATCGCGGAGACCCGGCAACGCATCGAGGCCGACCTGCGCGAGCTCGAGACGCGCCTCCCTTCCCCGCTCCGATCGGGGAAGAGCGTGGTGGGCGTGCTCGTTGGGGTCACGGCGCTGGCCGCGCTCCTCCGCCGACGGTCCCGGTCCAAGCGCTCGGACACGCCGACCGCGGAGGTGGTGATCCGCGTCGTCCGCGACGATGTGTGAGCGAGTCGAACGCAGGGGCCAGTTGAGGGAGTGGGCCGTGGATGCGTCGAAGGTATCCGCACTTGGAGTGTGAACAACGTTCCTTCACCTCACATGCTGAAACTGGTCACGCGCGCCGGCGCGCGAGGGCCGCCCGGGCACGGTTCACGGTTGAGCCCGACTGCGGCTCGCGTGTGCGACATGCAAGTGCACCGGCAACATCTCGGCTTTGAGATCTGAGTCCAGCCCTATGGCCGCTCCGTGACACACGGTGCCGACCTCCCGTGGCTCGATTGATCCCGGACTCGGCATGGGCGACACTCCTCGGCCCGTTCGTCCGCGCATCAAGGACCGCCCCCCTCGCTGACCTGCGCGTTCTCGTCACTGCCGCAGGTCAGAGGCCAAATCGAGGACTCAGGCTCCGTGGCGCTCCCACGGCCGGAAGCCGTTCGTGGAGCCTCAGTCATGAGCGGATCCTCCGGTCTGACCGACAAGGAGGATCACGATGCTCTCAGGCGGACCTCGACGGGTCCTCCGAGCCGATATAGCGTTGCCCAGCCGTATCGGAAGGAGGAGCGATGCCCGGAGGTACCTTCACGACGACCATCCAGGCCCCCGTTGATCGCGTGTGGGCGCTGGTGGGTGACGTCGGCACGCACGCGTCCTGGTCGCCGAAACACTACGAGATGACATGGACGGGCGGTGAGCCGAACCAGGTGGGGGCCAAGTTCCACTCCGTCGGGGCCATCCCGATGAACTCGCATAACGAGAACGACGTCGAGATCACCGAACGCGTGGAGCCGGCACGTTTCGTCTACCGGTCGACCGATCCACAGGGCATCTTCACGAACGAATGGGGCCTGCAGGCCGCGGGAGACGGCGCAACCCAGGTCGTCTTCACCTTGACGTTCCCGAAGTTGCACGGAGCCGCCGCTGTGATGGCGCCGATACTGTTCCCACTGGTCGGCAAGGCGGACATCCGCAAGCGCCTCGAGCTGCTGAAGCAGAAGGTCGAAGCGGGTGCCTGACGGCTCCGGTGGCCCGAGGCGTCCAGAAACACGCTCGAGGGGTTCCGATCTTCCCGCTGACCTAGAGCCGACGCCCGGTCTCGGACCCGGGAGGACGTCTGCCGACCTGCGGAACGGAGAGCCGCAGCCCGGTGAGCCAGATCGTCAAGGTGTTATGAGTGACCGCGTCACGCGGATCCGCCGAGCAACGCGTCCCAGGCGGCGAGGTCCGAAGGGTGAAACCAGCGCTCTTGCTGGCGACCTTCCCGAAGGTGCATGACGCTCACCACGTTCACGCTGACGCGAGACCCATTCCTGACGGCCGACATGTCGCTCAGCGCCACGACGTGGTCATCGGTGGCGAGGACGTCGTGCTCCTTCAGCGTGAAGGTGCCCTCCGTGACCTCGTGCAGACGGTCGAACCAACGGAACAGTGCATCGCGTCCGACGACCTCGCCTGCCAACGGGGTGGCAGCGGGGACGTGCCAGACCACCTCGTGGTCGATCAGTCCGGCGAGAGCTTCGGTGTCACGAGCGCGGAACGCGTCCGCGGTTCGAAGGTACGCGGCTGCGTTCGGGTGCTCCACTTGGCGGATCATCCTGCGCGCACGGAGAGCGGTCCACCGACGACCCCATCTAACGTCAACCGCATAGGTCTTCCGGTTGGGGCAGGGACCGCATTTCGATGTGCTCCCGCACAACCTCCCCTCCCAGCCAGTGCCAGCAGCCGGACGATCGTGCGGCGAGCCTCCGGGTACATCGGGCCGCATAGGGCCGAAATGCGTGTGAGCAGTTCCCGGTGTCCAGCCCTTCACCCGTCGCCTCGCCCTCGCCGAGCCCCGTGCCAGGTCCGATGCAGTACCGGACGCCGCCCGCGTGTGGCCGGGCGCTCACGCTCGCCAAGAGGGAGATGAAGCAGGACTTCGCGATCTTCCAGGAGTACGCGAGCACCGGCCAGGTAGGGACCTATCTGCAGAGTGAGAGCAAGAGCACGTACCTGGCATTCCAGGCCGCCGCTAGCGCGTGCAAGGGCACGGCTGGCTGACGAGCGTTGCGACTACTTCCGGTGGCTGTCGCGCCGCTAGGATCCCACGAACGTCTGCGGCCACCCGTACAGCTTGCAGATCCGGTCAAAGGTGTCGAACGAGGGCGAGGCGCGTGCCGACCTCGAGCTCGCGGTAGACAACCGGCGAGACGCCGAGACGCCACGCCACGTGCGCGACCGTCATGCCGTTCTGAGGGGCTCGCACGCGGCTCAGGTCTCTTCGACCACCGATCCGCTAGCTACGATCGGGCCAAGGGGCAACGTCGACCTCGTTCCCTTCGGGGTCGGCGAGCGTCCACCACAGCGGCGCCCTCGAGTCGTTCACGATGCGTCCGCCGGCTGCGACGGCCGCGGCGACCCGAGCCTCCGCCTGATCCTCAGGGACATACAGATCGATGTGGATGCGGTTCCGCTGTGGACGCGGAGCGTCCATCTGCTGGAACCAGACGGGGGCGGTGAAGTGCGGATCCGTCACGATGTCGCCGAACTCCCGGTACCCGAGGACGGCCGCCCAGAACGGCATCACATCGGCGATCACCATCGCATCGACCGCGATCTGGATCATCTGCAACCCCGACAGGTCGACCTCCACGCCGCGCTCGCGAGCGACCTCGGAGATTTCGCGAGCCAGCGCGAAGTCGTCCTCGCCGAGCTGACCTTGCTCGTTCACCGTCAGCCGGACGGTGACGCCGTCGGCCCGAAGGTCGACATCCGGCCGCCGGCTCGAGTTCTCGCTGGCCCGCCCGATCGCCTCGACCAGCGCAACCCCTTCCGCGAACGAGCGGGTTCGGAAATGGGTCCCGGCGGCGTAGGACATGACGCGCCAGTGGACCTCGTGGAACCGCTCGGGTGTGATCGGAGCCATCAGATGCCTCCCCGTGTCCGAGGCGAACATACTGCCCCATCCACCGCTCACCTTCACGTCCGGAGGAGCTCGCCACCGGGGAACGGTGGTGGTGGGGTCCCCCCTCTCCACTGACTCGTTGGCACGTCGGCCCCCGGCGCAGTCTGGGGCCTTCGTGCGTCTATGACTCGACGCGGCGCAGTACGTCGCGAGAGCGCGGCGGCAGGTCCGCCAGCACGGCGCGGAAGTCGTCGGTCAAGGGCCGAGCCTAAGGGAGGGGTGACGCGTTGGAGCCGACCAGCACGGTGCCTGTGGCGAGTCGAGTGGTGAACCACGGGTTGGTTTCGTGGGTGTCTGCGTGCAACCTGCCCGCTTCGAGGGCCTCGTCGCGGGTGTAGTACCAGTGCCGGCTGCCCGCGCCGCAGGAGCACATCCAGTGCCAGAAGCCAGCCCTGCCCTCAACGGCTACCACCTGCGTCATAGGCCGAGGGTACTCGGTTACGCGGAGTCAACGGATGGCCTGTTCCCTCGCGGCGCTTCACCCACCACAAGCGGAACGCACCCGCGTCGTGACTCCCAAAGCCGTACCGCAGATCGGGTATCGGGCGAGCCAACATCAGGACTTGTGGGCCATGTGTGTCCGAGGCTGCGGGGCCGAAGGTTCTTCTAGGTCGATCGTGTCACCCACAGCACGCACGCACCGTACGGGTCGCACCCGTCATGAACCGGTCGCGCGTGGCACAGTTGGCCTCCGGTTCTTCCGGGGGCCTTCGTGCCCAGAGCAACGAGGATGGGCGAACGACGGCGCAGGCTAGTCAGGCCGTCGATACCCTCGAGCGGGGTCCCGAACGCAACGCCCGTCCAGAGGATAAGAGGGCGGCGGGAGTCATCGCCCATCCGGGCCTTGCTTCCGCCGCCGTAGGTCACGTAGGAACCGATCACCGGGATCTTCGCCTTACTGCGCGGCGACCTGAGCCTCGAAGACTCGATGTCGAGGCGCGCCTTCCACAACGCCGATCACCAGATCAAGGAGCTGGAGCGAGACCACGATGAGAGCAGCGCGGCCTCATTCGCTCAGTCGTTCGAGCCACGGATTACCAGGGTGCACGCGAGCCAACGCCCAAGCGAGCCACGCTCGTCGCTGCTCCTCCAGCAAAGGGAGCACCCCCGCGAAGTCGGTATGGTCCTTCGGTCCGTCGTGCTTGGCCTTGAAGAACAGCACGATCTCGGGGACCAGGTACGGGATCTTCGTCGCCCTTGGCGATCCCTACGACCGCGTCCTTGCCGACCGAGCCGTGCCAGACCGCGACCGGCAGCGGGAGCAGCCGTCTGCCGACCTTCCGAACGGAGAGCCGGAGCTCGGGTGAGCCCAGGTACCCTCAAGGTGGCAGGCACCCCCAAGGTGGGGTGAATCGGGTGCTGGGGCTAGGCCGCCTCTTCAGACGGTCTAGCCCCAGCAGATATGGGTCTCGCGAGGTTTAGCGGCCGCGAAGCCGCACCGTCGCCTCCGTGAAGAAGAACGAATCGTCGGGTCCGAACGCCGCGGCTTCAACGTGAGCCCGCCCACCCACAAGCAGTCCATCGGACGGCTGCACGGTGATGCTCCAGGATTGCGTTCCGGAACATTCGAACTCGTCGAAGCCCTCCCCGTGGACGATGGCCCGTCCGATGCGCTGGGAGACGAGGATGTCCACTTCCACGAATCCGGGGCCGTTCGAGCACGTGATGCTGCCCGTGATCACAGCCTCCCCTGTCTTTGGCGTCACCTTCCCTCCGGAGATCGTCAGATCGTCGATCGAGAACGGCGGGGCACTCGTGTCGACGGTGAACACGAGCTGCCCACCACTGCTCCCACCCCCGCAGCAGGTGCTTGCCATGATGTGGTAGGTGGTCGAGGCGGTCGCGTTCCATACCACCTTGGACTCGACCCCGGTGGTGCCACCGCTCGTGTCGTCGTTGCACCCGACCTCCGTGAGGTTCCCGGAGGTCCCGGTCCACACCGACAGCACCGTGTCGTAGTCGCTGCCGAACGTGTTGGCTTGGACGAATCCAGAGCTGCTCGGGGTATAGCTGTACCAAACCGTGTTCTCCGGGCCGGCGCAGTTCGAGTCAGGATCCGTCGGCTCGACCGTTGCCTGCGTCGTATCGACCGAGTTTGTGAAGGGCAACGGTTCGGTCACCGTCGTCGCGTTCGCGAAGTTGTCGTTGGTCGGAGGTGCGGCCTGGGCCGCTTGCATTCCGATCGTCGTGAACGTCACAACCAGGATCGTCAGTATCGGCACTCGATATCGCATGGTCGCTCCTCTCACGAACCACCGCCACGCAGGCGAACGGTCTGCTCGGCGAAGCCCTCGGCGCAATCGAACGCCCCACACGCGAACGCGAAGGTCACCGTCATGGCTTTGCCACCGACGAACCTGCCGTTGTCGCCGAAAACCTGCGCGGACCAGTCATGAGACGTTCCGTCGCACGTGCCGGAGTCGAAGAACTCGCCGAAGCCGGAGATGATCGACCCGGCCGGCACGCTGACTCGCATCGATCTCCGCATCGATGTAGTCGGCATTGCTGCACGTGTAGGTCCCCGAGATCGTCGCGACGCCGGTCTTCGCGTTCACCCGACCCACCTTGTTCAGGGTGATGTCGACCGTTGGGGGCGGCGGGGCCTCGTTGAAGGAGATGTGCAGGCTTCCACCGTTCAGGCCATCTCCGTTGGTCTGATCATCAATCGCGAGGATGTAATAGGTGGTCCCAGACGCCGCGAAGAACCCCACGGTCCCCGGTCCACATGCCACGGTATCGAGGTTCCCTTCAGTCCCCACGCCCACGAGCACACCCGCGGAGTAGTCAGACTGCGAGACATCGACCACTACGCCGGCATCGGTGCCAGCAAGCGAGTACCACACGCTAGCGTCCGTCGCGGGTGCGCCGCACGAGGCGTTCAGCTGGGCGTCATCGCTGTCGGTCGTCGCTTGGGTGGTATCGAGCACCTGACTGAACCCGATCGTGGCAGTTGTGGTTCCGCCAAACGTGTCGTTGCTTGGGGCGGCTGCCAGGGCGGCGGGCGCTATGATTCCCACTGCAACGACCGCGACCGCGATCGCAAGACCAAACCGCGAATATCTGATTCCGTGAATCCTGATTCGTGATCCCTTCGAGGGCTGGCCTCGCCGAGATGTTGGGCGGAAATGGGTAGGCTTCATATAACCCTCCCTTGCTCCGACCTACGGGGGGGCATCTACGGCGGAACTACCGATTGCTGGGGCCCCGAAGCGCCGGTGATTGGTCTACTCCCTCGAGAGAGGTTCTGCAAATTCGCGGCACGTGTTGTGTCCCGAACGCGGCCGACGCTTGCTTCAGGCCCGCTGCATTCGCGTCCGTGATCGACGGGCCTCCGGGTACAGCGTGCAGAGGTCGATCACGTCCGAAAGCTCGTCGCCGACCTCGTCGCGGTAGCGGCGAAGCCGGTGGGAGACCTCGTCGCGGTCGGCCTGGTCGCCGATCAGGACCCGGCGCAGCAGGTCGCGGGAGTTCGGCGGCAGGTCCGCCAGCGCGGCACGAAGATCGGGGACCTCGTCACCCGACGGCATCCGCCGCTCGACCGGATCCGCGGCCACGGTCCCCGCGAGGACCACTACGGCACCTCTATAGGTACAGGTATTCAGAACCGGGATACGGGGGCGCACTCGGTCAGCTCGCCGCCGGGGAACCGCACGCCGTGGTGCGCCAGTGTTCGCGGATGTACCTAGAACTTGACGCTAGTCGGGACGGGGGAGTCTGGCCCCGAACACCGACGCGATCGCGACGCCTGCGAGGACACCCGACGCAAACTGGATCGGCGTCGTGTCGAACCAATAGGCCTGCCCTAGCCATCCGCCCGACGCTCCCGGATGCTGGATGAGGGCCCACCAGAAGTGAGCGAGGGGTATGAGCGCGAAGGCTGCCAGCAGGAGCCGGCTCGGCAAGATCCGGATGTTGGTGAAGGGCAGCCACGCCGCCAACCCGAACATGAGGCCCGCGGCGACCAGCGGCCCGACCCAGGCGAACCACAGCGACCCGTCATACCGGAAGTTCGTCGCGACGTCGCTCAGGAAGGTGTCATATCGATCCTGGGCGAACGACAGTGCCCAGAAAGCGAGCACCGCGAGGACGGCTCGCACGAGAAAGCGGAACCACCACGCTTCGATGGTCCGACCTCGCGAAGCCTGAGCTGGAACGGCATCACTCGCCATCTACCCACCTCCTGCGACGGAGCGTATCCCCACGCGGACGATGAAGTGCCCCTCGGCTGCACGAGGGACGCCTCTCCCGGGCGTATCCGCCAACCTGCATATACCTTCATGACCCTGTGACCGACGTCACGGTGCTCGGGGTCGGCGGGAGGCGGTCACGGTCGAGGCCTTCGTGGGCCGCGGGCTTTCCCCTCGCTCACGGTCACCGGGATGCCCGGCGCGGCCGTGCAGGATGCCCGGGAACGGATCCGGCCCGCCGTGGAGCACGCCGGCCGCGAGTGGCCGCTGCGGCTAGGGAGAACCCCCGACCAGGATCGTGCCAGGCGACCGGGTCACCCACTTCGTCTACGAAGTGTGCACGGGATAGCGCAGATGCGTGACACCCACACCGGTAACGACTGTCGGATCCCCGAGGACGACCGGTGTGTTCGCGAGGTGGTCGAACAGCCGCACTCCTGCGCCTAGCAACACGGCAGCCAGATCGATGTGGACCTCGTCGAGCAGCCCGGCGTCCAGGCACTGCTGGATCGTCTGGGCGCCGTGCACCCCTACGGACTTCGGGCCGGCAGCCGCCTTCGCTCGTGCAACGGCACTCTCGATGCCGTCGGTGACGAACTGGACCGTCGAGCCGGGCCGTGGCCAGCCTTCGGGCACATCGTGGGTGACGACGAAAGCGGGCACATCGAACGGGTGCTTGCCGTCCCAGCCGTCGGCGACCTCGAACGTGCGCCGACCGGTGAGCATGGCGCCGATCTCAGCCATCAAGCCCCTCAGGTGCTCGGCGCTCGGCGCCGAGACGTGGAACGTCATGCCCGATGCCGTGCTCGCTGTGGGGACCTCGACGTCGCCCGAGAAGTACCAGTCGAAGACCTCCGCGACCCCGTCGTCTCGCGTCGGCGACGTACCCGTCGAGAGACATCGACATGAGCGCGACCACCTTGGACACGGTTCAGCTCCTTTCGTGACAAAGGCGCGGCAATCGTAGTAGCGGCGGAGGCCGAGACTCCGACGCGGGCACGTGGCGAGGCCCGGTCGGGTACATCCGCGAACCCTGGCGTGCGATGTTCGGGAAGGTCCCCTGCGGGGGTCTCTGCGTGCCATTCCTCCGATGACACGACCTCGGGCAGAGCCATCACAGCCTCCTTGCGGACTGGGCCGCTGGTTAGCGGTGCCGGCGGTACTGCAGCTCGACGATCCCGTTGGGAGAGGCGGTGCTGGATACCAGGTCGAGCCGGTAGGACTTCGGAACGCCGTCGAACAGCCGGGTGCCCTCGCCCGCAACGTAGGGGAACAAGCTCAGTTGGAGCTCGTCGATCAGGTCGAGCCGCATGAGCGACCGCCAGAGGCTGACGCCGCCCCAGACCACGATGTGGCCGTCGCCGCCTCGCCTGAGCTTGTCGATCTCTTCTGCCGTGTCACCAGCGGCGATGGTGGTGTTGGCCCACTCGGCCGTCTTCAGGGTCCGGGAGAAGACGACCTTGCGCCCGGCGTTCAAGATGTCGGCGAAAGGGTGGTCGGTGGCCGTTGTCATGGACGCGGCGATGGCCTCGTAGGCGGTGCGGCCCATGATGTGCGCGTACGCGCTCTGGAGGAACTCGAGTTGCGCCGGGTCGTCGGGCTCACGGTTCTCGGGCAGGTCGAAGCAGAACTTCCAGAACTCGGTGCCCTCGTCGGCGAGAAGACCATCGAGCGAGTAGTTGAACACCGTCGCTATCAGCTTCCGCATCATCAGAACTCCTCGGTCTCGGGTCGTCTGGGGACCGTGCTTCGCCTCCACACCTGGCAGAGAGCCTCACGGCAGCGAGCCCATGTATTCAATAGGGGATATGAGGAGACTTCGGGGAACAGGGCCCTCTCGTGGGCGAGTGTTCAGGAATGTCGCCTGAAGGAAGGACAGGCCTTCAGGAGGATGAGGTGAGGTGGCTAACACCAGCCCTGACAAGACACCTGATTCCACTTCGTCCCCGGATACGACACGGCCACCATCCATCCAGCCGTCGAGAACTCCAGGGGATGCCTGAGCGCCTCTCGCCCTTGCTTGGCCGTGATGATCGGCGTCAAGGTAAGGATCGACCCATTGACGCTGTAGTCGAAGGTCGCGTCCCCGATCATGAACGTGTTCGAGTCCACGATCACGTACGTTCCGTCATCGACCTGGTTCTGGAACTGATCCAATGAACCGAAGAGCCCAGACGCCGTGAAGTAGTGAGAGTGGAGCTGCGGCACGGCCCCTGAGCAGATGTCGGTCTTCGCGGCGAGTTCCTCGGGGGTCTCGTTGGGGAAGTAGTCACCGACCACGCCCGGAGCGAGCGCGCCGAGACCGAGCGCGTCCAGCGCGCTGACAAGCTCATCGCAGGTATGCGACTGCTGCCAGCGCCCCACGATCGGAGCAGTCGAATCACTTCCTGTCGCCGCCTCGGCAGGGTTCAGCGACGCGACCCCGATGACTAGCGTCAAGATGCCAACGGCGAACGCCCTCATAGCGATGCCCCCTCCCGGTGCACCCAGTTGCTTAGTCATCCAACCGGCGAGCCCCGAGCGTGTCAAGGGGCCGGACGAGCCCACCTTCTACCCGCCGCGTCGACCTCGGCCAGGAGCCGGACGATCGTGCGGCGCGCCTCCGGGTACAGCGTGCAGAGATCGATCACGTCCCCGAGCTCGTCGCCGGCCTCGTCACGGTAGCGGCGCAGACGGTCGGACGCAGCGTCGCGGTCGGCCTGGTCGCCGATCAGGACGCGGCGCAGCAGGTCGCGGGCCTTGGGCGGGAGACCCTCGAGTGCGTAGCGGAGGTCGTCGGTCACGGGCGGACGATAGCGCCTTGACCTTGCCGGAAGGGCCCTTAGTAGGCCTGATGACCGACTAGGCGTCGCCTGCTTCGGTCGGCGATGGTGGGCAACTTGTTCTTGCAGCCGGCAGGGAGGGGCGGTCCATTGGACGCTGACACCACTACCATCCGCGATGGACGCCACGCGTATCGACCTCAGGCGATCGGACACGTGTTCGGCTGGTTCTTTCTCGCCACGTTCGTGACCTCGATACCGGCGTACTTCATCGGCTACGCCAAGATGCTGGAGACCCCTAGTCTAATCACCGGGAACGGCGCTAATCCCTCCACGGGCATCGCGACCGGTGCCACGCTGGAGGTTCTCCTCATCATCGCCAACGTTGCCACCGCCGTGGTGGCGTACCCGGTCCTCAAGCGCGAGAGCGAGATGGGAGCGATCGGCTACGTGTCGGCCCGTCTCGTTGAGGCCATGTTCATCGCCATCGGGATCGTCGGCGCCCTCGCGTTCCTGCTGATGCGGCAGGAGGCCACAGCGGCCTCTACTCCCGTACTCGGTGAGGCGTTCGTCGCGCTCTATCGCCGGGCGTTCCTGGTCGGGCCTGGCTTCTTCGCGGGTCTCGCGAACGGAGTGATCCTCGGGTACCTGATGTACCGATCCGAGTTGGTGCCGCGAGGGATGACGTGGCTGGGTCTCATCGGAGGTCCGCTCGTCATGATCACCGGCATCCTGGTCATGTACAACGCGATCGAGCGCGGCGGCGCGGTTCAAACCATCGCGACGTTGCCTGAGGCCCTCTGGGAGCTGTCGCTCAGCATCTACTGCATCGTCAAGGGGTTCAGGCTCTCTTCCCCCATCCTCCGCGAGACGGGAACGACCCTGCCCGAGTCGGACAGCGCGTTGCGGGCCTAGCCAGCGCGTATCGGCCTCGAGGTCGCGACAGACGGCCGGGGTTGACGCCGATCCTCCCGGGCGACGCACGGTGGCGTCGCCCGGGTGTCGATGAAGCGCCTACCTACTCCATGCCGGGATAGCCCGCCGCCCCCTGACCATCTGTCGCGGGCGTCTCTGCCAAGGCGCAGTCGGTCGTCAAGATGAGCGCGGCGATCGATGCTGCGTTCTGCAGCGCCGAACGTGTGACCTTGGCCGGATCGATGATCCCGGCCTTCCTGAGGTCTTCCCATCCGCCCGTTAGGGCGTTGAACCCCGCGCTGTCCGCATCCGTTCGGATGCGCTCGACGACCACCGCACCCTCGAACCCAGCGTTGTCTGCGATCAGCTTCGCCGGTTCCTGGAGGGATCGGCGAACGATCAGAGCGCCGGTGGCTTCGTCGCCCGAGAGTCCGAGAGCATCGACGTTGATCGCTTCCTCGGCCCGGATGAGGGCGACGCCTCCACCAGCCACGGTTCCCTCCTCGATGGCGGCCCGTGTGGCTGATACCGCGTCTTCGATGCGGTGCTTCTTCTCCTTCAGCTCGACCTCCGTCGCGGCCCCGACCTTGATCAGCGCCACCCCGCCTGAGAGTTTCGCCAGTCGCTCCTGCAGCTTCTCGCGGTCGTAGTCAGAGTCCGTCTTCTCGATCTCGGCCTTGATCTGGGCGATCCGGCCCTTGATCTTCTCTGGTACGCCCTGGCCTTCGACGATCGTCGTGTCGTCCTTCGTGACCACGACCCTGCGAGCACGACCCAGCAGTTCGACCGTGACGTTCTCGAGCGTCAGGCCGACCTCGTCGGAGATGACCTCGGCACCGGTGAGTACCGCCATGTCCTCGAGCATCGCCTTGCGACGATCACCGAACCCAGGGGCCTTCACGGCGACGGCGGTGAACGAACCGCGGAGCTTGTTCACGACGAGCGTCGCGAGCGCCTCGCCCTCCACGTCTTCGGCGATGATCACGAGCGGCTTGCCAGCGTCGACCAACTTCTCGAGGAGGGGAAGCAGGTCCTGGATCCTGGAGACCTTCCTGCCGGCGAGGAGGATGTAAGGGTCTTCCAGTCTCGCCTCCATGGCCTCGGGGTCGGTGACGAAGTAGGGCGAGATGTAGCCCTTCTCGAACTGCATCCCCTCCACGAAGTCGAGCTCTATGCCAAACGTCTGAGAGTCCTCGACCGTGATGACGCCATCCTTACCGACCTTCTCGAAGGCCTCCGCGATCGATCCGCCAATCGATACGTCGGCTGCGGACAGGCTCGCGACATGCGCGATGTCATCTCGCCCATCGACGTCGTGCGCTTGCTTGCCGATGTGCTCCACGGTTACCGCGACCGCCCGCTCGATGCCGCGCTTCAGGGCCATGGGGTTGGCACCCGCGGCGACGTTGCGCATACCGTTATGGACCATGGCGCGCGCCAGCACGGTCGCCGTCGTCGTTCCGTCGCCCGCCACGTCGTTGGTCTTGGTGGCGACCTCCTTCGCGAGCTGGGCGCCCATGTTCTCGAAGGGGTCTTCGAGCTCGATCTCCTTGGCGATGGTCACACCGTCATTGGTGATCGTCGGTGCTCCCCACTTCTTGTCGATCACGACGTTTCGGCCCTTGGGGCCCAGGGTGATGGAGACTACGTCGGCGAGCTTGCTCACTCCCGCTTCGAGGGCGCGTCTAGCGTCCTCGTCGAACTTCAAGATCTTGGCTGTCATGATGCCTCCTTAGCTTCGCTTGATGACGGCGAGCACGTCGCGAGCGGAAAGGATGAGGTAGTCCTCGCTCTGCTCCTTCACTTCGGTGCCGCCGTACTTCGAGTAGATGACCTTGTCGCCGACGTTTACGTCCATCGGGATCCGTGTTCCGTCCTCGAACCGACCCGGTCCAACCGCCATTACCTCACCTTCCTGAGGCTTCTCCTTGGCGGTGTCGGGGATCACGATCCCCGAGGCGGTGGTCTGATCCTCTTCGCTCGGGCGCACCACGATCCGATCTTCCAACGGCTTCAATCCGAATGACGTGCCCATCTAGATGTCCTTTCAAATCTCCACTGAGTTATCGATGGTCGCAGGCTCCGCTCAGGGAACCGACGCAAGCGGTGAGACTGACGGCGATTTCACCTGGAATCCAGAGCGAGTGACCGCCATCTGGTCGTCCTCATCCTGAACCCATGACGCCTCGCAGTAGGGGCAGGACGTGCGCCGTGGGCCGCGGATGTAGACGAACTGATCCAACCCACAAACGGGGCACTGGATCGATAGGGACCTCCCTCGCATCTTCGATTCGAGAGGGGCGAAGGGCCGGTGGCGAAAAGCCAGTTGGCCACGAGTCGGTCGCTCAGCGCGAACTGCAGGCGACATGCCTGCCTACCCGCAGCATACTCGGTTGCGCGTGGACGAACCAGATGGGTCGACAGCGGTCGACTGACACGGGCGTCGTGCCGAGCAGTCGCGACCTGGGTCTCTTGGGCAGGAATGCCGACCTGACACGCGGCGGAGGCGACTGAGGGCGACGAAGATGACACACGGTCAAGAGCGGTCGCGGCTCGCACCGCGACACACGGTGCGATCCTGCGGGGTGTCACGTGTAGCCGGACGGTGGTTGATACACGGCCGTCTCGAGCGCGGTCGTTTCCTCAGGCAGGGCCGTGCGGCACTCTCATAGGTCAGAGCCGCGACCCGCCGAGGCCCCCAAGGACACGCGGGGTCCGACGGTCGCCGATCCGACCTGGCTCGGCGACTGCCGGGCCTGTCAAGCAGATCTCGTGCGAATCCGCGACAAACGTCTCACGGAGATCTCTGACATGGACCTCAGGGGTTTGCTGAGATCGGCAGCTCTCGCTGCTCAGCATGTCCGTGCAGAGTTGCCGTTCTGCCAGCGGTCCTGAGCCGTCGCCTCACGCGGAAGGCGCGAGCCCGGCTGGGGCGAGGCCCCAGCCGGGCTCGTTAGCCCCTTGAACGGTGTTATGACCTCACCGCGGGCAACTCGAGGACACCAGGTTGTCGTAGATCTCCCATTCCTGGGTATCCGCGCCATATGGGCCCACGTGTCCCGAGGACCAACCGACGAGGTAGCCACAGTTCGAGGGATCGAACGCAAGCGCCGGGCGGTTGGCCGCGAAGTTGATGTCGCCGTCCGGCCCCGAGTGAGAGATGCGGAAGTCGAGGGCGCCGACGAGATCGCCGTTGCCGGCCACCCGCTGCCCCCAGGCCTCCGACTCCTGGTCGACGCCGCCGCCGGTGTCATTGTCGCCCGCCCAGACGAGGAGGAACTGGTCGAGGAATCGGTTGAACCCGATCTGCGGACGCTGGGGCTGGAAGCTCGTATCCCCGTCGGGCCCGACGCTGGAGAAGCGTCGATCCGTCGTGCCTACGAGCGATCCATCCGGATCCACGAACCGTCCGAAGACCTCGACCTCGTCGGCGGCCATCGAGTCGACCTGCGGGTTCCCGGTCCAGGCCACCAAGAATCGGTGGCGCACCGGGTCGTAGGCGACCTGCGCGGGCCGGGCCGAGCCGGTGGTCGGGTTCGTGTCGCTGACGTGCGAGATCTGGAACTGGGGCTCGCCGATCGGCTGTCCCTTGGCGTTCATCAGGTGGCCGTAGACCTCGTCACTGACCACGGTCGTGGTGACGCCGCGCACCACGACTAGGTAGCGATGGTCCCTCGGATCGTAGGCGAGGCCGATGGCGTCGTCGCTGTCGAAACCGTCGGTCGCGTGGTTGGTGAGGCGGCGGTCGCTGATGCCGACCTCCTTGCCCGTGGCGTTCAGGCGCTGCGCCCAGAGCTGCTGGATTCCTCCGAGCTCACCGGGGGCCTCGGCGTTCCACGCCACCATCCACTCCTGGCGCTGGGGGTTGTAGGCAGGAACGGTCGTCTCGATGTCGCCGTACCCCCTGTCGGAAACGCGCTTGTCGTGAAGGCCCAACGGCTTGCCGCTGCCGCTGATCCGCCGGACGTAGATCGCGTCGTCGCAGCTGGAGGCCGTGCCCTCGTCCCACGTGACCAGGAACTGGTTGATGCCCCGTGCGTACTCGACCGCTGGCGGCTCGAACGAACAGAGGGACCGGTCGGTCGGGCTCGAGATCCGGATCCGATGGCCGACCGACTTTCCGGTCGCGCTGACCCGCTGGCCGTAAACCGCCCAGTGCCGAGTGTCGGGCGTCTGGGAGCCGGCCTGGTAGACGACGAGGTACGTGCCGCTCTTCGAGTTGTAGGCGACGTCCGGGAAGGCGGCTTGCTTGTTCAGGTCGCCGTCGGCGCCGAAGTGGGTGATCCGATGCTGCGGGAATGCCGCGAGCGCATCGGGAGTCCCGACCGCAACGAGCGCGACCGCGAGGAGTGTCGAAACCAGCGCTGAGCGAGTCCGATGCATGACTTCCCCCTCCCTGGGGGCGCGCACTCCCTGCCTATGGGCGAGCTCCCCCCCGAACGAACGATCGCGACCAGGAGGACACACATCGAGGGGCCCCAGGTAGGGGCGGAGGACCCCGGCGCAGAGGGACCCCGTTCGAGGATCCGATGAGCCAGGCATCCTGATGACCCGCCGTCGACAGGGAGGTGAGTCTTGGAACGTGAAAGCGTGTGTCAGCTCTCGATCCGGATCGCCGCCACTTGTCGAAGGCCTGCTGGGGGGCGGCTCTGAGTCCGATGGCTCGCGCTCGCGGGCCGGAGTCGTCGCGCGGCCGAGACCCTCGCGATCGACCACGCGCGCGGCGACGGACGGACCGGCCCTCAGCACACCACGCGGTCACCCCTCGTGGTCACCGGACGGACGCTGGATCGTCTTTCGACGTGACGGGCGCCGGCGCCCGCCGGCATCTACGTCGTGCGTACCGACGGGACGGGGCTCCCGAGGGCCCTCGCCGGGTCAAGGATCCCGTCTGGGCGCCGGCACCTTGAAGATCGTGCCGAAGGTCCCGCCGTCGTCAGCGAGACGGGACCGGCGCAGCAGGTCGCGGGATTTCGGCGGGAGGCCTGCGATCACGTCACGAAGGGCACAGGTCGACGGGGGCGGGCTCCGTGCGAGTCCGCCCCCTCAGCGTTGGTCTCGTGCCCCAATCCTTCCCTAACCGCCTGTCGGCATCCAGACCAATGACTGACCAGCACACGGCTAGTGGTGGATCGCGTGTCACGTCTCCGCCGGAGTCAGCCTGACATGGGTACAGGGTCCCACGAGTGATCCGTCGAGTTGCCCCCACCGGAGCGCGATCGGCCTGACAGGGTGGGAGCAGGAGGTGCGATGAGATGCATGTCGAGGGAACGCCGCACCCGTCAGACCAGCCTGAGGCCGAAGCGCTGCCGACCGGACCCGCTTCGAGGAAGCCACGGCTGCTGCGGGTGAAGGTGGTCGAAGATGGGCACCCGACGGTCAACGTCAAGGTCCCGATCGGCGTGGCGAAGGTGGGCATGAAGCTCGCCAGAGCCTTCTCGCCCGAGGTGCGGGAGGCGGAGGTGGACTGGGACGAGGTGATGGACGTCATCGAGACGATCGAGGACGGGAAGCTCGTCGAGGTCGACGATGAGAAGGAGCACAAGACGGTCGAGGTGTGGGTCGAGTAGGCCCAACCGAGACTCGAGGACTGCCCCTCCAAGGCCCGGACCGCCGGGCTGCCACCCAGCAGCGCGTCTCCCGTGGGAGCGAGTCGGGCAACGGTTTGCGTCTCTGGCTCGCTCCGGGCCCTCGTAGTGCGCGCGATCGGGCACACGACGAAGGCCCGGGTGCCGAGCGGCATGCACTCTCGTGGCTATCAGCGCCCGCATCTACCTCGCTGAGGTCCGTGCCCAGCAGCGGCAGACGTGCCGACGCGCGGTTGGGTGCGCCGCGGATTCCGTCGACACACGGTGCCCTACTCCCGTGACTCGCCTTCACGACGCGCCGAGCTGTGCCTGACACACGGTTCAGACGGCTGTGTATCCGCAGTCCACTGATAAGTCGCCGCGCGCTCGCAGCGGACGGTCCCCCTATGGTCGAACGCTCCGTATCGCTTGGTCTGTGTCCCGTACATGGCGTTATCTCTCCTCGGCGTATAGCTCCACAGCAAAGGCTCTCTCCTCGGGGTCTAGCCCCACAGCAAAGGCTGAGTGATGAGTGACCTCACCGAACGGTAGCGGCCCGGAGAATCGGAGCCGGAGCACTTTCTCGGTAGGGACTCCGGCGCAAGTGAAACCTGACGCCTGCTCGAAGCCGAATCGACTGTAGAACGCAGGGTTTCCGACCAGAACGCAACCGCTGGCGTTCCTCGAGCGCAGCTCTGTGAGTCCCACTTCGATGAGCGCACGACCGAACCCTCGACCTTGGAACTTGGGCAAGACTGCGACAGGGCCGAGCAAATACCACCCCGGTGACGCCTTCCCGATACGGACACGCGAGAATGCGACATGACCGACCACGGTCCCGTCAAGCTCAGCGACCAGTGAGATCTCTAGGGCGTTGGCCGCACGTAGTGCCTCGACGATCAAGTGCTCGGTCTGTCGGCTGAACGGGTGGTGCTTGAACGCCTCCACGTTGACGTGCCGTATGGCTTCAACATCTTGGGAGCACTCGGGGCGGATGACCTTGCTCATCGCTGATTCCTCCTACTCCACAGCGCTGGCCTGACCGCTGGGCCGATCCGCTCAGGCGAGGTGTCAGGCCACTCGGTAGAGGTGCCGCTTGTCGGGGATTCCCTTGAGCTCGTGAGGGTTGCGCGATGGATCTATTCATGCACGAGCGCCACCTATGCGGATCCGCTCCCAACGCTCCTGTACGAGTCCGTCGGATCCCGCCAACTCTCCCATAGCTCCCCCTTCGCCCGCCAACCAACGGCTGCCGAAGGACTTCGATGTCTGCTCGGTCATCGCTGACGTTTGCACCTCCTTCCTGCGGGGAACGCTGCGGCGGAAGGAAGGAGTTAGAGATGATCCGCCGGATCCTCGCCGTCATCGCGATCGTGATAGGTGTCCTTCTGCTGTTCGTCGCTCACCCCTTGTCGATCAGCACGATCCATTGGCTCAGCGGAGCTGTCGTCGTCCTCGGCATCGCACTCGTCCTGGAATGACGTGAGAACGCCGGACGCGAAGGCCGCGAGGAGCGATGGCGTGGAGCCGTTGGGGTCGTCCCGGGTCGCTTGAACGACACACGGTCGATCGGCGGGGGTTCTCCGACGACAGGAGGCGCCTCTAACGCCGTAGCTCGCACCCAGGTGTCAGGTCCCGAACACCCGAACGAGGTCCAGTCCTCGGTAGATGAGCACGACGTTGCCGTTATCTGCGGTCTCCACCCGCCACGGCTCGCCCTCCCCCAGAGCCTTCTCACACCTGTTCGCGGCCCACACGACCTCTTCGGCGTTCTCGCGGGTGGGATCGGCGCGCATGCGCGCGGCGAGTGATTCGGCGTACCTGATCAGGGAATCCGCGGTTGCGTCGTCCATGTCAGCACCCCGGTCGCCAGCCTTGGGCCGTCGGACGCTCGCGCGTGGAGACCCGAGCCGACGGGTGACGCCCCCGTGCGCGCTCCCGTTCGGAGGACGCGATGAGGGTCAGGGTGCGCTCGTTCTCGCCGTCGGTCCAGGTCGAGTGCCCGCACCCGTAGCGCGCCCACGTCGTCTCATGCGCGCCCTGGTGCCGGCTACCGAAGGAACGTAACCGAGGGTCGCCGCATGTCGGACAGAACGGGAGCGGGCCATCCATCACAAGAGGTGCATCGAGATCCGCTCCTTCCGTCCGTATGCCGAGAGCGAGCGGTTACGTCCTCGCCCGATACCCGGGTCTCGGTAGGCCAGAAGGCGTCCCGCTGTCCAGGACCGGGGGGCGGCAATCCCCGCGTTACCCGTGGGGGATCGGCGAGGAAACCGCAGTCTCGCCGACCCTGTCAGGAGATGACCCCCGTGGTGTCCCGATCCGACATCGGCGACGCCGGCCGAAGTAGGGTCCGCGGACCCTACTGATCGACCTAGACACGGTCGCCAACCGCCGAGGCGACGGTCCTCGCCGTGATCGCCCGAAAGAGAGAAAGAGGCCGCTTCTGGCACTCCCCTCTGGTTCGGTCCCGCCGCCACCCCGGAGTTAACGGAAGTGACCCTTCACGCGTATCGTTCGGACCGGTGAGCGACAACGGTTTCGACGTGGTGACCGGCGCCTTCAGCTACACAGGAGGCGGTATCGCTCGCGCGCTCCAGCGACGCGGGAGGCGCGTTCGAACGCTCACGGGCCATCCCGGACGTGCGGGTGCGAACGTGGCGATCGACGTCCGGCCGTACGCCTTCGAGGACCCGGATGCACTGACCGCGTCGCTCGAGGGCGCCGACACCTTCTACAACACCTACTGGGTGCGCTTCACCCATGGCGACACGAGCTTCGAACGGGCGATCGAGCGCTCCAGGCTCCTGTTCCAAGCGGCCGAGCGCGCGCACGTACGACGCGTCGTTCATGTGAGCGTGACGAACCCGAGTTCGGACTCGCGATTCCCGTATTTCCGCGGGAAGGCGACCGTCGAAGAGACCCTGGCGGCGACGTGCTCGTCCTGGGCCGTCGTCCGTCCGACCATCGTCTTCGGGCCCGGGGACATCCTCATGAACAACATCGCGTGGCTCCTCCGCCGGTTCCCGGTCTTCGGGTTGCCGGGCGACGGGAGGTACCGGGTGCGACCGGTGCACGTCGACGACGTCGGGGAGCTCTGCGTGGGCCTCGCGGCTGGCGATGAGCTCGCAACCGTAGACGCGGTAGGACCGGACGCATTCTCCTTCGAGGAGATGGTGCGTCTCATCCGAGATGCCGTCGGGAGCCGGAGTCGGATCTTGCACGTCGACACGAGGGTCGCTGAGTACGCGGCGCGGGCCATCGGCTTCGCGGTGCGCGACGTGCTGATCACCGACCACGAACTCGGTGGGCTCATGACGGAGAAGGCGTACAGCGAGGCCCCCACGAGCGGGAAGACCACGTTCGCCGAGTGGCTTCGCGAGGCGGCTCCACGGCTCGGCCGTCGCTACGAGTCCGAGATCGCACGGCACTACCAGCCGTAGGGCGACGCGTGGTAACGCCGACCTCGGTGAGCGAGGCGCCAGGCCGCATGTTTGGGTCCGCCTGTCGAACTCGCTGTCGTTACCTACAGGACCCGTCCTGCGACGAAGACATCTCTGACGGCCTCTATCGCCACCACCCGAACCCGGGCCGGGACGTCGTATCACCCTGGAGGGTGAAGATGGTCGCTGGCGACAGCGCCTCTGCCTTACCGTCGAAGCACCAGAGAGATAGAAGGTGGCGATCGATGATCAACGGCGCCCACGTGATCTTGTTCAGTGATGACCCCGAAGCCGATCGAAGGTTCCTCGGCGAGACCTTGGACTTCCCGAACGTCGACGCGGGCGCCGGGTGGCTGATCTTCAAGCTCCCTCCCGCCGAGATGGCCGTGCACCCGAGCGACGGCGAGTCGAAGCACGAGCTCTATCTGATGTGCGAAGAGATCGGGACACTCCTCACCGAGCTCAAGAGCAAGGGCGTCGCGATCTCGGCCCCGTTACGCGAAGAGCGCTGGGGGTTCATCGCGCGGATCCGACTGCCGGGCGGATCTGAGCTCGCGATCTACGAACCGAGGCATCCGGTCGCGCACTCTCTGAAATGACGGTCGAGCCGAGGACGTCGACCGCGCTGCCGGTTTCGGGCCGCGCTTCGTCACGCCAAGGCCGGCTGCGCAGGTTCACATCCGGGCGGATCGATCTCCGGGCCGAGAGCTGACATCAGCCAGACGCCCCGTTTGACACGGGACACGTCGGAGGTCGAGCGGTTCACGGTGTGTACGAGCGCCGCAGAAACTCCTACCGGAGCCGGGGCAAAGCGATCGCGACGGCACAGTGGGTGGCACTCGAGTCCGGTGAACCCGTCGCGGTCAAGAGCGAGATGACAGGACACAGGTGGGACGTGTCACCGGGAGGGCACGTGTCCAGCGAAGTACCCCTCGCGGAAGAGGGTCAGGTTAAGGTCGGGGTCGTGACCCCTGGCCGAGGTGACGCCGACGACAAGCTGAGCCGCCGCGCCACCGCGTTGATCCGGGTGATCGTGTGTGGCTCGGTCGGGGTCATCGTCGCCGGCGCCGTCGCCTTGGTGGCTCCCTGGCAGGTGTCGAGCCTCCTGGCCTGGGACACGGGGGCAGCGGTCTTCTGCGTGTGGGTCTGGCTCGCGGTACGCGGCGCCGACGCCGCCACCACCCGGAGGATCGCAACCCGCGAAGACGACTCGCGTACCGCGGCGGACCTCGTCCTGGTGGCGGCGAGCGTCGCCAGCCTCTTGGGCGTCGGCGTGGCGTTGCTGAAGGCGGCGGGTGAGTCCGGGGCCGTGCGGGCGCTGACCACGACGGAGGCCGTGGCGACCGTCGCGTTGTCCTGGTTGGCCGTGCATACGGTGTTCACCCTGCGCTACGCGCACCTCTACTACCTCGACGGCGGCGGTATCGACTTCCACGACGAGCAAGCTCCGGACTACGGCGACTTCGCCTACGTCGCATTCACGCTCGGGATGACATATCAGGTCTCGGACTCGGACCTCACGTCGAAACGGATCCGAACGACCGCCCTTCGCCACGCTTTGGTGTCCTACGTGCTCGGGATAGCTGTGATCGCGATCACGATCAACGTCGTTGCAGGACTCCTTGGCCGCTGATCGATCGCGCACTCAGCCGAAAGCGACCGAGATCGAGGATCGCGATGACCGGGCACGCTGCCTCATGCACGATCGTGCGGATCATCTCGAGGCCTTAGCGGGGATCCTCCCCGACGATGACGAGGGCGACGTCGGGCAGTTCGGCAAGGGCCGGCTCAGGAGTTGCCCACGGCGGGGATGATGCGAGCACTGCCGAGGAGCGGGGCGATCAGAGTCTGATGGCCGTCGGCCCACTGAACCCGGTAGCTCACGCTGACCTGGCCCTGGATAACTTCGAGAACTTCGCCCTCTCGGGGCGGTGAACCGACCTTCGGTGAGTCGATGACGATGAGATCGCCCGCCCGAGGATGCATCGCCGATCTAGACGTCAAGGGCTTCTTCGCGGTCGGCTTCTTCGCGGTCGGCTTCTTCGCGGTCGGCTTCCTCGCGGTCGGCTTCCTCGCGGTCGGCTTCTTCGCCACGGTCTTCCTGGCCACGGTCTTCTTGGCCACGGTCTTCCTCGCGGTCGGCTTCTTCGCGGTGCTCTTCCCCTTCTCAGGCATGGGTTCAACTCCTGTCGCGTCGCAGGCCCTCCGGGACGTGAACAAACGATACTGCGGGATCGCGAGCCAAGCTCAGCCCGGTCTCCCCCCTCCACTATCGCGTGTCCCCGTCGCCAGCTGAGGCCACGATCGCGAGCACCCCGACCGCTCGTCTCCTCGATGATGGCGTCGGAGACGCTGGTAGACGAGGTCTCGATGAACGGCCTTCATCCGCTATCCCGAGGGCGATCGGGTCAAAGCCGTGTACACGTGGTGACTCGCTTTCAGGATGGGTTTCGTGATACCGATCACCGAAGCCCGGCAAGTCGAGAGCTTCAAGGTCGATCTCGGCTCGAAGGGGCCTTTGGCGACCGGGGCTTGAGCGAACCGCCTGCGGCCCAGATCGGTGTGTCAGATCAGCTCGGCGGTGTGCGTTGTGTTGATCTCCGAGGGCCTCGGGGTATCGGCTCGGTGTGGGAGGGATGTTGACCCCCGCTACGCGGGCTCGACCCGGTGGCTGCGAACCACGAGTACTCGGGTCGAGGCGGCGGCGACCCCGGCCGCCCCGAGGCCGGCAAGCACCGCGGGCAGGAAGCTCGGCTCGTAGTCGCCCGCCCCCGAGTAGTGGATCCCCGCGATGCTCGGGCAATTCGCCTCTTCCTCTTCCCCGGCGGCAGAGGACGTTATGGACCGCGAGCATTCGATCGGCGCGGCGAGGAGGAACACGGCACTGAACACCGTGACCCCCGCGAGCACCGGCCACATGATCTGCGGGCGGTTCCGGAGCGGCCACACGACGATCATCGTCAGTCCGACCAGGAGGAACGGCGCGCCGATCGACAGGGCCGCGAGGAAGCCGAACACCGTGAGCGCACATGCGCACAACCAGTAGACGACGGCACCGAAACGCCAGCCCGATTGACCCGCCATGACGGAGTCATCGTACGTGCACGCGCGACTCCGGGAAGGTGACGCGGACCCGAAGGGCGGGACGCGCAAGCCCACGCGACACACGGTTCGCACCAATCGTGTGTCAACGGGGTGATCTGGCACCTTCCGACCGGACCGCCCGCCGGTTGGCGTGACCATCCGCGTCCACCCGGCTACCCTCAGGGTCCGAGCCCCGAGGAGACGTGTTCGCGAACGACGATCAGCCGGTCCCCTTCTCGCCGATGGCCCTCGACGTCCACCGGGCGTCGGGCGACGTCGTGGGACGGCCCGCGGAGCTCCAGGCGATCTCGCAGGAACTGGCGACGGCTCGCGCCGGTCGCCTCGTCGGGCTCACGCTCGAGGGTGAGCCGGGGATCGGCAAGACCCGCCTACTCGTGGCCGCGGCCGAGCGCGCCGTTGCCGAAGGCTTCACCGCGCTCGCCGTCACGGCGGACGAGGAGCTCCGGGGCCCCTTCCTCATCGCTCGCTCGATCCTCGGCTCTCCCGAGGCAGCGCAGGCGGCCGGAGAGCCGCAGACCTCCGAGGCGCTCGCTCGCTGCCTGGACTCGATGTCCGGACAGGACGACCCCGGGCTCGCCACGCTCCAGCCCGACCGGCGTCTGCTGCGGACGTTCGATCTCGGTGCCGTCGCCTTCCGAGCTCTCGCCGCCGAACGGCCGCTCGCCGTCATGATCGACGACCTCCAGTGGGCGGACGAGGACAGCCTCCGCCTGCTCCGCTACGTCGTGCGCACGGACGGCGCCAGTCCGATCCTGCTGATGTTCGCGATCCGGCCCGAGGAGCTCGCGGTCGTGAGCGAGGCGGTGAACCTGGTCGCCGACATGGGGCGGATGGGGGTCGTACGCCGGCTGCAGCTCGAGCGCTTCTCCCAGGCCGAGACGCGGAAGTTCCTCGCCCAGGTCCTCGGGGGTCCGGTCGATGCGTCGGGGGCCGCGGTGATGCAGGCGCAGGCCGAGGGCGTGCCCTTCATCGTCGAGGAGATGGCGATCGCGTACCGCGAGGCCGGGATGATCCAGCAGATCGACGGCATCTGGACCCTGGCCGGAAACGCCGAGCGGCTCGTGCCCTCCGCGGTGAAGACGCTGATCTCGCGGCGCGCGTCGAAGCTCCCCGAACCGACGAAGGCGCTCCTCGCCGTGGCGGCGATCCTAGGACGGCGGTTCAGCCTCAAGGACCTCCGCGAGGTCGAGCGACGCGTCGACGGTTCCGCGCCCGGACCCGAGGAGCTCGCCGAGACCTTGGCGCCGGCCGTCACCACCGGTCTGTTGATCGAGCACGAAGAGGGTTCCGCGGCCGACTACAGCTTCCAACACGAACAGGTCCGCGAGTTCGCCGCGGCCACCCTGAGCGCGCCCGCACGGCGGGCGATCCACCGGGCGATCGTGTCCCTCCTCCTGAGCGGGGAGCCCTCCCCCGCGAGCCTCCCGCTGCTGGCGCGTCACGCGAAGGCGGCGGGCGACGCCGAGGTCTGCGTCCGGTTCTCGGTCGAAGCGAGCCGCAACGCGCTGGCGGCGAACGCGCCCGAGGAGGTCCTCCGCGTCGTCGAGCTCGCGCTGCCCTCGGCTGCCACGCCGCAGGAGCGCGTCGACCTGCTCGACGCGCGCGACCGGGCGCTCGACATGCTGCGTCGGCCCGCGGACCGGCTGCAGGGGCTGGCCGAGCTCGCCGCGCTCGCGGAGGCGCTGGGCGACGCGCGACTAGAGATCGACGTGCGGCTGCGGCGAGCCGCCGCGCTTCGGACCGCAGAGGACTTCGAGCGCGCGGCAGAGCTCGCGCGTGAGGTGCGCGATCTCGCGGTCGCGCGCGACGACCGCGAAGGTGAGCTGACGGCCTGCATGGAGCTCGGCCAGGACCTCCTACGCGCCACGGCGGGCGAGGCGTTCGTGCCGGCGGCGAGGGAGGTCGACCTCGACGGCGCCGACGAGGCGTTCCGCCGAGCGATGGAGCTCGCGCAGGCGCTCGAGGACGACGCGCTCACGGCCGCCGCGATGCGCGAGGTCGGGGTGGTGGGGATCGGCCGGGTGCGGGCGTGGTTCGTGGAGCAGGTCGAGCTCGGTCTGCACGTCCCGATCGCGCAGCGCGTGGCGGCCGGCGAGGTGCTCGAAGACATCGCGATGGAGCTCCCGATCGCGCCGGTGATCGGCGAGGCCTTCGCCCTGTTCCAGCGCGCGTTGGAGCTCTACGAACGGCTCGGCGACCGTCGCGGCGCGATGTCGACGATCATCGCGCTCGCCTACCTCAGCTGGGCCCCCGACATCCACCTCGGGTCGGGCTCGGCGCGTCACATCGAGGAGATCCGCCGGCTCACGTCGAAGGTGCAGGCGTTCACGAACGAGAGCGAGCGCGCCGCCTTCGAGGCGCAGATGCTGTACGGGTCGCACGTGTTCGCGCGAGCGAAGGTGATCCCCGACATGGCGCTCGCGAAGGGGCAGGAGGCCCACCGGTTCGCCAGGGAGCTCGGCGACAGGAACCTCGAGTTCCTGGCCGCGGGCGGGACGGCCATGGCCTACCTGGGTCTGGATGACGTCGACGAGGCGTGTGCGTGGATCGATCGCGCGGCGGCGGTGGCGACCGAGCACCCGAGCCCGTTCCGCGCGCGCAGGCTGGAGCTGTGGCGCGGGATGGCCGACGCGGCGTCCCGAGATCCGGAGCCGATGCGCGGACACCTCGAACGGGCGGTGCAGCTCGCCACGAGATCGGGACACACGGCGGCGCGCTGCGAGGCGCTCGCGCGTCTCGCGGTGGAGGCGGCGCGGCTCGGTGTGGAGCTCGACGACGAGGGGTTGATGGAGGTCGCGGATCGGGCCGGCCTGGAGGCCTCCGAGCTGTCGTCCATCCTCCCGGGTCACCCGCCGTGGGGGGCGCAGGCCGACTCCGCGCGCGCGGCGGTGGCCCTCGCCCGAGGATCCTCCGAGGAAGCGAAGGCGCTGGCCCTCGCCGCGGCGAACGCCCTGCAGACCGCGCGGCACGAGGATCTGCACCTGGACGTCCTCCTGCCCGCGGCGCGCGTGCTGCAGGAGACCGGTGCCCCCGAGTGGGAGATGGGGGTCCGGCCCATGATCCAGCTGGCCCTCGCGATGATCGCGCAGCGCACGATCGACGAGGGCGTGCGCATCCGCTGGCTCCGGAGCCGCGCCGGGAGGGAGATGATCGAGCTCGCCGGCCCGATCGACCTGGCGGGGGCGCCGACCCCCGATGGCGAAAGCCCCGGCGAGGATGACCTGCGGTTGCTCCGGAGCCTGGTACAGGGTAAGACGAACAGCGAGATCGCCGACGAGCTCGGGGTCGACGAGCACGCGGTCACGCGGCGCCTGGGCGAGCTCTACGCCACGATCGGCGTGTCGTCACGCGCCGATGCGACGGCGTTCGCGTTCCGGGAGCGCGTCCTATGAGCGAGGCTCGATGACGCTGCAAGCACGCGTGGATCGGCACCGCTGCGTCGGCGCCGGGACCTGCATCACGATCGCCCCGACCGTGTTCGACTGGTATAAGGGCGACTTCGCGAAGTCCGGCGTCGTCGATCCGAGCACGGTCGAGGACGAGCTGCTGCGCGAGGCGGTGCTCGCCTGTCCGACCGGCGCGATCACGATCGAGGAGGTCGAGGAGCTGCTGCCGTGGCAGCTCCGCGGGAAGGAGGGTCCGCGGCGCGTCGAGAAGACCTTCATGTTCACCGACATCGAAGGGTCGACGAACCTCGTCGAGGCGCTCGGCGACGAGGCCTGGCAGGGCGTGCTCCGCTGGCACAACGAGACGCTGCGGTCGCTGTTCGCCGACCACCGGGGCGAGGAGGTCGTCTCGACGGGCGACGGGTTCTTCGTCGGGTTCGACTCACCGGACGACGCGCTCTCGTGCGCGGTCGCGATCCAACGACGGCTCGCCGAGCATCGCCGCTCGGCCGGGTTCGCCCCCAAGGTCCGGATCGGGCTGCACGCGTCGGGGGCCACGCAGGTGGGGAGGGACTTCTCCGGCAAGGGCGTCCACGAAGCCGCGCGGATCGCGGCGCTCGCGGACGGCGACGAGATCGTGGCGAGCAAGGCCACGGCCGCGGACGGTCGCTACCCGACCTCGGAGCCTCGCACCGTCACGCTCCGCGGCACATCCGAGCCGGTCGAGATCGTGACGGTCGACTGGGGCTGAGCTGGCCTCGACACGCAGTTACGCTGACCGTCTACACGCGTCGTGTCAACCCGTGTACCCTCAGCTCATGCGGACCCAACGTCTGAACATCTCGCTCGACGAGGAGCGTGCCGCGAAGCTCGCGCGTCTCGCTTCACGCGCGCACGTGAACGAAGGAACCCTCGCTCGCTCGCTCCTGTCCGCCGCGATCGACGACGCCGACCCGGACGTCGACACGGTCGTCGGTGTGCTCGAAGGGATCGACGGCGCGTGGGAACGTGCCCAGCTCGGGCGGAGGCAGGCGGCGTCGGGGGAGGCGATCGAACTGAGCGAGCTCTGAGGCGTGGCGCGCGTCGAGATCGCGCGCGCGGCCCTGGAGGACCTCGACCGCCTGATCGGCGTCCTGACCCTCCCAGCCGACACGCGCAGGAGGGTCAAGGCGAGCCTCGTGCCTCTCGAACGATTCCCTCGCCTCGGACCTGAGCTGACTGGCCGCTGGCAAGGGCTGCGGTTCATCCTCGGCCCGTGGCGATGGATGCTGATCGTCTACGAGTACATCGAGGACGATGACCGCGTGGTGATCCTCACGATCCAGGACGCCCGATCGTCCTCCGGCGTGACCAGCGGCTGACTGGCCGCAGGGCGATCCACGTATACCCCCCCGCGTCTCGGGCCGGATCAGAGATCGCGGGGCGCGCCGCCCCCCGGCACCGACCACCGAACGTGCCGGCCGTGAACGGAGCGTTCACCGTCGCCAGCGCTCGAGCGCGGGACCGGCCACGATGTAGAGCGCGTCGGCCGCAGCGACGCCTGTCACCCCGTCGTCCGCGGCGCGCCTGGACACGAACGTGCCGTCGGGTGCGTAGCATCGAAGGCTCCCGGTGGTCGAACTCGTGTCCCCGGGTCCGAACACCGTACGATCGGCAGCCGTGTACACGGCACCCCATGGTGCGATCGTCGCGGCTGGCGCGGTGATCTGGTACGCGTTGCCCCAGCTGCGGGTCAATCGACGTTCCCCGCGGGTGCTGAAGGTCCACACCGTGCCGTGCGTCCAGTCGTCCCTGACCCCTGAGACCACGACGAGGCCTCCCCGGGTGGACACGGCGGTGGCCTCGTCGAGATCACGTACGCCAGGGTCGGCGAGGAGACGGCTCCACTGGACGTGCCCGCCCCGATCCAGCTGCTGGACGGCGACGTCCCAGTCCTGCCGGGCGTCCAGCAGCGCCCGGTCCATGAAGCCGACCGCGTAGATACGACCGCGGCGGCCGATCGCCACGCCGTTCACCGCGGTCATCCCGGTGATTCCGGGCGCCGAAAACTCGGTCCGCCACTCCTGCAGACCCGCATGATCGAACGCGTAGACGTAATTGCCGCCGGCCGTGGGGCCACCCGTGGCGCTGTTGTCGACCGCGACGACCACACCGTGCCCATCCCTGGCGATCGACCTCATCTCGCCTCGCCCCAGCGGTGACGGGAGGGTCCGATGCCAGAGGAGCCGACCCGAGGAGGAGTACCGCCACAGGACCGGCGACCACCCCTCGTAGCGTCCCGAGAGGCCCGCGACGTACACACCGCCCGCAGGGGCCGGGGCGACGGCGTTCCCGTGTGCGAACCAGTACGTGCCGCTGCGCCGCCACGTCCGCCGCCAGACCAGGCTCCCCCCGGGACCGTACTTCGCCACGACCATCGCGGTCTGGTGCCTTCCTGCGATCGACCCGGTCACGAAGATCCTCCCCTTCGGGTTCACCGTGACACCCGACAACGAACCGCCCGGTTCGCGTCGCCACTCGATCCAGGTAGCTGCTGCAGCGGTGCTCGCAGACATGGGCGATGGATCGACGACCGACATGCCTGGGCTTCCCAGCGCGCTCGCCAACAGGACGACGAGCGACACGCGCAGGGTCGGAACGGAAGATCGCGGACGCATCTCGATGCTCCCGACCCTTGCAGCTTCCTGCGAGGAGGCGGGGCGTGACAGCGCCGACCGGCACCCTGCCAGGAGGACCCGCCACGCAGTGTTCGACGACTCTCCGGCCGATCGACACCACGGTTACCACCACGAGGTGTCGAGATCGACACTCGGCTCACCGGCGCCGCGGATCAGACACACCCGTAGCCCCGCCGAGGATCGCCAGGTGGACCTTAAGCGATCAGCGAGGAGCCCCGGTCACGCGCCCGGTGCCATCGTCTCGACGCCCGCCTCGACCCCCGCATGCGCGAGCCGCTCGTCGTAGGTCACGAGGTGTGAAAGGTCGTCACCGAGGGTGAGCACAGTCGCAAGATGGATCGCGTCCAGCGTGCGCAACGTCCGTGGCTCGAGCGTCACCGCGGAGCGAACGATGCCGTCGTCGATCGGGATCCGTGCCACGCCCCCCAGGACCGCCTCGGCGCGCGCCGTATCACCTCGCACCCGCGCGATCGCGCGAAGGACCTCGGTCCAGGCCAACGAACTGGAGACGAGGGCCGGATCGGCTCGCACGAACCGGACCAGTTCCGCCGTTTCGGGCTCGCGGACCACGAGCTTCACGATCGCGGACGAGTCCAGGTACAGCACTAGAGCCGCTCCGCCCGCTCCTCGAGCAGCGCCTGGCTGGCACGCGTCGAGATCCGCCCCGAGGGCGGCAGGAGGGACAGGATGTCCGTCGTCGGCTCGATGGCTCGCCCCGCCGCGACGAGCCGCGCGATCGGCGTATCCGCCGCCTCGAGCGGCGCGAGGACGGCCACGGGGCGCCCCCGCTCGGTGACCTCGAGTCGCTCTCCACGCTCGACGCGACGCAGGTACTTGCTGAGGTTCTGCCGAAGATCTCGCACGCCTACCTGCCGCTGCTCATCCATGTAGCACAAGGTAGCACATCGGCTCCCCACGGGATGGCGGGGAGGAACACGCGCGTGCTCGCAGTCTCAGTTCCACCCGAGATCGCCGAGGACTTCGACCGGATCGCGGAAGCCGAGGGGCGCAACCGAAGCGAGCTCTTCCGCGAGATGTTGCGCATCTACCGAGCGTACGAAGAGACGCGGACGTTCGAGTCGCTGCAGCGCTACGGAGCTGCCCAGGCCACTCGTCGCGGCATCCGGACCGAGAGAGACGTGGAGCGCCTGATCCGGGAAGCGCGGGCGTGAGGGTCGTCTTCGACACGAACGGCCTCATCTCCGCATTCGTGTTCCCGGGTGGCGGGCCGGAGTCTGCCTACAGGGCAGCCCTCTCAGGCACGATCGCCCTCGTGACATCGCCGCCTCTCCTCGCGGAGCTCGGGCGCGTCCTCGCCGACAAGTTCGGGTGGGGGGACGCGATGGCCGAGATGGCGATCGCTCAGGTCGCGAGGATCGGGACGGTCGTGCGCCCAAGAGGCACGCTCTCCGTGATCGAGCAGTACCCCGACGACGACCGCATCCTGGAAGCGGCGCAGGAAGGGTCCGCTGACGTCATCGTGTCGGGCGACCGTCACCTCCTCGGTCTCGGCTCATGGGAGACCATCCGCATCGTGCGCGTCGCGGATCTCATCGAGGAGCTCGAGCAGTAGTCGCGACACGCGGCTACCATCGGCTGCGGCTCGAACGTTTGCGTGCGCGCCGATACTCGGCGCGACCTCCCGTGGTTCGCGGGCGGCGTCGGGACCGATGCGCGACTCCCGAAGGCCTTACCGCGGATCGGGTATCGGGCGAGCCAACATCACGACTTGTGGGCCATATCTGTCCGAGGCTGCGGGGCCGAAGATTCCTCTAGATCGATCGGTGTAACCGGGAGCATCCCCGGGGTACCGCAACACAGCACTCCCAGCACGCACGCACCGTACGGGTCGCACCCGTCATGAACCGGTCGCGCGTGGCACGGTTGGCCTCCGGGTTCATCCGGGGGCCTTCGTGCATCTTCGTCCCACGCAGCGTAGCGAGACTTCCTTAGCCCCCGAGTGCGCTTCGGTCCGGGGTGGAAGGCTCAGTCGAGTTGGAGCGCGCTCACGTACTCGTCGTCGACCCACAGCACCTGCCCGTCTGCGGTGAGATCGGCGAGCGCCCCTCGCACCTCGTAGAGCGGCAGCCCCAGCATCCCCGACAGCGCCTCGGCGGTGAAGCCGTCATCCGGTCTCGTCTCGATCGCATGGAGCACGCGAACACGCGTCTCGCTGTACTCGATCCAGTCGTTCGTCTCGTGCATGACGTGAGCATCCTCGACCCAAGGGGACGGCCCGAGGCGGGCGAACGAACGACGCGTGAAGGGTCGGTGTCTCCCGTGCCGGCCCGGTCCATTAGCAGCCTAGGAGCTGCCGGGCCTCCGAAGGTCCCTGGCGTTCTGCCGGACGACGAGGACGATCGCCGCCACGACCACGATCGCACCGATCGCGACGAGAGTCTCGAACGGAGTCCCGCTGGCCTCCTGCGGACAACCTAGAGCGCAACCATCGGTCCAGGGCAGGCCGTAGGCGATGGTTTACCGAACGTCCACGGACCCGTTCGGGGTGCCCACGTTGCCGGCGCGGGCTCCACCTTCGACCAAGCTTCTCGCCCGCCGACGTGCGGTTCTCCACGCGAGGATCGGTACATATTCCTTCACCTTTGCGGCGTCGAAGGCAAGCACCGACTCGCGGGCCAGAGCTGCGATCTTGCTCGCTCGAGAGCACGTCTCGGAACTCGTACGTCAGGTCGCGTTCCACCATATGCACGGGCTCCAGCTCACGACCCTGTGTCGCGGGCGACATGTCCCCTCCTCGATGCTCGTTGGACCGCAAGCGTGACAGCGGACGGACGGGGCTTCCCGGCCAAGGGTCACGTGTCGTTCGGGACCGGTGCTGAATCCGCTCGGTCGTTACGAGCGGCTTCGGTGACCCTGAGCGGCGGCGCTAGCTGCGGATGGTCCCGACGCATAACTAGTCCAAGGAGACGGTCCTGCTGTGAACGGGACGTTGAGCCCGACACACGGCGGATCGCGGGCCCTAGCGTCGCCCGTCGATGGCTGACCCTCCCTCCAGACCGCCAGCTGTCGGCAGGGAAGAGGGCCTCGAGCACCGCCCCTCCACGAGGTCCGTGGGTGGCGGCAGACGTTCGATGGTCGGACCCGGCGTCTGCCGCCACCACGTCTTCCCCTCGGTCGCTGGCTCGTCGCGCCGTATGGGTCTGCGGCCACGCGTACAGCTAGGTTCGAGACGTCGGAGGTCGACTATGCGAACACCCCTCGTCGCGAGGCCTCAAACGGATGCTCAGCGGGAACCACCCGCCGGGGACGCGGCGTGAGCTCCCTAGCGACGGCTCGTGTGCAGGTGCTCGCCGTGTACCACCAGTACGACCAGGTCGTACGTCCCGAAGACGACGGCAGCGAAGATGAGGCCGATCACCACGCTCGTGCCGACGCTCTCTCCCAACAAGAACGTGGCCACACCTACCGCGATCGAGGCAAGCACCCAGAAAACGATCCGACCCAGCGTGTAGTCCGAATCCAGGCTCCTCATCGTTCCTCCTCGACTCCATCCTCGCTCCCGCGGACGGAACGGCGGAGGAGGCGATGGACTGGCCACCGAGGGGCCCCCGGGGTCCCACCGCCCTCGTTTGGACGTTCACGGGTGGACCCGCCTGCACATGGGCGGCCGCGCGCCTCTTCCGCCGCGGGGCGATGTTCGTCCTTGGTTCATCCGGTAGATGCGCACGGGTTCCGAACGCATGTGAGGTTCGTTCGTGTCGATCCAGAAGGGGGCCTGAGATGAGCGACAGTTTCCAGGTCAACGACGAGACATCCGCGGTCAGAGGCCTCGTGATCGGATGCGTCCTATCCCTGCCGTTCTGGGCCGCCGTGGTCGGGGTCTTGCGCCTCCTAAGGACGTGACGGAGGGGGCGTCGTTGCCAGGGTGCGGCGCACGGCTGGCCGGTAAGGAGCGTAAGCCGTCGCGTCAACGAGCAGCCCAGTGAACTTCGTGAACCAACTCATGATTTCCTTAGTTGAAGCCGTTGCGGATCTGTCCCACTTTCACCCCTCCCTCCCTATCCCCTCAGATCTTGGAAGGCCCTTCCCCCCTCGAATAGCCCTGTGGCGCCCAACCAGCTGCAGGCGTTCTCTTGACGCGACGCACGTTGTGATCGGCGCCGTCCGCGATACACGGTGCCCCGTTCTGCGGCTCGTGACAGCGCGGATCCGGCGACGGGGGCCGCGATGGCACCTTATCGGAGCTCAGGTCCGCAGCCGCTTCCTCAGGCGGCTCCGTCGTTCATCCTGATCGACCAACTCGTATCCGGCCGCTGCATACAACCGGCGTGCTGGGACGGTGCCCGGCATGACGTGCAAGCACAGCTCGTGGGATCCATCGCGGGCGAGTTCCGCTTCGACGGCATCGAGGATCGCCCGACCGTATCCCTGACGCCGCCTGCTCTCGATAACCGTGATCTGGTGCAGGAAGGCGGCGACCTCGGATCCATCCCCCGCCGACACCCACACCCAACCAACGAAGCGGCCACGGTCATCGACCGCGGACCACAACCTGTCCCCCCGGGCGGCGGCTTCCGACGCCTCTCGCTGGAACGCCGGACCGAACTCGGACAGCGCCCGGCTCGACGCCTCTGCAGGCGACCACTCCCCATCACGCACCTTCTCGTCCGCGAAGTTCGCCATCTCCGCCGCGAAGACGGCGTCACGGGATGCGTCGTCGAGCGGAACGAGTCTCACGGAGGTCTCACGGTTGGCTTCCGAGCGCACTCCCTCGCCGATCGCAGGTTGATCCGGGAACGTCCCTGAGGTGAGGTCCGCGGTCACGGCGCTCCCTTCTCGGGATCTGCCTCGGTCTCGTCGTCGCCACGCTCCCCACCGGTCCGAAGGAAGGCGTTGATGTCGTCCTCTGGGTACAGGCCCACGGACCGCAAATGCTCCGCGACCTTTCGATTGTGACGCAGGTACTCGGCTTCTGCGGTCTCGCGGGAGCCTGGCACCTTGGGGTCGTAGCCGTAGGACTCATGGATCGCGTCAAGCTCCTCGAGATGGCCGTCCGCCCAGATCCGGGCGTGGCGGTCATCGGTCATGCGGTGCGTCGCATAGAACTCCAGACTCGGGGACCCGGCGTCGTCTGGGTCGACCCGGAACAGGATGCGCCAGCCCTGTGCGCGGATCTCGCGGCGATGTCCGACCTGAACATCCCCCTCGTCGATCCTGATGTCGAAGTTGACGAAGTAGTCGTTGAACGTATCGGCGATCCGCTCTTCAGAGGAGGACATCGACACGATTCTGAGCGTCCGCTGTCGGTTCTCAAACAAGGGATGAAGGGCCGACCCCTCCAACCTCAGCCATCGACGAACGACACGCGACTCGGGCCGCCGCGTGTCGTTCACCGACGTATGAGCCGGGGAAGGAAGTGGATCAGGCCGTCAGAACCACCGGGATGTCGACGACGTGGATCGGCTTGCCGTCCTTCGCACTCACCTCGAACACGCGGATGGTCCCGGGCTGCGTTTCGGCGACGACGAACTGCACGGCCTTCGAGTAGGTGCCGCGGCACCCCGTGCCGCAGGTTGCCTGCGTGAACGTGCGCCCGATCTCGCGCCCGTCGGCGCCAAGGATGCTGATGCTCACCGTGGCCTCGAACACGTCCGCGGTCCCCGCGACGGTGACCGGGCTCGAGACCTCCTCACCGATCAGCGGGCTCTCGACGAGGATCGGCGGCAGCAGGTCCTGGTATGCCTGGCGGGTCATCGGTCGATCGAGGACGATGCCCTCGCCGCTGAAGACCTCGACCGGTTGACCGTCCAACTTCGAGATCCACGCCATGGACCGTCGGGAACTGCGTGAGTGTGTACGTCAGCTGCCCGAGACGGCTGAACATGGACAGCGAGCCTCCGCCGGAGGCGAACCCACCCGTGAGGTCCACCGTTGCGATGCCCTTGTCGATCGACAGTCCGAGCAGCCGGGTGCCGGCCGGGATCGACGTCCCGACGCCTGCCGCCCTCTCCGGTTCGGAGGGTCCCGCCAGGAGCGAGGTGACCGCTGCCGTGCCCACCCGCACCGTGAAGGGCTCGGTTCGCTTCGTCTGGAACAACCACTCCCCGTAGCCGAACCACACCTCGTAGGTCACTGTATCCACGTTCGTGCCGCCCGTCGGGCCGGAGGTCGGAGCCTCCGACGGACTCGGGCTCTCGGACCCCGAGGACGCCGATGTCGGGCTCCCCGACTCGGCCGGCCCGAGGTTCCCGGCACCACCCTCCCCGCACGCCGCCACGAGGAGCATGAGTGTCGCCGTCAGGACGATGAGATGGCGCTTCATCTCGGATTCCCTCCTTCGCCTTCCGCACCGTCTTCATCCTCGACCTCGGGTGCAACGAGCCCGTCACGCTTCGGCAACCGTTGGGTAACGACGGGAAGGAGCAGTCGGAAGGTCGTTCCTACTCCCGGCTCGCTCCGCACCTCGATCTCGCCGCCCAGGAGCCGGGCGTTCTCGAGGGCGATCGAGAGCCCAAGACCCGACCCCGACCCCGAGCGAGCGGGATCGGCCTTGTAGAAGCGCTCGAACACATGTGGGAGCTGCTCGGGCGCGATGCCCGGACCGCGGTCGGACACCTCGATGAGCGCGCGCTCCCCCTCGGCGCCCAGACGGACCCTGACCCCTCGACCGCCGTGGCCGACCGCGTTGCCCACGAGGTTGGACACGATGCGCTCGACGCGCCGTCGGTCGGTCTGGAGGATGACCTCCCGGGTCTCGAGCGCCACGCGGTCGTCCCAGCCGCGCGATCGCACGACCGCCGCGAGGAGCGCACCGAGCTCGACGCGCTCGGGACGCACCTCCCCCTGCCCCGCGTCGATCCGCGGAGATCTTCGAGCAGGTCTTCGACCAGCCGACGGAGCCGGGACACGTCGGCGACGAGCATCTCCGCGGGCCGCCTCGCCTCCGGTGGCATCTGGTCCAGGTGTTCGACGAGGATCGAGGCCTCGCCGACCAGTGCGGTCAGCGGGGTCCTGAGCTCGTGTGCCACATCGGAGGTGAACCGCCGCTCCCGGGACTCAGCCTCGGACAGCGCCAGGATCTTCGACTCGAGCGCATGGGCCATCTCGTTGAACGAGGCGGCCCAGGCTCCGAACTCGTCTTCGGTCTGAACGGGCAGCCGCGTGTCGAGCAGCCCCTCCGCGAGGGCCCTTGCAGCGCGGCTCGCCTCCGCGACGGGTGCCAGCGTCCGCCGGGCGACCGCCCAGCCCGCGAGGCTCCCCACCGCGATCGCCGCGAGCCATCCTCCCAGCAGCACGCGGCGGAGCTGGGCGAGATCGCCTCGGAGCCCCGTCTCGGAGAACAGGAGGTAGAGCTCAGCGTTCGAGCCGGTCGGCCGGCCGCCCAGGACGAGGTAGGGATCCCCGGCGATGGTCGATCCGCCGGTAGGCGAGGTCGCCCTTCGCCACGAGCGCTCGGATGTCCGCGGGGATCGGCGGCGCGACGGACGGATCCGAGGCGAAGCGCCGCCCATCCGCGAGGAGGATCGCGTGCACGCCCAGGGGCTCGTAGGCATCGACGAACTGCTGAAGATCCGAGCCGGCGGTGAGGTTCGAGGCGAGGGCCAGGCCGAACCGCGTCTCCCGCTCGGCCCTCTCGAGCGAGTCGCTCAGCCGCGACTCGCGCACGAGGACATACGTGCCGACGGCGAGCGCGGAGGTCAGGATGCCTGCGACGAGGACGAAGGCGACGGCCAGACGGCGGCGGAACCTCCTCGGCAGGGGGACCGGCGGGTGCACAGCCTCACGTCCCCTCCAACCGGTAGCCGACACCTCGCACGGTCGTGATGAGCCTGGGGTGGGCTGGATCGTCCTCGATCTTGCCCCGGAGGCGCTGGATGGCGACGTCGACGAGGCGGGAGTCCCCGAGGTAGTCGTAGCCCCAGACGGCGTCGAGGAGCACCTCCCGCGTGAAGACCTGCCCAGGGCGACGGGTCAGCTCCGCGAGGAGTCGGAACTCCGTGGCAGTGAGGGAGACCTCCCGCCCACGCTTGCGCGCCGCGAAGGCACATTCGTCGACCTCGAGGTCGCCGACCCTCATGACGGTCGTCTCGGGCTTGGACACGGTGCGGCGAAGCACCGCCCGAGCCCTGGCGACCAGCACAGGCATGTCGAACGGTTTCGTGACGTAGTCGTCGGCCCCGAGCTCGAGACCGACCACCACGTCGGAGGGTTCGGTCAGCGCGGTCAGCATGACGATCGGCACGTTGCTGTCCCGGCGGACCTCCCGACACACCTGGAAGCCGTCGACGATGGGGAGCATGACGTCGAGCACGATGAGGTCGAACCGCTCACGGTGGAGAAGCTCGAGCGCATCCCGCCCATCGGCGCTCGTGGTCACGCGGAAGCCCGCCCGCTCCAGGCTGAGGGCCGTCGCCTCCCGGATCGAGTCATCGTCCTCCACGAGCAGCACGTGTTCGTCCATGACAAGAGCGTAGATGCGTAGATGGGTCGGCCTCGGTCATCGCCGTCATCCGGCAGGTCGCACATCGGACCCGGAAGGCAGAGCGGTGGCCGGGCGGGTGTGCGATGGCAACGACTCACCGTGCCCCCATGAGCGGTGATCGTCCTGGCAGATGGGCTGACCCCCGAAGCAACGCTAGGGTCGGCAACAGTGATCGCCAGGGATCGGGCCGCCGAGATCGCACGCGCCTTCGACCTGGGCGACGATGCCCGCTTCACCGGCCACATCGAGCGTGGCGAGCAGGGGCAGGTGGAGCAACTGGTCACCACGCTGGGATCCTTCGCCGTGAAGACGTCGTTCGAGCAGCCCGAGCTCGACGGCGAAGACGCGGAGTTCCAGGCAGCGGCGTGCGCGGCGGGGGTACCGGCGCCAGCGGTCCTGCAGAGCGCCGGCGGAGCGTGGCACGTCGAGGTGCATGGTCTCCCGGTGCGCGTGTACGGATGGGTGGACCTGCTCGGACCGGACAGCGGGTTCGACCCGGCCGAGGCCGGCCGTGTCGTGGCGGCGATCCACCGAACGTCGTTCACCGGGACGCGACCGGAGCATCCTTGGTACATCGAGCCGGTAGGTGCTGCCGGGTGGGATGCACTCATCGCCGAACTCCTGGCGTCAGGCGCGCCGTTCGCGGCGGACCTCGCCGCGATGCGCGACGAGCTCGTCGCGCTGGAGGGGCTGCTACAGCGATCGCAGACCCTGCGCACGTGCCATCGCGACCTCTGGTCGGACAACATGCGGCCGGCGGCGTCGGGCGGCCTATGCGTGATCGACTGGGAGAACTGCGGCTTGGCCGACCCCGGCCAAGAGATCGCCGGCGTGGTGTTCGAGTTCGGGTACGGCGATGCCCACCGCGCCCGTGAGGTCTACCGCGAATACCGGCGGAGCGGCGGACCCGGGACCGTGCGGACCCGCGCCGACTTCTCGATGACGATCGCTCAGCTCGGTCACATCACCGAGATGGCGTGCCGCATCTGGCTCGACCCGGCGACGCCCGAGGACGAGCGGGGGCGCCAGGAGAGACGCATCGCCGAAGGCATCGAGCAGCCCCTCACCGTCGCCGTGGTCGACGAGTTGCTCGATGCGGTGGCCGCAGTCATGTGAGCATGCGCGACGCGCCGTTCCCGTCGCGAACCCAAGACCTCGTGCCAGCCGGCATCCCGCTCGTGACCTGCCAGACCGCCGCCGACATGCCGCTCACGGTGGACGTGCGAACGCAACGACCGTGGAGGCTGTCCAGAGAAGCGTGTCTAGCTCTTCTTCTTGCGCCGCTTCGCCGCCGCCTTCTTCCCGCCCTTCTTCTTGGATGCCCCCGGCGTGTTCGAGATCTTGGCGGCCCGCTCCGGACATCCCCTTCTTCCGCAGACCTTCATACTGCTCTCGGTTCTTGATGCTGGCGCTCTTCTTCCCAGGCATGTCGGCCTCCCTTCCGTAAGGGTGATGTCCCGGCAAGGCGTTCCGCCAAACATCCATCAGGCCGATAGGTTCCGGGCCGCGGTCAGGACTGGGTCGCGTGCACCGCTTCCACGCGCTCGAGCCATGGCATGGCCTTCAGCTGCTCGAAGATCCCGCGAGCCTCTGCGAAGAGCGGCTCGGCGTCGCCATCGCGTCCGAGCGACACCAGCCACTCCCCCTCCTCGAGGACCGACACCGCGATCCAGAACGGCATCTCGAGCTCGCGGAACATCTCGACAGCATGGGTCCATCCCGCCTCGGCTCCCGCGGGATCGGCCGTCGGCGCGGCCAGTTTCGCGCTGAACCGCGCTCCCTGTGCCTGCAGGTACGGCGACGACTCGCCGGGGCGGATCGCGGCGATGGTCCCGAGCATCTCCTCGACCCTCGCGAGATCGCCCAGCGCGAATGCGGCCTCGAGCACCTCCACGGCGCCATCCTTCGTCACGCCGCTGCGCATCCCGAGCTCGGGTCCCGCCGCGAACGCCCCCTCCGCCGCCTTGAGAGCTTCCGGCAGGTGAGCCTCCGCTCTCAGGACGGGTGCGAGGAAGCTGAGGTAGGTGGTGCGCTCTTGGATGTCACCCGATGTCTCGGCGTCGGGCATCGCCCTCAGGATCCGCCGTGCGTCGTCAAGCAGCCCGCGCTGCGCGTAGATCATCGCCAGCGGGAAGAGCTCGATGATCGTTCCGCGCGCCACGGAGCCGCCGACCGAGCTGAGCAGATCCTCTCCGCGGACGACCGCATCGTCCCATCGCCCGACGTACATCAGCTCGTACACCTCCGTCGCGAGCAGCCTGTCTTCCCACAGGCGCGACCCGAACTTCCGTGCGAGCCCGATCGCTGCGGGCGCGATCGTCGCCAGGACCTCCTGATGGCGATCCTGATCGGTCACCATCACGTCGAGGTTGTTGTAGCCGCGGAGCGCGGCGTTCCACAGCTCGTTGTTCAACGCGACCTGCACGGCACGTTCCATCAGCGCCATCGCTTCCTCCGTGCGGCCGCGGGCCATCAGGAGCAATGCCTTCGTGTTCAGGGCCTGGGAGAAGACCTCATGCAGCCGCAGCGCCTCCGCGATCTCGAGCGCGAGCTCCAGGCGCTCGTGCGCCTCGTCCATCCGCCCCTGGAAGAAGTAGAGGCGCCCGAGTCCTGCGGCGAGCGTGGCGAGATCTTCGTCGGCCTCCTCACCGGCGAACGCGTCGAACGCCTGTTCCATGCGCTCGACCGCGTCACCGATCCGGCCTTCCTGCCACACCACCTCGCCGAGAGCAGCCGAGACGCGCGCCGCCGGATGCGTGAGCCCGATCGAGGAGAAGATCGCGTTCGACTCCTCGAAGTGACGGATCGCCAGTTCGGCGTTGCCGCTGCGCCACGCCATCTGACCGGCGCGTTCGTGCAGCTCGGCCAGTTCCAACGGCTCCTCGCTCAGGTCGATCGCCTGCTCGAAGTACCGGCTCGCTTCCTCCGCTGCGGCGAGCGACGCCGCGTGATCGCCCGCCTTCGCGAGCAACCCGCGCGCCTCACTGCGGATCGCGGCCGCGTCGTCGGCCTCGGGAACGGCTTCGTACGCACGCAGGAAATGCGCAGCGACGATCTCGACGAACTCCTGCTCGTCGCTCGTCCAGCCGTCACGGAAATACGCCGCCGCCGCGAGGTGCTTGGCTTTGCGGTCTTTCTTCGCGAGCGTCTCGTACGCGACGGTCCTCAGGAGATCCTGCAAGAACGAGTACTGCCCGCGCTCGGGCGAACGAGGATCGGCCTGGAGCGCAAGGACCTCCTTGTGGACGAGCGAGGTGAGGATCCGCTCGACCTCGGCGTCGTCGAGCCCCGCGAGCGAGGCGACCGCCTGCGCCAAGAAGCTCTTGCCGAGCACCGACGCGTCCTGCACCACGAGGCGCTCCTCGGGGCTGAGCCCGTCCAATCGCGCGGCGACGAGTGCGTGCAGCGTCTCGGGGACGTCGAGCGCGACGATCGGCCCGGTCGGTCGGTAAACCGCGTCCTCTTGCACCAGGAGGCCGCGATCGAGGAGCATCCGGACCGTCTCCACGGCGTAGAGGGGGACGCCCTGCGCACGCTCGAGGATCTTCGCCTCGATCTCGTCGGGGAGACCGGGCACCAGTCCCGAGATCAGCTCGTGCATCGCCTCCGGCGACAGCGGCTCCAGGTAGAGCGACGTGTAGTTCCGTTTACCCGCGCCCCAATCCGGGCGACGTTCGGTGAGCTCCGGTCGCGCCAACGTGAGGACGTACAGCGGATGGTTCCGCGACCACTCAAGCAGGTACTCGATGAAATCGAGCAGCGACGAGTCCGCCCATTGCAGGTCCTCGAACACCAGGATCACCGGATCCTGCTCTGCCATCCGCTCGAAGAACAGGCGCCACGCCGCGAACAGGTCCTCCTTGTCCGCGCTCGAGCGGTCGCCCAGCCCCAGCAGGTGCGCGAGCCTCGGCTCGACCCACTTGCACTCCTCGGCATCGGGCACGATCGTCGGCACCATCGTGCGGAGCTTCTCCAGAGCCGTGGCGGCATCGTCGTCCTCTGCGATCCGGGCGCGCATCCGCACCATCTCGGCGAGCGCCCAGTACGCGACGCCCTCGCCGTACGCGAGGCACCGACCCCGGTGGTGGAAGACCTCGGTCCGCAGCCCGTCGAAGTACTTGTAGAACTCCCATGACAGGCGGGACTTGCCGATGCCAGCGATCCCCATCACCGACACCAGGTGCGCCTTCTTCTCTTCCGCGCACACGTGGAAGAGCTCCTTGGCCATCCGCAGTTCGCGAGCGCGTCCGACGAACGGCGCCTCGAGCCCGGTGGAGCGCAGCCTGCCGCGGGCACCCGCGACGACGCGCAGCGCACGGAACAGCTGGACGGGCTCCGCCTTGCCCTTCAGCTCGAACGCACCCGCGTCCTGGTAGGCGATCGTCGCCTCGGTCGCGCGCTTCGTCGATCCCCCCACGAGCACGGTCCCCGGTCGGGCCGCCGACTGGATCCGAGAGGCGGTGTTCACCATGTCACCGGCGACCATGCCCTCCGCGGTGGAACCGAGGTTGACCGCCGCCTCTCCGGTGAGCACCCCCGCCCGGGCCTGGAGTCTGGGCGCCCCGACCTCCTCCCCCAGGTCAGAGACCGCCGCGGTGAGGTCCAGGGCGGCGCGGACCGCGCGCTCGGCGTCGTCTTCCGTTGCGATGGGCGTCCCCCACACGGCCATCACCGCGTCCCCGATGAACTTCTCGACGACACCCCCGTAGAGCTCGATCAGCCTTCGACACGTCTCGAAGTAGCGGGTGAGGAGCTCGCGGACCTCCTCCGCATCCCGCGATTCCGACAGGGTGGTGAACCCCACCAGATCGGCGAACAGCACCGAGACGAGACGACGTTCGGAGGTCGGCTGCTCCCACGCGCGGCGGGATCGCTATCGCTGTCGGTCCGGTGACCGACGTGGTCGTGTCGGACGGCTGAAGGGGCGTGCCGCAGTCGCCGCAGAAACGCTTGCCGGGTTCAGAGGGGGCGCCGCACGCCGGACACCGAAGCGCGAGGGGAGCGCCACAGTCGCCGCAGAACCGCTTGCTCGGCGGGTTGTCGCTCCCGCAGCTCGCGCAGGTCATGACGGTAGGTTGTCACCGCCGGACCGTGGGGACAACGGCCGCGCGACCCTCTCGCGGAGCGCGATGACCTACCGACACGTTGCGAGCGACCGCGGAACGTCTCGATGGGTATCCGAGACGCATGGCCCAGGCGCTGGGCGCGAACGGAAGTTCGAAGCGGCGGACGAAGTCAAAGATCCTAGACGTAGCACGTGCGTCGATGGTCGACCGCGCGGATGTCCGGCTGACCGCGACGTATCGGGACACCGCCGATCGGTGCTTGCTGCGTTGGGGGCACACGCTGCGCCATCGCCGCGCCTCGCACGGATCGGAAACCGTCACAGGAGCGGGCAAACCGCTCGAGTTGACGGTCCACCGATACGCGGAACGGCTGGCGATCCACGAGCGGGCTCACGTGAAGCAGATCGAGCACATCATCGGTGCGCGGTGACGGTTCGTCTGCGGTCCAACCGTGCCATAGCGAACGGCAGGTTGCCGAGTCTCGCCGCTGCTGTGGGGCGTCGGTGCCCATCGAAACCAGGCGATCCCCGTTTCCCTTCCTGCCCGCACCGGGAAGGACGGCCATGATGGACGACCTACAGCTCGCCGCCTGCCACCCCTGCTCCCCGGCTGCGGTCGCACCCGTGATCGCGTCCGAGCGCGAGGACTGACGGGTGTCCATGATCCCCGGCGCCACGTTCCGCACCGTCGACGAGGCACGGCCCGGCCCGAAGCTCGCCGCGATCTACGCGGAACGTGCTGCCAGGTACGCCGCGTGGTACCTGCAGGGGGAGACGCGGCGCGGCCCCCGGCGGCTGAAGGCTTGGAGGCGCTGCGCACGCACATGCCGGAGCTCGTGCCGGCGTACGAGGAGATGGCCGCGGCCGTCGGTGGGCACGACCCGCTCGCTGCGCGGATGTTCACGATGTGGAAGCCGCCGGGGTCGGCCATCGCGTGCTCACAAGCAGTGCTCCACGGGGGCGAGCGCGGCTCCCGTCTCGTGCGGAACTACGACTACCCGGCGGAGCTGATGGACGGTGTGATCCTGCGCTCGAAGCTCACGGATCGGCAAGTGATCGGCGTGACGGACGTGGTCTGGGGGCTCTGCGACGGGATGAACGACAGCGGTCTCGTGGTTTCGCTGACGTTCGGGGGACGGGCCTCGATGGGAGAGGGCTTCGGGATGCCGCTCGTCGTCCGCTACCTGCTCGAGACCTGCGACACCCTCGCCGAGGCCTGGGCCGTCCTCGAGCGCATGCCTGTCGCCCATACCCACAACCTCACGATCGCCGACCGCGGGGACGTGGTCACCGCGTACCTGAACCCCGACCGACCGCCATCGTTCCGCCGGCTCCCGCTCGCCGTGAACCATCAATGGGCCGTGGAGTCCTGGGATCCCGTGCTCACCGAGAGCACGCTCATGCGAGAGTGGTGGCTGCTCCCGCTCCTGGACGACCCCGACGTCGACCACGAGCGCTTCCTCGGAGCGTTCCTCGTGCCTCCGCTCTACAGCCTTGCTCACGACATCGGCCGGGGCACCGTCTACACGGCGGCCTACGATCCGCAGGAGGGCGACATCATCTACGCGTGGCCGACCTTCCGACTGCCGCTGCGGTTCGAGACGTTCACCGACGGGTCGCACGAGGTCGTGTTCCCGCCGTCCCCCGCATCGACGATATGACGGGGGCGAGATGGCGATCGCTCAGGTCGCGAGGATCGGGACGGTCGTGCGCCCGAGAGGCACGCTCTCCGTGATCGAGCAGGACCCGACGACGACCGCGTCCTGGAGGCGGCGCAGGAAGGGTCCGCCGACGTCATCGTGTCGGGCGACCGTCACCTCCTCGGTCTCGGCTCATGGGAGACCATCCGCATCGTGCGCGTCGCGGATCTCATCGAGGAGCTCGAGCAGTAGATCGGGACACACGGTAAGGCATCCGCGAGTCAACACCGTCTGCTCCGCAAGACGACGCGCGCGGCTATCGTCGGCCACAGGGACCTCGGGCTGACCGATCCTCAAAGTTCCTGCGCGTACCGCACGAGCGGAACGTTCGTGCAGCCGAACCGATGCTCGCCTCGGGTGCCGTCCCACGCCCATCCGGCGCGCTCGTAGAACGCCCGTGCCCGCGCATTGTCCTCGAACACCCAGAGCACCGCACGGCGGAACCCGTACTGACGAAAGGCGCGCTCGATGGCCTGTAGCAATCCCCAGCCGATCCCTCGCTCCTTCGCGGCTTCGCGCACATAGATGAAGTAGAGCTCGCCCGCGCCCTCGGGTGGCTCCGCGCGCTCGTCGGCGGCGGGACCGCCGGCAGCGAAGCCGATCGCGCGCCCCGTGTCGTCCGCCGCTAGGAGGGCCACGTCACCCTCATGCCAGTCGACGGTGAACCCGGCGATCCATTGCTGCTCCAGACCGTCCACATCCTGGGCATCGACGATCTCGTCGGGCAGCATGCCGCGGAAGCCCCAGCGCCAGCCCTCGACATGTACCTCCGCGATCGCACGAGCATCCGCGAGCGTGGCCGTTCGGATCGTCCAGATCACGGGGTCGATCCTTCGTGATTCGCCTCGCGTAGTCCAGTTCGCTCGACGGAGCCGAGCCGACGCTCGGTTGATCCGTCCGCGTGTCGGGGCTGCTCTTCGACCTACGGATCAGCGGTCCTACAAAGACCGTCCTGGCGAGGTGCCATCCGTACCCCGGACGCTCCTCCGCGGATCGCGCTGTCGACATCGGGTCCCCGGTCCCGGGAGGCCTACGGCCCTGGTCGCATGGACCGCCCGGGGTCGAGGGTCAGGGTGTTCGTTCGGTACGGGGGGGTCGGTTCTGGCCCCGAGGGGAACGAGGGAGGCGCGGCCATGGCGACCCTGAGCAGTCACGAGCACAGCGACGTCGACACGAAGCACGAGCCGGCGGCCGACACCGTCTGGCATGCGCTCGCCAAGGGTTCGTTCGCGACCCTCGCCTGCGTCACCCTGACGGGGGAGCCACGGTCTAGCGGCGTCGTCTACAAGGCGATCGGACGGCGACTGTACGTCGCGGTCGCCCCCGACAGCTGGAAGGCGAGGCACGTCGCCGCGAACGGTCACGTCGCGATGACGGTGCCGGTGCGCCGGGGCGGGCTGCTGTCGCTCGTGTTCCCGATCCCACCCGCGACGATCAGCTTCCACGCGAGCGCGACCGTGCATCCGGCGGGTTCCCCGGAACTCGCCCCGATCCTGAAGGAGATGGCCTCGTTGCTCCCGACCGAGCGCCGCGGCACGGCCAAGGTCATCGAGATCGTCCCGGAGGGGGAGTTCCTCACCTACGCGCTGGGCGTGCCGCTGCGGCAGATGCGCGACCCCGTCGCTGCGCTGGCACACGTCCCGGTGTCGTAGGGAAGGAGGCACGAGTAGCGCACACTCGATAGACGACCGCACCTTCTTGTGCGGAAGGACGACACGCAGCAGACCCTAATGCAGAACGGGACGACCCCGGGGCCGACCCGCAGACGTCGGGTCTTCCATCACGTGAGCGTGACAGACCCGGATAATGGGTCCACGGAAAGGAAGGGTGCGCGTGGATCCAGCGGCGATGCGGCTAATCAACGCCCGCCACGAGGCCTGGCGCTGCGCCGCACTCCTCGAGCAGGGAATCCCCATCGCGCTCGTCACCTTGTTCCCGCCGAGGACGTACTGGGGACCGCCTGAGGACGTTCGGATCGACGCCATCATCGCGCTGGTCCCGCAACTGGCGCTGCCCGAACACCCGTCTGCTCAGGACCGAAGAGTCCTCGAGCAACATGGGGCCGACCTGGTCGCGCAAGCTCGACCGGCCGCCAAGCGCCTAGTTGAGGAGATCGACCCTGGACGTGTCCAGGCGATCGCGGACTCGCTGCTGGTTGAGCGAACTCTCGACGGCGAGCAGATCGCGCAGATCTATGCGGCCGGATCCGACGGCTAGCGAAGCTGGCCGATCCCCGGCCAACATGCCTCTCGGCACGTCTCGCGGAAGTGGAGCCGACCCTCCCTCGACCGAACGACGCCGTGCCATCCCTCGGATGACGCACGCGACGGAAGACGACTGGACACACGGTCGCCTCATCGGCGGTTCGCGGTCTGTCTGCCCCTCGCGATCGACACACGGTGCCCCACTCCGGGTTTCGTGTCCGGCTCAGGAACGGCCATCGTGGCATCGTGGCGTCAGGTCGACAGGTGCACGTCGCTGTAGGGCACGCGGACGACAGCCTGCTCTGTCACGGTGCCGGCCGCCACTCCACCCCTCGTGCCCGATGCGCTAGCCTGGGCGATCGTGCTGACGGCGTCAGCGCCGTCGGAGACCGGAGAGGACGCGCATTGACAAGAGGGAAGCACGTACGCTCGCGACGGGCGCGTTCGGCTGCCGTCGTGGCCGCTGTCGTCCTCGGCGTGCTGGTCCTCGGTGGCGCGGTCGCGGCGTACGGCGCGATCCGGTACGAGCGCGCGCACGAGGGGCGGATCCTCCCCGGTGTTCGGATCGACGGCCTCGACGTCGGAGGGATGACGCGCACCCAGGCCCGGGAGGCGGTCAAACGCGTCGCGCAGGAGCCGCTGCGCGTGGACACGACGATCTCGGTCGGCGTCGAGCGCTGGGTGACGACCCCCTCGCAGCTCGGGCGCCGCGCGAACATCGGACACGCCGTCGACCAGGCGCTCCACGCCGGTGGCAACCTCGGAACGCTCGACCGCGCGTGGCACCGGATGCGGAACGAGCCGCTGAACGTCGACATCCCGCTGACCTACTCGACCAAGGGCCACGGCGTGCAGGACCTCGTCGACCAGATCGCGAAGGCGGTCGCGGTCGCGCCGCAGGACGCCGCGATCGGCATCGATGAGAACGCGACGGACATCGTGTTCCACCACGCGGTGCCCGGCCAGAAGCTCAACGCGTCGTCGGCTACCCGGGCGATAACGGCCGCGCTCGCCGGGCAGCGCCGACAGGTCCAGCTGCAGACGCAGGCCGTGGAGCCGAAGGTCACCCAGGCGACGATGGGCCGCACGATCGTCGTCCGCGTGGACCGGAACCGCCTCGAGCTCTACGACGGCTTCTCGCTCGAGCGGACGTACCCGGTCGCGACGGCCAAGCCCGGGTTCACGACGCCCGACGGCGTGTGGAGGATCACCGGCAAGCAGGAATGGCCGACGTGGTACAACCCGGCGCTCGACTCATGGGGAGCGGGCGAGGCGGCGGTCGTTCCCGGCGGCCCGGGCAACCCGATGGGCGCGCGCGTGTTCTACCTGACGGCTCCTGACCTGACGCTCCTTCATGGAACGAACGAGGAGAGCTCGATCGGCCGGTACGCATCGCACGGATGCATACGGATGCACAACGCCGACGTCATCGCGCTCTACCCCCTCGTTCACCCGGGTGAGCACGTGATCATCGTCGGCAAGCGCCCCGCGAACGCCGCGTACTGGTCGCTACCCCCGGCGTAGCTCAGATCCCGATGCGGTTCGGACTCGACATCTCGCAGCATCAGCTCAACTGGGAAGACCTCGTCGCACGCGCCCGTCTCGCCGAGGACGCGGGACTCGACGGCGTGTGGGTGTTCGACCACTTCAAGGCGCTCTATGGCGACCCGAAGGGGCCGGCTTTCGAGGCGTGGACGCTGCTGGCCGGGTTGGCGCGCGAGACCTCGCGCGTCCGGCTCGGGACGCTCGTGACGGGGATGACGCACCGTCACCCGTCCGTGCTGGCGGCCGAGGTCGTCACCGTGGACCACCTCTCGGGCGGGCGCGTCGAGTGCGCGATCGGCGCGGCGTGGAACGAGCCGGAGCATCGCGAGTTCGGCATCCCCTTCCCTTCGACCCCAGAGCGGATGGACCGCCTCGAGGAAGGCATCCAGGTCCTTCGCCTGCTATTCACCGAAGACGACGCGACCTTCGAGGGTCGACACCACCGACTGGAGGGCGCCACCTACCGCCCCAGGCCGGTCCAGCAACCGCACCCGCCGATCTGGGTCGGCGGGGAAGGACGGAGGAGGACCCTCCCGATCGTCGGCAGGTACGCCGACGCCTGGCACGGATGGGCCGCCGATCCGGCTGAGCTGTCGGCGATGAACGCCATCATCGACCGCGCTGCCGAGGAGGCCGGTCGCGCTCCCTCATCGATCCTGCGGGCGTCCAGCCTGTCGATCTCCGAACCCTGGGACGAGGTGAAGGCCTCGTACGAGTGGATGGCCGCCGGCGGGATCGGCTACCTCGTGATCGAGTGGCCGACGGAGGGGCAAGGCAGGCTCGAGGAGTTCCTCGAGCGCGTGTTACCGACCATGTAGCAGGCAACGACGGGAACTGTCCGATCGTCCGCCGCGACCGGGGCTTCGGCCCACCACTCGCGCCTCACCCGCGGAGCAGCAGCCACGACACCCCTCCACGCCGACCGTCGTAGATCGAGTTCGATGCTCGCTCGGAGGTGCGCTCCGACCAAAACCCGAGCCGGACGCCGAGCTCGAGGCACGCGAGCAGCCGGCTCCAGCACATCTCCTTCCCCTCCGGATCGGCTTCCCAGAAGTCGTGGCTCTCCGCATCGATGCGCCGCGCGAGCCAGCGGCGGAAGTCGCTCGTGTCGTTGACCGGATCCGCGGAGCTGGTCACGGCGGTCCTCCCTCGAGCAGCAACCAGGCCACTCAACCGCCACCGCGAGCCTGCGAGTATCGACCGGATGAGGGATTCGCTCGCTGGGGCAACTGGCCGACCGTTCCGTTACCGTGTCGGCGATCCAGCGCATCGCCACGGCCAGGTTCGGGATCTCAGGCCGACAGTCGTGCCGCCAGGAACTTCAGGCTGAGTGGGTACCGGTATTCGATCCCCATGTGCGTGGCGTCGAACAGCTCGAAGGAATAGTCGGTGACGCCGATCTTGTCTAACTCCCGGCGGAACGCCTCGGCTCCGAGGTCTAAGAACCACTGGTCCTTCTTGCCCGCGTCGATGTAGATCGCACGCATGGATCGCAGCGCGTCGGCATGTCCGGTGACCATCCGCACGGGATCCTTCTCGAGCCACCGGTCCCACACGTCCGGGATCAACTCCCCGGTGGCTGGGTCGAACGGCAGACGGACGGTGCCGTCCGGGTCCGTCGAGTAGCAGGCGGCCATGCACCAGTCGTTCAAGAGGTGGCCATCGCTGTCCTTCGACATCGCGGGGCGGCTTCGGAAGCTCCTCCAGAAGCTCTCGAACGAACCTTCGTACTCGTCACGGAGCACCCGAGCGGACTCCCGGAACTCCGGCAGGTAGCACGCCTCGAAGAGCGCGTCACCGGCGTGCGTCGCGAGGCCGCCCCACACATCGGGGCGGAGCATCGGAAGGATCATCGCGCCGTACCCGCCGCTCGACTTCCCCTGGATCCCACGTCGGTCTCGGTCCGGGAGGGTTCGGTAGTTCGCGTCCACGAACGGGACGACCTCGTCGCAGAGGTACGTCAGGTAGTTCCCCGTCCCCGCCGAGTCCAGGAACTGACTACCTCCGAGCGAGGTCCAACAGTCGACCCATACCACCACCACGGGCGGCGCCTCGCCCCGTGCGAACAGGTCGTCGGCGAGTTCCGGGAAGTTCCGGCGGAACGGTGACCGGTTCCGCCACATGTCCAGTTGTCCTGTCAGGCCCTGGATGACGTACACGGAGGGGAGGCGGATCTCGGGATCGCCCTCCTCGTAGCCGGGCGGCACGTAGACCCACAGGGGCCGCTCGTGCGGGTCCCCGAGCGGATTGCCCCGCAAAGCGTCGCTCACCAGGATGTGTTCGTTGAACCGACCCCTCAGGCTGACCGACCATGGCTGCACGATCCATCCCTCCTCATCCGATAGGTGTCCAGAGCTCTCAGGCTACGCGCAGGGTCGGAACGAGCGGCACGGCCACGAGACGCGGCTCAGCCCTCATCCCGGCGGCCCATCGTCGAGATCCCCTGTGCATCCAGCAGCGAGGTGACCAGCCTGGGGTCACGATCTTCGCGTTGTCCACGAGGCACGAGACCCGTTCGCCGTGGATCGCAATCTGATACTGACTGGTCTCGGACGCAGAAGCTCTCGAGGGTCGCGTAGTCAGGCGTCGTGAGATGGAGCGCATCCATCCGCGAACGCGCGACCCCGATCATGGCGTCGAGATTCCGGGCGTCTCCGAGTCTGGATCCTCATCGGCACCGACCGTGTGTCGCCTGGCGGTTCCCCAGGAACCGAAGCTCCACCGCGACCACCGCACAAGGAAGTGGCCTCCAAGGTATGACTGACCGGCTCTCAGCCCTGGGCGGGGCATCGAGGTCGAGTCGACGCCGGGCGCCGGCACGCTCGTCATCGGACGGATACCTGTGTCAAGCGGTGCGAACGTCGAGCCGAACCCGACGACGAGCCCAGTTTGATACGCGGTTGACCGAGCCGCGCTTCTGTCGTGCCACCCAAGGTTCCGCCGACACACGGAGCCCCGTCGCCGTGTGTCGTGTTTCACAGCCTCGGACATCTCTGGAGGATCTGGCGTCCAACGTGGGTGCAAACCTCTGCTCCCACCGTCATCGAGATCGCGCCCCCCGACGCGCTGACGCTGCTCCATGCAGCTTGGGGCGATCCCCGGCCCGGGCGGCTAGGGCCGCCTGCACCCGCCCCTCCCGCACTCTCTTGACCCGTCACCCGCGGCGGGCGGCACTCCCTCTTCGTCGTCTGGGAGGGAAGGGATGAGGCGCGCGCGATCGTTCGTCCTCGCACCGTCAGGCTCGTGGTCGTGCCGGCGGCGTTCGCCGGGCTCACGCCGATCACCCCGTCCGCGTCGACATGCGTGAGCCTCGTCGGGAACCCGCCGGTGAACCCGGGAACCTCGACGGACGTGCTCTCGGGGGTGACCGTACTGTCGCCGTGCAGGGCGTGGGCCGTCGGCCACTACAACGTCGGGACGGCCTCGCAGACACTGATCGAGCGCTGGAACGGCACGTCGTGGATGCAGCAGACGAGCCCGAACCCGGGGGGCCCTTCCACTGAGAACGTCCTCAGCTCCGTGGCCGCCGCCTCCCCCACCGACGTGTGGGCGGTCGGCAGTTACGGCAACGGGTCCCCCGTCCAGAGCCTCATCGAGCACTGGAACGGAACCGCCTGGACCCAACAGACCAGCCCCAACCCGGCGACCGTCACCTCCCTGACGGCCGTGGCCGCCATCTCCTCCACCAACGCATGGGCGGTGGGCAACTACCAGAAGGCCACGGGATCCGCGAACCTCATCCTGCACTGGAACGGCACGGCATGGAAGCGCGTGAAGAGCCCCGAGCCGCCGGGCGGCAGCCAGCTCTCCGGCGTGGCAGCGACGTCGTCGAAGGATGCTGGGCGGTGGGTGCGTACTTCACGGGCACCGCGTACCAGACCTTCATCCTGCACTGGAAGGGCGCCGGGTGGAAACGAGTCAAGAGCCCCAACGTGGGAGGTTCCTCCAACGGGAATACGCCCCGCGCGGTCTCCGCGGCATCGGCCACGAGCGCCTGGGCGGTGGGGGTCTACAGCAATGTGATCGCGGCCCAGACCCTCGCCCTGCGCTGGAACGGCAAGGCATGGAGGCGGGTGCAGACGCCCAACCCCGCAGGGGCCTCACGCGACGATGTCCCCCTGGACGTGGTCGCCCTTTCCGCCAAGAACGCGTGGGCGGTCGGCTACTTCGTGGACCCGACGAACACGCAGACCCTGCTCCTGCATTGGAACGGCAAGGCGTGGAAGCGGGTCAAGAGCCCGAACCCCGGAGGCGACGCGTACACGAACATCTTCTGGGGCGTGGACGGGGCCTCCGCCACCGACCTCTGGATGGTGGGTTCACACTCGACCGGCGTCATCGGTGAGGCGATGGCGGTCCACTGCTGCTGACAGGTCCGTGCAACTGCAGGAGCGGCGGACGGCGCCGAGGCGGGAGGTGCCCCGCCCAAGGGGGGTCGCCCGACCCTGAACCTGAGTAGCACCGTACGTGATGTTCGACCCGTCCGATCGTGGGGCGCGGCCTCGCGGAGGGTGAGGGCCCGCCCGCCCCCGACGAAGGGAGGGTAGGGATCATGGCGCATCCCAACGCTGAGCTCACGCGGAGGGGCTTCGGGGCCTTACCCGCGGGCGACATGGCCACGATGGGCCAGCTCATGGCGGACGACGTGCAGTGGCACCTCTCCGGCACGAGCCCTTGGTCCGGGGACTTCAAGGGCAAGGAAGAGGTCTTCGCCAGTTTCGCCCTTATCCCGCAGGAGACCGACTCGTTCGCGCAGGAGTTGCACGCGATCCTGGCCGACGACGAGCACGCGGTCGCGCTCGTCAAGACCTTCATGGTCCGTGGCGGCAAGAGCCTGCACTACGACATGGTCTTCGTGTTCCACGTCAGCGGCGGCAAGATGACCGAGGCGTGGATCACGCCGGTCGACCACGCGGCCGTCGAGGCGTTCTGGGCCGGCTGAGGACGGCTGGACAGGCGCGAGGATCGGGACGAGACTCGCCCGATGCGACGAACGCAGATCGTCGCCGCGCTCGCGGCGGCCCTGTTCATCGCCGTCCCGATCGCCAACGCGCTCGACGGAGGCGGTACGACCGTGCGACCCTCCGTCGTCGCGAGGACGGCATCCACCACGAGGTCGGCCCCGGCGAGATCGACGTCGGGGTCGAAGAACGTCTATGCGGCGATCACGAACCCCACGCTCGCCCCGGCGGTCCAGGGCATCCCCACGCGCGTCTACGTCCCGGACAACGACTCGAACGACGTGCGGGTCATCAACCCCAACACCTTCAAGGTCGTGCGCACCTATCGCGTAGGCCTGCAGCCCCAGCACATCACGCCTGCGTGGAACATGCGGCGCCTCTACGTCGGCAACGTGTCCAGCAACTCGCTCACGGTGATCGACCCGAAGACCGCGCTCCCGCTCCGCACGATCCGCGTCCCGGACCCCTACAACCTGTACTTCACCCCGAACGGGAAGCACGCGATCGACGTCTCCGAGGGACGTGACACCCTGTACTTCTACGACCCGTCCACCTGGAAGCTCCAGGGCTCGGTCCGCATCCCGTACCGCGGACCCGACCATCTGGACTTCTCGCGGGACGGCTCCTACTTCCTGATCAGCACGGAGTACGGGGGCACGGTCGTGAAGGTCGGCGTACGGCGCCGCCGCGTGCTGGGAGCGCTGGCGCTCGGCGGCAGCACGGTCGACGTCAAGCTGGCGCCCTTCGGCCACGTCTTCTACGTCGCCAACCAGGATCGGGGCGGCGTGTCCCTGGTCGACCCCAAGGGGATGCGACAGGTCGCGTTCATCCGAACAGGTGCGGGCGCGCACGGCTTCGCGATCGCCCGCGATGCGGTGCACCTGTACGTGGCCAACCGCCTCGCAGGGACCATCTCGGTGATCGACACGCGGACCCGAAAGGTCGTGCACACGTGGCACGTCGGCAGGAGCCCGGACATGCTCCAGGTCTCGGCTGACGGTAGGCAGCTGTGGGCGTCCAACCGCTTCAACAGATCGGTGTCGGTGATCAGCACACGCACCGGCCAGCTCCTTCACGTGATCCGGGTTGGGATCCGCCCGCACGGCCTCACGCTGTTCCCACAACCAGGGAGGTTCAGCCTCGGTCACAACGGGGTCTACCGCTGAAACTCGAGGGGGGACGGATCCCACCAGATCTCCAAGTCGGGGTGGGTCTGCGCGAGGCGTTCGACGCATGATCCGCACCTTGCGTCTACCACGGACGACGTCGAGGTCCTCATGACACGGACGCGAGTGCCTCCGGTCCTCGTCACCGGAGCGACCGGTCGGGTTGGGCGCGTCGTCATCGACCTCCTGATAGACGCGGGCGTGCCGGTCCGCGCCCTCACGCATCGCTCCGAGTCGGCGGCGACGCTGCCGGCGAACGTCGAAGTCTTCACCGGCGACCTCACCGTGCCCGGATCGCTCGACGCAGGGCTGCGAGGTGTCGGTGCCGTCTTCCTCGTCTGGACCGCCCCGCCGACGACTGCTCCGGCAGTTGTCGAACGTCTCGCGACCTACGCGCAGCGTATCGTCTTCCTCTCAGCACCGCACCGAACCCCGCACCCGTTCTTCCAGCAACCGAACCCGATGGCGGCGCTCTACGCCGATATCGAGCGGCTCATCGCGGCCTCCGGGCGCTCGAGTCGACGATCATCCGGCCGGGGATGTTCGCGTCGAACGCGTTGAACTGGTGGGCGAGCGCGATCCGCGCCGACGATGTCGTCCGGTGGCCGTACGGCGCCGCCGAGACGGCATCCGTCGATGACCGCGGCGCGGACCCTGTATCAGGACGGACATGCCGGAGGCGACTACGTCCTCACGGGCCCCGAGTCACTGAGTCAGGCAGAGCAGGTGAGCATCATCGGTGACGTCTTGGGGCGTCGGATCAGGTTCGAGGAGCTGTCGCCGGAGGTGTTCCGAAGCGAGACGGAGGGGAGCTGGCCGCGCCAGGCCGTGGAGATGCTGCTCGCCGCGTGGGGCGCAACGATCGGACGGCCGGCGTTCATCACCTCGACGGTCTTCGACATCCTCGGAACGGCGCCGCGATCGTTCCGCCAGTGGGTCGCCGATCACGCCACCGCGTTCATGGAAGGTCCGACCCCATCGAGTTGACCTTCGCCGCGGTCATGCGGCTCTGGCTATGCGTCGACCACCCACTCGAGCATGACGCAATCGTCCTCGCCGACCGTCCAACCCTCGTGCCCCGGCGGGACGTCGTAGAGATCTCCCGGCCCGTACTCCACCACGGTGCCGTCGGGCAGGCCGATCGCCTGTCGTCCCGACAACGTCACCCCGACGTGACGGTCCATGCACCAGTCGCCGCCGACGAGCGGCTGGAAGTGCGTGCGCCAACTCCAACCAACCGGCTGCACGCTCCGGACGACCTTCAACCCTGCGAGCGTGATGACCCGTTCGGTCACGCCACCGAACTCGACGACGTCGTCCGGCTCGTCCCAGCTGCGGATCAGGTTGTCGTTGCCCACCCGGGCAGTCTCGAGTCCGAACGGTGCCGGCGCAAGGGATGGGCGGTTTGCTCATCGCCTGAGTAGATCTGCTCAACGGCCAACGTAGTCAAGCGGGTCCGCCAGTACCGCCGGAGCGCGTGTCTATCGTCACGCTAGAGTCCCGACATGGGCGACGATCTGCTGCGCACCGAGGGGCTCTCCCTCCGGTACCCGAGCGGCACCCTCGCGCTCGATGAACTGACCGTCGACGTCCCCCGCGGCTCCGTGGGACTGGTCGGTGCCAACGGCGCCGGCAAGACGACGCTGTTGCGCTTGGCGTTGGGCCAGCTGCGCCCCACCGCGGGCACGATCGAGGTCGCGGGGCGGGCCGTGGCCGACGATCCGATCGGGGTGCGTGCCCACGTCGGCTTCATGCCCGAACACGACTGCCTTCCTCCCGACCAGACCGCCGCCGACGTCGTCGCCACCCTCGGCGAGCTGGCCGGCCTGCCGCCCCGCGCCGCCCGCCAGCGCGCCTCGGAGATCCTCGACCTCGTCGGCCTGGACGAGGCTCGGTTCCGACCGATCGGCGGCTTCTCGACGGGGATGCGCCAGCGTACCAAGCTGGCCCAAGCCATCGTCGCAGACCCGGAGGTGGTGCTGCTCGACGAGCCCACCGCCGGCCTTGACCCGATCGGTCGCGAGGAGATGCTCGCCCTCGTCGGCCGGCTCGCCGGCTTCGGCATCTCGGCGCTCGTGGCCACCCACCTGCTCGACGACGTGCAGCGCGTGTGCGACCAGGTGGTCATGATCGACGGCGGCAAACTGCGGCATGCCGGCGCCACCCAGGCCCTCCTGCACCGCACCGGCGCCCTGCGGGTCGAGGTGAACGACGGCGCCGCACGCCTCGCCGATCTCCTCGGCGTCGCCGGCGTCGCAGTCACCGTGATCGACGACTCCACGCTCGACGTACGGGTCGACGGTGACGGGGGCCACGTGCTCGACCTCATCCGCGACGGCGCGGACGATCTCGGCCTCGCCCTCCACGCCATGACCACGCGGCGCACCTCGCTCGACGAGCTGTTCTTGGACCAACCACAGTGACCGCACCGCTGATGCCTCCCGCCGGCGCCGTCTACGACCGAGGCTATCGCCCCTACGAGGGCGAGCGAGGGGGGCGGGGCGCCGCCCGCGCCGCGCTCGTGCGCGTCTCGATCCGCCGTGCGCTCGGCCTGCGCCGGTCATGGCGCCAGAAGGTCCTGCCGTGGTCCCTGCTCGCGATCGCCACGATCCCGGCCGTGGTGAACGTCGGCGTGAAGTACATCACCCGGGGCACCCCGGCCTCCAACTTCAACCTGATCACCTTCCGCCAGTACGTGGGGGTGTCCACCACGCTGCTGCTCTTCGTGGCGATCACGGCGCCCGACATGGTGTGCCCCGACCGGCGCAACCGCGTTCTGCCACTGATCTTCGCCCGTCCGCTCACGGGCAACGACTACGTGCTCGCCAAGGTCGGCGCCCTCACCGCGATCCTCTTCGGCTTCAGCTTCCTGCCCCAGGTCGTGCTGTTCGTCGGCCAGATGTTCGTGGCGCCGGAGGGCGCGCTCGACTACCTCACCGCGAACACCGCGGTCCTGTGGCAGGTGCCGGTGGCCGTCGCGCTGTTCTCCCTGTACTGGGCGACCCTGGCGCTGGCGATCTCCGCTACGACCACGCGCCGGGTCGTCGGCGGGGTGGCCCTGCTCGCCACCGTCCTCGTGACGGGGACGGTGGCGTCGATCCTCGTCTCCGCCGGCGGCGCCGGCCCCGGCTCCCTCTCCGAGCACGGCAGCCTGTGGGGACTCCTCAGCGCTGTGGACATCCCGGTGCGGATCACCGACCTCGTATTCCTCGGCCACGTCGATCCCACGTCGCTCCTCGGTGGGGCCCAGGGGGCGGGCGTAGGCGTCGTCCTCGTCTACGTCGCGGTCGTCGCCGGCTCCTTCGGCTACCTCGTCCTCCGCTACCGGAGGCTCGATTGAGCGCCGCGCCCGGAGCGGCCCTGGCCCCGGACGACCCGGCCTTCGCCGAGGGGGCGACGGTCGTCCTCAGCGACGCCTCGGTGTGGTTCGGCCCGAAGGTGGCGCTCACGGAGGTGTCCTGCTCCTTCGGTCCCGGGGTGACGGGCCTGCTCGGCCCGAACGGCGCGGGCAAGACGACCCTCATGCGGGCGATCTGCGGGATGCTGCCCCTCAACCTCGGCACCGTCCGCGTGGGTGGGCTCGACCCCCGTGCCCGGCGGGAGGCCCAAGGCGCCCTCGCCCTCGTCCCGGAAGAAGACGCCAGCCCGGGGATGCTCTCGGCCCGCCAGCTGGTGCGCTACGCCGCCGCCCTCCACGGGGTGCGTGACCGCGCTGCGCCCGAGCGGGCCCTTGCGGCCGTCGACCTCCTCGACGTGGCCGACCGCAAGGTCGGTGGCTTCAGCAAGGGGATGCGCCAGCGGACGAGGGTGGCCGCCGCTCTCGTGGGCGACCCCACCATCCTCGTGCTCGACGAGCCGCTCAACGGCGCCGACCCCGTCCAGCGCGTGGCGCTCATCGAACTCTTCCAACGCCTGGGCGACGAGGGTCGCACGGTGATCGTCAGCTCCCACGTGCTTCACGAGGTCGAGCGCTTGGCCCGTCGCCAGATCGTGCTCGTGCGCGGCCGGCTCGCCGCGGCCGGCGATCACCACGCCATCCGAAGCGCGATCGCCGATCGCCCCCGGCAGGTCCTCCTGCGATCGTCGGATCCCCGCCGCCTGGCCGCCGCCCTCGTGGGCGTCGACGTGGTGAGCGGCGTCGGCATCGACGGCGACGACGTCCTCGTATCGTCGCTCCGCGCCCTCGATCTCGCCCGTGCGCTGCCGGGAGTCGCCCGGCGGGCCGGCGTCCGCCTCCTCGAGGTGCGCCCGCTCGACGACTCGCTGGAGTCGGCCTTCCGGGAGCTGGTGCGGTGACTGCCCCCGCCGCGGTGCGTGCCCTTCCCAGGCCCTTCCTCGCCGCCTTCGTGTACGCGCTGCGGGTCTGCGTGCCGCCCAAGCGAGCCGTACTGCTGGCCTTGCCGTGCGTGGGTGCCTTGCTCTTCGGGCTCCTCGCCCGCACCGTGAACGAGCCGACGCCCGCCGGCCGGTTCAACACGATCAGCGGTGCGCTTTTCGGGCTGATCCTGCCCCTGGCCTGCCTGGTGGTCGGCGACGCCGTGCTGGGCGCGGAGGTGCGGGCCGGGACGTTCGGCCTCACGTGGCTGTCGCCCGTGCGTTTCTCCACGATCGTCCTGACCCGGTGGTCGGCCGGCTGGCTCGTGGCTGCCGGCGCCCTGGTCCCGGCCATGGCGCTGTCGGCGGCCATCGCCGGCGTGCCCGAGGCGATCGCCCCGCTGGCGCTCGCGGTCCTCGCGGGGACGGCCGCCTACCTGGCGCTGTTCGTGTTCATCGGCGCCACCTTCCGGCGGGCGGCGTGGTGGTCGCTCGCGATCGTGCTGCTCGGCGAGCGACTCCTCGGCGCCGTACTGACCGGCATCGCGCAGCTGTCGCCGCAGTGGCTGACCACGATGGTCTACGCCGGGCTCGGTCCGGACGCCGGCTGGCTCAAGCGCGCGGGCATGCCCACCGGGGGAGCAGCCGTCGGGCGCCTCGCCCTGCTCACCGTCGTGTTCGTCCTGCTCGCCGTGCGCCAGATCCGCCGGCTCCGGCTCACGGGTGTCGGCGAGTAACGTCGCGGACAGCCTCCTCAGTCGACTTCGGGGCGCGGCGCCGCTCGGATCCGGAACTGGGCGCCGAGGTCGTCACGGGCACGTTGTCGCGCTACGCGCTTGGCTTCGAACCGCGAGGAGAACCAGCCCTCCCGTTCCCATGTGTCGAAGCCCTTACGTCGGCGCTCGAGCAAGAACCCTTGGCCGTCGCCGCGGGGCGCACGTCGTCGGAAGCCGAACGGAAGCTTGAGCGGACCCTCTTCACCCGTCGAGCTGGTCCCCATGGCCCGGCATGCTACGCCGGGGATGAGGCGCGCTGATCCACCGATCGGGTCAGCGTTCCCCCACCCTGAACCGGAAGGCACGGGGAGCTTGCGTCCGGTCGCCGGAACGATCCGACGACCACGGCGCCGGCGGAGCGGCGACGATGTTGGCGAGCGCGAGTAGGACCCTGTCGTAGTTCACACGCCAACCCGCGAAGTCTCGCCACGCCTGATCCCGATCGGCCTTGAGCGGCACCCCCTCACGCCCGAGCTCGTCGACCACCGCTTGCCACTCCTCGCGTGACACCGAGATCGGATCGTCCGGCGCAGGCTCGGGGTCGAACGAGACGCTGAAGAACCCGGCGATCCTACGCAGGCACAGGTAGCCGGCACGCAGGCAGAACTCCGCCTGCACGTCCCTCGGGAAGTCCACGGTCGACAGGGTGAGGGCGGCGCTGTCGAGGACGGCTCCCGCCGCGGTCACCCAGTTGTGGTCGGGCTGCGGGGACCGGAAGAACACGAGGGAGGGCAACGAGGTGTGGGTCTCCTCGACGTCGACGAACCAGCGTTCCCATTCCTCCCACACCGCGCCGAGCTCCCCCATGCGCTCGAGCGCCCAGTGCCGCCAGACCATCTCGCGTGCCGAAGGCGGAGAACCCGCACGCACCTCGAGGGCGGTGACGCCGACCTCACGGCGCGAATAGGCAGAGTAGATCGCGGGGAGGTAGGTGATCAACAGGGCGAGCAGGAACAGACCGATCGCCGCCTCCGTGAAGACGAAGGCCGTCGCCCCGAGCCCGGACGGCCGGGAGAAGCCGAGCGTGAACAGCGAAGAGCCCGACAGCGTGAACGCCTGCCGCGCCGGGAGACCGTGGATGCCGATGAAGATGAGCGTGTACCCGACGAACACCAGCGCGAGCCAGACGGCGAGCGTCACGGTCAGGCTGAACGGAGCGTAGGTGGCCAGACGACGGTCGCGGCGTTCGTACGGGAGACTGCGCGGCGCGATCGCGAGGAAGATCCACCGCATCGTGAGGAAGACCCACCGCGTGATCGAGGATGCCGATGCGCGGGGCAGGATCACCGTCTTGATCGCAGAGCCCAACGTCGCCGCGACGATGACCAAGCCCGCTGCCGCCGCCAGCACCCGCAGCAAAGCGCCCATAGCGCCGGATGCTAGCCGGACGCGCTGGGATCATGCTCTCGGAGCGGGTCGCACCGGTGTCGCGGTGCGCTACAGCAGTCCGGTGGTGATCAGGAAGCCCCTCGCCACGCTCGGGATGTCTCGACCCTCGATGGCGACCTCTCCCACGAGCATGGTGACGTCCTCCGTGGTCAGCGCGGCGCTCACCGCGTCGAGCGCGGCACGGACGTCGTCGCTCGCCTGCTCGGAGCGGATCACGGGCGTGATGTTCTCCGCGTCCTGGAGGTGCTTGTCGTCGACGAGGGGAACGAACCCGTTCGCCTCGATGCTCGGGTCCGTCGAGAACAGCAGGCCGATCTGCACCTCGTCGCTCCTGAGCGCGGCGACGGTCTGCGGGCCTCCGACGTCGAGCGGCTTGAAGTCGTCGAAGAGGATGCCGTACGTGTCCCTCAGCCCGGTGAGGCAGAACGGACGCTGCGGACACTCGGGAGGCCCACCCAGGGTCAGCTGACTCGCAGCGCGGGCGAGCGACGTCATCGTCGTCAGGTTGAACCGTTGGGCCGTCTGGGGGTTCGCGACGAACTGGTTCGTGTCTTGAGCCGGTGATGGCGTCAGCACCGCGATCCCCCTCGGCTCGAGCAGTTCGCGATCCGTCATGGCCACCTCGTAGGGATCGTTCGATGCCTCAGCGTTGGGGTCGACGTACAGGAGCAGCGAGGAGAGGTACTCGGGCTTGAGGTCGATCTGGCCCGACTCCAAGGCGTACTGCGAGATCTCCCGTGACCGCAGATCCAGCTGCCGCTCGACGGTGTACCCGGCGTGCTCGAGCACCTGGGCGTACATCTCGGCCACGATCTGGTTCTCCGTGAACGCGCCCGAGACGCCGACGACGATCGTTCCCCTCGATCCCGCGGCGGCGTCCCGCGTGGCGCGCGAGAGCGTCCCCGTGCAGCCGGCGGCCGCGACGCACAGGACGAGCGCGATCGCAGCGACGGTCTCGGAACGGCTCTTCATGACGGATCCCCGTCGAGGCGAGCCTCGCCGCCGAGAGCCACGGCACGTTGACCTAAGAGGATGCGGGCGGGCGTCGGCCCCTTGCCCTTGATGTCGAAGATCTGAGCCGGTCCGAACTCATACGCATCCAGGACCGCCGCCGCCGCGTGCTCGGAGACCAAGACCTGGCCCGGCTCGCCATGCTCCTCGAGCCTGCTCGCGAGGTTCACGGTGTCGCCCCACACGTCGTACGCGAACTTCTTCTCCCCGATGACGCCGGCGACGGCCGGTCCCGTGGCGACCCCGCCGCGGACGAGGATCGGGTCCCCGGACGGCCACCTCACCGTCCGCGATCGAGCGAGGATCTCGGATGCCATGGCGACCGCGGCCTCGGCATGACGGGCGACGGGGACGGGCGCGCCGGCGACGGCCATGTACGCGTCGCCGATCGTCTTGATCTTCTCGAGGCCGTGCCGGTCGGCGATCTCGTCGAAGCAGCGGAAGAGGGCATCGAGGGCATCGGCGAACTCCTCCGCCGACGAGCGCGCGGCCTGTTCGGTCGACCCCACGGCGTCGACGAAGACCACGCTCACGTCGTCGAACGCCTGCGCGACCCGTTCACCGGACGAGGCCTTGAGCTGGTCGACGACGGCCTGAGGCAGGATGTTCAACAGGAGGCCGTCGGATCGCAGGCGCTCCTGGTCCAGCTGGCGTTCGCGGACGAACAGCTGGCGCGTGAACCGCTCCATCCAATAGGCCGCGAGACCGCCCAACACACCGAAGGAGACGAGGTAGAGCGTCGCGAGCACCCTGCTGACATCAACGATGTACCGCGCGGTGAAGGCGTAGGGCAGGTACGCTCCGATGCCGACCACGGTGATCAGGACCACGAGGACGAAGCGGAGTCGCAGCAGGGTGTACGTGAACGCGGTGATCAGGATGACGCCGACGTAGCCGTATTCCGCCGGGAGCGTGAGCACGTGCGAGGCGTAGTACACCCAGACGACGATCGTCGTGACGGCGATCGCGACGGACACCCATTCCCAGACGCGGCTGAAGATCGACGTGTAGCTGAGCGCGAAGCCAACGATCAACATCGGGATGAACACGCCGACCCGAATCATCGTGTCGAGCCGCTCGTCGGACAGGGCCAGGATGTGAGGCCGCAGGAGGACCCCCCACCCGATCCAAAGGCCGATCCCGGCCAGGAAGGCGAAACGGGTATTCGCCAGGTTGAGTTGATACCGGTCCGCCCGGAACGCCGACTCGAGCGCCGGATCCGAGAAGCGCAAGCGCAACCGCGCGAGGCGGCGCCTCACGGACCGCTCGTCGCCCGTCGTGGATGTGGCGATACCGTCCCTCATGGTGTTCGCGGGTGGCTCCCGGCGCTGGAGCATGATGACGAACCGGAGCCGACTTGTCAGCACGGCCGCGAACACCCCGTTCACGATGTCAGCGAACGACAGGCGGCACCGAGGTGGCGCCAGCCGGACTCGAGGCGGTCGGTAAGGTTCGAGTCGATTGGCGCAGCGGTCAGAGATGTGGTCACATCCGCACTCGACAGTCCTCAAGAAGCCGAGGAGGCGCCGATGTCTACCGTCAGCTCTCGGATGTCCCGAACGATCTCGGTCCTTGCCTGCATCGCGTTCGTGTTCCTTATAGGTGGGGTCGCGTCGGCAACGCCGGGCGACGTGGATACGGGGTTCGGAACCGCAGGAGCGATCACCGTCCCCGTCGGCGGGACGGCCGGGGTGGGCGGCCTCGTCCAGCGCGATGATGGGAGCTTCATCATCGGAGGCAGCGTCAACGCGAGCCTCTTGACGGTGGCGCTCACGAAAGGCGGCCAGCTCCTCGGGAGCTACGGGAGTGGCGGGATCTCATCGGTGCCCGTCCCGGGTTCAACATCGGTGACGGCGACCGACGTCGCGCTGCAATCGAACGATCGGGTGGTGGTGGTCGGATGGGAAAGTGCGTCCACCGGGAGCGACCGCTTCATCATCGCTCGTTTCCGCGCCGGAGGGTCGCCCGACCCCTCATTCTCCGGCGACGGGGTGGCAGCGATCCGCTTCAAGCAGGGGGACGCGTTCGGCTACGGAGCCGTGATCCAGCCCGACGGGAAGATCGTCGTGGTCGGAGAGGTCGACCCGACCTCGGGCGTGTCCAACCCGGCGATCGTGCGCCTGCGCGCGGATGGGACGCTCGACCCCACGTTCGGAACACGAGGTCGACGGGTCGTGAAGGTGCCGGACGGTGTCTCGGCCTACGACGGCGTCTGGCGCGTGGTGCTCCAGCCCCATGGGCGGCTCGCGATGGCCGGGTGGGCGCAACGTCCGAACAAGAGCTACAAGACCCTGGTGCTCCGCTTGATGCCGGGCGGACAGCTGGACAAGTCGTTCGGAGGCGACGGCGTCGTGATCCTGGATGCGGACGGCGTCGACAACTGGTCCTACGCGTTGGCGCGTGACGGCAAGAAGCTCGTTTTGGGTCTGACGACGGCATCGAAAGCCGCCGCGCTCGGGCGCCTCGAAAGTGACGGTCGGCGCGACACCACGTTTGGAGGAGACGGCGTGGCTATCCACACCCTCTCCGTGGATTGGAGGGTGAGCGACATCGCCGTGCTCGCGGATCATCGGATCGTCGCAACGAGCGATCTCCTCGCCGGCCCGAACGTAGCGCAGATGAAGGCGGGCGGGAAGCTCGATACGGGGTTCAGCTCTGGTGGAGAGGCGACGGGACCACTCGTGAACGCCTCCGGCGCCGGGCTGGTCGTCATGGGGAACGGCAAGATCGTGGTGGCGGGCACGCAGGGGGTGGACGTCATCGCTACACGGTTCCTCGGCCCCTAGGCCGTGGGTCCGGTCCGATCTACGGGTGGTGAGCGACCAGGCATCAGGTCGCTCCACACGAGGTGTTCGAACCGCCCGCGTCGTGACGGGGCCTGCTCGCATCCCTCCATCCGCCCCTAGTCGACCGTCCGCCTGCCCGGTAGGGAGGAGGCGGAGGTGGCGAGATGAGCGCGCGAACATCCACAGGCTTCCTGCACGACGAGACACCGTTCCTCCGGCTCGGGCAGGGTCCACCCCTCGTGATGGTGGCGGGGCTGACACCCCGCCATGAGGTGCCGAGGGGCTGGGAACGGCGGATGGCGCTCACGTCAGCGCGGCCGCTGGGACGTCACTTCACGGTCTACGCGGTGAACCGGAAGCGAGGGCTCGCGCCGGGCGAGTCGATGTCGGATATCGCCGCGCACCTGGCGAACGCGATCGAGCATGACCTGGGCGAGCCCGTCTTCCTGACGGGAACGAGCACGGGCGGCTCGGTCGTCCTGCAGCTCGCGATCGACCGCCCGGATCTCGTGCGGCGTCTCGTGGTGATCGCCTCCGCCTACCGCCTCGGTCCACGGGGGAGGCGTTACAGGCGGAGATGGCGGCGCTGATCCGCGCCGGTCGCACGGAGGACGTGTTCGCACACATGATGTCCTCGCTGGTCCCCGCGCCGCTGCGCGGTCCCGTACGCCCGATCGCTCGGCTCGCGACCAGGTCGATGGTTCCAGCCGATCCGACGGACATGCTCATCACCCTCGAAGCCGAAGATGTCTTCGACGTCTTCGGCGACCTCCCGCGGATCACGGCGCCGACGCTCGTGATCGGCGGCGCCAAGGATCCCTTCTACCCGCGGGAGCTCTTCGAGCAGACCGCCGGCCGCGTCGCGGATGGACGAGCACACATCTTCGAAGGGTGGGGGCTTCTCCGGGCCAGTGGATCGGCGGCCACGACGAACCTCACGCTCGGGTTCATGCTCGGCGAACGAACGTCCCAGCCTGCCCACGGGATCGAGAGAGAGGCGGCGGCGGGCGCGGCTCCTTGACCAGGGGTTGACCAGCTTGAGCACCTCGGCCGCGTCGATCGCGAACGCTCCCCGCTCGTACGATCGGATGATCGAGCAGATGGGAGGTTGAGATGACCGACGAACGTGAAGCGGCTCGCGAACCGGAGGACATCACACGACTCATCGTCGAGCGTGTCCGCGCTGGCGATGCCGAGGGGATCGCTGGGCTGTACGAGCCCGACGCGGTCCTTGCCTATCCCCCGGGAGAGACGACCGTCGGGCGCGACGCGATCCGCAGCCTCTATGAGCAGCTCGTGGCTGCGAACGTGCCGTTCTCTCCCGAGGAGCCGCTCACGACCTTGCGCCTCGGCGACATCGCGCTCACGTCCACCCGCGCCAGCGACGAGGCGGGTGCCAGGGCGCAGGTGGTGCGTCGCCAGCCGGACGGGACCTGGCTTCGGATCCTCGACCGCCCGGACTTCCGCGCGTAGCGAATCTGATAATCTGAGCGGCCTATGAAGGACATCTCAGCGACGGAGGCCGGACGCCATTTCTCGGAGCTCCTCGACGCGGTCGAGCACCGCCACGAGAGCTTCGTCGTCGTCAGGAAGGGCCGATCGATCGCCCGGATCGTGCCCGAACCAGGGATGTCGGGCGCCGATGCCAAGGCTCTGCTCCGTCGGCACCGGGCTGACACGGCGTGGCGTAAGGATCTGCTGGCGGTGCGCTCCCTCCTCGAGAACGAGGAACGTTGGCACGGCTGATCCTGGACACCACCATCCTCGTCGCCTCCGAGCGTGGCGGGTCGGCGCTCGACGACATGATCGACGACGATGACGACGTCGCGATCGCCGCGATCACCGCAGCCGAGCTCATCGTCGGCGTCGAGTTGGCCGACCGGAGACGGCGCCCTGCTCGCTCCGCATTCGTCGAGGAGCTCCTCGCATCTCTGCCGGTCGAGGGGTACGGACTCGCGACCGCCCGCGTGCACGCGCACCTGCTCGCATCCGCTCGACAGGTCGGGAGACCACGGGGTGCTCATGACCTGATCATCGCCGCGACCGCGATCCAGTCCGAGCGTGTCGTCGTGACGGCCGACGCACGAGGCTTCGCCGGTCTCCCGGACGTCGTCGTTCGTTCGCTCAGGCGGGGCTAGTTCTGAACGGCTTCGCCTCGACGACCTCAGCCCACCACCCGATAGAGGTGCCACCGCTCGGGCACGCCTTCAGCGGTTTCGGTTTCACGTGCCTTTCGCCGGACCTCGCCTTGGACGTACGGTTATCCCAACTCAACCGGCGAACGGGGCCGGACGGTGTTCGAGTGAGAGGGAGGCGTGGTCGTGGATCCGCTCGGGACTGGAAGCGAGGGACGGCTCCGGCATCTGATCGGACTCCTGGTGGTGCCCCTGGCGTTGCTCGTCCTCTCGACGGCGTGCTCGAGCTCATCGGGCGGCGGTGGTGGCTCGAGCGGTGCGGCGAAAGAGGGCGGCGTCCTCCGGATCGGGACGAGCGAGGGGACCGACTCGCCCAACCCCTTCGTCGGGTTCAACCAGGACGACTACTCAACGTCGGACGTACATCTATCCGAGCCTGCTCGAGTACGACACGACATCCGCCCTCTACGACTACGCCCCCAACTTCGCGACGAAGTGGGAGGAGTCCGCCGACGGGCTGACCTGGACGTTCCACACGGCTCCGGACGCGAAGTGGTCCGACGGGCAGCCGCTGACCGCCGAGGACGTCGCGTGGACCTTCAACATGATCTAGAAGTACGCCAGCGGCCCGACGGGAGCCTGGGCGGGCAGCGTGACGTTCCTGAAGAGCATCAAGGCCACCGACCCCAACACGGTCGTCTCACCTACACGAAACCGTCGGGGACCGCGCTGTTCGACCTCGGGCTCACGCCCGATCCTGCCCCACAGGTCTGGCAGCAGTACGCGACCGGTGACGGCAAGGCGCTCAAGACGTTCGCGAACGAGCCCGAGGACGGCCAGCCGCTGGTCGGCGGGGCCCGTTCGTCCTCACCGAGTACCGCAAGAACGACATCGCGCTGTTCCAGCGGAACCCCAACTACTACGGCACGCAAGCCACATCATCGACGGATTCGGGCTCCAGTTCTTCCGACAGCGAGGACGCCGATGATCACCGCGCTCAAGACCGGGCAGCTCGACGCCATCGAAGGCGTGCCCCCGACGAGCGTCGACACGCTGAAGGCGGCCGGGATTCACGTCTACGAGGGCCCGGCGCTCGTCCCTCCGCGACTTCATCATCAACGTCGATCCCGAACAAGCCAGAGCACATCGCGAGCTGCTCGACCCGAAGGTCAGCGAGGCGTTCGAGTACGCGATCGACCGCAGACACGATCGTCCAGACGGCATGGCTCGGATATCGCATGCCCGGGCTGCGAGCATCGTGCCCGCGGGCAACGCGACCGGCGGCATCGACTGGCACGACCCGAGCGTCCAGCCGCTGCCGTTCGACATCGGACAAGGCGAACCAGATCCTGGACTCGCTGGGGTACCGAGGGGCTCGGACGGCATCCGGGTCGCCGACGGGCCACCCGATGTCCTACACCGTGATCTTCCCGCAGGCGCAGACAGGCCGGGCGACCGCACGTTCCAGATCATCCAGCAGGACTTCAAGCAGATCGGCGTCAAGCTCACCCAGAAGCTCCTCGACGACCTCGGCCGCATGGGACGCGATGTATGCGGGACACGGGTAGCTACACCTCGACCTGGCGATGTGGGACTGGTATCCCGCGGCCGATCCCGACTTCATCCTGTCCGTCCTGACGTGCAACCAGTACGGGAACTGGAACGACACCGGCTACTGCAACCCCGCATACGACAAGCTCTAGAGGAGCAGCAGGCGGCCGTCGACCCGCAGGACGCCAGCAGATCGTCTACCAGATGCAGGAGATGGCCGTTCAACGACCGGCCGTACATCATCCTGACCTACGATGAGCGACTCGACGCCTGGTCGCCCGCATGGGCCGGGCTTCATCGAGTCCCCTCAGGGTTCTTCAACAACTTCTCGACGCAGAGCCTGACTTTCCGTCCACCAGGCCTAGTCGGGGCCTTCGGACGCGATCGCCGGAGGTGGACGCGGTGAGGCGCACCGACTACGTCATCAAACGCGCGTTGTTCGCCATCGTGACCGTCTTCGTCGCGATCACGATCAACTTCTTCCTGTTCCGGGTGCTCCCCGGCAACGCGTCGGCAACCTCTCGCGGGTCCCCCACGCCACGACCGCAGCTCCGCCACTCCCTCGAGGTGGAGTTCGGCCTGGACAAGCCGAAGTGGCAGCAGTACCTGATCTACCTCAAGGAGCTCGTCCACGGCAACATGGGCATCTCCTTCGCGAACCAGCAGCCGGTCTGGGACAACCTGCGCGCAGATCTGGCCAACACGATCCCGATGGTCACGCTCGGAACGGTCATCGCGATCCTGATCGGGATCCTCACCGGTGTGCTCTCCGCGTGGCGGCGGGGGACGAAGCTCGACCACGTCGAGCACGAACATCGCGATCGCCTTCTACTCGTTCCCGACGCAGTGGCTCGCGCTCGTGCTGCTCATCTACCTCTCGCGCTGGTTCCCGAGCCACGGGATGACCAACGACTTCCTGATCAACCCGACGCCGTGGGAGCACTACAAAGACGTCCTCCGTCCACATGCTGCTGCCCGTCGCTGACGCTCGCGCTCACGCTGTACGGCGAGTACACGCTGATCGTGCGCTCGGCGATGCTGGAGACGCTCGGCGAGGACTACGTCCTGACGGCTCGGGCGAAGGGTCTGCCGCAGCGACGGATCGTCGTCCGGCACGCGCTGCGCAACGCCATGCTGCCCACGACGACGCTGATCGCGCTCTCGCTCGGCTACATCGTCGCCGGCGCGATCCTCATCGAGACCGTGTACTCGTGGCCCGGGATCGGCAACGCCGTGTACCAGGCGGTCATCGAGCGCGACTACCCGATGCTGCAGGGCGCGTTCCTGGTGCTCACCGTCTCGGTGGTGTTCTTCAACTTCCTCGCCGACCTCCTGTACTTCAGGCTCGACCCGAGGATCACGGAGTAGACGCATGGGCGCGAGCCGGACATCGCCGACGATGCACGCCCGAGATCGCAGCCGACGCCCCGGGGCGGGGCCGGCGGGGCTGGCTCTTCCAGGTCCTCGCGGACAGCCGCAGGCCAAGATCGGCCTCGGCATCCTCGTGTTCTTCATCGTGCTCACCGCGCTCCTCGCCCCGTGGATCGCGCCCTACGACCCTCACACACGCGGGCGGGCCGTGTACGCACCCCCGTCGCTCCGGCATCCCCTCGGGCTGCGACGACGGCGGGATCGACATGCTGTCGCTCCTGATCGTGGGGCGGGCGGACTCTCGCTTGATCGTCGGGTTCGCCGCCACGTTCGTCGCGATGGTGATCGGCGGCGGCATCGGCATGATCGCGGGGTACTTCGGCGGGCTGGCCCGACGGGCGTCCTGATGCGGTTCACGGACTACTTCCTCGTGATCCCGGACCTTCCCCTCGCGATCATCGTCGCGGCGGTGTGGGGGCCGAGCCTCTCGCACCTGATCTTCGTGATCGCGACTCCTGCTGTGGACGACCACGGCCCGGATCGTTCGCGCTCGCAGGTGAAGAGCGTCCGGGAACGCGTCTACGTCAAGCGAGAACGCTCGCTCGGAGCGAGCGACTACGCGGATCATCATGCGCCACGTCCTGCCCCAGATCGGGCCGCTGCTGATCGCCAACACGGTCCTGACGGTCGCGGTCGCGATCTTCGACGAGACCGCGCTCGCGTTCCTCGGGCTCGGCGTACCCGGCGCGATCACCTGGGGGAACATCATCGAGTTCGCGTTCCTCCGGACGGCGATCTCGTCGGGGGCCTGGTGGGCCATCATCCCGGCCGGACTGTGCGTCGCGCTCGTGATCATGGGGTGCTTCTGGCTCGGCCAGGCGATCGAGGACGCCCTGAACCCCCGGCTCAAGGTCGCGCACCTCTCGCCGAAGAGCTTCCGGCTCCGGCCGCTCCCGGCCCGGGAGGCCGGATGCCGTGACCCTGCTCGAGGTCCGCGACCTCCACGTCTGGTTCGACCTCCCGGACGGCGAAGCAGCTGCACGCGGTGCAGGGCGTCGACTTCGACCTCGACGCGAGGACCGGATGGGCCTGGTGGGGGAATCCGGCTGCGGGAAGACGACGACGATACTCGCCCTGATGGGCCTGCTCCCGCCTTCGGCCACCGTCGCGGGCGACGTCCGGTTCGACGGCGCGAGACCTCCTCGGGGAGGGCGAGGAGAGCCGCAGCGGCCGCACCGCTGGAAGGACATCGCCATGGTCTTCCAGGGCGCGATGAACGCGCTCAACCCGGTGAAGACGGTCGAGGACGCAGATCGTCGAGCCGATGGAGTTCCACGAGGTCGCCGAAGGAGCGGCCGCGAAGCGGCGGCGGGCGAGCTGCTCGAGCATGGTGGGGATCCCCGCGGCGGCGGGCGCCCGGTACCCGCACGAGTTCTCGGGCGGGATGCGGCAGCGTGCGGCACTCGCCATGGCACTCGCCTGCCAGCCGAGGATCCTCCTGGCGGATGAGCCGACGACCGCGCTCGACGTGATGGTCCAGGCGCAGATCCTCGAGCTCCTGCGTCGGGCTCGCCGAGGAGTTGGGGCTGGCCTCGTGCTGGTGACCCACGACCTTCCGGTCGTCGCACAGGTCTGCGAGCGCGCCGCCGTGATGTACGCCGGGGAGATCGTCGAGGCGGGATCGATCGACGAGCTGTTCCACGACCCGCGACACCCGTACACGAGGCTCCTGTTCGCCGCGACGCCCGATCTCTACGGAGAAGAGCGAGGTCCTGTCGATCCCGGGCGCGCCGCCACGCCTCGACCGGAGATCCTCGGGTGCCCGTTCGCGCCCGCGCTGTGACCGGGTCTTCGACCGATGCCGGACCGAGCGTCCGGAGCTCATGCGGACTCGGTGGCGGACGGCTCGCCGCGTGCCACCTGAACGATCGTTGGTCCCCTGGACGGGAAGCCGAGGGTGACCGTGCCCGGACGTGAGGGGACGAGGGCCCAAGGGGTCGAGGCCGAGCCCTCCGACCCGCAGGCTCCTCCCGTCCTGGAGGTCCGCGACCTCTTCGCCTCGTACCCGGTTCGTCGGGGGATGATGGGTGCGCTCACGCGTCAGCCTCGTCGCCACGTACGGGCGGTCGACGGCGTCTCGTTCTCGCTTCGCACAGAGGAGAGATGCTCGCTCTCGTCGGCGAGTCGGGCTGCGGGAAGACCACCACGGCGCACGCCCTGCTGCGGTTCTCGTCGCTCCGCCGCCGTCTCCGGGACGATCAAGCTTGAACGGACGCGACATCACCGAGCTGTCCCAGCGCGACCTCCGCCCGCTCCGCCGCACGATGCAGATGATCTACCAGGACCCCTACGAGTCGCTCGATCCACGGTTCCGGGTGAGCCACCTCGTGGAGGAGCCGCTGACCATCCACCATTCGCACGCGAGCAGGGCGGAACGCCATCAGCGGGTCCGCGAGGCCCTCGAGCGGGCCGAGCTCACGCCGCCGGAACTGTTCCTCGACCGATATCCGCACGAGCTCTCCGGAGGTCAGCGTCAACGGGTCTCGATCGCGGCGAGCCTCGTGCTCGGTCCCGAGCTGCTGGTGGCGGACGAACCGGTGTCCATGCTCGACGTCTCGGTTCGGGCAGGGGTCTTGAGCTGTTGGACAAGCTGCGACGCACGGGCGACATGGCTGCCCTCATGATCACGCACGACCTCTCCACGGCCGCGCACTTCGCCGACCGGATCGCGGTGATGTACCTGGGGCGCATCGTCGAGGAAGGCCCCGCGCAGGTGGTCGTGCGAGACCCGCGACATCCGTACACGAAGGCCCTGCTCTCGGTCGTTCCTCAACGCGATCCCCGCCGGCGTTTCGTACCGGAGATCCTTTCCGGCGAGCCGCCCGACCCGATCGACGTGCCGCCCGGGTGCCGGTTCCACCCGCGGTGTCCGGTCGCGCAGGACAGATGCCGGTCGACGGATCCAACGCTCAGACCTGTCCTCGCGGACCCGGATCATCGTGCCGCCTGCATCCTGGTCGACACGTGAGGGCCGGGCGGGTCGTCGTACGCCGTCGTGGTCTCGGGCACGTCCCAGCACGATCCCGTAGGACGTGCCCGTGACCTGGTTGAACTTCCGCCGCTCCAGCAGATCCTTCCGGCACGACAGGCGCTGAAGGGTGTCGCCAGTGCGCCGGGTCCACCCTCCCCGAGCCCCACGTCGGATCGGTGTCATACGAACATGCCCACGGGGACCGTGAACCTGGCGTCACTCCCGCGGTCCACCGAGAAGATCAAGGCCCACCGGCGCGAGCCGCACGTTCGTACAGGGCGAATCGGACCCCGTTGGTCTCGAGGTCGCCGCAATGCTCGAACCCGGCACGTTCGTAGTACGCGCGGATACCGGCGTTGTCGGCCAAGCAGTCCAGGCGGAGGAACCTCCGACCTCGCCGAAGGACCTCCCCGTCGGCCCATCTCAGCACGGCGCGGCCAACGCCCCTTCCCGTGTGCGAGCGGCGGATCGCGAACCGGTGAAGGTACAGGGCATCCGGAGGGTGGTGGGGCCAGAACCGAGGATCCTCGGGGAAGAGCGACACCGTACCCACCGGTCGACCCTGGACCCAGACAAGGAACAGACCACCTACCTCTCCTGCCTGGATGAGCCGGTCCCTTCCCCAAGATGTTGGACCGGCGAAGTCCTTCCGGGTCCAGGAGCTGAACCCTCGCTCAGCAGCCCAGGAGATGGCGTCTTCGAGGATCTCCGCCGCGGTGCCGATGTCTTCCGCGCGTGCGACCAGGATCTCGATCAAGTCTTCGGGTGCGTCGCGAGGTGTCCTCATCGTTCTGATGATGCCTCGACCCACCGGCTCGCGCGCTTCACGGTCACTGCATCCTGACCCCGGGCGCCAGGTCCACACGTGTCCGTGATGACACGCGGTTTCGAGCACTGCGGTTCGAGCGCGTCGTGAGCGCGTTGAAGACCCGAGACCCGCGGGAGCTGAGCGTCAGCGCTCGAGCAGCCGCATCTGCTCCTCGTTGTGGTGCCCACCGGCCGCGGGGGTGAGGTTGTCGAGCCTCTCGATCTGTTCAGGGCTCAGCTCGATACCGTCGGCGGCGCAGTTCTCCTCCACGCGTGCGGTCCGCTTCGTCCCGGGGATCGGCACGATGTCGTCCCCCTTGCTCAACAGCCAGGCGAGGGCGACCTGCGCAGGCGTCGCACCGGCGTCCGCGGCGACCGCAGCCACCTCGTCGGCGATCCGCAGGTTCCGCTCGAAGTTCTCACCCATGAAGCGCGGGTTGGTCTTACGCCAGTCGTCGTCCGCGAAGTCATCGGTCGTCCGGATCTGCCCAGTGAGGAAGCCGTGCCCGAGGGGCGAGTACGCGACGAACCCCATGCCGAGCTCTCGCGCGACCGCCAGCACGCCGTCCTCCGGGTCGCGCGTCCACAACGAGTACTCAGACTGCAGGGCCGTGATCGGGTGGACGGCGTTGGCACGACGGATCGTGTCTACCCATGCTTCGGACAGTCCGATATGGCGGACCTTGCCTTCAGCAGCGAGTTCCGCCATGGCGCCGACCGTGTCTTCGATCGGCGTGTTCGGATCGACACGGTGTTGGTAGAGAAGGTCGATGCGATCGGTGGCGAGCCGTCGCAGCGAACCCTCGACCGCGGCGCGAACGTTCTCCGGGCGGCTATCGAGAGGACCCGTGCCTCCCGGTACGTGGGAGATCCAGCCGAACTTCGTTGCGAGCACGACCTCGTCCCGGCGGTCCTTGATCGCCCGCCCGACGAGCTCCTCGTTGGTGAATGGACCGTACGCCTCTGCGGTGTCGAGGAGCGTGACACCAAGATCGAGCGCGCGATGGATCGTCCGGATCGACTCCCCCTCGTCGATCCCGGCTCCGGTGTAGGCGTGGGACATCCCCATCGTCCCCAACCCGATGCGGCCGACGTCGAGAGAGCCAACCTTCGCGTGCTTCATCGTCCTCCCCGATCAGCTCCGCACGATGCGGAGCGTCGTTGCCTGCGCCTTCAGACTCGTGATGTGCTCGACCGCCGAGGACCGGCCGTACTTGCGCCGGTACTCCTCGTTGATCGCGTCGTCCAGGTCATGGTCCGCGTCTTCGAACGAGACGTCGACCTCGACGCCGCCTGCAGAGATGTGTCCTGCGTGGTGCGCCTGCACGGCGCGGAACCAGGCTCCTTCGTCCCCGTTCACAGATCGGATGTAGACGTCATCCCCCCGACGGACCACCCAGACGATCCGTGGGCTCTGTGGCGTGCCGTCGTTGCGCAAGGGGGCCACGGTGAGCTCGTTCGCTCCCGCGATCGCGGCGAGCTCCTCATCGGTCCAACCAGTCAATGCGGGCTCAGATCTAGATGCTCCGTGGGTCGCATACGTTCCCATCTACGCCTGGGTACGAAACCACATGGTAAATCCGCCGGGCCCGGCGCTTCGGCGGGCGATATCCTCGCTCGATGTCTGACTGGTCGACCGCTGCTCAGCTCGCCACAGCGCTGGGAACGCTGGTGCTCGCGATGGCGACGTTCGTCGCGGTGCGCGCCGCGAACCGAGCGGCCCGCGTCGCCGAGTACTCGATGCAGATCGGCATCCGGCCCCTCTTGATGCCGTCTCGTCTCGACGACCCCGATCAGAAGATCATGTGGGGAGACGAGCACTGGGGGAAGTTGGTCGGCGGTGGGGCCATCGCACAGGAAGTCGACGGCATCGTGTACATGGCGATGTCCCTGCGCAACTCCGGATCGGGGATCGCGGTGATCCACGGGTGGCGCCTGTTGCTCGAGGACTATCGCCACACCACCCCACACGCCGAACCCGACGAGTTCCACCAGCAGATCCGAGACCTGTACATCCCGGGCGACGACATCGGCTTCTGGCAGGCGGCGTCGCGTGACCCCGACGACCCTGAGCACGCGGGGCTCCTCGAAGCCGTCCGGTCGCCTCGGATCTTCGGCGTCGAAGTCCTCTACTCCGACAATGAGGCCGGACAGCGGGCGATCGGCCGGTTCGCGCTGGCTCCGTTCGGGGAAGGCCGGTGGCTCTGCTCCGTCGTGAGGCACTGGAACCTCGACCGGCGCGACCCCCGCCACGAGTAGCTCGATGGTTCCATCGCTGATCGATCGCACCGACTACCCGACACTGCGGGAGGGTGTCTATCTCAACCAGGCCTCCCTGGGCCTGATCGCCAACCCGGCTGTCGAGGCCATGCACGACCTACTCGACCGAGTCGTGCGACACGGCAATCTCCACATGTCCGACGAGGACGAGGCGGCCTTCCTCGACGGCCTTCGTGACCGTACGGCAAGGCTGCTGAGGGTCGAGGACACGCAGATCGCGCTCCTGTCCAGCGCGAGCGAGCTGTTGGGCCAGGCTCCGTTCCTGCTGTCGCCGCGGCTGGGCTCGACGGTGATCGCCGTGGCCACGGACTTCCCGGCCGTCACACGCCCCTGGCTGCGCCTGGCCGAGCGCGGCGAGTGCCTCGTCGAGTTCGTCGAGGATCGCCCTGACTCCGATCTGACGGCCGATCTCGTCGCCCGGATCGACGCCCGCACGTCCGTGGTTGCGGTCGGCTGGGTCCAGTACGCGACGGGGACCGTGATCGATGTCCCCCGGTTGCGAGCGGCCACCGAAGAGGCCGGCGTCAGGCTCGTCCTCGACGCCACACAGGGAGCCGGTGCGATGAGGTGCGATGCGGGTAGCTGGCGCGCCGACCTCGTGGTGTCCAGCGGTTACAAGTGGCTCGGCGGCCCCGGCGGAGTGGCGATCGGGGCGCTCGCCCCTGACGTCATCGACCAGACACCACCGCTGCCGGGGTGGATGGGCGCTCCCTCCCCCTTCGCGTTCGACGCCACTCGGCTGCCTCTGGCCCAAGGCGCCCGGCGGTTCACCCTATCGACGATGTCCTACCTCTCGGTGATCGGCTTGACCACGGCGATGGATCAGCTCCTGTCGAGCGGAGCGGAGAGGATCGAGGAACACGCGAGGCGACTACGCGAGATGTTGCTCGATGCGGTCGAGGACCGTGGCTGGCTGCCCTTCCGCCAAAGCGGTGACCCGGCAGCCGCATCGCACATCGTCTCGCTGGGACGTCGAGGTGTGGACTCCGCCGACGTCCTGACGCGGCTCCGCAGCGCGAGGATCGTGTGCAGCGCTCGCGGAGACCGGCTCCGGGTGTCCCTAGCCCCCTACAACGACGAAGACGACATCGCCGCTCTTGCGACCGTGCTGGCATAGCGGTCCGGGACCTCGTCTACCCTGGGGCCTCCCTGCCGGGGCTTCCCGCGGCGTAGACGCACGCGAACGCGGTAGCGATGATCCCCGCCACGGGACTCACGAGCGACGCCACCGGGATCGTGGTCGGATCGGTGCCGGTCACCATGCTCGGTGCGAAGACACTCGCCAGCGCAACGATGAGCCAGATGCTGCCGATGGCGATCGTGAACCCCATCCAGAGCGATCGGCTCGCTACCTGCCCACGGCGGCCGAACGCCATGAGGACCAGGCCGGTCGCGATCGCAGCGTAGAACCAGTCGGCAAGCGCGGCGATCGCGAGGTGCTCGTGCTGCGAGCCGGTGATCATGTCCGGCGCCCAGACGGCTGCGATCGCCACCGCGACCCAGATGCTCGCGACCGCGATCCCCGCGAAGACGTACCGCGACTCCTTGGGTCCCTGAGTCCCTGGCCGCGCGGCGCCCACATCGCTGGCCTTGCCGTTCAGTTCGGTCCGCATCGAACCCCCACCTCCAGGGCCACATTCCCACCGGCGGGTGCGGCAAGCCAGGGTCGAACGGCTGGTACTAGGGGTCGGGGCGAACCCCCTGGGCCCGGACGTCTCCGTGGGAGGGCCTGCGGCAGGCTCGAGGAGCCCGGATCAGCCCACCACTCGATAGATGCGCCGGCGATCGGGGACGCCCTTCAATTCGTGCTCACCGGCGTCCTCGAACGAGAGGCCGGAGCCTGCCACGAGGTCCTTCACGGTCGAGGACACGAGGACCTCCGATGCTCCGGCCAGTTCAGCGACGCGGGCGCCGGTATGCACTGCTATCCCCTCGATCCGGTCCCCGACGAGCTCGACCTCCCCTGTGTGCAGGCCCGGCGCGGATCCTCGATCCCGAGTGGCCGCACCGACTCGACGATCGCCTGGGCACACCGAACGCCGCGTGCGGGACCGTCGAACCGGGCAAGGAACCCGTCGCCCGCGGTGTCCACTTCGATGCCGCGGAACCGCTCGAGCTGCTCCCGCACCGCGTCGTCATGGCGAGCGAGGACCTCCCTCCAGGCCCGGTCCCCGAGCCCGGCGACGTGCTCGGTCGAACCGACGATGTCGGTGAACAGGATCGACGTGAGGACCCGGTCGCACTCTGGCGCGGGGCGCGGGACGCGTAGATGCTCGGCGATCGCGCCGACGAGCTTGTCGAGGTCGCCAGGCGCGAGGAAGGACTCGGTCGTGTCGGAGAGCTCTTTCGCGTGGGCGCCCGGGATCGCTGCGGTCGATCGCGTCGTTCACGCCTCGATCCTGTTCGATCTCGGGGGGGTGCAGGACGACCGTGGGCGCCTGGATCGACGGCAAGATGTCCCTCACATCGGTCTCCATCCAGACGGGATCGAAGGCCTCCTGCTCCGCGGGAGTCATCGTGTACCGAACGTGCTTGGCCACGAAGGCTTGGGCGGCTGGGTCTTCGGGCGCTGTTGAGAACACACCCGCGGCTTCGATCAGCTCGGCGCTCGGTTCCGGTGTGTTCGAGAGCTCCCCCCAGTTCGCAGCCCACCCCGGCATCCCCTCGGGCCGCAAACCCCCAAGGGAAGTCCTCGGCCCATGCCGTTCGTACCTGCGGAGAGACGAGGATGAGGGCAGACACGCGTTCGGGGAAGGTCGCCGCGAAGAGCGCGGCGACGGCAGCCGCGTCCACGGACGCGAGCAGCGCCGCCCGTTCGAGACCTGAGGTGTCCATGATCACCGCGAGGTCCTGCATCCGGACCTCCAGATGGGGCGGAGCGCCCGTTCGCCCGGAGAGGCCTGAGCCGCGGCCGTCGTACTCGACGACGCGCGCAAAGGACGCGAGGCTCTCGTAGTAGTGGCGGAAGCCCGGCCACTCCCACGCGGATCTCCATGGCGCTGGCCCAGATGGAGACGATCACGAGAGGTCCCCGCGGGACCGCCGTCGAAGATCGGTAGGCGAGGTCGACCCCGTCTGGGGTCCGGACGAACCTCGTCGCCGGCATGTCCACGCCAGGCCACCCCCGATGCGCACCGACACCGTCAACGTTTCCCCCGCGCATCGGCTCGCACAGGGCCACAGGTCCCTAAGCCCCGCACCAGCCCAAGGACAGCCTCCGACCAGAGATTGGGCGCGTGACGTTCACCCGCAGCGTCGATCTCGGCGATGAGCCGGACCACAAGGATCTCCGCTGCTGCCTCCGTCGGTCTCCTACCAGGACCGGCGCACGATGCGCAGCAGGTGCAGCGTGCGGCCGAGGAGGGCGAAGGCGGGAATGACGTAGAGGAGGACCCACTCCGTCGCGACCGCGACCGCGATCGCCGCGAAGGCCGCGACGTTCAGCGCGCACCAGGCCACCAGACCGATCGATGCGGCGAAGACCGGCGGATACAGCACCTTCCCGAGGATGCCTACCGTGGGATCCAAGAGCGGAAGGATGCCGAAGGCGAGCCCGAGACCGACGCCGGCGAGGAGCACTCGACGTGCCCAACGCTGCCGCCATCGCTCGATCGCCACCGACGTCCTCATGTTTCGATGATGCAGCGAAGCCTGCGAGGTCGCAACCGGAAGCTCCGAGCGTCGTGCGAAGGAAGCCCGGTCAGCCGATGGGCACGAGCATCCGCCCGCGGATGAACTCCTCGAGGCTGGAGAAGCCCTTGGAGAAGGTCTGCACCGTGTCCAGGGTCGCTGGGTGATCGTTGAATTGCTCGAGCTCGAGGCCATTGGGATCGAACGCCTGGACGCAGTAGGGGATCTGCTCAAGCTTGCGCAGCACGTCGCCCGGGACGGGCTCGTCGATCCGCGGTCGGAATCCCAGCTCGTCGCCGATCGCGAAGAGCGGCTCCAAGACGTAGGGCGGGCACGTGTACACGATGGCGCCACCCGCGATCAGCTCGACGTCCCAGAAGCGGCGCTTGCCCGCCACGAGGGGCCCGTCGCGCAGCGAGCAGGCAAGCATCTTGCTCGCGTACCCGCCCTCGGACAGCATCCGGTACGCCCGGCGGAAGACCGCGATGCCGAACCAGTGGCGGTCCTGCCAGGTGAGCCGGATCCCGCGCCGTTCGGCCTGGAGGTCAAGCACCGGGTTCTCGGTCAGGCGCCCGATCATCATCGTGATCACCGCCCGCCAGCGGCTAAGGTCCACGCCGTCGCGCTCGGCGAGCGCGATGCCCTCCATGGCAGCACGAGCCGACGCCATGATCTGCGGAAGGGTGAAGCAGACCGTGGTGTTGGTGGGGATGCCCTTGGCGGTCAGCTGCTTCACGACCTCGATGCCCTGCATGCTGGCGGGCACCTTGATCATCACGTTCGGGTTCAGGCTCGAGAGCTCGACGGCGTCGTGGACCATCCGGTCCGTCTCGGTGAACAGCCGCGGGTCCAACTGGCCCGAGATGAACCCGAACCGGCCGCGGGATCTCTGGAACACGGGCAGGTACATCTCGGCACCGCGCCGGATGACCTCCTTGTACGTCAGCCAGGTCAGCTCGTGAACGTCCGAACCGGGCTTCTGGGCGATGAGCTCGTCGATCCAGCCGGTCCAGAACGGCAGATCGGCCTGGACCGCCTGCCACGAGAGGGGCGGGTTGGTCGTGCAGCCGCGGAACAGGCTGGCACCCGGGTCGACCGTGTCGTAGAGGCGCGCGAACCGCTCCTCCAGGGCTGGCCTCCGCTCCGGCCCGGCGGCGTTGAGCATCTTGTCCACCCATGTCTGGTACACGAGGGGGGACGAATCCCACCAGATCTCCAAGTCGGGGTGGGTCTGCGCGAGGCGTTCGACGGGACTCGGGATCATGGCGCCATCTCCAAGGAACAGGTCCTCAGTCGCTCGGCGCGTCGCGGGGACCCGTGGAACGGTGCCGAGCGCTACCGGGAAGTCTCCGTCCCCGACGCCGCAAGCCGGTAGGGCCCTTCGACCCACGTCCCCTCAGCCAAGCGGCGGCCCGCGGTCATACGGAACCCTAGATGGTGCCGTGAGCCACGTCCCACAGCCAGGAGTCAGGGAGGTAGATCGGACCGGCACCCATCGAGGGTGGCGGTGTGGCCCAAGAAAGGGTGTGGCCCTTGAACTGGCGCTGGGTCTCCATCAAGGGTCCCCATTCCTCCTGCCCGATGAGATTCCGCTTCCCTCCGTCTCGAGGTTCACCTACCAGCGGCTGGTAACCGGGGTCCGAGTAGAAGCGGCCACATCTCATGCAGTGGACGACGTGCGTCTGTCTCTCTGCCAGAGGGACCTCGCACACGGGACACCCCATCCATGTCGCCACAGGCCTCCGGTCGAGTTCGAGGAACCGTCTGGCGCCCTCACGCAGCATCTCCCACGTCGGGGACAGTCGGACACAGCCGAGGTAGATCGCCTGTTCTGCTTCGCTGTAGCCATCCTTCGGGAAGGTCAGCACGACGTTGAATCCAACTCCGCTCAGTCGAACCGATGGCTCTCGTTCCGCGAGCTCGACCACCTGGGCGAAGGGGAAGTTGGTAACTCCGGCCGAGGTAGCGGCCAACACTCGCGAACGCGTGATCGTGACCTGGACGTCCTGGCTCGGCGCCCCTTCAGGAGATTGCAGCTGTGCCGGCGAGCTCGCGACAACGGTCTCGTCGGGCTCCAGGTCCTTCGCCACGCGGGCCGCCGGATCAGGCCCTCTTCGACGGAACAGGCTCAATCCGCCCCCCTTGCCGTCTGGCCCGCTAGCATCGGCCCTCAGGCGACCCCATGCAAGTCGTCCCGTTGGTCGCTCAAGCGCCCTCCTATCTCCTCCCGGCTCGAGCCCGCTCCACCAGTCCGGGCGGGTGACGGCGCCATCTGCGTTCGTCGCCCGCGTCTGCGAACCCCTGCTCGAAGGAGGTTTCGTCCGACAAGCGCCAGCCGAACATGTTGTAGAGCGCCAGCAGTGTCCAGTGGAAGAGATTGCCAGTCACTATCTCCCGTTCGGGATCCTCTCCGACGCGTTCCGTGCTCGAGTTACCCCATGCCAAGAGCGCTCCGGCGATGTAGTCGTGGGCGCGCTCCGAGGGCCTCGTCAACGTCCGCTTCAGGCGCGGGAGTCGCTCGTCCACGATCGCCAGGAGATCCTCAACGACCGCTATGAGATCCACGGGTACAACCGCTTCCTCATCGCCCGCGCGCTGTGGGGGTGTCAGGCGCTCGAACGCCTGGGCGCTGAGTCGGTCCATGTACGCCTCGACCGCGTGCCAGATCTCGCGCGTACGTCGGCGGAGCTCAGACCTGTCGATGAGGACGATCCCGATGATCAGCCCGAGGGAGCAAAGGAAGACGACGGGGATGACCACGAGCGCATGCTCCGCCTGAACGCGTGGGGTCGAGACGAACATCGCAGCGATCGCAGCCATGGACATGATGCTGGCGGAGAGCAGAAGGAGGCCCATGAAGAGCGGCAAGCTCCAGAGCTCCAAACCGTACTGCCGATAGGCTCTCCGAACGAGGGCGATGCCACCGGCGACCCCGAGCGTACTGACGACAAGCAGCTCTTCGCCCAGGATGGACACCCCTTCTTCCGAGGGGAAACGGACCACGGTCGACACGAGCACCACGACAGAAGCGATGAGTAGAAGCCAGCCCAGTACAAGCATCGGCCGCGGGGGAACCCAGCTCATCGGCCCTCCTTCCAACTTCCCGACTATCGGCGTGATGCCCGTACTGAGTTAGCGGACCCAGGACGAGAACGGGTTGTTCACGGCGGGGGACCAGGCCCCGCTAGCCCGGAGCGAACGGCTACGCGATGCTCACAGGCCCTTCAGGTAGCGGTCGACAGGCCCGTGACCGTCGTGCCTCCCCCCCCAACCGGCCTCCTCTCGCTAGCCGTTGACGGAGCGCTCGTACTCCTCGAGATAGCGGGCCAGGATGGGGGTCGGATATCACTGTGCCTCGGTTGCCCGCACTTCCTTCACGTACTCGCGGCTGTGCCGCCCCCAGAGCCGGATCGACTTCTCGGTGAGGCGGAAATTGCTGAGCGTTCCGTCCTGGTACATCACCGCCGCGTCCTTCGCGTATGTCGTGGACACCCAGTCGGCGAAGGGCTCCCACATCTGCGGCGAGAACTTCTCGGTCTCCCAGTACATAGAGGCCTTGTCGATCTCTCCGTCACGAACGGTGAACGTGAAGTCGCTGCCGGTGAACGGGCCCCGTCCGATCTCATCGGATCTGATGCCGTGGAAGTCGAACGCGCAGACGACGCCGGTAGCAGGGGCCATGGAAGCCGTCTCACACGAGGTGATCGTCTGTTGATAACCCGAAACCTTGAGCCAGGAGAGCATCACTGACAGACCCTCGATGTTCGGCGGCACCTGTGGATCGATCAATCCCGATATGTCGGCGTCATCGGCCAGATAGGTTCCGGCCCGCTCCGCATCGAACGCGCCGAACGCCTCGAGGAAGCCAGTGGCGACCTTCACCGCTTCCGCATCCGCCGGGCTGACCGCCGACGCCGAGGGCTTGACCATCGGTCTGGTCGTGTCGTGCCCGGGGCGTGTCGCCAGGATCAGCGCGATCGCCACCACGCCGACGGCCGCCGCAACGATGAACGCTCCGATCTTCTTGTTGCGAACGGCACGTGCCTGTCGCTTCTGCTGACGCTCGAGGGCGCCGGGGTCGGGTGGTTTCTGCTTCGTGACCATCTCGTAGACCTCCAGAACGTCTGGCATCCTCGCCTCCCTAGCTCTCCTTCAGCGCCGCGCGCCCTTGCGACGCGAGCGCGCGCACGGTGGTCGGCTGGATGCCCATGACCCGAGCGGCCTGTGCTGAGCTGTATCCGAAGATCTCGGTGAGCACGATGGCGGTCCGCTGCCGAGGGGAGATCCCTCGCAACATCCGACGCACGTCCTCCCGGACGTTGACGTCATCGAACGGGTCTCGGGCGCCGGCAACCGGAAGGATCTTCCTCGTGGCCACCCGCGCGCGACGTGCACGCATCCGAACCCCGTTCAGCGCGACGCGGAACAGGTACGCGACCGGGTCCTCGATCGTGTCGACCCGGTCCCAGCGCTCCCAGAGCTTCAGGAACGCGTCCTGCATCAGTTCCTCGGCGTCGGCTGAGCTCCCGGTGATGAAGTACAGCGCTCGGTACAGGCGATCGTGCACGTCGAGGAAGAGCTCTTCGAAGCTCGGCGGACCCGCGTGCGCATCGCGCATCCGGCCAAGCTCGACGACGTTGTCCTCTGCATGCACGGGCCCATGGATGCTCGAACCACCCCGAGCGTTTAGGCCGGGCCCCTCGACCCTCCGCGAGGATCCCATCGCCCGAGCCTACGCTCACGGTAGTGACGGGTTGAGGGGTGGAGATCCAGAGGGCTGTGAGCCGCCGCCGTGCCGCGCTCCATCGACGTTCGTCGGCCGGGGACGCAGCACGCAGGGCTTCGCGAGCAGGAACGACTACCCGCGCACGTAGACCGCGAGGTCCCACAGGCCGCGACGCTCTCGCCGGACCGAGCGGAACCCGGCCGCGCGGATGCGTTCGTCCGCCGCACGGAGATCATGCACGTACGCGCGGAAGCCGCGGAACTTCTTCGCACGAAGGCGGTACCAGACGTTGCCGCTCCAGGTCACGAGCCTGTTCAGTGCGCCGATCGTTCCGCGGTCGCGCGGTGCCGTGTACGCGTAGACCGAGACCGTTGCGTCCAGGGTGTTCGTCAGCAGCTCGTCGACGCGCGGATAGCAGCACAGCACCCGGTTCAACGTCACGATGTCGGCACGCGGAAGCTCGATCGTGGCTCCGTCTCCGACCGCGAACCTGGTTCGCTCAGCGAGACCGCGTTCGGCAGCGAGCGATCGTGCGGCCTCGATCGCCCCTGCGCCCAGATCGATGCCGGTCGCACTCGCCGCGCCGCGGGCGAGCGAAGCCAGGGCGAGGTCACCGCTACCGCACCCGACGTCGAGCAGGGTCCGGCCCGAGAGATCGAACTGGGCGATCGCGTCGACGAGGTGCGCGGTGATCCTCGCCGATGTCTCGCGGGTTCGGGCTCGGCGGGCGTCGTGGGTAGCCCACTCGTCGAAACAGCATTCGGTCGGTTCTCGTGGTGCGGTCATCACCGCGTCTCCGCATCGCGTTGTCTGACGAACGTCGGATGGCGTCAGAGATGGAGGATGGAGCAGGTCAGCGTGCGTGTGGTTCCCTCGACCTCCTGGAGCGTGTCGACGAGCTGGCCGAGCTCGTCGATGGTCTTGGCCTCGACACGCGCGATCACGTCGAAGGGACCCGTCACGTCCTCGGCCTCGCTGACCCCGGCGATGCCCCGGACCTTGCGCGCCACGGAGGCCGCCGTTCCGACCTCGGTCTGGATCAGGATGAAGGCCTCGACCATGGTCCGTCCTCCTCGCCGTCGAAGGTGATGCTAGCCGCGTCGCGTGAGCCCCTGCAACGCGGCGTGCCGTGAAGCCCCGGAGGGAGCCCGACCGACACGTCAGGCCGACCTATCATGACGAAGTGCGAGGTCGGCGCCTCGCGATCGTCGCTGCGATCGCGCTCCTAGCTGCGGCGTGCGACGTCGCGGGCCCCTCAAGCCGATCACGCACCGGGGCCCCGTCCCAACAGGTGCCCACGACGGCCACGGCGTCCGGCACCGCCGGGTGCGTCGAGCGCGTGTTCGCCTCGATGAGCGAGCCCCAACGCGTCGGACAGCTCTTCGCCATCGGCCTAAGGGACGATCGGCTCGGGTCCGAGGACGCGGCCGCGATCCGCGAGGATCATCTCGGATCGGTGTGGTTCACGCAGACCACGACCGAAGGCGCCGGCGGCGTGAGAGCCGTGGCCGATGCGGTGCAGGCGATGGCCACGCGCGCGAACACCGACGCCGTCGGCTTCTACGTGGCCGCGAACCAGGAGGGCGGCCAGATCCAGGCTCTCCAGGGGCCCGGGTTCTCGACGATCCCGACCGCCGTCGATCAAGGGCGGCTACCGCCGGGGACGCTCCGTGCCGACGCTCAGACGTGGGGCATGCAGCTGCGCGCGGCCGGCGTGAACCTCGACTTCGCGCCGGTGATGGACGTCGTGCCGCCCGGCGCCGCCTCGCAGAACCAGCCGATCGGCGCGCTCGAGCGCGAGTACGGCAACGAGCCGGCCACCGTATCCGCGCACGGCGTCGCGTTCATCACGGGGATGCGGCGGGCGGGGGTCGCCACGACGGCCAAGCACTTCCCCGGTCTCGGCAGGGTCCTCGGCAACACGGATGTCACCGCGAACGTCATCGACACGGAGACGACCGCCGACGATCCGTACCTCCTCCCGTTCAAGGGGGCCGTCGACGCCGGGGTGCCGATGGTCATGGTCGCGCTCGCCACCTACACGCGGATCGACCCTGAGCACCTCGCCGTGTTCTCACCGACGGTGATGCGCCTGCTGCGCGACACCGAAGGCTTCAAGGGGGTGATCGTCTCCGACGATCTGGGCTCGGGTGCGGCGATCGCCGGCATCCCCCCTTCGACGCGGGCTATCGACTTCCTCGACGCCGGTGGGGATCTGATCGTGTCCAAAGAGGTACGGCCGGCTCGAACGATGGCCGCGGCGGTCCTCACGAGGGCGGCGACAGACCCGTCGTTCTCAGCGGTCGTCGACGACGCGGCGAGGCGCGTCCTGCGCGCCAAAGACGCTTCGGGCCTCCTGCCGTGCGGCCCGTAGGACGCAATCCGGTCGCGTCATGTCGCACGAAGGGCGCGGTGCGGGACCCTACGGAGTGTCGCGCTCGTCGCCCATCAAGGAACGCCCGATGAACACCGCCCCTTCGGCGATCGCCAACGCCTTCGACGTGATGTCGCCCTGGACGCGAGCGCGGGGGCCGAGTACCGCCCGACCGTCCACGACGATGTCTCCCCTGACGGCACCGCCTACGTCCGCGTTCCGCGCTCGGATGTTCCCTTCCAGACGGCTCTCCGCCGGCAGCGAGACGTCGCCGCTGACTTGGAGGTCGCCCTTCACGATGCCAGCCAGCGTGATGCTCGAGGCCTCGATGTTCGCACGGACGCGGCCCTGCGGGGACAGCGAAACCTCGCCCTTCGCGTGGATCTCCCCCGTGACCTCGCCCTCGATCCGGAGCGGGCCCGCCGCCATGATGGTTCCTTCGATCTTCGTCCCTCGGCTGACGACCGAGACCTGTGAGTCGTCACGTGCTGCGGTCACGGATTCCTCCTGCGCGGGGGTCACGCTGGTGGGCGGGATGCCGGCCTCCTCCTCTTCGCCTTCCGGACCCGCCTCCGGCTCCGCGACGAGGTCCAAGGCAGGGTCGTCCGCAGGAACCACGGTGCCCTCAGGACCAGGGCTGCTGGGATCGTGGCGCCGGCGTCTCACACGCGGTCTCTCCAGGCGGCTTCGGGCGAGCCACCTGGCCACAACCCTAAGTCATCTGAGCCGGCTGAGGTTCGAGACGTGCCTCGTCCCAAGCTCGCCGCGGAGGAAGGAGCCGCCGGAACCTCGGCGGCTCCTTCCGATGACCGGGCTCAGAAGCCGAGATCAGCGCGAGCCTTGGAGAACAACTCCATCTGCTGGACGATGCCCTCGCCGACCGTCAGGAGGTCGGCGCTGGGGTGCTCCGAGACCAAGGTCATCTTCGTCATGAGCACCCGGTAGGCCTCCTCGTCCATGAGCTTGAAGATCTCCGGGGCGGAGCCCTTGATGATGTGGAACCCCAGGTTCTCCTGCAGGTCGCTGGTGGAGAAGAAGAAGGGCTCGAAGTAGGTGATCTCCCCCTTCGACAGCTTCTCCTTGAAGTACGCCTCTCCCTCGGCGAACAGCTGGATCGCCTCGGTCTCCCGACCGGGCACCACCTTGCCGTAACGGATCAACAGACCGATCTCCATCTCGTTCCCTCCCGAACGTGAGGATGACCAACATCCCGGCCGGCGTGATCCCCGTCACCTCCTCCTCCCAACCGGGGACCGGACCGTACGTACGAACGCATCCGAACGCCCGAGTAGGAGGCGGTCCAGAGGCGGTGGTCCCTGGGGCGCCGGGACCACCGCTCCCGGTCCGGCGCTGACGGTCGAGGACCCGCGACGCAGACGTTCACGTCGTGTCAACCTGGAGGGTCCCACCTGACTGGAACCGGTGTGGAGCCTGGCGTCGACCCGTTCTTCCGCGCGCTCTACGAGCGCGAGTTCGACGCGGTCGCACGCGCCGCCTATCTGCTGTGCGGCGACGCGCACCTCGCGCAGGACGCGAGCCAGGAGGCGTTCGCGCGCGCCCTCGCGCGGTGGCGACGGTTGCAGCATCACCCGAGCCCGGGGGGATGGGTGACGACGACGGCGCTGAACGTCGTGCGGCGCAGCCTCCGCCGTCGGCCGGCGGATGTTTCTACCGAGGCGGTTGCGCTCGCCGCAGACGTCGACGAGCGGCTCGCGGTCCGCGCGGCCGTCCGCTCCCTGCCGCGGCGTCAACAGGAGGCCGTGGTGCTCCACTACCTGCTCGACCTTCCCGTGGCCGAGACCGCCGCCGCGATGGGGGTCGACGCCGGCACGGTGAAGACCCATCTGTCGCGGGCTCGCGAGTCGATCGCTCGCCTGCTCCGCGACGACGACCCTGAGGAGCTTCCGCGATGAACGACCTTCGAGAGACCGTTCGGAACGCCGCGCGTTCCCCCGAGGTGCAGCAGGACTTCCCGGGGGTGGTCCGCAGGGCGAGGGCGATCCGACGACGCCAGGTCGCCGTGACGATGTTCGTCTGCGCCGTCGTCCTCGCTGCGCTCGTGCTCCCGCTCGCAGGGCTCCGCAACCTGGGGGATCGGAGCTTCCCCGACGTGCCCGCCGGTCGACACGTCTCGGGGTTCGGGGTGTCTGCCGTGGCGCCATCTGGCTGGAGGGCAACGCTTGCCTGGGGTTCGGGGAACGATGGGGTCGTGCTGTCCGCGGCGCCGAGGTCCGACACGGTCCCGCGGTCGCCGATCGACCTCGCGTATCAGGGGAACCGGGCCGCGGCGTTCGTTCGGGTCGTCGAGGTCACGACGCTCTGCCCCTGCTCGGGGTTCGACGACGCGTGGCCGCGGTTCGTGCCGTCGGACTGGTACGTGCCGACCCCTCGTGGCTCGGATCGCACGACCCGGATGTGGCAGAACGCCGGTGGCTACCTGCGGCTCGTGACCGTCGAGGGTCGCTCCTTCGTGGTGCTCGCCTACGTCGGGGGGCGGCCCTCGCCCTCACCGGCGCTCGCGACGATCGACGCGTTCCTGGCCTCGATCGCGGTGAGCGACCCCGGGTCGACGCCGACCCCCGCGTCATCGGTCGACTTCGCGGACAGCTCCGGCTGGCGCGTGATGGGTTCCGACCCCGCCACGAAGAACCAGATGACCCAGGCCGTGGCCTCGACGACGGCGTTCACGACCGACGAGCTGTACTTCTACGCGCTGTATGGCGCGACGCCGATCATCCCGTTCGGGTCGATCGCCAGCCTGGGACCGACCGACGCGGTCGTCACCGTGGAGATCCGGACACCGTCGCCCCGCTTCCTCACACGCCCCGCACAGATCGATCTGTCCTCGGCGAGATGCGGGCGGCACTTCGAAGGTATCCCGTCGAACGCGTACCAGTGCGAGCTCACCGGTGCGATGGATCGGACGCATCTGCTGGTGATCGACGTCTACAGCACGAGCCCGCTGTCCGCGAGCGTCCGGCAACGGGTGCAGCACCTGCTCGACGGGCTGCAGGTGAAGGTCTGAGGTCTGCCGTTACCTCATCCCGCCGCCGCCCGAGGCAACGATCGCGAGCACGCGACGCGTGGTCTCCTCGACGATCGCGTCGGGGTCGACCGGTAGCCGATCGGCGGCGAACGGCCCTTCCACCACGGTGGCCGCCGATCCGTTCGAGGCGCCGTGCACCGCGCGGCCCGCCTTCAAGACGAAGTCGGGATAGCACGAGGCGCCGAACTCCGGCACGTCGAGACCCTCGAGCTCGACCTCCGGGGAGACACGGAGCTCCACGACCCGCGACAGCAGGCGGAAGAGACCGTAGGTGACCCCGAACGCCCACGCGGCGCCCACGACGATCATGACGAGCTGCGCACCGAGCTGACCGGCGTTGCCGTACAGGAGTCCGCGGACCGTGCCACCGACACCGTTCCAGCCGCTCCCGTAGGTGCCGTCGGCGAAGATCCCCACGGCGAGCAGCCCCCACACGCCGCACAGTCCGTGCACGGAGACCGCCCCACACGGGTCGTCCACCCGCGCGACGTGATCGAAGAACCACACGCCGCCGCACACGATGACACCGGCCACGATCCCGATCACGACGGCCGCCCATGGGGCGACGAAGGCGCACGGCGCCGTGATCGCGACACAGCCGGCCAACATCCCGTTGCACGCCATCGTGATGTCGGGCTTCCCCCACCTGGCGTTCGTCCAGATCATCGCCGCGGCCGAGCCGAAGCAGGCGGCCAGCAGGGTGTTCACGGCCACGACGGAGATCCGGAGATCCGTGGCACCCAGGGTCGACCCGGGATTGAAGCCCATCCAGCCGAACAGCAGGATCAGCGTGCCGATCACGACGTAGCCGAGGTTGTGCCCCGGGATCGCGTTCGGCTTCCCGCTCTCGTCGAACTTGCCGATGCGGGGCCCGAGTAGCATCGCGAGCGCGAGCGCCGCGAACCCTCCGGTCGCATGAACGACTCCCGAGCCGGCGAAGTCGACCGCGCCGTGGCCGAGGTGGAGCGTCTGGCCCAGGTGGGCGAGCCAGCCTCCCCCCCACACCCAGTTGCCGAAGATCGGATAGACGATCGCCCCGATCGCGAGCTCAGCGACGATCAATCCGGCGAACGTGATCCGCTCAGCGATGGCGCCGATGATGATGTACCCCGCGGTCTCCATGAAGACGACCTCGAACAGGAACAGCGCGAGCACACCGACGTCGTAGGTGCCGCCGGACTGGAGCAGGAAGCCCCGCCAGCCGATCAATCCGCCGTTCGCCCCGAGCCCCTTCAGCCCGTTCAGCGCACCGACGCCTCCGAGGTTCGCGATGGGGGCCACGCCTCCGAAGTGGAAGGCGAACCCTACGGCGTAGTAGGCGATCAGCGCGATCACGAAGGCGGAGAAGTTCAGCATCATCATGTGTCCGGCGTTCTTCGCCCTCGTGAGACCGGTCGTGAGCAGAGCGAATCCCACCTGCATGAACAGGACGAGGAACCCGGTGAGCAGCAACCACGTGAAGTTGACCGCCACGTGCAGATGACCGACCTCACCGGCGAGGGCGTTGACGCCGATCTGCGACACCGGGACGTTCGCGGCCGCCGCGACGTCGGTCGCCCCTCCCGTGGCGCTCCCCGACGCGTCGCCGATGTGCGTGAGGCGGCCCGCGATCATGAAGGCGATGAACGCCAGGATCGACAGCGCGACCAGCCGCTTCCCCGCCGATGATCCGGTCGTCGTTCGGATCCGTCCGTACCCGTCCGCCGCCATCCGTCCTCCCCCGCTGCTCGGTTCGGACGGATGTACCAAGAGGTGGGACCCGGTGGAACCTCATCGTTGTTTCGAGTGTGTTAACCGGGCCCGCTCACCTGCGAGCTTCGACACGCCACATGCCACTCCCCCATCTAGAGCGGCACCGCGCCCGTGACCGACGCGCCTCGTCCCGGAACGGCGCTCATCGTGAGCGAACCGCCCAGCGCATCGAGTCGATCAACCATCCCCTGCAAGCCGGTTCCGAAGGACGTCGCGTCCGGATCGAACCCCCGTCCGTCGTGGTTCACCTCGAACACCAGCCATCCGTCCTCGCTGTTCAAGCGAACTCCCGCGTGGGATGCGTTCGCGTACTTCGCGACGTTCTGAAGCGCCTCCAGGACGCAGAAGTAGACGGCCGCCTCCGTCTCCGCCCCGTACCGGCCGACGTCGGCAGCCTTGACCCTCACCTCGATCGGGGCTCGCCTCGCCTGCGCTTCGATCGCGACCACCAGCCCCTGATCGGCGAGTAACGGTGGGTAGATGCCGCGCGAGAGATCGCGCAGGTCGTCGAGCGCCTCGGCGGCGTCCGCCTGCAGCTCTTCGAGCAGCAGCTCGGCCTTCTCGAGATCCCTGCGCGAGAGCCGCCTCGCCAGACCGAGCTTCACACCGCTCATCCCGCAGCGGCTCAACCGATCGGCGCGATCTGCGAACCCCCGGAGACCTCCTGCCGCTCGATGGTCGGCGTGCCCGCGTAGCGCAGCGAGGATGCCCCCGTCGCGACCGCCGAGATGGAACCGGTCACCGTGACCGCCGCCTGCGACGCGCCGGAGAGATCGATCGTGAGCTCGCCGACCGCCAGATCGGGGCCGGAAAGCCTGCTCGCGCCGCTCGTCGTGACCTCGAGCCCCGAGACCGAGCCGGCGAGGTCGGCAGACGCGGCTCCCGAGAGCTCCACCTTGGCGTGGCTCGCCGTGAGCTCGCCGGTCACGGTGCTCGCGCCCGACAGCGTGAGGTCGAGCTGCTCCCCCGACAGCGGTTCGCCGAGCGTGATGCGGGCGGCTCCGCTCCCCTCGATCTCATCGAGCGAACGCGCGGTGACGTCGGCTTCCAGGGTCACGTTCCGCACAGAGACCCCCGATCGCACGGCGACGTGGAGCGTGTCGCCGGACACCTCGACGCCGAGGTCGTCGATCACGTTGTCGTCCGCGCGGACCGTCGCCGTCTCGGACGAGCCGAAGCTCACTGCCACGACGAACGCGCTCGAGACCTCGAGCTTCGAGAACGACGCGACGGGGATGTCGCGACTCACCACCTGACCGGAACCGGTGACGGTGCGACCACCGCCGCCGGTGTCGATCCCGCATGCGGGAAGCACCGACCCCACCAGGAGCGTCCCGGCGACGATCCAGATGCTGCGCATCACGGCGGATCCCTCTCCTCCCGGTGACATTCTGCGCGCGCGAAGGCGAACCCACGAGGGCCGAGAGAAGGTATGCCGCCGGGACCCGCAAGCCACTCCTCGAGCGCGACGGCCCTCGTCTCGGCGCCGTGGAGCCGGGGATCGCTGATCCGAGGAACCGCTGTCGCCGAACGAGGCCGCGGCGACCGGGCCCGACGGGTCTACGCCCGGCGATCGGGCAAGGAGAACCGGTACTCCACGATCGGCACCTCGATGCCGAGCTGGTACAGGAGCGTGTTCAGGTCGCCGTGGTGTTGGCGCTCGTGGAGCAGAGCGTGGGCGAAGATATCCGCCGGGCTGTAGCGCAGCGTCTCGCCGTCGATGTTCATCTCGCGAGGCGTCGCGAGCTCACCGTCGCCGAGAGCATCGAGATACTCGCGGGCGTGACCGAGGACTTGGCGCCGGTAGGAGTCGAGCTCGTCCCATGACTCCACATGTTCCACCGGCTCATCGCTCGTTCCGGCCGGGTCCGCCAGCCAGCGGACGTACGCCCAACTGATGTGCGCCAGTGCGTCCCGCAACGCCGGCCAGCCCGAGCCGGGCGCCGGCGCCGTCAGGATCCTCGTCGCCGAGTGGGCGGATCGCACGCTCGTACTCGCGCCAAGCGTGGTCGCTGAAGGCGAAGAGCTCTTCGATGGCGGCGCGATCCATGGGGAGACTCGACGATAGCGGGTGTCCCTCGCTGCGCCCATCGCAGAACCCAACACGCCGTCGGATGTCGGGGGTCCCTGTCAGCATCGGGTCGTGTCGAACGAAGGCACGATCCTCCACGCCGACGCTGACTCCTTCTACGCGTCGGTCGAGCAGCGAGACGATCCGGCGCTGCGGGGCCGCCCCGTGATCGTCGGTGGCGGGGTGGTCCTCGCGGCCAGCTACGAAGCCAAGGCGTGTGGAGTGCGAACGCCGATGGGTGAAACCCAGGCGCGCCGACTGTGCCCGCACGCGATCGTGGTGCGGCCGCGGATGGAGGCGTACAGCGCGGCGAGCAAGGCGATGTTCGAGGTCTTCCGCGACACCACGCCGTTGGTGGAGGGCCTGTCGATCGACGAGGCGTTCTTGGACGTCGGCGGGCTCCGGCGGATCGCCGGGACGCCGACGCAGATCGCGGTGCGCCTGCGTCGCGAGGTCCTCGAGCGGGTCGGGCTCCCCGTCACCGTGGGCGTCGCGCGGACGAAGTTCCTCGCGAAGGTGGCGAGCGGGGTGGCGAAACCCGACGGCCTGCTCATCGTACCGATCGACGGCGAGCTGGCGTTCCTCCACGGCCTCCCGGTCGAGCGACTGTGGGGCGTCGGGCCGGTGACGGCGCGGAAGCTCCGTGAGCGCTCCATCACCACGGTGGCAGAAGTAGCCCGGCTCGGCGAGCCGGCTCTCGTGCGGATCCTCGGGCGCGCGACGGGGCGCCACCTCCACGCTCTCGCGCACAACCGCGACCCTCGCCCGGTCGAGGTGGGCCGCCGTCGCCGCTCGATCGGTACCCAACGGGCGCTCGGTCGGCGACGACGATCACCCGAGACGCTCGACACGGACCTGATCGCGTTGGCCGACCGGCTTGCTCGCCGGCTGCGAACGGCGCACCGGGTCTGCCGAACGGTCACGCTCCGCCTTCGGTTCGACGACTTCTCTCGAGCGACGCGGTCGCATACCCTCCCCGAGGCCACGGCGGATACGGTGACCCTGTTGGCCACCGCGAGGGTCCTGCTGGTCGAGGCACTGCCGGTGATCCGCCGTCGCGGTATCACGCTGATCGGCCTCACGTTCAGCAACCTCTGCGACGACGACGCCGTCCAGCTGGCACTGCCGTTCGACGGGCCGCCTGCGTCGGCGATAGACACCACGCTCGACAGCGTGCGAGAGCGTTTCGGATCCTCGGCGATCACTCGAGGGGTCCTCCTTGGGCGCCACGAGGGCCTCCGGGTTCCGCTGCTCCCCGACCGACCCTGACACGTCCCGCGGTCGTCCGCGATGCTCGGCCCGACGTGATCGCGATGGTCGGGTCAGGCGCGTGTCGCTTCGGTGAGGACCCCCTTCACCAGGACGGCGAAGTGGCACGGCCGGTCGGCGGACTCGAGCCGCAGGAACACGAGGTCGAAGGAGCTCAGGCGATCCATCACGCCTCCACCCTCGACAGGGCGGCGTCGAGCACCTCGACGGTCCGCTCCGCATGGGCACGCGTGAAGATCAACGGGGGCGCGAGAAGGACGGTGCCACCGAGTGGACGCACGAAGAGCCCCATCTCCGCCGCCACCGCGGCGACGACGCCGTCCATCTGCATCTGGGATCCGGCGTCCTCACCTCGTCTCGTGTCCGACGACAGTTCGACGGCCATGAAGAGCCCCAGCCCACGGACGTCGCCGACGATCGGATGGCTCCGGAGCCCCTCGAGGAGCCCGATCATGTACGCCCCGACGTCGGCGGCGTTCGCGACCAGATCCTCCCGCTCGATGATCCTGATGTTCGCGATGGCCGCCGCCGCCGAGACCGGGTGACCTCCATACGTGTGGACGTCGAGGAAGATCGGGATCGTGTCGGCGATCTCACGCCTGGCCACGGCGGCCGCCATCGGCGCGTAGCCGCTGGTGAGCCCCTTGGCCACCACCATGATGTCCGGAACCACGTCGAAGTGGTCGACGCCGAACCAACGACCGGTCCGGCCGAACCCGCACACCACCTCGTCCGCGATCAGCAAGACCCCGTAGCGGTCGCAGATCTCTCGGACCTTGGCGACGTAGCCGGCCGGGGGAACGATGCACCCGGCCGTCCCCATGATCGGTTCGAGGATGACGCAGGACACCAGCGCCGGATCGCTCCCGAGGATCGCCTGTTCGATCGTCGTGGCGCAGGCGAGCTCGCACCCGGGGTACGTCAGCCCCAGCTCGCACCGGTGACAGTAGGGCGGCATCGCGTTCGTGTAGCCCGCAGCGGGAACGAGCGGATCAGCCGCGCGGCGGAAGGCTCCGAAATGAGGACTCCAACCGGTCGCCGAAAGGGCTCCGACCGTCGAGCCGTGGTACGCGCGGCGGAGCGACACGACCTTGTACCGGCGGCCCTCACCCCTGGCGTCGTGATACTGGCGAGCGAGCTTGATCGCCGCCTCGACCGCCTCCGAGCCGCTGTTGCAGAAGAAGGAGGCTCCGAGATCGCCCGGCGTCAGTTCCGCGAGCTTGCGAGCGAGTTCGATCGTGACGTCGCTGGTCGTCGCGTACGGGCTCGTGTACTGCAGCGTCCGGGCTTGCTCGTACATCGCGCGGGCGATCTCCTCCCGCCCGTATCCGGCGAGGACCGCGAAGACCCCACCCGAGAGCGCGTCGAGGTACTCGCGACCATCCGAGTCGTATAGGAAGACTCCTTCACCCCGTTCGAGCATCCACGGGCCGGCGTCGTTCAGCCACGCCTTCGGCGTCGCGTGGAAGATGATGGTGTCGACCGCGTCCTGCCTGCGACGGCTGCGCTCTTCGGTCTGCACGTTCATCGCCTCCTCCGGCGACCGCGGACGACGCCGGCCGCAGTGACGACGGCCAAGGCCGCGAGCGCCCGCGTCGCCCAGGGTCTGGGATTCGATGCCGCGGGTCGCTTGTGGAGCGTCAGCGGCATCACCTCCAGGTGCAGCCGCGTCACCGTCCCGGCATCGCGTCCGAACACGACCCGCATCGACCCGAGTCCGAACCCGGAAAGATCCAGCCGGAACACGTCCGGATCTTCCTCGTCGTCGGGATGGAGCGGGAAGGCGCGGTAGAGGGGCGGGACCGGGGTCAGGAGTCTGATCGCCAGCTGACCGGCCCGAACGAACACCTCGGCACCGGCGCCGAACATGCCCCGCATCCGCACGTCCGAGAGGGGGCCCGAAAGCTTGTACCAACCGCAGAGGTCGGGCCACGTCTCGGGGTGTTGCGGGACGTCGGTACGGATCACGTCCGTCGGGGACATCGAGCAGCCGACGGAGCACGCCGGACACCTCCGAAGGCAGCCAGAAGTCCGGACGCCACGAACCGTTCGTGAAGGCGATGACGGCCACGCCTTCGTCGGGCGCCAAGAAGATCTGCGAGTGGAACCCGGGAAGCGTTCCTTGATGTTCGACGACCCGGTGCCCACCGAGGTCGCCGCGCCAGAACGCCAACCCGATGCCCGGGATCCGCGGGTCGGGCTGGTACTGCGGCTCGAACATCATGGCGACCGTCGCCGGCGCCAATACGGAGCCATGCTCGTTCGCGCCACCGCCCAGGAGCGCCGCCACGTAGCGGGCCATATCCCGCGGCGTGGAGAAGACGGACGCCGCGCCGGCCGTGATCATGTCGCGCTTCGCGACCGCCTTCGGACCGATCGAGCTCATCTCGTAGCCGGTGGCGAGCGCCCGTGTGACGCGCTCGGAGCGGACGAGGTCCGACTCGTCCATCCCCAGAGGTCCGAAGATGTGCTCTCGGAAGTACCGGTCCAGAGGCGTCCCGCTCACGTCCTCGACGATCTGGCCGAGCACGGCGAACCCGTGGTTGCCGTAACGGAACCTCGTCCCGGGCTCGGCGACCAGGCGCAGGCCGCCCTCGTAGTGCTCCGCCAGGGTCGGCAGCGGCCGTCCGACCTCCACGCTCTCCCCGAAGTCGGGCCTCACCGCTCCGCGTGCGGGGACGACCTCGGCGATGCCGGCGGTGTGGGTCAGCAGCTGTCGCACCGTCGGCGGTCGGAAGCTCGGTTCCGCCGGCAGCAACCGGAACGCGGTCAGGTAGTCATCGGCCGGGGCGTCCAGGTCGATCGATCCTTGTTCCCACAGCTGCAGCACGGCGACCGTCGTGAACGTCTTCGAGATGGAGGCGACCCGGAAGGCGGTGTCCTCCGTGACGGGGGTCGAGGAGGCGATGTCGGCGACGCCGCGTCCAACGAAGGACTCGAGGCCTCCGTCGCGGACCACGCCGACGGCGAGCCCGACGGCCGGCCATCGGTTGAGGATCCCGGTGACGATGCCCCCCAGATCGACGTCGTCGGCCCTCAGACGGGGAACGGATGTTTCGATCTGCGGTTCGGTGCGTGACGGGGGCATGGCGCCCTCCCTTCGCGGCGTCCTTCCTTCACGGTCCGGTCCGAGGGGGTCCTCAACCCGGCCCTACTCGATCGGGCGCTTCAGCAGCGCCACCGGCCAGGCGACGAGGTCGCCTCGCTTGAGCGTCAGACCGACCGCCTCCCACCCCTGCGCGCCAAGTTCATCCAGGTGATCGGGCTTCAGATCGCCAGAACCCTTCTTGAGCTCGCCCGCTCGATCCAACGGAACGACCAGGTACTCCCACCTCTGCATCGCGGCCTCCTCCGTCGCGAGCCGTCATCAGCGATGCTGCGGGGGCGCGAAGCCGGCGGGTAGGGCCGATGGCCCGGCGGTCGAGGGGTCGACGCCATCAGCATCCCCGAGCCAAGGGTCGGCCCGTCGATCGGTCCTGCCCTCGTGCCCACTCGGCCTTCCACTTGGAGGCCTTCGGGCCGGTCCCGTCCGGTCACCCGCCCACGTACCGTGGTCGCCGGAGGACGAAGATGAGGGTTCGAGACATCATGACGGCCCCTGTGGTCGTGGTGGGTCCTGACGCGCCGCTCCGGATGGTGGCGCGTCTCTTGATCCAACATGGCGTCAGTGGCGCGCCCGTGGTCGACGCCTCGGGAGCGCTCGTCGGCATGGTGACCGAGGCGGACCTCATCGCCCTCGAGGTGGAGGCCGCGCTGCGGAAGGAGTGGGGCCGCCAGCCCGACGCACCCAGCCCCAAGGTGGCCGCCGACGTCATGACCCGTGCGGTCGTCAGCGTCGAGGAGGAGGATCCGATCTCCGAGGTCGCGAACCTCATGGTCCACAACGGGATCAGGCGTGTCCCGGTGGTCCGCGATGGCGCCGTCGTCGGGATCGTGAGCCGCCGCGACGTGATCGGCACCCTCACCCGCTCCGACGATGAGATCGCGGCTGACGTTCAGGAACTCATGGACGACGTCATCAAGGTGATCGGGCGTTTCCAAGCGTCGGCCAGAGAAGGCATCGTGACGCTGTCAGGGCCGCGAGATCCGGAGTTGCGCCGGCTCGCCGCGCGAACGGCCGCCAGCGTGCCGGGGATCATCGACGTGAGGTTCGCGGACCCGGTCGGATCGCAGCGGACCACGGACGTCAGGTCCGCATCCCCGTAGGTGCGCGGAGCTGCTGGCTTCCGCTCGACAGGCCGGGAGTCGCTCTCGGCAGATGCGTTCACGCCCGGTACGGGTAGCTGTACGTGATCGTGGCTCTCGTCACCGTGCAAGACGAGGTAGGGGGAGAGCTCACCCGCAGGATCGAGCGTCTCTTCGCGTGGCTCACCTTCTTGTGGCACGAGTAGTAGCCCGAGTCGATCGAGAACCGCGCGGACTCGATCCGTTCGCCCGGCTTCAGACCCCACGTCCAGTAGACGGAGATCGCCGCGTTCGTGCACAGGATGTCGACCGAGCGCGCCGTCTTGTTCCGTGTGACGTAGCAGTTGCCGCCGGGTAGGTCCTGCTCGTCTGCCGTCCCGGCGTACGCGCTGCCGGCCTTCCGCTTCTTGGCGGTCAGGCGGATCAGCCCCGACGTCAGGTCGACGGCCAAGGGTTTCGACGTGGCTGAGACGGCGTTCGTGTCGGTGGCGGCGATCCTGACGAAGTACGTCCCCTTCGGAGGGAAGGTGGCGCCGTTCCTCCGCCCGTCCCACGTCCAACGATGCGCTCCCGTCGCGAGCGGACCGAGGGTGGCCGTGCGGATCTCGGTCCCGCAGCAGCGACCGTAGGTGTCCCCGGCGTAGACATGGAGGACGGTCAGAGCGGTGTCCGCCGACAACGAGAACGCGATCTTCGTCGTGTCCTTGTAGCCGTCCTGCACCAGCGGGTAGAAGGGCGACGGCCTGGCGGACAGGTCGGTGACCAGCGGAGGCAGCAGCGTGAACGACGCGTTCGTGATCACCGAGCTGCCGTCCTGGCGGCGGAGGTCGACCACGTAGTCGGTCGGCGACGAGACCGACAGCTTCGGCCACGAGAACGAGACGGTGTGGGGCGACGTCTGCGTCGAGGGGTCGACGAGCACGTCCTGCGTCGCGATCGCGGCGTCGCCGGGCTCGCGGATCCGCACCCTGAAGATCGTCGCGGGGTCCGACGGATCGAAGGTGAAGCTGACGGTCGCAGGACCGCGGAACGGCGAGTAGAAGGTCGTGCCGCCGAGGTCCACGACGGCGCCGAACGAGGCGAACGCCGGAACGGACACCCAGAGAGACGCACCGAGCACGGCGACGGCGAGGAGCCAGGCGGGCCTGCGCATACCCCAAGGTATCGGCACCAGGCCGGTGCCGCTCGACCGCCCGATCAGCGCTCCGGTTCGAAGCGCTGGACGGTTCGCTGCCGCTAGCATCCGGCTCCGTGAGCCCGACAACGCCTGAAGACGCTCGCGAGCGGCGGGACGCGCTGCTCGCCAGCTTGGTCGAGACGTGTACTGCCGATGAACGGATCGTCGCGTCGTTCCTCGGAGGCTCCTGGGCTCGAGGCACCGGCGACAGCTTCTCCGACATCGATGTGTCCGTGATCGTCGTCGACGACGCGTACACGGCGGTCCTCGCAGCGAAGGAAGGGTTCGTCCGGGCGCTCGGCGAGCCCCTCTTCCTGGAGGATTTCGGCAACGAGGACCTGGCGTTCGTCATCTTCGCCGGCGGCGAGGAACTCGAACTGCACTTCATCCGCGCGAGCGACGTGGGCTCGATCCGTCCGGGACCTCATCGGGTGCTGCACGACGAGGAAGGGGTCCTCGTCGGGATCGAGTTCCCTTCCCCGGAGCTCGACCGGGAGGCGCAGGCCGAGGAACTCCGTCGGATCCTCTCCTGGTTCTGGCACGACGTGGGGCACTTCACGACGGCGATCGGGCGCGGGCAACTGTGGTGGGCCGCCGGGCAACTGGAGCAGCTCCGCCACTACTGCGTGGGTCTCGTTCGGATCTCACAGGACGTCGCGGTGCAGAGCGAACCCTATTGGAAGCTCGACGTCGAGATCTCGACGGAGCCGCTCGAGACGTTGCGTTCGACGTTCGTTCCGATCGAGCGTGACGCGATGCTCCAGGCCGGGCGTGACGTCGTTGCCTTCTTCCGTCATACGGCAACGGTCTTAGCCCGCACGAAGGGACTCGCATACCCGACCGAGCTCGACGCCCTGGTCAGTAGCCATCTCGACCGCTTGGACGCGGACCATCAGTAAAAGGTCGATTCGCGTTCCGCCAGGCCCGGGGTGTATCGTCCGAGGCTTATTGGACCAAGGATGCGACCTTTGAGCCGAGGCACCTCTCACGCCACCCTTCGGACCCTGGATCGGGCGATCCAGACGCGAACCGACACCGCGTTCACCTTCCTGAAACGGCTGGTCGCCGCGCCGAGCACCGTCGGATGCGAACACGAGGCCCAGGCCCTCGTTGCGGCCGAGCTCGAGCGGCTCGGGTTCGCGGTCGAGCGTCTGCCGATCCCCGAGGCGATCGCCGACGATCCGCTCGCCGGCATCCCGCAGGGTCCGTACGAGGGCCGCCAGGACGTGGTCGGGCGCCTCGGTCCGACCGAGGGACCCTCGCTCCTGATCGACGGGCACATCGACGTCGTGCCGGCCGGGGAGCCCGCGCTGTGGTCGACCCCGCCGTTCACCCCGCGGGTGCGGCGGGGCCGCCTGTACGGCAGGGGCGCAGGGGACATGAAGTGCGGGTTCGCGATGACCACACTGGCGCTCGAGGCCGTCCAGGCGGTCGCACCCGACACGATCTCCGGGCCGCTCACGGTCCTGTCGGCGATCGAGGAGGAGTGCACCGGCAACGGGACGCTCGCGGCCGCGCGCGCCGGGGTCCTCGCCGATGCCGTCCTCCTGCCCGAGCCCACCGACCTGCAGCTGCTCGTGGCCGGGGTCGGGATCCTTTGGCTCGACGTCACGGTCCGCGGTCGCGCCGCGCACGCGGAGTCGGCCGATCGCTCGGTCAACCCCGTCGACGCCACGCTCGCGCTGGTCCCCGCGATCCGCGCGTTCGAGGCTGAGATGAACGAGCGGATCGAGCCGGCGATGGCCGAGGTCGCCCACCCCTACAACGTGAACGTCGGCACCGTGCAGGCCGGCGACTGGGGTTCGAGCGTGCCCGCGCTCGCGCGGATGCGGCTGCGGATCGGGCACCCGACCGCCTGGACGGCCGAGAAGGCGGAGCGACGGTTCACCGACGCCCTTCGCAAGGCCGCCGAGGACGACCCGTGGCTCCGCCGCCACCCACCCGAGGTCACGCGTTCGGGCTTCCGCGCCCAGGGCTACGCGCTCGACCCCGAACACCCGCTCGTGCAGCGGGTGGCCGACGCCCACGAGGCCGCGCACGGCGCGAGGCCCGACGCGGTCGCGATGGGGAGCACCACCGACGCCCGGCTCTACCTGCGGGGGTTCGGATCCCCGCCGTCTGTTACGGGCCCACCGCGCGCGACATCCACGGGATCAACGAGAGCGTCGAGCTCGCCTCGATCGTCGACGGCGCCCGGACACTCGCACGGTTCCTCATCGATTGGTACGCGGATCCGCCGTCCAAGAAGGCCCTGCGCGTGGAGGCCGACACATGAGCACCGAGCTGAACCTGTCCGGGACGGCCTCGTTCCTCGAGCCGGTGCGACTGCGGAACGCCGGCGAGCACGTAGCCGACCGGCTCGTGACCGCGATCGCGCTCGGCGAGTTCGTTCCCGGACAGCGCCTGCCGACCGAGCGGGACCTCGCGGCGATGCTCAGCGTGAGCCGCACGACGGTCCGCGAGGCGATCCACCGCCTGTCGGCGCTCGGCTACGTCGAGGTCCGCCGCGGTAGGGCCGGCGGGGCGTACGTCCGTGACGGGATGGGTCCCGAGGCCAACGAGATGATCCGGCGCACGCTCCTGCCCGGCTGGGAGGGACTCGAGCTCCTCTTCGACCTGCGGCACCTGCTCGAAGGGCTGATCGCGCGGACGGCGGCGGAGCGCCGCACCGACGCGGACGCCGAGGCCATCCGGGCCGCGCTCGACCGTTACTGCGACGCCGGCGAGGACCGCGAGGCCTCCCGCGTGGCCGACCGCGACGTGCACACGGCCGTCGCGGCGGCGACGCACAACCCGTATCTGGCGAACCTGAGCGAGCAGATCCGGCGTGAGATCAGCCTGGGCTTCGGGGCCGAGCCCTACAGCAAGGCGCTCCGCGCCAAGGCCGTGAAGGACCACACGCGTCTGGCCGACGCGGTGCTCGCGGGCGACGCCTCGACCGCGGCGCGGATCGCGCACACGCACTTCCGACTCACCGAGGAGACGCTGCGTGAGCTGCGCGAGCGGGTCGGCACCGCGCAGGACGAGGCCGTCCCGTGAGCCCGCGCGGACGCTTCATCGTGCGGCGGTTGCTGCTCGCGATCCCGGTCCTGCTCGTGATGAGCGCGTTCGTGTTCCTGATCATCCGGCTCGTCCCGGGCGACCCGGTGCAGACGATGCTCGGGTTCCGCGCGACGCCGCAGAACGTGGCGCAGGTGCGAAAGGACCTCGGGCTGGACCAGCCACTCATCACCCAGTACGTGGACTGGATCAAGGGCGTCCTGCACGGAGATCTCGGGCAGGACTACATCAGCCACACGCCAGTCTCCACGCTGCTGGCCCAGCGGCTACCGGTCACGATCGAGTTGACGATCCTGTCGATGGCTCTCGCGGTGCTGGTCGGGGTGCCGCTCGGCGTGCGCGCCGCCGCGCGCCCGGGAGCCGCGCGCGTGGTGAGCGAGGGGTTCGTGGTCGCGGGTATCTCGATCGCGGACTTCTGGCTCGGGATCATGCTCGTGCTGCTGTTCGCGGGGATCTGGCATCTACTGCCGCCCTCGGGCTACGTGCCGTTCCTCGAGGACCCGGTGCAGAACCTCCGATACCTGGCGCTGCCGGTGCTCGCGCTCGCGTTCGGGGAGGCCGCTTACATCCTGCGGACCACGCGTGGCTCGATGGACGAGGTCCTCGGCACCCAATACGTCTTGTTCCTGCGCGCCAAGGGCGTGAGCGAGCGCCGGATCATCTACGAACACGCGCTCCGCAACGCCTCGCCGACGATCGCGACGGTGGTCGGGATCCAATTCGGGGTGCTCCTCGGCGGCGCGATCGTGATCGAGACGCTGTTCGCGCTGCCGGGGGTCGGCCGGCTGATCGTCACCTCGATCCAGCAGCGGAACTACACGGTGGTGCAGGGCGGGGTGCTCGTAGTCGCCGCGCTGTTCATCCTCGTGACGCTGTTCACCGACATCCTCGTCGGCTGGCTCGACCCGCGGATCGCGGAGGGGCAGTCCTCGTGAGCGCGGCCGTGGCGACGACCGCCCGTCCGGCGAGCCGATGGCGGCCCGGGTTCCTCAGCACGCGAAAAGGGATGTTCGGCTTCGTCGTGCTCACGCTGCTGGTGCTCGTCGCGCTGTTCGCACCGTGGATCGCGCCGCACAAGCCCGACGCGATCGACGGCGCCCGCGTGCTCGCCGGCCCGACCTCGCGCACCCGTTCGGCTCGGACGCGCTCGGTCGCGACGTCTTCTCGCGAGTGCTCTACGCGTTCCGGGTCTCGCTCGCGGTGGCGGCCGGCTCCACGGTACTCGCCTTCGTGATCGGGGTCCCGCTCGGCCTGCTCGCCGGCTACCACCGGGCGTGGGTCGACACCGTGATCATGCGCCCGATCGACATGCTGCTGGCGCTCCCGGCGCTGCTGCTTGCGGTCGCGCTGATCGCTATCCTCGGGCCGGGCACGTCGATCGCGCTGTTCGCGATCGCGGTGATCTACGTGCCGATCCTCGCGCGGGTCGCGCGCTCGTCCACGCTCGTGGTCGCATCGCAGACCTACGTGGAGGGCGCACGGGCGCGCGGCGCCGGCTCGTGGCGGATCCTCTCGCGGCACGTCCTGCCCAACGCGGTCGGCCCCGCGATCGTCCAGGCGACGATCCTGATGGGCTTCGCGCTGCAGATCGAGGCGGCGCTGTCGTTCCTCGGCCTCGGCGCACAGCCGCCGACGCCCTCGCTCGGCGTGATGCTCGCCGATGGCCGCGACGTGCTCACGCAGGCGCCGTGGGTCGAGATCTTCCCCGGCCTCGCGATCGCGATCACCGTGCTCGCGTTCAACTTCTTCGGCGACGGTCTCCGCGAGCGCCTCGACCCGCGGGGGGTGAGCCGGTGAGCGATGCGGTGCTCGCGCTCGCGAACGTCGACGTCGGGTTCCCGACCGCGCAGGGCCGAGTGTCGGCCGTGAGCGACGTTTCGCTCGAGGTCCGCGAGGGCGAGATCTTCGGGCTGGTCGGTGAGTCGGGCTGCGGCAAGACGACCCTCGCGATGGCGATGATGGGCCTGCTCCCCGACTCCACCGGGGTCACCGGGTCGATCCGCTTCCAGGACCGCGAGCTGGTCGGGATGGCCGACGAGGAATTCCGCCACCTGCGCGGTGACCGGATCAGCATGATCTTCCAGGACCCGATGACCTCGCTCGACCCCGCGTTCCCGGTCGGGGACCAGGTGGCCGAGACGATCCTGGCCCACCGCGACCTCACCAAGGACGCTGCTCGGAAGCGCGCGCTCGCGCTGCTGCGCGACGTGGGGATCCCCGACGCCGAGCGGCGATACGGCGACCCGCCGCACCGCCTGTCCGGCGGGATGCGTCAGCGCGTGGTGATCGCGACTGCGCTCGCGAACGAGCCGGCGCTGATGCTCGCCGACGAGCCGACCACCGCGCTCGATGTCACGATCCAGTCCCAGGTGCTCACGCTGCTGCGGGCCCTCCGCGAACGCCACCGCACCACGGTGGTGCTGATCACCCACGACCTCGGCGTGATCGCACAGGTGTGCGACCGCGTGGGCGTGATGTACGCGGGGCAGCTTGTCGAGGTGGCGCCGGTGGCCGAGCTGTTCGCGCGGCCTCGGCACCCCTACACCGAGGCGCTCATCGCGGCGCTGCCGACCGGGCAGCAGGAGCGAGGCGCGCTCCGCGTGATCGCCGGGCGCGTGCCGAGCCTGGTCGACCCGCCGGCGGGGTGCCGGTTCGCCTCGCGTTGCCCGCACGTGATGGACGTGTGCGCCCAGACCCCGCCCCTCGCCGGCGAGACGGCCGAACACGCGGTCGCCTGCTGGCTCTCCGAGGCGACGCAGCGCGCGGCCGGGCGCGCCGAGACCGCGAAGGCCGAGACCGCGCAGGAGGGCACGGGATGAGCGCGCAGGAGGAGCTCACCTTCTCCGACGCCGTCGCGCCGGTCACCTCCGCGGAGCCGCTCCTTCGCGTGCGGGGGCTCGTGAAGCACTTCTCGGTCGACCGCGGGCTGATCGGCTCGGGGGCGAAGCTCCACGCGGTCGACGGCGTCGATCTCGAGGTCCACCCCGGCGAGGTACTCGCGGTGGTCGGCGAGTCCGGGTCGGGTAAGAGCACGCTCGCGCGCTGCATCCTGCGGCTGATCGACGCCACCGAGGGCACGATCGAGTTCGCCGGCGAGGACGTCACCCACATCGCGGGCCGGCGGCTCGCGGCGTTCCGCCAGCAGGTCCAACCGGTGTTCCAGGACCCGTTCTCCTCGCTCGACCCTCGCTGGCGGGTGCGCCGGAGCATCCGCGAGGCGCTCGACGCCTACCGGATCGGCACCCCGCCGAGCGCGACGCCCGCGCGCACGACCTGCTCGAGCGCGTGGGGCTCGACGCCGCGCTCGCCGACCGGCGGCCCCACCAGCTCTCGGGCGGCCAGCGGCAGCGCGTCGGGATCGCCGCTGCGCTCGCGCCGGCGCCGCGGTTGATCGTGGCCGACGAGCCGGTCTCGGCGCTCGACGTCTCGGTGCAGGCGCAGGTGCTGAACCTGCTGGCCGAGCTCCAGCGCGATCTCGGCCTCGCGATCCTGTTCGTGGCGCATGACCTCGCGGTGGTCGAGCACATCAGCCACCGGATCGCGGTGATGTACCTCGGGCGGATCGTCGAGACCGGCCCTACCGCCTCGGTGTTCCGCGACCCGCAGCACCCCTACACGCAGGCGCTGCTGGAGGCGATCCCGCTCCCGGACCCGGCCCGCCGCGCCGAGGCTCGCGCGCTGCAGGGCGAGATCCCGAGCCCGGTCGCGCCGCCCTCGGGGTGCCGGTTCCACACCCGCTGTCCGGTCGCGATCGAGCGCTGCGCGATCGAGGACCCCGAGCCCACCGTCTTCGGCGCCGGCCACGAGGCCGCGTGTCACGTCGCACGAGCCCGTCTGCAGGAACGGGCCTGAGCAGGAAGGAGGGGAACGATGCCCACCGCATCCGTGAACGGCATCGAGGTCAACTACATGCTGGAGGGCGACGGGGAGGAGATCGATCGTCCTCGTCAACGGCCTGGCCGACGACCTGGAGACGTGGGTCTTCCAGATGGAGGACTTCCTCGGCGCCGGCTACCGCGTGCTCCGCTTCGACAACCGCGGGGTCGGACAGACGAGCGCTCCCCCCGGCCCGTACACGAGCCGGATGCTCGCCGACGACACGAAGGCGCTCGTCGATGCGCTCGGCGTCACGAACTTCCACATGATGGGCGTGTCGATGGGCGGGATGATCGCCCAGGAGTACGCGATCAACTACGGCGCGGACCTCAAGACCGCCGCGTTCGTGTGCACCTACGCCGCGCCGGGCCCGTTCTGCTCGCGGATGTTCTCGATGTGGCACGACATGGCGCCGGTCAACGGCGTCCCGTTCATCATGCGCGACGTCACGCTGTGGGCCTTCACGGTGCCGTTCTTCGAGGAGCGCGAGGACGAGCTGAAGGAGTTCGAGGCGGGGATGGCCGAGCTCCCGATGTCGGTCGAGGCCTACCTCGCGCAGCTCAACGTGATCCAGACCCACGACACCACCGGCCGGCTGGACAAGATCCAGGGGCACCCGACGCTGGTGCTCGCGGGCGAGGAGGACGTCTTGATCCCGGTCCGCCTCTCCAGACGGCTGCAGGAAGGAATCGCGGGCGCCGAGTGGGCGACGTCCAAGGGAGGGCACGCTTGCATGTGGGAGCACCCGGCCGAGTTCAACCGCACGTACCTGGGATGGATCGGGTCGCACCGCTGACGCGGTGCGGGGAGGGAGGTAAGGAGATGAGGAACAGCGAGGAACGGCGAGCCGACGAGCTCACCGGGCGGTTCCTGCGGGGCGAGCTGTCGCGCCGCGAGTTCTTCCGCAAGGCCGGCGGGTTCAGCGCCGCGGTGCTGGGCGCCACCACGCTCGGGAGCGTGCTCGCAGCGTGCTCGAGCTCGTCCAGCACGTCCGGCACGGCGAGCGGGTCGGCCTCGGGGGCGGCGACCGGTGCACCGAGCGCCGGCGGGACCCTGCAGGCGGCGCTCACCGGCGAGCCCGACACGCTCGACCCGGCGACGTCCACGATCTACACGGGCGCGCAGGTCTACGACAACATCTTCAACAAGCTGATCGACATCGACCCGGCGGGCAAGTTCTACGGCCAGCTCGCCACGAAGTGGACGCCCCAGGACGACAAGACCTGGGTCTTCGATCTCGTCGACAACGCGTCGTTCCACAACGGCGAGCAGTTCACCGCCGACGACGTGAAGTACACGTTCGACCGCATCTTGAACCCGAAGACGGCGAGCTCCTACGCGCCGCTGTACGACGCGGTCGCGAGTGTCGAGGTCGCGAGCCCGACCCAGGTGATCTTCCACCTGAAGACGCCGTTCGGCCCGTTCCTGTCGAACCTCGCGAACAACGGCGAGATCGTGAATCAGAAGGCGGTCGAGTCGGCCGATCCGGCGCGCAACCCCGTCGGGACCGGTCCGTTCTCCTTCGTCGAGTGGGTACAGGGCGACCACATCACGCTCAAGAAGAACCCGACCTACTTCCAGCAAGGCAAGCCCTTCCTGGACGGGGTCGAGTTCAAGTTCCTGCTCGTGGACCAGAGCCGCGTCGACGCGCTCCGCTCCGGCGACCTCAACTGGGCCGACGCGGTGCCGCTGCAACAGCTCCAGACGCTCTCGACGGACCCGGCCTTCAACTACGTGACGTCACCGACCGCAGGGATCCCGGACTTCCTCGCGCTGAACACGAAGCAGGCGCCGTTCGACAACAAGCTCGTGCGCCAGGCCGTGTACTACGGGATCGACCGCGATCAGATCCGCCAGATCGCGTACTTCGGCGCCGGCGAGACCGGGATCGAGGAGGTCCCGACCGGCTCCACCTGGTACGACGGCGCACCGATCGTCACGCGCAACGTCGAGAAGGCGAAGGGTCTACTGCAGCAGGCCGGCATCACGACGCCGCTGCAGGTCGAGTACCTGGGCCTGCCGCAGTACCCGGAGCTGCTCAAGACCGGCGAGGTCGTCCAGCAGCAGCTGAAGGAGGTCGGGATCGAGCTGTCGATCAAGCAGGTCGACGTGTCGGTCTGGTTCAACGCCTTCATCAAGGGCAACTACCAGATCACGTCGGCCTACCAGGAGCGCACGATCGACCCCGACAACTTCTACGCGCTCGTGGTCCGCTCAGGCGGCGACATCAACACGACCGGCTACTCGAACCCGCAGGTCGACGCGCTGATCGACCAGGCCCGGACCGAGACCGACGAGCAGAAGCGGTTCGACCTGTACAAGCAGATCCGTCAGATGGTCTTCGACGACTCACCGATCGTGTTCGCGCACTACGAGACGATCAACTACCTGATGCAGAAGGACGTCGTGGGCTCGACGGTGAACCCGACCCTGGAGCTTCGCCTCCAAGACGTCGGCTTCTCGAAGTAACGGCGAGCGGGGGCGGGCCGAGCCCGCCCCCGTGCTCACGGCGAAAGGTCGCCGCTAACGGCTCGCCCCTCGCGAACGTCTGTGGCCACGGGCTTCAGGAACCCGAGGCGGATCCTCCGATGCTTCCTCGTGTACCGGGCGAACGGGGGATAGCGGCATGCACTCGGGACTCGCGGATGGGGTAGCGCGAGAGCTGGCAGACGCGGAGGCAGAGTTGAGCGAGCTACGTGTTGCGCTCGTCGAGGCGCGCGCAGCGACGAGGGCCGCGGAGCGGAAGGTTCGCAAACGCCAGATCGAGGAGGTCGAGAAGCTCCGCGCCTACGAACGGGCGGAACACGTGAAGGAGATCCACGCGGCGGAGCGACGACGTATCGAAGGGGCAGGGGAACTCACGATCGAGGAGCGACTCGCCGCTCTCATCACTCGCGACGCAGGCGATGCAAGCCCCCTCGCCTACGAGGACGAGTGGTACCGAGTGATGCTCCAACAGTCGCAGGGCGGTGACCCGGAAGGCGGCGACGCTTCCACTGCAACGTAGTGCCAAGACACGAACAGGCGAGCGTGCCTGGGGCTGAGGATCCCCCGAACGCAGGCGGCGTGAGGACGATGGGCCTGGTGGCTGATCAGGAGGCGACGTTGGACCCTGTGCCACAGGTCCGCCTCTGTCTAGTGTCGAGTGGGAGACATCAGCCGCCGAAGGAGTCTCGACGACATGAGCGGATCCACGAACGGCAACATGTTCGGCGTGCCCCTGAAGAGCAAGAAGGTTCGTGCCGCCAAAGGCCGTACGTGCGACCGGCCCGAATGCAACACGATCCTGTCGACGTACAACGACTCATCGACGTGCTCGATCCACGAGCACATGAAGCGGCTCCCCCCTGAGCGGCGACGCTAGCTGATCCCGCAGGACGGCTCGGGTGCTTCACGCCGAACGCTGTCGAGAGCACCGGCAGACGGGCAAGCCCGGTCGCGATCGCAGCCGAGATCGTGAACGAGACGACGACGAGGACGACCCACTTCGCGGCGATCCCCGCATCCCACCGCACCACCCAGAAGGCGACCGCCAGGATGACCGGCTGGTGCACGATGAAGAACGGCATCGACGCCTCGGCGATCGGTCGCGGCAACGCTCGCCGGAATGCCTTCGCACGCATCCCGAGCCCGAGCAGCACCAGCACCCAAGCCCACGATTGCGCGACGACCGCGGTGTAGGCCCATAGGTACATCCAGGAGTACGACGGGTCCTGACCGAACGCCTCGATGAAGCCCGGCACGCCGGTGAGGAGCATCGCCGCGTCCACGGCGATCGCAAACGACAGCGCCGGCACGACGTCACGTCGCACGGCGTCCGCCAGGCGATCGTCCGACAGCACCATGGCTCCGGCGACGTAGAACCCGAACAGGTAGGCGAACGTCCCCCAGTCCTCGGTCTCGGGCCACAGCGGGAGGACCACCAGTGGCAGGACAGCGATCGGCGCGGCGAGCACCAGCGTCCACCCCCGTCGCCACGCGTTCCCGCCGAGCCAACTCGACAGGCGTCGACCGCGCGGCCCACGGAGCCACAGGAACAGCGGGAGGCCGAGCAGCGCGAACCACAGGAGGAACACGACGAACCACAGGTGGTAGGTCCGCCCGACCAGGAGAGGATGGAGCAACGTGTCGTGCAGGTCCCGCCCGACCTCTTCGAAGAAGAGCGGGATGCCGCCCAGGAACGAGCCCGTGTAACGGCCGAAGTGCCGTTCCTCGATGAACGCCTGCACCGGCGACAGCAGCAGGTAGGCCACGACGAGCGGCAGGAGGAGCCGGCTCAGCCGTTCACGGACGTACGCGCCCGCCGATCGTCGGCGAAGCGCCAGGAACGCGCTCGCCCCCGCGATCAGGAAGAAGAACGCGATTCCCCACGCATCGATGAAGCCGAGCGCTCCCCCGACGCCCTCGCTCAACCGGTCGTTCTTCACGTGCCAGTCGTCGGTCGAGAAGGGCTGCAGGGAGTGGTAGACGAACACGCCGAACACGGCCAGCGCTCGGAGCCAGTCGAGGTAGTGCAGGCGGCTGGTGGCACGCTGCGGTGTTTCTCGGACGTCGGCGAGGCCGGCGCCGGCCGCGGCTGGTTCGGTCCGCATCGCTCTGCTGCCCTTCCTCACGGAGCATCCCGCCCCATCGGGTGTTCAGTCGACGTACGTCGTCCCACGTTGAAAGTTGAACCCTGTCAAAGCGCGCCTGAACCATCCTCGGTGCAGACGGCCGGACGGCCAGATCGTTCGGCCCGCGAACTCCACGACCACGATCCCGCCTTCGCTCAGATCCCCGGTCACCTGCGCGCTGCGACGCATGGACGGCAGGACCTGCCCGCGGATCACGCGCATCGCGAACCGACCCGGTCTCCCTGCCTGCTCGAGGGTGACGCTTCCCGGCTCGGCCTTCACGGACGCAGTCACGCGCGGGCCCATGCCAACCTGCTCGCGGACGCGGGACTCCCACCTTCTCCGTCGCCGTCCGAGCGTGATCCCCCAGAGCACGGTGAGGGCCAGCCCGGCGCACAGGAGGGAGAAGAACACGATGCCGAAGGTGCCGACGGCTGTTGACCGGAACGCCACGTTCGAGGGGTGATGGGGGTCGTAGACGACGCGCATCGTTGGGTGATCAGGGTCGGCGAAGTCCAGGTCGCTCTCGGGGATCGAGAAGCGGGTCGTGACGGCCCTGCCGTCGGCCGTTCTGAACGTGACAGCGGCCCCCGCACCGCACCGTATGCACGGACCCGGACGACTCTTCGTGACAGCTGAGGGAGGTCACATCGGCGATCGCGGCGACGCCACGGGCCCGCAGGTGCAGGTTGTCGACCAGGCCTCGGATCGCGAACGAGAGCAGCACCCCTGTGAGGACCGCCGTGATGAGGCCCACCCAGGTACCCCGTCGCGCGTAGCCCCGAAGCGCGTCCCGCTCCTCGGCCCTCGTCGGGTCGGCCACGACGGCCGCGTCTGTGCGGCTCGAGAACACGGCCCTTCCTCTCCGGCACGCCCTCCGCCCTCGACAACCAGGGCTGGTCCTGTCCCTTCGAGGCTCACGCTGCCGACATCACGATGTTCACTCAAGTGCTGGGCGACTCTCTCGCGTTGGGACCGTGGGATCCTCGGATCAGGTGAGTGCCAACCGGTGGAACGACGGAGTGTTCGAGGTGGTGATCCGCAACTCGCATCGGATCCGGTTCGCGGCCGCAGTAGGGTGACTTCGTGACCGGGTACTCACGCGAAGACGCCGCTGAGCGGGTCGGGGTCGAGCCTTCCTATCTCGTTCGACTGGTGGATCTTCGGCATCCTCGTCCCCGAGGAGCCGGACCGTTTCTCGGGGGGCGACGTGCGCCGCGTACTGATGGCCAAGTCGCTCGAGGACGCCGGGATCCCGCTCGAAGGTGTGGCCGCTGCTATCGAGCGAGGCGCCCTGTCGCTCGCCTTCCTCGATGCGGCCGCCTACGAGAGGTTCGCGGCCCTCGCCGGCGAGACGTTCCGGCAGGTCAGCGAGCGGACCGGGATCCCGCTCGAGCTGCTGACGACCATCCGCGAAGCGATCGGCATGGCGCAACCGTCGCCCGATGACCGACTTCGCGAGGACGAGATGGCGGTCGTGCCGTTCATCGAGCTCCAGGTCGCCGAGGGGTTCCGCCCGGCATCAATCGAGCGTCTGCTCCGCGTCCAGGGCGACAGCACCCGTCGGATCGCCGAGCAGGAGGCCGCCTGGTGGAACTCCGAGGTGATCGAGCCGGCCATGGCTGCGGGCAAAGGCCCGGAGGAGATCGCGAACGCCGACCTCGCCGATCGGAACGCTCCGCTCTCGGAGCAAGCCATCCTGGCCATGTACCACGCGCAGCAGGCACGCGCCTGGACCGCCAACATCATCGAAGGCTTCGAGACGCTGATGGCGAAGGCGGGTATCCACAGCCGCCTCGAGCGACTACCGGCGATCTGCTTCCTCGATATCACCGGCTACACGCGGCTGACCCAGGAACGCGGCGACGACGCGGCCGCCGACCTGGCCGCGACGGTTGCGCGACTGGTGCAGCGCAGCTCCGTGCAGCACGGCGGCAAGCCCATCAAGTGGCTGGGCGACGGCGTGATGTTCTACTTCGGCGACCCCGGCCTCGGAGTGCGTGCCGCCCTCGAGATGGTGGACGGGCTGGCGGCCGCCGGGTTGCCGCCGGCCCATGTCGGCTTGCACGCGGGGCCGGTCCTGTTCCAGGAGGGCGATTACTTCGGCCAGACCGTGAACCTCACGGCGCGCATCGCCGAGTATGCGAGGGCGGGCGAGGTGCTGGTCAGCCAGGCGGTCGCCGACGCCTCGCAGGAGAAAGGGATCACGTTCGGCGACATCGGCCCGGTGGAGCTTAAAGGCGTTTCCGGAACGGTGCACCTGCTACGGGCCTTCCCTGGCCTCGGCTAACCTCGGCGTCGAGCCCGTGCGTCGAACCACCATGGCTCGAAACCGCGGTCGTCCTCGTCGATCAAGGAGCCGGGTGGGACCACCTCGTCGATCGCATCGAGGGTCGCCGCGTCCAGCCGAACATCGGCCGCCGTGACCAGGTCGTTGAGCTGCTCCATGGTCCTGGGGCCGACGATGGTGGACGTGACCGCCGGGTGCGCCAGCGTGAACGCGATGGCCATGTGCGTGAGCGAGAGGCCGGCTTCCCCGGCGATGCGGAGCAGATCCTCCACCAGGTCGAGCTTCCGCCGGACCTCCTCGCGCGACTCGTCGTAGAGCGCGGCGAGCCATCCCGCGCGCTGCGCCCCACGCACCGCTCGGGACTCGGGCGACCGGTCGAAGCTCTCGCGCCGGTACCGCCCGGTCAGCCAGCCCCGGCAGAGCGGGCTCCAGACGAGGACACCCATCCCGTAGCGCTCGGCCACGGGGAGCACGTCGTGCTCGATCTGTCGCACGAAGATCGAGTACGGAGGCTGCTCCGTGCGGAACCGTGAGAGCCCTCGTCGCTCGGCCGCCCACTGCGCCTCCACGATCTGCCACGCGGGGAACGTCGACGAGCCGAAGTAGCGGATCTTGCCTTGGCGCTGGAGATCGGTCAGCGCGCCGAGCGTCTCCTCGACGTCGGTCTCGCCCTCGGGACGATGGATCTGGTACAGGTCGATGTGATCGGTGCCGAGGCGCCGCAGGCTGTTCTCGACCTCCCGCATGATCCATACGCGGGAGTTCCCTCGGTCGTTGTGGCCGGGACCCATCTGTCCGTGCACCTTCGTCGCCAGGATCACCTCGTCGCGCCTTCCCTTCAGCGCCCGCCCGACGATCTCTTCGGACTCGCCGTCCGAGTACACGTCGGCGGTGTCCACGAAGTTGATCCCCGCGTCGATCCCAGCGTTGACGATGCCGATGCAGTCATCGACGTCGGCGTTGCCCCAAGAGCCGAACATCATGGTTCCGAGGCAGTGCGTGCTGACCTTCAGGCCGGTGCCGCCGAGCGTTCGATACTCCATCGCCTTCTTCTTCCGGTCGGTCTCTGGCGTCGCCGGGATCACTCATTGCCCCGGGCGTGAGGACGCTATCACCGTCCGCAGCGCGCTCGGACGCCGGGCCGCCCGGTCAGGGCACGAGGACGCCGATCGCCCCGGCGCGCAGCCTCCACAGCGCCGGGCCGAAGCCGGGTGGCTGTCCGAACATCTCGCCGATGGAGAAGTTCACGCCGAACAACGTTCGACGCTCGCCGCTCGTGGTGCCGAACGCGACGCTCGAGGGGAAGTCCAGGGGGTCCCCGCTGGCGATCACGTCGAGCGAACCTCTGGACGACACCTTCCCGATCGCGTTCGTGAAGTTCAGGGCAACGTACGCGTTCCCGTGGATATCCAGCGCGACCCCATCGGGCGTGTCGCCCGCCGGCAGGGTCGTCACGACGTGGATCGGCCCCGGCTCGCCGTCGACCTTCCGGATCTTCAGGATCTTGCGCCGCTCGGTATTCGTGACGGTGAAGACGTGCCGGCGGAAGGCGATGCCGTTGGCGCCGAGGAACAGACCGAGGCTGCCGTTGCCCCGCAGGATCCAGTTCGTCAGCCAGACCTTGGCGCTTCCTCCAGGACCGATCCGCCAGATCGCCCCGGTGGAATCGGCGACGTAGAGGTTCATCCTGTGGTCGAAGGTCAGTCCGTTCGGGATCCCGATCGCGCTCGTTCCGGGCAGCCGGGTCGCCTCGCCCGTCGCATGTTCGAAACGCCAGACACCATTCACGTTGGCATCTGCCGACTGGACGGCCGCGTAGACGTTGCCGGACAGGTCCACGGCGAGTCCGAGCATCCCGAAATCCCGGCCCGCGACGATGCCGTCCACGTGTCCGAACGGCTCGGGTTGGGTCGAGCCCGCCGGGATCTTCCAGAGGTCGCCGAGGGGCGAGACGCTGACGAAGATGTTCCCGGCTCGGTCGACCGCGACACCCTCGGTGTTCTGCCCTTGAGACTCGTCGAACGACACGACGACCGCCACATCCGTCTTCGCGTATGCCGGGCTCGACGGGACGAGCAGCAGCATCGCGGCCGCGACGAACGCGGTCGCTCCTCGGCGGAGGAGATGACGCCGAACCGACATGATGGCCCTCCCTTGGGTGGTCTTCGCGGGTTCCGCGGATATCTCAAGACCCTATGAAGGGTCTGTCGTTGGCGCAACCCCCCCTCGGCGCGTCGGCGCGGCAGGCACTCACACTCGGGGGCCAGAAGCCGGCGCTCGGCGTGCCCGACCGCAGCAGCGTCGTGAGGGTGACCGCGGAGAGGTGCCGGGCGGCGAGCCCGCGCAGGATCGCCGGCAACGCGGCGGCCGTGGTCGTTCGCAGGTGGAGCACGACGATCGACCCTCCGTGCGTGTGCGCGAGCACGGCGCGGGCGATCGCCGAGGCCGAGATACCGGACCAGTCCCGCGGGTCGACGTCCCAGAGCACGACCCATCGGTAGCCGAGGCTGCCCGCGACGTTCAGGACCCGACGGTCATAGGAGCCGTAGGTGGGGCGCAGATACGGGAGCGGAGTGGCGTGGGCCTCCTGCCACCAGGCCGCCCCGTCGCGCTCGAGCTGCGAGGCGATCTGGTCGCGGGAGACCGCGCGAAGGTCGACGTGGCTCCAGGTGTGGTTGCCTACCGTCATCCCGAGCGAGGCCGTGCGCCGAGCGAGCGCAGGCCGGCGGGTGACGCTCGTGCCGACGCAGAAGAAGGTGCCGCCGGCGTTCGCGTCGTGCAGGGTGGTCAGGATCTGCTGCCAGGCGCGATCGTTCCCGCAGTCGTCGAACGTCAGCGCGACCCTCCGGCCCGCGCCGGTGACCGTGCTGACGATCGATGCCGACACGGGCCGCGCCAGGCGGAACGGCTGGCCCGGGCTCTCGCGCATGTTGCCGGCCTCGTCGGTCGCGCGCAGGGTGAACGTGTAGCCCCCGTTGGGGACATGTCCGCCCGTGCGGTTGCGCGTGTCCCAGGTGACGGTGCCGCGGCCGCGGTGCCGCTCGAGGCCCGCGACCCGCCGCACGTCGCGCCCGGTCGCGTCGCGGATCGTGAAGCCGACGGTGAACGAGGTGCCGGCCCCGGCATCCGCGAGCGTGAAGGCGAGATGGACGCCTCCGGTCCCTCTCCAAGGCTCCGGTGCCACGCGAAGGCGGCTGAGCCCGGGAGCGACGGTGTCGATCGCGATGCGGACGCTGGCCTTCGCGGCGTCGCCGGAGACCGGGTCGAGGACCGAGGCGACGGCCAGGTACCCCCCGTCCGCAGCGTGGCGCATCGCGTCGTTGAGGCCCCGCCACCTCACCGTGTCCGCGCTGTCGATCGCGACGCCGGTCGCGAGGGTGCGGACGATCTTCCCGTCGCTCCGCCGCTCGATGCGGAGCGTCAGGTCCACCGGCCGGTCCGGCACGACGGTGATCGCGATCGAGTCACGACGCCCGTCGCGGTTCGGACTGAAGATCGCCGGCGCGACCGTCACGGTGACCGACGGCGGATCGCTCGGCGCCGCGGAAGGCGCGAGCAGCGCCAGGGCGGTCAACAGGGCGACGACCGACAGAACCAACGGTTGGTCCTCCTCTCACGCTCGTCCGCCGGGATGGTCATGGCCAGGTGTATCCAGGGGGCAGGGGGGAGCACAGCCGTTTCGTCTCGGCCCGCATCCGCGCGGCGACCCACGGCCTGCGCTTGACCACGTTCTGCAGCTCGTACGGGTCACGGCCCAGCGCGTAGAGCTCCCGCTCGCCGGTCTGGTAGCGCGTGAACATCCATCCCTTGACCCGGAGCCCGCAGTAGCTGGGCACGTGAAACAGCCCGGGGAAGTCGATGTGCTCGAGCAGAAGCGCGTCGCGGACGCTCCCGCTCCTCCCGGCGAGGACGGGCAGCATCGAGCGGCCGTCGACGGTGCCGACACCCGTGAACGGGACGCCGGCGAATCCTCGCGATCGTAGGGGCGACGTCGATGTTGGCGACCATCGCTCCCGACCGGGAGCCCGCCCGCGGCCCGGTCGATCGGGTCGAAGCGGACGATCATCGGGACGCGGATCGTCTCCTCGTAAGGGGTCATCTTGTACGTCCAGCGATGGTCGCCGTTCGCGACGCCGTTGTCGGACATGAAGACGAACAAGGTTTCGTGAAGCCGCCCCGTTCGTCGAAGCTCCGTCACGATCGCGTCGACCATCCGATCGATCGAGGCCAGGGACTCTGCCTCGTGCTGGAAGCGCTCCTCCGCCGTCGCCGCGCTCATCCCGGCCGAGTGCCGGATGTAGGCGGGCTGGCCGGGACGCACCGGCTCGTCGAAGCTCGGCGGGAGCCGGTGGTGAGAGCCTGCCCACGATCCGAGGTCGCGGGGGGCAGGGATCGACGGCCCGTGCGGTCCGTACGGCGCGACGTACAGGAAGAACGGCGACGTCGCGCGCGTCGAACGCAGGAAGGCGAGGCTCTTGCGACGGATCACCGTGGTCGAGTAGTCCCACGGGCGATCCCCGTGGACCTCCGGCCGCGCCCCTCGGGGGCCGTCGTCGAGCATCGTGTAGTCGTAGTAGGCGCCTCCGTCGCCTTGCGCCAGGAACGCGGCCCAGCGGATCCCACCCAGGGGGAGCGCGCGAGCCCGCGAAGTCGTTGAGGTACTTCCCGAACAGCGCGGTCCGGTAGCCGGCCCGGTGCAGGGCGACGGCGATCGTGTGCCGCTCATCCCCGGTGTCGTGGAACAGCGGCCACGCGCCGTAGGGGCTCCAGCTCGTGTACACGTTCGTGTAGATGTGATGGGTGTGCGAGTAGGCGCCGGTCAGGATGGCAGCCCGCGACGGGCAGCACAGCGAGTTCGACACGAAGGCGCGGGTGAACGTGATGCCGCGGCTCCCGAGCTCGCGTCGGACGTTCGGCATCGCGAGCATCGAATCGGCGCGCTGGTCGTCGGTGAGGATCAGCACGATGTTCGGGCGTAACGTCGACGCCCGCGCCTGCTCCGCGTGAGCGACGGCAGCCGGCCCTGCGCGGCCCGCGCAGCTCGGCACGACGGCGGCCGCCGCGAGCATCGTCCCGACCCCCACGAGGATGCAACGCATACGTCACCAGGGCCCTGTCGCACTGCCCGTCGAGGAAGACACCCCCATGGAGCGCGATCCGCACCGGATCGGGCTCCTTCCCAGACTCCACCCCCACATTGGACCGTCGCGGGGGATCTGCCGAGGGTCAACCGCCCTGAGCAGGTCGGGACCGGAGGGGATCAGACGGTTGACGCGGTCTGCCGCCTCGGTGATCCGAGCGAGCAGGCTCCCACCTCGTCGGACCCTTACGGATCGGAGCTCGGATTCGTGCCAGCCGCCGACATCGGCGATGAGTCGATCGGCCTCCGCAGGGCCCCACGATCCGGCGGCGTACCGATGGACCGGCGTCGCGTCGTCCAGGATCGGGTCCACGATCTCCCAGGAGCGCTCGATCACGTCCTGCCGACTGAAGAGCTCGGCGTCGCCGTCCATCGCGTCGGTGAGGAGCCGCTCGTACGGCGTCATCTCCTCGCCCGGCGCGTTGGCCGCCACCAGCTCGACGTCCTCGCCCACCATGCGGTCGCCGGGGATCTTCGTGCGGGCGCCCAAGGAGATGCGCATGTCCGGCCCCAGTCGGAACACCACGTGGTTCGGATGGGCGAGCTGCGGCTCGTCGAAGACCTCGCGGGGCGGCCGCTTCAGCTCCACCAACACCTCCGAGGCGGTGACCGCCAGCCGCTTGCCCGTTCGGATGTAGAAGGGGACCCCGGCCCACCGCCAGGTCTCGACCCGTAGCCGGAGCGCCACGAACGTCTCGGCCGTCGACCCGGGCGACACACCCTTGGCCTTCCGGTACCCCTCGTATTGCCCGCGCACGACATCGTCGGGCGTGATCGGCGCGATCGCCTGCAGCAGGCGGACCCGCTCCGTCAGGAAGACGTCGCGGTCGAACCCGCTCGGCGGCTCCATCGCGACGAGCGCCAGGACCTGCAGCAGATGGTTCTGCACCACATCGCGGATCGCGCCCACGCCGTCGTAGAACGCCCCGCGATCGCGCACCCCGAAGTCCTCCGCCATCGTGATCTGCACGCTGTCGACGAAGTTGCGGTTCCAGATCGGCTCGAGGAACGCGTTCGCGAACCGGAAGTACGCGAGGTTCTGCACCGGCTCCTTCCCGAGGAAGTGGTCGATCCGGAAGATCGCGTCCTCGGGGAACGTGCGGCGGAGCACCGCATTCAGCTCCCGAGCCGAGGCGAGATCGCGGCCGAACGGCTTCTCGATCACGACGCGGGCGTTCGACGCGCATCCCGAGTCCTCGAGGTGGGTGATCACCGGCTCGAACAGCTCGGGCGGGATCGCGAGGTAGAAGAGCGGCCGCTCGGCGTCGCCGAGCGCCTCGCGCAGCCGGGCGAACGTCGCGGTGTCGACGTAGTCCCCGTCGACGTACTCGAACAGCTGCTGGAACCGCTCGAACGCCGTCTGGTCGACCCCGCCGTGCTCCTGAAGGCTCTTCTCCATCCGCTCGAGCAGCGTCTCGCGGCTCCATCCCGACCGAGCCACGCCGACGATCGGTACGTCGAGGTTCTTGCGCTGCACCATCGCCTGCAGCGCGGGGAAGATCTTCTGGTAGGCGAGATCGCCCGTGATGCCGAACAGGACCAGGGCGTCGGAGCGCCCGTCGCGTCGTCGACCGCCCATCACGCTCATAGGTCCAGGCTACCGGCGGGGCTCGCGAAGGCTGTACCTGCCGGATGCGACGGGGACGCCTGGCGTGCCCTTCGGTCGCCGCGGTGGCACGATGCGTGGATGGCCACGATCCTCGCCGCGACCCGCGACGGACTCCATCGCTTGGACGGAGGAGGAGCGCGGCTGGACGTGCGTCTCGAGGGACGATCGATCACCTCGCTCGCTCGCTCGGGCTCGGACGTCTGGGGCGTGGCCGACCGGTCGGTGGTCTGGCGAATGGATGGGGAGGATCTGTCGACCGTCACCGCCCTGACCGAGCTCGACGCGACCTGCATCACCGCGATCGGTGGCGTGGTATACCTCGGCACCTCGGAGGCTCGGTTGTTTCGCCTCCGGGGAACCTCGCTGGACCCGCTGGAGACCTTCGACACGGTTGCAGGGCGCTCCTCGTGGTTCACGCCTTGGGGCGGCCCGCCCGCGACCCGGTCGATCGCCAACTGGGACGCCGACATCTACGTCAACGTCCACGTCGGCGGGATCGTGCATACCGACGACGAGGGGCAGACCTGGACGCCGACGATCCAGATCGAGGCCGACGTCCATCACGTGACGACGTTCGAGCGGCTCGTGCTCGCCGCGTGCGCTCGCGGGCTCGCCGTGAGCGAGGACCGGGGCGCGACCTGGAGGTACCGGAGCGACGGGCTCGACGCGATCTATTCGCGTGCCGTGACCGTGTGCGGCGACGTGCTCCTGCTCTCCTCGTCCGAGGGTCCGAGAGGTGGCCGCGCTGCCATCTACCGAGCCCCCGTCGCCGGCGGTTCGTTCGAGCCGTCTCGCAACGGCCTCCCGGACCGGTTCGAGGGCAACATCGACACGTACTGCTTGGAGTCCTTGCCCGATGGGAGCTTCGCGACCGTGGGGACCGCGGACGGAGGACTCTGGGCGTCGACCGACCAGGGCGGGACGTGGGATCAGCTCGCGACGGACCTGCCTGCCGTGCAGCGCGTCCTCGTGATGCCGTAGCGCTTCGGGCGACGCCAACCACGCCAGGACGTCACGACGTGCGCTCGGGTCGACGGCGCTGCCCGCACATCTCATCCTGCGGGATGAGGGCACGTTCCGCAGGAGTTGGCTAGCGTCCACCGGGTGAACCGACCGACCTGGTGGGAACGCGTGCGGCGGGTGAACCCGCCGGTGTGGGACGCGTTGCTCGCAGCCGTTCTGCTGGCGATCACGGCCGCGTCCCTCGCCGCCGGCGGGAACGTCCGTGACGGAGCCGCGTGGGCGCTGAGCACGCTGTCGTGCGTCCCGCTCGCGTTCCGGCGCCGCGCGCCGCTGGTCGTGCTCGCGATCGTGAGCGGCGCGACCGTGGCGTTCGCGATCGCCGGCGACGGCGCGTCGCCTGAGATGGCATTGGCCCTCGCGATCTACACCGTCGCCGCGCACCGGCCGTGGCGTCAGGTCGCGACCGTCGGCCTCCCGCTCGCGCTGGCTGCCGGACTGGCCTCGCAGATCGCGACGCAGACGCACGGCAACTGGATCGAGGTGCTGATCGGCCTCACGTTCGCCGTGGGCCTCCCGATCCTCATCGGTCGGATCGTGTTCAACCGGCGCAGGCGGCTGGCCGGCGAGCGGCAGCTGGCCGCTCGCGAGGCGGTCGCCCAGGAGCGGACGCGGATCGCCCGGGAGCTGCACGACGTCGTCGCCCATGCGATCAGCGTCATGATCGTGCAGGCCGGCGCCGCGCGGACCGTGGTCGACCGCGACCCTGGCGCGGCGAAGGAAGCGATCGGCCGGGTGGAGGAGACCGGCCGCGCCGGGCTCGCGGAGATGCGACGGCTGATCGGGATGCTGACCGAGGACGACGCGACGCCGTCGACGTCGCCGCAACCGGGGCTCGCCGAGCTCGACCGGCTGCTGGAGACGGTGCGCGCCGCCGGATTGCCGGTCGAGGTCGTCCGCACGGGACCCACCCGGCCGCTCCCCGCCGGCGCCGACCTCGCCGCGTACCGCGTGATCCAGGAGTCGTTGACGAACGCGCTGAAGCACGCCGGTCCGGCGAACGCCCGTGTCGCGCTCGACTACGCGCCGGACCGTCTGGTGATCGAGGTCGCCGACGACGGCCGCGGGATCGCGGTCGAGCCGGGGATCGGCCACGGGTTGATCGGGATGCGCGAACGGGTCGGCCTGTTCGGTGGCACGGTCGAATCGTCCGCGCGGCCCGGCGGCGGGTTCATGGTGCGCGCCGAGATCCCCGTCGAGGACGGGCCGTGACGATCCGGATCGTGGTGGCCGACGACCAGGCCCTGATGCGGGGCGGGTTCCGCATGATCCTGGACGCCGAGAGCGATCTCGAGGTCGTCGGCGAGGCGATAGACGGCGCCGACGCCGTCCGCGCGTTCGAGCGACTGCATCCCGACGTCGTCGTGATGGACGTGCGCATGCCCACGATGGACGGCATCGAGGCCACGCGACGGATCACCGCGCTCGACACCGCCGCGAAGGTGCTGATCCTCACGACGTTCGACCTCGACGAGTACGTGTACGACGCACTGCGGGCCGGCGCGAGCGGCTTCCTGCTCAAGGACCGGCCGCCCGAGGAGCTCGTGGCCGCCGTCCGCATCGTGGCGTCGGGCGAAGCGCTCCTCGCGCCCTCCGTCACGAGGCGGCTGATCGCGGAGTTCGCGGGCCGTCCGGAGCAGCCGGCCTCGCCCGAGGGACTCGACGAGCTGACGGAACGCGAACGCGAGGTCCTCGTCCTGATGGCGAACGGCGCGTCGAACGCCGAGATCGCGCGACGGCTCTTCGTCGCCGAGACCACCGTGAAGACCCACGTCGGGCACGTCTTGCGCAAGCTCGGGCTGCGCGATCGTGCCCAGGCAGTGGTCCTCGCCTACGAGTCGGGACTCGTCCGCCCCGGCTCCTCCTGAGGACGACGCCTCCTCCCGCAGGAGGACACCCAGAACCGTTCCCCGGGTGGACGGCGCCCGGCCCTCTCGTCCCTAGCGTCGGAGGTGCAACGGGACACCGACGGAAGGGGATGGAGATGGACGCGAGGACGGGCAACGCGGGCGGCATCGCCGCGGTAGGCACGCCCGCGATCGTCGCGCGGGGCCTGACGAAGCGGTTCGGCTCGCTGACGGCGGTCGACGGCCTGAGCTTCGAGGTCGTGCCGGGACGGGTGACCGGGTTCGTGGGCCCGAACGGCGCGGGGAAGAGCACGACGCTCCGGATGCTGCTGGGGCTCGTTGAGCCAGACGAGGGGACCGCGACGGTGCTCGGGTTGCCGTACGCGAGCCTCGAACAGCCGATGACCACGGTGGGAGCGGTGCTGGAGGTCCAGAGCTTCCACCCGCTGCGGACCGGGCGGAACCACCTGCGGGTGCTCGCGGCCGCCTCGGGGATCGACGACGCACGCGTGGACGCGGCGCTCGAACTCGTCGGCATGACGGACGCGGCCGGACGCAAGGCCGGCGGCTATTCGCTCGGGATGCGGCAGCGGCTCGGGCTCGCCGGCGCTCTGCTCGGCGACCCGTCGGTGCTGATCCTCGACGAACCGGCGAACGGTCTCGACCCGCACGGGATCCGGTGGCTGCGAACGACGCTTCGCGACGTCGCCGCGGGCGGCAAGGCCGTCTTGGTGTCGAGCCATCTGCTGGCCGAGATGGCGCGGATGGTCGACGACGTGATCGTGATCGACCGCGGTCGTCTGCTCCGTCAGGGAGCCATCGAGGAGCTGACGGATGCGGGTGCCGCGAGCCTCGAGGACGTGTTCCTCGAGCTGACAGACGAAGGAGGAGTCCGATGACCGATGCGATCCGTTCCGAGTTCCGGAAGCTGCGCACCACCCGAACGGCGTTCGGGTTGTTGACGGGTATGGTCGCGCTGACCGCGCTCGCGCTCTGGGGGGCGCTGAGCGGCGCGAGCCACGCCGAGCTGGCCCAAGGGCTCTCGTCGCCGTACGGCTACGCGGGGGTGCTGATCATCGTGGCGCTGTTCGTCCTCGTCCTCGCGATCCGCGCGTACACCGACGAGGTCCGGCACGGCTCGGTCGTGCCGACGTTCCTGGCGACGCCGAACCGGCTGCACGTGCTCGCGGCGAAGACAGCCGTGGTCACCGCTGCCGCGGCCGTGTTCGCGGTCGCGGCGCTCGCTGCGGGGACCGGCGTGATCGCCTGGTACCTGTCGACCCACGGGTTCGCGGTGTCCGTCGCCGTCGGGACGCTCGCGGGGTTGTTCGGCAGGGCCATCCTGATCTCCGTGCTCTGGGCGGTGATCGGCCTCTCGATCGGGGTCGTCGTCCGACACCAGGTCGCGGCGATCGTCGGAACCCTGGCGTGGCTGTTCGTGGCGGAGAACATCGTCGCGTCGTTCGCGCCGGAGATCGCGCACTGGCTTCCGGCCTCGGCCGCGGGGACCGCGGCGGGCATCTCGAACCCGGACCCGATGATGACGCCGCTGGTCGGGATGCTCGTGCTCGCCGGGTGGGCGGCAGGCGCGATCGGTCTGGCCGCGACCGTCATCACCCGTCGCGACGTGTCGTGACGGGTGAGCGCCGCGGAGGACGGACCCTCACATCATCTTCGCGATGAGCTCCATCAGCTTCGCGTTGTCGTCGGTCACCATCACGACGCGCGAATCCGTGGCCAGGTAGACGGCACGAACGTTGATCCCCGCGTCCGCGATCTGCCGGGCCATCGGCCCCATCGTCCCCGGTTGGTCGGCGCCCGCCACCGGCTCCCCGAGGATCGCGTCCGCCTCACCCTGCACCTCGATGCCGGCGCCCTCGAGCGCCCGACGGGCGGCGGCCCCGTCCTGCACGCAGACGTGGATCATGCCGCGGCCCTCGGAGCCGTGGCCGCAGAGCCCTTCGATGTTGATCCCGGCGTTGCCGAGCGCCTCGCCGACAGCTGCGAGCCCGCCGGGCCGGTCCTCGACCGAGATCGTCAGATCGGTCGTCATCGCTGACCCCCTTCCCTCGATGGTCCGCTCCGGCATATGCCCGCGGTCCTCTTCGGTCAAGTCGACGGATAGGGGACCTACGGCCAATAGCGCTCTCGCGTCCGCGATGATGAGATGTGCGAGGGAGGAATGACCGGGATGCCACCGTGAAGCGCTTCGCGATGATCACGCTCGCCGTGCTGTGGGTGATTACGGTGCCAGGTTCGGCGACGGCGAAGACGGCAGGCTCACTCGACCCCACCTTCGGCGCCAAAGGCACGGTGACGACCTCCTTCGGACCCGGCCGCGATCAAGCTAACGCGATCGTCGTGCAGCCCGACGGGGCTATCGTTGCGGCCGGCTCCCACCTCCGGGGCACGCCGACGGTCGACCATGTGTTCGCCTTGGCCCGTTACCTGCCCGACGGCACGCTCGATCCGACGTTCAGTACGAACGGGAAGACGAAGACGCGGCTCGGTATGGACGCCGAAGCCGAAGGGGTCGCGTTGCAGCCGCACGGCAAGATCGTGGCCGTGGGCTGGTCATGGTCGGATTCGCCCCGCCTCGGCGGCACCACGACGATCGTGCTCGCCCGCTACCTGCCTGACGGCTCGCTCGATCCGACCTTCGGGGGGGACGGCACCGTCAAGACGTGGCTGGGCCCCCATGCGTACGGCAACGACGTCGCCATCCAAAGCGACGGCAAGATCGTCGTGGCAGGAAGCGCACGCGGTGGGTTCGCTCTCGTCCGATACAACGCCGACGGCACGCTCGATCCGACGTTCGGTGGCGGCGGGAAGGTCACGACCAGCTTCCAGGCAAGCGCCCCGGCGTTCGGGGTCGCGGTCCGGTCGGATGGAGGGATCGTGGCCGCGGGCACGATGTACACGGACGCGGACGGTGACGGCGTGTTCGCCGCAGCCCGCTACCTCGCGGACGGGTCGCTCGACCCCTCGTTCAGCGCCGACGGCATGGTCACGACCGCCTTCGGGGCAGGTCTGACGTCAGGCGCAGACGTCGCCCTGCAAGCCGACGGGAAGATCGTCGTGGGCGGCGGCACCGGCAAGGTGCCGCGTGGGGCCGACGTCAACTTCGCGCTGGCCCGTTACAACCCAGACGGGTCCATGGACCCTACCTTCGGTGTGAACGGGAAGGTGCGCACGTTCTTCAGCCTCGAGGACGACCACGCGAACGCCCTCGCCATCCAACCGAACGGGAGGATCGTCGCGGCAGGCTGGTCGGAAGGGCACGGGTTCGCCCTTGCCCGCTACACGGTCGGCGGCGCGCTCGACCCGACGTTCGGCGGGGACGGCAAGGTGACGACCTCCTCCTTCGGCTCGGGCTGGCAGGCCGCGATGGCCGTCGCTTTACAGTCGGACGGCAAGATCCTCGCCGCTGGCCGCGGTCCGACCGGGGGCGGCGACTTCGCCCTCGCTCGGTACCTGGGCTAGCGAGCAGGTCGTTCTTCCTCGGTCGTCAGCCGCCGGGGCCGGGGATCGCGCCGAGCTGCATGAGCAGCGTAAGCGCGTCGTTCATGCCCCAGTGCTCGACGACCCGACCGTCCTCGAGGCGGTAGACGCTCCAGGCCTCGATGTCGAACGGTTTGGCGTTGGCCGGAACGTTGAACGGGGGGAACCCGCCCTGATTCGTGCCCGTGACCCGGTTGCGGACGAAGACCCGATCTCCGCCCTCCACGACGTCCAGGATCTCGACCTTCCGATCGGGGAACGACTGCATGACACCCTCATGCGCCATCTTCGAGCCGGCCAGGCCCGCCGGCAGCCCCGGGGTGCCCGAGTGTTTGTTGTCGAACCCCGGAGCGAAATACTGATCCAGGTCGTCGAGCCTGCCCTGATCCCAGGCCTCCTCGATCGCTCGGACCACGTCCTCGTTGCTGGATGCCATCCGTCACCTCCCTCGTCGCTCCGACCCGGAGGGTCGGCTCTTCCACCTTCACGACGAACGAGAGGCCGGCGGATCGACAGGGTTCGTCGACTTGGCGGCGCCTACAGCCACGGCAACTTCACCGTGTGGCAGTACGCGTCCCAGGCGGCACCGAAGGTCGTCGACAGCGCTGCCTCTTCCTCGGGCGCGAAGAGCCTGGACGCGACGTAGAGGATGATCCCGATCACGGCTCCTAGCCACGTGTTGAGCAGGAAGCCGGCCCACGGGAGCACCAACAGAGCCACACTCGTGTAGAGCGGGTGCTTCACCAGCGCGAACGGCCCACTCGTGATCAGTTCTCCACGAGAGCTCTTCGTCAGGATCAAGACGACCGACCAGATCCAGATCGTGACCCCGGGGATCAACACGACGATCGAGATCGCCCGCAGGGCATCAGATGGACCGCCGACGTCGAAGAGCGATGGGAACGCGATGTTCAGGATCAACCCGACGACCAAGAACGGCAGCGTCAACAGGGCGATCTTGTCCCCACTGCCGACGAGCGCTCTCACCTTCATGTTCTTCCCTCCGAACCGGCCGGGCCGAAGCCGCGAGGGAACGTGAGGTCCGTGGCCCGCAGCGCAAGAACACGATCGACCGCTATCCGCGTGCGCCTTGGGCCTCGGGGATCCGCGCCACGAAGGCTTCGACCTTCTGCTGCCAGCCCTCTTCGAGAGGCCCCTCGATCCCCGTGACGAAGACCTTGTCCTCGGCGACCTTCACGAAGCCCTTGCCCTGGAGCATCTCGTTCATGATCGGCCTGACGCGCTGGAACCTGCAGATCTCCTCTTCGGTGGGCATCCGCCCCGTCTTCTTGTCCGGCTGCGGTGCCATCTCGGTCGTCAGGACCGCGTACTTGGTCCCTGCGGGCAGCTTCACGTTCTTCAAGAAGCGGCGCATGCCACGGATCGGCCTGCCCATGCGCCCCGGCGAGCTGAACAGGTACAGATCTGCTGGCGGAAGCTCCTGCGGCCTCACGTCGTCGATGTGGTGGACGGTGACGGCGACGCCCCTGGCCGCCATCTCCTTCCGGAATTCCTCCGCGACCATGGCGCCGTTCCCGTGCACGGATGCGTGTACGTACTCGATCTTCATGTCGCTCCCCCTCTCGGCTCGGACACGAAGCAGAGCCAGCAGCTCACGCCTTCAGGGTGACAGGGCGCGGTGGCGTGCGTAGAGGTCTTTCGAACCTCCATCGCCCGGACGTGCCGACCGTCGCTCAGCTCGGTGGTCACTCGACCCGGACCCGAGGCAGGATCCGCTCCAGCCACTTCGGCAGCCACCAGTTGGCCTTGCCGCCCGCGACCTTCATGATCGCCGGGACGAGGAGCATCCGGACCAGCGTGGCGTCCAGGAGGACCGCCGCCGCCAGCGCGAACCCGAACTCCTTGAGCTCGAGCACATCGGCGACCAGGAAGCAGCCGAACACGGCCGCCATGATCAGGGCGGCCGCGGTGATCGGCCGCGCCGTGTGCGCGATCCCGGACACGACCGCCTGGTCGTTGTCGTGAGTCAGGAGCCACTGCTCGCGCATCCGGCCCACGAGGAACACCTCGTAGTCCATCGACAGGCCGAACAGCAGCGCGAAGACCATGATCGGCAGGTACGTCTGGATGAACCCCACGCTCGTGAAGGCGAACAGGCCCTCGAGGTGGCCCTCCGCGAACACCCAGCTCGTCAGACCGAAGGCAGCGCCGGTGGCGAGCAGGTTCAGCAGCACGGCCTTGGTCGGAACCAGCAGGCTCCGGAAGATCACCAGCAGGTAGAAGAACGAGAACGTCAGCACCATCACCATGACGAGGGGCAGTTTGCTGAGTGTCTCCGTGCCGAGGTCGTCGAACTGGGCCGTCGAGCCTCCGACCAGCATCTGAGGACCGGCCGAGGCCGTGTATCCGGGGATCACGTCGTTCCTGAGATCGCGTACCAGCTGGGTCGCCTCGGTCGAGTCGACCGGCGCCTTCGACACGACCGTGACGATCGTTCGGTTGGAGCCGCTTCCGACGTTGACGGTCTGCGCGATGAACGATGCCGTGGTCGGATCCTTCTGCAGCTGTTGCATGGCTTGCGGAGACACCTCGCCCACCGTCTGCCTGAGCAACGTGGAGATCGAGTACGCATATGCGACCCGTGGGTCCTTCGCGAGGGACCTCGTGAACCGGTCGATCGTGGTCAGATCGGCCGTGCTGAGAGCTCCGGAACCCTCATGGGAGGCCAGGATCTGCACCGGGGACAACAGGCCCGGCGTGAACTTGTCGGCGAGGATCACCTCAGCCTTGCCGGAGGGCGTGTCGGAGATCGCCGCCAGACCCAGATCGATACCGAGCTCCATCCGGAGGATGGGGAAGGCGAACAGCAGCAGGACGGCCGCCGCCGGGATCGCGAGCCACGGGTGGGCGAGCACCATGTGGGCCCACCGTGCCGCGCCGCTCGGGTGCGCGGGGTCGAGTTCGTAGGTCGTCGCCGGCCGGAACCGCTTGGGGAGCGCCCATCGATCCACGCGGTCGCCGAGCGCTCCCAGCAGCGCCGGCAGCAACGTCCACGCGGTGAGGAGCGTGCAGATCACCACCAGCACGGACCCCAGCGCCATCCCGTGGAATATCGGCGCGTCGACCACGAACAGCGAGAACAACGAGATCATGACGATCGTGCCGGAGAAGACGATCGTCTTGCCGCTCGTCTTCATCGCGACGCCCACGGCGGTCGGCACCGGGTCGGGCCGGCCCTGGTCGCGGGCGCGGGCGAGCTCCTCGCGGAACCTGCTCAGGATGAACAGCGAGTAGTCGATCGCGATCCCGACCCCGATCATCGTGACGATCGAGAGCAGGAACGCGTCGATCGGCCGAACGATGATCAACGCGGACAGCACCCCCATCGTGAAGGTGAGGCTGATCAGCGCCATCGCGAGCGGGATGCACGCCGCGACCACGGCGCCCATCGCGATCAGAAGCACGATGAAGGCGACGGGGATCCCGATCGACTCGGCCCGCTCGACGTCCTTGTTCTCCACCTCGGTCAGATCGTTGGCCGCGGGCGAGTAGCCCGTCAGGTACGCCTGCACCGCGCCGGTGCCGGCGGCACCGAGGACCACGTCCTGCAGGTCCGAGGCCCGCTCGGCCCGCTCCCTGTCGTCCCCGGACAGCCCCACGGTCGCCAGGGCCGCATGCCCGTCCTCGGAAACCTGGCCCACCGCCCCCGGCTCGGTCGGACCCAGCACGGTGACGACCCCCTGCTGGCCCCGCACGGCCGCCAGCACATCGTCGACGACCTGCCGGTAGCCGGCATCGGCGATCGTCAGCGTGTCCGAGTCGAAGACGATCACGTCCTGCTCGTTGCCCGCGGCGGTGAAGTCCGACCCGATCAGCTTGGCGACCTCGGCGGAGTCGGAACCCGTCACGCTGTAGTCGGACGCGGACAGGCTCCGCAGCAGGTGCGGATACGCCAACCCGGCCCCGACCACCAGCACGGCCCAGACCCCCAGCACCCACCACCGGTGCCGGGCCATCCAGGTTCCCCACCGCACCGCGAGCGAAGGTCGCGGAGGATGACGCTTCGGCCACGTGTCCTCCTCCATGAGAGACGGAACCGCCGTACCCATCCCCCGGCGGTCCTGGTCCACGCTCCGATGCCGTGCCACGACGCGACCCCCCCTCTCCTCGCGGGCGGCCGCTCCGACGAGCGCGCACCTCGAGTCTGACGCCCACCGGAGCGGTGCAGCCAGGACCGTTGGTCCTTCGGCCTCCAGGTCGCGACGTCAGGCGGGCGCGTGGCGCGGCACGTTCCTCCAGCGACGGCGCGAGCTCCGGAAGACCGCCACGCTCAGCACCACGACCGCGAACAGGAGCGCCGCGAACAGCGCCCACTCCCACCAGGAGGTGCCGGCCGTCACCGGCGCCGTCCCGACCGGCGCGTCGAGCCGCCAGACGGTGAGCCCTTGTGCGGCATCGCCGTGGAGCACGAGCAGGTGGTCGTCGAAGACCACCAGCCGCGGGCCCACGTTCGCCGGGGACGCCTCGGGCTCCCGGAAGAGCTGCGTCCACGCGATCCCGTCGTCGCTGCTCCACACCGCGTCGCCGTCACGGTGGTTCGTGCCGGCCAGGTAGAGCGAGCCGCCCGGGGCGAACAGCGCCCCCGCCCAGTCGTGCGGGTCCGCGAAGGTCTGCACCCCCGTGCGCGCCCAGCTGAGGCCGTCGGAGGACGTGCGCACCTGGAGGCCGCGACTGCGCGCGACCTCGATCGGCGCGGGGCCTCCGGGAGGTCGCGGATCGCGGTTCGAGCTGACGAGCACGAGCCGGCCGTCGACCTCGGCGAGCGTCCCGGTCACGTTGCGACCCGGTCCCGCACCGAAACCGGCCGTGACACTCCTCGTGAACCCAGTCCCGTCGGCGGTGCGGAAGATCTCGAGCCCCGCCGAGCCGCTCGCCACCACGTAGAGCCGGCCGCCGAACACCAGCTGCGGCGTGAGCACGCAGGTTCGCGGGCCGTCCGAGCCCGCGGAGCGCCACCCGCTCCAGGGCGGAGCCGTCGGTAACGCGCCAGAGCTCTCCGCCGCGCGGCGAGGTCGCCCCGAGGTAGAGCGCTCCGTCGAAGACCACAGCTCCGCCGTCCAGCGGATCGACCACGAACCGGGTCCCTGGTGCTTGCGCCGACGGCGTCGCCTCCGCGAAGGCTTCACCGTCCGTCGACGTCCACACCGAGGGCCCCTGCCCCGTGTCCGCCGCGACGACGAGCTGGTCATCCCACGCGATCGGGGTCATCTGCAGGATCGGGGTCGGAGCGAACGAGCGCACCAGCTCATAGGCCGTGCCGTCGGTGGAGACGTACAGACTGGCCCCGTTGGGCGACGTCGTGGCCGCGAAGAGCCGACCGTCGAAGACGGCGAGCCGCACGGTCGAGGCCGCTGGGAACCGCGCCGCCGGCGAGAAAGCCATCCCGTCGGTCGAGGAGAGGATCGAGGCCGTGCGGGTCGTCCCGGCGTCGGTCCCCAGGTAGAGGATGTCGTCGAACTCGACGGCAGAGGCCACCGAGGCGCCGAGCGATGCGTCGACGGCCGTGCCCTCGCTCCAACCCTCGGTCATCGGCGCGACCGGCTGGGTGGGCCCGGGCACCAGGGCAGGGTCCGGCTCGAGCGACGAGACCTCGGGCCGCGGGGCTCCGGGAACCCGCATCGCGATGACACCCCGGTCGTAGGTCGGCACGTACAGGGTTGCGTTAGCAACGGCGGGTTGGTCCCAGACGTCGGCCGCCATCTCGTCACGAGCGACCACGGCCCCGGTCGTGGCATCGACCACCAACAGCTCATGGCCCCCGAGCGCGTAGAGGAGGCCGTTCGCGACCGTCGGCGGACCCAGCTGATGCGCCGCCATGCGCTCCCAGGCGAGCGTGCCGGCACCCGCGTCGTACGCGCGCAAGCTCCACTGCATCGTTGCCTCGTCGACCGGGCCGACCGAGAGATAGCAGCGGGAACCGTCGGCCGCAGCCGACGCCGTGTACATGCCCGGCGTCAGCGGCGCGAGCCAACGGGTCGCCCCGGTAGCCGCCGACACCGCGATAACGGCGTGCTGGGACAACGATGACGTGTAGACGGTTCCGTCGCGCGCCGACAGGCCCTCGGACCAGCCGAGCATCCACGGCCTCGTCCATCGCACCACGCCGGAGGACGCCTCCACACCGACGAGGCCCTGGTCGACGGCGATCACGACGATGCCGTCCGTCACGACCAGACGCTGCGCGGAGCTGTCCTTCGGCCCGAGCAGCGGTTCGGTGGTCCAGAGCTCACGCTGGGTCCGCAGGTCGAACGCGGTCACCACCGCCGGCCGCTCCCATCGCTCGTCGTTGGCGCGGACGTAGGCCACGTCGCCCGCGATCGTGAGATCACCCCAGGATCGGGTGCGGGGCGGCCCCACCGCGTGGCTCCAGCGCAGCGTCCCCGAGACCGGATCGTAGGCGCGCAGCTGACGGCCCGCCTGCACGATCAGCAGGCCGTTCCACCCGGCGACCGGCGGCGCGCCGTCGAACCCGCCCACCGACCAGAGGTCGGTTCCCGTCCACGAGTCGAAGGCGTACACGGACGCCGCCTCCTCGCCTCCCCAGCCCGTCGTGACGAGCACGCGGCCGAGCACGAGCGTTGACCCGTCGGCCGCCACGCCCGTGGACCAGAGCCGTCCGAGTCCGTCCACCGACGTCCGGTTCAGCGCGCCCTCAGACGGCTGGACACCGGTGTGCTCCTCATCGGCGCCGCCCTGCGCCCAGTTGCCCCAGGAGGACGGGACCACGTCGAAGGGGGTGCGCACCGCCCGGTGCGAGAGGCGCCCCACCGCGGAGATCCAGTGGGTCCCCACGTGTGCGCGCGCGGGCACCGTCAGTTCCACGGCCGGAAACCGCCCGCCGGACCCCACCACGCCGAGCGCCAGGTCCGTCGTGTCGAAGTACACGTCGACCGCCTCGTCCGCAACGAACCCCGAGCCCGTCACGCGCACGGTCGCGCCGCGGACGGCTTCGGTGGGTGACGGCATGATGCCGGTCTCGGCGGCAGCGGCGAGCGGGACGAGGAACGCCGTTACGAGCCCCGCGCCTACGAGCACCGACAAGAAGCGAACCCTCGAGGGCCGTGTCATCGCCCTCACCCCTTCCCGTCGATCCCCCGACGGTTCCAGGAGGCGCCGCCCTGGGCACCGCCTACGGTCGGCGGACACCTCTCCGCTTGTATCGTGCACGTGGCACCGGCAAGGGAGAAGCGGCGAAGGTCCTCTCCTCGCTGGGATGCCCCGGCGACGTCGGATCCGCCTTATCGCACCTGGACCCGATCGAGCCCGCCGTCCGCGTGACCGGCGCTCTCCGCGCCCGTGCATCGGAAGGTGTGTGACCATACCCGGATGCAAGCGTTAGGCATCCTCCTCGGACTGTTCTTCATCCTCGGCGTGTTGTTGGACGCGTTCGAGACGATCGTCCTGCCCCGACGGGTCTCCCGTCGCGTGCGCTTGGCGAGCATGTTCCTCCAGGTCCTGTGGGCGGTGTGGTCCGGATCGGACCGGCGCCGGCGCGACGGGACCGGCAGCGAGAACTACCTCGGCTTCTACGGACCGCTGTCGCTGCTGCTGCTGATCGCCCTATGGGCAGCCGGGCTCGTCGTGGGGTTCGGCCTGCTCCAATGGGGGCTCAGATCGCCGCTGGCTCCCGGTGGTGAGGCGGGGAGCCTCCCCCAGTACCTCTATCTGAGCGGCACGACCTTCTTCACGCTGGGCCTGGGAGACGTCGCGCCGATGTCCGCGGGCGGGCGGGCTGTGATGGTCCTGGAGTCGGGGGCCGGGTTCATCTTCCTCGCCCTGGTGATCGGGTACCTGCCGGTCCTGTACCAGTCGTTCTCCCGCCGAGAGGTGCGGATCTCGATGCTGGACGAATGGGCGGGGTCTCCCCCCTCTGCGGTCGAGCTCCTGCGCCGGGCCGCCACGTACGGCCGGATCGACTCGATCGACCGGCTGCTGGCCGACTGGGAGGAGGGATCCGCGGATCTGCTCGAGAGCCACCTCTCCTATCCGATCCTCGCGTACTTCCGGTCGCAGCACGACAACGAGTCCTGGGTGTCGGCGCTCAGCGCGATCTTGGACCTCTCGGCGCTCGCGCTCGCCGGCGTCGAGGGGATCGACACATGGCAGGCTCGGCGGACCTTCGCGATGTGCCGTCACGCGGCGGTCGACCTCGCACAGGTCACCGGGGCGCGTCCGCAACCCGACGGCGGAGGGATGCCGCCCGAGGAGCTGTCGGGGCTGCACGCGCAGCTCTCCACGGCGGGGGTCGCCTTCGACGAGCGGCTCGGCGAGCGCTTCCGGACGTTCCGCGCGATGTACGAGCCGTACATGCAGGCGTTGAGCGCCCGGCTCGCGATGCCGCTGCCGCCGCTGCTTCCGATCGAAGGCGCCCGAGACAACTGGAAGACGTCGGCATGGGGCTCCCCGCTCGCCTGAGCTCATGTTCCGCGCGGCTGAAGGCCTGTGGTCAATCGGCGGCTCGGTCGGTCGATAACCTCGGAGAGAACCGATGAGCCCTCCGTCCCCGCACGAGGTGATCCGTCGCGCGCAGCCCGAGGCTGCGCGCGATACGTGGTTCGCCCACGTGCCCGCGATCGTGTACGTGCGGAAGATCGAGCGCACCGACCCTCCCCGAGCGGGCGCGACCACGTCGATCGGGCCGCAGGTGAAGGAGATCCTGGGCTTCCCCGTCGAGGGGTTCCTCGAAGACCCAGGGTTGTGGGCATCGCGGATCCACCCCGACGACCTCGGGCGCGTGCTGGCTGCCTGGCGTCGCACCAGCGCGCCCGCTGACCGCTACCACCTCGCCTATCGCATGCGCGCGCGTGACGGCCGGATCGTGCAGGTGTTGGACGACGCCGCGGTCGCCGAGGACCCGCAGACCGGCGTTCGCTCGTGGCACGGCGTCGTCGTCGACGTGACGGCCGACCGGCCCGTGCGGGCCCGACCTTCGAGAGGCCGAGGAGAAGTACCGCCTGCTCGTCGAGCAGATCCCGGCGGTGACCTACGTCGACGAAGTGCCCGAGGACGATCAGACCGACCTCAGCCCCGCCTACATCAGCCCCCAGATCGAGCGTCTCCTCGGCTATCGGCCCGAGGAGTGGCTCGCCGACCCCGACCTGTGGGACCGGGTCACGCACCCGGACGACGTCGAGGCGACGGAGACGGCCGCGCGGCGCTGCTTCGAAGACGGCACACCACTCAGCATCGAGTACCGGATGATCGCCCGCGACGGCCGGACCGTGTGGGTTCGCGAGCAGGCCTCGCTCTACCGCAACACCGACGGCGCTCCGAAATTCTGGCAGGGCGTCTACATCGACATCACCGAGCTGAAGCGCGCGGAGGAGGAGCTCAACAACGCGCTCGTGCGCGAACGCGACGCCGCCGAGCAGCTCCGAGCGCTCGACGAGATGAAGAACACGTTCCTGCAGGCCGTCTCGCACGACCTCCGCACGCCGCTCGCCGCGATCCTCGGTCTGGCGCTCACCCTCGAGCAGCAGGACATGGCGCTGGGCGAGGACGACGTGCGCGACATGGCGGGGCGGATCGCCGTCGAACTCCCGCAAGCTCGATCGGATGGTCCGCGATCTGCTCGACCTCGACCGGCTGTCGCGCGGCATCATCGGGCCCAAGCTCCAGGTCGCCGACGTCGGCGCGATCGTCCGCGACCTCGTGGCGCAGACCGACATCGCCGAGGGTCGCAGCGTGGTCCTCGATGTCGCGTCGGTCTCGATCGCCGTCGACCAATCCAAGCTCGAGCGGATCGTCGAGAACCTGCTCGCCAACACCGTGCGCCACACGCCCGAAGGCGCGCACGTGTGGGTCCGCACTCGAGCGCAGGACGGCGGGGCGCTGATCGTGGTGGAGGACGACGGACCGGGGGTGCCCGCCGAGCTGCACGAGGCCGTGTTCGAACCGTTCCGCCAGGGACCGTCGCAGTCGAGCCACTCACCGGGCGCGGGCGTGGGGCTGGCGCTCGTCGCGCGGTTCGCCGAGCTGCACCAGGGCCGTGCCTGGGTGGAGGACCGCCCCGGCGGCGGCGCCTCCTTCCGCGTGTTCCTCCCCGGCGCGCCGAGCGCCTGATCCCAGCGCGGTGTGCGCGCGCCTGTGACTCCTCCCGCGGGAACCGCCAGAATCGAAGCAGGACATGCCGCGCAGGGGGATGTCGATGGCGATCGCGATCCACACCGAAGACCTCACGAAGCACTTCGGCGCGACCGAAGCGCTCGTGTCGCTGAGCCTGGACGTGGAGCAGGGCGAGGTGATCGGGTACCTCGGTCCCAACGGCGCCGGGAAGACGACCACGGTGCGGCTGTTGATGGGCTTGATCCGGCCGACGTCGGGGCGGGCAGAGCTGTTCGGCGTGGACTGTGAGGCCGACCCCGTGGAGGCGCATCGGCGGGTCGCCTACGTCCCCGGCGAGGTCAGCCTGTGGCCCTCGCTCACCGGCGCCGAGACGCTGCACCTGCTGGGCCGAGTGCAGGGCCAGGTCGACGTTCACTACCGCGACCTGCTGCTCGAGCGGTTCGAGTTCGACCCGACGATGAAGGTGCGCGCCTACTCGAAGGGGAACCGCCAGAAGCTGATCCTGATCGCCGGGCTGATGACCAGGGCCGACCTGCTGCTCCTGGACGAGCCCACGAGCGGCCTGGATCCGCTGATGGAGCGCGCGTTCCGCGTGTGCGTCGACGAGGCCCGCGCGCGCGGTCAGACGGTGTTCCTGTCCTCGCACATCCTGTCGGAGGTCGAGGCGCTCTGCGACCGGATCGCGATCCTGCGGGCCGGGCACCTCGTGGAAGTGGGGACGCTGGCCGAGATGCGGCACCTCTCGGCCCTCTCGGTCGAGGCGGAGCTCGACGGCACGGTCCCCGACCTGTCGGGGGTCCCCGGTGTGAGCGCGTGCGAGGTCGACGGCACCCGGATCCGCTGTCAGGTGACGGGCTCGATCGAGCCTCTCCTGGACGTGCTCGCGCGCGCCGGCGTGCGGCACCTCGTGAGCCGCGAGCCCTCGCTCGAGGAGCTGTTCCTCGCCCACTACGGCGACGGGGAGGTCGAGGCGTCCGATGAGGCGTGAGGAGGCGCTACGGGGAGCGCCGCGCGTCGCAGGACCGTGGCCGTCACCACGGCCCGGCGCGCCGGCCGCGCCGGCGCCCTGTGGGGCTTGGTCTTCGGCGCGACGATCGCTGCGACCGAGACCGCCTTCTCCTCCACCTTCCCGACGGCCGCCTCGCGCGCCCAGCTCGCGCTATCGGTGCAGGGCAACGCCGGGTTCGAGGCCGTCTTCGGCCAGATCCGGCGGATCGACACCGTGGCGGGGTACACGGCCTACAAGACGATGTTCTCCCTGATCATCCTCGGCGCGATCTGGGGGCTGTTCGCCGCGACCCGGTCGCTCCGCGGCGAGGAGGACGCGGGCAGGTGGGAGCTGTTCCTGTCCGGACGCACGACCCGGGGCAGCGCAGCGGCGCAGGCCGCGATCGGCTCGGGCGTCGCGGTCGTGGCCATGTGGGTGCCGACCGCCGTCCTCGCCGTCGCCGCAGGTTCGAGCGGGAAGGTCGGGATCGGTGTCGGCACGTCGCTGTACTTCGCCACGGCGGTCGTGAGCCGCGGCCGCGATGTTCATGGCGGTGGGCATGCTCGCCGGTCAGCTGGCGGCCAGCCGGCACGACGCCAACCTGTTCGGCGCCGGTGTGCTCGCCGCCTCGTACCTGATCAGGATGGTGGCCGACTCCGACCCGCAGTTCGCGTGGCTTCGGTGGGCGAGCCCGCTCGGCTGGATCGAGGAGCTGCACGCGCTCACGGGGTCAGACCCGCTCGGGTTCGTGCCGATCGTCGCGCTGACCCTCGTGCTCGCGATGGTCGCGATCCAGATCGCGAGCCGGCGCGACCTGGGTGCGAGCGCGTTCGCGGGCCGGGATACGCCACCTCCGCGGACCCTCCTGCTGGGAGGTCAGGCCGGGCTGACGATCCGCCTGACCCGCCCGGCGGTCGTCGCCTGGGTGGCCGTCCTCGGTGCCTGCGGGTTGGTGTTCGGACTGGTGACCCAGGCGGCCGGCAGCGCGATGAAGGGCTCTCCCGGGCTCGAGCGCGTCGATCTCCGTCTGGGGGGCAGGAGCGCCGGGGCGGCTCTGTATCTGGGGTTCGTGTTCCTGATCGCCGCGGGGCTCGTCGCGATCGCGGTGGCCGGACAGATCGCGGCGATCCGCAACGAAGAAGCGTCCGGGCACCTCGACAACCTCCTCGTGCGACCGGTCGAACGCCGACGATGGCTGGGCGTGCGGCTGGGCGTGGGCGTGGGCCTCGTCCTGGCCGCGAGCGTGTTCGCCGGCGTCGCGGCGTGGGTCGGGGCGGTGACGCAGCACAGCGGCCTGGCCCTCGGCGACCTGGTGCAGGCGGGGCTGAACGTCGCTCCGCCGGCCGTGTTCGTGCTCGGCGTCGGCGCCCTCGCCTTCGGGCTGTGGCCTCGGGCGGCGATCGGTATCGCCTACGGCCTCGTCGTCTGGTCCTTCCTCGTCGAGACCCTCGCCGCGGTCTTCGACGCGAACCACTGGCTGCGCGACACGTCGCCGCTGCTGCACATCACGCCGGCTCCCGCCGCCGAGCCGAACTGGACGGCGGCTGCCTGGCTGGTCGGCCTCGGCCTCCTGGCCGCCGCGCTCGGCATCGAGGCCTTCGGTCGCCGGGACCTCGTCGGCGCGTAGCGCGGGTCCCGCGCGACGTCGGTCGAACGGACCGTGGACGGTCTCTTCGGGCGCGCTACCGTGGCGATAGGCCTTCTCCCGGCCTTGGACGGTGTGCCCGCGGGGCCGGGGGCCTGCCGAACGAGAGGGGAAGGAGGCAGAGATGGCCACCGCAACGAAGCCCTACGTCGTGCCCGACGGCGCGATCGCGGCCGAGGAGGGTGTGCGCTCGGGGTGGGTGACGTTCGCCGGGGTGGCGTTCCTGATCGCGGCGTTCGCGAACCTGTTCTGGGGGCTCGGCGCGCTCGCCGACAAGGCGTACCTGTCCGAGGGCGGCCTGCTGTGGAGCACGCTGAACACCTGGGGATGGGTGGCGGTGGTCTGGAGCGCGGTCGTGTTCATCGGCGCGGTCATGCTGCTCGCCCGGATGAAGGCAGGGCCGTTCGTGGGGATCGTGCTCGCGTCCCTCAGCTGCATCTTCTGGCTGTTCGCACTGCCGGTGCTGCCGCTGTTCGCGTTGACCGTGATCATGATCGACATGTTCGTGATCTACGGGCTCGCCGCGCACGGGATGATGACCACGTAGCGAGCGCAACCCACCGAGACGCAGGAAGGGCCACCGACGGTCGCCGATCCGGCGTCCGTGTTGGCGTGTCATCATCCGACGATGCCGAGCGCCACCTCACGATCGGCCCGCCGGAGCGCCGGGCTCCTGCTCTTCCGGACGCGTCGTGACACGCTGCAGATCCTCCTCGGCCACCCCGGAGGACCGTTCTTCGCGAACAAGGACGACGGTCACTGGACCGTCCTCAAGGGCGAGCTCGAACCCGATGAGGAGCCCATCGACGTCGCGCGACGCGAGTTCGCTGAGGAGACGGGACACCCGGCCCCGTCGGGCCCGCTGATCGCGCTCGGAGAGGTCCGTCAGCGGTCGGGCAAGCTCGTGCAGGCGTGGGCCGCCGAGGGCGACCTCGATCCAGCCGAGGCGGTGAGCAACACGTTCGAGCTCGAATGGCCGCCACGGTCCGGCAAGGTTCGGGAGTTCCCCGAGATCGACCGGGTCGCCTGGTTCGACGTCGAGGCGGCCCGGGCCAAGATCATCGGGTCCCAGGCGCCGTTCCTCGACCGCCTCCGAGAAGCCCTGCCGAACAGGGACTGACGAGGGCTATCCGGGCATGTCGGCGGTCGGCTAGCCTCGCCCCTGAGATCGGAGGGGAGATGGGCGAACCGCCGCATGGAGAAGCAGCGGGCCGACGGGAGCTGCCGGCGGCGACCCACCCGGAGCGTCGCTGGCCCATGGCGCTGGCGGTACTCGGTGCGATCGCCTTCCAGGTGGGGACGCCGCATCAGGGGCGCGTGCCCTTCTGGTGGATCTTCCCCGTGCTGGAGTTCGCGCTGCTCTGCGTGCTGATCGTGGTCGACCCCGGCCGCATCGACGATCGAAGCGCGCGGGCGCGGCGTGTCACGATCACGTTGATCGCCGTGATGACCGTGGGCACCGTGGTCGGGGTGGCGATCCTGCTGCACGACATCCTCACCAGCCGCCCCCTCACCGCGACCGACCTGCTCGGACGCGGCTCGGCGCTGTGGGTGACGAACGTCATCGTGTTCAGCCTCTGGTACTGGGAGCTCGACCGCGGTGGACCCGCGGAGCGAGGGGCAGGTTCCTCGATCCCGCCGAGCTTCGCCTTCCCGGAGAATGCCACGCCCGAGTTCGCGGCCGACGGTTGGATCCCGAGGTACCCCGACTACCTCTACCTCGCGTTCACGAACGCCACCGCGTTCAGCCCCACCGACACGCTGCCGGTGCGGACGTGGGCGAAGATGACGATGCTGGTGCAGTCGGCCGTCTCCTTGGTGACGGCCATCCTGGTGATCGCACGTGCGATCAACGTGCTCCCCGGGTAACCGCGATGACCGACGAACCGGCCAGCGACGACCGGGCGCGCGACGAGAGGGTCGAGATCGTCGAGGTCCTCGTGCTGGCCCTCGTGGCCATCGCGACGGCGTGGAGCGGCTACCAGGCGACGCAGTGGGGCGGGCGCCAAGCGATGCTCTACGGACAGGCATCGACCCAGCGGTTCGCCGCCGATGCTGCGTCCACGCGCGGCGGACAGATCGCTCGTCGCCGACGCCACGATGTTCACCGCGTGGCTCCAAGCTCGCAACGCGCACGATACGGAGCTCGAGGCGGTGTTGGAGCGACGGTTCAGCCCCGACTACCGGGCCGCGTTCGACGACTGGCTACAGACGGACCCGTTCACGGATCCGTCGGCCCCGGCCGGACCCGGGTACATGCCGGACTTCCGCAACCCCGACCTCGTGCAGGCCCAACGGCTCAACGATCGGGCCTCGGCCTTGTTCGCAGAGGGCACCGACGCGAGGGAAACCGCGAACAAGTACGTCCGCGGCACCGTGTTGTTCGCCTCGGTGCTGGTCCTGACCGCGGTGCCCCAGCGCTTCAAGGATCCGACGGATCAGGATCGCGGCGAACGGGCTGGCGCTCGGCCTGCTCGCCTACACGCTCCTCACGGTCGTCACGCTCCCGCGCGTCTGAAGACGCGGTTCAGCGATCGGTCGTTCGTCGCTGCGCGTCCGCCTTGGCCTTCTTGGCCTGGCGCTTCTCCTTGAGGCTCTTCGAAGCGACCTTCTTGTCCTTCGAGCCGCCCTTGTCCTTGTTGGCCATACCGACCTCCCTCGCCGAAGGGACCCGTCTCGGTTGTGTCGCGACTCTACGCCGTTAAGACGCCGGACGTGAGGCCGCACGCAGATGCGCCCGTCCCGGTCGTGGGTCGATCGTCTCCTCGGCGAGCCGTACCGCATCCACCAGCACGATCCCTTCGCTCGAGCGCCGGATCAGCCCCTCTTCCCGTAGGTGATGGAGCGTCCTTGCCACGACCTCACGGACCGACCCCACCGCGTCGGCGAGCTCCTGCTGGCTCGCGCGCACGACGAGGTGTCGGCCCCGCCCCGGCGATGCCAGGTCGAGCAGCTGGCGGACGAGTCGCTCCCGGACCGACAGGAACGCGTGCTCGGAGATGTCGTCGAGCGCCCGGCGGAGCTGTCGGGTCAGCTCCTCCGCGCAGGCGCGCGCCACGTCGGGGTCAGACGCGATCAGCGAACGGAGCGTGTCGGGTTTGACGGCCACCAGCGACGCGGTCGTCATCGCCTGGACGCTGGTCGGCGCGAGACCGTTCAGCACCAGGACCAGCCCCGCCACGTCTCCGCTGCGCGCGTATCGCACCGTGACCTGCCGTCCGTCGGCGGAGCTCAGGAAGGTCCGCAGCAGCCCGCTCACCACGATGAGCACGCGCGGCGTCTCGCCGTCGCGATACACGACAGCGCCGGCAGGCACCCGGATCCGGATCGCCTCGCCCAAGAGCCGCTCCGCCGCCTCCCGCGGAAGGGAGGAGAGGAACCCCTCCTGGAGCCCGTCGTCAACGAGTTCGTCGAGCACGTTCGCCGTCCTGGCTGGGCCGTCCAGTACCAGCTTAGGCCTCGTGACCTGGGTCACGTCCGCGACGCACCAGGGTCACTGACCGCCGGAGCCGCTCGCCGCAGGCTGGGGACGGAAGGAGGCGGCCATGAAGACGATCGAGTACCGGATCGAGGAGCTGCCGTTCTACGAGCACTACGAGGTGCACCTCAAGGAGGTCGTGGAGCGCCTGAGCGAGCTCGGCAAGGACGGCTGGGAGGTCGCAGCGCTCGACCTGACGCACCACCCGTCGTACTCCCCCGCGGCGCAGCCGAGCACGGCGCTGCCCGTCCTGCTGCAGCGCGAGGTGAACTAGCGATCACGCGGGTCAGGATGGACCGGGATGCGGACCGCGTCCCGGTCCGTTCGTTACCCGGACCGGTGGGCCACGAGGGGGGGCCCCTCGACCACACCCCTGCCGCAGACGAGGCCATCCGGCACGCCGGCCGCCCGTGTCTCGGGCCACATCGGTCCCACGACCTCAGGACCGGCCGGCCTTGCCCGAGGCGCGCGGCGCGCTTACCGTCGGAGGTGGAAGAGGTGATAGCCGTGAAGCCGACCGATCGGCGCCGTGCGTTCCTCGATCCCTCCCCCCATCTCGAGCCTCGAGCCGAGGTGGTGCCGTGTAACAGACGGTTCGGGCACCTGCCGAACAGGATCCATCTGCGACGCGGATATCGATTGCGCGGTCGCCTGGTCCGCCTCTCTTCCCACCGCCGCAAGAGCGCGGCGGGTTGAGGCCGAGCGCCGCGAACGCCGCTCGGCCTACGATGGACACATGCGGGGTGACCGCGTCGAGGTTACGGTGGACGTCGGTGACGGCGTGAAGGTGTTCGACGTCGTCGCGACGCGCGCGGGCCGGCGGGTCGAGGTCACGACCGGCCGGACGCTGATCGAGGTCTCGGAGGTCACGCGCGGCGGCTCGGTCGTACGGACCGCGCGCTTCATGACGAGCCGCGTGATCGCGCTCGTGGAGCATCCGGCCGTTCGGTCCTGAGGTCAGCTCGGCCCCGGAGCTCGCGCCGCGCCGGAGAACCAAGCGACCATCTTCACCACCTGCACGGCGCCGACCACCAGCGCGAAGACGAGCGCAACGATCGCGAGGTAGCCCAGCACCGTCGCGAGTGGCGGACGGTTCGGTTCGTCGCGCGTGACCACCCACGCGGCGGGTGAGGCCGGGTCGTACCAGATCTCGACGGGTTGCCCGACCCGATAGGTGGGGCTTCCGTCGCGGAGGTGGATCGTGGCGTGGATCCGGACGTCGCGGTCCCAGAACCCGACACCGATCCGCCCGGCGTCGGCCCCGATCGGCAGACCCTCGCTCGAGGACGACACCCATTCGACCGTTGCGAGGGCGCGCGTCCCTTCGGTGAGGAGCCGTTGCTGATGCGATCCGATCCCCGTCTGCACCACGAGCCCCCAGGCCACGAACCACCCGAACGCGAGCAGCGCCGCGATCCCGAGCGTCCTGCTCACCCACGGCCCCGTCCGTTCGGCGGGCAGCGCGCGGGCGGGATACTCGGTTGGCCATCCCGGCATCGGCGGTGCCGTGGGACCAGCGGGGACCTCCGAGCCGGGCCTCGGCGGGGTCGACCCGAGCATCGCCCGGCTCCGGATCCGTCGCGTGGTGAACGCGGAGACGATCGCGCCCACGCCGTTGCCCAAGAACGACAGGACGACCATCACGGTCACGGCGCTCCGCGCGGGCGACGGCGCGCCCACCCCCGATCCGGCGACGAGGCCGGACATGGCGAGGACCGACAGCACCGTCCCGGCGAACAGCCGCATCGTGCGTCGTTGCGACCGACGCACGCGGTCGGCGTCGTTCGCAGGCAGCATCCCGACAGCCTCCTCCGATCGCGACCCACGTGAAGCGTCTCTCGCCCCCGGCTTCCACCGAAGGGTCGTTCGTCCCGGGGGCTCTCGGTACGGGATGCCGCAGACGCGCACAGGAAGGCAAGCACGGCTCGCGCCTTCGGTCCATCCACGGAAGGCACAAGAGGCCGGGCCGCCGGTTGTGTCCCCCGTCCGCTGCGGCGCCCGCGCCCACGTCCGATGCTCCGTTGCTGGCGCCCGGAGGAACTCGAGGATGGACGATCCGTTCGCGCAACTGAAGCAAGGGGCCCAGATGATGTGGGGTCTCGGGGACTACCGGCGGATCGCCGAGGCGCTCCAGCCCGAGGCCGGATCGCTCGCCGATCGCGCCGGGGTCGGGCCCGGCACGTCCGTGCTCGACGTCGCGGCCGGCACGGGGAACTTCGCGGCCGCGGCCGGCGCGCGTGGCGCGATCGTGGTCGCCTCGGACTTCGCGCCCCAGATGGTCGCGTGGGGCCGCGAGCGCACCGCCGGAGCCGGCCTCGACGTCGAGTGGCACGAGGCCGACGCCGAGGACCTCCCGTTCGACGACGGCAGCTTCGACGTCGTCGGCTCCGCCTTCGGCGCGATGTTCGCCCCGCGGCCCGACGTCGCCGCAGCAGAGCTCTTCCGTGTCGCCAAACCCGGGGGGATCGTCGTGATGGCGAACTGGAGCGCCGAGGGGTTCTCCGGCCGGACCTCTACCTTGCTCGCCTCGTTCGGACCGCCGGCGCCGCCGGGGCTCCCGTCGCCGATGGCATGGGGAGAGCCCGAGGAGGTAGAGCGGCGCTTCGCCCGACTGGCCTGCTCGGTCGAGACCGAGCCGCGCGCCGCCACGTTCCGCTTCGCGTCGGTGCAGGCCGCGACCTCGTTCTTCGAGGCCAACACGGGCGGGTACGTGATCCTGAAGGCCATGCTCCCGCCGGAGCGCTACGCGAGGTTCCGCGACGGGCTGGCGGACCTCGTGCGGGCGTTCGCCGTCGCGGAGGACGGCGGCGTCCGGCTCGACAACGCCTACCTCGCCGTGCTCGCGCGCAAGGGTTGACGCGCGGGCGCCTAACGGACCATCGCGAGCGCCGCGCCGGCCCGCGCCACGTCGTCCACGCTCGAGCCGGCCGGCATGTTGAAGAGCAGGCCGTCCAGCCCGACGTCGAGGAACCCTCGCGCCTGTTCGGCGACGGCCTCGGCGTCACCCCAGGTGAGGCGCATCGCGACCGAATCGTCGTCGACGCCCCGAGCCTCCTGCCACGCGCGTCGGCGGCGCATGGCGTCGTCCGCGTCCTCTCCGACGATCAGGGTGCCCAGTCGCGTCGCCACGATCTCGCGGCGGTCGCGCCCCTCCGCGTCGCAGTGCTCCTGCAGCACGTCGAGCTTGTGCCCGATCGTGGCGAGGTCGCCGAACCCGTTCCACATGTCCGCGTAGCGCGCCACGAGCCGAAGCGTCTTGCGCTCGCCGCCGCCCCCGACGAGGATCGGCGGACCGCCGAGACGCACGGGCTGCGGGACGTTCAGCGCGTGGTCGACGTGGTGGACGGTTCCCTCCAGCGTCGTCTCCTGCTGTCGGAACATCGCGCGGCAGATCCGCAGCGCGTCCTCGAGTCGCGCGAACCGCTCGGCGGTCGTTGGCCAGTCGTAGCCATAGGCGCGCGACTCCTCCTCGTTCCACGCGGCGCCGATCCCGAGGATCGCCCTGCCCGACGAGACGATGTCGAGCGTGGTCACGACCTTCGCGAGGAACGCGGGGTTGCGGTAGGTCACGCCCGTGACCATCGCGCCCAGCTGCGCGCGCGAGGTCCGTGCGGCAACGGCGCTCAGGAGCGTGTAGGCCTCGAGCATCGGGTCGGTGGCCGGACCCACGTTCGCGATCTGGTGGTAGTGGTCCATCACCCAGAAGGAGTCGAACCCGCCCTCCTCCGCCGCGACCGCGATCTCCGCGATCCGCTCGAACAGCCGGTCGTCCGGTACGTCGGGGAAGGTGAAGCTGGGCAGCTGCAATCCGAGGTGCGGCACGTCTGGCTCCTTCGTCGAGATCGCTCCAGCCTAGGCGGCGGAGCGGTTCACGATGGTCGTATCGTGCGACGCACAGATGGCTCCACCGCACCTGCAGACCGAGCGGCTCGCGCTCAGGCCGCTGTGCCTCGAGGACCTGGATGCGATGGCCGCGCTCCTGGGCGACGTCGATGCCCTCGCCTTGTGGGGCGAGGCCCTGGATCGCGACGGGGCTCGCGCCTGGATCGAACGGAACCTCGCGCGCTACGACACGGACGGGTTCGGTCGATGCGCGGTGCTGCTGCGGGGCACCGGTGAGCTCGTGGGCGACTGCGGGCTGATCGCGACAACGGTCGAGGGAACCCCAGAGGTCGAGCTCGGCTGGATCGTGCGCAGGTCCCACTGGGGGCGAGGGATCGCGACCGAGGCTGCCGCCGCGTGGCGGGACGCGGCGTTCGGCGTGTTCGGCCTTGAGCGGATCGTCTCGATGGTGAGTGAACGCAACGTCGCCTCCCGCAGGGTCGCGGAGAAGCTCGGGATGACGCCCGAGCGCATCGCGGTGTGGGGCGGCGCCCCGATGCTGATGTACGCGCTCCACGAACGGGGCGGGCCCGGCGACACGACCGGGTAGGGGATCTCGCCGGTCCCGCGCCGCGGAGGTCGGTTGCCCCTGGGAGCTACCCGGGTCAGGTGCCAGCGTGTGGGGGCCGCGCAGGGTCTGCCTCGGGTGGCATGACTGCATGCCTCGCGGCGGGCCCCGCGCCGGTGGATCTGCGTATCAACAAGGAGAGGGCTTCGTCGGACGCGACCGGTTGGCCGATGGGGGTCTCCGGAGAGGGGGTTGCGGTGAACCAACGACGACGCACGATCGCGGGAGGGGTGGCCCTCGCGCTGCTCCTGGCCGCCTGTGGTGGTGGGAGCAGCACGTCGAGCGGCGCAGGGGGCTCTGGTTCGAGCGCCGCGCCGAGCGACGTCACGATCATCCACGGCACGACCGACTCGATCGTGTCGCTCGACCCGGCCGGGCAATACGACCTCGGCTCGGCCCAGATCAGCTACCAGGTCTACGACACGCTCATGCAGATCCCCCCGCAGGGGAACACGCCGGAGCCGGGGTTGGCGTCCGAGTGCTCGTACTCGGACCCGACCACCTACACGTGCACGCTGCGCAGCGGCGTGACGTTCAGCGACGGGTCGGCCCTGACGTCGCAGGACGTCGAGTACTCGCTGCAACGCAACATCGAGATCGACGACCCGAACGGGGCATGCAGCCTGCTGGTCGCGATCGCCGATTGCGGGAAGTGGAACCCGAAGGCGGTCGACACGCCGGACGACACCACGGTCGTCTTCCACCTTCGTAACCCCGACGCGACGTGGCCGTTCGTCCTCACGACGAGCGCGGCCTTCGTCGTGCCGTCCGAGGTGTTCCCGGAGACGAAGCTCTTGGCGGACGATCAGATCATCGGCTCCGGGCACTACACGCTGGCGCAGTACCGACCCGGCGAGCAGGTCGTCCTCGAGGCCAACCCGAGCTACTGGGGCGACCCACCGGCCAACGCGCGTGTGATCGTCCAGTACTTCGACAAGTCCTCGGCCCTGAAGCTGGCGCTCGAGCAGGGCGAGGTGGACGTGGGCTGGCGGACGTTCACCCCCACCGACGTCGAGGCGATGCGCAGCGAATCGAACCTGAAGGTGCTGACGGGTCCGGGTGCAGAGATCCGGTACCTCGTGTTCAACACCTCGTTGCCGCCAGGCAAGGACCTCGCCGTACGCAAGGCCGTGGCGATGACGGTCGACCGTCAGGCGATCGTCGACAACGTCTACAACGGGACGGTGTCGGCGCTGTGGTCGATGATGCCCTCGGCGTTCGCGGGTCACGTGGACGCGTTCAAGGAGGTCTACGGGGACGCGCCCGACGTGGAAGGTGCGAAGAAGGTGCTGGCCGACGCCGGCATCACGACGCCGGTCCCGATCGAGATCTGGTGGACACCGACGCACTACGGCGACTCCTCCGCCGACGAGTACGCGGAGATCCAGCGCGCGCTCGAGGGAAGCGGTCTGTTCGACGTCACGCTGAAGTCCACGGAATGGGACGCGTACACGACCGCGGCCTTCACGGACGAGTACCCCGTGTACCAGCTCGGCTGGTTCCCGGACTACCCGGACGGCGACAACTACGTCTTCACCTTCTACTCGAAGAGCTCGTTCCTGAACGACCACTACGTCAACCCGAAGGTGGAGAAGCTGCTCGCCGACGAGCGGGCCACGACCGATCAGGCCCAGCGCGAGAAGGACTACGCCGAGATCCAGCGGATCGGAGCGCAGGACGTGCCGATCGTGCCGATCTGGGAGGCGCAGCAGCTGGCCGTCACGCAGACGAACGTGACGGGCGTGCAGGACACGCTCGACGTCGCGTATATCTTCCGTTACTGGATCATCTCCAAGACCTCTTGAACCTGAGGCGGTTGGGCGGGCGCGGGATCCTCCGGGGTCTCGCGCCCGCCGTCGAACGGAACCCGAGCGAACGATGAAGCAGTCCGGATCGCTGCGCCGCTACGTCATCACGAGGCTGCTGCTCGCGATCCCGATGCTGTGGATCCTCCTCACGGTCGTCTTCCTGCTGATGCGGGTGGCCCCGGGCGATCCGATCAGCGCCGCGCTCGGTGGGCGCGTCTCGCAGGAGGAGCTCCAGCGCCGCCGGCACGAGGCCGGCTACGACCGGCCGTTGATCGTGCAGTACGCCGACTACCTGAAGGACGTCGTCACCTTGAACTTCGGCGAGACGATCGTCGATCACCGGCCGCTCACCGAGGTGATCGTGCAGAACGGCGCCGCCACGCTGGAGCTCACGTTCTTCGCGATGATCGTGGCGATGGTCTCCGGGGTGGGGATCGGCCTGGTCGCGGGGAGGTTCCGAGATACACCCTTGGACCTCGGCGGCAGGCTGTTCGGCATCGTGCTGTACGCCGCGCCGGTGTTCTTCCTCGGGTTCTTGGCCCAGCTGACGTTCGGGAAGTGGCTCGGATGGCTCCCGACCTCGGGGCGCGCCAGCCCGATCGTGACCTACGAGCTGCACACGCACACGAACCTGTTCGTGGTCGACTCGATCATCGATCGTAACTGGTCGGCGCTGAAGGACGTGCTCCTGCACCTGATCATGCCGGCGATGGTCCTGGGCCTCGTGATCGGCGGCGTGTTCATCCGCCTCGTCCGCGTGAACCTGCTGCAGACGCTGAAGGGCGACTACGTCGAGGCGGCGCGGGCGCGCGGGATCGGCGAGCACAACGTCGTGTACCGGCACGCGTTCAAGAACGCGCTCGTGCCCGTGATCACGGTGATGGGCCTCGAGTTCGCCGTGCTCCTCGGCGGCGCCGTCCTCACCGAGCAGACGTTCAACTGGCCGGGGATCGGCTCGGAGCTGGTGCGGTACCTGAACAACCGCGACTACATCGCGGTGCAGGGGATCATCGTGTTCACCGGGATCGTCGTCGTGATCGTGAGCCTGCTGATCGACATCTTGAACGCCTGGGTCGACCCGAGGATCCGGTACTGATGGCCGCCGGGTTCGACGTGCCCACCGAACCGCTGAAGGAGCGGGCGGCCGCAACGACCGCCTTGCCGCGGCGCGCGGGGACGCTGCGCCGGATGTGGGCGCCGATGGGCGAGGCGCGTGGCCTGCCGCGCGTGATCGTCTGGGTCGGGATCGGGATCACGGTGCTCTTCGTGATCCTCGCGATCTTCGCGCCCCTGATCGCCCCGTACGGCTTCGACCAGTACCAGACGGCCGACGGTGTGCGGTTCGTCAAGCAGCAGGCGCCCTCGGCCGCGCACCTGTTCGGCACGAACGTGATGTCGACCGACGTGCTCTCGCGCGTCGTGTTCGGGGCGCGAACCGCGATCGAGGTCGTCGTCCTGTCGCTGTTCGTGTCGATGGCGATCGGGCTTCCGCTGGGGTTGATCGCAGGCTATCGCGGCGGGCGGTTCGACCGGGTCGTCCTGGTCTTCATGGACGCCCTGCTCGCGTTCCCCTCGCTCCTGTTCGCGATCGTGATCGCGTTCCTGCTGTCCCAGACGTTCGGCAGGGGCGTGATCACCGCCGCGCTCGCGATCTCGATCGTGTACATCCCCCAGTACTTCCGCGTGGTGCGCAACCACGTGATCAGCGTTCGCGAGGAGCCCTACGTCGAGGCCGCGCGGGCGCTCGGCGCGAAGCCGAACGTGGTGATGCGCAAGTACGTGCTGCAGAACGTGATCCAGAACGTGCCGATCATCGCCACGCTGAACGCGGCCGACGCCATCCTCACGCTGGCCGCGCTCGGGTTCCTCGGTTACGGGATCCAGCCGACCGAGGCCGCGGAGTGGGGCTACGACATCCAGCGCGCGATCTCCGACGCCGGCGCGGGGATCTGGTGGACCGGGCTGTTCCCCGGGCTCGCGATCGTCCTGCTCGTGACCGGCCTCACCCTGGTCGGCGAGGGGCTGAACGACGTGCTGAACCCCGTGATCCGCAAACGACCGATCCGCAAGGTGACCCTGCCGCCGCGAGAGCGCGCGGAGGAGGCGGAGACGTGAGCGAGCGCGTGCTCGAGGTGCGCGACCTGCGCGTTTGGTACGGGACGACGCGCGGCCCCGTCCGCGCGGTCGACGGCGTGTCGTTCGACCTGCAGGCCGGCGAGACGCTCGGGCTGGTCGGCGAGTCCGGCTGTGGGAAGTCCACCCTCGGCCGGGGGTTGATAGGCCTGCTCCCCGAAGGGGCCGTGATGGACGGCGAGGTCGTGTTCAACGGACGGAACCTCGTGGGCGTCCCGCCCCGCAAGCTGCGCGAGCTCCGCGGGCCTGAGATCGGCATGATCTTCCAGGAGCCGATGACCCGCCTCGACCCGTTGATGCGGATCGAGGACCACTTCGCCGAGATGCTGAAGACCCATGAGCCGGACCTCGATGACCGGGAGATCCGCAGGCGGTCGCTGGAAGCGCTCGCGGGGATGGGGATCCCGCCGACCCGGTTCCGCCAGTACCCCCACGAGTTCTCCGGCGGGATGCGCCAGCGGATCATGATCGCGCTTGCGCTCGTCTTGCGTCCCAAGGTGGTGATCGCCGACGAGCCCACCACGGCGCTTGACGTCCTCGTCGAGGCGCAGATCCTGTCGATCCTCGCGGACCTGAAGCGGAACTTCGACACGGCGCTGCTGCTCGTCACGCACAACCTCGGGATCGTGGCCGAAGCGTGCGACCGGGTCGCGGTGATGTACGCGGGCAAGATCGTCGAGGAGGGCAGGTCCCACGACGTGTTCCGCACGCCCGCCCACCCGTACACGCGGGAGCTGCTCCGTTCGATCATCTCGCTGTCGACCACGGGGCTGCAGTACATCCCCGGCGCGCCCCCCGACCTGACCGAGCCGCCGAGCGGCTGTCACTTCCACCCGCGCTGCCCCGACGCGATGCAGGTGTGCGCGACGCTCGACCCGGTGCCGCGCGAGACGGAGACGGGGCAGCGCGTGGAGTGCTGGCTGCACGGACCGTCCTCGCGGATCCCTCCTGGAGGACGCGAGCCGCTCGAGAGACAGGAGATCGCCGTTGCTGAAGAGGCCTGAGGCCGGCGGCGTGGTCGCGGGTCCGCAAGAACCGCCGTTGCTCGAGATCCGCGACCTGCAGACGTACTTCCCGCTGCGCGGGACGTTCTCGCAGCGCCTGTTCGGCCACGACGCCGGGTCGGTCAAGGCGGTCGACGGCGTTTCGATCGAGCTGCACCGCGGCGAGGTGCTCGGGCTCGTCGGCGAGTCGGGGAGTGGCAAGACCACGCTCGGGCGCTCGATCCTGCGTCTGGTCGCGCCGACCTCAGGACAGATCCTGCTCGAGGGGCGCGACCTCACCACGGTCTCCGAGTCGGAGTTCCGTCCCTACCGCCGGCGGATGCAGATGGTGTTCCAGGACCCCCACGCGTCGCTGAACCCGGCGATGGACCTCTACACGGCGATCGGGCACCCCCTCAAGATCCACGGCGTGGCGACCAACGAGGCGGCGCTCCGCGCAGCGGTGGCCAGCGCCCTCACCAGGGTCGGGCTCACCCCGGTCGAGCAGTTCATGGGCAAATACCCGAGCGACCTATCCGGCGGCCAGAAGCAGCGCGCGGTGCTGGCGCGAGCGATCATCCTCAACCCTGACCTGCTGGTCGCCGACGAGCCGGTGTCGATGCTCGACATGAGCGTGCGGGCCAAGATCCTCGAACTGATGCTCGAGCTCAAGGAGGAGCTCGACCTCACCTACCTCTACATCACCCACGACCTCGCGACCGCGAAGTTCTTCTGCGATCGGATCGCGATCATGTACCTGGGGCGGATCGTCGAGACGGGACCGACCGAGGCGATCTTCGCGAGCCCGAAGCACCCGTACACCGTCTCGCTCCTGCAGGCGATCCCCGATCCTGACCCCGACCGTCAGGTGCCGCGCGACCTGCCGCGCGGGGAGGTACCCGACGCCGTCAACCCGCCGCTCGGGTGCTCGTTCCACCCGCGCTGCCCGAAGGCGTTCGAGATCTGTGGCTGGGAGAGCCGCGACCTCCGCGACCTCCTGGAAGCCCGCTGGACGCGGATCTCGGAGACCCAGTTCGAGCAGGAACGCGAGATCGTCGGGAACCTCGAGGCGATGGAGGTGCCGAGCGCCGACGCGAAGGTGCCGGCCGGCAAGGGCCGGCGGAGCGAGGCGGTCCTGCACCTCCTGGAACGGATGCGCGAGGAAGACCCGAACGAGCCGCTGTGGCGCGGCGTGGACTCGATGACCGCCGAGGACGGCCACGTCGCGGTCCGCTTCCACGAGCCGGAGGAGCCGCGGTTGCAGCAGGTGGACGAGGCCGAGGTGGCCTGCCACCTCTATACCGCGCCGCCCCGTCACTGAGGACGGGCCATGCAGAAGGGGCCCCCTTTCGGGGGCTCCTTCTGACCCGGCTCGCGGACCGGGATCAGTTCTTGCTCAGGTCGGGCGAGGTGGTGCCCGAACCGTCCTTCGTCCCGTCCTTCGTCCCGTCCTTCGAGGAGTCCTTGGTGGAGCTGTCCCACGACTCCTTGACCGTGTCCTTGCCGCTGCGGTCCGCGGCGCGGTCCTTCGTCGAGTCGTGCCGGCGCTCGGTCGCCGAGTGCTCGCGTGCCTTGTCGCGGCTCACCTCGGTCTTGGTGCCGGTGCTCTGGTTCGACCCCGCGTCGGTGCCCGCGAAGGCCGCCGTCGTGCCGCCCGCGAGGGCCAGCGTCAGGAGGCTCGCCATCCCGACCTTCGTGATCTTGCGCATCTCCTTCTCCTTCCCTTCCGTGGCTCCGGCTCGGTCCGGCGCCTTCGATGGGTGCACCGTAGGGACCGGGCGATGAGAGGAAGATGAAAACGAAGACCCTCGCGGGATCTCTCATCGAACCCTCATCGAACGGGTGCCAGACTCCGGGGTGTCATGAAGATCCTGGTGGTCGAGGACGAGCCGAAGATGCTCCGCGCGATCCGCAAGGGCTTGGAGCACGAGGGCTACGCGGTCGACTCGGCCGCCGACGCGGAGGATGCGTTGTCGTTCGCCACCGAGTACGCGTACGACGCGATCGTCCTGGACGTGATGCTGCCCGGTGCCGACGGGTTCGAGGTGTGTCGCGTGCTGCGGACGCGCGAGCGCTGGGCGCCGATCCTCATGCTCACGGCACGCGACGCGGTGGACGACCGGATCCGCGGTCTGGACGCCGGCGCCGACGACTATCTGCCCAAGCCCTTCGACTTCGGGGAGCTGACGGCGCGGCTCCGCGCGCTGATCCGGCGTGGCCCGGTGGAGCGCCCGGCCGTGCTCGTCGTGGGGGACCTGTCGCTCGACCCCGCCGGGCACGCCGTGCGCACCGGCGAGCGGCTCGTGGACCTGTCGACGCGGGAGTTCGCGCTGCTCGAGTTCCTGATGCGTCATGCCGGCGACGCCGTGACCCGCACACAGCTGCTCGAGCACGTCTGGGATGTGAACTACGGGGGCGTCTCCAACGTGGTCGACGTCTACGTCGGCTACGTGCGCAGGAAGCTGACGGCGGCCGGATCCGGCGCCACGATCCGGACCCTGCGCGGCGTCGGCTACGTCCTGGAGGCTCCGTCGTGACGCTGCCGATCCGCGTCCGCCTCACGATCTGGTACGCCACGCTGCTCGCGGTGATCCTCGCCGCGGCCGGCACCTTCGTCGTGCTGAGCCTGCGCACGGACCTCACGCGCACGCTCGACCGCACGCTGCAGACGAGCGCGCACGAGATCGCCGCGGACTACAAGCCGACCGCCGGGAGCTCCGAGAGCGAGTTCCGCGACGTGACCGACGTCTCGCTGGCGGGCTTGCCGCGCGACGCCTCCGCCGCGCAGCTCGTGGCGGCAGACGGCACGATCCAGGTGAGCGCCGGCAACACGCTCGCCGCATCGCCGATCCTGCCGGCGGCCGACGTCGCCGCGACCGCCGGCGGGGCGACCACGCTGCGGACCGTGTCGCTCGGCGGCCAGGACTACCGCGTCTACGCGACGCCGTTCTCCGAGAACGGGACGACGTCGGCCCTGGTCGTCGCGACCTCGCTCGAGGAGGTCGAGGCCGCGATCAGCCGGCTGGTGATGCTGCTGCTGATCGGGATCCCGATCGGTGTCGCCCTCGCCGCGGCCGGTGGGTGGTGGCTCGCCCGCACGGCGCTGCACCCGGTCGCCACGATGACCGCGGAGGCCGGCGCGATCGGCGCCTCACGCCTCGGCGACCGCGTCGAGGTGCCCGGCACGATGGACGAGCTCGGACGGCTCGCCGTCACGTTGAACGCGATGCTCGACCGGCTCCAGCGAGGGGTGGAGCAGCAGCGCGCGTTCGTGTCGAACGCCTCGCACGAGCTGCGGACCCCGCTCGCCGTGATGCGCGCCGAGATCGACGTGAGCCTCGCGACGGAGCGCCTGTCCGACGAGGCGCGCGAGGTGCTCGAGAGCGCGCGTGAGGAGACCGACCGGATGCGCGCGATCGTCGAGGACCTGCTCGTCCTCGCCCGGATGGACGAGGGCGCGCTCCCGCTCGCGACGGAGCCCGTCGAGCTGTCCGCGCTCGCCGGCGGCGTGCTCGCCACGATGTGTCCGCTCGCCGAGCAGCGCTCGGTGCGGCTCGCGCTCGCCGACGCAGCGGACGCGACCGTCACCGGCGACGCCGACCGGCTCCGCCAGGTGGTGCGGAACCTCGTCGACAACGCGATCAAGCACGCACCGCCCCAAGGCCACGTCTCGGTCGAGGTGCGCACCGAGGGGGCGTTCGCGGAGGTCAGCGTGGCCGACGACGGCCCAGGGATCGCCGCCGAGCACCTCCCGCGGCTGTTCGACCGCTTCTACCGGGTCGACGACGCCCGCACCCGCGGCAACGGCGGCAGCGGGCTCGGTCTCGCGATCGTCCGCGAGCTCGTCGAGGCGCAGGGCGGCCGCGTCTGGGTGCGCAGCGGCAAACGCGGCGGGGCCGTCTTCGGGTTCGCGCTGCCGCTCGCGCCCGCCGACGAGGACGGGCGCGAGCGACCGGCGTAGATCGCTACGGCAGCACGCGGATCGCGCCGCTCATCGACGGCCCGTGCACCAGACACACGAAGTGGTACAGGCCGGGCTTCTCCGCCACGAACGACCGTGCCGTCCTCCACGCGAACAGCCCCGAGTTCCGGAAGGCGGTCGGCGACGACAAGGTGTTCTTCGCCGTCGGCGACAGCGCCTTGTCGTTGAACGCGATCTGGAAGTCGGTCGGGCTCGTGCAGTCCGCCGGTGACGTGGCCGGGGTGTCGGGTCCGTGCACCTCGCACTGGGTCACGATGAACGGGACGCTCGAGGCTGCGGTGGCCGGGAACGTCGCGGTATGGATCTCGAAGTTCCCCAGGAACCGGACGCGATCACCGACATGGACGTGCACGGTTTTGTCGGGGAACTCGTCGGCAGAGACCTGGCGCCAGAACCCTCCGGCCCACATCGTGACCCGATGGTGGCTGCCCACCGGGGTCCGCACGACCGTCTGCGCGAGGTCGTCGGCGACGCCGGCGTCCACGGTCCTCGCGTGCGTGACCTGCTTGGCGGCCTTGGCCTTGACGTCGGCCGGGGTCGGGATCGTCGTGCCCGACGAGACGACGTTCAGCGCGATCTGCATCCCGGGGTGCAACAGGCACAGGAAGCTGTAGGTGCCGGGGGCGGCCGTCACCTGCACGTAGAACTTCGGCTGTGCGCCGGGCGCCGAGAACTGCAGACCGCTGTTGAGGACCCCCGTCCCGTCGAACGGGCACGGGTTCACGGACGTGCCGCAGGTCGGGTTGGACGGCGCCGCGACCGCGGGGTTCACGTCGAGCTGCTGGTCGTCGCCGCCCACGCTCTGGTCGGGCACCTGCAGCGCCCACGGGAACTGCGTCGGGTCCTGCGGACCGCCCGGGCCTTGGTTCTCCTCGCGCCAGACGTTGGCGTTGCCGTCGGGGACGATCGTCGCCGTGTGCGGCGCACCCGCGGCGCCGGCCCACGCGGCGTTCACGATGTCGTCCTGGTGCACCGTCAGCGACGCGGGGAAGAACCGCAGGAAGGCCCAGTTCTCGCCCTTGGGCGGCTTCGCGTCGAGTTGGAGACGATAGGTGGCCGGCGTGACCACGGCGACAGCCGACTGCGCCAGCAGCGACGCCGCGAGCACGGTGGAAAACAGCGCGACGAACAGGGCCCTGCGAACGTTCACGATCCCTCCCAGTCAGTGAAGACCGCCAGACTGTACGCCTCGAAACACATGCGCGGCAAGACATCGGCGTACGCTCTGCGAACAGGCTCCGTTCGCAACTCAACAATCAGTTAGTTCATCTGACTAACTTTTGCTATCATCGCGACCATGAGCCCCACCCTCCACGACGTGCCGGGGACCGTCGACGTCGTCGACGTCGCGGACCGCCTCCGTCGCTCGATGATGCGGATGACCCGGATCCTTCGCCAGGAGGACACCGACGACCTGTCCCCCACGCTGGCCTCGTTCCTGTTCACCCTCGATCGACACGGGCCGATCACCCTCGGCGACCTCGCCCGGCGCGAGCGCCTCACGAAGCCGAGCGTGACCGCCACCGTCGACAAGCTGCTCCGTCTCGGTCTCGTCGACCGCACGGTCGACGCCAAAGACCGGCGGATCGTGCGGGTCGGCCTCACCGCCGCGGGTCACCGACGGGTCGCCTCCCGCCGCACGAAGCGGACCGCCTGGCTCGCCGCCCGGATGCACGAGCTCCCTGCGGACGACGTTCGCCGGCTGTCCGAAGCCGCCGATGTCCTCGAGGCGATCGTCGCCGCCACCGAGGAACCCGATCGATGAGGCGCCGAGCTGCGGACGCGCTGCGCGACACGTTCCGCTCGCTCCATGTCCGGAACTTCCGTCTGTTCTTCTGGGGCCAGCTGATCTCCCAGGTCGGGAGCTGGCTCACCTCGGTCGCGCTCGTGCTGCTGGTCCTGCATCGCACCGGCAGCGGGATCGGGGTCGGCACGCTGGTGGCGCTCCAATTCGGGCCGGTGCTCCTGCTCGGCGCATGGGCCGGCCTGATCGCCGACCGCTCCGACAAGCGGCGTCTGCTGCTCACGACCCAGGCCCTGCAGATGCTCCAGTCCTTCGCGCTGGCGACGCTCGCGTTCTTGCCGAACGCGCCGACTTGGGCCTTCTACGTCACCGCGCTCGTGGGCGGGCTGATCCTCTCCTTCGACAACCCGGCCAGGCGCTCGTTCGTGTCCGAGATGGTCCCGGCCGAGGACATCCAGAACGCGGTCAGCCTGAACAGCGCCCTGATGACCAGCTCGCGGATCGTGGGACCCGCGCTCGCCGGTCTGCTCGTGGTCACGGTCGGCTTCGGATGGTGCTTCACGGTCGACGCCGTCTCCTACCTCGCGGTGCTCGCCGGGCTGTGGATGATGCGCCCGGCCGAGCTGCTCCAGCCGCCGGTGACCGAACGGGCGAAAGGGCAGGTGCGCGACGGCCTTCGCTACGTGCGCCGCACCGACGAGCTGTGGATCCCGCTCGTGATGATGGCGGTCGTCGGCACGCTGACGTTCAACTTCAGCGTCGTGCTCCCGCTGTTCGTCGAGCGATCGCTCGGTGGTACCGACGCCACCTACACGCTGCTGTACTCGGTCCTGAGCGTCGGGTCGCTGCTCGGCGCGTTGATCGCGGCCCGCCGGCGCCACGTGAGCATCGCCACCATCGCGACGGCCTCGCTCGTGTTCGGGGGGGCGATGCTCGTCTTCTCGGTGATGCCGACGCTCCGTGCCGCCTTCCCCACGGCGCTGGTCGTCGGGCTCGCGAGCGTCGGGTTCATGACGGCCTCGACCGCGATGATGCAGCTCCGCTCGGACCCCCAGATGCGCGGGCGGGTGCTCGCGCTGCAGGCGATCGTGTTCCTGGGGAGCACGCCGGTGGGCGGGCCGTTGCTCGGCTTCGTCTGCGACGCCTTCGGGCCGCGGGCCGGGGTCGCCCTGGGTGGGCTCGCCGCTATCGCCGCCGCCGGGTGGGGCGTGCTCGCCGCTCGGCGCGTGTCGAGGGACGAGCTGCACGAAGGCGCGGACGGTACCCCCCTCGTCGAGGAGCTCGGGCTCGGCGCCGCCTGAGGGACCACCACCCTCGATGGAGGGCGATCGTGATCTCCGAGGCCTGAGCGTCCCCGAGGCGACGGGCCTCCCGCCCCTGCCTGCGTGCGCGGGCGGCTGCCAACCTGGTTCGGAGGGTTCCCAGATCGGAGGCGTTCGATGCGCGTGTCGTGGAGAGACGGGCTGGCGACGGTGGTCACGGGCGCGGCCGTCGTCCTGTACCTGCTGTGGACGAACGGGGCGGCCGCCGAAGGGATGTCGGTGCGGGCGCTCTCGGGCATCGTGCTCGCGCTCGGGTTCGTCGGGTGCACGAGCGACGCCGCGAACATGGCCTCGGTCTACGGCCCGGGCCCGGAGCGGACGGCGCCCATGAGCTACACGGTCGCCACGTCGATCGTCGGGTTGGTCGCGCTCGTAGCGGGGATCGTCGCCATCGTCGGGGCGAGCGAGACGGCCCTCGGCGTCCTCGTGGTCGCGATCGTGGCCCTGTGGGCGATCGCCTCGGCGCGCCACGCCTTCGGCGGCCGGCTCGAGCACGCGACCTCGTAGTTCGACGGTCCCCGCGCTCGGCCTTCAGGCGCCGCGGAACGGGGTCGAGGCCAGCAGGCGGACGATCGCGTCCTCCAGGGCGACCGCGGCCGGCTCGTCCATCCCTCGGGAGAGCACCGAGAAGGCAACCCGCACGCCATCTACCGAGCGGACGTAGCCGGACAGCGCCGAAACGGGGGTCACGAACAGCGTGCCGGTCTTCGCACGGACCGCGACGCCCACGAGCCTTCCGGCGAGCGTCCCCTCGCCGCCCGCGGGCAGCGACCGCTCGAGCACGCGGCCCCACGGAGCGCGCGCCGCCTGCAGGAGAAGGCTCACCAGGCCGTCGGCGGAGATCCGGTCGCGGTGCGAAAGGCCGGATCCGTCGAAGACGTCCGCCCGTACCCCGTGGCGGGCGGCCCACGTCCGGATCACCGCGGCTCCGTCGGCTGTCGAGGCTCCCTGCCCCGACACCGCGAACCCGAGGGCCTTCGTCAGCATCTCGGCGTCGAAGTTGATCGACCCGTGGTTCTGTCGCGTCAGGACGTCCTCCAGGGCCGCGGACCTGGTCGTCGCGACGGTCCGGAGCCCGGCTGGGGCGGCGCCGGACGTCGGTGGCCCCGTCACCGTGACGCCGATCGCCTCGAGCGACGCCGTGAGCGACGCGGCCGCCGCGCGCTCGGGTTCCGGCACCTGGTTGCCGTCGAACGCGAGCGCCGTCGGGCGCGTCACGAAGGAGCGCGACAGGTGTCGCTGCCAGCCGAGCGCCCACCAGCCGCGGTCGAACGTCGCGGTGTCCCCGATCACCGAGCCGCGCACCTCGCGGAGCCCGGCGTCGCGGAGCGCCGCCGCTAGCGTGGCCAGACGCGCCGACGTCAGCTCGGGGTCGCCGGAACCCACCAGCCACAGATCGCCTCGCAGGATCCCGCGGCGGAGGCGAGAGGCGCTCGCCGCGGTCGTCGGGAAGCGGTGAGCGGGCCCGAAGCGGTCGAGCGCAGCCATCGAGGTCAGGAGCTTCTCGTTCGACGCGGGGATCCGGGGCACGGTCCCGCGGTGCGCGCACACGATCGTCTCTGCGATGCCCACCGCGACCGAGACGTCGGCGCCGCCCACGAGCCGATCCAGCGCGCCGGTCCACGGAGCGTCGGAGGGCCGGCGCGCGATCGCGGGCGCGGCGCTCGGGGCAGCCGTGGGCACGGCGGCATCGGGCGCCGGCGACGTCGTGGTGGGTGAGGGCGCCGACGGCGAGGACGCGCGCGGGTCCGCCGTCCCTACGGCCGACGTGCAGGCGGTCAGGAGAAGTGCGAGGAGGGCCGCGCGCGGCTTCACGCCTCGCGCGGTTCGACCGCGTACACCCTGATCGAGCGGCTGACACCCTTCAACGTGACCTCGTCGACCGGTGTTGCCACGATCAGGTCGCGCACCTCGTCCAGGGTCCGCTCCGTGACGAGGATCTGCCCCGCCGTGGCGAGATCGGACAGGCGCGACGCGAGGTTCACCTCGTTGCCGAGCACCGTGTAGTCGCTGCGCGCGGACGAGCCGATGTCGCCGACCGTCACCCAGCCCGTCGCGATCCCGATCCCCATCTGGAACGCCTCCCGGTACTTGCGCTGCCAACGCTCCTGCAGGGCCACCATCCGCTCGCGCATCTCGAAGGCCATCCGCACCGCACGCTCCGCATGGTCGTCCTGCCAGATCGGATCGCCGAAGAACACCATCACCGCGTCGCCCACGTACTTGTCCAGCGTGCCCTCGAACCTGAACACGATGTCGGTCATCTCCGACAGGTAGTCGTTGAGCTCGTCGATCAGCTCCTCGGGCTCCATCCGCTCCGACGCCGCCGTGAACCCACGCACGTCGGAGAAGAACGTCGTGAGGAACTTCCTGCGCGGCGCCAGGTCGATCTCGCGCTCCTGCGCCACGATCGAGTCCGCCAGCCGCGGCGAGAGGTAGCGCTTCAGGCGGGACACCCGTTCGAGCTCCGCGACCTTGGCGTCGACGCTCTCCTGCAGGTTGGCGTTGAGGGTCTCCAGGTCGTGGTACACGCTCGACAGCTGTTCGGCGGTCCGGTTCAGGTTGCGCGTCAGGTTCCCGAACTCGTCCCGATTGGGCACCTGCACGCGCGTGTCGAAGTCGCCGCCTGCGATCCGCGCGAGCGCCGTGTCCACCCGGCGGACCGGCCTGATCAGCGACCAGGAGAGCACCGCGCCGAGCGCGAGCGCGGCCAGCAGGCTCACCCCCGAGAAGGCGGCGACCACGATCGTCAGGAAATGACGGTGGCTCGCGAAGGACGCCGTCTCGGCGGCGAACAGCCCCTGCGAATCTGCGATCAGCACGTTGAGGCGGTCCTCGAGCACGTGCGAGAGCGTGTGCTCCTGATCGATGTGGAGCAGCAGCGCCTGCTTCACGTGTCGATCGTCGTACAGCTGCGTGACCCGGTCGCTCGAGAGCCGGAAGGACTCGTTCGCTGTGGCGAGCTCATCGAAGAACGCCGGCTGGGACGGGACCGCGTAGGAGCGGATCTCCTGCAGGTTCGAGTCGAACTCGTCCTTCGCGAGGTAGATCTTCTCGGTCCAGCTCGGATCGTGGGTGAGCAGCGCCATCGCCCGGTAGTGGCTCTGCGCCGTGACCTCGTAGATCATCTGCCGCGCCTGGTTCACCTGGTCGCTCAGCGCGGTGAGCTTCACCACCTGGTCGTTGATCCGGTCGAGCACGGCGATGCTCACGATCCCCATCGACAGGAGCAACACCGCGATCAGGAGGAACCCCGCGAGCAGCTTCGTGTGGACCGTCGCCCTGATCCCCGCCACGAGATCGACCAACGGACGCAACAGCGCAGGGAACGGTCCGAGATCGGTTCGTTCTGGCGGCGGCGCTCCGTCCGCGCCCGCGGCACCTGCAGCGGTGGTCGACATGGCCCCCCTCCGGCTCGACCTCGCTCAAGGCCCTGCAATCTAGCCCTCCCCGCCACCGCGCGCCACCTCGTCGCGAGCGGACGGACCCGCATACGGCTATCGTGTGCCGTCGGCCCCGCAGGACCGGAGAGGGGATCCATGCATCGCATCGCTCGGATCGTCGCGACGCTCGTGCTCGCGTCGCTCGTGGTCGTCCCCGCGGCGCCGGCCCGGGCGCGCACGTGCCAGTCCTGGGGCGTGCAGCCACCGAGCGTGGGGGCGGGCACGAACCAACTGAGGGACGTGAGCGTGCTCGATCGCTGCAACGCCTGGGCCGTCGGGCTCTCCTACGACGCCGGGGTCTGGAAGACCCTCGTCGAGCGCTGGAACGGCACCACGTGGTCGGTTCAGCCGAGCCCGAACCCCTCGGCGACGCAGAGCGAGCTCTCGGACGTGGTCGCCATCTCCACGCGCAACGTCTGGGCCGTCGGGACCTGGTACGACGCCGGCCGGGCGCGGACCCTCGTCGAGCACTGGAACGGCACGGCATGGAAGGTCGTCAAGAGCCCGAGCCCGAGCGCGAAGGGCAACGACCTGTCGGGGATCGCCGCGAACGGCGCCCACGACATCTGGGCGGTCGGGGACCGCGTCGGCGGCGGGGTCCTGCGCACCCTCGCGCTGCACTGGAACGGCACCAGATGGAAGGTGATCTCGACGCCGAACGTGGGTACCGGGGAGAACGTCCTGATCGGCGTGGCCGCCACCGGAGCGGGCAACGTCTGGGCGGTCGGTCACCGGATCCCCACGTCTGGTGACCGCACGCTGATCGAGCGATGGAACGGCACGGCCTGGAAGGTCGTCAAGAGCCCGAACCCCGGCGCCGCGGACGACTACCTCTTCGACGTCGCGGCGACCTCCGCCTCCGACGCGTGGGCCGTCGGCGTGCACTCGGACGGCGTGCGGAGACGCACGCTGATCCTCCGCTGGAACGGCACGCGCTGGAAGGTCGCCAAGACCCCCAACGTCGGGACCGGCGACACCGAGGTGATCGGGGTCACCGCGTCCTCGGCGAAGGACGCGTGGGCGGTCGGGGACTCCTACGACGGCGCCACGTATGCGCCCGTGATCGTGCACTGGAACGGAGCGGGCTGGAAGATCCAGCCCACCGCCCGACCAGGCACCGGAGGCGTCCTGTTCGGGGTCGACGCGGGCGGCGCCGCGAACGTCTGGGCGGTCGGCTACTACGTGGACACCGTCGACCGGGCGTTCGCGCTGCACTGCTGCTGAGCGCGTCGCGTCGTCGCGGCTCAGTCCCCGGCCGGGTCCAGCCGTACGTCGTGCGCGTGGTAGTCCGGCAGCATCCGCTCGTACGAGCTGGTCATCAGCGGCGAGGTCACGATGAAGTCCGCCGTCGCGAGGTTGCATGCGATCGGGATGTTCCACACTACCGCGATGCGCAGCAGCGCCCGCACGTCGGGATCGTGCGGCTGCGCTTCGAGCGGGTCCCAGAAGAACACCAGCAGGTCGATGTCACCTTCGGAGATCCGCGCCCCGATCTGGACGTCGCCGCCGAGCGGGCCGCTCTTCAACCGCTTGACCGGGAGCCCGAGCTCCCGCTCGATCATCGTGCCCGTGGTCCCGGTCGCGATCAGCTCGTGCCCGGTCAGCAGGTCGCGGTTGGCGGCGACCCAGTCGCGGAGCTCCGTCTTCTTGTTGTCGTGCGCGACCAGCGCGATCCGCTTCGACGGACCCGCCCGCTCGTCCATGGGGCCACCCTAGCCGAGCGAGGCCGCCGGAGCCTCCTTGCGCGGGTCGACGAACGGGATCGCAGCCGTGATGCCGACGAGGTGCTCGCCGTGCTCGGTCTCGACGTCGAGCCTGGTGCCGGGCTCGGCGAGCTCGATCGGCACCCACACGTACCCGATGTTCTTGCCCAGGCCCGGTGACCACACCGCGTCGGTGAGCGTCCCGACCTCCTTGCCGTCCTTGAAAGCGGACCACGTTCGCGACAGCTCGGCGCGGAGCTCGGCGCCCTCGAGCTCGATCCCGACGAGCTTGCGGTCGACGCCGCGCGCGCGGACCTCCTCGAGCGCGCGCTTGCCCACGTAGTCCTGCGGCTGGTCCTCGACGAGCCGTTCGAGCCCCATCACGTGGAAGGGTGTGTCGGCGAGCGTGATGTCCGAGCCGTAGTTAAAGATCCCCGCCTCGATCCGCCGCGCCTCGCACGGCGCGATCGGTCGGATGCCGAACTCCTCGCCGGCGGCCGCGACCGTGTCCCACAGCGCGTCGCCCATCGAGCCGTCGAGCAGGTTCACCTCGAACCCGGGGACCGCGGTCCACCCGGTCCGGCTGATCACGACCGGGATCCCCTCGATCACGAACTCGTCGCACCAGTAGTACTTGAGGTCGTAGATCGCCGGGCCCACGAGCTTCTCGAGCGTCTTGCCCGCGAGCGGACCCTGCACCTGCATCGGGTGGACGTCGGGCAGCGTGACCTGCGCGTCGAGCCCGCTCGCCGCGGCCACCCCCATCGCGTACAGGTGCGCGTCGGAATCGGCGAGCTGCATCCACCAGCGCCCCTCGGCGACGTGCAGCAGCACGGGGTCGTTCACGATGCCCCCGTCGGGCGCGATCACGAGCATGTACTTGCCCTGCTTGACCGCGCACTTCGTGAGGTCGCGGCACGTGAGCATGTCGATCAACCGGTCGGCGTCGGGGCCGCTCACCTCGACCGTGCGCTCCACGCCGACGTCCCACATCGTCACACTTTCGTTCAACAGGCGGTACTCGACGTCGGGGTCGTCGAAGTACGCAGGCAGGTACATGTGGTTGTAGATGTCGTAGGAGGTGCAGCCCGCGCGCCGGGTCGCGTCGAAGAACGGCGACCGTCGGTACCAGGGCCCGAAGTAGAGTGTCGCGCTGTTCTCCAGCATCTCTACGCGTTCGTTCACCATCTCCCGTCCTTTCGGTGCGGCGGCGTTGCGGGCGACCCGAACACGCTACGCCGAAGGACGGTCAGAGCGTGAGCCGCCTGCGCGCGGGGACGACCGATCTACGGCCGGCAGCGCGTAGAGCGCGACCGTCTCGGCGCCGAGCGACACGTCCTTCTCCCAGGCCATGCCGAGCTTGCGGGCCACGGCGGCCGACGCGACGTTGTCGTGGTACACGAGGCACACGAGCCGCTCGCGTTCCAGCGTGCGGCGCGCCCAGTCGCGGATCGCCGCCGCGGCTTCGGTCGCATAACCACTGCCCCACCACGCGCGCCCGAGCAGGTACGCCACCTCGATCTCCTCCTTCCCGTCGAGGTCCGGCCACCGCAGCACGCCGCAGAGGCCGATCAGCTCGTCCGAACCGCGGAGCGTCGTCGCCCAGTCGCCGTAGCCGAGCTCGCGGTACCCGGCGAGCTCGCGCTCGATCACACGGCGCGCGTCCTCGCGGGTCCGCACGCCGCCGGTCCCGATCCAGCGCATCACGTCGGGGTCGGCGTACAGCGCCGCGAGCGCGTCCACGTCGCCGGGGACGAGCTCGCGTAGCCGCAACCGGGACGTCTCCAGGACCGCCTCGCGGAGCGTGGTCGGGTCCTGCGTTCGGGCACCGCGCCGTCGGTACTGGATCCTCCAGCGCTCGGTCCACGCCCCCCCGTCGGGCGACACCTCCCACCGCCACACGAACCCGTCGGGCGCGATGTCCGAGAACACCATCCGCGCCGGGCGCGGGGTGGCGCTCGGCGGGTCGGCCGCCGTGAGCACGAACGAGGCATCGTCGCGCGGCCCCCCCGTGAACGTCCAGTACGTGCCTCGGGAGTCGACCCAGGTCTGGCGCCACGAGCCCGAGGCGGTGTCGAGGACGGTCGCGCTCATCCCGGTGAACGGCTCGCGTCCGAACGCCTCGAACCGATCGACGACCACCTTGCCGTCGAGCTCACGGGAGACGGTGCTCGTGCCCCACCCGTCCTCCCACGTGCACTCCCACTCCCCGATCCAGAAATCGAGATCGTCCACGTCGCCCCTCTACCGGCGCGCCCTGGCCCACGTGAGGAGCAGCGCGGCGCCGGCCACGACGCACGCGATCCCGATCCACAGCCACGTCGGCGAGCCGGTCATGAAGCTCCCCTTCAGCGTGCCGTACCCCTGGAACGCCCAGATGCCGCCGATCGCGATCAGACAGGCACCGGCTGCGGGTCGTGTCCAACGCATGCGGCCATGCTCGCACTCAACCCGTGGAAGAGCTGATCCGTTCCGATGCCGGTGCCTACAGTGGGAGCGGCCGGGCCTTCGCGGCACCGTGCAGGCGCCTGAGGCCGAACCAGCGCTCGAGGCCCGCGAGCAGCCCTTCGTGCGTGTAGCGGTGCGTGTCCTTGACACCTCGACGCACGCCCGGGCCGGCGACCGCCGTGAAGACGTGGCCGCCGCCGCCCTCGCTGGTCGTGCCCTCGTCGAACGTGATCACGACCACGGCGCCCCGGCGCAGGAGCGGCGGCACGTGCGCCTTGAGCCATCGGTCGCCCACCGCGATCGAGCAGTCGTGCATGTCGTGGCACACGTTCGGCGTGATGAACGTGAACGGTGGCCTCCTGGCCGGGAGCTTCGAGGGATACGGCCGGTCCCTGGCCGGGCAGATCTTCGGGAACAGGTCCCGGTAGTAGGCGGGCGGGTTGTGCCTGACCGCGTAGGTACCCGAGGAGTTGAGCGCGCATCGCGACGGCATCGACTCCTGCCACGCGACCCATCCGATCCCGGCGTGCGAGAGCTGGTGGAAGAGGTTGTTCGTGCGGTAGGTCCTGCGCGGGCACGAGTCGCTCGTGCACCCGCTCGTCGTGCCCGACGTCATGTCGAGGTAGTTCGGCAGCGACGGGTGGTGCAGCGCGTGGTACCGCGTGAACAGCGTCCCGCGGCGCCGGAACGTCCCGGTCAGGTACGGCGCAGAGGACGACCGCATGATCGTGCCGTACTCGTGGTTCTCCAGCACGATCACGACCACAGGAGGCTTGCTCGCCCGCGCGACGGCGCGGGCGTGAGCGGCAGGCACGGCTGCTTCGGCGGGGCCCGGGATCAGCACGGCGAGCAAGGCTCCCACGAGCGTCAGTGTTCGCACACGATCCATCGCCGGGTCTCCTCGCGTGTCGGGGTGGGGAACGTCAGGTCGCGGCCTCGAAGGCTCCGATGTCAGGGGGCGCGCCTCGCGGTCGTCCGAGGATATCGGTTGGCGGTGCGAGCGTGGGATCCGCGGCGCCCACGGCCGGGCTGCCGCTCGGGATCGAGCCGTAGGTCGACACGAGCCGGACGAAGGCGTCGCGCACCGTCCGGTCCCCGCTCGCGAACCCCGACCCGTTCCACCAAGGAAGCGCGATCGAGGACTCCTTCGCGCGGAGCCCCGGATCGCCGATGATCCCGTTCGCCGCAGTGAGCGACCCGATGAGCGCGCCCGGATCGATCGCGTGGCCGGCGTTCCAGGAGAGGTTGTGGCCGAGCGTGAACCCCGACGTCGCCGACGGCGTGCCGCCCGAGACCGTGCTCATCGTCCCCGTCGGGTCGCACCAGATGTTGTTCGCGATCGTGATCTGCTGGTTCGGCGGGTTCTGACCCTTCGAGCCGATCTCGAACGCGTAGTACAAGGACGGCAGATCGCCGACCACCGTGTTGTTGAGGAACGAGACGTCCCGAGCGCCGTTGATCGTGAGCGCGGCGTAGAGCTCGTCGGGACCGTCGCCGAGCATCAGGTTGTCCTGGATCGTCACGTGGTCGGCCTCGTAGTACGGCTTCCCGTCGTTGCCGACCGCGATCATGCTCGCCTTCGAGCCTTCGTAGTTGAGGAAGACGTTGCGCTGGATCGTGACGTTCTGGCTCCCGAGCTGCCCGTCGGCGCTCCCCCCGCTGTCCTTGACCACGATGAAGTGCTGCGAGATGTGATCGTCCGGACGCCCGCTCGCGGCGAAGTCGTTGAAGAAGACGTTGTCCTCGATCGTGACGTCGCTCGCGCTGTTCACGTCGATGTGCTGCTCGCCCTGGCCCTGGTCCGACTGGTTGTAGAAGATGTTGCCGTCTACCACGATCGAGTTGGCGCGGCCCCGGATCTTCAGCAGATCGTCGCCCCAGGAATCGTGGAACACGTCGTTCCTGAACGTGATGTCGCTCGGCGCTTCGGTGCCGGTGTCGTTGCCGGAGACGTAGACCATCACGCCGACCGCGCTCGGGCCCGTCTGGCGGAACTGCAGCCCGCTGAACACCATGTTGCGCGCGTTGCCGCCGAGATCGAGCGCCGAGCCGTCGCTCACGAACTCGGCGTGGTACGGGTGCACCGCGCGGAAGACGGTCCGCGTCGTGAAGGTCCGATCGATCTCGTTCGCGCTCCGGTAGGTGCCGTCGGCGAACAGCACGATGCACGCCGCGTCGGGCACGGTCTCGGCCGCGTGCTGGAGCGTGGCCCAGGGGTCCTGGCGTCCGCCGGCGTTGCGATCGTCGCCGCTCGGGGACACGTAGCGCACGCACGGTCCGCCGGAGACGGAGACGGGCGCGCTCGGAGCGTCCGCGGACGGGGAGGTGGTGCGAGGGCTCGTGCAGGCTACGCCCGCCATGACGAGGACGAGCAGAGGCCCGAGACGGGACCCGAGGGCCGAACGCCGCTCCATGTGTTGCCTCAGTTTCGGCGCGGGCCGACCCCGGAGCCCAGGGGCGCCGCGTTCTCCATCGGATCGCCAAGATCACGCGACCCGCTCGGTGGCGTCACTCGTACTGGTCGGCGACCTCCTTCGCGGTTCGCTCGACCGCCGCGAACAGCGCCTCACGCTCCTCCTTCGGCAGGTTCGCCTCCAGCAGCGGCTCGACCTCCTGATCCTGCTCCGCCAGGTGGCCCGTGAGCACGGCGTGGATGCTGTACAGGGTCTTGCGCAGATCGCGCTCCGCGGTCGCCGAGGGCTTCTTGCCCATCGCATCGACCTCGCGTCCAAGCTCGTCGGTGAGCCGGCTCAGCTGTACGTGACACTGCGTCATGCGCACGCCGATCGTGGGCTCGCCCGTCTCCTTGCGGACGATCGGGAAGACCACCATGCCCTCGGCGACGGCGTGCGGCATCACGGTGTGCGCCAGGAACTCCTCCACGTCGGCGGCACGGCGGTGGAGCTCGCCGGGCTCCAACGTGCCGACCGCGTCCGCCAGCGCCTCGATCTCCTGGAGCTCCGCGTAGAAGGTCGCGTGCTCCTCGTGGGTCGTCCCCGCTCCGGCCTTCATCATCGCTCTTCACCCCCATACCATGGTCTGACTCCTCTTCACGGACTCCGAGGGCCATCAGGCCTTGATGCAGCCGGACAGCGCGTATCCGCGCGTTGGGGGCGCTTCCGAGGGATTCCTCTGGATGACAGAAGTGTCACGTTGGCCTCTCCCGGACCCCCCTATCCAGCGGCGCTGCTCGTGACTAGTGTTCCTGGCTGGAACCTGGGGAGGGGCCCGTGGGATCGTCCGCCCAACCGTCCGATGGCGTACCGGCGAGCGCCGGTCGCATCCTGCTGGTCGACGACGAGCAGCGGATCACGAACTTCGTCAAACGCGGGCTCGAGGCCGAGGGCTTCCAGGTCGACGCCGCACGCGACGGCGAGGAGGGCCTCCGCCTGGCGGTGTCCCGCAGCTACGACCTCGTGATCCTCGACCTCGTGATGCCGGGGCTCGACGGCTACACGCTCTTGCGCACGATCGTCGACCGCGACCCGTCCCAACCCGTCCTCGTGCTCTCGGCGCGGACCGACACCGCGTCGAAGGTCAGCTCGCTCGAGCTCGGCGCCGAGGACTACATCTCCAAGCCGTTCTCGCTGGAAGAGCTGCTCGCCCGCGTCCGCGCACGACTCCGTGCCGCCGCGAGATCGAACCCGACCCGGCTGGTGGCCGGCCCGGTCACGCTCGACCTCCTGCGGCGTCAGGCCGACGTCGGCGCCGGTCCGGTGTCGCTGGCCGAACGGGAGTTCCTCCTGCTGCTGGAGCTGATGCGCAGCCCGTGCAAGGCCGTGTCGAAGGAGCACCTGCTGTCTTCGGTGTGGGGCTACCACTTCGATCCCGGTTCCAACGTCGTCGACGTCTACGTCCGTCGCCTCCGCGCCAAGCTCGGCGCCGGGGCCATCACGACGATCAGAGGGGTGGGGTATCGCGTCGATGCGACGTGAGCACCCGGAGTGGCCGACGCGGGAGCGGTGGATCGACGTCGCCTGGGCGGCGTTCTCGGTCGCGAACCTCGCGGCGATGGTCCTCGTCCCCGAGTGGGAGACCGTGCCGTTCCACTTCATCTGGGTGAGCCTCACCGTGCTCTACGGCTTCCGCGTGTGGCGTACCGGCGCCACCCTGGCGGTGCTCGCCGTCGTGATGGTGACGACCGGGTCGTTCATCGCGATCGACTTCGCGAACGGCGCTCAGCCGCTCGACGAGCTCACCGAGGTTCCCCTGATGGCCGCGATGTTCCTGGCGATGGTGTGGCACGCGCGGCGCCGGCTCGCCGCGATGGCCGAGACCGAGCGCGTCTCGATGCAGAACCTGCGGCTCCTCGAGCGCGAGCGCCGGTTCATCCAGGATGCGTCGCACGAGCTGCGTACCCCGATCACCGTCGCCCTCGGCCACGTCGAGCTGATCCAGCGTCAGCAGACGAACGACACGAGCGCGGAGGACGCCGCGGTGGTCATGGACGAGTTGATGCGACTGCGTCGCCTCGCCGACCGCCTGTTGCTCTTAGCGGGGACCGAGGATCCGGCGCTGCTCCACCTGGTCCCGGTCGACGTCGAGGGGATCGTCCTGGACGCGCTCCGCCGGTGGGCGGCGACGCCTCGGCGATGGGTGCTCGGATCCGCCGAGGAAGCGATCGTCCGCGTCGACGCCGAGCGGCTGGAGGTGGCGTTCGACGCGCTGATCGAGAACGCCGTGCAGCACACGCAGGAGGGCGACACGATCGAGGTCGGCGTCCGCCGCGACCGAGGATCCGCGATCGTCTCGTTCCGCGACACCGGGGAGGGCATCGCGCCTGCCGACCTGGATCGCATCTTCGAGCGGTTCGCCCGGGCGGACCCCGGGCGGAGCAGGCACACGGGCGGATCCGGGCTCGGGCTGCCGATCGTCCAAGCGATCGTCGAAGGGCACGGCGGGAAGATCGCCGTCCAGAGCGTGGTCGGGAGGGGGACCACGTTCCGCGTCACGCTGCCGCTCACGGCCCCAGAGGCGCCGGCGCGACTCCGGGAGATCGCAAGGACCACGGATCCACTCGTGATCGTGAGCGAGGATGTTCGGGATCCTGCCCGCTGATCCGGCCGCCCTGCTCGTAGCCGTCGCAGCCGTCGGGTACGAGGTTGCGCACGCCCGCGTGCACCGCGCGCACGGGCATGGGGCGCCGGGCAGGCAGCGCCTCGCCTTCTTCACGGGCCTCGCAGTGCTCGTGATCGCCCTCACCGGCCCCGTCGACACCGGTGCCGAGACGTCGTTCTCGATGCACATGGTCCAGCACCTGCTGCTCACGATGGTGGCGGCGCCGCTCCTGCTGCTCGGGGCTCCGCTCACGCTCGCGCTGCGTGCCTGGCCCGGGAGGCCCCGACGGCTGCTGTTGGCTGGGCTACGGAGCCGGGCCGCGCGATCCCTCGCGAACCCGATGCTCGCATGGTCCCTCTTCTTCGCAGTGATGTGGGGGACGCACCTGACCGGGCTGTACGGCGCGACCTTGCATAGCGACGCGTTGCACGCCGCCGAGCACCTCGCGTACCTGGGGACCGCGCTGCTCTTCTGGATGCCGGTGATGGGCCGCGATCCGACACCGGCCGCCCTGTCCTATCCCGCCAAGATCCTCTACCTGTTCCTGGCGATGCCGGCGATGGCGTTCCTCGGGCTGACCATCGCCAGCACCCGCGACGTGCTCTATCCCGCGTACGCGCAGGCCGAGGGTGTCGCGGGGGCGCTCAGCGACCAGGAAGCCGCGGGCGCGATCATGTGGGTCACCTCGATGGTCATGGTCCTTCCCGCCCTCGTGCTCGTGCTCCTGGGATGGATGCGGGCGGACGAGCGCGAGGCGCGTCGGGTCGACGCCCGGCTCGCAAGCGCCGGCGGGTGGGACACTCGAGTGGAGATGGGAGAAGAGGTTCGATGACGAGACCCCAGCGATGCATCCGGTGTGGCGGTCCCGTGGCGGAGGGAGTTTCTGTGTGCGCCCGCTGCAACCCGGGGCGACTGCCGGCACCGAGCCCCTCCCAGTACCACGCGACCGTGTTCCTCGTGGTGCTCGCGACGATGGTCCTGGCCACCGCCGTGCTGATCGTCCGCGGTTGACTCAGCTACGACTCAGCGGGGGTGTGTGATCGAGCGACCGCCCGCAGCCAGCCTGCTGCGGAGGTCGCGAACGCGAGCCCGCCGGCGATCAGGATCCAAGGACTCACGATCAGCCCCAGCGCGAGGAGCACCCCCGAGATCGCGAACCCGAACGGCCAGATCGTCGGGCCGACGTGGACCTCGACCGCCTCGACCGCCGCCTCTTCCTCGCCCTCGCTCCTGGCGACCCTCCTCGCGACGATCGCGAGGAAGAAGCAGGTGAGCGCCGTCACGAGCAGGTGTATAGCTCCGGAGGGTTCGTCCGCCGTGAGCGCGTAGACGACGCCCGCGACCACGAGGAACGCCCCGAGCCCCACGAGGATCTGCGACAGGAACCTCATGCGATCACCTCGGGGTCAGTAGGTAGAAGACCGTGAACAGGCACAACCAGACGACGTCCACGAAGTCCCAGTAGATCGCGCCGGCCGCCAGCGAGTCGTGCCGGCTCGGCGAGAGCCGCCCGCGCGTCGCCTGGCCGAAGACCAGGAGCAGGAAGACGACGCCGCCGAACACGTGCGCCATATGGATGCCGGTCATCACATAGAACAGCGAACCGAACACCCCGTCCTTCACCCCGAAACCCAACTGGGAATAGTCGTAGAGCTGCAGCGCGAGGAACACGATCCCCAGGCCGATCGTCGCACCGAGCCAGACGGTCATCGCGCGCTGGTGCCCGGCACGGATCGAGCGCAGCGCGATCTGCACGCACACGGAACTCGACACCAGGATCACCGTAAGGATCGTCGCGATGTCGATCTCCAGGTGCGGGATCCCGGCGGGCGGCCACTGCTTCGCGTTGGCTCGGATCGTGAAGTACCCACCGAAGAACGCGGCGAAGAACATCGCCTCGGAGGCCACGAACAGGACCATCCCCAGGACGGGCCCGCTCATCTCGGCGGGGGCCCCCTGCTTGGTGGTGGTCACGGCGCTCATGACTGCGTCTCACCTCCAGCCATCCGCAGGTCATAGAGGGGGCGATCCGACCGGATCGGGGGAAGCGCGTCGAAGTTGTGCGGCGGTGGCGGGGACGTCGTCGCCCACTCGAGCGTGTTGGCGCCCCAGGGATCGTTCGGCGCCGTTCGCGGCTTGCGAAGCGTGAGGAAGACGTTGGTGAAGAACAGGATCATCGCGATCGCGATCGTGAACGCGCCGATCGTGGCGAGCAGGTTGAGGAAGCTCCATCCGAGGTCCGGCGGGTAATCGGCGATCCGCCGCGGCATCCCGCGCAACCCGAGGATGTGCATCGGGAAGAACGTGAGGTTGAACCCGACCAACTGGAGCCAGAACTGCCAGATGCCGAGGCGGCGCGACAGCATCCGCCCCGTCATCTTCGGGAACCAGTAGAACATCGCCGCGAACACGCCGAAGAGCGTGCCGCCGAACAGCACGTAGTGCAGGTGCGCGACCACCCAATACGTGTCGTGGATCGCGAAGTCCATCGCCGGCGACGCTGCCCAGACGCCGTCGATCCCGCCGATCAGGAACATCGCGATGAAGCCCAGCGCGAACAGCATCGGGGGCTCGAACCGGATCTTGCCGCGCCAGAGCGTCCCGAGCCAGATGAAGAACAGCACGCCCGTGGGGATCGAGATCATCTCGGTCGTCACGCTGAAGAACGGCAACTCGACGGCGCCGGTCGCGAACATGTGGTGGGCCCAGACGCTGAAGGACAACGCCGTGATGAGCAGGAACGACAGGACGACGCCTCGGTAGCTGAAGATCGGCCTGCCCGAGAACACCGACACGATCTCGGTCACGACCCCCCACGCGCCGAGGATCAGCATGTAGACCTCGGGATGGCCGAAGAACCAGAAGATGTGTTGCCAGAGCAGCACGACGCCGGCGCGCGACGGGTCGAAGAAAGCCGTGCCCAGCTGACGGTCGGCGAAGACCATCAGCAGCCCGGCGGTCAGCACCGGCGCGGCGAGGATCACGAGGAGCGACGTCGCGAGGATGCTCCACGTGAACACGGGGAGCCGCATCATCGTCATGCCCGGCGCACGCATCCGCAGGATCGTGACGATGAAGTTGATCCCGCCGAGGATCGAGGCCGTTCCCACCAGGATCAGCCCGGCGAGCCACAGATCCTCGCCGGTGCCGAGCTGCAAGGCGAGCGGGGAGTAGTTCGTCCAGCCGGCCGCGGCCGCGCCACCCTTCGCGAGGAACCCGGACAGGATCGTGAGACCACCGGTCGGTAGCAGCCAGAACGACAGGGCGTTGATCCGGGGGAACGCCATGTCGAGCGCGCCGATCTGCAGCGGCACGAAGTAGTTCCCGAAGCCCGCGAGCAGCGGGAAGATCACGAGGAAGATCATCAGCGTGCCGTGCAGCGTGAAGATCTGGTTGTACGCACGCGGCGCCAGGATCTGCGTCCCGGGTCGCGCCAGCTCGGTCCGCATCAGGAGAGCGAACACACCGCCGATCGCGAAGAACAGGAAGCTGTTGATGAGGTAGAGGATCCCGATCCGCTTGTGATCGGTCGTGGTCAGCCAATCCACGGGTCGCCCGCGTTCCGGCTCGGGGGCGAGCGCTGCGGTCGGAGCTTCGGTCACCGCCATCTCGTGCCCTCCGTGCTCATCCCGGCGGAGCGACGACGAAGGCTCCCGACATGGCGGGCCCATGCACGTCGCATTGGAAGTAGTAGGTGCCCGGCGGCAGCCCTTGCACCTGGAGCGTCTCGCTGGCCGGACCCTTCAGCTTGGGTGAAACGAAATAGGTCTTCTTCTCGAAGAAGCTGTCGTAGATCGAGAAGTTGTGCTCGATCCCGGAGTCCTGGTTCGTGACGCTCACGGAGAACGGGGTGTTCGGCGGGACAGCCAGGCACCGCTGGTCCCATGAGATGTCGTGCGCGATGAGCGCGAGCGAGGTCCCGTTCGGGTCGCACGTCACGCTTGCCGATGCCTTCCGCTCCTGTTCGATCCACGTCTGGTAATCCGGGGCGGCGACGACCTGGACTTCGAACGTCATCTTGGAGTGCCACAGACCGCAGAATTCCGCGCATTGCGCGTGGAAAGTGCCCAACTGCGTGGGCGTGAACGTGAAGCTGCTCGTCCGTCCCGGGATCGCGTCGCGCTTGAAGAGCAGGTCGGGGACGAAGAACGAGTGGATCACGTCACGAGACGTCAGATCGATCTCCACCGGCTCGTCGACAGGTAGGACCATGACCGCCGGCCGCACGAGGGTCTTGCCAGACACGAAGATGCCCTCGTTCAGGTACAGGAAGGTCCACTCCCACTGGAACCCCTCGACCTTGATCTTCACCTGCGGGGTCGTCGGCTCCTGGATCGCCATCAGCGTCGACTCGCCGAACGGGAAGAGCGCGGCCACGATCACGGCCGGGATCGCGAAGAACACCGCGAGCGAGCGGTTGCCACCCGTGGTCTGCGGCGCCGGCTCGTCGTCCCGCCGCCGGTACCGCACGATGCACCAGATCAGCAGCGCCTCGACCCCGATGAACACGGGCGCGGCGAGCACCATGATCACGATGAAGAGCTGATGGACGTCCTGGCCCTGCGGCGAGATCCCTTGCTTCGCGCAACCGGTCAGGAGCCCGGCGAGCAGGGGAACCGTCGCCGCGATGGATCGCGGGATTCGAGGTCGACGTTCCACTCGGATCGAAGCTCTCGGTCAGGACACCGTGAATTGCGTGGCCATGCCCTTGGCGGCATGCGGGGGCCCGTTGTCGCCGCCGCTCTGCGTGCCGGTTTGCCAACAGACGAACGCATAGGTGCCCGGTGGCAGATACAGGGTTTCTACGAGGCTCGCCCCGGTGTCGATGGCGCCGAAGTCACCGCCGATATGCAGGTAGTTGTCCTCGGAGTCGGGACCGTTGGCCTGGGCGTCGGCGATGATGTCGTCTGCCGTCTTCCCGGAGGGGATCGCCACGGGGATCATCTCGTGGGTGATCGGGAAGGACTCCTTGTTCTCGAACAAGAACGAGACGACCCCCGACTTCACGGTGGCCGGCACGCCGTTGTACTTGAAGTTCTGCACGAAGATCGTCGCGGTTGGCGTCATCCCGGACGCCGAGTTGTCCGACGACTTCGAGCAGGCCGACCCGACCATCACCAACGCAACCAGTACTACGGGAACCGTCAAGCCAGGACGTACCGAGCGCGCCATCGTCCCTCCCTTTGCGAACGCGCATGGACCTCTACGCGCACGCACGATGGACGCGTGGTCCGTCCGAGGCAAGAGTGATGACAGGACTGTCATGCTCGACGCTCGCTCACCACTTCGAACGTGCCTCGGACATGTCAACGCCGTCATCTTGTGACGTCGGCCCGCCCCGATACCCCCGAGCCGGGGCGCTCCGGTAGGTTGCTCGGTATGGCGACGAAGAAGGAGGTCCTCGAGCTCGCCGGGCGGGAGGTCACCATCTCCAATCCCGACAAGGTGTTCTTCCCGGGCCTGGGCGTCACCAAGCTCGACCTCGTCCGTTACTACCTGGCCGTCGCCGAGGGTGCGCTCGGCGGCGTCGGCGGCCGGCCGATGGCGCTCAAGCGCTTCGTGAACGGTGCCGACGGTGAGTTCTTCTTCCAGAAGCGGGCGCCGTCCTCGCGTCCGGAGTGGGTCGAGACGGTGGAGCTGAAGTTCCCCTCGGGCCGCACCGCGCACGAGGTCGTCGTCCGCGACGAGGCGCAGCTCGCCTGGGTGATCAACCTCGGCTGCATCGACCTGAACCCGCACCCGGTCCGCGCCGAGGACCTCGACCATCCCGATGAGCTCCGCGTCGACCTCGACCCGGTGCCCGGCGTGGACTGGCCGCAGATCGTCGAGGTCGCGCTCGCCGCGAAGGACGCGCTCGAGGACTTCGGGCTCACGGGGTGGCCGAAGACGTCGGGGTCGCGCGGGATCCACGTCTACGCGCGGGTCGAGCGCCGGTGGACGTTCCCCGAGGTCCGGCGCGCGGCCGTCGCGCTCGCGCGGGAGGTCGAGCGGCGCGAGCCGCACCTCGCCACCAGCAAGTGGTGGAAGGAGGAGCGCCACGGCGTCTTCCTCGACTACAACCAGAACGCGAAGGACCGCACCGTCGCGTCGGTCTACTCGGTGCGGCCGAGCCCGGACGGGCGCGTCTCGGCACCGCTGTCGTGGGACGAGGTGCCCGGGTGCGACCCGGGGGCGTTCACGATCGCCACGGTGCCCGACCGGTTCGCACGGATCGGCGATCCATGGGCCGGGATCGACGACGCCGCGGGTTCGCTCGACGCGCTCCTCGCGCTGGCCGACCAGCACGAGGAGGCCGGGTTCGCCGACGCACCGTGGCCGCCCCAATACGCGAAGGCGCCGGGCGAGCCGCCGCGTGTCCAGCCTTCGAAAGCCCGGGAGGCCCGCACGTCCGAGGGGATCGTGCCGCCGCCCGCGCCGGGGAAGTCGAGCGGACCGACCGGCCGTCGCCGGACCCGGATGCCGCTGATCGAGATCGCACGCGCAGCCACCGAGCGCGAGGCGCTCGACGGTCTCGCGCGCTGGAAGGAGCGCCACCCCGGCTTGGTGCACTACCTCGAGCCGCCCGACGTGATGGTCGACTCGATGCGCGGGCGCAGCACTACCTGGACGCGGATCCGCGTGAACCTGCAGCACGTACCGGAGGACGAGCGGCCGGTGCAGGAAGCGCTCGAGGTCGACTACGACCCCTGGGAAGGGATCGAGTGGCCCACCGAGGGCTGACCGGAACGCCCCGAACCCCTGCATCTGGGCCGTCGGCTCCTACGACGACGGGAAGGAGGGTTGCACCAGCCCCGGTACTCGCCGGGGGGCGCTCGCCTCGCTGCGAACGGTGGCGACATCTGGGTAGTGCGCAGCTCCGACGGGAGGCGGTTTCGCCGGTTCGCACACGGGGTCGACTCGCTCGACTGGTGAGGAGTCCCTGCCTCGGCGTACGCCGATGGTGTAGAACGGGTTAGAGCGAACGGGAGGTCGTCATGGCCATGCAGACCGCACCCACCGAAGCCGTCGATCACATCGTGGTCGACCGCTACACCGACCTCGTCGGACCGGGCAACGAGATGCTCGGGCCGGTCAAGGACGGGGGACGGATCGAGTACCTGACCGTGCCGGGCTGCTGGGGCCCCATGATCACGCCGTCGCTCCGAAGCGGGCACGAGGTGTCGCTGCCGGTCCTCGTCGAGGGCGCCGAGGTCGGGGATGCCGTCGCGTTGCACGTCGAGACGCTCGAGCAGCTCTCGCGGGCCACGACGTCCGGCACCCACACGGGTTGGGAGGGGCGGTTCATCAGCGACCCCTTCGTCGCACGGATCTGCCCGACGTGCCGCGACGAGGGCCGCCACTTCCTGTACCCCGACACCTACCTCGACGGGACCGGCGAGGGCGCGATCAAGTGCTCCGCGTGCCACTCGGAGGTGATCCCGTTCCACATGGTCGAGGGCTACACGATGGCCTTCGACGAAGACAAGCAGATCGGGGTCACCGTCTCGGCCGAGCGGGCCGAAGAGCTCGCGAAGCAGGCCCGCGAGTGGGTGGTGCTCCAGGAGCACTCGACCCAGCACCCGATCGTGGCGCTCGGTCGGGCCGACCTCGTCGGCACGATGACGCGGTGCCGGATCTCCGCCGGCAACCTCGGCTCGATCCCCGCGATCGACCTCCCGTCCTCGCACAACTGCGGCGACTTCGGCGCGTTCCTGCTCGGCGCCGAGCACGAGTTCGCCGTCACCGAGGAGCAGCTCGAGCTCAGGACCGACGTGCACATGGACATCGACTCGGTCCGGCAGGGCGCGATCGTGATCGTGCCGGTGAAGGTGGACGGCGCCGGCATCTACGCGGGCGACGTGCACGCGATGATCGGCGACGGCGAGGTCGCCGTGCATACGACCGACATCTCCGCTCGGCTCGTCGTCCGGGTCGAGGTCATCAAGGGCCTCGAGCTCGACGGGCCGCTGCTGCTGCCCCCCGTCGAGGACCTGCCGTTCCTGGCGAGACCGTTCACCGCGGACGAGGTCGCGCGCGGGCGCCGGCTCGCCCAGCAGCACGCGACCTCGCTCGAGGGCCCCGTGCTGCCCCTGCAGGTGCTGGGGTCCGGTCCCTTCATCAACGCGGCGGTGGACAACGGCGTCGCGAGGGCCGCGAAGCTCCTGGGGATGACCGGCGACGAGGTGAAGAACCGGGCAACGATCAGCGGCGCCGTCGAGATCGGGCGGCTCCCGGGCTTCGTGCAGATCAACCTGCTGGCGCCGAAGGACCGCCTGGAGCGGCTCGGGGTGCTGCACCTGGTCGAGGCGCAGTACGGCGTGGCCGCCGGATGGTAGGCGCCGAGGCGTCGTGCAGATCCACGTCAGCTTGAAGGGGACGCTTGCCGAGCATCTGCCCGGCGGCGCGGGGAAGGTCGAGGTGGCCGACGGCGCGACCGTGCAGGCCGTCTCGGACCTGCTCGACCTGCCGGGGCGCCACTGCGTCTTCGTGCTCAACGGCGCGACGGTGAAGACCGACGCGACGCTCCGCGACGGCGATCGGCTACAGGCCTTCCCTCCGATGGCCGGCGGCTCTCACTCGCTCGGCGTCTCCGAGGACGTGCGAGCCGCCGAGCAGTAGGTCGCGGTTCGTTGACCGCCCGAGGGGCGCGTGTGACCGTAGCCGGGTGAGCCGATCGCTCGCTTCGCTCGCGGTGGCGCTCGTCCTGAGCGCGTGCGGGGTGTCGGATACGGCGGATCAGCACGTCGCCGCCCTGACTGCGTCGCAGACCGCATCGGCGCCCGTCGCCGTCAAGACCGGGGGCGACCCACAGGGTTCGGGCACCCACCATCACCTCGCGACGAAGCCTCACCATCCCACGCAGGGGTCGCACCATCACGCGACCCAGCACCCGGTCGGGGTCCCCTCCGTCGATGTGCCGCGAGCCGTCCTCACGCCGGGGGTCGCCCTCGCGGTGGGAACCGCGCAGGTCTGCCGATCCGGATACGCGAGCAGCGTGCGCGACGTCCCCGACTCGCTGAAGGCCGCCGTCTACGCGCGCTACGGGGTCGCGTGGGTGCCCTACCGCCACGAGGTCGACCACCTGATCTCCCTGGAGCTCGGCGGCTCCAACTCGATCCGGAACCTCTGGCCCGAACCCTACGCGGGCCGGTGGGGCGCGCGGACCAAGGACGTCCTGGAGAACCGGCTCCACGATCTCGTGTGCGCGGGCTCGCTCTCGCTCGCGAGCGCGCAGCATCAGGAGGCCACGGACTGGGTCGCGGCCTACCGACGCTACGTCGGAACGCCGCCGAGCGGTGGCTCGGGCGGCTCGGGCAGCGCGGGCGGCACGTCACCCGGCGGGTACTACGCGTCGCGCTACCCGACCGCGAGCACGATCTACTGCGCCGACGACCCCGAGTGGCGGAACCTCTCGCCGACCTACCTCGTTCACTTCGACACGTGGGCGCAGGCGCACGCGCGCTTCGCCACCTACCACCTGCACCAACCGTGCTGAGCGGACCCTCGGGAGAGCCTCAGCTCGCCTTCCAGATCGTGGTGATCGCCGGGACGGCGTTCGCGTAGCCGACGTAGCCGTTCAACCGGTAGCCGTCCTCGAGCGTCCGGAGCAGCCCGTAGTGGTTGTACGGCCCCGGGTACTCGCCCGCCCGAACCTTAGGACCGAGGAAGAGCGTCGCGACGTGCCCGCCCTGGCCGTACCCATACTTCGGGTCCATCCCGTTCTGCCGTTGCGACTCGTCGTAGGTCACGATGATGAGCCCGTCGCGCCCGAACGAGGGTGACGCCATGATCTTCGGGATCTCCTTCGCCAGGAAGTCGTCGAACTGCGTGTAGCGGTTGTTGACCGGCTTGCAGTTGGCCTCGCCGTCGTCGCAGCCGTTGGGCAGGATGTAGTTGAAGTCGGGGACGGTGCCCTCGGCGAGCGCCCTGTTGAAGATGCCCATCGGCCGGCCCGCGTAGATGTCGTGCTGCAGACACTCCTGGGACTTGTCCGTCTCGGACCAGACCCCGTTCGCGCCCTCGATGTCGTCGTAGAGGATCGCCGGGTTGCCGGTCGTGAAGAAGCCGGTCAGCGGGCACGGCCCTTGCGGCTCGCACGTGCTTCCCGAACCCGTGTCGCAGCGCGCGGTGCCACCTTCGAGCCAGGTCGTCCACGACCCGCCCGCCACGTCGATCTGGTGGAATAGGTTGGGCACGTTCTGATGGCAGGCGACGCCGTAGTCCTGCTGCTCGCACCTGGTGAACTGCCCCGATGTCATCGCGACGTAGTTCGCCTGAGACCAGTGGGTCGTCGCGCGGTACTGGGTCATCCATGCGGACCGAAGCTTCAGCGTGCCGAGCAGGTACGGCATGTTGCTCGGCTTGATGTGGGAGTAGGTCGTGTTCTCCCCGACGATCACGAACACGTGACCGAAGCGCGGGACACCTTCGAAGGACGAGGTCGAGGCGGAGCCGGCAGGAACCGACAGCGACGCGATCAGGCACGCCGTCGCGGCCAGGACCCCCGTCTTCGTTCGACGCCGCATCGCCGGCCCTCCCGATCCGCGCGCAACGACGCTACCGGGGCACGTTCGCCCAGGTCAAGGTGTGCGCAGGCCTTCGATCAGGCGCGCGACTGCAGGTGCGCCTCCAAGAACCAGAGATCCTTGTCGACCTCTCGCGAGACCTCCGTGAACAGATCGTTCGTGCTCGTGTCGCCGAGGTCGTCCGATTCGCCCATCGCGCGACGCGTGCTCGCCGCGTACGCGGCGACCCGGTCCGACAGCGCACGGACCGCGGCCATCCCGTCCACCGCATCCTGCGGGTACTCCGGGAGGGTGGACGCCGCCACCGCCTGCCGGGCGGTACCGGTGGCGGTCCCCCCGAGCGCGGTGGCCCGTTCGGCGATCAGATCGGAGAACCCGAGCAGGTGCGTCGCGATGTCATCGAACAGCAGGTGGAGCTGGATGAAATCGCTCCCCTTCACGTTCCAGTGCGCGTACTTCACCTGCGTGAACAGGTCCGTGGTGTCGGCGAGCTGGCGGTTCAGCAGGTCGACCAGCTTCCCGCGCGTGCCCTCCGGGATGTCGATACGTGTCTCGTGGAGCTCAGCCATGACGTCTCCTTCCTCGTCGCTCCTGTCTCGAGGATAGGCCGTCGCGCTCGATCGTCTCATCGCGCGTTCCTCGACGTGCTCTCTCTCTTCTCGAGGCCGACCGCCGCGCGCAGCTCCTCGAGGTCGCGGTGCAACGCGGGATCCTGCCGTTCGTCCGCCGTGTGTTCCATCAGATCGGCGAGCGCATCGGCGATGGCGTTCAGCTTGTGCTGCGTCGCCTGGTCGGTCCGCGTCTGGCTGTTCTGCAGCAGAGCGACCATCAGGAACGTGATGATCGTCGTCGTGGTGTTGATCTCCAGCTGGTACTGGGAGTCCAGGAACGCGTGGACGCCGCCCGTCAGCACCAGCACCGCTCCTTGGATCAGCCAGAGGACGACCAGCAAGAGGCAGAACGCGAAGAACGGCGCCCGGCTGGCGAGCCTGGCCGACCAGCCGGCGAAACGATCGAAGATCCCCACCGTGCTCGAGACCTCGCTCGGCAGGAGGACGCTGGCTGACTCGCTCATGAGGAAGCCTCCTTCTCGATAGCCGGGATCCGGCCGACTACGTCCGTCGCTGGAGCTCGTCCCGGTGGCCCTGGATCTCCGACTCGGGCAGTTGGTCGACGCCGATCAGCTGCTCCCGAGCGTCCCCCGAGGCGCTGATCAGCTCGTCGAGCTTGAGCTGCATCGCCGCCGAATGCCGATTCTGCGTCGCCTGGATCACGAACACCATCAGGAACGTCGTGAGCGTCGCGATGGTCGAGGCGGCCAGCTGCCAGCGGCTCGACCAGTGCAAGACCGGGCCGAGCACCAGCCATCCGAGCAGCAGGAGGCTCACCCCGGCGAACGCCCAGACGCTTCCCGCCCACCGGGCCATCGCCGAACTGAACCTCGCGAACCCTCCCGTCATGGCTGGGACATCCCTTCGTCCGAAGCGCCTTCGTGCCCCTTACGGGGACGCCGTCGAACCGCCGGGTCGTGCCCTTCGGATCGTCGGCGCCCCAGCAGATCGAGCGCGCGGCCGCGCAGTCGCGGTCCGAGTCCCGCCTGCCGGGCGGCCTTGCGCTCCTCCTGGAGACGCTCGCGCGCCAGCGGGTCGCCCTCACGCATCCGGTCGCGGAGCCAGATCTCGATCACCACGACCTTCATGGTCGCGGCCACGGGCAGCGCGAGCAGCGCCCCGGCGAACCCACCGAGGCTCGCCCCCACCAGCGTGCTGATGATCACGGCCGCGGGGGACACGTTCACGGCGTTCTGCATCACGCGCGGAACGATCACGTAGTTCTCGAACTGCTGGTACACCACGAAGTAGATCGCCACGCCCACCCCGAGCCAGGGGGAGACGACGAACGCCACCACGATCGCGGGCAGCGCGCCGAGGTAGGACCCCACCGCGGGGATCAGGTCGGCCAGTCCGGCCCACATCGCGAGCGGGAACGCGAACGGAACACCGAACAGGAGCAGCGCGACGAGGGTCACGATCCCGCACACGAGCGAGGTCACGAGGTTGCCCGAGACGTAGCCGCCGATCCGTTCGATCGACCGGTCGACCACGCGCTCCGCGCGGTCGCGATCCTTGGGGTTGACCAGGATCGTCACGGTGCGGCGCATCCCCGGCAGCGCGATCATGAAGTAGATCGTGAGGATGACGACCGTGATCGCCTCGAAGACGGTCGCTCCGACCTTGCCCGCCACGCCGAGGACCGTGTCGAACGACGCGGCCACCCGCCCGGGCAGATCGGCGATGAACGTCTGCACCTTGCCCTGCACGTCGTTGGCGCGCGCGTAGGAACCGATCCAGTCCTCACGCGACTGCAGCCGACGGACGAACTCCGGCACGCCGTTCGCGAGTTCGGCGATCTGACGCACCAGGGGCGGGATGATCAGCAGGGCGAACAGCAGCGGCGGCCGCCGACACGCCGAGGACGACGACCGCCACCGCGGCCCCACGCCCGAGCCCCCGACGCTGCAGCCCCGCGACCATCGGGTCCATGCCGATCGCGAGCACGGCCGCGATGACCACCAGGACCAGGATGCCGACGGCCGACCGAGCCGCAGAGATCACGAGGAGGGTCAGCGCGACGGCAGCGGTCGCCCGAACGAGATATGCGGCGGGCGGCCACCGCCGCTCCCACTCCGGCTCCTCCGTCACGGGGACGTCACGCTCGAGCCTCGCCGGGTCGACGGCGACGACGGTGGGCGTCTCCACGTGGTTGCTCGTCGCCACCGGCATCAGATGTGCCCCCGAAGCGGCGTCACGAGCTTCTCGAAGGCGCGCTGCCCCACGGAACGCTCGTCCCATCGCGCTTGCTCGATCCGCACGCTGCGCTCCAGATCCTCGTCGAACTGCCGATCGAGGGTCGAGACGAACTCCGGATCGAGCGCGACGAGGTTGACCTCTTCGTCCAGTTCGGTCGAGCGCGCGTTGAGGTTGGCGGAGCCGACGGTGGCCACCAGACCGTCCACCGTCATGACCTTGGCGTGCAGCATCGACGGCTGGAAGTTCCACAGCTCGACGCCGTGTTCCATCAGCTCGGCATAGGAGGCTTCACCCCCCGCCTGCACGAAGCGCTTGTCCGCGTGCGGCCCCGGCAGCAAGATCTCCACCTTGACGCCGCGGTCGGCCGCATCACAGAGCCGCTGACACAGGGCGTCGTCGGGCACGAAGTACGCGGTCGTGATCCGCAGCCGTCGCTCGGCGAGCTGCATCAGCGTGAGGAAGAGGGTGGAAACGTCGGCCCACCCGGTCTCGGAGGCGCCGCGCACGCACTGCACGACCGCCTGCCCCGGTCTCGGTTGGTCCGGGAAGCGATCGACGCCGTCTTCGAACAGGATCGGATCCGTCTCGGCCCAGTTGTCCGAGGAACGCGGCCCGCAGGCCGTCGACCGCGGGTCCCGTCACCCGGAAGTGCGTGTCTCGCCATTCCGACTCGTCGCGAGCATCGCCCGACCACTCGTCGGCGATGCCGACCCCTCCGGTGAAGCCGATCGCCTCGTCGACGATCATCACCTTGCGGTGGGTCCGGTGATCCATCTTGCTCGGCTCGAACCGGCGCAGGGGACGGAACCAGTGCACCTGGACCCCGGCGTCGTCCATGAGGTCGATCAGCGTGCGATCGATGGGGTGGGCTCCCCAGGCGTCCAGCAACACGCGGACCCTGACACCCGCCCGCGCTCTCTCGGAGAGCTGCTCGGCGAACCGCGTACCGATCTCGCCCTGCCAGTACACGAACGTCAGGAAGTCGATCGTGTGCCGTGCACCGGCGATGGCTTCGAGCATCGCCGGGAAGATCTCGTCGCCGTTGCGCAGGACGTCCAGCCGGTTCCCCTCGGTCGCCGGCACGCCGATCACCCCTTCCAGCGTGCGGCGGATCCGCGTCGATCCTGTCGTCGGGTCCGTCGCCGGTCCGTTCGGGGCTCGGCGGGTTCATCGGCTCGCCACGCCCGCCGCCAGGAGCTGGGCACCGGGATCTGAGACGGCGAGGTCCCGGGCGGCCTGCGGCGCCGGCACGCCGGCGCGAACGGCCTCCAGCTGGGCGGCGACGGAGACCCCGAGCAGCACGGCCACCGAGGACATGTACGACCAGAGCAGGAGCGCGACGATCCCGGCCAGCGGCCCGTAGGTCTTGCCGAAGGTCGAGCTGAGGCTGAAGAACAGGTCGAAGCCCAGGGTCACGATCACCCACAAGGCGACCGCGAGCACGGCGCCCATCGAGAGCCACGACCAACCCGGCTGATGCCGGCGCGGGGCACGTTCGCAGGATCAGCGCCATCGCGCCCGTGATGAACAGCAGGCCGATGGGCCAACGGGCGACGTTCCATACCGTGGCCCACACGTCGTTGTTGAAGGACGTGCCGATGACGTGGCCCAGGGCGACGCACGCGAACCCGACGCCGGCGAGCACGCCTGCCGAGGACAGCAGGAGGAACGCGTTCCCGTACTTGCGCAGCGTCGGCCGGTCCTTCTCGATCCCGTAGATCCGGTTCATGCCGCGTTCGAACTGGCCCATAGAGCGTGGTCCCGGTGACGATCGCGGCCGCCAACCCGAACCACAGGGCGACGTAGCGCGAGCTCGTGCCGGCCCGGTGCGCTTGCGCGACGGCGTCGGTCAGCACCCTGCCGGCCGGCCCGGGGACGGCCGTCTGGAGCGCCCGCACGATCCCCTCGCTCAGCCCACCGGTGCCGAGGACGCTGGCCAGACCGACGAGCGCGATGACACCCTCGATGAAGACCAGCGCCAGCAGGAACGCGATGGAGCGCGCGTGGCTGAACCCGTCGGCCGACCGGAGGCGCTTGAACGCGTCACGGATCAGGTGCATCGGGCCGGTGCTCTTCAAGGTCTCCCGTGCGTCGTCGCCCGTGAGGGTCCACGTTTCGGGGACCGCGTTCGCCGTGCTCATCGCGTCGCCTCCTCAGGAACGCAGACGCTGATGGCGCCCGGTTCCACCTCGATGTCGAGTCGCTTCTTCTTCGTGCGGTCCCCACCGTCCAACTCGTAGAGCACCTTGCGATCGAGCCGCACCTCGATCGAACGCGCCGTCGTGGTCTGCACGAACGGAGACGCGGAGGCGTCGCCGAACGCGCTGCGTCCGAGCGTCCGCGCCCATTGCCACCAACCGTCGGCGGTCACGACACCCACGTCGAGGCGTCCGTCGTCGGGGTCGGCGTCTGAGAACGCGGAGATGCCGCCGATCACCTTGCCGACGTTGCCCACCAGCACGCAGGTGACATCGCCCTTGAACCAGCGGTGGCCGTCCACGCGGATCTTCGCCTTGACGGGCTCGCGCCGGACGTTCTTCGCCCCGGTCCACAGGTAGGCCATCCTGCCGACCGCATCCTTCAGCCCGGAGTCGGCGTCGCGGATCATCACCGCATCCAGGCCGGTGCCCGCCATCACGGCGAAGCGTTCGCCGTTCACCACGCCGACGTCCAGCGACCTGCGGTCGCCGTGCAGCCCGACCCGCACCGCCGCCTCGAGGTCACGGGGGATCCCCAGGTTCGTGGCCAGGAGGTTCGCCGTCCCGGCCGGGAGGATGGCCAGGGTGGCCGACGATCCCGCCAACACGTCGATGCAGCGCTGCACCGTCCCGTCGCCTCCCCACACGAAGACGAGGTCGGCGCCCTCCTTGAGGAACCCCTTGACCCGCGCCGGGGCGAACCGGCTCTTCGTCACCTCGGCCCACATGGGGTCGGTGACTCCCTCGGCCGCCAGGAGCGCGCGGAGCTCGCCCAGACCCCCGCCGAGACGCTTCGCGGAGTGGGCGACCACCGCCACCGAGGTCATGACGCCACCTCGACGGGCGCCGTCGCCGGAGACGCGTCGACCGCGTCCGACCTATGCCTCATCTCGGCGACCGCGGAGGCCGCTCGCACGGCCAGCAGCGCCGTCAGCACCGCCCCCGCACCCAGCAGGACGCTCGCCAGGACGTCGGTCGGGTGGTGCATGCCCCGATACAAGCGGGACAGACCGACGAAGATCGGAAGGCTCAACGCCACGATCCACACCAGTGTCCGGACGAACGCGTTCCTCACATGCGTCGTGATCACGATCGCCAACGACACCCACAGCGCGATGGCGGCGGCGGTGTGGCCGGACGGGAAGCTGGAGGTCGGCGGTGCGGGATCCAGGCGAGGCACCGTAGGGCCGAGGTCGATCCACCACGAACGTGGTCGTCAAGAACACGAGGACCTCTACGGACAGCGCGATCACGATCAGGCCGATCTCGCGCCACAGGCGTCCGATCGCGAGCACGAGCGTCGTGACGGCGGCCACCGCCACGACGGTCCCCGTCGATCCGATCGATGGTGCCGAACGACGTGATCGAGTTCCACGCGGACGTGCGCCGGATCACGAACCAGTCGTTGACCCGCTCGTCCCACCGGCCGAGGCCGCCGCTCAGGAGGACGTGCGTCAGGAGCAGGCCCAACCCGACGATGATCGCGCCCATCAACACGAACCCGACGACGCCGATGAGCGCCGCGACCGTGACGGGGTGATGCTCTTTCGTGCGACACGCGATCCGTTCGGCCGGGCCGCCCGGCGGTGCGTCGAGGGCGTCGGGCGGCGCGATCGCGATCGTCTCCCCGCATCCTCGATCCAGCGTTCCCATCCCGTTCACGTCGGTCGATAAGCGCATGGTGAAGGGGTTTCCCTCGATCGCCCACGGGTAAACCTGGCTGATGCCCTACCGAACGGAGGACCGATGGTGATCGTTGCGCTCGCGTGCGCGAGCGTGACGGCAGCGGTGCTCGTGTACCTCGCGGTGCAACGCTGGCCCGCTGCCGACCCGGCGGCCGACCTGAGCGGGTCCGTGGCCCGGGAACTAGAGCGGAGCCGTCTGGGATGGCTCGGACGGTGGGATCCGCGCACGGCCACCGGATGGGCGCTCACGGCCGCCTCCTTGGGTGTGGTGGTCGGCGGTGTCGTCGCGGGGGTCCTCTTCTATCTGGTGCGCTCGGGGACGGCCGCGTTGGACGTGGATACCGCCGTCGCCGAGTGGGCCGCCGCTCATGCCACGAACGTGTCCACGCCCGTGCTCCGTGCCCTCACGTTGCTGGGATCCACGCCCGTCGCGATCGTCGTGACGCTCGTCGTGGGACTGATCGAGTTCCGACGGATCCGCGGTCGCTCGCTGTGGCTCTTCCTCACGCTGGTGGTGGGGGGCGAACTGCTCATCGTGAACCTGGTCAAGGTGGGCGTGGCGCGCGCACGGCCCGCGATCGATCCGTTGGCATCCTTCTCAGGGTCATCGTTCCCCAGCGGCCATACCGCCACGGCCGCCGCGTGCTACGCGGCGCTCGCGTTGGTGCTGTCGCGCGGCCGTACCCCTCGCGTCCGCGCGATGCTCGCCGGGACCGCCGCGGGAATCGCGGTCGCGATCGGGACGTCGAGGATGCTGTTGGGCGTGCACTGGTTCACCGACGTCGTCGCGGGGCTCGCCGTCGGTTGGGCCTGGTTCGCCCTCTGCTCGATCGCCACCGGCGGCCGGCTCCTCCGGTTCGGCGAGCCGGCGAAGGCCCTCGGACGGAGCCCTTGACTGCCGACCGACCGGGGCACAGCATCTGTCGCCTGGGCAGGGAGGACGCTCGGGAGGGGGATCGCGTGAGACCGAGAACACTCGTGACGGCGCTCATCACGCTCGGCGTGGTGATGGCCCTGACCTCGGTGGGAACGGCTGGAACCCGGGCCGACACCACCGTCACGATCAAGACGAAGAACGGCGACTTCTGGGGATACGTGAAGTCGACGCGTCCGTTCAAGTGTGCGAAGAACCGCACGATCGTCCTGTTCAAACAGGTGGGGTCGACGCAGGCTCCGAAGGTCGACCAGAAGATCGCGAGCGACACCGCATCGCTGGTCGCCGGCCGCTACATGTGGTCGACGGGCAACACGGGCATGTACGGGAAGTTCTACGCGCGAGCGAAGAGGACGACCTACTGCAAGGCCGACAACACCGACACCGTCCGATCCGTCAGGTCGTAGCGGCCGCGGGTCGATCCCGCAGATGGGTGTCGAAGAACGACACGATCCGTTCACGCGCGTCCATCGCGGAGGGCTCGTGGTAGCCGGACGTGGAGAACCTGCCCGCGATGACCGCCCACGTCGGTTCGTCGGTGGGGTCGTGCTCGTTCATGAACGCGTGCCCCGCGTCCGGGTAGACCGCGACGTCGTGCTCGATCGCGTTCGCCGTGAGCGCCCGACGGAGCAGCGCCGGCGCTTTGCGGAGCGTGGGATCCTTCGCGCCGTAGCTGCCGACGATCGGGCAGGCGTCGGCGAGCAGCGTCGCCGCGTCCTTCGGTACGGAGCCGTAGTTGACGCTCGAGGCGTCGTAGCCGTGACCGGCGGCGAGCAGGAGCGCGAGGCCACCCCCGAGACAGAACCCGATCACCCCGACCTTCCCCGTGCAGTCCTCGCGACCGACCAACCATCGGCGCGTGGCATCCAGGTCCTCGAACACCGCGCCGGTGCGGGCCATCGCCTGGCGCATCGCTCGGAACAGGCACCGGATCCGGCCGCCGGAGTGATACAGGTCGGGCGCGGCTGCGAGGTAGCCCGCATCCGCCAACCAGTCGGCCTGGTTCCGCAGATCCGCCGTCATGCCCAGCGCGTCATGGATCACGACGACCCCCGGCCACGGGCCTTGACCGGAAGGAAGAGCGACGTACACGGGCATCTCGTCGGCCCGAACGCTGATCCTCGACATGCTCACGGCGTCCCCTCCCTCGGTGGAGTGCCGCAGAGATGAGAAACCGCCGGAACCCGAGGGCCCCAGCGGTTTCTCGGATGGGAACGTACGGCCTGCCCGGGAACGCGTCAAGCGAGTGGGCGGGGACTTGTCACTCTTTTCCGGGCCGGGGACGAGGACCTGGTACGGGCGCTCCGGATCCGGGTCGCGCGCAGATCCGACAGGCGCTACTGTCCGGCGACGCACGTCTCACAGGGGGGAAGGGTGATCGCGACCGAGTGGTTCTTCGTGCTGTTCCGGCTGCTCCACATCGGTGCCGGCGTGGCTTGGGCCGGTGCAGTCTTCATGTTCGTCGTGTTCGTCCAGCCGAGCGCCGCTGCGGTCGGTCCTGCGGCTGGTCCGATGATGGGCCAGTTGCTGGGTGTTCGGCGCCTCGTCGACCGGCTCCTCATGCTCGCGGGCATCACGATCGCCGCCGGGCTCGTGCTGTACGTGAAGGACGTCACGCTCGCCGCCTCGTACGGTGATTTCCTGGGCGACCCCTTCGGGCTGGTCCTGACGATCGGCATGTTGGCCGCGATCGCGGCAGCGTCGTTGGGGATGTTCGTCACTCGCCCGAACGTGCAGCGTCTCCTCGCGATCCAACGTGAGCTGGCCGCCTCGGGCGGCCAGCCGACCCAGGAGCAGGCCGCGCGGCTGGCTGAGATCCAGGGCACGCTCAAGGTCTACGCGAGGGCGGCTCTCGCGTTGTTGGTGGTCGCCGTCATGGCGATGGCGACGGCACGGTACTGGTAGTCGTCGGATGGAGCCTCGCGAAGAGGGCGGAGCAGGGTTCCCGCTCCGCCCTCTCGGCGTTCCTAGAACGTGTTCCGGAGTGCCTTCTCTTGGCATCAGCTCCCGGCGCGAGGATCAGCGGCTTCCCACGCAGGATCGGCGCGGTCTACGCGCGCTTCGTGACCTTGCGGGTGGTCTTCCCAGCCGTGTCTTGGACAGAACCCTTGGCCTTCTGCATCGCGCCCTCGGCCTCCAGGCTCCGGTCCTTCGTCACGCGACCGACCTCCTTCTTCACGCCGCCGACCACCTTGTTCTTCTTGCCCTTCGCTTGCGTCTTCTCACCAGCCATATCGTCACCTCCCTGTCCCGACCGACATTCCCCGTCGCCGTTGGTGGCAAACAGGTGGGACCGGGTTCGGCGCCACGTTCGGTAGGTTGGTCACCATGGGTTCGACACCGGATACGACCGGCGCCACGTTGGGGTCCGACGATCTCGAGCAACGGCTCGCCGAGCATCGGCGGGAGCTGACCGCGTACTGCTACCGGATGCTCGGCTCGGCCTTCGACGCCGAGGACGCCGTGCAGGAGACCCTGCTCCGGGCGTGGAAAGGCTTCGAGGGCTTCGAAGGTCGCGCGCGCTTCCGCTCGTGGCTCTACCGGATCGCGACGAACGTCTGCCTCGACATGCTGACGGGCAAGGAACGGAGGGCCCGCCCGATGGACCTGGGGCCGGCGCAGGCGGCGGCGATCGAGCACCTCGGCGAGCCGCTTCCGGAGGCCACCTGGGTCTTGCCGATCCCCGACGACCGGGTCCTGCCCGCAGGCGATCCCGCCGAGGTCGTGGAGACGCGTGAGTCGATCCGCCTGGCGTTCGTCGCCGCGCTGCAGCACCTGCCCGCTCGGCAGCGGGCCGTGCTGGTGCTCCGTGACGTGCTGAAGTGGCAGGCGTCCGAGGTGGCCGAGCTGCTCGACACGAGCGTCGCCTCGGTGAACAGCGCGGTCCAGCGCGCGCACGCGAACGCTGCAGCGCGCCGAGATCACCATGGAGTCGCACGCCGGCTCGATCGATCGGAAGCAGCAGGATCTTCTCGCGCGGTACGTCGACGCCTTCGAGCGCTACGACATGGACGCCCTCACATCGCTCCTGCGCGAGGACGCCACGTGGTCGATGCCGCCGTACCCGCTGTGGCTCCAGACCCACGAGGACATCGCGGTGTGGTGCCTCGGCCCCGGCGTCGGTTGCCGGGACTCGCGGCTGCTCCCGGTGCACGCGAACGGGCAGCCGGCGTTCGCACAGTACAAACCGGCGGCCGACGGCGGGTTCGAACCGTGGGCGCGTGCAGGTCCTCGATCTCTCAGACGACCGGATCGGCGGGGTCTGCTTCTTCCTGGACACCGCCCGCCTGTTCCCGCTCTTCGGGCTGCCCGAGCGGCTCGACGCGTAGCACGTCGCTCAGCCCCACGAGCTCGATCAGCTCCAGCAGTTCGGGCGCGACGTGCCGGAGCCATGCGGTGCGGCCGAGGCGGCCCGCGAGCAATCGCAGACGCGCGAGGGTGTCCACCATCGCGACGTCGGCTCCGGTCACCTCCCCAACGTCGAGGATCACCGTACCCCCGCCCCCTCCGAAGGACCGGAGGCCACGCGCGGCGAGCGCGGCGCCGTCGTCCGGGCCGACCGGGCCTCGCAGGTGCACCACGCTGGTCATCCACAGGTAAGACCACGGGACGGGCAGGAACTCGTCGGCGGTTCGGCAACGAGCGATGAGTCCGGCGCGGAGCCACGGTCTAACCCCACGAGAACGGCCGAGCGACGGCCGGTGGCAAGGGAGGAGACCGGGATGCGCAAGATCGTGGCGGGGCTGTTCATCACCCTGGACGGCGTCACGGAGTCGCCCGACAAGTGGAACTTCCCTACTTCGACGACGAGATGGGTCAGGCGATCGGAGGGACCATGATGCGCTCCGACACGCTGGTGCTGGTGTCGCTGACCTTCGAGCCGGCCTGAGGGGAGGACCCCCGCCTGCGCTCGGGCTCGTCGAGCCCGCCCGTCGTTCAGCGGAGCGCGACCAGCCGCGCCAGGCGCGCGAGGTTCAGCGTCCACCCCACCCCGAAGACCTGCGGGACGAACAGCCGATCGTCGTCGGGGTTCCACCAGCGGGAGCGCGCCCGCTCGAGCGTCGGCACGCGGAAGTCGTACGGAACGAACCCGACCACCTCGCCCTCCCAGGTGCGATCGCTTCGCGGTCGCTGCAGCTGATCGACGACGGCGAGGACGAGTAGCCCGATCCCGGTCAGCATCACCAGCCTGCGGAAGGAGTTCACGCACCCATCGTGCCACTCTGGGCGGTCGAGGCTCGGCGTCTCCCTGATCGACGGTAGGGAAACGTCACCGGGAGGACCCGCGCATCCTCCTACACGCCGGGCGGCGCCTCACGATGGTTAGCTCGTACGATGGGCGATACGGACGTCCGAGGCGCCGACACGGCGGCTCGTGCTCGGACGCAAGCGGATGATGGCACCACGTCGAACGTTCGTGATTCGCGCTCGCTGCGTTCGCCGCGGCGGCTGCGGTCGCCGTGCGACACGGGCGCGGCGCAGTGACGGGGCGGAGCGCCGCGGGCGGGATCCTCATCGGCGATGCCGCGGTCTACGACGCGATGAGCCGGCTCCTGCTCGGCTCGTTCTTCGCAGGTATCGCCTCCGACGTCGCGTCGGTCGTCCCGACCGGCGCCCGGGTGCTCGAGGTGGGCTGCGGGCCGGGCCAACTGTCGACCCGGCTGGCGCGCCGGCACGACCTTGACGTGACCGGCCTCGATCTGGATCCGGCGATGATCGAGCGCGCCACGGCCAACGCCGAGCGTCCGGGCGGCGGGCGCCGGCCGTCGTTCCTCGTCGGCGACGTGGCCTCGTTGGCGTTCCCCGACGGATCGTTCGACGCCGTGGTCAGCACGTTGTCGATGCACCATTGGACCGACCCGGCGACCGGACTGACCGAGATCGGCCGCGTGCTGCGACCGGGCGCGCCGGCGCTCGTGTGGGACTTCCGTCGAGGAGCCGGCCCCCTGCACGCGCATCTGCCCGATCCGGTCGAAAGGGCGCGAGGTTCCTCGATGCGAGTAGCGAGCGTGACCCCTTGGCGCTGGCCGTGGACGCTGAGCCTCATCCAGCGGATCGAGCTGGTCCGCGCCGACGAGGTTGCAGGGCGAGCCTGAAGGGCACGTCTACCGTCCCCCGCGACCGTGCGACGGCGTGGTCAGCTACACGCCGGTCACGGAGAACCAGGTCGTCCCCGAAGGACCCACCAACACGATCGGCGCGTAGCAGGGCTCGGGCAGGCTGACGTCGGTTTCGATCCGGGAATCACCCGTAGAGCTCGCCGGGAACGGATCGGTCACCACGTTGGTCACCCCGGCACCGCCGCCGCTGACGGTCTGGCAGCTGACGATCGCGCGGAACGTGGAGAACGGATTCGTCCCTTGGAGCTGCTGCGGCACCGGCGCCGCGTCGAGCAGCACCAGGCCGGTGACGGCGACCTCGAGATGACCGGTGCTCGACAACTCGCCTCGGGCGCTGTCGATCTGCCACGGCAGCAGACCGCCGTTGACCCCGCGGATCGGGTTCGCAGAGCCGAGGAACGGCCCGGTGACCGGGGCCATCGTGCCGAACTCCAAGACCTGGTGTCCCTTCGAGGCGGACGCCGGTGCGGCCAAGATCAGACCGAACGCGAGCGCCGCCGTCAGGATCGGTACCAGGGAACGTCTCATGCGGATCCCTCCTCTTGCGTCGTGGCGACCGGGGCTCTGCCGGACGCCGCTCTCACGGCCAACAGCGATACCCAGGGACTACGCGTGAGAGCGACGCTCGGTTCGGGGTTCGTCCCGTGCGGCAGGGCCGCGAGCCCGATCGGGAGAGCTACCCGCTTGTAGCGTGTTCTTCGTACCACGGTCGGAAGGAGGGGGGATGCGTGATCAGCCCGGGGCAGCCGGTGCTTCAGACCCGCTCGCGCGACACCCATTCGACGCCGGCGTCGACCTGTACTGGCTCCCCCTCGGTGCGGGCGGTCACTTCGTTCGTTTGAACGGGCGCATCTACGAGGCGATCCAGGCATACCGCGAGCGGCGCCGACCGCTCGACCTCTACCACTCTGCCCTGGAGGTGCGAGTGCCGGAGGCACGTTTCGTCATCGAGACCGCGTGGCCGATCCCCGACGCAGACCCTGCATCGCGCGGCGTGGTGCTCGAAGGTCCCGTCGGCAGCCGCCGGATCGCGCGACCCCGCGTGTTCCGATACGAGGTGCGCCGATGGCGAGACGGGGTCATCCCGGACGTCCTCGAGGCGGTGGCAAGTCCGCGGCGCCTGAGCGACGACGAACACCGGGCCCGTCTCGTCCTCCACCTCGTCGGCTCCGTGCCCGCGCTGGTGTGGGGCCGTGATGAGCTGGGGACGGGAGACATGTGGAACTCGAACTCGGTGGTCTCGTGGCTCATCGCTCGAAGCGGCCTGCCGGCGGAAGCCATCCGGCCGCCGGTCCGGGGGCGCGCGCCCGGCTGGAAGGCCGGACTCGTCGCGGCACGAGGCCACCGGTAGACGGTGGAGACCCTTTCGCGGTCGGAGGACCTATGCCTCCGTCGGTCGCTGCCACGGCGTGAAACGACGGTGGACGAGGGGCTCGCTGAAGTGGGGCCCCCACTTGCGCTGGATCCTCGGTGTGGACCCGCTCGTGCTCCCAGCTGCGGACATCGTCGAGGTCGTCCCACTCCGAAACCACCACGTACACCGACGGCTCTTGCATCGAGGGCCCCATCTCCGACCAGATGTATCCAGGCTGGCTCTCAGCGAGCTCCGCCATGGCTCGGATGTCACCGTCGAAATCCTCCCGATCGGCGCTCTCGGCGAGGCAGAACCGCAGGTACACGAAGATCGACACCGGCCGAGCTTAGCCAGCGGCGAAGCCCGAGTGCCAGACGGACGCTGGGACGCCCTCGGCTTCCTCCACCGCGGGGACGGGAGTACGGTGGGCCGACCAGAAGGGGGATCCGATGGCGACGACGGTTCGCGATGTCATGAGCATCGATCTGGTCACGGTGGAGCCGTCGACGATGATCGATCGAGGCCGCCCGAGCCATGTCATCGGCGCGGGTGGGTTCAGTCCTCGTGCTCGAGGAGGATGCCCTGGTAGGCATCTTCACCGAGCGAGACATCCTCTCGGCCTTCGATCTGACCCGCGCCGACCCAGCCCGCGTGTCTCCCGTGTCGAAGGGGATGAGCTCGAACCCTCAGACGATCGGCCCCGACGCCACCGTCGGTGAGGCGATGGACAAGATGCTCGACGGCGAGTTCCGACATCTCCCCGTGATGGAGGACGGGATGCTCGTCGGCATCGTCTCGATGCGCGACCTCGCACGAAGCATCTCGAAGGGCTGACACGCTGAGGGGCGGCCGGCGCCGCCCCTCAGCCGATCTCTCTTCGTCCGATGACTACGAGGCGTTGGCGCAGATCGCGAAGATGCCGATCGTGTGCGCGACGCTGTCGTTGTTCTGGACGGCCGCGAGCCACACGGACTGCGTGAGGCCGATCGTGTCGGGCGCGGACTCCTGAACCACCGTGTGGAAGTTGGCCGTCCCCTCCCCGACGACCTTCACGCCGCCTCCCCACACGACCTTCCCGGTCGGGCAATCCGACGTGTCCCTGACGAATCCACCCGCCGGGATCGTGAAGTCGGTCCGCACGACCTCGTACCCGGAAACACCCGCGGGACCCTGCGGCCCGGCCGGCCCCTGCGGTCCGGCGGGTCCGGCGGGTCCGGCGGGTCCGGTCTGGTTCCAGGTCAGTGTGCGTTCACTGGGCCTGCAGTGCGTGATCTTGTCCGCGTCGATCACCCGGAGTTGGCCTTGGTTCTTCTTGTAGCAGGCAGAGATCGTTCCGTCGGCGGCCGGGATGGTCGCATGTGCGAACGTCGTTCCCAAGATCACGATGGCCAGGGCGGAGCCGACGATCCTCACTGAACGGCGGGAGGATCGGAGTTTGGCGCGGAACGTGCTGAGCATCTACACCCTCCTTGATACGGTTTCGATCGACATGCGGGGCGCCGGGGATCGGGCCCGAACCGGGTTCCCCGTGGGGGATCGCGCCCACGGCAGCGCTGGTCGATCGGCATGAAGCAGATCCCAGGTCGAGGAACCTCTTCCGGACAGCGGAGCGACCGATCGGCCATCGCCTTGCCCCGTCTGGCGGGGCCCCTCCCTGATCGCGACAGTAGGAACGGCCTTGCTCCGCCGGTATCCCACGCCGACCGGTTTCTTCAGACGCGACGTCCCACGCCATCCGGCGTAGACGCTGTCGGCCCGTCCGGCCGCCCATCGGCCAGCGAGGCCAACCACGACCACGGCATCCCCGTCCGTCTCACGACGCGGCTATCGGCCGACACGGTCCGCCCCTTCGTCAGTCCTGACCGGTGCCGAGGCCTTCGTCGTCTCTCCGGGGCCGCCGATCGGGCTCACCGGTCGAGGCGACGCGGGACGAGACGATGTCGCGCACCGGCACTCGGGCCATCGTCCCGGCGGGCTCGAGGACCAAGTAGGTCTCCGCCTGCTCGTCGAAGTAGGCGACCTTCCCCGTGACGGTTCGGGCGTAGCCGCCGTGCGACTCCAACTCGAACGTTGCCTGACCCAGGGTCTCCAGGTCAGGGAGTGCGTGCCTAGCCGCCGGATCGCGCACGAGAACCGGTTCCTGCAAGGCGACCGTCATGATGCCTCCCTTTCGGTGGCGGGTCGTTCTCGCGAGACGGAGAGGGACCCGCGGGGAAGAAGAGGAGCCCATCACGGTGGGCTCCTCTCGACTCACCCCCAGGAGCGGCTGCAGCCCTACCTAGGGGAGACCACGGCGGTCAGACCGCCGCGAGCACGCCCTCGAAGAACGCGAGGTCGCCGACCTGTGTCGCGGTGAGCTCGATCCGGTCCGCAAGGTGCTCACGCACCCAGGTCGAAGCCACGAGCGACGCCGCCTCGGCCTGCGCCCGGGTGTCCCACAGGCTGATCGAGACGCAGGTGTTGTCGCCAGTATCGGCAAGTCCGTAGCGCTGGAACCCGGGCTGGGTCCTGAAGTTCCTGAGCATCCCTTCCTTCGCGGCATCGGCGATGTCCGGGAACGTGCCCTGGATGATCTTGTAGCTGGAGATACGGATGTTCTGCATGAGGCTCCTTCGAGCTGAGGTGTCCCGAAGCGTCCGAAGCGAGCGATGGGCCGGATCGGGAGCTGGGATTCGCTCCGGAGTGTCGAGCCCGTGAGCCTGAGAAGGACGGTGGAACGGATCCGGGGGAGCGAGCCCTGTCAGATCTCTTCTCCCGCCACTATCGGGTTCGCGTCCTGCTTCGAGTATGCGCAGGCCGAGGACGAACTGTCGCGATGCGGATCGAGCAGCTCAGGTCGCGCCGCGTCCGCCCGAGGCATCGGACTTCGCCACCGTGAGGGCGTGGATCGCTTTCGTGAGTTCCAGGATCTGGGTGGAGAGCTCGATCAGCTGCTCGTTCTGGGCTTCTTCCGTCTGCACGATCTTCCACTGGTTATCGGCCAGCACCTGGCGCTTCTCGTCGGCGCGGTTCTGGCTGATCATCACGAACGTCGACAGGAAGATCGCTTCCAGCGACACGACCATCGTGAGCAGCCCGTAGGGGTAGCGCTCGACGTGCAGGCCGATCCACAACGCGAACCAGACGATGCTCAGGTACACGAACCACATCGAGCCGGCGAACCTCGTGATCGCGTCGGCGATCCGGTTCTGCACGTTCGCCCCGCGCCGGGCCGCGTGTTCGAGCAGCGCCGGATGTTCCGGCCGACCGACGCTCGGGTGGATCGCCATCTCTCGACTCCTTCCCCTGGATGCGAACCAGGGTAAGGGGCGGGAGACGAGGCACGGGTTCGGCTTCAGTCGTCCAGACGATCGCGAGCGAGGTCCTGCAGCTCGAGGATCGCGTCGTTCAGCGCCGGGCCGGCCCCAGCGGTCGCGCTCTTGAGCACCGTGTCCCGATCGGCGAGGCGCGCGTTGATCGCTTCGGGCGCGGTCGACGCCGGCATACCGTGGAGTCGCACGGCCGCGAGATCGACGACCCGCCCGCTCGTCCGAGCGATGCTCCGCACGACGCCCGCTGCGCACCACGCACGGATCGAGGAGGTCGACACACCCGTCGCGCGTGCCGCCGATTCGATCGAGACCCAGTTCGCATCGAGTTGCTTCTGCATGATCGCCTCAAGCCTTCCTCACTGCCGAGAGCGGCGGGCATACGTGTTGCCCACACCACCCTCCTCCAACGAGCGTGTCAGTGGAAGCGGCCATCGGTCTGTATAACGCTGCAAGGGTCCCGCATAGGATGCACGGATGGGAGATCCGCGGCGCCGGCTGGTGGTCGCGATCGTGTCGGGGCTGGTCGTCTTCGGGCTCGCTGCCATGGTCGCGCGCACGGGGACGGTTCCCCCATGGGAGCGCGCCATCTTCCGCGCCATCAACGGTCTGCCGGATGCGCTGTCCCCGGCGATGCAGGGTGCGCAGTTCCTCGGCGTCCTGGCCGTTGGGCCCGCGCTCGCCGTCGTCGCGCTGCTCCTTCGTCGATGGTGGCTCGCGGTCGCGGCCGTCCTGGTCTCGGTGCTCAAGCTGGCCGCCGAGCGTGTCGTGTGGAACGTGCTGGACATCAACCGACAACGACCGGCCGTGACCGAGCCGGTCGTGCACCTGCGCGGCGGCGTCGCCACCAGCGGGGTGTCGTTCGTCTCGGGGCACGTGATGCTCGCAACCGGCCTCGCATGGGTCCTCACGCCGTACCTCCACGGCTGGTGGCGGATCCTGCCGTGGGCTGTGGTCACGCTCGTGGCGTTCGCCAGGATCTATCTGGGAGCGCACAACCCGCTTGACGTCGTGGGCGGACTCGCGCTGGGAACCGTGATCGGCGCAGGTGTGACACTCGCCCTGGGTCTGCCTCGCGACACACGCGCCGAAGGCGCTCCTGCGGCTCGCTAGGCGAGGAGGACCTTGACGCGCACGCCCTGCTCGAGCGCGTCCTCGCCGAGGTAGGCGCCCGAGATGCTATGGACCGCGCCGGCGTCCCGACGTTGCGTCAGGACGTCACGGCGTGGAGCAGGCGATCGAATGCGCCGGGCGGGAGGTTGCCCGGGCTGATCGACGCGTTGCCGGCGGTCTTCGTGGCGAACACGAGGGGATGTGTTCGGAGGCTCGGGACAGCCACCTCCCAATCGCGCCTGCCACGCAGGATCACGATCACGGCCCCACGGGCGACCGCTCGATGCACGAGCTGGAACCCGTACCACTGGCTCGGGAGCGTGACCGGCAAAGGGGCCCAGTCCTGTGAGTGATAGCCGTGGAACTCGACCGACAGCACCTTGGTCGCGAGCTCGTCGAACGAGAGCCCTGATCCCTCGACGACCCGATGCCAGCATCGCCTGGTCCATCCGCCACCAGCCGTATCGGCGAACCGATCGAGGAGTCTGCTCTGGACATGCTCGATCCTTGTCCTTGCCCAGGTTCCCCCGGATCGCAGCCTCCAGGGACTTGCGGTGTTGCTTCGGCTCCTCACCGGACCATCCTGGGTTCCGACCCAGGACGACGACCGGGGCCTTCCGCGGCCCGCAGAACGGCTCCGGTAGGGCGTCGAGATGCAGCCGCAGCTGATCCCGGTCCGACCCACGGGTGTCGTTCCATGCGGCTACGAAGGGCGCATCTTCAGGAAGGACGTATCTCGGAGCATCCGGAAGGCGTGTCCATGGGTTCTTCATGTCCAGAGGTATCGGCAGGCCACAACATCGCCTGAGCCCGGTTCCTACGCTTCGCACCTCCCGACGCGCGCTGGAGGAAGCGCTCGGGCGCCCACCCTCGGCGCCCGATCCTCAGCGCCGTTCGGGCGTGCGGACGAGGAGGTGATGGTAGCCGTAGCCATCCAGCCACTCATCGGCCTCCTCGACGATCACGAGACCTGCGTCCGCGACCCATCCGGCGACCTGCTCCCGGCTGGGGTAGAAGTGATACCCGCCGGAGTCCGAACCGACATCCTCGCCATGGACGAGGGGGACGTCGGCCGCCGCGCCCGATGCACGGTCGAGGTCCTCTCCGTCGATCTCCTCGACGGTCAGGTACAGCTGGGAGCCCGGCCGAAGGGCGCGCCGGAGGTTGGCGAGGACCAAGGGCCACTCCTCGGGAGGGATGTGCTCCATCGCGTCGATGCACATCCCCGCGTCGCACTCCCCCACGAGCGCCAGCTCCTGAAGCCCCATCCGCTCCAGAGGCACGCGGGGGTGCTTCATCCTGGCGCGCTCGAGCATGCCGACCGACTGATCGATCCCCAGCACCCGGCGACCTGCGTCGAGGACCATGCCCATGTACGGACCGGTGCCGCAGGCGGCGTCGAGGACGGTCCCGCCCTCCGGGCACGTATCGGTCAACGCGGTGACGAACCGACGATGGGTGGGGGTGCGGGGATCGTAACCGTCGTCGTACGTCGGAGCGTCGCGCGTGTAGTCCTCTTCGACGGCTCTGCGTCGAGCCACCAGCCACTCCTGCCTATCCATCGTCGTCCCTCGCGTCGAAGGCCTTCACGAGCGCACGAGGCGCTTGACACCGCCACGCGTCGGTGAGGAGCTCCTCGAGCTCGTTCGCGTCGATCGCGTCGAGCCGAACCAGGACGGCAGGGAAACCGTCGTAGTGGGGCTCGGTGAAGAACTTCTGCGGATCCGAGCGGAGGAGCATCTCCTCTTCCTCGGCGTTCGCGACGCGGACCGCGAGCACATCGGGGTTGGGCACACGCCCCTTCTTCGGCTCCGCCCGCTCCAACCAGACCCACGCGAAGCCTTTCTCCTTGCCGGCGTTCCGGACCGAGAAGGCGAACCGATCGTCTGCCCCACGTGTCTCGGGGAGCGACAGCGCGATCCTCCGCACGTCGTCCTGGTCGGCCATCGCTCACCCCCGGTCGAACGCGTCCTGCAACGGCTCGATCTCGAGCTTCATCATCGGGAGCATCACCTGCATCACGCGGTCGACGCGGGCGGGATCACCGTCCATCAGCATCTGCTCGAGGACCCGAGGCACGATCTGCCAGGTGAGGCCGAAGCGGTCTGTGACCCAACCGCACTGATCCGGGTGTCCACCATCGGAGAGCCGCTCCCAGAGCCGGTCGATCTCCTCTTGAGTGTCGCAGTGGACCACGAACGAGATCGCCGGGGAGAACTGGAACCCCGGCTGCGGCCCGCCGTTCAGGACGACGAACTCCTGGCCGGCGATGCTGAGTGTCATCGTCATGACCTCACCCGTCGGGCCCGCCCAGCCCTCCTGGTAGCGGGTGGTGCTCGTCAACTTGGCGTCATCGAAGACCGACCGGTAGAACTCCACCGCCTGCTCGGCGCCTCCCTCGAACCACAGGAACGGGGTGATCTTCTGCATCCGACTCCTCCCTCCCTTCTGCGCGCGGGCACCAAGCGAGCGCCCTCCACGACCCATCACCGCCGAAGGCTGGCCCCACACCCTAGGCGTCAACGGTAGGCGGGGTGCCGCTTCGATCTCAACCAGGAGCCGACCGAGCAAGCGGCGGTGCCTCGGGGAGACCTACGCGTCCCCGGAGCCCCGCGGCGTCCAGAACCTCTCTTCGAGGTCCGACCGCGCTTGCCGCAGATCACGACCACCTTCGTCTGGGCCCTGTCGGCCGATGGCTCGGCGGACGAGACCTTCGCGGTCGTCGGCGCCGACGAGGGAGAAGCAGGTCGGGCAGGCGAGCCAGGCTTCGCTCGCTCGCACCGTCTCCGCAGATCTGACGGCGGTCCGGAAGTCAGGCCCTTCGAACCAAGCGGCGACGGGACCGTCACCGCAGAAGCTGCACACAGGCAGCGTGGCTCCCCCCGTGGAGGCGATCTCGACAGGAGTCGCACGACCACGACCTTGCGGCGGCGCCGTTGCCTTGAGAACGCGTGACGAACGGCCCGTCACGCGTATCGGCCGCACTCGATGCAGGAGTACCAGCCCCCGGCCGCATCCTCCAGAACGAAGGCCGTGTGGCGCCCACACCGAGCACACGTCCGGATCTGGTAGGGCGCAAGGGTGGTGCGCTGCTGGCTGAACGATGCAACCGCGGTGCGCATCTCTCGTGACTGCCGCCCCCGGACCGACATCCTGGTCCTACCCATGTCGAACTCCCTTCCGCCAAGGCACCACGGCTCCGATACGGAGACCCGGACGCACCGTTCGGATCATGGTCCGGCCCTCGATCTGCGAGGATCCGATGCGTTCGCGAGCTTCGCCGGGAGCCCCGGCAGTTTGCGGACGATCGTGAACCCGCTGCGCTCCGACACCATCAGGTCCAGGTCCGGGCTCTCATGGTCGCGAGCGATCGCGAAGTGGGTTCCGTGAGCGCGAACCTCCTCGTACTCCGCGTGGGTGAGGACGATCGTCGCCTTGCACGCTCCGTCGCTGCACTCGCACACATACGGGCGTGTTCCTCCCGTGTCCGAGCTCCAGGTCGACTCGTCGATCCACTCGTTCGATCTCACGGGAGCTGGTTTCGTTCCCGACCTCCTGCTCGCGCCAGTCGGTCACGATCGCTCCTCGGGGACCCGGAGTAGTCTGCCCGCCCGCCGCCCGGGGAGGGGAGGCAGCGAGAGAAGATCGTCGATCCCGTTGCGGCGGCCGCCACGAACGGCGAACCGAGCCTCCGATGCGCTGCTGGGGTTCTGCACCCTGTCTCCTGTGGTCCGACCGCTTCGCCCCGTTGTTCGGGAGCGGGTTGTTCTCGGACCAGGATCTGGGGTTCGGGGGTGGCAGCCGTTTGCTCGAGCTACCTGCAAACGACCGTAGCACCTCTCGTCGAAACGAAACAGTGCCTATCCCGGTTCCAGTGTGACAAAACGCGCTGGTCGACGCCCTCCGTCACCATGGTGTCACCACAGGGCTTCCGCTACGGTGGAACGCCGGGAGGACGCACGGATGGCCGAAGCGACGAGGAAGCTCCGGGTGCTCATCCTCGACGGCCGACAAGAACGACTGCGAGAGGTCACGACGACCGTCACCTCGCTCGGTCACGAGGTCGTAGGCTCGGGCGCTGACGTCTCGACCATCCACGAGGTGACGCTGGCCGAACTGCCGGACGTCGCCCTCGTCGTCGTCGGAGAGGATCTCGCGCAAGGCCCTCGAGACGATCCGCACGATCGTGCATGAGGCAGCGTGCCCAGTCATCGCGATCCTCGACCTTCAGGACCGCGCGTTCATCGACCAAGCGGCTCGTCTCGGCATCTTCTCTGCCATCGCCCATGCAGGGGATCAGGAGGAGATGCAAAGCTCGATCGACATCGCGCTGGAACGGTTCGCCGAGTACCACGCGCTCGAGGGTGCGTTCGGACGACGCGCCGTCACCGAGCGGGCGAAGGGGATCTTGATGGAGCGGCACTCCGTCGACGAACAGAAGGCCTTCGAGTTGTTGCGCGATCATGCGCGTCGGACCAATCGGAAGATCGTCGCCGTCGCCGAGTCGGTCTTGGCCAGCCATCGCCTCCTGGCGAGCGGCAAGGAGCCGCCGCGCGGGGACGAAGCATCGCTCTCGCGGATCGAGGAGGAAGCCTCGGGGAAGAAGCGCCCATCGCGATAGCAGCCCATCTCGTCCGCGATCGCGGTCGTCGCCGGTGGACGGCCCTCTCGATAGACCGCCTCAGTCGATCCGCAGCGCGACCGCGGGCTTGATCTGGGCCGCGCGGTTCGCAGGCCAGAGCGTCACCGCCACGGACGCCAGCGCCGAAGCCACCACGACGACGCCGATCGTGCGCCAGGGCACGGGGAAGCTGATCCCCGAGCCTTGGAAGCTCGCGTAGTTCGCGAACAGCAGGTAGCTCGTGATGACGGCCAGCACGACCCCGATCACGATGCCCTCGAGCGCCACGAAGGAACTCTCCGTCAGGAACGACCGCTGCACGGTCCGGGCCTGGAAGCCGAGCGCCCGCAGCACCCCGATCGACCGTCGCCGCTCCCGGACCGCTCGCACCATCATGACCCCCAGCCCGGCGATCCCCACCAGGAGGCCCAGAGCCAGGAAGCCCTGCATCAGCTGGAAGAACCCCCGCGTTGAGGCCATGCTGCGGTCCACCGCCTGTCGGACGCTCGTCGCAGCGAGACCGTTCGGAAGGAACCGCGCCTCCAACTTGGATGCGACCGCGGAGTCCGAGACGCCCGGCGCGAGTCTGACGAGCGCGGCGGCGAGCATCACGTCCCGACCGAACTGCGACTCGGCCGCCGTCGCACCTTCGATCACCGGCGGGGTGAATCCCGAGTTGGCGACGCCGTAGAGGCCCGTCGCGGAGCGCAGGACCCCCGCGATCGATCTTCTGCTCCGTCCGACCGGTAGAAGGGTCGACCAGGCTGAGGGTGTCGCCCGGGAAGAACAGCGCCCCCGGGGGCCCGCCGCCCGCCTGCCCGAGGTACTGGTCCACGACCACGTACCGAGGATCGGCGAGGACGGCCTCCCAGGTCGAGCGATCGTCCGGGAACGACGGCAGGTGCCTGATCAGCGGGAAGAGCCCGTCGCGGATGATGCCGGCGTCCGCGCCCACGAGCACCGCGTCCAGCGTCGTGAACGGGCCGAGGTGCTCGACCTTGGCGGGGGCGACGAGGAGCGGCACCGCAGCGTCGATCTTGCCGGCGAACCCGCCGGAGGTGAGCGTCCTCCCGGGATCGACGATCGGAGAGGTCGGGTTGAAGTCCGCGCGGATCGCGAACCCGCCCGACGCGTTGACCACCTCGGTATCGACCGTCGCCGAGACCATCGCGCCGAGCACCGAGATCAGCACCAGGGTGAACACGACCAGGCTGTACATGATGAGGATCGCGCCCGTGCGGAAGCGTCGGGCCACCGGGTAGGCGACCCCCAGACGCACGGCGAGCCCGGCGGTCGTGGGGCGCTCGGCCATCGGCCGCAGCGGTGCCGTGACGACCTCTTGGTTCTGCGAGACGAGGAAGACCGCGGAGAACGTGAGGAGCACCCCCATGACGATGTAGGCGGCCATCGACGGGGTGTCGAGGATGCCCGGGCGCACCACGTTGGCCAGCAGCGTCCAGATCAGGATCAGCGCAGCCGCTCCCGTGTACACCCATCGGGGCGAGGCGACCCGGATCACGAGCGGGCAGAGCAGCACGATCGCGATCGAGGGGAACAGGTACGTGGCCACCGGCTGGCTGTTCGCGAGGGCCGAGACGGACAGCGCCAGGAACACGGCCGCGAGCGATCGTGGAGGCGATCGACCCATCGCCGCTCGAAGACGCCTGCCTCCCTCGATCGGCAGGTCCCGGATCGCCGCGATGATGTTGATGCGGCTGATCCGCACGCTCGTCATCACCACGGTCGCGAAGGCGATCAGGAACCCGATCGCGAACCCGTTCACGAGCGTGATCCGCGAGACGTGGAACGCGAGGGTGAGCCCGCCTTCGCCGGCCGGCGCACGGCTGAAGATCCGGGCCGCGACGACGACGACCGCCCGCCCGACGCCGAGGCCGACGACGATGCCGATCAAGGAAGCCACGAGGGCATACAGCGTGCCCTCGATGATGAAGCTCCGCACGAGGCGACTCCGTGTCATCCCGATCGCCCGGAGCATCCCGAGCTCGGCCTTCCGCTCCTCGGCGAGCATCGCGAAGATGACCACCAGCAGCATGATCCCCGCGATGATCGCGAAGCTCCCGATGAACAGGAACAGCGAGCCGAGCGCGTCACCGGACACGCTTCGCCGCGTCCAGCACACGTTGCTTCGGCGTGTCGACCGACGTGCCCGCCGCAGCCATGCTGCCGAGCAGACCGCGGATCTTGGCCGTCACCTGGTCGGTCAGCTCGGCGCCCGCCTCCACGCCCCCCGTGTTGGACACGAACGTGTACGCGTGCGGCTCGGTCCCGGCCGCCGCAGCCGCAGCCGCCAGGGTCCCGGGGGCGACGAACGCGTTCCGGACACCGCGCCGAGGCTCACCCCGGCAACCCCCGTCGTCGGCACCACCCGGGCCACGGTCACCGGGTACGGGCGCCCGTACAGGTAGAGGGTCAGCGTGTCGCCGCCGACCGCGCCGAGCGACGCCCGCGAGGTCGGCGTTGATCACGGCCTCATGGGCTGCCGGAGTCGGGCCGGAGAGTCCCGAGCCGGAACCACCGAACGAGGCAACCTCGTCGAAGTCCATCTCCCAGACCGTCGCGCGCGGCTCCGCTTCCAGCGACGGCCCGGTGCCCTTCGTCACCGCCGCCTGATCGCCCTGGGCGGACATGAGCCCGTCGATCAGGCGGATCGCTCCGCAGGGGCCGGAGCCCGACGGCTACGCGTTGTCCGAGCCCTTGCGTGGCGGAACCCACGATCTCGTCGATCGGGCCGAGGTTCGTGTAGGCCGACTGCTTGACCGAGAAGTTCAGCGTGTCGCCGACGATCAGGCTGCCCACGATGATCGCGGTTCCCAGGAGCGACCCGCAGATCACCAGCGCGGCCTCGGTCCTGCGCCGAGAGACCTGTCGGAGGGCCAGCCTGCGCAGGAACGGGCGCCGCAGCGCCACCAAGACGGTGACGGCCAAGGCGATGCCGAGCAGCACCGCCAGGGTGGGCGTGAGGTTCGGGTACATCGCTCACACCCCGACGAGATCAGCCACCGAGCGCTGGGTGAAGGGCTCCCATTGGCCGTCGCCGATGCGGCGCTCATCGCTCACCAAGCGTCCGTCGCGCATCTTGATGAGACGACCCGCGGACTCTCCGATCCCTCGGTCGTGGGTGACCAGCACGATCGTCTGCCCGTCCGCATGGTTCAGCTCGTGCAGCAGCTCCACGATCTGATCCGCCATCCGGCTGTCGAGGTTGCCCGTGGGCTCGTCGGCCCAGACGATCGCCGGGCTCGACGCGAGCGCCCGCGCGATCGTCACGCGTTGCTGCTCGCCCCCCGACAGCTCGTTCGGACGGTGGCGCGTGCGTTGCCCGAGCCCGACGCGCTCGAGCATCTCGGTCGCACGCTGCCGAGCTTCCTTCGGCCGGGTCCCGGCGAGCAGGAGCGGCAGTTCGACGTTCTCAAGCACGGTGAACACCGGGATCAGGTTGAACGCCTGGAATATGAACCCCATCGACCGGGCTCGGTGCGAGGTGCGCTCCGCGTCGGACATCTCGAACAGATCATCACCATCGATCGCGACCCGTCCGCCGTCGATGCCGTCCAATCCCGACAGACAGTTGAGCAGCGTCGTCTTCCCGGAACCGGATGGGCCCATGACGGCGACCATCTCTCCGCGGCGTACGGTGAGATCGATCGCGGCGAGGGCTTCGACCTCGACCTCAGACGTGCGGTAGACCTTGCGCACCCGCTCGGCCACGAGCAGCGGAGGGGACGCAGGAGCATCGAGTGGAACAGTGACCGCGAGCGGAGTGTGTGTGGCCATGCCATCCAAGCCCCTCCGACGAGGGGGCCCTCCCATCCCGCAGTGCACCGCTGGCCCGCCATCGCCGACAGGGCCCAACGGCCCCCGCTCTCGGGTCCGGACCTGCAGACCCTCCCCGGTCCGAGGGTTCACCGAGACTCCCGAGCGCGCGATCGGGCGGCGTGGGAAGCGGCTGGTGCGTCGGGGTTTGTCACTCTTTCTGTGCTGCGCGAACGCGCAGGTCAACAGACATATAGGCTGGTCAGGACCCATTTGACCTGTTCCGAGGTTCGCCGTACGTTTCGAGTCGGCCCCAGGCGGCCGAACAGATCGAAGCAGGGAACCGACCGGGCTAGAGCCGTAAGGCGACTCGGAGTACCTGTGGGTATGGGTGGGAAAGCGAACTGCCTGTGCCTGCGGGGTATCTGGGAACCCCCAAAGCCGAGGTACCGCGAGGAAACCAAGCCGGTCGTGGAGTTGCCTGGGGCCACTTTCCGTTCCACACCCCGTTTCGCACGTTCGATCGTGCGACAGGTCGGATGTGGCGGAGGCCGCGGGGCCCGAGGGGCCGAGCGAGGAGACTGACCCGCGCCGGAAGGCACAGGCGAGTTTCGCGGAGCCCCTCCGCCCCGCGTTCTCTCTCCTTCGGACGAGGCGCATCGCGCCCTTCACGTCGGCGGCTGGTGGGCTAGTGCCAGGACAGCACCAGCACCACGGCCAGGAGCGCGGCGACGACGGGCCCGATCACCATGACGCGCACGAGTGGGGCGCACTCGTCGGCGGCGAAGGGGCGCCTGAGGACGCGGAACGATGAGGCATCACCGCGGCCGTCCGAAACGAGACGGGCCACCATCGCTTCGGCCTCCTGCTTCGAGGCATGCCGGCCGAACTCGACCCAACGCTCTCACCGTCACGCTCATCGATGACCCATGGCAGATCTGACCTCGGTTGGCGGTGCCCCAACCACCGAGCCGCTCCCCAGATGGTCCCTCGTAGGTTCGGCTGGCTCATGAGGGCGGAGGCCTCACGAGGGCCAGTCGCGCTTCTTCGACGGCTCCGTCGTCAGCAGGTCATCCAACGACGGTTTGGGCTTGCGTTCGGCTTCCGCGAGCTTCGCTTCGAGGGTGTCCGGCCTCGGGTCCTCCGCCGCCTCGAGCATCTCCTCCAGTGACTTCCCGTCGCTCGCCTTCAGCCGGATGCGCAACGCCGCCAGCACGGAAGCGTGGTCCTCGGATAGCCCCTGATTGACCTTGATCTCGGTCAGGGCCTGCTCCGCTCGGGCCAACAGCTCCTCGTCGTCCACAAGGGCAGTCTGCCACGACGCCCCGCCTGAACGCTCGATACCTACCGGCGGCGTGCGTGCACGACGACCCGGGATTGGTCGATCCCGCGGAGGAACGGGTTCTGCTTGCGAAGCGCCCACTTCGCCGCACGTACGACTCGCACCGGCAGGCGGTAAGGAGGCGTGACGACGTCGATCCGCGAGAAGCCCACGTCGCGGAGCATCCCGAGGAGCGCCGGCAGGTTCGGCGCCCACCAATTCGATGAGTCGCGGTTCAGCTCCGACCGCTCGTAGAAGGCCATCGCGGGCCGGTGTCGCGAGAGCAGATCGAGCTGGGTCGACAAGATGAGGAGATCGTCGGTGACCGACGCGATGTGTTCGAGCGCGAGCAGCGGGTGACGCAGGTGATACAGGACCCCGAGGCACAGGACCACGTCGAACGTGCCGATGTCGGGCGAGAGGTCCGAGACCTCCATCGTCACGTCCTCGACGTGCGAACCCAAGACCTCGCGCGCCAGCTCGAAACCGGCCTTCGTCCCCCAACCCGAACCGTTCCATGCGTACGAGTCCATCGCGAGGACGGTCGACGCGCCGCGTCGCTCGCATTCGAACGAGTAGAAGCCGTCCCAGGCACCGATGTCGAGGACGCTCTTGCCCGACAGATCGGCGGGGAGGTGGTACTTCGAGAGTCGGCGTGAGGAGTCGTCAACCCCGCGCGTCACGATCCCGTGCCCGAGATCGATCGAGTGGTACCAGCTCGATCCCCTCGACGCGACGCCGAAGGGTGTCGACGTTCAAGGCTCCCTCGTCCTGTGCCATGGCAGGTTCCCGACTCGTGCAGCGCTCGTCCCCACGTTGGCGCGTGGCGATCTCGGCGTCAACACCGGTTGAGGTCCCGACGGCCGCGCGCCGGGTTCCGGGCGAAGAGCCGCTCCACGTCTTAACGAGGTGGGACCGAACCCCCCGTCGTCGTGACGGGAGCTGTCGCCGGACCGGCAAGTGCCCCCGCCCCTTTCTTCGGCGTTGCGACGGTGACCCCGGTGACGACGCCCGTCGGCGACTTCGTGAACGTGACCCGACTGCCGGGGGGGAAGGTGATGACCTGCGGCGCGGCCCGAGGTCGTCCCTGCCGGGTGGACGATCATCTGGAAGGCGGCCCACGGGAGCGCGAAGCTGATGGCGCCCACGCCCCAAGCGATCAGTCGTACGGTTCGACGATCCAACCGCCCCTTCTTCGCTTGGGATGGGGGTCGTTCGGCGGGTCCGGGCTCAGCGCTCTCGTTCATCCGAAGCTCTCCGTTTCGAAGCTTCCCGCGTTAGCGGGGGCGGACGGGGCCGCGGCGACGGGCGCCGTGCGCACCATGATCGGCGTAGCGGCGGCCATCCGTGAGGCCTGGATCGCAAGCGCCCGGGAGACCGTCCCTGCCACGAGTGACAGGGTCAAGATCCCGGCACAGATCAACGCTGACCGCCTGTTCATCTCGGTTCCCCTATCGCGCCCTATCCGGGCGGGCGTTCGCCTCGCCCACCTCATGTCACAGTCAAGGCCCGCTCGGACAAGCGAAAGCCAAGCACGGTCCCCCTTCAGCCCAAGGTTCATGGCCACGCGATGTGATCTGCTCAGGCGGCGCGGTTCTGCTTGGTCCTGCGCACCGAGACTCGCCGCCTGCGCGAAGCGGGGTCGGGCTGACGCGTCGCGGACGCGGTGGGAGACACCTCGCCGCGGAGGCACCACACGCAGAGGAACATCGTGGAGGCCGGCACCAGGCGGTTGACCTCGCCGCAGCGAGCGCACGACACCGACGCCACGTAAACGGCGTTGCGCGGATCCGTGGTACCGAAAGGCACGGCGGAAGACCGCTGCGGTCGCTCGCTCCAATCCATCAGTGCGGCTCCCCTATCGCTTGCTATCCGAGCGAGGCGTTCACCCCGCCCACCTCATGCCGCGGTCAACGCCCCGCTCAGCCAAGGGCGTACCAAACGCCGCTCACCTTCGGTCCAAGGTTCACGTCTCATCGCCCGGGGGTGGGCCGGAACGAGGTCCCAACGCATTCAGGCCACCAGATCGGGCTCGACGTAGGACTCCGCGTGCAACACGGGGACGGGGAACGACGCCTGCATCCGGCTCGGCAGGTCCATCCGCAGCCATCTCGAGGGCCCTGCGGGCAGGGTCGAGAGGATGATCCCGTCGAACCACGACCGCCGCAGGACGTCCGCGACCGCGAGGAGCGGACTCGCGTCCCCGACCTCCCCGTCCACCTGCACGCCGAGGTTCCGCAGACGCGTAAGCGCGGACATCAGTCGCTCGGCCGCGAGCGCGTGCGCCTGTCCGTCGGTCCAGGTGGCTCCTCCCTTCGGAGGCGTGGCAGGCACGACGACGTGGAAGGACGAGCGGCCGTCGGCCCCTTTCGCGCGAACCAGCTCGATGAGCGCGGACCTGAGGCGGGTGTGGTTGGCAACGATGAGAAAGCGGGACATGGCGGCACCTCCGATGCCAGTGACCGAGCCGTTCGCTCGGTTCGTTGCCGGTATTACGGACGAGAGGACCAGTGGGCTCGTCGTCGGAGGTGAACTAGGCCGTTCTCGACGCGGCCGCGACGTCCCGCCGCGCAGACCGTCCAGGACGGTCGCCGCCACGATCGCGATCGCCGCGCCCACGGCGTCGAGCCGGACGAACCTCGTGACCCGAACCTACGCGAGCTCGGCGAGTGGCACGTCGGTCCGGGGTCGCGCGAAGGGTAGGGCTCGACAGGTGCAACCTTCTCGGGGGGCTTCGCGTCTGTTGTTATGAGATGGGTGGCGAGACGACGGTGCGAAGGGGCGAGGACGCCGGGCGGGAAAAGGCTAGGGGCCTCGACGCTCTGTTCCGCGTCCACGCCCCCGACGCCTTCCGGCTCGCCTACCTGATCACCGGCGATCGGGCGCTCGCGGAAGACCTCACGCAGGACGCCTTCGTGAAGGTGGTCGGACGCTTCCACGACATCCGCGACCGGGAGGCGTTCTGGTGGTACCTGCGTCGGACGATCGTGAACCTCGCGCGCTCTCATTTTCGGCATCGGAGCGTCGAGCGCGCGTACCTGCGGCGTCAGCGGCAGACGAACGTGCAGGACCCGCCCGACCTGGGCGACCGAGAGCGCCTCCGAGGCGCGCTCCTCACGTTGCCGCCTGAACAGCGCGCCGCCGTGGTGCTCCACGTCTACGAGGACCTGACCGAGGCCGAGACCGCCCGGATCCTCGGGCGGCCGCTCGGCACCGTGAAGTCGATGGTATCGCGCGGGCTCGAACGCCTGCGTAAGGAGCTGGACGACGATGAGTGACCCCGGCACGAGGATCCGCGCGCTGCTGGACGAGCTCGCCCACGAGACGTCTCTCGACCCGGCGCTCGAACGGCCGACGCTTCGCCGCGCGCGACGTCACCGACTCCTGAACGCAGCGGCCGTCGCGGTAGTGGCCGTCGCGGTGGTGAGCCTCGGTGCCTTCGGCGTCCGGCAACTCACGACCACGAGCGTCCCGGCGGACCGCGGCACAGGGCCGAGCGTCGCCGAGGCCCCCAACTGCACGGGCCAGATGTTGCAGGGGCGGGTCGCGTCGCAGTCCGGAGCGGCCGGGACGATCCGAACCGTGTGGGAGCTCACGAACGTGTCCGACATCGCGTGCCGCACATCCGATCACCCGACGGTGAGCTTCCAGATCAACAGGTGGTACACGCAGTGGTTCACACCGTCCGCCGCCGATGGCGGCTACCCCGACATCTCCGGAGCGCCGTCCCGCCTTCTCGTCGAGCCGGGGGATGCCGCCTGGGTCATCACGTACTGGAGCGACGTCACGACGGGCATCGGCCCATGTGTCAGGTTCGACCGTGTCGCGATCGGCTTCGTGACCGGTCTTCAGCTCGGTTCCCCGGAGGGGGTCGAGGTGCCCACGAAGGGTTGCGTGGTGGCCACCCACCTGCCGCCGGCGGTGGTCCACGTCGGTCCGTTCCTCGCGACACCACCCGCGAGCTGATCGCGGTGAGTCTCCCTCAGACGGATCTGCACGTAGAACCGCGGGTCCGACGCCTTGGCCTCGGTTTGGAGGGTGCCCCGCTGCCACAGGGCGGTTCCCGCTGCGAACAGGAGCGCGGCCACGAGCGCCAACCCGGCGGCCATGCTTCGAGCTTACGCGCGGGCCGGTCCCTGATGGTGGGTCGAGGTCGCTCGCCCGAGCCTCTGCCGCCACGTGCGGGCGGGGCGTGAGCCCTCCCGTCTGTCGCCGGCGTCCCCTGAGGTGGTGCTGCGCCAGGCGGCGCGCAGCTTGAGCGTCGCCCCGGTGTGGAGGATGGCGCCCGTGTAGACGCGCCCGCCGAACCGCACGAGCCCGGCGATGGCGGCGAGGGTGAGGACCACCGCGAGCGCCGACTCCAACCACGCGGACGCGCCCAAGGCGATGCGGGCGGGCATCGCGAAAGGTGCGGTCGCCGGGAAGAGCGACGCGAGCAGGGCCGCCGGGCTGTCGGGGTGTTGCCCGACCGCCATGAGCGAGATCCAGTAGGCCGCGATCAACACGGCGGTGACCGGTCCGGCGGCGCTGCCCGCATCTTCGGTCCGCGACGCGAGGGAGCCGAGCGCGCCGTACACGACCGCGTAAAGCGCGTAACCCAGCACGAACCACACGACGACCCAGGCAAGCACGACCCCGCGGACCGCCGGAAGGTCGACGGAACTGACCGCCGTCACGGCGACCAGCGCGGCGACGGCCGTCAGCCCCAGCTGGACCAGTCCGAGCAGACCGATGCCGACCACCTTGCCGGCCAGAAGTGTGCGAGCCGGCATGCGGGCGAGCAAGACCTCGACGACCCGGCTCGCCTTCTCCTGCACCACGCCGGTCAGGACCAGGCTCCCGTACGTAGAGATGGCGATCATCAGCACGACGCTCATGAGCAGCGCCGCCGCCTCGTCGTCGGGACCGCGCCCCGCCACCGAGCCGAGCTCAACGTTCACAACCGGGACGGGCGCGACCAGCGCGAGCAGATCCTCGGGGCTGATCCCCTCGACGGCCGCCCGCTCGCGGACCGCGACGAGTTGGATCGCCCCGGTGACGACGCCGAGGAGTTGCTCGTCGGTCTGACCTCGCCACTCGAGCCGCCGAGCGTCGACCACGAGCACGTCAACGTCGCCCTGGCGGATCGCCTCCTCGCCGGCGGCGACGGTTTCGAAGCGGTGGATGCGCGCCTCAGCGGAGACCGCGTCGCCTTGGGCCCGGATAGCGCCCGGCAGTTCCGGAGGGATGGAGCCGGTGAGCCCAACGTCCTTCGTGGTGCTGCCGCCACCGAGCATCGCCGGCACGACGATCAGGCCGACCACGGCGAGGATCATCACCACCGAGGACGTCTGGAAGGCACGGGAGCGGCTCCGCTCGCGCATCTCACGGACCGCGACGAGCCTCCCCTGTCGCACGCCGTTCATGCCGCCACCGCCCGGCGGAACAGCTCCGACAGCGTCGGGGGCTGGTAGGCGAACGAGACGATGTCTGTGCCGCGCCCTGCGAGGGCCACCATCGCCGCCAGGTCGATGTCCCGCTCGACCCGCAGACGGGCCTGACCGTCCCTCGACTCGACGACCTCTACCGCGGCCAGCTCCGACCAGTCGGGTGGCGCGCCTCGGTACCTGATGTCCACGAACCGCTGCGGCACCGCGGCCCGCAGCACGGCCAGTTCGCCGGAAAGGACGATCCGGCCGTGATCGATGATCACGACGTCTTCGCAGAGGTCCTCGACCAGGTCGAGCTGGTGGCTGGAGAACAACACGGTCGCGCCCGCGGCCGCGACCTCGGCCAGCAACTCGGCCATGTGCACGATGGCGATGGGATCGAGTCCGGAGAACGGTTCGTCGAGCACGAGCAGCTCGGGCTCGTTGACCAGGGCCGCGATCAACTGGACCCGCTGCTGGTTGCCGTGCGAGAGGGCATCGAGACGGTCGCTCGCTCTGTCGGCGAGTTCGAGCCGTTCGAGCCACGCGTCGACGGTCCCTTCCACGTCCTTGCCCGGGCGTCCGCAGAGCCGGCCGAGGTACACGAGCTGATCCCGCACCCGCATGCGGGGATACAGGCCCCGTTCCTCCGGCATGTAGCCGAACCGCGTCTGCTCCGTCTGCCCTATGGACGCGCCCCGCCACCGCACCGCGCCGGTGTCCAGCTCGACCAGCCCGAACACCGCGCGCATCGCCGTCGTCTTGCCGGCGCCGTTCGGGCCGAGGAATCCGGTGAGCCGGCCGGGGCGAGCGCCGAACGTGCACGCGTCGAGCGCGGCCACGGCGCCGAACCGCTTGCTCGCTCCGTCGAACTCGAGCAACCCCTTCACCCTCCGGGTGGCAGCATGGCTCGCCGGGCTGCTGGTCAGTAGGGCCTAACGGCCCGCGGCGTTCCCGGGCCGAAGGACCCTCCGCTCGCGTGGCGGGGGGATCTACGCTCGTCGCGAATCGCCCCAAGCCCCGTCGACGAGAGGAGGGGCCGGCCGATGGACGTGGCCATCCTGGTCGTGAGAACCGGGTTGGCGCTCGTCCTGATGGCCGCCGGGATCGGCGAAGATGCTCGACCGCGGGTCCACCCGGCGGGCCGTCTCGGAGCTCGGCCTCCCGGAGGCCTTCGCGGGGCCGATCGCGGTCGCCCTGCCGATCGTCGAGCTCGCCGTAGGGATCCTCCTCGTGCCGATCTCGTCCGCGCGTTACGCAGCAGTGGCGGCGCTGCTCCTGTTCGCGACCTTCTCGATCGTGGTCGCGGTCGCGCTCGTCAAGGGCCGGCGGCCGCAGTGCAACTGCTTCGGGAACCTGTCGTCGGGACCCATCGGAGCGGCGACCCTCGTGCGGAGCGCGCTCCTCGCGTGCGCGGCGGCGTTCGTCGTGCTCGGCTGGGTCGAACCCGCGCTCGGTGTGGTCGGCTGGGTGCGAAGCCTCTCGTCGTCCGAGCGCGCGTTCCTCGTCCTCGACGCGATGCTGCTGCTCGCCCTGGGAGGCCTCGGCTACGCGTGGCGGCGCCTGCTCCTCGAGCAGCGCCGGATCCTGCGGCGCCTCGACGACCTGGAAGCCGGGGCCGCGCCTTCGTCGCTCTCCGGACCCTCCCGGCCCCACGGCGGGCTGCCGATCGGCACGGCGGCGCCGCGCTTCAGCCTCCCTCGGGCCGACGGAACCCCGGGTTCCCTCGACGCGCTGCTCCACCCCGGCAAGCCCGTCCTCCTGTTGTTCCTCAACCCTCGTTGCGTCCCCTGCGAGATGCTCCTGCCGGAGGTCGCGCGGTGGGGCCGCGACGACATGTCCGTGTTCACGGTCGGCGTGGTGAGTCGCGGTGACCTCGGCGAGAACCTCCAGATGAGCGGGCGAAGCGGCACCGCGAGCGTCCTGGTGCAACGTGACGGCGAGGTCGATGACGCGTACGAGGTCACCGGCACGCCTGCGGCGGTGCTCATCGGGGTCGACGGCACGATCGCGAGCCCGCTCGCGCTCGGCGCCCGAGACATCAAGTCCCTGGTGGCATCCGTCGGAGGATCGACGAAACCCGTGGAGGACCTCGGGCACCGCGGCCACGTGCACAGCCCCGCGGGTGACCGGTAAGCGCAACCGACGGAAGGCAAGGAACCGGCCCACTGGGTAGGGTGTGGCCGTGGCGAAGGCCGTCGTGTGGCTGCTCGCGGGGATCCTCGCGCTGAACGCGATCGCGCTCGGGGCGCTCGCCGTCGCGGTCGCGATCGAGGCTCGCAGGCGCCACCGGGAGCTCCGAAGGCTCGAGTGGCTCCGGCACATCGACGCCGATCGCCCGCGCGGCGAACGCATCGTCGTCCCGTTCGCCAGGGCGAAGGCATCACCTCGCGCGTCCCACGGACCCACGTCGTCGGCAGCCCGGGCCGTGGCGGTCCTCACGGTCGGCGCGGTCCTGTGCGGCGGCACGGCCGTGGCGTCGCCGCACACGCGGCACGCGGTCGCCTCCGCGTTCGTCGCGATCACCCACGGGCTGACGACCGACCCCCGAGAGCCGGTCGATGCCGCGGCCTCCGATCGGAGCCCGTCGCCGTCGCGAACCCCGGCGACGGTCGCGCCCAAGGCCCCGATCGTCACGTTGCCGTCGGCGCAGATGGGGACGGCCCGGCACCACCTGCCGCCCTCGGCGTCGCCGGCGGCTTCCTCGACGAGCGCCGCACACGTCCCCGTCGACGTCGCACCGCCTCCACCCGAGGGGGTCCGTGCGGTCGCCGCGTCCCCCAGCGAGATCGACGTGTCGTGGACGGGGGTGGGCGGCGCAGCGGCTTACCGGGTCGAACGCTCTGCGGACGGGGTCGGCGACTGGTCGACGGCGCCCGAGGCGCAGACGGACGATACCTCGCTCGTCGATGAGGGTCTGGACGCGGGCGCCACGTACTACTACCGCGTCTTCTCCGTCAGCGCCGAACGCCTCTCCGCGGCGTCCGACATCGTCTCCGCGACGACCCTGATGGCGGCGCCGCCGGCACCCGCCGTGACGGCGACGGCGTCGTCGTCTTCGGAGATCCTCCTGTCGTGGTCCGACGTCGGTGGCGAGACCGGATACCGGGTCGAGCGTTCGACCGACGGCACGACCTGGACCAAGATCGGCACGACCGGTGCCGACATCACGACGTACACGGACGGTGGCCTGGCTCCGGGCACGACCTTCTCCTACCGTGTCTTCGCCACGAACACGGGAGGCGACTCGCCCGCGTCCGAGGTGGTGTCCGCAACCACATCCGACGCTTCCGCGGTCACCGCGACCGTCTCGTTGCTCGTCGTGCCCACCGCGTAGGTCGGGCCCGTCGTCACATCGGGGCCACGAGCTGGAAGTAGTTGCCGTCGGGATCGGCGAACGTGGCGATCAGCATCTCCCGAGGCTCGTCCATCCCCTCGGCGGCGTCGTACGGCTCTCGGACCACCGTCGCGCCGGCGGCCTTGAGCCGGTCGAAGTCGCCCCGCACGTCGGCGCTTTCGATGTTCCAGATGAGCCTGCCCGGCTCGGCGTTCCGGCCCTTGACCTGATCGTGCGGCCCCACGGTGATCCCGCCCGCACCGATGAGCCAGCCCGTGTAGCCGCCGTCGTCCCAGCCCGGCTCGCCGAACAGCTTCGTGTAGTAGTCGGCCAAGCGCTGAGGATCCTCCGACCCGATCAGGATGCTGTTGAGGTTCATCTCGTCCCCTTCCTCTGCTCGTTCATACGCGTCGCCGATAGCGCGCGATCGCCAGCGGTGCGAACACCACCTGGATCGCGATCATCCACAGCACCGCCCTGACCAACGGCTCGGCCACCGCGCCGCCCAGCATCAGGCCGCGTGCGGCGTCGATCACCGCCGTCACCGGGTTCCAGTTCGCGACCGCCTCGAGCCAACCCGGCATCGACGCCGGCGGCACGAACGCCGAACTCGCGAACGTGAGCGGCAGGATGATCATGAAGCCCCAGGTGTTCACCGACTCGGTCGTGCGCGCGGTGATGCCGATGAAGGCCATCGGCCAGCACATCGTGAGACCGAACGCCGCGACCAGGAGCAGCCCGCCCGCGGCGCCCGCGGCCCCGCCGCCGAACCGGAACCCCAGCAGCACGCCGAACCCGGTGATGATGAGGACGCTCCAGACGATGCGCGCGCCATCGGCCATGATCCGCCCGCCGATGACGGCCGAACGCGCGATCGGGAGCGACCGGAACCGGTCGATCACCCCTCGCTGGAAGTCGACGTTCAGCGCCAGCGCGGTGGTGAACGGCAAGAACGCGACGCTCTGCACCAAGATGCCGGGCAGCGCGAACTGCAGGTACTCCTGGCTGGAGCCGGCGATCGCGCCGCCGAACACGAACACGAACAACACCAGGAACATCAGGGGCTGGATCGACATCTCCACGAGCTGTTCGGGCGTCGCCTTGATGTGCAGGAGGTTCCGCCGCGCGATCGTGAGGGTGTTCGTGACCACGTTCGCGCGTCCGGCCGTTCCGATCGCCAGGCTCATGCCGACCTCCGTTCCTCGATCCTCCGTCGAGATCGAGCTCCTCGTCCGCCACGTGTCCCGTGATCGCCAGGAACACTTCGTCCAGGCTCGGCCGACGCAGGGACAGCTCGTCCATGACGATGCCTTCGTCGTCCAGCCGCCGAGCCACCTGTCCCAACGCCGACCGGTCGGCGATCGTGACGGATGCGATCTGTCCGTCGGCGTGGATCTCCTCCTGCCCGTCGACGAACTCCGCAAGGACCCGCACGGTGGCCGCCAGGTCCTCGGGGTCGACCGGCTGTGCCTCCAGGACCTGGCCGCCGATCCGCGTCTTGAGGTCCTTCGGCGTGCCGGCGGCGATCACGCGGCCGTGGTCGATCACCACGATCTCGTCGGCCAGCCGGTCGGCTTCGTCGAGGTACTGGGTGGTGAGGAGCACCGTGGTGCCCTCGGCTACCAGGCCGCGGATCATGGTCCACAGCTCCAGGCGGCTGCGCGGGTCGAGCCCGGTCGTCGGCTCGTCCAGGTAGAGGAAGCGCGGTCTGCCCACGAGGCTCGCGGCGAGGTCGAGCCGCCGTCGCATGCCGCCCGAGTACGTCTTGGCGAGCTTGTTCGCGGCGTCGTCGAGGTCGAAATCCCCCAGCAGCTGCGTAGCCCGAGCACGGGCGTCCGGCGCGCTCAGCCCCAGGAGCCTGCCGATCATGAACAGGTTCTCCTTGCCGGACAGCAGCTCGTCGACCGCCGCGTACTGGCCGGTGAGCCCGATGATCCGCCGCACCTTCTTCGGCTCGCGGACCACGTCGTACCCGCCCACCGAGGCGCGGCCTCCGTCGGGTTGCAGCAGCGTGGACAACACGCGGATCGCGGTGGTCTTGCCGGCGCCGTTGGGCCCCAGCAACCCGAAGACCGTGCCTTCGGAGGCCACCATGTCGATCCCGTCGAGCGCTCGGACGTCGCCGAACGTCTTGATGAGGCCCTCGGCCTCGATCGCAGCTGTCATCGGATCCCCCTTGTCTCCGATCGGTCGCTATCAACGAGTGAGACTCCGGATGATGAAGGTAATAACCGGTCATCCTCTGGCCAGTTTCCGTGAGATGCTCGGGGTGACATGCGAGCCGATCGTCTCGTCGCGGTGCTCCTGATCCTGCAGGCGCGCGGGCGCGTCACCGCCGCCGAGATCGCCGAGGAGCTCGAGATCTCCGAACGCACGGCCAGACGCGATCTGGAGGCGCTCGCCATGGCGGGGATCCCCGTCTACTCGCAGGCCGGACGGGGCGGAGGGTGGTCGCTGGTCGGCGGCGCGCGCACGGACCTGAGCGGGCTGAACGCGGCGGAGGCGCGCACGCTGTTCCTGGTGGCAGGACCGTCGGCGGCGGCGACGCCCCAGATGAAGAGCGCGCTGCGCAAGCTGGTCAGGGCCCTGCCCGAGCCGCTGCGCGCAGAGGCCGAGGCCGCTTCCTCGGCCGTGCTGCTCGACCCCGCCAGCTGGGACCGGAGCACGGCGCCGCCACCGCGGTTCCTCGACGAGCTGCAGAAGGCGGTGGTCGACGGGGTGCAGGTGCGGCTCGGGTACTCGGGCCGCGACCGACCGGAGAGCGTTCGCACGGTGCATCCGCTCGGCCTCGTCCAGAAGGCCCACGTCTGGTACCTGGTCGCCGGGACCGACGCGGGGCAACGGACGTTCCGGGTGAGCCGGGTGCGATCGGTGGTGCTCACCGACGAGCCGGCGGAGCGCCCCGAAGGGTTCGACCTGGCGGACGCCTGGAAGACCATCGTCGAGACGCTCGACGAGCGCCGCGTGACGTTCCGCACGGTGGTCCGGACCGATCAGGAGACGCTCAGGTGGCTGCACGGTGCGTTCGGGAACCGCGTGTCGCCTCTGGGAGAGACCGCCGACGGTCGCGTCGAGGCCGAGATCCGCGGCTGGTCGTCACACACCACCGCCTCCGAGCTCGCCCCGTTCGGCGCCCGCGTCGAGGTCGTCGGCCCCGAAGAGGTCCGCGCCGAGCTGGCCACGATCGGGGCCGCGCTCGTCGGTCTCTACGGACCGCCGCACCGCTGAGCGCGAGGCATTTGCCTCCTCTTGAACCACGCGGACCCTCTCGTTAGCGAGCGACTCGTTACGGTCGCGTCGCTGGATCGAGCGGTCGAGGGAGGCCCGACAGGAGGACCCTCGGTCGCGAACCCGTCGGTGGATGGGAGGACGTATGAGCTGGTGGATCGCGGCGGCGCTCGTCTGGCTGGGCGCGGGCCTCATCACCGCGCTCGCGATGGGCCGGATGACGCGGAGTCCCACCCCGGACCTCCGGTCCAGGTGGAACGGTTGGAGCGGCAGAACCAAGAGCTACGCAACGAAGCTCGACTCGCGCAGGCCACGGTCGCCGTCCTCCGCGATCTCTTGGATCACGAGGGGGTCGCGAGCCGAACCGCCTGACCCGAGCCCTTGTCGGGGTCTGAGGGCGAGCTTCAGCTCTTCCCTCGCCCGCTCAGCGCCACCGACGCCAGTTCACGGCCCCTTGCGTGGAGCCCGCCGTCACCTCGTCCTTCCATCCGCCGAACGCGGCCAACACTTCACCCTTCTCACGATCGGGCACGCCGAAGTGGGCGAGGGTCCGGTCGAGCTCCGCATCGACCTCGTCGAACACCTCCGGCGAGATCTTCAGATCGAAATGGGCATCGCGGAGCTCCCTGGCCGTGTACTGGAAGGGCCCGCCCGCCAACGAAGCGACCCACAAGGTCCTGAGGAACTTGAGCCCCGGCAACCGTCCGGCGAACGTCACCGTGTGCCATTCGTTCAGCTCGGGGTTGGCCTCGAGCACCTTGGGGTTCTTGAGCAGCTGATCGCTGAAGTGGTCCACGACCGCCGCGATGGCGTAGATGCCACCCAGGCGTTCATACAGGGTCGGTTCTGCCATGACCTCTGCCTCCGATCGCACCTCTTCGTTCACCGATCGTCACTGTTGGGGCCGGCCTGCCGCGAGGTGGTCACCTCCTCCCGCACGGAACGACATGAGCAGTACGGGCGGGCCGAGGATCCGGCCTTCGTCGGGCGGGAGAGGATCTCGACCCGCCGCCGAACGGCCCTGCGGAGGGGTGTCGTCCGGCGGTTCCCCACGCCCCCCGACGCCCGCACCGTTCGGGAAAAGGAGACGCCGCCATGAACCGATGGGCCATGAACCGATGGGAAGGATTCATCCAGTGCCCGGGGTGCAGCTACGACATCGCCACCGGTGACGGAGAGCGTTCGTGCTACTGGGGCGACTGCCCGTACCTGCCGGAGGAGCTCGACGTGTTCTGCCCCGACTGCCGGTTCAACTTCTTCACGATGGAGGGCAACTCGCAGTGCGGGAAGCCCGGGGCGTGTGAGCACAGCGTCGAGCCCCGCGCCCACGTGGAGAACGTGCGGACCTGGCTCGCCGCCCGAGGCTACTGAGCTTGCCTTCCGCACACGGGGGCACCGTGGACCTACGACCCCTGACTCAGCCTTCTCGCTGTAGGCGCATCTCCAGACGAGCGTCGCCTGCGCGCCTGGAGTAGGACTGCGGCGAGGCAACGACCTTCCGAGCGTCTCGAGGGAGCGCACGTGAGCTGGTGGATCGCGGCTGCACTGGTCTGGCTGGGCGTCGGCGTCATGACGGCGCTCGTCGTCGGCTGGATCGCGCGAGGTCCCGCACCGCGCGGGCGACGCGAGCGCACGGGCGACGAACCCCAGCCCCGTCCCTCCGGCATGGAGGCGAACGACCCGGGACGGGCCGGAGCGCTTGTGGTCGACTGGCGTTTCGGAGTTCCGAGGAAGGAGGAGGGGATGAGCGAGAAGGACATGCTCCTGGTGCTCGCGGCGTCGTACGACCACCTCGAGGACGCGGAGGCGGACTACGACGCCGTCAAGGCCCTGTACCGCGAGGTCGCGGCGTCGCACGACTTCGACGCGGCGGTGCTCGAGCGAGACGTCGACGGCAAGGTCCACGTCGTCAAGAAGCACGAGCAGCCGACCCGCCACGGCGTCGCGAAAGGCCTCGGGTGGGGTCTTGCGATCGGCGCGGCCTGCGCGATCTTCCCGGCCGTCGCGCTGGGCGGCGGGCTGGTGGCCGGCGGCACGGCAGGTGGAGTCATCGGCGCGGTGACCGGGCACGCGAAAGGCGGGATGAAGGACGACGACCTGAAGCAGCTCGGCGACACGCTCGAGAAGGGTCAGTACGGGCTGATCGCCGTGTACGCGACCAACATGGCCGATCAGGTCGCGGCCAACATCAAGGCCGTGAACCGTTACGTGTCCGCCGAGATCGACGCGAGGGCCGACGAGCTCGCCGCGCAGATCAAGGCCGCGGAGGGTGAGGGCTAGGACCAGCCGTCACGACACGCTTGCGTCACGGAGCGGCCCCGGATGCCCGTCGAGGGCGACACCGGGGCCGTTCTCCGTTCGCCGAGGAGCACGCTGCGCGTCGGGATACCCCTAGCGCAACCGGGCGTATGCGCATATGGTCCCCGTTCATCCACACGCGTTGTCGGAGGGGGACGGGTGTCGGAGGCGCGGCGAACCGGCAGGGTGCTGGCCACGATCACCGCCGGCGCGGTGATCGGCGTCGTCGAGGTGGTCCTCGCCGTCTCGTTCGCGGCGCTCGTGTACGGCGGTTACCTCGGGCAATTCCTGCCGGACGGTATCGGCCTGTACCTCGTGGCTGCCTCGCTGACGCTCGCGATCCTCGCGTGGAGGGCGGGCGTCCGCGGCGTGGTCGGGAGCGTGCAGGACGCGGCGGCCGCGGTCCTCGCGGTCGTCGCGACCAGCGCCGCCTTGGACGCGTTCGGGGGGATCGACCAGGCCTTCCTCACCGTCGTCGCGGCGACCCTGGTCGTGACGCTCCTGACCGGCATCACGTTCCTGCTGCTCGGCACGTTCCGGCTGGGCAACGTGGCGCGGTTCATCCCGTATCCGGTCGTCGGGGGTTTCCTCGCGGGCACCGGTTGGCTCCTGATGAAGGGGGGCCTGCGGGTCGCGGCGGGCATGGATCCGGCGCTGGGCACCATCAGCGGGTTCGTGGACCCGTTCGAGCTCGTCCGCTGGGTCCCGGCGTTGGCCTTCGGCGTGGTCCTGCTCGTGGCGACCCGCATCGTGCGGCGGCCGCTCGTGATACCGGCGGTCCTCGGGATCGGGCTCGTCGGGTTCGCGATCGGGATGGTCGTCACGGGTTCGTCGATCGAGAGCGCGCGCAACGGACTCTGGCTCCTCGGGCCGTTCGACTCGACACGCCTCTGGCAGCCGTGGACCCTTCGCGCGCTCACCGGCGCGGACTGGTCGGCGGTGATCGACCAAGCCGCCGGCATCGGCACCGCCGTGTTCGTCGCGGTGATCGCGTGCCTGTTCAACGTCGGCGGGGTCGAGCTGCTGCTCCATACCGACCTCGACTCGAACGAGGAGCTCCGAGACTCGGGGTGGGTGAACGCCGTCTCCAGCCTGTTCGGCGGGATCCCCGGGTACCACGCGCTCAGCCTGACGTCGCTCGCACAGCAGATGGCCGTCGACGGGCGAGGCGCGGGCCTCGTGGCCGCGCTCGTCCCGCTCGCGGCCGTCGTGTTCGGCGCCACCGTCGTCGGCCTGATCCCGCGGATGATCGTGGGCGGCGTGCTGGTGTTCGTCGGTCTGTCGTTCCTCGTCTCGTGGATCGTCGACGTGCGCCGTTCCCTGCCGGTCGGCGAATACCTGATCGTCCTCGCGATCTTGGCGACGATCGCCACGAAGGGCCTGTTGGCCGGGCTCGTCATCGGGCTCGTCCTCGCCTCCGTGCTGTTCGCGGTCAACTACGGCCGGCTCGACCTGGTTCGCGAGGTCGCGTTCGGGACCACGTTCCGCAGCAACGTCGACCGCCCGCCCGCCGAGCGCGCGGTCCTGCGAAGGCTCGCGGACCGCGTCCAGATCCTCCGCGTGACCGGGTTCGTGTTCTTCGGCACGGCGAACGGGCTCCTCGAACGGATCCGCAAGCGTGTCGAGGCCGGACCGCCGCGGTTCCTGTTGGTCGACCTCGGGCGCGTCACGGGGATCGACTCGTCGGGGGTGCTGTCGTTCCTCAAGGTGGCGCAGCTCGCGGAAGCGAGTGGGTTCGAGCTCGTGCTCGCCGGCGTGCCCGATCGGGTGCAGGCGCAGCTGCGGCGCGGCGGCGTGGTCGCCTCCGACGGGCTCGTCCGGTTCGAGCCGGACCTGGATCGCGGCCTGCAGCGTTGCGAGGACGGACTGCTCGCGGAGGCGACCCCCGCGGTGGCCGCGGACAGCGATGGATACGCCGGACTCCCGCCGGACCTGAGGAAGCACCTCGAGCGCAGGTCGCTACCCGAGGGAACCGTGCTGATCCGCCAGGGCGATCCGCCCGACGACCTGTTCGTGCTGGAGTCGGGCCGGCTTCGGGTCGAGCTGGTGACCCCCGAGGGGATCCGGATGCGCCTCAGCACGCTCCGCCCCGGCGTGATGGTCGGAGAGGTCGCGCTGTACACGGGGGTTCCCCGCACGGCGGACGTGGTCGCCGAGACGCCGAGCGTGGTCCTGCGGCTGGACAGGGCCTCGATCGAGCAGCTGGAGGCCGAGCAGCCGGACACGGCCGCGGCCCTGCACCGGTGGCTCGCCACGACGCTGGCGGAGCGGCTGACGGACTCGCAGCGGGAGCTGGCCGCCCTGCTCGACTAGGTCCCAACCGTGGCGCCTCCGGGCCGCTCAGGGGAAGGCGAGGGCACGCGATGGATGAGGGAACGCCGATCACGTCGGCCGGGCTTCGGGCACCGCGGGCCGCCGCGGTCGCGGGGATCCTCTTCTCGGTGCTGCTCACGGTTGCTCTCGTCCTCATCCGCCTGTCGATCCCTTCGGAATCATCGGCGGCAGGAGCGTGGCTCACCGATGCCCACCGGCGGGGCGCCGTCGCGGTCGCGCTGAACCTCGTCCCGTTCGCCGGGATCGCGTTCCTATGGTTCATCGGCGTCGTGCGTGACCGCCTCGGGCAGCACGAGGACCGCCTGTTCGCGACCGTGTTCCTCGGGAGCGGGTTGCTGTTCGTCGGCATGCTGTTCGTGTCGGCTGCGGTCGCGGGTGGGCTGCTCGCCGATCCTGCCCTCGAGGCCGGGCGCACCCCTGAGCCTTGGGGGCCGTGGCGGGACATCACCTTCACGCTGGTGAACATCTACGCGATGCGGATGGGTGCGGTGTTCGTCCTGTCGACGACCACGATCGCCCTGCGCACCGGGGTCGTCCCGAAGTGGCTGGGCGTGGCCGGGTACGTCGCGGCGGCCACGCTCCTGTTCGGCGTGGGTTTCTCCGGATGGGCGAACCTCGTCCTGCCCGCGTGGGTCATGGTCCTCAGCGTGCACATCCTCCTGTTCAGCCTGAACGAGGAACGGACAAGGGCGGGTTGATCGGGAAGGGGGCCTGGACGCGACGGCGAGCGATCGACGCGCGCGACGGCTCGGGGCCCGGGCTGGAACCCTCGGTACGCGAACCGGCGTGACCTATGCGCGACGCAGGAACCAGAGGACCACCGCGATCACGAGAGCCACGACGATGATCGTGCCGATGACGCCAAGACCGATCGCTGCAAGCATCAGATACTCCCTTCGTTGGTAGCCCGGCCCTACCCGACCTGCGCAGGGGCAAACCCTCGACCCGCCCGCCATCGGATCTCGACCAGGCCGTTGTTGCCTTACGGCCGAGGGTGCAGCACCATATCGGCACGAGAGGAAGGAGGTGGTCCTACTTGCCAGAACAGCATGAGACCCTCGAGGTGACTGGCTGCTGAGCCGTCCCTCGCGGGCCGGGCCACCGCCCCGCCCGCCTGCCGGAAGACCCGGCAGAATCCAACCAGATCACCGACCTCGCGAGCTCCGGCTGGTCTACCGGACGAACCTCCTCGGAGCAGAAGCGCTCGCGAGGCTGTAGTGCCCCGAAGGGCTGGGCCCCCAGGCCCGGCCCTTCGGCGTCCTCGCCGTCTTGGCGGAGCCTCAACCCTGGCGTCGCGTGGCCATCGCCTGGAGCCGCTCCTGCAGGTTCGCAATCGTCCGCTTCCGGATACCCAGGCTGAGCCGAACCATCAGGGGACCCAAGGCACGCATCGGACGTGACCAGTTGGGCGGGAACGGGTCCGTCCGGACGAGCTCGATCCTGGTGCCGCCCTCGTCCGGCGTGAAGGTGAAGTAGTGACGGTGAGGATCGCCCTCCGGCGTGCCGATCGGTCCCCCCGTCGCGACGAACTCGAACACCGAGGTCCGGTCGTACACGGTCACCTCGAGCTCCGAGGGCCAGTCCTTACCCGCTTGACGTCCGACCGCCAGATAGCGGGCTCCGACGCCCGTCGCCCCTGGCTGCACGTTGGTGATCCGGACCGGGTGGGTCGTCCATTCGGGGTGCCTGTTGATGTCCGCGACGTAGTCGAAGCACGTCGCCGGGTCGCATGCCACCCACACGGTGACCGACGAATGAGCGCCGGCGCGATCCGCCCAGGTACGCCCGGTCACACGCTGGAGGGCGGCCGTCACGGCGAGCGGGGCCGGAGCGCGGCCGCGACCGCAGCGCGCGCGTCGCCCTCAGCCCCCATATGGAGGACGACGCCCATCCGCTCGACCATGTGCTGCATCCCGGGGCCCATGTGGTTGGCGACGACGGCCTCGACGTGATGGTCGATCAAGAAGCGAGCCACGCGCGCGTGGTGGGCCCCTTCGCCGCCCGTGTCGTGTTCGACGTCCCATCCGACCTCGAACTCCTGCCAGTGCGAGATCGTGTCCCCGGTCGCCTGCACCACCGCCACACGGCTCGCTCGTCCCCATCGAGGGTCGACCGAACCGTCGACGGTCACGGGAACACAGAGCACCACGGTGTCCGACCTCCTCGCCTCGGCTCGGAGGGAGGCTATCTAACCGCGGCGCGCACACATCGAGGGCCGGCTACTCGAGCCGCAGGCACCGGGCGACGACCTCGCCGATCGCGATCTCGTCGCGTTCTGCGGCGGCCAGCAGCGGCGCGAGGTCGCGAGACGGAAGGGCCTAACGTGGAACGATGCCTCGAGACACGTCGGCACGATGTCTCGAGACATCACAGAGTGCCCCCGGCAGGAATCGAACCTGCGACACACGGTTTAGGAAACCGTTGCTCTTCTCCACTGAGCTACGAGGGCGAGGGCACGAGGGCCGGGGGCCCGGGGGGCTGGGGGGCGCCGCGACCAACGAGAGTGTATCGAGGTGGGTCGGATCGTCCTTCGAGCCTGGGGCCGCTCCTGGCCGCGCCGGGTTCCCGCTGGACGCTCCACCCAGTCTGTTCGGCTGCGCCGCCGCAGCAGCGATCGAGACAGCCAAAGCGACCGTCCGGAACCTCAGCTCTCGCGCATGATCGCAAGGACGCGCTCGCCCCGGGACAACCGCCGTTCGGCGGCCGGGTTCAGGTGCACGGTGCCGTCGGAGCCGACGACGGCGACGGCGATCGCGGCCTGCGTCTGTTTCAGCTCGGCCAACGCGTCCACGAACCGGGCGCCCTCGAGCGAAGCGGGGACGTCGATCGAGCGCAGGTTGTCGGGCCCCCGCCGGGCGTCGTGCGTGAGCAGATCGCCGACGACCCGACTGACGCCGTGGTCGGTCGCCGCGCTCGCGAGGAGCAGGCTCGTGACCTCGCCGGTCACGATCAGCTCGTCGGCGCTGACCTGCCGGAAGTGCTCGACGTTCTCCGCGAGCAGCACCTCGACGCAGGTGTAACACGCCGGCTTCGTGCTCTCGACCGAGAGCGCAGTCAGAAGTGTCTTCCCATCGATATCGTGCGGCGACGACGAACGGGTGTCGTCCGCCAGGAGGATCGCGGTCGTCGCACGGTCCAGCCCTGCCCGCGCGAGATCCTCCTTACGCGCGGGATCGCCGCGCACGAAGATCGTGTCCGGCGCGTCGATCGGGGCGGCGGGGACGTCGGCGAGGATCACGATCGGTTGGCGGTCGTCCCCGTCGGTCGCGCGGAGCTCCTCGACGATGGTGCGGGCGCGGGCGTTCCACCCGCAGATCAGGACGTGCTCGGACACACGGGTCTCATGCATACCGGAATGCCTCCGTAGGAGAAGATCCACCAACCTCGAGACGATCGCCGCGGTTCCCGTGGCGACCAGGCCGACCCCGACGATCACGACGAGGTACGAGACGAGCCAGCCGCCGGCGGTCCGGAACTCAAGCGGCGAGCCCTGTTCCATCAGGGTCCGCCACATCCAGAAGTACGCGTTCGGCACGGTCTGGATCTCGGCGTTCGCGTGCCGCTCGAAGAGCCATAGCAGGAGCGGGCACGCGATCAGGATGGCGAGCAGCACCGCGAACGAGCGGCTCAGGAACGGCGTGATACCGGTCCGCTCCAACAGCATCGCTCGACGGTTCGCGCGGCGCGTCCTCGCCGTCGTCATGTGCGGCGGATGCTAAGCCGGTGACCGGTGCCCGCGCGAACCGAGTGCCGCTCTCGCGCGGGCGGGCCGCTGCCGGTCACCGGTCGGACCGCATCGCGCCGTCCGGCCAAGCGGCGATGCAGACCTTGTTGCCGGCGCGGTCCGCGAGGATCCAGCCTTCCGGCGCACCGGCGTCGTCCACGAGCGATCCCCCCGCGGCGAGGGCGGCCGCCACGCGCGCCTCCGCGTGCTCGCGGGCGACGGACACGTCCACGTGCATCGCGTGCCGGAGCGGCTTCGAGGGATCGAGGGGCTGCATCCAGACCGTCGACCCGTGGCCGAGTGGGTCGACGGCGTTGTCGTCCGCCCTCGGGTCGTAGCCGAGCACCGCGCGCCAGAACCCCACGTCGACGTCGTCGGGCTTGGCCGCGATCGCGAGCTGCACCTCCTGCGCCGCGCCGCGGTCGACGGCGACGCCCCGGGATCGCGCCACCGCCGAGACGGCGCGCGCCAGCTCCACGTGCGTCGGCTCCAGTTGCTCGACGCCACGCGTGAGCCGGACGGTCAGGCGGTCGGCGGCGATCGTCAGCAGCGCCCCCACCGCCTCCAAGCCGGGCACCTCGGCGATCGCCGCGGCGAGGTCCGCCGCCTCGCCAAGCGACCCGACGCGGAAGACCGTCGTCGCGCCGCCGTGCAGCACGACCCAGTTGTCGACGCCCTCGGCGTGCAGGAAGTCGATCCAGCCCTGCTCGCTCACCGCGTCGCGATATACCCAGCCCGCCGTCGGCAACACCAAGACGGCCGTGGGCTATCGGCAGGTCACGGCCAGCCGGCGTGCGGCACGTCGACGCGTGCGGTCAGGACCTGACCGGTCTTCGCCTGGATCAGCTCATCGATCCGATCGGGACCGAACCACTTCGCAACCACCATGAAGAGGGTCTTGCCGTCTTCGCCTCCGAGCATGCACGCGTAGCAGGACCGATCGAGCTCGATCCGATCGAGGACCTCGCCGCCCTCCCGCACACGGAGGACGACCCCCACCTCGAGAGGTCCGACGTCGCTGCACCAGACGGCCCCGTCGGCGTCGAGGCAGATGCCGTCGCCGGTGACGGCGGCCCAGACGCGCCGGTTCGACAGATCGCCGTCGGCCCCGATGTCGAAGGCGGTGAGCCTGCGAGCGAACGACTCGGCCACGATCAGGGTGCGGTTGTCCGGCGTCACGACCATGCCGTTCGGGAACGCCAGGTCGTCGGCAACCTCGCGGGCCTCACCGTCCGGCGTGACGAGCGCGATCTTCCCCGGCGTCCCGCCGGCGCCGAGCACGTCCATGAACTCAGCGAAATCGAAGTTGATCGAGTTCACGTAGACGTTGTCCGCGGCCGTCGACGGTCATCTCGCTCCAGCCGTAGGGGGAGATGCGGCTCAGGTCGGCGTGGCGGACCCGCGTGCCGTCTGGCTCTACGCGCATCAGCTCGGCACCGGTGACGAGCATCCGCCCGTCCGGGAGCCAGTCGACGGCCCAGCCGCTGCCCCCACCGCCCGGTCCCATCGCCTCGGCGTTCCCATCGTGGCCCACCGCGAGGATCTCGTTCGTCCCCCAGTCGGAGAACCAGAGGCGACCGTCGTGCCATCGCGGTGACTCGCCCATCGCGAGACCGCCTACGAGGGTTCGCGTCTCTCGGACGCGTGGGTCCTGCGACATGACGCCCCCTCAGCCCTCGAGGACCTCGTAATGGAGCGCGGCTCCCGGTACGTCCAGCGTGTACGTCTTCGGTTCGGTCATCATGTCCTCCCGCGCGTTCTCGATCTCATCTCATCCCGACTCGCCGATACGGCGAGGCCCATCGGTCCTGGAAGTGGGGTCGCCATAGCTATCTCCGACCGTTCCTTCCCCCGGACCCCCGGTCCTGAACGTGGGGGGCCGGGACGTCGCGGATTCGAACCGATGCTGACCACCTCGGGTCGTCGCCGCGGATCGCCCGATCTCCTCGGGAGCCCGCGTCAGCGGCGGGTGGCGGTCATGCGCCAAGCCCACACCTCACCGCGCCGCCCTTCGAGCCGCTCCTCCTCGATGGGGTCGACGCGCCAGCGCTCGCGGAACCGCGGCGCGCAGCTCCTGACGGGTGTGGCGCCGCGGGCCCTCCCCCCACGGGTTCCGCTCGCTCCAGCACAGGAGCACCAGCCGCCCGCCGGGCCGGAACGCCGAGGCGACCTGCTCCACGTAGACAGCATCCTCCCCGTCGCCCAGGCTGTGGAAGCACCCGACGTCCAGCGCCACGTCGGCCGCGGGCTCCGAGAGCGCCGGAAGATCCCGCAGGACGTCGGCGACCTCGAACCGGACGGAGGTCGCGCCCTGATCTCGTGCCTTGCGTCGGGCCCGCTCGACGGCCGCGGGCGCGATGTCCACGCCGAGCACCGCATGACCGCGCTCCGCGAGGAACAGCGCGTGCTCGCCCGTCCCACATCCGAGGTCGAGGACCGACCCTTCGAACAGCCCCTCGTCCGCCGCCCGCACGACCGCGGGCTGCGGGCGACCGAGCTCCCACGAGGGAGTCCCCTCGTACGCGATGTCGAAGAACCTAGTGGGCACGGTGCGGTCCTTCGAGCCAGGGTAGCGTCCGCGCCGCCTGAAGCGACATCGTGTAGCGTCGAGTGATGGCCGTCGGGCGGGAGACGCGGTACGAGGCCGGTGTCGCACGCAGGTACGCGACCGAGCGCATCGACGTCGAGTGGGAACCCGAGCTCTGCACCCACGAGAGCCGATGCTGGCAGACCCTTCCCGAGGTGTTCGACCCCACCGCCCGGCCGTGGGTCAGACCCGGAGCCGCGGACCCGGACGTGCTCGCCCAGACGGTCGCGGCCTGTCCCACCGGTGCGCTCCGCTTCCGACGGCTCGACGGTGGACCGCAGGAGCCCGAGGTCGTGGGGAGTGAGACGCGGGTGGACGTGCGCCGCGACGGACCGCTCGAACTGCGTGGACAGATTCGGATCCGCCGCCCGAGCGGCGAGACCCGCGACGTCACCCGTGCTCTGCTCTGCCGGTGCGGCGCCAGCCGGAACACGCCCTTCTGCGACAACGCCCACGTTCGGATCGGCTTCCGCGACCCGTAGCCGGCCACGCCGGCCTCACGCCGCCGGGATCCGCTTCTGCGGATCCACGAACGGGATCTCGGCGGTCAGGCCGGCCCGGGGGCCGTCGTCGGTCTCGACCTCGAGGCGGTTGCCCGCAGAGGCGAGGCCGATCGGGACCCAGACGTAGCCGATGTTGCGTCTCGAGCCGAGGAGACCAGCACGCGTCGGTGACGTGGCCGACCCGCTCGCCGCCGGCCCACGCCGGCCAACGCTCGGTCGGCTGCGCCACCGGGTCGCCCTCCAGGACGATGCCGACGAGCTTGCGCGAGACGCCGTCGCGGCGGATCCGCTCCAGGGCCTCCTTCCCCACGTAGTCGGTGTCCTGCTCCTCGACCAAGCGCTCGAGTCCCATCACCTCGAAGGGGTTCGTGTCCAGCCCGATGTCGGAACCCCAGTCGAAGATGCCCGCCTCGATCCGACGGATATCCGACGAGGGAGTCACGCGGATGCCGTACGGCGCGCCCGCATCCAGGATGCGCTCCCACAGGTCGTCGCCACGGCTCGGGTCGCGCAGGTAGATCTCGTACCCGATCACGGCCGTCCATCCGGTTCGGCTGATCACGACCGGGATGCCGTCGAGGTCGGTCTCGTCGCACCAGTAGTACTTCATGTCCGGGACCCAGTCGCCGAACAGGTCGCGCATCACGTCCTTGGCCTTCGGACCCTGGACCTGGACCGGATAGACCTCCGGATGTCCGACGTGCACGTCGAGGCCGGAGTTGACGGCGACCCCCATCGCGTACAGGCCCGCGTCGGAGTCGGCGAGCGCGAGCCACCACCGGTCCTCCTCGATCCGCAGGAGCACCGGGTCGTTCACGATCCCGCCGTCCGGCGCGGTCACCAGCATGTACTTGCCCTGCTTGACAGCGCACCGCGTCAGGTCGCGGCAGGTGAGCATGTTCGTGAAGGTGCTCGCGTCGGGCCCAGTGATCTCGACGATGCGCTCGACGCTCACATCCCAGAGCGTCACGTCGTTGACGAGCGCCCGGTACTCCTCGACGGGATCGCCGTACGTATTGGGGTGGTACATGTGGGAGTAGATGTCGTAGGCGCTGCAACCGGCTCGGAGCGTCGCCTCGAAGAACGGCGAGCGCCGGTACCACGGCCCCCAGTTGAGGACGGTGTGCTCGGGCAACGTCATGCGATCCCTCCCAGCTCGACCGATGATGCGAGTCTAGGGAAGGTCCGACGTCGTCACGGAGTGGTGGAGCCGTGAGGCCGGCGCTTTGCCCGGGAGCGCGCGTCTTCCAGCTCGGCTTGGAACCGCAGCCGATCGATCCAGACTTCCCAGGGCTCGCCGTACGCCTTCGGCATGGGCGTCCGCCCGGTCTGATGCTTGGCGTCGCGGATGCGGTTCTTGAACCCCTCTGACATCCTCGCCATCTTCGTTCGCCCTCCTCTTGCTCCTCCATGGTGTTGCGTAGAAGAGAGACTTGAACGGCTCGAGGTCCCGCATCCGACGGGTCCTTAGGGTGAAGACCTGATGAGAAATCGGTTTGCTCGATCGTCGAGCCGCTGCTCAGGTTGCCCTTCGACACCCCATGGGTCATGGTCACGCGATGCAGCGGCTCGAGCGGCGCGACCTCTCCTCACCCGGGGCGACGCTCGCGGCGGGAGTCACCGGCGGGTTCGTCTCGGGCCTGCTGATCGGCGGCGTCGGTGGGCGCCTGGCGATGCTCCTGCTCCGCCTGACGTCGGATCCCGCTTTGCGCGGAGTGACGACCGACGACGGGTTCACGATCGGAAGGCTGTCGCCCGAGACGATCTTCCTCCTCGGGGTCACGACCGGCCTCGGGATCGCCGGCGGCCTGTTCTACCTGATCGTGCGCGGCTGGATCCCCGAGCGACGGCGCGTGCTCGTGATGACGGTGTTCTTCGGTCTCGTCGGCGGCGGCGCGCTCATCTCGCCTCACGGGCTCGACTTCAACGCGCTCGCACCGCTGCCGCTCGCCGTCGCGCTGTTCGTCGCGATCCCGACCGCCTACGGCGCCGCGATGCCCTGGCTCACCGAACGGATGTTGCGCGAGGACTCGGCGATGCGGACCCGGAAGTGGGCATGGGTCGCGGGGCTCCTGCCGCTGGCGCTCGCGAACATCGTCGGTATCCTCGTGCTGCTGGTGGCGGGGGTGATCCTGGTCGTCGGCCGCTCGGCCCCCGATGCCGTCGCCGCATGGCGGTCGCGGGCCACCACGTGGATCGGCCGTGCGCTGCTCGTCGCGGCCGCCCTCCTCGGCGGTGCAGGCTTGGTACGCGACAGCCTCGAGATCCTCGCGTAGGCAGGTTCGCCTGGGGCGAGCCGGGCACCTAGGATGGCGGTCTCGTGGAGCAGCAGATCCGGTTCTGCACGACCTCGGACGGCGTGCGCCTCGCCTTCGCGATCCATGGGAGTGGCCCGCCGGTCGTCAAGGCGGGCAACTGGCTCACCAACCTCGAGTACGACTGGCAGAGCCCGGTCTGGCGTCACTGGCTCGACGCCCTCGCCGACGGCCACACCCTGATCCGCTACGACGAGCGCGGGGGCGGCCTGTCCGATCGGGACGTGACTGACCTCGATCTGGACCGGTGGGTCGACGATCTCGGTTCGGTCGTCGACGCCGCGGGCGCCGACCGTTTCGCCCTCGTCGGGATCTCCGGAGGCGGGCCGCTCGCGATCGCGTATGCCACACGCCACCCCGAGCGGGTGGCCCGTCTCGTGCTCTACGGGACCTACGCGCGTGGTCGGGCCCACCGCGGACCCGAGTCCAGGGAGGAGGCCGAGACCCTCGTCTCGCTGGTGAGGACCGGCTGGGGACGCGCGAACCCCGCGTTCCGGCGCCTCTTCACCAGCCTGTTCATCCCGGATGCGACCGAGGAGCAGATGCGCTGGTTCGACGAGCTGCAGCGCCGGTCGATGTCGGCGGAGACCGCCGCTCGCGTCCGCGTGGCGCGGGCCGAGGTCGACGTCACGGAGCTCGCGCCCCGGCTCGCCGTGCCCACCCTCGTCCTGAACGCGCGCGAGGACGCCATGGTTCCGTTCGAGGAAGGGCGAGCGCTCGCGGCGATGATCCCGGGCGCGCGCTTCGTCCCGCTGGAGGGACGCAACCACATCCTGCTTCGAGACGAACCCGCGTGGGACGCGTTCGTCGCCGAGTACCGGGCGTTCCTCGCCGGCGGGGACTGGGGGTCGGCCGCCACGGGGGAGGGCCGACTCTCCGATCTGACCTCGCGCGAGATCGACGTGCTGCGTCTAGCGGCCGCCGGCGCCACCAACGACGAGATCGCCGCGCAGCTGTTCCTGAGCCCCCGGACGATCGAGCGCCACCTCTCCAACGTCTACGCGAAGCTCGGGCTGTCGGGCAAGGCGGCGCGGGCGGCGGCCGCTGCGCGGTTCACCCGCGGCGACTGACGACCGGCCCTACGCGTATCCCGACACCTCCGACCGCCGGCGCGCGGTGCCGTTGCGTGGTGGCGCCGATGCGCCTGCAGGGGCTTCGTCCCTACCGTCGGACCCAGACGGATCAGGAGGACATCATGTTTGGACGCCAAGGGTTCATCGAGGACGACCGGGCCGAACGAGACTGGCTCGCGATCGCGTCGACGCTGTTCCTGTGCATGTTCGCCGCGCAGGCCGCGGTGCTCGTCTTGTCGCCGGTCCTCACCGACGTCGCGCAGGAGTTCGGCGTCTCCACCGCGATGGCGGGGCAGTTGCGGTCGCTGTCCGGCGTCGCCGCGGGGATCGTCGCCCTGTTCGCGACGAGGCTCGCCGGCCGGTTCGGGCTCGGGCGGCTGCTCCGCGGCGGGCTGCTGCTGCTGTGCGTCGCCTCGTTCGCAAGCGCTGTGGCGCCCTCGTTCGTCGCGTTGGCGGCGGCGCAGGTCGCCCTGGGCGCGGCGCTCGCGTGCATCCTGTCCGGCGCTGTGGCGGCGGCCGACGAATGGCCCCCGGAGGCGGCGCGCCGTCGCGTCCTGTCCTGGGCGCTCAACGGACAGCCGAGCGCCTGGGTGATCGGGATGCCGTTGATCGGTGTCGTCGCAGCGATCAGCTGGCGGCTCGCGTGGCTCGTCGTGCCCCTCGGGAGCGCGCTGCTGGCGCTGCTCGTGCTCCGCAGGGTGCCGGCGACGCCGCCACCGACGAGGTCCGACGGCGCCACGACGACGATCACGCACGTGCTCCGTCGGCGCGTGGTTGCACGATGGGCGGTGGGCGAGCTCCTGGCGTTCGCGGCGTGGGCCGGCACCCTGGTGTTCGCCGGGTCGCTCTTCGTGCAGAGCTACGGAGCCTCGCCAGGGCTGACCGCGCTGCTGCTGGGGGTCGGGGCGATCGCCTACCTGCCCGGCAACCTCCTCGCGCGCCGGGCGATCGACGGCACCTCCGCCCGTCCGCTCGCGCTCCTCGCCGCGCTCGCATCTGTCGGCGCGCTGGCGTTCGGGGCCGTCCGTCCGTCGATCGGGTTCAGCGCGGTGGCGTTCGGCGCGCTCGCGATGGTCGCGGGAGCCCGCACGTTCGGCGGGAGCATCCGGGGCATGACGCTCGCGCCCGACGCGAAGGTCGCGGTGACCGGGCTGCGCGCGGCCGCCACGCAGTTCGGGTACCTGCTCGGCAGCGTCCTCGGCGGCGCGGCGCTCGCCGCGGGCGGCTACACGGGGCTCGCGGTGATGCTCGCGTCGCTGTTCGCGCTCGCCGCGTTGCCACATATGGGTCGTCGCCAGAGCGGCGTAGCGGAGACCTTCACGCCGATCGGCGGGGAACGGTACGGTGCGCGGACGCGAGCACGGGAGGGGGCCCTGATGACGACCACCGTAGGGATCGCGCCAGCGAACGAGGTCCGCAGATGGATGAGCTGCGCGCCGCGCTCGTCCGAACCGCCGAGCACGTCGCCGACTACCGCACGGGTCTCGGAGAACGGCCGGTGAGCCCCGACGTCGACGTGAGCGCGTTCCGAACGTCCGTCGGCGGACCGCTGCCGGAACGGGGCGCCGGCGTCGGGCAGGTCGTGGACGAGCTGGTCGCGATGGCCGAGCCCGCACTGGTCGCCACCGCGGGTCCTCGGTACTTCGGGTTCGTGATCGGCGGCAGCACTGACGCCGCCGTCTGCGCCGACCTGCTGACGACCGGCTGGGACCAGGTGGGCTTCAACGCGGTGACCTCGCCCGCGGCCGCCCTGGTGGAAGAGGTCGCGGGGGCGTGGCTGAAGGAGGCGCTGGGGCTGCCGGCCGAGGTCTCCTTCGGCATCGTCACCGGCGCGCAGGGCGCGAACACGGTGGCGCTCGCCGCGGCGCGACACCGCGTCTTGGCGCGCGCCGGATGGGACGTCGAGCGCGACGGTCTCGTCGGGGCGCCGCCGATCCGGGTGCTCGCCGGCGAGGAGCGCCACGCCACGATCGACCGCTCGCTGCGGTTCCTGGGGCTCGGCGCGGCGGCGCTCGAGCCCGTGCCCACCGACGGCAACGGCGCGGTGGACCCCGAGGCGATGATCCGCGCGATCGAGGCGGCCCCGGAAGGGCCCCTGATCGTGTGCGTCCAGGCGGGCAACGTGAACACCGGCGCCTTCGACGACGTCCGAGGCGCGTGCGAGGCGGCACACCGTCGCGGCGCCTGGGTCCACGTCGACGGCGCGTTCGGGCTGTGGGCGGCGGCGAGCCCGTCGCTCCGGCACCTGCTGCAGGGCCACGAGCTGGCCGATTCTTGGGGAACCGACGGACACAAGTGGCTGAACGTTCCCTACGACACCGGGTTCGTCTTCTGCGCGGACCCCACGGCACACGCGGCGTCGATGTCCTACACGGCCGCGTATCTGGTGGGACAGGGCGAGGGACTGATCCGCGCGCCGTCGGACTTCGTGCCCGAATCGTCGCGACGCGCCCGCGGCTTCGCCACATGGGCCGCCCTCCGCGAGCTCGGCCGGACGGGACTGGAGCAGCTCGTCGACGGCTGCTGCGCCCACGCACGTCGGTTCGCCGAACGCCTCGGCGCGCTGGGGGGCGTCACGATCGCGAACGAGGTCGTGCTGAACCAGGTCCTCGTCGACTTCGGCGACGCCGAACGCACCGACCGCGTGATCGAGGGTGTCCAGCGCGACGGCACGTGCTGGATGGGCGGGACCACCTGGCACGGGCGGCGCCTGATGCGGATCTCCATCTCGAACCGGACCACCACGCCCGAGGACGTCGACCGGTCCGTCGACGCGATCGCACGCGTCCTCGCCGGCGTGTGACCGGTTCCCGCTGGGCCTCAGCGCACCCGGCCGTCGGGGGCCAGCGGCATCGCGCGGAGCCGCACCCCCGACGCCGCGAAGATCGCGTTCGCGAGCGCGGGAGCCACGGCGACGATCGGGGTCTCGCCCGCCCCCGCGGGTTCGACGTCCTTGCGGTCGATCAGGACGACCTCGATCGCCGGCACGTCGGAGACGCGCGGCACGCGGTACTCGGACAGCCGCGGGTTCGCGATCGCGCCCTCGTGGAGGCGCACCGCTTCGAACAGCGCACCGCCCAGGCCCATCACCGTGGCGCCCTCGATCTGGTTGACCAGGTTGTCGCGGCTCACGATCGCCCCGCAGTCGAAGGCGGTGACGATCCGCACGACCTCCAGGCGGCCGTCCTCGTGCACGCGGACCTCGGCGCACGTGGCCACGTACGCGTCCTTCTCGACGCCGCCGGCGATGCCGATCCCGCGGCCGGACTCTCCGTGACGGTCCTTCCAGCCCGCTCGCTCCGCCGCCGCGCGGAAGACCGCGGTCAGCCGCTCATCTTCGAGGTGGCGGAGACGGAGCTCGAGCGGGTCGACCTCCAACCGGTGGGCCAGCTCGTCGATGTGTGACTCGCGCGCGAAGTGGTTCGCGGTGGCGGCGAGCGCCCGGTAGGAGCCCTGGCGGAGTGGAGACGCCGCCGGTACGTGCTCGATCCGCTGGTTCGGGATGTCGTAGGGGCAGTCGATCCCGGCGGCACCCGCGTTGATGTTCGAGAAGGACCAGGCCGTGAGCGCGCCGTCGGTATCCGCCCCGCTGCGCACGTCGATCACCGCGGCCGGACGGACGTACCCGAACACGAACTCCTCCTCGCGCGTCCACCGGATCCTGACCGGCCGGCCGCTTGCGCGAGCCAACCGCGCGGCCTCGATCGCGGCCTCTCCGGTGTGCTTGCCGCCGAACCCGGCGCCGGTGGCGGGGACGATCACGCGCACCTGCGTCTCCTCGACGCCGAGGGCCTCGGCCAGCTCGGCCCGCACGCCGAACGGACGCTGGGTCCCGGTCCACACGCACAGTCGGTCGCCGCGCCACTCGGCCAGCGCCGCCCGCGGCTCGAGCGGCACGTGCGCGATGTACGCGGCCGTGTACGTCTCATCGAGCGTCACGTCCGCCTCGGCGAGCGCGCGCTCGGCGTCGCCCGTCTCCTCGTGGTGCGCGCCACCCCATCCCCGCGACTCGATCGGATGCGCGCGCAGGTGCTCGACCAGGTCTCGCTCGGCCGGTGAAGGCGGCTGCTCCCACGAGGCGTCGATCGCGGCGATCGCGGCGCGCGCGGTCGCGGCATCGAGCGCCGCCACCGCGACGAAGTCGCCCTCGTGCACGACCGTGACCTCCGGCATCGCACGGACGCCCTCGAGGTCGACCGAACGCAGGGCGGCGCCGGGCGCCGGCGGTCGCAGGACCTTGCCCACCAGGGCGCCCTCCATGGTGAGGTCCGACGGATACCGCCGTGCGCCGGTCACGACCTCCACGGCATCCACCCTCGCCGCCGCACGACCGGCGACGTTCCAACCCGAAGGGGACGTCAGCGGTGGTTCCTCGGACAGGACCTCGACCCGCCTCGCGCCCGCCACCAGCTCCGCGTAGGTGATCGATCGCTCGTCAGCCGGTTGCCGTACCGAACCTTCGGCTGCTCGCAGGGTGGAAGCCTCCACGTCCCAGCGCGCCGCGGCCTCGGACACGAGCACCTCGCGCGCGGCCGCGGCCGCCGCGCGCAGATCCTCCCCCGCGTCGGGCGTCGACCGGCTGCCGAACGTGCCCATGTCGAACGGACAGACGTCGGTGTCACCCATCACCAGCCGGACCGACCCGAGCGGCACGCGCAGTTCCTCGGCGACGAGTTGCGACAGCGCCGTCCGATTGTCCTGCCCGACGTCGACCTTGCCCGTGAACGCCGTCACGGTGCCGTCCTCTCCGACGTGGATCCACGCCCCCGCCGAGGTCGACCAACGCTCCGCCGCCCTTCGCTCCGGCGGCGCGACCACGACGAGGCCGTCGGGCAGAACCGAGAAGTAGTCGCGCTCGAGCGGTCCCTGCAGATCCCACGGCGCGCCGGGGGGCTCGAGCGGCGCGGGTCGATCGACCTGGGTCACCACCGGTACCGGCTCGCCCGGCTCGCGCGTGAGCTCGGCCGCGCGCCGCACCCCACGGAGGATCCGCGGATACGTGCAGCACCTGCAGACGTTGCTCTCGAGCGCGGCACGGATCTGCGCCTCGTCGGGGTCGCGCGTCACGCTCAGCAGGGCGGCGGCAGACACGATGAACCCGCTCGTGCAGAAGCCGCACTGCATCGCGCCGACCTCGAGGAACGCTTGCTGCACCGGATGCAGCGCCCCACCCACCGCCAGCCCTTCGACGGTCGTGACGGCGCGACCCTGCGCGTCCCCCAACAGGAACCTGCACGAGCGCTCGGGCCGGCCGTCGACCAGCACGGTGCACGCGCCGCACTCGCCCTCGCCGCACCCGTACTTCGCGCCGGTGAGACCCAGCTCATCGCGAAGCGCCGAGAGCAGGCTCCGCTCGGGCTCGGACGGGAGGCGCCGCTCGACACCGTTGACCACGATCGACATCGCACGCTCCTTCGACGACGAGCCTACGAGCCCGGCAGGTCGAGCACCGCCCACGGCAGGCCGTGCTCGCTCAGCAGGTCGAGGTACACATCCGGATCGACCTGCTCGGGCGCGAGGACGCCGCGCTCCGCGACGAGCCCCCTGGCGAGCATGATCGCGGCGCACGCCGCGGGGACCCCCGTCTGCAGCCCTGTCCCCTGCACGCCGAACGACCGGAACGCCTCGTCGTGCGAGGTGATCTGGTACATGAACCGGCGCACCGGCTCCCCGCCGGTCGTCCCCTCCGCGAGCGTGCCGACGCAGACGGAACCGTGGAGCCTGCCGATCAGGTCGATCGGACGCGGCAACCGTGAGACCAGCAGATCCAGGGGGCGGAACCGGCACCCTTCGAACTCGATCTCCCGGTTGTGATCGAAGCCGAGCCTGCGCCACGCGAGTAACAGCTCCACCCACGGATCTGGCAGGGCGATGTAGAAGTCCGCGTTCCGCAGGCCCTTGTCCGCGAGGAACATCGGCATCAGCTGGGACTCCTCGTGGTCGACGTTCCACACCGTGAGCGTGCCGACCGGCGACGGGAAGTCGAACGTCATGTGCTCCGTGAGCGGCTCGCGGCGGATCAGCCTGCCGTCCTCGTACGCGTGCGGCGGCAGGATCAGGCACTCCTCGACCGCGGTCGCCGGCGAGAAGCTCGGCGCGAAGTCGAAGCCCTCTACCGTCCCCGCGTCGCCGTCGAGCACGGTGAGACGAACCACCGTGTCGAGCTGCTCGTAGAGCGCTCGCGCGAACACGTCGCTCACGCCCGGATCGATGCCGAAGAAGACGAGCGCGGTGAGGTCCTCTTCCCTGAACGCGCCATCCAACGCGAGCTCCTCGTCGACATCGGCCGTCCCCACCACGTCGCGGGGGCCGGCCGCCGCCATGTCGAGGTAGTGCGTGTGCGTCTCGAGGCACGCGCGCATCACGTCCAGGTTGTGCTCGGGAACGAGGCCGTTGACCACGAGGTCGACACCCCGCAACGCGTCACGGAGCGCGCCGACATCGCGAACATCGAGCCGGAGCGTCTCGGCCTTGCCGTCGGGGAGCGAGGGCGCGACGCGAGCCGGTCGCTCGTCGTCGAGATCCGCCAGCACCACCGCCTCGATCTCCGGCTCGGCGCCCAAGACCCGCGCGATGACCTCGCCCACCGAGCCCACGCCGAGCTGCAGGACCCTCATGCCGTCCGCTTCCTGCGACCGCCTCCCGCCATCAGCAGCGCGAGGATGACGCCGCCGGCGAACAACAGGGTGCCGAACACGTTCACCGTCGGCGGCATGCCGATCCGGGTCGCTCCGTAGACCCACAGCGGGAACGTCACGGCCTGTCCCGAGGTGAACTGCGTGACCACGAAGTCGTCCAGGGACAGGACGAAGGCGAGCAGGAACCCGGCAAGGATGCCCGGCGCGATCATCGGCAGGGTCACCCGCATGAACGCAACCGGCGGGCTCGCGTACAGATCCTTCGCCGCATCCTCCAGTGAGCGATCGAGCCCGGCCACGCGCGCACGCACCGTGACCGCGACGAACGGCGTGGCGAACCCGATGTGGGCGAGCAAGATCGTCAGCAACCCGAGAGGGGCCCTGACCTGCACGAACATGGAGAGCAGCGACGACCCGAGCACGATCTCGGGGACCGCGATCGCCATGAAGATCACGAAGTTGACCGCGCCTCGCCCCCGGAACCCGTACCGGCCCAACGCCAAGCCGAGGAACGTGCCCAGCACCGTGGCGATGCACGATGCGACCAGGGCGATCTCCAGGGAGTTCCTGACCGCCTCGGTGAGGTCGGGATGCTGGGACAGGAGACCCCGGTACCACTCGAGGGTGAACCCGTAGAAGCGGGCCGACTGCCGGTCGCCCGGGATGTCGTTGAACCCGTAGAGGATCATCATGGCGATCGGCGTCACGAGGTACAGCAAGAGCAGGAACGTGTACGCGGGAAGGATCGAGCGCGTCCAGCGCCTGCCCCGGCCGCCGGGCTTGCCCAGACCGGTGACGCCGGGGAGCGACGGGGCGGCGACGCTCATGCCCCCACCCCCGCCGTCAGCGTCTCGTGCTCGGTCCCCAGGGTCCTCGCGTAGATGCTCGTGAGGAGCACCATCGCCAGCATCAGCACGATCGAGAGTGCGGCTGCGATCGGGTACCTCGCCCTGTACAGGAACTCGTCCTGGATGATGTTGCCGATCATGGTCGTGCCGGGCCCGCCGAGGACCTCGGCTTCCACGTAGTCCCCGGTCGCGGGAACGAACGTCAGGAGCGTCGCAGCGAACAATCCCGGCATCGAGAGCGGGAACACCACCTTGAGGAACGCCTTCGCGGGGGTGGCGTAGAGATCCTTCGCCGACTCGATCAGCCTCGGGTCGATGCGGTCCAGGGCCACGAACAGAGGAAGCGCGGAGAACGGCAGGTAGTTGTAGATCAGCCCGCCGACCACCGCGAACGGCGTCGCCAGCACGTGGAAGTCCGCCCCCAGCAGCCCCAGGTCTTTCAGCGACCCGAGGAAGGGGCCGCTGTCGGCCAGGATGAACTTCCACATGACCGTGCGGATCATGAACGACACGAAGTACGGGAGCAGGATCATGAACAGGAAGGTGGACTTCCAGCGGCCCCCGTAGAACGCGATCCAGTAGACCGCGGGATAGGCGAGCGCGATCGTTCCGACGGCCGTGAGGAACGCGTACCAGACGGACCTCGTGAAGAAGACCTGCTTGCCCTCGAGCGCCGTCGCGTAGGTCGAGAAGCTCCAGGTGAAGTGGTAGCCCCCCAGCGCTCCCCCGCTCTTCAGCGACGTGATGCCCATGATCAGCACGGGGATGATGAAGAAGAAGAGCAGCCAACCCATCCCGGGCGTGAGCAGCGAGTACGCGGTCAGGCGCTGCCCTTTGGCGACCGAACCGGTCGAGCGGCGGATCGCCCTGGACGGCTCCGCCTCGAGGGCCGTGGGAGCCGAGCCGGGCTCCTCAGGATTGGGAGATCGGCTCGAAGATAGAGTCCCACTCGGCCTTCTCATCGTCCGTCCTCAATTGGCGCATGAAGCTGATCCGGCTCATGAGCTCCTTCGTGGGGAACAGGTACTCGTTGTTCGCGCTGGCCCGCAGCTTCGATGCGTACGCGTTCGCACCTTGGGCCTCGGCCGCAGCCGCGTCCGCCAGGAACGCCGCCTTCGTAGCCCTGCACGGCGACATGTACATCACGTACTGCTGCAGCTGCGTCGCCGGTTTCGGCAGGTAGTAGTAGTCCATCAGCTCGAGGGCCCCGACGGGGTTCTTGGCGTGAGCCGGGACCATCATGTTGTCGACCCACATGACGGCGCCCGCATCCGGCACGAGGAACTCGAGGTTCGGGTAGCCGCCCCACACGTCGTAGTAGATGGCGTCGCCCGACCACGCCATGGTGACGGCGAGGTTCCCCGCGGTCATGTCGTCCGCGTATCCCTGGCTGTAGTACTGGCGGACCAGCCCTGTCTCGCGCTGCTTCATCAGCCAGTCCGCGGCCTCGCGCCACTCGTCCGGACCCGAGGAGACGGGGTCGATCCCGAGGTTCACCATGACGAAGTCGGCCATGTCGTCCTTCAGCATCCCCACGCTGTCGGGCTTGAGCTTCTTCGTGTCCATGAGGTCGTTCAGCGTGGCGATCGGCGCGCTGACGAGATCGTGGTTGACCGCGATCCCGGTCAGCCCCCACTGCCAGGCCATCGAGTGCTTGGCTCCCGGGTCGAACACGGGATCCTTCGATCTCGGCGAGCGCGTAGCGGTCGAAGTTCGGCCGCTTGGTGGTATCGAGGGGATACACCCAACCGTTCTGGACCAGGACCCAGAACTCCCACCCGTTGCTCATCACGATGAGGTCCCAGCCCGTGGGCTGGCCGGCGGAGAGCTGGGGCTGGATCTTGCCGAAGAAGACCGGGTTGTCTTGGATCGCCTCCTTGTAGGTCACGTCGATGCCGGTCTTCTCGGTGAACGCGCGCAGCGACGGGCTGTACCGCGCGCCCGTCGCCGGGTCCTTGGCCTTGTCGATGTACAGGGGCCAATTGGCGAAGTTGATCGTCGAGCCGGGCTCACCGGTGAAGACGTCCTGCGACGCCGCCGGCCCGGTGGAGCCCGCGCCGCAGGCACCGAGGAGCGACGACAAGCCGATCGCGCCTGCTCCGATCCCTGCTGCCTGGAGGAACCCGCGTCTGGTCAGCCGGCTCCGCATCGCGTCACGGACGACGCCCTCGTGCATCCGTTCGAACAGGTCGCTCATGCCGCACCTCTCTTCCGCCCGGGGGCATGTGAGTAAGGAGCGGGGTCCCCTGCGGCGACTCAGGTCGGCCGGCGTTCCGAACTGCCCTTCCTCGTCCCAACATAGGGAACCGCGTCCGGGGGGCCATGGTCGAAGGTCCGTGCGGCCGAGGGCCCCTTCGCGGGCGAAGCGTGCGGCGGCTTGTCTTCAGAACAACGTCGCCGTGCCGCGTTCGAGGTCGAGCAGGTAGCGCTTGCGTTCGAGGCCTCCCGCGTAGCCGGTCAGCGAACCGTCGCTGCCGATCACCCGGTGGCACGGCACGATGATCCCGATCGGGTTCCGCGCGTTGGCGATGCCGACGTCGCGCGCGAGCCCGACGTCGCCCAACGCCCGCGCGAGGTCACCGTAGGAGCGGGTCTCGCCGAACGGGATCTCCTTCAGCAGCGCCCAGACGCGTCGCTCGAACTCCCCTCCACGCGCCGCGGTGGAGACGGTGAACCCAAGGCGCTCCCCCGCGAAATACGCACGCAGCTCCTCGACCGCCTGCTCGAAGCCCACCGACGTGCGGTCCCCGGCCGTGCGTGGGGGTCCGCTCCCCATCGAGAGCCTGCTAAGCACGCCGTCGGTGTTGACCAGCGCCAGGTCACCGATCGGCGACTCCACGATCGTGTGCGTCCGCATCTCCCCTGCCCTCGGGTCGGAACCGTACGTCGTCCCTCGGACAACGCGCGGGAGCCCGGCGCCGTGAAAGGCTCGAGCGATCGGACTTGACATCCTCGGGGCTCTCGACGTACTTTACCGACAAGTTAGATAACCGAAAGGTTGAGTACGCACCATGTCGACCGACGTGCTGGACAGGACCTTCGCGGCGCTCGCCGACCCGACCCGCAGGGCGATCCTGGCGCGGCTGGCGGACGGCGAGACCACCGTCACCGAGCTCGCCGAGCCCTTCGCGATGAGCCTGCCCGCCGTGTCCAAGCACCTGAAGGTGCTCGAGCGCGCCGGACTGATCACCCGCGGTCGCCACGCGCAGTGGCGGCCGTGCCGGCTGGAGCCGGCACCGCTCAAGGAGGCCTCGGACTGGCTCGAGGAGTACCGCCGTTTGTGGGAGGAGCGGCTCGACCGCCTCGACGAATACCTGCGCGAGCTGCAGGGACCGACGACAAGGAAGGAGCAGGACCATGACTGACGCCGCCAGCAGGGAGATCTCGATCACGCGGATCGTGGACGCCCCCGTGGACCTCACGTTCAAGGCGTGGACCGAAGCCGAGCACCTCGCGAGGTGGTGGGGCCCGGAGGGCTTCACGGTCGCCTCCGCGGAGTCGGACCCTCGCCCCGGCGGGGCCTTCGCGATCGTGATGCGCGGGCCCGACGGCGTCGACTACCCGATGTCCGGCGTCTACCGGGAGCTCGACCCACCGCGCCGGCTCGTGGCCGACTCGAGCGTGATCGCCGAGGACGGACGCCGGCTGCTCGAGGCGGTCACCACGGTGACGTTCGTCGACCACGACGGCAAGACCGAGCTCACCGTCGCCGAACGGGCGGTCGCGCTCGAGCCCGAGGCCGCCCAGATGCTGGGCGGGATGGAGGTTGGCATGGCCCAGAGCCTGCGCCGCCTCGACGACCTCCTGACGGGCGCGGTCGAACGGCAGATCGTGCTCCTGCGCATGCTGGAGTTCCCACGCGAGCGGGTGTTCGAGATGTGGACCTCCGAGGAACATCTCGCGCATTGGTGGGGACCGAACGGGTTCACGATCACGACCGACGAGTTCGACATGCGGCCCGGCGGCACCTGGCGGTTCACGATGCACGGCCCCGACGGCGTGGACTACTCCAACGTGATCGTCTACGGCGAGATCGAGCCGCCCGCCCTGCTCTCCTACGAGCACGCGGGGCAGCCCGACGACGACGACCCGCGCTTCCACGTGACGGTCACGTTCGACGACTTCGCCGGGATGACGATCCTCACGTCGCGGATGGTGTTCGCAACCGCCGACGCGCGCGATCTCGTGGTCGAGAAGTACGGCGCGATCGAAGGGGGCAGCCAGACGTTCGACCGGCTGGGCGCGTACCTCGCGTCGGGCTGAGGCTACGTGCCCGCGACCCGGCCCCGGCGCGCGAGCGCATCGATCGTGACGGCGACCAACAGCACTAACGCCGTCACCATGTACCTCGAGGCGGCGCCGATCCCCAGGAGCCCCATCCCGTTGTCGATCGAGGCGATCACGATGCCGCCGAGCACGCCGTGCAGGGCCTTGCCGCGGCCGCCGAACAGGCTCGTGCCGCCGATCACGGCCGCCGCCACCGCGTACAACACGAGCGTGCCTCCGTCGAGGGCGGTCGAGATCGAACGCAGGCGCGAGGCGTAGACCACGCCGGCGATGCCGGCGGTGAACGACGTCAGCGTGAACGCGATGGTTCTGATCCGCGGGAGGCTGACGCCCGCGCGTCGCGCACCCTCGGGGTTGCCGCCGATCGCGTAGACGTAGCGCCCGAACCGCATCCGCCCGAGCACGAAGGTCCACACGGCGAGCACGCCGAACACCAACAGCACGACCCAGGGCACCCCGTAGACGGGGTTGATGATCCCACGGTCTGCGTTGCAGAGCAGGACGATCGCGACCCCGCCGGCGAGAGCGGCTACGATCTTGGCGATCGTCAGGGTCGGAGGCGGGGCGACGAGGCCGGCGGTACGGCGTCGCGCGTCCCTCCTCCAGGTTCGCACGGCGAAGATCGCGACGACCGCGAGCATCACGATCCAGCCGGCGAGCCTGGTCAGGTTGCCGCTGGCGATGTCGTTGACGATGTTGTCCTGGATCAGGATCGATCCGCCGGTGCCGAGGATCCTCAGCATCACGCCCTGCCAGAAGAGCAGCCCGGCAAGGGTGACGATGAACGAGGGCAGTCCGATCCGCGTGATCAACGTCCCCTGCAAGGCCCCGATCAGGGCACACGCGATCAGCGCCGCGGCGATCGCCGCCCACCACGGCCAGCCGTAGGTGGGCTTGACGAGCTCGGCCAGGATGACCCCCCCGACGCCGGCGACGAACCCGATCGAGAGGTCGATCTCCCCGAGCAGGAGGGCGAACACCTGGCCCATCGCCAGCAGGCTGAACACGGAGGCCTGTACCAGCAGGTTCACGAGGTTGCCGGCGGTCAGGAACCGGTCGTTGAGGGTCTGGAACAGGATCGAGACAAGCAGGAGGCCCGCGACGACCGGCAGGACGCCGGTCTCCCCGCCCTTGATCCGGGCCAGCGACATCCGCAGGTACTCGCCGACCGTGTTCGAGACCAGCTCGGGCGGCACTGCCGCGTCGCCGAGGTCGACGTCTGAGGGCTCCGCCTCTGGCGCGGGTGTCGGCTCGTCGATCTTCGCCACCGCTACGCCTCGTTCGACGGTCGCGGCGCGGACCGTGTAGACACGCCCGTCGTCATCAGGTCCACGACGATCTGCCGGTCCATCTCGGCGATCGGGCGGACCGCAGCCATCTGCCCGAGGTGCAGCACAGCGATCCGGTCCGCAACCTGGAAGACGTCGTTCATGTTGTGGGAGACCATCAGCACCGCGTGCCCCTTGTCGGCGAGCCGTCGGACGAGCTCCAGCACCATCGCGGTCTGCGTTACGCCGAGGGCAGCCGTCGGCTCGTCCATGATCACGAGCTTCGAGTTCCACAGCACGGCCTTCGCGATCGCGACGGACTGTCGCTGGCCGCCGGACAACGATGCGACCGGCTGGCGGATCGATCGCACGGTCGTCACTTTGAGGCTGGCGAGGGTCTCGTTCGCAGCCTGCTCCATCGATTCCTCGTCCAACGTCGAGCGCCGCACCCGTTCGCGGCCGAGGAACATGTTCTGGACGATGTCGAGGTTGTCGCAGAGCGCGAGGTCCTGATAGACGGTTTCGATCCCGAGCGCCGCCGCGTCGCGCGGCGTGCGCACGTGCACGGGCTCACCCGCCCACCACATCTGCCCCGCGTCGGGCGCGTGGATCCCCGCGATGCATTTGATCAGGACGGACTTGCCGGCACCGTTGTCCCCGGCCAGGGCCGTCACTTGCCCCCCGGGGATGTCGAGGTCGACGTTGAACAGCGCTCGGACCGGGCCGAACGTCTTCGTGATCCCCCGCAGACGCAGGAGCGGCTCGGCTTCGCTCCCGGCGGGGATGTCGACCGGGCCGCCTTCTGCTGCGATCACGGTGTCCGTGAGATGCCCCCGTTCCCTCGGAAGGCCGTCGATCGGGCCGCGCGTTCCGTGCGGCCCGATCACGACCACGTGGAGGGCTAGCTTATCCCCGCCTTCGTGCAGGCGCTTGCGACGTTGCCCGCACACAGCTCGGACACCTTGACGGCGCCGTCCTTGACCACCGTGTCGCCCATGTTCTCGGAGGTGACCCAGAGCGGCGTCGTGTAGACGGACGCGATGTCCTTGCCGATCTCCGTGTCTTGCGTCGTCGCGTTCACCAGCGTCGACGGAGGCGTGACCCCCGCGCGCAGGTAGAGCGCGAGCGCGGCGGCGGCCTGCGCCTCGAGGTAGATCGGCTTGTAGACCGTGCCGCACTGGTAGCCCGTCAGGATGTTCTGCAGGCCCGGGAGCGAGGCGTCCTGGCCCGGTGGTCGGGAACGTGTTCGCCTGGATGTTGTTCTTCTTCAGGACCGAGACCACCGCGTTCGCGTTGTCGTCGTTCGGCGTGATCACCGCGTTGATGTTCGGGTGGGCCGTGTACTGCTGCTCGAACGTCGTGGCGGCCGTCGACGGGTCCCACGTGCCCGGCGGCTCGCCGACCTTCGTGTAGGTGCCGTCGTCGAAGTACGGCTTCAAGACGCCGTTGTAGCCCTGCGCGAACAGCTTCGCGTTGTTGTCCGTGGGATCCCCGTCCATGATCAAGATGTTGGGGTCCTTGACGTTCCAGGCGGCGATGCAGTCGACCTCGCCCTGGCCGATCAGCTTGCCGACCTCGACGTTGTTGAAGCTGACGTAATAGCGGTCGGCCGGACCGCCCGTGACCAGACGGTCGTAGTCGATCACCTTCACGCCGGCCGCCTCGGCCTTGGACTCGATCGCGGCGCCGCTGCCCGGGTCGAGCGGGTCGACCAGCAGCACGGACGCGCCCGCGTTGATGTCTGCCTCGGCCTGCGTCTGCATCGTGGACGCGCTGCCCTGCGCGTTGTCGATCTTGAACTGGTCCGAGCTCAGCCCGGCGGCCTCGAACGCCTGCGTCAGGTACGGCGCGTCGTACTGCACGTACCGGGTGGACGTCGTCGTGTCGGGCAGCAGTACGCCGATCATGCCTTGGCCCTGGGAGGCCAGACCCGTCAGCTCCTTCATCAACGCGAAGTCGGCGGTGAAGTCGGCCGCGTTGATCTGCGGTACGGCTGCGGAGGACGACCCCCCTGGCGATGTACTGCTGCTGCTCGACGACGAGCTGCACGCCGACAACCCCGCCCCGAGCAACAGGACGGCGGTCGCCGCCGTCAGCGTCTTGAACCTCATCACGACCATCTCCCTCCGAGGCCTCGCGGCCTCAGTCCCCCGGCTGCCGGCTCGGCAACCCATCTACTCATACGCACCTTCGCCCAAGAAACGTTTGCGCGCACCCGGTCCGCGGACCGACGGGGGCAGCCCATAGACCCGATGCTCTCACACTCAACCCTAGGAGGGAGCCCCCAGCGGCCCCACGGACGCTCGGCCCCTTACCGGCGGGACCGTGCGTCGGGTTTGCCGGGTCGGGGTTTCGGGAACGTTCGCCGTCGCAACGACCGAGGAGATGGATCGATGAACAGAGGTGTCGGCACGGGCTTCATGGGGTTCGGGGTCACGCTGATCGTGATCGGCGCGATCCTCAGGTACGCGGTGACCGTCCAGACGCAGGGCTTCGACATCCAGACGGCGGGCTTGATCGCTCTGTGGGTCGGCTTCGCGAGCTTCGTGGTGGGGTTGCTGCTCTTCGCGCTCTCCGGCCGCAGCCGCTCGACCATGCGCGACCGGATGGTCGAGACGCCGAACGGCCAGGAACGGATCCAAGAGCAGGACGAGTGGTCGACGCCGTGACGCCGTGACTAGAGGACGCCGAGCGCCCGCTGCGTCGAGACGTCGAACAGATAGAGACGTCCGGGCTCCAGCCCGAAGCTGACCGGTTCGCCGGGTCTGACCGCCGAGTCGGCGTCGGCGAGCACCGTGAACCGCTGGTCCGCCCCGGCAAGGACGCCGATCAGCGTCTCGCGTCCGAGCATCTCGACGAACTCCGCGCGCCCCTCGATCGGGCCGCGGAGGCCGTTCCCCTCGCGCCAGAGGCGCGTGTGCTCGGGCCGGACCCCGACGATCACCTCCGAAGGCAGGCCGTCGGCCGGGAGCCCGGCCGCGTCCAGCGCGATCGACAGGTCGCCATGACGAAGCATCAGCGAACCGGCCTCACGCGAGGCGCCGAGCGTCGCGAAGCTCATCGCGGGGCTCCCGATGAACCCCGCGACGAACACGTTCGCGGGATGCTCGTACACGGTGCGGGTATCGCCCACCTGCTCGAGCACGCCCTCGTTCATCACCGCCACCCGGTCGCCCATCGTCATCGCCTCGACCTGGTCGTGCGTGACGTAGACGGTCGTGGTGGCGACCTGCTCCTGGAGGTGCTTGATCTCGCTGCGGGTCTGGACGCGGAGCTTCGCGTCGAGGTTCGACAGCGGCTCGTCCATCAAGAACACCTGCGGCTCGCGCACGAGGGCGCGTCCGAGCGCCACCCGCTGGCGTTGCCCGCCCGAGAGCGCGCGCGGCTTGCGCTCGAGCAGCGCCTCGATGTCGAGCATGTCGGCCGCGCGCTGCACCCGGCGCTCGATCTCCTCGCGCGCCATCTTCCGCATCTTCAGACCGAACGCGAGGTTCTGGCGCACGGTCATCTGCGGGTAGAGCGCGTAGTCCTGGAAGACCATCGCGATGTCGCGATCGCGCGGCGCCAGGCGGTTCACGACCCGCTCGCCCACGCGGATCTCGCCCGCGGTGAGCGCCTCCAGCCCGGCGATCAAACGGAGCGCCGTGGTCTTGCCCGACCCCGACGGACCCACGAGGACGACGAACTCACCATCGGCGATCTCGAGCGAGAACTCGCGGAGCGCCGTCACCTCGCCGAAGCGCTTCGTGACACTGTCGAAGACGACCCGCGCCATCGCTCAGCCCTTCACCGCGCCGGTGAGCATCCCGCGCATGAACTCGCGCTGGAAGACGATGAAGACGATCAAGATCGGCACCGCGACGATCACGGCGCCGGCCGAGACGAGCGGGATGTTCTGCGTGTACCTCCCGGAGAAGCTCGCGAGCCCGGCCGGCGCGGTCATATGGTTGATCGTGAACACGAGGGCCAGGAAGAACTCGTTCCACGAGTCGGCGAACGTCAGAACCGCGAGCGTCAGGATCGCGGGCTTCGCGAACGGCACCATGATCCTCCACAGCGTCATCCAGCTGTTCGCCCCGTCGATCCGGGCCGCCTCCAGCAACGAACGCGGCGCCGACAGGAACGCGGCGCGCATCCAGAAGATCCCGAACGCGACCTCGCCCGAGACCTCCAGCAGGATCAGCGCCCAGTAGGTATCGAGCAGGCCGATCGCCTGGATGTCGTAGAACAGCGGCACGATCGTCGCCTCGGTCGGGATGATCAGCCCGAGGATGAACAGGTAGAAGAGCGTCTTCGATCCGCGGAACCGCATCGTCGCGAACGCGTAGCCGCCGAGGATCGACAGCACCACCGACGACGGCACCATGACCACCGCCACGATGATGCTCGTGGTGAAGCTCGCCGCGAACTTCCCCTGCTCCCACGCCGCCACGTAGTTGTGCCACGCGAAGGTCGGAGGCAGCCCGAAGCCCGAGGGAGCGCTGCGCCGCCCCCGGCGGGTACAGGCTCGCCAGGACGATGCCCACGAGCGGATAGATCGCGACGAGCGCGCACAGCACGATCAACAGGTAGTTCAGCGCGACCTGGGTGCGCGAGGTCGTGTTCACGCCTCGGCCTCCTCGGCGCCTCGCTCCATCAGCCGGTTGAGCGCGAAGGTCACCGCGAAGACGATCAGCATCAAGATGATCCCGAGCGCGGCCGCCGATCCCACCTGGCCGGTCTGGAACAGCCGGCGCCACACGAGATAGGCGGGCACCGTGGTCGAGGTGCCGGGGCCCCCGCTCGTCATCACGTAGATCTCGTCGAAGGTGCCGAGCGTGCCGATCACGGAGAGCACCAGCACCACCTGCAGCTCGTAGCGCAAGCCCGGAAGGGTGACCGCGAAGAACTCCCGCACGGCGTTGGCCCCGTCCACACGCGCCGCCTCGTACAGGCTCGCGGGGATCTTCATCACGCCCGCGAGGAACAGGATCAGCGCGAAGCCGAACTGCCCCCACATCCCGAACACGCCGACGGCGGGCAGCGCCGTGTTGAAGCTCGCCGAGCCAGCCGGCGGGCGGGATCAGGCTGCCGAGCCCCACGGCCCGCAGCACGGTGTTGAGCGGCCCGTTCACGTCGTAGACCCAGTCCAGGCCACCGCCGTCACGACGTCGGTGATCACGAGCGGGAGGAACAGCAGCATCCGGAAGAACGTGAGGCCGCGGATCCGGATCCGCGACAGCACGGCCGCCAGGAACAGGCCGATCACGATCGGCAGGAACGAGTAGAAGACCATCAGCTCGAGCACGTGGACGTACCCGGTCGCGGATCGCGGGATCGGAGAAGAACTCCGTGTAATTGCCCAGCCCGACCCACGTGCCGGGCGTGTACGCCGTCCCAGTTGTAGAAGGACACGTTGATGCCCTGCCCGAGCGGGAACAGGTTGAACGCGGCGTAGAGGATGAACGCCGGCGCCACGTACAGGTAGCCGATCCGTCGCGCCTCCCCCGGCAGGCGCTCAGGCTGCCGCGCGCCGGCCCCCGACCGCGACCGCAGGTGAGGCCACGACCTCCGGCTGCGGATCCATCAGGACCGAGAGCTCTGGAAGTCCGAGTAGTCCTGTTCGACCTTCGTCACGAACTCCTGCGGTGTGATCCGCATGCCCATCAGCTCCTGGACCGCCGCGGTGACCGTGTCGTAGAAGGTGGGCGTCGCCCAGTCGAGGTACGGGACGATGCCGTTGGCCGCCGAGGCCGTCGCCGCGGCGTTCACCACGTCCGCCAGCACGGTGCCGGGCTTGCACCGACGCCGTGGACGCGCCCGTGTGCAGCGGGATCTGCCCTGCCGGCAGGAGCAGGTCGCTCGCGTCGTCGCTCGTCATCCAGTCGATGTACGCGGCCGCGACGTCCGGATGCGTGGATCCGGTCGTGATCGCCAGCGGGAAGCCCGCGCCGCCCGTCGCGACGGGCAGTCCGCCCGCCTGCAGCGGCGGCATCAAGAAGAACCCGAAATTCCGGTTGTCGGCGCCCAGGTTCGCCACGATCCAGTTGCCGGTGATCATGAACAGGCCCTGGCCCTTGGCGAAGTTCGCGACGGCGGTGTCGTAGCCCCCGCCCCCGAACCCCGGCGTGAAGTAGCCCTTCTGCGCCCAATCCTGCAGGGTGGTCGCGGCCTGCAGGTTCCCCGGCGTGTCGAACGAGAGCTGGTTGCCCTGCGGCCCGAAGATGAAGTCGGTCAGCTCGTTCACCGAGCTCAACTGGTCCTGGATCACCGCGTACTCGTGGATCCCGGGGAACGCGTCGTTGTTGCCGAACTGGATCGGCACCTCGCCGGCCTGCTTGGCGGCGGCGAGGTCCTGCTCGAACTCGACCGAGGGTCGTGGGCACGGTGAGCCCCAGATCCGAGAGCATCTGCTTGTTGTAGTAGACGCCCACGATCTCGCCCATCGTCGTGTACCCGAACAGGTTGCCGGTGCCGAACTGCTTGCCGTCGGGCGTCCAGCTGCTGACCGCGAGCACGTTCTCGGAGACCCGCGTGTCCCACCCGTAGGCCTTCGCGTAGTTGTCCAGCGGCACCAGCAGCCCCGCCTTGACGAGCCCGCCCCATGTCCGGCCAGCCCTGGTTCGCCTCGACGACGTCGGGCGCGTGCGGTCCCGAGATCGCGAGCTTCAGCAGGGTCTTGAGCTCTCCGAAGTCCCGGTTCACGCGCTTGATCGTGACGTTGGGATACGTCTGTTCGAACTCGGCGTTGAGCTGATCCCAGACCTTGCTGACCGGTCCCGACTCCTGGTCCCACACCGTGAGCGTGACCGGGCCCGTTCTCGGTCACGCCGGTGCTCGCCGGGGGCGGCGGGAGCGACGCCTGGGTCGACCTTGCCGCCCGGCGTGCACGCGGCGACGACGATCGCGACCACCGACAACGCGAGCAGGACCCGGCCGCGGACCGTGAACCGTGATGCGCCCATCCGAGGACCTCCCCACGAGGGGACCAGCGACGCCTCGACTCTAGGTCCGCGCCAGACGCGGCGTCAAGCCATGGTCTAGTTTCGGTTCTCTCTGGTCTTCGATGGGTCTATCATGGCCGCATGTCGGCGAACCCCGATGCCGAGGCCCCGCTCGACCGGCTGCGCCTGCGCTACGAACGGGTGCGGGAAGAGCTCGCCGGGGAGATCGAGCGCGGGCGGCGCCCCCGTGGGACGCGTCTGCCGCCCGAACGCGCGCTCGCAGAGCATTTCGGCGTCAGCCGGGTGACGCTTCGGCGCGCGCTCGACGAGCTCGCGCGCGCCGGGGTCGTGGCGCGCGCCGGCGCGGGGTGGGTCGTGGCCGTCCGCCGCCATCGGCGAGCCCCCGAACGTGCTGATGAGCTTCTCGGAGATGGCCGCCTCGCGCGGGCTCACGCCCGGGGGCCGGGTGCTCGCCCGTCGACGTCCGCTCCGCCTCGATCGACGAGGCGGAGGCGCTCGGCCTCGCGCCGGGCGCGCCGCTGTTCGAGCTCGAGCGGCTGCGATCGATGGACGGCGTGCCGATCCTGATCGACCGCACGCGGATCCCCCTGTCCCTGGCCCCCGGGCTCGACGAGGTCGACCTCGCGGAGGCGTCGCTGTACGAGGTCCTCGAGGAGCGGTACGGGATGCGCGCCGCCCGGGCGCGCTTCACGGTCGAGGCGATCGCCGCCGATCGCCGCCGCGCGCGGCTTGCTGGGCTTGGAGCCCGGAGAGCCGCTGCTGCGATGCCAGCAGCAGACCGAGGACCGCTCCGGGCGCCAGATCGAGCTCTGCGAGATGGCGTACCGGGGCGACCGCTACCGGTTCCGCGCGACCCTGGTCCGTGGGAGCTGAGATGGGCGGTCCGCGGATCGAGATCGTCCCCGACGCCGAGGCCCTCGCGCACGCCGGCGCCGAGCTCGTGGCCGCGACGATCGCGTCGACGCCGGACGGCCTCGATCGTCGTGGCGACGGGCACGACCCCGATGGGCCTGTACGCGGAGCTCGCGACCCGGCGCAGCGCCGGGCTCCTGGACACCGGCGCGATCACCGCGGTCCAGCTCGACGAGTACCTCGGGCTCGAGCCGGACGACCGCCGCTCGTTGTTCGGGTGGATGCGACGGAGCTTCCTGGAGCCGCTCGCGATCGACGACGCGCGCGTGGTCCGGCTGCCGCTCGACGGCGACCTCGACGACGCGTGTGCGGCGTTCGACCGTGGCCTCGAGGCTCGCGGCGGCATCGACCTGGCGATCCTCGGCCTCGGCCACGACGGACACCTCGGGTTCAACGAGCCGCCCGCGGACCGCTGGGCGCCGACGCGCGCGGTGACGCTCACCGACGTCACGATCGAGGCGAACGCCCGGTACTGGGGCGACGTCGCCGACGTGCCCACCCGGGCGGTCACGATCGGGCCTGGGCCCGCTGCTGTCGGCGCGGAGCGATCCTGCTCGTCGTGTCGGGCGCCGGCAAGCGCGCGATCGTGCACCGGGCGCTGCAGGGCCCGGTCGGACCGGACGTCCCAGCCTCGTTCCTGCGCGAGTCGGGCGCCGACGTGACGGTCGTCGTGGACCGCTCCGCCTGGGGCGAGGACGCGGAGGAGGATCTCCATGAAGATGACGCTGCTCGGCGCGGGCGTGCGCGCGCCGTTCGTGCTTCGAGGACTCGCCGCGAGCCAGGACGACCTCGGGCTCGACGAGGTCGTCTTGCACGACGCCGATCCCGAGCGCCTGGCGCTGATGGCCGCGCTCGGCGGCCACCTGTGCGCAGGGTGGGGCGCCCGGTTCACGGTGCGCGGCGAGCCCGATCCCGCGGCGGCGATCGCCGGCGCGCGATTCGTCTTCTCGGCGATCCGTCCCGGGCCAGGAAGGCGCCCGCGCCGTCGATGAGGAGGTCCCGCTCAAGCACGGCGTGCTCGGTCAGGAGACGACCGGGCCCGGGGGGTTCGCGATGGCGTTGCGGACGATCCCGGCGATGCTCGGCTACGCGCGGCTGATCGAGGAGGTCGCGCCCGGCGCGCTGCTGGTCAACTTCACGAACCCGGTCGGGATCGTGATGCAGGCCCTGCACGACCACGCGTCGGTCCGCGCGATCGGGATCTGCGACGGACCGATCTCGATGCAGCGAAGCGTCGCGGAGTTCCTGGGGCTCCCCCGCGAGCAGGTCCACGCCGACTACTTCGGGTTGAACCACTGCGGATGGATCCACCGCGTGCTCGTGGAGGGCAACGACCGGCTGCCCGAGCTGCTCGACCGGTTCGAGGAGCTCCAGGCCGCCGACGAGCAGTGGCGGCTGTTCGACCCGGGCCTGGTGCGCGCCATCGGGATGCTCCCGATGGAGTACCTCTACTTCTATTACTACCGGGACCAGGCGGTGGCGCACATCCGCGGATCGGGGAGCTCGCGCGGCCGTCAGCTCCAGGCCTTGAACGACGCGCTCTGGCCCGTCCTGCGGGCCTGCGTCGACGCGGGCGACCTCCCCGGCGCGCGCGCCGCGTGGGAGCACGCGATGGGCGAGCGCGACGCGACCTACTTCGCCCGAGAGCGCGGCGAGGCCGTCCAGGACGAGACCGCGGACGAGACCGACGGGGCCGGCGACGTCTTCGAGGGCGAGGGTTACGAGGGCGTCGCGACCGCGGTGATGGCGGCCGCCGTGCAGCGCCGCAAGGTACCGCTGATCCTCAACGTGGCGAACCGCGGCGCGATCCCGGGGTTGCGCGACGACGACGTCGTGGAGGTGACGGCGTTCGCGGACGAGCACGGGGCGCACCCGATCGCGCAAGGAGCGATGCCCGAGGCGGCGTTCGCGCTCGTCTCGCAGGTCAAGCTGTACGAGCGCCTCACCGTGACGGCGGCGGTCGAGGGCTCCTACGACGCCGCGCTCGAGGCGCTGCTCGCTCACCCGCTCGTCGCGCTCCTACCCCGTGGCCAAGGCGATCCTCGACGGCTACGTCGAGGGCCTGCCCGGCCTGCTCCCGCGCCTCGGGTAGCGGTCCGCCCCGGGTTGCGGTCCCGCGCACCCCGGGTCGCGCGACCCCTGACCGGCCCCGGCTCCCCGCGCATCCTTGGGGGTGGAAGGGGAGCGCGGTGAAGCCTTGGCGCGGGACCGTCGCGGTCGATCTGCCTGGCGGGGGTGCTCGTCTGGACCGGTCCCGGGCGCGCCGACGCGGCCACCCGCGAACCGCGCCGCATCACGATGGCGTTCACGGGCGACGTCCTGGCCACCAGCGCCACGTGGGCGGCCGCCAGCCGGTTCGCGGGGGGGCGCGGCTACGACTTCAGGCCGATGCTGGCCCGCCTCCGCCCGCTCATGACGTCGGTCGACGTCGCGATCTGTCACCTCGAGACGCCGCTCACCGGCGAGGGCGTGCCGCTCTCGGACTTCCCCCGGTACGCGGTACCCCATCAGCTGGTCCGCGCGATCGCCGGCGCCGGCTACCGGGGATGTTCGACGGCGTCCAACCACTCCCTCGACCAGGGCGCAGCGGGCATCCGTACGACGCTCGGGTGGCTGGACCGCGCCCGGCTCCGGCACACCGGCACGGCGCGGTCCGTGCGCGAGCGCTGGCGCACGACCTACTACCGCGTGGGGACCGCGAAGATCGCCCACCTCTCCTTCGCGGACGGGTTCAACGGGCTCGTGCCCGACCAGCCGTGGCGCGCGAACCGGATCGACGTGCGCCGGATCGCCGCGGACGCCCGCCGGGCGCGCCGGCACGGGGCGGACATCGTCGTGCTCAGCCTCCACTGGGGCGACGAGCACCACCACGACCCCACCGTCTTCCAGCAGACGGTCGCGCGGCAGCTCGCTGCGACCGGGACGCTCGACCTCATCGTGGGGCACCATGCGCACGTCGTGCAGCCGGTCCGCCGGGTCGGCGGGCTCTGGGTCGCCTACGGCCTCGGCAACTCGGTCTCGGGGATGACGGCCGGCATGTTCACGCCCGACGTCCAGGACGGGATCGCGCTCGTGGTCGTGTTCGAGCGGGGACCCCACGGCTGGCACGTCGAGAAGGTGCGGTTCTCCCCCACGTGGGTCGAGCCGTACCGGTGGATCGTGCGCCCGGTCGGGCCGGCCCTGGCCGCGGGCGTCCTGCCCGCCTGGGAGCTCGCGGAGCTCCGCGCGTCGTGGTCGCGCACGGTCGCGACGGTCGGCGGCAGGGATCTCGGCGTGCTGCCGATCCGGCGCGCCCGGTGGTGAGGGGCCTACCCGTCAGGCGGCGTCGCGTCGGCGTCGAAGGATGTCCGCTCGGCGACGTCGGGGCGGAGACGGCGCCATCCGCGCGCCGGACGCTCGCCCTCCTGCCACAGCCAATAGCCCACGGGGAACAGCCGCAGGTGCACGCGGGTCGATACCAGCCCCCACAGACCGCGCGGCGTCCAGATCGCGATCGCGATCGCGACGCCGCCGAGCACGATCAGGTACCACGCCCCGTACTGGGCCAACGTCTGCTGCAGGACGATGAACACGACCGCGCCGATGATCGGGCCCTCGATCGACCCGATGCCGCCGATCACCGTGATGAAGATCATCTGCGCCGCCCACTGGACGCCGAACACGGCCCGGGGCTGGACGTTCAGCTCGCTGACGGCGAGCAGCGCGCCGGCCGCTCCGCACCCGGCGCCCGACACGAGGTAGACGATCCGCTTCGCCCGCGAGACCCGCACGCCGGCGCTGCGGGCACCGATCTCGTTGTCGCGGATCGCGGTGAGCTCGAGCCCGACCCGCCCGCGCAGCAGGAGGTAGGTCGCGGCGACCGCGGCCACCGTCACCGCCAGCGCGGCCCAGTACGTGTACGCGGACAGCAGCGTCGGGTCGATGCCCGCGAGGCCGGACACGCCGGCCCCCGTCCCGCCGCCGAGGGTCTGGGAACGGCTGACCAGCAGCTGTCCGACGTCGGCGACGACCCACGTGGCGATCGCGAAGTACCCGCCGCGCAGCCGGAACACGAGCAGCGAGATCGGCAGCGCGAGCACGGCGGCGACCACCGCGGCGAGCGGGATCGCGAGCGAACGGGTCGACGCTGTGCAGCGCCGCCGAACAGCACCGCGTACGCGCCGATCCCGATGAACGCCTGCTGGCCGACCGACACCAGCCCCGCGTAGCCCGCGAGCAGGTTCCACATGCTCGCGATCGTCAGCAGGATGAACAGGTTGACGAGCGTGTCGGTCGTCCCGGAGTACACGACGTAGGGCAGCACCGCGAGCGCGACGACCACCGCCGCCGCGACCACGCCGGTGGCGGCGAGCGGCCGGCGCGACCGCGTCACGCGGACCTGCCGTGCGAGCCGACAGCGTCTGCTCGCTCACGCGGTCACCCGCCCACGCGTCATGCCCTTCGGGCCGGACCGCGAGCACCACGAGGAACACCAGGTGCCCGGCGAGGATCTGCAGGCTGGGGTCGATCTGGGCGCCGATCGCCTGGGCCAACCCCAGGATGATCCCGCCGATCAGCGTGCCCCACAGCGATCCGAGCCCGCCGATCACCACGGCTTCGAACGCGAACAGGAGCCAGCTCGCCCCGCTGCTGGGCGCGAACGACGAATACGTCCCGAACGCCAGACCCGCGAGGGCCACGGTGCGCGAACGCGACGGCGGCCGCGACCGCGAACACGTGCCGGTAGTCGACCCCGGACGAGCTGCGCGGCCTCCTGGTCGTCGGCGACGGCGCGGATCATCCGCCCGGTCTGCGCGCGAGACAGGAACTAGCTGCAGCCCGAGCAGCACGACGACCGCGAGCACGAAGATCGCGAGCGACACGTAGGCGATCCGAGATCTGATCGGTGACCTGGATCGAGCGCTGACACCACGAGCCGATGTTGAGCGAATGGCTGTCGGCGGAGAAGACCTCCAGCAGCAGGTTCTCCAGGATCACCGAGATGCCGAACGTGACCAGCAGCGTGGTGAACGGCCCCCGGTCGAGGCTGCGCTGGATCAGCGTGCGCTGCCCGACGTAGCCCATCACGAGGAAGATCGGCACCACGAACAGGACCGAGAGGATCATCGGGACGTGGATCGCCGGCGCGATCTCGACCGCGAGGAACGCCGCGACGATCGCGAGGTCGCCGTGCGCGAGGTTGATCACCCTCATCGTGCCGAACAGCAGCGACAGGCCGCACGCGAACAGCGCGTAGAGCCCGCCGAGCAGGATCCCCTGCACGATCGACGTTGACCCAGGTCATCGCCGACGTCCCCGTGCGCGCGCAGGCCGAAGTATGCGGTTCGATCTGCTCCGGGCGTGAACTCCGTCGGGCCGCCCCTCCAGCGTGCGTCCTGCCCTCGAGCAGGCACTGGATGCCGCGACGCGACGCGCACGGCCTGGCTGACGTCCTGCTCGACCAGCAGGACCGTCATCCCCGAGGCGAGCAGCTCGGGCAGCGTGCGTAGATCTGACGCACGACCACCGGCGCCAGCCCGAGGGAGAGCTCGTCGAGCAGCAGGACGCGCGGGTTCGACACGAGCGCGCGGCCGATCGCGACGGCCTGCTGCTCCCCGCCCGAGAGCTGGTCGGTGCGCTGGCGCCGGCGCTCGCGCATCCAGCCGGAACAGCCCGTAGACCCGCTCGACGGTCCACGGCCCCGGGCGCGCGGCGTGGTACGAGCCGACGAGGAGGTTCTCCTCCAGGTGAGCGACGGGAACAGCCGCCGGCCCTCCGGCACCAGCGCGATCCCGGCCGCGAGCCGGCGCTCGGGGCGATCGGTCGTGACGTCGACCCCCTCCAGCCAGATCGAGCCCGAGGCCGGCCGGTGCAGCCCGGCGAGCGTGCGCAGCAGCGTGGACTTGCCCGGCGCCGTTCGCGCCGATGATCGCGTAGCACCTCCCCCGCGCGCACCGCGAGGCTAGAGGTCGTCGAGCGCCTGAGCTGCCCGTGGAACACGGTGAGACCGCGCACCTCGAGCACCGGAGCGTCGCGTCACGAGCCGTCCTTCCGGGCATCGGGCGGGCCTTCCGACCCGGGCGAGCGGGCGCCGAGGCCGGCCTCCGACAGCGACTCCGCGGTCGCCTCCGTCCCGAGGAACACCTCGCGGACCGCGGGGCTCGCGAGGACCTCCGCCGGCGTCCCCGTCGCCGATGACGTCGCCGCCGGCCAGGCACACGAGCCGGTCCACGGTCGCGACGAGCGCGCGGACGACGTGCTCGATCCACATGATCGCGACTCCGCGTGCCCGCGCGCCCCGGACGACCTCCACGAGCTCCACGACCTCCGGGTCGGTCAGCCCGCCGGCGACCTCGTCCAGCAGCAGCAGCTGCGGGTCCGTCGCGAGCGCCCGAGCCAGCTCGAGCCGCTTGCGCTGGAGCAGCCCGAGCTGGCCCGCCGGCCGGTTGGCCTCGGCGGCGAGCCCGGCCTCGCTCCAGGACGGCCGCGGCGCCGTCCGTAGCTCGCTTGTCCCCGCTGGCCAGCGCCCTGCTGCGCCGCCACGAGGACGTTCTCGAACACCGTCATGTCCTCGAACGGGCGCGGGCACCTGATAGGTACGGCCGATCCCGAGGCGGCACCGCACGGACGGGTCGAGCCGCGTCACGTCCCGGCCGTGCAGGAACACGCGGCCCTGATCCGGCGCGAGGTCCCCCGAGATCATGCCGAACAGGCTGGTCTTGCCGGCGCCGTTCGGGCCGACGATGCCGACGGCATCGCCGGCCTCGACCGACAACGACGAGGTCGTCGCGCCACCACCACCCGGCCGAACCGCTTGGCGACGTGGTCGAGCTCGAGCAGCGCCACGACGGGCTCAGGCGTTGGTCGGGACCAGATCGCCCCCGACCGGGACGTCGGGGTTGAGGCTGTTGTCGACGACCACCATCTCCCAAGGGTAGTTGCGTGCCCTTGCGCCACTGCACGCCGACCGGGTTCACGATCCCGATGCCGGGGATCGTGGGGCTCGACTGATCGGCCGGGTCGATGTGGGGACCGGTCGTGAAGTCCAGCAGGCCCGACATGCCCGCGTACTTGACCTTGAACAGCTGCGCGGCCACGGCCTCGTGGTCGTGGGGGTCCGACGCCGCCGTGAGCGCCTCCTTCGCCACCTCGAACAGCGAGTACGTCGACCCGAGGGTCTGCAGCCACTGCGTTCCCGGTCGAGGACTGGAACGCGTCGGCGAGGTCCTTCGCGGTCTTCGCCGTCGAGCGAGGACTTGTACGGCATGTACGGCCCCCACCACGAGTCGGTCGCGATGTTGTTCACGAGGTCGCCGAGCGCCTCGGTGTCGGCCGGGAACAGCAGCACCTTGGCGACCGTCGCGAGCTTCGGCTTGTAGCCCTGCTGCGCGGCCTGCTTCCAGAAGGTGTTGAAGTCCGGCGGCAGCGGCGCGTTCGTGAAGAGCTCGCAGTCCTTGCGCCTTGAACTTCGAGATCATCGACGTGTAGTCGGTCGTGCCGTCCTGGTAGGCGCCACCGTCGACGAACGTGTAGCCGGCCGACTGTCGCCATCCCCGGCCAGGCGGCGCGGAACGCGTTGCCGTCGGGGTCGTTCGGGAACATCCCGGCGACGTCTTGTTCGTCTGGACCCGCGTCCCACATCGGGATGAAGCAGCCGCCGAACGCCTCGGCGCCGAAGAAGTACATCGTCGTGTACTTGAACGGCTTCGGGTTCGTGGGGTCGGCCTGGCGCGGCGAAGTACCAGGCCTGCCAGGGGACCACCGTCGACACGCACGGGACGCCCTGCGTCTCGCAGACCGTCGCGACCGGGTTCGTCGTCTCCGGGGTGGAGCTGGTGACGACGAGGTCGGCGTGGTCCTGCAGTGATCAGCTCACGGGCCACCTGGGAGGCGCGGTTCGGGTCGGACTGCTAGTCCTTGACCACGATCTCGACCGTGTAGGTCTTGCCGCCGACCTTGAAGCCGTTCTTGTAGACGTCGGTCGCGCGGATCTGGTCGACGACGAAGTTGTCGCCCGACGCGAACCCGGCGAGCTGCGCCGGTCTGCGGGTGACGAAGCCGATCGTGATCGTGCCGGCGCTGCCGCCGCCCGACCCCTTGATCCCCGAGCTGACACGCCTCGAGGAGTCCGCCGCGCCCAGCGCGAGCGCGCCCGCGCCCATGCCCTTCAGGAGCGAGCGACGCGAGAGCGATCCGTCCCACGCGGGCACGTGACCTGGTCGTCCTCGCCGCATTCATCCGACCCCCTCCTCTCCCGCCGTCGAGCGGCGGATCGGTCACCACTGGTGCCAGTGTGCGGTATACGCACGACCTATGCGAACCGCGCAAACTCTTGCACGCGTCCGAGGGCGATGTCAGATCACCGGTCGGAGACCCCGGCGCCGGACCGGCGGCACGTCTGCCGGTCGCGAGGGCGGGCGGCGGCGGCGTAACGCGGCAGCGAGCCCTTGAGCCGCAGGTCGGCCTCGATCCGGCTCGCCGTCCCGAGCAGGCTGGGGCAGGAATTCCGTCTCCACGCCGTCCACCCCCAGGCGCGGCTGGCGTAGGCGGAGACGTTCGATCGCGGCGATGGCGCCGCCGACGGCGTCGCGCAGCGGCACCGCGACCGAACGGATGCCCGTCCTCGACCTCCTGGTCGACGATCGCGTATCCCGCTGCGCGCACCTCGGCCAAGACCTCGCGGAGCCGATCGGGATCGGTCGACGGTCTGGCTCGTGAGCCGGTCGAGGTGCGACGTCGGCGAGCCAGCTGTCAGCTCCGTCGGCCGGCAGGTTCGGCGAGCAGCACCCGGCCCTTCGAGCTGGCGTACGCCGGGAAGCGCGTCCCGACCGGCACGGCCACCGTCATGATCCGCTTCGCGCGGGACGCGAACGATGTCGACGACCTCGTCGCCGTCCAGGACGGCGATCGACGAGGACTCGCGGACCTGATCGACGAGGCTCCTCGACGTGGGGGTAGGCGATCTCGGGCAGCCCCATGCTCGACAGGTAGGCGTACCCGAGCTCCAGCACACGGGGGCGAGCGAGAACTCGCGGCCGTTCGACCGCGACGTACCCGAGCTCGACGAGCGTGAGCAGGAACCGCCGCGCGGCGGCGCGGGTGAGCCCGGCCTCGCGAGCCACCTCGCTCAGGGTGAGCCGCGGGCGTTCGGGACCGAACGCGCGGATCACGGCGAGGCCGCGTTCGAGCGACTGGACGAAGTCGCTGCTCTTGCGCGCGGCGCTCTCGGTGCGCTTCGGTGCCTTCCGGGTCGGTCGCGGCTCCTCCTCCGTGGTCGGCGCCCCGACGGGCGTTCTCGCACAACGGTCCTCAGAGTGCACACCCGTGCGGACCCTGTCAACGGCCGGGCTCTTGACAACCACGCGTCCGCTCGGCAGAGTCGGTGCGGCCCTCGCATGACCGTTTGCCATGCGAACGCCAGTCGCGAGACGCACGGACGGAAGGAGACCCCGGTGGCATTGCTCGACCAGGCGACGTGGAACGGCAAGCATCTACTCGGACGGCTGGGACCCGGGCGGCGGCGGCGACTCGGCCGGTCATCGAGCCCGCGACCGGCGAGGAGCTCGGCCGGATCGGCGTCGGCCACGCCCGCGAGGACGTCGCGCGCACGGCGGTAGCGCGCCGCCGAGGCGCAGCGCGCATGGGCGGCCACGTGTACCAGGAGCGCGCGGCGATCCTGCGCAAGGCGGGCGACCTGTGGAACGAGCACGCCGAGGAGATCCAGGGCTGGATCATGCGCGAGACCGGCGCCGATCCCGCCCAAGGCGCAGCTGGAGACCTGGTTCGCCGCCAGCACCTGCTACGAGGCGGCGGGCGCTGACCTCGCTCCCCTACGGCGAGCTGCTGCAGACCCGCGACCCGGTGCTCTCGATGGCCCGGCGCGCTGCCGGTCGGCGTGGTCGGGGTGATCTCGCCCTTCAACTTCCCGCTGATCCTGTCGATCCGCGCGGTCGCGCCGGCGCTCGCGCTCGGCAACGCCGTGATCCTCAAGCCCGACCCGCGCACGGCGGTCTCCGGCGGCGTCGACGCTCGCGCGGATCTTCGAGGAGGCGGGGCTGCCCGACGGGCTTTCTCGCGTGCTGCCCGGCGGCGCCGACATCGGCGAGGCGCGTCGTCACCGACCCCGGACGTCCACGATGATCTCGTTCACCGGGTCGACGCGCGGCGGCCGCGCGGTCGCGGACGCTCGGCCGGCCAGCACCTGAAGAGGGTCCACCTCGAGCTCGGCGGCAACTCGGCGATGATCGTCCTCGACGACGTCGACCTCGACAAGGCGGTCTCGGTCGGCGCGTGGGGCTCGTTCTGCACCAGGGCCAGATCTGCATGACGACGGGCCGCCACCTGGTCCAGCGCAGCGATCGCCGACGAGTACATCGCGAAGCTCGCCGAGCACGCCGACCACCTGCCGGTCGGGAACCCGGCGACGGAGCAGGTCGCGCTCGGACCGATCATCGACGAGACGCCAGCGCGACCACGTCCACGGCTCGTCACCGAGTCAGCGTCGACGCGGGCGCGCGCCTCGCGGCCGGCGGCACGTACGAGGGCCTCTTCTACCGGCCGACCGTGCTGGCCGACGTGCCGACCGACGCCCCGGCGCTACACGGAGGAGATCTTCGGCCCGGTGGCGCCGGTGGTCGCGTTCGACTCGATCGACGACGCCGTCAAGCTCGCCTCGGACAACGAGTACGGCCTGTCGCTCGGGCATCCTCACGCAGCGACGTGCATGCGCGGGCTCGAGCATCGCCGACCGCATCCCGACCGGGATCGTCCACATCAACGACCAGACGATCGGCGACGAGGTCGTGAACCCGTTCGGCGGCGTAAGTCCTCGGGGACGGGAGCCGCGCCTCGGCGGGCCGCAGGCCGAACATCGAGGCGTTCACCCAGGTGCAGTGGGTGACGATGCGAGGCGAGCTGCCCGACTACCCGTTCTGAGCCGGCACGTCGCCGCGACGCGATGCGCACGCCAGGTCGGGATCGTCGGGCGCCGGCCCGGCGGGGCTCCTGCTGTCGCATCTGCTCGCACGCTGCGGGCATCGACTCGGTCGTCCTGGAGGACCGCAGCCGCGAGTACGTCGAGCACCGCGTGCGCGCCGGCGTGCTGGAGCAGACCACGGTCGAGCTGCTCACGCGAGCACGGGCCTCGGCCGAGCGCCTGGACCGCGAGGGCCTCGTGCACCACGGGATCGAGCTCCGGTTCGACGGCGCGGGCCACCGGATCGCGCTCACCGACCTGACCGGCCGCGCGATCTCGATCTACGGGCAGCAGGAGATGGTGAAGGACCTCATCGCCGCGCGGCTCGAGGCCGGCGGCGACATCGATTCGAGGTGGAGGACGTCCGACGTCGAGGCTGCGACGTCGAGACCGAGGCGCCGAGGCATCCGGTTCCGACGCGGCGGCGAGCCGAGCAGGAGCTCGACGTGCGACTTCATCGCCGGGTGCGACGGGTTCCACGGGGTCTCGCCGCGACGCCGATCCCCGCCGGCGTCCTGCGGACCTACGACCACGAGTTCCCGTTCGCGTGGCTCGGGATCCTGGCGGCGGTGGCGCCTTCCACCGACGAGCTGATCTACGCGCAGCACGACCGCGGGTTCGCGCTGCACAGCCTGCGCTCGCCCGAGATCAGCCGCCTGTACCTGCAGGTGGAGCCCGACGAGGACATCGACGCGCTGGCCGGACGAGCGGATCTGGGAGGAGCTGCGGATCCGGCTGGCGACTCGACGGCTGGACGTCTCGCCGGACGGCCCGGTCGCTGGAGAAGGGCATCGCGCCATGCGCAGCTTCGTGGTCGAGCCGATGCAGCACGGCCGGCTGTTCCTCGCCGGCGACGCCGCCCACATCGTCCCGGCGACCGGGGCCAAGGGGCTGAACCTGGCCGTGAACGACGTGCGCGTGCTCGCCGAGGCTCTGATCGCGCTGGTACCGAGCCGGCGCGACCGACGCTGCTCGACGCCTACTCCGACCGCTGCCTCCGCCGCGTGTGGCGCGTGCAGGACTTCTCCGCCGCGATGAGCACGATGCTGCACCGCTTCCCCGACGACGACGGGTTCGAGCGGCCGCTCCAGCTCGCGCAGCTGCGATACTCACCGGCTCCGAGCGGGCGGCTCGCGCGCCTGGCCGAGAACTACGTCGGCCTCCCGTTCGACGTGACCGGCCCCTGAGAGAGGAGGATCGATCGATGACCGAAGACCGTTCCCGCCTAGCGCGCCGAGGTCGTGGGCAGCCTGCTCCGGCCCGACTACCTGAAGCACGCCTGCGACCGCGCCGAGCGCGGCGAGATCGACGCCGGCGAGCTGCGCGAGGTCGCAGGACCGGCGCGGCGCTCGAGGCGATCGCGCTGCAGGAGGACTGCGGCGTCGACGTCGCTCACCGACGGCGAGGTCCGCCGCCGCTTCTGGTTCGACCCGCTCACCGAGAGCCTCTCCGGCTACAACCCGGACGAAGTCCGCGCCCGTGCCCTTCACGCGCCGGGGCAGAAGCCCGGCCGAGGCGCCGCCGAGGCTGCCGGTCGTCACCGACACGCTCGGCACCGGCCGCAACCTGCCGCTGGAGGAGTACACGCTTCGTCTCCGAGCACGCGCACACGCCGACCAAGGCGACCATCGCCGGGCATGACCTACGCGAGCGTGCTGTGGGTGCCGGGGCTGTCGGACACCGCCTACCCCGACCGCGACGAGTACATGGCACGACGCGCTGCGGCTGATGCAGCGCGGTGGTCGGCGAGCTGGTGGACGGCCGGCGTGACGCTACGTGCAGCTCGACTCGCCGCGCTACACGCATATGGTCAGCGAGGAGGGGCGCGCGAACCTGCAGCAAGGTCGGGCATCGACACCGAGACGTGGCTCGCGCGAGATGATCGCCGTACGACAACGCGCTGATCCAGGCGTTCCCGGACACCACGTTCGCGGTGCACCTGTGCCGCGGGAACCACCGCAGCATGTGGTCGGTCGAGGGCGGCTACGACGCGATCGCCGAGCAGCTGTTCAACGACCTCGCGGTCGACCGGATCCTCGCCGAGTACGACTCGCCGCGCGCCGGCACCTTCGAGCCGCTGCGCTTCGTGCCCGAGGACAAGACCGTCGTGCTCGGGCTGATCACCACGAAGGAGCCCGAGCTGGAGGACGCGGACCAGCTGAAGGCTCGGATCGAGGAGGCGTCGCGCCCACATCCCGCTCGACCGCCTGGCGCTCAGCCCGCAGTGCGGGTTCGCCTCGACGCTGCCGGGGAACCTGGTCACGGTCGAGGACCAGCGCGGCGAAGCTCGGGCTGCTGGCCAGGTCGCGCGCGACGTGTGGGGCTGAGCCGGCCGGCGCTCAGGCCCCGCTCTCGCCCTCCTCGGCCAGGACCTGTTGCGCGACCGCGAACGCGACGTTCGCCGCCGGGATGCCCGCGTAGACGGCGGTGTGGAGGAGCACCTCCTGCGATCTCCTCGCGCGTCACGCCGTGCCGAAGCGCCGCGCGGACGTGCATCGCGAGCTCGTCCTCCGACCCGCAGCGCGGTCAGCACCGCGAGCGTGATGCAGGACCGGGTCCGCCGGTCGAGCCCGGGCCGCGCCCAGACGTCGCCCCACGCGGTGCGCGTGATGAACTCCTGGAACGGCTCGGTGAACGGCGTGGTCTCGGCCATGGCGCGGTCGACGTGGTCGTCGCCGAGGACCTCCCGCCGCACCGCCATGCCTTCGTCGAACCGCTCGTCGGTCACTTCGCCTCCTCGGGCAGGTGCTCACGGAGATGGTCGAGGATCAGCCGCGTCACCTCGGCGGGCTGCTCGATGTTCGCCAGGTGCGCCGCGTCGGGGATCCAGGCGACGCGCGCTCCGGTCGATCCCTTCCGCCAGCATCGCGACGCGCTCGGGCGGCACGGCGGCGTCGTCGGCGCCCGCCACCACGAGCGTCGGCGCGCGGATCGCGCGCAGCTCCGGGCGGAGGTCGGTCGTGCCGACGGCCTCGCAGCAGGCCGCGTAGCCCTCGGCAGGCGTGGCGGCGAGCATGTCGCGCATCCCCGCGACCACGCTCGGGCTCGCGGGCGGCGAACGCGGGCGTGAACCAGCGCTCGACGACGCGGTCGGCGACCGAGCCCGTGCCGCCCGCCCGGACCGCCGCGGCTCGCTCGAACCACGGGTCGGGCGGACCGAACCACGGGCTGCGTGCAACACAGCACCAGCCGCTCGACCGCTCGGGCGCGTGGGCGGCGAGCCACATCCCGACCAGCCCGCCGATCGACAGGCCGCAGACGTGCGCGACCGAGACGCCGAGCGCGTCGAGCAGCGCGAGCACGTCGGAGCCGAGGTCCTCGATCGCGTAGGGGCCGGCGGGCACCGGCGAGCGGCCGTGGCCGCGATGGTCGTAGCGCAGGACCCGATACCGCTCCGCCAGCGCCGGGATCTGCGGGTCCCACATCCGCAGGTCGGTGCCGAGGGAGTTCGACAGGACGAGGACCTCGCCGTCCTCGGGGCCGTCGAGGCGGTGGTGCAGCGCCACGGTCGCGCTCATCGCGAGCCCGCCTCCCCACGCCGGGCTTCGTGAGCCGCGAGGGCCCGGTCGACGAACGCCTCCGCGCTCCCGAGCGACGCCGACGGATCGAACAGCTCGGCCAGACGCTCTCTCGTCAGGTTCGCCTGCACCGCCGGCGCCGCCCACAGGCGGTCCTCGAACGGACCGTCGGAGTCGGCGGCCGCCGCGGCCCGCGCCACGAGGTCGTGCGCCGGCAGACGGCCGATCGCGCCGGCGAGCGCGGTCGCCACGCCTCCGCAGAGAGCAGACCGCCACCGAGCGCCAGGTTCGCGCGCATCCGCTCCTCGTCGACCGCCAGGTGCCCGAGGCAGTCGAGGAGCCACGCCACGGCGGCGCCCGTCGTCGAGAGCAGCTCAGCGAGGGCGAGCCACTCCGCGTGCCAGGCCCCTGCCGCGCGCTCGTGCTCCTGGAGCATCGAGGAGAGCAGCGTCGTCGCCAAGCCCGGGGCGCGCTCGGCGCACGCGACCGCCGCGATCGCGGCGATCGGGTTGCGCTTGTTCGGCAGCGTCGAGGAGCCGCCGCGGCCCTCACCTGCCTCGCGGACCTCGTCCACCTCGGTCTGCGCGAGCAGCACGATGTCGCGCGCGGGTTTGCCGACCGCGCCGGCGACCGACGCGAGCGCCCCCGCGAGGTCGGCGATCCGGGTGCGCTCGGTGTGCCAGGGAACGGCCGGCTCCGCGAGCGCGAGCTCCTCGGCCAAGAACCCGAGCACGGCGGGACCGCGATCCCCGAGGGCCGCGAGCGTGCCGACCGCCCCCCCGAGCTGCACGGCGAGCCGATCGCCGCGGACCTGCGCGAGCCGCTCCGCGGCCTGGTCCAGCCCCGCGAGCCAGCCCGCGGCCTTCGCGCCGAACGTGGTGGGCGCCGCCTGCTGCAGCAGCGTCCGCCCCACGATCGGGGTGCGACGGTGCGTGTCGGCGAGGCCGGCGAGGACGTCTCCGGCAGCCTCGAGGTCGTCCAGCAGCGGGGCGGTCGCCCGGCGGGCGACGAGCATCGCGGCGGTGTCCAGCACGTCCTGGCTCGTGGCGCCGAGGTGCACGACGCCGGCGGCGGGGCCCTGGACGGCGCCGGTCAGGGCGCGCACGAGCGGAACCACCGGGTTGCCGCTCGCGGTGGACGCCCGGCCGAGCGCGTCGGGGTCGAGGTCCAGCGCATCGCACGCGGCGCCGATCGCCGCGGCGTCCTCGGCGGCGATCACGCCGGCGCGCGCCTCGGCGCGGGCGAGCGCCGCCTCGACGTCGAGCATCGCCCGCAGCCACGCGGCGTCGCTCACCTCGCCGCCGGCGCGCCCGCGCGCGAGCAGCGGGCCGAACAGCCCTCCCGCGGAGGTCTCAGACGTGGAAGAAGACGGTCTCACCTTCGCCCTGCAGTCGGATGTCGAACCGGTATCCGCCCTCGGTGGCCTGCGCGACGAGCGTCGCCCGGGCCGCGGGATCGGTCAGGCTCGCGAGCACCGGGTCGCTCGCGTTTACCTCCGCCTCGTCGGAGAAGTAGATCCGCGTCACCACCGGCTTGAGCAGTCCTCGCGCGAACACGAACACGTCGGCGTGTGGCGCCTGCAGCGTGCCGTCGGAGGCCGGCACGCGCCCGGGCTTCAGCGTGTGGATCGCGTAGCCGCCCCGGGGGTCGGCGGCGGCCCTGGCGAACCCGCGGAACCCCTCGGCGTGTGGCGCGAACCGGCCTCGGGGGTCTGCCTGCCACGTCTCCACCATCGCGTCGGGGACGCCGGCTCCCTCGCCGTCCAGGACTCGACCCACGGATCCAGATCCCGGCAGACGTGCCCTCCGGGACGACCAGGTGACCGTCCGGATAGGGCAAGCCGATCGCGAAGTACGGCCCGATCGTCTGCGACGGGGTGGGTCCGCTCATGCGTCGTCGTCCTCCTCCTCGAGCGGCGTCGCGGACCGGCCGCCGAGCCGCACGTCCCACTCGAACGCGAGCGCCCACTCCGGGACCGTCTTGGACAGGTCGAACCGCGAGATCAGCCGCTCCCGCACCGCGGGATCGGGGATCGAGTTGAAGATCGGGTCCTGCCCGAACAGCGGGTCGTCCGGGAAGTACATCTGCGTGACCAGCCGCTGGGTGAAGTTCCGGCCGAACAGCGAGAAGTGGATGTGCGCCGGCCGCCAGGCGTTCGCGTGGTTCTTCCACGGGTAGGAGCCCGGCTTGATCGTGACGAACCGGTACCGGCCCTCGTCATCGGTCATGCACCGGCCGGCGCCGGAGAAGTTCGGGTCCAGCGGCGCAGGATGCGAGTCCAGGTCGTGGCGGTAGCGGCCGCCGGCGTTGGCCTGCCACACCTCGACGAGGGAGTTCCGTACGGGGCGACCGTCGGCGCCGAGCACGCGACCGTGGACGATGATCCGCTGGCCCTGCGGTTCGCCCTCGTGCTGCGAGGTCAGGTCGTGATCGGTTCCGGTGACACGGCTCTGGCCGAGCAGTGGCCCGGAGAGCTCGGTCAGGTGGGAAGGCAGCGCGACCAGCGGGTTCTTCGGGGCCCGCAGCCGCGTGCCGACGTAGTCGGGGTAGAGGTAGGGGGGGTCGTCGTCGTGCGCCGGACCCTTCACCTCGTCGGGCCCGACCCCGGGCTCACCTGCCATCGAACGGCTCCTCCTCGCCACGGTCGTCCGCCGAAGCGTCCGCGATGCGAACGACCGGTCCGTCAGCGAACACCCGACACCTTATAGGGGCGGGCCGAGGCGGCGTCAAGACTCCACGTGCCGGAGCCGACGTTCGCGTGGGATCACCAAGCGGACCGCGGCTCGCCGCCGAGCGTCCACAGCACGATCCCGCGCAGCCCGGCGTTCTCGGCGACCTGCGCGCGGACCCGGATCGAACGGCCGTCGGCGAACCACACGCGGTGGCGCACGCCCTTCGCGCGGTAGGTGAAGTGGCTCTCGGCGTTCGTGGCGCTCCACCAGACCGCGACATGGTGCTTCCGGTGCAGCGCGCGGGCCTCCGCGTAGGTGACGGAGGTGCCGCGCTTGCCGTCGGGCCAGTCGTAGCCGTACGTGGGCACCCCCAGCTCGACCTTCGACGCCCGTACGTGGGAGGTCGTGTAGTCGATGACGGCCCGCACCCACGGCAACGGCGCGATCGGGCCGGGCGGGCCGCCGCTGTAGTGGTGGTCGTAGGCCATCACCCGGAACACGTCGGCAGCCGCGCCGAGCCCCGCGTAGTCGTACACCGCGGCGGACATGCCCGGGTGCCAGGTCGTGGCGGCCGTCCTCGGCATCACGGTCACCGACAGGCCGCGCCCGTGAGCGTGCAGTCGAGCCGCCAGCCGCCCGACGAACCGCACGTAGCCCGCGGCCACCCGTGCCGCGCGCTGCTCGGTGTCGGTCGAGGCCATCCGCTCGAAGTCGAGATCGAGCCCGTCGTAGCCGTGCTGCGCCGCGAGCCTCGAGAGGCGCGTGATCATCCGGCGGCGCTGGACCGGGTCCTCGAACGCCGTGACGATCCGTGGAGCGCCCATCGACTCGACGACGGTCGGGTACACGAGCGCGCCGGTTCCACGCAGGGAGGAAACGACGGCGGCGTTCCCCGCGCCGGTGAACCCGGTCACCCGCCCCGGTGCCCTCAGGTCGTACCAGAACGGGCTCGCGATCGAGAGCGCGTGCGCGTGCGCGTGCGCGACCGCGTCCGCGGTGGAGGCGTCGATCGTCCACCACGGGAGCCACCCGGAGACGGATCGACCCTTGCTGCCGATCCCCTGCAACGCGGCCGCGGGAGGCGGGCCGCCCGCGAGGGTGAGCGCGACGAGCAGCAGCGCCAGCGCGCCGGCGACGACGGCGGCCCAGACCCGGAGGGGACGGGCGATCGCAGGGTGTCGACGGATGTGCATCGGGTTCGGGCAGGCGCCTGGCAGGGCGGACGTCGTCCGCGAGGCATCTACCCTATCCACCGGCCGCCCGCCCGTCGCGGTCAGGCCGTGGTGTCGCGGAGCTTCGTGCCCTTCGGGTCGTACGGCACCTCGGGCAAGATCCGCGCCGGCCTCGGGTCCCCGACGACCGAGACGGCGAGCTCGGGCGCCGCCTCGACGAGGTTCGCGTCGACGTAGGCGAGCGCCAGGCTCTTGGCGACGTGGTGACCGTAGGCGCCCGATGTCACGAACCCGACCAGCCGGCCCTCGAGCCAGATCGGCTCGTCGGTTGAGGCGTCGGCGTCGGCCGCATCGACCTCGAGCAGCACGAGCCAACGCGCCGGCCCCTCCTCACGTTCGCGGAGCGCTGCCTCGCGACCGACGAACCCGGCTTTGTCGAAGGCGACCCAGCGGTCGAGCCCGGACATCCCCGGCGTGTACGCCTGGGTGAACTCGGCGCTCCAGATCCCGTAGCCCTTCTCCAGGCGGAGGCTGTCGATCGCGCGATCCCCGATCGCGCGCAGGCCGTGCTCGGCGCCGGCCTCGCGGAGCTCGCGGAGCAGCGTGCGCTCCACGTTCGCCGGCACCACGATCTCGTAGCCGAGCTCCCCGGTGAGCGAGAGCCGGCCGACGATCGCCTGCGCGGAGCCGACGTCCATCTGACGGACCGCCATGAACGGGAAGGAATCGTTCGACACGTCGTCGTGGACGAGGGCCTCGAGGATCGCGCGCGATGCGGGGCCGGATACGGAGAAGCCGGCCCACCGGTCGGTCACGTTGCGGAGCGCGACCCCGGACGGCGGCAGGTGCGAGCGGAACCAGCGCTCGTGCCAGTCCTGGAGGTAGTACGAGCCGATCAGCCAGAACCGGTCCTCGTCCAGGCGCGTCACGGACAGGTCGCCCATCAAGCGTCCGGCGTCGTTCAGCATCGGGGCAAGACGCAGGCGTCCGGGCGAGGGCAGGCGCGAGGCCACGAGCCGGTCGAGCCACGCCTCCGCGCCGGGACCGGTCACCTCGTAGCGCGCATACGCCGCGATCTCGTACGCGCCCGCGGCGGTGCGGACCGCCTCGACCTCCTCGGCAACGATGGGCTCGGCGTCGGAGCGGCCGAGCGTCGGGGTTTCCACGAACCCCTCGGGCGCGAAGTACAGCGGGACCTCGAGGCCGTAGACCTCACCGAAGACGGCGCCCGCCGCGCGGAAGTCGTCGTAGCAGGGCGTGGTCTTGAGCGGACGCCCGGCGGGCAACTCCTCGTTCGGGTAGGCGATCAGGAACCGGCGGGCGTAGAACTGCGCGGTGGTCGCGCGCAGGTAGCGGTCGTTCGAGGCGTAGGAGCCGAACCGCGCGACGTCCATCCCGAAGACGTCCTCGCCCGGGTCGCCGTCGACGATCCAGTTCGCCAGGGCGAGCCCGATGCCGGCCCCCTGGGAGAACCCGGCCATGACCCCGCACGCGGCCCAGTAGCCGGGGAGCCCGGCGACCGGTCCGACGAGCGGGTTGCCGTCGGGCGTGAACGTGAACGCGCCGTTCACCCAGCGCTTGATCCCGACGTCCTGCAGGACGGGGAACCGCGCGAAGCCGATCGAGAGCTCGGGCATGATCCGCTCGAGCTCCTCGGGGAACAGCTGGCGGCCGAAGTCCCAGGGAGCGCCCTCGACGCTCCAATGGCGCGGGTTGCGTTCGTAGACGCCCATGAGGACGCCGTTGCCCTCGCGCTGCAGGTATGTGAAGCCCTCGAGGTCGGTGACGGCGGCCATGTCGCCCTCGATCGCGGCGACCTCGGGCACGTCGTCGGTCACGAGGTAGTGGTGCACGATCGGCACGAGCGGATGGTCGACGCCGACCATCCGGCCGACCCTGCGCGCCCACAGGCCCGCCGCGTTCACCACGTGCTCGGCGACGATCGCGCCCTGCTCGGTCTCGATGCGCCACTCCCCGCTCGCCGTGGGGGCGAGCGCGAGCACGCGGTCGTGCTCGATCAGCTCGGCGCCGCGACGCTTCGCCGCGATCGCGTAAGCGCGCGTGGCGCCGTTCGGGTCGAGGTTGCCCTCGTGCGGATCGAACAGCGCGCCCTCGAGGCCGGTCGGGTCGATGATCGGGACCATCGCCGTCGCCTCCTCGGGTGTGAGGAGGTAGGCGTCGGTGCCCATCATGTGATGCCAGGCGAGCTCGGACTTCAGCAACCGCCACCGCTCGGGCGTGCCCGCGAGCTCGAGGCCGCCCGACATGTGCAGCCCCGTGCTCTGGCCGCTCTCGCGCTCGACCTGCTCGTACATCGAGATCGTGTACTTCTGCAGCGCGGCGATCCGCGTGTCCGCGTTGATCGCGTGGAACCCACCGGCCGCGTGCCACGTGGAGCCGGCGGTGAGCTCCTCGCGCTCCAGGAGCGCAACGTCGGATAGCCCGCGAAGCGTGAGGTGGTACAGGACGCTGCACCCCACGATCCCACCGCCGATCACGACGACCTGGTACCGATCCTTCATCCGACCGCCTTCGCGCGAGTGGGGAGGTGCGCCGCGGCGGAGTCTATCGAGGGGGGTTCTCGCCCAGGTGACCGATGGTCGCCGCTGGGCCGATCGCTAGCCGACGAGACCGCGCACGAGCAGACCCGCGGCAGCGCCCCCGAGCACGAGCCACGCGGAGTTGGGCTCGAACCGCCGCAGCACCACGAAGGCGACGAGGGCGATCGCCGCACTCGCCACGTCGACGATCGCCACCCGTCCAAACTCCACGGCGACCCCCGCCATGAGCCCCAGACCGCAGACGGTGACCCCCTCGAGGAACGCGGCCGCCCACGCCGAACGGCGGAATCCGCGGCAACAGCCCGTAGACGACGCCGGACAGGATGAAGGCCGGCAGGAAGATACCCGCCGTCGCGACGAACGCGCCCGCGAGGCCGTCGACGAGGTAGCCGATGAACGTGGCGGTGGTGAACACGGGTCCGGGAGTGACCTGGCCGACGGCGACCGCGTCCAACAGTTGCCGTTCGCTCAGCCAGTGCAGGTGCTGCACCAGGTCGGCGCGGAGGAACGCCAGCAGGACGTACCCGCTGCCGAACACGACCGCGCCGAGCTTCGCGAACTCGAGGAACAGCGAGGCCGGCGTGGCGGCGCCGCTCGACACGACCGACAAGGCGCCGAGCGGCAACGCCGGCGCGAGCGAGTGCAGGCGGGGGCCGAGGCGCTTCGCGTTGCGGGCGGCCGTCACGAGCAGCGCCCCGCCGAACAGCAGGAGCAACAGGTTGACGCCCGCCAGGTACAGGACGAGCACGGCCGCGCCCAACGCCGCGAGCGCCCACGACCTCAGCGCGCGGCGCCCGAGCTGCCACAGCGCGTCGGTAACGATCGCGACGATCACGGGCTTGATCCCGTACAGGACCCAGCCGGTCTGCGGAAGCGCGCCGAGCCGAACGTAGGACCAGGCGAGCACGAGCACGATCGCCATCGCCGGGGCGATGAAGCAGACCCCCGCCACGAGGAGTCCCGGCCAGCCGGCGCGCAGGTACCCGATCATCATCCCGAGCTCGGTGGAGCTCGGACCGGGGATCAAGCTCGCCGCCCCGAACAGCTCCAGGAAGCGGTCCTCGTCGAGCCACTTCCGGGCGACCACGAACTCGCGGCGCATCAGCGACACGTGCGCGGCCGGGCCGCCGAACCCGATCGCGCCGAGCTTGAGATAGGCGAGCGCGATCTCCCGGAGGTGTCGTTCGGCCCCCCGCGACGCGACCACCTCGGGATGCTACGCGAACGGCGGCGAACGACCGTGGGTGTGGCCGGGAGCACCAGTGGAGGCGCAAGATGGTGCCTGGAGGTCGGCGATGTCGGTCGCGGGGAGTTCGCATCCGACCCGGTGGTGGCACGCGTTGGACGACGGCCGTGTCCAGTGCGACCTGTGCCCCCGCGGGTGCCGTCTGCACGAGGGCCAGCGCGGGCTCTGCTTCGTCCGCGCTCGTGAAGACGACGCGATCGTCCTCACGAGCTACGGCCGCTCGAGCGGCTTCTGTGTCGACCCGATCGAGAAGAAGCCGCTCAGCCACTTCCTGCCCGGCACGTCGGTGCTCTCGTTCGGGACCGCCGGGTGCAACCTGGCGTGCCGGTTCTGTCAGAACTGGGACATCTCCAAGTCGCGCGAGATGGACACCCTCGCCGACGCGGCGTCTCCCGAGGAGCTCGCCGCGGCCGCCGAGCGGCTCGGTTGCCGCAGCGTGGCCTTCACCTACAACGACCCGGTGATCTTCCACGAGTACGCGATCGACGTAGCCGACGCGTGCCGCGCGCGCGGGATCCGCGCGGTGGCGGTCACCGCCGGGTACGTCTGCACCGGGCCCCGTGAAGAGTTCTACCGGCACATGGACGCCGCGAACGTCGACCTGAAGGCGTTCACCGAGGGCTTCTACCGGTCGGTCTGCGCGGCCTCGCTGGCCCCGGTGCTCGAGACGATCGAGTACCTCGTGCGCGAGACCGACGTCTGGGTCGAGCTGACCAACCTGCTGATCCCCGGGCAGAACGACGACGCGGACGAGACCGACCGGATGACCGGATGGATCGTCGAGCGGCTGGGGCCGGACGTCCCTGTGCACTTCACCGCGTTCCATCCCGACTGGAAGATGCGCGACCCCCCGCCGACCCCTCGCTCGACGTTGCATCGCGCGCGCGACATCGCGCTCGCGAACGGGATCCGCTACGCGTACACGGGCAACGTGGACGACCCGGCCGGGCAGACGACCTGGTGCCACGGGTGCGAGACCGCCGTGATCGGACGCGACGGCTACGACCTGACCGCCTGGGGACTCGATGCCCACGGCCGGTGCGCCGCGTGCGGGACACCGTGCGCCGGCGTGTTCGAACCCGAGCCGGGCGCGTGGGGGTCGCGGCGGCTGCCCGTGCAGATGACGGGAGGCGTGCGATGAAGACGTTGATCCGCCGACCCGCGGCGAGCGGGGCCTTCTACCCCGAGGACGCCGCGCACCTGGAAGCAGAGGTCCGAGCGCTGCTGTCTGCGAGCGCGCCGGCGGCGCCGTCCGACGCCCCGCCGTTCGCGTTGATCGTGCCGCACGCCGGCTACCGCTACTCCGGACCGGTCGCGGCGTCGGGGTACGGGCTCCTCACCCCCTGGTGGGAGCGGATCCGCAGCGTCGCCCTGTTCGGACCGTCGCATTTCGAACCGCTCGACGGTCTCGCCGTGAGCGGGGCGGGCGCGTGGCGGACCCCGCTCGGTGACGTCGAGGTCGACGAGGACCTGCGCGTCGTCGCCGTGGATGCCGGAGCGTCGATCGACGAAGGACCGCACCTGGACGAGCACGCGCTCGAGGTGCAGCTGCCGTGGCTCCAGGTCGTGCTCGGACCCGGCGTCCGGATCGCACCCGTCGCGGTCGGCTGGTCCTCGTCCGAGCAGGCCGCGGGCGTGATCGCGGCCGTCGGCGACGCCGCCGACCTCGTGGTGGTCTCGACCGACCTCAGCCACTACCTGCCCCTGGAGTCGGCCCGGCGGAAGGATCGCCGGACGGCCGACGCCGTGCTCGCCAGGAACCCCGGGGCGATCGGCACCGACGACGCGTGCGGCGTGTTCGCGCTCCGCGGCGCGGTGGAGCTCGCGCGGCAACGCGACCTCGACGTCACCCTGCTCGATCTCCGCACTTCCGGCGACACCGCGGGAGACGCCGACCGCGTCGTCGGGTACGGCGCCTTCGCCCTCGCGGGCAGGCCGTGACGGCGTCGGCGTCCGGCTGGCCCCGGACGGCGCCGGAGCTTCGCGACGTCCAGGACGCGCTCGCCGCGTCGTCCACGTCGCCGTGGCGGCCGCCGCGCCGGACGCTCGCGATCGGCGGGGTCTGGTTCACGGCGCCGACGGGCTCGGCCGGTGAGGAACCGGGCGAGCCTGCCTGGGCGGCGGCGGTCGTGGGGTCCGCCGAAGCCGTGGTGCGCGGCGAGACCGGCGCCGGGTACGTGGCGGGGGCGCTCGCCCTGCGGGAAGGGCCCCTCCTCGAGGCAGCCGTGCTGGCGCTCGGGCTGCGCCCCGACGTGCTCCTCGTGAACGCGACCGGGCGCGACCATCCCCGCGGGGCCGGCCTCGCGCTGCACCTCGGCGCCGTCCTCGACGTGCCGACCGTCGGGGTCACCGACCGGCCGCTGCTCGCGCGCGGGCCGGAACCCGCACCGGAACGCTGGGCGACATCGCCGTTGGTCCTGGACGGCGGGATCGTCGCCGCGTGGCTCCGCACGCAGACGGGCATCCGCCCGGTGGTGGTGCACCCGGCATGGCGGACGGACCTCGACGCCGCGCTCACCGTCGTCCGCATGACTGTGGAACGCGCCCGCACGCCCGAGCCGCTCCGTCTGGCTCGGCGCGCGGCACGGCTGGCCCGTGCCCGCGACGAGGGACGGCTCACCACCGTCTGACTCAGCCCTTGACCACCCCGACCGGGCGCAGGCGCGCGACCGCCCGCGACAAGCCGGCGCCTTCGCACGCGCGCACGACCTCGTCGACGTCCTTGTAGGCGAACGGCGCCTCCTCGGCGAGGAGCTTCGGGGAGCCCGGCGCGAGCACGATGCCCTGCTCCTCGAGCTGCCGCGCGAGCTCGTGACCGCCGATCTGCTTGCGGGCCTTTGTCCGTGAGAGCAGCCGTCCCGCCCCGTGACAGGTGGAGCCGAACGCCCGGCGCTCGGCCTGGGCGGTGCCCACCAGCACGAACGACGCCGTGCCCATGCTGCCGGGGATCAGCACCGGCTGGCCGATCGTTCGGTACGCGTCGGGCAGTGATGGATGGCCCGGTCCGAACGCCCGTGTCGCGCCCTTGCGGTGCACGCACAGCGTGCGCCGGCGGCCGTCCACTTCGTGCTCCTCGAGCTTCGCGAGGTTGTGCGCGACGTCGTACACGAGCCCGATCCCGAGGTCCCGTGCGGAGCGTTCGAAGACGGACTCGAACGAGATCCGAACGCCGTCGGCCAGGAGGTGGCGGTTCGCGCGCGCGAAGTTCGCGGCCGCGTTCATCGCGCCGACGTAGCGGCGCGCGGCCTCGTGCGCGAGCGGCAGCGCACGCGAGCTGGCGGTCCGGCACCTCGATCCCGAGGGGTCGCATCAGCCGGTCCATCGCCGCGACGTGATCGGTGCACACCTGGTGCCCGAGACCGCGCGAGCCGCAGTGGATCATCACGCACACCTGCCCCGCGAACAGCCCCATCGCGTTCGCGGCGACCGGCTCGAGGATCTCGTCGACCACCTGGACCTCGAGGAAGTGGTTCCCGGCGCCGAGCGACCCCAGCTGGCCGGCGCCGCGCGTGAGAGCTCGCTCGCTGACCACCTCGGGCGCGGCGCCGGCGAGCGCGCCGCCGTCCTCGCAGAGCTCCGCGTCGCGCGGGCAGCCGATCCCGCGGCCGAGCAGGAACCCGACGCCGTCGCGAAGGACGTCGAGCACGTCGGCGCGGCTGAGCCGCAGCCGACCGCCGGCGCCCGTCCCGCGGGGCGTCGCGCTCGCGAGCGTCGCCACCAGCTCGCGGATCCGTGGCCGCACCTCGGACTCCCACGTCAGGTCCGTCCGCACGAGCCGCACGCCGCAGGCGATGTCGAAGCCGACGCCGCCGGGCGAGATCACGCCGTCGGCGTCCGGGTCGGTCGCGGCGACGCCGCCGATCGGGAAGCCGTAGCCCCAGTGGATGTCGGGCATCGCGAACGAGGCCCCGACGATCCCCGGGAGCGTCGCGACGTTCGCGACCTGCAGGATCGCCCGGTCGTCGACCGCGCGCGCGATCAGCGCCTCGGTGCCGAACACGACGCCGGGCACGCGCATCCCCTCGACCGTGCCGACCGGCACCCGCCACGAGAACGCATCGATCCGCTCGGGCTGCATCGCTCACACATCCAGGTAGATCTGCGCCTCGGCCGTACCGTCGGGCCCCTCGGCGATCGAGAGCTGGTGATAGGTGGCGGCCTTCACGAGCAAGCCCTCCAAGGGGACGGCCATCGGCGCGAGCCGGACGACGGCGTCGCACGACGTCGCGGACAGGCGTGGGACCTCGAGCGACGCGAGCCCTTCGCCGTCGTGCGTCTCGAACACGAAGACCAGCTCGTCGAGGAACCTCACGAGCAGCGCTTCGCGGTCGTGCGCCTCGACGTGGATCGGGACGGCACGGCCAGGAGGCGGCGCCGTCGCCCCGATAAGCGTCGCGAGGCCGCGCCCCGCCTGCTCGAACGCCGCGCGGACCGACGGCCCCCACGCGCGGATCCCGACGTCCGCGGTGTGCTCGAGGAACGCGAACCCGGAGCCCGGCTCGCCCATAGACACTCCCCTCACCTGCGAGCCTACGCCGGTCGCGGACGCGACGACCCTCGCGCCGCACCGTCCCGTCGGACGCAGGCCGAGCGGCCACCGCACCCCTCGTGCGAGGTCCGATGATGGTGTCGGCGGGGTGCGAGATGACGACGCCGATCCGAGCGGCCCTGGCATGGGCGGTCGGGCTCGCGCTGGTCGCCTGCACGACAGGATCGCCGGCCCCGACACCGCCGGTCTCGCCCCCGCCCGCATCTGCGACGACCTCCGCGCCACCTCCGCCGACGTCCGAGCCACCCGTCAGGACGACGACGCCTCCAACATCGGCTCCCTCGTCGCTGCCGCCGTCACTCGCCGGCGCGTGCTGGTCGCGGCTTCCCACCGATCGCGCCGTGGTGGCGCTGACGTTCGATGCGGGCGGGAACGACGCGGGGGTCGCCTCGATCCTCGCGACCCTGCGGCACGAGAGCGTGCCGGCGACCTTCTTCATGACCGGGCGCTGGGCCGAGGTGTACCCGGACCAAGCGCGCACGATCGCGTCGGGGTTCCCCGTCGGCAACCACAGCCAGACGCACGCCGACCTGACGACGCTGTCGCGAGCGGCGGTGACCGCCGAGGTGCTCGCCGCCCAGCGTTCGCTGCGCCGGATCACCGGGCACGATCCGCGGCCGCTCTTCCGCTTCCCTTACGGGGCGAGCGGCGCGCAGGCGATCGGCACGATCCACGCGCTCGGCTACGGCTGCATCGGCTGGACGATCGGCTCGATCGGGTGGAGGGGCACGTCGTCGGGTGTGACCGTCGACGAGATCGTCGGCGCCGTGCACGACGGTCTGGCGCCGGGCGCGATCGTGCTGATGCACGTCGGCGCGAACCCCGACGACGGCTCGACGCTCGATGCCAACGCCTTGCCGCGCGTGATCCGGACGATCCGCGCCCACGGGTACGGCTTCGTCACGGTGGCCGACGCCGCGTGAGCCGTCAGTCTTGCGGGGTTGCGTCCTCGCTCGAGCGTAGCCCGGCCTTGCGCCACGGCACGACGCCGTCGATCTCGATCTCGAGCGAGAAGCTGAGCAACGTGCGGACCAGCACGACGATTCCGAGCGCCATCGCGCTGCCGAGCGTCGGGTCGACGGCGATCGTCCGGATGATGTCGGCCACGACGAGGATCTCGAGCCCGAGCAGGATCACCTTCCCGAGGTCGGAACGCAGGCGCGAGTAGACGTGCTCACCGCGCAGACGGCGCAGCCCATCGGCCCCGAACGCCCCGATCGATCCGATCAGGAGGATCCCGACGCCGAGGATCTCGAACCCCTGCGAGATCCGGCTCATCAGGTGCGCGAAGTCCACGTACCGAGCCTACCCCTGCCCCCCGCGGGAACATGGGAGCCGCGCCACGCGTTGACCTCCTGACGACCCCGAGAGGATTCGATGAACGACGTCCCCGCCGCGATGCCCGCCCTGTACCTGGGCCACGGCGCGCCCCCGCTCGTCGACGACGAGACCTGGACCTCCCAGCTGGCACGCTGGGCGTCCGAGCTGCCGAAGCCGAAGGAGATCCTGATCGTCTCGGCGCACTGGGAGTCGGCGCCGCTCACGCTAGGCGCCACCGCCGACGCCGTCCCGCTCACCTACGACTTCTGGGGGTTCCCCCAGCGCTACTACGAGATGACGTACCCCTCGCCGGGCGCGCCGGACCTCGCGCGCCGTGTCGCCGCGCTGATGCCCGATACGGAGACGGTTCACGAGCAGTCCGACCGCGGCCTGGACCACGGCGCCTACGTGCCGCTGCTCGTGATGTATCCGGAGGCCGACATCCCCGTGCTGCAGATGTCGATGCCGACGCTCGATCCGCAGCGACTCTTCGAGCTGGGGCAGCGGCTGCGACCGCTCCGCGACGAGGGCGTCCTGATCGTCGGCTCCGGGTTCCTCACCCATGGCCTGCCGTTCCTGCGCGACTGGAGCGCGGACGCGACCCCGCCCGGCTGGTCGAAGGACTTCGACGAGTGGGCCCGCGAGGCGCTGGACCGCGGCGACGTCGACGAGCTGATGGCCTTCCGCGAGAAGGCGCCGGGGATGCCCTACGCGCACCCCACCGTCGAGCACTTCGCACCGCTCTTCGTCACGCTCGGCGCGGCGAGCGACCCCGAGGACAGCCCCGACACCGAGATCGAGGGCTTCTTCCTCGGTCTCGCGAAGCGGTCGTTCCAGGTCGCCTGATCGCTTACGCCTTGATCCGCTCCCGGTCCGGGTCGTACATCGGGCGGAGCGAGGCCCGCGCGGGTACGGCGACCTCGGCGACGTCGAGCTCCCATTTCGCGCCTTCGATCGACTCCGCCGGGATGCCCGCCTCGTCCTCGACCATCCCGAGGCCGACGGCGCCGCCCAGCGTATGGCCGTACGCCCCGATCCGGTTGTAGCCGACGATCTCGCCGTCGCGCAGCAAGGGCTCGTTCCCGTAGAGGAGCGGCTCCGGGTCGGTCAGGAGGAACTGCACGAGCCGGCGCTTGGGCGTGCCCTCCACGCGCTGGGCGAGCAGGGCGTCGCGGCCGACGAACCCGCCGGGCTTGTCCCATGACACGCAGAACCCGAGGCCGACGTCGAGCGGGGTGTCGGTGTTGTCGAGGTCCAGGCCCCAGTCGCGGTAGGCCTTCTCCATCCGCAGGCTGTTCATCGCGAGCAGGCCCGCGTTGCGGATCCCGAGGTCCTCGCCCGCCTCGAACAGCGCGTCGTAGACACCCACCGCGAACTCGGCGGGCACGTGGAGCTCCCACCCGAGCTCGCCGACGTAGGTGACGCGGAGCGCCTGGACCGGCGCGTAGCCGACATCGATCGGCCTCGCGGTCATGTAGGGGAACGCGTCGTTGGACAGGTCGGCGTCGGTCAGGCGCGAGAGCAGCTCGCGCGAGCGCGGGCCCTGCACGGTGAGGAGCGTCGTGCCCGACGTAACGTCGGTCCACGACACGCGCTCGTCCTCGCGGGCGTGGCGTCGGAGCCACGCGGGCAGGCGCCGGTGGATCGTGTCGGTCGCGACCACCAGGAAGGCGTCCTCGCCGACGCGCGTCACCGTGAGGTCGGCGACGATCCCGCCGCGCTCGTGCAGCCACTGCGTGTAGACGATCGTGCCCACCGGCACCGCCAGGTCGCTCGTGCTCACCCGGTTCAGCAGCGTCTCGGCGTCGGGACCCTGCACCAGGAACTTCGCCATCAGCGACATGTCGAGCACGCCGACGGCCTCGCGGACCGCGCGGTGCTCCTCCGCCTGGCAGCCGAACGACTCGTCGCGGTCCCAGCCGGGCGTGAGCTCGACGTGGCCGGCGCCCGGCTCCGCGAACCAGTCCGGGTACTCCCAGCCGCTGCTCACCGACCACTGCGCGCCGGCGGCCTCGAGCCGGTCGTGGATCACGCTGCGGCGGACGCCGCGCGCCGTCGCCGGGTGCCAGTTCGGCCAGACGGCGTCGCCGAACAGCGCGCCGAGCTGCTCCACCGCGCGCTCGGCCCGGAACCGCCGCGACGTCTCGAACGGCTGCGTGCGATCGACCGTCAGGCCCGTGACGTCGACGGGCGGCACGCCGTCGACGATCCAGGAAGCGATCGTGCTGCCGACGCCGCCCGAGAGCAGGATCCCGAGCGAGTTGAGACCGGCGGCCACGAAGAACCCCTCGACCTCGGGCGCCTCGCCGAGCTGCGGCGAGATGTCGGGCGTGAAGCTCTCGGGCCCGCAGAAGAACGTCTTGATCCCGGCCTCGTGCAGCGCCGGGAACCGGTCCATCGCGCGCTCGAGGAACGGGCCGACGCGGTCGTAGTCGGGCGGGAGCATCGCGAACCCCAGGTCTTGCGGGATCCCGTCGAGGCCCCACGGGCCGGCGACGGGCTCGAACAGCCCCACCAGGATCCCGCCGCCCTCCTCGCGGTAGTAGCCGTAGCGGTCGGGGTCCTCCACGACCGGCAGGTCCGGGTGCGCCCACTCGAGCGGCTCGGTGATCACGTAGTAGTGCTCGGCGGCCTGCAGCGGCACCGTCACGCTGGCGAGCGCGCCGACCTGACGGCCCCACATCCCGGCGGCGTTGACGACGGACTCGGTCTCGATCGTCCCCCGGTCGGTGACGACGCCGCTGACGCGGTGCCCGTGCTTCGTGAACCCGGTGACGGTCACGCCCTCGATCACGGTGGCGCCCGCCATCGTCGCGCCCTTCGCGTAGGCCATCGTGACGTCGGCGGGGTTCGCGCGGCCCTCGTCGGGCACGTAGAAGGCGGCGAGCACGTCGTCCACGTAGGCCTGCGGCCACAGGCCCTGGAACTCCTTCGCGGAGAGCTCCTCGTGGGTGACCCCGAGCGAGCGCACGAACGCCGACTCACGGCGGATCGTCTCCAGGCGTCCGGGGGTCGTCGCGAGGTGCAGGTGACCGATCGGACGGAACCCGGTCGCCTGCCCGGTCTCCTCCTCGAGCGTCGGCAGGAGGTCGCGCGTGTACCGCGACATCCACAGGAGCGTCTCCGACGTCATGCCGGCGGAGGTGATCAAGCCGGCCGCGTGCCAGGTGGTCCCGGCGGTGAGTTGCTTGCGTTCGAGCAGGACGACGTCGCGCCACCCCAGGTGCGTCAGGTGGTAGGCGATCGAGGTGCCGATCACGCCGCCGCCGACGACCACGACCTGTGCGCGGGAGGGCAAGTCCCCCGTCGTCGATCCGCCTGCATTCACGTCGGCGCTCACCGCGATCTCCTCTCGTACGGGCCATCCGGGCGCTCGCATGTGCGCACGCGCCGGATCGTGCGCCATGCTAGCGAGACGCCCGAGGGGGTCGGTAACCGAACGGCCCCGTACGTGGTGACGAAGGCCCCATAGGAGCGACCCGCTCCGACGGAGGAACGCGTTGCTCGCGAGCATCACGAACTGGATCTTGAGCCTGCACGGCGCTGCGGCGGTCGCGATCGTCTTCGCGATCCCGCGCTCGAGTCCTCGGCGTTCGTGGGGTTCGTATTCCCCGGCGAGATCGCGGTGCTGCTCGGCGGAGTCCTCGCCTACCAGGGGCGGATCCGCTCCCGGTCGCGATCGCGGCAGCAGTGCTCGGCGCCTTCGTCGGCGACGGCATCGGCTACTGGATCGGCCGGCTGTGGGGACGGCAGGTCCTCGGCGGGTTCCTTCGGCGCGTCCCGATCGTGCGGACGCGCGCCGACGAGCACCTCGACGCCGCGGAGGCGTACCTGCGCCGGCGCGGGCCCCACGCGGTCGTGATCGGCCGGTTCACCGCGGCGCTCCGCGTGATGGTCCCCGGCCTCGCGGGGATGGCCGAGATGCCCTACGGACGGTTCGCCCTGTTCAACGCGATCGGGGCGTTCCTGTGGGGCACGACGTTCGTCCTGCTCGGCTACCTCGCAGGGGCGGCGTGGGAGCGCGTGTCCAAGGACGCGGGCTACGTCGGGTTCGCGCTGCTCGGGCTCGTCCTGCTCGGGCTCGTCCTCACGCGCTCGCTCAAGAAGGCGCGCGAGGGCGGCGAGCGCCTGAGCGACCGGGCGGCGGCGCTGCGACCGGTGGCGTGGGCACGCGGCCGGTTCCCGCGTACGTCCGCGTGGCTCGCCGGTCGCGTCGACACGACCACGCCGCGCGGGTTCCTGCTCAGCGTCACCGTGGTGGCCGCCGCGCTCGGCGCCTGGACGTTCGGCGGGCTCGCCCAGGACGTGGTCGCCCACGAAGAGGCGGCCCTGTGGGACCCAGGCGTCACGCGGTTCGCGGTGGCCCACCGCACCGACGGGCTCACCGCCGCGATGCGCGGTGTCACCTGGCTCGGCTCCAACGCCGTGCTGATCCCGCTCGTCGTGGTCGTCGGCGCCTTCCTGGCGTTCCGGGCGCGCGACGGGCGCGCGGCCCTGGCGCTCGTGCTCGCCCTCGCCGGCGCGATCGTCCTGTACGACACGTGGAAGGTGGTGATCGCGCGGCCGCGACCCCCGGTGGCGATCCACCTGATGACCGTGGCCGGCGCCTCCTTCCCGTCCGGGCACGCGACCGCGTCGGCAGCCGTCTACGCGACGCTCGCCGCGATCGTGACCCGGCGCATGACGCGGCGTCCCTCGACGGTCGCCTGGGCGGCCGGGGTCGTCGTGGTGCTCGCGGTTGGCGCGTCGCGCGTGTACCTGGGCGTGCACTGGCTCACCGACGTGCTGGCAGGCTGGTCCCTCGGCACCGCGTGGGCGTGCGTGCTGGTCGCCGTGCTCTTCGTGTGGCCGGCGGGGCGCGACGCGCCAATGGAGCCGGAGCCCGCCGGCGCGACCGCGGAGTCGACCACCTCGCCCCGGAGCGTGCGCGCGTGACCGAGGCGGATGGCGACCTCGCTGCTGCGGTTCGTGACGGCCGGTCTCCTCCCGGCGCGGCTGCGCGCGCCGTTCGGGCTGACGTGGTCGCCTGCGCGCGAGCCCGACGGGCGCCTCACCGGCGCGGATGGTTCGCCCTGAGGTTCTCCTCGGCGAGCCGGACGGTCTCCTCGACGCGCCTCACCCGAGTCTCGGGACCCTTCGCGCTCTGGATCCAGAACAGGATCATCTTCTTCGACGACGGCGGGAACGCCTCGAAGTGCCCGGCGGCGGCTGGGTTCGCGGCCAGGGCGCCCGCCAGATCGGGTGGCACCTCGAGCGCGTCGACGGCCGTGAGGGCGTCCCACGAGCCGTCGGCCTTCGCGGCCTCGACCGCCGCGAGCCCGGCCGGCGCCATCCGGCCCTCGGCCGTCAGCCGCGCGATCCGCTCCTTGTTGCTCGCGGCCCACACGCTCTTCGGCTTGCGCGGTGTCATCGTCAGCCGGTAGCGGTGTTCGTCCAACGGGTTCCCTCGCGAGTCGATCCAGCCGAAGCAGAGCGCCTCCTCGACCGCCTCGACGTAGGTCACGCCGGGACGATCGCCGCCCTTCTTGCGGACCAGCAACCAGACGCCCGTCGACGTGGCGTGATGGCGCTGCAGCCATCGGCGCCATCCGGCGCGGTCCTTCACCTCCACCGTTTCCATCGCGGCCCTCCCGCCGACGACGTCAGGTGACCGTGTAGAAGCCGTCGCTCGCGACCCGCCGCCGATCCTGGACGTGCCCCCATCGGTACGTCTCCACGGACACCCCGTCGCCGTCGTCGGTCGCCACGACCACCTGCTCGGTCTGCTGCTCGCGGTCCTCGAGCGCAACCCGCACCCGCGTCCGCCCGTCGCGGATCAGCACCAGCTCGGTCCCCGCGAACGCCACCACCGGCTGGCTCGTGACGCCGGAGAGGATCCACGTCGCTCGAGACCCCGAGAGGTGGCGCTGCAGCGAGGGCACTAGCGCCTGCACCCGCATCCGGTTCTCGGCGACCTCGCGGCGGAACGCGACCTGAGCGAGCACGACCGCCGCGAGCGGCACGAACCCCAGCACGGTCATCAGCCCGCCCGGGGCGGCGACGACCGCCACGATCGCGAGCGCCGCCGCGCCGCCCCCCACCGCCCACGCGGCGCGCGTCGCGCATCGCTCGAACACCCGGGTGCGGACCGTCGGCTGCATCCCGGCGCATGCTACCCGGCCGACCGGCCGAGGTCGCTCAGCCGTCGCGCGAGGCCACGTACCGTTCGGCGAAGCGATGGAGCAGTTCGTCCTGCGGCGGATACACGCCCTGGACGAACCCCTTCGACCCAACCCCGCGCTGCGCGCGCTCGCACACGCCCCAGTCCTGGCGCGAGACGAGATCGAGGAACTCGACCATGTCGGCGCCGGTCGCGTCCCCGCCCGCCTCGAGCGTCTCGGGACGGAACAGGTAGTCCGAGACGACCGTGGTGTGTCCGGGCGAGCGCGGGTACAGCGTGTAGGTCATCACGCCCGTCGAGAGCAGGTTCACCATCAGCATCGGGAACACCGTGTAGCCCCAGTAGGTGCGGCAGTCGAGATCGCTCAGGCCGGGCAGGAACGGCAGGTCCGAGGTCCCCGACAGCGTGAACGTGCTGAGGCCCTCGTCGAGCGTGGCGCCGAGGTCCGGACGGTCGCCGTCGACCACCTGCCCCTTCCGATAGATCGGCACGAGGTGCGTGAGCTCCGGGTGGACCGACGGGCAGTGCAGGCACTCGTTGTAGTTGTCGTGCAGGATCTTCCAGTTCGCCTCGACCTCGTAGACGATGCGCTGGCCGAGTCGGAGCTCGCCGAGGCGGTAGCGGGCGTAGTCGAGCGGGCCGTCGGGCTCGATCGCGAGCTGGTCGAGCAGCGGGATCGGCGCCGGCGCCTGGTTCACGAAGACGAAGCCCTCCCAGATCTCGCACGCGATCGCCCGCAGCCCGTAGGCCGATCGGTCGAGTCCGTCGGAGGCGCGGACGTTCGGTGTGCCCACGAGCGCGCCCTGCAGGTCGTACGCCCAGGCGTGGTACGGACACACGAACGCGCCCTTGGTGTTGCCCGACGGCTCCTCGCGCAGGACCGAACCCCGGTGACGACACACGTTGTAGAAGGCGCGGGCGACGTCGTCCTTGCCCCGGACCACGAGGACGCTTTCACCGGCCAGATCCCGCGTGATGAAGTCCCCCGCGCTCGGCAGCTCCTCGGCGCGACCGACGCAGCACCACTCCACCGCGAAGACCGTGTCGCGTTCGCGTTCCCAGACTTCCTCGGCGTGGTAGTCGCGGGCGGGCAGCCCGGGATGGATCTTGGGTCGGACGTCGGTCTCTTCGAGCATCGTCGGCCTCCTCGGCTTGACCCGCGAAGCCTTCACGACCGCCGACGCTCGCGTCAAGCGGGGACGACCTCCGGTCCCACCGGTGCGGTCGTTCGGTCGTAGGCGCGACCCCCCTGCTGCCGTACCGTAGGCGCGATGTTCAGCTCGGCCACGCTCCTGTCGATCCTGCTCGTCGTCGGGCTCGTCGCCGCCGTCTACCTGGTGCTCGGCGCCAGCGAACGTCAGCGCACGAAGGCCAAGGGCAAGGGGAAGAAGGGCGCGCAGCGCTACGTCCGACGGCCGCAGGCGCGCTGGAAGCGTCACCTGCCGATCGTGCTGCTGATCGGTGCGGTCGCATGTCTGGTCGCGGCGCTCGCGCAGTTCCGGCTGACGCAGACGGGCAAGCCCGGGACGGTGATCCTCACGATGGACGTCTCACGGTCGATGAACCAGAAGGACGTGAGCCCCAGCCGGCTCGACGCTGCGGTGGCGGCCGCTCGCACGTTCCTCGCGCAGCTTCCCGCGGACTACCCGGTCGGGCTGGTGACGTTCGCCGACGACGCCACGGTCGTTACGCCGCCCGTCCAGGACCACCAGCAGGTGAACGACGCGCTGAACGCGCTGGGCCTTGCCGGTGGCACGGGAACGGTGATCGGCGACGGGCTGCGCGCGTCGCTCGGCCAGATCCAGCAGGACTGGAACGCGAACGGCCAGCGGCCTTCGGCGATCGTGCTGCTCTCCGACGGGCGCGACACCGGGAGCTCGACGCCGCCCGAGCAGGCGGCACAGGACGCCGCCGCGAAGGGTGTGCCCGTCTACACCGTGGTGCTCGGGACGACGGATCCTCCTCCAAGGGCTCCGCGAACGCCGGCCTGCTCCAAGACATCGCCGACAAGACCGGGGCGACGTCGTTCAGCGCGGCGTCGTCCACGGAGCTGAACACGGTCTACACGCAGCTCGGCACGCAGCTGTCGACCCAGCTGAAGATCAGCAACTCGGCGGCCCTGTTCGTGATCGCGGCCGTGCTGCTCGCGATCGCCGCCGGCATCACCGTGCTGCTCGGTCAGCGCCCCGAGTTCTGACGAACCGCCTCGCCGCCCACGGCGGGCATCGTCACACCGCGTTCCGCAAGGAGGTCGGCGAGCGACCGCGCGTCCTCCGTCGCCGCGCCGCCCTGGTCGTTGTTGAAGTAGACGAACGTGCGGTCGGCCGGCAGGCCCGCGATCCGGTCGGCCCACCGGCGGAGCTTGGCGCGTGGGTAACCGGGCGCCGACCTGGTGCCCTGGTGGAACCGGACGTAAGACCACCCGCCGGTGACGTGGAGCGGCACGCGCCATCCCGGCCGGTCGGCGAGCACCCACGCGGCGTCCACCGCGTCGAGCGCCGTCCGGACCTCCTCGGTGTCCCACGACGCGTCGCGGAACTCGAACGCCGCCCGCATCTGCCGCGGCAGCGTCTGCAGGAACGCGTGGAGCAGTCCGACGTCGGCAACGAACCCCGGCGGCAGCTGGAACAGGACGGGTCCGAGCTTGTCGCCGAGCGCCAGCGCGCGCTCCCAGAACGTCGCGACCGGCGCCTCGGCGTCGCGCAGCCGACGGATGTGGGTGACGTAACGGCTCGCCTTCACCGCGAACGTGAACCCCTCGGGCGTCGCCTCACGCCATCTCGCGAACGTCGCCGGGGCCGGGAGAGCATAGAAGGACGCGTTCACCTCCACCGTCGGGAACCGTTCGGCGAACCACGGGAGCCAGTCACGTTGAGGCAACCCGCGCGGATAGAACGCCCCGCGCCAGTCCGGGTAGACCCACCCGCTCGTCCCGACCGTCGCTCGCACCCGACCCCGTCTTCCGTGCCGACCCTACGACCCGGTCGTCCCCCGCGAACAGGGCCGGTAGGGGGGTGGACCGCCGCGCGATGCTCGGCGAGGATGACGGTGCGAGCAACGAACGAGGGGGTGTTCCGATGTCGACCGTCACCGACCACCTGGCATCCGAGGGGATCGCCTTCGAGGTGCTTTCCCACCACCGGGCTTTCACCGGCATCGACGAGGCGCGCGCGCTCGGGATCGAGGCGGACGCGGTGCTCAAGACGGTGATCCTCGACTCGCGCGGCGAGCACATCGCGGTGGTGCTCCCTGCGGGCGAGCGGCTGGACATGGATCTCGTCCAAGAGGCCGTCGACGACCCCGAGGCTGCGCTCGCGAACGAGGGGGAGCTGACGCGGGACTTCGGCGGGTTCGAGCTCGGGTCGCTGCCGCCGTTGCCCCGGCTGCTCGGGATCGACGTGTACGTCGACCTCGAGGTCAAGGGTCACGGCCCCGTGGTGTTCGCCGCCGGCAGCCAGACCGAGTCCGTCCGGGTGGAGGCTTCGGACCTGTTCGCGAACGAGCCGGTCCGGTTCGCGCAGTTGATCGAGGCGTGGAACCGCGGGCGTTCGTGATCGCGCGCCTGCGAGCATGACGCCGTGACCGAACGCGTGTCGGCCGCCGTGATCGGCGGCGGCGTGATCGGGCTGGCATGCGCCTGTGCCCTGCGGCGGCGCGACGTGGACGTCGTCGTGCTCGAGGCCGAGCCCGCGGTCGGGCACGGCTCGTCCGCGCGTGCCAACGGTGGGTTCCGCGCGCAGTTCACCACCGCGCCCAACATCGCGTTCTCGCTGTTCTCGATCGGCGAGTTCGAGGCCCTCGAGCGCGCGACCGGCCTGCTCTCGATGCACCAGACCGGCTACCTGCTGATGACCGGGACCGACAGCGGGGAACGCGGGCTCCACGCGGCGATGGCCCTGCAGCGCGAGCTGGGGGTCGACACACGGTGGCTCGAGCCCGACGAGGTGGCGACGATCGCTCCGGAGGTCCGGCTCGACGGTCTGCGCGGCGCCACCTTCCACGCCCGCGACGGATACCTCGATCCCGCCGGGGCGGTGGCGGCCCTCGACCGCGAGGCACGGTCGCTCGGCGCCGACGTCCGCACCGGCGCCGCCGTCTCGGCGCTCGCGCGCGACGGGGGCCGATGGGAGGTCACGCACGCGGGCGGCGCGCTGCGCGCCGACGTGATCGTGAACGCGGCGGGCGCCGAGGCGCGCACGGTGGCCAGGCTCGCCGGCGCCGACGTGCCGGTCGAGCCGGTGCGGCGCAACCTCGCGCTGTTCCTGGACCCGCGCGAGCGCGCGCTGACCCCGATGCTCGTCGACGTCGACACCGGCGTGCTCGTACGGCGCGAGGCGCGCGGCGGCTGGGTGGCGGCCTACTCCAACCCCGACGACCCTCCGGGGCGCGACACGACGGTGGACCCCGCGTTCTTCGAGGACCTCGCCGCGCGGATCCCCGGGCGGTTCCCGTTCTTGGCGGAGCTGCCGCTGGACGCGGCCCGGTGCTGGGCGGGTCTGTACCCGGAGACCCCGGACCACCACGCGATCGTCGGCTGGGACCCGGCCGTGCCGGGGCTCGTGCACGCCGCCGGCTTCGGCGGACACGGCGTGATGCATGCGCCGGCGGCCGGCCGTGCCGTGGCCGAGCTGCTCGCAGACGGCGCCTGCGACACCTTCGACCTGCGGCCGCTCCGCCCGTCGCGGTTCGCCGAGGGCGACCTGGTCGTCGAGACCGCCGTCCTCTGAGCGCTCCGCTCGCTCAGCCGTAGCGGGCCGGCGCGAACGGCGCGAGGTCGATCCCGGCGTCGCCGTCCGCGAGCAACGACGCCACCGCGCGGCCGGTCGCCGGCCCCAGCGTCAGCCCCAGCATGTTGTGCCCGGTCGCGACCACGACGCGCTCGTGTCCGGGCACCGGCCCGAGGAACGGCAGCCCGTCGGGGGTGATCGGGCGCGGTCCCACCCACTCCTCGCCGCGCTCCGAGAGGTCCACGCCCTGCACGAACGGCGCGAGCGCCCGGAAGATCGCCTCGACACGACGACCGTTGAACCGGTCGGTCGTCCCGTCGAACTCCATCGTGCCGGCGACGCGGAGCCGGCCGTCCATCGGCGTGGCCATCACATGCGCGTCGCCGAACGAGAGCACGTGGGTCGGCATCGCCTCGGGTCGGACCGCGAAGCTGTACCCCTTGCCCGGGTACAGCGGCAGCGAGAGCCCGAGCGGGGCAACGAGTTCGCGGGTCCACACCCCGGCGGCGAGGACCGCCCGGTCACCCGCGACGGTCCCGCGTGCCGTGTCCACGGCGACCCCGTGCCGGGAGTCGCGGACCACGGTGGCTTCGGCGTCCTCACGGAGCTCGACCCCGCGTTCGCGGAGCGCCGCCGCCAGCTCGTCGACGAACAGCGACGGGTCGATCGACCGTTCCTCCGGCAGGAAGACGCCGGCGCGGACCGCATCGGAGAGGATCGGCTCGAGCTCGCGGACGTCCTCGCCGTCGAGGACCTCGCTCGGCGGGGCGCACAGATCCAGCGCCGCCATCCGCGCGATCGCGGCGCGCTCCTCCTCGGCCGCGGACCACGACGTGTGCGCGAGCACGTAGCCGGTACGCCTCGCGAACCTGCCGACGCCGGCGGCGGCGAGCGCGTCGTAGGCGTCGGTCGCATCGCGCGCGAGCTGGGCCAGCGCCGTGAGCCCGGTATCGAAGCGCTCCTGGGTCGCGGCCTGGCGGAACCAGCGGAGGAACCGCGCCATCCGCGGGGCGTACGTGGGGTGCACGTGCAGCGCCGCGTCCGGACGGGTGAGGTTCGCGAGCGCGTGGCGGATCATCCCGGGCGCCGGCAACGGCTCGGCCATCGACGGACAGATCGCCCCCGCGTTCCCCCGAGAGGCGCCGCCTCCGGGCGCTCCGCGCTCGAGCACTACGACCTCGAACCCGGCATCGCGCAGGAACCACGCGCACGAGAGGCCGACGAGGCCGCCGCCGACCACCAGCAGCCGCTCCCCGCTGACGGTTCCCACCGGCGGACACCCTAGCCGACCCGCCCGAACCCCGACGTTCGGCCCGTGGGCCTGCGACACGGTCGCGCGAGGATGGCGGACGGAGGGCACACCGGCCATGCGCATGACCGATTACGAGGGGACCCGTCGGAGCTTCCGTCTCGAGGTCCCCGAACGCTTCAACGCGGTGCGCGACATCGTCGGGAAGTGGGCGGCGCGCGAGCCCGATCGGATCGCCGTCGTCGCCGTGGACCAGGACGGCGGCGAGCGCCGGATCACCTTCGCCGAGCTGTTGCGGCGCGCCCACCGAGCCGCGAACGCGCTCGCCGCCCAGGGGATCGGCGCGGGCGACCGGGTGTTCGTGATGCTGCCACGGGTGCCGGCCTGGCACGAGGTCGTGCTCGGCTGCCATCTCCTCGGCGCGGTGCCGATGCCTGGCACCACGCTGCTCACCGCCCACGACATCGCGTACCGGATCGGGCAAGCGGAGGCGGTGGCCGCGGTGACCGACGCCGAGGGCGCTGCGCGCGTCGCGGAGGCCGGCCTGGCGCTCAAGCTCGCCGCCTCGATCGACCCCGATCCGCCGGACGGCTCCTGGCGCGTGTGGGACGACCTGCTCGAGGCGGCCGCCGACACCCCGCCCGGGGTCGCCACCCGAGCAGATGACCCGCTGTTGCTGTACTTCACGTCCGGCACCACCGGGATGCCCAAGATGGTGCTCCACACCCACGCGTCCTACGGGGTCGGCCACGAGATCACCGCGCGCTTCTGGCAGGACCTCGGCCCCGGCGACGTGCACTGGACCGTGTCGGACACAGGATGGGCGAAGGCCGCCTGGGGCGCCCTCTACGGCCAGTGGCGGATGGGCGCCGCGGTCGTGCTGTGGGACCAGCGCGGCAAGCCTGACTTCGAGCGGCTGCTCGCGGCGATCGCCGAGCATCGGATCACGACCTTCTGCGCGCCGCCGACCGTCTTCCGTCAGCTGGTGCTGCTGGACCTCTCGCGGTTCGACCTGACGAGCTTGCGCCACGTGGTGTCGGCGGGCGAGCCGCTGAACCCGGAGGTGATCGACGTGTGGACGGCGGCCACCGGCCGCACGATCCACGACGGCTACGGGCAGACCGAGACCGTCAACATCGTCGCGAACTACCCGTGCGTCCCGATCCGCCAAGGCTCGATGGGCAAGCCCGCGCCGGGGTTCGAGGTGGACGTCGTCGACGACGACGGCGTACCGCTCCCAGCGGGTGAGGAGGGGCACATCGCGGTCCGCGTCGAGCCCGAGCGTCCGGTCGGTCTGTTCGCGGAGTACTGGCGGAATCCCGACGCCACAGCCGCGGTGTTCCGCGGCGGCCACTACTTCACCGGGGATCGGGCGGTGCGCGACGAGGACGGATACCTCTGGTTCGTCGGGCGCGCGGACGATGTGATCACGTCGAGCGCGTACCGGATCGGTCCGTTCGAGGTGGAGTCGGCGCTCGTGTCGCACCCGGCCGTGGCGGAGGCCGCCGTGGTCGGCAAGCCCGACCCCTTACGCGGCGAGATCGTGAAGGCCTTCGTCACGCTGGTCGGCGGGTGGGAGGCGTCCGACGAGCTGGCCCGCGAGCTCCAGGAGCACTGCAAGCGGGAGACGGCTCCGTACAAGTACCCGCGCGAGATCGAGTTCGTCGAGGAGCTCCCGAAGACCGTCAGCGGCAAGATCCGCCGCGTCGAGCTACGGGAGCGGGAACGGGGAGCCTGATGGCCGAGCCCGTCCTCACGTGCGAGGGGCTGCGCAAGACGTTCGGCGAGCGCGTCGCGGTCGACGGCGTCGGATTCGAGATCGCGCCCGGCGAGACCTACGGCCTGCTCGGCCCCAACGGCGCCGGCAAGACCACCACGATCTCGATGATCTGCGGCCTGCTCACGCGCGACGCGGGCACGGTGTCGGTGGCGGGCAGGCCGCTCGACACGAAGACGGTCGACGTGAAGTCGCTCGTGGGGTTCGTGCCGCAGGAGATCGCGATCTACCCGGATCTGACCGCTCGGGAGAACCTCGCGTTCTTCGGCAAGCTGTACGGGCTCGGCGGACGCGAGCTCGCCGCGCGCGTCGACGAGCTGCTCGGCACGGTCGGACTCGCCGACCGCGCCGGCGAGAAGACCGCTGGGTTCTCCGGCGGGATGAAGCGCCGGCTGAACATCGCGCTCGGCCTGCTGAACCGCCCGACGCTCCTCGTGCTCGACGAGCCGACCGTCGGCGTCGACCCCCAGAGCCGCAACGCCATCCTCGAGTCGGTGGCGGCGTTCTCCTCGCAGGGGATGGCCGTGCTGTACACGACGCACTACATGGAGGAAGCCGAGCGCCTTTGCGACCGCGTCGGGATCCTCGACGAGGGGACGCTCCGCGCCGAGGGCACGCGCCGCGAGCTCGTCGCCCTGATGGGCGAGCACGACCGCGTCCACCTCGGCGCGCGCGGCGACGTCGCAGCCGCGGCCACCGCCCTGCGCGCGCTCCCGGCCGTGCAGGAAGCCACCGTGTCGGACCACGGGATCGACCTCCTCGTGAGCGACGCCCGATCGGCCCTCGCAGAGATCGTGCGCGCGGCCGCCGACGCCGGCGCCGACGTCGGCGCCGTGGAGGTGCAGGAGCCGAACCTCGAGGCGGTCTTCCTCCACCTCACCGGCAAGGCGTTACGAGACGAGGGCTGAGCGATGGCGTCGACCGGCCGCGCCGCACGCGCGATCGCGTCGAAGGACCTCCTGCGACGCCTCCGCGACCGGACGGCGATCCTGGTGGCGATCGTGCTCCCGTTCGCGCTCGCGGGCATCTTCGCCCTCACGCTCGGCGGCGCCGACACCAAGGCCTTCTCCGCGACGTTCGGGATCGTCGACCTCGACGGCGGTGCGCTCCCCGCCCACTTCCGCGAGGCGCTCGGGGGGCTCGACTTCGCGACCGTGCGCACCGTGGGCACCGTCGACGAAGCGGAGCAGCAGGCCAGGGACGGCGCGATCGACGCCGCGTTCGTGTTCCCGCAGGGGTTCACGGCGAGCGTCCAGCGCGGCGCGGGCGTGCAGCTCCGCGTGCTGACCGCTCCGTTCTCGTCGATCGGCGGCCTCGTCGCGACCTCGTTCGCGCGCTCGTTCGCGAGCCAGCTCGACGCGATCTCGGTGGCGATCGCGGTCGCGGCGCCGCCGGGCGCCACGCCGGCCCAGCTCGCCGCGTTGCAAGGGAAGGCGCAGGCGACGCCCCCGGCCGCCGAGGTGGTCGATGACCGCACCTCGTCCAAGACCTACTCCGCCACCACGTTCTTCGCGATCGGGATGGCGGTGTTCTTCCTGTTCTTCACGGTCGAGTTCGGCGTGCGTGGGCTTTTGGAGGAGCGGCAGGACGGCACGCTCGCGCGGCTGCTCGTGGCCCCGGTCCCGCCGCCCGCGATCCTGCTCGGCAAGGCGTTCGCGAGCTTCGCGGTGGGGCTCGTGGCGACCACCCTGTTGGTCGTGGCGAGCACGCTGCTCCTGAACGCCGGCTGGGGCGCGCCGTTCGGCGTCGCGCTGCTCGTGCTGAGCGGGGTCCTGTGCGCGGTCGGGGTCACCGCGCTCGTCACCACTCTGGCGCACACGCCCGCGCAGGCGGGCTCGTACACGTCGATCGTCGCGGTCGTCGGCGGGTTACTCGGCGGCACGTTCTTCCCGATCTCGCAGGCGCCCGGGGTGCTCGCCGCGATGCGGTTCCTCTCCCCGCAGGGCTGGCTGATGGAAGGGTTCGAACGGCTCGCGTCGGGCGACCCCGCCTCCGCGGCGATCCCCGCGATCCTCGGCACGCTCGCGATCGGCGCGGTCTGCGCCGCGGTGGCGTGGCGCCGCGCCGCGCGGCTGGTGGAGGTCTGAGATGCGCTCCGCGGCCGCGATCGCCGGGATGAACCTCCGCCGCCTCGTCCGCGACCGGACCTCGGTGTTCTTCGTGTTCGTGTTCCCGTTCCTGATCATCCTCGCGCTGGGCGCGACGTTCGGGGAGGCCTCGACGCCGAAGCTCGGCGTCGTCGAAACGGGCGCCGGCGCCCTCGGGCAGGACCTCGTGCGACGCCTCGATGCGACCACCGACCTGTCCGTCGTGACCTACACCGACGCGACGACGCTCCGCGAAGCCGTCGAGCGCGGCCGGCTCGAGGGCGGGCTCGTGATCCCCGACGGGTACGACGCCCGCGTCCGCGCCGGCGAGACGGTCCCGCTCGACTACGCAGCGCGTCCGAGCAGCGGCGGGGAGCAGCTGCGGCTGACGGTCGCCTCGGTCGTCGACGAGCAGGGGGTCGCGGTGCGCGCTGCCCGGGTTGCCGTCGCCGAAGGACGCCAGCCCGACTTCACGGCCGCGTACGCTGCTGCGCAGGCGGCGGCCAGGGCGGTGCCCGCGGTCGCGGTGTCGTCCTCGGTAGCCGGCGCCGGCGAGGACACGTACACGATCTCGAACGGCGCAGCCCAGGAACTGGTCCTGTTCGTGTTCGTCACCTCGCTGTCGGCTGCGTCGATGCTGATCGAGTCCCGCCGCCTCGGTTGTTCGCGGCGGATGCTCGCCACACCCACGCCGGTGCGCGACATCCTGCTCGGCGAGGGGCTCGGCCGCTACGCGATCGCGCTGCTGCAGGCGGTGTTGATCGTGCTCGGCACCGCCCTGCTGTTCCGTGTCTCATGGGGCGACCTCGCAACCACCGGGCTCACGATCGCGCTCCTGGCCGCGACCGCCACCGGCGCCGCGATGCTGATGGGCGCGGTGCTGCACAACGAGCAGCAGGCGGGCGCGCTCGGCGTGTTCCTCGGCCTCGGCCTCGCGGCGCTCGGCGGCGCGATGGTCCCGCTCGAGATCTTCCCGCCCGTGATGGAGCGGATCGCCCACCTCACACCGCACGCGTGGGCGATCCAAGCGCTCGACGACGCGATGGCCGGAGCGACCCCCGCCGAGGTCGCGGGCAAGCTCGTCGTGCTTGCGGTCTACGCGACCGTCCTGATCGTGGGCGCGACGATCCTGTTCCGCCGCACCCTCACCGGCGCGCACGCCTGAGCGCAGCGGAACGCGATCGAGCTCATCCCTGCGGCGGCGGCGGTGTCTCGGGCGCCGGCGGCGTCTCCGTCGGCGGCGGCGTGTCGGGAGCCGACGGTTCCTCGCCGGGCGGTTCCTCCGTAGGGGGCTCCGGCACCGCGGGCACCTCGCCCTCCGACGGCGCATCCGCGACCGGTTGGGACGGGGTTCGCGGTGCAGCGGGGACGCCTGGAGCGGCCGGGGCCGGCATCACGGGCTCGGTCGTGGCGGGCTCGGTCGTCGCGGGCTCGGTGGTCGCGGGCTCGGTGGTCGCGGGCTCGGTCGACGCGGGCTCGGTCGACGCGGCTCGGTTGTCGCGGGCTCCGTCATCGCGGGCGTGCCCGGCTCGCCGCCCGGAGCGGCGGAGGCAGGAGCGCCTTCCGGTGCCGAGGCCGCCTCGGGCGTCGTTTCGAACCCGGTCATGCTTGCCGGCACAGCCTTGTTCCGACGCGACGCGAGCACGACCAGCACGATCACCACCAGCAGGACGACCACGCCGATCAGCACGTACAGCCAGAGGTTGCTCGAGCTGCTCGCGATCGCGCTGCCGACCGCGTGGATCTGGGTCGTCTCGCCGATCTTCGGCGTCCAGGTCACCGTGTTGCCGTCCACGGCGCCGCTCCCCGGGTCGGTGACGGCGCCGGGGAAGGTGATCGCGACCGAGACCTGGAAGCTCTGGAGCAGGCTCTTGGTGGTTGGGTCGTTCAGGTCGATCCCGGACTGCGTGCCGCTCGACAGGTCGAGCGCCCCGTCGACGACGAAGGTTTCCCCGTCACGCTTGATCGTGAGGTCGGCACCCTGGCCGTTGATCTGGTCCAGGGTCGCGTCCGAGAACGTGTAGGTCTTGCCGACGAACTGGTCGTCGGAGTAGTCCGACGTCTGCACGTTCGCCACGCCGGAGGGGACGGGAGAGTCGCTCTGGGTCATCTGGCTCAAGACGTCGTCCGCCGATTGCCCGGTCATCTGGATCATCTGCTTGCTGACACCGAACGTCACCGTGCCGTCGACGGTGTTGTCGGGTTTGAGCGTCAGGTGCTCGTCCAGCTTCAAGCACCCCGACAGCAGCAGCGCGAGCGCCGCGAACGCGAGCACCCGCGCGCCGGTACGGAGCATCCCTCTCATCCGTGCCTCCTCGGAGCGATCCTGCGGCGAGCCTACCTCGCTCCGTCACGCCACCGTGCAGGCGGCGCCACCCTCGTCCGAAGTCGGGGCGGCCGTTCGCCCCGCTACGCTGCCTGCACCGCACGACGAAGGAGGTCCACCGTGGAGCTGACCACCGTGCCGATCGAGAACCCCGAGGAGCTGAACCTGATCCTCGGACAGTCGCACTTCATCAAGACGGTCGAGGACCTCCACGAGACCCTCGCCGGATCCTCGCCGTCCCTCAAGTTCGGGATCGCGTTCTGCGAGGCCTCGGGCAAGCGCCTCGTCCGGATCTCCGGCAACGACGCGGACCTCGTGGCGCTCGCGGGTCGCAACGCCGAGGCGATCGGCGCCGGCCATTCCTTCCTGGTGTTCCTGCGCGACGGGTTCCCTGTGAACGTGCTGAACGCCGTGAAGCAGGTACCCGAGGTGTGTCGGATCTTCTGCGCGAGCGCGAATGCGGTCGAGGTCGTGGTCGGCGAGACGGACCAGGGACGCGGATCTTGGGCGTGATCGACGGCGAACGGCCACTCGGGATCGAGACCGACGAGGACGTCGAAGAGCGCAAGCAGCTGCTGCGGACCTTCGGCTACAAGCTCTGACGCGTCATCGGGCTCGTTCGCACCTTGTGTGACGCTTCCCCTTGCAGCATCCTGGCGACGCATACACCAACGCCGCGCCCAGTGAACGTCAGCGAAAGGGAGGAACATGGGTCCCGAATGGATCGTCGTGCTCTTCCTCGTCATCCCCATCGTGTTCGGTGCGGTCACGATGATCATCGCCGCGAACAACGGTCGCGACACCAGCGCTGAGAAGGTCGGCTGGTTCCTGCTGGGGTTCTTCTTCCCGCTCATCGGGCTCATCGTCGCGCTCATCATCGGCCCGAAGCCCCCGGCGGCGGACCGTTCCCAGCCGCCGCCGCCCCGCTAAGACCGTGCGGCCAGGAACCGCGCGGCGGCGCGCCCGGCGACGACCTCGCCGATCGCGAGGCATGCGGTCGCGGCGGGAGACGGCGCGTTGCGGACGTGGATCGCGCCGGGCGCCTCCTGCAGGTCGAAGTCGTCCACCAGGGTGCCGTCCGGAGCGAGCAGCTGGGCGCGATTGCCCGCGGTCGCCGGCTCGAGGTCGGCAGCGGTCACGCCCGGAAGGTACCGGGCGATCGCGCGGGCGGTCGCCGCCACCGACGCGTCGCGTCGGTACTCCCTGATGGCCTCGCCGCAGTGACGCAAGGCGAGGCGCCACAACCCGGCGTACCCGAGGGCGTCGCGCAGATCCTCGGCATCGAGCGACCAGCGTCCGTAGCCCTCGCGCGCGAACGCGAGCGTCGCGTTCGGGCCTGCCCAGACCTCGTCGTCGATCCGGCGGGTCAGATGGACCCCGAGGAACGGCAGTCCCGGAGCCGGGACCGGATAGACGAGGCCGCGGACACGCGCCGCCGCGTCCTCACGCAGGCGCAGGTAGGCGCCGCGGAACGGGACGATCCGCCGCGCGTCGCGGACACCGTTCATCGCCGCCACCCGATCGGACCGGAGTCCCGCGCACGCCGCGACGCCGCGCGCGAGGACGTCGCCGAGGGAGGTCCGCACGAGCTGGCGGTCACCCGAGGGCTCGATCCCGAGCACCTCTGTCCCGGTCCGGACCTCACCGCCTGCCGTGCCGATCTCGCGGACGAGCGCCGCCGCGACCCCCGCGAAGTCGATCACTCCGGTCTCGGGCACGTGCAACGCGCGGAGCCCGCGGACGTCGGGCTCGATCTGCGTCCACTCGCCCGGCGCGAGGAGTGTGAGCCCCCGCAACCCGTTGGCTTCGCCCCGCTCTCGCAGCGCCTCCAGCCGAGCCACCTCGGCGGGCTCGATCGCGACAACGAGCTTCCCGCACCGGCGCCACGCGACCCCGTGCTCCTCGGCGAACACCTCGAGCGTCTCCTTGGCGCGACGGCAGGACAGGGCGCGCCAGGTCCCCGGCGCGTAGTACAGACCACTGTGGAGCACCCCTGAGTTGCGTCCGCTCTGGTGGCGCGCCACCCCCTGCTCCTTCTCCATCACCAGCACCCTGGCGCCGGGGCGCGCCTGGAGCAGGCGGTAGGCGGTGGCGAGGCCCACGAGCCCGCCACCGATCACGACCACGTCGGCGCGATCCGTCATGGCATCCAACCGTACCGGGCGGCTGTCCCCTCAGGGGCAAGACACGAGCACGTCGATCCCCGGACCGCCCGCGCAGCGGTCGTGGCCGAGACCGCCGTCCAGGAAGTCCACACCCGGACCTCCCTCGAGCCGGTCGCCGTCGAGCATGCCCCACAGCACGTCGCTTCCGCGGCGCCCCATGAGCCGGTCGTGTCCGCCGTAGCCCCACAGGACGTTCGTCTTCGCGTCGCCCAGCAAACGGTCGGACCCTCCGCTCGAGCCGTTGACGTTCTCGATCCCCGCAGGGTGTCGGTGCCCACGCCCGAACCCGTCGCGACGCCGGCCGCCAGATCGACGGAGACACCGCGCAGGCGGCAGCCCGACCCCAGGCAGAAGTGGTAGTCGGCGGTGTCAGCGCCGCCCCGGCCGTCGATCAGGTCGTTGCCGCCCAGGCCGCCGAGGAGGTTCGGCGCCCCGTTCCCGACCAAGACGTCGGCCTTGTGTCCGCCGAACGCACCCTCGACCGACAGGAGATCGGCTCGCGCCCCGCCGATCCGCGCCCGCCGCGTCGTGAGGTTGATCGCGACCGGCACGGTCGCGTTCGGGTAGGCGACGATGTCGTTCCCGGGCCCGCCGACCACGAGGTCGTCGCCGCCGACCGCCTCGATCAGGTCATCGCCGGCGAGGCCACATAGCACGTCGGTGCCGGGCGTGCCGATCACGAGCCCGGTCTCCGCGTCGTCGCGCACCGTGCAGTCGGTCGGACCCAGGATCACGGTGGTCTCCGTCGCGGCGTCGTTGCTCGCATCCGGGTCGCTCTCGGCGGCGCTCACGCTGACCCCGAGCGTGGCCGTGCCGTGCGCGTCTGCATGGACGCCGAGGGTCCTCGACCCGCTCTGACCGGCAACGATCGTCGCCCAGGAGCACGTGACGGTCGCCTCCGAGACCCCGCAGCCCGCGGCGTCGACGAGGGACACCTCAGCGGGAAGCGTCGCGACCACCGACACGCTCGTGGCGTCGAGCGGTCCCGTGTCGGCGACCACGATCGTGTACGCGAAGTCCCGTCCGCGGAGCACCGGGTCGGCCGAGGCCGACGCCGTCACCGACACGTCCGCGCCGCTCGTCGCCGCGCGGACGGGGGCGGACAGCGACAGCGACCACAGGGCCACGATCAGGAGGACCGTCGAACGACGGGGCATCGTCGGGATGGTACCGGCAGGCGCGCGTCGCGCCGGGAGCTCGCCAGGGCGCTGCCGCCCTCCGGCGATCGCAGAGGCGGGGGTGGTGGCCGATCCGGCCGAAGTTCGCTAGGGTAGGGCCTTCGCGCATGCGGACCAGCCCCCGGATCGTCCTCATCGTCGCGTTGGTGGTGGCCCTGCTGTTCGCCACCGACGGGCAGTCCCTCGCAACGACTCGCGCTGTGCGCTACCGGCACAAGCTGTACGGCTTCCTGAACGATTTCCGCAGGTCGAAGGGACTCCCGGTCCTCCAGAACGACCCGGTCCTCTCGAAGTTCGCCTGGCGGCACTCGGAGAGGATGGCTACCGAGCGGACGCTGTTCCACAGCTCCTTGCTCGGCACCAAGGTGAAGCGCCGCGGCGGCAGCACGTGGGGCGAGAACGTCGGGATGGGAGGGTCGATCTGGGCCGTCTTCAAGGCCTGGACCAAGAGCGCGCCGCACCTCGCGAACCTCGTGAACAGGAGGTTCCGCCACGCGGGCGTCGGGGTCGTCTACGCGCACCGCGCCTACTGGATCACCCTCGACCTCTACGGCGGCTGAGCGCCGCCGCACACCGGCCCCGGGACCTGCGTCCTACGGCCGACCGGCCCTTCCCCTTCTCGTCCGCGCGGCGGTAGCGTGCAGGCGGCGGCCATCGGGAGGTGCATCGTGGACATCAGCGTCGGTGACCGGATCGCGGTCGAGACCGAGCGGGTCGGTCAACACGAGCGTGAAGGCGAGATCTTGGAGGTGATCCACGGGGCGACCGTGTCCTACCGCGTCCGGTGGGACGACGGCCACGAGTCGATCCTGACGCCGGCGGCCGGCGCCGTCCGCAAGCTGGTCGCGCGGTAGGCACTCAGCCGGCCAGCGCGCGGATCTGCCGCAGCGCGACCGTGAGCTGGGACAGGTCCGTCACGCCCTCGACGGACAGGGCGTGCATGAATCGCTGCAGCCGTTCGACGCGTTCGGCGTGCAGCTCCAAGAAGGCGTCGACGGCGGCGTCGATCGGGGCGCCGCCCGCGTTGGCCAGGACGTGCTCGCAGAGCTGGCGGCGGACCGCCAGGAGGTCGTCCTCGGTGCTCTGTCGTGCCCAGCGCTGCCAGCGCGAGCCGGTCGCGAGCTCCTCGAGCCGCTGCTCGAGCCAGTCGATCCGCAGCCGTTCGCCGAGCAGGAAGAACCCGCGGGCGACCTCGAGCACCGAACGCCCCGTGGCATGGGCAACGGCGACGATGTCGGGCGCGTGGACCAGCTCCGGCTGGAACGCGTGCCGCCGGGCCACGGTGTGCGGCACGCCGATCGCCACGAGCTCGCGCTCGACGGCGGCGTGCTCCTCCCGCCAGGCTTCGGGTCCTATCTCGTCGAGCGCCTCGGAGAGCTCCGCGAATGCCTCGCGGGACTCGGCGACCGCCTCGGCGAGCCGTTGGCCGGCAGCCTGGACGAGGTACCAACGTGAGGTGGTCTCGACCAGCCAGTCCACCCCGGCGAGCAGCTCGTTCTGCACGTGCGGCTCGATCACGCCGTCGAGCGCCTCGATGTCGGCCCAGCGCTGGACCGCGCCCGAGACGTCGCGCGCGATCCGGAACGCCCGCACGACGTCGGCGGCGTGCGTGCCGGTCTCGTTCACCATCCGCGAGACGAACGTGATCCCCTGGGAGTTCACGACGTCGTTCGCGGCGATCGTCGCGATCAGCTCGCGTCGCAGCGGGTGCTCGGGCAGCAGGTGGCCGAACCGCGAGACGATCGCCGGGGGGAAGTACCTGTGCAGGTCCGCGGCGAGGTACTCGGTGTCGGGCAGGTCGCTCGAGAGCAGCGCCGTGTAGACGGAGCGTTTCGCGTAGGCGAGCAACACCGACAGCTCCGGGCGGGTCATCGGGGCGCCGGAGGTTCGCCGTTCGAGCATCTCCTCGGTGGTGGGAAGGAACTCGACCTCGCGCTCGAGCTCGCCGTCGACCTCGAGCTGCTGCATCAGGTCCTCGTATGCCTCGATCCGGTGCCCCGAGACCTCTTCCTCCTGCGAGAGGATCTGCGCCTGCAGGTAGTTGTCGTACAAGACGTGCTGGACGACGTCGGGCGCGCAGCCCTGGAGCAGATCGTTGCGCTCCTCGAGCGTGAGCTCGCCCCGCTGGATCGCGAGGCCAAGCAGGATCTTCCAGTTGACCTCGTGGTCGGAAGTGTCCACCCCGGCGGAGTTATCGATGAAATCGGTGTTGATCCGGCCGGCGACCCGGGCGTACTCGATCCGGCCCCGCTGGGTGAACCCGAGGTTCCCCCCCTCGCCGACGACCTTCGCGCGGAGCTCGCCGCCGTTCACGCGCAGCGGGTCGTTCGTACGGTCGCCCACCTCCGCGTGGGTCTCCCGCGCGGACTTCACGTAGGTCCCGATCCCACCGTTCCACAGCAGGTCGACCGGGGCCCGCAGGATGCAGCGGATCAGTTCGTTCGGGGTCATCTCCTGCGGCGCGTCCTCGGCGATCCCGAGCACGGCGCGAGCCTGCGGCGACGGCGTGCAGCTCTTCGCCTTGCGGTCGATCACCTCGCCGCCGGCCGACAACATGGCGCGGTCGTAGTCGTTCCACGACGAGCCGGGAAGCGCGAAGAGGCGGCGCCGCTCGGCGAACGAGGCCACCGGATCGGGGTCGGGGTCCAGGAACAGGTGGCGATGGTCGAAGGCCGCCACGAGCCGCGAGCGTTCCGTGTACAGGAGGCCGTTGCCGAAGACGTCCCCCGACATGTCGCCGATCCCGACCACCGTGAAGTCGTCGCGCATCACCTCGACCGCGAGCTCGCGGAAATGCCGCTTGACGGACTCCCACGCGCCGCGCGCCGTGATACCGAGCGCCTTGTGGTCGTAGCCGGCAGACCCGCCCGACGCGAACGCGTCGCCGAGCCAGAAGCCGTAGCGTTCGGCCACCCCGTTCGCGATGTCGGAGAACGTCGCCGTGCCCTTGTCCGCCGCGACGACCAGGTAGGGGTCGGGGCCGTCGAGCGCACGCACGCCGTCGGGGTGGACGATCTCGCCGCCGATCAGGTTGTCGGTGACATCGAGCATCGCGTCCATGAAGGTGACGTACTGGGCGACGACCTCTCTCTTCAGTTCGTCCGGGGCCACCGGCTGGTGCTTCAACACGAACCCACCCTTGGACCCGTCGGGCACGATCACGGCGTTCTTCACCTTCTGCGCCTTCATCAGCCCGAGGACCTCCGTGCGGTAGTCCTCCTTCCGCTCGGACCAGCGGATCCCGCCGCGCGCGACCATCCCGCCGCGCAGGTGGATCGCCTCCATCTCCGGCGAATAGACGAAGATCTCGAACAGCGGGTACGGCTTGGGCATCCCCGGCACGTCCGCGGAGCGGAGCTTGAACGCAAGGGCGGCGCGGTCCGGACGGAACGCGTTCGTGCGGACCGTTGCCTCGATCGTCCCCAGGAAGCTGCGGAAGATCGTGTCCTGATCGAGCGACACGACCTCGCGCAGGTCGGTGAGGATCTGCCGCTTGATCTCTGCGACCTCCTCGGGCGTCGCGTTGCGCGCAGGGTCGAACTTCGCCTCGAACAGCCGCACCAGGCGGAACGCGATGTGCGGATGCTCGGCCATCGCGTCGTTGCGGTACTCCTCGGTGAACCGCGACGAAACCGTCGAGCGGTACCGGCGGTAAGCGCGCAGGACCTGCACCTGGTGCCAGGCGATCCCCGCGAAGCTCACGAGGCGGTTGAGCGAGTCCACGATGGCCTCGCCCCGCCACATCGCGCCCAGCGCCTCCACGACCCGCTCGGCCTCGGTCTCGAGGTTCAGGACCGCGCCGCGTGCGTCCAGCACGCCGAAGTCGTGGATGTACGCCCTGCCCTCGCCACGGAGCTGCACCGGGATCTCCTCGATCGCACGCAGCCCGAGCGACTCCAACAGCGGCATGAACGCGGACAGGTCGACCTTGCCGCCGGTCTTGTAGAGCTTCACGCGCGTGAGGCGTTCGCCGGACTGCTCGTTGCCGATCCCGAGCACGAACCCGTCCCGCGTCGACTCCAGCTCCTCGAGATGCAACACGTCCTCGACCACGAGCGGCCACTCGGAGTCCGACGTCTTGTAGTAGTCCGGGAACCGCGGCGCGTACTTCGCGGCGAGGTAGGTTGCCCGTTCGGCGCCTACCCGCGCCGTGAGGGCGTCGAGCAGGTCGTCGTCCCAGGTGCGGGCAAGCTGCTCGACCTCGGCCTCGAGCAGCTCGTACGGGATCTCCGGGATGTGCGCGCCCTCGGCCACGTGGATCGTGAAGAAGATCCGGGCCGATTCGGTCTCCCCGAGCGACAGGTGGTAGTCGACGCTCGAACCGTTGAACCGCTCCAGGAACATCCGCTGCAACCGCTTGCGCAGGATCGTGCTGAACCGTTCGCGCGGCAACGCCACCACCACCGAGACCTGCCGTGCGTAGATGTCCTTGCGGATCAGGACGCGGATCCCCCGCTGCTCGTCGGATCGCAGGAGCTCCATCACGAGCGTGCGGAGCTCCTCGCTCGTCGCCTGGAACAGCTCGTCCTTCGGGAACGACTCGAACAGCGCGACGACCGCCTTGTAGTCGTAGGAGTCCGCGTATCAGGTCCTCGGCGGCCGTGATCTGGTCGAGCTTGTGGTGCAGGAGCGGGGTCCGCTCGGCGGGCGCCATGTAGGCGCGGCTGGTGAACAGGCCGATCAGGCGCGCCTCGCCCACGACGTTGCCCGCCTCGTCGATCCGGCGCACGCCGATGTAGTCCATCCGGGCCCGGCGGTGGACGGTGGAGGACGCGTTCGTCTTGCTCACGAACAACAGGTCGCCGTCCTCGATCCGGGCGGCCACATCGGGCGGCAGCGACGACAGCAGCGTCACGTCCGCGAGCGAGGAGCGCGACACGTCGGTGAGGATCCCGAGGCCGGAGCCGGGCACGGCCCGGATCGCTCGGCCCTGCGGCGTGTCGAAGACGTCGTATTCCCGATACCCGAGCAGTACGAAGTTCACGGGCAAGAGCCAGGCGAGGAAATCGACGGTCTCGGCGATCTCCTCGGCCGAGTAGCGCGGGGTGGACGCGTGGGCGACGTCCATCATGTGCCGCACCTGCTCCTGCATCGGCTCGAAATCCCGCACGACCAGGTGCACGTCGTGCAGGATCGTGGAGACACGCGCCTGCAGGTCCGCACGCTCGGCGTCGTCGAGCAGACGGTCCAGCTCGAAATGCATCACCGATTCGCGATGCGCTGCTCCCCTCCCGGACGTGACGGTCCGCAGACGTCCCTCGGGGTCGCGCTCGGTCCCGATCACCGGGTGCAACACTCGACGGACGTGCAACTCGCGCGCCGACAGCTCCTCGTGGACGGAGTCGACCAGGAACGGACAGTCGTCGGTGTTGGTCTCGACGATCGTGCCGGCCGCGTCGTAGCCGCACTCGCCCATCGTCGGGACGAACACGCGCACGATCGCCTCGGCGCCGCCGCGGGAGTCGGCGAACGCGAAGGCTGAGGAGGCCGTCGCGGAGAGCCGGTCCACCCCCAGCTCCTTGCGTTCGTCCTCGTCGATCCGGCGCAGGAACGCCTTGGCGAAGGCCCGGCGTGCCTCCCGCCGATCGGTGGGTGCCTCGAGGTCGATCTTCTCCAGGACCGCCTGGAGGACGGGGTCGGTCTGCGCGTCGGTCTGCATGTGGGGACTGCCTCGCTCCGTGGGATCCGCACTCTCGCGCGCGTGCGCGCGGAACGCCATTCTGCCAGGTCGCAGGGGCGCGGGGCCGGATGCGCTCAGCCCGCGCGGGCCGCGTCGACGACGTCGGCGGCACGGTCGTAGCGGCCGAACTGCGGCATCACGTAGATGCCTGCGACGCCCTCCTCGCGCAGCGCCTCGATCAGCGCGGTCGCCATCGCGAGGCCCTCGCGCCACGCGGGCTCGCCTTCGCCCGCCAGACCCATCCGGGCGCGAGCGTCGTCGGGGATGTCGATCCCGGGGACCTCGTTGTGCAGGAACTCCGCGTGACGCGCGGACGCGAGCGGAAGCACGCCCGCGAGGATCGGCACGGCGAGCGGCTCGCCGGCGACGCGCTCGTAAGCCTCGCGGAGCGCCCGCAGCGGCTCGACCGCGTACAGCGGCTGCGACAGGAGGAACCGGGCGCCGGCCTCGACCTTGCGGTGCAGCAGACGAGCCTCCCGCCCGAGGTCCGGGGCGGACGGAGCCACGGCGGCGCCGGGCACGAAGGCCGTCGGGGCGCCGATCGGCGAGCCCGCGCGGTCCACGCCGGCGTTGAACCCCTGCGTGATCAACCGCAGCACGCCGGTGGCGGTGAGATCGACGTCGTTCAGCGACTGCGGGTAGTCCCCCACCGTCACCGGGTCCCCGACGCACACGAACAGGTTGCGGATCCCGAGCGCGTGCGCCCCGAGCAGGTCGCCCTGCAGGCGCAGGAGGTTGCGCCCGCGCGTCGGGAAGTGCAGCACCGTCTCGATCCCCGCCTGCTCCTCGATCAACCGGCACGCCGCCCACGCGCTCATCCGCATCTTCGCCATCGGCGAGTCGGCGACGTCGATCGCGGTCGCGCCGGCGTCACGCAGGGTCTCGGCCGCCGCCACCAGGGTCGAGGCGTCGAACGAGCGCGGCGGCTCCATCTCCACCGTGATCGCGAACCCCTCGCCCGCAACGGCGGAGCCGAGGGCGGCTTCGAGCGCGGTCGGCTCGCGGATCGGCGCGGCGGGTTCTTCCTCGGGGCCCTCGCCGGGGAACGACACGCGCGGCGACGGCGCGTACGCGCGGACGGCGGCCACGATCGAGGCGGTGTGCGCCGGCCCGGTCCCGCAGCAGCCGCCCACGATCCTCGCCCCCGCATCGAGGTAGGCGCCCGTCAGCTCGCCCACGTATTCCGCCGTCGCCGGGTACACGAACCGCCCGCCGACGCTCGAGGGACCGCCGGCGTTGGGCCTCGCGATCAGCGGAACGCCGGGGGCGAACGGACGCATGGCCTCGAGCACGCGCAGGACCTGCGCCGGCCCCTCGCCGCAGTTCACGCCGAGCGCGTCGACGCCGAGCGCGGCGAGTCGTCCCGCGACCTCCTCCGGCGTCGAGCCGAGCACCGTCCGGTCGTCCCGCGTGAACGTCGCGGTCGCGAGCAGCGGCAGGTCCGGGGCAGCCTCGCGCGCGCCGGCCACCGCCTGCTCGAGCTCGCGCAGGTCCGTCTGCGTTTCCACCACGAGCACGTCTGCGCCGGCTCGTGCGAGCGCCGCCGCTTGTTCACGGTAGGCCGCGAGCACGTCGTCCGGGTGGACCCGTCCGTACGGCTGCAGGCGAACCCCCAGCGGGCCCATCGACCCGCCGACGAGCTCGGCCCCCGCCTCGCGGGCCAGCCGGACGCCGACGTCACAGAGCTCGACGACCCGGTCCGCCAGCCCGTGACGTTCGAGGCGATGGCGGTTCGCACCGAACGTGTTCGTGAGGACGAGCCGCGCGCCGGCCGACACGAACCCGGCGTGAATCTCGCGGACCAGCGCCGGCGCCGTGAGGTTCGCCTCCTCGATGCACGCATCCACCGCGACGCCGCGGTCGATCAGCGACGTGCCCATCCCACCGTCGGCGGGCAGCACGGCGCCCTCGACCAGGGCGCGGAAGGCGGCGCGATCCACCCCACGAGTTTCGCAGGCCGCGCCGAGGACGGTCCCCACCTGCGCGGGCCGCATGGCCGCAGACCCGCGGTGGAGCGCGCCGTACGGTCAGGTTGGAGGTGGCCTCGATGCGAACGCCTGCTCCATCCCAGCGGGAGGTCACGGAGCACACGGGCACCCCAACGCGTGTCGCCCCGCGCGTCCCGGTCTTCGCCGAGATGATCGGGTACGTCGGCGGCGGGTTGCTGGTCGCCGCGGCCATGGTGTTCATCGGCTCGCAGTTCGGCGATTACCCGATCGGCGTGCAGATCGTCAATCCCCGGCGCCGTCACCGTGCTGCTGTTCGCCCTCGGGTGGATCACGCGCGGGTCCGATGAGCCCGCGGCGCGAAGGTTCGCTGCGGTCTGCTGGTTCTTCGCGGTACCCGCGTTCGGGTTCACGCTGGCCTACGCCGTGTTCTGGCGCGAGATCGTCGACGGGCTCGACCTGCCCGCGTGGGCTTGCGATCACGATCTTCGGCGTCACGACGCTCTTCGCCGGCTTGCTTTACGGCTTCGAGCGCCGCACGCTCGCCCAGCTCGCGCTGTTCGCGTGCCTGGTCGGGACCGTCTTCGCGACGCTGCCGCTCACCGCGGACGCCGGCTGGTCCGACGCGGCTCGGTTCGACTTCGTGGCCGCGATGCTCGGCGTCGCGTCGGCGGTCTGGCTCGTCGCCGCGGTGATGGACCGGCTCGCGCCACGCGACACTGCGTTCGTCCTGGCGACGATCGGGCTGATCATGTGCACGCGGCCGATCGACGCCGACCACCAGACGCTCGCGCTGTGGATCGGCGCCGATCGTCGCCGGCGGCCTGGTCGTGCTCGGGGTGCGGCTGCGCGAGCTGCCGATGGAAGTCCTCGGCGGTCTGGCGTTGCTCGCCACCCTGATCGGGTTGATCGCCACGTACTTCGAGGGCGAGGCGAGCTTCATGCTGGCCCTCGCGGCCACGGGCGGCGCCCTGCTCGGCCTCACCGCCTGGCTCGTGTGGCGCCAGTCGCACAGGCGCCCGCCCAAGACCAGGCCGCGGTCCGAGACCGGGGCCGGGGCCGCGCCGTCTGGCGCCTAGTCCCGCACGATCTCGAACGAATGGGTGACCGCGACCGAGGGCCGAAGGGTCGCCGCGACCGAGCAGTACTTGCGCTCGGCCAAGTCGATCGCGCGTTCCGCTTTGCGTTCGTCGACGTCGCCCATGAGCACGAACCGCACGTGGATCATCCGGAAGGTCCACGGCGGGTCACGATCCTGCTCAGAGGTGACGACGGCCTCGAGGGCGCGCAGTCCCTGGCGCTGCTTGCGCAGGATCTTCAACGACGTCGTAGGCCGTGCACGCCGCCAAGGAAAGCGGGAGCAGGTCGGAGGGTTTGGCACCGGGACCCTCGGGGTCTCCGCCGACCGTGACCGGCTCACCGTAGGCCGTCTGTCCCACGAACTGGAGGCGCTCGCCGGTCCACGTGAGCCGCACCTCCCCCATCGGGACTGAGTGTATCGGTAGTCCCCTGTAGCCCTTTCGGACGTAGCGGAGATGCGACGTCCGGCGGTGGCTGTGGGGGGTGGTCCCCGGTATACCCTTAGGCGGACCGGTGCACGCTGGCGCCGGGAGGGGGCATCGCCGAGATGCAGCAGGGCCGCGCACGCGTCGTCGTGGGCGAAGGAAGGGCTGCCCGCAAGGGCTTGCTCCGCTTCGTCCTCGAGGGCGAAGGCTTCGACGTGGTCGGCGAGGCCCCGGACCCCGCCGAGCTCGCCAAGCTCCTCGCCGTCGAACAGCCCGACGTGGTCGTGCTCGACGACGGGATCGGCGTCACGGCGGTCCAACTGACCCACGAGGTCGCGCCCCAGGCCAAGGTCGTGCTCGTGTGGCCCGGGGCGGTCGTTCCCATCGGCGGCGACGCCCGCGTCGAGCCCTCCGAGGTGTTGCGGGGTCTCGGACCGGCCGTCGCGCAGGTCGCCGGTCTCGCCGGGCTCCTCCAAGGGTTCGACAAGCCCGACTGGATCGACAAGGTGCGCAAGGACCCCGCGACCCTTCGCGATCTGCTCGCCAAGCGGAGCGCCGAGACCGCGTCGGAGCGCCCGAGCGTGACCGAGCTCCAGCGCCGTGCCCAGCGTGGGACGCCGCCGAAGGAACCCGAGGAAGCGCCGGTCGGGGCGACCGACGAGGACACCGAGCGACTCGCGCCCGTGCTGATCCTGCCGAGCGCGGCCGGCGCCGAGCCAACGATCGTCCTGCCGCCGGCCGTCGTTGCCGCGAGCGCGCCTGCGGCCCCGCCGGCGCACGCCGAAGAGGAGGACGACGACGAGGCGGTCGCGGGGGTCGCAGGGGTGGCGGGGGTAGCGGCGGTGGCGGCCACAGCGGGGGCCCGACCCGACCCGATCGCGACCGAGTTCAACCGTCGCCTCGGGTCGATCGCCCTGGGAGGCGCCGCACTGATCGGAGCCGTGGTGCTCTCGCTCGGCGTGTCGGCCGCGCGGATCCCGGTGTCGGTCGTGAACGCGAATCCGCCCGTGATCTCGACGTCGTCTCCGCCCCCCGCATCGCCGACGGGCCCTCCGTCCATCGGCCCCACCTACCCGCCCAAACCCCTCGGCGGCAACCAGACCCGCGGTCACCACGGCGGACCCGGACCCGTGGTGATCGGCACGAGTCACCCCGACGCCGGCAACGGCGGCGGCAACGGCGGCGGCGGCGGGAACGGTGGCAGCGGCGGCGGCGGCAACACCGGCGGCGGGGATACCGGCGGCGGGAACACCGGCGGCGGGAACACCGGTGGGAACGGTGGCAGCGGCGGCGGCGGCACCGACGGTGGCGGGGCCTCGCACGGCAAGGCCCACCAGCACCACGGCCACAACGACGATCCGACGCCGGGTCACAGCGGCGACCACAACCCGCACGGGGGCCCTCCCGGGCACCAGGACCCGAAGCCCTCGGACCCGCCCGGCAAGACGATGCCCAAGCATCAACCCGCCACGGCGCACGGCGACCACTTCGCGCTCGTGCATCGCCACAAGCGCTGAGCGGACGCCTCGGCCCAGCCGGGCGATACTGCTGACGTGATCCAGCACCCGTCGGCCGGCCTCGTCCGTGTCTACGTCCGGTCACCCCGCGACGAGGACACCCCCGCGTGGCGCGAGTACGGCTGGCGCGCCCGGCCCGACGCCGAGCGCGCCGAGGAGGAGCACGCGGCGTTCCGGCGACTGCTCGAGGACGCCGGCGCCGAGGTCGTCATCGGGTCGACGCCGGTCCCCGGCGATCCCGACGCGATCTACGCGTACGACCCGGTCCTGCTGACCGACTCCGGTGCGATCGTGCTCAGGATGGGGAAGGTCGGCCGTCGTGCGGAGCCGGCCGCGGTCGCGGCCGACCTCGAGGCGCTCGGCGTCCCGACGATCGGATGGCTCACCGAACCCGCCACCGCCGAGGGTGGCGACCTGTGCTTCCTCGATCCCTCGACGCTCCTCGCGGGGGTCGGCTACCGGACGAACGGGGCCGGGGTCGCGCAGCTCCGCACGCTGTTGGAGCCGATGGGGATCGACGTCGTCGCGTTCGACCTGCCGCACCTGCGCGGACCCGACGAGTGTGTGCACCTCCTCTCCTTCCTGTCCCCCCTCGACGAGGACCTCGCCGTCGCGTACCTGCCCCTGATGCCGGTTCGCCTCGTCCAGCTCCTCCACGAGCGGGGGGTCGAGCTCGTCGAGGTGCCCGAGGAGGAGTTCCCGACGATGGGGCCGAACGTCCTCGCGCTGGGCCCGCGGGTCGCGCTCGCGCTCGATGGGAACCCCCAGACGCGGCGGCGGATGGAGGCCGCGGGGGTCGACGTACGCACCTATCGCGGCGACGACATCAGCCGCAAGGGCGACGGCGGGCCCACCTGCCTGACGCGGCCGCTCGTCCGCGTCTGACGGGGCCGCTCGGCCCATCGGGGCGACCTGCGCCCTCCGTATCCTCGGGCTCGTGGAGGACCTCTGGCTGACCGTCCACTTCGTGGGGATCATCGGGTTCGTCGCAGCCCACGGCGCGCAGATGTGGATGATGATGGCTCTCAAGGGCCAGGCGCCCGATCGCGGGCGGATCTTCGAGCTGGCCGAGATCTCCCGGACCGCCACGCCGCCGATGTACGTCGCGCTCGCGATCCTCGTGATCGGAGGCACCGGCGCCGGGCTGCAGGAAGGCTGGTTCGGCGACGGTTGGTGGGTGTGGGGAGCCCTCGGGATCCTCTTCGATCGAGATCGGGTTGATGGCGGCGATCGCCACCCCGTACATGCGCCGCGTCCGCGAGGCGACCACCAGGTGGGCCGACGGCTCCTACACGGTGCCGGAGGCCGAGTTCGAGTCCATGATCGCCTCCCCGACGCCGGCGCTCGTGAACGCGGTCGGGATCGCCGGGCTCGCGCTCGATCCTCTGGCTGATGATCTACAAGCCCGGGGCGGCGTAGCCGAGAGGTGCGGTCGGGGGCGGTGCAGGCTCCGGCGGGTAGCCTGGACGCACCATGTCCGAACGCATCTTCAACTTCTCCGCGGGTCCTGGCGCGCTCCCGTTGCCCGTCCTCGAGGAGGCCCGCAGGGACCTGGTCACGCTCCCCGGCGTGGGCGCGTCACCACTGGAGGTCTCGCACCGGGGAGCGTGGTTCACGTCCACGATCGACGAGGCCGAGGCCAACCTTCGCGAACTCCTCGCGATCCCCGACTCGCACGCGGTCGTCTTCTGCCAGGGCGGCGCGACGTTGCAGTTCTCGATGGCCGCGATGAACTTCCTGCGCGGTCAGCACCAGGGCGCCGAGTACGTCGTGACCGGTTCGTGGAGCGCGAAAGCCGTCAAGGAGGCCGAGAAGGAGGGGAAGGTCCGCGTCGCGTGGTCGGGCAAGGAAGAAGGCTACGTCCGCGCCCCCGACACCGACGAGCTCCTCGAGCTCCTCTCCGGGGACGCTGCGTACGTCCACGTGACCACGAACGAGACGATCCAAGGCGTGGAGTTCCCGGCCACGCCCATCGTCCCGGACGAGTCGCCGCTGCTCGCGGACGCGTCGTCGGACTTCCTCGCGCGCCCGCTCGACGTGGGACGCTTCGGGCTCCTGTACGCGGGAGCCCAGAAGAACGCGGGTCCCGCGGGCGTCACCGTGGCGATCGTCGACCGCGCGCTCCTGACGCGGATCCCCGAGGGTCTGCCCACGATGCTGGATTACCGCACCTACACCGAGCACGCCTCGCTGTACAACACGCCGCCCGTGTTCTCGATCTACCTGCTCACGCTGGTCACACGGTGGATCCGCGACCTCGGCGGTCTCGAGGCGATGTACGCGCGCAACCGCGAGAAGGCCGCGCTCCTGTACGCGGAGATCGACGCCGCCCCGGACTTCTACCGGGGCCACGCCGCACCGGGCTCACGGTCGCTGATGAACGTCACGTGGCGCCTGCCGAACGAGGACCTCGAGGCGACGTTCGTCGCGGAGGCCCGTGACGCGGGCATGCACGAGCTGAAGGGTCACCGCAGCGTCGGCGGGATCCGCGCGTCGATCTACAACGCGATGCCCCACGAGGGCGTCCGGGCCCTCGCCGGGTTCATGCGCGACTTCCGCGCGCGCTACGCCGCGTAGCCGCAGCGGCGCAGCCCACCTCAGCCGCCGATCAGCTCGTCGGCCATCTGCGCGTAGACCTCGGTGTGGCGGTCGACGTCCTCCGCCGTCGTGGCCGGCGACATCAGCGCCATGTTGTGGAACGGCGTCATCAAGATCCCGCGGTTCAGCAAGAAGAGGTGGATGTAGGGATCGACCTCCTCGTCCTGGCCGGCCGCAGCCTCGCTGCCGGTCCTCGCGCGTTCCGGACGGAACAGGTACTCCACACGGCAGCCCAGACGCACCACGTGCCACGGCAGCTCCCGGCTCGCGATCACCTCCTGCACGCCCTGCTCGAACCGTTCGCCCAGCCCGATCATCCGGTCGAACGCCTCGTCGGTCATGACCTCACCGAGCGTCGCGCGCATCGCGGCCAGCGACAGCGCGTTGCCGGCGAGCGTGCCGCCGACCCCGCCGACGTCGGCATTCTTCCAGTCGGTGTGCGCGTAGACGCGCTGGGACATCTCCTCGCTGAATCCGTACGCCGCGCTCGGGATCCCCGCGCCCAGCGTCTTGCCGATCGTCACGATGTCGGGCCGCAGCCCCCAGGCCTTCGTGGCGCCGCCCGGACCGGCGCTGATCGTGTGCGTCTCGTCGATCAGGAGCAGGGTCCCGTACTTCGTGCAGAGCTCGCGCACGGCATCGTGGTAGCCGGGCTCGGGCAGCACGATCCCGATGTTCGTGAGCGCCGGCTCGAAGAGGCAGACCGCGACGTCGCCGTGGGCCAGCGCGGCTTCGAGCCCCTCGAGGTCGTTGATCTCGACGACCCGGGTCGTCTCCTCGAGCGGGACCGGCTTGCCGACGTTGCCCTCACGGGCCACGACGTCGCCACGTTCGTCGAGCGTGGCGAAGGACTCGTCGACCGACCCGTGGTAGCACCAGTTGTGCACGACGATCTTCGAGCGGCCGGTGACCTCCCGGGCCCAGCGGATCGCGAACCGGTTCGCGTCGGTCGCCGTGAGCGTGAAGTTCCAATACGGGACGCCGAAGCGACGGGCCAGTTCTCGGCCGACCCAGGCGGCATCCTCGGTCGGGAGCATCAGTGTGATGCCCTTGGACGCCTGCTCGGCGATCGCGTCGACCGCGATCTTGGGCGAGTGCCCGGCCATGCCGCCGGTGTCGCCGAGACAGAAGTCGACGTACTCGTTGCCGTCCACGTCCCAGAACCGAGCCCCCTCGGCACGTTCGACGAACACGGGGTAGTCGCCCGGCCAGCGGGTCATCCAGTTCATCGGCACGCCGAACAGCAGCGACGCCTTCGCGTCCTCGGCCAGCGCTCCCGAGCGAGGGTGACGCTCCCGGAACGTCTGGCGCTCGCGCTCCATCAGCTCGTGCAGCCGGGACCGGTCGATCGTCCTCACGAAGCCCCTCCTCGGGTGCGGGTCCGCGCAGTCTAGTACCGTCGCTGCGTGCCCTGGCCCCTGGTCCTCGCGAGCGGAGGACCCCGCGAGCGCGGCCGTGCGATCGGCGAGCAGGCGGCTGCGCGGATCGCCCGCAGCGTCGCGATCTACGAGGAGATCTTCGCCCGCTACACGGGGCTCGCGTGGCGAGACGTGCGCCGTCACGCCGGGAGGTTCGTCGAGGCGATCGACGGCTACGACGTGCAGCTGTTGCCCGAGCTCGAGGGGATCGCCGAAGGAGCCTCGCTCGAGGCCGAGGACGTGCTCGCGATCAACCTGCGCACCGAGATCATGTTCGGGCTGGATGTCCGCGCCGCGCACGCCGCGATGAAGGAGTGCACCGCGATCGCGGCCGGACCCGAGGCCGCAGCCGGTCACGTCGTGGTGGGACAGAACTGGGACTGGAAGCCGGCCGTCCGCGACACGTGCATCCTGCTCGCCTGCGCTCCGCAGGATCGCCCGGGGTTCGTCACGCTCGTCGAGGCGGGGCTGTGGGCCAAGTGTGGCGCCAACGAAGCCGGGATCGGTCTGGCCACGAACGCCCTGCAGTCCAGCCGCGACCGGGGGGAGCCCGGCGTTCCCTACCACGCGATCCTGCGCCGCGTGCTCACGAGTTCCACCTTCGACGAGGCGGTCGGCGCGGTCCGGGGCACCGAGCGGGCCTCGAGTGCCAACTACCTCGTCGCGTCGCGGGACGGACGCACGGTCGACCTCGAGACGGCGCCGGGAGGGCCCGAGGACCTGTCGGTCTTCGAAGGCCGCGCGCTCGCCCACACGAACCACTTCCTGTGGCCCTCGCCCCGCCCGTTCGAGGATCTCGGTAGGATCGACGGCGAAGACTCGCTCACGCGCCTCGACAACGCCCGCTCGGCGATCGCAGCGGGTTCGGACCTGTCGGTCGAGGCCGTCCTCGATGCGCTGCGGAGCCACGCGGGCGCACCCGAGTCCGTCTGCGTCCACCCCGATCCAGCGGTCGACCAGGTCGAGGACTACGTGACGGTCGGGGCGGTCGTCGCCGACCTGACGGAAGGCACGATCGCACTCACGGAGGGCAACCCGTGCGAAGGGGAGGTCGAGCGGCATGCCGTGTCGCGTCTGATCCGCGCAGGCTCGCCACGATGCCTGACCTGCCCGTCTTGCATCCGCGCGTGTCCCAGGAGTAGACCTCGGCAGGTCAGCCCCGCCCCGGTAGGGTCGATACGTCCATCAGATGCACCGCAGGCACACCCGCTCGCCCCTGCACCGCGTCGTCGCGGCGTCTGCCGTCGCGGCCGTGTTCGCGCTGACAGCGTGCGGCGGCCCGTCGTTCCCGTCCGGGACCGACCCGGCGGCGAACGCCTCACGCATGGCGACACCGCCCCCCACGATCTCCAGGGACACGGGCTGCGACCCGGGGTCGCCGAGCAAACAACTCGGGCTCGGCTTCCAGGTACGCGGCAAGACGAACAAGGAGAACGGACGCCTGTACGTGCTGTTCGGGACGAAGGACGGCGTGCACCCGAACACCGAGATGCAGGTCTGGTGGCGGGTGACCGGCGACTATGCGTTGCGCGTCACGTTGGTCGGTCCCGACGGTCAGCTGATCAACGTCCCCGGCTCGATCCCGGAACCGAAGCTCGGCTGGACCAGGGCGGGTGAACCATGGATGAACACCTTGACCTTCCCCAGCGCCGGCTGCTGGCGCGTGTTCATCGAACGCGGGGGCACCGAGGGCGACCTCTGGCTGGCCGTCGCCTAGCACGTCCCCGCCCGAGTGGTCCCGCCCGGTACCATCACGCCCCGTGACGCCTCGCCGCCCGGCATCCCTCCTGATCCTGACCGCGCTCGTCGCAACCCTCGGGATCACCGCACCGTCCCACGGTGCGCTCGCCGCCACGCCGACGCGCGCGGCCCCGAAATGGATCCTGCGGATCGACGACATCGTGGGCGATCGGCCGATGTCGGTCGCGATCGGGATCGACGGGGACACGTGGTACCGCCACCTCGCGTGGGTCGGGCGCCCTCCCGCCTCGAACGAGAAGCTGCTGCTCTCGATGGCGCTGCTCGATCGGTTCTCCCCGGAACGGACGATACGGACCGACGCGATGGCCACGGCGACCCCTACCGCCGCCGGCGTCCTGCGCGGCGACCTCTGGCTGGTCGGGCACGGAGACCCCGAGATCGGCGCGCGCGACCTCTCCGCGCTCGCGCACCGGGTCGCGGCGGCAGGCGTGACCAAGATCAGGGGCAGCGTCGTGGGCGCCACGGGACCGTTCGGGCGGGATTGGTTCGCGCCGGGGTGGAAGGACTACTTCCCCGCCGACTACGTCGCGCTCCCGACCGCGCTCACCTACCAACGCAACGTCAACGCCGCCGGCACGCACATCACCAACCCGGAGCTGCGCGCGGCGAGGGCGATGACGATCAAGCTCGAGGCCCTCGGCATCACCGTGACGCGCGATCCGTCGATGAGCGGCGCTCCGGGCGGGCTGTCGCCGATCGCGATCGATCTCTTCGGAGCCCTTGGTCACGATCTTGCGACACATGAACTTCGACTCGCGCAACTTCTGGGCCGAAGTGCTCGGCAAGTACCTCGGGGCCCGAGTCAAGGGGAAGGGGACGATCGCGAACGGCGCGGCGGCGATCGCGTCGTTCGTCGCCGCTCATGGGCTCTCGTTCGCGTGCTACGACGGATCGGGACTGTCCTACGACAACCGCGCGAGCGCCCGCGGCATCCTCGACCTGCTCTGGACCGCCGACGGGGAGCCCTGGGGCCCGGTGCTCCGTTCGACCCTGCCCTCAGGCGGGCACGGCACGCTCGAGGATCGCCTGACCGACGTGCGGATCCGGGCCAAGACGGGCACGCTGCACCACGCCTCGGCGCTCTCCGGCTGGCTGTGGCTCGAGCGCGCGCAGCGATGGGTCGAGTTCTCGATCGTCTCCAACGGCTTCGACGAACGCGCGGCGAAGAAGCTCGAGAACCAGATCGTGCGCGTCGTCGCCGCCAACGCGAGCGACCCGACCCCCTGACGTCGCGGCCGCGGACCGACGGCTCGGCCCCTCAGGAGCCGGGAGACCCGGCAACCACCTGCGAGGCGTACCGCACGGTCGGCAGGCTCGCTTCCGGGTCGAACGGATGCTCGCCGACCGCCCCGTCCCAGGACCAGCCGGCGCGCTCGTAGAAGCGGCGCGCGAGGAAGTTAGCCTCGAGCACCCAGAGCACGCTCGTGCGGAAGCCGCGCTCCGCCAGCGCCGCCACTGCTTGGCCGAACAGGGCGCGGCCGACGCCGGTTCCCTGCACGTCCTGGCGCACGTAGATCGCGTAGACCTCGCCGGCTCCGGGCAGGGCCTGCGCGTGCCCGGGCTCGGGCCGCCCGCACGCGACGAACCCGACGACGCGGCCGCCGTCCTCCGCCACCAAGCACGCCCACGCATCGCTCGGACGGCCGAGGCCCTCCGCCCACATCCGCTCGCGGGCGTCGAGATCGAGGCCGTCGAGGTACGCGTCGGGGACGAGGCCGCGGTACGCCCAGCGCCAGCCCTCGACGTGGACCTCGGCGATCGCGCGGGCATCATCCGGACGCGCCACGCGGATGGCGACGGGCACCTCAGTCCTCGGCGTGTTCGCGGGGGTGGAGCAGGCCGTACGTGTAGGCGTCGACGAGCGCCTCCCAGGAGGCCTCGATGATGTTCTCGCTCACGCCCACGGTGGTCCACTCGCGCTCGCCGTTGGACGTGTCGATCAGTACCCGGACGACCGCCCCGGTGCCGACGCTCTCGTCGAGGACGCGCACGCGGTAGTCCTCGAGCGACATGTGCGCGAGCTCCGGGTAGTCGTTCGTGAGCGCCTTGCGCAGCGCGTTGTCGAGCGCGCCGACCGGACCCTGCCCCTCGGCCGACTCGATGTGGCGTGTGCCCTTCGTGTGGACCTTCACCGTCGCCTCGGCGAGCGGTGCCTCGTCCTCCCCGACCCGCTCCTCGACGTGCACGCGGTAACTCTCGATCCGGAACGCGTCCTGAGCCCAGCCCGCCGCGCGACGGAGCAGCAGCTCGAGCGAGGCCTCCGCCACGTCGAAGGCGTAGCCGTCTGCCTCCCGCGACTTGATCTCTGCGACCGCTGCGGGGATCGCCTCGGGCGGGAGCCTCAGCCCGAGCTCGTCGGCCTTCATCCGGATCGTGGCGCCGCCGCCGTAGTCCGACGCCACGACGCCACGACGGTTCCCGACGGTCTCCGGCGGCACGTGCTCGTACGCCCGCGAGACGCGCGCCACCCCGCTCGTGTGCAGCCCGGCCTTGTGCGTGAACGCGTGCCGTCCCACGTAGGGCTGGTGCGCGTCGGGGCGAAGGTTCGCGATCTCCGCGACGTAGTGGGCGAGCTCGGTCAGGTGCGCGACGGACCCCTTCGGGAGCGCGTCCTCGACCCCCATCTTGAGCACGAGGTCGGCCGTGATCGGGATGATGTCGGCGTTGCCGGTGCGCTCGCCGTAGCCGTTCACGGTGCCTTGGACCTGGAAGACGCCGGCGTCCACGGCGATCAGCGAGTTCGCCACGGCGCAGCCGGCGTCGTTGTGCACGTGGATCCCGAGCGGCACCGACGCCTGCGCCTTGACCTGCTTGACGATCCGCGCCACGTCGAACGGGAGCATCCCGCCGTTCGTGTCGCACAGGACCAGCCGCTCCGCGCCCGCCTCCTCCGCGGCCGCCAGCACCGCCATCGCGAAGCCCGGATCGGCTGCGTAGCCGTCGAAGAAATGTTCGGCGTCGAAGAAGACCCGCCGGCCCTGCGCACGCAGGAACGCGATCGAGTCGCGCACCATCGCGACGCCTTCGCTGAGATCGGTCCGCAGGGCCTCGGTCACGTGCAGGTCCCACGCCTTGCCGACCAGGCACACGACCTCCGTGCCCGCGTCGAGCAGGTCCCGGAGCACGGGCGAGTCCTCCGCAGGTTCGCCGGCCTTCCGCGTCATCCCGAACGCCGTGAGCGTCGCGTGTTGCAGCGTCTCCTTCGTCGCCAGCTTGAAGAACTCGGTGTCCCGCGGGTTGGCGCCGGGCCAGCCGCCCTCGACGAAGGGGAAGCCGACCTGGTCGAGGCGGTGCAGGATCCGCATCCGGTCCTCGATCGAGTACGAGAGATCCGCGCGCTGCGCGCCGTCGCGAAGCGTCGTGTCGTACAGCTCGACGGATGTCACGACGCGCCTTCCACGACGAGGTCGCCGACCTCGGCCGTCGTGAAGCCCATCTCGCCGGCGCGCATCGACTTCATCTGCGTGGTCGCGTGGCGGATCCCGCGGTCGACCTCCTGCGCGCCGTCGTCCTCGCCGAGCTGACGCAGCAACATCTCCATCGCGCCGATCGCGGCGAGCGGGTTGATCGTGCCCTTGCCGGTGTGGTCGGGCGCCGTCCCGCCGATCGGCTCGAACATCGAGACACCGTGCGGGTTGATGTTGCCGCCCGCCGCGATCCCCATCCCTCCTTGGATCATCGCGCCCAGGTCCGTGATGATGTCGCCGAACATGTTGTCGGTGACGATCACGTCGAACCGGCTCGGCATGTCGAGGAAGAAGATGCACGCCGCGTCGACGTGCACGTAGTCGGTCGTGACCTCCGGGTACTCGAGCGCGACGGCATCCACCACCCGCTGGTACAGATCCCCGGCGAACGTCAACACGTTGGTCTTGTGCACGAGCGTGACCTTCCTGCGCCGACCCGGACGCATCGCGAGGTCGAACGCGTAGCGGACGATCCGCTCCACGCCGTGCCGCGTATTGACCGACTCCTGCACCGCGACCTCGTACGGCGTACCCCTGCGGTGGAAGCCGCCGGCGCCGCTGTAGAGACCCTCGGAGTTCTCGCGGACGACGATCATGTCGACGTCCTCCTCCGCGTGGCTCGGCACGAGCGTCTCCACGCCCGGGTAGCGCACCACCGGTCGGAGGTTCACGTACTGATCGAGCTCGAACCGGATCCTGAGCAGCAGGTCGCGCTCGAGGATCCCGGGTTTGACCCGCGGGTCGCCGACGGCCCCGAGCAGGATCGCGTCCATCCCGCGGAGCCGGTCGAGCTCCTCGTCGGGCAGGACCTCGCCGGTCCGCAGGAACCGGTCGGCCCCGAGGTCGAACTCGACGAGCGTCGCGCCGAACCCGTGACGGGCACGGACCGACTCGAAGACCTTCAGCGCTTCGCCGATGACCTCCGGGCCGGTGCCGTCGCCCTTGATCACCCCGATCGTGTACGAACGGGTCACGGCGTGACCTCGTTCGAACGCGGCGCGTCCGCGTCTTTGGCCTGCACCTGCACGGCGCGGTTGATCGCGGCGAGGTAGGCGCGAGCGCTCGCCTCGACCACGTCGGTCGCGACGCCGCGGCCGGTCACCTTGCGACCGTCGACGTCGAGCTGGACGACGACGTCGCCGAGCGCGTCGGAGCCGCCGGTGACCGAAGACACGTTGAACGAGATCAACCGCGCCTCCGTCCCGGCCGCGCGCGCGATCGCGCCCATCACCGCGTCGATCAAGCCGTCGCCGATCGCCGACTCCTCGATCGTCTCGTCGCCCTTCTTCAGATGCACGGTGGCCCTGGGCTGCAGGTGCGTCCCCCCGCCCACGACCACCGACTCGAGAAGGAAGACGTCCTCCTCCGCCGCGCCGAGCTCCTCGGCGACGATCGCGGCGAGGTCCTGGTCCGTGAGCGACACCTTCCGGTCGGCGAGGTCCTTGAACCGAGCGAACGCCCGGTTCAGGGCACCGTCGTCGAGCGTGATCCCGAGCTTCTCGAGCGCGTCGACGAACGCATGGCGCCCCGAGTGCTTGCCGAGGACGAGCCGGTTCCCCTCCAGTCCGATCTCGGTCGGGTCCATGATCTCGTAGGTCTCGCGGTTGGCGAGCACGCCGTGCTGGTGGATCCCGCTCTCGTGCGCGAACGCGCTCGCGCCCACGACCGCCTTGTTCGGCTGCACGCTGTAGCCGGTGGTCATGCTCACCAGCCGGCTCGTCCGCGAGATCTCCTTCAGGTTGAGCCCGTGGCGCACGCCGAGGTGCTGGGCGCGGGTCCGCACGATCATCGCGATCTCCTCGAGCGAGCAGTTGCCCGCCCGCTCGCCGATCCCGTTGACCGCGACCTCGACCTGCCGCGCGCCGTGCTCGATCCCCGCGAGCGCGTTCGCGACGGCCAACCCCAGGTCGTTGTGGCAGTGCGTCGAGATCACGACCTCGTCGGGCACCGCGTCGCGCACCACGCGGATCAGCTCGCCGAACTCGCTCGGCGTGGCGTAGCCCACCGTGTCGGGGACGTTGATCGTGGTGGCGCCGCACTCGACCGCGATCCGGTAGCACTCGAGCAGGAACTCGAGGTCGGTTCGGGTCGCATCCTGCGCGCTGAATTCGACGTCCTCGGTGTAGGACTTCGCGAGCTTCACGTTGTCGCGGATCGCGTCGAGCACCTGCTGGTGGCTCATCTTCAGCATCGACTCCCGCTGGACGTCGCTGGTCGAGATGAAGGTGTGGATGCGCCAGCGCTCGGCCCCCTTCAAGGCCTCGGCCGCGCGCTCGATGTCGCCGGTCGCGGTGCGGGCGAGGGCCGCGATCACCGGGCCCTTCACCGAGTCGGCGATCTCGCGGACCGCCTCGAACTCCCCGGGCGAGGAGATCGGGAACCCGGCTTCGAGGATGTCGACCTGCAACCGCGCGAGCTGTTCGGCGATCTCGACCTTCTCTTGCCGGGTGAGCGCGATGCCGGGCGCCTGCTCGCCGTCGCGCAGGGTGGTGTCGAAGATCCGTACTACGTCGGGGTCGGTGCTCATGCCGGGGGTACCTTCCTGTCGCTCTCCAACCAGGGCATCATCTGGCGCAGTCCCCGTCCCACCTCTTCGAGCTGGGACGTCTGCGCCTCGCGCCGAAGTCGGAGGAACTCCCCGAACCCCGCGTCGGCCTCCGCGATCCACTTGGTGGCGAACGTGCCGTCCTGGATCTCGGCCAGCACCTGCTCCATCGCCGCGCGCGACGGTCCGTCGACCACGCGGGGTCCGCTCTGGTAGTCGCCCCACTCTGCCGTATCGCTCACCGAGTAGCGCATCCACGACAGCCCGCCCTCGTAGATCAGGTCGATGATCAGCTTCAACTCGTGCAGGCACTCGAAGTACGCGATCTCGGGCTGGTACCCGGCGGCGACCAGCGTGTCGAAGCCGTTGCGGACCAGCTCGGAGATGCCGCCGCAGAGCACGGTCTGCTCGCCGAACAGGTCGGTCTCGGTCTCTTCCTTGAACGTGGTCTCGATGATCCCGGCGCGCGCGGCCCCGATCCCGGCGCCGTAGGCGAGGGCTCGCTGGCGGGCCTTCCCCGTGGCGTCCCGGTGCACGGCGACGAGCGCCGGGGTCCCGATCCCCTGCTCGTAGGTGCGGCGCACGAGGTGGCCCGGACCTTTCGGCGCGATCATCGTGACGTCGACACCCTCGGGCGGCACGACGGTGCCGAAGTGGATCGAGAACCCGTGCGCGAACATCAGCATGTCGCCACCCTTGAGGTTCGGCGCGATGTCGGAGGCGTAGACCGCCTTGTGCGAGGTGTCGGGGAGCAGGCACATCACGACGTCGGCCTCAGCCACGGCCTCGGCGGTGTCGAGCACGCGGAGCCCCGCCTCCTCGGCCTTCGCGCGGCTCGCCGATCCGGCGCGAAGACCCACGCGCACGTCGTAGCCGCTGTCCTTCAGGTTCTGGCCGTGCGCGTGGCCCTGCGAGCCGTAGCCGAGGACCGCGATCTTCTGATCGCTCGAGCACGCCGGGGTCGGTGTCCTGCTCGTGGTAGATCGTCGCCATCGCTCGGTCTTCCTCTCGGTGTCGTTCCTCTGCCGTCTTCAGCCGGCAGCCTTCGTCAGCACGCGCTCCTTGATGCCGCGGTCGCCGCGGGCGAGCGCGATCCGCCCCGTCCGCGACAGCTCGACCACGCCGAAGTCCTCGAGCAGCGACAACAGGGCCTCGAGCTTGTCGGGCTTGCCGGTCGCCTCGAGCGTAAGCGTCGCGTGGGTCACGTCGACGACGTTCACGCGGAACACCTCGGCGATCTCCATCACGCGGGCACGGTCGTCGCCGCTCGCGCGGACCTTCACGAGCATCAGCTCGCGCTCGACGGCCGACCCCTGATCGTGCTCGAGGATCTTGATCACGTTGACCAGCTTGTTGAGCTGCTTCGTGACCTGTTCGAGCGTCTTCGTCTCGACGTTGACCACGATCGTCATCCGGGACATGCCCGGCGTCTCCGTCGGGCCGACGGCGAGCGAGTCGATGTTGAACCCGCGCGCCGCGAACAGCCCGGCCACGCGCGTCAGCACGCCGGGCTTGTCTTCCACCAGGACCGAGATCGTGTGCAGTCCGTTGCCGTTGCTCATGCGATCGGTGCCTCCGCGGGGTCGTTCATGGGAGCGGCCTGGTCCGGGCCCAGGATGATGTCGTCGTTCGAGGCGCCTGAGGGCACCATCGGGAAGACCATCTCGCGCGGGTCGACCCGGAAGTCGATCACCACGCTGCGATCGGTGATCGCGTAGGCCTTCTCGATCGTCGCGTCGACCTCCTCCGGATGATCGACGCGAAGCCCGACGGCCCCGTAGGCCTCCGCGAGCTTCACGTAGTCGGGCACGTCGGGGTTCAGGTAGACGCCCGAGTACCGCTCGTCGAAGAACAGCTCCTGCCACTGGCGGACCATCCCGAGGTAGCCGTTGTTCAAGATCGCCGTCACGAACGGGATCTGCTCGGTGGCGCTGGTGGCGAGCTCCTGGGCCGTCATCTGGAAGCAGCCGTCGCCGTCGATCGCGACGACGCGCTTGTCGGGCTGGCCCACCTTGGCGCCCATCGCCGCCGGCACGGCGAACCCCATCGTGCCGAGGCCACCGGAGTTCACCCAGTGCCGGGGCTTCTCGAACCGCCAGTACTGCGAGGCGTACATCTGGTGCTGTCCGACACCCGCGACGAGGATCGTCTCGTCGTCGGCGAACGCGCGCAGGCGCTCGACGCAGTACTGGGGCTTCAGCGGTCCACCGCCCTGCTGGTCGTATCGGTACGGGAACCGCTCGCGCCAGTCACGGAGCTGTCCGAGCCATGCCCCGCGGTCGGGCGCCCCGCCGGCCTCGGTCTGGCGAGCCTCGAGTTCGGCCGCGAGCTTGCCGATCACGTCTCGGCAATCGCCGACGATCGGCACGTCCACCGCGCGGTTCTTGCCGATCTCGGCGGGGTCGATGTCGACGTGGACGATCTTCGCGTGCGGCGCGAACGCGGCCAGCTTGCCCGTGACGCGGTCGTCGAAGCGAGCGCCCAGGGCGACCAGCAGGTCCGCCTTCTGCATCGCCGTCACGGCGGTGTAGTTGCCGTGCATCCCGGGCATCCCCAAGCACAGGTCGTGGGAGTCGGGGAAGGCGCCCCGCGCCATCAGCGTCGTGACGACCGGCAGCGACCCGGCCGTCGCCAGGTGGAACAGCTCCTTCGCGGCGTCGGCCTTGATCACGCCGCCCCCCACGTAGAGCACCGGACGCTTCGCCTTGAGGATCAGCTTCACGGCCTCCACGATCTGGCGCTGGTTCCCCTTCGTCGTGGGCTTGTACCCGGGGAGGTCCACCTTCTCGGGCCACCTCCACGTCGTTTCGGCGAGCAGGACGTCCTTCGGCAGGTCGATCAGGACCGGCCCCGGCCGGCCGGTCGAGGCGATGTGGAACGCCTCGCGGACGGTCTCGACGATCGCCGCGGGGTCCTTCACAAGGAAGTTGTGCTTCGTGATCGGCAGCGTGATACCGGTGATGTCGGCTTCCTGGAAAGCGTCGTTGCCCACCACAGGGGTCGGCACCTGGCCGGTGATCGCCACGATCGGGACGGAGTCCATCTTCGCGTCGGCGAGCGGCGTGACGAGGTTGGTTCCACCGGGGCCCGACGTCGCCATGCAGACGCCGACCTTGCCGGTCGTCCACGCGTAGCCTTCCGCCGCGTGGCCGGCCCCCTGCTCGTGGCGGCACAGGACGTGGCGGATGGGGCTCTTGTCGACCAGGGGGTCGTAGATCGGCATGCTGGCGCCGCCCGGGATCCCGAAGACGACCTCGACGCCTTCTGCTTCGAGGGCCTTCAGGAGGGCTTCCGCGCCCGTGACCTTCATCGAGCGGCCGCCTCTCGTTGCTCGACGGGGCCCGTCTCGACGCGGCGGACGTGCGCCTGCAGGCGATGCGCGAGGTTGCGACAGGCGCGCTCGAACTCCCACGGGGTCCAGTCCCGGCGCCGGGTCGTCAGCGCGTCGGCCGGCTCGGGCTCGGCCACGTCGAACCCGCCCTCCAGGTAGACGACCTCCGACGAGAGGTAGCGATCGACGACCACCCGCGTCGCGGGGTCGGCTGCGTCGACCGTGACCTGACCGGGCCCCTCCCACAGGACGCTCGCGACGACGGTCCCGTCTCGCTCGAACTCGTACCGCATCTGGTGTCTCCTCCTTGGGTGGCCGACTCGCGCGGCCGATCGGTGAACGGTGGGTAAGAAAAACCCCCCGCGGCGGCGAGGGGCATCTGGCGCGGGATCGTCGGGGCCTCGAGGCCCCGCCCGCGCCTAACGGATAAGTACGAGGGCGCTGCGTCCGAACACAGCAGTAGTGGTCATGGCCAAGACAGTGTGGAGGCGGCCGGCGAGGGTGTCAACCGACGGGCGACGCACGCGGCTCGGCCGTCCGGAGTAGGCTCGCCCAAAGGGGTGGACCGGGTTCGCCCCACGCAGGAAGGAGGGGTCCATGCGGAAGGCAGCGCTCGCAGCTGGACTGGTGGCGGTGCTGGTGCTCGGAGCCGTGCTGGCCGGCGCCGCGTTCGGAGGAGACCGGGTGACCGGCCCGCTCAGGCTCCGCGTGATCGAACACGCGACGACCGACAAGGTGATCGACACCGGGAAGACCGGCGACTCGACCGGTGACCTGCTGACGTGGCACAACGTCTTGTACAACGGGGCGAACACGAAACCCGTCGGCCACGACCAGGGCGATTGCATCCGGATCGCCCCGAAGAAGGGCTCGTGGGAGTGCCGTTGGATCAACTTCGTCCCCGGCGGCGCGATCACCGTCGAGGGCGCGTTCTTCGACACGGAGGACAGCGTCCTGCCGATCACCGGCGGCACGGGGATGTACCGCAACGCCCGCGGCACGATGGAGCTCAAGTCCCGCAAGGGCGGCGCCGAGTACGCCTTCATCTTCAACGTGATCCCGTAAGGGCCGGAACGAGGCGACCGAGGGGCGGCCGGGCGGCCGCCCCTCTCGCGTAGCATCGCGCGATGCGGTTCGAAGGGCGGAGCCTCGATGCCGGGGGCGTGCGATGCCAGGTCCTGATCGACGGCTGGCGGGCTGTTTCCCCTCGGTTCGTCTTCCGCGGCTACGAGGACGACATCCACGGCGAGCACGTGCGTCCGCACATGGACCTCGAAGGCAAGCTGCCGGGACGCTTCGCGGTCCTGCTGATCGAGACGTCTGACGACAGGCTGGTCCTCGTCGACGCGGGGGTCGGCCGTTTCGCGGGCGAGCTCGACGCGGGACACCTGCTCGACGAGCTCGCGGCGATCGAGGTGCGCCCGTGGGACATCGCTCACGTGATCGTCACCCACGCGCACGCCGACCACGTCGGCGGGCTCGTCGGCCCGCGCGGCGAGCCGGTGTTCCCCGACGCGCCGCACACGGTGCACGCGCGCGAGGCGGGGTTCTGGACGTCGCCGGTGGCCGACGCGCTGCCCGGCGACGCCGCCGTTCCCGCGCGGGCCGCGCTGGCGGCGGTCATCGACGCAGGGCTGCTCCGTACGGTCGACGGCACGGCCGACGTCGACGCCGGGATCCGGGTGATCGACGCGCCCGGACATACGCCCGGCCATCTCGCCGTCGTGGTGAACGATGCGCTCCTGTGGGCAGGCGACGCGATCGTCTCCCCCCTGAACGTCACGCATCCGGAGTGGACGAGCGCCGCCGACATGGAGCCCGAGGAGAGCGAGACCACCCGCCGGCTCCTCCTCGCGAAAGCAGCCGACGAGCGTCTCGTCCTCGCCGGGTCACACCTGCCCGTCTCCGGCACGGTTGAGCGCCACGGCGAAGGGTTCGGCTTGACCGAGATCTGACGACGCCGGGCCGCGCGTGGCGTTGGGCTCAGCGGCCGACCGCACGCGCCAGCTTGGCCTTGTTCATCCGGGAGCGGCCCTTGATCCCGCGAGCGCGCGCCTCCGCGTACAACTGGTCGTAGGTCCGCCCGCCGGGCCCTCGGTGCGAGCGGAGACCGCCGCGCCGACCCGAGGAGATGTCGTTCGTCGACGTCGGGCTGGACGTCCTCGACTCGTCGTGGCGCGCTCGCTCCTTGTTCACGGTGCGAGCGGCGATCTCCTCGGCGACGTCCTCGCTGCGCCCGCGCTCCTCGAGTCCCTGCTTGATGTGCTCGTACTGCCGTTCCCGCTTCTCGCTCCACGCTCGCTGCGGCATCAGATCACCTCCCCGATCGAGCCGAGCGGGGCGGCCGGGATCTTCATCGGATCCCGGTGCCCCGCTCGTGGCACTCAGGACATCGGTCCGTAGTACGCGCCGATCCGATCGCGGTAATCGGCGCTCGTGTAGTCGCGCTCGTCGAACTCCGGCGAGCCCTTCACCTGGTCCTTCGTGAGACGCAGGAACACCTTCCGGGCATCGAGGTCGATCTCCTGGATCGCCCCGGCGGGGATCAACACCCGCTTGCCGAAGATCCACGGACCCGTGTCGACGACGATGAACGACGCGCCCACGTCGTAGGTGGCCTCGTCGACCGAACCGATCGAGCCGTCGGTCGCCTCCACGTCGAGGCCGTCCAGATCCTTGGCGCCACGCACGTCCGTTCCATAGGTCCACAGCCGCTCGTCCATGCTGCCGATCCTTCCTGTTCGTCGGAGGACCCTCCGTCCCCCTGGTCGGTCGTCGGGTTGCCCTCGTCCGACCGATCTCAAACACCTGGGCGCGATCGCCGGTGGCGTGGGGCGGACGGCCGGTCCGGGTCGACTCCGGCCGGCCGCCCGTCCCCCACATCCCTCGGGGTCAGCGCCCGACCGCGCTGCTTCGGTCGTCGCGGATCTCCGCCGTGTCCGGCACCACGATCTGGGTGGTCGCCGGCGCCGTAGGCGCCGCGACGGGACCGGGGGTGGGCCGGGCCACGGCGACCATCTCCCGGCGAGCCGACCGCGTGGCGACCCCACCGATCATGCCGCCAAGCCCCGCGGCCACGAACCCGCCGACGATCGTCCAGAAGGAGACCCACAGGGCACCCACCTGGACGGTCCCGACCGGCCGGCCGCCGATCGCCTGGTCGGCGATCTGCCGCAGGCCGAACACGTTCAGCACCGAGGGATCCCGATCGTGATCGTCGCGACGATCAGCAGGCCCCACAGCGCGAACCCGTGCAGCATGCCGGTTCCGGCTCCGCGCACACCCGACAGGTAGCCCGTGAGGATCCCGGCCACGAACAGCGACAGCACGGCCGACGCGCCGATGTACCACTCGATGTTCGCGGCGACGCTGCTCACGTTTGAGCCATACGCGAGCGCAAGCCACAGCGTCGAGAGCAGCAAGAGCAGCGCGAGCCCGAGGATCAGGCCCCCGAAGACGGCGCTCCACCGCAGGAGCGGTGCGGACGCCTCGTCCGACGTCGCCTGGTATCCAGTAGCCATGATGCACCTCCCTGCCGCCCGGACGTGGACGGCATCCGGGTCTGTTCCCGACGCAGACGCTCCCTACACCACGTCGTTCGTCTGCCGACCCCCGGACCGCTCACGTGTGCCGGCTTGCCGAGCCGGGAAGACCATGGGCAGGATGAGAGCCATGGGCGACGCCTCGTGAACGGCGAGGACGAGCGGCGCACCGACGCCGAGGGCTTCGACCGAGCGGACCGCGACCGCGAGCAGCGTTTCCGTCGCACGCTCGAGCGCGAGCGGGTCCTGCAGCGCGTGACGCAGGGTCTTGCCCGCGACCGCACGGCCCGGGAGATGGCCGAGACGGTCCTCGACGGCGTCGACATCTTCGGGGCCACGACGATCTTCGTGGATCGGTGGACGAGACAGGCGCCCGGGTGGAACTGCTCGCGAGCCGCGGATTGCAGGATGCGCTGATCGAGAGCCTTCGATCGATCCCGCTCGACACGAACGTCCCGGTCGCTGAGGCGGTGCGAACCGGCGTTCCCGTGGAGGTGAGCACGCGATCCGACATCCTCGCCCGGTATCCCGCACGCAGCTCGCTCGTCGACGAGTTCGGGGTCTTGACGATCGTGGCCCAGCCGGTCCTGACCGATGAGCGCGTCGTGGCGTGTATCGGGATGTTCTACGACACGCCGCACCCTCTGCGCGAGGAAGAGTCTCGGCTGCTGGAGACCCTCGCACGTCTGCTGGGACAGGCGTTCGAGCGGGCCGACGCCTACGAGTCGGAGATCGCGACCCGGGCTGCCCTCGAGCGCGCGATGTCGAGGCTGGGCCGCTTGCAGGCGGTCACCGCATCGCTCACCCCCCAGCTGCGGACCGAGGAGATCGCCGCGACGATCCTGCACCAGGCGAAGAACGCGCTCGGCGCCGACGCGGTCGCTCTGTTCGTGGCCGATCGCGACGGCGAGCTGGTCCCCCTCGGCCGGATCGCCGAAGAAGAGGGGTGGGACGGAGCCGCGATGGTCCGGCGGGACTCTCCGCTCGCGGTCGCGGAGGCGTTCAGGACCGGGCACCCGGTATGGGTTCCGACGCAAGCGGAGTGGCGCCGGCGGTACCCGACGGCGCCGCCCGACTACCATCGAGGCGCCGGCGCGGTCCTCGCGGTGCCGCTCGTCGTCGAGGACGAGCCTCGGGGTGTCCTCGGCCTCCTGTTCCGGCGCGAGCACGCGCTCCGCAAGGACGAGCGTCGCCTCGCGACCACGATCGGCCAACAGGCGGCGCAGGCGCTCGAACGCGCACGCCTCTACGAGTCCGAGCGGCGCCTCGCCGAGCGGACCGCGCGGTTGCAGCAGGTGGCGGTCGCGCTGGCGGCGGCCGCGACGCCGACGGAGATCGCCGAGGTCGTCGACAGCGCCTGCGTCGAGACGCTCGGCACCGCGTCGAGCTCGGTCGGGATGGTGGAGGCCGACGGTTATCACATCCGGGTGCTCGGTCGTCACCGGGGGGAGGACGACATCGTGCGTCTCGAACCCGACTCGCCGCACCCGGGCGTCGAGGCGATCAACACCCGCCGACCCGTGTTCGTCGAGGACGGACCGGCCCGGGATCGGTACCTGGCCCTGTCCGCCGACGCCGGCGAACGTGCCTGGATCAGCCTGCCGCTCCTCACCGACGTCGGTGCGATCGGCTTCGTGACCTTCGGGTTCGCCGACGAGGCGCCGACCGAGGGAGCCGGCTTCGACGCGCTCCGTGCCCTGGCGGCCCAGACCTCCCAAGCGATGGACCGTGCTCGGTTGTTCGCGATGGAGCACGAGGTGGCCAGGGTCCTGCAGGCGAGCCTCCTGCCGCCCCCGCGGGCGGAGTCACCGACCTTCGAGGTGTCGACCCGCTACGAACCGGGCGCGGACCACCTCGAGGTCGGCGGAGACTGGTTCGAGGTCGTGCATCTGCCGGGAGATCGCATCGGGGTCGCGGTCGGCGACGTGGTGGGGCGCGGTCTGAACGCGGCGGCGGCGATGGGGCAGCTCCGGAGCGCATTGCATGCGCTCGCCCTGCAGGACGTGGGCCCGATCCGCGTCCTGGACGCCCTGGAGTCCTTCGCGGAACAGACCTCCGGCGCCCAGCTGTGCACCGTCGTCTACGGGGAGCTCGACCCCGACACCGGCGAGTTCCGGTTCTGCAGCGCCGGTCACCCGCCGCCGCTCCTCGAGCACGGCGGCAAGGTGCAGGTGCTCGAGGGTGGGCGCTCTCCGTTGCTCGCGGCCGGCGGCACCGGCCCTCGGCCCGATCACGTCGTGCGGATCCCGCCGGGCGCGATGCTGGTCCTGTACACCGACGGTCTGGTCGAGCGGCGCGGCGAGAGCTTCGATCGGGGCATCCAGCGGCTCGGCCGCGCGCTGCGCGCGACGACCTCCCTCGATCTCGAGGAGCGCACGGATGAGGTCATCGCTCGCTTGCTCGACGGCGTCGAGCGCGACGACGACGTCGCCCTGCTCTGCGTGCGTCGCGCCGCCGACGCGGACCGGACCTTCCGCGCGTGGGTCCCGGCGGAGCCTGCCGCGCTCGGTCGCCTCAGGCACCGGGCCGACGCCTGGCTCCGCTTGCGCTGCCTCACCGATGACGACGTCGATGCCGTGGTGCTGGCCTTGAACGAAGCCGTGGCGAACGCGATCGAGCACGGTGCGAGCGACGAGGGGCCGGTCGCCGTCGAGATCGACGTGCGGGGCGACGACCTCGAGATGACCGTGCGGGACCGAGGTCGCTGGCAGGACAGGGCGAGTTTGGACGAGCGCGGGAGGGGGTTCCTGCTGATGCGTGCGCTGATGGATGAGGTCGACGTGGACCGAGCCGCAGGTGGCACGACCGTGAAGCTCCGCCGGCACGTGGCGGAGAGGACGCCTTCGTGAGCCTTGGTCGGTCGGCGTGCGCGTCCGGGCCTGGGGCCCGATAAGGTCTGGTGCAAGGACGGGAGGGCGGATGACGTTCACGATCACGCAGGGAGAACACGCCGAGAGCCTTCGTCTGGTCGGTGAGCTCGACGTCGCCGAGGCCGAGGGTCTCCTCGAACGCGCAACGAGCGCGCTCCCCGCGGACGGGGATCTCGTCCTTGAGCTCGACGAGCTGATCTTCATCGACAGCAGCGGCGTTCGGGCGCTGGTGACGATCGCCGGCATGCTGCGGAGCGGGCGCCGCCTCGTACTGGCGGACCCCACTCCCGCGGTGCGTCGCGTGCTCGACCTGGTGGGGATCGAGGAAGCGGCGGCCGGGATCGAGGTCCGTTCCGCCGACGGGTCGGACCAGCCCTAGCCCCACCCGCATGTTTCCTGCGTTCGTCGGCCGGGTACGACGCGGGCATGTGGCAACCGCTCGAACCTGATGCAAGCACGGCCCTGAGGACAGGCTCGTTCTTCCACTGCATGGCCTGCGGCGACGCTCAGCCGGTCGTGCGTGAGCGCCGTCACTGCCTGTGCGGGCGAACCTCCGCCCGCGAGGTGCAAGACGAGGTGCTGATCGCCGGGCCGGGCCGCGTGAGCCGTACCGGCGTGCTGGCCCGGGACCGCGACGAGGCGCCGGTGCGCCGCCCGCGCGTCTGGGCGGTGCATTGATCCCCTCGAGAACCCCAAGCTCGTGCACCCGAAGAAGGAGGATGGAACCATGCTCGGACTGCTCGCTCTCAGCGGAACGGCCGCCACCCTGCTGTGGATCGTCGCCGCGATCCTCGTGATCGCCGGCATCGTGACCGCGATCCGTGGGGGGGTACTTGCCGGGATCGTGTTGATCGTCGTCGGGCTGCTGGTCGGTCCCGGCGGGGTCAGCATCTTCAAATGACCGGCTCGACGGACCTCGACGAGAACCCAGACCCGGCGCCCGAAGGGCGCCGGGTCTTTCCGCGCCGTCATCCGACGGATCTTGGTTTGGGATCGATCCCGAACGGATAGGACGAGCACGATCGAGATCAAGAAGGCCTTCGTGCTCACCTTCCGGCCAACGACCGCAGCACCCGGCCCCCCCTCAGACGGGGGGTTCCTCCGCCTCGCGAAGCGTCGCCAGGGTCTGGGTGAGCAGCCGCGAGACATGCATCTGGGAAATGCCGAGCTCGGCGGCGATCTCGGCCTGCGTCATGTCCCGGAAGAAGCGGAGGTACAGGATCCGGCGTTCGCGCGCCGGAAGGTTCCGCAACCGCGGCGCGATCGCGAGCCACTCTTCGGAGACCGCGAAGCGCGGATCGTCGTCGCCGAGCAGATCGCCGGTGGTCGCACCGTCCTCCCCGATCGGGGCTTCCAGCGAGGAGGTGGAGTACGCCTGCACCGCCTCCATCGCCTCCAGGACGCTCTCGGAGGGCAGATCGGCGCGCGCCGCTACTTCGTCGACCGTGGGCGCGCGGCCCAGCTCCTGCCACAGTTCCGCCGCGGTGCGGTTCACCAGCAGGGCGGACTCCTGGAGGGTCCGCGGGACGCGGATCGACCATCCCTTGTCCCGGAAATGGCGCTTCAGCTCCCCGACGATCGTGACCGTCGCGAACGTGGAGAACTGGACCCCGCGATCGGGGTCGAACCGGTCGATCGCGTGGACGAGCCCGAGCCGCGCCACCTGCTCGAGATCCTCGCGGGACTCGCCACGACCCACGAACCGCAGAGCCAGGTGCTCGGCGAGCGGGAGGAAGCGGTGCACCAGCCGCTCCCGGGCGCCGGCGTCGGGCAGGGCGGCGAACCACTCGGCGACCTCGGGGCCGTCGGGCGCACGGCGATCGGGCTGATCGCTCATGTCGTCGATACGGCGCGATCCATCTCGAACACGACCGCAGGTCCGGTCTCCCCGACCTCGCACCGCGCGGACGACGCCAGTCCGCCGATCACACGCCAGGGCCATCCGTGCGTTCGATCGCCGGGCCAGTCCGTGGGGTCGCCGTCGCTCTCGACGATCGCGTGGACGCGCGCGACCGACGCCTCGAGGGTGAGGGACAACGTCCGCGGGATGCCCGACCGCAACACCATCGTGGCCGCCTCGTCCACGAGGATCTTGCACTCGTCGATGGCGTCGATGGCCAGTCCCGCATGCGCCGCCACGCTCGCGGCGACGGCCCGGAAGACCCGAACCGTCTCCGGCGAAGCCGGGCCGGACACGACGATAGGAGCTCGGGTGTCGCTCATCGATCCAGCCTATGGTAAGGACCATGTCCGTTCGGAAGGTCCGGTGGCAGGATGAGAGAGTCCGCGGACCTGACGATCGACGACACGAACCACGGAGAGTGGCGGGTGCTCGTGGTAACCGGTGAGCTCGATCTGTACTCGCGGTCGGTCCTGAGTGACCTGATCCCGTCGTCGGCGGACCGCACGACCAAGCTGGCGCTGGACCTGACGAGGGTGCGGTTCGTCGACTCGAGCGGGCTCGGGGCGATCGTCGGCGCCAGCCGGCAGGTCCGCGCCAGGGGCGGCGCGCTCACGCTGATCGCGCCCCCCGGCTCGCCGGTCGAACGCATGCTGGCGTTGACCGGGCTGTCCGACCTGATCCGGCCGGTCGCCGATCGGGCGGCGTTGTGAGTCTCGCCGCCTACACGTTGCGGGTGGCGGCCGACCCGTCCCTTTCGGTGACCGTCCGGATGTTCGCCGCGGAGGCCGCACGGAGCCTGGGATTCGCCGAGGGTGAGGTGGAGGATCTCCGGCTCCTGGCCACCGAGCTGCTCGGCAACGCCGTCGACACCGGCGGCGCCTGGCTCGAACTCACGCTGAGCGCGGAGGACGGGCGCTGGTGCCTGCGGGCCCGTGGCGCCGGCGCGCTGGACGTAGGCGCCGACCACGCCGTCGATCGACGAGACGTCCTCACGGGGCTCGCACGCCTGGACGTCTTCGCCGACGGGACCCTCGAGCTCCGTCCCGCCGACGGTCCCTGACCGTTCCTTCATCTGCGCCCCCGCTCCACCGCGCGCCGGCGCTCGCGCGCTCGCGTCGTCCGCCATCCTTCGCGTAGGCCGTGCTCCTACCGCTCCTACCCCGCGCCACCCTCCGCCAATCCTCGTCGGCCGATCGCGTGACGTTTGCCGTGGACGCCATCCGGGCATCAGGGGCGGACCGACACGAGGAGGAGATCGATGCTCCAGGGATCGTCACGACGTGCCACGCCCGAGGTCGTCCGCGGTCACCGGATCGACGGACGGGCGCCCGGTGAGACACGACGGTTCGCAGCCGGGCGCACGTGCGCCGCGGACCGGTGCGCGACGCGGCTGTCCGCGTACAACCCGTCGCGCTACTGCTGGCTCCACGAGTCTCCCCACCCGTACTACGTGCGCGCCGACCGTCACCGGCCCTCGGACGGGGAACCCTCCGTCGCTCGTCCCGGAGATCTCCGGCACCTGTTGCAGGGAGCGTGAGCGCACGAGGGGGCGACGGACGCGGGGTCGGCGCCACGGTGCCGTCGCGTCTAGAGTGAAGCCCACGTGATGCAGGTTCCTGCAGCCTCGGCGTTCGAGTCGCCCCTCGTCGTCGCCTCCAACCGCGGTCCCGTCGCGTTCCGGCGCGCCGACGACGGACGACTGGTCGGCGAGCGCGGGACCGGTGGGCTCGTGACCGCGCTCGCCGGCGTCCTGTTCGAGTCCGACGCCACGTGGCTCGCGGCTGCGATGACCGACGGCGACCGCGAGGTGGCCGCAGGTGGCCGATCGATCGACGTCGATCCCGCCGGCCGCGCGGCGTTCGTCGACATCGAGCCGGCTCGATACGAGGGCTACTACAACGGCATCGCGAACCGCGTGCTCTGGCTCCTGCACCACTACCTGTTCGATCTCGCCTACCTGCCGGCGTGGGACGCAGAGACCCGCGCGGATCTGGGAGGACTACCGGGAGGTGAACCGGACGTTCGCGCAGCGGCTGCACGACGAGCGCGACAAGCGATCCCGTCTACCTCGTGCAGGACTACCAGCTCGCCATGGTGCCCGGGTTCTTGCGGCAGCTCCAGCCCAACGCGCAGATCGCGCATTTCACGCACACGCCGTTCGCCGGTCCCACGTATCTCCCGCCCTGCTCCCGGAGCCGATGCGCCAGGACCTGCTCCGCGGCATGCTCGGTGCCGACGTCCTCGGCTTCCAGGCCGATTCGTGGGTCCAGAGCTTCCTGCTGTGCGTGCGGGACACCCTGCACGACGTGCACGTCGACGTCCGAGCGCGTCGGATCCACGTCGACGGCCGCAGGGTCCTCGTCCGCGCGTACCCGATCGCGCTCGACCCGGCGCCGCTGCGACGTACGGCCGCCTCGCCGGAGGTGAAGGCGCTCCGCAAGGAGCTGGGCGCGTGGCGGGGCGACGCGAAGCTGCTCCTGCGTGTGGACCGGCTCGAGCTCTCGAAGAACATCCTGCGCGGCTTCCAGGCCTACGACGCGTTCCTCCAGGACAACCCCGACTGGCGTGGACGCGTCCGCTTCCTCTCGCTGCTCCCACGTTCGCGGGTGGAGTTCCCCGAGTACCAGGTCTACGCGGAGCGCTGCCTGGAGCTGGCGGAGTCCCTCAACGCCAAGCATGGGGGCGAGGGTTGGTCGCCGCTGGAGGTGCGCACCGAGGAGGACTACCCGGGGGCGGTCGCGGCCTACGGCCTGTACGACACGCTGCTCGTCAACCCGATCTTCGACGGGATGAACCTCGTCGCGATGGAAGGACCACTCGTCAACCGGCGGCACGGCGCGCTCGTCCTTTCCGTGAACGCGGGAGCGTTCGGCCGCCTGGGTCGTCACGCCATCCCGGTGAACCCGTTCGACGTCGAGGAGACCGCGAACGCGATCCGGACCGCGCTCGAACTCCCCGAGGAAGAGCGAACGCGCCGAGCCCGCGCGCTGGTCCGCGCGGTGCTCACCAGCAACCCGGCGAGATGGCTCACGCAGCAGCTCCGGGACCTCGATCTCGCCCGTGGGGTGGGCTCAGAGCGACCGCAGCAGGTCGAGGAACCCCCGGGGGCCGTCGGCCACGACGACGTCGCCCCGCGCGAGGAGCTCGACCGGCGTTTCGGGTCCCCGACGACCACCCGGCACACGGCGAGGCCTGAGCCGGCCAGCTCGTCCGCCGCGTCGAACGCGTCGAGGTCTGCGAGATCGTCGCCCGCGACGAGGAGTGCTTGCGCACCCTCCGCCAGCCGAAGCACCGCCGCCCCTTTCCCACGACCCGGCGGTGCGAGCTCGAGCACCCGCTTGCCCTCCAGCAGGGCGAGGCCCGCGCGCTCGGCGATGGCGGCGAGCCGCGAGCCCAGTCGCGCCGTGGCGGCGTCGGGATCGGGGACGTTGCGCAGATGGACCGCGACCGCGGCACCTTTGTCCTCGACGTGCGCACCGGGCTCGCTCTCAGCCACGGACGCCGACGGCACCCCGGGTGGCCTCATCCACGGGCGGCGCGCCGCCCTCGAGTCCGTAGAGTCCGGCCACCTCGAGCCCGTCGACCTGCAGGTGTTGCCGGACGAAGGTCGACGGACGACCCGTGATCACGGCGAGCCGTCGCACGCGGGGCACGAGCGCCGCGAGCACCGCCGCCGTCTCCGGGAGCGGACGGGCGTCCTCGGGACGGGGCACGATCGGGGCGAGCACGCCGTCGAAGTCACACAGCACGGCAGCCCGCGCGAGACGCTCGCGGACCTCGTCGAGGCTCACCGCCGGCTCCGCGCGCCGATGCGGCCCCGCCGCACGAACCGCCGGCGGCGCTCGGCCGGGCCGACCTCGTTGGTCGACAGGTTCCTCGCCGTGCCGATCAGCGACACGTGCGAGAAGGCCTGCGGGAAGTTGCCGACGAGCCGTCGCGCGACCGGGTCGTACTCCTCGGACAGCAGCCCCACGTCGTTGCGGACGTCCAGCACCCGTTCGAACAGCTCGCGCGCATCGTCCACCTGCCCCTGCAGCGCCAGACAGTCCGCGAGCCAGCAGGTGCACGGAAGGAACGCGCCCTCGCCGCCCGGCAGGCCGTCCACCTCGGTCGTGGCGTCGTAGCGACGGACGAAGCCGTCGACCATCAGCCGTTCGCGGATCGCGCCGACCGTGCCCAGCATCCGGGGGTCGTGGGCCGGCAGGAAGCCGACGAGCGGGATCATCAACGTCGCGGCGTCGAGCTCCTCGGAGCCGAACGACTGCGTGAAGGCCCCCAGATCCTCGTCGAAGCCCTCGCGGCAGACCTCTGCGTGGATCTCGTCGCGGACGGCCCGCCATCGCTCGACCGGCCCGGGGAACCCGAACAGCTCCACGCCGCGGATCGCGCGATCGATCCCTACCCACGCCATCACCTTCGAGTGGGTGAAGTGCCGGCGGCCGCCGCGGACCTCCAGATCCCCTCGTCGGGCTCGCGCCAGTTCGACTCGAGCACGTCCACGATCCGCTGCTCCATGTCCCACGCGACCGCCTCGTGGGGCAGCCCCTCCCGCGAGGCCTGGTGCAGCAGGTCGAGCACCTCGCCGTAGACGTCCAGCTGGAACTGGCGCGAGGCGTCGTTGCCGACGCGCACGGGGAGCGAGTCCTCGTAGCCGGGGAGCCACTCGAGCTCCATCTCGGGGATCCGCCGCTCGCCGGCGATCCCGTACATGATGCGGAGGTCGCGCGGGTCGCCCGCGACCGCGCGCAGGAGCCATTCACGCCAGGCCTCCGCCTCCTGTTCGTAGCCCGCCTGCAGCATGCTGTACAGGGTGAACGTCGCGTCACGGAGCCAGCAGAACCGGTAGTCCCAGTTCCGCGCACCGCCGAGATCCTCCGGCAGGGAGGTCGTCGCCGCCGCAACGATCCCGCCGGTCGGACGATAGGTCAGCGCCTTCAGGGTGATCAGCGAGCGCACGACCGCGTCACGCCACTCACCCCGGTACGTGCACCGCGCCACCCAGTCGCGCCAGAAGCGCGTCGTCGAGCGTGCCGCGTCCCAGGGGTCGATCTCGGGGGGGCCTCCGAGTGCGAGGGATGCCACACGAGCGCGAAGGCGCGGCGCTCGCCGGCCCGCACGTTGAAGTCGGCGGTCACGACGCCGGTGACCACGTCCATCGGCACCTCGCTGCGGAGCTCGACCGCATCCGGCCCGGCCACCGCGGTCACGGTGCGTCGTCCCGGACGCAGCCACGGCACCGCCACGCCGTAATCGAACCGGAGGTTCAGCTCCATGTGCATCGGGACCACCCCGCGCACGCCCTCGACGAGCCGCACGACCCGCGCCTGCGCCCGGCGCGGCGTCATGAAGTCGGTCACGCGCACGGTGCCGCCTTCGACCTCGTGCTCGCTCTCGAGCACGAGCGTGTCGCTCCGGTAGTGCCTGCGGGTCCGGAACCGCTGCGACGGCGAGAGCAGCCATCGCCCGTGCGAGGGCTCGCCCACCAGCGCTGCGAAGCAGGCGCCCGAGTCGAACCGCGGCAAGCACAGCCAGTCGATCGAGCCGTCGCGGCCGACCAGCCCGGCCGTGTGGGTGTCCCCGATCAGGGCGTAGTCCTCGATCCGCAGCGCCACGTCGTCTCCGACCCTACCGGGCGGGACCCGCCGGCGACGGCCCTGCCGTGCCGGGCTTGCGCAGTCGCCACAGGATAGCCAGCGGAAGCCCCAGCAGTGCCGGACGGGCCGCGGCCCGCACGTCCTCGTCCTGCATGTCGCCGAAGAAGGCCTCGTCCACGAGCACCTCCTCGCAGCGTTCGACGACGAGGCCCGCCGCGAGGGCCGCACGCACGTATCCGCTCGGCCAGTGCAGGTCGTTCCGGGCGACGGCACGGGAGCCGTCGTTGCGGCGGAACATCGCCTGCGCGCCCGTCGCGACGGCCACCGGGTGCACGTCGGACACGACGACACCGCCGCCGGGCCGCAGGATCCGCGCGAACTCGGCGAACGCGGTGTCGAGGCCGCGGAGGTGGGTGAGCGCGAGCGTGCAGACCACGAGGTCGACGGCGCCGTCGCGGATCGGCAGCCGCTCGAGCGACGCGCGGACCCGGTCCACCGCGGGGTCGACGCGCGACAGCATCTCGGCAGACAGGTCGACGGCGACCACCTCGTGCCCCAGGCCGCGGAGCAGCGTCGCGAGCCGTCCTGTGCCGGCCGCCGCATCCAGCGCCACGCCCGGCGGCTCGCCACGAAGGAGCGCATGGACGACCGGCTCCTCCGCGTCGATCAGGGCGTTCGGGGAGACGTCGTAGGTCGCCGCCCACTCCCGGTAGGCGTCGGCGAGCTCGAGATCCTCCACCACGACGTCGTCGAGCGCGCTCGCGTCGGCGCGCTCGAGGACCTGACGCATCGCCTCGACGATCGCTCCGCTCTCATCCGGATCCCCGTACGGCCAGCGCCGCAGCAACGCGAGGCCGTGCAACCCGAGCAGGAAGCGCTCCGGTCGCAGGCGCAGGGTCACCCGCGCACCGTAGCCGCGCCGCTACCCCGCGTCGAGCGCGTCGAGGAACGCGTCGAGGTCGGGCGGCACGTGGAACGAGGGCTCCACGTAGCCCTCGAGCGCCTCGACCGTCTTGTAGCCGTTGCCGGTGATGAACACGACCGTCTCCTCGTCGTGGGCGATCACACCCTGCTCGACCAGGCGCTTGAGGTTGGCGACGGTCACGCCGCCGGCGGTCTCGGTGAACACCCCCTCGGTCGAAGCGAGCAGCTCGATCCCCTCCACGATCTCGCGCTCGGTGCACCACTCGATCGCGCCGTGGGTCTGGCGCGAGACCTGCATCGCGAACATCCCGTCGGCGGGCGAGCCGATCGCGAGCGAGCGAGCGATCGTGTTCGGCTTCATCGGCCGCACCGTCTCGGCGCCGTCCTTGAACGCCTGCGCGACCGGCCGACACCCTCGGGCTGCGCGCCGCTCACGCGGTAGTGCCGCTCCTCGACCGCGCCGATCGCGATCAGCTCGCTGAACGCGCGATGGATCTTCGTGAGGAGCGCGCCGCTCGCGATCGGGACGACGACGTGGTCCGGCAGCCGCCATCCCAGCTGCTCGGCCACCTCGAACCCGAGCGACTTCGATCCCTCCGCGTAGAACGGTCGCATGTTCACGTTCACGAAGGCCCAGGGCAGCGCCTCGGCGACCTCGGTGCACAGCCGGTTGACGTCGTCGTAGTTGCCCTTGACCGCGACGACCTTCGCGCCGTAGGCCTCGGTGGCCAAGATCTTGGCGCGCTCGAGGTCTTCCGGCACGAACACGTAGCACGGCATCCCGATCTTCGCGGCGTGCGCGGCCGTCGCGTTCGCGAGGTTGCCGGTGGACGCGCACGAGATCGCCTCGAACCCGAAGGCGCGCGCCATCGTCATCGCGACGGTCACGACGCGGTCCTTGAACGAATTGCTCGGGTTCACCGAGTCGTCCTTGATCCACAGCCGCTCGAGCCCGAGCTGCCCAGCGAGCCGGTCGGCCTTGCGCAGCGGCGTGAACCCGGCGCCGAGGTCGACGCGCTCGATCGCCGGGCCGCCCGGAAGCAACAGCTCGTAGCGCCAGAGCGACGGCGGGCCGGCCTCGACGTCGGCCTTGAACGCGTCGCCGTCGATCGACTGCAGGTCGTAGGCGGGCTCGAGGGGACCGAAACACTCCTCGCAGATCGTGAGCGGCTCGACCGGGTACTGCTGCCCGCAGATCCGGCACTGCAGCGCGGCGGGAAGCGTGATCCCGTTCGTCGCGGTCACCACGTCGTGGCCCCCGTGTCGGCGCCGGACACCGCCCGCGCGTACTTCGCGAGCGCACCCTGCGTGTAGCGCGGCGCGGGCTGCTGCCACACCGCGCGCCGCCGCTCCCACTCGGCGTCGTCGATCACGAGGTCGATCCTGCGGTTCTCGGCGTCGATCACGATCTCGTCGCCGTCGTGCACGAGCGCGATCGGCCCGCCGACGAACGCCTCTGGCGCGACGTGCCCGACGCTGTAGCCCTTCGTGGCGCCACTGAACCGGCCGTCGGTGATCAGCGCGACGTCCTTGCCCAGTCCGGCGCCCGCGACCGCGGCGGTCACCGCCAGCATCTCCGGCATCCCCGGCGAGCCCTTCGGACCCTCGTAGCGGATCACGATCACGTCGCCGGGCGCGATCGCGCCGCTCGTCACCGCATGGAACGCGTCGGTCTCCGAGTCGAACGCCCGCGCGCGCCCGCGGAACTCGAGCGACGCGGCACCGGCGATCTTCATCACGCTGCCGTTGGGCGCGAGCGAGCCACGGAGGATCGCCGTGCCGCCCTCGGGGTGGATCGGGTCGGAAGCGGGACGCACGACCGTGCCGTCGGGCGCGGGCGGCTGCAGGGCCTCGAGGTTCTCCGCGACCGTCCTGCCCGTGACGGTGAAGCAGTCCCCGTGCAGCAGGCCCATCGAGAGCAGCTCCTGCATCACGACCGGCACGCCTCCCACCCGGTCGAGGTCGCTCATCACGAACCGTCCGGCCGGACGGACGTCGACGAGATGGGGCACGCGGCGCGAGATCCGGTCGAAGTCGTCGAGCTCGAGCTCCACGTGGGCCTCACGCGCGATCGCCATCAGGTGCAGCACGGCGTTCGTCGAGCCGGCCAACGCCATCGCGACGGAGATCGCGTTCTCGAACGCGTCCTTGGTCATGATCTGACGCGGACGGAGGTCCCGCTCGAGCAGCTTCGTGACGGTGAGACCCGACTCGCGCGCGGCCACCTCGCGGTGGTAGTCGACCGCCGGCGGGCTGGCGCTGCCGGGCAGCGACATCCCGAGCGCCTCGCCGACCGCGGCCATCGTGTTTGCCGTGTACATCCCGGCGCACGAGCCGGTGGTCGGGCAGGCGGCACGCTCGACGGCGAGCAGCTCGTCGTCGGACATGGTGCCGGCCGCGTGGGCACCGACGGCTTCGAACACATCTTGGACCGTGACGTCACGACCCTGATAGGTGCCCGGCAGGATCGTGCCGCCGTACAGATAGACCGACGGCAGGTCCATCCGGGCCATCGCCATGAGCATCCCCGGCTCCGACTTGTCGCAGCCGGCGATCCCCACGAGCGCGTCCATCCGCTCGGCATGCATCATGAGCTCGACCGAGTCGGCGATCAGATCGCGGGACATCAGCGAGGCCTTCATGCCCTCGTGGCCCATCGCGATCCCGTCGGACACGGCGATCGTGGTGAACTCGATCGGCACGGCGTCGCCCTGCCGCACGCCTTCCTTCGCGAGCGCGGCGAGCTTGTCCAGGTGGTAGTTGCAGGGCGTCACCTCGTTCCAGGAGGACGCCACGCCGACCTGCGGCTTGCCGAAATCGTCCTCACCGAAGCCGACGGCACGGAGCATCGCGCGCGCGGGTGCGCGCTCGGGTCCCTCGGTGACCTCCCAGCTGCGGGGACGGTCGTGCTCGCCGGCCATCGTGCTCCCTCCCGATCGGTGGAGCCTTCACCGTACCAACCGCCTCAGCGCTCCAGCGGCCTCGGCGCTCCGCAGCCCGGCGGCGTCACACCTTGGCGAAGTAGACGTTCGGGTCCGGACGTCCCTCCGGCCACACGCCGTCGACCACCACGTCGCGGTTGTCGCCCCACGCGGCATACGTCGTGCCGCCCGCGCGCAGAGCCGCCGTGTAGTCGCCCATGTAACAGGGTCCGATCAACGGGTCGAAGTTCGGCAGTGTGAACGGCACGCCGAACGACACGTCGCCGAGCGGGCCGGTGGTGAACGTGTTGCCTGCGAAGCCGGAGGTCGCCACGCGGGCGATCATCGTGGTGGGGCCGGTCCGCAGGTAGTACATGACCGAGACGCCCGTGTCGTCGGCTGCGAGCGACGGCATGAACGAGTCGTCGGACTCCTTGACCCTCTTGCGGGTCCAGGTCTGCGCGCCGTCGAGCGAATGCAACACGGTGATGTGCGAGTTCCCGTCGGGCCTTGCCGTCTGCACGGCGAGGAAGAGGCGCCCGTGGTTGCCCACCGCCATGCTCGGGAAGTTGAGCGTGCGCACCGGGCTCCCCGGCCCGAAGTCGAGTTCGCCGCCGCACAGGCCGTCGTCTTGTTGGACCGCGCCCGGCCGCGCCGCGATCACCGGAGCGGACCAGGTCCTGCCGGCGTCATCGGACGCGATCACCGAGATCGGGTGCCTGTCGGACTCGACGTTGGGGATGTCGCTGGCGGCGATGAACTTGAGCCAGGAGGCGTACAGGCGTCCGGTGCTCGGATCCACGGCGAGCGAGATGCCGGTCGGGTCGGTATAGCGGAAACGCCGAGGGCTCGGGTGCCAGCGCGTGCTCAGCGCGATCGGGACGGGCCGCGACCAGGTCGCGCCCTGGTCGCGGGACGAGGTCACCACGATCTTCACCTTCCGCCCGAACTCGGTCCATCCCGCGTACACGATGTCCTTGGACAGGTCGCTCGGGTCCGGACCCACGGTCATCCACGGCTTGTCGACGAACGCATAGGGGCTCGTCGGGGGCACGAGGACCGAGGACGAGAACGTCTCCCCGTGATCCGTCGACCGGTACACGGCCAGAGGCGTCTCTCCCGTGAGGTAGTCCCCGGAGAGCATCGTGAAGTAGACGTTCCCGGACCGATCGGACGCGAGCACGGGATCGCCGAAGGTCAGGCTCCAGTCCGGGTTCGCGAGCGTGTGGTCGGTGAAGGAGGCGCCGTCGTCGCTCGACACCGCATAGCCGGTGAAGCCCGTCCCCGCTCCGGTCGACACCTGGCCGTCGTCGTTGAACCCGACGACGATGTTGCCGCCGGAGATGGCCATCGTCGTTTCGGACTGCGTCGTGTTCTCCACGTAGAAGGCGCCGTCGCCCGCGGGGTCGTTGACGCGGACGTTCGTGCCCACCGGGGCCGCAGGGACCTGACCGCTCCTGGCGGCCGCGCTCGGCTCCGAGCGTTGGGTGCCGTGCAGCATCACGCCGAGCATCGTCTGCGCCGACGACGACAGGAGCGATCCGCGCCTCCCGTTCTTCAGCGCTCTCAGCTGCGCCCGGCGCGAGGCGCTCAGGTGGAACGTGATGCCGGCCGATCGCGAGGCGGCGTCGGCGCTCGTCGAAACGACGGCGAGGACCGATCCGACCAACATCACCGAGGCCAGGAACCGCAGCCAACCCCTGCGAGCCATGGAAGACCCCTTTCCGCCGGCACCGCCGGCACCCAGACGCCCCGCGAGTGTACGTCTGGCGCAACCCGGCCGGTTCGGAGCCGGCGGAGGACCCGCCCGCCCGGCGCCCGGGTAGCATGCCGGCGCCGCCACCACGGCGGGACGGAGCGTGCGATGGGCATGAGGGCGTTCGAGACGCCGCCGGATCTCGGGCGGAGCTGGTGGCTCCGGGAGGCGCTCGCTCGCGAGGAGTTCGCCGGACCGGCGGCGCCGCCGCTGATCGAGGACACGACCGCGGACGTCGCGATCCTCGGCGGCGGCTTCACCGGGATGTGGACCGCCTGGTTCCTCACCGAACGCGCTCCGGGGATCGACGTCGTGCTGTTGGAGGCCGACATCTGCGGCGGCGGTCCGAGCGGACGCAACGGCGGCTTCTGCGACGGGTGGTGGGGCGGCGTCGCCGACCTGATCCGCACCTACGGCGCGGACGCGGCGAAGGAGCTGCTCGTCGCGTGCGGGACCTCCCCCGACGAGATCGGCGCGTGGTGCGAGGCGAACGGCGTCGACGCATGGTTCCGCAAGGGCGGCGACCTCGCGGTCTCGACCGCCGCCGCACACGACGGGAAGTGGGACGCCACGATCGAGGCCGCGCGACAGCTGGGGGTCGAGGACGAGTACCGGGTGCTCTCCGCCGACGAGGTCGAGACGCACGTCCGCTCGCCGATGTTCGGACGCGCGATGTTCATCCCGAACGCCGCGACGCTGCACCCCGCCCGGCTCGCACGCGGACTCCGCAACGCGCTGCTCGCGCGCGGCGTTCGGATCCACGAGTCGACGCCGGTGACGCGCCTGGGGTTCGCGCGACCGGCGATCGTCGACACACCCGGCGGCAGGGTCCGCGCGGGCGAGGTCGTGGTCGGGCTCGGCGCGTGGGCCACCTGGTGGAGGGCGTTCAAGCCGATCCTGACCGTGCGGGGCTCCTACATGGTGGTGACCGAGCCCGCGCGCGACCTGATCGAGCGGGTCGGATGGACCGGCGGCGAGGCGGTCCGAGACCTGCGCTCTTCGATCCATTACACGCGGACCACCAAGGACGGTCGGATCGCGTTCGGGCTGGGGGGGTTGCAGCCCGACCTCGCGCGACACATCGACCCGCGCTACGCCTACGACGAGCGGATGGTGCGGCGCGTCGCGTCGGATCTGTACGCCATGTTCCCCGAGTTCCGCGACGTGCGGATGGCCGCCGGGTGGGGAGGACCGATCAACGTCTCCGGGTTCACGACGCCGTTCTTCGGGTCGCTGGCGCCGGGCAACGTCCACTACGGGCTGGGCTACACGGGCAACGGCGTCGCACCTTCGCATTTGGGCGGGAAGATCCTCGCGTCGCTCGCCACGCACGCCGACGACACCTACGGGCATCTGGCCGTCGTCACGCGCGAGCCGAAACGGTTCCCGCCCGAGCCGATCCGCTCGCCCGGGATGCTGCTGGCGAACGACGCGATCCGGCGCAAGGACGACCTGGAGGTCGCCGGACGCACCCCCGATCCGTTGACGGCCTTCGTGGCCGGGCTCCCCCGTAGACTCGGCTTCAACCTCGGACCCGGGAAGCGAGCGGAGGTATGAGCGACGTGCAGCTGCCCCCCGACCAAGGGCGCTCGTGGTGGCTGCGCGAGGCGCTCGAACGGCCGGAGTTCGCCGGCGACCCCTGCCCGCGGCTCACCGGCGACACGGAGGCGGACGTCGTGATCCTCGGCGGTGGCTTCACGGGGATGTGGACCGCCTGGTTCCTCAAGGAGCTCGACCCCGGAGCCGACGTCGTGCTCCTCGAGCAGGACATCTGCGGCGGTGGCCCGAGCGGTCGCAACGGCGGGTTCGTCACGTCGTTCTGGGGGAGCCTGCCCCACCTCACCGAGTGGTTCGGCGATCGAGACGCGCTGCACCTGTGCGAAGCGGGCGAAGACTCGGTCCGCGGGATCGGCGCCTGGCTCGACGCGCAGGGGGTCGACGCCTGGTACCGCTACGACGGCGACCTCGGCGTGGCCAGTTCCGACGCCCAGGTCGGCGAGTGGGCCGACCTGATCATGACGGCCGATCGTCTGCGGATCGGCGACATGTTCCGCGTGCTCTCGTCCTCCGAGGTCCGCGCCAGGGTGGACTCGCCCGTGCTCCGCGGCGGCGTGCTCGGGCATCACGGCGCGACCGTGCATCCCGCGCGCCTGGCCCGGGCGCTCCGCAACGCTCTCCTGGCGCGCGGCGTCCGGATCCACGAGTCGACGCCGGTCACCCGGTTCGGCGTGTCCGACCCCGTCCGCGCCGAGACGCCCGACGGGACCGTGGTCGCCGGTCAGGGCGTGATCGCGCTGAACGCCTGGGCGCAGCATTGGAAGCGGTTCCGCCGCGCGATCACGGTGCGCGGCTCCTACATCGTGATGACCGCCCCGGCGCCGGAGAAGCTCGAGGCGCTGGGCTGGACCGACGGCGTCGGCGTGTGGGACTACCGGTCGGCTCTGCACTACGTGCGGAACACCCCCGACGGCCGGATCGCCTTCGGGATCGGCGGGATGCAGCCGGACATGGCGCGCACGATCGACCAGCGCTTCTCCTACGACGCCGCGTCGCTGCGCACCGCGATCGAGGACCTGCACCGGATGTTCCCGACGTTCGCGGACGTGCCCGTCGAGGCGGGCTGGGGCGGGCCGATCGACGTGGCCGGGAACCACGAGCCGTTCTTCGGGACGTTCGAAACGGGCACCGTGCACTACGGCCTTGGGTACACGGGCAACGGCGTCGGACCATCGCATCTGGGCGGGCAGATCCTGGCGCACCGCGCGCTCGGGCGCTACGGCGACGTCTTGGACCTTCCCCTGGTCGACGTCGAGCCGCGACGCTTCCCGCCGGACCCGCTGCGCAGCGCCGGCGCGATGGTCGCGAACCGCGCGATCGTCCGGCGCGACCGCGCGTTCGACGCCGGCGAGGAGCCCAACCCGTTCACGGACTTCGTCGCGAAGCTCCCGCGGCGCCTCGGCTACCACCTCGGACCGTGAGCGACCTCCCCCGCCAGGCACGCATCTCCTGGTGGATGGAGGAGGCGAGCGCCGACCCCGCGCTCGAGGCGGACCGAGACTGCCCGCCGCTCATCGGCGAGACGACCGCCGACGTCGCGATCCTGGGCGGTGGCTACACGGGGATGTGGACCGCGTGGTTCCTGAAGGAACGCGAGCCCGCCCTCGACGTCGTGCTGCTCGAGGCCGAGACGTGCGGCAGCGGTCCGAGCGGACGCAACGGCGGCTTCTGCTACGGGATGTGGGAGGATCTGCCCGCGCTCGCGGCGCACCTCGGCGACGCCGACGCCCTACGCCAGTGCGAGGCGGCGCACCGATCCCTCGACGAGATCCGCGACTGGTGCGTCCAACACGACCTCGACGTCTGGTTCTCGCAGGCCGGACATCTCACGGTGGCGACGTCGCCGGTGCAGGAAGGGGCGTGGGAGCACGAGGTGCGCGAGGCCGCGCGTCTGGGCGTCGCCGACCGGTTCCAGGTGCTCACGCAGGCCGAGGTGCGAGCCCGGTGCGACTCGCCCGTCTTCGGCGCGGGGATCTTCCAGCCGGGCAACGCGATCCTGCAGCCGGCACGACTGTCGCTCGGCCTTCGCCGGGAGCTCCTGCGGGCCGGCGTCCGCATCTTCGAGCACACGCCGGCGATCGGCTTCGGCGGCTCGGACCCCGTCTACGTGCACGCACCTGCCGGACAGGTCGTCGCCGGCCGCGCGGTGCTCGGGCTCGGCGCGTGGACGTCGCAGCTGTCACGGTTCCGGCGAGCCATCGTGCCACGCGGCACCTACATCGTGCTCACCGCGCCGGCTCCCGAGCGCCTCGAGGAGATCGGCTGGACGGGCGGCGAAGGCCTCGGCGACTATCGCGTGGCACTGCACTACCTGCGCACCACGACGGACGGGCGGATCGCGTTCGGAGCAGGTGCGGCGACCGCGGGCCTCGGGACCGGCCTCGGTCCTCGCCTGCGCTACGACCCAGGTTCGATCGCCAAGCTCGTGGCGGACTTCCGGAGGTTCTTCCCCTCGTGGGCGGACGTCCCGATCGAGGCGGCGTGGGGCGGGCCGATGGACGTGACCGGGCTGCACCAGCCGTTCTTCGGGACCTTCGCGAGCGGACGGATCCACTACGGCGCCGGGTACACGGGCGGCGGCGTCGGGCCGTGTCACCTCGGCGGCAAGATCCTCTCGGCGCTCGCGTTGGACGTCGAGGACGGATACACGACCCTGCCGCTCGTGCACCGCGAGCCGATGCGTTTCCCGCCCGAGCCCTTCCGCTCGGTCGGGGCCGCGCTCGCCCAGGGCGCGATCGTGCGCAACGACGAGGCGAACGACCGTGACGAGCGCGCGGGCGTCTTGACCCGAACGATCGCGGGGCTGCCACGCCGGATGGGCTACGAGTTGGGCCCGTAGCGAAGGGGACCCTCGGCGTTGCCCTCACGCACCACCTGCGCAACGATGAGCGCATGGAGGGAACCGTCGCGCCCGTCATCGTCGCGGACTCGCTCACCAAGTTCTACGGCTCCACCCGCGGCGTCGAGGACCTCAGCTTCGCCGTGCAGCCCGGTGAGGTGTTCGGCTACCTCGGGCCCAACGGCGCCGGCAAGTCCACGACGATCCGCACGATGCTGGACCTGATCCGTCCGACCAGGGGGCGCATCTCGCTCTTCGGCCGGGACGCGAACGGCTCCTCGCCCGAGCTCCACGCCCGGATCGGCTACCTCCCCGGCGAATTCGGCCTCTACGAGCGCCTCACCGGCGAGCGTTACCTCCGCGACTTCGCGACGTTCCGCGGCGGTGTCGACTGGGGGCACGTCCTGTCTCTCGCGGATCGGGTCAAGCTCGATCTGACGATCAAGATCCGCGACCTGTCGCACGGCAACAAACGGAAGATCGCCTTGCTCCAGGCGTTCATGCACGAGCCCGAACTGCTCGTGCTGGACGAGCCGACGCAGGGACTCGACCCGCTCGTCCAGCAGGAGTTCTACGCGCTGATCGAGGAGTCGCGGGCCCGGGGCGCCACGGTCTTCATGTCGTCGCACGTCATGCCGGAGGTCGAGCGGGTGTGCGACCGCGTGGCGATCATCCGTGAAGGACGGCTCGTCACGGTCGATGACGTCGGCGAATTGAAAGCGAAGGCGCTGCGCCAGATCGAGCTGCATTTCGACCGGCCGGTGCCCGCGGAGGCGTTCACGTCGCTCGCGTCCGTCTCCTCCGCCGAGGTGCGCGGAGACTCGGTGCTCCTCACGGTCCGCGGGCCGGTGGACGAGGTGATCAAGGAGGCGGCTCGGCACACCGTGGTGAACGTCGCAACGCACGAGCCGTCGCTCGAGGACATCTTCCTCGACGTCTACCGCAACGGAGGGGACCGATGACGAGCTATGTGGCCAAGGCGGCGGACGATCAGCGCAGGTCGTTGATCGGGTGGTCGATCGCGGTCGCGGCCGTCAGCCTCATGTACACGTCGTTCTACCCGAGCATCAAGTCGAGCGCAGCGGACCTCCAGGCCTACGTCGACAAGCTCCCTGAGGCGTTCAAGAACATCATCGGGGAGAACTACGCCTCGCCGAGCGGCTACCTGCGCGGAGAGGTGTTTTCATCCCTCGGGGTGCTCCTGCTCCTGATCTTCGCGATCGGCGCCGGGGCCCGGGCCATCGCGGGCGAAGAGGAGAACCGGACGCTCGACATGTTGCTGTCGACGCCGCTGCGCCGGTCGCAGATCCTGCGGGACAAGGCCGCGGCCGCCGCCGTCGTCACCTTCGCGCTCGCCACGGTGCTCTTCGTCGTGCTCGAGGTGATCGGCCGGCCGTTCGATCTCACGGTGCCCGTCGGCGATCTCGCGACGGCGTGCTTCCTGCTGGCGCTGATCGCGCTCGCGTTCGGGGGGATCGCCCTCGCGGTCGGCGCCGCGACCGGTCGGCGCGTCCTCGCGAACTCCGTCGCGGGCGGCTACGCGGTGTTCTCGTTGATCGTGAACGCGCTCGCGCCCTCGGTGACCGTCCTCGAGCCGTTGCGGCCACTGTCGCCGTTCCGCTGGTACCTCGACCCCGACCCGCTCACGTCCGGCTTGCACGTCGCGAACGTCGCGGTCCTGGGCGGGATCGTCGATCGTCTGCTACGCGATCGCGCTCGTCGCGTTCGAACGCAGGGACCTGCGGGCCTGACCGGGCACTAGCGGGTCGCGACCAGCCAGAGGCGATGCGCCCCAAGCTCGAACGGCTCCAGGTCGTCGTCGCGCGCCTCGAAGGCCGTGAACCCCGCCGCGCGCAGCACCTCGGTGAGCTCGTGCAGCGAGTACAGACGGATCGACGTGTGTCGCGCGGATCGCTCGCCTCCTCGGAGGAAGGTCCACGTGGTCTCGACGCGGGCGCTCCCCGCGTTCCACTCGTTCTCCTGGAGCACCACGGTGTCCTCGACCTCGAACCAATGGCGATCACGGAACCGCGACAGGATGGTCTCCTGGCACGGCGTGTCGATCAGGTACACGCCGCCGGGCCCTAGCGCCCCGGCCGCCGCACGCGCCTGCGCCGCGTTGCCCGCGTCGTCGAAGTACCCGAACGACCCCCAGAAGCAGACCGCCGCGTCGAAGTCGCCGCGTTCGGGGAGCGCCTCGCGGAGGTCTCCGCGACGGAAGTCGACCTCGAGCCCGCGCGCCGCCGCCTGCGTCCGGCCTTCGTCGAGGAATCGCTCCGTGATGTCGATCCCGGTGACGGAGTACCCGCGGGCGGCGAGCTCGAGCGCGATCCGGCCGGTGCCGCACGGCGCATCGAGGACCCGCATGCCGGGTTCGAGGCGCAGCGCCCGCTCGATCAGCTCGGTCTGCACGGGGCTCCTCTCGCTCTCGAGCGTGTCCCACGACAGCTGCACCGCCTGCCAGGCGGGCGAGGCGAACATCTCCCGCCACCACTCCATCGCGCGCGAGGCTAGCCGGGCGGGGGCTCGCGCGGCTACCCCGCCGCGATCATCGCGACGCCGGCGAGCGCCAGCGCGACACCGACGAGTTGGTGCCGCGAGAGACGCTCGTGCAGCAGGAACCGGGCCCACAGGGCGGTCGCGACCGGCACGAGCGACGCGACGACCGACACGAGCGCGAGCAGCCCGTGCGCCGCTGCGTAAGCGAACAGCACGTTCCCACCGTTGTCGGCCGCGCCGACCCCGATCAGCGTGAGCACGTCACGGCTCGAAGCGCTGCGGAACGAGGCGCCGGTCACGACCGCCGCGACCAGCACGAGCGGCAGCGACGAGACCCGGAGCAGGAGGGCCCCCCACGCTGCGTTCTCGGCGCCCGCATTGGCCAAGCACACCATCGTGAGCCCGATGAACACCGCGGCGATCGCCGCGTAGCCGAGGCCGCGCGTCGCGGGGCGTCCCCCGCCCGGGGCCGGAGCGGTCGCGGCCAGCAGCGCGCCGACCAATGCGAGGAGCATCCCCGCCACCTGGATCGAAGCGGGACGGTCCCCCTGAGCGAACCCGACCACGACCGGCACGAGCACCGACATCGCGGCGATCGGCGCGACGATCCCCATCCGTCCGACGGACAGACCTTGATAGAGGGAGCCGAGCCCGATCGCGCCGACGACACCACCGGCCAATCCCCACCGGATCACGTGCGCGCTCGGGAGCGACGGCTCGGTCGCGAGCGCGATCGCTCCGACGAGCGCGAGCCCAGCCGCCCACGCGACGGTCGTCACGACCAGGACCGGGATCCGCTTCGTGAGGACCCCGCCCACGAAATCCCCTGTGCCCCACATCGTGGCGGCGATCGCGGCGAAGGTCACGGGCAGCACGGCGGCAGGCTAACGGATGCACGGGTCCGCCCCGCGGTGCACGTGCCCGCCTCCAGAGGCCCGCGCTGACGTCGGCGCCTAGGGTTGCGGCGAACCTCTCGGCGGCATCGGCACGAAGGCGCTCGTGCGCCGCACGTACTCCTCGTAGCCGGGCCGGCGCCGCCCGATCGTCTTCTCGAGCATCGCGACCCCGCTCACGCGCAGCAGCAGGAACGTCATGATCGCCGGACCGATCAGCCCCGCCCACCACCACGACGTCTGCAACGCCAGGAGGCCGTAGCCCCACCAGAGCGTCGCGTCGCCGAAGTAGTTGGGGTGCCGCGTGTAGCGCCACAAGCCCCGGTCCATCACCAGGCCGCGGTTCGCAGGATCCGCCTTGAACGCGGCGAGTTGCGCGTCACCGATCGCTTCGAAGGCGAACCCGACGATCCACACGACGACGGCGAGCCCGTCGACCCAGGTGAGCCCGGGCGGCGTCGCGCTGACGGCCACTCCCTGCAACGGCACGGAGACCACGAACGCGAGGAGGCCCTGGAGCCAGAAGACCTGGAAGAGGCTGACCCACCAGTACCGATCCGCCCCGAACTTCGCTCGGAATGCCCGGTACCGATAGTCCTCTCCCTTGCCGAGGTTGCGACGCCAGATGTGCAGCGAGAGCCGCAGCGCCCACGGGGCGACCAACACGAGAGCCAGGACGCGCCGGTCGAGGTCCCCCGCACCCAACGCGAGTCCGAGCGCCGCCACGAGCAGGAAGTTCAGGCTCCAGACCACGTCCACGACGCTCGCGTTCCGCAGCGGCACGCTCACCGCCCACACGAGCGTCATGAAGCCCAGCACCGCGATCAGGCTGAGGAGCGAGAACTCCGGCCAACCCATGCACCACAGGCTAGGCCGAGGCAGACGCGCGTGCGACGTGGGAACCTATGCGCCGGAGGACAACATCATGACGAGGCTCCAGGAGACGATCGAGGTCGCGCGCTCGGTCGAGGAGTCGTTCGACTACGTCGCCGACTTCACGACCACGGCGGATTGGGACCCGGGCATCGCGCAGGCGCGGCACGTCGGCGACGACACGACGATCGGCGTCGGCGCGCGGTTCGACGTGGTGGCCGACTTCAACGGGAGGCGGCTGCCGTTCGTGTACGAGATCGTCGAGTACGAGCGCCCGCAACGCGTCGTGCTCGTGGGTCGCGGGCCGAACGCGGAGGGACGCGACGAGATCACGTTCACGAAGGAAGGCGACACCCACACCAGGATCGACTACGTCGCCGACATCCGCCTCACGGGCCTCGCGAGGCTGGCCGAGCCGTTCATGGCCGGGCGGTTCGACCGGATGGGCAAGGCGGCCGTCCGCGGTCTGAAGGCGAAGCTCGACCGCTCGACCGTCTAGTGCGATCCGACCCTCCTACACGACCCTGACGCCGTCCTTCCAGACCTGCGCGACGCGGTCCTTCAGCGTGGCAAACGCGAACGGGTCGCCGTCGACCACGACCACGTCGGCGATCTTCCCGGGCTCGAGCGTGCCGAGCCGGTCCTGCCACCCCATCAGCTCCGCGGCGCTCTTCGTGCTCGCGACGAGCGCCTGCTCGGGCGTGAAGCCGTGCCCCGCCATCAGTTCCAACTCGCGCAGGTTCGTGCCGTGTGGAGCGACCGGACAGTCGGTCCCCATCGCGACCTTCACTCCCGCTTCGGCGGCGCGGCGGAACGTGTCGAGCTCCGGGCGGCCGAGCGCGCGCATCTTCGTGCGGACGGCCTCGGAGACCGCCGGGTTGTTGGCGATCTCGTCGGTCGTGTCGCCGGCGGTGAGCGTGGGGACCAACCAGGTGCCGCGCTCGAGCATCAGGGCGATCCCCTCGTCGTCGAGGAAGGTGCCGTGCTCGATCGAGCGCACGCCCGCGCGTACCGCGCGCTTGATGCCCTCGGCCCCGTGGGCGTGCGCCATCACGGGACGGCCGAGGTCGGCGGCGGTCCGGACGATCGCGTCGCACTCCTCCTGGCTGAAGTTCGGCTGCTTCGGGTCGTCGCTCGGCGAAAGGAACCCGCCGCTCGAGGCGATCTTGATCACGTCGGCTCCCGAGCGGATCACCTCGCGGACCTTGCGAGCCGTGTCCTCCGGGCCGTCGCACACGCCGCTCGGCATCCCGGCGTACGTCGTCCCCCACGGGCCTACCGCCCCGCTCGGCATCCAGGCGTCGGCGTGTCCGCCGGTCATCGACAGCATCGTCACGCTGATCTGCATCCTCGGGCCGACGAGCGCGCCCTCGTCGACCGCGGCCTTCAGTCCCGCGTCGGCGCCGCTCGCGTCGCGCACGGTGGTGATCCCGAGCGCGAGGGTGCGCCGAAGGTTCTCGGGGGCACGGAAGAAGGGCATCGTGAACGGCTCGTTCATCACGCGGGCCTCGTCGAAGTCCTCGTAGCGCGAGGCCAGGTGGACGTGCGTGTCGAACAGCCCGGGCAACAGCGTCTTGCCGGCGCAGACGATCGCTTCGTCCCCGTCGAGCCCCGGACCGACCTCGACGATCCGGCCGCCCTCGATCGCGACGTCGGCGTCGGCGAGCGCGGCGCCCGTCCCGTCGAACACACGCCCCCCGTGGAACACCGTCCGTCCCATCTCACGCCTCCCGCTCGCTCCGCCCTAGACTCCGGCGCGAACCCTACCCGAGGAGCCCATGCCCGTGGACATCCGACTGAGTGTCGAGGACGCCGCCCTCGCGCGCACGGCCCGCGACTTCTGCGACCAGGTCCTGGTCCCGCTCGAGCACGAGTGCGAGACGAACGACGGTCTGACGCCCGAGAGCGCCGCTGCCGCGAAGCAGGCGGTGCTCGACTGGGACCTCGCGGCGATCAACCACGCGGTCGAGGACGGCGGGAAGGGCTACGACGCGTTCCAGGTGATGCTGATCGAGGAGCAGTGGGGTCGCGCCACGGGTGCGCTGTGGGACATCCCGTGGCGGCCGTCGATCCCGCTGGCCGCGGGAACCGAGGCACAGAAGGATCGGTACCTCCGCCCCGCGTGTCGCGGCGACCGGCGTGACGCCTACGCGATCACCGAAGACGGCGCCGGCTCGGACGTCACGATGGTGCAGACCACCGCGCGGCGCGACGGCGACGCGTGGGTGTTGAACGGCGAGAAGTGGCACGTGACGAGCGGCGACGTCGCCGACTTCTTCCTCGTCCACGCCCACGTCGACGGCGACCCCGCCAAGAGCGCGATCTTCCTCGTCGACAAGGACACGCCGGGCGTCCGCCTCGTCCGCACACCGAAGTACATGCACACGTTCGTGTTCGAGCACCCGATCTTCGCGTTCGAGTACGTCCGCGTCGGCGACGACGCGGTCCTCGGCGAGATCGGGCAGGGCTTCGAGCTCACCAAGGACTGGTTCGTGGAGGAGCGGCTGATGATCGGCGCCCGAACGGTCGGCGCCGCCACGCGGTGCCTCGACGAGTCGCTCGCGTTCGCGACCGAGCGCCGGCAGTTCGGGCGCGCGATCGTCGAGAACCAGGCGATCGAGTTCATGCTCGCCGACATGGCCGCGGAGATCATGGCGGCCAAGTCGATGCTGTACCGCGTGTGCTGGGAGGCGGCCCGCGGCGGGGCGCAGAAGAAGCGCGTCCACGCCGAGGCGAGCGCCGTCAAGCTCGTCTGCAGCGAGATGGCCGGGCGGGTGGCCGACCGCGCGGTCCAGATCTTCGGCGGTCGCGGCTACATGCGCGAGTACGCGGTCGAGCGCATCTACCGCGAGGTGCGCGTCGACCGGATCTGGGAAGGAACCTCGGAGATCCAGCGGCTCGTGATCGGCAACGAGCTCCGCAAGCGCGGGCCGGAGGCGTATACGGGCTGGCCCGTCTAGGGTCGGACGATCGGGTGGAGGGCTCGAAGCGCTGAGCGACGCGGCCGGGTGCTACTGCTGCATCGGGTTGGGCACGAACCGCGTGATGACGTTCAGGTAGGTGAGCACCGGGTACGAGAGCGCGGCGATGCCGAGCAGCAACGCGGCCACGATCGAGCCACCGCCGCGCCCCCCGAGGCCGCCGGCGATCGCGGCGATGATCGCCATCGCGCCGAGGGTCGCCGCGAGCACGCGCAGCTGGTCGGCGAGGACGCCGCCGTTCGCGAGCTGCTCGGAGTAGGAGCCCAAGAGCGTGCTGTCGGGCTGGAAGTGGTAGAGCCAGAGGACGGCGCTGCACGTCGCGCCGAGGATCCCGCACAAGATCCCGAGACCCGCGAGCGGGTTCGCGGTCTTCCCCGAGCTTCCGTAGACGCCCATCCCGTGGCGATGATGCCGGAGCGAACGCCTTCATACAAGCGGTCGAACGACCGAGGCCGGTTGGCCCTCACCCGCTCGCGCGACCCGGCGACCGCGTGCAAGGAGGATCAGCGCCGCGGCACGACGAGTGCGTCGACCGCGAGACAGCCTTCGGGCGAGACGATCACCGGGTTCACGTCGAGCGCCTCGAGGTGCTCGCCGTGATCGGCCGCGAGCACCGACAGCCGTGCCACCGTGTCGACGAGGGCGTCCACGTCGACCGGCGGCGCGCCTCGAACCCCGTCGAGGATCGGCCGGATCTGTAGGCCGTCGACGAGCCGGCGGGCGCGCACGCCGTCCAGCGGCGGCAACCCGAGCCGGCGGTCCTTGAGCAGCTCGACCAGGATCCCGCCCGCCGCGACGAGCACGAGAGGCCCGAACGTCGGGTCACGGACGACGCCGAGCGCGACCTCGACGCCGTGTGGCGCCATCGCCGCGACGAGCACCTCGGGACCGAGCCGGTCGGAAAGCTCCCCGTACGCCTCACGGACCGCGTTCGCGTCGGCGAGGCCGAGGCGGACGCCTCCCACGTCGGACTTGTGCTGGAGGCCGGGCGCCGCCGTCTTGAGCGCGACCGGGTACCCGAGTCGGTCGGCGGCGGCGGCGGCCTCGTCGGCGCTCGCAGCAGGCGCGTGCGGCACGACCGGCAGGGCGTAATCCGCGAGCATCGCGAGGCCCTCCTGCTCGGAGAGCGGGGCGTCGTCGGCGAGCCTCGTCCGCCACCGCTCCCGCACGGCCTCGGCCACGGGATCGGGCGCCGCGAGCGCGGGGAGCCTCCGGTGACCGGCGTCGTGGAGCAGGTGCCGCAGGGCCCGGAGCCCTGAATCGGTCCCCTCGAGCACCGGGATGCCGGCGTTGCGCAGGATGCTCGCTTCCTCGTTCGCGACGGCGCTCGCGAGGTTCGACACGAGGCAGAACGGGATCGGGGTGGCGTCCCACGTCTCGCGCGCGACCTGCAGGTACCCCTCCGAGTACGGCTCCCCCTGGCGCGTCAGATCCACGACGAACGCGACCGCCGCCGTGTCGGGGTCGTCCGCGAGGGCCCGGAACGACGCGCGGAAGATCGCGTCCGCGTCGATCCCTGTGCCCCAGGCATCCAGCGGGTTCGCGGCTTCGATCCCCGGATCCAGCACGTCCTCGATCCGGGCCAGGGTGTGGCCGGAGATCTGCGCGAACGGGACGCCGAGGTCGTGGGCGAGATCGACGAACATCGCGCGCTCGCCGCCGGAGTCATGCACGGTCGCGATCCCTCGCCCCTTCGTGACCCGCCGGGGCGAGGAGAACAGCTCCATCGTGTCGGCGAGCTCGTCGAGCGTGCGCACCTGGTGCACGCCGTAGGCCTCGAACAGCGCCTCGTAGGCACCGTGCTCACCCGCGAGCGCTCCCGAGTGCGCGGTCACCATGGACTTCGACCCCTCGGTCCGGCCGACCTTGAGCGCCAGCACCGCCACGTCCTGCTCTGCCGCGCGCGCGAGCTGCGCTCGGAACCCATCGGGGTCGCGCACGGTCTCCAACAGCAGCGCGAGGACCCGGGTCGAGGAGAGCCCGAGCGCGTAATCCATGTAGTCGGCCATCGTGGTGACGATCTCCTGACCGCTCGAGACGATCAGGTTGAACCCGATCCCGCGGTCGTTGAACGAGAGCGCCGCGAAGGCCGACCCGGAGTGCGACAGGAACGTCACGGGACCGTGCCGCAGGTGGTCAGGCGTCAGGAACCCCGTGGCGCGCAGGTGCGCCTCCTCGTTGAGGAACCCCATGCCGTTGCCGCCGCAGAGCGCGACCCCGTGCTCCCGCGCGATCGCCGCCACTCGGTCGCGGAGCGGCGGCAGCCCTGGTTCGGGCGGCTCCTCCTCGTACAGCGAGGAGAACGTCACGACCGAGCGGACGCCGGCCGCCGCCACGTCGCGCATCGCCTGCTCGATCCGGGGGTTCGCGATCCCGAGGATCGCGAGGTCGACCGGCGCCGGGACCTCGAGGAGCGACGGATAGCACCGGTGACCGTCGAGCTCCTCGTACCCGGGGTTCACCGGGTAGACGTCGCCGTCGAACCCGCCACGTCGGAGCTCGGCGAGCATCTGCGCGCCGAGCGACCCTGCCTTGCCGGAAGCGCCCACGACGGCGACCGACCGCGCCTCGAGCATCCGCTCGAGCGCGGTCCGGTCCTCGCGTCCGATCCCGTTCGCGTCCGCCACTACTTCTTCGGCTGGACGAGCTTGTCCTTCTTCGCCTGGCGGTAGGCCTGCCAGCCGGGGATCCCGTTGACGCCGCCGCCCGCGTGCGTCGCGCACGAGCCGTGGTACAGGCCCTTGAGCGGCGTGCGGTAGTCCGAATAGCCCGGTGCCGGCCGCATGTGGAACAACTGGTCCACCGAGAGCTCCCCGTGGAAGATGTTCCCGCCGATCAGCCCGAGGTCCTGCTCCATGTCGTAGGGCCCGATCACCTGGTAGTCGATGATCGAGGACTTGAAGTTCGGCGCGAGCCCGTCGTAGATGTCGAAGATCCGCTTCGCGTACGCGTCGAGCTCGTCGCGGTGCGGCTCCTGCGTCCAGTCGTCGGGCACCCACTGCGTGAACATCGAGAAGATGTGGACGCCCTCGGGCGCGAGCTTGTGGTCCAAGGTCGTGGGGATCGTCCCGTCGACGAACGGCGCCGTCGCCGGCTCACGTCCCATGTGCGCGTCCTGGAACGCTTGCTCCGCGTACTGAGTGGAGAAGCAGAGCTCGACCGAGCCGGTGTGGTGGTCCTGCATCTCCTTGCCCGGCTTCGCGACGAAGTCCGGGAGCTCGCCCATCGCGACGTTGATCTTCACGACGCCCGAGCGCGTCTTCCACCGCTCGATGTCCCACACGAAGTCGGCGGGCAGCTCGTAGCGGTCGATCAGGTCCAGGAACGCGATCTTCGGGTGGATCGTCGTGATCACGACCGGCGCGCGGAGCTCCTCGCCGGACTCGAGCGCCACGCCCACCGCGCGCCCGTTGCGGACGAGGATCTTCCCGACCTTCGCGCCGGTGCGGATCTCGCAGCCGAACGACTCGGCGCTGCGGCGGATCGAGTCGCTCACCGCGCCCATCCCGCCCTGCTGGAACCCCCACGAGCCGAGGTGGCCGTCCCCGACGTCGCCGATCGAGTGATGCAGCATCACGTAGGCCGTGCCCGGCTCGTCGGGGCCGGCCCACGTGCCGATCACGCCGTTGACCGCGAGCATGCCCTTGATCGCGTCGGACTCGAACCAGTCGTTCAGCAGGTCGGTCACCGACATCGAGAACAGGCGCGTGACGTCGCCGACCCCGCGCTCGCCGAGCTTGCGCATCTTCCACGCGGTCTGGACCGTCGCGAAGAGGTCCTGCGGCTTCACCGAGCCCACGTGCGGCGGCACCTGCAGCAGCAGCGGCCCGAGGACGTCGGCGACGTTCTTGAGCCAGGCCTCCCACTTCGGCATCGCGTCGGCGTCGCGCTTGGAGAACTGCGCGATCGACTCGTAGGACTTCGCGGCGTCGTCCGCGTAGACCGTGATCGCGCGGCCGTCGGGGAACGCCTGGAAGTACGGCCCGAACGGCGTCACGTCGTAGCCGAACTGCTTCAGCTTCAGCTCGCGGATGATCGTCGGGGGCATCAGGGACATGACGTAGGAGTACGTCGTGACGTTGATCTCCGGGTGATCCGCGAACGGCGCGCTCGTGTCGGCCGCGCCGCCGGTCTTGTCGCGAGCCTCGAGCACCACCGTGCGCAGGCCGTCGCGTGCGAGATAGGCGCCGGACGTGAGCCCGTTGTGTCCGCCGCCGATCACGATCGCGTCGTAGACGTTGGCTGCCATCGCCGCGTTCCGTTCCTTCCCCCCGGCGCTCGCCGACACCCGCTGGCCGCCCTCCGCTGCCGGGACGGAGCGGACGGCCTGACGGCACGCATCATGCCCTGACTTTGAATCGTCAGTCAACTTCGTGCGGGTTGACCTGCGACGTTGACTTCGCAGGTCAGGTGCGTAGAGTTCCCGCAGCCGCGCAACGGCCGGTCCGGCCGGAGCGCTCGCGCCCTATACGCCGTTCAATCCGGAGGACGCATGGCGAAGACCCGAACGAAGCAGCACGATCGCCGCCAGGAGATCCTGGAGGCCGCCTCGCAGGTCATCACCGACCGAGGGCTCGCCGAGACGAGGATCCAGGACATCGCCGAGCGATGCGGCGTCTCTCCCGGGTTGATCCTCTACTACTTCGACTCGAAGGACCGGCTCCTCGCCGAGGCGCTCACCTATGCGAACGATCAGTTCTACCTCCGCGTGTCGCGCGAACTCCGCCGGATGCCCAAGGCCGCCGACCGGCTCGACCGGCTGATCCAGCTGTCGGTCCCCGGGCTGCTCCCCGAGTACGCGCTGCTCGACGAGTGGGCGCTGTGGCTCGAGATCTGGGTGCGCGCGCTCCGCGACCCGCAGCTCGCGAAGGACCGCGAAGCCCTGGACCGCCGCTGGGTGCAGTCGATCGCCGAGGTGATCCGCTACGGCAGGCAGACGGGTGAGTTGCCCGCCGATCCGCACGACGCCGACGACCTCGCGATGCAGTTCGGCGCGCTCGTCGACGGGCTCGCGATCCAGGTGCTGCTCAACGACACGGTCATGTCGCCGCGGCGGATGTACGAGATCTGCAGGGACGCCGCGGGGCGACTGATCGGCTTCGACGGCGCCGGCTGAGACGTCCCCGGTTATCGTGCTCGCATGCCCATCCCGTTGATCCTCGACGTCGACACCGGGGTCGACGACATGGTCGCGTTGCTCTATGCGGCGGCCTCTCCCGAGGTAGAGCTCGTCGCCGCGACCTGCGTCACCGGTAACGTCCACGTGGACACGACGACCCGCAACACGCTGGTGGTGCTCGAGCTCGCGGGACGGTCCGACGTGGAGGTCGCGCGGGGAGCGGCCGCGCCCCTCGCGCAGCCGTGGGAGCCCTTCGGGGTGGTCCACGGCGAGCACGGCCTCGGCGACTACGCTCCGGCAGACCCGTCGCGCATGATGTCCCCGCGCGACGGTCCCACCCTCATCGTGCAGGACGCGCGCCGCCGCCCCGGCGAGGTCCTGCTGGTGGCGACCGGGCCGCTCACGAACGTCGCGCTCGCGCTCGAGGAGGAGCCGGCCCTCCCCGAGCTGCTGGGTGGGTTCGCGCTGATGGGCGGCGCCTTCCGTCACGGGGGCAACGTGACGCCGAGGGTCGAAGCCAACGTGTGGATGGACCCGGAGGCGGCCGCGGTCGTGTTCGAGGGATGGTCGGGCGCGGCGCCCGAGCAGCTCCCCCGCTGCCTCGGTCTCGACGTCACCGAGCAGGTGTGGCTCACGATGGACGACGTGGCGTCGATCTGCGCGCCCGCGCCCTCGTCGGAGCTGGCGACGCTCATCTCCCGAGCGATCGGCTACTACGCCGGCTTCTACGCCTCGACCGGCCGGACGGAGGGTGCCTGCATGCACGACCCGCTCGCGGTCGCGGCGGCGATCGACCCGTCGCTCTGCGGATGGGTCGACACCCGCGTCGAGATCGAGCTCGAAGGGCGCTGGACCCGAGGGGAGACGGTCACCGACCTGCTCGGGATCCGCAACACCCCGTGGACCGACTGGAGGCCCGAGGACGATGCCCGCGTCGCGATCTCGGTAGACGCGCCGGCCGTGGTCACGCGAATGATCGAGCGGCTCCGCGGGCTGGTGGAGATGCAGGCGTGAACGACCGAGGTCCGCTCGGGGTCCTCGGTGCGATCAACGTCGATCTCGTCGTGTCGGGTGCCTCGCTCCCCCGCGCGGGAGAGACGACGGTGGGCGGCACGTTCGCGCAGCACCCCGGCGGCAAGGGCGGGAACCAGGCCGTGGCCGCGGCGCGAGCCCTCGGGCGCGCGGGCGCGGTCGCGATGATCGGCGCGGTCGGGGACGACCCCCTCGGCCGGCAGGCGCGCGAGGCGCTCGCGGTCGAAGCGGTCGACGTATCCCAGGTCCGCACCGTCGACGAGGCGACCGGTGTCGCGTTGATCGCGGTGGACCGCCGCGGCGAGAACCAGATCGTGGTGGCGCCGGGCGCGAACCAGGCGTTCGACGACGTGAGGAGCGACCTCGACGCGCTGGGTCCCTCGGTCGTGCTGCTCAGCTGCGAGGTCGACCACGCCGCGCTCACGAGCGCAGCCGCGTGGTGCCGGACGCATACGGTGCCGCTGGTGGTCAACCCCGCGCCGTCGTCGCCGCGGCTCCGCGGTCTCCTGGACGACGCCCGGGTCGCCACCCCGAACCGCGGGGAGGTCCTCGACCTCGTGCCCCGGGCCGAGGATCCGCGCGCGGCCGCACGCACGCTCGCGCGACGCACGCCGGGCCTCACCGTCGTCATCACGCTCGGCGCGGACGGCGCGCTGGTGGTCGACGCGACCGGAGAGGACCTGGTCGATGCGCCGCGCGCCGAGGCCGTCGACACCGTCGGCGCCGGCGATTGCCTGAACGGGGTCCTCGCCGCAGCGCTGTGGGAGGGCTTCGAGGTGCGCGAGGCCGTCCGCCGCGCGGTCGCTGCGGCCGCGTTGTCCGTGACCGTCGCCGGGGCCCGCGAGGGCATGCCGACGCGCGAGGCGATCGACGTGGCGCTCGCGGGTTAGCCGCGGAGGCGTTCGCCGGCGGGGTCGTACCAGGGCGCCCCGCGGATCAGCCCGGGCACGGGGCGCGCACGGATCTCCAGCTCCACCGGACCGTCGGCGTGCTCGCCGTGGATCCAGCCGAGCCCGACGGAGCCGCCCAGCGTGGGAGCAGGGGCCCCCGACGTCACGTGGCCGATCCGCTCGCCGTCGCGCAGGATCGGCTCACCGTGCCAGAGCGTCGCGGCGTTCGTGCGGACCGAGACGAGCGCCCGCTCGCGCGGCGCGTCGCGGAGCGCGGTCAGCGCCTCCCTCCCCACGAACGGCGTCTCCTTCGACAGGTCGACCGCGAACCCGAGGCCGCTCTCGTACGGATCGTCGAGCTGTCCGACGTCGTGGCCCCACGAGCGGAAGCCGCGCTCGAGCCGGAGCGCGTCGAACGCGAACGCGCCGGCGTGGCGGAGCCCGAGGTCCTCGCCCGCCGCGAGGACCTTCTCGTAGAGATCCGCGGCGAACTCGGTCGGCACGTGCAGCTCCCAGCCGAGCTCGCCCGTGTACGACACGCGGAGCGCCCAGACCGTCGCCCACCCGGCTTCGACCTCGCGAGCGTCGAGGAACCCGAACGCGTCGGCGGACAGATCCGCCGACGTGACCCGCTGCAGCAGCTCGCGCGACCGCGGGCCCGCGACGTGCAGCACGGCGTAGCCGCTCGTCACGTCGGTGAGGACCGCGTCCGCCGGGAGTCCATTGCGGAGCAGCCCCTCGGCTCGGCGCTGCGCCAGCGTCGGCGCCACCACGAGGAAGCGGTCGTCCGCGAGGCGCGTGACGGTCGGGTCCAGCTCGATCCCGCCGCGCTCGTTGCAGAAGAGCGTGTACGCGAGGCGCCCCACCGGCGGCAGCCGGGACGTCATCAGCCGGGCCAGTGCCTCAGCGGCGCCCGGTCCCTGCACCAGGAACTTCGCGTAGGTCGAGAGGTCGAACAGCGCGACCCGCTCGCGCGTCGCGCTGACCTCCTCGGCGACCGGACCGAACCACGACGGCGTGTCGAAGTCGTAGCCCCACACCGGCTCGCCCGTAGCATCCGGCTCGAACCACGCCGCTCGATCCCATCCGGCAGCCTCGCCGATCGCAGCGCCCGCGGCCCTGAGCTGCGGCAGCAGCGGTGACCGGCGCACCCCGCGCCCCACGTCGGACTGCAAAGCCGGCCAGTGCATCGTGTAGAGGCGCCCGAGCGTCTCCGCGGTCTTGCCGTGGAGCCAAGCGCGGTTGTTCGCCCACCGGCCCATCCGCGCGATGTCGACCTCGGCGAGATCCATCGTCGGGTGCCCCTCGACGATCCATTCCGCGAGCGCTTCGCCGGCGCCAGGCGAGTAGATGATCCCCTGCGAGTTGAATCCCGCGGCCACGAAGAGCCCGTGGACCTCGGGGAACTCGCCGAGGTGGAAGTTCGCGTCGGGAGTGAAGCTCTCCGGCGCGCGCAGGTAGTGCGCGAACCCCGCCGTGCGCAGCGCCGGGAGCCGCTCGCGTGCGGCCGCGAGGACCGGCGCGAAGTGGTCCCAGTCCTCGCCGAACTCGACGAACCCGCCGGTCGAGATGTCGCGGGGCGGTTTCGGCTTGCCCTTCGGCTCGAACGCGCCGACGACGTAACGACCGCGGTAGTGGCGGACGTAGAGGTAGCCGTCGAGGTCACGCAGGATCGGCAACCGCTCCTCGGCGCCCTCGGTCTCCTCGGTCATCACCCAGACGTGCTCCGCGGGGTAGAGCGAGACCGACGCCCCGGCGAGCCGCGCGAGCTCAGAGGTCCACAGGCCCGCCGCCAGCACGGCGGTCTCGCACTCGACCGTGCCACGGTCGGTCTCGACCCCGGTGACCGCCCCGCGCTCGAGCCGGAACCCGGTCACCGTCACCCCGTGGGCGAACCGCGCCCCGCGGTCCTTCGCGCCCTTCGCCAGCGCCAGCGCCGCGTCGCCGGGGTTCACCGTCGCGTCGCTCGGCGTGACGGTCGCGCCGACCAGGTCGTCGACCTCCGCGACCGGCCACCACTCGAGAACCTCCTTCGGCGAAAGCTCGTAGCAGTCGACACCGATCTCGCGTGCCATCGAGATGCCGGCGCGGAGCTCCTCCATCCGCCCCGGCGTGCGCGCGACCGTGAGCGAGCCCACGCGCCGAAGACCGGTCTCGACGCCGGTCTCGGCGGGCAATGCCTCGTAGACCGCGGCGTTGACCCGGCTGAGCTGCGACAGCGCATGGGTGCCGCGAGCTTGGGACACGAGCCCCGCCGCGTGCCAGGTCGTGCCGCCGGTGAGCCGCGTGCGCTCGAGCACGACCACGTCACGCACGCCGAGCCCGGTCAGGTGGTACGCGATCGACGAGCCGGCGATCCCGCCGCCGACGATCACCACCCGTGCGCGGTCCGGCGGCTCGGCGAGCGGCTCGAGGATCGAGGCGTCGAGATCGACGGTTCGCGAGGCGTTCGGGCGCGGTCATGCGGTGCAGCCTAGCCCGGCCGCCGGCGCCGCCATCAGCCGGCGTCTCGCTCCGGACGCTGCAGGAACTCGACCGTGAACCCGTCCGGATCGAGCGCATACAGCACGCGGACGCCTCGCCAGGCGGGATCGTCGTCTTCGATCGTCACCGGAGCCGAACGCACGGTGACGCCGTGATCCACCAGCAGCGTGTACACCGCGTCGATGTCGTCCACCTCGAACCCGAAGTGCCCGCTGCCGGGGTCAGCCGTCGTCTGCGTCAGCCGAGCGCCGATCGGCGACACGTACTCGAGCAGCTCGACGATCTGACCGCCGCCCAGGTCGACCTCGGCCCACCTGATTCGCGCGTCCGTCATCCCCACGATCGTGGAGACCTCCTCGCCCTCGAGCTCGCCGCGCCCGCGCATCGGCAAGCCGAGCACCTCGACGTAGAACCAGACGGCGCGGTCGAGGTCGCCGCTGCTCACGGACACGTGGTCGAGCCGGCGGATCCTCACGACGGCACCCCCAGGCGCGGCGGGATCACATCGCGTGCGAACACGTCGTCGAGCGTCTCGGCTCGCTTGACCACCTCGGCGTCGGCGCCGTGCACGAGCACGGTGGCGGGACGCGGCAGGGCGTTGAAGTTCGTCGCGGTTGCGTCCTGGTAGGCGCCGGTGTCGAGGAAGACGACGACGTCGCCCTCCCGCACGAGCGGGAGCGACGCGTCGGGGACCATGAGGTCGAACCCGCACGACATGCCGACGACGTCGGCCGCGATCGTCGGATCCTCGTCCGCACGGTTCGCGACCAGGACCTCCCAGCGGTTGTGCTCGATCAGGCTGTCGAGGAGGAACATCTCCGTCGTGTCGGTCTCGACCCACGTGCGCTCGACGGGGTGGACCTCCCGCTTGACGTTGCGGACCGTGGCGAGATGGAGCCCCACGTCGGCGAGCATCGACCTCCCCGGCTCCACCTCGAGCGCGATCCCGTGGGGATCGATCCCGGCGGTGCCGAGCCCCTCGGCGAGGCTCGAGGCGATCGTGGTCGCGTACTCCTCGATCGTGGGCGCCGGCGGGCGGTTCGCGAGCCGGGCGGTCAGTCGACCCGTCGGATCGCGAGGCGTCGCGTAGCCGCCGCCCAGGTCCAGCTCCTGCGGCCGCCACCCGTCCCACGCCTCGCAGACACGACCGACCAGCCGGGCGAAGTCCGCCACGGCTCGGCGCCACACCGAGAGCTCGGCCCGGTGCCGCGGGAAGTGGACGTGGAGGCCCGACAGGTGCACGTCGTCTCGGCCCAGCAGCGACCTGCCCATCTCCAGCAGGTCGTCCAGCGGCAGCCCCGCCTTGTAGCGACCCGCGACCTCGGCGACCGGGACCTCCGCTTCCAGGAAGTCGCTCGGCAGCTGCAGATCCGCGTAGTCGGGCCGCGCGCGCAGCCGGACCGTCGCCCGCACGCCGAGCCGTCCGGCCGCGTCCACCACCCGTTCGAGCTCGGGAGGAGCGTCCAACGTGATCCGCACGCCGGCCCGCACCGCGTCGTCGATCAACGCCTGGTCCTTCACCGAACCGTTCAGCGAGGTGAGCGACGGATCGACCCCGGCCAGCATCGCGGCCCGGAACTCCCCGGGTCCGAAGAGATCGCACCCCATGCCCTCCTGCGACAGGATCCGTCGAACCGCGAGCGACAGGTTGGCTTTCAGCGACGGGAGCACGTGGACGTCGCCGTGCGGCCACGCGGAGCCCAGCGAAGCGGTCCAGCGGCGCGCGTTCGAGCGCAGCCTCGACTCGGACAACACGTACAGGGGGGTGCCGAACCTGGCGGCGAGCTCGGTGACGTCGACGTCCTCGACGAAGAGCCGGCCGTCGCGGACGGTCAGCGTCTCGTCGATCCGGTGTATGCGGTCCGTGATCTCAGCTCGCGTAGATCGGTCCGAAGAGGTCGTTCCACTGCTGGAACTCGTCGGAGGTGAGCACCCGGTACCGATGCACGTTCGCGGCGATCTCCGGCGTCGGGAACACGAACGGGCTCGTGGCCACCGCCTCCAGGATCTTCCGGTCTTCGCCCGAGGCCGCCGCGGCGTCCTGTTCGATGATCGCCTTCGCGGCAGGGACGGGACCGACCGAGTTGTTGTACTCGGTCAGCAGCGCCGCGATCTTCGGGTCGTAGTACCAGTCGGCCAGCTGCATCGCGCCGACCGGGTTCTCCGCTTGCGCGGGGATGCACATGTTGTCGGTCCAGATCACGCCCCCCTCCTCGGGGATCGTGAACGCGAAGTTGAACCCGTAGTAGAGGGAGTCGATCAGCATGTCGCCGCCCCAGGCCATCGAGATCCAGATGTCGCCGTTCTCCATCGCCGTGAGGTAGTCCTGGTCGAAGTACTTGCGCACGATCCCCTGGTCCTTCTGCTGCTGGAGCAGGTCGGCCGCCTTCTGCCAGTCGTCGGGGGTGGACGTCTCCGGCGTGGCGCCCACGGCGCACAGAGCCAGGTTCGGCAGGTCGACGTTGTTGCCGATCATGCCGACCTTGCCCGCGAACGCCGGATCCATCAGGTCCTTGAAGCTCGTGATCTCGCGGTCGATCGCGTCGCGGTTCCACCCGATCCCGGTGAACCCCGACTGCCAGGCCACGGTGTAGGCGTTGCCCGGGTCGTAGGAGGGATCGACGACCGTCGGATCCGCGTTGGCCTTGAATTTCGTCAGCGCGCTCTGGTCGAACGCGATCAGGAACCCGAGCTCGATCATCTCGGTCAGCTCGGGGCCGTTCGTGATCACCATCAGGTCCGCCCCCGGGTACTGGCCTGCCTCGAGCGAGGGACGGATCACCGCGTAGTAGTCGGCGATGTCTTGGATGTCCGCTCGGTAGACGACCTTGATGCCGGTCTCCTGCGTGAACATGTCGAGCGTCGGATACGTGCGCTCGCCGTTCACCTTCTTCACGTCGATGTACTGCGGCCAGTTCGTGAAGTTGACGGTGCTGCCCTTCAGGTCCTGCTTCTGTTGGGCCCACCACTGCGGCGACCCCGGCTGATCCGCGCCGGTGGCCGATCCGGTCGAGGACCGTCCGCTCACACCGCACGCCGCGAGGATCGACGCGAGACCCATGCCCGCGACGGACGTGCCCGCGGCGCGGAGGAAGTCCCTGCGTGAGGTTCGGCGCATGAACGCGCCTCGCCAGAAGGAGGGATCGGGCACGTGGACGTCGTTCATCGTGGATCTCCCCTCCTCGTCGCGGAGACGACCTCCGGCTCGTGGTGGCCGATATTCGCCCCGGCGCGCGTGCGGGTCAACCGACCGTTGCTCGCCGACGGCACGCTGCCGCGTGCCCGTGGAACGCGGTCCGGGCGCTACGAGCCGGCGCCGAACGCGGCGATCTCCGCGCGGTGCTCCTCGTAGTGGTCGAAGGTCTCGTCCGAGAACTCTTCGGCGGCCTTGTCGGTCACCTGGGACATCGCCTGCAGGGCGCTCCGCGCGTGCATGCGGCCCTCCTCGGCGCCGGTGACCACCTCGTCCCAGGTCATCATCTTCGACTCTTCGGCGACGGTGGCGTTCAGCGCGTCCCAGTCGATGTCCTCGGGCTCTGGCGTGCCGGCCTGCATCCGCTTCAAGACGTCGCCGACGAAACGCGCCCAGTAGCCGCAGTGCCACACGAGGTCCTTCACCGACCAGCCGGGAACGACGCCCGGCTCGTCGCGCCGTTGGTCCGACATGCCCGCGAACGCGTCGACCAGCGCCGACCACGCCTCGTCCTCACGACGCAACAGCTCGTCCCTGTCCATCGGTGCCTCCTCGTCCGTCGCTCGCTCGGCCCGCAGCCTATCCGCCTACAGGGCGGGCGGTGTCGCGGGCTCGACGCGCCAGCCCGTCGCCAGGACGACCCCCGCCAGGACCAGCCCTCCGCCGAGCAGCTGGCGCGTGGCGAACGACTCGCCGAGCACGACCACCGCGAGCGACGTCGCGAACAGCGGCTCCAGGTAGCCGAACGGGGCCGTACGCGCCATCCCGCGACGGTTGAGCGCCCACGCCCACAGGACGAAGCCGAGCAGGATCGGCCCGAACGCCGTGTACGTCACGAGCAGCCAATCGCCCGGACGCACGACCGACCAGTCCTGGGCGGCCATCGCGGGGGTCGCTACCAGGACGAGGGTCAGGCCGCCCGACGCGAGGCTCGTCGCGACGAGCTCGCCCTGCGGGACGCGCTCGCCCATGCGCTCGATCATCGCGGCATAGGCCCCGAACGTGATCGCGGCGGCCAGCGAGAGCAGGTCTCCCAGCCGGACCTCGCCGAGATGGTTCGCCCCGAGGAAGAGCACGACCCCGAGCATCCCGACGGCGAACCCCGCGATCTCGTGCGGCGCCGGCCGCCGGCGCGCCCCGATCGCCGAGAAGCTCATGCCCCAGATCGGGTGGGTGGCGATCAGGATCGCGCTGGCGATCGCCGTGGTGCGATCGAGGCCGAGCACGTAGAGGATCTCCAAGCAGGCATAGCCGAGGAACCCGGCGAGGACCACGAACCGGAGGTCGCGCCCGTGCAGGCTGCGCCGGCGCCGGATCGTCGCCAGGTACGCGAAGACCACCACGAGCAGCATCAGGTAGTGGGCGCCGACGAACGCGACCGGGTCGATCCGGCGGAACAGGACCTTGTACACCGGGAACGTCGAGGCCCACAGCATCACCGAGGCGACCGCCGCGACGGCGGGCCAGACGGACGTATCGGTGCGGACGGGCGCGGCCACCCCGCGGACGCTACCGCGTCCGCGGGAAGCCGAGGTCGACCTTGCTCGTCCCCGGGTCGGGCCAGCGCTCGGTGACGACCTTGCCCCGGGTCCAGAAGTGGATCCCCTCCGGCCCGTACATGTGGCTGTCGCCGAACAGCGAGTCCTTCCAGCCGCCGAACGAGTAGTAGCCGACCGGCACCGGGATCGGGACGTTCGATCCCGACCATCCCCGCCTGGCAGTCGAACGTGAACTGCCGTGCGGCGCCGCCGTCGCGGGTGAAGATCGCGGTGCCGTTGCCCCACGGATTCTCGTTCACCAGACGCAGCGCCTCGTCGTAGGTGTCGACGCGGACCACCGACAGGACGGGACCGAAGATCTCGTCCTGGTAGCAGTCCATCTCCTCGGTCACGTGGTCGATCAACGACACGCCGAAGAAGAATCCGTCGCCTCCGTAGAGCGGATGTTCGCGCCCGTCGACGACGACCGTCGCCCCCTGCTCGCGCGCCGAGTCCATGTAGGAGGCGACCTTCTCGCGATGCTGAGCCGTCACGAGCGGTCCCATCTCGGAGGCGGGATCGTCGCCGGGACCGATCACGACCTTCGGGATCCGCTCCTTCACCGCCTGGATCACCGGCTCGGCGACGTCGCCCACGGTGACCATCACGGCGATCGCCATGCACCGTTCACCGGCCGAGCCGTAGGCCGCGGATACCGCGGCGTCGGCAGCCATGTCGATGTCGGCGTCGGGGAGCACCACCATGTGGTTCTTGGCACCGGCGAGCGCCTGGACGCGTTTCCCGTGCCGCGTGCCGGTGTCGTAGACGTAGTGCGCGATCGGGGTCGACCCGACGAAGGAGACCGCCTCGATGTCCGGGTGCTCGAGGATCCGGTCGACGGCGACCTTGTCGCCCTGCACAACGTTGAGCACGCCGTCGGGGACACCGGCCTCTTGCAGGATCTCCGCGATCATCAGCGATGCGCCCGGGTCCTTCTCCGAAGGCTTGAGGATGAAGCAGTTCCCGACGGCGATCGCGTTCGCGAACATCCACATCGGGACCATCGAGGGGAAGTTGAACGGCGTGAGGCCGGCGACCACGCCGAGCGGCTGGCGGATCGAGTAGACGTCGACGCCGGTGGAGGCCTGCTCGCTGAACCCGCCCTTCAGCAGATGCGGGACGCCGCACGCGAACTCGATGTTCTCGATGCCGCGGCCGACCTCGCCGACCGCGTCGGAGAGCACCTTGCCGTGCTGCGCGCTGACGACCTTCGCGATGTCGCCGCGGTGCTTGTCCAGGAGGTCGCGGACGCGGAAGAGGATGTCCGAGCGCTTCGAGAGCGAGGTCGCGCGCCACTCGGGGAAGACCTCCTTCGCGCTCTCGACCGCCGCGTCGACCTCCTCGACGCTCGCGAAGTCGACCTCGTGCGTGTGCTGGCCGGTCGCGGGGTTGAAGACGGGGCCGGTCCGGCCCGACTCGCCGGGTACGAGCTTGCCGCCGATCCAGTGGCTGATCCGCTCCACGGGTTATGCACTCCCCTTCGGTGGGCGCGTCGCGCCCGGTCGTCCGTCCCACACGTCGCGGTCAGCCGGCCGCGCGCGGTTGCAGGACAGGGTAGCGACCGCGCCCGCTGACCGACCGCGAGCGCCCGTCTAGGCTGCCCTGCCATGCAGGTGCAGCCGGCCGACCCCGACCGCCTCGCGGCGCTCGCCGACGTGTACGCCCGGACGTTCTTCGACGAGCCCCTGGTCGTGTGGCCCGCAGGCGCCTCCGGTCTCGATCCGGTCGAGATCGCCCGCGGCGTGTGGCTCGCCGCCGGACCGATCTACGCCGCGCGCGGCTGGGTCTGGGAGGCACCACCGGCGCTCGGGGTCGCGGCGTGGATCCCGCCGGCCGACGCCGACGCGTACCTCGAGGTCGACCACGAGGTCCGCCTGGCGATCGGCGCCCTCACCGACGACGGCGGGGTCCGCTACCTCGCGCTGTGGGACTGGCTCGACGAGCAGCTCCCCGACGAGCCGCACTGGTACCTCGACCACGTGGGCGTCGTGCCCGAGCGCCGGGGCGAGGGGCTCGGCGGCGCGCTGATCCGGGTCGGTCTCGACGCGGGCGCGCGCGGGGGCGTCCCGGCCTTCCTCGAGACCGCGCGCCCCCAGAACCTGGCGCTCTACGCGCACCTGGGGTTCCGCGTCGTGCACGAGGCCGACGCCCCCGGCGGGGGGCCGCACGTCTGGTTCCTGCGCGCGGACCCCGCGTGACTTCCTCACGAGTGTGTTTCAGCCACTCGGGAGCCGGTAGACGGTCAGCGTTCCACCCGCAGGGTCATGCGGGCCGAAAGCCGTGGTCACGAACACGTTCCCACGAGCAACCGCGTCGACGGTCGCAAACACGTCGGTCCCGATCGACTCCGACCAGACGCGCTCGCCCGTGAGCAGCGAGAGCGCCGCTATCCGGCCTGGTCCGTCATCCAACGCCGACACGTACAGCAGCCCGTTCGCCATCGCGCCGGGCGACCACGGAGGACTCGTCTCGCCCGACCGCGGCACCGACCAGAGCTCGCGACCCGTCGCAGCGTCAAGCACCGAAAGGGCACCCCGATGCGTCCCGAAGGCGTCGCCCTCGCATCCGGAGACACATCGCAACAGGGTCACCACGACGACCCCGCCGCCGGCCACGTCCACGTGGACCACCGAGCCAGGGTCCCCGGTCGAGGACGTTCGTGTCCAGAGCAGGGAGCCGTCGGCGGAGGACCACGCCGTGACCGCCGCTCCTTCGTCCTCGCCGTTGGGCCCGCACCACGTGAAGAACCGCCCCTCGACGGCCGCACCGACTCCACAGTCGATCGGTGCTTCCCACCGCGTGCGCCCCGTCGCCGCATCGAGCCCGACCACCTTCGCCGGCTCGTAGCGACTCGTCTCGACGGACAGGACCAACACCCCGTCGACCAGATGCGCGTTGCCCGGGTCGGTCAGCGAGATCTCACGTCGCCAACGCTCGGCTCCGTCCGTGGCGGACAAGGCCGAGACATGGGTGTTGGCGGCCACGTAGATCGACGCACCCGTCGGATCGATCGCGAACGCCATCACTCGCGGCACCGACCATCGCTGCTGTCCAGTCGCCGCATCGACGACACGCACCCCCCCGCTGCCGGCGCCTTGGAGGATCGCGCTCGAGTCCGCGAGCCCAACGAAATGCCATGCGACGACCGGTGACCGCCAGCTCCAGATGGTCCGACCATCCGTGCGATCGAGGACCGCGACGTAGGAACCGCCGACCTCATCACTCGGCCACGCGGTGAACACGCGGTCACCCGCCACCGCGCCCACCTGGACCCCGGAGTCGTAGATCCACACGGCGTGACGGGGCCGGAGCCGGACACGCCATCCCTTCGCAAGATCGCCGACGTTCTCGAGCGAGAGTTCGCGCTCGCCTGGATTGAAATCGCTGTGACCGCCGTCGTGGCCACGCTGGGACCAGTCGTCCAGCGCGACGGACGACGGTGCCGATGACGGGGATCCGCCCGACGACGTGCAAGCGAACGCGAACACGCAAGACATCGCGAGCACGAGGACACGCCGCATCGAGGCCACCGCTCGGAGACGCTTGATGGCATCTCCCTTCGGATGTTCTCCTCGCTGGACGCCGGTCGACAGGGCCCGAGGACCCCGCGCATCCGGGCCGACCAGAACGACCGTCCGGTCGATCGCTCTGCTCGTGTCCTAGTCGAGCCAGCTCCCCCGGCCCGAGCACAGGTCGTAGCCGGTCAGGCAGGGCGCGCCGTTGGTGCCGCTCGTGATGTCGCGGAACGTGATGTTGTTGCCATACACGTAGCCGGCGTTCACGAGAGCGCCGCTGACCGCCGACCGCCCCGCCATCATCGGCGAGCTGAGGCTCGTGCCGCCCACCTGGTACCAGCCGGTCTGCCCGTTGTACTTCGAACTGTCGTACACGGCGGCGCCGGAGCTCGGGTTGGCGTCGAGCGAGACGTCGGGCGTCCCGCGCTTGCCGCCACAGTTGACCTGGCCGTACTGGGAGAAGCCGCTCTGCGCCGACGTCGCGGTCTCGTAGGCGCTGCAACCGCCGCCGCCGGCACTCCATCCGGTCTCGCTCTGCAGCGTCCCGTTGGAGTTGAAGCTCAGCGTCGTGCCTCCCACGGAGATCACGTTCGGAGACGACGACGGGTACTCGGCCGGCAGACCCGCGTCGCCGGCCGACACGAAGAACGACACGCCGCTGTGCGCGAAGTGCGAGTCGTACGAGGCCTCCGAGCTGAACTCCGAGGCGCCCCACGAGTTGCTGACGTAGTTGGCGTGAGCGGCCGCGTAGTCCTCGGCCTTCAGCAGGTTCGCGAAGCTGTTCGTCTTCGCCTCGACGAGCAGGATCTTCGCCCCGGGCGCGATCGCGTGCGCCCACTCGATGTCGAGCGCGATCTCCAGGCCCCAGCCACTGTTGTAGCGCGGGTACGAGGTGCCGCCGGTCTGGTTCACCTTCGTGAAGCAGCCGTTCGCGGTGGTGCAGGCCGGCAGGCCGAACTGCGCGCTGAAGACGTTGAGGTCGTTCTCGGCGGTCGGGAGGTTGTAGGCGTCGACGATCGCGATCGTCATGCCGGCGCCGGCGGTGTTCGAGGTGGAGAAGTTGTATGCCGACTTCATCTGCGCGGGCGTGAGACCGACCGGCGAGGAGCTCGCGTTCGGGATCACGCGCGAGTTGCAGAGCGCGTCGCCCGCGGCGGCGGGGCCAGGGCAGAGGGCCCGGCTGCGTCCGTGGAGCAGACGCAGCGGGCCCACGCGGGGAGCGGCCGTCGCGGGACCGACAGCCGTGAGGACGGCGATCGATCCGATCGATGCGATCAAGGCGATCACCCGACGGACCGTCTTGGGGTGCGACGCTCGGGACATGCGGTTCTCCTCCTCGTCCGCGCCGATGAGGCCGGTCCTCGCGCTGCGCGGGGGGCCGCGAGGACGACCGCCGCACGCTAGCAACTAGCTCGGCCCGGCGCTACCTACTTCCGGGGATACCTCGTATGCCGAACGGCGGAGGGGCCTTCGGCCGGGGGGCGGCCAGTCGCGGTCCGCTCAGCCCGAGATCGCGCGGATGCAGTCCTCGAACGCCTCGAGGGTTCGGTCGACGTCCTCGTCGGTGTGCTGCGCCGACATCGAGAACTCCTCGAACCACGCCGAGCCCATCGGGATCACGCCGCGGTTCAGCATCCCGAACCAGTAGTCGTCCCACTTGGCGGCGTCGTTCTTCGCGGCCTCGCGGAAGTTCGTGGGCTGCTCGTCGAGCCCGAAGAACAGGCCGCCGAGCGTGTTCACCTGCACGACGTGGGCGGTGACGCCCTTGTCCCGGAAGACCTCGCGCATCCCGTCGGCCAGACGCGTGGTGAGGCGCGTCATCTCCTTGTACGTGTCGTCGGTCATCACCTTCGTGAGGCAAGCCAGACCGGCCGCCATCGCGAGCGGGTTCGCGTTGTACGTGCCGAAGTGGACCATGGGTCCGAGCGGGGTGACCTGCTCCATCAGCTCGCGGCGGCCGCCGAACGCGCCGACCGGGACGCCGCCGCCGATCGCCTTGGCGAGCGTGACCAGGTCGCCCTTGACGCCCCAGTACTCGGTGGCGCCACCGGGCGCGATCCGGCAGCCGAGCTTGACCTCGTCCATGATCATCACCGAGCCCTTGGCCGTGCAGAGCTCGCGGACGGCCTCGAGGTAGCCGGGGAGCGGGGGGATCACGCCGCCGTTCGTCATCGCCGGCTCGACGATGACGCCCGCGACGTCGCCGTCGTGCTCGTCGAAGACCGCCTTCATCTGCTGGATGTCGTTGAACTGCACGACGACCGTGTATTCGAGCGACGCGGGCAGCAGGCCGGCCGAGTCGGGCGTCGAGTTCGGGTGGTCGTCGGAGCCCCAGGCGTCGCGAGGCGCGCCGCCCGTAGAGATCAGGAGGTGGTCGGTGCCGCCGTGGTACTGGCCCTCGATCTTCACGATCGTCTTGCGGCCCGTGGCCGCGCGTGCGAGCCGGATCGCCGTCTGGGTGGCCTCGACCCCCGACTGCGTGAAGCGGATCATGTCGATCACGCCGGCGTAGCGGCGGACGATCTCCTCGGCCAGGTCGCCGGCGAGCGTGGTCGGCAGCCCGTACAGGGTGCCGTGGTCCACCTGCTTCTTGATCGCCTCGACGATGTGCGGGTTCGCGTGCCCGGCGACCATGGCCGCGTAGCACAGCGAGTAGTCGATGTACTCGTTGCCGTCGAGGTCCCACACGCGCGAACCCTTCGAGTCGCCGAGGTACAGGGGGTACGGCGCCTTGAACTGGATCGCGCTGCCGACGCCCCCGGGGATCACCTTCGCCGCGCGCTCGTAAGCCGCGCGACCCTTCGGGGTCCGACGCTCGTACTCCTCGACGCCGTAGGTCATGGCTCGTCCCTCCGTCGGGGTCGTGGAGGCGCTGCGGGGCCTCCGGATCGGCCGAGTCTAGGGTCGCGTTCTCGCGAGGAACAAGCGGTTCTCGTGGTGCGAGAGGGGCGAACTCTCCACGCGTCATCAGCAGGGGGTTTGGACGACATCCGGAGCTCGAGGGGAGCGAGGGTGAAGCCTATGCTGGGGGATGCTCACCTCTGTGCTCGTGCTCGGCGCCGGCTTCGGCGGCCTCGAGCTGTCCTCGCGGTTGTCACACGTGCTCGGGGACCAGGTCGACGTCACGCTGATCGACCGCGGCGATTCCTTCGTCTTCGGCTTCTCGAAGCTGGACGTGCTGTTCGGCAGGAAGGCCGTCGATGCCGTGCGCCTGCCCTACGCGGACATGACCACACCGCACGTCCGGTTCCGACAGGAGACGATCACCTCGATCGACCCCGTCGAGCGGCGCGTCGTGACCGACCTCGACACGTACGAGGCCGACGTCCTCGTGGTGGCGCTGGGCGCCGACTACGACCTCGCCGCGACACCCGGGCTCGCCGAGGTCGGGCACGAGTTCTACTCGGTGGCGGGCGCCGAGGCGCTCGGCGACGTCCTCCCCTCCTTCCGGGCGGGGACGGCGATCGTCGGCGTGTGCGGCACCTCGTTCAAATGCCCGCCGGCGCCGAGCGAGACGGCGATCCTGCTCGACGAGTACCTGAGCGAGCGCGGCGTCCGCGACGATGTGACGATCCAGGTCGTCATCCCCTTCGGCACGCCGGTCCCGCCGTCGCCCGCCACCTCTGAGGCGATCCTGGCGCGGTTCGCCGACCAGCGGATCGGGTTCGTGCCGGACCGCAGGGTCGCATCCTTGGACCAGGTCGCGAACGAGGCCGTCCTCGACGACGGCCGCCGGCTCCCCTTCGACCTGTTCCTCGGGATCCCCGTGCACCGCGCTCCGGCCGTGGTCGAGGCATCCGGTTTGACGAAGGACGGCTGGATCCCCGTCGACAAGGCCACGCTGGCGACGCGGTTTCCCGGCGTGTACGCGGTCGGTGACGTCACCAGCGTCGGCACGCCCAAGGCCGGGGTCTTCGCAGAGGGCGCGGCGCGCGTGGTGGCCGATCAGCTGATCGCGCGGCTGCGCGGTGAGGAGGAGCCGCCCGGCTATGACGGCACCGGCTCGTGCTACATGGAGTTCGGTGACCACCAGGTCGCGCGCATCGACGTCGACTTCTTCTCGACCCCCGGCCACCCGACCGGCACGTTCACCCCGCCCTCCGCGGAAGCGGTCGCCGACAAGGCCGCGTTCGGGTCCAGCCGGGCTGTTCGCTGGTTCGGCGGCTGAGCGGTGGCCGCCGGCGCGTCCGGGCTCAGGGCCGCAGCAGGTACAGACGGAACGCGTCGTGCTCGATCGGGAGCACCTCGAAGCGCCTGAACCCCGCGGCCTCGGTGTATCCCCTCAGCGTCTCGGGCCGCATGACGGTGCCGGTGGCCGCCGACGGCTTGGACGCCATGCCCGCCGGCAGGCAGTCGAAGATGCTCCATCCGTAGAAGTAGGACTCGAGATCGTGCGGCGTGCCGTCGAAGGCCTCGCGGGTCCGCTCGTCGACCACGAGCATCGCCCCATCGTCGCTCAGCGCCCGGCGGGCGGCACCCAGGACGGCAACGGGATCGCTCATGTCGTGCACGCACTCGAACGCCATCGCGAGGTCGGCGGGGCCCTCGATCGAGGCCGCGTCGACGGCGTGGAAATGCACACGATCGTCGACGCCCATCTCGGCCGCGTGCAGCCGTGCGCGCTCGACCGAGACCAGGTCCGGGTCGAACCCGTCGACACGGGCAAGCGGATAGGCGATCGCGATCGCGATCGAGGACCATCCTTGCCCGCACCCGATATCGAGGACGCGGGCCGGCCCTGAGCTGAGACGACCATGGAGCGGCTCGATCGCGGGGAGCCAGTCGTTCGGCAGTGTCGTGAGGAACACGGGCCGGTTCGCGCCGCCCTGCCCGTCGACGTTCTCCTCGCCGTAGGCCTCGTACGGCACGCCGCCGCCGTGACGGAAGGCGTCGACCACGTGGTCGACCACACCCCGGAGGCTGGCGAGCTGCCTGATCGACGCGCCTGCGTAGGCGAGCGAGTCCTGGTCGAGGAGCACCTCCGCGTGATGCGCCGGGAGCCGGAACGTGTGTGGGGTCACGCCGGTGTCGACCTCGAGGACGCCGTTGGTCGCCTGCTGTTCCAGCCACTCCCGCGCGTATCGCTCGTCGATGCCGCTTCGAGAGGCGAGCTCGGCGGCGCTCAGCCCGTCGGCCTCGCGGAGCTCTTCGTACAGCCCGAGGCGCAGACCGACGTACATCGACAGGATCCGGAAGTAGCCGAGCGCCGAGTCGAAGACGTGATCGGCGAACTCGTCGGGAAGGTTCGCGGAGATCGGCATCTGCGGACGCTACCCCCGCTGCCGCCGAGAGGGAAGGCCGATGCCTCGGTGTCTCGGGCTCGACGTCGATCAGATGTGACGAAGCTGCTGATTCGCTGCCGTGACGCGGGTCGTCCGCGCCCGTCGGTGCTACAAGTGAGTCATGGGCAAGCGTCCGCGGTCCCTGTTGGTCGTCGCGGTCGTCGCGATCACGACGGTCCTCGGGGTCGTCGCGGCCACGGTCGGCCGCGCCGATCCGACGCCCTCCCTCGAGCCGGTCGCCCCCGGCGAACTGCTCGGCTCGACGCTCACGGCTCTCTCCCATCCGTTCTCCATCTCGGGCGACGTCCAGACGACGGTCGACCTGGGACTCCCGCAGCTGCCCGCGGGGATGAACGTCTCGATGCCCGGTCCGCTCGGGGTGGTCGTGTCGCTCACCGGGACCCAGCGGTTCAAGGTCTGGCACGGGCCCGACGGCGTGCGCGTCGCCCATATCACCGATCTGGGAGAGCAGACGGTGGTCGCCAACCACACCGACGCCTGGTTGTGGGACTCGTCGACGATGACGGCGCAGCACGTGGTCTACGCGGACGTGGCGAAGGCGATGGCGGCCAACGGCGCCACGCCCTGGTCCGGTGGATCGGACCCGACCGGGGACGCGCAGCGGATCGGCGACCCGACCGCGGTCGCCAGGCAGGCGCTCGCATCGCTGGCCCCCTACGCGGACGTGTCCGTCGACGGCACGGAGCGCGTCGCCGGCCGGCCCGCGTATCGGCTCACGCTGACCCCAAGCTCGCCGCTGACGCTGATCGGGAGGATCACGGTGGCGATCGACGCGCAGACCCGGCTGCCCCTGCAGGTGCAGGTGTTCGCGAAGGGCGCTGCCGACCCGGCGGTCGCCTCGACGTTCACGAGCGTCTCGTTCGACGCGATCGACCCGTCGATGTTCACGTTCACGCCTCCTGCTGGCTCGACCGTGACGACGCCGAACCTCCCGGCGCACGCAGGGACGACCCCCGATGCCGGGACGCAGACGCCGCCCCTCACGCGGACGTTCGGCAGCGGATTCGACACCCGGGTCGCGGTGCGGCTCGATCGACCGCTTCCCGCCGCCGCCACCGGGCTGTTGCCCTACGCGGGACCGCTCGGGTCGGTGATGACGGCCGACGTCGGCGGTCACACCTGGGTGCTGTTCGGGTTCGTCGGGCTCGACACGCTGCGGGCCGACGTCGCCTCCCTGACGTGACCCCCGCGATCGTCGCGACCGGCCTCTCGAAGCGCTACGACGACGTCGCCGCGGTCGACGGGCTCGATCTGAGCGTCGAACGGGGCGAGCTGTTCGGGTTCCTCGGACCGAACGGCGCCGGGAAGACCACCACGATCCGCATGGCGCTCGGGTTGATCCTGCCGACCGAGGGCCGGGTCGAGCTGCTGGGCGAGCCGGTGCGACCCGATCACGCCCCGCTCGGCCGCGTCGGGGCCCTGGTCGAAGAGCCGGCGTTCTGGAAGTACCTGAGCGGACGGAAGAACCTCGAGTACCTCGCCCGCGCCGGCGGCGACGGCGACGGCGTGCGCCGGCGCCTGGAGCGCGTGGACGAGGTCCTCGAGGAGGTCGGGCTCTCCGCGGCGGCGGACAAGCGTGTGAAGGCCTACAGCCAGGGGATGCGCCAGCGCCTGGGCGATCGCGCAGGCGCTGCTGAGCGATCCGGAGCTCCTCGTGCTGGACGAGCCCACGAACGGGCTCGATCCCTGGGGATGCGCGAGATGCGCATGCTCCTGCGACGCCTCGCCGATGGCGGCACGACGATCTTCATCTCGAGCCACCTCCTGTTCGAGGTGGAGACGATCTGCGACCGCGTGGGCGTGATGGCCCGTGGCCGCTTGGTGGCCGAGGGTCCCCCGGGCACGCTCCGCGGCGGCGCCGATCGCGTGCGCCTGGAGGTCGACGACGCCGCGATGGCACACGTGGTGATCGGGGCAACGCCCGGCGCCGAGGTGGCGGACGAGGGCCGCAACGGCGGTGCCGCCGGGACGCTCACCGTGCGTCTGCGCGACGGTCTCACGCCTTCGGCCCTGAACGCCGCGCTGGTCGCCGCGGGCGTCGCGGTCGGGGCCTTGGTGCCGGCCCGCGAGTCGCTCGAGGACGTGTTCCTGGAACTGGTCGAAGGCGCCGATGTTCCGCGTTGAGCTGGCCAAGGCCTTCCATCGCTGGCGGACGTGGCTCTTGGCGGCCGCGATCGCCGGGATCCCGGTGGTGATCGTGCTCGCGACGAAGCTGTCGCCTCCGCAGGCGCAGGATGCGCAGGACGCTCCCCCGTTCCTGTTGCAGATCGGGACGAACGGGCTCTACGCGGCGCTGACCGGTCTGGCCGTCGTCCAGCCGTTCTTCCTTCCGCTCGCCGCCGGGTTGTTCGCGGGCGACGCCGTGGCGGGCGAGGCGCAGGCCGGCACGCTCCGCTACCTCCTGCTCCGGCCGGTGCGCAGGACCCGCCTGGTCCTGGCGAAGTACGCCTCGGCGATGACGCTCCTCGGGTTCATGGTGGTGGCCACGATCGTCAGCGGCGTCGTCGCAGGAGCGCTCGTGTTCGGGCTGAAGCCGATGCCCACGCTGTCGGGCACGACGCTCACCATCGCCGAGGGGCTCCTGCGGATCGGCGGCGCCGGGGCCTACATGGTGCTCGCGATGAGCGGGATCGCCTGCATCGGCCTGTGGATCTCGACCCGCACGGACTCCGGCCCGGGCGCGGCCGTGGCGACGATCGTGATCGCGATCGCGAGCCAGATCATGGGGCAGATCCAGAGCCTGCACGTGATCCACCCGTACCTGCCGACGAACGGTTGGCTCGGGTTCACGGGGCTGTTCCGCTTCCCCGTGGACTGGAGCCACATGCGGGCGGGCCTCACGGTGAGCGCGGCCTACACCGTGGTCTTCCTTGCCCTCGCGCTGACCGGCTTCCGACGCCGCGACGTCACGTCGTAGGCGCGGCGGTTCGTCCCGACGCTACTCGCGTGCGGTCGAACTCCTCGCGCCGCCGCGCGTTGACCAAGGCTTCGGCACCTTCCCTCTCGTGCATACGGTCGAGGGCGTCGCCGAACGTGAACCCGTCTTCGACGGCGAGGTCGTGCGCGGTGCGGGCCCGCAGGCGCCACACACGGACGATGTAGTACGTCGCCACGAGGGCGGCCGCCGACCCCCAGATCATCGGAGCAGACAGCGGCATCGCCAACGTGAAGGTGAGCGGTACCAGGAGCGCCAGGGCCACGACCCCCAACACGTTCGCCACCTGGGACTTCGGCCAGTGAACCACGAGATGCCTCCTCGGTCTCGAGGAACCGTAGAAGGCAAGGTCGCGACTTGATCGCGCATGCGCCCCGTCTTGGGCGGCTCCACCAATGGTGGACACGTACAGCATACGCCACGACCGCCCGCCGGCGCAGGAGGAAGGCCCTGGGGCTCAGGTCGTCCAGTGGACGGGCAGGAGGGCCGGGCCCCGGTACTCCCACCCTCCGAACACGGACGGACGCTCGGGATCGAGCGCGAGAATCGGGGAACCGGTCCAGGAGCAGCCGTAGACCCGTGCGCATCTGGATCCTCGCCAGTTGGTGCCCGACGCAGAAATGCGGGCCGAAGCCGAACGCTGCGTGCGCGTGCCTCTCACGGAAGACGTCGAAGTCCTCGGCGGAGGCGCCCCAGACCTGCTCGTCGCGGTTCGCCGACGGGACGATCGAATCCCACGCCGTCACCCGGTGGGATCGTCACCCCCGAGAGCGTCGCGTCGTGAGCGGCGACGCGGCCCTGCGTGCCGATCGGCGAGACCCAGCGAAGCCCTTCGTCGACGGCGCGGCGGATGAGCGTCTTCGGCTCCGCGCGGACCGCGGCGAGCTGCTCGGGATGCTCGAGCAGGCCCACGATCGTCGAGCCGAGCCCGTGGCCGGGCTCCTGCAGGCCGCCGATCAGCGCGAGCTTGAGCGTCGGCATGAACCCGTGCATCCGCGCGTCGAGGTCGCCCTCCTGCGCGTGCAGCATGTCCGAGAGCATCGTGCCGTCGGGCTCGGCGAAGAGACGCTCCAGGCGCGGGCGAAGCACGTCGTCGACCTCCGCGGACGTCGCGTCGGCGATCTCCTGCTTGCGCGGGTCAGCTTCGTAGTTCGAGGTGCCGCCGGCGATGTCGTGGAACCATCGGCGAAGCGTCGGCGCGTCCAGCTGCTCCGGCAACCCGATCACCCGTGCGAGCGAGCACACCGCGAGCGGCTCGCAGTAGGCATCCATCAGGTCGGCCCGTCCGTCGTTCTCGATCCCGTCGAGCAAGCCGTTCGCGATCGCGGCGACGACGTCGGGAGCCGTCTGTTCGATCCGCTTGGGGCGGAGCGTTCGCTCCATCGGCTCGCGGAGGCGCTCCTGCTCGTCGCCGTCCACCGTCAGGACGGTCGGCCCGCCGCACGTGCGGTCGAGGGGAGAACCCGGGAGCGCGGCCGGGAACCGGACCGGGTCCTCGGCCGCGTCGACCAGGTCGTGCCAGCGCGTCACGAACCACAGGCCGACGGCGGGCATGTAGGCCACGGGCGCCTCCCGGCGCAGGCGCGCGTAGACCGGGTACGGGTCGCGCTCGAGCTCCTCGACGGTGACGTCGTCGATCACGGGTCCCGGGGCCATCGCGCGACGCTACGCCCGAGGTCCGGCGCAGCTCAACCCGTTCCCGCGACGCGAGATGACCGAGGTCGGTTCACGACCGGCCCCGAGTGATCAGCGAGCGCGTCCCGTGGGTCCCCTACGCGCGCCCGCCGCGGCGCACCGCGTCGAGCACCCGCTCGGGCGTCACCGGCAGCTCGCACGGGCGCGCGCCCGACCGCGTCGGCGATCGCGCTCGTGATCGCGGCGAGCGGTGGGCCGATCGGCGGCTCGCCGATCCCGCGCGCCCCGAAGGGTCCGAGGCCCTCGCCGGACTCGAGGATCAACGACTCGATGTCGGGGACGTCGGTCGCGGTCGGGATCAGGTACTGGAAGAAGCCGCCGGTGAGGTTGACGCCGTCCTGCACGACGACGTCCTCGAGCAGCGCCTGGCCGATCCCCTGGACGGCGGCGCCGGCGATCTGCCCCTCGACGCTCATCGGGTTGATCGCGCGGCCGACGTCGTGCGCGGCGAGGTAACGGAGCACGGCGAGCTCGCCGGTGTCGAGGTCGACCTCGACGTCGGCCAGGTGCGTCCCGAACGTGAAGTCCGGGAAGACTCCGCTCGCCCTCGAGATCGCGGGTGACCTCCTTGCCCTTCGGCCCGAAGAACGTGCCGAGCGCCTCGATCGGGACGTTCCGGCGGCGACACACCTGGAGCGCCTGCGTGAGCGGCGTCGCCGTGTCCGGGCCGGCGACGCCCTCGGGCGTCATCCGAAGGCCGTCGACCGGCTGGGCCGTCTCCTCCGCGACCGCGCGCAGCAACTGGTCGCGGAGCAGCGTCGCCGCCTCATAGGTCGCGTTGCCCGACATCAGCAGCTGGCGCGTGGCCGTGGTGGTGCCGGCGAGCGGGGTGAGCGCGCTGTCGCCGAAGTGCACACTGATCCGGTCGACGTCGACGCCGAGGATCTCCGAGGCGATCTGCCCGAGCGAGGACGCCTGGCCCCCGCCGATGTCGGGCACGCCGCAGCGCACCGTGAGCGACCCGTCCATCTGGAACCCGATCCACGCGGCCGCGCTGTCGTTCAACCACACGAGCCGGCCGTAGGACTGGATGTTCGACGCGATCGCACGGCCGACGGCTTTGCGCGGACCGCTCGGTTCCGGCTTGTCGCCGGCGCGCTCGCGCACCGCGTCGATCGTCTGCGCCAGCCACACCTCGGTGAGCAGCTCCTGGCCGACTGGCAGCCGGTCGCCCTTCACGAGCGCGTTCCGCTTGCGGATGTCGCCCGGGTCGATCCCGAGCCGCGTCGCGAGCTCGTCGATCTGCGACTCGTAGCCGAGCACGACCTGCATCCCGCCGAAGCCCCGGAAGGCGCTGGTCGGAGGGTTGTTCGTGTAGGCGGTCCGGGCCTGCACGCGCACGTTGTCGACGCGGTAGGGGCCAGCACGCGTGCACGCTCGAGTACAGCAGCACGAGCGCGGACAGGTACGCGTAGGCGCCGGCGTCGGAGACGATCTCGATGTCCTGCGCGAGGAGCCTGCCGTCGCTCGCGGCGGCGGTCCGGTACCGCATCACGTTGCGGTGGCGCTTCGCGCGCGCGAGCAGCGACTCGTTGCGGGTCCACTGCATCCGCACCGGCCTGCGCGTGTAGTGCACGGCGAGCGCGAGGTACGGCTCGACCGTCATGTCCTCCTTGCCGCCGAAGCCGCCGCCGACGTAGGGGGCGATCACACGGACCTTCGCCTCGGAGACGCCGAGGATCCGCGCGACGTCGCGGTAGTGCTCGATCACCTGGGTCGCGACGCGCAGGGTGAGCACGCCGTCGTCGTCGAGCCAGCCGACACCCGCCTCCGGTTCGAGGTACGCGTGATCGACGAACTGCGTCCGGTACTCGCCTTCGATCACCGCGTCGGCGCGTGCGAAGGCGTCGTCGACGTCGCCGCGCTCGATCTTCCACTCGGCGAGGAGGTTGCCGCCGGGATGGACCTCCGGCGCGCCCTCGCCGAGCGCCTCCTCGGGGTCGCTCACCACCGGCAGTTCGTCGTACTCGATCTCGACCCGTTCGCACGCGGTCGCGAGGGCGTCCTCGGTCTCGGCGATCACGAGCGCGACCGGCTCGCCGTGGAACCGCACGCGGTCGGTCGCGAGGACCTGCATCGAGGCCTTCAGCTGGGTGACCGCGATCGTCTGGCCCGGCACGTCGACCCGGATCTCGTTGTGCGGGACGTCCTCGCCGAAGAGGACCGCGACCACGCCCGGGACCTCGCGCGCCGCCGCTGCGTCACGTCGGGTGAGCCGTGCGCTGGGCAGCACCGAGCGCACGAGCCGCGCGTGCAGCATCCCGGCGAACGCGAGGTCGCCCGCGTAGCGGGTCGTGCCCGCGATCTTCTCGGCCTGGTCGTGGCGCGGGAGCCCCTGGTGGACGACCCGCAGCTCGTCCAGCTTGGAGGTGTGGACCTCCCCGTTCGTCATACCTCCGCCCCTCGCGCCTGGGCGGCCTCGATCGCGTCGACGATGTCGGTGTAGCCGGTGCAGCGGCACAGGTTGCCGTGCAGCCCCTCGCGGATCTCCTCGCGCGTGAGGGGACGGTCGCCGGCCTCGTCGAGCATCGCGGTCGCGCACAGCAGCATCCCGGGCGTGCAGAAGCCGCACTGCGCCGCGTGGTGCTCGTGGAACGCACGCTGGAGCGGGCCGAGGGAGCCGCCGGGCTCGCAGAGCCCGGCGGCGGTCGTGACCTGCGCACCGTCGACCTGCGCGGCGAGCACGATGCAAGCGCTGACCGGCTCGCCGTCGACGAGCACCGTGCACGCGCCGCACACGCCCTCGCCGCAGCCGTACTTCGGGTCGGTGACGTCGGCGACGTCGCGGAGCCACCGCAGGAGCGACAGGTGCGCGCCGGCGGTCTTCGTCACTGGCGAGCCGTTGACGACCAGCCTGACGGTCCGTTCGCTCGTCATGCGGCCTCGCCTCCGCGGCGGACGGCGTCGGCGAGCGCCCGGACGGCGAGGACCCGCGAGAGGTGGCGACGGTGCTCGGCGCTCGCGCTCGTGTCGGTCACCGGGGCGATCCCCTCTACGGGACCGATCCGGTCGGGCAGCTCCTCGACGCTCGCACCGGTCGCGGCGGCCTCGATCGCGCCCATCCTCATCGCGCGCTCCCCGACCCCGCCGAGCGCGAGCCGCGCTTCCACGACGCGGCCGTCCGCGACCCGGGCGAGCGCCGCCGCGGCCACGAGCGCGAAGTCGCCCTTGCGCCGCGCCACCTCCGCGAACCCCCAGCCCCACCCGGGACCGAGCGCCGGGACGCGCACCAACGCGACCAGCTCGTCGCCGGCGAGCGCGCTCGTGAAGTACGTGACGTGGAACTCGTCGGCGCGCACGACCCGCTCCGCGCGACCGTCGGTCAGCGTGTACTCCGCACCGACCGCGATCATCGCGAGCGGCAGCTCGGCGGCCGGGTCGGAGTGCGCGAGCGACCCGCCCAGGGTCCCCCGCGTCCGGATCCGGGGCGAGCCGACCCAGCGCACGGCCTCGGCGAGCAGCGGCTGACGGGCGGCCACCACCGGGTCGCGCTCGAGGTCGCGGTGCCGGGTGAGCGCGCCGAGCACGACGTACCCGTCGTCCTGGCGCACGCCGCGGGCGTCGTCGACGTGGCCCACGTCGATCACCGCGTCGAGGTCGAGCAGGCCGAGGTTCATCATCGGCAGCAGGCTCTGGCCGCCGGCGATCGCCTTGGCGCCACCGTCGGCGGCGCGCAGCAGCTCGCACGCGTGGGCCAGGCTCTCGGCCCGCTCGTACCGGAACGGCTTGACGAACACCCGCGCATCCTCCTCTCGGACGTCCGCGGATGATAGGGAGCCTTTCTCGCCAGGCTCAACCGCTTCTCGTCAGACGAGAAGTGAAACTCAGGCGAGGCGAACGACCTCGGCCGGCGGCTGGTGGAACATCCAGCGGTGCCCTTCGGGGTCCGCGGCCGCATACAGCCGGCCGACCGGCAGGTCCTCGGGCTCGCGAAGGATCTCGGCGCCGGCGGCCACCGCGGCCGCGTGGTGGGCGTCGACGTCGTCGACTTCCACCAGCACCCCGTCGATCACCCAGGGGGTCGCGAGCCACGCGCGCGCGGCAGCGCACACCTCCGCGTGGTTGCGCGGACACCGGTAGTCGGGCCCGGGCCATCCGAGCATCACGTGCGCGCCGTCGCGCCGGAGGTCGGCGTGGGTCACGCGACCCTCCGCGTCGGTGAGCCGCTCGCCGTCCTCCTCGAACCCGAACGCGCGGATGAGCCAGTCCGCGGCGGTCCCGACGTCTTCGTAGGAGAGCATCGGGACCGCCTCGGCCATCACGTCACGTCACCGACGACAGCGCCGTGTACGTCGTGCCGGTCGCCTCGGCCACACCCCGGTTCGTGACCGCCCCGTCCCACGTGTTGACGCCGAGCGCGAGCGCCGCGTCGTCGCGGATCGCCTGCTCGATCCCCTTGGTCGCGATCGCGAGCGCGTACGGGAGCGTCACGTTCGTGAGCGCGTAGGTGGACGTACGTGGCACGGCGCCCGGCATGTTGCCGACGCAGTAGTGGACGACGTCCTCGACGAGGTAGGTCGGCTCCGCATGGGTCGTGACGTGCGAGGTCTCGAAGCACCCGCCCTGGTCGATCGAGATGTCCACGAGCACCGCGCCCGGCTGCATCGCCCGGACGTGCTCGGCGGTCACCAGGTGCGGCGCCTTCGCGCCCGGCACCAGCACCGCGCCGACGATGAGATCCGCGTCGAGCACCAGCTGCTCGACCGCGAGCGTGCTCGACATCCGCGTCTGGATCCGCCCGTGCCAGATCTCGTCGATCTGCCGTAGGCGGTCGACGTTCTTATCCAGGACCACGACCTCTGCCTGCATCCCCGCGGCGATCTCGGCGGCGTTCCAGCCGGCCATCCCGCCTCCCAACACCACGACCTTGGCCGGGGCGACGCCGCTCGCCCCGCCCATCAGCACGCCTCGCCCCCCTTGCGGCCGCTCCAGGTACTTGGCGCCCTCCTGCGGCGCCATCCGCCCGGCGATCTCCGACATCGGCGCGAGCAGCGGGAGCCGGCCGTCCGGCGTCTGCACGGTCTCGTAGGCGACGCCACGCACGCCGCGTTCCACGAGGAAGCGCGTGAGCCCCTCGTCGGCGGCGAGGTGGAGGTAGGTGAACAGCAGGTGATCCTTGCGGAACCGCTCGTACTCCTCGGGCAGCGGCTCCTTCACCTTCACGATCAGGTCCGCCTCGGCGAACACGGCGTCGGCGTCGGGGAGGATCTCGGCGCCCGCCGTCGCGTAGTGCTCGTCCGTGATCGCCGAGCCGACGCCGGCGGTCGTCTCCACCACGACGCGATGGCCGGCGCGGGTCAGCTCGCGGACCCCCTCGGGGGTCGCGGCCACGCGGTACTCGTGGACCTTGATCTCCTTCGGGATCCCGACGATCACCGTCCCGCCTCCAGGTCCTCGGCCGCGGCGGCCAGCCCGTCGGCCAGCTCACGGAGGTCCTCCGCGTCCATCGTGAGCGGCGGCGACACCTGATAGGCCCCGGTCGCGAGCATCCTCGTCATGATGCCGTGTCGGCGGACGGCCGGCACGGCGCGGCCGAGCAGCGTCGGGTCGGCCGCGATCGCGTCGGGGTCCAGCTGCACCGCGGCGAGCACCCCGGTGCCCGCTCTGACCTCGCTGATCAGCGCCAGATCGGCCAACGGCGCAAGCGCGGCCGCGAGCTCGGACTCGAGCCCCTTCGCCCGGTCGACCAGACCCTCGCGCTCCATCACGTCGAGGTTCGCGACGGCGGCGGCCGAGACCGCCGCGTGGCCGGAGTACGTGTAGCCGTGGCGGAACATCCCCGCGCCGGGCGCGTAGAACGGCTCCCAGACGTTGGGCGCGGCGATCACCGCCCCGAGCGGGAGGTAGCCGCTCGTGATCCCCTTCGCGCAGGTGATCAGGTCGGGGTGCAGGTCCCAGCGGCCGCTCGCGAACCAAGCGCCCGTCCTGCCGAACCCGGTGATCACCTCGTCGGCGATGAACAGGACGCCCGACTCCTCGCAGATCCGCCGCGTCGCCTCGAGGTATCCGGGGGGCGGCGCGAAGACGCCGCCCGCGCCGATCACCGGCTCGCAGAAGAAGGCCGCGACCCGGTGCGCCCCGGCCTCGTGGATCGCCGTGCGGAGCGCCTCTGCGTCGTCCCACGGGACCTCGACCACGTCGGCGAGGAGGCCGCCGTAGCCCTCGAGGTTCGCGGGGATCCCGGCGAGCGACGTCCCCGCCGTGTGCATCCCGTGGTACGCACGCTGGCGACGGATCAGCACGGTGCGCTCCGGCTCGCCGGCCAGCTGCCAGTAGCGGCGCGCGATCTTCGTGGCCGTGTCGATCGAGTCCGACCCGCCGCTCGTGAGGAACACCCGGGCGTTCGGGATCGGCGCGAGATCGGCGACGCGCTCGGCGAGCGCCGCGGTCGCCGGGTTCGTCAGGTCCTGAAACGTGGAGTAGGCCTCGAGGTCGCGCAGCTGCGCGGCGACCGCCTCGACGATCTCGCCGCGACCGTGTCCGACGTTGCAGTACCACAGGCTCGCGGTCGCATCGAGGTAGCGGTTGCCGTCGACGTCCCAGATGTGCACGCCCTCGCCCCGGACGATCGAGACCTCGCCCGCCGCCTCCACGGCGGCCATGTCCGCGAACGGATGCCAGTAACGGGTCACGCCTGCTCCTCTCCGAAGCCGGGCTGCCGCTCGGGTCGGTAGTCGGGCAGGTCGACCGGCGCCGCCGGCGTCCACCCCGCCTCCAGGCCGAGCGCCTGCACCGGGTTGCGCTTGGTCATCTTCTCGAGGTACTCGAAAGGCACGCCCACGCCGAGCAGCGCGGCGAGCAGCATCCGGAGCCCCTCGGGGTGCGGCGGTCCGGCGAACTGCCCGAGGTCCGAGCCGAACACGAGGTGCTCGCCCTGCAGCTCCACGATCCACTCCGCGAGCTCGCCGGGCTGCTGCTCCCAGAAGATCGGGGACACGCACGAGCACGCGACGTACTCGATCGTCGCCCCCTTCGCGATCAGCTCCTTCTGCACGTCCACCCCGAGCTTGCAGAGCGACCAGTTGGCGTGGGTGACGAGGAAGTTCCGGACGCCGGCTTCGTTCGCGGCGTCCTGCAGAGCGCGGATCTCGGGCAGCGAGAGGTGTCCGGTCGCGAGCGCGGCGTCGTTCTCGGCGACGACCTCGCAGATCGTCCGCGCCGCTTTCGTGAGGGTGGCGCCGTCCTCCTCGAAGACCGTCACGCCCTCTCCGGGCAGCTGCTTCTTCGGCCGTCCGAACTGCGGGTAGTCGGGGATGTTGAAGAAGTCGGCGTGGTACTTCGAGTGGTTCGAGGGCATCCACACGACCTTCGCCCCGTAATGCAGCGCGGCCTCGGCGACGTAGGGGTCGAGGCCGCCGACCGAGCGGTTCAGCACCACGGCACCGAACGATTCGATCTCTGGGTACATCCGGTTCACGTAGTAGGCGCGACCGGTGGTGGACGCGTCGTGGTCCTTGAGGACGAACCCGCGCATCCCGTAGTCGATCGCGTACTCCGCGAGGGCGGCGTCGTCGATGTGCCGGCGGAACAGGGCCGGACCCGTGTGCGCGTGCATGTCGATCGCGCCGCGGAGCAGCTCGAGGTCCGGACGATCCATCCCCACCTCCATCTGACAACCTTCTCGCTCTATGAGAAGGTGTTTCGGCTATCGGGATGCGGATGCTACCATCCGCGCCCTGCCGACCCCAAGCGACCCACCTCGAGCCCGGGAGGCCCCGACGTGCAGACCGACGTGACACCGCTCCTCGTCGCGGGCGAGGAGATCCGCGGCGGCGAGACGTTCGCGGTGCGTTCCCCCTGGGACGGCAGGACGGTCGGCACGATCCCGTGGCTGGGCGCCGACGCCGCGCGAGCCGCGATCGACGCCGCGTGGGATGCGATGGAGCGCGGACTGCCCGCCTGGGAACGCGCCGCGATCTTGGACCGGGTCGCCGCCGAGGTGGCCGCTCGTCGCGGCGAGTTCGGCGCGATGATCTCCGCGGAGAACGGCAAACCGCTGAAGCAAGCCCTGGCCGAGGCCGACCGGTGCGTCCAGACGCTGATCTTCTCGGCCGCCGAAGCGCGCACCCTCACCGGTCGGGGCGTCCCGCTGGACGCGCACCCCGCGGGCGTGGGGAACCTGGGGATGACGGTGCGGGTGCCGGTCGGCGTGGTCGGCGCGATCACCCCCTTCAACTTCCCGCTCACGCTGGCGGCGCACAAGATCGCGCCGGCGGTCGCGGCCGGGTGCGGCGTGGTGCTGAAGCCGGCCGACAAGGCGCCGCTCACCGCGATCGAGCTGGTGCGCGCGTTCCATCGCGCGGGGCTGCCGCCGGCGTGGATGTCGGTCCTGGTCGGCGACCCCGTCCCGATCGCCGACGCCCTCGTGCAGGACGACCGTGTCGCGCTCCTGACCTTCACGGGCTCCGCGGCGATCGGCTGGGACCTCAAGCGCAAGGCGCCGAAGAAGCGGGTCACGCTCGAGCTCGGGAACTCGACGCCCGTGATCGTCCGCGAGGACGCCGACCTCGACGCCGCGGCCACGATGTCGGCGGCGAGCGGGTACGCCTTCGCCGGGCAGTCCTGCATCTCGGTCCAGCGCGCGATCGTCCATCCGGCGGTCCACGACGGCTTCGTGCAGCGGCTCACGGCCGCGGCCGACGCGCAGGTCGTGGGCGACCCCGCGGACCCGGCGACCGACTGCGGGCCCCCGATCACCCCCGAGGCCGGCGCGCGCGTCGCCGACTGGATCGCGCGGGCGACCGGCGCCGGCGCCCGCGCCACCACCGGTGGCACCTTCCGCGAGGGGTTCGTGAAGCCCACCGTGCTCGACGCCGTCGGGATCGACCAACCGCTGTGGAGCCGCGAGGCGTTCGGCCCCGTGATCTCGGTGGTCGAAGCGGAGTCGCTCGACGAGGCGATCGACCTCGCGAACGGCACCGACTACGGCCTGCAGGCGGGATCTTCACGCGCGACCTGCCGAGCGCGCTCGAGGCGGTGCATCGGCTGCGCTTCGGTGGGGTCACGGTGAACCAGGCCCCCCAGTTCCGCGTGGACCAGATGCCGTACGGCGGCACGAAGGCCTCCGGCAACACGAAGGAGGGCCCGCACGACGCGGTCCGCGAGATGACCGAGGAACGGATGGTCGTCGTGCGGCTGTGAGGCCGCGCGCGAGGACAGCGATGGCGACGGCACGCACGCACGCGACCGAGGAGCACAAACCCTCGTTCCAGGTGCTCGAGCGCACCTTCTCGATCCTCGATCTGTTCGACGAGGACCGGCCGGAATGGAGCACCACGGAGGTTGCCCGAGCGCTCGCCCTGCCGATCCCCACCGCACATCGGATCCTGGTCGCCCTCAAGCGCCACGGCTACGTCACCCAGCACGAAGACACGAAACGCTTCCGGCTCGGCATCGCGGCGCTGCAGCTCGGCGACCGTGCACGTGCGGTGGTCGACCTGCGGAGCGTCGCGCTTCCCGCGCTTCGCCGTCTCGCGCAAGACGCCGGCGAGACCTCGCTGCTCACGGTGCCGTCGACCAACCGCGACCGGGCGGTCTGCATCGAACGGGTCGAAACCGCCCAGCCGCTGCGACTGTCGCTGCAGCCGGGACGCCAGCTGCCGCTGCACGCCGGCGCGTCGCAGAAGGCTCTGCTCGCGTTCATGCGCGAGGAAGACGTGGAGGCCGCGATCGCCAGCGGGCTCGAGCATCTGTGCGCCTCGACGATCACAGACCCTCGTCTGCTCCGTGACGAGCTCGCGACGATCCGCCGGCGCGGCTGGGCCGGCAGCTACGAGGAGACGAACCTGGGCGTGTGGGGGGTTGCGGTGCCGGTCTTGAACGGCCGCGGCGACGTCGTGTGCGCGGTCGGGATCGCCGGACCAAGCGCGCGCCTCACCCCCGAACGGGTCCGCGTGGACATCGAGCGCGTCCACGCCGCCGCCGGTCAGATCGCGCGGGCGCTCGGGCTCGCGGTGCCCTCGGTCTCCGCCACGAGGACCTCCATCACGCGGGGCCAGGCATCGAGAGGCCGAACGGACAAGGGCCGACGACCGAAGGGGAAGGGAGCATGAGCGAAGCACGACCGCTCGAGGGGCCACTCCAGGGGGCACTCCAGGGCAAGGTCGCGATCGTCACCGGCGCCGCGAAGGGGATCGGCGGCCTCGTCACCGAGCACTTCGCACGCGACGGTGCGCACGTCGTGCTCGTCGGCCGCGACACGAGCGCGCTGGAGGCGCACGCCGCTCTCCTCGACGAGAAGTTCACCGGGCGGCAGAGCCTCGTCCTCACCTGCGACGTCACCGACGAGGATCAGGTCCGCGCGATGATCGATGCGGCGGTCGGGCGGTTCGGCGGCATCGACATCCTCGTGAACACCGCCGGCGGCACGGGGCCGATCGAGACGCCCGCGCAGGACTATCCGGTCGAGGAGTTCCGCGCGATCGTGGACCTGAACGTGATCGGCACGTTCCTCCCGTGCAAGCACGCGATCCCGTACCTGATCGCCCGGGGCGGCGGGAGGATCGTGAACCTCGCCGGCACCTCCGGGCTCCGCGGCTACCGCAACCGCAGCGGGTATTCGAGCTCGAAGTGGGCGGTCCGCGGGCTCACGCGGACGCTCGCGCTCGAGCTCGGACCGCACGACATCACCGTCAACACGGTGTGTCCGAACGTCACGCACGGCGAGCGGATGGACAAGATCGTCGCCACGAAGGCCGCGAAGCTCGGCAAGACCCCGCAGGAGGTCTACGACGACTTCGCGCGGCAGACGGCGCTGGGCCGCTTCGTCGAGGAGGAGGACATCGCGTGCGCGATCGACTTCCTCGTGTCCGCAGGCGCGAAGAACATCACCGGTCACGACATCCCGGTCGACGCCGGGTGGGACGTGTGAGCGTCGTCCCGACGCGCAACACGCTGCGTTGCGCGCGTCCCCGAACAAGCCCATGATGCGCCCGTCGGATCAGGAGGAGGGAGCACCGAGATGCGGAACGAGCTGAACGCGGTGATGCGCGACCCGATGTCGCGGCGGAAGTTCATGCAGGCCGCGATGATCACCGGGAGCGCCGGGATCCTCGCCGCGTGCCGCAAGAGCACCGGGCCGAGCTCCGCTGCCGCATCGGGCGCATCGAGCTCGCCGCGCCCGCCGATCGACCAGGAGCCGGGCGTCCTGCACCCGTACGAGTGGGCGGGCTTCGAGGTCAAGGCGATCTGGAAGGACTACGCGGCCAAGGGCTACCCGGCCCCGAAGTTCTCGTTCTTCACCAATACAGAGCAGGCCCTCGCGAAGACCGCTGCCGGCTACACGTGGGACACGGTCCACCCGGAGGTGGGCTACGTCCAGGACTACTACAACCTCGGCGCCGTCCAGCCGTGGGACACGTCGCTGATCGACAACTTCCCCGATCTGAACCCCGTGCTCGAGAAAGCGGGTCAGATCGACGGCAAGCAGTACGAGATCGTGACCGACTGGGGCTACTCGGGCGTGATCATCCGCACCGACAAGGCCGACCCGTCGATCAACTCGTACTCGTACCTGTTCGACGACAACCTCAACGGCCACATCTCGTGGTTCGACACGCCGTGGATCCTGCAACAGGCGGCGATGGTCAACGGCGTGCCCGGCGACCAGACGTTCGACATGACCGACCAGCAGCTCGAGGACGCGAAGAACTACTGCATCGAGAAGAAGAAGAACCTCTACAACATCTGGGTCGACTTCACGGCGATGTGGGACGACGTGATCAAGGGCAACGTCTGGGCCGCCTACGCGTGGCCGGACGCGTGGCTCAACACGAAGGACAAGGCGCCCACGCAGTACGTCAAGCCGAAGGAAGGCGTGCTGTCCTGGGGCGAGGGCCTGATGCTCAACGCGAAGACCGAGAACTACTACCACGCGCACGAGTTCGCCCAGGCGTGGACGATGCCGGCGACGGGCCTGTGGGTCATCAACAACTACGCGTACGGGCACTCGAACCTGAAGGTCGACCTCTCGCAGGTGCCGCCGGACGTCGTGAAGGTCTTCGGGCTCGACGACCCCGAGAAGTGGCTGGCGGAGCCCTACAGCCACATGGACCGGTTCCAGCCGAACCGCGACGCGTACAACCGCGCGTGGGACGAGGTGAAGGCGGCCTGACCGGCCGTCCTCGGTAGCGGCCAGGGTAGCCCGATGGCCGTTCAGGAGATCCTGCCCCCGGCGGCGGCGGAGCCGCCGCCGGGACGGGTCGCGCCCACCGGACGTCGCGGCCGCAACTTCGCCACGCTCGGCTTGATCTCGGGGCCGATCGGTTACCTGATCGTGTTCTTCCTGGTCCCCGTCGTGCTGATCGGCATCTACAGCTTCGGCGGATCTCGGACTGGTCCCGATCGACATCCCGTACTGGACGACGAAGCTCTGGCGCGAGTTCTTCCAGAGCAGCGTCTACATGGGGCTGTTCTGGAAGGCCGTGTGGACCTCGCTGGGGGTCTCGGTCACGTGCCTGCTGCTCGCCTACCCGATCGCCTACTTCCTCGCGCACGTCGCCGGTTCGCGCAAGTACACGTTCCTGCTGTGATCCTCGCCCCGTTCCTCACCAGTTACCTGCTGCGGGTGTTCGCGTGGCGCGTCCTGCTCAACCCGCAGGGCGTGATCCAGTCGTTCCTGCGCAACATCGGCCTCCTTGGGGAGAACTCACGATCTCCTGGCTCTACAACTCGCGGTTCGCCGTGTACCTGGTGCTCGTCTACGTGTGGGTGCCGTTCGTCGCGCTGCCGATCTTCGTCTCGCTGGAGAACCTCGATCTGCGGCTGTTGGAGGCGTCGAACGACCTCGGCGCGTCGCGGTGGCGGACCTTCTGGACGGTCACGTTCCCCCTGTCGGTCCCCGGCGTGATCGCGGCGTTCATCTTCGTGTTCATCCCCACGCTGGGCGAGTACGTGACGCCGCTGCTGGTGGGCGGCAAGAGCGGCTACATGTTCGGCAACGCGATCCAGAGCCAGTTCGTGCAGGGGTTCGACTGGCAGTTCGGCTCGGCGATGGCGATGTTCCTCGTCGTCGTGGTCGGCGTGCTGGTCGTGATCTTCGGCCGGTACCTCAACCCGTCGGCGGTGGCGGAATGAGCTCCCCCGCCTACTCCTCGGGAGGACGACGCAGCCTCGTGGTGTTCTTCTGGGCGCTGGTCGTCTTCCTGTACGCGCCGATCGTGATCTTGATCGTCTTCTCCTTCAACAACTCCACGTTGGTGTCGTTCCCCTGGCAGGGGTTCACGCTGCGCTGGTACCACGAGTTCCTCGCCAACAGCGAGCTCATCGGGGCGATCCGGACGAGCTTCGAGATCGCCACGATCTCGAGCATCGCTCACGGTCGTGCTCGCGATCCCGGCGTCGATCGCGCTCGTTCGCCGCCGGTTCTTCGCCAAGGGCGTCGTGTCGGGCGTGCTGTTCGCGCCGCTCGTGATCCCGCTGGTGGTGTTCGGCATCGCCCTGCTGGTGCTGTTCAAGTCGGTCGGGACTCCCGCTGTCGCCGCTCACCGTCGTTATCGGCCACGTCGTGCTCGCGATGCCGTTCGCGATCCTCACGATGGTGCCGCGCCTCGAGCGGATCCCCGAGTCGCTGGAGGAGGCGTCGCGCGATCTCGGCGGTGGCTGGCTCCGGACGTTCTGGAGCATCACGCTCCCGCTGCTGATGCCCGGCCGTCCTGTCGGCGTTCATCATCACCTTCACGCTGTCGTTCGACGAGATCGTCGTCGCGTCGTTCGTCGTCGGGGATGAGCCGACCTTCCCGCTCTACCTGTACTCGCAGCTGCGGCTGCCGCAGCGTTTGCCGCAGGTGATCGCGGTCGCGGTCGTCGTCATGGCGGTGTCGCTGACGGTCGTGATGGCGTCGGAAGTGGCGGCGCCGCCTCGGCGACCGTCGACTGGAGCGGCAGATGGAGCTCACCGAGGAGGTCGAGGAAGAGGTGACCATGGCATGACGGACGGATCCGTCGCGATCTCGCTGCAGGACGTGCGCAAGGCCTTCGGGAACGTCGTCGCGGTCGGCGGCGTGACGCTGGACATCGCGGAGGGCGAGTTCCTGACGCTGCTCGGGCCTTCCGGCTGCGGCAAGACCACCACGATGCGGTTGATCGCGGGGTTCGAGGAGCCGACGAGCAGGCACGATCTTGCTCCGCGGCCGGGACGTCGTCGGCACCCCGCCGAACAAGCGCGAGGTCAACATGTGCTTCCAGCACTACGCGCTCTTCCCCCACATGTCGGTCGGCGACAACATCGCGTACGGGCTCAAGCTCAAGAAGGTGCCGAAGGACGAGCGCGCCAAGCGCGTGGGCGAGATGCTCGAGATCGTCCGGCTCGAGGGCTACGAGAAGCGCAAGCCCGCGCAGCTGTCCGGCGGCCAGCAGCAGCGCGTGGCGCTCGCGCGCGCGCTCGTGAACCGGCCGGCCGCGCTGCTCCTCGACGAGCCGCTCGGCGCGCTCGACGTGAAGCTCCGCAAGCAGATGCAGCTGGAGCTCAAGCGGATCCAGCACGAGCTCGGAACGACCTTCGTCTACGTCACCCACGACCAGGAAGAGGCGCTGTCGATGTCGGACCGGATCGCGGTGATGAACGCCGGCTTGATCGAGCAGCTCGGCGAGCCGCGCGAGATCTACGAGCGCCCGCAGACGCCGTTCGTCGCCGACTTCGTCGGCGTGCTGAACGCGGTCGACTTCAGGGTCGACGAGCGGCGCGGGGGAGACGCCGTGATGCGCGTGAACGACGGCGAACGCGTCGTGGTCCCGGTCGAGGGCCTGCAGGTCGACGTCGGCTCGACGCTGCTCGTGGCCGTTCGGCCCGAGCGGATCTGGTCTGCGACCGGCCGACGCCACGTTCGAGCAGCACCCGAGCCGGATCACCGGTACGATCGCGCAGATCGTGTACCTGGGCACGCTCACGCAGTTCCACGTCGACACGGGCCTCGGCAAGCGGCTGATCGTGCACGAGCTGTCGGACGCGTCGGTCACGAGCGCCCGTGAAGGCGACGCCGTGACGCTCACGTGGGCCCGCGAGGACGCCGCGGTGCTGCGGGCCGGTTGATGCAGGTCGTCTTCACCGACGCCCACCGGGCACACGACCCCGACGTCGCCTCGTTCTTCGGTCGGTTGGCGCCGGTCGTCGAGGTGCCGGCGCGGGCGGAAGCGATCCGCGAGGTCTTGAGCGCCGACGAGGCGTTCGCGTTCGCGACCCCCTCCGAGCACGGGCTGAGGCCGATCGCCGCGGTCCACGACCCGGGACTCGTGGCCTTCCTCGAGGAGGCGTGGGACGCGTGGAGGGCAAGTCCGGCCGCACGCGAGATCCGCGGATGATCCCGGAGATGTTCCTGCACCCCGCCGTGGTCGAGGGGATGCACGGCCCACCTCCGCAGAGCTCGGTGTTCGGGCGACAGGCGGTGTGGACCTTCGACGCGTCGACGCCGGTGGTGGCCGGGACCTACGCCGCGGCCCGGGCGGCGGTCGACGTGGCGCTCACGACCGCCGACCTCGTGCTCGGGGGCGAGCGGGCCGCCTACGGCGTGTGCCGTCCCCCCGGCCACCACGCCGCGCGGGCGGGGTTCGGGGGGTTCTGTTACCTGAACAACGCGGCGATCGCGGCCGAGCACCTGGTCCGCGAGACGGGCGAGCAGGTCGCGATCCTCGACGTCGACTACCACCACGGCAACGGGACCCAGCAGGTCTTCTACGCGCGCGGCGACGTCCTCTACGTCTCGCTGCACGCCGATCCCGCCCGCGCCTATCCGTACGTGACCGGCTACCCCGACGAGGCGGGCGCCGGAAGGGGCCTCGGCGCGACGATGAACGTGCCCCTGCCCGCGGACACGGGCGACGACGCGTACCTGGCAGCGCTCGAGCCGGCGCTCGCGCGGATCGCGGCGTTCCCCGGGTCGCTCCTCGTGCTCTCGCTCGGGTTCGACACGTACGAGCACGACCCGATCTGCGACCTCGCCCTCACGACCGAGGGCTATCACCGGATCGCCGCGCGTGTGGCAGCTACCGGCAAGCGGCTCGTGGTCCTGCAGGAGGGCGGTTACGACGTCGCGCACCTCGGGCAGAACGCGCGCGCCTGGCTCCGCGGGGCGGCGGGGCTGCCGTTCGCCTGAGCGGCCGCGCTCAGCCGACCAACGCCTGGGTCCCGCGCTTGCGCAGTTGGTCGGCGACGATCGAGCGTTGGATCTCCGAGGTCCCCTCCCAGATCCGATCGACCCGCACCTCGCGGAAGAACCGCTCGGCGACGTTGTCCCGCATGTAGCCGCGGCCGCCGAAGACCTGGACCGCGCGGTCGGCGACCCGCCCGGCCATCTCGCTCGCGTACAGCTTGGCCATCGAGCACTGCGCGTGCTGGATCTTCACGTCGATCCCCGCGTCGATGTTCTCGGCGAGCCTGTAGGTCATCAGCCGCGCGGCCCACAGCTCGGTCAGCGAGTCCGCGAGCATGAACGCGACGGCCTGGTTCTCGATGATCGGCGCGCCGAACTGCACGCGGTCGGTCGCGAACGCCGTCGCCTCGTCGATCAGGCGCTCGGCCGCGCCGCAGCAGCGTGCCGCGATCATCAGCCGCTCGTAGCGGAACCACGCGTACGTGAACGACATCCCGTCGCCCTCGGCGCCGATCAGCTGTGCCGCCGGCACGCGCACGTCCTCGAACGCCACGATCGCGTGCGTGTCGGGGAACGTGTGTGAGTAGCGCGGCTCGGCCACGAGCCGGATCCCGGGGGTGTCCTTGTCGACGACGAACATCGCGTGCTCGCCGGCATGCTCCCCGCCGGCGAGCTTGGCCTGGAAGAAGATGTGGTCGGCGGTGTTGTACGACGTCACGTGCATCTTCGTGCCGTTGAGGACGTAGTCGTCGCCGTCGCGGCGCGCGGTCGCCTGGATCGCGTCGACGTCGGAGCCGGCGCCGGGCTCGGTGATCGCGTAGCACTCGTGACGCTCGCCGGTGATCGAGGGCTTCAGCCAGCGGTCGATCTGCTCCTCGGTCATCACCTCGGGCGCCCACGCGGCGGGTGTGTGCACGCACCAGCCGAGCGCGTTCGTGACGCGGCCGATCTGCTCGGAGACGAGCACCTGCTGGAGCATCGTGAAGCCGCCGCCGCCGAGCTCGGCCGGCAGGTTCATCGCGTAGATCCCGAGCTCGAACGCGCCCCGTCGATGCGCCGCCCGCACGTCGCCGGGGATCTGGCCGTCGTGCTCCTCCGCGTGGACCTCCCACGGGATCAGCTCCCCGTCGACGAACCGGTGGACGCGCTCTTGCAGCGCACGATCTTCATCGGACAGCGGATAGGTGGTCATGCCCGGAGGATAGGTCGAGGGGTCGACCCGGCGGTAGCCGGCGTGGTCAGTCGAGGGCTGCGAACGCGGCCTCGGCGATCGTGTTGCGGTCGAAGTCCTTCGGCATGTCGGAGCGTTGGTGGCCGGCGACGATCGTCACGTCCCGCGACGGGCACGTCCACACCGTGGTGCCCCAGTACCCACCGTGGCCCCACCAGGTCTCGCCGCCCAGCTCGTACCGGAACAGGAACATCGCGGCCGTCGTCGGGTCGTCCTCGACCGGCGTGCCCTCCGCGGAGGGGATCCCGAGGAGCGTCGTGGTCATCGTCGCGAGGGTCGAGGGCTCGCGGAAGACCTCGCCGCGTAGGAGACCGCGGAAGAACCGGGCGAGGTCGCGACACGTCGACATCAGCCCACCGCCGCCGTAGAGGTCGACCGACGCGTCCATGTCCGCGACGTCGGCCTCACCCTCGTACTGGTGCGAGAGCGGCGGCAGGCCCGCCGGCTCCGGTTCGACCGTCTCCTGCCACGTGTGCGCGATGGCCAGGCGCTCGTAGCCGACGAGGTCGCGGACGGCCGCGCCCATCGTCTGCCCGGTGACGCGCTCGAGGATCTCGCCCACCAGGCACGCGCCGGTGTCGGAGTACGCGAACACGGTGCCCGGTGAGCCGTACGGGTGACCGTGCGACACGGCGAACGCGATCTGCTCTTCGCGGGTCCAGCGCCGGGCCGGGATCCTTCGCGACCTGCGCGCTGAAGCCGTCGGGGATCGACGGGTCGTAGGCGTCCGACGCGAAGTCGTAGATCCCGCTCGTGTGGGTGAGCAGGTGGCGCAGGGTGATCGCGCCGGTCTCGTACCCGCCGCTGCGCAGCAGGTCGTCGTACCCGCCGGCGAGCAACGTCTCGGCGGTGTCCTCCAGCGAGAGCCGGCCGTCCTCGACGAGCCGCAGCGTCGCGGCCGCCACGAACGGCTTCGTGACGCTCGCCGATCCGGAACCGTGCGCCGGGCGCGAGGGGCTCGCCGGTCGCGAGGTCGGCGACGCCGGCGGCCACCTCCACGTCGACGCCGAGCCCGGGCGCCAGCACGTGCAGCAGCCTGGCCGGCATCATCGGCCACGCCGCCACGTCGGCGTCGACCAACGCTTGGAGCCGCGCGTCCGGTCGCGTCATCCGGGGGCGAGGCGTTGCCAGGGGCGCGTGCGCTCCAACGCCGCGCCGAGCCGGAACGGCGTTTCGTCCTCGAACGTGCGCCCGACGATCTGGATCCCCGTCGGCACCTGGTTCGACGCCGCGATCCCGCTCGGGACGGCGAGCACCGGACAGGCCGACAGGATGTTGAACGGCGTCGTCATGAAGTGGGTGAACTGCCGGTCGTTCGGGCCTCCGTTCTCGAACAGCGTCCCCAAGATGCTGTCGCCCGCCGGGATCCCCGTCGAGGCCCACGTCGAGCAGACCAGCGCGTCGTGGGTCTCGAACAACCGTCCGAGCGGCTCCCAGATCCGCTGCTCCCCCTCGAGCCCATGCAGGAACGCGCCGGGCGTCTCCGCGGCGGCGGACGCCTCGATCGCCCACGCCTCGAGGTAGTCGTTCACGAGGTCGGGCGCGGCCGCGACCAGCTCGGAGATCTGCGCCCCGAAGATCGATCGCGAAGTGCGCGCGGGCCACCGCCATCAGCTCCTCCAGCGACCACGGGAGCTCGACCTCCTCGACGATCGCGCCGGCCTCCTCAAGCGCCGCGGCGGCCGCGCGGGTGTTCGCCGCGACCTCGTCCTCGACGTTCCACGCGCCGAGGTCCACCGACAGCGCGACCCGGAGCCCCTCGACGCCGTCGAACGCGTCCGGGAGCACCAGCTTCGGCCGGAGCGACGTGACGTCGGCCGGGTGCGGGCCGGCCAGCACGTTCTCGAACAGCGCGCAGTCGGCGACGGTACGCGCGAGCGGCCCGTCGTGGCAGTACCGGTCGAGGTTGAACGGCGCCTCCACCGGCACGCGGCCGTGCGGCGGCTTGAACCCGACGACCCCGTTGATCGACGCGGGGATCCGGATCGACCCGCCGATGTCCGAGCCGCTCGCGAGCGTGGAGGTTCCGCTCGCGAGCGACGCCCCCGACCCGCCGCTCGACCCGCCGACCGCGAACGCGGGGTTCCACGGGTTGCGCGTGACGCCCCACAGCTTCGAGTGCGTGTACCCGGCGCACGACAGCTCCGGCGTGGCCGTCCGCGCGTGCACCACGGCGCCCGCCGCGAGGATCCGCTCGGCGACCGGCGCCGTGGTCGTGGAGACCTCGTCGATCGCGAGGGAGCCGTAGCGCATCGTCCAGCCCTTCACCGGCAGCTCCTCCTTGAGCGCGACCGGCAGGCCCTCGAGCGCGCGGATCCCGTCCCCACGCGCGTACCGTTCCTCGGACTCGCGCGCCGCCCGCTCCGCTTGCTCGAACCGTCGCTCGCAGAGCGCGTTGACGGTCGGCTCGACCGCCTCCGCGCGCTTGATCACCGACGTCAACAGCTCTAACGGCGAGAGCTCCTTCGCGCGCATCCGCGCGAGCGCGTCGACCGCCGTCAGCTCCCAGGGCTCGATCATGCGCGAAGGCTACCGCGAGCGTCAGGCGAGGAACTCGAGCCGGTCCCGGTGCAGCGCGAGCCGGGCGAGCGTGCGCGGGTCGAGCGCGTGGTCGCGCTCGGGCTCCTCCACGCCCGGAACGTCGCCGAGGAACTCGCCGCTCAGGTACCGCTGCCCGGTGTCGGCGATCACGGTGACGAGCCGCCGCAGGTCCGGGTGCTTCGCGGCGACCTTCAGCGACGCGACGACGTTCATCCCCGAGGACGGACCGCAGAGCAGCCCCTCTTCGCGCGCGAGCCGCCTCGCCATCGCGAGCGATCCCTCGGTCGTCACGGTGACGATGCCGTCCATCGCCGCGAGATCCAGGTTCGGCGGCACGATGCCGTCGCCGATCCCAGGAACGCCGTGCGTCCCCCACCGCTGCTCGGAGATCAGCGGGCACTCCACCGGCTCCGCCGCCCAGGCGGTCACCGACGGGTCGCGCCCCTTCAACGCGCGCGCGACCCCGCTGATCCATCCGCCCGTGCCCTGGGACCCGACCACCGCGTGGACGTCGCCGCGGAGTTGCTCCCAGATCTCCTCGCCCGAGCGCAGGTGCGCCTCCGGGTTGTCCGGGTTCTCGAACTCGCCGGGGAAGTAGTAGCGGCCCGGCTCGGCCTCCACGAGCTCGCGCATCTTCGCGAGCGCGAGATCGATGTCGGTCCCGGCCCCGGGCGTCAGCACGAGGTCGGCGCCGTAGGCGCGGATCATCGCCTTGCGCTCCGCGCTCATCCCCTCCGGCATCACGATCACGCAGTCGTAGCCCTTGATCGCCGCGACCGCCGCGCACGCGATCCCCGCGTTGCCGGTGGTGCACTCGATGATCGTCATGCCCGGACGGAGGTCGCCGCGCTCCTCGGCTTTCGTCAGCATGTGGCGGTAGATCCGGTCCTTCACCGAGCCGGTCGGGCCGTACCATTCGACCTTCGCGTAGAGCTCGACGTCGGGCGCCACGCGCGCGAGGCGTACGAGCGGGGTGGCCCCAACGGCGTCCAGCAGCGTGGTCACCGGCGTGCGGTGCTTCGCCCACTCGATCGTCATCTCGCCCCCTCCCGCCCGGCGGAAGCGCGGAGCCTACGCCCGGGACCCGCGCGAGTGGTAGCCGGATCGTCGAAGTGACGCTCGGCCCGCGCTCCACGCGTCCACGGTTCGACCCACCTCAGCGCCGCGGCTAGGCTCCCATCGATGCACGCACCACCCGATCGGTACTGGCGCGCCGCCGACCCGAAGCCCTCCTACGAGGTGGTGATCGTCGGCGGCGGCGGCCACGGCCTCGCGACCGCCTACTACCTCGCGAAGGAGCACGGCGTCACCGACGTGTGCGTCGTCGAGAGGTCGTGGCTCGCCGGCGGCAACATCGCGCGCAACACCACGATCATCCGCTCGAACTACCTGTGGGACGAGTCGGCCGCGATCTACGAGCACTCGCTGAAGCTCTGGGAGGGGCTCGAGGAGGAGCTCGGCTGGGACCTCCGGTTCGACCAGCGAGGCGTGGTGACCCTCGCGCACCGTCTCGGGGACGTCCGTGGCTCGGTGCGGCGGGTCGAGTCGAACCGGCTGAACGGGGTCGACGCCGAGTGGCTCGACGCCGAGCAGGTCAAGGAGCTCGTGCCGATCCTCAACACCTCTGCCGACGTGCGCTACCCCGTGCTCGGCGCCACGTTTCAACGGCGCGGCGGCGTCGCTCGTCACGACCGCGTCGCGTGGGCGTACGCGACGCGAGCGAGCGAGCGGGGCGTCGACATCGTCGAGCACTGCGAGGTCGTCGGAATCCTCCGCGGCGAGGGCGGCAGCGTGAGCGGCGTCGAGACGACCCGGGGCCCGATCCGCGCGGAGAAGGTCGCGCTCGTGGCCGCCGGGCACACGAGCGTGCTCGCCGACATGGCCGGGCTCCGCCTCCCGATCCAGTCGCACCCGCTGCAGGCCCTCGTCTCGGCGCTGTACGAACCGGTCCTCGACACCGTCGTCATGTCCAACACCGTGCACGTCTACGTGTCGCAGGCCGACAAGGGCGAGCTCGTGATGGGCGCCGGGATCGACCCGTACAACGGGTACGCGCAGCGCGGCTCGTTGCAGGTGATCGAGCATCAGATGGCGGCCGCGATCGAGCTCTTCCCGATCTTCGCGCATGCCTCGGTGCTGCGGACGTGGGGCGGGATCGTCGACGTGTGTCCCGACGCCTCGCCGATCCTCGGGCTCACGCCGATCGACGGCCTCTACCTGAACTGTGGCTGGGGCACCGGCGGGTTCAAGGCGACGCCGGGCAGCGGTTCGGTGTTCGCCCACACCGTCGCGCACGGCCGCCCGCACCCGCTCGCCGAGCCGTTCGCGCTCGGCCGGTTCGCGAGCGGCGCGCTGATCGACGAGCACGGCGCCGCGGGGGTCGCGCATTGATACGCGCGGGAGGAGAGCCGCACCGATGATGAACGCCGCACAGCTGCGGAAGATCGCGCTCGCGCTTCCCGAGGCGGAGGAGCGCGAGACCTGGGAGACGGCGACCTTTCGCGTGCGCGACAAGATCTTCGCGATGTGCAGCGAGCACGAGCGGCACGTCTGGATCAAGTCGACGTTCGACGAGCAGCAGGCGCTGATCGGCATGGACCCGGAGGCGTTCTTCGTGCCGCCCTACGTCGGCCCGAAGGGATGGATCGGCGTCGTGCTCGCCAGAGCCGACCGCGGCGAGGTGGCCGACCTCCTCACCGAGGGGTGGCGGATGACGGCGCCGAAGCGGCTCGTGCGGGTCTTCGACGAGGGGCTCGCCTGACGTGCTGCTGATCCGCTGCCCGTGGTGCGGCCCGCGCGACGAGATCGAGTTCCGCTACGGCGGGCAGGCGCACGTCGCCTACCCGGCCGACCCCGCGTCGCTCACCGACGAGGAGTGGGCCGGCTACGTGTTCCTGCGCGACAACCCGAAGGGGCCGTGGGCGGAGCGCTGGTTCCATGCGGCGGGCTGCCGCCGCTGGTGCAACGCGATCCGCGACACCGCGACCCACCGGCTCATCGCGACCTACCGCCCCGACGAGGAGCCACCGTCGTGAGCGGTCGCCGGCTCCCCGAAGGCGGCTCGTGGATCGATCGCACCACGACCGTCCGCTTCACGTTCGACGGGCGGCCGATGACCGGGTTCGCCGGCGACACCGTGGCGAGCGCACTGCTGGCGAACGGAGTGGACGCGGTCGTGCGCTCGCCGCTGCGGGGCCGGCCGCGGGGGGTGATGACCGCCGGCGTCGATGAGCCGAACGCGTTCGTGGAGGTCTCGGCGCCGTGGTTCGAGCCGATCGTCGCGGCGACGACGGTCCCGGTCGTCGAGGGGCTCGTCGCGACGCCCCGCGACGGCGTCGGTCGCCTGCCGGAGCCCGGCGTGCCCACCCGTCCGGCGGCGCACACGCACCGCCACGTGGAGACGGTCGTGATCGGCGGGGGTTCGGCGGGCCGTGCCGCCGCGAACGAGGCCGTCGCGCGAGGCCACCGGGTCCTGCTCGTCGACGAGCATCACCGCATCGACGAGCCGCCCGAGGGCGCCACCGCGCTCGCGTCGACCACCGCCACGGGGGTCTACGACGACGGCTACGTCGTGCTGTACGAGCGCCTGCCGGACCTCGACCGGATCTGGCACGTCCGCGCCGCTCACGTCGTGCTCGCGACCGGCGCGCACGAACGGCCGATCGCGTTCGCCGGGAACGACCGGCCCGGCGTCCTGCTCGCCGGGGCGACCCGCGCGTACGTCGAACGCTTCGGGGTCCTGCCCGGCGAGCGCGCGGTGGTCTTCACCACGAACCACACCGGACACGAAGCTGCAGCGGTCCTCGCCGACGCGGGCGCGGAGGTCGTTGCGGTCGTGGACGCGGGCGCCGGCGGGCCGGCGACGGATCGGTCGCGTGCCCGGGGTCTGGACGTGCGCAGCGGCTGGGCGGTCGTCGGCACTCAGGGGGACGGACGCCTTGGCGGCGTGGAGGTCGCCGGCCCCGGCGGGGCCGAAGAGACCTTCGAGGCCGACCTACTCGCGGTGAGCGGTGGCTGGAACCCCGCCGTGCAGCTCGCCCGCGCGATCGGCGTGGGGCTCGTGTACGACGAGGTCCGCGCGTGCTTCGTCCCCGACAGCTCGGCGCTCCCGTGGCTCTCGTTCGCCGGCGCGGCGACCGGCGAGGTCCCGACCGCCGAGCCTGTCTGGTTCGTTGGGGCCGGCGAGGACGACGAGAAGTTCGTCGAGCTCCAGCGTGACCAGACCGTGGCCGACGTCTCGTCGGCCGTCGGACGCGGCCTCCGGTCGGTCGAGCACGTCAAACGAGCCACGTACATCGGGACCGCGATCGACCAGGGCCGTACGAGCGGCGTCCTCACCGCCGAGGTCACGAACGCGCTCTTGGGCTGGGGGCCCGGCGCGCAGGGACCGACGAGCGCCCGGCCCCCCTACACGCCCGTGCCGTTCAGCGCGCTCGCCGGGCTCGACACCGGCCCCGCCCTACTCGACCCGATCCGCACGACGCCGATGCATTCAGCGCACGTGGCGCGAGGGGCGGTGTTCGAGGACGTCGGCCAGTGGAAGCGGCCCCGCTCATTCCCGCAGCCGGGCGAGTCGATCGGCGGCGCCGTCGCGCGCGAATGCCTCACGCTCCGCGGCGCCGTCGGCGCGCTCGACGCCTCGACGCTGGGGAAGATCGAGGTCGTCGGTCCCGACGCGGGCGTCTTCCTCGACCGGATGTACACGAACACGATGTCCTCGCTCGCGGTCGGCTCGATCCGCTACGGCCTGATGCTCGGGGTCGACGGCATGGTCGCCGACGACGGCGTCGCGATGCGCCTGGCCGAGGATCGCTTCCTCGTTACCACCACGACGGGCGGCGCCGCCATGGTGCTGGACCGGTTCGAGGAGTGGCTCCAGACCGAGTGGCCGGACCTGCGGGTGTCCTGCACGAGCGTCACCGAGCAGTGGGCCGTGATCGCGGTCGGCGGGCCCCGTGCGCGCGACGTCGTGGCCGCCGCCGGCACCGACGTCGACCTCGCGAACGAGGCCTTCGGGTTCATGACGTGGCGCGACGGCACCCTCGCGGGTGTGACCGCGCGGCTGTGCCGGGTGAGCTTCACCGGCGAGCTCTCCTACGAGCTTCACGTGCCGGCGTGGTACGGCGCGCACGTGTGGGAGGCCGTGCTCGCCGCGGGCGAGCCGTTCCGGATCGCGCCGTACGGCACCGAGGCGATGCACGTGCTCCGCGCGGAGAAGGGCTACGTGATCGTTGGGCAGGACACCGATGGCACGCAGACCCCCGACGACCTCGGGATGTCGTGGATCGTCCACGCCCGCAAGGGCGACTTCGTCGGCAAGCGTTCGCTCACCCGGTCCGACACCGCCCGCGACGGCCGCCCGCAGCTCGTGGGCCTCCTCCCGGACGATCCCGACACGCTGCTGCCCGAAGGGGCTCAGCTCGTCGAGACCGAGCTTCCGGGCCCCCCGCCGGTCCCGATGCTCGGCCACGTCACCTCGAGCTACCGGAGCGCCGCCCTCGGTCGGACGTTCGCGCTCGCGATGCTGCGGGGCGGGCGGGCGCGCGAGGGCGCCACCGTGCACGCGGCGCTCGCCGACCGCGTCATGACGTGCACCGTCACCGGCACCGTCTTCGTGGATCCCGAAGGGGCCCGACGCGATGGCTGACCCACCCTTCGCGAGGTCGCCGCTCGCGCACCGCGCCGCCGACCTCGAGCGCCTGCAGGCGCTCGAGGTCCCCTTCCTCACGCAGCTCGACGTGCGGTGTCCGCCGGAGGCCGCCGTCCGGCTCGGCTTCCCGCGCGAGGCGAACACGGTCCTGGGCGACGACGTCCGCGGCGTGCTCTGGCTCGGTCCCGACGAGTGGCTCGTGGTCGGCCTGGCCGGTGCGGCGCCCGCCACGACCGCCGAACTCGAGGCGTCGCTGGGCGCGACGCACCACAGCGTGGTCGACGTCTCCGCGAACCGCGTCGTGCTCGAGCTGCGCGGCGCGGACCGCCTCGCGCTGCTCGCGTCGGGATGCGGGCTCGACCTCGAACCCGCCGGCGGGTGGACCCCGGGCCGGTGCGCCCAGACGCTGTTCGCGCGGGCGCAGGTGCTCCTGCAGGAGCTCGAGGGGGCCACCCGTCTGTTCGTCCGCCCGTCGTTCGCCGACTACACCGTCGATCGCCTCCTCGCGGCGGCCGCCACGATGCCGTGAACGGGGGGTTCGCGGGCGAGCGGCTGGACCACGTCTGGATCGAGATGTCTGACGGCGCCCGCCTCGCCGCTCGGATCTGGCGGCCGGTGACCGACGAGCGCGTTCCGGCGATCCTCGAGTACCTCCCCTACCGCCAAGCCGACGCGACCTGGCCACGCGACGAGCCGATCGCGTCGTGGTTCGCGGAGCACGGTTACTCCTACGTGCGTGTCGACATCCGCGGCACCGGCGACTCCGACGGCATCATCACGGACGAGTACGCGCCGCAGGAACAAGACGACGCCCTCGACGCGATCGCCTGGATCGCTTCGCGGCCGTGGTGCAGCGGCGCCGTCGGCATGATCGGGATCTCCTGGGGTGGGTTCAACGGGCTCCAGGTCGCCGCGCGACGTCCGCCCGCGCTGAAGGCAGTGGTGAGCCTGTGCTCGACCGACGACCGCTACGCGGACGACGTCCACTACAAGGGCGGGTGCCTCCTGATCTGGGACGCCGTGCCGTGGGCGGCGGTGATGTCGGCTCGCAACGCGCTGCCTCCGCACCCGTGGACGGTCGGCGACGGCTGGCGGGCGCAGTGGCTCGACCGCCTCGACCGCACGCCCCCCTTCCTCACCGCCTGGATGACCCATCAACGCCGTGACGACTACTGGCGGCACGGCTCGGTCTGCGAGGACTACGGCGCGATCGAGGTCCCCGTCTACCTCGTCGGGGGGTGGCTCGACGGCTACACGAACGCGATCCCGCGGATGCTCGCCGGCCTGCCCGGTGTCCGCAAGGGAGTGATCGGACCGTGGCCCCACGCGTGGCCGCACGACGCCGAGCAGGGGCCGCGGATCGGCTTCCTGCAAGAGGCCGCGCGCTGGTTCGCGCGGTGGCTCCGCGACGATCCGAACGGGATCGAGGACGAGCCGATCCTCCACGCCTGGCTGCAGGAACCGGCCGGCCCCGAAGAGCTCGCGCTGGACCGGCCGGGGCGCTGGATCTCCGAGCCCGCGTGGCCGCCGTCTTCGGTGCATCCGGTCCGCCGCTACCTCACCGCCGACGCGCTCGGCGAGACGCCGGACGCGCAGGGCGAGCGCACGCACCGCGGCTTGCAGCATCACGGCCTCCTCGCCGGCACCTGGTGCCCGTACGGGCCCGCGGCCGACGTGGCGCCGGACCAGCGTGAGGAGGACGCGCTCTGCCTCACGTTCGAGACGGAGCCGCTCGCCGAGCGCTGGGAGCTGCTCGGCCACCCGCGGCTGCACCTCACGGTGGCGGCCGACCGTCCGCTCGCGTTCGTCGTCGCGCGCCTGTGCGCGGTCGGGGCCGACGGCACGTCGACGCTGCTCAGCCGGGGCGTGATGAACCTCACCCACCGCGGCGGGCACGACGCGCCCGAGCCGGTCACACCCGGCGAGCCGTATGAGGTCGACATCGAGCTGGACGTGCTCGGCCAGGCCCTCGCCGAGGGTCACCGTCTGCGGCTGGCGCTCTCCACCACGTACTGGCCGTGGCTCTGGCCCTCGCCGGAGCCGGTGACGCTCACCGTGACGACCGGCGAAGCCTCCTGGCTCGAGCTCCCCCTGCGACCGACCGGCGCGGACGACGGTCCACCGCCCGCGTTCGGCGAACCGGCGTCGGGGAGGCCGCTGCCCGTGGTGCGCGAGTCGCGACCGGCGTTCCACCGGATCGAGCGCGACGTCGTCGAGGGTGTCTTCACGATGGAGCTGAACCAGGACGGCGACGAGGTCGTCCGGTACCCCGACGGGATCGTCCTGGCGGAGGAGAACCGGGACCGCTTCACGATCCGTGAGGGCGATCCGCTCTCGGCGCGCGTCCAGAGCGACCGCGAGGTCGCCCTGTCCAAGGGCGACTGGTCCGTGCGGGTGCGGACACGGACCGCGATGCACGCGGACGCCACGCACTTCCACCTGCACGACCGCGTCGAGGCCTACGAGGCAAGCGAGCGGATCTTCGAGCGGACCTGGGAGCGGTCGGTCCCCCGCGACCTCGTCTGAGTCCTACCCGCCGAGCTCGGCGTCGAGCATCCGCCGCTGCCAGTCGGCGGTCTTCGCGACCTGGTTGAACGTGAACAGGTGGACCGCGCGGACGTCCGCGACCGGGTCGGCGAGGATCGGCGCGAGCGCCTCGAGGAAGGCGTCGGGACCGAAGGAGCCGCCTTTCATCACGTGGCCGAGCATGCCCCTGTTCTTCTTCAGGTAGCGGGCCGAGTCGGCGATGCCGATCCGCGCGCTGATCGCCATCAGCTTCGTGAGCTCGGCCACGCCCGGGACGCCGAGGTGCAGCGGCAGCGTGATCCCCCGGGCGCGCGCCTGCCCGAGCCACGCGACGAGCGCCTTCGGGTTGAAGCACATCTGCGTCGTCATCGCCTGCGCGAAGGGCTGCTTGTCCTCGAGCGAGCGCAGCAGCACGTCGTCGGGGATCTCGGAGTGCCCTTCGGGGTAGGCGGCGACCCCGATCTCCTCGAACGGGTGACCGCACGCGTCCATCGCACGGAGCAACGCCAGCGCGTCGGGGAACCCCCCCGGATCCTTCGTGTCGCCGCCGATCACGAACGCGCGGCGGAGCCCCGCGGCGCGCGCCCGGTCGAGCAGCTCCGCCAGGTGCGCGTGGTCGCGGATCATGTGCGCCGACAGGTGCGGGGTGACGTCGTGCCCGCGGGCGGCGAGCGTCTCGCTCAGCTCCAACGTCGCCTCGATCCCGTGGCTCGGCGACGCCGTCACGGTGACGGAGGCGCCGGACGGGAGCGCCTCGCACGCGGCGCCCACGCTCTTGAGTGGGATCAGCTCGTAGCGCGCCTCGCCGACCAGGCGCTTGAGCGCCGCGCGATTCCCCTCGGAGAGCTCAACGCGCCGCCTCGACCAGAACCTCCAGCTCATCCTCGATGCTCCACAGCGATACCTGGGGTCATGATGCGGTATCGGCCGTTCGCACCGTGAACCCGAGCCGAACCGGCGGTCAGCGTTCGAGTCGGGTCACGACGGTTGCTCGGGTGAGGGACGCACGGCTTCGCCGTGGCCGCTCACGTCGGCCCCGCCCTGGATCCCGCCGGCACGGATCGCCGCGCGCAGGACCTGCTCGGTCCACTCGGCTTCGAGCCGTGCGGCCGCCGCGTCGACCTCCGCCTCGAGATCGTCGCCGCAGCCGCTGCGGTCCATCCGCATCTGCTCCGTGTACTCGTCCGACCCGATCAGCCCCGCCACCATCGCGGCCGCGTCGACACCCTCCTGGAAGCGCTCGGGCAGCAGCCGCCTGGCCGAGGTGCCGTCGTCGGCGCGCGCCACCAGCTGCATCGGGATGTCGCGCCAGCGGATCACGGTGAGCTCGGCCATCTCACACGACCTCCGTGGCCGCGCGGACGACCTCGACCGACCCATGGAAGGCATCTGGCGGCGACACGCGGCAAAGGGTACGCCCTCTCACCGTCGCGGTCGCAACGCCCATCGAGGCTCGGTCATGCCGTGCTCAGACCGAGGAGCACCAGCCCGGCGACCACGCAGATCACCCCGGCCCACTGGTTCGGCACCAGCCGCTCACGCAGGTAGGCGACCGAGGCCGCCACCGCGATCAGCGGGAAGACCGCGCTCGAGGCGAGCACGAGCGAGATGTCGTGGTGCACCGCGCCCGCCGCGTAGACCGTCACGCCGAGGATGTCGGTGGCCCCCGCCGCCAGCGCGGCGACCAGGGCGAACGCACCGGCGCGACCCAGCCTGCCGAGGTCGGCGCGGCGCCACACGAACAGCGGTGCGTAGCAGATCACCTGCGCCATCCGGGATGCCCACAAGGCCGGGATCCACCCCACTCGCTTCGACGCGTACGCGAGCACGAACCCCGCCATCCCGAACCCGATCGCCGACACGATCGCCCACGGCAGGCCGGGCGGGCGCTCCCGCAGGCCGGCCCGGAGCGCGTCGAGGTTCGTCGAGACGAGGAACGCGCCGGCCACCACCACCGCGATCCCCGCCAGGGCGAGCGGACCGGGCCGCTCGCCGAGGAACACGACGGCGAGCGCGACGCCGACCACGACGTAGCCCGCCCCGACCGGCGACACCACCGCGACGGGACCGAGCTCGAGGGCCCGGTAGTGCGAGGCGTAGGCCGTCGCGGTGCACACGCCGTTCAGCGCGACCACCCACAGGATCGCCGTGAGCGGTTGGATCGAGGACCCGCTCGCCACCAGGACGATCGTCATGAACAGCGCGGACATCGTCTGGCCGACGACGACGGTGGCGACGCTGCCCATCCGGCGTCCGCCGACCGCCGCGAAGAAGTCGGCCAGACCCCACCCGACGGCGGCCGTGAGGCCGTAGATCACGTTGCGGCGATCACGTCGAGGACCCGACCTCGGCGAGGGCGTCGACCGCCACCGCGCCGCGTTCGTCCACCAGGAGCGGGTTCGCCTCCAGCGACGTGAGCCGGTCGCGGAGGTCGTGGGCCGCGCGCGCGATCGCCTCGACGGCCTTGGCAGCCGCCTTGAGATCGTGATGCAGCGGGTCGAGCCCGCAATGCGTCGCCTGCTCCTGCACGTAACGGCGCGCCTGCGCCGGCGTCAGCGGGCACGGCACGAACACGGCGTCGCCCTGCTCGGCGCGGGCCCCGCCGGGACGGGCCGTGATCATCGGGCCGAACCGGTCGTCGACGACCGCGCCCACCAGGACCTCGGCGCCGCCCGCCATCTCCTGCACCAGGACCTTGGGTGTGCGGGCGCCGGCCCGGCGCGCCGCCTCCAGGACTTCCGCGGCCGCCACCTCGACGTCGACCGGGTTCGTGAGCCCCAGGCGCACGCCGCCCAACCGCGCCTTGTGCGGGAGCTCGGGCGCGAGCGCCTTCACCGCGACCGGGAACCCGACCGAGCGCGCGAACGCCGCGGCCCGGTCAGGCGTCGAGACCGCGCGCTCACGCGGGCGGCGCACCCCGTACAGCTCCAGGAGCCTCGCGCCGGTCGCCTCGTCGACCGGCCCCGACAGGCCCGTGATCACGCGGCGGGCCGCGGCCCGGTTCGGGTGCGGCGGCAGGTCCACGATCGCGCGCGCCGGCACGTCCTGCAGTCGCACGAGCGCGTCGATCGCCCCCGCCGCGGCGTGGTGTCCCTGCAGGAACGGCAGCCGTTCACGCTTCGTGAACGCGCGCGCCTCGGGCAGGTAGGCGAGCGGGCTCATCGCCACGCTCGCGAACCCGACCCCGGTCTCGCGCTGCAGCCGCTTGACCGCGTCCAGGAGAGGCCGCGCCCACGGGGTCTCGCCCGGCAGGCGCGGCGGGAACGCGTCGAAGGCGACGAACCCGACCGAGGGGTCGCGCGCGAGCGCTTCGAGGGCCCCCACGAACATGTCGGTCTCGACCGCCGCCTGCCCCGTCACGTCGAGCGGGTTGTTCTGCGACGCGAAGTGCGGGAGCACCCGCCTGAGGGTCCGCTTCGTGGCGGGCGCGAACTCGGGCAGCGACAGTCCGGCAGCGCCGGCCGCCTCCGCGAACAGCGTGCACGCCCCGCCGGACTGCAGCGCCGCGGCGACGCCGCGGGCGCGGAGCTTCCGCCGGTGCGACAGGAGCAGCGCCGCCTCGAACATCGTCACCGGGTCCTCCACCAAGATCGCACCGTGACCCTGCAGCCACGCGTCGCGCAGACCCGTGTTCCCCGCGAGCGCCCCGGTGTGCGCCACGATCGAGCGTCGCGCGGCCTCCGAGCGTCCCGCCGGCGCGCAGATCAGCACCGGCTTGCGCGCGCCGCGGAGCGCGTCGAGCCCTCGGGCGATCCCCTCGACGTCGCGCATCGTCTCGATGTAGGAGGTGACGACCTTCGTGTGCGGGTCCGCGGCGGCCCACGCGAACAGGTCGCCCAGACCGAGCACCGCCTCGTTGCCGACGCCCAGGATCATCCGCAGCCCGACCCCGCGGTCCGACGCGAGCTGGTTCATCGTCCAGGCGACCGTCCCCGACTGCGAGAGGACCGAGATCGTGCCTGCCACCGGGTCGAGCGGCGGGGTCGTCCCGTACGGCGCGACCCGCTCGACGTAGTTCACGTACCCCTCGACGTTGGGTCCGAGCACCGGGATCCGGTTGCGCAGCGCCGCCTGCCGGAGCTCCTCCTGCAGCGCGCGCCCCCCCTCGCCGGCCTCCGCGAAGCCCGACGACACGACCATGATCCCGCGGACCTTCCGCGCACCGCATGCGTCGATCATCTTCACCACGACCCGCGCCGGCACCACGAACACCACGAGGTCGACGCCGAGCGGCAGCTCGTCGATCCCGCGCAGGCAGCGCCGGCCCCAGACCTCGTCGTACTTCGGGTTGACCGGATACAGCTCGCCCGAGAACCCGAGGTGGCGGAGCGAACGCTCGATCTCCGGGGCCCAGGAATCCGCGGACTCGGACGCCCCGACGACCGCGACCGACCGCGGCGCGAGCAGCGGCCGGAGGTCCCAGCGGGGCACCTCAGCCCTCCCCGCGGAACTTCTCGTCGCGCCAGGCGATCGCGGCCTTGAGCCCTTGCTCGTTCGTGATCCGGCGGAACTCGTCGCGCGCCGGCAGGTTCGCCGTCTCGATCATCACGTCGAGCTCGGTGTTGGCGGCCATCGCCGCGCGGAACCCAGCCACGTCCCACGCCCGGTTGACGGCACGCTTGGTGGTCTGCACCACGAACGGCTCGTTCTTCGCGATCTCCTGCGCGAGTGCGAGCGTCGCGTCGTCCAGCTCCACGCGCGGCACGACGCGGTTCACCAGGCCGATCCGCAACGCCTCCTCGGCGGGGATCCGGTCCTCCCCCGTGAACAGGAGCTCCTTGGCCTTGCGGACACCGACGACCCACGGCAGGAACATCGAGACGACCCCCGACCCGAAGCGGATGTCGACGTAGCCGAAGTAGGCGTCCTCGGCCGCCACCGCCAGGTCGCAGGCGAGCATCAGGTCGGCCCCCCCCGCCAGGCAGTAGGACTGCACGCTCGCGATCACCGGCTTCGGGCAATCGAGGATCGCGAGCAGCTTCTCGGTCGAGGCGGCGAGCTCCTCGTGCCAGCGCTTCGCGTCGAGCGCGCCTCCCTCGGCGTCCTCGTTCAGGTCGTAGCCGGCCGAGAACGCCCGGCCCGCCCCGCGGAGGATCACCGCCGCGACGCCGTCGTCGTCGCCGGCCGCCCCGATCGCGCCGACGATCGCGCCGGTCAACTCAGCGTTCAACGCGTTCAGCGCCGACGGGCGGTTCATCGTGAGTCGGCGAACGGGACCGATGTCCTCGACCAGCAGGACCGGCTCGGCGGGAACGGTGCTCACGGATATCCCTCTTTCCTCGGCAGACGGGGCCCTTCGCGAGACGGGGCCTGAACGCACTGGTGAGCGGATGCTAGCAACGCCCTGGACGGCAGCGGCATGCGGGCTAGCCACTTCGGGTCAGCGAGCCAGTGGCTTGCGTGGCGCGTATGTCCTGTGGTACCTACGCCTTTCAGCCTGGATTGAACGCCCAGTCAAGCCGTGAGGCTCCGAACGAGGAGGGGATCGATGCCGCACCCGAAGGACATGTCCCGCCGGCAGTTCCTGACGCGAGCCGGCGGCGCGGCGCTCGCGATCCCGAGCCTGTCCGCGATCCTCGCGGCCTGTAGCAAGCCCGGCACGACCGCCTCGGGCTCCTCGTCCGCCCGGCCGATCGCCACGCCGGACAAGCCGGTCACGCTGCCGCTGAACAGCCAGCCGATCCCCGCCGACACGCCGATCGAGAGTGGCGCCACGCTGCTGATGTACAACTGGGCCGACTACACGTACAAGAAGGTCATCGCGGCGTTCGAGGACCAGTTCAACTGCAAGGTCGACTACACCACCTTCAACAACATGGAGGAGGGGATCCAGAAGATCGTCGCGGGCCAGGTCAAGCCCGACGTCTTCTTCCCGACCACCGACTACCTGTCGCGCCTCGTGTACCAGGACCTCCTCCAACCGCTGCAGCACGACCTGATCCCGAACATGGAGGCGAACGTCTGGAAGACCTTCTGGGATCCGGGCCCCTACTACGACCAGGGCTGGTACTACTCGGTGCCCTACACGATCTACACGACCGGCGTCGCGTACCGCCGCGACAAGATCGACGACAGCAAGGCGGCGCAGGAGGGGTACGACCTGATCTGGGACCCGGCCTACAAGGGTTCGATCACCTATTACGACTCCTACCGCGACGCGATCGGGATGGCGATCTTGAGGGACGGCGGGACCGACGTGAACACGGGCGACCAGGCCACGATCACGAAGGCCAAGGACGCGATCCTGCAGCTGGTGAACGACCTCAACGCGTCGCTCACGATCAACGGGATCTACGCGAAGCTGCCCGAAGGCCAGTACACGGTCGGCGAGTCGTGGTCGGGCGACATCGTGGGCGCCCAGTGGTACCTACCCAAGGGCGTCGGCACCAACGTGCTCGGCTACTGGTACCCGGAGGACCACAAGGGATTGATCGGCAACGACCTGATCGCCATCCCGTCCGGCGCCGCCAACCCACGCCTCGCCCACGAGTTCATCAACTTCCTGCTGGACAAGAAGTGGGGGTACGTCAACTTCTCCCAGTGGAACGGCTACCAGCCGCCCTTCACGTCGATCCAGCCCGACTCGCTGATCTCCAAGGGCGTCGTGCCGGCCACGTTGTCCTCCGCCGTCGTCACCGAGGACATGTTCACCCAGGGCTACCTCCAGACCGAGCTGTCACCTGCCGTGGACCAGCTGTGGCAGGCGGCCTGGAGCGAGATCAGCGCCGGTGGCTAGCACCCTCCAAACCGAAGCACCCGAACAGCGGCCGCCCAAGAAGGGGCGCCGCAGCTCGGAGAAGCCCGTCACGACCGAGAGCGGCGTCTGGTACCCGAAGTGGTACTGGCCGTCGTTCACGGCACCCGGGAACCTGTGGTTGCTCCTGATGTTCGTGCTGCCGTTCTACGTGGTGCTGTGCGTCGCGTTCGGCACGATCGATCCGATCTTCCGACAGCCGCTGCCCGTCTACCAGCCGTGGTGGTGGTCGTTCACCTCGTTCGACCAGACCTTGCAGAAGTTCTACCTGCCGCCCGCGATCTACCAGCCGGCTCTGATCCGGACGTTCGAGTACGTCTTCGCGGCCAGCATGATCTGCCTGGTGCTCGGGTACGCGGTGGCGTACTTCACGGCCCGGCACGCGGGCGCCCGCAAGAGCCTGATCCTGATCCTGCTGGTATCCCCGTTCTGGATCAGCTACCTGATGCGGATCTACGCTTGGCAGTCGCTGTTGCAGCCCGACGGCTACATCAACGACTTCATCGCGTGGCTCGGGTTCGGCCGGCCCGACTGGCTCTCGGGACAGCCGATCACCGTGGTCCTCGGGCTCGTGTACGGCTACATCCCGTTCATGATCCTGCCGCTGTTCGGCTCGCTCGACCGGATCAACGAGAGCATGCTCGAGGCCGGGCGCGACCTGGGTGCCAGCCCGGTCAAGACCTTCGTGCGCGTGACGCTCCCGCTGTCGCGACAAGCCATCCTCGCGGGCATCGTGATCGTCACGCTGCCGATGTTCGGCGACTACTACACCAACAACCTGCTCGGCACCCCGAAGACCTCGATGTTCGGCAACCTGATCGACAACGCCGTCGAGTCTTCGGGGCAAGGGCCTGCAGCGGGCTCGCTCGTGCTGGTGCTGATGGTGATCGTGATCGTTCCGATGCTCTATTACCTGCGCGAGACGAAGCGCGCAGCGGAGCAGGCATGAGCGTCCTCGCGACCAGCGCGCGCCCGCGGCGGCTCCGGGGACCGATCGCGTGGTGGCGGGACCCTTGGCGCAAGCCCCACATCCTCGCGGCGACGACGTGGGGCTACCTGTTCTGGTCGATCGTCCCGGTCGTGATCGCGGTGATCTTCTCGTTCAACTCGGGACGATCGCGCAGCACGTGGCAGGGGTTCTCCATGCGCTGGTGGACGCAGGACCCGTACGACTCGGTGCTGCACAGTACCGACCTGCGCGCGGCGATGCTTCAGACGTTCCGCCTGTCGTTCATCACGGTGCTGATCGCCGTGCCGATCGGCACGTTGTTCGCGATCGGGATCGACCGCTGGCACGGCCGTCCGGCGCGCGGCGCCAACTTCACGATGCTGCTCTCGTTCGTGGTGCCGGAGATCATCCTCGGCGTCTCGCTGTTCCTGCTGTTCACGAACACGCTCGCCAACCTCGTGCCGCTGGGCACGGTCGCGCAGCTGCTCGGGCTCATCACCTACCAGATCTCCTACCCGGTGATCATCGTGCGCGCGCGGATGCTCACGATCGGCGCGGAGTACGAGGAGGCGGCGATGGACCTCGGCGCCGCGCCGGGTCAGGCGATCCGTCGCGTGCTCTTGCCGCTCCTCGCGCCGGCGATCATGGCGAGCGTCGCGCTGGTGTTCGCCGACACGGTCGATGACTTCGTCACCGTGAACTACCTGTCGGGTCCGTCGACCAGCCGGCCGCTGTCGGTGCTGATCTATTCGGCGGCGCGGTCGTCCCCGACGCCCGCCGTCAACGCGGCCGCCACCGTCATGCTCGTCTCCACCGTCTCGATGATCGTCGTGGGCCTGCTGCTCTACCGATGGTTCAATCGCGGTCAGGAGAGCGAAGCCTCCACGACGAGCTTCGTCCAGCTGTAGGCGCGACAGGCGCCGCAGACCCGGTCAGTCGTTCGCCGCGACCTCGAGCTCGGCGGCCTCGAGCACGGCCGCGCCACCCGCGGGCAGCACGCGGAGCGCCTCACGCGGGAAATGCGCCGTGACGGCGTCACCCGAGCGGTGCGGCTCGGCGACCCCGCCGTCATTGGGGATCCACACCTGCAACGTCTGGCCGCTGGCCAGGTGCAGGATCACCTGCAGCGTGGCGCCGACGTAGACGACCCGCTCGACGATCGCCGGCACGACGTTCTCGCCGCTCACGCCCTGCTCGCCGAGGTCCACGCGCTCGGGGCGGATCGTCACCTTGCAGGGTCCGGCGGTCGCGGGATCGCCCTGTCCTGCCACGACCTCGAACTCACCGAGCTGGACGCGGCAGCCGCCGCTGGTGGCGCCCTTCGCCTCGGCGTCCATCAGGTTGGACACGCCCAAGAAATCCGCGACGTATGCCGTCGCCGGCTCCTCGTAGATCTCCTTCGGAGGACCCACCTGTTCGACGCGCCCCTGCGACATCACCGCGATCCGGTCCGACATCGTGAGCGCCTCCTCCTGGTCGTGGGTCACGTAGATGAACGTGATGCCGACCTCCTCCTGCAGCGCCTTCAGCTCGAGCTGCAGGCGCTTGCGGAGCTTCGCGTCCAAGGCGCCGAGCGGCTCGTCGAGCAGCAGCACCTTCGGATTGAGGATCAGGGCACGGGCGAGCGCCACGCGCTGCTGCTGCCCGCCGGAGAGCTGGTTGGGCCGGCGGTTCGCGAACTGGGACATCTGCACCAGCTCGAGCGCCTTGCCGACGCGGTCGCGCGTCTCTTCCTTCGATGCCTTCTGGTACTTCAGGCCGAACGCCACGTTCTCGGAGACCAAGAGGTGCGGGAACAGGGCGTAGTTCTGGAACACGGTGTTGACGTTGCGCTTGTGCGGCGGCGTCTGGGCCATGTCGACGCCGTCGAGCAGGATCTGACCCTCCGTCGGCCGCTCGAACCCCGCGATCATCCGCAGGGTCGTGGTCTTCCCGCAGCCCGAGGGTCCAAGCAACGAGAAGAACTCTCCGGGGGGCATCTCCAGGTTCACGCCTGCGACGGCCGTGAACTCCCCGAAACGCTTGACGAGATCGACGAGTGTGACTTCTCCGCCTGCCATGGTTCGGGGAGCATACTCCGCGGCTTCGCCCCCGGGTCAAGATTGTATGGCCGTTCAACACGAGGCAGACTTCGCCGGATGACGGCGTCCGCCCCTCCTGTCAGCGCGCGCCGTGCGGCCGCGCCGTTGCTCGCCGCGTATTGGTCGTTCGGGCAGTTCTGGGGGGTCGTGACGATCCTGCTGATCGAGTTCCAAGCCGACCACGGTCTGTCGGACGGGGCGGTCGGCGGTCTGCTCGCCCTGCTCTCCACGGCCGCCATCGTGACGATGCTGGTGGTGGTGCCTCGCATGCGGCGCTGGCCCCTGTCGGTGAGCGTGCCCGTCTCGCTCGGAACCCTCGTCGTCGGGGCCGTCGCCTTCGGCGACGGCCCCACCGCGCTGCTCCCGCTCGCCGCCGTCCTCGTCGGCGCCGGCAACGGCCTGATCGACATCTACCTGAACGTCGCGGGCGTGCGGGTCGAGCAGCAGACACGCCGACCGGTCCTGCAATGGCTGCACGCGTGCTACGCGCTCGGAGGCGCGACGGGAGCGGCCGCCGCGGGCATCCTGCGGACCGCCGACGTCGACTACCGGGCGGGGTTCCTGTACGCGGCGGCGGCGCTGCTCGGCACCGCCGTCTGGAACCGCCTCACGGCGCCTCGCGAACGCAGCGTCGGCCACGCGGGGCTCGTGTCGGTTTCGGCGCTCGCGCGGAGCCCGGTGCTGTGGATCCCGGCGATCGCGCTGCTCGGTGCGTTCCTCGTAGAGGGCTCGCTCGACGTCTGGTCGGGGGCCTACGTCCGGCAGGACCTCGGCGGCACGGCGATGACGGCCGCCTACGCCTTCATGGCGTTCTCGCTCTCCGCGTTCGTCGGACGCCTGTTCGCGGGGCGCGTGCTGTTCGGGCTCGGGCGCGGCACCACGGTCCTGCTGTCCGGGATCGGGACGGCGCTGGCCGGGGCGGTAGCCGTCTCCACCCACAGCACCACGATCGTCGCGGCGGCGTTCCTCGTGATGGGGTTCGCGCTGTCCGCTGCCGCCCCGGCGTCGTTCGGGTTGACGAGCCTGGCACGCGACGAGGATCCGAGCGCCGCGATCGCGGCCGTCACCACGGTCGGCTACAGCGGGTTCGTCTGGAGCCCGCCGGTGATCGGCTGGCTCGCCGGCGCCTGGGGTCTGCGCGCCGGGATGATGTTCGTCGTCGCCTGCTCGCTGCTGATGGTGGTCGCCGGGATCATCGCTCCGCGTGGCGCCGAACGGCCCTGAGACTGCCTCCCGCCCGGGGAGGGCGCGGGGGTAGGGTGACGGCATCGCCCCCGCGGGTGCCGACACCGATGCTCCGACGCCCAGCCACCGCCGCCGCCCTCGCCCTCATGACGCTCCTTGCCGCGTGCGCCCACGACGCGGGCCCGTACGCCGCGTTCCGACAGGCGAAGGACGAGGCGATCCCCGGGACGTTCGACGAGTGGCTCGCGCCGCCGCCTTCGGGCGCCACGCCGTCGCTCTCGCCGCAGCGCGCCTACGCCGGATTGCCCGGCGCCGGCGCCCAGTCCGACGTCATGGCTGCCTACGCGGTGGTCCGCAACGCACAGGACGGCTCCACGACCTCGCCCTCGTGGGTCTTCATCACGCGCGATCTCTGCTACTTCTCCGCGAAGGGCGACCTGGTCTCGCCCGCGCGCGCCGGCAAGGCCGACGCGTGCACGCGGGACAATCTCCTCGTGCAGGTGGTCGACGCCACGACCGGGTCGCTCGCGTCGGTGTTCTCCGCGTACGACGTCACGACGTCGTGGTCGCCGGTGCGCGAGGGGAACCCGGCTCAGGACGGCGCCGACGCGGGCGCGACGCGCTTCCACTGATCGAGCCACGCCACGCGCTCCGACGGTCCGAACCCTACGAGCCACTGCCCCTGCCCGAACGCCTCGGGCGTCAGGAGCGTGGGCAACAGGGTGGCGGGCACCGCGCCGTGCCAGGGGAACGCCGGGTCGGCGAACCGCTCTGGGGTCGCCCCGTCCATCGGGACCTGATAGCCGTTCCACGTGAAGTTGTCCAGCGCCACGTCGAACCGGAGCAGATGGTCGAGGAACGCGTGCGCGAGCACCGGGTTGCGACCCTTGGCGCAGATCGCGGTGAGGTCGCAGCCGACGACCTTCGTCGGGCCGTCCGGCGACCAGTAGCGCAGCTCGGCCGCCACCGTCTCCGGGTAGCCGCCTTCCTCGCGCACGTACCGGGGCGCGGACAAGATGTCGCCCGACCACGCCTGGTGCGCGGCGAACGTGCCTTCGGCCAGGCCTTCCTGAGCGCCGTCGACCGTGAACGCCAGGCCGGCGCTCCGGACGGCCTCGGCGAGCAGGTCGCCGGCCGCACGCAGCTGGGCCTCGGTGGCCTCGCGGACGTCGCGGACCCCGTCGCGCTGCAGCGCGAGCGAGATGGCCTCGAGGTAGTCGTCGTACATGCCCACTCGGCCCCGGTACCGCGGGTCCCACAGGATCGCGTACGGGTCGGCGCGGACGTCCGGTGCGTCGGCGGCCGCCACGGCGTCGGCGCGCCACCCGATCCCGCTCGAGTACACGGTGTACGGGGTGGTGTAACGCTGGCCCGGGTCGTAGAACGGGCCGCCGGCGTCGCGGAAGAACGGCCACAGGTTCTCGAGGTGGGGCAGGTAGGCGTGGTTCAAGGGACGGAGCAGCCCGGTCTGAACCATCGAGGCGAGCACGTCGATCGTGGGGAACGTGACGTCGTAGTCGGCACCGGCCTCTTGCAGCCGCGCCACAGCCTCGTCGATGTGCAGGAAGCTCTCGACCTGCACCCGCACACCGCTGGAGGCGTACGCCTCCTCGAACGAGCGGATCACCCGCGAAGACAGGTAGTCCTTCCACTCGTAGACCTTGAGGACGGCCCCCCGCTCCGCGGGCAGGCCGCTCGCGAGCGTCGCGCCGCGATCGACCGGCAGCGGCGAGGCGCCCCCGGCCGCCGAGGCGCTCGTGCCCACCGACGCGCGGCACGCTGCGAGCAGCCCGGCCGCGACCGGCGCCGACAGCCCGGCGAGCGCCGCCCGGCGCAGGAACGCGCGTCGTCCGATCGGCTCCATCGTGCCGCCCATCATCCGCGAGCCACGGGCGAGAAGACAAGGAAGGCCCGGGCGCGCACCGCGCGCCCGGGCAGACCTCATAGGCCTGTGGTCACATCGAGTCGATCTCGCCGTCGTGCCATTCGGGATCGGCGTCCATCAGCGCCCGCATCTCCGTGTATCGCTCGTGCTGCGCCGGATCGTTGGCGTTGGCCTCGTACGAGGCGCGATCCGAGAACACGGCCATCAGCCAGGCCACGTCGGTGTCGTTCTCGAACAGCACGTAGGAGGTGACGTATCCCTCCACCTGGTCGTAGTCCTGCGCTTGCGACACCATGCGCAACGGCTCGCGGTTCTCCGGCTTCACGCGCATCCGCGCCACGGTTCCGTACATGCCCATCCCTCCTTCACCTCACGGTCCGGGGAGCGTACGCCCGAGACCCAGGCGAGGGAACCCCTCCTAGGGCTCGAGGTCGGGCGGCGCCGACCCCAGACCCCACGCGTCGGCGCCGCCGTCGACGAGGACCGTGGAGCCGGTGATGTACCCGCCGCCGGCGCTCGCGAGGAACGCGATCGTGGCGCCGACCTCCTCGGCGAGCCCGGGCCGTTTCATGGGCACGGTCGCCGCGAACTGGTCCACGAGCGGCTGGCCGCCGTACTGCAGGACGCCCTCGGTCTGGATCAGCCCCGCGGCGACGCACACCGCTCGGATCCCGTACTTCGACCACTCGAGCGCGATCCCGGCCGCGAGCGTCTCGAGCGCCGAGCGTGCGATCGACGAGTGCACCATCAGTGGCACTCCCCTGCGCGGGCTGAAGCCGACGAACGCGACGAACCCCCCGCGCTGCGGGATCAGCCACCGGTCCGCCACGCGCTGGGTCAGGTCCCACACGGCGTCGACGTTCAGGCGATGCACCGCGCGCATCCCCTTCAGCCCGATCTGCTCCAGGGGTGCCGGGAACTGCCCGCCGGCGTTGTTGACCAGGGCGTCCACGCGCGCGAACCGTTCGCCGATCCGGTCGAGCGTCGCGGCGACCTGTTCGCCCTCGCGCACGTCGCACGGCGCCGCGAGGCAGGCATCGCCGAGCTCGGCCGCGACGGCCTCGAGCGGCTCGGGACGTCGTCCGCAGATCGCGACCTCCGCGCCGGCCGCCACGAAGGCTCGCGCCGTCGCGCGTCCGATCCCGGTACCGCCGCCGGTGATCAGGGCGACCTGCCCCGCGAGCGCATCGGCGGCGAGCGGCGAGCGGAACCCCTCCTCTACCATCGCGGCAGTATGCAGGAGACCTTGCGCGACGTGGCGGGCGAGGCAGGGGTACGGCTCGCCGTCCGCGAGGTCCCGGCACGGTCGCCGGGCTCGCCCGGGCTCCTGCTGCTGCACGGGCTCGCCTCCTCGCAGCACATCTGGGACCTGATGCTCCCTCGTTTGGTGCGGTCGTTCCGCGTCATCACCTACGACGCGCGCGGTCACGGCCGGAGCGCCAAGCCCTCGCGCGGCTACGGGTTCGACACGGTCGTCAAAGACGCGCTCGCCGTGCTCGAGGCGAGCGGGCTCCGACGTCCGGTGATCGCTGGGCACTCGTGGGGCGCGATGGTCACCCTGGAGCTCGCTGCACGCCGTCCCGACGCCGTGTCGGCGGCCGCCCTCGTCGACGGCGGCCTCGTCCGGATGCGCGACGAGTTCCCCTCGTGGAGCGCGGCGAAGGAGGCGCTCGCCCCGCCGCACCTCGCCGGGCTGCCGATCGAGGAGTTCCGGGCGATGATCCGGACCTTCTCGGGCGAGGCGCTCGAGGTGACCCCCGACATCGAGGACATCGTGCTCGCGGTGATGCGCGTGGGACGCGACGGCCGGATCCGGCCGAACCTGAGCCGCGCGAACCACCTCCGGATCCTCCGCGCGATCTGGGAGCAGGATCCGCTGCCGCTGCACGCCGCGCTCCGCGTGCCGACGCTCGCGGTGATGGCCCATCGCTCCGGCGATCCGGACGAGGCCGGGTGGGAAGCGCGCAAGCGCGCCGCGGCGTCGCGCCTGCGGAAGGAGGGTGCGCCGACGAAGGTCGTGTGGGTCGAGGGCATCCACGACGTCCCGCTGCAACACCCCGAGGCGCTCGCGCGCCGGTTCGAGCGGTTCGCGGCGTCGGCCGTAGGATAGGGCTATGTGGGTGTTCCTGGTCGTGCTGATCCTCCTGCTGATCGCGGGGCTGCTCGGCGTCGTCCTGAAGGCGATCGCGTTCCTCGTGCTCGTGGGGATCGCGACCCTCGCGGTGATCGCCGCCGCCGCGTACTTCTGGTTCCGCCACCAGCTGCGGAAGGGCGACGGCCACATGCAGGTGCAGCGGGGCACCACGAGGATCGAGACGGGACGCCCGACGCCGGCGGAGCCGCTGCCGGAGGACCGGCCGGAACGCGACGACCGCTACTGAGCGCCGCGGCGGATCAGGCGTTCGCGGTACGCGTTCGGGGCGTCGCCGATCCGTTCGTAGAGCGCGCCCCGGGGACGCCCGGCGTCCTCGCGAGCGTCGCCCCGTTCGAGCGCCCACCCCGCCGCCTTCACGATCGGCCACCGCAGCGGCTCGGGCGGGGTCATCGCGAGCTCCGGCCGGTTGACCGCGAGGGTGGTCCACTCGTCCTCGAGCCCGAGGACGGTGCCGGCGAGGATCCGCCCGCCGACCCAGGTCTGCGACAGACCGTGTCCGCTGTAGCCGAGCCCGGCATGGATGTTGCCCGGTGCGAGCGTCCGATAGAACGGCACGAACGACGCCGTGTGGTCGATCGGCCCACCCCAGGCGTGGGTGAAGCGGATCCCCTCGAGCTGCGGGAAGAGCCACAGGAGCCCACGCGCCGCCGCCTCCGCGACCCGGCGATCGTGGGTCACGGCGCGCCCGCTCGCGCGACCGCCGAAGACGGCACCGAGCCCACCGCCGCCGATCACGATGCGCCCGTCGTCGGTGGGCCGTAGGTAGTAGAGGAGGTCGCGCCCGTCGGCCAGGCCGATCTGCCTGGTCCAACCGATCCGCTCCAGGCGATCGGGGATCGGCTCGGTCGCGACGCAGTAGTCCACCACCACCGCGAAGCTCCGCGCGAACTCGCGCCACCCCGCGGCCCACGCCCCGGTCGTCAGCACCACCTGGTCCGCCTTCACGGCGCCGTGCGGCGCCCGCACGACCGCCGGGCGCGACCGATCCAGGCCGATCACCCGCGTGCGCTCATGGATCCGGACGCCGCGTTCGAGCAGCACGCGACGCAGGCCGCGGGCCAGACGCGCCGGCTGACAGATCGCGTTGTCGGCGATCAGCGTCCCCGATACGAACCGCGGGGAGTCGGCGACGGCACGCACGCCCTCGGCATCGAGCGGCTTCATCCGCGCCGCGACACCGAGCCGCTCCGCGGCAGCCCTGGCCTCGTCCTTCCACATGCCCACCTGCCACGCGGTGCGGACGCCCACGACCCCCTCGCTGTGGAACCAGGCGTCGATCCCATGCTCGACACAGAACCGCTCCGCCTCCTGGACCGAGCGGGCGAGCGAGCGCGCGTAGCGGAGACCCTCCACCTCGCCGAACAAGCCGATCAACGCGGGCAGGTCCCACCACGACGCGGAGAAGAACCCGCCGTTGCGTCCGCTCGCGCCGCCCCCGACGATGTCTTGCTCCACCAGCACGATCCGCAGCCCCGGCTCGCGCTCGCTCAGCGCGAGCGCCGTCCACAGACCCGCGAACCCGCCGCCCACGACGCACACGTCCGCCACGACGTGCGCGTCGAGCGGCGGGCACTCCTCGCCCGCGAACGCCGGCTGTGCCAGCGCCTCCTGGAGCCAGAAGCTCCGGGCTGCGCCCGGCGCAGGCATGTCGATCCGCGTCACGGCGTCTCCGGCAGCCGACGTGTCAGGACGATCGCGATCAAACGCCCCACCGCGAGGAACGCCAGCGTGAACGAGAGCGCGACCGCGAAGAAGACGGGCAGGTCGGGATCGCCGAGGTCGCCGTGGATCGCCGAGCGCACGAACAACCCCGCCGGCACCGCGATCGCCCAGGTGAGGAGCATCGTCGAGACGCGCGGCGGACGGTAGGTGGGCACGACCAGCGACAGGAGCAGCCAGCAGGCCGTCACCGGCACGAAGTTCCGCAGGAAGACCGCGGCCTGCGACCCCTCGTGGTGCGAGCCCATCCCCACCACCACGAACAGCGCGAGCGCCACGACGTCGATCGCGAGCGTGAGCCGGGCGCCGCGGGAGCCGTCGGTGAGTCGCGGGGCGGACACGCCCCCATCTTCCCAGGCGCCCGTAGGCTGGAGGCGATGCCGGTGGACCGACGGATCGTCGTCCTCTACGACGAGGACTGCGGCTTCTGCCGATGGTCGTCCGAACGTCTGCGCGCGTGGGACCGGCGGCACGGGCTCCGGTTCGCGGCGATCCAGAGCGCGCAGGGGCGGCGGCTCCTCGCCCCGATCCCGGCGGCCGCCCGCCTGGAGTCGATGCATGCCGTCACCCCCGACGGCCGGGTCTGGTCGGCCGGTGCCGCCGTCCCGGTGATCCTGCGGGTCCTTCCCGCCGGTGCCCCCGCCGCCTTCATGGCGCGACTCGCCCCGGGCTTCACGGAACGTGCGTACCGGGCCGTCGCCGCACGGCGCGTCCGTCTCGGCGCGCTCCTGGGCCGCGACGCCTGTGCGGTCGATCCGAGCAGCGCGGGCGCCCTGCCGTGAAGGTGGACGAGGCGCTCGCGGCGCTGCACGAGGCGGCGGACCCCGGGCGCAAACCCGGCATGGCGCGCGTGGGGATCCGCGTCGACGACGCCCTCGGGGTGAGCATCCCGTCGATCCGTTCGATCGCGAAGCGCGCCGGCAAGGATCAGCATCTGGCCGAGGCGCTGTGGCGGACCGGGGTCCACGAGGCCCGGATCCTGGCGACGCACGTCGCAGAGCCCGACGCGATCTCGGACCGCGTGTGCGAGCGGTGGGTCCGCGACATCGACTCGTGGGACCTGGGCGACGCGGCCGCGGACCTGTTCGCGGCCACCCCGACGCGAGACCGCAGGATCCGGGGGTGGGCGGCGCGCGCCGAGCCGTTCGTGAGGCGGTGCGCGTTCGCGATGATCGCCCGGATGGCGGTCAGCGACAAGACGGCTCCCGATGACGCCTTCGCCGCGTGGTTCCCCTTGATCGAGGAGGGCGCCCTCGACGACCGTAACGAGGTCAAGAAGGCCGTGTCGTGGGCGCTGCGGCAGATCGGGAAGCGCAACCCCGCCCTGTATCGCGCGGCGATCGCCGAAGCCGAACGGATCCTGGAGGCCGCCGCCGCGTCGGGCTCGCGCAGCGCGCGCTGGGTCGCCCGTGCCGTGCTGCGCGAGCTCCGCCACCCCGACCACGTCGCGCGGCTGGCGAGGTAGGCCCTAGCGACCGAGCAGCGCCGGCGCGAGCGCGCGCAGCTGCGGCATGCACACGTCGGCGTCGTCCTCGGCGATCACCTGGACGCACACGTGGTCGGCGCCGGCGTCCAGGTGCGCACGCACCCGGGCGGCCACCGTGTCGACGTCGCCCCACGCCACGGCGGCGTCGACGAGCCGGTCGCTCCCGCCCCCATCGAGGTCGTCGCCGAACCCCAGCCGCGCCCAGTTCCGCGCGTAGTTCGGAAGCTCGAGGTAATGCACGGTCCAGCCGCGAGCGATCGCTCGCGCCTGCACAGGATCGGTCTGCAGGACCACGGTCTGCTCCACCGCGAGCACGGGCTCGGGGCCCAGCACCGCGCGGGCGTGCGCCGTGTGCTCGGGCGGGACGAAGTAGGTGTGCGCGCCGAGCGCCCGCTCCGCGGAGAGCCGGAGCATCCCGTCGGCGAGCGCCGCGAGCAGCCGCCGCACGGGGACGCCGGGCGCGGGCCACGTGTCCGCCGCCGTGTCCATCGCGTCGAGGTAGGCGCGCGTCCGCTCGAGCGGCCGGTCCCACGCGTAGCCACGGCGCTCGGTCGTGTACTCGTGCCCCACGCCGATCCCCAGGACCACCCGGTCCTCGTAGGCGTCGGCCAGCAGCGTCGCGCCGGCCTGGAGCACCTCGGGCCGGCGGGCGGTGATGTTCGCGATGCCGGAGGCCACGGTCAGCGTGCCGGTGGCGGCGAGCAGCCACGACAGGTGTCCGATCACGTCGCGCGAGCCGCCGCCTTCGGGCACCCACAGGGCCGGGTAGCCGAGCGTCTCGATCCCTCGTGCGTCGATCGCGACCTGGGCTGCCGGCCGCGCGTCGAAGGCGAACGTCCACGCCCCCACGGAGCCGAGCCGGGCCCGGAGCGCGTCGTGTTCGGCGGTCACGGCCGCAGCCTAGAACAGCGGACGGGGGAGGCACCCGGCCTCCCCCGTCCGTGCGCCGCGTGGCGGCTACTCGCTGCGGTCAGCGCCCTCGGCGACCTCCAGCAGCTCCGCCGCCGTGTCGGGCACCCGCACCATCTCGGGCTCGTGCCCCTCGACCTTCAGGTTCGGCAGCCACTCCAGCCACTTCGGCAGGTACCAGTTGCGGTCGCCGAGCAGCTTCATCGTGGAGGGCACCAGGACCGACCGCACGACCGTCGCGTCCAGGAACACCGCGACCGCCAGGCCGAAGCCCATCTGCTGCAGCGGCACGAGCCGCCCCGCCGCGAACGCGGTGAACACGACCACCATGATGATCGCGGCGCCCGTGATGATGCCCGCCGTGGTGCGCAGGCCGTAGGCCACCGCCTCGTCGTTGTCGCCGGTCTTGTCGTACTCCTCGCGGATCCGGCTCAGCAGGAACACGTGGTAGTCCATCGACAGGCCGAACAGGATCGAGAACAGCATCAGCGGGAGCCACGCCTCGATCACCGCGACCTCCTTGAACGGGAACCCGAGGGCGTTGAAGACCTTCAACGCGAACTCGTGGATCGCGTTCAGGAACGCGTTCGACTGCTGTTGGAACACCAGCACGATCGCGCCGTAGGCGGCGCCCACCGACAGCAGGTTCATGATCACGGCCTTGATCGGCACGACGATCGAGCGGAACACCATCATCAACAGCAGGAACGAAAGCCCCAGCACGAACAGGAAGACGATCGGCGTGTAGCTGTCGACGGTGGCGATGAAGTCCGTGAAGATCGCCGGCTGCCCGCCGACCAGCACCTGCACGTCCGTGCCCTGGGTGGCGGCCGGCACGACCTGGTCGCGCAGGTCGCGCACGGCCTGGAACGTCGCCTGGCTGAACGCGTCGCCCTTCGCGATCGCGTCGACCACCACGAGGCTCCCGTCCTTGGCGGGCTGCAGCGTCGTGTCCGGCGACAGCGCGGGGATCCGCTGCGATCCCCTGCTGGATCGCGCCGACCACCTGCTGCGTGGCGGCGTCGCTCGCGGGCGCGTCCACGACGATCTGGATCGGCAGGGTCTGCCCTCCGACCCCGAAGTCACGCTCCAACGAGATGAACGCCTGCTTCGACTCCACGTCGTCGGGCAGGGACGCCGCGCTCTGGGTGGTGCCCTTCTCGATCGAGAAGTAGACGAGGCCGAGGCTCCCCAGCACGACGATCGCGCCCACCATGAAGACGACCGGGCGCGCCATCACCGTGCGCGTGAACCGATCCCAGAACCCGCCCTTCGGGTCGTGGTCGCCCTCCATCCGGGCGCGCTTCGTGAACCGCGGCCAGTTGATCCGGTCGCCGAGCAGACGCAACAGCGCGGGGAGCAACGTCATCGTCGCGGCGATCGAGGCGAGGACCACGAGGATCGCGCCCGCGGCCATCGACCGGAAGATCGTGGTCGGAAGGATGAACATCCCGAGCAGCGCGAAGACCACCGTCATCCCGCTGAACAGGACCGCACGGCTGGCGGTGGCGCCGGTGGCGGAGATCGCGCCGTCGCGCTCGAAGCCCTTCATCCGCTCCTCGCGGTAGCGGGCCACGATGAACAGCGAATAGTCGATCCCGACCGCCAGGCCGATCATCGACGCGATGTTCTGCGTGAAGACGCTGAAGTGCACGCCGGTGAGCTCGCTGATCAGACCGACCGAACCGAGCGCGACCGGGATCGCGACCATCGCGATGCCGATCGGCAGCAGGGCCGCAAGGATCGCGCCGAACACCACGACCAGCACGATCAGCGCGACGCCGAGACCGATGCCCTCACCCTTGCGGAGGTCCTGCTCCGCGACGTGCAGCGAGTCGGCCTGCAGGGTGCCCTGCCCCGCCAGCAGGAGCCGATAGCCGTCCTCCTGCGCCGACGACACGACGCCGCGCAGGGCGTCGATCGTGCCGGCCTCGATGTCGACGACCGGGACCGGCACGATCGTGCCGTGGCCGTCCTTCGATACCAGCGCCTTGGCCTGCGCCTCCAGGGCCGCCTGTTGCTTCGGGTCGGTCGCCGCGGCCGCGGCCGCCTGGAGGTCGTAGACGGTCACGACGCTGGCCTGCTGCCTCTGGGCCGGCGGCGCGATCACCGCGGGCCCGAGCGCCGCGACCTTCTGTTGCACCGAGCGGACGTACGCCTCGAACCCGGGGTCGGTCACCGGCAGGTTCGGGTTCTTGACGATCAGGTACTCGGTGTCGGCCTGCTTGCCGGTCACCTTGTCCTCGATCAGCGTCTGCGCGCGGACCGATTCTGGCGAGTTCGTGAACGCGATGTCGTTGGTGAGCGCGCCCTTGAGGAAGAGCTGCGACGCGGTCCCCAACGCCACGACGACGAGCGCCCAGATCACGATCACGCGCCACGGATGCCGGGTGCTCGCGCCCGCGAGCGATTCCGGATTCATGCGCATGCGGTACCCCCTTCCGATGCTTCGCGAGACATCCTACCGGATGCTTGACGTACGGTGTACGCTTACGGCGTACGCGAGGATAAGCGTACGGTGTAAGTGTGTCAACCCAGGCGCACGTGAACGTCGGGAGAACGATGGCGACGAAGACGAGGGAGCGCCTGACCAGGGACCGCGTGATCGAGGCGGCGCTGCGGGTGCTGGACGCCGAGAGCCTCGAGGCGGTCTCCATGCGTCGCGTCGCCCGCGAGGTCGGCGTCGAGGCCATGTCCCTCTACAACCACGTGCGTGACAAGGACGACCTCCTCGAAGGCATCCTGGAGCGGATCCTCCGAGCGTTCCCCGAACCGGAGGGCGACCCGGTCGAAGACTGGGCCGCCTACGGCCGCGATGTCGCGCGAGCCTGGCGCACCGTGCTGAAGGCGCACCCGAACGCGTTGCCGTTGCTCGCCGAGCGCAAGTCCCCGCCCACCGAAGCCGGCGCGCTCGTGCCGATGGAGACGGCGCTTCGTGCGCTCCGCGCGGCCGGGTTGTCCGACCGCGACGCCGTGCAGGCCTTCCACGCGATCGGGGGCTACATCTTCGGCTTCGTGATGATGGAGACGGGCCAGCTGTTCGGCGCGCCCGCCACGGGCCCCTTCCCTGCGACCTTCATCGCGGACTTCCCGGCGGACCGCCTCCCGTGCGTCGCCGCATCGCTCCCCTACATGATGGAATGCGACTTCGACGAGCAGTTCGAGTTCGGCCTCGACCTGATGATCCAGGGGCTCCGCGCGAAGACCCGGCGTTAGCCGCGCAGGCCGAGCTCGGCGCCCACCCGCTCGAAGATCGCGAGCGCCTCGCGCAGATCGTCCTCGGTGTGATCTGCCATCACGATCGTCCGGACCCGCGCGCTGCCCTTGGCGACCGTGGGGAACACGATCGCCGGACAGAACACCCCCTCCTCGAACAACCGACGCGCGAAGGTCTGCGTCGCCTCGGCATCGCCGGTGATCAGGGGGTGATCGGCGTCTCGGACGTGCCGGTGTCGTAGCCGAGCTCGTGCAGACCGGCCTTGAGCAACTTCGTGTTCGACCAGAGGCGCTCCAGCCGCTCCGGCTCGTCGCGGATGATGTCGAGCGCCTCGATGCAGGCGGCCACCACGGCCGGCGGCGCGCTCGTCGAGAACAGGTACGGACGACCGCGGCTCTGGAGCCACTCGATCAGGTGCGTCGGCCCCGCGATGAACCCTCCGAGCACCCCGATCGCCTTGCTGAGCGTTCCCACCTGGATGTCGACCCGTCCGTGCAGTCCGAAATGGTCGACGGTGCCGGCGCCGCCCGCCCCGAGCACGCCCGACGCGTGCGCGTCGTCGAGCATCATGATCGCGCCGCGGCGCTCGGCGACCTCGACGAGCTCGGGCAGCGGCGCGATGTCGCCGTCCATGGAGAACACGCCGTCGGTGATCAGCAGCTGCCGGCGGCCGGGCTTCGCCGTCTCGGCGAGCAGCCGATCCGCGTGCTCGACGTCACGGTGCTCGAAGACCTTGATCTCCGCCTTCGACAGACGGGCGCCGTCGATGATGGACGCGTGGTTCAAGCGGTCCGAGACGATCACGTCCTCAGGCGTGAGGATCGCGGCGACGGTCCCCGCGTTCGCGGTGAACCCCGACTGGAACATCAGCGCGGCGTCCGCGCGCTTGAACGCCGCGAACCGCTCCTCGAGCTCGCGATGCAGGTCCATCGAGCCGGCGATCGTGCGCACGGCCCCCGAACCGGCCCCGAGCTCCGCCGCGGCCCGCGCCGCCGCCGCGTTCATCCGCGGGTGGTTCGCGAGACCCAGGTAGTTGTTCGACGCGAGGTTGATCACCGGGCGGCCGTCGAACACGGCGCGAGCGCCGGTGGGGCCGGTCAGCGTCCGTGGGTGCAGCAGCAGCCCATCGGCGTCGAGCTTCGCCAGTTCGTCCCTGAGGTAGTCGAGCGCGCCCATGCCTGCCTCCCGGTCGGTCTCCTCAACGCTACCCGCTCGCACCCCGGCTCGTAGGATGCACGTATGGAGGTCGAGGCGTTCCTCGCGGACACGATCCAGGCGGCGGGCGGCAAGCTGCACGCGCTGGGGATCGGCTGGCGCGTCCTGCAGACGGGTGGCTTCCCCGCGCGCCACGACCGCATCGGGATCGGCGTGATCGTGCGGACGCCGCCCTCGGAAGCCGGCGACCATCAGCTGCGGATCTCCCTGAGAGGCCCCGGCGGCGCCGACCTTCCGCTCGTGGCCGCGCCCGACGGCTCCACGGGCACCGCGCTGGAGGCCGGGTTCGCGACGCCGCCCGGCGAAGGCACCGCGACGCTCGCGCTCAACCTCGACGGGCTCGTGTTCCAGCTCGAGGGCGACCACGCGTTCGTGCTGCAGGTCGACGGCAACGAGCGCGCTCGGCTGCCGTTCCGGGTGCAGACGGCCAAGGGCCAGACGGCCACCGACCAGCCGACGGCCGAGTACGGGACCGGCGTCTACCTCTAGACGGACGGGAGATCGCCGGGCAGCAGGATCACCTTGCCCGCGTGGCCCGACGCCGTCGTCGCGAACGCCTCCTCGAAGCGATCGAGGGGGAGCCGGTCGGTGATCACCGGCGAGACGTCCACGCGCCCGGTTGAGAGCAGCGTGGTCGTCTGCTGCCACGTCCGGAACATCTCGCGCCCGGTGATGCCTTGCACGCGGGCCTCCTTGAAGATCACCTGGTCGTTCAGGTCGAGCGTGACCGGGCCGTCGGGGAGACCGAGCAGCGAGATCCGGCCGCCGCGCGCCAGCATCTGCGTGCCCTGCGCGATCGCGCGCGCGTTGCCGCTCATCTCGAGGACCACCTCGGCGCCTTGCCCGTTCGTCGCCGACAGCACGGCGGCCACCGGGTCCTCGGCGAACGGGTCGATCGACAGGTCGGCCCCCATCGGGGCGGCCATCGCGCGGCGCTCCGGGTTCGGCTCGATCGCGATCACCTTCCAGGCGCCGAGGGACCGCGCGACCCCCACCGCGAACAACCCGATCGGTCCGCAACCGATCACGGCGACCGCGTTCGTCGCGATGTCCTCACCGCCGCCCGGACCGAACGTCGCGTGCACAGCGTTGCCGAAGGGCTCCATGATCGAGGCGGTGTCCGGATCGATCCCGGGACCGACCACCCACGCGTTGCGGGCCGGGAGCACGACGTAGTCGGCGAAGACCCCGTCGGTGTCGACGCCCAGGATCCGCAGGTGCTCGCAGATGTGCTCGCGGCCGGTCCGGCAGGTCGAACATTGCCCGCACCCGATGTGCGTCTCTGCCGCGACGAAGGCCCCCGGCTGGAGGTGGTGCACCTCGGGGCCGACCTCGACGACCGTGCCCGCGACCTCGTGCCCGAACGTCATCGGCACTCGCGTGATCCGTTTCTCGGCCCACTCGTTCCACTCGAAGATGTGCAGGTCGGTGCCGCAGATCGACGCCGCGTGCACGCGCACGAGCACCTCGCCCTCGCCGGGAGAGGGCACCGGCACCTCGACCAGCCGCGCGCCCGGCGCGCGCTCGGTCTTGCGCAACGCCCGCATCGTCTCGCCGCTCACGGCCGCAGCGTATCGTCCAGCCGACGAGTCCGGCTGAGGAGTTGGGAGACGCGACCCGGGCTTCCAGGCCTCGACCGACGGGCCAGGGCCTAACCGTTGCCCACCATCGCATCTCAAGCGAGAGCCCTGGCATCCCGATGACTGTCGGGTGCCTCCCACGAGCAGGCGTGAGCCGCCCCTGCCGACCGGCGCGCCGCTCGAGGTGCGCGCCGACGACCCTGCCCTGCCCGGGCTGGTCCAGCGTTACCGGGACCTGATGGGGCAGCTCCCCGGCGCCGTCTACGTCGAGGCGGCCAACATCGGCCAGATGCTCGACGTCAGCGACGAGATCGAGCGCCTGACCGGCTACCCCGCCGACGCGTGGCGCGCCGACTCCGAGCTGTGGCGAACGATCGTCCATCCCGAGGACGTCGCACGGGTCGAGGCGGCGAACGAAGCGTGCGCTGCGCACGGGGTGCCCTTCGAAGAGACATACCGGGCACGCACGCGGGACGGGCGCGACGTGCACATCGCCGAGCGCGCCGTCCTGGTCACCGAGCCCGACGGCGCAGCTCGCTACTGGCTCGGGATGATGGTCGACGTCACGCAGGCGATCGAGGCCCGCGCGACGCTCACCGAGACCCAGGCGAAGTACGGCGCCCTCGTCGAGCAGATCCCCGCGATCGTCTATGTGGACCGCGCCGACGCCTGGATGCAGACGACCTACGTCAGCCCGCAGATCGAGCGGATCCTCGGCGTCACGCCGCAGGAGTACGTCGACGACAGCGAGTTGTGGACCCAGATGCTCCACCCCGACGATCGCGAGACCGCGCTCGAGATCTACGAACGAGGGCGCGCCACCGGCGAGCCGTTCACGTTCGAATACCGGCTCGTCGCGCGTGACGGCCGGGTCGTCTGGTTCCAGGACAGCGCGCTCGTGCTCCGCGACGCCCAGGGCCGGCCGTCGCTGATCCAGGGCGTGATGCTCGACATCTCCACGCGCAAGGAGGCAGAGCAGCGCCTCGCGTATCTCGCGTACCACGATCACCTCACCGGGCTGGCGAACAAGGCGATGTTCGATGAGCTGCTCGAGCGGGCGCTCGCCCGTGCGAGCCGCTCGGGGCTCGGCGTCGCCGTGCTCGCGCTCGACGTCGACGAGTTCAAGCTCGTGAACGACAGCCTCGGACACGAGACCGGCGACCGGTTGATCGCGATGCTCGCCGAGCGGATCGGCGAGGCGACCCGGGAGACAGACCTGGTGGCGCGGCAGGGAGGCGACGAGTTCCTCGTGTTGATCGCGGACGTCGACCTCGCGACGGTGAGCGGCGACGATCCGGCCGCGCTCGCCGCGCAGGCGGTCGCGGCTCGGATCCACCGGTCGCTCGAGACGCCGTTCGACGTGGACGGCACCGAGCTCTACGTGACGGCGTCGATCGGCATCAGCACGTTCCCGGTCGATGGCCATGACGCCGGCGGCCTGCTCCGCAACGCCGACGCCGCGATGTTCCGCGCCAAGAGCGCGGGGCCGGGGATGTACATGGTGCATCAGGCCGACGACGTCGACGCCTTCACGCGTCTGTCGCTCTCGACCCGCCTGCGTAAGGCGGTGGAGCAGAGAGCGTGGGCCTTGCATTACCAGCCGCTCGTGAACCTGATGAACGGCGAGATGGTCGGGGTCGAGGCGCTGATCCGCTGGCCGGATCCGAACGGCGGTCTCGTCCCGCCGATGGAGTTCATCCCGCTGGCCGAGGAGATGGGTCTGATCGAGACGATCGGCGAGTGGGTGGTCGAGGAGATCTGCCGGCAGGAAGCCGCGTGGCGGGCAGAAGGGCTGACGCTGGAGATCGGGTTCAACCTGTCGCCCCGCGAGCTGCTGCAGGCCGACCCGGTGGAGCGGATCGCCCGCCAGGTCGCGGCGGCCGGGATGGACCCGAACCGGGTCACGATCGAGATCACCGAGTCGACGGCGATGCACGACGCCGACCGGACGATCGAGATCCTGCACCGCTTCCACGATCACGGGCTGCGTCTGGCGCTCGACGACTTCGGCACCGGCTATTCGTCGCTCGCGCGTCTGCGCTACATGCCCGTGGACATCCTCAAGATCGACCGCACCTTCGTCCGCGACGTCCATGACGACCCGCAGAGCGCGAGCATGGTCTCGGCGATGATCGCGCTCGCCTCGAACCTCGGGATGACGCCCCTGGCCGAGGGGATCGAGACCGAGGACGAGTGGCGCTACCTCGCGGGCAAGGGATGCCCCCTGGGACAGGGCTACTTCTTCTCACGACCGGTCCCCGCCGAGGACATCCTCGCGCTGCACCGGCGGGCCGGGCTCACGGTGATCGACGGGGGCCTCGCCGCGGGCTGAACCTCAGCGCCGCTTCGGCGGCCGCCGCAGGCTGGACTTGCCGCGCGGGCCACCGCTAAAGACCACGCGCGGCGGCGCGACCTTCATCCCCTCCTGCTCGAACTCCTCGTGGAGCTCCAGGCGCGCAGCCATCCGCGAGACGTCGCCCTGCTGCTGGGGCGTGACGAGGGTGACGCTCGTGCCGGTACGGCCCGCACGCGCGGTCCGGCCCACCCGGTGGACATAGCCCTTGTCGTCCAGCGGAGGGTCGTAGTTCACGACCAGGGTGATGTCGTCGAGGTCGAGGCCGCGCGCGGCCACGTCGGTCGCCACCAAGATCCCCACGTGCCCGTGCGCGAACCGCTTCAAGGCGCGGTCGCGCGCCTCCTGCCGCATGTCGCCGTGCAGCGCCAGCGCCGGCACCTCCTGCGCCTTGAGTTGCCGCGCGAGCGTGTCCACCATCCGCTTGGTGTTGACGAACACGAGCGTGAGTCCCGATTCGGCCTGGGCGAGCTCGATCAGCTTGGCGAGCTTCTCGTGCTGGGGCACCGGGACGAACCGGTGATCCGCCTCCTCGACCGTGGGCCGCTCGTCGCCTCCGACCTCGTGACGCACGGGGTCGCGCGTGTACACCGCCGCGATCCGCCCGACCGCCCCGTCGAGCGTCGCGGAGAAGAACATCGTCTGACGATCCTTCGGCAGGTGGCGGACGATGCGGTCGACCTGTGGCTGGAACCCCATGTCGAGCATCCGGTCGGCCTCGTCGAGCACGAAGATCTGCACGCCGTCCAGCGACACGAGCTTGCGCTCGCGGAGATCGTCCAGGCGGCCGGGGGTCGCGATCAACACGTCGACGTCGTCGACCCCCCTCGCCTGCTCACGCACGCGGGTCCCGCCGTAGACGGCGTGCACCTTGAGCCCCTTCACGCGCGCGATGTCCGCGATCTCGTCGCGCACCTGCTGCGCCAGTTCCCGCGTGGGCACGAGGATCAAGGCGGAGGGCAACGGCAACGCGTCCGGGTCGAGGCGCTCGACGATGGGCAGCGCGAAGCCGAGCGTCTTGCCGGACCCGGTCTTCGAACGCGCGAGGGTGTCGCGGCCTGCCCGCGCGTCTTGTATGACCATCGCCTGGATCGGGAACGGCGAGGTGATACCGCGTGCAGCGAGCGCTTCGACGACCGGCTCCGAAACCCCTAGGTCGCGGAAGCTGACGGCGTCGGTCACTGCACACAGGCTACCGCGCAGTCGGTCCGACCAGCACGGGAGAGGCCCGCCGGCCCACCCCTGCTCACCCCCGGCGGTACCCTGGGCGCACGACGGACCGGAAGGGCGGGAGACGGTGGTGAAGGATCGCACACAGCTCTGGAACGACCTGGCCGCACAGATCGCGATCGACGGTATCCGCGCGACGACCGCCGCGGGATCGGGCCATCCCACCTCGTCGGCCTCCAGCGCGCACCTGCTGGCCGTCCTGTTCGCGGACCACCTGCGGATGGACGTCGAAGACCCCAAGTTCCTCGGCGGGGACCGGTTCGTGCTGTCGAAAGGGCATGCCGCGCCGGGCCTGTACGCCGCGCTGAAGGCGGTCGGGGCGATCTCCGACGAGCAGCTGCTGTCGCTGCGGAAGTTCGGCTCCGCGCTCGAAGGGCACCCCGTGCCGATCCCGCAGATGCCCTGGGTCGACGTCGCGACCGGATCGCTCGGTCACGGGATGGCCAACGGCCTCGGGATGGCCCTCGCCAAACGGATCGACGGCGCGCCCGGCACGATCTGGGTGCTGATGGGCGATTCCGAGGTCGCCGAGGGATCGGTCTGGGAAGCGATGGAGGCGGCCGCCTTCCACGGCGTCGACAACCTCGTCGGGATCCTCGACATGAACGCCCTCGGACAGCGCGGCCCCACGATGCACCGCTGGGACGGCGACTTCTTCCGCGATCGCGCCGAGGCGCTCGGCTGGACGGTCCAGGAGATCGACGGCCACGACGTCGTCTCGATCGATCACGCCTACACGAACGCGATCGCCGACGACCGCCCGACGCTGATCGTCGCCCGCACGAAGAAGGGCTGGGGGATCCTCGGGGTCGAGGAGCAGGAGGGCTGGCACGGCAAGCCGCTGCCGGCCGACATGGCGGAGCAGGCGATCGCCGCGCTCGGCGGCGAGCGTCACCTCGTCGTGACGCCGCCGTCGCCGCCCCAGTGGTCGGCGGCGACGATCGGGGAGCTCGCGCGGGCCGAGGCGCCCCGCTACACGGAGCCGGTGGCCACGCGCAAGGCGTTCGGCGAAGCCCTCGCGTGGCTCGCCGGGCACCGTCCGGACCTGGTGGTGCTCGACGGGGAGGTCGGCAACTCCACCTACACCGAGGACGTCGAGAAGGTGGCGCCCGAGCGCTTCGTCGAGCTCTACATCGCCGAGCAGACCCTGATCGGCGTGCAGACGGGGTTGCAGGCGATGGGCAAGACCGCGTTCGCCGCGACCTTCGGCGCCTTCCTCACCCGCGCGTACGACCAGATCCGGATGGGCGCGGTGAGCCGCGCCCATCTGCGCCTGTGCGGCTCGCACGCCGGCGTGTCGATCGGCGAGGACGGGCCCTCGCAGATGGCCCTCGAGGACCTCGCGATGTTCCGGGCGCTCCCGGGCGCGACGGTCCTGTACCCGGCCGACGGGAACAGCACCGTCAAGCTGGTCACCGCGATGTGCGACCTCGACGGCATCTCGTACCTGCGCAGTACGCGCGAGGCGACGCCGGCGCTGTACGGCCCCGACGAGGAGTTCCCGATCGGCGGCTCGAAGATGCTCACCCGCAGCGACCACGACGACGTCACGCTGGTCGGGGCCGGGGTATCGCTCGTGCAGGCGCTCGCCGCGCACGACATCCTCGGCGCCGAAGGGATCCACGCCCGCGTGATCGACGCCTACAGCGTCGAGCCGATCGACGCGCACGTCCTGCACGAGGCGCTCGCCGAGACCGGGGCGCTCGTTGTGGTCGAGGATCACCACGTCGAGGGGGGGCTCGGCGACGCCGTCCTGTCGGCGCTCGCAGCCTCCGGGCCGATGCACGGGCGCGTCGTCAAGCTCGGCGTCACCGGCGTCCCCGGCTCGGGGACGCCCGACGAGCTGCGTGCGTGGGCCGGGATCGACGCCGCGAGCATCGCCGACGCCGCACGCAAGGCCGTCGCCGGGTGACCGCTCGGAGCGGAGGCTAAAGCTAGGTGGCGAGCCGCAACGGCTCGATCCCCGCCGCAGCCGGGATCCCGCCGAAGGCGTAGGCGATGATCTCCTCGGGGGCCACCGGGCGCGAGAAGTAGAAGCCCTGGCCGAGCGTGCACCCACGCTCACGCAGGAACGCGAGCTCCTCGGCGGTCTCGATCCCCTCGGCGAGGGTCGTCATCCCGAGCCCGCGCGAGAGTTCGAGGAACGCCGCCACGATCGAGGCGGACTGCGCGTCCTGGTGGACGTTGCTCACGAACGAGCGGTCGATCTTCAGCACCTTCACCGGCATCTCGCGCAACCGCGACAACGACGAGTATCCGGTACCGAAATCGTCGATCGCGATCGCGAAACCGGTCTCGTGGAGCTGGCTCAAGATCTCTTGCGCGCGGTCCGGATCCATCATCGCCGAGGACTCGGTCACCTCGACCATCACCTTGGACGGCTCCACGCCGCCGAGGCGGAACTCGCGCACGATCCGCTCCGCGAGGTCCGGCTGCCAGAACTGCCGCGGCGACAGGTTGAACCCGACCTCCAGGTCGATGTCGAGCTCCCGCCACGCCTGCACCTGGTAGGAGATCTCGCGGACCACCCAATCGCCGATCTGCTCGATCAGGCCGAGCTCCTCGGCGAGCGGGATGAATTCGATCGGCGGGATGATCGTGCCGTCGGGCTCGATCCAGCGGATCAGCGCCTCGACGCCGACCATCCGGCCCGTGTCGAGCTCGAGGATCGGCTGGTAGTGGAGCACCCATCGCTGGCGCTCGACGGCCTTGCGGAGTCGCGTGACGAGCTGCAGCTTGGCGCTCGAGTCGATCGCCGGCACGCCGGCCCACACCACGCTCGACGGTCCCGACTTCTTCGCCTCGTACATCGCCGCCTCGGCCGTGCGCTGCAACGTGGTCGCGTTCTCGGCGTCGTGAGGGTAGGCGGCGACGCCGATGCTGGCGGAGACGTACACCTCGGTGCCGCCCAGGTGGAACGGCGGTGCCAGCGACTCGTGGATCCGCTCGGCGACGGCCTGCGAGCGGATCGCGGCCGAGTTGATCCCGATCTCGTCGCGGTCGAGGTCGAGGTCGGCCAGGAGCATCAGGAACTGGTCGCCGCCGCGGCGCGCCACGAGGTCCGTCTCCCGTGTGGCCTCCCGCAGCCGCTCCGCCACCAGATGCAGGAGGTCGTCGCCGTGGCGGTGGCCGAGCGAGTCGTTGACCAACCGGAAGTCGTCCAGGTCGACGCAGAGCACCGCCACCGCGCCCTCGTGGCGGCGCGCCCGGGCGATCGACAGCTCGAGCAGCTCCTCGAACATCGCCCGCGAGGGCAACCCGGTGAGCTCGTCGTGGTAAGCGCGGAACGTGAGCTGCTCCTCGGTCCGCTTGCGGTCGGAGATGTCCATCATCACGCCGTGCGAGAAGCGCGCCAGGCCGCGCTCGTCGCGCTGCATCGACGCCTCGTCGTGCACCCACACGACGCGCCCGTCCTTCGCGAACATCCGGTACTCGAGGCTGAACGGCTCTCCGGTCTCGTTGTGCCGGACGTTCTCGGCCACGACCCGCGCGCGGTCGTCGGGGTGCAGGATCCGGGTCCAGAGCTCTGGATCCGCGTACCACTCCTCGGGCGTGTACCCGAGGACCCGTTCGACCTGAGGGCTGATGAAGAGGGTGGACGCGGCGGCGTCGGGTTCGTCCACGTACACGACGGCCGGGCCGTGCTCCACGATCTGCCGGTGCAGATCCTCCCGGTGCCGCAGGTCGGTCTGGGAACGGTCCCGCTCCTCGGCGTCGGCGACCGCATCGGCGAACGCGCGCATCGCCGAGACGTCCCCGTCGAGCCAGTCCCGGCGCTCGCGCACCGCGTCCAGGCCGACGAACCCCCACCACTCCCCACCCACGTTCACCGGCAGCACCAGCAGGGACCGGACCCCCTCACCCACCAAGATCTCCCGCGCCCGGTCGTCGAGATCTTGGACCGGGCATCGGAAGTGGCCGCCCGAGCCGAGGTGGTCGATCCACGCGCCGAAGTCCGGGAAGTACGGATGGAGATGGTTGCGTTCGTCGTCGAAGATCCCGCGCACGCCGGGCGCGTCCCACTCGCCCCGCAGATCCATCCAGAGCCGGCCGTCGCTGCCCCGGACGTTCTGGAAGAGGTAGGCACGGTCGGCGCCCACGCCCTCGCCGACCACGGCGAGGACCTCGGACGCGACGGACGACCATCCCTCACCGACCAACCGAACGAGCACGTCTCGAAGCGGCGCAGGGACGGCCTCCCCACGGATCTCGGGAGCCCCCATACGCACGAACCATCGGCACAGGGGGCTGCGACCTGAATCGGGTTTGCGTCTCACGCAACGTGCAACCGATCTGGGCCGATCCGGTGGCCTGTTACCCTGTGCCGACGATGGCCGAGTACAAGGAAGTCACGCACGAGCGTCTCTACGTGAAGGTGCCGGGCGGGGACAAGCTCCGCAAGACCGCCGACGCGCGGCTGAAGCACCTGCTGGCGAACGGCTGGCGTGAGACCGAACGCGCCGCGACCCCCGACTACATCCAGGTCCGCCTGGAGCGCACGGGGCACGCCCCGATGAAGGCCCGCCTGCCCAGGCGCGCGCCCGAGATCCAGGATCGGCGTCCGCGCCGCGACGGCCAGGGGCAGCGGGGCGGCGGCCGCGGCCGCTGAACCGTCCGGCTCCACGCCCTCGCGCCTCTCCACCGGATATCCTTCGGTAGCAGCGCTGTTCCTCCGGACAGCATCCGGGTAATATGAGGTGTCGCCGAACGTTCCTTCCGCGTCCCTGGCCACGTGCCCGGCACGCGTGACCCGAGAGCAGGGGGGTGCAGCATGAGCGTGGACTTCCACCCGCAGCCGTCCAACATCCGGCCCAGCCATCGCGAGGCCCACACGGGCAAGGCCGACCAGCCGTTCATCTATCCCCTGCAGCGCGCGTTCGTCGAGCCCGATTGGACCCGCCTCCCCGGGTTCAAGGACGTCACGAAGGATCAGTGGGAGTCCGCGCAGTGGCAGCGCGCCCACTCCATCAAGAACCTCAAGGAGTTCAAGGAGGCGCTCGGCGAGCATCTCAGCGACGAGCTCTATGCCGACATCGAGCGCGACCAACAGGAGCGGGCCACGATGTCGATGCTGATCCCGCCGCAGATGGTCAACACGATGGACGAGTCGGATCTGTACGCCGACCCGGTCCGCCGGTACATGGCCCCGGCCTTCAGCGAACGCGAACCCGAGTGGCCGAGCCACCCGATGGCCTCCCGCGACTCCCTGCACGAGGCGGACATGTGGGCGGTCGAGGGGCTCACCCACCGCTACCCGACCAAGGTGCTCGCGGAGATGATCCCGACCTGCCCGCAGTACTGCGGGCATTGCACGCGGATGGACCTGGTCGGCAACGACACGCTGCAGGTCCTCAAGTACAAGTTCGAGATGAAGCAGAACGACCGCTGGGACGCGATGCTCGACTACCTCCGCAAGACGCCCCAGGTTCGCGACGTGGTGGTGTCCGGGGGCGACATGGCCAACGTCCCGGCCAAGCGGCTGCAGGACTGGCTCTTCAAGCTGATGGACATCGAGAACATCCGTGACATCCGGATCGCCACGAAGGGCCTGATGGGGATCCCGCAGCACTTCCTCCAGGACGAGGTGCTCGAGGCCTACGAGGCGATCGCGACGCGCGCGCGCGAGCGCGACATCGACGTCGCGGTGCACACGCACGTCAACGCCGCGCAACAGGTGACGCCGCTCGTCGGCCAAGCCGTGCGCAAGCTCCTCGACATGGGGTTCCGCGACGTGCGGAACCAAGGGGTCCTGCTACGGGGCGTGAACACCACGCCGAAGCAGCTCCTCGACCTGTGCTTCACGCTGCTCGATCAAGGCAAGATCATCCCCTACTACTTCTACCTGTGCGACATGATCCCCAACGCGGAGCACTGGCGCCTCTCCGTCGCGGAAGCGCAGGAGCTGCAGTTCGCGATCCTCGGGTACCTCCCCGGGTTCGCGACCCCGCGCTTCGTGTGCGACGTCCCGTTCGTCGGCAAGCGCTGGGTCCACATGCTGAGCGACTACGATCACGAGCGCGGGATCTCCTACTGGAACAAGAACTACCGCACGAGCATCGAAGCCGACGATCCCGAGGCGCTCACGCGGCGCTACCACTACTACGACCCGATCTACACGCTGCCGGAGTCGGGCCAGCAGTGGTGGCGCGACAAGGTCTCCGCCGGCGTCGACGCCCTGCTCGCGGAGCTCAACGCCGAGCAGGGGATCCCGGTCGGGGCATAGCGCCTCCGAGCCCAGGCCTCAACGGCCGCGGCGCCAGCGGCGGGTTCGCCGCGGCTTCTCTCGCGCGGCGAGCTGCACACGAGCGATCGTCTGCAGGGTGAGCGGATCGGGGGTCGAGGTCTCGACGATCGCGAGCCCGAGCCCCTCGAGGAACACGTCGACGCTGATCGCGGGCGTGTCCTGGGGAGCCAACCAGCGGTAGAGCGCGGTCTGGGTCGAAGCCACCGGCGCGAAGGCCGTCCATGGCGCGAGCCGTCGGGCGACGTCTTTGCGCCACGGCGCGGTCGGCGCGGTGGTTCCGCACCGCTGCAGCGGCTCGGCCGCCGCGTCCGGGATGCGGCGCGACCGCACCCCGAGCACGAAGCGAACCAGGTCGGCCGAGCGCCCGGCGGCGGCCGCGTACGCGACGTCGTCCTCGAGGTGCACGGCGAGCGCCGCATCGGTCTTGAACGCCGTCTCCACCACCAGTTGGTCGAGCTGGTCGAACGGGAGCGGGATCCGGAGCTCCACACCTCGCCATCCCTCGCCCACCTCGGGAGCGGACGGGAGGGGGGCGCGCAACACCGCGCCGGGCGTCACCCGGTACGCGACCCATTGCACGACCCCTGCCATCTCTCCACCTGTCGGCCGGCGGACGCTCGACTTTACGTGCCAGCGGCGCGGGCGGCGCACCCTGGCCCGTCGAGCGCGCCGATCGGGATCGGGCCTACCCGGCGCCCGGCAGCGGCGCGACGGCAGCCTGCACCGCAGCCAGGCGCGCCCGCTCGCGCGGCTGGGCCCTCGCCAGGTTGCGCAGCTCGTCAGGGTCCGAGCGCAGGTCGTAGAGCTCCTCCGTGCCGTCGGCGTTGCGCACGTAGACGGTGTCCGCGGTACGGATCCCGCTCCACGCGGGCACGGCGTCGCCTCCGCCCCAGAGCAACGGAACGGATCGCCCGACCAACGGAAGACCTTGAGTCGGCGGCGGCCCGCGCACCAACGGCGCGAGGCTGATGCCGTCGGAGGCCCACGGGAGCGCGGCGCCCGCGAGCGCGGCGATCGTCGGCGCCACGTCGAGGTTCGAGACGAGGGCGGGCACCACGCCGCCGGTGGTCCACGGTGAACGGATCGCGAACGGCACGCGGATCGAGCCCTCGTAGGGTGCCTGCTTACCCGCCCATCGATGCTCGCCGAACTGGTACCCGTTGTCGGACAGGAACACGACCACCGTGTTGCCCCACTCGCCTCGCGCGCGGATCTCGGCGACCAGTCGCTCGAACCACCGATCGACGTCGAGGAGCGTCTCGCGTTCGAGGATCCGCTCGTGCTGGAGCGTGCCCAAGCGTGTCGCGTCGATCCTCGGAAGGACCCGCACCCAGGCGGGCTTGCCCCGGACGTCGTTGGTCAGCCGCGCCGACGGAGCGGGCAGACGCACGCCGTCGAACGTGCCCGCGTCGCCGGGAGCGGGAATCCACGGCTCGTGCGGCGCCGGCGGGCTGAACATCAAGAACCAGGGGCGGTCGGCCGGCGCCGTGCGGAGGAACTCCACCGCGGCGCTACCCAGGAGGTTCGTGGAGTAGTCGCTCGGCAGCGTCCCGACCCGCCGGAAGGCGCCTTGGTCGACGAGGCCGTAGTCGTCGTAGACGGTGGCGGCCGCGTCGTTCGTCTTCGCGAGGAAGCGGTCCCAGCCCGGCGGCACCGCGGGAGCGCCACCGAACGGGAAGCCGTTCAGGTACTTGCCGACCAGCCCCGTGTGGTAGCCGGCGGCGTGCAGCCACACGGGCAGGGTCTGCGCGGGATCGAGGTCCTCGCCGTCCGCGTTCCCGCCGACGCCGGTGTGGAGCGCGTCACGGCCGGTCAGGATCGACGCGCGCGAGGGACAGCAGAGCGGCGTCGACACCACCGCGTTCGGGAACCGGAGCCAGCCGCTCGACGGGTCGTCCAACCGTGACTGCAGCCACGGCATCGCGGCCGGCGTCGACGGCAGCGTGTCGATCGTCTGGTCGTCGGTGAGGACCAGCAGCACGTTCGGAGGGGCCTGCGGTCGCGCGGCCGGGCGCCGCGCGGCGATCGGAGCGGTGAGGAGCGCCGCGACGCCGAGCGCGAACGCCACGATCGGGCGGAAGGCCCGCATCTCAACCCCGGTCGAGCCAGCCGCCGCCCCGCTCGTACGCGTCGGCGACGAGACCCGCCGCGATCGACAGCGCGATCTCCTGCGGATCGCGCCCGCCGAGATCCAGTCCGAGCGGGCTCCGGATCCTCCTGATCTCGTCGTCGCCGAAGCCTTCGTCGCGGAGGGTGTCTACGTAGTGACCGACGTGCCGGCGTCGATCCCATCACGCCGACGAACCGCACGGGAGACCGGAGCACCCGTCGCAGCACCGGGAGGACGTCGGGGGCGTCATGGTCGGTGAGGACGACCCGCGTGCCTGCGTCGAGCGCGACCTCCCCGATCGCCGCGACCGACGGGCCGTCACTCGGTGCCAGCCGCTCGCTCCGCGACTCCAGCGTCACGACCTCGTAGCCGAGCGGCGCGAGGAGCGCCCGGAGGTGCCGCGCGACGTCGGTCGCCGACACCACCACGACCTGCGCCGCCGGCACGTGCGGCTCGAAGAAGACCTCGATGTCCCCGAGGTCGTGGTGCAGCGTGCGGGTCTGCGGAACCCCCGTCGCCGCGACCTGCGTCGCGGCCTCGACGGCGCCGGCGTCGAACTCGGCGCACCCGAGCGTGCCGCGGACCGCGCCCCCCGGCTCGATCGTCATCCGGCTCCCCACCCGGCACGGCGGGGACCCGATCGCCTTCACCGCGGTCGCCTCCACCTGGGCGGCGCGCCCGGGCGCGCGCGCGTCGGGACCGGTCGTGGCTGCCGGCGTCGGGGCGGCCTGCGCGTGCCCGGTCGGGTGCGCACCGGTGGCGCCGCCCAGCAGCTGCACGGCATGCGGCACGACCGGGAGCAGCGCCTCAAGCGATTCCGCGACCCCTTTGGGGCTCCCGGGCAGGTTGACCACGAGGGCCTCACCCACCACGCCCGCGACCGCGCGCGATAGGGCCGCCATCGGCGTGTGCGCGAGCCCCGCCGCGCGCATGAGCTCTGCGAGCCCGGGCGCCTCACGATCCATGGCCGCTCGGGTGGCCTCGGGCGTGACGTCGCGGGGCCCGAATCCGGTCCCGCCGGTGGTGACCACGAGGGCGTGGGTGGCGGCGAGCCGTCGGAGCGCGTCCTCGATCCGATCGCGTTCGTCGGGGACGACCTCGCGGGTGACGACGTCGAAGCCGGCGCCGCTCAGGAGCGTCGAGGCGACGTCGCCGCTCTCGTCGGTGCGGGTGCCGTGCGTGACCCCGTCGGAGACGGTGACGACCGCCGCGCGCGCCCCTGCCATGAGGAGCATCCTCCCACGCAGGCGGCTCAGGCGCCGGTCTCGGCCCTCCCCGCGAACACCGCGAGCGTGCCGTCCACGAACGCCGGCACGTCCTCGAGGTTGCGGCTCGGGTGCAGGTGGCGCTTCTTGAAGGCGTGTCGCCCCAGGACGTTCGCGCCGCGCAGCGCGAGCCGATCGGCGAGGACGTCGAGCGTGCTGCGCGGCGCGACGTCGCACGTGCAGAAGACGACGGCCGGCCGCTGCGCCAGCGGCGGCAGCGCGTCGATCCCGGCGAGGGCGCCGTCGGCCGGACCGACCTTCGCCACGATCATGCCCTGGACCCACGATCCGACGATCAACGCGTCGGAGGCCGCCACCGTGCCCAGGTCGGTGCCGCGCAGCGGAGAGGCCGTCGCGTCCACGCCGCGACCCCGAAGCTCGTCGCGGACCGCGCGGGCCACGGACAAGGTGAACCCCCGACGGGTCTCGTACAGCACCAGGACGCGCACGGCCTATGGATAGCAGGTCCGAGAGGCTCCCGACCGGCTGCGGGCGTACCGGTCCGGCGTCATCCCTCGAACGAGCCCCAGACCGCGCGGGCGCGCGCGGTGTCGACCGGACCTCGGGCCACCAACGGGAACAGCCATGCCTTCGCGAGCGCGATCGCCCCGCCGGCGCCGGCGAGCGCGATCCCGGCGTCGGCCGCGCCCGATCCGACCCAGCCGCCGCCGCGGAGGGCGATGAGCACCAGCCCCGCGTTCAGGAGCACGACCTGGACCGGGGCGGCCACCTCGAACGCCGAGAGCGCGCGCCGGCGGTCGATCGGATGCCCGGGCCGGTTCATCGGAAGCAGGTAGGACCACGCACCGAGGAGCACCTGCACGAGGAACCCGCCCACGAACGCCGTCAGGAAGATCGGACGGTAGGCGTCGAACCCGGAGACCCCGTGCAGCAGCGCCCACGCGAGCCCGGCCGTGCCCGCCGTCCACCACGCGACGGCCGAGACGATGTGCAGCCCCGCGAGGGGGATCTCATAGACGCGCCGCACGCGGAGCGTGGCCGCGATCAGGTCGAGGACCCCTGCAACCCCCGCCAGGTACACGAGCCCGCCGCCCCCGGACAGGGCCGGACGGTCGAACGCCAGCCCTCCCGCGATCGCGGCCACCCCGGTCCCGAGCAGCGCGACGGCTCCCCGGCCTCGCCACGGCGGCATCCGCACGCGCAGCACGGTCGGCAGCAACGTGACGAGCGTGCCGGACACCGTGATCGCCGCCCAGCCCAGGACGTTCACGGCCATGTGCGCGCGCCGCAGCCCGAGGTACGCGGCGCCGTCCACGAGCCGGCCCCCCATCAGGGCGCCCAGCGTCGCGCCCACGAGCACGAACCCGATCGCGAGCCCGTAGGCCAGGACCGGGACCACGTGCCGCCGGTTGAGGCCCCGGTGCCACGCCCGCCACAGCAACCACCCGAGGATCGGCGATCCCCGCCACGAACGTCGCCCCGCCGACGGCGACCAGCAAGGGATGCGAGGTGGGCATCCCGATCGCGATCAACAGCACGCCCAGGTTCACCGAAGCGAACTGCGCCCAGACGACCCAACGCGACGGCGACGGCGTCGCGGTGAGCGCCAGCGCGAAGGTCTGCATCGCCCCTGAGATCGCCACCGAGATCGCGCCCGCGAGCGCCAGGTGCAGCGGGAGCCAGAGCACCAGCCGGTCCGCCGCCGGGAGCAGGAGCGACAACGCAGCTGCCGTGAGCCAGACGCGCGCCGCCGTCTGATACAGCAGCATCGTGTCGCGCGGCCTCACGGCGCCGACCCTATCGGACGCGAGCGCCGCGCCCGGGCGTTCCCCTCCGGGCGCGACGCGGGTAGGCTGGATGTTCATGCTCGAGCAGTCCCACGCCGCTCCCCTCGAGGGTCCGCTGGTCGACACGTTCGGCCGGATCGCGGACGACCTGCGCGTGTCCGTCACCGACCGCTGCAATTTCCGCTGCACCTACTGCATGCCGGCCGAAGGTCTGAGATGGCTCCCGAAGGCGGAGCTGCTGACGTTCGAGGAGCTGCAGCATCTCGTCGCGTCGTTCGTGCGGCTCGGGGTGCGCTCGATCAAGGTGACCGGGGGCGAGCCGACGGTCCGCGCGGACCTGCCGACCCTGGTGCGGATGCTCCGCGAGGTCGGCCCCGGTCTCGACATGTCGATCACGACGAACGGCCTGCTCCTGGACACGCTGGCGGCCCAGCTCGCCGAGGCGGGGATCGACCGGGCCACCGTCTCGTGCGATTCGCTCCTGCAGCACCGGTTCGCGGAGATGACCCGGCGCGACGCGCTGGACCGCGTGCTGCGGGGGCTCCGCGCGGCCGAGGAGGCGGGCCTCACACCGATCAAGATCAACACGGTCGTGATCGGCGGCACGAACGACGACGAGCTCGTCGACTTCGCGCGATGGGCGCGCGAGACCGGCTACGAGATCCGGTTCATCGAGTACATGCCGCTGGACGCCCAGCATGCGTGGGAACGGTCCAAGGTCGTCCCCGCGGCGCGGATCCTCGAGGCGATCGACGCCGCCTACCCGCTCGCGCCCGACGGTCCCACGAACGAACCCGCCACCACCTACGGGTTCGCCGACGGCGCGCCCGGCAGGATCGGCGTGATCCCGAGCGTCACCCAGCCGTTCTGTGACACCTGCAACCGGCTGCGGTTGACCGCCGAAGGCCAGTTCCGAACCTGCCTGTTCGCGCTCGAGGAGACCGACCTCCGCGGGCCGATGCGCGACGGCGCCTCCGACGAGGACCTGGAGCGTCTGATCCGCGAGGCCGTGTGGACGAAGTGGTCCGGGCACCGGATCAACCACCCGGACTTCGTGCAGCCCGCCCGCTCGATGTCGATGATCGGCGGCTGAGGCCGCCGCCCCGCCTGCTCAGCCGGCCGAGAGCTGCTGCAGGTACTGGTCCAGCAGCGAGGCGTCGATCTCGCCCTCGCCCTTCTGGACGATCGTGCCCGAGGAGTCGACGAAGAACGTCGTCGGAAACCCCTGCACGCCGAGGCCCTTCATCAGCGTCGTGTTGGCATCGTCGAGCGCGACCGGGAAGGTCAGGTTGTTCGACGCCATGTAGTTGGCCGGCGTCGGACCTGGATCACGGCCGAGCGCCGTCGTGACGCTCACGAGCTGGACCCCCGGACGGCCGTCGACCGCGGCCGCCAGCTTGGGGAGCTCGGTCTGGCAATGGGGGCACCAGGAGGCCCAGACCGCGAACACGGTGGGCTTCCCCACGTAGTCCGACCAGTTCATCGTGTCGTTCCCGTAGCCCTCCAAGGCCGGCGCGGACCAGTCCGGGATCTTGTCGCCGACCTGCAGCGGCTGGGTCGTGTCCCGCGCGATCGTCACCGATCCGTCGGGGGCGGGCGAGTACCCGCCGCCCGACGCGCCGCCGCCGTTGGTGGCGATCACCGCGACGACCACCAGCACCACCGCGACCGCGGCGATCCCGAGCCACAGCATCTGCTGGTTGCCGGTCTTCGACCGCGTGTTCGCCTTCCTGGCACCGGTCGCTCGCTGTTGCCTCGCCTTCTTCGCGTTCGTCATCGTGGGGTTGCCTCCGCAGCGTGGGGTCGCTAGAACGAGGATATCCGCAGGATGACGCCGCCCCGGCGTGCGGCGCGGGTCTTCCGGCCCACGACCGGGGGGCCGGCCTCAGGACCCGAGGTGCTCGATGTGCAGGCGTGGGAGCGGGTCGCCGGGCTCGACCCCGAGGATCTGCGTGTAGAAGGACAGCTCTGCCTGCAGCGCACGCACGTTGGACTCCGCCTTGCGGAACCCGTGCTGCTCGCCCTCGAAGAGCAGGTACGCGTAGGGCAGGCCCTTCGCTTCGAGCGCGCCCACCATGAGCTCGGCCTGCGCAGGCGGCACCACCGCGTCCTCGGCGCCCTGCAGGATCAGCATCGGGGTCGACAGCATGTCGACGGAGTTGATCGGGCTGCGCGCTCGGTACAGCTCCTCGGCCTCGGGCCACGGTCCGACCAGCGTGTGCTCGTACGCGGACTCGAACTTGTGCGTCCCGCCCTCGGCGAAGGGCACGAGGTCGGCGATGCCGTAGTAGCTCGCCCCGGCCGCGAAGTCGTCAGTGAACACGAGGGCGCACAGGGTCGTGTAGCCGCCCGCCGACCCGCCACGGATCAGCAGCCGGTGCCCGTCGACCTCTCCCTGCTCGGCGAGGAACCGCGCCGCGCGGATGCAGTCCTGCGTGTCGACGACCCCCCAGTTGCCGTTCAGCCGCTGCCGGTAGGCGCGTCCGAACCCGGTGCTCCCACCGTAGTTCACGTCGACGACCGCGAATCCACGCGACGTCCAGAACTGCACCTCGAGGTCGAAGGCGGGCACCGCCTCGGAGGTCGGCCCGCCATGGCTCATCACGATCAGCGGCGGGCGCTCCCCGTCGGGCGCCTGGACGTCGGGGTTGCGCGGCGCGTAGACGTGGGCGTGGGCGATCTGGTCGCCGTCGGTCGGGAACGCGATCTGCGTGGGCGTCGACAGGTAGGCCTGGTCGATCTCGAGGTGCTCGCTCTCGCGCAGGACCTCGACCGAGCGGCTCGTGAAGTCCAGCAGCACCACCTGCTCCGGGATCGACGGGGCGCCCGCGAGGAACGCGATCTGCGAGCCCTCCGCGACCAGGAAGGGGTAGCCGATCGCCGTGTACGGGAGATCGAGGTCGACGAGCTCGCCGGTGTCGGGGTCGAGCACCGCGGTGTGCTGGATCCCGTGCGAGCCGTAGTGGCACACGATCCGTCCGTCGGCGAGGAACGCGAGCGACGAGCCGCCGAACACCCATTGCGGCCACCCGAACTCCGCCTCGCGAGGACAGATCGCCTGACGCTCCCCGGCCCGTTCGCGCTCGAGGTTCCACCAGCCCGTGCGGTCGCTCGACCAGTGCAACTCACCCGTCGGACTCCACGCCGGCTGCCAGATCGACTCCTCGCCGCCGCGACCGGCGACCAGGCGCATCGCGCCGAGCGAGGCATCGGCGGCCAGGTCGGCGACGAACAGCTCGCACCCGTCCCACGGCATCCACGGCAGGTCCCAGGCGAGCCATGCGAGACGGCTCCCGTCGGGGGACAGGCGCGGGGTCGCATAGAAGTCGCGACCGCTCGCGATCGTCCGGGGCTCGGCGCTCCCGTCGGTCGGCACCGCGACGAGCTCGTTGACCACGTCGTCGGGGACACGGGTCCCCTCGTGGCGCTCGCGGACGCCGATCCACCAGCGGCCGTCGGGGGTGATCCGGCCGTCCGCGTAGCGGTGGGTGCCGTCGGTCTCGGGCGTGAGCGGCACGGGCTCGCCGGCACCCGGGATCAACCGCCACAGGCGCTGGTCGGTCCAGTTCGAGAAGAAGACCGTGCCGACGTGCACCGTCCAGGCGCCGCCCCCGTACTCGTGCACCTTGGTCCGGACCGAGAAGGACGGGGGGAGGATCTCGACCGGCGAGGAGTAGGCGTCGGCGCGGCACAGCGTGGTGCGCGCCGCCTCGGTGGGATGCAGCTCGTTCCAATAGACGAGTCCGCGCTCGATCGCCACCTGGCCGAGCCGGATCACCGCTCCTGCGACCAACTCGGCCGTGATCGGAGAGGGCCAGGAGCCGTACGGCGCGACCTTCCTCCGATCCATCGGCCGGTCGTTCATGGGCGCGCGCTCACCGCCGCACCGTCACGACGGCCGGCGACCGACGATCACCCGCGTGACCTTCAGTTCGCCGCCCTTCGTGCTCTCCACGTCGCGGTAGCCCGCCCCGGTGAGCACCCGCTTGACGTCCTTGGCGCGGTCGGGGCTCACCTCGACCAGCAACCAGCCACGCCCGTCCAACCAGGCCGGCCCCTCGCGCGCGGTCCGCGTGATGAGCCCCAGCCCGTCGTCGCTCTGGTCCGTGAGCGTGTGCGCGGGCTCCCACGCGCGGACCTCGTCGGGGAGCTCCTCGACCTCGTCGCGAGCGACGTACGGCGGATGGATCGTGATCACGTCGACCCGGCCGCGGAGCTTGCCGGGCAGCGGGTCCAGCAGGTCCCCGGTGACGAACGTCGCCGCGAGACCCAGCCGCTTGGCGTTCTTGCGCGCGAGCCGCACGGCGTCGCCGGACAGGTCCGTACCGAAGACCGATGCCTTCGGGACCTCGTCGGCGACGGCAAGCGCGATCGTCCCGATCCCCGTCGCGAGGTCCACGTGGACCGGGGCTTTGCGGCGGCGGAGCCGGCGGATCGCCTGTTCCGCCAGCCACTCGGAGGAGTCGCGCGGGACGAACACGCCCGGCTTCACGCGCAGCTCGATGTCACGGAAGGCCGTGTACCCCTTGATGTAGGGGATCGGCTCGCCGATCGCCCGCCGTTCGACCAACGCGCGGAACGTCGCGGCGTCGCGGGCCGAGATCCGGTCGCCCGGCTCCGGCTCGTCCCCCAGCACGTGGGTCAGCAGCTCGGTCGCCTCGATCCGTTCGCGTCCCTTCTGCCAATGGTCGATCGCGGGCGACGCCTTCAGCGTCTGGATCGCCTCGTCGAGCAGGGTGCGGGCCTTCACGGCGGGCATGCTACCCGCGGTCGCTACACTGCGGACGTGCCCCGCGCCAAGGAGAGCGAGACCGCCGCGCCGAAGGCGGCGAGGAGGCCGCGTCAGCCGAAGAAGCCGGTCGCCACGCCCGAGCTCCGGCTCACCGGCGACCGCCTCGTGGTGCGCGTGCCCGAGAACGGCGAACGCAAGACCAGCGGCGGCCTGTTGATCCCCGCGACCGCGATGCCGGCGCCCAAGCGCCTGCAGTGGGGCGACGTCACGCTCGTCGGTCCCGACGTGCGCGTCGCGAAGCAGGGCGACCGGGTCCTGTTCCTCCCCTCGTCGGGTCTGGAGGTCGAGCTCGAGGGAGAGGACCTGGTCCTGCTCCGCGAACGCGACGTCCAGGCCGTTTCCTCCAAGCCGGCGGACCGCGCGGACCGCACACCCGGCCAATACCTGTAGGCGTCGGGCCGCGCTCAGGCGGGCACGAAGCTCAGCCGGACCGTCCGCTCGTCGTTCTCGCGGTTCGGGTCGACCACCACCACCGACTGCCACGTGCCGAGCTGTATGCGGCCCTCGACCACGGGAAGCACGAGCGACGGCGACACGAAGACCGGCAGGAGGTGGTCGCCTCCGTGGCCCACGCTTCCGTGCCGGTGGGCGTAGCGGTCCTCGCGCGGGAAGACGCGCCCGAGCAATCCCTCGAGGTCCTCCTCGGAACCGCTGCCGGTCTCCATCAACGCGACACCGGCCGTTGCGTGCGGCACGAACACGTGCAGGAGGCCGTCGGCGCCCTGCGCGGAGGCGAACGCGACGACGCGGTCGGTGACCTCGACGACCCGCCGGCCGTGCGTCGAGATCTGGAAGGTCTCGGTGTTCACCGCTCGAGCGACGACGGCGACGGGGGACCGGCCGGCAGGTCGTTCGGGGGCTCCTCGACCTCGGCCGCATCGGTCTGGATCGGCTCGTCCTCGCCGGGTTCGTACGGTCCCGTCGAGGCGACCAACGCCGCGATGGCCGCAACGATCCCCACGACCCCGCCGGCCAACACCAGGAGCGCTCCCCAGCCGAGCGACACGTCGACCTGGACGCCCTGCGTCTGCGTGAGGCCCGCGAAGAAGTCCTCGCGGGTGATGGCGAGCCACGCCGCCGGGTAGGCGGCGCCGATCGCGATCGCCCCGAGCACCGCTCCGGCATACCGTGCGGGGAGCCCCGCCCAGAGCAGCGCGCCGGCCGCGGCCAGCGCGACCCCGAGCACCAGCGTGACGCCACCCCCGATCTGCAGGCCGAGCACGGACTGGGACTGGGTCTGCCCGGACGCGCTCAGGCCGATCTTCGCCCACGTGAGGGTCGAGCCGACGACCACGGTCGCGCCGCCCAGCACCCCCAGCAGGGATGCCGCCGCCCTGGTTCCGCTCCGATCGGTCGAGTCCGCCACGATCGCCTCCTCCTCCGGTTGCAGCAAGCCTCCCACGGCAGCGCCTCAGTCGTCGCGATCCGCCGTCCAGGGGATCCAATCCAGATCGCCCTCATCGGGGAGCGAACTCACGGCCAGGACGATGGCTCCGAGCACGGCAGCGGCCGCGCCCACGATCTCGTAGGCGGAGTACCGGCCGATCGTGACCGTGAACACCGGTCCGAGCGCGGCCGGATCGACACCCACCGCGACCGCGTACTTCCCCGCGTCCTCGATCGCGGCGTCGACGAGCGCAGCCGCTTCCGGCCGGCCCGCGAGCGCCAACGCGAGCGCCAGGGCGGCGCCCACCGCCCCTGGGAGCGCAACCCACCGTCTCGGGCGCCGCACGGCGAGCACCCCGGCGATCAACACGACCACGCCCGCGATGAGCCCGATCCCCGCCAGGTTGTTCCCTTCGAGCCAGGTGTACGACACGGTGGTCTCGCGGATCCCCTCGCGCACCTGCGCCGGGGTCTCGTGCAGCGTCCTTGCGAAGGCGGCGGCGTCCGGCCGGACGGAAGCCCACGACGCGAACGGCCCGACCACGAGGAGGACACCCCCGGCGAGGAGCAGCGACGCGCCGGTCCGGGCGAGCAGGGACGAGCGTTTCACGCCAAGGTCTTCGCGAACGACGGTTCGGCCAGCACCTCTGTGTGCTGCCGCTCCTCGAACGCGTCGAACCCGAGGGACCACGTGTGCGCGGGCCAGCGCACCTGCATCGCGCCGGGGTCCGGCCGGTAGACCGCCGTGTACAGGGTCCCGAAGCCGTGCGCGTACGAGGTCGAGAACAGGGGCGCACGCAGGAAGCTGTCGACGAACGACGCGGCGTCGACGCCCGGGTCGTCCAGCAACCGCAGGATCGTCTGCTCGCGCTCTATCGTCCGCGTCGCCCGCGCCTGCTCGGGCCATTCGACGATCCCTTGGTGGTTCGTGGCCGCGGGGAACTCGCGGAAGAACGGCTCGCGGTCGGGTGAGAGGTACGCGGTCAGGACACGACCCGCACGATCGGTGAGCGTGAGGTTGTGGCTGAGCGAGTACGGGAGCCGCGCCAGCACCTCGCGCGCCTGGGGGACGGTCGAGCAGGTCTCGAGCACGTACCGCAGCACGATCGGGATCCCGAACCCGTCGCCGAGCACGCGACGGCCGCCGAAGGTCAACGACACGGCGAGCCCGTCCTCGTTGATCCCGTCCAGCAACCCCCACAGGCAGTCGCTCATCCCGATCACGCGGCGTTCGAGCAACCGCGTGTGCCAGATCACACCCTCGAACCGCGAGGGCGCGTAGTCGTAGTTGCGCACGAGCAGCGGTCCGCCGCCCCGCGACCACACGCCCTGCGAGCACGCCGCGAGGTAGGGAGGCGGCTTGTAGAGCGAGAGCATCCGCGCTGCCACATCTCCACCGCCCGCGAGCTCGACCACCCGTTCGTAGGCGGGCACGAGCTCGGGCATGTGGGCCTTGAGCATCCGGACGCTGGTCGCGTAGGAGGCGCGAGCCGCCTCACCCTCGCGCAGGAACCACGCCCGATAGTGCGGCCACTTCTCTTCGAAGACGGCCTGCCACTTGGGACCCAGGTCGAGCTCCTCGACCGACCGGAAGGGGAACGGCAGCATCCGCATGACGTTCGCGAGATGTTCTCAGGGATGGGGTCCCTCGCCTAGCACCTGGCGACTAGAGCATCTTGAAGCCGAAGGGCTCCGGGGCGCGCTCGGGCGCCTGCTGCGGGGGCGTGCTCGCGAACTGCCCCTTGATCCCGGTGATCCAATGGCGCGCGCGGTCGAGCAGCTCGTGGTCGGCGTTCATGAACCGTCCGCGCGTCACGAGGATCCCGAGATCGGCGCCCGGGTAGCGGTACTGCTCCGCGGCGGCGATCCGCAGGTAGAAGGCCTCGGACCCGTCGGCGATCGTGTGCCAGTCGGTGTCGCGCCGTGCGAAGCCGATCGCCCCGTCCCCGTGCATCCGCCAGATCCCCGACGACGGCGCGCGCGTGATCAACTCGGTCGCGTCCTCGGTCTGCTTCAGGATGAACTGCGTCCACTCGTCGAGGTTCTGGATCTGCGCCCATCGTTCGTTCAGCTCGTCCACGTCGATCTCGTAGTCGACGTCCATGAACTCGAGGAGGTGGAACAGGAACAGCGGCATGTCCCCATACGCGACCGCGGTGACGTTCGTGATGCTCGAGGCGCCCGTCACGCGCGGGTTCAGCTCGCCGAGCCAGAGCTCGCCGGTGTCCGCGTCGAGCAGGAAATCGAGCTCGAAGTAGCCACGGTAGCCCTCTTGGCGCAGCCGCTCGCCCATCGCGATCGTCCGCTCCCTCGCCTGCCGCCGCTGCGCTTCCGTCAACAGCTCCGGCGAGACGTCGTCGCCGCACCAGCCGCCGTCGTAGGGCGTGAGCTCCTCGAACCCGACGAGCTCGGCCATCAACGGACCCACGAGCGTCCCGTGGCGGGTGATCACCCCTTCGATCGCGAGCTCACGCGGCTCGATCCGCTTCATCACCTTGATCTGCTGGCCCGCGATCTTCTTCTCGTGGCGCGCCCAGTCGGCCTCGTTCGCGATGAAGAACGTGGTCTGGCCGGAGTCGCCGTAGGGGGTCTGCACCACGAGGTCGTGCCCGAGCCCTTCGGCGTCGGCGAGCGTGCGGAGACCCCGGTAGTCGGTCCCCCGACCCATCGTGTTCGGCACGCTCGGGACGCCGGCGTCGTTGCCCAGACGCGTGGTCTCGATCTTCGAGTCGAGCCTGTGGCGCAGCGCCGCCCGCGGGAACGCGACGTCGAGCCCGAGCTCCGCCGCCAGCTCCTCGGTCTCCTCGTCGAACATCAAGAACACGGCCTTGCCCGGTGGGCGGCCCGCGACGAGGTCGCCGACCTCCTTGTGCCCGAGCAGGTAGTTCACGATCTCCTCGATCGACTCGAATGCTCGCGGGCTCTGCTCCTTCGGCACGAACACGTTCGGGTGCCACCCGTCGAACGAGTCGAAGTAGTTCACGAAGCGGAAGTTGCGGACCCACCGATCGATCCCGAGCAGGTTGAACGCGGTCGCGCTGACGAAGTAGATCGGGATCTCGTTCGTGCGGAAGAAGTGGCGGATCGCCGGCATCCCCACGAGGGGCTTCGTGCGGGCCACGAGCGTCGGTCCTTCGGAGGAGGGGGGCGCCGCGTCGCCGGCCGGCTCGGTGCGCTCCGCGGGGGGCAGGTCCTCGCGGCGCGCGCGCTCACGATCGCCCCGCTGGATCGACAGCACGAGTCGTCGCGCGCCGAACAGCAGGACCGCGGTGGCGAGTAGCCACCACGGCCAGGTCACGACAACCCGCACCAATCGCGGACGAACATCCCCATCACCTGCGCCGTCTGCACCACCGACGGAAGGTACACCCGCTCGCCCACCCCGTGCGCCTGCTCCGCGTAGGGCCCGAAACACACCGCCGGGATCCCTCCGGCGGCGCCGAAGACGCGCGCGTCGGTCGTGCCGGTCGTCGCGACGAGCGCGGGCGGGACACCGTTGTGGCGTGCGTACGCGCTCGACAGCGTCGTCACGAGCGGATGGTCGTGCCCGATCTCGTAGCCCTCGCACGCGAACCCGTTGTAGACGACCTCGGGCGGGTGGCTGAAGATCGCCGGGTCGTCCGCCGCCGCCTCCGCGACGATCGCCTCGATCCGGTCCTGCAGGTCGCGCAACGGCATCCCCGGGTACAGCGCGATCCGGTAGCCGGTGACGCACTCGCCGGGCACCGTCGAGTTCCAGTCGCCGCCGTGGATCGTGCCGACGTTCAGCCCGATCGGGTGCGGGTAGCCGTCGTAGGGGGGCGGAGGCGCTTCGTTCAGCTCCGCCTCGAGCACACGGAGCGCCTGGATCATCTTCAAGCTCTTTTCGATCGCGTTGATCGTGTGCCCGCCCTCGGCGGCATGCCCCGGGAGCCCCTTGATCTTCACCTGGAACCACAGCACGCCGACCTGCGAGGTCGTCACCGCGGCGCCGAAAGGCTCGGCGATCACGGCGGCGTCGGCCGTGTACCCCGCGAGCAGCGTCTGCAGCGAGCCGTTGCCGGTGCACTCTTCCTCGACGACCGACTGCAGGTGCACCGGCGCGTGCGGCTCGAGCCCGAGGCGGCGAAGCCCCTTGACCGCGCCGAGGATCGCCGCGAGTCCGCACTTCATGTCCGCGGCGCCGCGCCCGTAGAGCCAGCCATCCTCGACGTGCGCGGTGAACGGGTCGCGCGCCCATTGTTCGACGGGCTCGGGCGACACGACGTCGATATGGCCGTTGAGGATCAGCGAGCGACCGTGGTCGGTCAACCCGTTCCACGTCGCAACGAGGTTCTCCTTGCCCTCGACGTCCCAATCGAACGGCGAGGCGAGCGGGTGCGTGCGCAGGGCCTCGGGGTCCATGGGCACGTCGACCGGCTCCAAGCCGAGCTCTCGGAGCGCCTCACGCACGACCGCCTGCCCGCCGGCCTCGTTCCCCAGGGTCGTGGGCTTGTCGACGAGTCGCGCCAGGACCTCGGTGATCCACTCCGTCTCGGCCTCGATCGCCTCGGCGATCTCACGGTCCTCGGGACCCTCCTCACCCGCCTCCTCGGCGTGGGAGACCGCCATCGGGAGACCGGCATACGCGCGCTCAGGCGGCGTCTCGAGCTCGGACCCCAACCGGCTGCCCGCGTAGTAGGCGGGCGCAGCGTCCTCCGCAGGGTGCATCCGAGCGAGCGTATCAACGTCGTGGGCGCTCCGAAGACGCCCGGATCCGCCTCCGGAGGGCCCGCGGTTGACACTTCCGGCAGGTGCGTGCAATCGTTTGCACCACCTGCGGGGATAGGCCGTCGCAGTGGCCAGACGCAGATCATCCGAGGAAGGGGGAGCGCGTGCCCGACGAGGCGACGAAGAGGCTCGGTTGGATCGGCGCCGGCCGCATGGGGGCCGTCCTGGCCGAGCGGCTGCTCCGCTCAGGCTGCGACGTCGCCGTGTACAACCGCACACGCGCCAAGGCCGAGCATCTCGAGACCCTGGGCGCCACGCTCATCGACTCGGCGGCCGACCTCGCGGACCGTGACATCGTCCTGACGATGATCGGGGGGACCCAGGACCTCCTCGCGGTGACCGACGGACCCGGCGGGCTCTTCTCGAGCGGCAAGGGTCCCGGGCTCCTCGTCGACTGCTCGACCGTGTCGACCGACGGGTCCGAAGCGGTCCGTGCCCGCGCGGCCGCGGTCGGCACCCGGATGCTCGCGGCGCCCGTGAGCGGCAACCCCAAGGTGGCCAAGAGCGGCCGTCTGAGCCTGGTCGCATCGGGTCCGAGGGACGCGTTCGAAGAGGCGAGGCCCTACCTGGAGCTCCTCGGCCGCGGCGTCACCTACGTGGGCGAGGGCGAGGCCGCGCGCTTCGTGAAGATCGCCCACAACCTCCTGTTGGGCGTGGTGGCGCAGTGCCTGGCCGAGATCACGGTGCTCGCCGAGCGTGGCGGCGTCGCTCGCGCCGACCTGCTCACGTTCATCAACGACTCGGTGATGGGCTCGACGTTCTCCCGGTACAAGACCCCCGCTCTCGTGAACCTCGATTTCCACCCCACGTTCACGTCGCGATTGCTGCGCAAGGACCTCGAGCTCGGTCTCGATGCCGGCCGGGCGCTCGACGTGCCCCTCCCCCTGACCTCGACGGTCCACGAGCTCGTGACATCCCTGATCGGCGCCGGTCACGGGGACGACGACTTCGCGACGCTGTTGCTGCTCGAAGCCGCGGGCGCGGGCATGACGCTCGAGCCCGAGGACGTGCCCGTGGACGACGGCCTGCACCCGGTCGACGACCTCGCGCGCGCGATGGCGGCCGAGGGTTGATGCCGAGAGTTGATGACGGTGTTCGCGCAGGGCTAGACGCCGGCGCCGGGGACCACGAACGTCGATAATCCTCTTCGCCCGCCTCGACCCAGCGACGCAAACGATTGCGAGCGCGAGTGGACTCTGTGTCAACCGGCTCTAGACTCGGTCGGACGTGGCCGCGAACCTCAAGGACGTAGCGAGACGCGCGGGGGTACACCCCTCGACGGTTTCGCGCGCACTGAACGAGCGGACCGCCGCCATGGTGAGCCCGGAGACGGCCGAACGCGTGCGCGAGGCCGCGGAGGAGCTCGGCTACCGCGTCAACCGGGTCGCGCGAGGCCTCAAGATGCGCCGGTCGCTCACGATCGGGATGCTGATCCCCGACATCACGAACCCGTTCTTCCCGGGGATGGTCCGCGGCGCCGAGGACCGGCTTCACGAGTCGGGCTACACGCTCGTATTGGCCGACACCGACAACGACCCGGCACGGGACCGTCTGCACCGCGACGTGATGCTCGAACGGCAGGTCGACGGGCTCTTGCTCGCGACCTCGCGACGACGCGACCCCGTCATCGACGAGCTCGCCGCGTCCGACGTGCCCTTCGTCCTCGTCAACCGGACCGTCGACCGCGGACGCGTTGCCGCGGTGATCCCCGACGACCACGCAGGGACCGCGCTGGCGGTCGATCACCTCTACGACCTGGGACATCGCGTGATCGGACAGGTCTCGGGCCCTCCCCTGACGACATCGGGATCGCGTCGAGCCGCGGGCTTCGTCGCCGCCGTACGGGCGCTGGGTCTCGAGCCGGGCGCGAGCGCCGAGGCCTCGGCGTTCACGATCGACGCCGGACGCGAGGCGGCGGGCGCGGTCTTCGGATGCCGATCCCCGGCCCACCGCCATCGTCGCCGGCAACGACCTCATCGCGGTCGGCGTGCTCGACGCGGCGGCGGCGCGCGGGCTCTCCTGTCCGGAAGACTTCTCCCTCGTCGGGTTCAACGACATGGCGTTCGTGGAGCGGCTCCATCCCCCGCTCACGACGGTGCGGATCGACGAATACGAGCTGGGCCTGCGCGGGGCACGCCTGCTCCTGTCGCTGATCGATGACCCCGACACGCCGCGCGAGACGGTGATGCTCGCCCCCGAGCTCGTCGTTCGCTCTTCCACGGGCAGCGTCCCGCCCGGTGCCGCTGGCCGCGGCGGGAGGCCCAGGAGTCGCGATTGACAACCTCCTGGAGGCTCCCTAGGATGCTGCAAACGATTGCAGGCCCTCCGAGGGGAAAGGACTGGGTCATGGCGAAGGGTCGAACCAGGTTCCTGGCTGCGGTGTCGGTCGCGGTCGCGCTCCTCACGGCATGCTCGAGCACCAGCTCGAGCAGCTCGGCGAGCGGGAGCGGGAGCGGCACCACGGAGCCGATCGTGATCGGGATCTCTCTATCGCAGACGGGCGACTTCGCCGACCCTGGCAAGGCCGCCCTCCGCGGCTACCAGCTGTGGGCCGACACGGTGAATGCCAACGGCGGGATCCTGGGGCGTCAGGTCGAGCTGAAGATCGCCGATGACGCGAGCGACCCGAACCAGGCGGTCACGAACTACGAGAACTTCATCACGAAGGACCACGTCGACCTCGTGTTCGGGCCATTCTCCACCCTGCTCAGCGTGCCCTCGGCCCAGATCGCGAACCGCCACGGGTATGCGTTCGTCGAGCCGGCCGGCGGTGGTCCGGCCATGTTCGACGCGAAGCTGACGAACGTCTTCTTCGTGCAACCGGCACCGGTGCTCTCGTGCGGCCAGCCGTTCGTCGACTGGATCTTGTCGCTCCCCGCGGACCAGCGCCCAAAGACAGCCGCCTACGTCTCTCTCGACGACCCGTTCGCCTCGCCGATCGCCGACGAGATGCAGAGGCAGTTCGAGGCGGCTGGGGTCAAGACCGTCTACCGGACGATCTACCCGCCGGAGACGACCAACTTCACCCCGATCGTGTCGGCCGCGGCCTCCAAGCAGCCCGACATGTGGGTGGCGGGCGTCCAGTCCGAAGACGCCTACGCGCAGGTCAAGGCGCTCGTGTCGCTCAACTACAACCCGAAGTACCTCTACTTCGCCAACGGCGCGAACTCCCCCACCGAGTTCCCCTCCAAGGTGGGCGCCAACAACACCGAGGGCGTCTTCAGCTGCGGCGACTGGTTCCCGAACTCGACGGCCAACGGCAACACGGAGTTCGTGAACAACTACATCAAGCAGTACGGCGGCGACGCCTACGGGATCGACTCGACCTCCGCGGAGGCCTACGCGGTGGGCCAGCTGATCCAGCAGGTCGCCCAGAAGACGGGCTCGATCGACAACCAGACGATCATCTCGTCCCTACACAGCGGGACGTGGCCCACGATCGAAGGCAACCTCAGCTGGGACCAGTACGGCTCCCCGCAAGGGTCCGACATGCTGGTCGAGTGGATCGGCGGGAAGCTGCTTCCGGTCTATCCTGCGGACGAAGCACTGCACACGCCCGTCTACCCGAAGCCGAACTGGGGCGGCTAACCCGCCCCCGTTCTAGGGGTCGATAGGAGGCCACGGTGCGCCTGTTCGTTCAGGCCGTCATCCTCGGGGTCCTCGCCGGCGGCGTGTACGCGCTGATGGCGAGCGGGCTCACGCTCGCCTTCGGGATCATGCGGGTGATCAACGTCGCCCAAGGCGTGATGATCATCCTGGGCGCGTACCTCAGCTACTCGTTGTTCACCCACGTCGGCCTGGATCCGTTCTTGTCGATCCTGCTCGTGATGCCGATCGTGTTCGTGCTGGGGGTCGCGATCGAGCTGGTGTTCATCCGCCCGCTCCGCTCGGACGAGCGTGAGGAGCTGTCGCTCCTCGTCACATGGGCGATCGCGCTCGGGATCGAGGGGATCCTCAGCCTGGTGTACTCCACGACCTACCGCTCGACGATCCCTTCCTACGCGAACGGCTCGTGGAGCGTCGCCGGGTTCACGATCCTGCGGGTGCAGGTCTTCGCGTTCGCGCTGTCGGTGGTGATCCTGCTCCTGCTCGGGCTCCTGCTCACGAAGTCGCGGTTCGGACGCGCGGTCCGGGGCACGGTGCAGAACCCCTCGTCGGCGGCGTTGCTCGGCGTCGACGAGCGTAGGGTGGCCGCGATCGGGTTCGGGATCAGCGTGGCGACGGCAGCCGCGGCGGGCGCGGTCTACGGGATCGTGAATCCGTTCAACGCCGGCAGCCACTACGATCTGATCTCGTTGCTCCTCACGATCATCGTGCTGGGCGGCATGGGGAGTCTGCCGGGCACCATCGTCGCCGGTCTGCTGATGGGAGTCTCCGAGGCGCTCCTCGCGACCTACATCTCGCCCGTGTGGGCCAAGCTCACCTTCTTCATCCTGTTGATCGCGGTCCTGGTCGTTCGGCCCCAGGGGCTGTTCGGCACGGTCGAACGAGGGAGGCTCTGAGGGTGCGGCGGATCGGCGCGGCGGCCACCGCCGCGATGGTCGTCGCCCTCGTGGCCTTCCCGTTCGTGTTCCGTGCGAACTGGGTCGTGAACATCGCCGTGTTCACGATGATGTACGCGGGCCTCGCGACCGCGTGGAACCTGCTCGGCGGGTACTCGGGCTACCTGTCCCTAGGCAACGCGGCGTTCTTCGGCGTCGGTGCGTACGCGATCGCGAACATCTTCCCGACGAGCGGGGGGGCACCCGGTTACACCCCCTTCATGATCCTCCCGCTCGTCGGGATCACCGTGGCGATCGCGTCCTTGCCGATCGGATGGATCGCCTTCCGCACGAGGGGTGCCACCTTCGCGATCGTGACGATCAGCCTGCTCTTCGTCGCGCAGACGCTCGCGTTCGTGCTCCACTCGCTCACGAACGGCTCGTCGGGGATGGGGGTGGGCGTCCCGCAGTTCCCGGTCGAGACCTTCGAGCGCCCGTTCTACCTCGTCCTCGTCGCGATCTTCCTGGTCGCGCTCCTGGCGTGCTGGTACACGCGACGCGCGCGGCTGGGTCTGATGCTGCTCGCGATCCGCGACGACGAGGACCGCGCCCGCGGCGTCGGGGTCGACACCGAGGTGGCCAAGCTGGTCGCGTTCGCGCTCAGCGTGGGGCTCACCGCGATGATCGGGGGCGCCTGGGCCTTCTACATGACCTACATCTACCCGCAGTTCGCCGTGGACCCGCTGGTCACGATCGGCATGGTCCTGATGGTCTACCTGGGCGGTCGAGGCACGCTGTGGGGACCGTTGCTCGGCGCGGTCCTGCTGGTGCCGGCGCAGCAGCTGCTGGCCCAGAACGCCGCCACCAACCGCTGGTACCTCGTCTTGTACTCGGCGGTGTTCCTGATCGTGATCCTGCTGCTGCCGCGCGGGATCATCCCCTCGATCCGGGATTGGATCGCGAAACGCCGGACGAAGGACGGCCAGACGCCCACGCCGGCCTCGGTTCCCGCCGAGGTGACACCGTGAGCGCCGCGGCCGCAGCCGGCGTGCCCGTGGCCGCGACGGAGCCGTTCCTCGAGGTGGACGGGCTGACGAAGCGCTTCGGTGGGGTCCTCGCGGTGAACGCGGCGACGTTCTCGGTCGGCGCGGGGACGATCACCGGATTGATCGGACCGAACGGGTCGGGCAAGACCACCGTGTTCAACATGATCACCGGATACCTGCGCGCCGATGCCGGCACCGTGCGGTTCGGGGGCGCGACGATCCGCCGGCCGAACCCGCGGCGCCTCTACCGCCAGGGCCTCTCGCGCACCTTCCAGCAGGCCCGGGTCTTCCCGGAGCTGACGCTCGTGGAGAACCTGGCCGTCGCGGTCGCGAGACCCACCTGGGCGATCGCGGGACGCGGGATCCGTCGGCAGGACGAGGAGCGGACCCACGACCTGCTCGAGCGCTTCGGTCTGGCCTCGCTCGCGGACCTGAAGGCCGGCCAGCTGTCGTTCGGGCAGCGCAAGCTGCTCGAGTTCGCGACGGTGCTGATGGGTCGCCCGCGACTCGTCCTGCTCGACGAGCCCGCCTCGGGCGTGAACCCCATCATGGTCCAGCAGATGGAGCGCCACATCCGTGAGGTGCACGCCGAGGGCGTGACCTTCCTCGTGGTGGAGCACGACATGGGCCTCGTGATGCGCCTGTGCGACCCGATCGTGGTGCTGGATCACGGCGCCACGATCGCGGATGGGCACCCCGATGCGATCCGCACCGATCCCATGGTGCTCGAGGCCTACCTGGGAACGTGAGGATGTCGCAGACGTTCCTGTCGATCCGGGGCATCGTCGCCGGGTACGGTCGTGGCGACATCCTCAAAGGGGTCGACCTCGACGTCGCGCAGGGCGGGATCACGTGCGTGATCGGTCCGAATGGAGCGGGCAAGTCGACCGTCCTGAAGGTCGTGAGCGGCCTGCTGCGCCCCCGCACGGGCGTGATCGAGTTGGAGGGCACCACGATCTCGGGCCGGGCTCCGCGCGAGATCCTCGATCACGGCGTCGTCCACGTGCCTCAGGAACGGAGCCTGTTCCCCTCGATGAGCGTCTGGGACAACGTGCTGATGGGCGGGTACGTCTTGCCGCGGACCGTCGTCCGCGCCCGGATCGAGGAGGTCGCCTCGCGCTTCGCGATCGTCCGCGAGCGCCGCCGTGCGCACGCGGGCTCGCTCTCCGGCGGAGAACAGAAGATCGTCGAGATCGCTCGCGCGATGATGCTCGAACCTCGCCTCATCTTGATGGACGAGCCGTCGATGGGCCTGGACCCGAAGGCGCGGCGACTGGTGTTCGGCACCGTCCAGGAGCTCAACCGCGCCGGGGCCACCGTCTTGCTCGTCGAGCAGAACGCGCGGTCGGGTCTCGAGATCGCCGACGAGGGGGCAGTGATGGAGACGGGGGTGGTGCGGCTCACGGGCAAGGCCGATGCCCTGCTCGACGATCCGGAGGTGGCGAGGCTCTATCTGGGAGGGGGGGCCCGATCCCTCGAGGATCCGACGGCGACCGGTGGCCCCTGATCGGGGGTTGCTGTATCTGCGTAATCATGTAATCTCACCCTATGGGCGAGACATCGGATGTGAGGTCGGAGGCGCAGCAGCACTTGGTCGGCTGGTTCGCGGGACGGCTCCCTACGGGGTGGTTCGTCGGGCCGCCCGACGTCCAGGCAGACCGTGACGAGCTCCTGGTCGTGGGCACGCTCGCCGAGCCGGATCTCGGCGCCGAGTCCGACGGGGAGACGCGCGCCGCGGCGCTCGCCGCGCGGATCCAGGGGTTCCGGGAGGACACCAGGGCGCAGCGCATGCGGATCGCCGACGAGGCCGAGCGACGGTTCGGGCGAAAGGTCAGCTGGGGAGCCGTCTGCGGCGACCAGCGCCAGCTCTTCACGACCCTGTCGGTGCCTGCGATGACCCGGCTACGGATGCCCGAGCGCCACGTCTTGGACACGCTGGTCGACGCGGGGGTGGCGCGGTCGCGCAGCCACGCCCTCGCCTGGTGCGTGCGGCTGGTCGCCGAACGGCAGGAGGACTGGCTCCGCGACCTTCGCGAGGCGCTCAAACAGGTAGAGCAGGTCCGCGGCGAAGGTCCGCGCGACTAGACCGGACGCACGATCTCGATGATCGTGCTCATCACCAGACGTACGCGGACCGCCTCCCCGGCGACGAGGTCGGCGGGCGCGCTTTCCCGACCCAGGCGTGCGGTCTCCACGGTGCGGTCGGGGTAGACGACCGTCACGTCCACGTGCGGCACCCCGTGGACGTCCCACGACCGCACCTCGAGGACCACCCCGTCCCGCTCGTCGAGCACGCCTCAGGCTACCTGCTCAGCCGCGCCACCTGGGGGGATGCGGGCCCGCCACCCACCGGCTAGGGTCGTGGGCGATGCGGCGGCCCCTCCGCAGCCTCAAGGAACCCCAGCACGGTGCCGACGTCAGAACCATGGCACCGGGGGGACGGTTCCGACGGCGATCGCGCGCGTTCGTGCTGCTCCTGACCGTCGGCGCGCTGCTGCTGCCGCTCGCCGGCTCGGCGCAGGCGAGCCTCTCCGCGCTACTCCGGAGGCGACGCCGACGGCGCGATGCCCACGATCTCCTTCGCCTCCCCGAAGGACGTTCGGTCGACCCGTGCGACCGCGGTTAAGTTCTCGGACCTGACCTCCTCCGTGCAGTGGGCCGTCCCCGCGATCCAGTACGTCGCCGGCACCTACGACTGGATGCGTGACTTCGCCGCGAACCCGGACGGCAGCTACCCCTTCCACCCCGACGCCGTCGAACGCCGCAAGTACTTCGCCCGCTCGATGGTTCGAGCCTTCGCACCGGGCGAGACCCCCGACCCCACGATCGTGTTCTCCGACCTCGACCCCTCCACCGGCTGGTACCGCTACGCGGCGGTCGCCGTGAAGCACGGCTGGATGACGCGCACGGGCGGCGGGGCGTTCCTCCCCGACGTGGCGGTCACGACCGCGATGGTCCATCGCGCGCTCACGCTCGCGCTCGGCCTGAAGCCTGCGGCGGTGGCCCTCAACCACCTGCACACCGCCGACGGCCAGAGGTTCCACCTCCCGCAGAACTTCGGGACGACGCTGCTCGGCATGCGCCTCGGTCTTCGCTACAACTCCTCGACCGAGGCCAACGATGTCGGCCCGAAGGACGCGCTCACTCGGGCCCAGGTGGCCTACTCCGTCTTCCGCGCCAAGACGCAGCCGTCCTGGAACGTGCCCGACCTGCTCCAGCAGTACGAAGACATCCAGTTGCCGTTCCTGGGCCCGCGCGCGAGAGCGATCGTGCAGTGGGGCGTCCGCTACGTCGGCTATCCGTACATCTGGGGAGGTGAGTGGGGCCTCAAGACGGCCGAGCCCTCGGCGCTCGGCGGCCAGACGCGTCCGGGGTTCGACTGCTCGGGCCTGGCCTGGTGGCTGATGCGCAAGAACGACGACTACGCCTGGAAGGTCGCCCCGCCTCGCCCCTACGCCGCGTGGTCGCTCCCCCAGCGCACGACCGGGGACATGGCCACGGCGACCCCGAAGAGGATCGCCTGGAAGGATCTGAAGCCCGGCGACCTCGCCCTGTACGACGCGAACGGCGACGGCACCTCCGACCACGTCGACGTGTACATCGGCAACGGCTACGCGCTCGACAGCTCCAGCACCCCGGCCGGCGTCACGATCATGTGGATCGCCGACGGCTGGTACCGCGACCACTTCATGTTCGGGCGACGGCTGTTCAAGTAGCCGGAGCCCAGGCGGCGGCGTCCGCCGCGATCGCTGCGTCGAGCAACGACCTCTGCGGCTCGGTGAGCGGCCGCGCCTTGCGAGCCTCGAAGTCGTGGCCGACGATCACGGCTTCGGACTCCGCCGCCAGCCACCCGGCCTTCGCGAGGATCCGTTCGGCCGTGCGGATCGACGACGTGCCGTAGCCCGTGCCGCGACACTCCACGAGGACCTCTTCGTCCTCGAGCGAGAGCTCGCGGCGGTAGTCGATCGCGACCCGGACGATCACGAAGTCGAAGTCCGGGCCGAGGACCTCCTTCGCCCAGCGGTCCCGACATTCCTCGAGGTAGGTGAGGTAGACAGCGTTGTTGACGTGCCCGTAGTTGTCGACGTCGCGCCACCGGATGTGGACCTGCTGGCGGTACATGGGCGCCCAGCATACGCAAGAGTTACGGAAGGCCCCGGGGTCTTGCGACCTCGGGGCCTTTCCGCTCGGAGAGAGGGGCTCCACGTGCTATTCGGTTCCTCCTCCGGGAGGGTTCAGATGAGTTTGTTGCGGTTGTGTGGAGGCGTTCGGAGCTCGCTGAGACGCCGTTCCACCTCCAGGACGGCCTCGGGCGACAGGGCACCGGTCACGGCCTGGAGGAAGGGATCGCGATCGAGCACCAGCGTGTCGACCGTGCCGAGTCGCCCGAACCGTGGCCGTCCTCGGCACGTCGCGCAGCAGGGCGATCTCTCCCACGTAGCCGCCGGAGCCGACCCGCGCCACCTCGCGGCCCTCCACGCTGACCGCCACCTCTCCGTCGGTCACCACGTAGAACCGATCCCCGACCTCGCCCTCGCGGATCAGCACGGCGCCCTCCGGGAAGCGCACCTCCTCCAGCTGCGCGGCGACCTGCTCCAGCTCCCACGACGGGAGCGGGCCGAAGATCGGGATCGCCGCGAGGAGCCGCAACCGCTCGGCGTCGGGCACCACCGCCCTGTCGTCGAGCCGCCGAAGCGTCGTGAACGCGGCGAGGCCGGCCAACGGCAGGAGGGCGCCGCACACGACGAAGGCGCCGCGCAGCCCGAACAAGGCGGTCACGATCGGCGCGATCGCGGAGCCGACCGCGAGGGCCGCCATCGTGAGCGCCTCCTGGAGGCCGAAGACGCGCGCGATCACGTCGTTGGGCACCGTTCGCTGCAGGAGCGTGCGAGCGGCGACGTCGAAGAACGCACGACCCGCGCCGACGACCGCGATCAGGCCCGCCGCCGCGGGCAGTCCGGACGTGAGGGAGATCGCGGCCAGGCCGACACCCATCATCACGAGGCCGATCTGGATCGCAGGGGCCATCCGCCGGCGTCCGACGAGCACGACCGTCCCGGCCGCCCCCACCAAGCCCCCGATACCGAGCGCCGACGCCAACGGACCCGACGCATCCGCCCGCAGCACCAGGAGCTCCACGGCGATCGCCGCGTAGAGCACGTCGAGCACACCGGCGACGAACTGCTGGGCTCCGCCGAGCAGGGTCAGCGTCGTCGCGCCGCGCTCGCTCCGGAGGCGGCGGAACCCGTCGGCGGTCGCCGCGATCAGCCCTTCGGCATCGAGGGCCGGCCGTGGCGCGAGGTGGTGGATCCGGGCGCGCGTCGCGAGCAGGGCTGCCAGCCCCGCCGCCACCGCGCCGGCGGCCGCCGCCGCCCCCGTTCCCGACACGCCGACGCACACGCCGGTCACGATCGGACCCAGCATCACGCCGATCCCCTCGGCCGTGCCCGACAGCGAGTTCGCCGCCGTGAGCTCCTCCGGCGTGTCCGCGAGCTCGGGCAAGATCGCGTTGTGCACGGGGCGGGTGAGCGTGACCGCGCACGCGGCGAGCACCGCCGCGGCATAGCCCACGAACGGGGGCGCCAGCCAGAGCGCGACGGCCAGGGCGGCGCTGGCGAGCGTCTGTGCGGCATACCCCAGCGCCAGCGCTCGGTCGCGTCGCAGCCGGTCGCCCATCACGGCCGCGAAGGGAGCGACGAGCGCGGCCGGGATCAGCTGGGCGATCGCGACGATCCCGGCCGTGGTGGTGCCGCCCTGCAGGTACGCGAAGATCACGACGCCGAGCCAGATCGCGCTCTCCTCGACGTTGAACAGGAGGTACGCGGCGACGACGCGTCGCAGCGATCGGTTGCCCAGGATCGTCCGATAGGTGCGAGCGACGTCCCTCACGCGGCGTGATGCTCGCAGCGCCCGTAGTGGGGGTCAACCGGGCCGAGGAACGAGGAACGGGGCCTTGCGGCCCCGTTCCTCATCGTGGTGACGGATGGACGTCAGAAGTCCATGTCGCCGCCGGGCATCCCGCCGCCCGGGACCGCCGGCGTCTTCTCCGGCTTCTCCGCGACGATCGCCTCGGTGGTCAGGAACAGCGCGGCGATGGACGCGGCGTTCTGCAGCGCCGACCGCGTGACCTTGGCCGGGTCGACCACGCCGAAGGCGACCATGTCGCCGTACTCGCCGGTCGCGGCGTTCAGGCCCTCGCCCTCGGGGAGCGCACGCACCTTCTCGATGATCACGCCGCCCTCGAGACCGGCGTTGAACGCGATCTGCTTGAGCGGCTCCTCGAGCGCGCGGCGCACGATCGTGGCACCCGTGGCCTCGTCGCCCTCGAGGTCGACCTTGTCAAGCGCGACCTGCGCGTTCAGGAGCGCGACGCCGCCGCCGGGCACGATGCCCTCCTCGACCGCGGCCTTCGTGGACTGCACCGCGTCCTCGATCCGGTGCTTCTTCTCTTTCAGCTCGACCTCGGTGGCCGCGCCGACCTTGATCACCGCGACGCCGCCGGAGAGCTTGGCCAGGCGCTCCTGGAGCTTCTCGCGGTCGTAGTCGGAGTCGGTCTTCTCGATCTCGGCCTTGATCTGGTTGATCCGGCCCTGGATGTCGGCCTCGTTGCCGGAGCCCTCCACGATCGTGGTCTCGTCCTTCGTGACGACGACCTTGCGAGCCGAGCCGAGCAGGTCGAGCGTCGCGTTCTCGAGCTTGAGGCCGACCTCCTCGGAGATGACTTGCCCGCCCGTGAGGATCGCGATGTCCTGCAGCATCGCCTTGCGGCGGTCGCCGAAGCCTGGCGCCTTGACGGCCGCGCTGCGGAACGTGCCGCGGATCTTGTTCACGACGAGCGTCGCGAGCGCCTCACCCTCGACGTCCTCGGACAGGATCAGCAGCGGCTTGCCGCCCTGCATGACCTTCTCCAGGACCGGCAGGAGGTCCTTCACGGCGCTGATCTTCTGGTTCGCGATCAGGATGTACGGGTCCTCGAGGACCGCCTCCATCCGCTCCGGGTCGGTGATGAAGTAGGGCGAGATGTAGCCCTTGTCGAACCGCATCCCCTCGGTGAACTCGAGCTCCATCCCGAAGGTGTTCGACTCCTCGACGGTGATCACGCCGTCCTTGCCGACCTTGTCGACCGCGTCGGCAATCTTCTCGCCGATCTCGGGGTCGGCGGCGCTGATCGCACCGACGTTCGCGATCTCCTCCTTGGAGTCCACGTCCTTGGACTGGTTCTTGATCGACTCGACCGCGAGCTCGACGGCGCGCTCGATGCCGCGCTTGAGCGACATCGGGTTGGCGCCCGCCGCCACGTTGCGCAGCCCCTCCTTGACGATCGCCTGCGCGAGGACCGTCGCCGTGGTGGTGCCGTCGCCTGCGACGTCGTCGGTCTTCTTGGCGACCTCCTTCACGAGCTCGGCGCCGACCTTCTCCATCGGGTCGTCCAGCTCGATCTCCTTGGCGATCGAGACGCCGTCGTTCGTGATCGTGGGGGCGCCCCACTTCTTCTCGAGGACCACGTTGCGGCCCTTGGGGCCGAGCGTGATCTTCACGGCGTTCGCGAGCTGGTCCATGCCGCGCTCGAGCGAGCGCCGTGCTTCCTCGTCGAACGAGATGAGCTTCGGTGCCATCCGTCCTCCTCCTCGATCCTTCGGTCCGGTTCTCAGCCTTGCCTGACGACTGCTAGCACTCAACAGGTGTGAGTGCTAAGGATGGTAGCCCTGGGATGGAGCGAGTGGCAAGCCCGGAGCACCGCCACGTCGCATCCCGGATAGGCTCCGCACCATGTCCTCCGACGCCTGGCAGCTCCGGTTCACCGCGACCCGCCTGTCGTTCCCCTCGTGGGCGACCGCGTTCCCCGAGCGGTTGGCGCTCGTGACGAACCGCAGCGGGGTCTCGCAGGCCTGGGCGCACGATCGCGCGTCGGGCACGTGGCGGCAGGCGAGCGACGAGCCGATCGGGGTCGAGTCGGTCTCCGTCGCGCCGGACGGGCGGATCGTGTGGTTCAGCGACGCGACCGGCGACGAGACGGGCCGGTGGATCGCCCAGCCGTTCGAGGGAGGCGAGCCCACTCCGCTGGCGCCCGGCCTCCCGACGGGCTGGCCGATGGGGCTCGCGTTCGCGGCCGACGTGATCGCCGCCGGGCTCGAGGTCGGCGGGGAGTACCGTATCTACGCGACGACGCACGACGAAGAGCCTCGCCTGCTGTTCCGGTCGCCGACCCCGTGCGGCGTCGGCGAGGAGTGGGGCCCGGGTGCGCGAGGGCTGTCGCCGGACGGACGGCTCATGTGTATCCACCACACCGAGCACGGCGAGCTGCTCCGGCCCTCGCTCCGCGTCCTCGACGTCGCCTCGGGCGACTCGCTGGCGGACCTCGCCGATCCCGGCCGCCGGATGGAGGCCGGTCCCTGGTCGCCGGACGGCGCGCTCCTCGCCTTCGCGAACGAGCTGGGCGACCGGACGAGACCGTCGATCTGGGGCGCGGGAGCCGGGACGCGGCGCGACCTCGCCGTCGACCTCCCCGGCGACGTCTTCCCCGTCGACTGGTTCGCGGACGGCGCGATGCTCGCTCGGCACGAGTTCGAAGGTCGCGCGCAGCTGTACCGGCTCGATCCCGGGACCGGCGCCGCCGCGCTCGTGATCGATCCGGGCGGCGACATCGACGACGCACGCGTGCGTCCCGACGGTGGCGTCTGGCTCTGTACGAGCAACGGCCCCACCCCGCCGCGGATCGTCGACGCCGCCGGCGTGGAGGTCGTCGCGAGCCCCGACCCCGCGGCCCCCGCGGGCCACCTCCTGCGTTCGGTCTGGACCGAGAACCCGCACCGCGACCGGATCCAGACGTGGGTCGCCACCCCGCCGGGAGACGGGCCGTTCCCGCTAGTGTTCTCGGTCCACGGCGGGCCCGAGTGGCACGAACGCGACATGCACGACCCCGAGACCCAGGCGTTCGTCGACGCGGGCTACGCGGTCGCGCTCCCGAACTACCGGGGCTCCACGGGCTACGGCGTGCGGTTCCGCGAGGCGCTGATCGGCGACGTGTGCTGGACCGAGAGCGAGGACCTGCTCGCGGTGCTCGACGCGCTGGTCGCCGACGAGACCGCCGATCCCGACCGCGTGTACTGGAGCGGGTGGTCCTGGGGAGGCTGCCTGGCCTGCTTCAACGCCGGCGTCAACCCCGACCGGTGGCGCGCGGTGTTCGCGGGGATCCCCGCCGGGGACTTCGTGGCCGCGCACTGGGCCTCGGCGCCGGAGCTGCAAGCCTGGGATGACGCCGTCTATCTCGGCTCGCCGAACGACGTGCCCGAGCGTTACCGGCGGAGCGACCCGATGACCTACGTCGAGGCCGTGCAGGCGCCGACCCTCGTGATCGCGGGCGAGCACGACCCTCGCTGCCCGCTCGAGGGCATCACCCCGTGGATCGACGCGGTCCGCGCACACGGCGTCGAGGTGGACGTCCACCTCTACCCCGCCGGCCATCACGCGAACGCGACGGCCGACCGCGTGCGGCACATGGGCATGATCCTCGACTTCTTCGCCCGCCACGGCGGCGCGGTCTGACGCAGTCGCCGGCTCAGAAGCCGATCGCCACCACCCGGTCGATCCGGACGTCGAGCACGACGGTCGTGCCCTGCTCGATCGGCGCGGCGTCCGGGTACTGCGGGAACTTCTCGTAGAAGAGGTTCCGGTCGCGCTCCCACTCGAAGCCGTCCTCGATCACCTGCGCCTCGCCGAACACGATCACCGAGCGGAGCTCGTCCCAGTCCTCCGAGTACGCGTCGACGCAGATCGACACGCGCGGGTCGGACCGGATGTTGCGGACCTTCGCCGTGTCGGCCTCGCTCGCGATCAGGATGCGATCGAGGTCGAGCACCGGACAGACCGGGACGACGTGCGGCTCGCCGTCGGGCGAGGTCGTCGCGAGGTGCGCCACGCGCGCGGCCGAGACGAACTCGGCCGCGCCGCCGGTGAGGAGCGGACCGGCGATCCCCACCTCAGTCCTCGTGCGTGGACGCGTTGACCTGCTCGTGGATCCGGTGGACGATCTCGGCGTCCGCGAGGGTCGTGACGTCGCCGAGTTCGTCGCCTCGGGCGACGTCACGGAGCAGCCGCCGCATGATCTTGCCCGAGCGGGTCTTCGGCAGGTCCGGCGTGAAGATGATGTTGTCGGGCTTCGCGATCGGCCCGATCACCTTGGCCACGTGATTGCGAAGCTCCTGCAACATCGCTTCGTCGGCTTCGTAGCCGGTCTTCAGCGTCACGAAGGCCACGATGCCCTCCCCCTTCAGCTCGTCGGGACGCGACACCACCGCCGCCTCCGCGACCTTGGGGTTGTCCACCAGCGCCGACTCGATCTCGAAGGTCGAGAGTCGGTGTCCCGCAACGTTCATCACGTCGTCGATCCGCCCGAGGAGCCAGAAGTAGCCTTCCTCGTCGAGGCGGGCACCGTCGCCGGCGACGTAGATCGATGGGCCGTACTTGGTGAAGTACGTCTGCGCGTACCGATCCGGGTCGCCCCAGATCGTCCGCGCGATCGCCGGCCACGGATGCCGCAGGACCAGGTAGCCGCCGCCGCCGAAACCGACGCTGTTCCCCAAGTCGTCCACGACGTCGGCCTCGATCCCGGGGAACGGGAACGTGGCCGAGCCCGGCTTGAGCGTCGTGATCCCCGGCAAGGGCGTGATCAAGATCGCGCCGGTCTCGGTCTGCCACCATGTGTCCACGACGGGGCACCGCTCGGTCCCGATGAACTCCCAGTACCAGACCCAGGCCTCCGGGTTGATCGGTTCCCCGACCGAGCCGAGCAGGCGGAGCGACGACAGGTCGTGCGCCTTCGGGTACTCGGTACCCCAGCGCATGAACGCGCGGATCGCGGTGGGCGCCGTGTACAGGATCGACACCTTGTACTTCTCGACGATCGACCACCAGCGGTCCTTGTCCGGCCAGTCCGGCGCGCCCTCGTACATGATCCCGGTCGTGTGGTTCGCGAGCGGTCCGTAGACGATGTAGGAGTGCCCGGTGACCCAGCCACAGTCGGCCGCGCACCAGAACACGTCGTCGTCGTGGATGTCGAAGATCAGGCGGTGCGTGGAGGCGACCTGCGTCAGGTAACCGCCGGTCGTGTGCACGATCCCCTTCGGCTTGCCGGTGGTGCCGCTCGTGTAGAGCAGGTAGAGGGGGTCTTCGGCCTCCATCTCCTCGGGCGGACACTCGGTCGACTGGGCCTCGACCAGCTCGTGGTACCAGTGGTCGCGCCCCTCCTGGAACGCGTGCTCGTTGCCGCACCGGCGGACCGTGATCACGTGCTCGATCGTCGGGCAGTCCTTCAGGGCCTCGTCCGCGTGGTCCTTCAGCGGCACGATCGAACCGCGACGCCAGGCGCCGTCGGCGGTGATCAGCACCTTGGCCTCGGCGTCGTTGATCCGGTCGCGCAACGACTCCGCGCTGAACCCGCCGAACACGACCGAGTGCGGCGCACCGATCCGCGCGCACGCGAGCATCGCGATCGGCAGCTCGAGCACCATGCCCAGGTAGATGTTGACGCGGTCGCCACGGCGCACCCCGAGCGACTTCAGCGCATTCGCCAGGCGCGAGACCTCGTCGAGCAGCTCCTTGTACGTGATCGCGCGCGCGTCGCCCGGCTCCCCTTCCCAGTAGTAGGCGACCTTGTCGCCGCCCCCGGACTCCACGTGACGATCCAGACAGTTGTAGGAGGCGTTGAGGGCGCCCCCGTCGAACCATCTCACCGTCGGCGGCGTCCACTCCATCACGGAGCTCCACGGGCGCGACCAGGTCAGGAGCTCGGCCTGTTCCGCCCAGAAGGCCTCCTGGTCCCGCGTTCGCTCGCTCGTAGATCGTGTCGTCGGACACCAGCGCCTGGGCGGTGAAGGCCTCCGGCGGCGGGAACACACGGTGCTCCGACAGCAGGGCCTCGATGTCCTTCTCGGCTTCGCTCACGGCCGTCATCCTTCCTGCTCGGTGCGTCGAAGGCATCGTACGCGGACGGCTCGGGTGCTTGCATCGGCCGCCGGGACCCCCCAGCATCTCCGGTGAGGTCGCCGGGTGGGCGGCCTCGGAGTCTTTGTGGGGATGGGGAAGGAGGTTGCGGATGGCCGACGTGGCCTACTGCATGAAGTGTCGGGAGAAGCGCGAGTTCACCGGCGAGCTGGTGACGCTCGCGAACGGGCGACCCGCCCTCCAGGGCAAGTGCCCGGTGTGCGGCACGAAGCTCACCAAGATCATGGGCATGGACGCCGCGAAGGCCATGGGGTGGACGGCGCCCGCCTGACGCGCGACTAGTTCAAGCGTGACAACAGCTGCTCGGGGCTGACCAGCACCTGCCCCGGGGTCATCTGTCGGTGGCGGGCCGCGAGGTCCGCCACCGTCGTTTCCGCGAACACTCGTTGTACCGCCCTGGCCACGTCGGCCCAGAACCCTTGCAGCCCACAGCGAGAGTCCGCGAAGCACGTGTGGTCGGAGGGCTCCAGGCAGAACACCGGGAAGATCTGACCCTCGATCGCGTCCGCGATCTCCTCCACCGTGATCTCGGCGGGATCGCGAGCGATCCGACAGCCACCGCCGGCCCCGCGGAAGCTCTCCACCAGCCCGGCCTTCGACAGCGCTCCCAGCTGCTGCTCGAGGAACCGCAGCGGGATCTGCTGGCGCTCCGCGATCTCGCGCGCCGGCACCAAGATGTCCTCGTCCCGATGCTGGGCAAGCTCGATCATCGCGCGCATCGCGTATTCGAGCTTCTGGGAAACCTTGAGCACGGGCGTGCCCCCCTTCCCACCCAGGCTAGGGACCGTATCCCTGCACGTCAACGCTCGGAAGCGAAGGGAGAAGGCGGGGTCCACCGGACGGCCGCGAACCCGGGACAGGTTCGGAGATGCGTCGCCTACTGTCCGGCCGACTCGTCGCGCCGACCGGCCGCGAGGCACCGTTCTGCGTCGGACCGGTTCCCGGCGCGCTCGAAAGCCTCCGCGGCTTCGCGGAACATCGCCCGGGCCTGCGCCTCGTCGCCCTCCACCTGGCGGAGGACCCCCCGCGCCTCCCACACCGCACCGATCCACGGACCCGCCTGCCACATACCGGAGATGCGCTCAGCTTCGGCGAGGAACGCGCGCGCCCGTTGCAGGTCGCCGTTGCGAGCGCTCGTGGTCGCCGCTGTGGTGAGGTAGCCCATGGAGCATGGTTCACACGACCGCATCTGGGACAGCGTGCGCTCGGCCTCGCGCAGGACCACCATCGACCGCTCAGGAGCCGACGCCTGGATCATCGTGCCGAACACCCGCACCAACAGGTGCGAGACGATGTCGGAGCGGTTCGCAAGCGCGCGGGCTCGGCCGAGTAGCCGGTTCGCCTCGTACCGCCGACCACGGCTGACCGCCGCCTCTGCCAGGCGCTCTCTCGCAAGCGCGGAGCCGGAGACGCAGCCCTGGTGGTCATTCGCGTCCGCCGCCGACCTGAGGTGATCCTCGGCCTCGTCGATGTGACCGCCGAGCAGCTCCGCCTCGCCCAGCATCAGGAGCGCGAGGGCCGCCCCGGTCGCCGAATCCGCCTGCTCGGCGATGCCCATCATCTCCCGAGCGAAATCGGCCGCGGTGTCGTAGCCCTCCGGTCCGGTGAGGTAATACTCGGCCAGGCACAGGTGGGCGTCGTAGACGATCGGCTCCATGTTGGCGCGCATCCGCATCGACTCGGCAAGCTCCTCTGCGAACTGCTCACGCCACCTCCCCTGGCCCATCGCGACCTTCGCCAGGATCACTGCAGCCTCTCCTAGCTCGCGGCCTAGCCCGGCGTCGAGAGCTATCGCGCGCGCCTCCGTGGCCGCACGCTCCGCCTCCGTCATCTCCCCGCGGTTCATGTGCACCAGGGCCCACGCCAGGAGCGCGTGGGCGCGCTCGGTGTGGGAGGGAGGCTCGGCCCCTTCGACCGCGAGAACCCGTTCGTAGAGGGCAACGGTCTCGGGATCCGGCCCTACCCCCAGCTGATCGCGGAGCACCTCGCGGAGCCGCTCGAAGCGGCGGATCGCCTCTCGCCGTTCCCCGGCCGCGAGAGCGATCACCATCAGCTCGCGCGTCGCCTGCTCGTCGGTGGGGTCCTCCTCGGATAGGCGAGCCCAGAGCGCTCCCGCGCGCAGCACATCCAGGTAGCGACGGCGCAGCCGGGCGCGCGGCTCGACCGTCCAGGACTCATAGATGTCATCGGGCAGGAGGTCTCCCCGATACAGGTCGACAGCGTCGCGGCACGTCGCGACGTCGCCGGTCTCCAGCGCCCGTCTGGAGGCGGCCTCGAACCGCTCGACATCCGTGTCGACCCGAGCCTCAGGCGCCAGCACGAGCACGCCGTGTTCGTTCACGATTGCCCGCTCGTCGGCGAGCGCGAGCCTCGCGAAGTGCAGAGCCTTGCGGAGGTTGGTGCCGGAGGCTTCGGGCTCGCTCTCGGGCCAGAGCGCGTCCATCACTTGGAGGCGGTGGATCCGGTGATCGGGGGCGAGGGCGAGCAGCTTCACGACGTCGGCCGCGCGGCGGCTCCGCCAGGCGTCGCTGGAGACCGGTTGATCGTCGACCGCCACCGTGGATCGACCCAGCAGCTCGATCGCGAGCTCGTGCACAGCGGCATCGTAAAGGCCGACCCCGGCCCCGCCCACCGGGCCGTGCGGAACGGTTCGGGAACGGTCGCCACCGTAGCTTCTGCGCCCGGAAGGAGGTGAGGTAACGGGTGACGCTCTACATGGACGTACACGACCACCTGCCCGAGGGGGCGACCGCGGTCGACGTGGCGAGGGCGCACGCGGCGGACCTTCGCGTCCAGGAGCGGTTCGGCGTGCGCTACCTCAATTACTGGGTGGACGAGGGCGCCGGTAAGGCCTTCTGCCTGATCGAGGCCCCTGACGCCGACTCCGCACACGCCGTGCATCGCGAGGCGCACGGCCTCGTCGCAGACGAGATCTACCCCGTCACCCAGGGGTAGCGGGCCGGATGACTGGAACGACGCTGAAGGAAGGTTCGCCGTGATGACCGTGACACCGAACGAAAGCGGGAGCGGTTCCTCGAGCGGAGCCGAGCGGCAGCCCGGCGGCGTGCACACCTTCGACGCAGGCGACCTCAGCTGCGCGACCGGACTGGCAGAGGAGTTCCGCAGGCAGATACAGCGGATCCCGCTCGGTGATGAGCTGCTCGTGACCACCGGCGACCCTTCCGCGAAGGAGGACCTGCCGCCGCTGGCAAGGATGATGGGCCACACCGTCCGTTCGATCGAGAGCTCACGCGACGGATCCCTCGTCATCGACGTGGAAAGGGGACGATGACATGACCGACAAACTGATCTTCAACTGCACGTACGGCTCTGAGGACCCGGAACGCGCCACCCTTCCGTTCGTGGCCGCGAACGTCGCCGCGACAGCCGGCCAGGACGCGGTGGTCCTGTGCACGATCGACGCCGTGTGGCTCGGGACGAGCGACGGAGCGAACGGGGTCGCTCAGCCCGGGCTGCCCGTGCTGGACGAACTCTTCAACGACTTCGTGGACAACGGTGGCCAGGTCTGGCTCTGCGGCGCTTGCACCGGCCCTCGCGGGATCGGAGAGGACCAGCTGCGCAAGGGCGCCACGATCGTCGGGGCGGCCAAGGTTGTCGAGGAGGTCGTCAACGGAGCGCGGACGATCGCCTTCGCCTAGATCCGCCGGTCCCAACCGGAAAGGGGAACGAGATGCCGGAGTTCATGGACGTGCACAAGGGAATGGTTGGCATCACGCCGGAGAACTTGATGGAGGCGCATCAAGCGGACCTGGACATCCAGGACGACGAGGGCGTCAACTTCAAGCACGCGTGGGCCGATCCCGAGTCCGGGATGGCCTGGTGCCTGTCTGAGGCCCCCGACGCCGAGGCCGTGAAGAAGATCCATAGGCGCACAGGCCACCCAGCCGACGAGGTCTTCCCGGTCCCGGTCCAGGTTTGATTGGGCCGGAGGTTGCACTAAGGCCGGGGCCGACGAGGCCCCGGCCTGACACTTCGCGAACGAGAGCGGCTCAACCTGGCCGCGGGCCTGAATCCCGACGACCCTGGCGCACAACTGGACGCGCCCCGGACCGATCAGACGATCTCGCTCCGGATGCGCTCGAACTCGTCCTGGTCGCGGATCGCCCACATCGCCTGACCGATCGCGAGCACACCGCGGGCTGGCATCGGAACGTCTCCGATCATCGGCATGACGAGTTCTTCGTCGTCCTGGAAGGAACGCTTCGCTTCGATCTTGGCGACGAGCATGTCGAGGCACCGCCAGGTTCCGTCGTGATGGTCCCGAGCGGTTGGCGTCACGGTCTTCAGTCCACCGGGAACGCGGAGGCCTCGTCATCACGATTCCGGCGGGCATGGAGGGGTTCTTCAAAGAACTCGGTGCAGGGATGGCGGAGGGACGGCCGGACCAGGAGCTTCGTGGCGAACTGGCCGGGAAGTACGACGCTCATCCCGCCTAGTAGTCGCTGGCACGTCCTGCACCGGTGATGCAACTCCGCCTGGCGGGCACATGACTTCGGCAACGAGGGCGGCGAGCAGCCTCCGTCCACGCGTGGAGTTCCCGCTCCAGGGGTTATCCGCCGGCGGCGATGAAGTTCGCGAAGTCCTGGCCCGCGACGACCACCACGGTGACGTTCGGAGGCACGATGGTGTCGAACGACGATCCGAGCTTCTCGACCTTCGAACCCTTGAAGAACTTCCTCGAGATGTACGTGGCGTCCGACTTGTTCTGCGCCTCGTCGGCCCCGGTCCGGTAGTAGACGACGGTCTTCTGCACGCCCGTGCTCGGGGCGTTCTCGGCGGCGACCGGCGCCTTGTAGCCCGCGCTCGTCAGCCGGTCCTCGGCGGCGGCGGCAAGGCCCGGCACCGTCGTCCCGTTGAGCGCCATGATCGACACCCCGGACTTCTGCGGCGGCGGCGTCGGCGAGGAGGCCGGCGACGACGAGCTGCCCGACGGCGGCGGGGTGGAGCTCGAGGACGTCGACGTGCTGGGGCTCGACGTGGCGGAGGTGTCGGAGGAGCCGAACCCGTTCATCAGCACGGCGGCGCCGACGACGACCATCGCGACGATGATCACGATCCGGGCGGTCCCCTGGTTCACGGCGCCCATCCTACCCTGCGGGGGGCTGCGCTCAGACGTGCACGCCGAGCCGCGAGGCGACGCGACGCCGCCGGCGCGCGTCGCGAACCCGACGGAGCCGGCGGACCAGCATCGGATCGTAGGCGAGCGCTTCGGGGAGGTCGATCGTGCGGTTCAAGAGCTGGTGGTAGCGGGTCGGCGAGAACCCGAACCGCTCGCGGATCGCGCGCTCCTTGGGCACCGTCAGGCGCCACGCCTCCCGCTCGAGATCCAGGATCGCTCGGGCACGTTCGTCGAGCCCGGCGTCCCCCGCCTTCCCCGCGTGGGACTCGGTCATCGTGGCGAGGCTAGCGGCTGGATACGCGGGTGCAAGCATCGAAGCGTTCAAGCGGCTCCCCCGGACGGCCGAAACGCTTCGTAGGCGGGTAGACGAGTGAGACGATGGGCGTCCCGCCCATCGGAGGCGCGAGCGTGTTCGATATCGAGAGCGACGGTCCCGGCGCGCGGTCCGACGACCGCGACCGCTCCGTAGCGCAGCTCGACATGCTGCACAGCTTGGGTGCGAAGCTGAACGCGCTCGCCGATGTCGAAGGGATCGGCGCGGCGATCACCGGCGAGCTCCGCACGATCATCGACTATCACAACTGTCGCGTGTACGTGCTGCAGCCCGACGGTCTCACCCTGATGCCGATCGCGTTCCGCGGCGAGCTGTTCACCGAGTACGAGAGCGAGGATCTCGACGAGCTCCTCACGGTGGTGGGCGAGGGGATCACGGGACACGTGGCGGAGTCGCGGACGTCGCTGCTCACCCCCGATGCTCGTGAGGTCTCGTTCTCGGTCACGATCCCCGGCACCGACGACGACCTGCTGGAGTCGATGCTGGCCGTCCCGATGCTCGCCGGCGAGGACGTCGTCGGCGTGATCGTGCTCTCGAGCCTCGGCTACGGGATGTTCGACGAGGACGACCAGCGGATGCTGGAGGTCCTCGCCTCGCACGCCGGCGTGGCGCTGCAGAACGCGCGTCTCCTGCAAGCCGAACGCGAGGCCGCGCAGACGTCCGCGGCGCTGCTCGGGCTGTCGCAGGTCCTGACCGCGCGTCGCGACATCGGGAAGATCCTGCAGGAGGCGCTGGAGGCGGTCCCGTCGATCGTGTCGTGCGCGGCCGTCGCCGCCTACATCCGTGACGAGGAGACGGGCGCCTTCCGGCTGGTCCGCCTGCTGGAGGTGGAGCCCGGCGTGGCTCGACCGAGCGAGGACATCGACGACGTGCCGGCCGACGTGGCGGCGCCGTTCCTGGCGCCCGGCACCGATCCGTTCGTGATCTCGATGGAGGTCGTCTCGACGGTGCCGAGGAACCTCCACGTGACGTCCCAGCCCCGCGAGACGTTGGTGGCACCGCTGCGATGGGAGCCCGCTGCGTTCGGCGCCATCATGATGACGTCGACATCGCCCGACGCCCGCTTCTCCGACACCGACCTGCGGGTCGCGCGGGGGATCGCGGACATCACGTCGCTCGCGCTCGGCAACGCGCGGCGCCTGTCCGACCTCGAGCGCTTCCACGAGCTGGTCGCGACGCTCGACGCCGTGTTCTGGGAGGCCGACGCGACCGACCTCCGACTGCAGTTCGTGGCGGGACGGGTGGAGGAGGTGTTCGGTCCGGACGCGACGGAGTGGGCCTCGAGCGGCCGGCGGTGGGGAGACCACATCCTGCCCGAGGACCGCGAGGCCGCGATCGCCGCCTGCGAGGGCGCGCTCACCGGCGTCGAGGACGCGAACATCGAGTATCGCGTGCGTCACCACGACGGCGGCGTGGTGTGGATCCGCGACCTCCTGCACGTCGTGCGCAGCGGCACCACGGCACGACAGCTCCGCGGCCTGATGATCGACGTGACCGAGCGCAAGCACGCGGAGGAGGCGCTGCAGGCGTCGGAACGGCAGTACTCGGAGGCCTTCCGTCGCGAACGCGAGGCGGCCCAGCGGCTCCGGGCGCTGGACGAGATGAAGAACACCTTCCTGGAAGCCGTTTCCCACGACCTGCGGACCCCGCTCACGTCGATCCTGGGGTCGGCGCTCACGCTCGAACAGACGCGGATGGAGCTGCAGAAGGAAGACGCGCTCGACCTCGTGCGGCGGATCGCCCAGAACGCACGCAAGCTCGAGCGGCTCCTCGGCGACCTGCTCGATCTCGACCGGTTGCAGCGGGGGATCGTCTCGCCCCAACGACGCCCGAACGACCTCGCCGAGCTGGTGCACCGGGCCGTGGCCGAGACCGAGAACCTCCAGCAACGGCCGATCGAGGTCGAGGTCGAGCCGATCGAGGTCAGCGTCGACGGCGCGAAGGTGGAGCGGATCTTGGAGAACCTGCTGTCGAACGCCCTGCGGCACACCGCCGCGGACACGCGCATCTGGGTGCGCGCGAGCCGGCAGGACGGCGGCGTCCTGCTCGTCGTCGAGGACGACGGGCCGGGGATCCCCGACGACCTTCGCGATGCCGTGTTCGAGCCGTTCCGCCAGGCGCCGGGATCGGCGGCGGAGCACTCCCCGGGGGTGGGCGTCGGGCTGTCGCTCGTGAAGCGGTTCGCGGAGCTGCACGGAGGCCGCGCCTGGGTCGAGGATCGCGGCGGCGGCGGGTCGTCGTTCCGGGTCGTCCTGCCCGGCGGCTAGGAACGGTGCGGCCGGACGGCGGGGGGTACGGCCGCCGTCCGGCCGCGGTTGGCTCCCAAGGGGGGCGGGAGCCGCTCGCACACCGGGTGCGAGGTCTCAGATCAGATGAACAGCGTGATGGCTTCCTGCGCCTCCAGCAGCATCGTGGTGGCGCCGGTGGGCGCCTCGAGTCCGTCGATCAGATCGTCCTTGGAGAGGCCGAGGAGATCCATCGTCATCTGGCAGGGGATCATCGCGACGCCGAGGTCCCGGGCGACGTCGAGGAGCTCCTGCGGCGACGCGACGTGGTGTTCCTCCGCGAGCTTCTTCATCATCGCGGGACCGGCGCCGACGAAGTTCATCTTCGACAAGCCGAGGTGGTCGGTGCCGCCTCGGTTCATCATCGACATCATCTTCTGCATCCAGTTCTCGCCGGTCATGTGGACGTTGTTCTTCACGAGCGCGAACAGCCCCCAGAACGTGAAGAAGATCGTCGTCTGCATCCCCATCGCCGCGCCGGTGGTCGCGAGGATGAACGTCGGCCAGATCTTGTCGAGGTCGCCGCTCCACGCGATGATCACGAGCTTCTTGTGCCTGGCGCTCTCGCGCTCGTGCGCCGTGATCCGCTCCTCGAGGGCAGCGATCGCGTCCGCAGGCGTCTGGGTGTCGAGCGCATCGACCATCGGACTCACACCTTCCTGAGGAGGAACCGGAAGACGCCGGCGTCCTCGGTCTGCTCAACCAGCTCGTTGCCGGTGTTCTGGCACCAGGCGTTGAAGTCGGGCACCGACCCCGGATCGGTGGCGAGCACCTCGATCACGTCTCCGGGCTGCAGCTCTCGCATCGCCTGCGCGGTCTTCGCGATCGGCAGCGGACAAGACAGCCCCTTCAGATCGAGGCTCTTGACGACAGCCTGACTCATCTCATGCCTCCTTCGGTGCGGCCTTCGGCATCGTGCCGGGGGCCCGATCGGGGAGCCGGCCCTGTGGCACGGTCTCCCAGTACGCACGGTTGAAGATCCACTTCGCCCAGTGCCATGTACGGTTCGGCGTGGGCGGCTGCGGCGGGTTCTCGTAGTCGAACCGGAGCGACGTTGCCTTGCCGTTGCCGGTCTCGACGAAGCACATCACGCGCCCGCCGTAGTTCGCCTTGGGCGCGGAGCCGCGGACGAACGACGCGATCCGGCTGGCGATCACCGGCGCCTCGAAATGCGCCGTGGAGCCGGATTTCGAGATCGGCAGGTTCGTGGCGTCGCCGAGCCCGAAGATCCGCTCGTGGTCGCCGACCTGCAGCGTGGTCCGGTCGGTCGGCAGCCAGCCGCCGGGATCGCCGAGGCCGGAATCGATCACGACCTGGGCACCGCGGTGCGGCGGCACGAGGACGAGCAGGTCGTACTCGATCTTCTCGCCCTCGAGCGAGTCGACCACTCCCGCGGATGGATCGACGGACTCCACGTTGAAGAACGTCTTCACCTCCACGCCGCGCTCGTCGAGGATCGGCTGCAGGAGCTTCGACGCGCTCTCGATCGTGAAGCAGCGGTTGAGCGGCGACAGCAGCGAGATCGAGCTCCTGTCGCGCATGCCCTTCTTGCGCAGGTATTCCTCGACGAGGAACGTGAACTCGATCGGCGCGGGCGGGCACTTGTAGGGGATCCCCGCGATCCCGACCGCGACGTGGCCGCCCTTGAACGTCCGCAGCGCCTCGCGCAGCCGCTCGGCATCGGGCAGCGAGTAGAACCCGTGAGCGCCTTCGCGCAGACCCGGGACCGCGTCGTGCACGAGCCGGGCGCCGGTCGCGATCACGAGGTAGTCCCACGGGAGCGAGCCGCCACGTCCGAGCTCGACGGTCTGCGCGTCCTGATCGATCCGGACGGCCTCTTCGATCGCCAGCTCGACCCCACCGCGCAACAGGGTGCGTTCGTCGCGTGAGAGCCAGTGGCCGCTCGTCTCTCCGAGCGCCACGTACAGGTAGCCCGGCTGGTAGTCGTGCATCCCCGACGGGTCGACGACCGTGACGTGCACGTCCTTGCCGAGCGACTTGTCGAGCAGGTTGGCGACGAGGGTGCCTCCGACGCCGCCGCCGAGGACGACGACGCGCGCGGGCATCGCTACTTCACCTTCTTCACGATGAACCGCGAGAAGCCGTCGTCGGCGACGACCTCGACCATCTCGTGGCCCGCCTTCGCGACCCAGGCCGGGATGTCGGTCTTCGAGCCTTCGTCGCTCGACAGGACCTCGATCACGTCGCCGACGGTGCCCTCACGGATCGCGCCGATGAGGCTCATCAGCGGGCCCGGGCACGGCATGCCGCGGCCGTCGATCGTACGGGTGACTTCGGTGGTGGTCATGTGCGTACCCCTTTCGTGAGCAGCAACTGTCAGATGAACGTGACCGGGCCGTCGGCCGCCATGAAGAACGACGCGACGCCCCAGACACCGTCGACCATCGGGTCGAGGTCATCCTTCGTGATGTGGAACATCTCCATCGAGTCCGCGCAGGCCTGGATCGAGACCTCCCCTAGGTCCTTGGCCTGCCGGAACAGCTCGCTCCAGTGCGTCTTGCCCTGCGACTGCATCGCGGCCAGACCCTCGGGGCCCGCCTCGGGCGATACCCCGTGGTCCTTCATCACCTTGTCGGCGCGAAAGGCGTCCAACGCCCAGTACTGCAGGAAGATGTTGACCTTCCGACCCATCGCGGCGGCACCGACGGCCAGGATCGACGCGGCCTGGAGCTTGTCGTCGGTGCCGGAGAACAAGACGACCGAAAGCGTCTCATCACCCATCTCGTACCCCTTTCGTCTGCTTTCAGACCTATCATCCCGCGGCTGCTCGGAAGGGACCTGGGACGGGGGGCCCGCCGCAGAGGGGCCGTCCGACACCCGGGCGGGGTACCGTGCGCGCGATGTTCGACCTCACGATCGAAGACGCCCTCATCGTCGACGGCTCCGGCGGTCCGCCCTTCCCCGGCTCCGTCGGCGTGAGGGGCGACCGGATCGCGGCGATCGTGGCCCCGGGCGCGCGGCTCGAGTCGCACGCGAGGATCGCCGGGGACGGCGCGGTGCTCGCACCGGGGTTCGTGGACGTCCACAACCACTCCGACCTCTCACCGTTCGTGCTCCCGGACATGCCGAGCACGGTCGGACAGGGGACGACCACCGTCGTCGTCGGCAACTGCGGCTCCTCGCCGTGGCCGCTCGCGGGCTGGGACGAGGCGCTCGGTCTCGCGTACGCGGCTCCCGGCGCGCTCCCGCCACCGGCGTGGCGTTCGTGGGGCGACTACCTCGACGCGATCGACGCCGCGCACCCCTCGGCGAACGTCGCGACGCTCGTCGGGCACGGGTCGCTCCGCGCCGAGGTCGTCGGGGACGAGCGGCGTCCGCCGACGGCCGAGGAGCTCGAGCGGATGCGGTCGCTGGCGGCCGACGCGGTGCGCGAAGGAGCGGTCGGGCTGTCGACCGGGTTGATCTACGTGCCGGGGATGTTCGCGGCCACCGACGAGATCGTGGCGCTCGCCGAGGCCGTGGCCGAATCCGGCGGGCTCTACGCGAGCCACATCAGGGGGGAGGGTCGCGACCTCTTCTCCTCGCTCGACGAGGTACTCGCGATCGGCCGCCGTGCGGGGCTGCCCGCGCACGTGAGCCATCTCAAGTGCGAGTCTTCGCTCGCGTGGGGACGCGCACAGCAGACGCTCGATCGGTTCCACCGCGACGACGACGTGACCGCAGACCAGTACCCCTACACCGCGTGGAACTCCTCGCTCGCCTCGCTCCTGCCGCCGTGGGCGCCGGTCGGACGGCTCGCGGCCATCGTCGAGGATCCGGATGCACGTGCGCGGCTCCGCTCCGCGGTCGAGCGCGGTGAGCCGGACTTCCAGAGCTCGGTCGAAGGGGTCGGATGGGACGCGGTCGTCGTGGAGGGCACGAAGGACGAGCGCTGGCGCGGCATGAGCGTCGCCGCCGTCTCCGACGCACTCGGCACCGACCCGTTCGACGCGATGGTGACCCTCCTCGTCGACGATCCGGACACCTCGTGCATCGGTCATGCGATGCACGAGGACGACGTGCTCGCGATCCTGTCGGATCCAGGCATCTTCGTCGCCTCCGACGCCTCGGCGACGGCGCCGGACGGTCCCGGCGGCAGCCAGCCGGTCCACCCGCGGAGCTACGGCACCTTCCCGCGGGCGCTCGCGCTCGCACGCGATCATCGGCTGCTCCCGCTCGAAGCGGCGATCCGGAAGATGACGGCACTGCCCGCCGAGCGGTTCGCGCTGCGCGGGCGCGGAAGGATCGCCGAGGGCGCCTACGCCGACCTCGTGCTGTTCTCGGCCGAGAAGGTGTGCGATCGCGCGACGTTCGAGGCTCCCCACGCCCTTCCCGACGGGATCGAGGTCGTGGTAGTCAACGGCGTCGTCACGGTGGGGCCTGGCGCGACCGGGCGGGCCGGACGGGCGCTCCGCCGAGGCGCCTGAGGCGCTCCGCCCGAGGCGCCTGAGGCGCTCCGCCGAGGCGCCAGACACTGCCGGACGCGCAAGGACGGGGGCTCGGCACGGCTGTCGTCCGTGATCTGCTGAGGCGGGGTCGGATGGTGCGGTCGCACGTCTTCACGAACAACGTGGGCGCTCGGCGGTTCTACGAACGGCTCGTGTTCACGATCGAACGACGACAGGATCGAGAGGATCGTCCTTCGAGCCGGCGGACGGATTCGAACCGTCGACCTACCGATTACAAGTCGGTTGCGCTACCGGACTGCGCCACGCCGGCGACCGGGTCGAGTCTATCGGCGGAACGAGGGGCCGCTCGACGCCAGGGCGTAGATCACGAAGCCGTTCAAGGCCATCGTCATCAGTCCGTTCAGCGCGCTCGATCCGAGCAGGGTCAGCCCGACGACGATCCCGATCGCGCCGAGCGCGATCCCGAGGCTCCGTCCCAGCGGCGTCAGCGCGAACACGAGTACCGCGCCGACCAACTGCAGGACGCCGAGGATCGCGAACAACGGCACCAGCCCCGTGGACGGCTTCAGCAGCACCACCGTGAGCACGGTGAGCGCGCCGGATACGAGCAGGATCAACGCGGCCGTGGTGACCGTCGGCGTTCGCCGTCGCAGCGGCACCGGCGCAGGCATCGGCACGTTGAGGTCTTCGAACCGCGGACGCGGCGGCTCTTGCGGATCGGTCGGCGTCGCTCCCCCCATATCGGCTCCGTTCATTCACCGGATCGCGTCGGCACCACGTAGGCGTACAGGACGGCCGCGAGCGACGCGGACGCGTTCAACGACCTCACGCGTCCGCGCATCGGCAGCGCGACCAGCGCGTCGCATCGCTCGCGCACCAACCGCGACATCCCGCTCCCCTCGCTGCCCACCACGAGCGCCACGCGGCCCGACGGGCAGGGCTCGTCGTACACGGTCCGTTCCGCGGCGCCGTCCAGCCCCACCACGAAGAACCCGGCGTCCTGGAGCCGTTCGATCGCGCGCGAGATGTTGGCGACGCGCGCGTGCGCGAGGTGCTCGAGCGCCCCCGCCGACGCTCGGACCGCCGCCGCTGTGACCGGCGCCGATCGGTGCGTGCGCGTGACGAGCATGGCCGCGCCGGCCACCTCGGCCGACCGTGCGGCCGCGCCGAGGTTCTGTGGGTCCTCCACCCCGTCGAGCACGACGACGACCGCGTCCCCGGAGAACGGATACGTGTCGAGGTCGCGCTCGGTCAAAGTGAGGGTGCTCGCGGTGACGCGCAGACGTGCGACGACTCCGCGATGGTCCGGCGCCATGGCGTCGAGCTCCGACCGCGGCACCTCGCGGATCGCGACGGCCTCTGCACGGGCCGCCGCGACCACGTCGCGCATCCCGGCCGTCTGCTTCGCTCCCGCCGCGACGAGGACCTCGGCCGCCCTGCCGGCGCGGATCGCCTCCGTCACCGCGCGCCGCCCGCCCACGACAGGACCCCGCACGGCCGGACCGCTCGCGAGCGAACCGCTCACGCGACCACCGCGATCGCGAGACAGCCGATCCCGTCGCCGACGAGCCCGAGGCCCTCGGGGCGGGTGGCCTTGACCGACACGCACGCGACATCGATCCCGAGCGCCGCCGCGAGCGCGGCGCGGAGCTCGTCGCGGCGCGGCGCGATCGCCGGCCGGTCGCAGATCACGGTGACGTCGCAGGAAGCCGGCGCCGCCCCCGTCGCACGGACGAGCGCCGCGGTGCGCGCGAGCAGGTGGGTCCCGGCGATGCCGGCGACGGACGGATCCGAGTCGGGAAAGTGCTGCCCGACGTCGCCGAGCGCGAGCGCGCCCAGGAGCGCGTCGGCGAGCGCGTGGCATACCGCGTCACCGTCGGAGTGCCCGGCCAGACCGGCCTCGCCCTCGAAACGGACCCCGCCGAGCCACAGCTCTCGATCGGGCGCGAACCGATGGACGTCGAACCCGATCCCGGTGCGCGACACCTCGCTCACGCCGGCTCCATCCGCGCCTCGGCACGCGCGAGGTCCAACAGCGTGGTCACTTTGAAGTTCATCGGGTCGCCGGGGACGGCGACCACGCGTCCGTCGCGCTCCAACAGCGCGGCGTCGTCGGTCACCTCCCGGCCTTCGGCCGCGGCCCGCGCGTGCGCGGCCGTCAGCACGTCGACGCGGAACGCCTGCGGGGTCTGCGCCAGCCCCAGCTCGTCGCGGTCGACCGTGGCCGCCACGCGTCCTGCCGCGATCCGCTTCACCGTGTCGGTCATCGGCACGATCGGGACGGCTCCGTCGGCGCCGTTCGCGACCGCGCGGACCACCTCGGTGAACAGGTCCGGGGGCGCGAAGGGACGCGCCGCGTCGTGCACGGCCACGATGCCCACGTCGGGCTCGATCGCCGCGAGCGCGGCACGGACCGAGGCTTGTCGCGTCGCGCCGCCGGTCACGACCCGGCTGGGGACCGCGAGGCGCTCCACGCAGCCGCGCGCCACGTCCTCGTAGCCCTCCGGAGCCGTCACCACGACCGCGGAGATCAGCGGCGACGCCGCCGCGGCGGCGGCGGCGATCGTGAGCATCGGACGGTCCCCGACGGGCAGGAAGGCCTTCGGCAGCTCGGCGCCGAGCCTCCGGCCGGCGCCGGCGGCGAGCACGACGGCGACGGCGCGCTGCTCCGGGGTCACGCGCGAAGCATGCCAGACGCGACGCGCGGCCGCTCCGCGACCGGCGCCTCTACCGCGCGGCGGTGTCTGCGTGATCCTCGAGGCTCGCGAAGATCATCCGGCCGGTCGTGGTCTGGATCACGTTGCGCACCCGGGCGTCGACCTCGGAGCCGATCCGCCCGGTCGCGGCCTCCACGACGACCATCGTGCCGTCGTCGAGGTAGCCCACCGCCTGACCGTGCTCGCGCCCCTCCTTCACCAGGCGCACGACGAGGTCGTCGCCGGCCTGATAAGGCAGCCGGAACTTCGTGGCCAGCGCGTTGATCTGCGCGACCGGCACCCGAAGCGCCTCCGCGACCTTCGCGAGGTTGTGGTCGACGGTGACGAGCGACGCTCCGCTCTCACGAGCGAGCCGCACGAGCGCGGCGTCGACCTCCAGGACCCCCGCCTCCTCGACCAGCTGGAACTGCACGGTCGGGGCCTTCTGAAGCTCGACCAGGACGTCGAGCCCGCGGCGGCCGCGCGTGCGCCGGTTCGGGTCGGAGGAGTCGGCGATCGCCTGCAGCTCGGCCAGCACCCCTTCATGCAGCAAGATCGTGCCCGACAAGAACCCGGTCGAGACGAGGTCCGCGACGCGCCCGTCGATCAGCGCGCTTGTGTCGATCACGTGCAGGTCCCCGCCGCGCTTGGAGGAGACCCTCGGCTTGATCCCGAACAGCCCGAAGAGATCCTCGTTCCGGGACCGTCCCAGTCGCATCCCGAGCGACCCGAGCACGAGGAACAGGAACACGATCGCCGGCCATGCGTAGACGACGGGCAGGAAGAACAGGGGGATCGACAGCAACGCGGCGACGACGAGGCCGATCACCAACCCGACGATCCCACCCGCGATCTCGGGGGCCGGGCGACGCCGGAGCTCGCGTTCGAGACCGGAGACGGCCTCGAGCGTGAGCCGACCGAAGACGCCGCCGAGGACGTATCCGCAGGCGGCGCCGAGGAAGACGTAGATCAGCGCCCGGTTACCGGTCTCGCCGGTGACCGCGACGCCAACCTGGTAGCCGCCCGTGCCGAGCACGGCGATGAAGAGCAGACGGACGGCCTCCACGAGCCGCCCGCGCAGCGTCTTCTTCCGGCGTTCGTCGACGGCCACTCCAGGCTCCCGCGCTCAGGGGACGGAGAAGGCGGGCGCTTCCCCGTCCGCAAGCTTCATCGGACGTGGCGGCCCCGAACCTGAGGGGCGTGTGACGGAGTGGCGGGTCCTCAGCCCTCGGCGGCCGCGACCTTGACGCCGTGGGCGTCGTCGAGGATCCCGTCGATCAGCGTCTCGGCGTCTGCCTCGCCCTTGCCCGTGGCGAACGCCAGCTCGGAGATCAGGATCTGCCGGGCCTTCATGATCATCCGCTTCTCCCCGGCGGACAGGCCCTTCTCGCGGTCGCGGATCGCGAGGTTCCGCAGCACCTCGGCCACCTCGTACGGATCGCCGGAATGCAGCTTCTCGAGGTTGTTCTTGAAGCGACGGCTCCAGTTGGCCGCCACCGAGGTCTCGTCCTCGGTGAGGACCTTCAGGACCTTCTTCACCTCGTTCTTGCTGACGCATGGACGCAGACCGACCTGATCGGTCGAATCCGTGGGCACGAGGACCGTGAGGTCGCCGTAGACGACGCGAAGCACCAGATACTTGCGCTTCTCGCCGAGGAATTCCTTCTCTCGGACCTCTTCGACCACCGCCGCACCGTGCTCCGGATGGACGACGGTGTCACCTTTGCGGAACGCCACGGACCCTCCCTCTGCTGGAGAAAGAAGAACTTCGACACAGCTGGGACGACTGTCAGTAAGGGTAGCATCGAGAGCCGTTCCGCCGCAACCCGAAACCGCAGGTCAGAGGGCTAATCCACCAGCCGGTCTGGTCTGAAGGGCCTACGCCGGAAGGGCATCCGCGCGCGTCGTCCCAGGTGAGAGCGCCCACGGGAGTGCGTCTCGGACGTGACGGACCGGCACGAACTTCACCCCTTCGGCGGGTCCCGGGGACGCGAGGGACGGCGTGTAGACCACCCGGCAGCCGGCCGCACGGGCCGCCTGGACGCGCTGGGCCATCGCCGGCGCCGGGCGAACCAGCCCGGTGAGGGCGACCTCTCCCACGAACGCGGCGCCCTCCGGCGGCGAGACCCCCGACGCCGCCGAGGCCAGAGCCGCGGCGACGGCCAGGTCGCCCGCGGGATCGTCCATGCGAACGCCGCCCGCCGTGGCCCCGAACAGCTCGCAGCGCCCCAGCCCGAGCCCGGTGGCGCGGTCGAGGACGGCGGCGACGAGCTGGAACCGCCGCAGGTCCAGGCCCGTCGCCTGGCGGCGTCCCGGACCTTCGGTCGCCCCGACGAGGGCCTGGACCTCCACGGCGAGCGCCCGGCGCCCGGCCTGGGGCAGCGCGACCGCGGCGCCGGGCACGCGTTCGCCCGTGACGAGCAGGTGGGTGGGATCGAGCTCGGTGAGGCCCTGGGGACCCATCTCGAACCAAGCCGTCTCCCCTTCGGCGCCGAACCGGTTCTTCCCGCCGCCGAGCACACGGAGCCCCGAGCGGGGGTCGCCGTCGAACGTGAGGACGACGTCGACGGCATGTTCGAGCGCGCGCGGTCCGGCGAGATCGCCGTCCTTCGTGACGTGCCCGGTGAGGATCACGACGATCCCGGTCTCCTTGGCGAGGCCGACGAGCGCGTCCGTGCAGCCACGAACCTGCGAGACGCCGCCCGGCATCGTGCCGGCGCCGACGTCGCGCAGGGTCTGGATCGAGTCGACGGCGAGCAGGAACGGCGCGGCGCCACGGGCGGCGTCGAGCACCCCTTCCAGCTCCCGGCCGGCGACGTAGGTGACGGCGCCGCCGTCGACCCCGAGCCGCCGCGCGCGCTCGCCGACCTGCCGGCGGGACTCTTCCCCGCTCGCGAGCAGGCAGGGCCGCCCGGCCGCCGTGAGCCGGCCCACCAGCTGCAGCAAGAGGGTGGACTTCCCGATGCCGGGCTCGCCGGCCAGGAGGACGACCGAGCCGGGGACCAACCCACCGCCGAGCACACGGTCGAACCCGCTCAACCCGGCGGGCACCCGGATCTCACCCTCGGAGACGTCGTCAAGCGCGACCAGCGGCACCGACGCGGCGCCCGCACGCTTCGCGGGAGAGGAGGCCACGACCTCGTCGAGCGTCCCCCACGCCGCACACGCACCGCACCGGCCCGACCACTGCGCCGCACGCTGGCCGCACGCGGAGCAGACGTAGACCACCCTCGCCTTCGGCATGCGGCCACGCTAGCCCCGCCCTCTGACACCCCGTCGACCGCCGGAGGCGTGACCGGCGCTAGGCTTCGCGGATGTCCTTCCCGACGATGTCGTTCCTGTTCGCGATGATGACCGTCGTGACCAACGTGGCGTTGGTCGCCTTCGCCGCCCTCACCCTCTCGGCCCGCGTCTCCGACAGCGCAGCGGGCGTCCGCGACCGCGTCTGGGACGAGCTCGCCGAGATCGCCCTGCCGCTCGCGATGATCGTCGCGTTCGGAGCGACGCTCGGGAGCCTGTACCTGTCCGAGGTCGCGCATCTGGCGTCGTGCACCTTGTGCTGGTTCCAGCGGGCCGCGATGTACCCCCTGCCGCTGATCCTGCTGGTCGCGACGATCCGGCGCGACCGTTCGGTCTGGCACTACGTCGTGCCGATCGCGGCCGTCGGCTCGCTGATCGCCGTCTACCACTATCAGCTCGAGCGGTTCCCCCAGCAGCACGAGTTCACGTCCTGCTCCCTCGACGTGCCGTGCACCGTGACCGTGCTGTGGAGGTTCCACTACATCTCGGTGCCGTTCATGGCCCTGTCGACGTTCCTGCTGATGGCGGCGCTCACGTGGGTCGCGGGACAGCGCGAGGACGCGAACGTGGTGTAGGCTGCTTGGGTCGCGGCGCCGTGGAGGCGCCGCCTGCGATCTCGAAGGAGGGATGCACGATGGCGAAGGTCCTTGTCCTCGTCCTTGCACCGCGTCCCTCCGCATCCGCGTAGCGACCGCCCCGGTCGCGCACGCTCCTTGGCAGGGACGCGGTGCATGTCTGCCCGCCCACCGGCACGAAGGAGCACCGCGTTGCGAGACGAAAGCATCGAGCACTTCCTCGACGAAGGGCTGATCGAAGCGGTCATCCGGCCGCTCAAACACGGCAAGGAGGCGAGCGTCCACCTGTGCCGTGCGAACCCGCGCACGACCGGGCACGACCTCGCGGCGCTCAAGGTCTACCACCCGCTGAACCGCCGCGATTTCCGCGACGAGACGCTGTACCGCGACGGCGAGTTCATCAAGGAGCGCCGCATGCGTGTCGCGCTCGAGCACAAGACGCGGTTCGGCCGCGAGCTCCAGGGAGCGCTGTGGGTCAGCCGCGAGTGGGAGACGCTGCGCGCCCTCGACGGCACGCCGGTGCCGGCGCCGCGCCCGATCGAGGCGACCCAGGACGCGATCCTCATGACCTACGTGGGCGACGAGGGGATCGCGGCGCCTCGCCTGCACGAGCACGAGCCCGAGGATCACGACGAGCTCGAGGACCTGTGGGAGCAGCTTCGTCGCGCGATCGAGCAGATGCTCTTCCGTGACGTCGTCCACGGCGACCTGTCCTCGTACAACGTGCTCGTGTGGGGAGGCGAGATCGCCGTGATCGACTTCCCGCAGGCGGTCGACCCCAAGAAGAACCGCCACGCGGAGGAGTTCCTGCTGCGCGACGTCGCGCGGATCGGCGAGTGGTTCGAACGACGCGGCGTGCACCGTCCCTGGGAGCGGATCGCCCGTGACCTATGGACCGGCTGGCTCTACGCGGACCTCCTCCCGGCGGACCTGCGCGAGGAGTTCGGGTAGCGCGCCCCACTTCGCGCGCACGCGACACCCGTGGAAGACTCCCCCGATGTCTCAGCGCAACCCCCGCGTTGCGCATCCATGGTCCGTGCGAGCGGAGGGAGAGGTCGTGCGGTTCCCCACCGAACGCGTCGAGGCATGGGCCCGCTTCGACACGTTCTTCCAGGAGGAACACGAGCGTCTCTTCAAGGCCCTCTACTTCGTCACGGGCAGCAGGCACGACGCGGAGGAGTTGATGCAGGAGGCGTTCCTGAAGCTGTGGGAGCGCTGGGACGAGCGGGACCGGATCGCCGATCCTACGGCCTACCTGTTCCGCGTCGCGCTGAACGGCTTCCGGATGCGCTACCGCCGCGCGGCGGTGGCCGCCCGCAAGGTCCTGCCCGTGCCGGAGGAACGCGACGCGTTCGCCGACGCGGAGATGCGTGCCGACGTGCACCGTCTGCTGCTCGGGCTGACGCCTCGCCAGCGGGCGGCACTCCTGCTCGTGGACCTGTTCGGCTACGACTCCGAGCAGGCGGCGCGCATCCTGCGCGTCCGACCGTCGACCGTGCGGGCCCTCGCGACACAAGGACGCCGCGCCCTTAGAGAGACGGAAGGAGCCCGGGATGCCTGATCTGCAGGAGGTGTTCCGCGTGTCCACGCAGAAGGTCCAACCCGAGCATGGGGCCCTCGAGCGCCAGCACGGGCGGCAGCGCCGGTCCGGCCGCAACCGCAGGGCCGGCGCGTTCGTGCTGGTCGCCGCGCTGATGGTCGGGTTGGTGACGGTCGTGTTGGTCTCCCGGCCGGGAGCGGGCGGCCAGCCACAGACGCAGCCGACGTCGCCCGTTCCGATCAACACGAGCGTGCCGATCGGCTTGCAGCTCGTGGGGACCGACGGAAACCCGCAGCGACAGTTCGCCGCGGTGCCGTCCGGCGGGAGCGCGTTCCGCCTGTCTCCCGACGGCTCGACGATCGCGTACTACCTCGGCGGCGAGGTCGCCACGATCGGAGCGGACGGCTCCGGTCAGCGGATCCTCACACATGAGCCCAACGACAACGTAGGCGACGCGCAGGACACGGTGTCCTGGTCGCCCGACGGGACCGAGATCGCCTACACCTCGAGCGGCAACATCTACGTGATGAACGCCGACGGGTCGCAGCAGCGGCAACTGACCTCGACCCAGGCGGGGTCGGGCAACTACTACCCCGCCTGGTCGCCGGACGGCACGACGATCGCGTATTGGCACGGCTCCGACAGCGGGGTCGACGGAGGGCCGGCCGACGCGGAGATCTACACGATCCTGGCGACCGGTGGGACGCCGAGCAGGCTCACCCACGACGACACCAGCAGCATCGAACCCACCTGGTCGCCCGACGGGGCCCAGATCGCGTACTGGAGCGGCGGCGAGCTGTGGGCGATGGGCAGGGACGGGAACGACCAGCACCTCGTCTACCGCGGGAAGGGCGGCACGCCGGCGGCGCACGGGGGCACATGGGCGCCGGCGTGGTCCCCCGACGGGACGAAGATCGCTTTCCTCTGCTACGTCGAGAACCCGACCGGTCGTCTCCCGCTCCTGGACGTGCGGTTCGTCGACGTCGCGTCGAGGGAAGAGACGTCACTCCACATGCGGGTCGGCACGGACCTCAACGGCCCGCAGTGGGTCACGAACGGCACGCTGCTGGTGAACCGCTACGACTGAGGACCGGAGCCGGCCCGAGATGCCGAGAAGCCCGGTCCCCTGCGGGGCCGGGCTTCGGCCTTGATGCCCCCGAAGGGGCGGGGACGCGGGCGCCCTATTCGGGCGAGCCCGCGAGCTCCACCGGCGGCACGTCGGGCGGCACGATCCCGCCCGTGTGCTCGAACTCGATCTCGCCGTCGCGCGCGTCGACGATCACGGTCTCGCCTGCGCGGAACTCCCGGTGCAGGAGCGCCTCAGCGAGCGGATCCTCGACGAACTTCTGGAGCGTCCGGCGCAGCGGCCGGGCGCCGAGCGCCTGGTCGTAGCCTTTCTGCGCCAGCAGGACCTTCGCGGCGTCGGTGAGCTCGATGTCGATGTCCTTGGACTTGAGCTGCTCCTCCACGCGCTTCATCAGCAGGTCGACGATCTGCTTCACGTCGTCCTGCGTGAGCGAGTGGAAGACGATGACCTCGTCGATCCGGTTCAGGAACTCGGGACGGAAGTTCTTCTTGAGCTCCTCGTTCACCGTCTCCTTCATCTTCTCGTAGGTCACCGCGTCGTCGCGGGAGGCCGTGAAGCCGATCCCGATCCCCTTCGCGATGTCCCGGGTGCCGAGGTTCGAGGTCATGATGATGATCGTGTTCTTGAAGTCGACCGTGCGGCCCTGCGAGTCGGTCAAACGACCGTCCTCGAGGATCTGCAGGAGCGTGTTGAACACGTCCGGGTGTGCCTTCTCGATCTCGTCGAACAGGATCACGCTGAACGGCTTGCGGCGCACGGCCTCGGTGAGCTGACCGCCCTCCTCGTAGCCGACGTAGCCCGGGGGCGAGCCGATCAGCCGGCTGACCGTGTGCTTCTCCATGTACTCGGACATGTCGAGCTGGATCAAGGCGTCCTCGTCGCCGAACAGGAACTCCGCGAGCGCCTTCGACAGCTCCGTCTTCCCGACGCCGGAGGGGCCGAGGAAGATGAACGAGCCGGAGGGGCGGCGCGGGTCCTTGAGGCCGCTGCGGGTGCGGCGCATCGCCCGCGAGACGGCCGAGATGGCCTCCTGCTGGCTGATGATCCGCTTGTGGAGCTCGTCCTCCATCCGCAGGAGCTTCTCCGTCTCCTCCTCGGTGAGCTTGAAGACCGGGATCCCGGTCCACACCGACAGGACCTCGGCGATCTCCTCCTCGTCGATCTCGGACAGGATGTCCATCTCGCCGGCCTTCCAGGCCTGCTCGCGGCGCTGCCGCTCCTCCTGGAACTGGCGCTCCTCGTCGCGCAGGCGCGCCGCCAGCTCGAAGTCCTGCCCGTCGATCGCCGACTCCTTCTTCAGCCGGACCTCGGCGATCTTCTCGTCGATCTCACGGACGTCGGGCGGCGCCGTCATCCGGCGGATCCGCATCCGGGACCCCGCCTCGTCGATCAGGTCGATCGCCTTGTCGGGGAGGAACCGGTCGGAGATGTACCGGTCGGCGAGGTTCGCCGCGGCGACCAGCGCGTCGTCGGTATAGGTGACGCGGTGGTGAGCCTCGTACCGGTCGCGCAGACCCTTGAGGATCTCGATCGCGTGCGGGACGCTCGGCTCCTTCACCTCGATCGGCTGGAACCGGCGCTCGAGGGCCGCGTCCTTCTCGAGGTGCTTGCGGTACTCGTCGCGGGTCGTGGCGCCGATCGTCTGGAGCTCGCCCCGCGCGAGCATCGGCTTGAGGATCGATGCGGCGTCGATCGCGCCCTCCGCGGCCCCGGCACCGACGAGCGTGTGCAGCTCGTCGATGAACAGCACGATATCGCCGCGGGTCTTGATCTCCTTGAGGACCTTCTTGAGGCGTTCCTCGAAGTCGCCGCGGTAACGCGAGCCGGCGACGAGCGCGCCCAGGTCGAGCGTGTAGATCTGCTTGTTCTTGAGGGTCTCGGGGACCTCGCCCTTCATGATGGCCTGCGAGAGGCCCTCGACGACGGCGGTCTTGCCGACGCCGGGCTCGCCGATCAGCACGGGGTTGTTCTTGGTCCGGCGCGAGAGCACCTGCATCACGCGCTCGATCTCCTTCTCGCGCCCGATCACCGGGTCGAGCTTGGATTCTCGGGCGAGTTGCGTGAGGTTCCGGCCGAACTGGTCCAGCACCGCGGAGCCCTGCCCGGTCTGGCCCTCACCCGCCCCGCCCGAGGACACCTGCTCGCCCTTGCCCCCGGTGTAGCCGGACAGGAGCTGGATCACGGTCTGGCGGACGCGGTTCAGGTCCGCGCCGAGCTTCTGGAGCACCTGGGCGGCGACGCCCTCCCCCTCGCGGATCAGGCCGAGCAGGATGTGCTCGGTCCCGATGTAGTTGTGACCGAGCTGCAGCGCCTCCCGGAGCGACAGCTCCAGGACCTTCTTCGCGCGTGGGGTGAACGGGATGTGTCCGGTGGGGGCGGCCTGCCCCTGGCCGATGATCTCCTCGACCTGCTGACGGACCGCCTCGAGCGAGATGTTGAGCGATTCGAGCGCCTTGGCGGCGACGCCCTCGCCCTCGTGGATCAGGCCGAGCAGGATGTGCTCGGTCCCGATGTAGTTGTGGTTGAGCATCCTCGCCTCTTCCTGGGCGAGAACCACGACCCGCCTGGCGCGATCCGTGAACCGCTCGAACATGACACCGTCCTCTTCGGGTCGGAACCCGACGCTCTTCAGTCGTTCCTCGGGGATCGAAGGACCACGTCCTCCCCCTGAGGTACGCATGGCGCGGGGGTCGAGATCGGCCCCTGCGCCCTTGACGCGAGTATACCCGGGGGCCCGGGTTCGACCGAAGAGCGAGAGGTCCCGTCCCTCTGGGGCCTGTGGCCGACCCTCGACGGTCCGTTCGGACCAGGTCGAATCCCCCCGGTCGGGCGCTGGCGCCGACCTTCGCCGGCATGCACGATGTCAACTGCCCTCTCACGCCTGCCGAAGGACCGGGAAGGAGGTCTCCGGGGGCGTGGACCTCACGGACGCTCGAAAGGTGATGCCGGTGCGCGTGCTCGTCGTGGACGACCACCCGGCCTTCCGCCGCGCTCTGTCCTCGGCGCTCAGCATGGTCGAGGACATCGAGGTTGCGGGCGAGGCGGGCGGCGGCGTGGCCGCCTGCGAGGAAGCGGCACGGCTGCAGCCCGACGCGATCGTGATGGACCTGTCCATGCCCGACCTCGACGGGATCGGGGCGATGCGCCGGATCCACGCGTCGCACCCGGGGGTGCCGGTCGTGATCCTCACCGCACACGCGGACGAAGGCGTGGAGCGAGAGGCGCGCGAGGCAGGGGCGCGCGGCTTCCTGGCGAAGGGGACCGGGCTGCGGGACCTCGTGGTCACGCTGCACGAGGCAGCGAAGTCGGCCTGAGGCACTGAGCAGGAGGAACCGAGCGGGCCGCCGAGGCTAGGAGCGCGCGGCTTCGATCTCACGGATCCGCGACGACAGCTCGACCAGCATCGCCCGCATGATCGACGGGTGCTGCTGCATCAACCGCTCGAAGTTCCACGCGGGGATCGCGAACGTGACGAGATCCGTGTCGGCGACGACCGAGGCGGAGCGTGCCTTGCCGTCGATCACGGACATCTCACCGAAGTACTCGCCGGGTCCGAACGTGCCGACCTCGACGCCGCCGACGTGGATGCTGGCCCGGCCCTCGAGGATCACGTGGAGCCCGACCCCGCTCTGGTCGGCCTCGAGGACCGGCCGGCCGGCCTCGTGCGTGACCTCCTTTCCGATCTCGAGGATCCGCCTGAGCTCGGGATCGCCGATGCCCGTGAACAGCGGCACCTCTCGGAGCGTCTCGATCGTCGCCGGCATGCTCTCCCCTTCGCCTCGGCTTTGGGTCTGCGCCGCAGGAGCCTAGCGCGGAAGGGGCCGGCCGCGCCACCGGTAGCCGCGGCTTGTCGCCATGCGAACCGCTACTCGGGACGGTGCGCAGGGAACATGATCAGGTCGCGCAGGCTCGGGGCGTCGGTCAGCAGCATCAGCAACCGGTCGATCCCCATCCCCATCCCGCCGGTGGGCGGCATCCCATGCTCGAGCGCGCGCAGGAAGTCCTCGTCGAGCGGATGGGCTTCTTCGTCGCCGGCGGCCTTCGCCGCCTGCTGCAGCTCGAACTTCGCGCGCTGCTCGATCGGATCCGTGAGCTCGGAGAACGCCGTGACGAGCTCGAGGCCGCCGGCCACGAGGTCGAAGTGCTCGGTGAGGCCGGGATCGTCGCGATGGGGCCGAGCGAGCGGCGAGACTTCGCGCGGGAAGTCGCACACGAAGGTCGGCTGTTCGATCGTCCCTTCCACGAGCTTCTCGAACAGCTCTTGCACGATCTTGCCGGGACCCCACGCGGGCTCGAGATGGACGCCGCGACGCTGCGCGATCTCGCGAAGGTCGTCGCGTTCGAGCGTGATCTCCTCGCCGGTCGCCTCCGACACCGAGCCGAGGATCGTGATCCGCGCGAACGACGCGCCGAGGTCGAGCTCGAGCCCGCGGTAGGGGATCCGCAGGTCCTCGCGATCGCGGCCGAGGATCGGCGCGACCGCGCGGGCGCTCTCGCGGATCAGCGTCTCCGAGAGCGTCATCATCGTCGTGTAGTCGCCCCAGGCCCGGTAGGCCTCGAGCATCGTGAAGTCCGGGTTGTGGTCGCGGTCGATGCCCTCGTTGCGGAAGTTCCGGCCGATCTCGAAGACGCGCTCGAGCCCGCCGACCAGCATCCGCTTGAGGAAGAGCTCCAGGGAGATCCGGAGCTTCATCTCGACCCCGAGCGCGTCGTGGAAGGTCAGGAACGGCTTGGCGTTGGCGCCGCCCGCCACGAGCTGGAGCATCGGCCCCTCGAACTCGACGTAGCCGTCTTCCTCCAGGACCCGGCGGATCGTCCGCAGGACGGCCGCACGCGCCAGCGCGTAGCGCCGCGGGGTCTCGTCCATCACGAGGTGCAGCTCACGGCGGCGCTGCTGCAGGTCGGGGTCCTGCAGCCCGTGCCACTTCTCCGGGAGCGGGCGGAGCGCCTTCGTGAGCATCGCCCACCGGTCGGCGAACACGCTCAGCTCCCCCTTGCGGGTGGTGCCGACGCGCCCGGTCACCCCGACGATGTCTCCGAGGTCGAGCTCGTCGAGCAGCGCGAACGCGTCGTCCTCGAGCGCGGCCCGGTTGAAGACGACCTGAAGGTCACCGTCGCGGTCGCGCAGCGTGACGAACTTCAACTTGCCCATGTCCCGGCGCAGGACGACCCGGCCCGCCACCGTGCGGATGTCCTCGGTCAGCGAGTCGGGCGCGAGGTCCGGGTGCGCCGCGCGGACGGCCGAGGTCCGGTCGGGGTCGTCGACACCGAGCGCTCGGCGCAGGCTGAGCGCGAACGCCCGGTCGCGCCCGAGCCGTTCGAGGCTCTCGCGGCGGGCGGCCAGGACCTCGGCCTCGCGGCCCCGCGCCTCCTCGACCGGTTCCCCGGCGACGTCCGGGCCTCGCTCGTCATCGCGCCCGTCAGGCATCGGTGTCCCCCACGTTGCGGTCGTACACCATCCGCAGGCCGTGCAGCGTGAGCCAGGGCTCGTGGTGCCCGACCGTGCGGCAGTGCGGGGTCACCACCGGTGCGAGCCCGCCGGTGGCGACCACCGGGGCGTCGGGGGCCTCGAGCTCGGCGCGGATCCGATCGACGATCGCGTCGACCTCGCCGGCGGTGCCGTAGAGCAGGCCGGACTGGATGGCTTCGACGGTGCTCTTGCCGATCGGCGAGCGCGGCGGTTGCAGGTCGACCCGCGTGAGCCGAGCGGTGCGCCCGACGAGCGCGGCGGCGCTGATCTGCAGTCCCGGCGCGATCACGCCGCCGAGGAACTCGCCCTTGTCGGAGACGACGTCGAAGTTCGTGCTCGTGCCGAAGTCGACGACCACGGCGGGCCCGCCGAACGTCTGGAACGCGGCGAGGGCATTCACCACCCGGTCGGCGCCGACCTCGCGGGGGTTGTCGGTGAGCACGGGGACCCCGGTCTTCACCCCGGGCCCGACGACCACCGGATCGAACGTCAGGTAGGACTCCGCCATCTCGCGCAGCGCGCTCGTGACGTCTGGAACGACGCTCGCGATGCACAGCCCGTCGATGTCGACCCGAAGGTCGAGGTCGCGGTGCTCGAGGAACCCGGCGAGCTGCAGCGCGAGCTCGTCGGACGTGCGCTCCGGCCGGGTCGACAGTCGCCACGTGTGCCGCAGGTCCGCGCGGTCGAACACGCCGAGGACGATCTCGGTGTTGCCGACGTCGGCGGTGAGCAGCATCTAGGTCTCCACGGTGGCGGGTCGCACGGACGGCCCAGCTTCCCCGACCGTGTCGGGGCGCGACAACCGGGCGGCACGCGCGGTCCCCGCGCCGGCGGGCTCGGGCAGGAGCAGGTTGTCCAGCAGCCGTGCGCTCGGCAAGCCCGCCGCGACGATCGCGCGTGCCGGACCCCCGATCGTCGCCACCGGTTCGAACGTCGCGTCGTCGACCACCGCGGCGTAGTCCAGCCGCGCGAGCGGCGTCGCGCCGATCTCCCGGGCCATCGCCGCCACGAGGACGTTCGCCTCGCGCTCGCCGGCGCGTGCGAGACCCGCGGCCTCGGCGAGGGCGAGGAACAGGCACCCCGCTTGTTCGCGCTCCTCGGACGTGAGGTAGGCGTTGCGCGAAGACCGAGCGAGCCCGTCCGCCTCACGGACCGTCGGGCAGCCGACGACCTCGACCGGCGGGGCTTCGTCGCGCACCATCCGCCGCACCAGGAACAGCTGCTGGGCGTCCTTCTCGCCGAAGTAGGCACGGGACGGCCCGGTGACGTCCAACAACCGGTGCACGACCTTCAGCACGCCGGCGAAGTGACCCGGCCGCGCGGCACCTTCGAAGGTCTCACCGATCGGGCCGGGGTCGGGCGAAGGGAGGTCCAGGCCGGGCGGATAGACCTCCTGGACGCTCGGCGCCCAGACCGCGTCGGCGCCGAGCCGCTCGCACCAGCGGAGGTCTCGCGCCTCGTCACGCGGGTAGCGCTCGAAGTCCTCGTCCGGTCCGAACTGCAACGGGTTCACGAAGACCGACACGACCACCCGGCTGGCTTCGGCGCGGGCGCGCTCGATCAAGGAGGCGTGGCCCTCGTGCAACGAGCCCATCGTCGGGACGAGCCCGACCGTCTGACCCGACCTCCGCCATGCGTCCGTGCGCGCGCGGAGCACCGCCGCCTCGCGGATCAGCTCCACCGCGCGAGCACCTCGCGGACGGTCTCGGCGCGGGCGGGGTCCAGACGTCCGGCGCGCACCCCGAGGTCCACCGCCGCCGCGGCGAGCACCACGTAGGCCTCGACGGCGTCGGGCGCGTACTCGGCGAGGGCCTGCAGGTTCCGCTCGACCGTGCCGGCGTCGCCGCGGACCGCCGGTCCGGTCAACGCGGCATCCGGTCCGAGCCGGCCCACGTTGTCGATAGTGGCGCGCTGCAGCGGAGCCATCGCCCCCACGGGGTCGGACACCCCGGCCACCGCGAAGAGGCGCTCGGCGATCCCCGACACCGCCACCACGTCGTTCGACGCGAACACGGCGGCGGCGTGGTACAGGGGCCGCATCGCGTCGGCGAGCGTAAACGGCCTCGCACCGAGATCACGTGCGAGCGACGCGCCGAGTGCGCGACCGCCCTCATCGTCGGCGGTCACCGCGACGCTGCATCCGGGGAGCGCGGCGAGGGCCCCGTCGACATCCGGGAACGTCTGCAGCGGATGGATCGCGAGCCGTCTCGCGCCGGCCGCGAGCACGGGCTCGAGGACGTCGAGCCCGTGCGCGCCCGACAGGTGCGCCACCCACTGGCCCGCGCTCCACGCGTCCGCGAGCGACGCGACCGTCGGCCCGAGCGCGTCGTCGGGGGTCGCGACGAGCACGAGCTCGCCGAGCGCGACGGCGCCGGCGGGTTCCACCACCGGCACGCCGGGCAGGTAGGCCGCGGCGCGCTCGCGCGTCGCGTCGCGACCGGTGACGGCCACGAGCTCGTGACCCGCGCGCCGCAACAGCACGGCCACGGCCGTGCCCACGCGGCCCGCGCCGATGACCACGACCCTCATGCGGGCGAGTATGGCAACGACCGCATCCACACGATCGGCCCCTGCGGGGTCGGCCCGCCGGGGCGGTCGAGCACGGCCGGTCCGGAGGGGGACATCAGCGACACGATGCCGTCCCGGGCGAGGATCGACCCGACCCGAGTCCGTGAGCGCGACGCGCTCGTCGGGCGCGAGCGACTGCCACACCAGGCGCGGGGTCGACGGGAGGCCCGCATCGGAGAGGTGCACGACGTACACGCCGTGGATGTCGTGCAGCGTCCCGACGACGTAGGCGCTTCGCCCGTCGCTCGACCACGCGGCGAGCGACTCCATCAGGAACGGCCCGCCCTTCGGGAGCCGCAACCGTGCGCGCGGCGGCTGAGCCGAGGTCCGCAACGTCCCCATCCCGGGGCAACTCGAGGTCGTCGGGCCGGCGCCGGGGCCGATGCAGGAGAACGGCTCGACCAGGAGATCGTCGTTCGGCGAGACGCCGAGGAGCACGTGGTCGGCGAGCACCGGCTGCCGTCGCGACCCGTCGACCTGGAAGATCGACGAGGTCCCGCCGCCCAGGACGTCCACGTACGGTGCGCCGCTGGCGCTGCCCCGACCCACCGTGCGTACGGCGCCGCACACCCGGCCGGCCCGCGCGTTCCGAGAGAGCGTGAAGGCGGGCATCACCGTGCGGACGGCGAGCGGGCCGCACGTTCCGTTCCCGACGATCGACGCCGCGGTCACGTCCAACCCTCCGGGACCCCACGCGACCCGATCGCCGGTCGCGACCACGTCGGGCCGGTCGGAGGCACCCCAGAGCCGAACGAGCAGCGCCTGCTCGCCCTCACCGTGCTCGACCGCCGCTCCGAGCCACGCATCGGGCGACCGGTAGGCGTTCACGAGCGACAGGACCTTCGGGAGCAACGGACCTCGATGGACGGAGCCGGCGGCGAGGTCCCAGACCCACAGCCGGTCGTGCGACGGCCCCTCGGGCGCGGTGTAGATCAGGACGCCGTCGAGCCCCGGGGCGGCGGAGGACGAGGAGGCGGACGGCGACTCCGGTCCAGGGAACGCCGACGGGGTGTGCCCTCCGATCACCACGACCGCCGTGACCGCGACCACGAGCACCGCCGCCATCCCCGCGCCGCCGCGCGCCCACTCCGGGAGCACGGGGCGACGCGGTGGACGCTCGCGGACATGGCGTCCTTCGGCCCGGAACCGACGCGATCGGGCGGCCGTCTCGGGGGATGGATGCGTGGCGGTTCGCGGCGGAGCCGCTCGGTACAGGGTGGTCCCGCAGCGCGGGCAGGCCTTGGCTCTGGTCGCGTCCGACCAGTCGCAGCGCAGGCACAGCCGGTCGACCTCGCGCTCTCTCACGGCAGACGCAGAGGCGGCGCGAACGGCCGCGCCTCCCCGTCGGGCGACGGCAGGTCCAGGACGCGCCGCCCGTCGGGCAGCGCGGGATCCGGGTCGAGGTCCAGCAACGGCAGCAGGACGAAGGCGCGCTCGGTCATCCGCGGGTGCGGGATCGTGAGCGCGGGGTCCGCGCGGACGAGCGCGTCGTAGAGGAGCACGTCGACGTCGAGCGTCCGCGGTCCCCACCGGACGTCGCGCTCGCGTCCCAGCGCGCGCTCCGCGGCGTGCGCCGCGTCGAGCACGCCCTCGGGGTCGAGCGAGGTCTCGGCGCGGACGACGGCGTTCAGGAACGCGGGCTGGCCTTCGGGGCCGCCGACCGGCGCGGTCTCCCAGACACGGGAGGACGCGGTCACGTGAACGCCCTCGTCGTCAAGGACCGCGACCGCTCGCTGGAGGGCGGCGATGCGGTCGCCGAGGTTCGCGCCGAGCGCCAGCGTGACCGTCGGCATCAGCCCTCCGGAAGGGTCACCGCCGCAGCCACGCCGTCGATCTCCAGCCGGGCGGCGGCGTTCGGCTTGTGGACCACGACCGTCGCGCGCATCACTCGTTCGAAGTCGATGCAAGCGTGGGCGATCGCCTCGGCCATCGTCTCGATCAGGTCGAACGAGCCTTCCTCGACCACCGCACGGACGCGCTCGGTGACGTGGCGGTAGTCCGCGGTGCCGTCGATCGTGTCGTCGCCGACCTCCACCTCGAGGTCCAGGTCGACGACGAAGGCTTGCGGTTCGTCCTTCTCGCCCGGGCGGGCGCCGTGGCGGCCCTCGGCGTGGATCCCCGACAGGAACAGGCGTGCGCGGCTCATGCGTGCGGTCCCACCTCCTGGTCCGCTGCGGGCGGCAACGGCTCGTCGTCGTCGAGCTCGTACGGCGCGAGGTCCGCCTTGGGCGGGCGCCGCTCGAGCTGCAGCATCACGATCCCCTCGTGGCCGTGGGGCGCGCCGAGGTAGCGCGCGCGGAGGTACTCGTGGATCAACATCCCCACCGAGTCGAACGCGTCGTCGAGCAGGAGATGTCCCGAGTCGGGCACGACACCCAGCGTCGAGGCCGGCATCGCGTCGCTCAGGCGCTCGGCGAGCGCCACCGGCAGGTAGGGATCCTCCTCGCCCCACAGCAGGAAGATCGGGAACTCCCACGCGGCCATCTCGGCCTCGCGCCCCTCGAGCGCGCTGCCGAGGTCCGGCGGGAACCGGAACGGCGCCGCCAGGTAACCGGCGAGCTCCGCGTCGGTGAGCGACGCGAACTCCACGGAGCCGCGTTCGATGAAGGTGCGCGGGTCGAGGTCCTCGGGAGGGGCGACGTCGAACGCGACCGAGTCGATCAGGACGAGCGCGTCGACCCCCGCTCCGTCGAACGCGAGCAGCTGCGCGACCCCGCCGCCGTGCGCGTGGCCGATCGCCGCGAACCGCTCCACGCCGAGGTGCAGGAGGAGGCCTTCCACCGCATCGGTCTCCGCGCGCAGATCCCCGCCGTGGACCAGCTCCGGGACGAGCACGCGGAACCGGGTGGCGAGCAGCGGCGTGAGCCGGCGCCACAAGAACGACGACGTGGGCCAACCGTGGAGCAGGAGCACGACGTCCGCGTCGCGCGGGCCTTCGTCCAGATAGGCGAGGCCCGCGTGCTCCTCGGCGCTCACGGGCCCTCCCGCACGAGCGCGTCGACGACGCGCAGGGTCCGGACGGTGGCGAGCACGTCGTGGACGCGGACGACGTCGGCACCGTGCGCGGCCGCCCAACCCGCCGCGGCGAGCGACCCTTCGAGCCGGTCCTTCGCCTGCTCGACGCCGCTCAACGCGCCGACGAACCGCTTGCGGCTGACGCCGACCATCAGCGCGGCGTCGAGGTCCGTGAACGCCTCGAGGCTCCGCAGCAGCGTGAGGTTGTGCTCGAGGTTCTTGCCGAACCCGATCCCCGGGTCGACCGCCAGAGCCTCGACCGCGATCCCCGCGAACACCGCCGCCTCGACCCGCTCACGCAGGTACTCGTGGATCTCGTCGACGACGTCCTCGTAGCGCGGATCGTCCTGCATCGTCTTCGGCTCGCCGAGCATGTGCATCACGACGAGACCGGCGCCGGCGTCCCGCGCGACGTCCAGGAGCTGCGGATCGCGGCCACCGGTGACATCGTTCACGACCTGTGCGCCGGCCCGCAGCGCCGCGGCGGCCACGTCGTGGTGCCGCGTGTCGATGCTGATCACGGCGTCGTCGCGCGCGGCCAGCAGTCCCTCGATCACCGGGAGCACGCGGCGGAGCTCTTCCTCGACCGGGACCGGGTCCGAGCCCGGGCGGGTGGACTCGCCGCCCACGTCGACGAGATCGGCGCCCTCGTCCAGGAGCTGCGCCGCGTACCGCTCCGCGTCGTGGGCGTCGGCGAACATCCCGCCGTCGCTGAAGGAGTCGGGCGTCACGTTGACGACGCCCATCACCAGCGTGCGGCGGCCCAGCTCGAACGTGTGGTCGCGACAGCGCCAGACGCGGTGCGTCATGCGACCATCGTAGTGCGACGCCGACGGACGGGGACCCGCGCTCAGCGCATCCCGATGTGCTGCATCGCTTCCTGGCGCGTGCGGGCGTCGGTGCGGAACAGCCCACGCACGGCCGAAGTGACGGTGACGGCGCCGGGCTTCTTGATGCCGCGCATCGTCATACAGAGGTGCTCGGCCTCGATCGCGACGAACACACCTCGCGGCGACAGCGCGCGCTCGACGGCGTCGGCGATCTCGGTGGTGAGCCGCTCCTGGACCTGCGGCTTCTTCGACAGCACGTCGACCACCCGCGCGATCTTCGACAGCCCGGTGATCTGCCCGGTCTTGTTCGGGACGTACGCGACGTGCGCCCGCCCGTTGAACGGGATCAGGTGGTGCTCGCAGATCGAGTACAGGGGGATGTCGCGGACCATGATCATCTCGTCGAAGTCCGCACCCTCGACCACCGTGACGACCTCGGAGGCGTCGGCGCCGATCCCCGCGGCGATCTCCTCGTACATCCGCGCGACGCGTGCGGGCGTCTCACGCAGGCCCCCGCGGTCGGGGTCCTCGCCGATCCCCTCGAGGATCAGCCGGACGCCCTCCTCCACCTTCGAACGGTCGAAACGCTCGCTCACCATGGTCCAGCGATGCTACCCGGACGGCTGGACCACCGGGGTCGGCGGCTGCTTGCACCCGCGCCACTCGCCCGGCTTGCAGGTCGGGGCCTGCATCACCGCGACGAAGGTCACCGCGACGATGAGCAGCGCCACCGCGACCAGCAGGACCTTCGCCAACGTGCGCAACGCCGCGACCGGGTCGGCGTCCGGACGCTCCGACGCCGCCGGCGGGGACCCCCGCGCCCGGTGGGACGGTCGAGCGCCCGGGCCCCGCACCAGCGTGTTGCCGGTGGGCCCGGGTGCGGCGCGCACGGCACGCGGTCCGTGGGTGGCCGCCCGCGCGAGATCGTAGGCGCGCCGTGTCGCGTCGTCGCGCAGGAAGCGGTACGCGGCCGTTGCTTCGGAGAAGCGCGCCGCGCTCGCCGGGTCCCCCGCGTTCGCGTCGGGGTGCAGCCGGTGCGCGAGCGTGCGGTAGGCGTGGCGGATCTCCTCGGCGTCGGCGAGCGGCGACACGCCGAGCACCGCGTAGGGGTCGTACCCGAGGCCGAACCCACCCTCCGCCGCGCTCATCGCCGCTCCCTACCCCACCGGCACCAACCGCTCGAGCGTCGCCGGCAGGTCCCGCAGATCCGGCAGCTCCCCCGCGCGCGGCAGGTAGCTGACCTCGTCCTCGCGGTTGATCCACACGCACGGCAGACCGAGCGACGCACACGGCGCGACGTCGTGGAACAGCGACGCGGCGACGTGGACGTGCCGGGCGCGATCGGCGCCGCTTCGGCGGAAGAACGTTTCCCAATGGCCCAAGGCGGGCTTGTACGAGCCGATCTCCGACGCGACCACGCGCAGGTCCACCGGCACGCCGATCGCCCGGATCGAGGCGTCCAGGTAATCGGTATCGGTGTTGGACAAGATCGCGAGCCGCCAGCCGCGCGCGTGGAGTTCACTCAGCGCGTCGGGGACCTCGCCGAACACCGGCCACGACGGGAGCGAGTCGGCGAGCGCGTGCACACGCCCGGGGGGAACCTCGAGCCCTTCGGAGGCGCCGATCGCATCGAGCGCTTCCGTGAGCACCTGTCGGTAGGCGACCCCCCCGCCCTCCTGCAGCCGCGGCTCGATCTCGTGGTAGCGGGCGAGCAGCACGTCCGCGTCGGCGTCGGGCCAGATCTCTGCGAGCGCGGCCCGCAGGCCCGTGTGCCAGTCGATCAGCGTGCCGTAGCAGTCGAACGACGCCCACCGGTCGGCCATGTCGCGGAGTGTAGGTCCGAGGGCGAACGGGCGCCGACGCTCAGTGCAGGGCGCCGGGGGAGGTCGGCGGCGGCTGTGGCGCCCGCTGCTGGGCCTGACGCGAGACCGCGAGACCGGCGCTGCGCACGTCGACCTCGCGCGGGGGCCGCTTCTGGATGTCGCCGAAGAACTTCGCGACCTCCTCGCGGTCGAGGGTTTCGTGCTCGACCAGCAGGTCGGCGAGCTCGTCGAGCTTCGCGCGGTGCTCGGTGAGGATGTCGAGCGCGACGTCGTGCGCCTCGTCGATCAGCTGGCGCACCTCCTGGTCGATCTCGAGGGCGACCGCGTCGGAGTAGTCGGGCGTGGACCCCCAGTCCCGGCCGAGGAAGACCTCGCCCTGTTTCTGACCGAGCGTGCGCGGACCGATCGCGTCGGACATCCCGTACTCGGTGACCATCGAGCGCGCGACCTTCGTGGCGCGTTCGATGTCGTTCGCGGCGCCCGTGGTGATGTCGCCGGCGACGATCTCCTCGGCGACCCGGCCGCCCATCAGCATCGCGAGCTCGTCACGCATCTCCTCGCGCGTCGCGAGGAACTTGTCCTGCTCGGGGAGCGTGAGCGTGTAGCCGAGCGCGCGGCCGCGCGGGATCACCGTGATCTTGTGGACCTCGTCGGTCCCCGGCAGGACGTGTGCGACGAGCGCGTGACCCCCCTCGTGGTACGCGATCAGGCGGCGCTCCTGCTCGTCCATGATCTTGCTCTTGCGCTCGGGGCCGGCCATCACGCGATCGACGGCCTCCTCGACCTCGTGCATCGAGATCGCCGTCTTGCCGCGACGCGCGGCGAGCAGCGCGGCCTCGTTGATCACGTTCGCGAGGTCGGCGCCGGTGAACCCGGGCGTCCGTCGCGCCAGCACGGTGAGGTCGACCGTGGGGTCGAGCGGCTTGCCCCGCGCGTGCACCTTCAAGATCGCCTTGCGGCCCTCGAGGTCGGGGCGGTCGACGATGACCTGCCGGTCGAACCGACCGGGACGCAGCAGCGCCGGATCGAGGATGTCGGGGCGGTTCGAGGCCGCCATCAGGATCACGGTCGTGCGCTGGTCGAAGCCGTCCATCTCGACCAAGAGCTGGTTCAGGGTCTGCTCGCGCTCGTCGTGGCCGCCGCCGAGCCCGGCGCCGCGGTGCCGTCCGACAGCGTCGATCTCGTCGATGAACACGATCGCCGGAGCGTTCGCCTTCGCCTGCTCGAACAGGTCGCGGACGCGCGCCGCGCCGACCCCCACGAACATCTCGACGAAGTCAGAGCCGCTGATCGAGAAGAACGGGACGCCCGCCTCTCCGGCGACCGCGCGCGCGAGGAGCGTCTTGCCGGTGCCGGGAGGACCGAAGAGCAGGACCCCGCGCGGGATCTTCGCGCCCATGGCCTGGAACTTCGCCGGGTTCTGCAGGTAGTCCTTGACCTCGTGCAGCTCCTCGATCGCCTCGTCGAGCCCGGCGACGTCGGCGAACGTCGTCTTCGGGGTGTCCTTCGTGACCTGCTTGTGCCGGCTGCGGCCGAACTGCATGACGCGGCCGCCGCCGGTCCCCTGCGAGCGGTTCATCAGGTAGAAGAGCGCCCCGATGATCAGCGCGGTCGGCAGCAGGGTCCAGATCAGCGAGCTGAGCAGGTCGTTCGACTTGGCCGGCTTGACGTCGTAGGTGACGCCGGCCTTGCCGAGCGCGGTGAGGATCTGCGGGAGCGTGTAATCGCCGTAGGACGTGCTGTAGGTGCTGCCGTCGCGGAGCTCACCGGTGATCGTCTTGGAACCGTCGTCGATCTCCGCGGAGGAGACCTTGCCGTCGGCGACGTAGGTCAGGAACTCGCTGCTGCCCAGATGCGTGCCAGAGGGGCCGCGCGAAGCGACCGTGAGCACCACGAGGAGGATCAACGCGCCCGCGAGGATCCACACGGTGGGCGTGCGCAGGATCTGTTTGACCGGCGGCTCGGGGTTCGCCACCTCGTGGGCTCCTCTCGGAAGATGCGTTCGGGCCAGCGACGTCGTGCGCCGTGGCCCGCGTTGCCGATGGTAGCACCGGCCCCCGACGGCGTTGAGGGCCTAGCGGATACCCGTGTCGACCCGCAGCGTGAGGGTACGGTCGGCGTCGCCGACCGTGACCGTGAGCGGCACCGCCCTGGCCGGTCCGCTCGTGACGGCGGCGACCGTGTAGATCCCCGGCGCCAACCCGCCGATCGAGAAGTCGCCGTTCGCGCCGGTCCGCGCGTCGTAGGTCGCGCCGTCGGCGGCGGTGGCGCGCACCGTCCCGGTCCAGGGGGTCGGCGGACAGGGAGTCTCCACGCGCTCGACGGGGCAGGTCGGTCCCGCGAGCACGCTCCCGGAGATCGCGTGTCCGCCGGAGGAGGCGCCGCCCAGGGCACACGCGGCGAGCAGGACGGTCACCAGGAGGGCGGGGATCGCGAGGCGTCGCATGTCGGTGGGACGGCCGGCCCGCACCGGACGGTTCCTCAGCCGCCGTACGCGCTGGGCTTGAGGGTTCCGATGTAGGGCAGGTTCCGGTACTTCTCCGCGAAGTCCAGGCCGTAGCCGACCACGAACTCGTTCGGGATGTCGAACCCGACGTAGCGAAGGTCCAGCTCCACCTGCTGGATCCCGACCTTCCGCAGGAGGGCCGCCACCTCGAGCGAGGCCGGCCTGCGGCCCGCGAGGTTCTTCAGCAGATACTTGAGCGTGAGCCCCGAGTCCACGATGTCCTCGACGACGAGCACGTCGAGACCCTCGAGGTCGTGATCGAGGTCCTTGAGGATCCGCACGACCCCCGAGGACTTCGTGGCCGCCCCGTAGGACGAGACCGCCATGAAGTCGAACTCGAGCGGCAGCTGGATGTGACGCGACAGGTCGGCCATCAGGACGAACGCGCCCTTGAGCACCCCGACGAGGAGGATCTTCTTGTCCGCGTAGTCCTCGGTGATCCGCGCGCCCATCTCGACGAGCTTGGCCTGGATGGTGGCCTCGTCGATCAAGACCTTCTCGATGTCTGGTTCGTAGGCCTCCATGGCGAGGACCGGAGTGTACCGGCGGGTCAGGGCTTCCGCTCCACGACCACGTGGGCGCGGTCGCGGCGAGCCACCCGACCGTCGGGCAGATCGCGGCGGCGGCCCGGCCGCCCGCGCGCGAGATCGACCACCGCCTCGATCGCCGCCTTCGACCACGGGGCGGCCCACTCGGTCGACAAGACGTCGTACAGCGCCATCCGAACCACCCGTGAGGCCAGCGCCGGCGACATGCCCCGGAGCCCGACCGCGTCCAGACGGGTCACGTCGGCGTCGTGGACGACCACCCGGCGGTACGCGGCGACCGTCACCCCGTACAGCTCGTCGCGGTCGCCGCGCAGGGTATCCGCCGTCCGGGCGATCGAGGCACGCACGCCCCGGCCCGCCCGGCGCTCCAGCAACGGCAGCACGTCGTGACGGAGCACGGCCCGCAGATAGCGACGGTCCTCGTTCATCGGATCACGACGGGGACGCAGCCGCAGCGCACGACAGAAGCCCTCGACCTCCTCGCGCCTCACCTCGAGCAGCGGTTGCACGAACGCCGATCCTCGCGAGCCGGGGTCGATCCCCGCGATCCCTTCCAGGCCGGTGCCGCGCACGAGGTTCAACAGGACCGTCTCCGCCTGGTCGTCAAGGGTGTGGCCCTCGGCGACGACCCGCGCGCCGGCCGCGCTGCGCACGTCGTTCGCGGCGTTGGCGCGGGCCACGGTCGCCCAGGCTTCCACCGACGCCCCCTTCGGCGGCGCGTCCTCCGCCACGCGGACGTGACACGCGACGTCCAGCCGTGCGCACACGCGGTTGACGTACTCGGCGTCCTTCGCGCTGTCCGGACGGAGCCGATGGTCGAAGCAGAACGCCTCGATCCGGATCTCGAGCAGCCGTCGCAGGTACCAGAGCGCGTAGAGGAGACACAGGCTGTCCGGACCGCCGGAGACGGCCACCAGCACGGTGTCGCCGGGAGCCGTCATGTCGTGGGCGCGGACGGTGGCGGTTACGCGCTCGAGCACGCGCGCGACGGCCGGCGGGCGCCTGGCCACGGGACTAGCCCGTCACGCGTTGGAGCCAGCGGACCGGCTCCGCGATCTCCGCCGCGGACGGGAGCGCGCTCGGCGCGCTGAACACGAGGTTGAGCGTGTCCTGACCCGCCTGGCGCACGACCTGGCGCACGAACCGCTCCCCCGCGTCGTACTGACGGACCTTCTGGTCGAACCCGATCGCGCGCTGGACCCGCTTCTCGATCCCGGTGACGGATCGGCGCTGCTTGAGCGCGCGTTCCATCCGCGGCAGGTCCGCCACGTGGTCCCTCGCGACCTCGTTCATCACGAACGAGGCATGCCCCTCGAGCAGCGACATCATCCCCTGCGTGCGCTCGAAGACCTCGCGCTGCTCGGGCGTGAGGAGCAGGAGCAGGCCGCCGGGACCGCGGACGTCGGCGCCCCCCTTCACCTGCTCGACGGCCCGCTTGAGCTGGTCCAGCAGGTCGCCGGGCTCGAGCGACACGCTCCGCAGGTACTCGTTCACGAGGTCGAGCAGGTAGCCGCGCAGCCACGGCGCCGAGGAGAACTGCACGCGATGCGTCACCTCGTGGATCGAGACCCAGAGCCGGAAGTCCCTCGGCGACAGCCCGAACCGTTGCTCGACCTCCACGAGGTTGGGACCGACGAAATAGATGAGCCCGTCGTCGTCGGGCGGCAGGAAGACGTCGAACTGACCGAGCACGCGGCGCGACACGTAGCCGACCACGGCGCCGATCTCCCCGCCCATCGTCTTGCGTGCGAACGCGGGGCGATCCGGCCGCTTCGCGATCATCCGTTCGGCCAGCGGCTCGAGCACTCGCTGCAGGCCGCCGAGGTTCTGACGGATCCAGTCGCCACGGCCCATCGCCCAGGCGCGGGAGCGGAACCCCGTCACCTCGAGCCCGGTGAAGTCCGTGACGAGCGTCTCGGCCTGCACGACGAGCGCGCCGAGCTCCTCACGCATCCGCGCGCGATCCGGGTGCGACACGTGGGGACCGGGGCCGGCGATCCGCTTGCCCACGTCGACCGCGGTCCTCCAGTCGGCGAGCTGGGCCGCGGCCGAGCCCATCGTCCAGTCGACGTCGGCGGCGGGATGGTCCACGGGATGGGCGCCTAGCCCTCGCCCGCTGCCTTCTTGCGAGCGGCGATCATCGCGGCCCGCCGAGCCTTGCCCTCGGCGATCCGCCGATCGGTGCCCTGCGCGAGCAGCTCGTCGAGGGTCTTCTGGAACGTCTCCTCGTCGAGCGAGACCTCCAGGTGCTCGGCCGGAGCGGGAGCCGGGGCGGGAGCTGCCGCGGGCGCCGCCTCAGGAGCGGGAGCCGCGGGAGGTGCCGCCGCCGGGGCGGGAGCTGCCGGGGCGGGAGCAGCCGGGGCGGGTGCGGGGGCGGCCGCCGGAGCGGGAGCCGCAGCCACGGCCGCGGGAGCCGGAGCGGCAACGGCGGCAGACGCCGCGACCGCAGCCGGGATCGCGGGCGGCTGCACCACGATCGGCACGGCCTGCGACAGGTCGACCTGGCGACGAGGCGGCTCGCGACCGGGCAGCACCCGGTCGGCGTGGACCACCTTCGTGCTCTCTTCGTCCTTCGCGAAGCGCGGCGCGTAGCGCATGTACGAGATCACGACGATCAGCACGAACAGGGCGGCGAGCCAGCCCATCCCGAAGAAGCGCCCGACCTCGTAGGCCCAGCCGGTGCCTCCGGGTGACTGCGTCGGGGTGTTCGTCGGGTCGAGGACGCTCTGCGCGACGGCCTGTCCGGCCGTGAGGACGAGCACGGCGACGGTGCCGACGGCCAGGGCCAGGACGGAACGCGCGGTCTTCATACGAGGGGGGATTCTCGCAACCTCGGCCCTCCCCGGCAACCGGGCCCAGATCTGCTCCGCTTGGAGCCGGAGGGGGGATTCGAACCCCCGACCTACCACTTACGAGGCGGTTGCTCTGCCCCTGAGCTACTCCGGCGGCGAGCGCGAGTGTACCAACGGCCCCCCGGCGGCCCGGACGGCCCGGATGCTGGCACCACCCGCCTTCTACCAGGTCGCCGCCCTTCCGCTCCCCCGGCGTTGCTGCCATCATGCGCCCGTGGCAACCGAGTCCCAGCCCCTCGTCGACGGCGCCGTGACGCGCGTGATGGTCGGCACCGACCGCTCCGAGACCGCGGGGCGTGCGGTCGCGTGGGCGGCGGCCTTCGCGGCTCGGTTCGACGCGGAGCTGCACATCGTCCAGGTCGTCCTGCCCGTGAACCCCGCGAGCACGGAGTTCGGCCAGGCCGAGGCGACGCGCGCCGCGGCCGCCGCGGAGGACCTGCAGCGCTACGCGGCGGAGGTCGCCGGCGACAAGGGCAGGGCGCACGTCGTGATCGACGACGACCCCGCGATGGCGATCGTGCACGCGACCGAGGAACACGGGATCGACGTCCTCGTGGTCGGCAACGCCGGGATGGCCGGGCGCAAGGAGTTCCTGCTCGGCAACGTGCCCAACCGGATCAGCCACAACGCCCGCTGCACCGTGATCATCGTCAACACGACGAACGGCCACGTCGCGACGGCGCCGAGGTCCGGCACGCCGCGCACCCTCACCGTGGTCCGCTCCTCCCACGTCGAGACCGAGACCCAGCCCCACCTCGCCGCGCGCGGCTCGAAGATCGCGGCGGTCTTCGCCAAGCACGGGCTGAAGGAGCTGTTCGGCCGGCCCGACGAGGAGGGCACGCTCGGGCGGCGCCGGCAGGCCAGGCGGATGCGCGAGGCGCTCGAGGAGCTCGGCCCGACCTTCTGCAAGCTCGGGCAGATCCTGTCGACCCGCCCCGACCTGTTGCCGCCGGAGTTCATCGAGGAGCTCGCGACGCTGCAGGACCACGTGCCACCCCTGTCCGAGGAGCAGGTCGTGCGCGTGATGGAAGAGGAGCTGGGCGTCCCGTGGGAGGACGTGTTCGACCACGTCGAGCCGGAACCGCTGGCAGCGGGCACGATCGCGGAGGTCCACCGGGCGGTCCTCGCCAACGGCGAGAAGGCCGTGATCAAGGTCCAGCGTCCCGAGGCCAAGGAGCAGATCGAGCAGGACCTCGCGCTGCTCGAGGTGTTCGCGGAGAAGGTGGGCCAGCGACCCGGCCTCAAGGCCGTGATCGACATGCAGGCGGTGTTCGAGTACCTGTCGGATTCGCTGCACCGCGAGCTCGACTTCCGCCAGGAAGCCAGGAACATGGAGCGGATGCGCGGGGTGATCGGCGTCGTTCTCCCGCCTGGCGGTCCCCGAGCTCTACGCCGACTACTCAACTTCGCGGCTCCTCGTGATGCGCGACGTCGCGGGCGGCCCGATCGGGCTCGCACCCGAGGGCCCGGTGCGCTCGGATACCGCGAAGCAGCTGCTCGAGTCCTTCTACAAGCAGGTGATGGTCGACGGGTTCTTCCACGCGGACCCCCACCCCGGCAACCTGATGTGGCAGCCCGAGGAGCAGCGCCTGTACTTCCTCGACCTCGGGATGGTCGGCGACGTCAGCGCCGAGATGCGCGAGCAGATGATGCTGCTGTTGATGGCGTTCTGGCAGGAAGATGTCGGGTTCCTCACCGACGTCTCGCTGATGCTGTCCAACTCGATCGACCGCAGCGACCTCGACGTCGACGCGTTCCAGACCGAGATCGGCGCGCTGATGGCGAAGTACCGCGGCGCGTCGCTCTCGGACATCCAGCTCGGCCCGGTGCTCCAGGAGATGACCGAGATCTCGCTCCGCCACGGGGTCCCGCTGCCGGCGTCGTTGACCCTCACCGCGAAGGCCCTCGCGCAGATGCAGCTTGCCGCCGCGCAGCTCGACCCGACCGTCGACCCCTTCGACGTCGCGGGCAAGTTCCTGATGCGCAGCCTCGTCTCGCAGATGGGCACGAAGTTCGACCCGAAGTCGCTCTTCTATCAAACCCAGCGACTCAAGGTGCGCGCGATGCGCGTGATCGAGGCGGTCGAGCGGCTGATCGGCGCGCGGCCCGGTCAGAAGCTCGAGGTGAACTTCCGCGCGGCCTCGTTGGAGACGACGGTCCGGCGTGCCGGACGCCGGCTCGCGCTCGGCGTGGTCGCGGCCGCGTCGCTGCTCGGCACCGCGATCGTGTCGACCTCGACCAGGGTTGCGAGCTGGGTGCCGATCCTCCTGGGAGGGATCGGGATCCTCTTCACGATCGGACTCGCGGTCGACCTGGTGCGCGACCGGCGCGACCGCACGCTCTAACCCGGAAGGTCGACCTCGCCGCCTTTGGAGGTGAGCGTGGTCGGCTCCGGTGCGACGACGACCTCCTTGCCGCCGCGCTTGACCGAGCGCATCACGACGCGTTCGAGCACGATCGCGACGATCGCCATCACCACGCCGACCGCCCACCGCTCGACGCGGCGGAAGAACCCCTTCGGCTTGTTGACCGGCCTGCTGCTCATGTGGACCCCTCAACCGATGCGAGCGCTCGGACCGGGATCTCGCAGACGATCGTGGTCCCGGTGCCCGGCGCGCTTTGGACCGTGAGCGTACCGTCGAGCGCCCCCAGGCGGTCCGCGATCCCCTGCAGACCGGTGCCGTAGCCGGTGACCGAAGGGTCGAACCCGACGCCGTCGTCGGTCACCTCGAACCGGAGGGCGCCGTCGCCGTCGGCGAGCCAGACGCCGACGCGAGACGCCCGCGCGTACTTCGCGACGTTCTGCATCGCCTCCAGGCACGAGAAGTAGGCGGCCGCCTCGGCCTCCTGCGGATACCGGCCGAGGCCGTCGGCGTGGACCTCGACCGGCAACGCGGCCTTGCGCGCCTGCGCCTCGAGGGCCGCCACGAGACCTTTGTCCGCGAGCAGCGGCGGATAGATGCCCCGCGCCAGGTCGCGTAGGTCCTCGAGCGCGGCCTGCGTCTCCGCCTCCATCGCGCTCAGCAGGTCCGCGGCCTTCGCGGGGTCGCGCTCGGTCAGCGTGCGGGCGAGACGCGCCTTCACGGACAGCGCCACCAGTTGCTGCTGCGCGCCGTCGTGGATGTTGCGCTCGAGGCGGCGACGCTCCTGGTCCTGCGCGGCGACGAGCCGCTTCTGCGCCGCCTTCAGGTCCTCGAGCCGGGCACGGAGCTCCTCCGTGAGCCGAACGTTGCTGAGCACGAGGCCGGCCTGCGCCGCAAGGTCGGACACCAGGCGCTCGCGCGCGGGGTCGATCGGGTCGTTGAACGGCATGGCCACCGAGAGCGCGCCGAGCGCCTCGCCCTGATGCTCGACCTCGACGCGATGATCGTCGGGGCGCTTCGGGTCGTGCGACTCCCCCCACCGCGCGACCGGCCGCATCTCGTCGCCGACGCGGAGCCACACGGTCGCGCGGTCGGCGCCGACGGCCTCGGCGAGCACCCGCGCCATCCTCGACAGCACGTCCCCCGCGTCGTAGGTCCCGCCGAGCCGTTCGCCGAACTCGGCGAGCACCTCGTAGGGGGTCGCGCGCCGCCCGTAGACGAGGCGGTCGGCGATCCGCGCGAAGCGGGCGCGGACGGGCTGGAACGACACGGCCACGACGACCGCGGCCACCATCGTGAGGAACGAGTTCCCACGGCCCAGCCAGGCGCCGAGCACCACCACGAGGCCGACGTAGACCACCGTCGCGAACAGCGCCAGGGCCCCAAACACGACGGTCTTGCGTACGACGACGTCCAGGTCGTAGAGGCGGAAGCGGAGCACGGCGATGCCGATCGAGACCGGGAACGCGAGGAAGGAGATGCCGGTCAGGATCCCGTTCGCCAGCCCCGTCGGGAAGGCGTAGCCGAGCAGGATCCCGGCCAGGGCGACCAGCAACCCGTACACCACCCACTTGATCTGCTGCCGCACCACGCCCGTCGAGCGACGGAACCGCAGCACCAGCGAGGCGATCGCGAGCCCGAACAGGAGCGGGAACAGCACGCCGAGCAACGGATCGAGCTTCGGGAGCCTGCCCACCGCTTCGCGATAGAAGGGGTTCGCGATCGTGAGCGACTCACGCGATCCCGAGAGGGTCGCCTGCCCGAAGACGAACGTGACGCTCACGACGCCGATCAGCACCAGCACGGACCACACGAACGGACGCCACCGCCGCGACGGGATGCGCCCGTCGGGGAAGAGGACCGGGAGCAGGAAGAGCACGGGGAAGATCCCGAACAGCCAGGCGAAGTTGTTCAGGAACCCCGCCGCCACGACGTCGGCGCCCGTGTGCCCGTCGGCGACCCTCCACGTGAAGTACTCGCCCGCCGCGAAGGCCGTGGCGGTGATCGCCGCGGCGGCGAGGAGCATCAGACCGATCACGTTGCCCCGGTCCCGGCTGGCGATCAGGGCCCCGACGACGCCGAACATCGTGAACGCCACCACCGGGGGGATCTGGTCGGCGATGGGCTCGTCGTTCGCCGAGACGAGGAGCAGCGCGAGGATCGCCGTCGCGCAGAACACGCCAAGCACCGCCCACGGCCATCGCGCGCGGCGCAGCGCCGGAGCCGCCTCGACCGTCGTCACCGCGCTCACCCGTCCCCCACCGGCGCCCCGGCCGGCACGGCCGGCACCGACCCGCGCACGACGGTGCCCTCGGCGCGCCGGCTCGTCACCTCGACGCTCCCATCGAGCGCGCTCAGCCGGTCGGCGATCCCTTGGAGCCCGGTGCCGTAGCCCGTGGTCGTCGCGTCGAACCCATGCCCGTCGTCGGCCACCGCGAACGTGAGCGTCCCGTTGCGCTGGGCAAGCGTCACCGTGGCGCGCGTGGCATCCGCGTACTTGGCAACGTTCTGCAACGCCTCGAGGGCGGAGAAATACACGGCCGCCTCGACCTCGGGGGCGTAGCGGTCGATGCCCTCGTGCACGACCTCGACTGGGACCGTGGCCTTGCGCGCCTGGGCCTCGAGCGCGGCCACGAGGCCCTTGTCCGCGAGCAGGGGCGGATAGATGCCGCGCGCGAGGTCGCGGAGGTCCTCCAGCGCCTCGGAAGCCCGCGTCTGCAACGTGCCGGCCATCTCCTCGGCCTTGGCCGGATCCGTCCGCGCGACGCGAGCCAGCAAGCCCAGCTGAACGTTGAGCGCGACGAGCTGCTGCTGCGCCCCGTCGTGGATGTTGCGCTCGAGCCGGCGTCGCTCCTGGTCCTGCGCCGTCACGAGCCGCTTCTGCGCGGCCTTCAGCTCCTCAAGGCGGGCGCGGAGCGCCTCGGTCAGGCGGACGTTCCGAAGGACCAGGCCGGCCTGCCCGGCGAGGTCGGCGATGAGCTTCTCTTTACCGGGGTCCATCGGGTCGTTGGCGGGCATCGCGACCGAGAGCGCGCCGAGGGACTCGCCCTGATGGCGGACCTCCGTCGTGTGGTCGTCGGGCAGGTCGACAGAGGCATCCGCCGGCCAGGTCGCCACCGGACGGAGCTCGTCGCCGACCTTCAGCCACACGCGGGCTCGCGCGGCGCCGACCCCTTCGCCGAGCACCGTCGCTATCCGGGTCAGCACGTCGTCGGCGTCGTAGGTCTCCTCCAGCCGTTCGCCGAAGGCCGACAGCACCTCGTACGGCGTGGCCCGCTTGCCGTAGACGACGCGGTCCGCGAACCGCCTGGCGCGCGCGAGCACGGGCTGGAAGAGCACGGCCACGATCGCCGCGGCCACGAACGACAGACCCGTGGTCGAGCGGCTCCCGACGAGCGCTCCGACCACGCCCACGACGAGCGCGTACACGAGCGTGAAGAACACGGCCAACGTGGCGACGACCAATGCCTTGCGGATCACGAGGTCGATGTCGTAGAGGCGGTAGCGGAGGATCGCGACGCCCATCGCCACCGGGACCGCCGCGTACCCCACGAGCGTGAGCGGTCCGCCGGCCGTCGAGCCGAAGAGCGCCGGCAAGAACGACAGCACGTACACGGCGACGAACGTCACCGCACCCATCGCGATCCACCGCAGCTGGTGTCGCTCGTCGGACCCCGCCCGACGAGCCCGGACGACGAGCGACGCCATCGATGCGATCACGCACCCGATGAGGAGCAGGAGCCCGACGACCCCGGCGACCGTCACCGGCGTCATCGGCGCGTTGTCGCCGGACGGCAGCCCGACGGCGGCGGCGACGATCGCCACGGTGGCGGCGCGCGACACCCATCGCCATCGCGGGGAGAGCAGCCGTCCGTCGGGCAGACGCAGCAGCAGGTGCGTTCCCATCAGCCCGAACGGGATCACCCATGGAGCGGAGCTGAACATCGCGTTCGACGGCGGCCCCGAGTCGGGGAACACGACCAGGCTCCAGCCGGCGCCGATCACGAGCATGAACCATCCCGCCGGGTTCTCGGGCTTGCGCAAGGCGACCACCAGCCCGACCACGGAGAACGCGCCCGCGGGCGCGAGCACCGAGAGCTGACCGACCGCGAACCCGCTCGTGTAGGCTCCGTCGAGCCACCCCCGCAGGATGAGCGTGGTCCCGACGGCGGCGACCACGGCCGAGACCACGTAGAGCGACCACGCCAGCAGCCGCAAGCCGGCGGAGCGTTTCATCCCCGGTCCGCCCGTCCGGTCAGGCGCCGGCGACGACACGGAACACCTCGACCGGCTCCTCGCGGCCCTTCACCACGCGGGCGCCGATCGGGTCGCACGCGATCTCGGGCGCCTTGGCCACGGTCGAAGCCGAGGCGACGATCTCGCCGGCCTCGGCCTCGCTCTGCAGGCGCGACGCCACGTTCACGGCGTCGCCCACCACCGTGTACTCGAGCCGGCCACCGCCACCGACGGTGCCCGCGATCACCGAGCCGGTGTTCACGCCGATCCCGACGCCGAGCGTCGGCAATCCGTCGACCCCCCAGCCGTCGGCGTTCAGCTCCGCCTGGCGCGTCTGCATCCCGATCGCGCAGCGGAGCGCGCGCTCGGCGTGGTCGGGCTGCGAATCGGGCGCGCCGAACACGGCCATCACCGCGTCGCCCTGGAACTTGTCGATCATCCCGCCGTGGTCCACCACCACCTCCGCCATCGCGGACAGGTGCCGCCCGACGACGACGGCGACGTCGCGCGCCTCCAGACGCTCCGCGATCGTCGAGAACCCCCGGATGTCGGAGAACAGGACCGTGACCTCCACCTCTTGGGGCTCGATCGGCGCGTCGGGCTGCAATGCGAGGCGGTCGGCGAGCTGCTGCGGCACGAACGACGCAAGTGTCTTGCGCGACGCCGTCTGCTCCACCACCGCCGCGTGCAGCCGCTTGAACTCATCGACCAGCCCGGCGCTCCCGCCGTCGCCCGCCATCCGCCCGAACAGCTCGGTCACCTGGCGATCGACCGACTCCTGGGTCGTGCCGAGCGCTTCCGCGATCTCGGCGTAGCCGAGGCCCTTGGCCATCATGTCGAGCAGCTCGCGGTCGCGGGCCTCCGTGTCGCTGCGTCCCGACAGTCGCTCGGCGATCAACGGGTCGACGGTGGAGCCGCCCGCGTGGACCTCGCGGATCGCGCGCACGAGCTCGTCGCCCTGCGCGATCCGGTCCTTCAACAGGTACGCGAGGCCGCTGCGGCCCTTGCCCAGCAGCGCCAGCGCGTACTCCTCGTCGTCGTGCGCGGACAGGACGACCACTCCCGTGTCGGGATGCTTGTCGCGGATCGCGTGCGCGCAGTCGATCCCCTCGAGCTGGAACGACGGCGGCATCTTGATGTCGGTCACCACCACGTCGGGCACGTGCTCGGCGGCGGTAGCGAGCAGCGACGGCGCGTCGGCGGCGACCCCGACGACCTGGACGTCGTCGTAGGAATCCAGGAGCGCCCGGACACCCTCGCGCACCAGCACGTTGTCCTCGCCCAGCACTACGCGGATCGTCATGTGGCGGCGCCCCTCCCAGGTACGATGCGCCGATGCTGCGCATCGTGTTCGCGGAGGATAACTACCTGGTCCGCGAGGGAACAGTCGCGCTGTTGACGGAGGCCGGCGGCGTCGAGGTGGCCGGCACGGCGGCATCGTTCGACGAGCTGATCGCCGCCGTCGACGCGGTGGCGCCCGACGCAGTCCTCACCGACATCCGGATGCCGCCGACCGGCTCCGACGAGGGGATCCGGGCCGCGAAGCGGATCCGCGCCGAGCACCCCGACGTCGGCGTCGTGGTCCTCAGCCAGTTCGTCGAGGAGGACTACGCCTACGACCTGCTGAAGGACGGCGCGGCCGGGCTCGGGTACCTGCTGAAGGAGCGGGTGGCCGACGTGGACGAGGTCGTCCGCGCGCTCGAGGAGGTCGCGCGCGGCGGCAGCGTGCTCGACCCCAAGGTCGTGGAGACGCTGGTCGCGGCCAAGGATCGGATGGCGCATTCCCCGCTCGGGGTGCTCACCGACCGCGAGCGCGAGGTCCTCTCCCACATGGCCCAGGGCGAGAACAACGCCGCGATCGCCCGCTCGCTGTTCCTCACCGAGCGCGCCGTCGAGAAGCACATCAACTCGCTGTTCCACAAGCTCGACCTCACGGAGGAGCCCGACGTGCACCGCCGCGTGATGGCGGTGCTGGCGTTCCTGCGCGAGACCGACCGCGCCTGAGGTCACTGGGCGCGCCTCGTGTCGACGATGTAGACGCTGCACGGCGCGTGCCGTAACACCAGGTTCGGGACGCTGTCCTTCACCCGCCACCACGACCCCTGCGTCCCGCGGTTGCCGACGACGATCGTGTCGGCGCTCACCTCGGCCGCGACCTCGACCAGCTTCTCGGCGGGGTCGCCGTGCTCCATCCGGGTCTTCACGGCGAGGCCCGGGTAGCGCGACGCGAGCCGCGCGAGGTGGCCGCCGGGGTCGGCCGAGCGGGCCGGGTCGATCGCGCGGCGCGCGTCGCCATGCTCGACGTACAGGACCAGCAGCTCGGCGCCGCGTTCGTCGGCCAGGCGCGCCGCCCCGTCGACGGCCAGGTCGGCCGCTGCGGTGGTGTCGGTGCCGGCGAGGATCGTGCTCATCGTGGTCGCCTCCTTCTCGTGGCACCACCGTAGGCCGCACGACCGGGCGGCTCGACCCGGCCGCCACCACGGTTCGGCGGGGATGCCAGCACCCCGCCGAGGGGTGGCGCCCTCCCCCTGGCCCCGCACGACCCGTGATGCGACCATCTGCGCCGGAAGAGGTGGGTTCGAGATGTCCACGACGATGCTGCGCAAGGGTCGATGATGCCGACCGTTCGGTGCATGCTGGCGTTCCCGAGCGTGGAGACGGTCGCTTGATGCGCCGCGTGGTCGCGGTCGGCGGGCCGATCGGTGCCTCGGCGCTCGCGGTGATCGCCACGGCGCTGGGCGCAGACCCGAGCCAGCTGATGTGGCTGCCTTTCATCGTGGCGTGCACGGGCGTCGGGTCGCTGCTCTGGTACCGGCGGGCGGGCGGCGTGCTGGCCGGCCTCTTCCTCTTCACGGGCGTCTCCACCGCCCTGAACGGGGTGCTCCAGGCCTACGCCGATGCCGGGATGACGCACCGGCTGCCCGGCGCCGCGTGGGCGGCCTGGGCGTTCCAGATGTCGATCGCGTTCACGCTCGTCTTCTTCTTGATCGTGCAGCTGTTCCCGACGGGGAGGCCCGTCACGCCCCGGTGGCGGTGGCTGGTCTGGGGGACGTGCGCCGGCGGCGCGTTGATGGCCCTGGTCCCCGCGCTCGGGGTCAGCCCGGAGTTCCAGATGAACTTCCCGCGGCTCACCCATCCGCTCCAGCTCCTGTCCCCGGCGCTCACCCGCCAGCTGGACGGCTTCACGGGGGTGGCGGTGCTCGGTCTGTTCCTCGCATCCGCGGCCTCGATCGTCGTCCGCTACCGCCGATCCGACCTGGAGCAACGCCTCCAGGTGAAGTGGTTCGCCGCGGCGTCCGCGTTCGCCGCGGTCGGCTACGTCGCGGCCTTCGTCGTGATCCCAAGGGACCCGGCGCCGGCGTTCGCGCTCCTGTCCCCGCTGATCCCGATCGCCGCGGGGATCGCGATCGTGAAGTACCGCCTCTACGAGATCGATCTCGTGATCTCCAAGACGATCGCCTACGGGACGCTCGTGGTGTTCACGACGCTCGTGTACGTCGTCGTGGCCGTCCTCGCCGGCGAGGCCCTTGGGGTCGGCTCGGACTCGCTGCCGCTCTCGATCGCCGCGACGGCGCTCGTCGCGCTCGCGTTCCAGCCGCTGCGCGAGCGGATGCAGCGGCTCGCCGATCGCCTGGTCTACGGGAGACGGGCGACCCCCTACGACGTCCTCGCGCGGTTCAGCGACCGGATCGGCGAGGCGTACGCGAACGAGGACGTCCTGCCCCGGACCGCGCGGATCCTGGCCGAAGGCGTGCACGCCGCCCGCGCCACGGTGTGGCTGCGCCTCGGCGAGCGGTTCGTGCCGGCGGCGACGTGGCCGGCGGACGCGGCCCGCGCCGGCGACGTCCCGGTTCCGCTCGACGGCTCGCTCCCGCCGCTCCCCGGTGAGCACGTGTCCCCGGTGTACTACCGGGACGAGCTCCTCGGGGCGCTCGAAGTCGAGAAACCACAGAACGAGACGGCCACGCCGGAGGAGATCCGCCTCTTGGACGACCTGGCGTCCCAGGCGGGCCTCGTGTTGGCGAACACGCGGATGACCGCCGACCTCCAGGCGCGCCTCGCAGCGATCGAGCGGCAGGCCGTCGAGCTGAAGGCCTCGCGCCAGCGGATCGTTACCGCTCAGGACGCCGAACGACGCCGGCTGGAGCGCAACATCCACGACGGCGCGCAGCAGCACCTCGTCGCCCTGGCGGTGAAGCTGCGACTCGCGAAGGGACTCCTGGTCGAGGACCCGGAGCGCGCCCGAACCATGCTCGACGAACTCCGGGGCGAGCTCGACGAGGCGCTCGACACCCTGCAAGCGCTCTCGAGCGGGATCTACCCGCCGCTGCTCGAGCAGCGGGGGATCGCACCGGCGCTCGCGCCTCAGTACCTGCGCGCGAACCTGCCCGTGCGGCTGCACACGGACGGGACGCGCCGCTACCCGATCGAGATCGAGGCCGCCGTGTACTTCTGCACGCTCGAAGCTCTGCAGAACGCCGCGAAGTACGCGGGCGCGACCACGGTCGACGTGACCATCGCCGAGCGCGACGGCACCCTCGCCTTCGAGGTGCGCGACGACGGGACCGGGTTCGATCCCTCCGCGAACGGCAACGGCACAGGCCTGGCGGGGATGCGCGACCGGCTCGCGGTGTTCGGCGGCGACGCCGAGATCGCCTCAGCCCTCGGTCGTGGCACCACCGTGAGCGGGTACGTGCCGCTGCAAGCGGAGGCGGCCAGGTGAGCCGGCGGATCGGTGTCCGCGTCGCGCGGGGGGTGTTCGTGGCGTCGGCGGCGATGTCCGCGCTGGGGCTCGTCCTGTCCTGGCTGATCCGCGACGAGACGGTCAAGAGCGACTGGTCAGGTCACGGCGGCTTGTTCCAGAACGTGCTCCTGACCGCCACCCTGATGAGCTTCTCGGTGGTGGGCCTGCTGATCGCGACCAGGCGCCCCGGGAACCGGATCGCCTGGGTCATGCTCGCCACTGGGCTCGCCTGGAGCATGACCTCGGTCGTCGGCAGCTACACAGCCTACGCGTACACGGCACGGCCGCTCCCGTTCCGACTCGCCCTGCTGGCCGTGGCGCAACCGGTGTGGATCCCAGCGGTGGGCTTGCCGGCGACCTTCGGGATCCTCCTGTTCCCCGACGGACACCTGCCGTCTCGGCGCTGGCGGTGGCTCGGCTGGCTCTCAGGCATCGCGATCGCGGGAGGCACGATCGGGACCTGGTTCGCGCCCTCACCCATCGTCACGAACGGAACGCCGAGGACCGTGCCGAACCCGCTCGCCGTCGCGCCGGGGTCCACCCTGCTCGCGCCGCTCGGCGCCTTCGTGTTCGTGCTGCTGGCGTGCATCGTGGCGTCGGTCGTCAGCCTCGTGGTGCGTCTGCGTAAGGCCCGCGGCGAGGAGCGCGAGCAGTTGCGCTGGCTGGCCTACGCAGCGGCGATGGTAGGGATCTTCTACGCCGTGATCGTGATCCTGTCGACCGCTCTGCCACGGACGCCGGGCTGGCTCGGCGTGCTGCAGTTCTCGGCGCTGTCGGTGTTCGCGCTGATCCCGATCGCGATCGGGTTCGCGGTGCTGAAGTACCGCCTGTACGACATCGATGTCGTGATCTCGAAGACCGTCGTGATCGGCGCGCTCGCCGGGTTCATCACGGCCGTGTACGTCGCCGTCGTCGTCGGGATCGGCGCGCTGCTCGGGAACCCGAGAGACCCGGTCCTATCGGTCGCCGCCACGGTGGCGATCGCGCTCGCGTTCGCGCCGGTCCGCGCGCGGGTCCGTCGGTTCGCGAACCGCCTCGTCTACGGCGAGCGCGCCACCCCGTACGAGGTGATGGCCGGGTTCTCCAAGCGGGTCGCCGGGACCCTGTCGGTCGAGGAGGTGCTCCCCGGGATGGCCGAGGCGGCAGCCACCGGGGTCGGCGCGCGCGCCGCCCAGGTCCGGGTGCTCGCGACCGACGGCGAGCGCGTCGTGCTGTGGCCGTCCGAAGCCGAGGTCCCGGCGTCCTGGGACCGCTCCCTCGAGATCCGCTACCAGGGCGAGCCCGTGGGCGGGCTCGACATCGCGAAGGAGGGGAAGGACCCGCTCACCGGCGCGGAGGCCCGGCTACTCGAGGACCTGGCGTCGCAGGCGGGCCTCGCCCTGCACAACGTCCGGCTCACCGGCGAGCTCGCGCAGCGCACGGCCGAGCTGGCCGAGCAGACGGACCGTTTGGCGGCATCGCGGCAGCGCCTCGTCGCCGCGCGCGACGAGCAGCGGCGCCGGCTCGAGCGTGAGATCAGCGAGGGGCCGGCCGCGAGCCTCCGCGGCATCGGCGAAGACCTCGAACGGGCGCGCCGGCTCAACGAGGAGGATCCCGTGCAGGCCGCCGAGCTCCTCGACAGGCTCGGGGAGCGGTCCAACGCGACACTCGAGGCGCTCCGCGATCTCGCACGCGGTATCTTCCCGCCGCTGCTCGTGGACAAGGGGGTCGTCGCGGCGCTCGAGGCGCACATCCGCAAGGTGGGCGCCGACGCACGGGTCGTGGCGTCCCCCGCGTTCGCCGAGCGGCGGTTCGACTCCGACGTCGAGGCGTGCCTGTACTTCTGCTGCCTGCAGGCGATCCAGAACGTGCTCCGCCACGCGGGGAACGCGCCCACCACCGTGCGCTTCGACGCGTGGGAGGACGGCGTGGCCTTCGAGGTCGCCGACGAAGGCCCGGGCTTCGACCCGGACACCACGCCAGACGGCGCCGGCCGGGCGATCATCCGCGACCGCGTCGAGGCGCTTGACGGTGTCCTCGACGTTCGGACGGAGCGGGGCCGCGGCACCGTCGTCGCTGGGCGCCTTCCACGGCGGGTAGCGGTGCCGGCATGAACGAGACGATCGCCCGGCGGACCAGCCTCGGCCTCATCGTCGTCGCGACCGTGCTCTTCGTCCTCGTCCTGGTGTTCTCGACTGGCGCGTCGAGACACCCGCCAACGTCGGCGATCGTGGTCGGGCGCCCGCTCGGGAGTGAGGCCGTCGACGCGCTCGACACGATCGACCGGCTGATCGCCCGGGACGCCACGCGCGTGGCGACGGCGCCGACGATCGGCAACGTCCTCGCGATCTTCCTGGCGCTCCTGTGGATGGGCACCGGGGTCCTGATCGTGTCGCGGCAGGGTCGGAACCTCGCCGGCTGGGTCTTCGTGTCGATCGGCTTCGGATGGATCTGCGAGGCGTTCGGAGCCGCGGTGACGACGTGGGCGCTCTATGGCGCGCACCCGATCCCCGCGCAGGGCTTGTTCGCGCTGATGGGCGAGGCCTCGTTGCTTCCGGCCCTCCTGCTCCCCCTGCTCTTCCTGCTGTTCCCGGACGGAAGGCCCCCAGAGCGATGGCGCTGGCTCGAGTGGGCGATCGTCGCTGCGATCGGGCTGATTCTCGTCGGGTACGTGCTCGGGCCCGGACCGCTGAACAACTTCGTGGACGCGGGGATCCTCTACATGAACCCGGTCGGGATCTCGTCGCTCGGGGATGCCGCGAGCACGTTGACGGCCGTCGGCACGGTCACGATGCTGCTGGGCGCTCTCGCGACGGTGTTCGCGATCCGCAGTCGGTACAAGCGGTCTTCGGGCGAGGCACGCCAGCAACTCCGCTGGCTCGTCGCGGTCGCGACCTCTGCAGGCCTCTTGCTCTCGCTGGGCATCGTCGTCACGGCGCTCGGTGGGATCGTCAGCGGCAACGCGGACGACGGCCCGCCGATCTTCCCGGTCGTGCTCTTGCTCTTCGTCTTGACGATCACCCTGGGCGTGCCGGCCGCGTACCTCGTCGCGATCTTCCGCTACCGCTTGTGGGACCTCGACGTCGTGATCCGCAAGGCCGTGATCGCGCTCGTGCTGGCGGTGCTGATCGCGGTGGTCGTCCTGCTCCCGTTCGTGGTCGCGAGCCAGGTCGCCCTGTGGGAAGGCACGCCACGCCCGCTCGTGATCGCGATCGGGGTCGTGTTCGGCGTGCTGCTCGTCCCTCTGCTGCGACTCGCCCGCCGGATCGCGGACCGGTCCGTGTTCGGCAAGCGCGCGACCCCCTACGAGGTGCTGACGGAGTTCTCGGGCCGGATCGGCGAGACCTACGCCGCCGACGAGGTCCTCGCCCGCATGGCGCACGTCCTCGGCACCGCCACCGGCGCGACCCGGGCGCGCGTCCTCCTGCGGGTCGGCCATGACCTGCGCGAGGAGGCCTCGTTCGGCGACGGCGACGGGGAGGAGACGCGGGTGCCGGTCTCCTTCCACGGCGCGGAGCTCGGGGCGCTCGCGGTCACGATGCCGGCGAACGACCCGATGGATCCGTCGAAGGAGCGGCTCGTGACGGACCTCGCGGCGCAGGCTGGCCCCGTGCTGCACAACGTGCGCTTGATCGAGGAGCTGCGCGCCTCGCGTCAGCGCCTCGTCGCCGCCCAGGACGAGGAGCGTCGCAAGCTCGAGCGCGACATCCACGACGGCGTCCAGCAGCAACTGGTCGCGCTCGCGGTCAAGCTGCGCCTGGCCGACACGTTGGTCGAGCGTGACCCGCAAGAGGCGCACGCGACCCTCGCCGGGCTGCAGGCCGACGCCACCACCGCGCTCGAGGACCTTCGCGACCTCGCGCATGGGATCTATCCGCCGTTGCTCGCGGACCAGGGGCTCGCGGCCGCGCTGCAGGCCCAGGCGCGCAAAGCAGCGGTCCCCACGACGGTGCTCGCCGACGGGGTCGGCCGCTACCCGCGCGACGTGGAAGCGGCCGTCTACTTCTGCGCGCTCGAGGCGTTGAACAACGTCGCGAAGTACGCGGGCGCCACGCAGGCTGCGATCTCGCTCCGCCAGGCCGACGGGCACCTGACGTTCACGGTGCGCGACGACGGCGCGGGCTTCGACACGTCGACGGTGGTGGCGGGCGCGGGACTGCAAGGCATGGCCGACCGGTTGGACGCGATCGGAGGGACCGTCGCGATCGACAGCGCACCCGGCGCGGGCACGACCGTGACGGGGAGCGCGCCCACGGCACCGGTGGCGCGATGACCCGGCCCCGCGCCGAACGGGTGGCGTTGGCGGTGGCCGCGGCGATCGCCGTGGTGACGGTGTCCGGCCTCGTCCTGCTGCGGCTCAACCGCCACGTGATCTACGGGAACGACGTGTTCCTGTTCGGTCTGTTCACCGCGACCACCCTCGCATACACGGCCGCGGGCCTAGCGATCGTGCGGCGTGCACCCGTGCACGTGATCGGGTGGCTCTGCCTCGGCACCGGCTTCGTGCTCGAGCTGGGCATCACGCTCACCCAATACGGGCTCTTCGCGATCCGCACCCGACCGGGCTCGCTCCCGGCCCCGGCGCTCGGGCTCGTCGCCGCGAGCCAGACGCCGCTGCTGACCCTCACCGGGATCGTGCTGATCGCGCACCTGTTCCCGACCGGGTGGCCCGTCGGTCCTCGGTGGCGCTGGCCGGTCGCCGCGTCGGTCGCCGGCCAGACGATCGCACTCGTCCTGACGTTCTTCCTCACCGACCGGATCACCGACGTCTGGTCCGACGAACTGAGCCACGCCGGGGTGAGCGCCGCGAACCCGCTCGCGATCGGCGGCGGCGGCATCGGCTGGCTGAACGTCGTCGGCGTGCTCCTGTTCGTGGCCGGCGCGGTCGGCGCGGTCGTGTCCCTGTTCGTGCGGCGCCGGCGGGCGACCTCCGACGAGCGACGGCAGATACGGTGGCTCGCGGCCGTCGGCGGGGCCGCGCTCGGCTGGATCGTCTTGATGCTCCCGATCATGCTCCTCGCAGGCCCGAACGGTCCCGCGGGCGCGGTCTTCTGGATCGTGATCACGCCGCTCGTCGCCCTCGGACCGCCGGTCGCGATCGGGATCGGGATCGTCAAGTACCGCGCCCTCGACATCGACGTCGTGATCCGCAAGACGGTCGTCGTGGCGGTCGTTGGATTCGCGCTCACCGTCTTGTACCTGGGGGTGATCGCGCTCGCCACGGTCCCCGGCGCGCCGCGGCTGCTGGTCGGCGCTGTGCTGCTCGCGGTGACCTTCAACCCCGTTCGACGGGCTGCGCGCTCGATCGCGGACCGGGTCGCCTACGGCAAGCGCGCCTCCGCCTACGAGGTCCTCGCGCACTTCTCCGAGCGGATGGCCGAGACCTACGCGGCCGACGACGTGCTGCCCCGGATGGCGACGATCCTGGCGTCGGGGACCGCGGCCGCGTCGGCCACCGTGTGGCTCCGGATCGGCGACGAGCTGCGCCCCGCGGCGAGCGCCGGGGGCGAGCAGCGGGCCCCCGGACCGGTGCGGATCGACGGCGACTCGCTGCCGAGGCTCGGCGGGGGAGAAGCGGTCGAGGTCCGTCACCACGGGGAGCTCCTGGGCGCGCTCAGCCTCACGATGCCGGCCAACGACCCGCTCGACCCCTCGCGCCGCCAGCTGGTGCAGGACATGGCCTCGCAGGCGGGACTCGTCCTGCGCAACGTGCGGCTGATCGAGGAGCTGCGGGCCTCGCGCGCCCGGCTCGTGGCCGCGCAGGACGAGGAGCGTCGCCGCCTCGAGCGCAACATCCACGACGGCGCGCAGCAGCAGCTGGTCGCGCTCAGCGTGAAGCTCCGGCTCGCCCAGCAGATGGCGGAGCGCGACCCCGCCGCGACGAGAGAGCTCCTGGAGCAACTGCAGACCGACAGCGCGACCGCGCTCGAGGACCTGCGCGACTTGGCGCGCGGATCTACCCGCCGCTGCTGGCCGATAAGGGGCTCGCCACCGCGCTCGACGCCCAGGCACGCAAGGCGGCGATACCCACCACCGTGGAGGCCGACGGGATAGGGCGCTACCCCCGCGACGTGGAGGCGACCGTGTACTTCTGCGCGCTGGAGGCCTTGACCAACGTCGCGAAGTACGCGCGCGCGAGCAGGCAACGATCGGGCTCGCCCGCGCCGACGGTCACCTCACCTTCAGCGTCGTCGATGACGGCACCGGGTTCGACGCCGCCGCGACGTCCTACGGAACGGGGTTGCGCGGGATGGCCGACCGGCTGGACGCCGCGGGAGGCTTCCTGGAGGTCATCAGCGCCGCCGGCGCAGGGACCACGGTGACCGGCTCCGTCCCCGTCGAGTGAGGCCTCCGCCGGCGACATCCTCTCCTGTTACCGTTCGAGGCACCAGGAGAGGGAGGACCGCTCGTCCATGCGCTTGCGCACCGTCGCACGTCCGCTGTTCGCGCTCGCCGTGGGGCTCGGCCTCACGGCGTCGGCGCTCACGGCGGCGCCGGCGGCCGCGGCCGTCCCCTCGGCGCCCCGCTCGGCGCGCGTGGCGGCGTCGCTCGACGTCCGCGTGCCGATCGGGTCGCCGGCGCAGCTCCAGGCGGCTACCGCGCAGGCACGCGCCGAGCTCGGCCGCTCGCTCGGGCATCAGGGGGTGTTCCAGCTCGATCCGCGGACCGGAACGACGCGCGTGGTCGCGCGTCTCGACGGGTTCCTCACCGCCCCGAGTCCCGCGGCGCCCGAGCGCGTGACGATGGACTACGTTCGCGCGCACCTGGACGCGTTCGGGCTCTCCCGCCGCGACCTGCGGACGTTCGTGTTCCTCCGCGACTACGTCAGCATCGACGGCACGCACCACCTGTCCTGGACGCAGCAGGCGGGCGGGATCCGCGCGTTCGACAACGGGCTCAAGGCCAACGTCACCGCCGACGGGCAGCTGATCAACCTTTCCGGCTCGCCGGCGCACGGGCTGGGCGTCACGGGGCCCGGCGCGCACGCCTCCCTCACCGCGGAGGCGGCGATCGCCCGGGCCCGCGCCGTCGTAGGCGCCTCGACCGCGGGCGCGCGCGGCGACACCGCCCAGCTCGTCTGGTTCCACGGCGGTCGCTCACGCCTGGCCTGGCAGACGTTCACGAACGTCTCCCCCGACGAACGCGACGTCTCCGTGGTCGACGCGGTCACCGGCGAGGTCCTGTGGCGCGCGAACCTCGTCGACTCCGCCACCGGCACCGGGTCGGCGTGGGAGTACACGCCGAGCTCGCAGGTGAGCGGCGCCGGTGGCTCCCAGCAGCCCGTCACCTTCCCGGTCGGCTCCGATGCCAGGCTCGTGGGCAACAACGCCCACGTCTACCTCGACGTGCACGACGACAGCGTGCCGTCCAGCGGCGACGAGATCTCCTCGAACGGCGGCCTCGACTGGACGTTCCCGGTGAGCTTCTTCACCCCCACGGGGCAGAACTGCGCGACCGCTCACCCCTGCACCTGGGACAAGAAGGTCGCCAAGAGCTGGCGGGCGAACCGCAAGCAGAACGCGGTGCAGGTCTACCACTTCCTGAACGAGTTCCACGATTGGCTCGAGCAGGCGCCGATCGGGTTCGACGAGGCGGCCGGCAACTTCCAGCGGGTCAACCCCAGTGGGCTGGGCAAGGACGGCGACCCGGTGATGGGCGAGGTCCTCGACGGCGCCGACACGAACCGCGGTCTGCCCGACGTCTACCACTACAACAACGCGAACTTCTACACACCGCCGGACGGCAGGCGCCCGGTGATGCAGATGTACCTGTTCAAGGGCGACCGGCTCACGCCCAACTGGCCGTCCGCCAACGCCGGCGACGACGCTTCGGTCGTCTACCACGAGTACACGCACGGTCTGTCGGGCCGCCTCGTCACCTACCCGAACGGCCTGCAGGCGCTCAACCTCGCCGAGTCCGGTGCGATGGGCGAGGCCTGGAGCGACTGGTACGCGATGGACTACCTCGTGGGCAACGGTTCGGGCACCGGCACCGGCACGGGCACGACGCCGGTGAACGACCGCAGCTGGATCGCGAACACGGGCGCGCCCGGCGAGGTGATGGTCGGCAAGTGGATCACGGGCGGTGAGGGTCCGGTACCAGGCGATCGACTGCTCGGTCGGCGCCCCCGGCTCGGTCTGCCCCGCAGCCGCGAAGACCAAGGCGGGCGGGTTCACGTTCGGCGACTACGGGAAGGTGGCGGGCTTCCCCGAGGTCCACAGCGACGGCGAGATCTGGGCCCAGACGCTCTGGGATCTGCGCGAGAAGCTCGGTCAGCCCACGGCGGAGCGGCTGATCACCCGCGGGATGGAGCTGTCGCCGCCCGACCCGTCGTTCCTCGACATGCGCAACGCGATCGTGCAGGCCGACCTCGTGGACGACGGGGGTGCGAACGCGAACGCGATCTGGAAGGTGTTCGCGCATCGCGGGATGGGGTACTTCGCGTCGGTCACCGACGGGAACGACGTCACGCCGGTCCAGAACTTCTCGATGCCGCCCTCGTGCAAGACGGACCCGTGCGGGTCGATCGGCGGACGGATCCGCGACGCCGTCACGGGCAAGGCGCTCGGCGGCGTGACGGTCGCGGTCGGCGGGCTCGACACCGGGTTCACCAGCTCGAACCTCGTCGCGAAGACCGGCTCGGACGGCCGGTACTCGATCAGGCGCGTGCCGTTCCACACCTATGCCGACCTGATCGTCGACCGTCGCGCGATGGAGCCGCTCGTGCTGCACAAGGTCACCGTGAACGGCGCCGAGCGGGTGAGCCCGTCGCTGTACCGGGACTGGGCGGCCGCGGACGGCGGCGGGTCCATCGTCACGTACACGCCCCCCGACTACAGCCCGTACGGCTGCGGGCCTACCGGTGCGATCGACCGTTCCCTCGTCACGGGCTGGGGCAGTGACGCCCCGGGCTACGGGGGCAGCGGCGTCTCGGGCCCGCGGTCGATCCAGATCGAGCTGCCGAGGGACGTCGACGTCCTGGCCTACATGATCGATCCCGGCGCCACGTGCGGCGACCGTCCGGGAGCGGGGGTCAAGGCCTTCGAGATCTACACGAAGGTCAGGGGTGGACGCTGGGTTCTGTCATATCGCACGAAGGAGGCGCCTGCCCAGGGCAGACTGACCAGACTCACTCCCAAGGCCGGGACGACGAAGCACGTGCGCTTCGTCAAGCTGACGATGCTCTCGAACCGCGGGAACCGGTACTACATGGACATGAGCGAGCTGACGGTTCGCGGGAGATAGGCGCGCGGAGCGGCGGTCTCAGGCGACCCCGGTCGCCGCCGTCCACGCGTCCTCGAGCCGGTCCGGCCCGAACGACGACTTGGGGATGTAGGCGGCGGCCCCACACTCGGCGGCGCGGGGCGCGTACTCCGCTTCCTCGTAGGTCGAGAGCAGCAGGACCACGACGGGACCGCCGGCCGACAAGATCCGGCGCGTGGACTCGAGGCCGTCGATCCCGGGCAGGTTCACGTCCATCAGCACCAGGTCGGGTACGAGCTCGGCGGCCATCCCGACGGCGTCCTCGCCCGACTCGGCTTCACCGGCGACCTCGAACCCCTCGGTCATCTCCACGACCAGGCGAGCGGCGGCGCGGAAGGGCTCCTGGTCGTCCACGATCAGCACACGCACGGTCATCGGGACACGATCACTCCGAGGACACCGTACGGCGGCGTTCGTGGCCCCGGCAGTGGTGCCAGCACCACTGTTGCGGCGACGCCGCGCCCGGCGGCGATCCGAAGGTCGGCCGCGGGATCTACGCGGGGTCGGGCTCTGCCGGCTCAGCGGCCGTCGTTCGCGCCGCGCTCGTCGTTCTCCTCGCGCCGCTCGCGCGAGCCGGGCTTCTTGAGCGCCGCGGTACGGGCCAGGCGCGCGCGGATCACGCTGGGATCCGCCGTGGTCGGGTCTTGCCGCACCCCCACCGGCTCCACCAGCCGGTTCAACACGTCGACCGCCTCTTCGCCGGATGCGGGCGACGCGGGCGCTTGCCTGGGGACCGCGTCCTCCTCCTGCGTGGGATCGGGGACGACGACCACGTCCAGGGGTTCGGGCGCCGGTTGGGCGTCGGGCACCACCACGAGCTCACGCGGCGGGCGCATCGCGGCGGCGGGCGCGGAGGGCTCGACCTCGTGCCCCTGATCGGGCAGCGGCCGCGAGCGAGGCGGCGCCTGAGAGACGGGCGCGGGTTCCGGCACCGGCTCGGGCTCCTGCTCGGCGACGGGTTGCACGCGTACGACGCGCGGCGCCGGCATCGGCGTGGGCGTGGGCACGGACGTAGGCCCCGGCTTCGACGTGGGCACCGGCGCAGCGCTGGGCGACGGGATCGACCCGCATCCCCGAGGCCTTGGTCGAGAGCGCTCGCTGGAGCTCTCCTTCGAGCCGGAGCTTCTCGGCCTCGAGCTCGTGGAGACGGTCCTCCATCGACTTCACACGCTGCTTCGCGTGCGCCCCCGCTTGGCGAAGCTGCGTCTCTTCCTCGAGGGAGATCAACGCGTGGCCCCGCGGGATCGTCGCCTCGTAGAACGGCACGCCGGCGCCCACGGCGGCGAGCGGCTTGCGCATCGAGAGCACCGCGAGCCCGAGGACCAGCAGCGAGGAGACGCCGAGCACGAGCCGGATCCGCAGCCACATCGCGCGGAGTCCGTCCAGGAGCGCGGCGTCGGAGGTCTGGACCTCCGTGACCACCCGCGCGTCGCTCGGCAAGGCGAGGTACGTGTCGAAGTGCGCCGCCGACGGATCGCCGACGAGGTCACTGTGGCTCGTCTCGGTGATCCGTCGCTGGGACGCCTCCGAGGCCGCGGCGAGGATCGCGTTGTTCAGCGCCTCGTTCGACCCGACACGGTCCTTGGTGTCGGTCGAGAAGATCAGCGTGCCGTCCTGCAGCCACAGCCGGACCGCTTGGATCCGCGGATCGTCCGCGAGCGCGGGGGCGAGCGCGTCCCGCAGGCGCTGAGCCCGGTCGGCCGTGATCGGCCCCGAGACCGAGCCGGCGTTGGCTACGAGCGGCCCGGTGATCAGCGCCACCGCGCGATCGGCTGCGCCGTCCTGCGCGTCGGCGATCGCGCGGGACTGGCCGGGGAAGGTCAGGACGAGCAGGACGATCAGCACCAACGCGAACGGCCACCAGACCTTCGCGCTCAGCTCATCCCTCGTGAATCGATCGAGCAACGCCATCTGTCGCAACCCTCCCTGGTCAAGCGCGACGTTACCCCATCGCGAGCGACGCGGGCGATGGGCGAAAGGCTCGATCTGCTGCGAACGGCCGAGGACGAAGGGCCGAGAACCGTTTCACGCCAGACGATGCAGCCCGAGGAACGCGTGCTCGAGCACCAAGCGTGCGTTGAGGTTCACGTCTTCGGCGAGCGACGCCCTCGCCTCCTCCACCGCCGCCAGGCCGGCCGCCGCCCGCGGCACGGGCAGGTTCGCGTCGGGCTCGAGGTCGGGGTTCAGCAGGTCGGCCGCGGGCGTGCCGACCGCGGCAGCGATCCGGTCGCGAAGCAGCGCGCCCGCGGCGAGCAGCACCCAGTCGACGTAGTCGCGCTCGGCCCGCCGTTCACGACGGTGCATGCGTGTCTCGATCCGCTTGATCGCTCCCCGATAGGCATCCTCCGGCCGACCCCGCTCGTCGAGGAAGGGCGCGAGTTCGTCGTCCAGTTCGGCCTTGAGACCTTTCTTGTAGTCGGCCGCGGCGGCGAGCACGACATCGGCCGCGTCGATCGCGCCAGCCGGGCTCGCGGCGGCGAGCGCCAGCGCGCGCTGCGACGCTTCCCGGAACGCGAGCCCGTCCGCCCCGATCGCGAGCCGCCGGGCGCGTCCGAGGTTCCCACCGGCCAGGCGCGCCGCAAGTCGCGCGCGCACCGCCGCGACGCCCTCATCCACCAGCTGGTCGACGACGAAGCCCTCGGAAAGCGCCGTGAACGTCACCACGTGACACCGGCTCCAGATCGTGTCCGGCAGCTCGTGGGCCCGCGCCGACAGCAGGAGGAACACGGTGTCGGCGGGGGGCTCCTCGAGCACCTTCAACAAGGTGTCGGCGGCCGCGGGCGAGAGCCGGTCCGCCTCGCGCACCAGGAACACCTTGCGGCCCGGCTCCGGCGCCGTCCGGTAGGCCGGCTGCCAGACCTCCTCGCGGATCGTGTCGACGTGGATGTCGCGTCCCTCCGGCTCGACGAGGAACTCGTTCGGGTGCTGGTCGGCCAGCGCGAGTCGGCAGTCGCGACACGTCCCGCAGCCTCCCTCGTGGCACAGGAGCGCCGCCGCGAAGGCCCTGGCCGCCAGCGACTTGCCCGACCCCTCCGGGCCGGCGAGCACGTAGGCGTGGTGCGGTCGCTCGGCGGCGCCGCGCAGGAACGCCATCGCGCGTTCCTGCCCGGGGACGCGCTCGAGGACCGCAGCCATGGCGGGCAGGGTACCGGCCGGCGGCGCCGATGCAGCGAGATCAGTCGGAGGGAGCGCGGTCGGCCGCGGGGAGCGGGCGCACCGTGTGGTCGGCGTCGCGGTCGCGCAGCGCCTTGTCGAGCGCCTCGCGGACGCCCTCGAACACCTCGTCGGGCGTGCGGTCGGCCCGCACCACGACGAACCGCTCGGGATGCTCCTCGGCGATCTTGAGGTAGGCGTCGGCGACCTTCGCGAGGAACGCCTCCCCTTCGGCCTCCATCCGATCGGGCGGCTCCTCCGACCGCGCAAGGCCGAGCTCCGGCTCCACGTGGAGCAGGATCACGAGGTCGGGGAACAGCCCCTGGGTCGCCCACACGTTGAGCGACAAGACGTCGGGCTCGCCGAGGCCGCGCGCCCACCCCTGGTAGGCGAGCGACGAGTCGATGTAGCGGTCGCAGATCACGACCTTGCCGTCGGCGAGCCCGGGCCGGATCACCGACACGACGGTCTGCGCGCGGGCGGCGGCGAACAGCAGCGCCTCGGCCCGTGGGTCGAGCTTGCCGGTCGCGCGATCCAGGAGCAGCTCGCGGATCCGCTCGCCGGTCGGGGTACCGCCGGGCTCGCGCGTGATGACGACGTCCAACCCGCGCTCACGAAGGTAGGCGGCTGCCTTCGCGATCTGGGTGCCCTTGCCGGCGCCCTCGACGCCCTCGAAGGCGATGAACAGTCCGGTGGCGGGCGGTCGCTTGAGCTTGGGCACGAGGGTCAACGGGACGGGTCGCGACAGACGGTACCGCTTGAGCAACCGCCGCGTGTTGAACGCCGCGGCCACGACCACGAGGCCCGCCGTCCACAGCGCCAAGCGCGTGCCCGACAGGTCGAAGCGCTGACCCCCGACGAAGAAGTCCGCCCCGGAGACCAGGGCCTGCACCAGGTTCTGGTACAGCTGCGCGAGCGTGGGGAACAGGAACAGGGACAGGAACAGTGCCATCCGGGCGAGCGTCGTGAGCGAGGCGAACGTCCGTCCGCGGAACTCGTCGACGACGTTCTCCTGGAGCAGCGTGTAGCCCGAGACCCACGCGAGCCCGCAGAACGCTCCGAGCCACACCGCGAACACCGCCGCCCACGACAGGTTCGGCACGCACGCCAGGACGAACAGCGTGCCCGCCGCCGCGACCAGGGACCAGACGAACACGCGCTCTCGGCCGAGCACGCGCGCGCTCAAGTTGGAGGCGACCATCCCCAGGCCCATGCCGACCCCGAAGGCCGTCACCACCACCCCCCACCCCGACGCTCCGCCCGAGATCGTCTGCGTCACGAACACCGAGCCCACCGCGAGCACGGCGCCGACCGCGCCGAACGCGATCGCGATCCCGCCCGTCATCGCCGAGGCGATCGAGTCCTCGCGCAGGAACCGGATCCCGTCCATCGTGTCGCGCCACACGCGCGACAGGTCGAACGACTCCATCACGCGGGTGGAGGGCGTCTTGATCGGGACGCCGGACACCATCAGCGCGGAGAAGGCGAACGTCGCCGCGTCGACGATCAGCGCGAGCGACTCGGGGTGCCCGCCCAAGGCCGGGACCCGGCTGCCCATCCACCCCGAAAATGCCGTCAGCACCGTGAAGACCGCCGCGCCGAGGGGCAGCGTGCCGTACGCGCTCGCGAGCGCCAGCGAGTTCGCGTTCTGGAGTTGCCGCCGGGGCACGAGGTTCGGCAGTGAGGCGTCGCGGGCGGGCCCCCAGAGCAGCGAGAAGCTCTCGATCACGAACGACAGGAGGTAGATCGCCCACAGCTCGTGGACGAGCACCATCGTCACGTACATCGCGCCGCGCGCGAGGTCCGCGATGATCATCAGGCGCTTGCGATCCATCCGGTCGACGAGGGCGCCGGCCATCGGGCCGAACAGGAACGCGGGGAGCGTGCGCGCCAGCATCACCCCCGAGATCGCGATCGCGGCGTTCCCCCCGCCGAGGCTCGTGACGAGCGTCGTGACGGCGACGAACCCGACCCAGTCGCCGAGCGACGAGATCGTCATCGCCGCGAGCAGCCGGGCGAACGGCGGGCGGAAGACCAGATCCTTCAGGGTCGCCGGGCGGGTCCCGCGGAGCTGCGCGACCTCCTCGGCGATCGATGCCACCGGACGAGCCTAGCCGTCGGCGGCCTCTGCCGACGACGCGCGGGTCGCCGTCCGCTTCGCGGCGGTCGACCGCGCCGCGGTCTTCTTGCGCGCGGTGGTCTTCTTGCGCGCCGCCGGCTTCTTCTTCGTGGCGGCCTTCGCAGCGGCGCGCGCCGCCCGCGCCTCGGCCTTCGCGCGCCGCGCGGCCGCCTCGGCCTCGGCGTCGCCGGGCTTCGTGACCTGGAAGTCCAGATCGAGCTCGGCGCCGCAGTTCCAGCACCGGATGCTCTTGGGGCGCTTCAGGAGCAGCGACCCGCACTCCGGGCACGGATGGTCGGGGATCGGCGGGTTGTTCACGCCGAAGTCGCACTCCGGATAGCGGTCGCACCCGTAGAAGAGGCCGAACCGCGTGCGCTTCTCGACGATCTCGCCTTTCGCGCACTGCGGGCACGTGATGCCGAGCGTCTTGGGCGGCTCCTTCTTGATGTAGCGGCAGTCGGGATACCCGCTGCACCCGACGAACGGCCCGTAACGCCCGAAGCGCTGCATCAGCTGGCGGCCGCACTCCGGGCACGTCTCGTCCAGGAGGGTCGGCTCGGGCCGCTCGGAGCCGTCGAGGTTGCGGATGTACTTGCATCCGCCGTCCTCGTCGGCGAACCGGCTGCACCCGACGAAGAACCCGAATCGACCGAGCCGCTTCTGCAGACGTCCCGGTGGGACCCGCCCCTCCTCGATGCACTTCGGGCACTCCTCGCCGGTCTCCAGGACGTAGCGCTCCCACTTCTCGTCCGCCTGGTCCAGCGCTTCCTTGAACGGCCGGTAGAAGTCCTCGAGCACCGCCACCCGGCCCATCGCGCCTTCGGCGATCTCGTCGAGCTCCTCCTCCAGGCGCGCCGTGAAGTGGACGTCGACGATGTCGGAGAAGTGCTCGACGAGTCCGTCGGTCACGACCTCGCCGACGTCCTCGGGACGGAAGCGCTTGTCTTCCAAGCGCACGTACCCGCGGTCCTGGATGGTGGAGATGATCGACGCGTAGGTCGACGGTCTCCCGATCCCGAGCTCCTCGAGCGCCTTCACGAGCGAGGCCTCCGTGTAGCGCGGCGGCGGCTGCGTGAAGTGCTGCTCGGGCAGGACCTCGAGCATCCGAAGGAGCTGCTCGGGCGTGAGCTCCGGGAGCGCCGCCTCCGCGTCCTCGTCGGGCCCTTCGTCGCGACCCTCCTTGTAGACGCGGATGAACCCGTCGAACACGAGGGTCTGCCCGGTGGCGCGCAGCCCGTACCGGGCGTCGCCCGTGGTCGCGTCGACGTCGACGCCGACCTGGTTGAACCGGGCCTCGGCCATCTGCGTCGCGACGGTCCGCTGCCAGATCATCGTGTAGAGGCGGAGCTGGTCGTGGTTGAGGGCGCTCGCCACGCGCTGGGGCGAGCGCATCACGCTGGTGGGTCGGATCGCCTCGTGCGCCTCCTGCGCGTTCCGCGAGCGCGTCTTGTACCGGCGCGGCTCCGCGAGCGTGTACCGGTCGCCGAAGTCGGTCTTGACGAGCTCCGCGATCTCGCGGAGCGCGGTGTCGGCGATGTTCACCGAGTCGGTCCGCATGTAGGTGATCAGCCCGACGCTACCCTCGCCGGGCAGGTCGATGCCCTCGTAGAGGCGCTGGGCGAGCTGCATCGTCCGACGCGCCCCGAACCCGAGCTTGCGAGCAGCCTCCTGCTGCAGGGTGGAGGTCGTGAACGGCGGAGCCGGCGAGCGCTTGCGTTCCTTCCGCTCGACGTTCGTGACGCGGTATGCCGCCGTGCGCAGCCGTTCGACGTGCGTATGGGCATCGGCCTCGACGCCGAGGAGCACCCCCTTCTTGTCGGGCGAGGCGGCGAGCTTGCCCTCGGGCACCTCGACCAGGCGCGCGGTGAACGCGTGCTCGTCGCCGTCGGGCGCGAGGCGGACGTCGACGCTCCAGTACTCGACCGGTCGGAACGCGTCGATCTCCCGCTCTCGCTCCACGATCAGCCGTAGGGCCGGCGACTGCACGCGCCCTGCCGACAAGCCCGGCCGTACCTTCCGCCACAGGATCGGTGAGATCCCGAACCCGACCAGCTTGTCGAGGATCCGCCGCGCCCGCTGGGCGTCGACGAGCTGCATGTCGATCGCGCGCGGGTGCTGGAACGCGTCGAGGATCGCGTCGCGGGTGATCTCGGTGAAGGTCACGCGGCGCGTCTGCAGCGGGTCGACCCCGAGCACCTCGGCGACATCGAACGCGATCGCCTCGCCCTCGCGGTCGAAGTCGGTCGCGAGCACGACGCCGTCGGCGTTCTTGTAGACCTTGCGCAGCTCTGCGACGTTGTGCTGCGCGTCCTCCGTGACCACGAAGTGCGGCGTGAAACCGTGCTCGACGTCGACCCCGAGGCCGTCGTGATCGCGGGAGAGGTCCCGGATGTGGCCAACAGAAGCACGGACGGCGTAGTCGCCGCCCAGGTACTTCTCGATCGTCTTCGCCTTCGCGGGCGACTCGACGACCACCAGCGTCTTGGCCATGCGTCGGATCCTTCGCTACGTCTCAAGGAACGGGTGTCCAACCGCACACCATCGGCGGACGGTACCACCGGGTGTCGAGGGCCAGCCGCAACGAGCGTCACAGCATCGCCACGACCGCACCCGCGTCGGGCCCCTCAACGCGCGGGTAGGCTTCCCGCATTCCCGGCACGTCCCCGGAGGCTCTGTGCTCGCGATGTTCCAGGACTTCATCACCACCGCGATCGGCGACCACGGACTGGTCGCCATCTTCATCTTGATGTTCTTGGAGTCCGCGTGCGTCCCGATCCCCAGCGAGGTCACGATGCTGTTCGCCGGCGCGATGACCGCCACCGCGTTCGCCGGGGCGGGCAACGAGCTCTCGTTCGTGGCCGTGGTCGCCGCCGGGGTCCTCGGCAACCTGCTCGGCTCTTGGGCGGCCTACGCGGTGGGCGACGTCGGCGGCCGGCCCCTGATCGACCGGTTCGGCCGGTACCTGCTGATCCGTCCCCACGAGGTCGACCGCGCCCATGCCTTCTTCGAGGAGCGAGGCGAGGCGACCGTGTTCGTGTCGCGGCTGCTGCCGGTCGTGCGCACCTTCATCTCGCTGCCGGCGGGCGTGGCCGAGATGCCGTTCTGGCGGTTCACCCTCTATACGGTCCTCGGCGTGATCCCCTGGTGCCTCGGCCTGACCTGGCTCGGCGCTCGCCTCGGCGACCACTGGACCACCGTCGAATCCGTGCTCCGCCCGGTCGCCTGGCTGATCGCGATCGTCCTCGTGGCGGGCCTCGTCGTGTTCGTCGTGCGCCGCTGGTCCCAGGTTCGGGCCGAGTACGCGGCACGCGACGCCGCGAAGGACCGACCTTCCGGCTGACGCGCGGCTAAGCCCCCGCGCGCGTCGGCCCCGACGTCCTCAGAGGTTCGCGACCATCGTCCAGTGCTCGCCGGACTCGTTCACCTTTTCGAACCCTGCTCGCTGGTACATCATGCGCGAGCGGTTATGGGCGGCGACCGAGAGCGACAGCGCCTGGAACCCTTCTTCGCGCGCCTGCACCATGCACGACCGCAGCAGGGCCTCGCCGATCCCCTTGCGACGGTGCAGCGGGGCGACCGCGATCGACAGCTCCGGGATCTTCTCGTCGACGTAGCCGTGCCCGGGTGCGTCGCTCGTGAAGAGCCGGTACCACGCTGCGCCGACCGGTTGGCCCTCGACCTCGGCCACCACCCCGCCGTCGCCCGAGCGTCCCCACCCCTCGTGGTAGCGGACGAGCATGGGGTCGGCGAGGACCTCTTCGATCGGTTCGCGCGGCCAGTCGGGGTTCCAGCGCGCGGCCTCGTACAGCATGTCCTTGAGGAACCGCACGTCGTCGCGGGTCGCGGGTCGGATGTTCACGTCAGCCCTCCGTGCTCGGCACGCGCGTAGCCTACGTCGCGGTCGGAGCAGGCGCCCGGTCGCCGAGGCTCCGAAGCACGAACGGGACGCTCGTGAGCGCGACGCGATCCTCGTAGAGGAACAGGCGCTTGATGAACAGCGCGTTCTGGTTGTGCAGCGGGTACTGCCACCACTTCGTGACGATCGCCTCGGGGACGATCACGTTCACCACCGTGTCGGACCTCGAGGAGAAGCGCCGCACCTCTTCGAGCATCGGGATCGACAGGTCGCGGAACGGCGCTTCGACGATGTCGAGCGGCACCTCGAGCCCCGAGTCGAACCAGCGCTCCTCCAGCCGGTGCGCGACCTCCGGGTCGAGGTCGAAGTAGATCGCGCGGGTCACGCTCGCGTCGAGCGCACGCGCGTAGTTGACGGCGCGGATCGTCGCGTCGTTCACCGATGAGACGAACACGAGCGTGACGGTGCGCGCGGGGATCAGGGGACGGGCGTCGACGCCGCGCGCCTTGCCGCCGTCCTCGACCACCGGCACGTCGGTCACCACGACGTTCGGCTCGCGCAGCATCCCGCCTTTGAGCCGGACGAGGTCCCGGTTCCGCACCAGGTAGCCGAGGAGCGAGGCTTCGCGCACGATCTCCGGCACGATGACGGTCACGAAGTCGCTCGGTTGGAGCCGGAGCTTCTTCACGTACGCGCGCACGCACGACGTGATGCTGCCCGTGCCGACGGCTTCCGGTTCGGGCGCGCCGGCGCCCGCGAACGTCCGCCAGCGCGCGCGCAGCTCATCGTCGATCGACTCGGCCGGCGTCACGACGTGCACGCTGGTCGGCCGGAACGACCGTACGTAGCCGAACGCCTCGGCCACAGCCGCGTTGGGCTCGCGCATCAGCAGGACGACGTGGTTCGCGCCGACCTCCCCGGGACGGACCGTCCCGCGCTTGAGGAACGCGCTCACCGACGTGTAATGGCGGTGGATCCCGTAGAAGCAAGGCACCAGCAGCGCCATGATCAGCATCGAGAGCCACGCACCTTGCGAGAACTTCGAGATGATCACGACGACGAGCACGATGGCGGTCGTGATCGCCCCGACGATGTTGATCACGATCGACCGGCGCCACCCCCGCATCGCGCTCTCGCCCTTGCGGCCCTCCTTGACCCAGTGCTTCACCATGCCGGTCTGCGACAGCGTGAACGACGTGAACACGCCCACCACGTAGAAGTGGATCAGGTGGTTCAGGTCCGCGTTGAAGGCGTAGATCATCAGCGACGACAGCAGGCCGAGGGCCACGACGCCGTTGGAGAACACGAGCCGGTCGCCGCGGTTCACGAACTGGCTCGGCATGAACCGGTCGCGCGCGAGGATCGACGCGAGCCGGGGGAAATCTTGGTACGCGGTATTCGCGGCCAAGATCAGGATCGCCGCGGTGAAGAACTGGACCACGAAGAACGCGAGCGAGTTGTTCCCGAAGATCGCGATCGCGATCTGGGCGACGACCGAACGCTGGTCGCTCGCGACCACGCCCGACACGTGGGTCGCGAGCCACGAGATCCCGAGGAACATCGTCACCGCGATCGCACCCATGATCGCGAGCGTCTCGGCCGCGTTCCTTGCCTGCGGTCGCTTGAACGCGGGCACGCCGTTGGAGATCGCCTCGACGCCGGTGAGCGCGGTGGCGCCCTGCGAGAACGCGCGTAGGATCGCGAACACGCCGACCGCGCCGGCGACCGTGGCGGCGTTCGCCAGGGGCTCGGTCTCCCCGCCCACAGCGGGGCAGCCGCCGACGCATTTCGTCAGCCCGACGGTCACCAGGATCAGCGATCGAGACCACGAACCCGTACGTCGGGATCGCGAACAGCGTGCCCGACTCCCGCGCCCCGCGCAGGTTCGCGAACGTGACGAGGAACACGAAGAAGATCGACAGCAGGACCTTGTGCTCGTTCGCCCACTCGAACGCGGACCCGATCGCGAACACGCCGGCCACGATCGAGACGATCACGGTCATCATGTAGTCGAACAGCAGGGCCGCGGCGGCGACCAGCCCGGGCATCACGCCGAGGTTGTCCTTGCTCACGATGTAGGCGCCGCCGCCGCTCGGGTACGCGCGCACGGTCTGCCGGTACGACATCACGACGATCGTCATGAGCAGCGCGATCGCGATCGCGATCGGCATCACGTAGCCCTGCCAGCGCGTGGTCACCAGCGCAAGCGCGATCACGATCTCGCCGGTCGCGTAGGCGACCGACGACAGGGCGTCGGATGCGAACACCGGCAACGCGAGGATCTTCGGCAGGAGGGTGTGCTCGAGGCGCTGGCTGGAGAACGCACGCCCGACGAGCAGCCGTTTGACGACGGAAGACGTCGTGGTGCGGTCGGTCGAGGTCGCCATCGCGGAAGGATGCTACTGCCCGGTTCAGGCCACCCGAGAGGTTCAGGACGGCTCCCCGATCCAGCGGTACCCGACGCCCGGCTCGGTGACGATCAACCCGGGCGCGGAGGCGTCGTCGCCGAGCTTGCGCCGGAGCGCGCGGACGTAGGTGCGCAGGTAGGTCGTCTCGGTCCCGTAGCCCTGGCCCCACACACGGCGAAGCAGCCACTGATGCGTGAGCAGCTTGCCGGGGTTCGTGACGAGCGCCTCCAACAAGGAGTACTCGGTCGGCGTGAGGTGGAGCTGCTCGCCCTCGAGCGTCACCAGCCGGCGCGGGAGGTCGACCTCGAGGTCGCCGTAGCGCAGGGTCGGCTGGGCGGGTTCCTCCTGGCCGGCGCGTCGCAGGGTCGGCGCGCAGTCGCGCGAGCAGCTCCTCCATCCCGAACGGCTTCGTGACGTAGTCGTCGGCGCCCGCGTCCAGCGCCGCCACCTTGTCCGACTGGGACTCGCGCACCGACAGCACGATCACCGGCACCTCCGCGAACCCGCGGAGCCGCCGGATCACCTCGGTCCCGTCCATGTCGGGGAGCCCGAGGTCGAGCAGCACCAGGTCCGGGGCTTGCTCGGCCACCGCCACGACGCCTTCCTCACCGGTCCCGACCGTCGCGACCTCGTAGCCGTGCGCCTCCAGGCTCGTGCGCAGGGCGCGGCGGATCTGTGGCTCGTCGTCGACCACCAACACCTTCACAGGACCATCGTCTCCTGCTGAGGCACCTCGAAGACCATCGCCGTGCCGCCCCCCGTCGTCTCCTCCACCCAGATCCGACCCCCGTGCGCGGTGACGATCGCGCGCACGATCGCGAGCCCCAGGCCGGTGCCGGCGGACTCGGGCGTCTCGCGTCCCCGGTAGAAGGCCTCGAACACCTTCTCACGCTCCTCCGCGGGGATCCCGGGTCCTTCATCGGCGATCCGGACCCGGACGGCGCCGTCGGAGGGCGCCACGTAGATCCGGACGGTCCCCATCGGTGGCGAGTGGCGCACCGCGTTCTCGATCAGGTTCGTCAGGACCTGGTCGAGCTGGACGGGATCGGCGGGAACCTCGGGCACGTCGGGGGCCAGCACCAGCTCGACGGCGACCCGCGAGGCCTGCAACCGTGGGCGCATCCGGGCCACGACCGCCTCGGCGACCTCGTCCACCGCCGTGGGAGCCCGGCGCGGGATCAGGGCGCCGGCACGGATCCGCGCGAGGTCGAGGATGTTGCCGACCAGCCGGTTCAGCCGGTCGGTCTCCTCCAGGATCGTCGTGAGCAGCTCGCGCTGTTGCGCTGCGTCGTGCGTGACCTGTTCGTCGAGCAGGCTCGTCACGCCCGCCTTGATCGACGCGAGCGGCGTCCGGAGGTCGTGGGTGACCGAGGAGAACATCGCGGCGCGGAGCTGGTTCGTCTCGGCGTCGAGCTGGGCGAGGCGGGCGCGGGCGTCCAGGCGCGCGCGGTCCAGCGCCACCGCGGCCTGGCGCGTGGCCGCCTCCAGCAACTCGTGCTCCTCGGGCGTCAGCGGCCGCCGCCCCTGCGGCCGCTCCGCGACGAGGGTCCCGAGGGGGATCGACGAGACCACGATCGGCACGACCTCGGTGGGACCGCCTCGCGGCAGGTGCTCGCTCAGGGCCTCGGCTCGCATCTCGTGTCCGTCGAGCGTCACGACGACGCTGCACGCGCGCGAGCCCGAGCGGCTCGAGCAGCGTGCGCACGAAGTCGTCGAGGACCCGCTCGGGGACGTCGCCCGACAGGAGCTTCGCCGACAGGAAGGCGAGCAGCCGGGCCTCGCGCTCGCGCCGGCCCGCGCGCGCCCGCTCGTCGGTGGCGTTGCCGACCACGAGCCCGACCACCGCGGCGATCGCGAGGAACACGACCGCCGCGATCACGTCGCGCGATTGGTCCAGCGAGAACGGCGTCTGCGGGTTCTCGATCACGGGCAGCACGACCGAGGCCAGGGCCGCGGCGATCAGGCCACCCCACAGTCCGCCGGTGACCGCGGCGATCGTCACGGCGAGCATGAACACGGCGACGGAGCTTCCCGGCCCGAGCCCCGTGCTGACCGAGGACATCAACGCCGCGATCGCGACGGCGAGAACGCCGACGACGGCCGCCCTGAGCGACGGCCCCCTCCATCGGGACGGGACGAGGGCGCTCACCTGCGACACGCTACCGCCCGGCACCGGCCGATCCAACGCACCCGTGTCTTCACGGCATCTTCACGGGCTCCATGGGTTCTTTCACACCACGCTTATGCCGTCGCATCGAGAGTTCACGGCGGAAAGCGGTTTCCGCCGGCGAAGGCGCGAGGATGTCACCCCCCGCGTGCCGAGCCGGTCGGAAGACGGAAGGACATCGACCACTTTCCTCCGAGCCCGTCCTCGGGGCCGGCGGTTCCTCCAGCCGCCGGCCTCTGGACTGTCTGGACACCGTTGGGCGCCACGTCCTGCGCGGGCCGTCGATGTCAGCGTCGACCGGCCGGCGGTAGTCTCCCGGCCGATGCGGATCGTGATCATGGGATGTGGCCGAGTCGGCTCACAGCTGACCGTCGAGCTGGTGAAGGACGGCCACGAGGTGGCCATCATCGACAAGAGCCCACGGGCGTTCGAGAAGCTCCCGCCGGGCTTCGAGGCCAAGACGGTGGTCGGGCTCGGGTTCGACCGCGACGCCCTCGAGGAGGCGGGATCCGCGAGGCCGAGGCGTTCGTCGCGGTCTCCTCCGGCGACAACTCGAACATCGTCTCGGCCCGGGTGGCGCTCGAGCACTACCACGTGCCTCGGGTGGTCGCGCGGATCTACGACCCGCGCCGCGCCGAGATCTACGAACGGCTCAACATCCCGACGGTCTCCACGGTGAAGTGGGGCATCAAGCAGACACAGCTGATGCTGTTCCACGACCGCCAGGAGATCCGCGAGTCCCTCGGCGGCGGCGACCTCCTGCGCCTGCGGGTGCCCGTCCCGGAGCATCTCGTCGGCAAGCCGACGAGCGTGCTGAACGTCGACGGCAAGATCCTGGTGGCCGGCGTCTCGCGCGGCGGGACCGGGTTCATCCCCACCGACGACAGCCGGCTGCAGGAGGGGGACTACCTGATCGTGATGATGGCGAAGGACGGGATGGAGATGCTGGACGCCAGCCTCGAGGCCCCCTCGGAGCACCACTGATGAAGATCATCGTCACCGGTGGAGGCGCGATCGGACGCCACCTGTCCGCCGACCTCGTCAGCCGCGGTCACGAGGTCACGCTGATCGAGCAGGACCGCGAGACCGTGGTGGACCTGATGACCGAGGTCCCCGACGTCAACGTGATGCACGGTGACGGCTGTGAGCCGTGGGTGCTGGAGGCCGCGAAGACCTCGAGCGCCGACGTCGTGGTCGCGGCCACCGGCGACGACGAGGACAACCTCGTGATCTCGCTGCTCGCCAAGCAGGAGTTCGGCGTGCCCCGCGTGCTCGCCCGCGTGAACCACCCGAAGAACGAATGGCTGTTCACCGACCAGTGGGGTGTGGACCAGGCGGTCTCACCGCCGCACCTTCTCACGGCGATCGTCGAAGAGGCCGTCACGACCGGCGACCTCGTCCGCCTGATCCGGCTCGAGGGGGGACGAACGTCGATCGTCGAGATGAAGCTGGAGGCGGACTCGCCCGCGACCGGCCGCCCGCTCTACGAGCTGCGGCTGCCGACCGACTCGACCGTGATCGCGGTCCTGCGCGACGGACACGTCGTGATCCCCCAGCCCGAGACCGTGCTGGCCGCCGGCGACGAGATGGTCGCGCTGGCCGGCAACGACTCCGAGCAGGCGCTCCGCGACGCGATCGTCGGCTGAGGCCGGCTCCGCTCTTTTGACGGTCGGTCAGCCCGTGTCGGGCTCGAGCAGCCACCGGTAGCCCACCCCGGGGTCCGTCTCGACGATCCTCGGCTGCCTGGCGTCGGGCTCGAGCTTGCGCCGGAGCTGGCTCACGAACACACGCAGCACGTCGAGGTCGTAGCCGGGCCCCCACACGCGGTCGAGCAGCCAGTCGTGCGTGCGAAGCTTGCCCGGCTGCGAGGCGAGCGCGTCGACGAGCTTCCATTCCGTCGCGGTGAGCCGAAGCTCCTTCCCGCCGCGACGCACGCGGCGCGCGTCGACGTCGATCTCCGTGTCCTCGAGCGTGAACCGGCGCCCCTCGGACTCGCCGCCGCTGCGGCGGAGCAGGGCGCGCACCCGTGCGAGGAGCTCCGCGGTCCCGAACGGCTTCGTGAGGTAGTCGTCGGCGCCGAGGTCGAGCGCGGCTACCTTGTCCTCCTCGCTCTCTCGCACCGACAGCACCAGGATCGGCACCTTGCTGCTGCGACGGATCTCCCGGCACGCCGTGAGGCCGTCCATGTGCGGCAGGTTCAGATCGAGCACCACGAGGTCGGGCTCGGCGTCGCCGACCTCGGCGACCGCCGCGCGGCCGTCGCCGGCCGTGACGACCTCGTAGCCGCGCGCGCGGAGCGCGCGCTCGACCGCCCGCAGGATCTGCGGTTCGTCGTCCACGACCAGGACGCGCTGGCTCATACCGCGGGCAGCCGGAAGGCGAACGTCGCGCCGCCGCCCGGCGTCTCCTCCGTCCAGATCGTGCCGTGCATCGCCTCGACGAAGCCCTTGCAGATCGCGAGCCCGAGACCGGCACCCAGCTGAGTCGACCGCTCCCCCAGCCGGTAGAAGGGGGTGAACAGCAGCTCTCGGTCCTCCGGATCGCAACCCGGGGCCGTGGTCGGCGACGCGCACCACCACGTCCGATCCAGCGCGTGCGGTGGAAAGCGTGACCCGCCGGTCGCGGCCCGCACGAACGGAGCGCGCGGCGTTCTCGAGCAGGTTGACCACGACCCGCTCCACGAACACCGGGTCGCCGCGGACGACCGCGTCGGTCGGCACCTCCGCGCCGATGTCGACGTCGGGCCAGCGCGAGATCACCGACCCCACCGCGGGAGGGACCGTGTCCGAGAGGTCCACGGTCCGCACCTTCGCCACGAGCGTGCCGCTCTCGATCCGCGACATGTCGAGCAGGTTCGTGATCAGCTGCTCCAGGCGGCCGGTGGAGGCGCGCACGTCCTCGAGCACATCCGCGATCTCTCCGGGCTGGGCGGCCTCGCCCCGGTCCAGCAGGTCCGTCACCGCCGCGGTGATCGCGGCCACGGGGCTCTTCAGCTCGTGCGAGGCGGCGGCCAAGAGCGAGCGCCGTAGGGCGTCGGTGCGTTGGAGAACCTCGGCCTCGCGAGCAGCGTCCTCCAGGCGCTGCGCCTGCAGCGTGAGCGCGAGCTGATCGGCGAACGTCCGCAGGACGCGGCTCTCGGTCGCACTGAGCGGCGCGCGGTCCCCGACGAGCACGAGCATCCCGAGTTCGTCGGGCCCGACGTCGAGCGTGAACCGCGGCAGCGGTGCGTCGTCCGGATCCTCAACGCCGGGCGGACGCACGACCGCCGACACGAACCCGAACCGTTCTGCCGTGCGGGCCAGCACGCGCGCGAGCCCTTCGGATGACCCGCCGTCGTCGGCGAGATCACGACTCAGCTCGTAGAGGACACGGATCTCGGCCTCACGCGCTTCCGCGGTCGCGGCGCGTTCTTGCGCTCGAGCGACCAGGAAGGAGATGATCGTCGCGACCACGGCGAACCCAACCAGGACGGCGACATACTCGGGCCGATCGACGGAGAACGTGCCGTAGGGCGGGATGAAGACGTAGTTGAAGAGCGCCGACCCGACGACAGCTCCGACGATGCCGGGGCCGAGACCCGCGAGCCATGCCGCCGCGACGATCGGCGTCAGTAGCGCGAACGCGATCAGCGCATGGCTCAGATCTTCGCGGAACAGACCGAGAAGCAGCGCGACCGCGATCGGTCCGAGGGCGCCGAGCGCATAAGCACCGCGGATCCGCCACGGTCCTGCGACGGGCGCGAGCCGCGACCGCGCTTGTGCGGGAACGTCCATGGCGTCGTCACCCTACCCGGCCTCAGGACCGCCGGTCCTTACGTTCCCCTTATATCCGCCACCTAGCGTCGCTGATAGCTGGACGTATCTCAAAGGACGCGAGATGGCCAGTACCGACGAACACACGACCGTAGAGGAGGCGACCGCCAGCGAACACGCGGGTGGCCGTGTGCCGCTGCCCCGCGGTCCCGGCTACGCGGCCAAACGTGCGCTTCTCGGCCCAGCCCTCCCCACCGCGAACCTGATCCACGAGCGGCTCGGCAAGATCACGGCCCTCGCGATCTTCTCCTCCGACGCGCTCTCATCGGTCGCGTACGCGACGCAGGAGATGCTGATCACGCTGTTCGCTGCGGGGGTCATCGCCGCAGCTGCGTTCTCGCTGATCGTGCCGCTGTCGCTCGTGATCGTGACGGTGCTCGCGATCTTGATGTTCAGCTACCGGCAGACGATCAAGGCCTATCCCTCAGCGGGCGGCGCCTACATCGTCACGAAAGACAACTTCGGCTTGCTCCCCGCGCAGGTTGCCGGCGTCGCGCTGCTCACCGACTACGTGCTGACGGTCGCCGTGTCGGTCTCCGCGGGCATCGCGGCGATCGTCGCGGTCTTCCCCGAGCTCGCGTTCCTCCGCGTCGAGATGGCGGTGTTCGCGATCGCGATCCTGGCGATCGGCAACCTCCGCGGCGTGAAGGAGTCCGGCGAGATCTTCGCGGCGCCCACGTACGTGTTCATCACGATGATCTTCTCGCTGCTGATCATCGGCGCGATCCGGTGGGCGACCGGTTCCTTGCACGTCGCCGCGACCTCCGCTGCGTACTCGGCGGGGTGGCTCGAGGAGCTCAAAGGCCGAGCTGCCACGGCCGCGATCTTGACCGCGGTCCCGATCGGGATCGCGATGCATGCCCTCGCGTCCGGGTCCACGGCGATGACCGGCGTCGAGGCGATCTCGAACGGTGTCCCTGCGTTCAAGCCCCCAGAGTGGAAGAACGCGCGCCGAACGCTGATGGTGATGGGCGCGACCCTCGGGACGATGTTCCTGGGGATCTCGGTCCTCGCCCAGCGGGTGCAGGCCGTCCCCGACCCAACGGAAAAGGACACCGTGCTCGCGGAGATCGGACGCGCGATCTACGGCACGTCGGGCGTCGGGCATTCCGCGTTCCTCGTGCTGCAGGGGGCGACGATGCTGATCCTGGTTCTCGCGGCGAACACCGCGTTCGCGGACTTCCCGCGCCTCGCGAACTTCCACGCCGACGACGCCTTCCTGCCCCGCCAGTTCACGACGCGCGGCCACCGACTGGTCTTCTCGAACGGGATCATCGCGCTCGCCGGGGCGGCGACCGTCCTCGTGGTGGCGTTCGGCGCCGACGTCACGCACCTGATCCCCTTCTACGCGATCGGGGTGTTCACGTCGTTCACGCTCTCGCAAGCCGGCATGGCGAAGCGGCATATCCGGATCAAGGAGCCCGGCTGGCGACTCGGACTCTTCGTCAACGCCCTCGGCTCGTTCGCCACCGCGGTGTTGCTGATCGTGATCGGGGTCACGAAGTTCTGGCACGGCGCATGGGCGGTGATCGTGCTCGTGCCGGTCATGGTGTACCTGCTCGTGCGGATGAACCATCAGTACGAGCGCGAGAGGAAAGCCCTCGAGCGCGATCTCGCGGGGTTCGGCCCACCCGAGCAGATGGAACATCCGATCGTCGCGCTGCTGGTCGACGACCTCGACCCGAAGACGGTGCACGCCCTCCAATACGCCAAGACGCTCCGAACGAAGGATGTCGTCGCGGTACACCTGGAAGAAGACCCGGAACGCACGCGCCGGTTGCAGCACGCGTGGCATGTAGCCGGCCTGGACGCCGTCCCGCTGCGGGTCGTGCCGGGGCGCGGGGACGATCCGGCGCGGCTGGCAGGGTTCGTCGGTGCGCTCGCGACCCCAGGGAACGAGGTGCTCGTGATCGTCCCCGTGCCGCATCACCGTTCCGCCTTCGAACGGTTGTCGGACCGTAGGGCCGGCGCGCGGCTGACGCGTGCCTTGCTCCCCTACGACAACGTCGCGGTCACGCTGGTGCGTGACCATCCCGAAGGTGTCCATCCCCTCCAACGCGACGCGGGCGGGCGGCCTGTCGTGCACCTCACGCCGAGGGCCACGCATGATGTCGTGATCTTGATCGACCGCCTCGACAGAGCGACGCTCCGAGCGATCCGCTACGCGATGACGCTCGGCGGCACCACCGTGCGAGCGCTCCACGCGGCCGCAGATCCTGACCGGGCGGTCCGGCTTGGCGAGCGCTGGCAGGAGTTGAATGCACCGGTGCCCCTCGACATCATCGAGTGTTGGGACCGGGACATCTCCCGCACGGTCGAGCGCCACATCGTAGCTCTCGCTCGCGAAGGCGCACGGGGAACCGAGGTCACGGTGGTGATGCCGCGACGCGACTTCCCGAAGCTCTACCAGCGATTGCTGCACGACCGGACGAGCCGCCGGATCCACCGCGCGCTCGGCCGGTACGCGCACATCGACGTCGCCGACGTTCCCTACTTCGTGCACGAGGGCGCGGTGGTCGGTGCGGCGGACCTGGAGACGACGGCTCGCTAGGGATCAGCCCGCCGCAGCGCGGTCGGGCGCCGCGCGCAGCATCCAGCGGTAGCCGATACCCGGCTCTGTGACGATCGCCTGGGGACGGCGAGGGTCCGCTTCGATCTTATGTCGGAGCTGGCTGACGAACACGCGGAGGACCTCCACGTCCTGCGCGTACGGATCACCCCACACCTTCTCGAGGAGCCAGCGGTGGGTCAGCAGCTTTCCCGAAGCGCCGACGAACGCTTCGAGGAGGGCCCACTCGGTCTTGGTGAGGTGCACATCGGCTCCGGCGCGGGTCACCCGATGTTCGGCGAGGTCGATGTCGACGTCGCCCGTGCTGAACCGAGGCGGCGCCGATGCGCCCGGCTCCGCCCTGCGCAGGAGCGCGCGGACCCGCGCCAGGAACTCCCCCACGCCGAACGGCTTCGTGAGGTAGTCGTCGGCGCCGAGGTCGAGCGCCGCGATCTTGTCGGGCTCCTCCTCGCGCACGGAGAGCACGAGCACCGGAACGGCGCTCCAAGCCCGAAGCCGCCGACACATCTCGAGCCCGTCCATCACCGGCATGTTGAGGTCCAGCACGACGAGATCGGGGGCCGCGGTCGCGATCCGGTCGAGTCCCTCCGCCCCGTCGGCTGCCGTGTCGACGACGTAACCGCGCGCCCCGAGGGCACGCTCGAGCGCGACGCGGATGTGCGCCTCGTCGTCCACGACCAGCACCCGGGTCAACGAGCTCCCCCCGGCAGCGTGCAGATGAACGTCGCGCCGCCACCGGGCGTTTCCTCGACCCAGAGGCTGCCATCCATCAGGTCCACGAAGCCCTTCGAGATCGCGAGCCCGAGACCGGGTCCGAGCTGCGCCGTCCGCTGCGTGAGCCGGTAGAACGGGGTGAACAGCTGCTCGCGTGTCTTCGCGTCGATACCGCCCCCGTGGTCGACGATCTGCACGCCCAGGTCATGATCTGTCTGGAACCCCACCCCGATCTCGACCTCGTGGCACTCGGCAGCCGTCGCGGCGCGCGCCGCGTTGTCGAGCAGGTTGGACAGGACGCGGTCCAGGAACACGGGGTCGGCGGTCGCGGTCGTCTCCGCGCCTTCGATCCTTGGCACGAAGGTCACCGCGGGCCACCGGTGCTCCGCGGCGTCGACCTCCGCGACGACGATGTCGGCGAGATCGACCGTCTCCCGGCGGGCACGGAGCACCCCCGCCTCGATCCTGGACATGTCGAGCAGGTTCGCCACCAACGAGTCGAGGCGATCTGTCTCCGCGTCGATCGTGCCGAGTACCTCATCGCGCTGCAGGTCGGTCCGGTCGACCTCGTGATCGAGCAGGTCGGTGACCGACGCCTTGATGGCGGCGAGCGGGCTCCGGAGATCGTGCGACACGGCGGCGAGCAGGCTGCGACGTACCTCGTCCGTCTGACGGAGCACCTCGGCGGCCGTCGCCGCGTGGAGCAGCCGATCGCGCTCCAACACCAGGGCGAGCTGGTCACAGACGGCCCGGAGCACCCGGCCCTCGGACTGCGACAACGACTCCCGGCCGCCCGCCAGGACGATCAGCCCGAGCGTGCGGTTGCCCACGCTAAGCGGGAGCCGCTCGGGAGCCGGGCCGGCCGCGGCCGGATCCCACGTCGGCGAGAGCGAGCCGCTGCCCACTGAGACGCGCTCCGCGAGGGTCCCGTCCTCGGTCCGTTGGAACAGCCCTCCGGACTCGTAACCGAAGGTCGAGACCAGACGCTCGAGCAGGCTGCGGTACGTCTCCTCACCGGGACCCTGCACGACGAGATCGCGGCTCAACTCCTGCAACGTGCGCAGCTCAGCCTCGCGTGCTTCCGCCGCATCCGCGCGATCGGCGGCGTTCGCGACCAGGAAGGACACGAGCAACGAGAGTCCCAGGGACACGAACAGGGCGAGCACGTCCTCGGCGGCCCCGATGATGAAGGTCCCGTACGGGGGCAGGAAGAGGAAGTTGAACGTCAGGAAAGCGACGAACGAGGCGGCGATGCCGGGGCCGAACCGCCCGACGGCCGCGGTCACGACGACGAGGACGAGGAACAGGAACCCGAAGGTCTGCGGCTGCAACCGGTCGCGCGCCGGCAGGAGCACGATGCCGAGCAGCACGGGCCCCGCCAGCGCGAGCAGGTAGCCGATCGCGCGCCGCCGCGCCGCCGCTGGCTCACGCATGAGGTTGAACATCCTCGTCCGCACGACCCGAGCATAGGCATATCGGCTCGCCTCATGAACCGTCGCCGCCGCTCCCCATAGGTGTCCCGAACGTCAAGCGCCCGGTTCCCTCACGGGTCCCAGATGTCGACGGGGTAGCGTCCGGAGCGGAGGTGAGATCCACGTGTCGGACCTGGTGATGCTGCTGCTGACGGTGGGGACGTTCGCCCTCACCGCACTCTTCGTCCTGGCGATGGACAAGGTATGACGACCGCCGACGTCCTCGAGCTCATCGTCGCTGTCGCGCTGCTCGTGTATCTGACGGTCGCGCTGATCCGTCCGGAGTGGTTCTGATGGTCACCGTCGTCGTCTACACGATCCTCCTCATCCTGGTGACGCCGCCGCTGGGCGCGTACATGTACCGCGTCTACACGTTCGAGCGGACGGGTCGCATCGAGGGGGTCGTCTACCGCTTGATCGGCGTCAACCCCACGACGGAGCAGACCTGGAAGCGCTACGCGATGTGCGTCGTGTGGTTCAGCGTGATCTCGATGCTCCTCACCTACGCGGTGATGCGTCTGCAGGCCCACCTGCCCCTCAACCCCACGGGCTTGAGCGCGGTCAACACGAACGTCTCGTTCAACACCGCGGCCAGCTTCACCACGAACACGAACTGGCAGGCCTACGGGGGCGAGACGACGATGAGCTACCTGAGCCAGATGCTCGCGCTCACGTTCCAGAACTTCGTGTCCGCAGCGGTCGGGATGGCCGTGCTGATCGCGATGATCCGCGGCTTCGCCCGCTCGCGCGGCGAAGGGCTGGGCAACTTCTGGCGGGACCTCGTGCGCACGGTGGTCTACATCCTGCTGCCGGTCTCGATCGTCGTCACGGTGATCCTGATCACCCAGGGCGTCGTGCAGACGTTCTCAGGGTCCGCGGTGGTCAAGGGGATCCAGGGCTTCCAGCAGACGATCGCTCGGGGGCCCGTGGCATCCCAGATCGCGATGAAGCAGCTGGGCACCAACGGCGGCGGCTTCTTCAACGTGAACTCCTCCCATCCCTTCGAGGGCGGCACGCCGCTCGGCAACTTCGTGGAGCTCTTCGCGATCCTGATGATCCCCGCGGCCCTCACCTACACGTTCGGCAAGATGGTGGGCAACGTCCGCCAGGGGTGGGCCTTGTTTGCCGCGATGCTCGTGCTCTTCCTCGGCGGGCTCGCGCTCACGATCCCGCAGGAGCATTCCGCCACCCAGGCGATGCAGGCGGCCGGCGTGTCAGCGAGCCAGCCGAACCTCGAGGGCAAGGAGGTCCGCTACGGTCCTGACCAGTCAGGGCTCTGGGCGGTCGCGACGACCGACGCGTCCAACGGTTCGGTCAACTCGATGCACGACTCGTACCAACCGTTGGCGATGGTCGTCCCGGTGTTCAACATCGCGGTCGGCGAGGTGATCTTCGGCGGCGTCGGGAGCGGCCTCTACGGGATGATCTTCTACGTCATCATCGCCGTGTTCATCGGCGGGCTGATGGTCGGCAGGACCCCCGAGTACCTCGGGAAGAAGATCGGGGCGCGGCAGGTCAAGATCTCGGCGATCGCTGTCCTCGTGCCCTTCCTCCTCGCCCTCGCGTTGACGGCCGTGGCTGTTGTGACCCCCGCGGGGCTCGACGCCCGGCTCAACACCGGCACGCACGGCTTCACGGAGATCCTCTACGCGTTCCTTTCGATGGGGAACAACAACGGCTCGGCATTCGCCGGCCTCACCGCGAGCGGCACCTTCTACGCGGTGGCCGGAGGGCTCGCGATGCTCGTCGCTCGGTTCGTCCCCTTGATCGCGGCGCTCGCGATCGGTGGTTCGCTCGTCACGGAGGGGATCATCCCCGAGAGCGAGGGAACGCTCCCGACCGACAAGCCGTTGTTCGTCGGCCTGCTCGACGGCGTGATCGTCGTGATCGGCGCTTTGACCTTCTTCCCCGCGCTCGCGCTCGGGTTGATCGTCGAAGGACTCACCAAGGGGGTGTCGGGATGACCACGGTCGAGACGCCTCCGGTCACGCCGCAGGAAGCCCACGGCCCTGTCAAGGCTCGGCCGTTGTTCGACCCGCCGATCGTTCGCCGAGCGCTGATCGACAGCCTCGTGAAGCTGAACCCGCGGACCCTGATGAAGAACCCTGTGATCTTCGTGGTCGAGGTCGTCTCGGTGATGGTGACGGTCAGGATCGTCGCCGACATCGTGCGCGGTGGTCCGATCGCGTTCGACACGGCGATCGCCCTCGGGCTGTGGTTCACGGTCCTGTTCGCCAACTTCGCCGAGGCCATGGCGGAGGGGCGTGGGAAGGCGCAGGCGGACGCGCTCCGCAAGACCCGGGCCGACCTCGTCGCGAGGCGGATCCGACCCGAGGGCACCGAGGAGTCTGTCCCGGCATCGGAGCTGCGCGCCGGCGACGTCGTGATGATCGCTGCCGGCGAGCTGATCCCCGGCGACGGCGAGATCGAGGAAGGGATCGCGTCGGTGGACGAGTCGGCGATCACCGGCGAGTCCGCTCCCGTGATCCGCGAATCGGGCGGCGACCGGTCGGCCGTCACGGCGGGCACGAAGGTGCTGTCCGACTGGATCCGGGTGCGGATCACCGCCGACCCGGGGGAGTCGTTCCTCGACCGGATGATCTCACTCGTGGAGGGCGCGGAGCGCCAGAAGACCCCGAACGAGATCGCGCTGTCGATCCTGCTCGCGAAGTTCACGATCATCTTCCTGATCGTGTGCGTGGCGTTGCAGCCGTTCGCGATCTACGCGGGCAACCGCGTGTCCGACGCGGTCCTGATCGCGCTGTTCGTCTGCCTGATCCCGACGACGATCGGCGGACTGCTCTCGGCCATCGGGATCGCCGGGATGGACCGGCTCGTGCAGCACAACGTGCTCGCGATGAGCGGCCGGGCCGTCGAAGCCGCCGGCGACGTGTCGACCCTGTTGCTGGACAAGACCGGCACGATCACCCTGGGCAACCGCCAGGCGGTCGCCTTCGTGCCGGCCCCCGACATCGATGACCGCGAGCTCGCCGAGGTCGCGCAGCTCGCGTCGCTCGCCGACGAGACACCCGAGGGACGCTCGATCGTGATCCTCGCGAAGGAGCGCTACGGGATCCGCGGGCGCGAGCTGATGGAGACGCACGCGCAGTTCGTGCCGTTCACCGCGCAGACACGCATGAGCGGGGTCGACGTCGACGGCTCCCAGATCCGCAAGGGCGCGGTCGACTCGGTGGTGGCGTGGGCTGGCCAGGAGATGCCCTCCCCGCTTGCCGACGAGGTCGAGCGGATCGCACGGGCGGGCGGGACCCCCCTTGCGGTCGGCAGGGACAACGAGCTCCTCGGCGTGATCGAGCTCAAGGACATCATCAAGGAGGGCCTCGTCGAGCGCTTCGACCAGCTCCGCGCGATGGGGATCCGCACGGTGATGATCACCGGCGACAACGTCCTCACCGCCGCTGCGATCGCCCAGGAGTCCGGCGTCGACGACTTCCTCGCCGAGGCCACGCCCGAGACGAAGATGGCGCTGATCAAGCGCGAGCAGGAGGGTGGCAAGCTCGTCGCGATGACCGGTGACGGCACGAACGACGCCCCTGCCCTCGCGCAGGCCGATGTCGGCGTGGCGATGAACACCGGCACCACCGCCGCGAAGGAGGCCGGCAACATGGTCGACCTCGACTCCAACCCCACCAAGCTGATGGAGATCGTCGAGATCGGCAAACAGCTGTTGATCACGCGGGGATCGCTCACCACTTTCTCGATCGCGAACGACGTCGCCAAGTACTTCGCGATCATCCCCGCGATGTTCGTCACCACGTTCCCGGTGCTCGACCAGCTGAACGTCATGAACCTGCGCACGCCGGAATCGGCGATCCTGTCCGCGGTGATCTTCAACGCGTTGATCATCGTGTTGCTGGTCCCGCTGGCCCTCCGCGGCGTGAAGTACCGGCCGGTGGGCGCCGCCGCCCTGCTGCGCAGGAACCTGCTGATCTACGGCCTCGGCGGCATCATCGCGCCGTTCGTCGGCATCAAGCTGATCGACATGCTCCTGGCCGTCTTCAACTTCCCGAGGTGACGTGATGAAGACCGCACTCCGAGCGCTGCTCGCAACGATCGTCCTGGCGGTCCTCACGGGCCTCCTGTACCCCGCCGCGATGACGGCGCTGGCGCAACTCACGCTCAGCGGGAAGGCCGACGGCTCACTGGTCAGCAGCAACGGCCAGGTCGTCGGCAGCTCGCTCATCGGCCAGGACTGGACCGGCCCCGACTGGTTCCACGGAAGGCCCTCGGCGATCAAGGACGACGCCAGCACGTCATCGGGCACGAACCTCGGCCCCACGTCCGCGACGCTGGCCGAGGACATCAAGAAGCAGGTCGCCGCGGTGCTGAAGCTCGAGGGTCCCTACAACCCCGGGCTGACCGCAGCCCAGATCCCGGCCGACCTCGTCACGTCCTCGGCGAGCGGCCTCGACCCAGACATCTCCGTCGCCTCCGCACGACTGCAGGCACCGAGGATCGCCGCGATCCGCGGGCTCACCCTCGACCAGGTCCAGCAACTGATCGACGAACACACCACGGGCAAGGACCTGGGCTTCCTCGGCGAGCAGCGCGTGAACGTCCTCCAGCTGAACCTGGCACTCAACGAGTTGGCACCGTTGCGATGATCTCGATGACCGACACCAGGACCGTCCTCGTCGTCGGCCGCAAGGCCGCGATCGTTCCCGAACTCGACGGCGCCGCCTGGGGCGGGCGCGGCGTCTGCATCGTCACGGTCGGCTGGCCCGTCACCGACGTGCAGGCCGCGCTCGTGCAGCGCGCGATCGACGCGGGTCGCGAGGCGCGCGTCCGCGTCGAAGCGGTCTTGGTGACGTCCACGGCGGAGGCGGCACGGCACGTGGAGCCCGGCGACGACGTACGTCTGGTCGCTCCTCCCCGAGAGCGCAGGCGCCTCGCGCGGAGCCTCGCCTCCGCGGGCATCGTCACTACGCACATCTAGCGTGATCGCTCGTCGCGTTCGCGGCGCGCCATCACGTGGATGTCGATGTTCGTTGCCTTGCGGATCACGTCGTTCACGAACGAACCCCGCACGAGCTGCTTCCAGCGTGAGCGCAACGGCTCGCCCACCACGATCTGCGTGACGAACTGTCGATAGGCGAAACCGAGCACCGCCTCCGGCCCGTCATCGGCGTCGATCACGTGGAACTGGCCGCCGAGGTCCTCGGTCAGCTGACGCATCTCCACCAGCCACGACGCGATCTCCTCCTCCATCCGCTCGCGCACGTGCAGGACGAGCAACTCGCCGCGCGAACGTTGCGCGATCCGCGCCCCACGCCGCACGAGTTCCTCGGAGAACGACGGGTGGGAGATGCACACCAGGATCCGTTCGCGGGTCTCCGGAGCGGCGGTCTTCGTCCAGCGCGAGAGGAGCGTCTCGTCGACCTGGTTCGCGACGCGCATCAATGCGAGCTCTCGGAGCGCGGTCAGGTTGTCGGTGGTGAAGAAGCGCTGCAGCGCCAGCTCGGCCTTCCGCTGGTCCGGGTAGACGTTGCCGTGGAGCATCCGTCGTCGCAGCGCGTACGGAGACATGTCGACGAGCTCGATCTGATCCGCCAGGTCGACTACCCAATCGGGGACGGTCTCGCGCTGACGGATCCCGGTCGCATCGGCGACCACGTCGTTCAGGCTCTCCAAGTGCTGAACGTTGATCGTGGAGATCACTTCGATGCCGTCGGCCAGCAGGTCGAGGACGTCCTCCCACCGCTTCGAGCGGTGGCCGCCCGGCACGTTCGTGTGCGCCAGCTCGTCGACGAGCGCCACGTCGGGGTGCCGGGCCTGCACGCCACGGGTGTCGAGCTCGGGGAACTCGGTTCCTCGGTACGGACGTACGATGGGCGGGACGATCTCGAGGCCCTCCAGCATCGCGATCGTGTTCGGCCGACCGTACGTCTCGACGCACGCGACGACGACGCGGGCGCCGCGGTCTGCCCGACGGCGCCCTTCCGAGAGCATCGCGTAGGTCTTCCCGACGCCGGGGGCCGCACCGAGGTAGATGCGGAGCGGCGAGCGCTTGGCCGCCGCCGCGGTATCGCGGTTCCATGCAGCCGCCGCGGACGGCTCCGGGACGACCGCGTGACCGACCAGCGCCTCCACGGACTCAGAGCCTTGCTCCGACGTGTCCGGTGGGACCTGCCGCGCCTCACTCACGTGCGAAGGGTACGCCTCCCGCTACCCGGTGAACTCGAGGCGCGGATTGATCATCTGCACGGCGTTCTTCTGTTCGCTGAGCAGCCCCTCGACCACCACGCGCGTGCCGAGCCCTAACCCCCGGATCGCACGGCGGCCCATGAACCGCACGACGACCTCACCGGTGCCGTCGGAGACCACGGCCTCGAGCGACTCGTTGTCCTGCAGCGGGAACACGGTCAGCCGACGGATCACCCCGGCGATCCTCACCTGCTCGCGCAGCGGCGCTGAGCCGATCCGCACCGACCCCTGCACGGTTTCGGCCCACTCCCGGATCTCGCCGCTGAGGCGTGCTTCGTCGGACTCCGTCAACCGGTCGAAGAACCGACGGAACGCCCCCATCTCGACTGCAGCCTAGCCGTGCCGCTCAGGCGTTCGCGGTCTCGCCGGCCGCCTCGCTGGCCCGGATATCCTCGGCGAGCTCGGACTTGCGGGTCTTCGAGATCCACACCATCACGGCCACGACGATCGCGGCGACGGCCACGATCCCGCCGCGCAGCGCCGAGTCCGACTCGTGCGAGATGACGAGCGGCGCGATCAGCAGCGCGACGAGGTTCATCACCTTGATCAGCGGGTTGAGCGCGGGTCCGGCGGTGTCCTTGAACGGGTCGCCGACGGTGTCGCCGATCACCGCAGCCTTGTGGCTTTCGGACCCCTTCCCACCGAAGTGCCCCGCCTCGATGTACTTCTTGGCGTTGTCCCAGGCACCGCCCGAGTTGGACAGCATCACGGCCAAGAGCTGACCGGTCAGGATCGGCGCCGGCGAGGAAGGCGCCGAGCGCTTCGGCCTTGAGGAAGAAGCCGGCGATCACCGGCGCCAGCACCGCGAGGAGCCCGGGGGTCGTGAGCTCCCGGAGCGAGGTCTTCGTGCAGATGTCCACGACCGCCGCGTAGTCGGGCTTCACCGTGTAGTCCATGATCCCGGGGTTGTCGCGGAACTGCTTGCGGACCTCGACCACGACCTGCGACGCGGCGCGGCCGACCGCCCGGATCGCGAGCGAGGAGAACAGGAACGCCACGCACCCGCCGAGCAGGAGCCCGACCAGCACATCAGGCCGGTCGACCCGGATCGGGAACTCGGTGGCGCCGCCGCCGCGCCCCTGGGCGTTCAGCACGGCCTCCGCGAACGACCCGAACAGCGACGTGGCCGCGATCACGGCCGTCGCGATCGCCATGCCCTTCGTGATCGCCTTCGTCGAGTTGCCGATCGCGTCGAGCCCGGTGAGGATCTCCGCGGGCCGCCCCTCGAACTCGCCGGACATCTCCGCGATCCCCTGCGCGTTGTCCGAGACCGGACCGTACGTGTCCATCGACACGATCACGCCGACCGTGGTGAGCATCCCCATGCCGGCGAGCGCGATGTAGTAGAGCTGCTTATGCAGGTCGCTGCCGCCCAGGTAGAAGGCGGAGACGATCGCGCCCCCGATCACGAGCGCGGACCACACCGTCGACTCGAGGCCGACCGAGAAGCCCGACAGGATCGTGGTCGCAGGGCCGGTCACCGTGGATTCGGCGATCTCCTGCACCGGCGTGTACTTCGTGTCGGTGAAGTACTGCGTGAGCACCTGGATGATCGACGCGAGCACGAGCCCGATCATCACGGCGATCGCCGGCCGCACCGTGCCCATGTAGTAGTGGGAGATCACGAACGCGGCCGCGACCGAGACGGCGGCCGAGACGAAGAACCCCCGGTTGATCGCCTTCATGCCGTGCTCGTCTTCCGAGCGGGGCGTCACCGAGATGATCCCGATGATCGAGGTGACCACGCCGACGGCGCGGATGAACAGCGGGAACATCACGCCGATGATCGCGCCCTTGGGGGAACCGGAGAACGCCGCGGCGCCCAGGATCAACGAGGCGATCAGCGTCACCTCGGAGGACTCGAAGAGGTCCGCGGCCATCCCGGCGCAGTCACCGACGTTGTCGCCGACGTTGTCCGCGATCGTCGCGGCGTTGCGCGGGTCGTCCTCCGGGATCCCGACCTCGATCTTGCCCACGAGGTCGGCGCCGACGTCGGCGGCCTTCGTGAAGATGCCGCCGCCCACCCGCATGAACATCGCGAGGAGCGCGCCGCCGAAGCCGAACCCGACCAGCACGCTGGTGGCGGCCTGCTGGTAGATGATCAGGATCGCGGTGGCACCGAAGAGGCCGAGGCCGACCGTGAACATCCCGGCCACGCCGCCGGCGCGGAAGGCAAGACGCATCGCCTTGCGCAGGCCCGACTCGCGCGCGGCGTTGGCGGTGCGGACGTTCGCCCGCACGGCGAGCCACATGCCCACGTATCCGGTGATCGCCGAGAAGCACGCGCCGAGGATGAACGCGATCGACCTGCCGAACCGGATCGACAGCGCCGAGTAGCCCGTGCCGCCGCCCGTGCCCGCCACGTCGCTGGCCGGAAGCACGAAGAACAGCGCGACCGTGAGGATGACGAGGAAGACGGCGAGGGTCCGGAACTGGCGCGAGAGGTAGGCCTTCGCGCCCTCCTGGATCGCCTGCGCGATCTCCTTCATCTTCGGCGTGCCCTCGGGTGCGGACAGGACCTCCCGGACGAGGTACCAGGCGAACACGAGGGCTACGAGCGAGATCCCGAGGATGACCCACAGGGCCCTGTCCTCGAAGGACCCGAAGACGGCGTTGATCGGACCGCCTTCCTGGGCAAGCCAGCCGACCATCGAACCTCCTGCGTGACGGGTTGGAGTCCCTCCGCGGGCGGCGGCGCCGCCCCGCGAACCCCGACCGAACGGGGACGGTGAAGGATACCGGAGCGTTTCCCCTTCCGACCTGCGACGAAGCGCGGCCGCCGGAGCACACCTCGGGCGGCCCGAAGCCACTCGATAGGCTGAGCATCGGTGCGCCGGGAAGCCTGGTCGGCAGGAGGAGTCGACCGTGGCCCGGAACCGGATCGCACCTGCGCGTCAACGCCGCGCCGTTCGCCCTGGGGTGCTGCTGTTCGCCTTCGCGTTCGCGGTGATGGCCGACCCGGTGTCGTCGGTGGCCTACGCGATCGAGGCGGGCTTGCGGTCGCTCGCGGGCGACCTGCTCCTGCTCGTCCCGACGATGCTGATCGTCCTCGGGATCATCTCGGTCATCCGGCTGAACTACGACCAGCTGATCCGGCGCTTCCCCCAGGGCGACGGCGACCGCCTCCGCGTGGCGACCAACACGATCGGCGCCGCGCTCGTGCTCTTCACGATCGCGGTGAACCTTCGGCGCGGCTACCCGATCGCGTCGCTCGCGGCCTCCGTGGCGATCGGGGGCCTGTTCATGTGGCTGTGGCGTCGGCAGGGGCGCCCGCGTGGGATCGCGATGGCCGAGGCCGAGGCGGAGCGCATCGTCGGCGAGGAGCTGGAGGACTGAGCCGGGACCTCAGAGCTTCGCGCCGATCGCGAGGCCGACCGCCGCGACCAGCAGCCCCGCCGCGGCGCTCCCTACGAGGTTGAGCACCCCGTAGCGCGGCGCACCCTCGCGCAGGAGCCGCAGCGACTCGTAGGCGAGCGTCGAGAACGTGGTGAAGGCCCCGATGAAGCCGGCACCGGCTCCGAACTTGATCACCGCTGACGAGCTCGGATGGGTGGTGACGAAGCCCGTCAGGATCCCGAGCGCGAAGGCGCCCGTGAGGTTCACGGTGAGCGTCCCGACCGGGAACGCGCCGTCCCATCGCTCCTGCACCGCACCATCCAGCAGGTAGCGGCACGCCGCGCCGCCGGCACCTGCGACGAACACCGAGAGGAGCGTCGATCATCGTCGTCCGCGGGCCCTCCTCGACGATGTCCGTCCCCAGCCGAGCGCGAGCGCGTACCCCAGCCCGCACGCCACGACGCCTCCTGCGAGGGACACAGCCACGTATGCGAGCGCGAGCAGCGCCTGCCCGTGCCCGGTGAGACGTGCCGACTCGACCACGAACGTCGAGAACGTGGTGAACCCGCCGAGGATCCCGATCCCGACGAACGGACGCGCGTACCGCGTGGGCGGCCACACGTCGAGGACGAGGGTCAGCAGGAGACCGAGCGCGAACGAGCCGACGAGGTTGATCGCGAGGGTGACCCACGGGAACGCCGGTGGGGTGGTCGGTGCGAAGGACAGCTCGAGCTCGTAGCGCGCGCAGGCGCCCAGCCCGCCGCCGAGCGCGACGGCCAGGAGGATCCGGGGTCGCACCTAGTCGCGTTCCTTCGCCCGGTAGGTGATGACGTGGACCTTCTCGATCGTGACGAGCCCGTCGGTCACCATCTCGTCGAGGATGGGCAGGATCCGCTGGATGTGCTCCTCGGTGTCGACGATCTCGATCACCAGCGGCAGGTCCTCGCTGAGACGCAGGATGCGCGCCGAATGCAGGTGGGAGCTGGCCCCGAACCCCTCGACGCCGCGGACCACCGTCGCGCCCGCGAGTCCCTCGTCGCGCATCCGGCGCACGATCTCTTCGTACAGCGGCTTGCCGTGCCAGCGGTCGGAGTCGCCGACGAAGATGCGGACGAGCTGACCCTCCCCTTCCAGGCGCATCCTTCCCTCCACGGGTTCGAGCGACGAGGCCCTAGCGTAAGCGGGTGTCGGCGAGGGTCGTCGGCGGGTCGGGGGCGAGCCGCAGCACGATCCAGCCCACCACGCCGGCGACCACCGATGCGAACAGGATCGCGACCTTCGCCTCGTCGAGCAGCGCCGGCGTCTGCTCGAACGCGAGCTCGGCGATGAACAGCGCGACCGTGAACCCGATCCCGGCGGTCGCGCCCAGACCGACCACGTCGCCCCAGCTCGTGTCGGACGGCAGCGACGCCGCGTCGCGTCCGCACGGCGAGGACGCTCGCGACGAAGATCCCGAGCGGCTTACCCACCACGAGCCCGAGCACGATGCCGATCGCGACGGCGCTGGTGGACGCGTCGCGGAGCACGCCGGCGTGCAGGGCCACCCCCGCGTTGGCCAGCGCGAACAGCGGCACGATCAGCCAGGCCGACCAAGGCAGGAGCGTGTGCTCGACCCGGGCGAGCGGCGAGACCGCCTCCTTCGAGAGCCACGCCAGGTGGAGCCACGCGGGCGCGTCCGCGTCGGGCGGATGTGGGTCGTCGACGGTCTCGTCGGCGGTCCGCTTCGCCTCGGCGCTCACCGCGGCGGGTCGCTGGAACGGCTCGGCCGGCGTCAGCAGGCCGAGGACGACGCCGGCGATCGTCGGGTGCACGCCGGCCTCGTAGGTCGCGAGCCAGAGCGCGGCCCCGATCACGACGTAGGGCAGGATCGCGCGGACGTGCTGGCGCTGCAGCACGACGATCGCGATCACCAGCAGCACCGCGACCGCGAGCGCCATCGGGCTCCCGCCGTGCGAGTAGACGATCGCGATCACCAAGATCGCGCCGATGTCGTCCACGATCGCGAGCGTCAGCAGCAGAGGCTTGAGGCTCGGCGGCGCGTGGCGGGCCGCGAGGGCGAGCGCGCCGAGCGCGAGCGCGATGTCGGTCGCCATCGGCACGCCCCACCCGTGGCCGCCCTCGCCGCCGCGGACGACCGCCAGGTACAGCAGCGCGGGCACGACCATCCCCCCGAGCGCCGCCAGCGCGGGCAGGATCGCCGCGCGCGGCTGCTGGAGCTCACCCGTTGTCAGCTCGCGCTTGATCTCGATCCCCACCAGCAGGAAGAAGATCGTCATCAGGCCGTCGTTCACCCAGAAGCGCAGGTCTTCCGCGAGCGTGAACGACCCGAGACGCAGCGTCGCCGGCGTCGACCACACCCGCTCGTAGGTGTCCGCCCACGGCGAGTTGGCCCACAGCAGCGCGAGGACGACGGCGCCGAACAGCAGGAGCGCGCTCGAGGTCTCGGTCTGCAGGAACTCCTGGAGCGGCCGCACGATGACCCGAGGTACGAGCCGGTCCGACCGCGACCACGGGAGCCGGATGTCGTGCCCCGCATCGCCCATCGCAACAGCATGGCAGCGGCGCGCCGCCGGCTCCACAGCATCGCCACGGCGGAAATCCCAGAAGCGGTGGACGGGCCTGGTAGGGTGCTGCCGCTTTGGGATCTGACCGCAAGACCCCCCTCCGCGAGAGCGCGCCGGCCGAGACGACGCGCGCCACCACTTCCGACACCCGGTCGAAAGTGGCACGCCGACGTCTCCTGATCGGCCTCGCCGTCGTCCTCGTCGTCGTCGGCGGGGTCGGGTTCCTCCTGACCCGCGGCTCCAGCGGCGGCGGCATCACCCAGATCTTCGGCCACTCGACGGCTCCGGCCGCCCCCGTCCACTTCACGGTGGACAAGGTCGGGGCGGAGAAGGTGGCGGAGGAGGTCGACCGGTCCGCGATGCAGTCCTCGCTCAAGGAGACCGGCGCCGGTGTGGGGGCCGTGCTGGACCAGCTGTTCTCGACGGGCTACGCCGACCCGAGCAAGTGGGGCGACGCAGGCGAGATCAAGGACCTGTTCGTGCCCGACGCCGCGCAGACCGTGGAGGACGAACGTCAACGCGCTCACGATCGGCGAGCACGCCGACGACACCTACGAGTCGCTCCAGCCCCTCGACGCCAAGGTCAGGGTCCGCGCCCTGATCGACGCCCACGGCAAGTCGATCCGCGCCTACGCCGAGGCGAAGTTCGCCGGCCTCGCGAGGCACAAGGACGGGACCTACTCGAAGATCACGGTCAGCGGCTCGTTCTTCCTCGTCCCGGCCGGGGACGGCTGGAAGATCGAGGCCTTCCGGGTGAACCGGCTCGAGCGACCGGCGAAGGCGCCCGCGTCGCCGTCGAGCTCGGCCTCCGCGAGCGGAGGGTCGTCGTGACGAAGAGGCTCCTGGCCGTGGTCCTCACGCTGTCCGCCTGGATCGGCGGCACGGTCGTCGGGTCGATCGGCGCCGCGCCGCCCGCCGCCGGCAAGACGCTCCTCACGATCGGCCGCGCCCACGCCGACTACGAGCCCCCGCTGGACGGCTCCCAGCCGATCTTCATCCTGGTCCTGGGCTCCGACGCGCGTCCCGGCACGCCGATGGACCGCGGCCTGAGCGACTCGATCCACATCCTGGGGATCAACCCCGCGGCGCACCGGGCCACGCTGTTCGGGATCCCGCGCGACTCCTACGTCCCGCTCGCCACCGGCGGCACGAACAAGATCAACTCGGCGATGGCGCTCGGAGGGCCGGAGAAGACGATCCAGACGGTCGAGAACCTCACCGGGATCAAGTTCGACTACTACGCGCTCACCGGGTTCGGCGGGCTCACGCACGCCGTCGACGACATCGGGGGTGTGACGGTGGACGTGCCCTATCACGATCCAGGGCTACGACCACTTCTACCAGCCCGGCGTGCAGAAGCTGAACGGCGCCGAGGCGCTCGGGTTCGCCCGGACGCGCGACTCCGTGCCGCTCGGCGACTTCGACCGCTCGATGAACCAGGGCCGGCTGATGATCGCGACGCTCGCGCAGTTCCGCGCGCAGTACGGGAAGGACGCCGGCACGCTCTACACCTACCTCGGCGCCGGGCTGCGCAACGTGCAGACCTCGCTCTCGATCGACGAGCTGATGCGCCTGGCCTTCACCGCCCGCGCGATCTCCCCGAAGAACGTCACGAACCTCGTGGCGATGGGGAGCACCTCCACGGTGAACGGCGTGAGCATCGTGCAGCTGTCCAGCGCGAACAAGGCGCTGTGGCAGGACATGGCCAAGGACGGCTACATCCTGCAGAGGAACATCCCGGCCGCGGCCGAGATGACGCCGCCGCACAACTGATCGCGGCGGCTCCTCAGAGCCGGGTCAACACGTACGCCACGTAGCCGACGTAGAACACGCCCTGCGCGAGCAGCAGCGGCGCCTCCAGCCGCCCTCGGATCCGGAGCGTGAGGTACAGGACACCGCCCGCTGCGAGCGCGATCACGGCGGCCACCAGCGCCTCCCCCGTGAGCTCCCACGGCGTGAGCAGCAGGCCGACCGTGACCGGGAACGACGACTGGAACACCATCGCGCCGGTCATGTTGCCCATCGCGAGGGTGTCCTTGCCCCGGCGGACCCACAGCACGCTGTTGAACTTCTCGGGGAGCTCGGTCGCGAGCGGCGCGACCAGGAGCGAGAACGCGAGCGGCGCCACGCCGAACCGCTCGCTGATCGTGCCCACCGTGTGGACGAACAGGTCCGCGCCGCCCACGATGAGCCCGAGCGCGACCGCGACCTGCACGAACGGCGCCGCCACCGAGCCGTCCGTCGTCCAGGGCGCGAGCGAGGTGCGGACACGCCGGAGCCACTGCCAGACGTACAGCGGCTTGATCTCCGAGCCCGCCTCCAGCTCCTCCTCGCCCGATCCCTGGAAGTGCCGCCGCACGTAGTAGACGTAGCCGACGACCAGCACGATCACGAGCGCGTAGTCCACGGCCTTCACGTGCAAGAGCCCCGCGACCGTCGCGAGCGCGTACATCACGAGGAAGTAGCCGAGGTCCTGGCGGATCACGCCCGCGTCGATCTGCAGCACGTGCGGACGCCGGCCGCCGCGCCCGAACACCAGGATCGACACGGCGATCACCACCATCGCGAGCGTGGTGAGCATGAACGGCGCCCCGAGGATCGCGCCGGTCCCGATGTCCTCGCCCGCGCCGTGCCCCGACGCGATCGCCACGATCGGCAGCAGCGTCTCGGGCAGCGCGGTCCCGACCGCCGCGAGCACGGAGCCGACCGCCCCGTCGGACAGACCGAACCCCTCACCGACCCACTCGACGCCGTTCGTGAACAGCTCGGCGCCGGCCAGGATCACGAGCAACGAGCACACGAGCAGCACCCAATCCATCGGCGGCCCATGCTCCCAGGGCTGCTAGGTTGCCCGCAATGACGGGAGGGGCCCGCAGCGACACGACCGCCGGCGACGGCGTCTACCGGCTCGTGGTCGGCCTCGCCTTGCTGGCCGCGGCGCCGGCCCTGTGGCTCACGTTCGGCGGGGTGCACGCGACCCACCCGGTCTCCGCCCTGCTGTTCGGTCTGGCGATCGTCGGCGCCGCGTTCCTGCTCTCCTGGGCGGCGGAGGTCGCCCAGCTCGACATCTCCGCCGGGCTCGCGCTCGCGGTCCTCGCGCTGATCGCGGTGCTCCCCGAGTACGCGGTCGACTTCGTGTTCGCGTGGAAGGGCGGGCAGTCGGTCGCGGCCTACGGACCGTCGTGTCCGGCCAGCGAGCCCGGCGCGGCATCGCCGTGCTCGCTGGCGCTCGCCAACATGACCGGTGCGAACCGGCTGCTGATCGGCATCGGCTGGTCCGCCGTGGTGTTCATCGCCTGGTACCGGACCCGGCGCAAGCGCGCGACGCTGCCGGACGGACACGAGGAGCGCCCGGCTCCGTGGCAGGGCGTGCGGCTGGAGCGGAGCCACTCGGTCGAGCTGGCCTTCCTCACGGCGGCCACGGCCTACTCGCTCACCCTGCCGATGAAGCACTCGATCACGCTGATCGACGGCGCGATCTTGATCGGGATCTTCGTGCTCTACTCGGTGCGGATCTCGCGCGCGCCGGCCGAGGAGCCGCACCTGGTGGGCCCGGCCCGGTGGATCGGCTCGTATCCGGACCGGCGCCGGCGCCGGGTCGATCGTCGCGATGTTCGTGTGGTCCGCCGCGATGATCGTGCTGTTCGCCGAGCCGTTCGCGCACGCCCTGGTCGAGACCGGCAAGGACTACGGGGTGTCGGAGTTCCTGCTGGTGCAGTGGGTGGCGCCGCTCGCCTCGGAGGCGCCGGAGTTCATCGTGGCCGCGCTGTTCGCCTGGCGGCTCAACACGAACAGCGCGCTCGGCGCGCTCGTGTCCTCGAAGGTGAACCAGTGGACGCTGCTCGTGGGGTCGCTGCCGATCGTGTTCGCGATCTCCGTCGGGCTCGCTGCACGGCCTGCCGATCGCCGGCGTGCAGCGCGAGGAGCTGCTGCTGACGGCGGCGCAGTCGCTGTTCGCGATCGCCGTGCTGGTGAACCTGCGGATGTCGCTCGGGGAAGCCTGGGCGATCTTCCTGCTGTTCATCACGCAGTTCGTCCTGTCGGGAACGATCTCCGAGCACCTCCACGACGAGGTGCTGCTGGCGACGTCGGCGACGTACATCGTCCTGGCCGTGTGGCTGCTCGGCGCGCCACGTGGACGACATGCGGGGCCTGCTCCGCGACGGGTTCCGCACCCCGTACGCGCGGCTCGTCGACCCCGAGTTCGATCTGCACCCGTAGCCTGTCGCGCGTGGATCCGCGCGCGTTCCTGGACCGGCTGATCGCCGACCCCGACCTGGCCGAGTCCCTCGTGCACGTCGAGGAGCTCGAGGCGCGGGCGCCGCGGCTCGAGCCGTTCCCCGAGGACCTGCCGGAGATGCTCGTCTCCCGGCTCGGCCTGCTGGGGATCGAGGGTCTGTACCCGCACCAGCGCGCCGGCCTCGACGTGCTCCGCGCCGGCGGCGACGTCGTGATGGCGACCGGCACCGCGAGCGGCAAGACGCTCGTGTACGACCTCGCGGCCGCCGAGGCGGTCCTCACCGCGACCGAAGGCGACCGCGCTGTTCCTGTTCCCGACGAAGGCGCTCGCGCGCGACCAGCTGCGGCAGGTCCGCGCGCTCAAGCTCCCCCAGCTGAAGGCGGCCGTCTACGACGGCGACACGCCGCAGGCCGAGCGACCGCTCGTCCGCAAGAACGCGAACGTCGTGCTGACGAACCCGGACATGCTGCACCTGTCGATCCTCCCCGACCACGCGCGATGGGCGGACTTCCTGTTCCGCCTCTCGCTCGTGGTGGTCGACGAGGCCCACGTGCTCCGCGGCGTGTTCGGCTCGCAGGTCGCGATGGTGCTCCGACGCCTCCGCCGGCTGGTCGCCCACCACGGCGGGGACCCCCGCTGGTGCCTCGCGAGCGCCACGATCGGCAACCCGGGCGAGCTCGCGCAGCGCCTCACCGGCCTCGACCTCCCGGTCGATCGAGGAGGACGCCTCGCCGCGCGGGCGGAAGCTCTTCGCGCTGTGGAACCCGCCGGTCGTCGACGACGAGACCGGCGCGCGCCGGAGCGCCCTGGCGGAGTCGGCGACGCTGATGGCCGACCTCGTCGACGGCGGCGTCCGCACGATCGGGTTCGCGCGGTCGCGGCGCGCCGCCGAGCTGCTCGCGGAGTTCACGCGCCGCGGCGTGAGCGACCCGCAGGCACGCAAGCGGATCCGCTCCTACCGCGCCGGCTACCTCGCGGAGGACCGCCGCGCGATCGAGCAGGCCCTGGCCGGCGGCGAGCTGCTCGCGGTCGCCTCGACGAACGCCCTGGAGCTGGGGATCGACATCGGCTCGCTCGACGCCGCGGTGCTCACCGGCTACCCGGGCACGCGCGCCTCGATGTGGCAGCAGGCCGGGCGCGCGGGACGGCGCGAGGCCGAGTCGCTCGCGATGCTCGTCGCGCAGGACGACCCGCTCGACCAGTTCCTCGTCGAGCACCCCGACGAGCTATTCGAGAAGCCGCCCGAGGCCGCGGTGATCGACCCGACGAACCCGTACGTGCTCGAGCCGCACCTGCGCTGCGCGGCCCGCGAGCAGCCCATCTCGACCGAGGAGGCGACGCGGTTCTTCGGCGAGGCCGCCGCGGCGGCGCTCGAGCACCTCGCGACGAGCGGTGGTCTGCGCCGCCGCGGCGACACCTGGCACGACACCGGCGGCGGCTCCCCCCATCGCGACGTCGACGTCCGCGCGGGCGGCGGCCACGTCTACCGGATCGTCCTGGCGGACTCGGGCGAGCTGCTCGGCACCGCCGACGAGCACCGCGCCTTCGCCACGCTGCATCCCGGAGCCGTCTACCTGCACCAGGGCGAGCAGTACCTCGTGCGCGCGCTCGACCTCGACGGCCGCGTCGCCCTCGTCGAGGAGGCCGACCCCGACTTCTACACCCAGGCCCGCGACGTCACCGACGTCCGGATCGCCGGTGTGCTCGACCGCCGCCCGATGGGCGACGCCGAGCTCTCCTTCGGCGACGTCGAGGTCACGAACCAGGTGGTCGGGTTCGTCCGCAAGCTCGTCTCCACGAACGAGGTCCTCGCCGACGTCCCGCTCGACCTCCCCGACGTCGTCCTGCAGACGCGCGCGGTGTGGTGGACGCTCCCTGGCCGCTTGATCGACCGGGCGGGAGTCGCGCCGCGCGACCTCCCCGGCGGGATCCACGCGGCCGAGCACGCCGCGATCGGTCTGCTCCCGCTCGTCGCGACCTGTGACCGCTGGGACATCGGCGGCGTCTCGACGCCGCTGCACGAGGACACCGGCCTCACCACGATCTTCGTCTACGACGGCTACCCCGGCGGCGCCGGCGTCACCGAGCGCGGCTTCCGCAGCGTCGACCGCTGGCTGCATGCCACGCTCGAGCGCGTCCGCGACTGCCCTTGCCGCGACGGCTGCCCGTCGTGCGTCCAGAGCCCCAAGTGCGGCAACGGCAACGAGCCGCTGGACAAGCACGCGGCCGTCGCGATGCTCGCCGCGATCCTCGGCGTCGCCTGGGGCTGACGTCTGACAGCAGTGAATGACGACGGTCACGATGAATTCCGGGATGAAGATGCATGAAGACCAAGTCGAGGTCGATGCGCACGTCGTGGCGCGGTTGTTGGCGATGCAGTTCCCTCACCTGGCCGGGCTGCCGATCGAGCCGGTTCGGTCGACGGGGACGGTCAACGCCTTGTTCCGCCTCGGCGACGACCTGTACGCACGCCTGCCCCTCCTCGAGAGGTGGGCTCAGGACATCGCGAGGGAACTGCAGTGGTTGCCGTGGCTCTCGACGCGACTCACGACGCAGATCCTGAGCCCGTCGCCGCCGGCGAGCCGACGAGCTTCTACCCGTTCCCGTGGGCGATCTTCCGATGGATCGTCGGCGAGCCGTACTCGGACGAGATCGTCGATGACGAAGGAAGGGCCGCGAGGACCCTGGCCCGGTTCGTCACCGAGTTGCGAGCGATCGAGCCGGTGGAGGGTGCGCCTCGTGGGGGACGGCGTCCGTTACGGGCGCTCGACATCGATACGCGCGTCGCGATCGACGCTGCAGGTGCGGTCATCGACCGCGACGCGGCCACCGACGTCTGGAAGCGCTCCCTCGAGGCGCCGGCATGGGACGGGGAACGCTCATGGATCCACGGTGATCTGCTACGGCCCAACCTGCTCGTCGACGACGGCCGCTGCGCGGTCATCGACTTCGGGGGAGTAGGCCTCGGCGATCCAGCGACCGACGTGATCCCCGCGTGGAGCGTGTTCGGCCCTGTCGGACGAGAGACCTTCCGGAGTGCTCTGCACGTCGACGATGGGACCTGGGCTCGCGCGCGGGGCGTCGCGCTTCATCAAGCGGCGCTGATCATCCCCTACTATCGCGAGACGAACCCCGGCTTCGTCGCCCTCGCGAAGCGGACCGTCGAGCAGATCCTGCTGGAAGGCAGCGCGTGACAGAGGGCTCACTCCGCCGCTTGACCCGTGTACCTCCGCTCCGAGACACGCCGGCCGATCTCGGCGGCGAGCACCAGCAGCACCGAGATCGTGAGGATCACGGTCGATACCGCGATCAGCTGTGGCAGCTGGCTCGGCACGCGCAGCTGCGCGAACAGGTAGACGGGCCACGTCGGCGTGGTGCCGGCGAGGAAAGACGCGATCGCGTACTCGTCGAACGAGAGCGTGAACGCGATCAGGAACGCCGAGACCAGCGCCGGGAACAGCAGCGGCAGCGTGACCCGGCGGAACGTGCTCCGGGGGTTCGCACCGAGATCCTGCGCCGCCTCCTCGAGCGTCACGCTCAGGCGCTCCATCAACGGCAGGATGGTGAGGATCGCGTACGGAAGCGACACGACGACGTGCCCGACGACCACGGTCTGCACCCCGAAGCCGATGAACGTGCCGGTCGTCGTGGTCAGGAAACGGTCGACGGCGGTGAACAGCACGAGCAGCGCGATCCCGAACACCAGGTACGGGATCACGAGGGGCGAGAACATCAACGCCGAGAAGGCCGCCTTCCCGCGGAACCGGCGGCGGACCAGCGCGTAGGTGGCGAGCACGGCGAGCACCACGCAGATCAGGCTGGAGATCGCCGCGACGACCAGGCTCCTGCGCACCGCCTCCAGCAGCTGCGGGTTCGTGATCATCCGCCGGTACCACGAGAGCGTGAAGCCCTGCAGCGGGAACGACGCGTCGCCCGCGTTGAACGAGAAGATCACCAGGATCAACAGCGGGACGTACAGGAACACCACGAGCAGCACGAAGAGCACGCGGAGCCCCCACAGCGCGCGACGCGACGCCGACAGCTCCATCAGTCGCCGCTCACGTCTGCACGTTCCGAACGTTCATGAACCGCCCGAAGATCGTCATCAGCACCCCGACGACGATGAGCAGGAACAGCGCGAGCACCGACCCGCTCTGCCAGTCCAGCGCCTTCGTGAACCGGTCCTGGATCGCGTTGCCGAACAGGTAGCCGTTCGTCCCACCCACCAGCTGCGGCGTCACGAACTCACCGATCGTCGGCACGAACACGAACACGAATGCCGCGATCACCCCGGGCATGCTCATCGGGAGCGTGACCCGCTTGAACGTCTGCCAACGCCCGGCGCCGAGATCGCCCGCCGCCTCCAGGTAGGACCGATCGAGGTTGTCCAGGCTCACGAAGATCGGGAGCGCCACGAACGGGATCCACACGTAGGCGAGCACGAGCATCACCGCGAACTGGCTGTAGAGCAGCCACTGCACCGGGTTGTCCGCCGTGCGTAGGTGCAGCTCCACGAGCAGCGTGTTGATCACACCCTCGTCGCCGAGGATCACCTTCCACGCGAGCACCCGCAGCAGGTAGCTCGTGAGGAACGGCGCGATGATCAGCAGCAGCAAGACGTACTTCCGCTTGCGGACGCAGAGCGCGAGGAAGTAGCCCACCGGGTACGCCACCACCACCACGACCACCGACACGATCAGCGACACCCGCACCGACTTCCAGAACAACCCGAGGTAGATCGAGTCCCCGGTGAGGAAGTGGTGCCAGTCGGAGAACGAGATCACCCGCGGGTCCAGCGACGGCGGGAGCACGTGGACCGCCCCGAAGCTGTACAGCGCGATGAACCCGACCGGCACGAGGAAGAACACGGCCAGCCACAGCAGCGGCGCCGCCACGATCGCGGCGGTCGCCCGCCAGGTGCGGGGCTCGTTCCGGCTCACGCGCTACGCCGCGAGGACCTGCTGCCAGTAGTCGGCGTACACCGAGCGCCGAGGGATGTACGACTCGGGGTTCGAGTTCGGCGGCTCGAGGATCGACAGGTCGTCCAGGCTGAACGTCTTGACGATGTAGTCGGGGATCTTCGACAGGTCCGCCTTCGTGTTCGCGTGCCCGTAGTAGTAGTAGCCGAGCAGGAACTCGGCGGCCTGCGTGCTCGACCAGGAATCCACGTACGCGTGCGCGTGGTAGTAGTTCGGCGTGTCGTTGAACAGGCCGAAGCCGCACGACCAGGTGATCCGCCCTTCCTTGGGCTGCATGTACGTGACGTCCATCCCTGCCGCGAGCGCGTAGCCCACCGTGTCGGGCCACGAATAGCCGATCCAGACCTCGTCGCGCTTGAACGCCTGCCACAGCTCGTAGGACTGGTTCCACATGAACCGCACGAGCGGCTTCTTCGAGACCAGGAAGTCGCGCATCTGGCCGAGCTCGTCGTCGGTCATCTCCCAGGGGTTGTCGACCTGGTGGTAGAAGCCCGCGATCACGAGCATCTCCAGCGTGTCGATCCACGAGATCTTGCCCGAGTAGCGGTCGTCCCAGAGCAGGGACCAGGAGTCCTCCGTCGGCTCCACCTTGTCCGAGCGGTACAGGGGCGCGATGAAGCCCCAGTCCTCCACGACGAAATACTGCTTGCCGTCGATCACGCCGAACTTCTCGAGCGTGGGGTTCATGTCCGGGTAGTTCGTGATCAGCGACGTGTCCCAGGGCTGCATCACACCGAGATCGACGTAGTCCTTGAACCGGTAGGCGCACGGGTGCACCACGTCGTAGTGCGTGCCCGAGGCCACCTTCGTGAACCCGGCGTCGTCGTTCTCGAACAGGATGAACTTGGGTGTGTCGTGGGTCGCGGTCTGGTACTCCTGCCAGAGGTTCTTCTTCTCCAGCTTCGGGTAGTAGTCGCCGTTGCCGTACCCCGACCAGTCGAAGACCTGCAGGGTCCCCGGTTCCGCGGACATGCTCGGGCGAGGAGACCCCGACGCGACGGCGCCCGTGCTCGGCGAGGCCTTCTGGCAGGCGGCGAGCACGGCGCTCATCCCGACGCCCATCCCCGCGTAGCGGAGCAGGTCGCGGCGCCCCAAGCGCTGAGCGAACAAACGGTCCAGGTCACGCGGCATGTTGCCCTCCCCTTCCCGGCAGCCCTGCGCCGGAGCGCGCGTATCATGCGCGAATGGCCGCCCGGACGCAATCCATCGGGGTTGCTACGTGCGGGTAGTCCTCCCGGCGGTCGTGCTGCTGCTCGCGGGCATCGCGTGCGCATCCTCGAACGGTCCTCCCCCACCCTCGCCGGTCGACGTCCGGGTCGAGATGCCGAACGCGATCCTGCCGGGGATGCATCGGACGGACGCCTCGCTCGACGCCACCGACGCATCCGCCGACGCGGTCCACCCACAGGACCTTCAGACGCTGCTCGAGGGAGCCGGGTTCGTCGGCGCGGACGAACGCACATGGGCCGGGATCCGAGGGCCGTTCGCGCGGGTGGTCGTGCGCGCGTGGGTGTTCGGGTCGACAGGCGACGCCGCGAGCTTCCTCACGTGGGTGCGGAGCCGGCCCGCCGAGCTGATCGGGACCGCGCAGCCGGTCGCGGACGCCGGGCTTCCGGGCTCGATCGGGCTCGCGATGCACCAGCCGAGCGGCTGCTGCCACGAGGAGACCCCGATCTACCTGGCCTCGTGGCAGCGCGACCGCGTCGTGTGGACGATCCGGGCCAGCGGCCCCAAGATCCGCACGACGCCCGTGGTGTCGCTCGTCACGCAGATCTCGCAGGAGGTATGAGGTGGATCGATTCGCCGCCGTCGCCGAAGGGCTCGACCATCCCGAGGGTGTCGCGTGGGGACCCGACGGCAGGTTGTACGCGGGCGGAGAGGCCGGCCAGGTATACGCGATCGGCCCCGGCGGCGACGTCACCGAGGTGGGAACCACCGGCGGGTTCCTCTACGGCGTCACGCTCGACGCCGACGCGAACGTCTTCGCGTGCGACTTCGGCAACGCCTCGGTGCAGCGGGTCGAGCCGAGTGGAGCCGTCACGACGTGGTCCGCGGGCACGGACGCCCGACCCATGCGCGTGCCCAACTACGCGGCCTTCGACGACGCCGGCAACCTGTACGTGACCGACTCGGGCGGCTGGGCCGACGACGACGGACTGCTCTACCGGATGACGCGCGAGGGCCGCACCGAGGTCTGGACCGAGGACGCCCCCGCGTTCCCGAACGGCTGCTGCCTCACCGCCGAGGGCGACGCGCTGCTCGTGATCGAGTCGCACGCGCGCCGGGTCGTGCGCGTGCCGATCGAGGACGACGGGTCGGCCGGCGCGCCCGAGCCCGTGGTCGACCTCACGGGCTCGCAGCCCGACGGGATCGCGCTCGCCGCCGACGGCACGATGCTGATCGGGTGCTACCGGCCCGACCGGATCTGGCGGGTCGACCCCGACGGCAGGGCCGAGGTCCTCGCGGAGGACCCCGACGGCGTCGTCCTCAACCAGCCCGCCAACATCGCGTTCTGGGGTTCGGACCTCGACCGGATCGTCGTGTCGAGCCTGGGCGGCTGGATGCTGATGAGCGCCGACGTCGGGCTGACGGGGCTGCCGCTGCGCTCCCCGCACCTGTGAGGCGCGCGGAGCCCGCGCGCTGGGATACTCGACGCGATGTCGACCCCTCAGCCTTACGTCGCCGTGATCGGCGCCAGCAACGCCACCGAGTGGGAGCTCGCCACCGCGGAGCGGCTCGGCGCCCTCCTGGCCGAGGCGGGATGCGTCCTCGTGTGCGGCGGGCTCGGAGGCGTGATGGACGCGGCCGCCCGCGGCGCGGCCTCGCGCGAGGGCGTCTCGATCGGCATCCTCCCGGGCACCGACCGTTCGAGCGCCTCCCGCCATCTCACCGTGGCGCTCACGACCGGGTTCGGCGAGGCGCGGAACGCCATCGTCGCCCGCAGCGCCGACGCCGTGATCGCCGTCGGCGGCGAGTTCGGCACGCTCTCGGAGATCGCGCTCGCCCTCAAGATGGGCACCCCCGTGATCGGGCTGGGGACCTGGGCGCTCGGACGCGACGATCTCGACCGCGACCCGATCATCCGCGCCGAGACCCCCGAGGACGCGCTCGACGAGCTGCGACGTTTCTTGCCGCAGTCGTCGTAGGTCCCTCGGTTGACCCCGCGACCGCTCGCGAGAGAGGATGCGGGCTCATGGTGCTCGCCTGGCTGCTCGTCATCCTGTCCGCCGCGGTAGCCGGCACGGCCGCCGACCTCGTGGTCGAGAGCGCCGACACGGGCGGCGCGACCCTCGTGGCCTTCGGTAGGACGCTCTCCTCGCCGGGCCTGCCGGCCGGCACCTGGATCCTCTGCGGGTTCTCCGCGTTCGCCGCGATCCTGCTGATCACCGCGATCGCGAACCAGCGCCGCCGCGCGATCGAGCGGCGTATCGCCGGGGAGTTCGACGCGAAGTACGAGGAGCTCTCGCAGCGCCACGCCGGCGACATCGCGCGCGCTCACCTGCTGGAAGGCCGCGCCAAGGAGCTCGAGGACACGGTCAACGTGCTCACGAAGCAGCGCGACGCCGTCGTCGGGGAGCTCGACACGGGTCGCCGGCAGCTCCTCGAGATCCGCCGCGCGGCGAACCAGCAGCGTCGGGCCCTCCGGGAGCTCGCCCACCTCTCCGCAGAGCAGGTCGTCGAGATCCCCGACCTCCCCGCGAGCGTGCAGGAACTGATGGCCGACGACGACCTCGACGAGGTGGCCGTCGACGGGATGCCGCCGATCCAGCTCCCGTCGGTGCCGGCGAACGTCGACGCCGCGCGAAGCCGTCGCAGCTAGCGCGGACCGTCCAGCCGGAGCTCCAGCTCGAGGTCGTCGCGGATCGGCAGCCCGTTGTCGGCGTTCACGAACGGGATCGACGGCTTCAGCGTCCGCGCTCGGTCGACCGCCCCCTCGTCGACGCGCACCAGGCGGAACCCACGCCGCTCGTACCAGGCTCGCGCGCGCACGTTGTCGTTCGTGGTGATGAGCCACACGCGCGCGCAGCCGGCGGCACGGGCGGCGCCGACGACCGCCTCCAGCAGCGCGGACCCGATGCCGCGCCCTTCCTCGAACGCGTCGAGCGAGAGCACTTCACACGCCTCACCGTCGATCCGGTAGGTCACCAGCCCCTCCCAGTCCCCGGCGACGAACCCTGAGTGGTCGGCCGGGCGCAGCGCCTCGCCGTGGACCACCATCAGGTCGTCGCCCCAGCGCTCCCGGAGCGAACGGCCCGCACGGCCACGGTCCTCCCGCCCGATGCGACGCACCCGCATCGATCTAGTCTCGTCCATGGAGGAGGGCATGCGTCTTCGGGTCGCGTTCGCGGTGACGTCGTTGCTGCTGCTCGGCGCGTGCGACGGCGGTGCGGCCCCGACCTCTGGACCGGTCTCGACCGCCGGTGTTCGCCACGTCGTCGTCGACACCGACCTCGGTCCCGACGACGTGATGGCGCTGCTCTTCCTGCTCCGCCGCACCGACGTCGTGGTCGACGCCGTGACCGTGGACGGCGATGGGCTCACGCACTGCGACCCCGGGGTCGCGAACGCCCGCGCCCTGCTCGCGTTCGGCGGCGCCCCCGACACCCCCGTCGCGTGCGGACGCGAGGCCCCGCTGGAGGGCGTCCGCGGGTTCCCGCCGCAGTGGCGGACCTTCGCCGACGACCTCTCGAGCCTCGGTCTGCCCGCGCCGGCGGGTGAGCCGACGGGCGGCACGGCCGCCGACCTCCTGCGGACGAGCCTCACCGGCGATGTCGCCTTGCTCACCCTCGGCCCCTTCACGAACGTCGCGGACGCCCTGCGTGCAGACCCGAGCCTCGCCGAGCGGATCGGACAGGTGACGTCGATGGCCGGCGCGTTCGATGTGCCGGGCAACGGGCCCGGCGGCTACGCGGAGTACAACGCCTGGGTCGACCCGGTCGCGACCGCGGAGGTCCTCGCCGCGCTCCCCGTCACGCTGGTGCCGCTGGACGCCACGGACTCCGTGCCGATCACGCCCACGTTCCTCCACGTCCTGTCGACACATGCGACCACCCCCGAGTCGAAGGCCGTCGCGACGCTGCTCGAGACGAACCCGCAGGTGCTGTCGGGCGCCTCCTTCTTCTGGGACCCGCTCGCGGCGGCCCTGCTTGTGGACCCGTCGATCGGAACCACCGAGCGGACCGCCGTGGCCGTGGGGCCACCGGATGACCGTCCCGGTGCGACCGCGCGCGCCGATCGGGGCACGGTCCTGACGGTGATGACCGCCGCGGATCCGATCGCGTTCGAGCGGGCCTTCCTGTCCGCGCTCACCGGCCGGCCGATCGTCGACGTCCGCCCCGCCCCCGACCTCGCGGTGCGCTTCGACGGGACCACCTGTGACGTCGAAGGACGTACGCGCCTGCCCGCCGGCGGCGTGCTGCTGGGGTTCGAGGACGCGGCCGACGCTCCCGCGAGCGTCGCGGTGGGCACGCTTCGGGGGACCACCTTCCGGGAGCTCGTGGCCGCCCTCGGCGAGCCGGGCACACGGATCACCGAGAACCCGAAGGGGTTCACGCCGCTCGGCGCCGCCACGATCGCACCCGGCACGACCACGGTCCTGCTGGTGGTGCTGCCCCCCGGGAGAGCGGTGATCGGCTGCTCGGTCCAGCGAGGTCGCTCGGTGTCGGTGTGGCCCGGCGCGGAGCTGCGGGTTCGATAGGGACCCGCCGCAACGGGGTTCCACACCACCGCCACGTCGCCGGGGCCGGGCGTACGGGATACTAGCCGGCGTCTTGGAGACCCCCGACGAGCTCGCCGAGTACGCCGAAGCCGAGGTCCAGGGCGAGGCCGAGGGTCGCGCTCAGGCGGCGACCGCCGACGCGGGCGTCGCCGCGGCAGCCGCTGCCGCCGACGGCGGCCGCCTGGCCGGACTGCTCGGCGCCGGCGAGGGGGCGCGCGATTCGCTGACGATCCTGTCGGGGACCGGCCAGAACATCGTCGGGCTCGCGGTCTTCGTGATCGCGAGCTTCGGGATGAACATCCTGATCGCCCGCGCGTTCGGCAAGGGCTCCGCCGCCTTCGGCTGGATCACGCTCGTGACCCAGCTGGCGTTCGTGGCCGGCGCCGCTACGCGGTTCGGGATGGACATGGCCGCGGTCCGCAGGGTGGCGATCGAGGTCGGCAAGGGTGAGCCGGGTCGGTCGCGGGCGATCGTGCGCCTCGCCGTCAGCATCGCGGCGGTCGTGAGCGTGGTGGTCGCGGTGCTCGCGTTCGCGTTCGCGAGCTCGATCGCGTCGCTCCTGAACGTGCCGACGCACTCGATCCAGGCCGCGTCGATCGGGCTGGTCTTCGTGGCGCTCGCGCAGGTCTACCTCGGCGCGTCCCGTGGGCTGAAGATCATGCGCCACACGCTCTACGCCTACTGGATCGGCCAGGCGCTGTCGTGGATCGTGTTCACCCTCGTCCTGTGGAAGGTGCTCGACAAGACCGTCACGGTGACGGTCGCGGCGTACACGCTCTCGTGGGTCTTCGCGACGGTGGTCGCGTTCGTCTCGTGGCGACACGCGACCAGGACGTTCCCGCACCAACCCGCCGAGCCGGGCGAGCCGCGGGCGCTCGTGCGGTACGGCGCGCCGCGCGCACCCGCGGCGCTCCTGTCGCAGGCGCTCTTCTACACGGACCTCGCGGTGCTCTCGCACTTCGCGACGACGCACCTGGAGGAGGCGCAGGTGTCCGTCTACGCGGCAGCGATCCGCGTGGCGCAGTCGCTCGTGCTGTTCCTCACCGCCGTGTCCTACATGTTCAGCCCGTTCGTGGCCGACCTGCACGAGCGCGGCGAGCGCGACCGGTTGAACGCGCTGTTCAAGCAGATCACGCGGTGGACCCTCGGCGGCACGATCCCGCTGCTGCTGCTGTTCCTGATCGCGCCCGCACCGGTGCTCAAGGTCTTCGGCGGCTCCTACGACCAGGGAACCGCGTGGCTGCGCGTGCTGCTGATCGGGCAGATCGTGAACGTGAGCGTCGGCGCGGCGGGGTTCGTGCTCATCATGGCCGGGCGGACCGGCTGGGACCTCGCGGTGTACGCGTCGTCGTTCCTGATCGACCTCGTGGTGGCGATCGTGCTCGTGCCGCACCTCGGCCCGATGGGCGCCGCGATCGCGCAGTCCACCGCGCTCGTGTTCTCGAACTCGGTCCGCCTGTACCTGGTCTGGCGGTTCGTGCACATCCAGCCCTACGACCGGTACTACGCGCGCCTGCTGATCCCCACGGCGATCGGCGCCGTGGCGATGATCGCGATCCACGCGGTGTTCGCCGGCCCAAAGTGGGGCGTCGACCTGCTCGCGACCGGGATCGTCGGCGGCGCGATCTACTACGTCGCGTTCCTGTTCTTCGGGCTGACGCCGGCGGAGTCCACGATGGTCAAGCGGGTGGCCGGCAAGATGCTCGGTCGCGGCGCGGCGCGAGCGACGTCGTGACCGGCCCCGACGTCGTCTATCGCAACGCGCGGGTCTTCACGGCGAACGCGGCGGCGCCGTGGGCGTCGGCGATCGCCCTCGCCGGGGACCGGATCGTCGCGGTCGGCGGCGACGACGTCGCCGGGCTCGAGGCCGCGCAGAGCATCGACCTCGGCGGCGCGCTCGTCCTCCCCGGCGTGACCGATGCCCACTTCCACACCTTGATGACCGGTGACGCGCTCACCCGCGCCGACCTCGTGCACGCGAAGGACCTCGGCGAGCTCCAGGCCCTCGTCCGCGCGTGGGCCGACGCGAACCCGGCCTCGGCATGGGTGCTCGGCAAGGGCTGGCTCCACTCCGCGGTCCCGCACGGCAGACCCACGCGCGCGATGCTCGACGCGGTCGTCCCCGATCGCCCCGTGCTGCTCGACGCCAACGATTACCACTCGGGGTGGGTGAACACCGAGGGCCTCCGGGTGCTCGGTCTCACCCGCGAGACCCCCGATCCCGATGGCGGCGAGATCGTCCGCGACGCCGACGGCGAGCCGACCGGCGAGCTGAAGGAGACCGCGGTGATGCTGGCGTGGGCGCACTTCGCCGAGACCCACACCGACGCCGAGCACGACGCGCACCTGCGCGCGGCGCTCGACGCGATGGCGCGCTCGGGCGTCACCTCGGTCATCGACATGGCGCTGGAAGGCCACTCGCTGGGAGCGATGGCGCGCGCGGAGGCCGGCGGCACGCTCACCGCGAGGCTCCGCGGCCACTGGATCCTCGGCGAGGGCGAGGACCAGACACCGGTCGTCGAGGAGGTCGCACGGCTCTCGCGCGAGCACGCGTCGGCGTGGCTCCGGGTCGTCGGCGTCAAGATCGTGTCCGACGGCGTGATCGACTCGTGTACCGCGGCGATGTTGCGCCCGTTCGCGAACGGTGCGCTTCCCCCGCCGATCTGGGGCCCCGAGGCGCTGCGGGCGGCCGTGCGCGCCGCCGACGCGGCCGGGCTCCAGGTCGCGATCCACGCGATCGGAGACGCCGCGATCCGGGGCGCGCTCGACGCGTTCGAAGACGCGGCCCAGGTGAACGGCACGAGCGGCCGCCGCCATCGGATCGAGCACGTCGAGTACGCGGACGCCGCCGACGTCCCGCGGTTCGGGCCGCTCGGCGTGACGGCGTCGATGCAGCCGGTCCATGCCGACCCCGCGATCCGCGCGAACTGGGCCGCGATGCTCGGCGACGTCCGGGCCGAACACGGCTTCCGCTGGGCAGACCTCGAGGCCGTCACGCCGCTCGCCTTCGGCACCGACGCGCCGACCGCCCCGCTCGAGGTCTTGCCGAACCTGTTCGTCGCGACCACCCGCCGCTCGGCGCTGCAGCCGGGGCTCGGCGAGCAGGACGCGCAGCCGTCGCTCCCGCTCGAGGCGGCGCTCCGGCACATGACGATCGACGCCGCCTGGTCCTGCCTCGACGAGGAGGACCGCGGCTCGCTCGCGCCGGGCAAGCTCGCCGACCTCGTGGTCCTGGATCGCGACGCCTTCACGGAGGGGCCGGACTCGCTCCTCGAGGCCCGAGTGATACGGACCGTCGTCGGCGGTCGCGTCGTCTACGAAGCCTGACCGTCGCCGGGGACACGCACGAGGATCTGCCCGAGGATCTCCTCGGAGACGGCGATCTCGGTCTCGCCGACGCGGACCACCGGCACCGGACGGCGTTGCAGCACCGCCACGGCCGTTCCCGGCGTGAGCCCGTAGGCGGTCAGCCGCGACGCGCGGCCCGACGGCATCGGCGCGAACCGGTGGACCTCGACCTCCCGGCCGGTCGCGACGTGGGTGAGCGGCACCCCGTCGTCGTCTCGCCGCTCCGGAGGCGGCCCGGGTTCGTCGTCCTCACCGCGACCGAACCACCGCGTGAGCGCCTTCGCGAGTCCGCTCTTCGATTCGTCGACGACCTGGTAGCCGCAGTTCGGGCAGCAGATCAGCGAGCATCGCGCGCCGAGCGGACATCCCGCGTGACACGCCAGTCCGTCCGGGTCGAACACGTGGCCGCACAGGCGGCAGCGCATCTCAGCCCACCTCGATCCCGAAGGTCTTGAGCGCCAGGTTGAGCAGCCCGCCGACCAGCAGCGCGAACGGGAACACGAACCCGGCGACGGCCAGCGCCGTCCGCTTGCCGTGCTCGCGGACGATCATCATGACGGTCGCGATGCACGGGATGAACAGCGTGATCACCACGAGGCTCACGAGGATCTGGTTCCCGGTGAGCGCTCCCTGCCGCGCGAGCGCGAACAGCCCCGCCGCCCCGTAGTCGCGGCGGAGGAACCCGATCAGGAACGACCCGGTCGCGGACTCCGGGAGCCCGAGCCACCCCGAGATCACCGGCGCGAACGTGCGCTCGGCCCACGCGAGCGCCCCGGTCGCGTCGAGCGCGAACAGCGCCACCGTGCCGAGCACGAAGACCGGGATGACCTCCTTCAGGTACCACTCGAGACGCGCGGCGGTCTTGACCGCGACGTTGCGGAGCGACGGCACGCGCATCGGCGGCAGCTCCACGATGAAGTCCGACCGCGGTCCCGGGATCACGCGCGCGCTGAGCCATCCGACCGAGAGCAGCGTCCCGGCGACGATCGCCGTCCAGATCGCGATCCCGAGCGCACCGGTCCACGAGATCATGCCGAGGATCACGCCCAGCTGCGCGCTGCAGGGAACGGCGAGCGCGAGCAGCAGGGTCACCTGCAGTCGTTCCTTGCGGCTCTCGAGCGTCCGCGTCGTGACGGTGGCCATCGTGTCGCAGCCGAGGCCGAGGATCATCGGGATCACCGCGCGGCCGTTCAGCCCCATCACGCGGAACGCGCGGTCGAGCATCACGGCGAGCCTCGGCAGGTAGCCGGAGTCCTCGAGCACACCGAACGCGAGGAAGAACGTGACGACGAGCGGGAGCACGATCGCGAAGCCGTACGTGAGCCCCATCGTGATCACGCCGTACGGGCCCACCAGCAGGTCCCGCACGAGCGGGAACGGGATCGTCGCGTCGACGAGACGCGTCGCGGCCGGGTTGATCACCTCGCCGAACAGCCCGTTCTCGAGCAGCCCGACGAGCACCGTCGCGCCGAAGATCCCGACGAACAGGAACAGGGCGGCCAGCACGAAGAGCAGGATCGGCCATCCCCACAGGGGGTCGGTCGCCCACCGTCCCACCGCGTCCCACCGCGTTCCGGTCGCGCGCTCGCGCGTGAGGACCTCGGCGACGATCGCGTCGGCCTCGGCCATCCGCCGCCGGTTCAGCGTTGAGCCGAGGCCGCGACCGAGCAGCGACTCCGCCTCGTGCCGGGCGTCGGCCACCGCCGCCCTGGCGGGACCGTCGAGGCCGAGGACGTCGGCGAGGTCGTCGCCGCCGGCGAGGAGCAGCAGCGCCGTCGCGCGGGCGCTGGTGGAAGCCGCGGGCACGAACGCCTCCACCAGCGCGACCGCGCGCTCGATCTCGGGGCCGTAGTCGACGCGGCGGACGCCGGGAGACGCGCGGTCGAGCAGCGAGCCCAAGCGCTCGACCCCGGTCCCCTTCGTCGCGACCGTCGCCACCACGGGGGCGCCGAGCAGGCGCGACAGCCGTGCGGCGTCGATCCGGAGCCCGCGCCGTTCGGCCTCGTCTGCCATGTTCAGCGCGACCACCAGCGGCACGCCGGCCTCGGTCAGCTGCAGCGAGAGGAGCAACCCCCGCCGGAGGTTCTTCGCGTCGATCACCTGCACGACGGCCTCGGCGTGCTCGGACACGAGGATGTCGCGGGTGACGCGCTCGTCGTCGGAGATCGCCGCGAGGTCCTGGACCCCCGGTGTGTCGATCACCGGCGCCGCGTGGCCGTTCAGCGAGAGCGTCCCGCGTGCGACCTCCACGGTCGTGCCCGGGTAGTTCGACACCGCCACGTACCGGCCGGTCAGCCTGCCGAACAGGGCCGACTTCCCGACGTTGGGGTTGCCCACCAGCACGATGGGTCGTTCCGCGGTCGCGACGGCGGCGTCTCCGCTTCCGTGGCAGTCCATGTCTGTGGAATTCCGACCTTTCCGGTCGACTCTGACCAGATGGTCCCGAACGCGAACCGGTCCACCGAGGGACGGGGGTCCCTCCCCCCGAGGGCCGGGTGGCGGTGTTTGGCGTCGGGTCCATCCCGACAGGGGGTTCGCTGCGTATACCCGTATCGTCTGCGTCGGATCGCATGGTCGCCTGGGAGGGGCGGCGACCCGAGCAGCTGGGAGGGAAGAAGATGCGCAGAACCACGTGGTTCATCGCGGCCGTGACCCTGGTGGTCACGGCCGCTGCATGTTCGAGCAACTCGAGTTCGAGTTCCACCTCGGCGGCCGCCTCATCGCCGGCGACGTCCGCGAGCGCACCACCCATGCCGGCACCGGCGGCGGTGGAGGTCACGACCGCGAACGCCCCGGGGTTCGGCACGTACCTGACGGACGACCAGGGGGCGACGCTCTACGTCTACCTCCTCGACGAGCCCGGCTCGACGGCGTGCACCGGCGACTGCCTGTCCTCGTGGGTCCCGGTGATCGTGAAGGGCAAGCCGAAGGCCGGCACCGGTGTCGACGCGAAGACCCTCGGCACCGAGAAGGTCGACGGCGTGCAACAGCTCACGCTCGGCGGCCAGCCCGCGTACACGTTCGTGGGAGACACCGCTTCGGGCGACACGAACGGCCAGGGCGTCGACGGCCTGTGGTACACGGTCGCGCCCGACGGGTCGCGGATCACCGGCGTCACGGCGACCGCCAGCCCCGGCATGTGACGAGCCCGCCCGGGCGGATGAACCGTCCGCCCGGGCGGCTCGTATCCCAAGCATCGTTCGGCCCACAGCAGGGGCTCGGAAGGAGCTTGGTATGCGGCGGTTCCGTTTCTTCGCGATGATCTCGGCCCTGGGGGTCGTCCTCGCCGCGTGTTCCAGCACCTCCAGCACTTCGGCGAACACCCAACCGATCGCAACCGCGACGCACTCGGTCGTGCCGACCGGCGCCGACACCTTCACGGTGGACGTCGCGACGTCCCCCCTCGGCAACGTCCTGGTCGACCAGCAGGGCAAGACGCTCTACCTGTTCAAGCAGGACACCGGCACCACCAGCACCTGCTACAGCGACTGCGCCGCGAACTGGCCCGCCCTCACGGTCAGCGGCAAGGCCACCGAGGGCCCCGGCGTGCACAGCGCCCTCGGCACCACGAAGCGCAACGACGGCGCGATGCAGCTGACGCTGGACGGCCACCCGCTCTACACGTTCGCCGGCGACCAGCCCGGCGACATCAACGGCGAGGGCCTGTTCGGCCTCTGGTACGCGGTCTCCCCGACCGGGACGGCGGTGATGCCGGCGGCGAGCGCCTCGCCGAGCGCCGCGGCCCCCGGCACCGGCGCCAGCTCGTCCGGCGGCACTAGCCGCAGCGGCTACTGATCCCGATCCGCGGCACGCAGACGTTCGGCACGGCGATGTTCAACGTGAAGGTGGTGTCGTGGGCGCGCGGCCCTCGGTCGCGGCGTTCAACAGCGACGTCGTGACCGCGAGCGCCGCGAACACCGCAGCGAGCGCCGGGTGGCCGGTGGCCGCGAGGCCCGCGGCGGCGAGCCCGAACAGCACGAGCTCGATCGCGAGGCGGAGCGGGACCGAGACCGGCCGCTTCGCCTTCGGCGCCACGAACGCTCCCCACACGACCCCGACGAGCACCGGCGCGCCGAGCCCGAGCAGCCATGCGGTGACGCCGTCGCCGGCGTGGAAGCCCCAGAAGGCAGCGGCGGCCAGCAGCCCCATCTCGAGCAGGAACCGGACGGTCAGGACGATGCCCCGCAGGAGCGACATCCGCTCATCATCGCGGAAGATGTGGACCTGATGCGCGGGAGGCTGACCGAACGCTCGCTGGTGCGCGCGGCGCACGACCTGGCCGAACGCGACCCCGTGCTCGCGGCGTCGGTCGACCGCTTCGGTCCCCCGCCGCTGTGGGCGCGCGAGCCGTCGTTCGCGACGCTCGTGCACCTGATCCTCGAGCAACAGGTGTCGCTGGCCTCGGCGCAGGCGGCGTTCGACCGGCTGTCGGTCGCCCTCGGCGGTCACGTCGACCCCTCCGGGTTCCTCGTCCTGGACGACGAGACGCTCCGCGCGATCGGGTTCAGCCACCAGAAGACCGGGTACGCCCGCGATCTCGCGCTGGCGCTCGGCGACGGCTTCGAGCTTGCCGCGTCTCACCCGTCTCCCCGACGACGAGGTCCGATCGCGCCTGACCTCGCTCCGCGGGATCGGCCGTTGGACCGCGGACGTCTATCTCACGATGTGCCTGCTCCGCCCGGACGTCTGGCCCCGCGGCGACCAGGCGCTCGCGACCGGCGCCGCCGAGCTCCTCGGGCTCGCCGAGCGCCCCACCTTCGACGCGCTGGGCGCGCTGGCGGAGCGCTGGCACCCCTTCCGGGCCGTCGCGGCACGCATCATCTGGCATCACTACCTGGGCGTGCGCGGACGCTCGGGCTGAACGGCCGGGCCGACCAGGAAGTAGGTCTCCATCGGGCCCTTCCCCTTGACATCGATCGTGCCTCGCGGGTCCAGCTCGAACGCGGTCCCCAGCGCCCCCGCGGTTCGCGCCGTCACCTGGATCCGGCCCGGCACCCCGTGGGACTCCATCCGGCTGGCGGTGTTCACGGTGTCGCCCCACAGGTCGTAGATGAACTTGCGCCGGCCGATCACGCCGGCGACGGCCGGCCCGGTGTCGATCCCGATCCGGACCGCGAGCCACCCCAGGTCGCGCTCCGACGCGATCGCGGCGATCTCGCGCTGCATCGCGAGCGCCACCCGCGCGACCGCCTCCGCGTGGTCGGGGCGCGGGTCGGGCAGCCCGCCGACCAGCATGTACGCGTCGCCGATCGTCTTGATCTTCTCGAGCCCCTCGGCATCGGCCAGGACGTCGAAGCGCGTGAAGATCGCGTCCAGCAGGCCGACCAGGTCGGTCGGCGGCATGTCGGCCGAGTGCGCCGTGAAGCCCACGAGGTCGGCGAACAGCACCGTGACCTCGTCGTGGTGGTCCGCCAGCACGCCCGGATCCGCCTTCAGACGCTCGGCGATCGTCGGCGGCAGCACGTTCAGCAGCAGCCGCTCCGAACGCTCCCGCTCGGCCTGCAGCGCCGCGTGGGCGAGTTCGCGCTGGTGGACGAAGTAGCCGAGGATCGCGAAGGCGGCGAGCGTCGTGCCCGTGATGTTCAGCGCGAAGAACCAGGTGCGGAGCCCGTGCGGGAGGTCTGCCGGCGACCCGGCGACCAGAGGGTCGAGGAGGGCGAGCCCCGCGGTGATCGCGAGGAACGGCCACCAGCCACGGCGTCGCGCGGCGCGTTCCGAGCAGCGCGAGCGCGGCGAGCGGCGTCGCCATCGACCACAACGCGATGCCGCTCGATGCCTCGAACCCGCCGAGCGAGAGCTGGAGCAGCGGAGGCAGCACGAGGAACATCACCAGCTGGGTCGTACGGAACAGCGCGAAGGACTTCGAGCGCGCGAGGACCACGAGACCCACCACGGTCAGCACCTGATACGTCGCGGGGATCGCGGCCGACCGGTAGAGACCGTGGGCCGCGTAGGTGATCACCCACACGAACGACAGCAGCGCGACGAGGACCGACGCGAGGATCAGCGCGCCGGCGCGGAGCCGCTCGTCGCGTGACTCGTCGGGGCGGGCACCGATCGTCGACAGGCGTTCGAGGAGCGCCTGCGCGTTGGTCCATCCCACGGCCGGGAGCCTATTTGACGCCGAACGCGTTCGGCGCGTAGGTTCAACTCTACGGTTGAATACGCAGGTGAACCAGGTGACGGCAGACCAGCTCAGCATCACGTTCCAGGCCCTGGCCGATCCGACACGCAGGGCGATCCTGGCGCGCCTGACCGACGGCGAGGCCACGGTCAACGAACTGGCGGAGCCCTTCCCCATCACCCTGCAAGCGGTCTCGAAGCACCTCAAGGTCCTCGAGCGGGCCGGGCTGATCACCCAGACCCGGTCGGCGCAGTGGCGCCCGTGCCGGTTGCGGGCCGAGCCTTTGGGGGATGTCACCGAGTGGCTCGAGCGCTACCGCCGGTTCTGGGAGGAGAGCTTCGACCGTCTCGAAGAGCACCTGCGGGCGATGCAGGAAGGAGAGCAGTCATGATGAACGCCGCCGACGTCACGATCGTCCGGGTCTTCGACGCGCCGCGCGCGCTCGTGTGGAGGGCCTTCACGGACCCTTCGCAGCTGGCGCGTTGGTGGGGCCCGCACGGGTACACGGCTCCCGTGTGCGAGTTCGAGCCGCGGGTCGGGGCCGCGCTCAGGATCGAGATGGCCGACCCCGACGGGGCGAGGATCGCGACGATCGGCGAGGTGCAGGAGGTCGCCGAGCCCGAGCGCCTCGCCTTCTCCACCCAGGCCTTCCACGACGAAGCCGGCGAGCCACAGCTCGAGGGTCACGTGACGGTGACGTTCGCCGACCACGGGGACAAGACCGAGGTCACGGTGCACTCGGTGCTGACCAAGCTGGGTCCGGGCCTGGAGGGCGCGGGCACCGGGATGGAGCAGGGCTGGCGCGAGAGCCTCGACAAGCTCGCCGAAGACCTGCGGCAGACGATCCTCAAGATGCGGCACGACACCTGAGGGGGCCGAACGATGGACGACGAGGAACGCGGCTACACGATCACCCGGGTCTTCGAGGCGCCGCGCGAGCTGGTGTGGCGCGCGTGGACCGAGCCCGACCAGTTCGCCCGGTGGTGGGGCGGCGCCCAGACGCGCGTGGAGGACGTGGCGATGGACGTCCGATCGGGCGGTCCCTGGGAGGCAACGATGATCCTGCCCGACGGGACCCGCATCGGGTGGTACGGGCGGTTCGAGGCGGTGGAGGAGCCCGCGCGGCTCGTGATGACGCTCACCGACGGCACCGGCGCCCCCGACGAGTTCGAGTTCTTCACGGTCACCCTCGCGGAGGTCGCGGGCGGCACCGAGATGACGCTCCGCCAGAGCGGCGGCCATCTCTCCGACGAGGAGTACGGGCGGGCGAAGCAGGGCACCCAGACCTTCCTCGACGAGATGGAGGCGCTCCTCGCCGACCAGCTCAAGATGCGCCACGACACGTGAGCCGGGCTCAGGCGCGGGCGGCTCGCCGGCTCCGATACGTCCGCATCTTCGCGCGGCTGCCGCAGACGTCCATCGAGCACCACGCGCGCGAGCCGTTGCGCGAGTGGTCGTAGTAGAGCCAGCGGCAGCCGTCGTTCGCGCAGGTCTTGATCCGGTCCCACGAGCCGTCGATCCGCGCGGCGGCGACGAGCGCCAGGATCCGCCCGACGAAGGCGTCCACGCCGCTCGAGGCCACCGGCTCGAGCGACCCCGGCGAGGACAGCAGCACGGTCAGCGGGTGACGCCGAGCGATCGCGTCGACCCCGGCGGCGGCCGCCCCTTCCGCGTCGGTCCCCCGCGCGCTCACCAGGTCGCGGATCGCCTCGCGCAGCCCGACGAGCTCCTCGAGATCGCGGGCGCCGACCTTCGCGGTCGAGCCGTGCGCGCGGAGCCACGCTACCGCCTGGGCGGGCGAGCCGAGCTCGTCGCGCTGCGCCTCGATGTCCAGCGTGTTAACGAACGACCGGACCAGTTCCAGGTCGCCAGGAGCGGCGCTCGGGTTCCGATCCTCCGTCATGCCTCGAGTATGCGGGCCGAGGGACTCCACGACAAACCGGTGTCGGACCTTGACAGGTAACGCCTACCGGTGTCAGGCTGACGTCGGTAACGCGTGGCGAGGAGAGGAGAGACCGATGCGTACGATCGATCTGTTCGGGGTCCCCACCAGCATGGGCGCGTTCGTGCCCGGCCAGGAGGGCGGCCCGGCGGCCCTCCGCGACGCCGGGCTCATCGAACACCTGCGGGCGCGCGGGCTCGAGGTCCGCGACCACGGCGATTCCCCCGTCCGTCGCTGGTTCCCCGACCGGGACCACCCACGGGCGCAGCACGCGGAGACCGTCGCCGAGGTGGCCCTCGAGACAGCTGAGCGCGTCGCCGGCGCCGAGGGGATCGCGCTTGTGCTCGGCGGCGACTGCACGATCGGGCTGGGCACGCTCGCCGGCCTGCAGACGCGCGGCGGTCGCGTGGGGCTCCTGTACTTCGACTACCACCCGGACATGAACGTGCCCACGAGCGTCGACGAGGGCGCGCTGGACTGGATGGGACCGGGGCACGCCCTCGGTCTGGACGGCGCCGACCCCAGGCTCGCCAAGGCCTTCGACCGGACGCCGCTGCTGGAGCCGGAGGAGCTGTGGCTGTTCTCCCACGGGCCCGCCACCGCGTTCGAGCGCGAGCAGATCGCCCGGCTCGGGGTGCGAGGCACCCCGGTCGCCGACGTGGCGGCCGATCCGGAGGGCACCGCGGCGGCGGCGCTCGAAGCGTTCGCGAGCACCGTGGACCGGATCGCGGTGCACCTGGACGTGGACGTGATCGACTTCACGGACCTCCCGATCTCGGAGAACCCGGGCCGCAACGCCGGGCTGTCCTTCGACGCGACGCTCCGCGCGCTGGCCGTGTTCCTGCGGCACCCGGCCGTGGCGGCGCTGACGATCACGGAGCTGAGCCCCGGGCATGACCCAGACGGCACTCAGGTCCCGCGGTTCGTGGAGGGCGTCGTGGAAGCGTTCGCGTCAGGCTGACGGCGATCAGCCCGTGTGGCGCTCGAGGTGGGTGTCGAGCCGAGCCTCGAGGTTGTCGAACCGGGCGTCCATGCGAGCCTCGAGCGAGTCGATGCGGCCGCCGAGCCCGTCGACGCGCCCCGACAGCGCGTCGAGCCGACCGTCGATCCGGGACTCGAGCGAGTCGATGCGGCCGCCGAGCGAGTCGATGCGACCGTCCATGCGGACGCCCAGCGCGTCGATGCGCTGACCGAGGTAGAAGAGGGTGCCGAGCGACGTCGCGGCGAGCACACCGATCGCGGTCCAGGTCGCAGCCTCCATCGGAAGCGAACGTAGCACGGGTCGGACCGGCCGGATCGTGACGGCGGTCACGCCCCCGAGCCCTGGAACCCCGTTACTCGATGTAGCCGAGGCCGCGGAGGTGCTCCTCCATCTCGTCGGCCTCGGTGTCGCTGACCCCGGCCTCGTTGCCCATCCCCGGGATGCCCGCGCCTGCCGACGACGCCTCGGTCGCCTCGCGCTCGGTGAGCCTCGCCTCGGACCCCACGATCTCGTGGAGCACCCGGCCCGTCGGCTTCACCGCGGTCGGCGCGTCCAGCGCCGCCACGAGCGTCGGCGCCATGTCGATCAGCGCCGGCGGTGTCTCGAACGGCTTCACGTTGGGCCCGACCGCCACGATCGTGCCCTCGATCCGGTGGTCGCCGCTCACCCAGTCCGCGTCCTCGATCGCGGACTTCGCGTGCGTGAGCGAGTAGCCCTCGGCAGGGACCATCAGGATGTCGGGGGCGGTCTCCGCGTAGCGGCCCTTGAAGACCTCCTCGCGCTTGTAGATCTCCTTGACGGGCTTCTTGCCGGTCTTCGGGTCCACGTAGGACCCGAGGCGGTCCATCAGCGCCTCGCGGACCTTCTCGAAGTCGCCGGGGTCGACGACGCCGTCGATCTCGCGCCCCGCGAGGTTCACGGATACTCCCTCGCCGGTCGAGCGGATCGTCGTGTACGCCTTGGTCTTCGCCCAGTTCACGGGCTGCGGGAGCGAGACCTTCCCGTGCAGGCCGAGGGTGTCGTAGACCTTCCGCGCGACCTTGCGCATCGGTCCCCACTGCATCGGCCCCAGCACCGCGTTCGACGCGCGTGAACTCGAGGTAGCCGAACTCCTTCAGCATCCGGTCCATGTTGATCGTGCGGGTGCACGACTGGAACCCGTGGTCGGAGATGAACAGGATGATGTCGTCGGGGCGGGCGCGCGAGACGAACGACCCGATCGCCTCGTCGGTCTGGCGGAAGATGTCGGCGACCTTCCTGCCGATCCGCGTGTCCTTGTTCTTCACGTAGTCGGGGTGGTCGGGCGCGATGTAGTTGCTGAGGCAGTGCTGGGTGCGGTCGATCGAGACCCAGACGCTCGCCATCAGGTCCCACTCGGTGTTGTCCATCAGCCACTCGGCGACCTTGATCCGCTTGGCCGTGACCTCGTACGCTTCGTCGAGGTAGGGGTCCGGCTTGTTGTGGTAGGTGGTCCACGACATCCCGTTGATCGGCCACTCGAGCCCGGCCTTCGCGAGCGTGTCGGGCAGGTCGTCGGGCGCGGTGAAGGTCCGGTTCTTCGGCAGGACCCCGCCGGCCAGGAGGCTCCCGTGCACCGCCGGCGGCGGGAACGTGAGCGGCACGTCCACCATGAGCACCGACTTGTCCGCAGCGGTCAGGTCGTCCATGAACGTCCGCGCCTTGATCGACTTGTACGTGACCGGGTACTGCTTGTGCGTCCCCGGCACCGTCTCGAGGATGTCGTAGACCCCGTGATCGACCGGATCGACCCCCGTCAGGAAGAAGGCCAGGCCGCCCAGGAGTGCGTCGGCACGGTGCTCCGGAGCACGTCCTTCTGCCCCCGGTCGATCAGCGCCTGCAGGTTCGGCAACGCCCCCTGCTCCAGCAACGGGTCCAGGATGCGCCAGTCGGCGCCGTCCCAGGCGATCAAGATGACTCGTGACATGCGAATATCAGCCTCTCACCAGCGGGTTTGAACGATGGGAGTGTACCGAAGCGAGCGTCGCTACTCGCCGCAGAGCCGATCGACCAGTCGAACGAACAAGGGCGCAGCCACGATTTCGTCGAGATCCACGGACGCGACGAGTAGCGCACGAAGGGCATCGTGGTTCCGGGCCCCTGCAGGAACTCCCCACGCAGCGAACGCGATGCTGAGCAGTGCGATGAGGTCTGGACCGCTCATGGCGAAGCGCGGATTCAATTCCTCCGAAGCCTTCCGGAGCCGTGCAATGATTGGTTCAAGAGTGTCCCTGAGTTCACGGCCCCCTCCTCGTCCGCAAAAGCGTTCAAGGTAGCTGCCTGCGTCAAACACCATCCCGCCACTATGGACAGAACAACACCGATCAAGCCGCATGTCGGGCAGTCCGGCTCCAATCTCGCGGGCTGAGTGCCGAATCAGGAAGATCTCTCGCAGGGGTGCCTCTAAACTCGCCGCCAATGTCGCCCCGTCCGAGCTTGCCCCGAGATCAACGGCGTCCAGCAATCGCTGCAAGACGCCAGGATCAAGGAAATAGGCTTCCTGGCAAGCGTAGTCAGTTCCAAGCAAGACTGACCCACTCGATCTCGACGCCTCGAAGCGGTGAATCATCGAGATTCGACAACACAACTCACCCTGGGTGGCGGTCCGTCACCGTTCTCAATCGCGCGGGCCAGTGCAACAATCTTGCCTCGTGCTCCCTGCAACTCTCCACTGGCGGCAACCTCGTCCGACGGGACCTCCACCTCCTCGGCCGTGAAGATCCGAACGCCGTCGCAGCCGGCATGCTTCAGCGCATTAGCGACCAGAGGCCGATCGGTGCTGCCTTCGACCCAGATGTCCTGCAGGTCGGGCTCGTACCGATACCTCGCTACCACCTCATGCAGTTTCCGTACCGGCACCGGTGGCATAGCGAGATGACTCCGCAAGCTGGACCACGGATTCCTCATGTGATGCAAGGAGCTCGATGGAGTGCGATGCGAGAAGAAATTGTGTGGCGCTCCCCTTCGAACAGCGAAGCAGCGCATCCAACAAGAGGCGCTGCCACTTCACGTTCAGGGAAAGCTCTGGCTCGTCAATGATGAACACTGTTGCGACATCCCTGGCAAAGATCACGTGAGATAGCGAGCAGCAGAATCTGCCTTTCACCCGATGAAAGAGACGTCGGCGAAAGGTCGGAACCATCTCCCGCGACTATTCTCAATCCACGCCGGATGTCGAACTCGACGTGCTTATCGCTATAGAAGGAGTTCAGCGTTTCCACCAAAGTCGAAATCAAGCTTTCGACATCCTGAAGCGCGTCCAGTCTAGCTTCGATACCGTCGAGGTAGAGAGCCAGGATCGAATAGATGAGCTTTCGGTCCTTCGGCGACTCTGCCCTGCGCATGGACTCCAGATACTGCTTTGTGCTCAGGTCAGGGGTCAGGCCAAAGCGAGCGAAGGAGGCGTTCCGGCGCTCGAGCGGTTCGAGCCTTGCCTCGAGTTCATGAACGGCTGCCTGCCCCGTTTGCCGGCCGCCTTCCCGACTCTCGACGATTCTGCGCACGACCTCCGAGTAGATCGAGTTCGCATTTGTGACGCCAGCAGAGGCGTCACTCAGAGCACGACTCTGGATCGCAGAAACTGCCCGCCCAATAGCCTCTTGGAGTGCTTCGTTCCGACGATCCAGCAACGTCGGTCCATGGAGCAGGCGACGTCGGTATTCGTCCTCCTCATCCGCAGGCATCAAATCGCTAGTAACCGAGCGGTCGTCGGCCAAGAAATAGAGTTGCATGCCGATTTCTGACAGCGCCTCCCACAAGGCTCTCGCATTGCGGTCTTCGTCAACTGTCGCAGGGACGGCGCCCTCCGCGTCTATCTGAAGATAGGCCTCGGTTTCTTCCCGGCGTGGTCGATGGACGGACATTGTGAAGCTGCCAGTAGCCGCCTCATCTCGTTCGGCAACCACACGCGTTCCATCAACCAACTCGACAGCCAGGCGCCTAAAAGGCGTACGAGCTAAGTGGCTACGGTGTCCCCTGTTCTGCGCCGGTGAGAGCAAGTGGAAGACGAGTCGCAATATCGTGGTCTTGCCGGAGCCGTTGTCCCCATAGATGACCAGCAGGCGACCGTCGCCCCCAACGGAACGCCCACGTGGAGGAATGGCGTAGTCGTAGCGTCCGAACAGGCCGGAAACCTCGACTCTCTTCAAGAGCAGCCGAGCGGAAGATCTCAAGGGTGCCATTTTCCAGTCTCCAATCCGGCGTATGCACCAGTGATAGTACGGCGATGAAGGTGGCGGGACGTGCATGTCGCTCCGAGTGTGTCACCATGGCCGTGGAGCACCTTTCCGCGGGGTGTGGCGCGGAAGAGTTGGTCGGGGTCCGCGACGGTCGAGCAGCTGACTCACCCGGTAGCCCGAGACTTCAACCGCGCCCGGGTGCTCACCCCGCAAGTGCCTGCCTGCGTTTCCAGCGCAATCGCGGTAGGTCGTATTGTTCTCTGACGCATGGAAGTTCCTGAGCGTCCTGACCGGCCTCCGCTCGAGGATCGAGAGCCGGCGCCCGACCGCGCCGTACGGGTGCAGCGAGCGGCCGGCCTCTGGCAGGGTCAATTAGTCGATCTGGGCGGGAGGAACACGCTCCTCTACTACAAGGATCTGCGGGTAGGGACCCTCGACATCGGGCCCGGATCCGGCGCGGACGATCTGGTCGTCGCGTCGCTGCTCGGAGCGAAGACCGTTCGACTCTCCCACCTGTTCCCTTCCCCAGAGCTGCAACCGGCAGCCGCGAAGTCGGCGCGAACCGTCGCGGCCAAGGCTCGCGAGATGTTCGAGGAGCGAGGGCTTCGGACCCTCTACGTCGGGTGGGGTATGGCGACGTGGACGAACACGAGGGGGACCGCGACTCCGGCAGCTCCCATCCTGATGGCCCCGATCGCGCTGACTGGACGCGGGAGCACCGGCGAGGTATCTCGACCTCTCTGTCACCGACGACTTCGAGATCAACCCGACGTTCCTGCACATGCTCTCGACCGATTTCGCGGTCAGCATCGACGGTGGAGAGCTACTCGATCTTCTCGGGGATGACGCGGTCGGCGCGCCGGATCCGACGCCGGTCTTCGACCACTTGGCGAAGGCGTGCGCGGAGCTGCCGGCCTTCGCCGTTTCACCCCGGGTGGTGATCGGCAACTTCTCTTACGCGAAACTCTCGATGGTCAAGGATCTCGAAGGCGCGTTGGAGGAGTTGATCGCGCACGACCTGGTCGCGGCGATCGCGGGCGACCAGCCCGCTCAGCAGACGATCCGCGATCGTCACGTCACCGTGTCGCTCGAGGATCCGAACTTCATCCCGTTGAAGGACGAGTTCCTGGTCCTCGATGCCGACGCCAGCCAGAACTTCGCGATCAATGCGGCCGTCGGAGAGAAGGATCTCGTCATCGACGGCCCTCCGGGTACCGGCAAGAGCCAGACGATCAGCAACCTGATCGGGAGCCTCGTCGCCCGCGGGAAGAAGGTGCTCTTCGTCGCGGAGAAGCGGGCGGCGATCGCTGCGGTCCTCGATCGACTCGAGAAGGTCGGACTCGGCGATCTCGTCCTCGATCTGCATGACGGCGTAGGCAATCGACGCAGACTGGCGGAGGAGTTGGCGAGGTCACTCCAGGCTGCGGCATCGATTCCCAGCCCCCAACCTCTCTGCCCTTCCCGCTCAGGAACAGCGAGAGACAGGCACTGCTGGATCACGACGCGGCCCTGCATGAATCGCGGGAACCGTGGGACATGCAGTGTCTTCGATGCTCAATCCATCGTTCTCGGTACGCCGCCCTACCTGAGGACCGACATCCGGCTGAGCTCGGCCGAGGTCTTCAACCTCGACGCCCAGGCCGCGCCCGCCGCGAAGGCCGCTCTCGAGGAGTTCGTCGAGCTCGACGGCGCCGCCTTGCTCGCCGGGAGCCTTCGTTCGGGGTGGTCGAACTCGATCGCCCTGGGGTCGATCTCGACTCCCGACCGCTCGATGCAGGCCTCTGAGCTGATACGGCGACTGTCCGCTGACGAGATCCCAGCTCTCATCAAGGATCTCAATGCCGCCGCGCGAACGGGTCGGCATCGTGCCGGCTGGTTCGTTCGCCGCGTGGGACGTCGTGGCCCGGTCTCTGGTCACGGATCGAGGTCACCTCGGCGACGCTACCAGCTCGAGCCGGCAGGCCGATCTGCACCGGCTCGTGTCCGAGATGGCCCCGGCGTCACGAAGCATCGCGGGGCGTGCCTGGGCACGGTCTTCGACGGTCGGTACCGTCGAGCGACGAAGACCGTGCGCGCCATGGCGCTCGAGAAGAAGCCGATACCCCCGACCTTCTCAGGCTCCCTCGTCGACGCAGCGAACGAAACGAACGAGTGGCTCTCGAGCTCGGCGCCGGTGATTCCCGGCTCCGGCCTGCCCGGAGGAACGGGCCTCATCTCTCTCAACGTCTCGAGCAGGTGGAGTCAGAGCTCGACCTTCTGACATCGTGGATCGGCGTCGAGGACGTCCGTCCCCGGACGGCGGGAGAGGTGCTCGATCTGCTGGGCGAGCTACAGGGGCAGCGCGACGTGCTGCTGAACCTACCCCGACTGACGACCCTCCACGCACAACTCGCGGCGTCGGGTCTGCTCCCGCTCGTTCGGGAGGTCGGTGCACGAAGCCTGACGAGCACCGACTCGGCAGCGGTCTTCGACCATGTCTGGGCCTCATCCGTCCTCGACGTCGTCGCGTTCAACGATCCTCGCATCGCCACGTTCCAGCGAGAGCGGCACGACCGCGTCGCGCGTGAGTTCACGGCGGGCGATCACTCGCACCTCAACGCCACCCCTCGCGGATCCTGCGTGCGGTCGCCGAGACCGCGATCAAGGTGCGCTCGGACCATCCGGAACAAGAACAGATCGTGGTGAAGCAAGGCCGAAGCTGAAGCGGAAGCACCTGCCCGCGCGCGACCTCTTCCAGGCGGCGCCAGACGTGCTCACCGCGCATGAAGCCCTGCTGGGCGATGAGCCCCCTCGTCGTCTCCCAGCTCCTGCCTCCACAAGCGGGGCTCTTCGACGTCGTGATCTTCGACGAGGCGAGTCAGATCAGGCCCGGCCGATGCGGTTGGGTCCCTCCTCCGCGGGAAGCGCAGCGGTGGTCGCAGGTGACGAGCACGCAGCTGCCACCGACCGCCTTCTTCGCTCCGCGTCCGAGGATGAGAGACCGGCGATGACGACGACGTCGACTCGACGGTGAACACGCGATTGGAGTCGATCCTCGACGCGATGAGCGTCTTGCTCCGCCTCCGGTCGGCGGACGCTTGAGCTGGCACTACCGGAGCAAGGACGAGCGGTTGATCGCGTTCTCCAACGCCCAGCCCACCTCTACGACTGGTCGCTGACGACGTTTCCCGGCGTGACCAAGGACGGCGTGTCGTCCAGCACGTGTCTGGTGCCCTTCGAAGGCGGGGTCACCGGTCAGGAAGAGTCGTCGGCGCCGCGAGGTCGAAACCGTCGTCGAGCTGATCTTGGAGCACGCCGAACGACGCCCTCAGGAGTCGCTCGGCGTGATCGCGATGGGCATCAAGCACGCCGACCGCATCGACGAGCGCCTCCGCAGGCGCTCCGACGGGCCAGAGCTGACGCACCCGGACCTCGACGCGTTCTTCGACGAGGGAGCGAGATGAGCCGTTCTTCGTGAAGAACCTCGAGCGCGTCCAAGGCGATGAGCGTGACGCGATCATCTTGACGATCGGCTACGGCAAGACGAGCCGACGGAGCGCCTCCTGTACCGGTTCGGGCCGATCAATGCGCAAGGTGGGGAGCGACGGCTCAACGTCGCCATCACCCGCGCGCGGAGCCGGATGACCGTCGTCAGTCCTCCTTCTCGGCTTCGCGAGATGGATCCCGAGCCGGCTCCGCTCCGAGGGCGCGAAGATGCTCCAGCGTTACCTGCTGTACGCGGGGAGCGGTGGCTCCGACCTCGGCCATCTGCGCACGACAGAAGCCAGCCGTTGAACCCGTTCGAGCGCGATGTGCGTGACCACGCTCACGGGGAGCGGGCATCCCGCTCACGCCGCAGACTGGGAAGCTCCGGCTACTGGATCGACTTCGCGTGCGAGCCACCCGACCCAGACCTGGCCAGATGCGTGCTGGCGATCGAATGCGGACGGCGCCATGTATCACTCGACGCCGACCGCCCGCGAACGCGACCGACTTCGGCAGGAACACCTCGAGCGTCTCGGCTGGGTCTTCCACCGGATCTGGTCCACCTCGTGGTTCCGTGACAGGGATGGCGAGATCGCGCTCGCGAAGGAGGCCTACGGCAGAGCCGTCCGACGCGCCGACGGAGACGGAGACGATCCGGAGAGGTCAGATGCTCCCGTCCTCATGCCCCCTGGCTCGCCTTCCCGAGGTCCCCGCCCTCCGGTCCCACGCGGGCTGAGCATCGTCGACTATTCCCAACGGCAACTGGTCGCGATCGTGCGATGGATCCAGTCGGACACGCTGCTTCGAACGAAGGACGAACTCCTCGACGCGGTGATGGACGACCTCGGCTTCGAACGCCGCGGGAGTCGGATCGTCGACCGCGATCTCCGCCGCGATCGACGAGGCGACACTGTGAGCGGGCAGGGACTTCGCCGAGTTTCGCGCACGCGGGCGGATAGAAGCAAGGCGGACGGACCGGCTAGATCGCGCGTCAACTTGTGAAAGCTGCATCTACCGCAGGCGCGAACCGCTCCTCCAAGATCATGGCCCAGCCGGTCTCATAGCCCTCGCGGGCCTGTCTGGCGCGCTCGCCCAGCCGCTCCCAGCCGCGGTGCCCGAGGTCGACCCTCGTCCGGCCGTCGACCTCCGTGAACGTGACCTCGACCTCGGTGGGGGGCTCGTCGCGGAGGTTCGGCTTCCACGCCAGGATGAAGCCGTGGGGCGGGTCCCATGCGAGGACGTGGGCCCACGTGCCCTCGGTGCCGTCCTCGTCGACCTCGTAGATGCGACCGCCCTCGCGGCCCTCGAACACGAGCTGGGCGACGACGGAGCCGTCCTCTCGGTCCGCGGCCATCGAATGCGTCTCCACCGGCCACCATGAACCGAACTGCTCGGTGAAGACCCGGAAGGTCTCCGCGACGCTCGCGTCGACCGTCACGGAACGGCGTACGGGATCCAGACATCGTGGCCCTCCTGTCCTCGTCGGGCATCGTCATCGCTGCGTCGTCATTCGTGAACCCGGGATAGGCGGCCATCACGATCCACTCCTTCCTCCGGCCTCGGGCGGGCGCTCGACGAACTCCTTGAAGGCTCGGAGTCGCCGGTCCCACAGGGCGCCGATCGCGTGCATCCACGCCTCGGCGTCGGCGAAGGGGTCTGTACGCAGCTCGTAGCGGACCTCGCGGCCGACCCGAGCCGAGGTCGCGAGGCCGGCCTCTTCCAGGGCGACGAGGTGCTTCTGCACCGCCTGACGCGAGACGGGGACACGGCGTGCGAGGTCGCTCGCCGTGAGCGGCCCGTCGGCCGAGAGCTCGTACACGATCCGGCGGCGCGTGGGGTCGGCGAGCGCGGCGAAGACCTCGCCCGCATCGTCCTCGTGCGCGACCGCCGTCACATGCCCTCCACGTAGGACCGGAGCTCTTCCAGCTCGGATGCCCAACCGGCGTCGTTCCCCTCGTAGGACTGGTAGATCTGGTCGGGGAGACCCGCGAATCCGGTCTCCGTCAGCGTCAGCTCGGTGCCGCCTTCGACGTCACGCAGGACGAACGTCACGACCGTGAAGGGACGGTCCAGGCCCGTGGGGCGCCAGTGGAACCGCAGTCGCTCCTCGGGCTCCACGACCTCGATCACGGCCTCGTCGGCCGAGTCCTCCCACACGAAGCGCGCGCTCCCGCCCGGTCGGAGATCCATCTCGGCCTGCTGCGTCGGGAACCAGCGGAGCAGCTCTTCGGGCTGCGTGAGGGCCGACCACACACGGCTGCGCGGCGCGCGCAGCAGGACGGTCCTGCGAACCTCGTCCGGAACCCCCATCGCCTTCCTCCTGATGTGCAACCTATCGGTTGCAGGAGGATACGCAACTCTACGGTTGCATGTCAAGGGGCAGGCGGTCAGAGCTCGATCAGGCGGGCAGGTCCAGCGCGTGCATCAGCTCCTCGCGGACCGACGGCCGCACGGGATCACGCCGCCCGCGGCCTGACCCTCCGGACATCAGCGGTCGAGGCGGTACCTTCCGGAGATCCCGCGGGTTGGACGGTCACAGATCGCCGGGGCCCGTAGGGTGGTGGGGAGTGCGAGGGGCGGCACGTCGGGAGGACGGCCCCCCGACCGAGGCGATCGCAGACCTCGAGGGGGGATCTTCCATGTCGACCACCGAACGAACCGTCGCGTCGCTTCGCGACCTGGTCGCGGGACGCGTGATCGCGCTGGGAGACGACGACTACGACGACGCCCGCCGGGTCTTCGCGGGACAGATCGACCGGCACCCGGCGGCGATCGTGCGCGTGACCGGGCCGGACGACGTCGCCCGGGTGATCGGGCTCGCGCGCGAGACAGGTGCTGAGCTCGCGGTCCGCAGCGGCGGCCACAGCGGGGCCGGGTACGGCGTCGCCGAGGGTGGGCTCGTGATCGACGTCCGCGACCTGCGCGGGTTCGAGCTTGACCGGGACGCCAGGACGGTCTGGGCGGGGACCGGACTAACGGCGGCCGAGTACACCGCGGCGGCGGGCGACGCGGGGCTCGTGACGGGGTTCGGCGACACCGGGTCGGTCGGGATCGGCGGCATCACGCTCGGCGGCGGGGTCGGGTTCCTCGTGCGCAAGCACGGGCTGACGATCGACGACCTGCTCGCGGCCGAGATCGTGACGGCCGACGGCGAGATCGTGCTGGCGAACGAGGGCTCGCACCCCGATCTGTTCTGGGCGATCCGCGGCGGCGGCGGGAACTTCGGCGTCGCCACTCGGTTCCTGTTCCGGCTCCATCCGCTCGAGCAGATCGTCGGCGGGATGCTCTTCCTCCCGGCGACGGCCGACGTCGTGGAGGGCTTCATGGCCGCGTCCGATAAGGCGCCCGAGGAGCTCTCGACGATCGCGAACGTGATGACCGCGCCGCCGATGCCGTTCCTCCCCGAGGAGCTGGTCGGGACGCCGGTGCTGATGGCGTTCATCGTCTGGGCCGGCGCCGTCGAGGACGGCGAGAAGGCGGTGGCGCCGCTGCGCGCGCTGGCCGAGCCGATCGCGGACTTCGTGCGGCCCATGACCTACCCGGAGATGTACATGCCCGAGCCGGAGGACTATCGGCCGACCGCGGCCTCGTTCAACGGCTTCCTCGACGAGCTGACGGCGGAAGACGTCGCCACGATCCTGAGCGCCTGCCGATCCCGTCGGGGCAGATGCGTGCCGTGCAACTACGGCCTCTCGGCGGTGCGATGGCGCGCGTCCCGAACGAGGCGACGGCGTTCGCCCACCGGGACCGGCCGATCATGCTGAACGTCGCGAACATCTACGGCCCCGACGACGATCCGACGGAGGCCGAGGAGTGGGTCGCCGGGACCGCCGACGCGCTCGTCGGCGACGACCGGTCCGGCTACGCGAACTTCTTCCTCGACGAGCCCGACCGCGTCCGGCTCGCCTACCCAGGCGGGACGTGGGACCGTCTCCGCACGATCAAGGGCCGATACGACCCGACGAACCTCTTCCACCTGAACCAGAACATCCCGCCCCTGCACGCGGGCGGTAGCGCCAACGGTGCTCAGAGCTCGATCAGTCCGGCGTTCGTGGGGGTGAAGCCGCACGCGTCGAAGTAGAACGGCTTCAGGTGGCCCTCGAAGTCGACGTGGAGCCATTCGCAGCCGGCGTTGCGGGCTTCACGTGTCGCAACTTCGACCAACCCCTTGCCGATCCCGTGGTGGCGGGCGCGGGTCGCGACCATCGTGTCTTGGATCCAGGCGTGGACCAGGCCGTCCCACAGGACGTTGACGAAGCCGGCGAGGGCGCCGTCGGCGTCGCGGGCGAGGACCCAGCCGAGGCTGTGGCGCTCGCACAGCTCGCGCCAGTTCCACTCGGTCTCGTCGTAGACCTTCGTGTCGAAGGCCTCGGCGTGCAGCGCGTTGACCTCGGCGTTACCGAAGTCGCTGCGCCAGGCGTACGCGATGTCCATCGGGCCACTGTAGGCGAGCGGGTCCTGCGGCGGACCCTCGTGTCAGACCGTGACGACGACCTTGCCGCGGGGGTGACCTTCTTCCAGGTAGCGGATCGCGTCGGGGGCGTCGATCAGATCGAACGTGCGGTCGACCACCGGCGTGAGCGTGCCGTCCTCGATCAGCTTGCGAAGGGCCTCGAGACCGTCCCCGTGTTCCTTGGGTGTCACCGGGCGGAGGCGCTGGCCGACGAACAGCGAGAGGATCGGCGCCCGCAGGATCTGCCGGCCGAAGCCGCCGGTCCATTTGCCGCCGCCGTCGCCGCCCACGATCGCGAGGGTCCCCTTCGGGCTCAGGGCTCGACGGAGATGGCGGAGCGGACGGCGGCCGGCCATGTCGACGATCACGTCCCAACGACGGCGGCCGTCGGTGAAGTCCTCGCGCGTGTAGTCGATCACGTCGTCGGCGCCGAGGGAGCGGACCAGGTCGGCCTTCGCGCCGCTGCACACGGCGGTAACCTCGGCGCCGAACGCCTTCGCGACCTGCACGGCGAGCGTGCCCACCCCGCCGGCCGCGCCGACGATCAGCACCCTTTGTCCGGGGCGCACGTGCGCCACGCCGCGGAGGGCCTGCACGGCGGTGAGCCCGGAGATCGGCACGGCCGCCGCCTGCTCGAAGCCGATCGACGCCGGCTTGCGGACGAGCAGGTCGGGCTTCCCGACCGCGAGCTCGGCGAACGAGCCCTCGACGATGCCCATCACCTCGTCGCCCGGCCGCAGGCCCGTCACCTTCTCGCCCACCGCCTCGACGCGTCCGGCGACGTCGCGGCCGCGCGGAGCCCGCCAGAGCTTCCGGAACCCGGGCATGGCCCTCACGAAGTAGGGCTCACCGGTCATCATGTGCCACACGTCGGGGCCGCAGCCGGCCGCGCGCACGCGGACGAGCACCTCGTCGTCGCCGACCACCGGGTCCTCGACGTTCCGAAGCTCGAGCACATCGGCCGACCCGTACCGATCCTGCACGATCGCCTTCATCCCTCTTCCTCCCGTCGTGCGGTCGTGGCGGCGTACCCACCGTACTCGTCGCCGAGCGGCGCTACCCTCGTCGTCGTGGGTCACCCCGACGGATACACGTTCCGCGCGCCGAGATCGGAGGACGCGGAGGCGGTCGGCGAGCTCTTCGCTGCCGAGCAGCGAGCCGACCCCGAGGCGCCCGTCTTGGACGTCGCCTTCGTCCGCGACGTGTGGACCAGAGCGGGGTTCGACCTGGCGACCGACGCCCGGGTCGTGGTCGACGCGGCGGGCGTGGTCGTGGCCTACGGGCAGGTGCGGCTCGAGGAGCCGGAGGCGGTCGGGTCGTGGGGGATCGTCCATCCCGACCACCGGGGGCGGGGGATCGGCGCGGCGCTGTTCGACCGGATCGAGGGTCGCGCGGCGGAGCTGACGGTCGGCGTACCCGGGGCGCGGTTCCGCCACTCGGTCAGCGCCGGCGACGCTCGTGCGGCCGCGCTCGCCGCCGCCCACGGGCTGCGGCCCGTGCACCACTTCTGGCACATGCAGGCCGACCTGGTCGGACCCGTCGACCCTGGCGCACCGCCCGACGGGATCCGGATCGAGCCGATCGAGGCTCCCGGCGACCTGCGAGCGGTGCACGCCGTGCTCGCCGACGCGTTCGCCGAGGACTGGGCGGACGTGCCCGGCCCGTTCGATCGGTGGGTCGGCGAGGAGACCGGCAGCCCCGGCTATGACCCGGAGCTGTACCTGCTGGCGTGGGACGGCACGAGACCTGTCGGCACCGTGGTCGGCCGCGTCGCCGACGACGGCGGGTCGGTCGACTGGCTCGGGGTCGTCCGGTCGCACCAGGGTCGTGGGATCGGTTCGTCGCTGCTCCGTCGCTCGCTCGCGACGTTCGCCGACCGAGGCCTTTCGCGCGTGATGGTCAACGTCGACTCCGGGAACCCCACGGCGAGCGGCGTCTACGGGCGCGCCGGGATGCGGGTCGTCGGCCGCTGGGACCTGTGGGAACGCACGTCGTGAGGTCGTCAAGTTCGCCGGGTGAGTGTCCGACTCGGTGAGGTAGCGAGCCGGCTCGCTCCGGTGCTGGGTCCCGTGGTTCACGATCCCCAGACACGGGCGTTCGTGGCACCATGCCGACGGACGCTACGTGGGCGACCCGACCAGCCGGTTGATCCGCCAGGTGCCGGGGACGCCCTTCAGCTCCTGCTCGCCGAGGTCCTCGAACGTCAGGCCGGAGCCGGCGGTCAGGTCGCGCACGGTCTGGGACACGAGGATCTCCGACGGGCCGGCCAGCGACGCGATCCGCGAGCCGATCACGACGGCGAGGCCGCCGGCCTTGCCCGCGATGGTCTCGACCTCGCCAGTGTGGAGCCCAGCGCGGACGCTGATGCCGAGGGGCTCCACCGCGCGCGCGATCGCGGAGGCGCAGCGGACCGCCCGGCCCGGCCCGTCGAAGGTCGCGAAGAAGCCGTCGCCCGCCGTGTCCATCTCCTGGCCGCGGAACCGCGCGAGGAGCGCCCGGATCTTGGTGTGGTGCTGCTCCACGAGCCGCTTCCACTCGCGGTCGCCGAGCGCCGAGGCCCGTTCGGTCGAGCCGACGATGTCGGTGAACAGCACGGTTGCGAGCACACGCTCGAAGACCTCCTGCTCCTCGCGGATCGACGACACGAAGTCCTCCACGGCCTTCGCCGCCTCCTCCACGTCGCCGAGCCACGTGTCCTCGCCCCCGCCGGGCAGGGTGACGATGCTCGACCCGGGGATCTGCGAGGCCGTCCACTCCGTCTCCTGGACCGCGTCGGCGGGCCAGTCGGCCCGGATGAGGAGCCGGGTCGGCACCTGGATCGCGGACAGGGCGCTCCGGGCATCCGTGGACAGCCACACGCGGCTGAACGTCGCGAGATCGCCCGGAGCGACCGCGTTGCGCTGCATCTTCATCAGCCACCGGACGAAGCGCGGGTCCTCGCTCAGCGCCGCGCCGTCCCACGGGAAGGTCATCGCCGTGGACTCCACGCCCCTCGACGCGTTACCCCATAGCTCCCGCCGGGCTTGGAGCCGCTCCTCGAACAGCTCCTCGCGCATCCCCCACGGGTAGTCGGGAGCCCAGGCTGTCCGGATGTTCCCGCTCCAGAGCAGCAGCCCGAGCGATCGCTCCGGATACGTGGCGGCGAAGAGGGTCGCAAGGGCGCCGCCGTCGCCGTTACCGAGCAACAGCGCGCGCTCAGAGCCGACCGCGTCGAGCACCGCGCGCAGGTCGTCCATGCGCGCCTCGAGGGTGGGCAGCGAGGACGACACGCGGTCCGACAACCCGACGCCCCGCTTGTCGAACAGGATGATCCGGGCGAACGCGCTCAATCCGCGGATCAGTTGTTCGAACGATGGAAGCTCCCAGAACAGCTCCACGTGCGTCACGAACGAGTTGATCAGGGCGATGTCGACCGGGCCGTCGCCGACCACCTGATACGCGATGTGGACGCCGTCCTGCGTGACGGCGTACCTCGTCTCCGGCATCTCCATGGCGTGCAATCCTCGTTGGTGTGCCGCCGTGCCACAAGCGGCCGCTGTCCGACTACTCAGCCAGGGTGGCCACCGCGTGTCCGGCCGCATGGCCGAGTGCTCTGTAGGCCTCGAACCGCTGCTCCAGGTACAGCTGGTGAACGGTCCCGTGCGTCGGGAACGCCTCGTCCTTCTGCGCGTAGGCCTTCACGTCCCACGGGTCCGCCTCGGTGACGGCTGCCTTCGCATAGAACAGCTTGCCCTTCACCCGATGTCCGGTCGCGTCGGGCGGGTATCGGAACGTCGCTTCCACGTGATCGACCGGCGAGAGCGGCCGTTCCGCGGCAGGTTGCTCGCCGAGCGGCGGCGCCATGATCTCGGGGTCGATGTCGATGTCTACGCCGAGGTCCGAGCGCGCGAGCGCGACGGCCTCACCGAGGGTGAAGAAGGTGTCCACCGCGTCGCCGGCGGCATCGAAACAGTAGATCTCCGTGCAGCCGCGGCGAAGGAGCTCGACCAGCCCGAGGTTCTCGAAATGACCGCCGTCGGTGACGTAGAGGAACTTGTCGTGGCGTGGATGGATCCCGAAGATCTCTTTCACCAGATACGACACGCGGGGCCGGTCGACCATCCGGACCGGCGGTCCCTCGAGCGACGCGTTCACATCGGCAAGACGCGCGACCCACGAAGGGTTCGGGAGCCATACGCCCAGACGAGCGTTGGCGATGGCCAGGATCGCCCGGACGGTCGGGCGCGTCATCTTGCCCATCGCCGGGGAGAGGGCAGCGCCGGAGATCGCCATCGCGGCAGGCAGCGTCACGTCTTCTCGCCGGATGCGCCCGAGCGCCTCCTCCATGTCGCGGGTCGGCAGCCACCCGATGTCTCTGCCTCCGATCTCCTTCGGGCCGAACGTGAACGCAACGGCTCGTCGGCCGGTCGGGATCGCCCCCGGATCGGAGATGTTCGCCGCGGCGCAGAGCACGAGTTCGGGGAACCGGCGGCCGCACGCGTCGACGTCTGGCGACGGGATGTGCTCGTAGCGCGAGAGCCGCTGGAGCTCGTCGTACGGAACGGGTTGGACCTCATCACGGGAGGTGCGCTGGACCGCGAACGCGAGCGACAGACGCCGCTTGTAGAAGGGGTACATCGACCACGTCGTCTGGTCGGAGGCCGCGTAGAACACGAGGAGCAGCAACGACGCGGTCACGAACCAGATCCATTGGGAACCGGCGTGCACCCCGAACAGGACGACGTCTCCGCCGGGCCCCGTTCTCGCTGCCGACACGATGAACAGACCCGCGCTCACCAGCAACCCGAGCGGCACCACGAACCCCGCCACGAACATCGCGAGCCTCGTCGCGTTCCTGCGAAGCAGCACCAGGACCGAGCCACCCAGCGCCGCCACCCCCGTCACGGTGAACAGCCACACGTAGTTCGGCATCGTCGCGGAGTTGACCTGGTGCACGCCAGGGAGCCAGTCGAGGAACGCACGGAGCATCTTGGGCACCGTCACGCCGATCCAGGGCAGCACGATCAGGATCAAACACATCGAGCCCGACAACGCACCTGCGCCGACCGCGGCCCGAACGACCCCCCGGTACGACGCATCCCGGCGGAACCGACGCAGGACGGACCACAGCATCAGCAGGATCGCGATCCCGAACGGCCAGACGACCGCGAGCCATAACGCACGGTCCACCGTGAACCTCCCGATCTGTCCGGATGCGAGCTCGCTGTGGATCGATGGGTTGCGGAACATCCAGCCGATCGGACGGGTGACGACGAACAGCGTGAGCACCGTGAGCACCACGTTGATCGTGAGCCCCACGAGAAGACGGACCGCGAACCGAACCTTCCCTCGCATGTCCGGCGCGATGTAGGACGTGTTGGCTCGCAGATGGCGCTCTTCGGGGCTGCGAGGCGCGAATCCGCGGATCCCGTCGGGCGGACAGAAGGACGATTGCTGTTCGTCCGATGTTTCCCGCTCGACGATCGCGTGCGCTCCGGCGATGTATCCACCCCCGGAGACGGCTGTGAGGAACGAAGCGCGTTCGAAGATCCCGCGCTCCCGAAGAGCCTGCAGGGCTCCCAGGTTGTACGAAGCCGACCGGATGCCTCCTCCGGAGCAGGCGATCCCGATCCGGCCCGAGGTCGGCGTCCACTCACCCGCCCGCCACGACGGGCAGTCGCCCATCTCCGGCCGGACACGTGGCACGACGTCCTTCGGCAAGGACTGGGGGACGAGAGCAAGGGTCGGGCGATATCTCTCGAGATGCCCGCTGCGTCGGGTCCCGCTCCGGTAGTACCAGGCCGTCAGGCGATCCTTGACGCGTGACCCTGCCGCGAACGCCGCATACGTGATCGAAGCGACCAGGAGGAAGAACTTCGGCCAGGCAGCCGCGGTCGTGATGACGGCCCAGTGATCCAGGTGCCCGTCCATCATCCGGAAGAGCCCGACATCCTCGATCACATCGAGCGCACCGGCGCTCAGCGCAGCGAGCGCAGCGGGTATCGCGAGACCCCTCATCGAGCGCGTCCGCAGCCGAGGGCCGAGCCACAACGAGGTGGACATCAGCGCGATCACGTAGGCGGCGATGAGCGCGAGATCGATCCTGGTCGCGCGATACGCCTCGTCCGACACCGAGAGCCAGGTGGGGCCCGTCAGGATCTCCGTCGCGCGAGCTGGATCGCCCGCGAAGACGAGGCCGCGCAGTGAGCGCGCGGCGGCGGATCGTAACAGAACGACGAGCAGCACGATGCTCGCGAGAGCGCCCACGATCGAGAACACGGGGAGGCCCTTCACGAGCCAGGCCCGCACCCTCCTCATGGCCCGCAGGAGTCGAGCAAGGCTGGGTCAGCCCATCGTCTCCCAGAGACCCAGCGTGTTGCCTTCGGTGTCCTTGAAGTAGGCGAACGCGCCCATGTCGGGGATCGGTGTCCGCGGCACGACCGTCGAACCACCGCCCGCCTCGATCTTCTTCAGGGCGTCGTCGATCGAGTCGACGCCGATCGTGATCACGGGCGCGGGTGTGTGCGGCGCGCGCGACATCATGCCGCCGTTGATCGCGCCGGATTCCTTCGGCCGCATCTGGTCGTCGACGGGAACCGTGGTGACGGTCGTGTAGGTCGAGCCGCCGCCCATGTCCACCGTGTTGAGCTCCCAATCGCACGCCGCGGCGTAGAACCCCTTCGCTCGCGCCTCGTCGTCCACCGGGATCTCGAAGTGCACGACCTTGTCCATCGAGTCCTCCCTTCCTCGAGGTCTCCACGAACCTACCGCGGCTCGGCGCGAAAGGAGAACCCGGCCTATGCTCCGCTGATGGGCGCGGCTCCCACCGTCGAGGGGTACCTGGCCTCGCTAGAGCCCGACGCGCGCGTTGCGATGGAGACGATCCGCCGGGCGGTCAAGGCGACCGCGCCCGAGGCGACCGAGACGATCAGCTACCGGATGCCCGCGTTCAAGGACCGCGGACGGATCCTCGTCTACTACGCGGCCTTCGCCGACCATTGCAGCATCTACCCGGCCAGCGAGGGCGTGAAGGAGTCCCTCGGCGACGCGCTGACCCCCTACTTCAGCGGGAAGGGCACGATCCGCTTCTCGCTGGACAAGCCGATCCCGGTCGCGTTCGTCAAGAAGGTCGTCAAGGCGCGGCTCGCCGAGAACGAGGCGGCGCGCCGGCCTCGCTGATGGAACGGGTCGAGGTCGACGGGCTGACGATCGCCTACGAGAAGCGGGGGCGGGGCTCTCCGCTCGTGTTGCTGCACGGCGGCGCGTCGGATCACCGGGAGTGGCGGCCGCAGCTGCCCGCGTTCGCCGCTCGGTACACGACCGTGGCCTGGGACGCGCCGGGCTGTGGCGCGTCCTCGGATCCACCGGCGTCGTTCCGCTTCCCCGACTACGCGGACACCCTCGCAGCGTTCGTCGAGGCGCTCGGGCTCGAGCGTCCGCACGTCCTGGGGCTGTCGTGGGGCTCCACGCTCGCCCTCGAGCTGGTGCGGCGCCGTCCCGACCTCGTGCGGTCGTTGGTGCTCACCGCCGCGTACGCGGGATGGAGGGGGTCGCTTCCTCCAGAAGAGGTCGAACGCCGGCTCGCGTCGACGCTCCACGATCTCGAGGGGCCACCAGAAGCGTATGCGCGAGGGTTCGTCACGAGCCTCTTCACGCCGCGAGCACCCGCGGCGCTCGTCGAGGAGACCGTGGCGATGGTCGCCGAGTTGCGTCCCGCCGGCGCCGAGCCCATGGTGCGAGCGATGGCCGAGGCGGACCTGCGCGACGTCTTGCCGTCGATCCGCGTTCCCGTCCTGCTCCTGTACGGCGAGGAGGACGTCCGCTCGCCGCGCGACGTCGCCCACGAGCTGGCCGAGGCGATCCCCGGGGCCACGCTCCGCTTCCTGCCCGACGCCGGCCATCAGGCGAACCTCGAGACTCCCTCGGCGTTCAACCAGGCCGTGCTCGGGTTCCTCGACGGCACGTGAGGAGGGCCGCGTGTCGCCCCGTCGGTATAGTCCGGCGGTGAGCGACGACGGGTACTTCGACGAGCACGTCGCCGCCGGTTACGACGCGTCCGACGAGGGGCACTTCGATCCCGAGACGATACAGGCGACGGCTGACTTCCTCGCCGGCCTCGTAGGGGACGGCCGGGCGCTCGAGCTCGCGATCGGCACCGGCCGTATCGCGCTCCCGCTGGCGGGGCGCGGCGTCGAGGTCCACGGGATCGACATGTCGAACGCGATGGTCGCGCAGCTCCGCGCGAAGCCCGGCGGCGACGCGATCGCGGTGACGATCGGCGACATCGCCACGACGCGCGTGGAGGGCACCTTCTCCCTCGTCTACCTCGTCTTCAACACGATCGAGAACCTCACGACGCAGGCGGCGCAGGTCGCCTGCTTCCGCAACGCCGCCGCGCACCTCGAGCCCGGCGGCTGCTTCGTGATCGAGGTCGGCGTGCCCGACCTGCGGCGGCTGCCGCCGGGCGAGTCGATGCGCGTGTTCAGCGCGAGCGAGACGCACTGGGGCATCGACGAGTTCGACACGCTCAACCAGGGGCTCGTCTCGCACCACTTCGACCTCGTCGACGGGCGATTCGAGCTGCTCTCGATGCCGTTCCGCTACGTGTGGCCGTCCGAGCTCGACCTGATGGCGGAGCTGGCCGGGATGCGCCTGCGCGAGCGCTGGGCCGGCTGGCGGCGGGAGCCCTTCACGGCCGAGAGCACCTCCCACGTGTCGGTGTGGGAGAAACCTGCTCCGACGGGGTAAAGGGCCGCCATGGCCAAGCTGCTCTACTCCGCGATCGCGTCGCTCGACGGCTACGTCGCGGACGAGGACGGCAACTTCGACTGGGCGGCGCCCGACGAGGAGGTGCACACCTTCGTCAACGACCTCGAGCGGCCGATCGGCACCTACCTCTACGGGCGACGGATGTACGAGGTGATGACCTACTGGGAGGACCCCGCGGACCTCACGAGCCAGCCGTCCTACGTGCAGGACTACGCGACGATCTGGCGGTCGGCCGACAAGGTCGTGTACTCGAGCACGCTCGCAGCGGTTCCCACCGCCCGGACGCGACTGGAGCACCGGTTCGATCCCGAGGCGGTGCTCGCGATCAAAGCGGCGTCTGACAGCGACCTCAGCATCGGCGGTCCGACCCTCGCAGCGCACGCGTTCGGGGCCGGACTCGTCGACGAGTGCCACCTGTTCCTCGCGCCCGTGATCGTCGGCCGCGGCACACGGGCGCTCCCCGACGACGTCCGCCTCGGGCTCGAGCTGCTGGACGAACGCCGCTTCGCCAACGGCGTCGTGCATCTGCACTACCGCGCCGCGCCGTGACGGAGGCATCGTATGAGAGTGGGCGACGTCGAACGGGCCGTGAAGGACGCCGCCGAGCGCACGCGCTTCTCAGGCGTGGTCGATGTCGTGCTCGCAGACGGGTCCTCGTTCGCGACGCAGTTCGGGCTCGCCGACCGTCGGCACCGCATCCCGAACACGCTCAGCACCCGGTTCGGGGTCGCGAGCGGCACGAAGGGACTCACCGCGCTCATGGTCGTCGGCCTCGTCCAGAGCGGCATGCTCACGCTCGACACGACGGCGCGATCGGTCTTGGGGCACGACCTCCCACTGATCGCCGACGACGTGACCGTCGAGCACCTGCTCGCGCACCGCTCGGGGATCGGCGACTACCTCGACGAGGACGCCGACTTCGACGTCAGCGACCACGTGTTGCCGGTGCCGGTGCACGAGCTCGCGACGACCGAGGACTACCTCCGCGTGCTCGACGGACACCCGACCGTCTTCCGGGCGGGCGAGCGGTTCTCCTACTGCAACGGCGGCTACGTCGTCCTTTCGCTGATCGCAGAGCGGGTGAGCGCGACGTCGTTCCACGAGCTCGTGCAGCGGCGCGTGTGCGAGCCCGCCGGCATGCGGGACACGGCGTTCCTGCGCTCCGACGAGCTCCCCGAGCGCACCGCGGTCGGGTACCTGAACGCCGAAGGGTTGCGGACCAACGTCCTGCACCTCCCGGTGAGGGGCAGCGGGGACGGCGGCATCTACTCGACGATCGCGGACGTCCGCTCGCTGTGGACCGCGCTCTTCGACGGGCGGATCGTCTCGCCGACTTGGATCAGCGAGATGGTGCGGCCCCGAAGCGTCGACGAACGAGACGGCAGCCGTTACGGGCTCGGGTTCTGGCTGGACGCCGACGGTCCGGGCGTCGTCCTCGAGGGCTCAGATGCAGGCGTGTCGTTCCGGAGCCGCCACGACCCCGCGTCGAGCACCACCACCACGGTCATCTCGAACACGTCGGAGGGCGCCTGGCCCGTCGCCGAGGTGCTCGAACGCATGACGGCGTGACGAGCCGGCTCAGGCGGTCCGTTCCCAGACCGAGACGTGCTGCCAGTTCTTGGCGGGGAAAGGCGAGCGATCCCAGTCAGCCCACCGTTCGCGCAGGCGCAGCCCGGCGATCCGGGCCATCAGGTCGAGCTCCGAGACGTAGGCGTAACGGACCTTCACCGGATAGACCCGGACGCTTCCGTCCTTGATCACGACGTGCTGGGAGTCCGTCCGCTGTTCGAACGGATCGTGGATCGACGTCTCCAGGCTCACCTCGTCGACGCCGACGGATACCGCGCCGACGCGCTGGTTGCGCGAGTCGTACCGCGACAGGTCCGGGACGAACGCCTGCATCACGAACGCGCCGTCCGGCGTGAGGTGTCGAGCGACCGCTTCGAAGCACGACACCTGTTCGTCCTGCGTGAGCAGCCCGAAGAACGTGTTGAACACGACGTAGATCAGCGGGAACCGCACATCGAACGAGAAGTCGGCGAAGCTCCCGATCGTCACGTCGATGCCTTCGCCACCGGGCTTGGCGTGCAGCTTCGCCACCATCGCCTCGGACGAGTCGATCCCGCGCACCTCGACCCTCCCGGCCGCGAGCGGGACCGCGACGCGGCCGGTGCCGATCCCCAGCTCGAGCGCCGGCCCGCCGCCGGCCAGGCTGCCGAGGAAGCGCGCGGCGCCGGCCGTGTCGGCCTCGAACTGCGCGAGGTAACGCTCGTCGTAGATCTCGGCGATCCGGTCGCCGTACGTCGCATCCGTGTAGCCGTCGTCCATCGAGGGAGCTAACCACGCGGTGCGCGGAAGGTCGAACGGCGACGCCTCTTCACTCCCGGACCAGCACATCCGCTAGTGTCCGCAAGGGTGAACGACGAGGCTCTCGAGCGCGTGACGCGCGGACTCCCGCCCGGTGCGCTCGATGCCGTCGCGGCCCTCCCCGGTGCCGACCTCACGACGGTCCTGCTGGAGGTCGCGCGACGGCGCGCGGAGCGGTCGTCGGCGTCCGAGGTCCTCCGCAGGTACGGCGAGGATCGGTTCGTGCGGCCCGGCGAGGTCGATCCCGCATCGATCCGCCTGGTCGAACGCCGGCTGTTCGGCGTGCTCCCGGCGGGTTTCGAGGAAATCGCGCTGGCTCCCCTGGCGCCGATCGGCACGCACCGGCTCGCGGGCGTCGCGCAATCGCGGCTCATCTCGACCGATCGCGCCACGGAGGTGGCCGCGGACCCGACCAACGCGCTGGCGCTGGAGGCCGCGATGCGAAGGCGTGCGCTCATGCGTGCGGACCCACGCTCCCGCGACGCGGTGCGGCTCGCCGCCAGCCAGCGCGTGGTGCGCGCGCAGCGGTTCGAGGGCGAGGCGTCCTTCGCGCATTTCCAGCTGTTCGGGTTGGTCACCGCCGGGCGGGACGGGGGCGCCTTCGCCTTCGAGCGCGACGCGCTCAGGACGCATCTTGGGCTGCTCGTCGAGGCGATGACGTCCCTGACCGGTATGAAGGTCCGCGTCACGCTCACCGACCTGTCGAGCGAGCGGATGGGGACCGTCCTCGCCGCCGTCGCGGACACGCTGTCGAGCGATGACCGCGTCGAGGTGGCGCGCGACCCGGATCGTCGCGCGGGCAGGAACTATTACGAAGGCGTGTGCTTCAAGGTCCACGTCCTCCGCAGCGACGGGCCGTTCGAGATCGCCGACGGCGGGTTCGTGGACTGGACGCAGCAGCTGCTCGCGAGCCGTAAGGAACGGCTCCTGATCAGCGGCGTCGGGGTGGAGCGCCTGACGCTGTCGAGGACCGCGACATGAAGGAGACGCGAGCCTTGAACGGGGTCGAGATCGTGCGCGGGTCGGCGGACGACATCCCCCTGCTCGAGCCGTTGTGGGTCTCGGTCCACCACGTCCACCAGGCATCGATGCCTGAGCTCGCGCCGTACGTGAACGACGAGGAGACCTGGCGGGAGCGGCGCGCCCTGTACGAGCGGCTGTTCGACAAGCCGGACACCTTCTTGTTCCTGGCTCGGCTCGAGGGCGCCACGATCGGCTATGCCCTCGGCCACGTCGACGCCGCTTCGGACGGCTGGGTCGCGGACACGTGGCGCGTCGGGGAGCGGATCGGCGAGCTCGAGTCGATCGCGGTCCTGGCGGAGCACCGAGGTCGCGGCATCGGCGAAGCCCTGCTGGACCTCGTGGACGAGGAGTTCGCGCGGATCGGGGTCGCCGACGTGCTGATCGGCCTGTTGCCAGGGAACGAGGACGCGCGCCGACTCTACGAGCGCCGCGGCTTCCGCCCCACCTGGATGTATCTATCGCGGTTCGAGGGACGTTGATGAGACGCATCTCGATCGTCGACGCACCGTCGGTCCTCGGCCTGTTCCCACGAGGCGTGGAGACGCTCCCCGAGGCGCTCCTCGCGCACGACCTCGTCGGTCGGCTCGGCGCCACGGCCCACCGATCACTCACACCGCCCGCTTACTCCCCCGAACCCGATCCCACAGGCATCAACAACGCACAGGCCCTCGTGACGTTCGCGGAGAGCTTGGCTGATGCGGTCGGGGCGGAGGTCGACGACGGCGCCTTCCCGCTCGTCCTCGGCGGAGACTGCAGCATCGTGTTCGGCCCGCTGTTGGCACTCGCTCGCCGTGGTCGATCAGGGCTCCTATTCCTCGACGGACACGCCGACTTCGCGCACCCGGGAGACGATCCTTCGGGTGAGGCGGCGTCGATGGACCTCGCCCTCGCCACCGGCCGGGGGCCCGAGGGCTTCGGACCGATCGGCGGCGTTCGGCCCCTGGTCCCCGACGACCGCGTGGCGCTCCTCGGCTACCGGGTGCGTGACGACGGCACCGACAGGCACCTGGGCCTCCGCGTCGAGGACACCGCGATCACCGCGATCGCCCTCCCCGAGATCCGCCAGCCAGGCCTCGAGGTGGCGATCTCGGCAGCCTTGGCGACCGTCGCCCGCGACGAGCTCGACGGGTTCTGGATCCACGTCGATGCCGACGTGCTCGACGACGCGCTGATGCCGGCGGTGGACTACCGCACCCCGGACGGGTTGTCCTGGGAGGAGCTCACCGCGATCGTGCGTGCTGCGCTCGCGTCCGGCAGAGCGCGTGGCCTGGACCTCACGATCTTCAACCCACGGCTCGACACGGACGGGACGCTCGCGGAGCGGCTGGTCGCGTTCCTGGTCGAGTCCGTGTCTTGAGCCTCGGCTAGGGTCGGGGCCATGGACCAACGGATCAGCCTCATCACGCTCGGCGTCGCGGATGTGGCGACGGCCAAGGGCTTCTACAGGCGGCTCGGATGGGAGGTGGGGCTCGAGGTCGAGGAGACCGTCTTCTTCCAGACCGGAGCGAGCGTCCTCGTGCTGTGGGGCGGGACAAGCTGGCGGCTGACAGCGGGGTCGAGGACGGCGGCGGGTGGGGCGGCGTCACGCTCGCCCACAACGTCCGCTCCACGGAGGAAGTCGACCGCGTGGTCGAGCAGGCGCGAGCGGCGGGCGCCCGGATCACCCGGGAGCCTACCGACACCTTCTACGGCGGCTACGCGGGCGTGTTCCTGGACCCCGACGGCCATCCGTGGGAGGTCGCGTGGAACCCGGGCTTCCCGCTCCTCGACGACGGAAGCCTTCGGCTCCCCTGAGCCACCAGCCTCGCGGGGCGCGATCCGCTTGACATGTGACTGTTTAGTCACCTATTGTCGGGCTCGTGCACGACGACGACCGAGTCTTCAAGGCGCTGGCCGACCCGACGCGTCGGTTCCTGCTCGACGTGCTCTTCGAGCGTGACGGCCGCACGCTCACCGAGCTGGAGTCGGGCCTGGAGATGACGCGCTTCGGCGTCATGAAGCACCTGAAGGTCCTCGAGGAGGCGGGGCTCGTCGTCACACGCCGGGAGGGCCGGGAGAAGCTGCATTTCCTCAACCCCGTTCCGATCCGGCTGGTCCACGATCGGTGGATCGACAAGTACACGGAGCGACAGGTCTCGGCCCTGGCCGACCTGAAGCACGAGCTCGAAGGGGGTACGGCATGAGCACCGACACGATGACCACGACCCAGGTCTATCGCGTCTTCATCAAGGCGTCGCCGCAGGCGGTCTGGGACGCGATCACGAAGCCCGAGTGGACCGAGCGCTACGGCTACGGCGCGCTCGCCGAGTTCGACCTGCGGCCCGGCGGCGTCGCCCGCGGGCTCGCGAGCGACGCGATGAAGAAGGCCGCCGCCGACAAGGGGTTCGGCGTTCCGGACGTCATCGTCGACGGCGAGGTGATCGAGGCCGATCCGCCGCACCGGCTCGTGCAGACCTGGCGGATGCTGATGGATCCCGATATCGCAGCCGAAGGGTTCACGCGCCTCACCTACGAGATCGACGACAACCCCGGCGGCGGCGTCTCCCGCCTCACCGTCACCCACGAGCTCGAAGGCAAGCCGAAGCTGTCGCTCATGGTCTCCGGTCAGACGGAGATGGCAGGCGGCGGCTGGCCGTGGATCCTCAGCGACCTCAAGTCCCTGCTCGAGAGCGGCAGCTCGATGGTCTCGGGGGAGTGGTTGAACCAGGACTGATCGCTTCGGTTCTGCGAGGAAGGCGCCCGAGGGCGGAGGGCGCGCCGGCCACGGCGCGTGCCCCGCCCTCGCCTCGCGTTCGGAGCTCGGCCCGGCTCAGCGCCAGACCGCCACCGAGAGCCGCAAGCCTACCCGTAGGATGCCGCGATGGCCGAGACGCCCGAAGAGCTGTACGCGCGGGCCGCCCACGCGCTCCGGATGCCGCCGGTCAGCGAGTGGGAGCAGTTCCCGTTCGACGGCGAGCTGCGGCCACGGACGCTGCTGGCGCCGGTCGCGAGCGAGGCACCGCGCGACGGCGCGGGCGGCGTGGACTGCTGGAGCTGCGCTCAACCCGACGACGCCTTCCTCTGGACGAACGAGCGGTGGCGCCTGCTGCCGGCCAAGCCGAACGGCCTCCCGGTGGTCGTGCTGCTCCAGACGCGCGAGCACTACGCGGAACCCGGCGACCTCCCCGACGACCTCGCGGGGGAGCTCGGCGTCATGATCGCGCGGGTCGAACGCGCGGTCCGGGCGGTCGGCGAGATCGGGCGAGTGCACGTCTGCCGCTGGGGCGACGGCAGCGAGCACCTGCACTGGTGGTTCATGGCCCGGCCGGCGCGGATGCCGCAGCTGATCGGGAGCTTCGCCGCGATCTGGGACGATGTGCTGCCGATGACCCCCGACGACGTCTGGCAGGCCAACCTCGCCCGTGTGGCGGAGTACCTGTGCGCGTAGTCCGTACAGCTCACAGCTGACCGATCCATTCCATCGGGAATGGGGGCTGCGCGAGCGGCCTCACCGCGAGCCGGAGCAGAGCGAGCGGATTGTCGTCGCCCGCCGTTCTGTTCAGGTGGATCTCGTCGCACCCGGCGCAGCGGTGCACGAGCACCCACTCCCCGTCGCCACGCACCGTGACGGCGATCGCCTCCATCAGCGAGCCGCAGTCGGCGGCGCGGTCGCCGGGGGTGTCGTCGTCGACATGACGGCTCCACAGACAGTTCGGGCAATGGTTCCTATGCGCCGTTCCGGGCGCCTGCCCGGGCACATCGAGCCGGCAATGACCGCAGCGGAACGACCCGGCGCGTCGTCGTTCGCCGCGATGTCGATCGGACATCGGAGGACCTCCACGTGGGCACGGTGGACGGAAGACGTCGTGCCCAGAGGACGCCGGTTGCTCAGTCGATCAGCGCCGGCCGACAGGGCACGACGGGACGATCACCGCGGCAGCGGTCTATACACACACACCGTCCTTCCCCTGCGGTCGGGCCGCTCCGTGCGAGCGGCGAACCGACGAACCGTAGCACCGGCTCCGAGGTCAGGCAACGCCCGGACGCGGCGCTCAGCGCCAGTCTTCGCGGCGGTTGGTCCAGGGGAACGGCTCGTCGGGAACCGACACGCCGAGCGCGCGGCAGATCGGCTCCCACCCGTCTCGGGCATGCCAGTCCACCAGCCGCTCGGGCGGCACGGTCGCTCTGACCTCCGCGTTGTGCTGCTCGTACCGCTCCATCAACGCGGCCTTGTCGTCCCACTGGGGCGAGCCGGCGAACCGCTCCAGGAGCGTGACGAGGTCGCGCGGCTCCTCCGGCGCGAACGACGCCGCCGAACGCGCGACGCCCAGGACCGTGGCGTCCATGCTCTCCCACCACACCTGCGCGGACTCGCGCGTCGACAGGATCACGACCGCGTCGGGAGATGCGTCGATGACCTCGCGCCAGAACATCGACCCCGGCCAGTCGACCGTGGCGACGAACCCCGCGAACGCCTCCTCCAGGTCGAGTCGGTCGCCGCTCAGCGCGCGTCGCCACGTGGCCCCGAGATCGAAGGGATGCCTCGGGATCGCGGACATCGTCAGGCACGAGGCGCCGACCAACCGCTCGACCGCCTCACGGAGCGAGGAGGTCGCGGTGCGCGGAAGCCCCACGCCGACCACGCGAAGCTCGAGCCGACTCACGGCCACCCGATCGCTTCGCGCCACGACGCGAGCGCCCAGCCGGCGTCCAGATCTTCCTCGGGCGTGAGCACCTCGAGCGCGACCTCGATCGCCCGCCGCTGCGCGTCGTCCAACAGCTCGTACTTCGACCGCGCGAACCGCACGAGCTCCCTCTCGTACAGCTCCGGGATCAGCGACCAGATCGTGGAGTCCACGACCGCGGCCCCGCTCTGCGGTTGGCGGAGCACGTAGCGCAGGTACGCCGGGATGAAGAAGCGGTACCCGGCCGCGCTCAGGAACGACAGCGCCGCGTACGCGCGCTCGAGCACGTCGTCGGGCACCGCACGCCAGTCCTCGTAGGGGTACAGGTCGGTGAGGTCGCCGTCGTCGACGCACTGGGGGTGCAGCAGCTCCGCGTTCGACGGGCGCGGCACGTCGGCGAACGCGGTCTCGAGCCCCGCGATCGCGTCCTCGGCAGATGGGCTCCGGCGGTCTTCCACGGATCGAGCGTAGCGCCGGGCCCGAGGACCCACCGGGCGCGACTCCGGGATGATGACGGGCGTGTATCCGGCGATCGAACCGTACGAACACGGGATGCTCGCGGTCGGCGACGGTCAGCGCATCTACTGGGAGACGTGCGGCAACCCCGACGGCAAGCCTGCCGTGGTGGTGCACGGCGGTCCCGGTTCGGGCTGCACGCGCTGGCATCGCCGGCTGTTCGACCCGGCCGCGTACCGCGTGGCGCTCTTCGACCAACGTGGTTGTGGGCGAAGCACGCCGCACGCCAGCGACCCCGGCGTCGACCTGTCGGTCAACACGACACCGCACCTCGTCGCCGACATCGAGCGGCTGCGCGCGCATCTCAGCATCGAGCGATGGCTGCTGCTCGGTGGGTCGTGGGGATCCACGCTGAGCCTCGCGTACGCGGAAGCCTTCTCAGAGCGCGTTGCGGAGATCGTGCTGTGGGGCGTCACGACGGGGCGGCACGCCGAGGCCGAATGGATCTTCCGCGGCGGCGTCGCGCCGTTGTTCCCCGCGCAGTGGGAGCGGCTGCGAGCGGGTGCGCCCGAGGCCGAACGCGACGGCGAGGTCGTCGATGCGTACGCGCGACGGCTCTTCGATCCCGACCCCGCGGTCCGGAGACAGGCGGCGCTCGACTGGTGCACGTGGGAATCGGCCACGCCCGACTGGCCACCTTCCGACGGCCTCGCCGAGCGATACCGCGATCCCGCGTTCGCGCTGGCGTTCGCCCGGCTCGTGACCCACTACGTCACGCACGATCTGTTCCTCGAGGACGGGGTGCTGCTGCGCGACGCCGGCCGGCTGCAGGGCATCCCGGGCGTCCTCGTCAACGGCCGGTTCGACCTGCAGGCGCCGATGGGCAACGCGTGGACGCTGCACCGCGCGTGGCCCGGCTCCGAGCTCGTGATCGTGGACCACGCCGGTCACGCCCGCGACGACGATGGGATCGCACGCGAGCTGATCCGCGCCACCGACCGCTTCGCCACTCGACGCTGACCACGCCGGCGTCAACATGGGTTGACACCGGGGAAGCGTCAACGTAGATTGACGCCCATGAGCGAGGCCACCAAGCTCGCGAGCGCGGCGAGCGGCAGGGATCCCGATACGGGGCTGCGCGCCGTGGCCGCCCTCCGCACGCTCCTCGAACAGTTGGAGGCGCTCCAGGTGCAGAACGCTCGCGACCAGGGTTGGTCGTGGCAGGACATCGCGAACGAGCTCAGGGTCAGCCGTCAGGCCGTGCACAAGAAGCACGCGGGGCGACGACCCCTCGCACGGAGGAGGTAACGGTGCTCGAGCGGTTCACGACGCAGGCTCGCTCCGTCGTCGTCCTCGCCCGGACCGAGGCCCACGGTCTCGGGTCCGACGCGGTGAGCACCGAGCACGTGCTCCTCGGCGTGCTCGATGAGCCGGACAGCGCCGGCGCCCGGGCTCTCGCGGCGCTCGGCGTCACGCCGCAGCACGTCCGCGACGAGGTCCGTCGCGGGGCCTCCGGTGACGGTGCGGGGTTCGCCCCCGGGGACGCGGAGGCGCTGCAGAGCCTCGGGATCGACCTCGACGAGGTTCGGCGACCGGTCGAGGAGGCGTTCGGGCCCGGCGCGCTCGAACGCGAGGCCTCGGCCGGCCGGCGATCGCGTCGCGCCGGTGGCCACATCCCCTTCACTCCCGGTTCGAAGAAGACGCTCGAGCTGGCGCTGCGTGAGGCGGTCCACCTCGGGAGCTCGTCGATCGGGACCGAGCACATCCTGCTCGGCCTCGTCCGCGACGATCGGTCCGCGGCGGCAAGGATCCTTCGGACGCGCGGGATCGCGCGCGAGGACGTGCGCGCGGCCGTGATCCGCGAGATCGCCGCGGGCGGGGACCAACCGGGTCGCACGGCCTGACGCCGGCGATCGGGCCCGACGGCTCGAGGACCGCCGATGCTAGGCTCCGCCGCCATGGACGCCGACGTGCTCGTGCTCGGTGCCGGGTTCGCGGGGATCGCCGCAGCACGCGACCTCCGCGACGCCGGTCGCAGCACGATCGTCCTGGACGCGCGAGACCGTATCGGCGGGCGCACCTGGTACCGCGAGCTGCCGGGCACCGGCGTCCAGGTCGAGTACGGCGGGATGTTCTTCTCCCGCGCGACCCAGCCGTTCCTCGCGGCGGAGATCGAGCGCTACGGGATCGGGGTAACGCCGCCGAAGGAACCCGAGCAGATCGCGTGGATCCGCGGCGGAGATCGCCGCGAGGGCGAGGAGGCGCTCGACGACGTCCGCGCGAAGCTCGCGGGCTCGGGCTTCACGGCGGCGCTCGCCGAGACCGCAGAGGCGTTCGAGAGCGGTGAGCGTCGCGCCGTGGCTGCGCACGACGTCGCGGCGGCTGCCTGGATCGACGCGCTGGACGCCGACGACGAGGTCGCCGACTACCTGCGCGCGTTCTCGGCTTCGATGGGCGGCGCGAAGATCGAGCGGAGCTCGGTCCTGCCGCTCCTGTGGGACATGGTGGAGCTCGACTACGACCCGGTCGACGCGTTCATGGAGACCGGCGAGCTGTTCACCGACGGCACGAAGAGCCTGATCGACGCGATGGCCGAGGGTCTCGACGTCCGGTTCGGCTCGGTGATCCAGGCGGTCGAGCACGACGACCGCGGCGCCCGCGTGAGGCTGGACGACGGGTCCGTGCTGGAGGCCGCAGCGGCGATCGTGGCGCTGCCGCTCAACGTGTGGGCAGACGTCGCGTTCGACCCTCCGCTCGCACCGCCCAAACGACGCGCCGCGACCGAGCGCCACGCCGGCGAGGCGTCGAAGGTGCTCGCGGTGCTCCGCGGCGCGCCCGACACCTTCCTGGGGATGGGGTGGGACACGCCGATCAACGCGGGATTCGTGACGAAACCGACCCACGACGGCGGACGGTTGTTCATGGGTTTCTCGGTGCAGGATCGCGTCGATCTCGCCGACCACGCGGCGGTCGCGAAGGCCATCAACGCCCACCTGCCCGATGCGACCGTCGTCGCGACCGACGGCCACGACTGGGTGAACGACCCCTACGCCAAGGGCACCTGGCTCGCGATCCCGCCGGGGTGGTTCAGCGACGGCACGTTCCAGGCGCTCGGCGAGCCCGAAGGCCGCGTCGCGTTCGCCGGCTCCGACATCGCGAGCGAGGGGGCGGGCTGGATCGAAGGCGCGGTCGGCAGCGGCATCGCGGCGGCCGTGTGGGCAGACGGTCTCCTCGCCGTCGGCTGATAGCCTGGTCGCCTCATATCCAGGAGAAGACCGGATGGGCATCTTCATGGTGACGGTCCGTGGGCGCGCATCTGCGCGCACCGAGGGCCGGCGGCTCCCGGCCTGACGGCCAGCATTTCCTCCGCAGCCGGCTGATCGCCGCCGAGCTGGTCCGCGACGCGGGCGTCGGAGCGACCGACCACGTCTTCGAGATCGGCGCGGGCGCCGGACGGCTCACGCATCCGCTCGCCGAGCGCGCCGAGCGTCTCACCGCGGTGGAGCTCGACCCGCTGCTCGCCGAGCGCCTGCGTCACGCGTTCGGCGGACGCGACAACGTCGAGATCGTCGAGGGCGACGTGCTGTCGGTGTCGCTACCCACCGGCGCGTGGCGCGCGTTCGGGAACCTCCCGTTCGGCGTGACGACGCCGATCCTGCGGCGTCTGCTCGACGATGCCGCGCACGGGCCGGAGCGGGCAGATCTGCTGGTCCAGTTCGAGGCGGGGCGCAAGCGCGCGGCGGTGACGCCCTCCACCCTGCTCTCGCTGGGCTGGCTCCCGTGGTGGGAACTTGCGCTCACCCGGCGGATCCCTCGTCTGGGGTTCGAACCGCCGCCCTCGGTCGACGCCGGCCTGCTCGTGATCACGCGGCGCCGCCACGCGCTGCTCCCGACGGAACAGCGCCCGGCCTACCTCGCGTTGCTTCGTCGCGCCTTCGATCGAGGCTCCGTGCCGGTCCGCCGGTCGTTGCAGGGCGTCCTCGCGCCGATGGCGTGGAAACGGCTCGCGCGCGAACGGGGTCTGCACGTCGACGCGCGGCCGTCCGAACTCGACGTCTGGGACTGGGTGGCCGTGTTCGGCGCCTCACCCGACCGAGAGCCCCAGGCTCGGGTCAGACGCCGACGATCGGGAGCGGCGTTCGGAGGCCACGGGTGAGCGAGCCCGAGCGGAACGGCTCCGGATCGATCTCCACGAGCGGATAGCCGGCGGCGCGCACAGCGCGCTCGACCTCGGCGCGGTCCCGGCCGAGCGCGCGGGGAAGCTCCTCGGCGCCGAACTCCAGACGACCCACCGCTCCGAGGTGCCGCACCCGCAGTTCGCGGAAGCCGAGCGACTTCAACGCGCGCTCTGCACGGTCGACCATGGCCAGCGCCGCGGGGTCCACCTCGGTACCGAACGGCAACCTCGAGGCGAGGCATGGCATCGCCGGCTTGTCCGCGCTCGGCAGCGCCAGCTCGTGCGCGAGCGCGCGAACGTCCGCCTTGCCGAAACCCGCCTCGACCAGCGGGTGGCGGACGCGGTGCTCGGCCGCCGCTCGCAGACCCGGCCGCCAGTCCCCGAGGTCGTCGACGTTCGCGCCCGAATACAAGGTCGCGAAGCCCCGCGCCGCCGCGAGCGCGCCGAGCCGCTCGTAGAGCTCCGTCTTGCAGTGGTAGCAGCGGTCGGGCCCGTTGCGACGGTACCCCTCGCGTGCGAGCTCGTCGGTCCGGATCACCTCGTGGGCGATCCCGATCGCCCGTGCGACGTCGCGCGCCCCGTCCAGCTCGCCGGTCGCGAGGGCCGGCGACACCGCCGTGACGGCCAGCGCGCGGTCGCCGAGCGCCCGCGCCGCGACCGCCGCCACCAGCGAGGAATCGACCCCTCCGGAGAAGGCGACGATCGCGTCGTCGGCACGCCCGACGGCCGCCTCGAGCTCACCGAGCGTCGGCATCGTCACCCCCGACGAACGCCTGCGCCCGGGCCAGCGCGGCCGCCCACACGTGCTTCACGGGCAGAGCGGTCGCGGCCGCGACCTCGACGCAGTCGTCGTGTTCGGGCGCCACGTTCACGACCCGCCCCTCCAAGGTCCCGACCTTCACGCGGACGGGGTGCCCCTCGACGACGACCTCACGTTGCCCACGCTCGAGCTCGTAGCGACGAAGCGACGCGACACGGACGCCGAGCGTCGACGAGTGCGTGAGCAGGGCGCGGGCGACCTCGCGCTCCGCGTCGGGTCGGGCGACCGCGCTCACGAGCACGCCCGGGCGGCCCTTCTTCATCTGCACGGGGAGCGTCCACACGTCGAGGGCACCGGCGCCGCGGCACGCGTCCACGACGTCGGGCACGAGCTCCGGCTGGAGGTCGTCGAGGTTCGCCTCGAGGAGGACGACGTCCGCGTGCGGGATCGGCGCCGCGGAGGTCCCCAGCACCACGCGCAGGAGGTTCGGGCCCGAGCGGAGCTCGCGCGAGCCGGCGCCGTAGCCCGCGCGATCGAGCACCAGCGGCGGCAGCTCGCCGAACGACGACGCGGCCTCCGCGACGATCGCCGCGCCGGTCGGGGTGACGAGCTCCGCCTCCGCCTCGACGCCCACGAGCGTCGCGCCCTCGAGGAGGGCGACCACGGCCGGGCCCGGGCCGGGGAGCGGACCATGGTGCGTTTCGATCACGCCCCGCGCGTACGGGATCGGCGAGCAGACGACCCGCTCGATCCCGAGCGCGTCGAGCAGCGCGAACGCGCCCACCACGTCGATCAAGGTGTCGGCCCCGCCGACCTCGTGCAGGACCAGCTCGCCCACGGGGACCCCGTGGATACCCGACTCCACGGCCGTCAGCCTGCCCAGTGCGCCGAGCGCCCGCACGCGGACGCGCGGCGGCAGGTCGGCCGTCGACACGAGCTCGAGCAGCGCTTCGGCGCGCCGGTCCGGCGGCGGCGCGCCCTCGACCACGCGCACCCGGGTCGCGCCGACCCCGTGCCGGTGGACACGCTCCACCTCCACCTTGACCTCGGCGAAGCCGAGCGCCCGCACGACGTCGTGCAGCGTCTCCTGCGGAGCGCCCGCGTCGAGCAACGCGGCCAGGAGCATGTCCCCGGCGAGCCCGCCCACGCAGTCGAGATAGGCGATCCGCGTCATCGGGACGCCCGGCGCGCGATCCGCGCGGCGACCGACCCCGCGCCGAGGCCGTCGTCGATCCCGACCACGGCGAGACCGTCCGCGCAGGAGCAGAGCATCGCGTTGAGCGCGGTCTGGCCGCCGTGGGCGGAGCCATAGCCGACGCTGGTCGGCACGCCGATCACGGGACAGGCCGCGAGCCCGCCGATCACGCTCGCGAGCGCGCCGTCCATCCCGGCGACCACCACGACCACGTCGGCCGTCTCGAGGTCGGAAAGCACCGTCGCGAGCCGGTGCAGCCCCGCGACTCCGACGTCCTCGTGCACCACGACGTGGGTCCCCAGCAGCTCGGCGCGGATCCGCGCCTCGCGGACGACGGCGCCGTCGGAGGTCCCGGCCGACACGATCAGCACGCGGCCTTGCCGGGGATCGGCTCGCGCTCGACCCAGATCGCGCGAGCCAGCTCGTCCTCCACGGCGTCGGGGAGCGCCTCGCGCACCGCCGCGCGCATCTCGTCGTCGGCGCGGGTGACCAGCACGCTCGACGCGCCCGCCTCGTGGAGGGCTCGCGCGATCGCGGCGACCTGCTCGGGCGTCTTGCCCGCGCCGAGGATCACCTCGGGCGCGCCCTGCCGCAGCTCGCGATGCGTGTCCACCCGCGCGAAACCGAGGTCGCGGAAAGGCAGGGTCGCCAGCCGGTCGGCGGCGTCCGACGGCGCGAGCGTACGGTCGGCGACCTCGGACAGGAGGGCCTCGATGTCGCGGCGCGAGGTCACCGAAGGAGTGTAGGCGCACGCCACGCAACCGCGGAGCCTCGCCGCGGGGGTCGCGGCATCATCGGTCGAGATGACGGATGAACGGATCGCGATCCGTGAACGCCGCGCGCGGGAGCCGTGATGAGCGTCTTCTCCGCCGCCGAGATCGCGTACCTGCAGGAACAGACGCTCGGGCGTCTGGCGACCGCCGACGCCGAGGGCCGCCCCCACGTGATCCCGGTGACGTTCCACTTCAACGCCGAGGAAGACGCGATCGACGTCGGCGGGGTCGACTTCACGTCGGGCAACAAATGGCGTGACATGCAGGAACCGCGGATCGTGGCCTGGGGGATCGACGCCCCCGGCTACACGCCCGAGGGCCTCCGGACGAACGCCCGATCCGTCGGCTGATCACCGGCTCCCGTGCTCTTCGCGTGCGAGGAGCTCGCGGAGGCCGGGGAGCGCCGCGCGGTCACGCTCGCGTCCCGCCGCCTCTTCGACCTGATCACGTCGGCCAGCGACGCGACGGGGACGTCGATCCCGCGCACGCGCATCAGGACGAGGTGGCGCTTCAGGTCGTCGTAGCCGCGCGTGCCGCTGGACTCGAACGTGATCGAGGTCGCCCTTCGAGGTCTGAAGATTCCATATCCGCACGCGAGGGAGCGCGTCTCCCGAAAGGTCGAACGGGATAACGCATTTAACCGATGCGTGGGAGGTATCGAGTCGTCCCCTACGCCAGCGCCGTTACCCCGGCGTCCCACGCCGCGCCGAGGTCGGCCCCGGGGGGAACCGGCCGTCCAACTCGAGGATCGTCATGCCGTGGGCGAACGCCCATGCGGCGCGCGCCTTCGCCTCGCCCCCGGCGACCCGGACGATCGGCTCGGCCGCCCACGCCTCCAGCCCCTCGGGCAGCAGCGCCCGGGGCAGCTCGCCTTCGGTCGACAGCCGGTACAGGTGCGGGTGGGCCAGCGCCCACGCCCGGTACGCCTCGGCGAGCGCGCCCAGCGACCGGCGCCGGCCGGCTCTGGGCGGCAACGCCTCCAGCGCGCGGTGCACAGCCGTCCCGAACCCGCGGAACGCCTCGGCGACCAGCAGCGCCTCGAGTTCCTCCTTAGATCGCGACGTGCTTGTAGAGCGACGGCGCCCGGATCCCGAGCCGATCGGCGACCCGGCGCATCGTCAGCGCCTCGCGCCCCTCGTCCTCGAGGATCGCGCGGGCGGCCTCGACGATCTGGACAAGTCGCGTCTCCACGGGAACGGTCGCGTTCACGCCACCTCCCGCCGGCGCAGCTCGGTGACCCGCGCGGCGAGCGCCGCGTTCACCCGCCCGAACGTCGCGAGGGTGTCGACCTCGATCAGCCGCCGCAGGAACGGCACGAGCAGCCCGCGGAACCGCTCCCCCTGCACGAACGTCACCCGGCCGGGCGCGGTCTCGTGGATCTCGAACCGGTGCTCCCCGTCGAAGACCCACGGCAGCAGCAACCGGCCGAGCCAGCGCAGCTCGCGCTCCGGCTCGGCCACGAGCACCGTCGGCCGCATCGTCTTCGTCCGGCCGCCATTCAACGCGAACGCGACCTTCAGCTTCGTGCCCGCGGCGGCCCGGCCCTCGATGCTCGGGAAGCCCGGGTTCCACTCCCCGTAGGTGGAGAAGTCGCTGAGGACCGCCCACACCTCGGCGGCCGTCCCCTCGATCTCGACCTCCGACCGGATCTCGTTCCTGAACATCATCTGCTCCGACCTCCCTCGGCTAACGCTGTTAGCCGGGATGATAGGCTAACAGCGTTAGCCTTGTCAACCTGGACTCAGGGTGCGTGTTTCGATTCCGATCTTCTGTCACGATCGACCGAACCGGCCAGGAGGTCTTCGTGATCGGCCAGTCGAGCCAACCGGCGAACGCGGGCGAGGTCGTCTTGATCCTCGTGCTGCTCACCGCGATCTGGATCGTGGCGGGGCTGGCCAATACGGCATCTTCAAAAAGGCGAGCCAGCCGGCGTGGGCGGCGTTCGTGCCGATCTACAACTTAGCGGTGCTGCTCAAGGTGGTCGGGCGCCCGGTCTGGTGGCTCCTGCTCTTCCTGATCCCGATCGTGAACATCGTCATCGTCATCATCGTGTACAACGACCTGTCGAAGAGCTTCGGCAAGGACGTCGCATTCACGATCGGATTGATCTTCCTCTCGTGGATCTTCCTGATGATCTTGGGCTTCGGGAGCGCGACCTACCGAGGACCGGCCGCGGCGACGGGCACGACGAGCGCGCCGATCATCCCGCCGCCCCCGCCGCCGATGCCCGTGTGAAGGGTCACGTGGCGCGGGACCTCACGAACGTCCGGACCAACAGCAGCGCCGCGATCGCGACCAGCTGACCGCCGAGGATCACCTTGTTCACGTCGATCGCGGGACGCCACTCGACGTCCTCGCCTCGGATCACGAACGCGCCGACGGGCTTGGCGTTCACGCCGAAGCCGCTGCCCGAGCCCGAGCCCTCGCCCTGCGGGCCCTCGCCTCCGCCGCCGCCGGCCCCGCCCTGGACGCGCGCCGCGGGGATCGACGGTCACGCCGCCCTTCTCATACGGGTCGCCGAACACCCTGCGGACGGTCATCGCGTCCTTGGCCCGTTCGATCGTCTCTCGCAGTTCGGTCGCCTGCATGTCGATCTCCCTCCCGTGAGACGCCGTGCCTCCAGGCTACCCCCGGAGGTCGTTGAAGGTGGCTCGTCCCTCCGGCTCCCACGAGCCAGCCGCCGAAGAGCACCAGCCACAGGACCACCGGGTAGGCGATCCAGCGTTCGGCGCCCCCGTCGCCCAGATCGGGGAACGGGGTCGAGCCCCCGTTGACGAAGGTCGCGGCGAACATCGCGAGGGCCGCCGCGCCGAGCATCAGCGCGAGCGCGCCCAGCGGCTGCCTCGTGAGCCGCGCCGAGAGCATCGCCGCCACACCGCCGCTCGTGAACGCGAGCAGCGCGAACCACATGTGGATCTGACCGGTGTCCCCGGGGAAGACGCCCACCCCGAGCACCCCGAGCCCCAGCAGACCCGTCGCGACGGTCACGCCGCGCCGGCCGTGTGAGCGGAACAGGAAGAACGCGCCGAACAGGATCGCCACCCCGCACACCGCCATCGTCACGTCGAAGACCGAGGCCGAGGGCTGCAGCACGACGCTGTTCGGCGGCTCGGTCCCGCCCAGGTCGCTGATCATGTTCGCGTTCGTCGTGTAGGTGGCCGGGTAGAGCGCCTCGGCGGTGATGATGCCGAGGAGCATCGCGATGCCGGACCCCGCGAGCGCCAGCCCGGCGCGTCGGTCGTCGTCCGCCTCCCGTGTCCGCACCCTGCCAGCCTCCGCCCGTCAGGCGGCGCCGCAAGGGGTCCGGCGACACCGTGCGTACGGGTCGGTTGGACCCGGCCCGGAGCCGCGCCACGGCGTCAGAGCCTCGGCCTATGCTGGGCGGATGACCTGCACCGTCTGTGGTCGCGAGCTCCCCGACGACGCCCGGTTCTGCCCCGCGTGCGGCACCCCGGTCGCTTCCTCGTTGGGCACCGAGGAGCGCAAGATGGTCACGGTCGTGTTCGTGGACCTCGTGGACTCCACGGGGCTGGCGCAGCGCCTGGATCCCGAACGCGCGCGAGAGGTCCTCGGGCGCTTCTACGACGCGGCGTCCGAGGAGCTGACGGCGCTGCGCGGCCAGCCCGAGAAGTTCATCGGCGACGCGGTGATGGCCGTCTTCGGCCTGCCGCAGGTCCACGAGGACGACGCCGTGCGCGCCGTGCGGGCCGGGTTCGCGATCCGTGGCAGGGTCCGCCGGCTCTCCGAGGAGCTCGGGCTGCCCGAGCCGCTCGAGGTCCGTGTGGGGGTCGAGTCCGGCGAAGCGGCCACCGGCGTCGGCCCGACCGGTCAGTCGCTCGCCACGGGTCCGGTCGTCAACACCGCGGCGCGGCTGCAGTCGGGCGCGGCCCCCGGCGAGATCCTCGTCGGCGAGGTCGCCCACGCGCTCACCGAGGGCTCGGTCGCGGTCGGCGAGCGACGCGACGTCGCTGCCAAGGGGTTCGTAGGCGGGCTCGTCGCCTACCCGGCCGAGGGGCTGACCACGCGGTCAGCGCGTCGGACGATCCCGTTCGTGGGTCGGGGAGACGAGCTCACCGATCCTGCGGCAGTCCCACGCGCGCGCCGTCGCCACCGAACGGCCGATCCTGTTCACGGTCGTCGGCGAGCCCGGGATCGGGAAGTCCCGGCTGGCCGACGAGTTCATCGCCGGCACGGACCCCGACGAGACGCTGCTGGTGGGCAGGAGCTCGCTCGTCGCCGAAAGCGCCACGTTCGCGCCGGCCGCCTCGATGATCCGCGACGCCGCCGGGCTCGCCGACGACGATCCGCCGGAGAAGGCGGAGCGGCGGGTCCGCGAGCTGGCCGAGCGGGTCGCGCTCGACGGCGAGGCGCAACGGCCGCGCGAGCGCCTGCTGCTGCTGCTCGGGCTCGACGGGGTACGCCGCGAGGAAGCGGTGTTCGTGCAGGAGGTCCAGGCGGGCTTCGTCACGACGGTCGAGGGGCTCACGCGAGAAGGGCCGGTGACCCTCGTGTTCGACGACGCGCATACGTTCCGCGGGCCGATGCTCGACCTGATCGAGCGGGTGACCACGCGCCGCGACCCGGGGCCGGGGCGGCTGCTCGTGCTGGTCGCGGCCCGACCCCCGCTGCTCGACGAGCGCGTCACCTGGGGCTCCCACGCCGTGAACCACGTGCTGCTGCGGCTCGAGCCGCTCTCCTCCGAGGAGTCGGTCTGCTCGCACGGCAGGCCGGCGGCGGGCGGATCGAGGAGGACGACGCCGCCGACGTCGCGGCGCGGGCCGGCGGCAACCCGTTCTTCATCGTGGAGTCCACCGGGATGCTGATCCGGCTCGCGAGCACGGCCGGCGGTCGCGGCGCACGATGCCGCCCACCGTCCAGGCGATGGTGGCCGCGCGCCTCGACACGCTCCCGCGCCGCGCAGCGCACGCTCGCGCGCCGTTTGTCGGTCTACCTCTACTCGTTCGACCGTGCCGAGGCGGCGCTGGTCGCGCCGGACTGCAGCGACGGGGACCTCGCAGGAGCTCGTCGACGCCGAGATCGTCGTCTCAAGACGACCCCAGGACGTCCTCCCGGTGGCGGTTCCGGCACGAAACCCTGCGCGACGTCGCCTACGGGAGCCTGCCCAAGCGCGAGCGGCTGGCCCTGCACGTCAGGATCGCCGACGCGCTGGAGACCCAGCATCGCGACTCGTGGGCGGCCGAGCACCTCGAGGCGGCCGCGCTCGCCTCGATCGACCTCGATCCGAACGACCGCTCGCTCCCCGAGCGGGCGGCCGAGGCGCTCGCGCGGGCGGGCGACCGCGCCCGCCGGCGGATGGAGAACCGCTCCGCCGTCGACGCGTTCCAGCGGGCGCTCGCGATGGCGGGGCCCGAGGAAGCTGGACCGAGCGCGAGGCGCGGGTGCTCTCCGGGATCGGCGAGGCGCGCTACTGGCTCGGCGAGTACCCGGGCTCGAAGGAGGCGATGACGCGCGCGCTCGCCCTGGCCGACCGCTTCGACGACGACCGCGCCCGCTCGCGCGCCCTGCGGTTCCTCGGCGACATGGCGATCAACGTGGACGCCGACCTCGATGAGGCCGAGACGCTGCTCGATCGCGCGCTCGAGGCGGCCGAGCGACTCGGGGACACGCGCGCGATCGAGCGCACGCTGCTGTTCTCGGGGTGGGTGCCGTGGACGCGCGAGGACTACCCGAGCGCCGACCCGATCTGGCGTCGCGCGCTCGAGCTGGCGCGTGCCGACGGCGACCGCTGGGCCGAGATCCGCGCGCTCACCTCGCTCTCGATCAACTGCGAGCACCTCGACGAGTTCGAGGAGGCGACGCTGCTGATCGAAGAGGCGCAGGCGCTCGCCGACGAGACCGGCGACCGGTTCAGCGTCGCCGTCACCGCCACCCAGCGCGGACGGATCGAGGAGGACCTCGGCCGCTTCGACGACGCGCTCCCCCACCTCGAGCGCGCGATCGCGATCTTCTCCGAGCTCGGAGCGCGCTGGGAGCTCGGCGACGCCCTGGCCGAACGCGGCATCGTCGAGCGCGAGCTCGGCCGGCTCGACGAGGCCGAGGACGACCTCCGCCAGGCCGTGCGGATCTCCGAGGACCTGGGCGAACGCCAGCTGGCGTCGTGGACCTGGCGCGCGCTCGCGAAGGTCGCGGAGCGCCGCGGCGACGAGGCCGAGGCCGCCGAGCGCTGGCGTCGCGCCGAAGAGGAGGAGGCGCGCCGGCCGCGCTGACCCGGACGCGCCCCGACCTGCCGGCCGTTACGGGCTCGCGGACACGCTCGCGGACGGGCTCGCGGACGGCGAAGGGCTCGTGCTCGGGGCGATCGAGGGTGTCGTCACCGAGACCGGCACGATCGAGACGCCGGCGCCGAGCGGGGGCACCGACACGATCGTGCACCCCGGCTCTCCGGCCGATGTCGGCGTGCAGGTCGGTGGGGTGTCGCCCTCGCGCACCACGGTCACGGCAAGGTACTGCGCGCCCTGGTCGAGCGCCACGGTCTGGCGGAACCGCGCCGTCCCGTTCGCATCGCCCGTCGCCGAGCTCCGACCGACGAGGGTCCCCGTCGTGTCGCCCGACCCGAATTGCCGCATGTCCACGATCAAGACCCCGTCGGTCGGCAGCCCCGAGGCGTCCAGACGGATGTCGGCCTTCACGGGCCTCCTCGAGGCGTCGAACGCGATCGTCGGCGATGGGACCACGTGGTCGGACATGAGCGCGGGCGGCACCAAGGTCACCACCAGCGCGCCGGCGAACAGGGCGGCCGACACGATCGCCGACCACCAGAGCAGGTCGATGCGGCTGTCGTAGAAGCGCCGCAGCACGAACGTGTCGTTCGGGTCGCCCTCCGGATCGCCCGGCGCGAACAGCCCGAAGGCCGCCATCGCGACGGCGGCGACGGCGAGGGCGATACCGAAGCCGAACCATCCGGGCGTCTCGCGGATCACCGTGCCGAGCCCACCCGAGAGCCAGCCCACCACGACGAGCACCGCGACGATCGCGAGCTCCGCGAGCAGGGTCGCCCGGAGGCGTCGCATGGCCGCGCCCACGGCGACGGGGGGTGCGAGCTCTCCGGCCGCCGCCTCTTCCAGCAGGGCGTCCCAGGTCCCTTCCGCGGGCGTGCCGAATACGATCGCGGGCTCCGGCTCGCCGGTGCCGGTGAAGATCGTCCGATGCACGAGCGGCGGCTCGCCGGCAGCGACCGGGCACTCGATCACGACGCGCCAAGCGCGCCGCGCAGGCTCGGGCCGCACCTCGCGGTACGCAGGAGCCGAACGGATCGCATCGACGACCGCGTCCTCGGCGGCCGGCGCTTGCGCCAAGCGCAACGACAGGCTCTCGACCGGGTAGACGCCCTGCGGGATCACCTGTGCGCGCTGCGGCGCCGTCCTCGTCGCCGTGTCGGTCTCGACAGCGGTGCCGGGGACCGCCGGCAACCTGGGCTCCGTCGGCTCTTCCCGGTCCGGCAGCACCACCAGGTCGTTGGATCCGCCGTTGCCGCCCGTCCCGCCGGATCGACGCACCAGCTCCTCGACGGGGCGTTCCGACGTGCGGAGCTCGTCGAGCTCGTACAGGCCCGGCGAGCGTTGCACGCGTCGCTCGGAGACGAGTACGACGGGCGCGTCGAGCGGCCACGGCGTACCCGTGAGGATCTGGCGCACGGCGCTCACGCGATCCTCGACGTTCGTCGATCCGAGCGCCGCGACCCGCCGGACCACGTCTTCCGTGAGCGCAAGGTACGCCGACGAGCGAGGCGCGAAGGCGCGTTCGAGGCGCACCTGCGGCGTCAGGTCGACCGGTCGCAGGTGCCCTTCGCGTTCGTGCGTGGGATGCACGCAGAGGTATCGAGTCATCGTGGGTTACTACCCCCTTCCCCTGTCGCGTACACGCGAACCGTCGAACGATCCGCGCCGATCATGCGGGGTGACCCAGCGGCGCCGGCGGGATCGACGGCGCGGGCGCCTCCACAGCTGCTCGCCGCGCCTTCCACAGGGCGATCGCGAGCCCGCCGAGCCCCATCACGGTGGCGGCGAGCCACACGAGCTGACCGAGGACCGGGACGAGCGCCGCGGCGCTCAAGATCCCCACCCGAGCAGGAACGCCACCGCGCGCGACGACTCGCTCGTGATCGAACGGCCGAGCAGCCATGCGCCGGTGGTGTGTCCGATCCCGAACAGCAGCGCGAGCGCGAACAAGATGCCGAGCCCGAGCGGGAGCCCGATCAGGGTCGCCACCGCGATCACCCCGACGATCGGGAGCCCGACCAGCGCAAGCAGGCCCCACCCGATCGCACCGCCGATCGAGGCCCTCGTCGCCGCGTAGGTCGCGTCGGCCGCACGGGGCGCCAACCCGAGCAGGACGAACCCGAGTACCAGCACCGAGACCGCGACCATGAACCAGACGATCAGCCCGGCCACGAGCGGCGCGCCGTCGAAGGCCCAATCGAGCTGCCACGCTGAAGAGACCGTCCCGCGGACGGTCGCCCCCGTCGCGACGAACGGATCCTTCGCCACGACGTTGCCGCCGACCGACGCGCCCGGCAGCAGCCGAAGCTGACCGTCGAACACGACGACGTCGCGGTCCACCGTTCCCGTGATCGTCACGGGCCCGTGGAACGCCACCACGCTCTGCCGGACCGCGCCCTCGACCCTGACGGCGCCGTCGAACGTCACCACGGTGTCGACCGTCTCCCCCGCCGGAACCACCGCGTCGCCCTGCAGCACCACCAGGCTGTCACGATGACCCTCGGCCGTGGCGGCGAACGCAGGGGACAGCGGCAGGAGCGCGAGCGCGACCCCGGCCGCGAGCGCCAAGACACGGCGCATCACCGACACCTCCTCCCCTTGCGGATACGACCATCTTGCTCCCATCACGCGCTTCGCGCCGGGGTCGAGGGGCCCGCAACCTCCGGGAGCGTAGCCTTGCCCGATGTCGGAAGACCTGCTGCGCCGCCTCGACGCCTACCTCGACGCCGTGCCGCGGCCCGCGGCGCGGACCGAGCGGATCGGCCCGTTCACGCTGTTCGTCAACGAGGGGCGCGGGTGGCGCTACTACGCGCGACCGACGCCCGGCGCCGACCCGGCGACGTCCCGGGACGTCGAGGCCGTAAGGGCGCGGCAGCGCGAGCTCGCGCAGCCGGAGGAGTTCGAGTGGATCGTCGACCTCACGCCGGCCGTCGGCCCGGCGTGCGCGGCGTCGGGCCTGCACGTGATCGAGGACCGTCCGCTGATGGTGCTCCCGCGCGACCGGTTCGCACCGGCGCCGCCGGTCGCCGGCACCGACGTCCGGTTCGTCACTGCCGACGAGCCTCTGCTCGCGTCGATCCTGGCCGTCCCGGCCGTCGGGTTCTCGGCGCCGGGGACCGAGGTCGGCGAGGACGGTCCCGAGGCGCTCGCCGCCCACGCGTCGGCGACGCCGAGCGACGTCCTGAACTTCCAGCGCGAGCGGATCGTGCAGGAGCGGACGATCGTGGCGGCCGCCTGGGTCGACGGGCACCCGGTCGCGTATGCGGCGCACCAGCCGATGGACGGCGCCAGCGAGATCGTCGGCGTGGCCACGCTCCCCGCCTATCGCCGGCGGGGCCTCGGGGCGCTGGTGACGAGCGTGCTCGCCGCCGACGCGTTCGCGCGCGGGGTCGAGATCGTCCTGCTGTCGGCCGGCGACGACGCGGTCGCCCGGGTCTACGAGCGCGTCGGCTTCGAACGGGTGGGGACCGTGGGCGCCGCGGCGCCCGACCTGCATTGACCTCACGGTCTCGCCGGCGCCGCCCCCGGGATCCGCCGCGCGACGACCAGCAAGACCAGCACCGTCGCGATCCCCAGCGCGAACGCGCCGGCCAGCCCCGCGGTCACGTCGGCGCCGGTCGCGCGCGCGATCGCGATCATCCCCCCGCCGAGGCCGGCGCCGGTCGCCACGCCGAGCATGTCGGTCAGCAGCACGGCCGAGACCTGACCGGCCTCCTCGCCGACGGCCGACGCGCGCATGGCCGACAGCGGGATCGTCGGGAACGCGATGCCCATCCCGGCGCCGACGATCCCCCACCCCACGTACGCGACCGCGACCGGCACCGCCACGACGAGCCCGGTCGCCACGCCCGCCTCGCCGACCGCGACGAGCGTGGCGCCGATCGCGAGCAGCCGCGACAGCGCCGTCCGCTCGGTCCTGCCCGACTGCCACGCGCTGCCGCCCGCCCACGTCAGCGTGGCGACCGTGATCGCGACGCTCGCCTCGGCGAGCGACAGCCCGCGGACCTCGGTGAGCATCAGCGTGACGAACGCGTCGACCGCGAGGAACCCGAGCGAGAGCAGGAAGGCCGCGGCGGCCGCGGCCGGCAGGCCGGGAGCGGCGCGGAACGTCCCCCGCGGCACGATCCGGGTCAGAGCCGGGATCGCGAGCGCCAGCCCCGCCGCGAGCATCGGTAGCGCCCACCACCGCACGAACGTCAGCGACGTGAACACGAGGCCCGCGCCGAGCATCAGCTGCAGCGGCCACCGCAGGGGCAGCTGGTCCGTGCTCTTCCCGGCGGGGATCCCACCGAGCGACGGACCCACCAGGAACCACGCGACGGCGAGCACGGGAAGCGGGGCCACGAACGCCCAGCGCCATCCGACCGTGCTCGCGATCAACGCGCCCAGCCCCGGACCGAGCAGGCCGGGGAGGATCCACATCGTTGCGAGCAGCGCCATCACGCGCCCCCGCATCCGGTCGGGATAGGTCTTCGCGATCGTCCCGATCGACAGCGTGTACAGGCCGCCGGCGCCGGCGCCCTGCAGGAACTGCCCAACCAGCAGCACCGGCATCGCCGGGGCGGTGGCGGACACGACGAGCCCGGCCACGAACAGACCGAGCGCCGGCACGAGGATCCGGCCCGGGCCGTAGCGGTCGACCGCGCGCCCGGCGACCGGGATCGCAGCGATCGTCGCGAGGCTCGGGGCCGTGAACGCGAGCCCATAGAGCTGGACCATCCCGAGATCGCGGCGGATGTCCGGCATGATCGTCGCGATCACGAGCGACTGGATCGCGACGAGCGCCTCGAGCAGGAGCAGCCCCGCGGTCAGCCGCCCGCGGCGTCCATGGAAGACCTCCCGCCACGGCACGGCGCTCGTCTGGGCCACGCCGGGCATCATGGCAGGGCGCGCGGCGCACCTGGGAGCAGCCCCTGCGGATCGGTCTGGTATGAACATAGGCGTGACCGAGCGCGACGTGATCGTGATCGGCGGCGGGCACAACGGCCTGACGTGCGCCGCCTATCTCGCGAAGGCGGGCATGGACGTACTCGTGCTCGAGCGCCGCCAGATCCTCGGCGGCGCGGCGGCGACCGAAGACATGTGGGACGGCTACCGGGTCTCTTCGGCCTCCTACGTCGTCTCGCTGATGCCCGACCGGATCGTGCGGGAGCTCCAACTGAAGCGGTTCGGGTACGAGGTCTCCGTCATCACGCCCGACTACTTCGTCCCGTTCCCCGACGGCACGGCGCTCACGCTGTGGGGAGACATGGAGCGTGACGTCGAGAACATCGCCAAGCTCTCGACGCACGACGCCGACGCATACGTCGAGTTCGATCGCTACTTCGAGCGCGTGGCTGCGTTGATGAAGGACCTGCTCTTCGTCGTGCCGCCCAACATGCGCCTCGCCGAACTCCCCGGCTGGGCTCGGACGCTGACGAAGCTCCGAGGCTGGACCGGCCGAGACGTGCACGAGCTCGTCCGCCTGTTCACGATGAGCGCGGCCGACTTCCTGGACGAGTGGTTCGACGACCCTCGCGTGAAGGGCGCGATGGCGACCCAAGCGATCATCGGCGCCTGGTGCGGACCGATGACGCCCGGCTCGGCCTACGTACTGATGCATCACTGGATCGGTGAGGTCGACGGCCACTTCGGCGCGTGGGGCTGGGTCAAGGGCGGGATGGGCGGCGTGAGCGAGGCGATGGCGGCCGCGGCGCGCGCCGCGGGAGCCGAGATCCGCACGGCCGAAGCCGTGGCGCGCGTCGCGATCGACGGGACCGGCCGCGCCGTCGGCGTCGAGCTCGAGGACGGGAGGCTGCTCCGCGCCAAGCAGGTCGTCTCGAACGCGCACCCGACGACGACCTACCTCGACCTCGTCGGGCGCGGGCATCTGTCCCCCGACGTGGTCCGCGACGTCGAGCGGTTCCGCACGCGGAGCGGCTCGGTCAAGGTCAACGTCGCGCTTTCAGCCCTCCCGGACTTCCCCTCGTGGGACCAGGACGGCGACATGCACAAAGGCCTGATGGCGGTCTCGCCCTCGATGGAGTACCTGGAGCGCGCGTTCGACGACGCGAAGTACGGGGAGCCCTCGGCGCATCCGTACGTGGAGGTGATGTTCCCGACCGCGCACCAGCCCGAGGGCCTCGCACCGCCCGGCAAGCACCTGATGCTCGCCTTCACCCAGTACATGCCGTTCGACACGCCGAACACGGACGAGACGCGCGACGCCTGGGGAAGGAACGTGATCGGAGCCCTGGCCAAGTACGCACCCGGTCTGCCGGACCTCGTCGAGCACGTCGAGGTCCTGACGCCGCTGGACATCGAGGAGCGCTTCGGGCTGCTCGGCGGGAACATCATGCAAGGCGAACTGACGCCCGACCAGATGTTCGCGTTCCGACCGATCCCGCTCCATGGGGACTACCGCACGCCGATCCGCAACCTGTACCTGTGCGGCGGAGGGACCCATCCGGGTGGCGGCGTGATGAGCGTGCCCGGACGCAACGCGTCCACCGTGATCCTCCGCGACGCGCGGCGCGATCGGATCTCCGACCGGGTCCGCAACGCGCTCAGGCCACGGGCATCACGATCTCCGTGAGCGCCCGGTCCTCGCCTACGTCGTTCGGGTCGTTCAAGTAGATCTCGCGCGGTGGCCCCGCGTGCGCCACCCCGTGTGCCGCGATCCACGTCTCGAGCGCCTCGTAGGCCGGGCCGACCTCCGCGTAAGGCCCGCGATGCACCGTCGTCACCGCGTGCGCTGCCGGCAGGTCGAGCGGCGCGATCCCCTCGTGGGCGAGCACCTCGCGCTCGACCGGCCAGCACACGTCGAGGTCGATCGTGCCGTCGGCCGTGTCCACCGCCCAGGTAACCAGGAACGGCATCCCGGCGGGCTCGCCGAGCGCCCGTCCGAGCGTGTCGAACGCGCCGCCGACCTGTTCGCCGACCCGGTCGAACCCCGCGTGGACGTGGAACGCCGCGACGTGCTGCGCGGGCACGTCCTTCTCGATCATCACGTACGCCATCACCCCTCCTTGTCCCCGTCACGCTCCCGCGCGGGAGGGCGCCGCGCATCGGCCGACGGTCCCGCGACCCCGGGGACGCGGTCCGGCGCCGGTGGCGCGGTGCTCCGCCCTCCGTCATCACGCCCTTCAGGAGATCCGTGCAGGGGGAACGCGCGGCCAACGCGGTAGCGTGCCCCCATGAACGACGAGGCCTACGAACGCGGACGCGAGCGGTTCCTCGAGGTCCACGACGAGAAGGCGCTCCGCGCGGTCGAAGGGCTCGGCGACCTCGGGCGCACGATCGTCGAGCTCGTCTACGGCGACCTTTACACGCGCCCGGCGCTGTCCGATCGCGACCGCGAGCTCGGGGCGGTCGTCGCGCTCACCGCGCTCGCGCGCTCGTCGCAGCTGCCGCAGCACCTGCGCGCGGCGCTCAAGGCCGGGCTCGGTCCCGACGAGCTGCGCGAGGCGATCATGCTCACCGCCACGATCGCCGGCTTCCCTCCCGCGATGAACGCGATGAGCACGCTCAAGAGCGTCCTGGCCGAGCGTGAGCGCGGTGCGGAGGGTGCGGACGGTCCCGCGTGAGCCGGCCGTGAGCGAACGCGAGACCCCCGACGCGATCCTCGTGGCGCTACCGAGCGCCGACGTCGTCTGGGGACACCGCACGGCGCCAGACCGTGCCGTCCTCGTGAGCATCCCCGAGCCCGCTTCGGGCTTCCGCTGGCTCGACGAGGTGCGCCTGATCCCTTCGGCCGTCGCCGACATCAGCATCGACGACGCGCCGTTCGAGGTGTTGGCCGCACCCGAACGCATCGAGGACTCGGGGATCCCGACCACGCTCGCCGACGTGGCGAGCCGCGACGTCGGCGACCTCGCGGCGCTGCTCGCGTCGCTCGACGAGCACGGCTGGCGCGGCGAGGACTGGACCGAGCAGACCACGGTGGTCTGCTCGACGTGCATCGACGCGCAGCCGGACCCGTCGCACCGTCACGACGCCGAGCGCTGGTACGAGCGACACACGATCGCGATCGCCGGCCAGCCCACGGAGGTCGAGACGGTCCTTCGTCTGTGGCTCGACGAGGCGCCGGAGCGCCGCGTGCTGGTGGACCTCGACGAAGCGCTCTGAGCGGGTGCGCGCGCTCGGGCGCCTCCGCCTATGCTTCGGCGATGGCGCGCGAAGACGGCGGGGTGGTGCTCAGGCTCGTCGTGTGGCTCGTCGCGCTCGCGGTCCTCGCGAGCGCGGGGCTGTTCGCCTACGTGCGGATCCAGGAGCCGCTCGCGCTCGGCGGCGTGAAGGTCGACGCGAACGGCGCGGCCGCGATGGCATCGCCGGGCGCGCCCGCCCACTATCGGCCCGGCGGCGAGGTCTACGTCGCAACCTTCATCCGCAACACGGGTCGCTTCGCCGTCACGCTGCAGGGCCTCGGCGCCGTCGCGTCGTCGGCCCGCGCACCGTACCTCCCGAGCCGCCTGTTGCTGAGCAGCGGCGTGGCCACCAACCCGGGCGCGGCGACCGAGTTCTCCCCCACCTCGCTGGCTCCCGACGTCGGGGTCGGCGTCCTCATCGTGTACACGACGAACCCCGATCTGGTCTGTGGCGAGCTCCCCGCCCACCCGTCCAAGGCCAAGTCGGTCCGGCTCCCCGGCCTCCCGATCCGCTACACGACCTACGGGATCGACCAGACCCAGACGCTGTCGTCCAAGGCGCTGCCCGAGGTGGCGGCGCCCACCCGCAGCGCGTGCGAGGCCGTGCGGAAGGCGGGATCGGCCTGACGCCTCAGACGTCGCGGCGCCGCTCGAACCACGCGGCGGCGGTCCACGCGGCGATCACGTAGACCGCCATCACCACCGCGGCTTCGGGCCGGGGGAGCAGGTCCGCCGTCGCGCCCGAGCTGAAGGCGTTCGCGGCGCCGTTGAACGGGAACCACCTGATCCAGGCGGGCAGCAACGCCTGGACGAGCGGCTCCACCACGAGCACCCACACGAGCAGCCCGATGATCGCGGCGAGCTGGCTGCGGAGCACCGCGCCGACCGCCACCCCGATCACCGCGCCGAACAGCCCCTGCAGCCCGATCTGCAGGACCTCGACCGCGACCGTCGCATCCAGGGGCACGGACTTCCCGGTCGTGCCGTACCAGATCAACAGCACCACCAGCGGCACCACCCCGCCGAGCAGGCCGAACATCGCGCCGATCGGCGCCGACGCCACCATCTTCGCCGTGATGACGCGGCTGCGGCGCGGCGTCGCGAGATAGGTGATGCCGGCGGTGCCGTAACGGAACTCGCCCGTCGCCATCGTGGCGCCCAGGATCAGCGCGAACGTGGCACCGATGGACCCGCTGTCGACCAACGTCTTCACGTCCGCCACGGAGTGGACCCCCCGCCACCCGCTCTGCGCGGCCTCGGGCGAGCCGGCCACCGCCAGGAGCGCGATCGCCCCGATAGCCGCGATCGCCGCGGAGACGCCGAGCAGCACGATCCACAGACGCGTCGTGCGGACCTTGAGCAGCTCGGCGCCGACCAGCCTCTTCATGCGTCGCCCTCCGACGGCGGCGCCGGCGGCGGCGCCGGCGGCAAGGTCGGCGGCAGGGTCGGCGGCGGCGGAGCGCCCGCCGGACGGCCCGCCCCCGCGGCACCGCCCTCGGTGAGCGACAAGAACGCCTGCTCGAGGGTGCTCGCCCTGGCCCGGAGCTCGTGCAGGACCACGCGCTCGCGCGCGGCCAACTCGCCGATCCGCTCGATCGGCAAACCGGAGACCTCGAGCGCGCCGTCGGCCTCGTTGACCGAGGCGCCCTCCGACACCAGGACCCGCCCGAGCCGCTCCGCCTGGGGCGAGCGCACCACGACGACCGAGCCGTCCGCGGTCAGCTCCGCGACCAGCCCGTCGCGCAGCAGCCGGCCGCGGTCGATCACGACCACGCGGTCGGCGACCTCGGCGACCTCGGCGAGGATGTGGCTCGAGATCAAGACGGCGCCGCCCTCCCCGACGAAGGACCGGAGGAAGCCCCGGAGCCAGGCGACGCCGGCAGGATCGAGGCCGTTCGCGGGCTCGTCGAGCACGAGGACCTCGGGTTCGCCGAGCAGCGCGGCCGACAGCGCGAGACGCTGCTTCATCCCGGCCGAGTAGCCGCCGACCCGGCGAGACGCGAACTCCGTCATCCCCGTCACGGCGAGCACGTGGTCGATCCGCGACGCGTCGAGCCCACCTTGTTTCGCGACCACTTGCAGATGGCCGAGCGCCGTGCGGCCCGGATGGAACCCGGTCACCTCGAGCGACGCACCGACCTTGTGCAAGGGCTCAGTGAGGTCCGCGTACGCAGACCCGAGCACCAGCGTCGAGCCGGCGGTCGGCGACGCGAGCCCGAGCAGGACCCGCATCGTCGTGGTCTTGCCGGCACCGTTCGGTCCGAGGAACCCCGTGACCGAGCCGCGCGGCACCGCGAACGTGAGGTCATCGACGGCGAGGGTCGCGCCGTAGCGTTTCGTGAGGCCACGGACCTCGAGCGCCGGCGCGTCGGTCATCCTCCGAGGCTATCGCGGCACCCCACTATGCTGACCATGATGTCCCTGTATCGAACCGAGACCTGGCCGATCGAGCCGCTCGTGGCTCCCGTCCTCGTCGCGGCGTTCGACGGATGGGTCGACGCGGCCGGCGCCGCGACGGCCGCCGCGGACCGCCTGAGCACCGACGGCTCCCGCCTCGCGCTCTTCGACGCGGACGTGCTCTGGGACTATCGCTCTCGGCGGCCGACGCTCGATATCGTCGACGGCTCGATCGTCCGGCTCACGTGGCCCTCACTCGAGCTGCACCGCACCCGGCTCGGAGGCCGCGACCTCCTCGTGCTGCACGGTGCCGAGCCCGACTTCCGATGGAAGGAGCTGGGCGCCGACGTGCTCGAGCTCTGTCGGCAGCTCGGCGTCGCGCAGTGGATCAGCCTCGGCGCGATCCCGGCCGCCGTCGCCCACACGCGGCCGGTCCCGGTCCTGGCGACCGCGTCGCGCGATGGACTCCTGCACGAGACGGAGACGAGAGGGCCGATCGGTCTGCTCCGGGTCCCGAGCGCTTGCCTGTCCGCGGTGGAGCACGCCGTGAGCGCGGGCGGTGTGCCCTCGGTCGGGTTCTTCGCACAGGTGCCGCACTACGTGGGTGGGCCGTTCGCCGCGGGGACGGTCGCCCTGCTGAAGCACCTCGGCCGGCACCTCGACGTCGACGTCGCGCTCGGCGACCTGGAAGCCGACGCCCTCGAGCAGCGCCAGCGTCTGGACGCCGCGGTCGAGGCCGACGATGACGTTCGCGAGGTCTTGCACACCCTCGAGGACGCGAGCGACGAGGAGATCCCCTCCGGGGACGACCTCGCCGCCGAGATCGAGCGGTTCCTGCGGTCCGAAGGTCCCGAGAGCGGCGGCGGCGCGATGCCGCCCCCACCTCCCCCCTAACCGCGAGCCCGCTCTCAGCGCGAAGGCCTGACCGCGCGGAGCGATGCGAGCAGGACGTCCGCCGCGGTCCGTTCGGTGCGCGCTTCGTCCTCGCGTCCCTCGCGCTGCAGGCACCCCGCGAGGCCGTCGCGCGCGAGCGCCTCCTCGTAGGCCGAGCCGTACGCGCGCCACCGCTCCGCCGCGTTCGACCATGCCTCGCGCGCGTCCGCCCCGCCTCCGGCGTCGGCGAGCACGGCGCGCGCGGTCGCGTAGGTGCACCGCGCCCGGGCGGTGGTGCCCTCGCCCCTGGCGAACCGCTCGGCGAGGTCGGTCTCGCCCAGGACGACCGCGGCGCGGGTCGCATCGGCCACGATCTCCTCGCGATAGGTCGGCGACGACACGGACGCGGTCAAGGCCTCAAGCTCCTCCAGGTAGGTGCGTGCGACGTCGTCCTGCCGGTCGTGCAAGGCCAGCATCGCGGCGGCGTTCAGCCCCGGTCCGACCACATGCATCTCCCCGATCCCGCGAGCGAGCGCCAGCAGCTCCTCGCCCGAGGGCGCGATCGAGCGGTCCCCGCGCGCGATCGAGAGCTTCGCGCACCAGATGTCGACGACGCAGAACAGCGTCGGGTCGATCAACTTCGGGTCGGTCCCGCGCAGCACCCCGACCCGGCTCGAGCAGGTCGTCCCAACGCCCGGCGTCGAACAGCGGACCGAGGGAGCCGCCCGCCGCCCAGAACGACTGGCGGGTCACGCCGCGACGACGCGACAGGTCGTAGGCGCCGTCGATGTGGACCAACCCCGCAACCGGCCCCTCCAACAGCCACGTCCACTCGCCCAGGTACATCAACGAGAAGACGATGTCCATCGCGCTGCCGAGCTCCTGCGAGCGCCGCAGCGCGTCACGGAGGTCGTCGAGCCCGGCCATCTCGCCGGCCTCGCATCGCGCGTTGCCGCGCAGATGCAGGGCCATGATCACGGCGTCCGACCCGATCGCGGTCGCGACGTCGATCGCCCGCTCGGCCCAGCGCAGCGAGTCCTCGGTGCGACCGGCGAACATCATCTCCTCGGCCCGGTATGCGTAGGCTTCCGCGAGCCACGTGCCCGGCGGCAGCGCCTCCAGCCGCTCGATCGCGGTCTCGAGCACGTGCTCGGCGGCGGCCCCCTCGCCCATGAACGCCATCTGGCTGTACTGGCGCACGAGCGTCCAGCCCTCGAGCTCGATGTCGCCGAGCTCACGCGCGATCGCGACTGCTTCCTCGATCCTCGCGAGCGCCTCCTTTCCCTCGAGCTGCGCTGCGCGGGCGCCCATCGCGGCGCTGTTCGCGAGCGCTCGCGCCCGTTCCACCGAACGTGGCGCCGCCACGCGGAGCGCCCGCTCGTGCCGCTCGAACGCGCCGAGCGCGTCGAGCAGGCGGGCCTGCCGGCCGGCGCGGTTCAACCATCGCGCCGCAGGCTCCTGCGCCGCACTCACGAGCTCGAGGTCGTGCGACGCCTCCGCGAGCAGGTACGCCTGCTCGTAGTGGAACGCGATCGCGTCGGCGCGCTCGACGGCGCGCTCACCGCTCGCGGATTCGAGCCATCCGCCGGCCCGCAGGTGCTTGCCCGCACGCGTCGCGCGGGGCAGACGCCCATACGCGACCTCGCGGAAGAGCGCGTGCGTGAAGCGATAGGTGGGGGCGCCCCGGAACCACGTCGAGCCGCCGGCCGTCACGACGCCGCGCGCCGCCAGACCGTCGAGCGCGGCGGCCGCGGCGGCGTCGTCTCCGTCGCCGAGGGCTGCGAGCGCCGCGGCCCAGAACTCCGGCCCGAGGATCGCAGCGTCCAGCACCGCCGGGCGCAGGTCCGCGGGCACGGCGTCCAGCCGTGCGGCGATCACCGACTGCAAGGTGTCGGGCAGCGGCATCGACGAGCGAACATCCTCAGCCCGCTCCGCGAGCGCACGGACGAACTCGACCGCGAACAACGGGTTGCCCTCGGAACGCTCCGCGAGCGCCCGGCGTTCCGCGTCGCCGAACCCCGTCCTCGACACGAGGTCGTCCACCAGCCGGACGGTCTCCGCTTCGTCGAGCGGGAACAGCGGCACCTCGATCGCGTCTTCGAACGACGGCTGCCCGGTCGGGCGCGCGGTGGCCACGAGCAGGCACGGGCGGTCGCGGAGCTCGTTCGTACCGGCGCGCAGCAGGTGGAGCAACGCAGGTTCGGCCCAGTGCACGTCCTCGATCGCGATCACCGCCGGACCGCCCGCGCCTACGAGCATCGCGGCCGCGGCGGCCAGGTCCGAGATCGAGGCGGGCTCCTCGCGCGCGCCGGTCCCGCGGACCAACGTCTCGAGCTGCCGCGCCACCCCTTCGCGCTCGGGCGCGGAGGGAACTGCCGCACGGAGCGCCTCCTCCAGCGCCGCGTGCAGGGTGGCCGCGTCCTCGGAGCCGTCGAGCCCGAGCGCGGCCTCCACGAGCCGGCCGGCGGGCCGGAACGCCACGTCCTCCCCGTACGGCTGGCACCGCGAGGCGAGCCAGCGGGGAGGCTGGGTCTCCTCCGCGACCCGCAGACTCGAGCTCGCGGAGCAGCCGCGACTTGCCGACCCCGGGCTCGCCCACCACCACCACGAGGCGCGCCGATCCCGCCGTCACGGCCTCGCGATAGGCGCCGAGCAACGCCTGCAGCTCCGCGCTCGCGGCCGACGAACGCCGCGGGTTCGTCCGCGGCCGGCGACGGCGTCGCGCGACCGGCCACCCGCCACACGCGCACCGGCTCAGCCTTGCCCTTGACCGTCGCCGGTGGCAGCTCCTCGAGCTCGAAATGGGCGCGGACCGCCCGCGCGGTCGCCTCACCGAGCACGACGCCGTCGCGCGGCGCGAGCGCCTGCAGGCGTGAGGCCGTGTTCGCGACGTCGCCCGCGACCGACTCCCCCACCTGCGGCCCCGATCCGAACGTGACCACCGCCTCGCCGGTGTTCACCGCGACGCGGACCGCGATCTCGGGATCGTCGCGGCGCAGCGTGTCGACCAGCTCGAGGATCGCGAGCGCGGCCTCGACGCCGCGCACGGGGTCGTCGTCGTGGGCGATCGGGGCGCCGAACACGCCCATCACGCCGTCGCCGATGAACTTGTCCAGCACCCCACCGAACCGCTCGAGCTGCTCCTTCACGCCGGCGTGATAGGGCACGAGGGTTCTGCGCACGTCCTCGGGGTCCGCGTTGTCCGAGCGTGCGGTGAACCCCACGAGGTCGACGAACAGGATCGTCACCACCCGGCGCTCGTCGGCGGGCCGCGTGGTCACGAGCGGGGCGCCGCACGCCATGCAGAACCGCGCCATGGCGGGGTTGCGCGTGCCGCATGAGGGGCAGACGACGTCCACGCGCCGAGTCTAGGTGGGCGCGTCGATGCACGGGAACCGCAGGTCAACAGACGCGGAACCTCTGCATCTCGGGGGGTGTTATCGTGCGCGCGAGCGTCGCGGAGGCGAAGCCGGTCGGAGTCCGGCGCTGTCCCGCAACTGTAGGTCGCCCTTCGGAGGAAGGGCCGACGAGCCAGGCCGCCCTGCGCGACGCGCGGCTGAACGGACCCTCGCGGCAAGGGTCGGGCTGCCGGCTCCCGGGCCAGCGACCGGCCCTCCCGAGGCGATGTTCCGAGCGGGGCGCGCGGACGCCCGGGAAGGAGCACCGGATGCACCGGACCCTCCGAGGGGTGACCTCGGTCGTCGTCGCCGTGACGGTCGTCGTCGCCGTGACGGTCGTCGTGCGCGGCCGCCGGCACAGCGAGCGGCGCCGTCCTCACCGACCGGCAGCGCGCCAGGAACGCCGGCGCCTACGTCGCGGCCCGGCAAGACCCGATGACCGGCGCGGTCCCCGGCTTCTCGGCGATCGGCTCGACCGCGGACGCCGTCCAGAGCTGGGTCGCGATCGGCCTCGGCGAAAGCCCGACCCAGGCAGCGCTCGGGTTCCTGCGCCGCCAGGTCAAGCGGGGCCACGTCGACACGATCGGTCTGGCCGCGAAGGTCGCGCTGGCCGCCGAGGCCGACGGACTCGACCCCGCGGACTTCGGGCATGCGAACCTCCTCGCGCGGATCGGGGAGTCCGAGCGGCTCAGCGGCCGCTTCGGCGACGCGACCGTGCTCGACCAGGCCCTCGGGATCCTCGCGATCCAGGCCGCCGCCCCCGGCTCGGTCGACGCAGACCGCGATCCAGTGGCTGGTCGACGCGCAGTGCCGCGACGGCGGGTGGCAGTACGACCGCCCCGCGCGCTCGACCGACGGCCCGCACTGCAAGGCGTCGACCGGCACCGACTACTACCGGTCCGACACCAACACGACCGCCTACGCCGTGATGGCCCTGGCGGCGGTCGGCGCGAGCCCGTCGAAGGACCCCACCGCGACGTTCTTCCCGTCGCTGCGGGATCCGGCTCACGGCGGGTGGGGCTACACGTGGGGATACCGCACGACCGACGCGAACTCGACCGCGCTCGTGATCCAGGCCTACGAGGCCTCCGGGGTCGCGCTGCCGGCCGGCGCCATGAAGGCGCTCCGCAGGCTCCAGTACCGCGTGCGGCGCCTTCGCGTACTCGTGGACCCCCGCCGGCACGCCGACCGGCAAGGACGCCGGCGCCACGATCGGCGCGATCCTCGGCCTGCTGCGGTCGCCGCTGCCCGTCACCGGAACCGTCACCGGCGAGCTTCCCGCGTCCACCTGCTGATGCGGCGTCCCGGCAGGCATGGGCTCGCGGCCGTCGCCCTCGTGGGCGCGCTCGCGTCGGTGCCCGTCGCGGCGCCCGCGTTCTCGGGCGCCGACGCGGCGTGCGCCGCGTCAGCCGGCTCGCACGCCGGCCTCGTGATCGACACGGGGTCGCACGTCCTCGAGTACTGCGTCGCGCTCGACTCCGGGAGCGTCAGCGGGCTGCACCTGCTCGAGCTGGCGCACGCGCAGTACGGCCTGTCCTACGGGTTCGGGCTGGGCGGCCAGGCCGTCTGCCGGCTCGACGGCGTGGGCCCGGCGGGCGACGATTGCTTCGCCGACTACCCCGACTACTGGGGCTACTGGCACGGCGACGGTCACGGCGGGTGGACCTGGGCCTCGACCGGCGCGGGCGAGACCTCGATCCGCAACGGCGACCTCGACGGCTGGATCGTGGGGCAGCGGCGATTCGGCCACGACCCACCCCGCGCCGCCCGCGACCGCGATCGACCGTGTGTGCCCTCCGGCCGCGACACCGGCCGCGACACCGGCCGCACCGGCGGGGGCGCCCACGACCGCTCCCACGACGCACGCCCCCGCTCCGAGGCGCACGTCGTCGACCCAGGGGCCGGCGGCCTACTCCGCGTCGCCCCGGCCGGCAGCCGCGCACACCCGGCACGCCCCGAGCCCGTCACGCTCCCTCGAACCGAGCACCGAGACGACGTCGGTCGACGTGCACGCGGCGGCGCCGGCGCCGCCGCCGTCCTCGGGCGGACCCCCGGGTGGGCTCGTCGCGGCGATCGCGCTCGCGGCCCTGCTCGGCGCCGGCGGCTGGCTGCGCCTGCGGTCCCGATCGCGGGGCGCCGCGTGAGGGCTCCGATCCACCCGGGCGCCTGGATCGCGTGGGCCACCGCCGCAACGCTGGTCGCCTTCGTCACCACCGACCCCGTGTACCTGCTCCTGCTCTGGGCGGTGGCGTGGTTCGTCTACGCGACGCACCGGACGCCCGGAACGACGGCGCGCTCGTTCCGCGTCTTCCTGCTGGCCGGCGTGGTGGCGGTCGTGCTCCGGACGGCGCTGGTGTTCCTCGGCACGGTGAACGCCTCGAACGTGGCGTTCGCGTTCCTCGAGGGGCTGCGCCTCGCGACGATCCTGGTCGTGTTCGGGACCTTCAACGCGGTCACCGACCCGTTCGGGCTGGTGCGGATGGCGCCGCGCCGCTTCCACGAACCCGCGCTCGCAGCGGCCCTGGCGCTCTCGATCGCGCCGCGGACGATCGCGGGCGTCGGCCAGGTCCGCGAGGCCCAACGCCTGCGGGGGCTGCAGACCAACGGCCTGCGCTCGCTCCCCGCGCTGGCCGTCCCGGTGCTCGAGCGCGGGATGGAGGAGGCCGTGACGCTCGCCGAGTCGATGGATGCGCGCGGGCACGGCCGGGGCGCGCGCTCCCGGTACCGGCCACACCGCTGGACGGGCCCCTCGATCGCGGTCGGGCTCGCCTCGGCCGCCGGCGCGGCCGCCTTCGTCGCGGCGTCGATCGGCGGCTGGGCTCCGCTGCACCCGTCGACGTCGCCGATCGCGTGGCCGTCGCCCTCGCCGGTCCTGCTCGGCGCGCTCGCGCTGCTCGCCGCGCCCGGGCTCCTGCCACGAGGAGAGGCCCGATGAGCGACGCGCTCCGGTTCGACGGCGTGTCGTTCACCTACCCGGACGGAGCGCGACCGGCGCTCGAGGGCGTGGACGTCGCGATCGGCGAAGGTGCCTTCGCGCTGGCGGTCGGTCCGACCGGCGCCGGGAAGTCCACGTTCCTGCGCGCCACGAATGGCCTCGTGCCGCACTTCACCGGCGGGACCTTCGCCGGGCGCGTGACGGTGGGCGGCCGCGACACCCGCACGGAGCCGCCGCGGCGGCTCGCAGACGTGGTCGCGTTCGTCCCGCAGGATCCCGGCGCGTCGTTCGTGGTGGAGCGGGTCGAGGACGAGCTCGCCTACGGGATGGAGAACCTCGGGGTCGACTCCTCGCACATGCGCCGGCGGGTGGAGGAGATGCTCGACCTGCTCGACCTCGCCGATCTGCGGGACCGCAGCGTGCGATCGCTCTCCGGCGGCGAACGCCAGCGCGTGGCGATCGCCGCCGCCCTCGCGGCGGGCCCACGGATCCTCGTGCTCGACGAGCCGACCTCCCAGCTCGATCCGCAGGGCGCCGAGCACGTGATGGCGGCGCTGCAACGACTGGTCCACGACCACGGCATGACGGTCCTGCTCGCCGAGCACCGGCTCGAACGCGTGGCCGGGTGGGTCGACGTCGCGCTCGGGTTCGACCAAGGCCGCGTCCGCGCCGGCGAGCCGGCGTCGGTGATCCACGCGCTCGCCTCGGGTCCGCCGGTCGCCCGGCTGGGGCGGCTCGTCGGATGGAGCCCGATCCCGCTCACGGTGCGCGACGCGCGCGCGGCCGCGCGCGCGCATACCCTCGCGCCGCGTGCCGCCACCCCCGGGGCCGTCGCCGGCGACGTCGTCGCCGTGGCTCGGGCGCTCTCGGCCGCCTACGCGGATGTCTCGGCGCTCCGCGGCGTCGACCTCGAGGTCCGCAAGGGCGAGGTCGTCGCGCTGATGGGCCGCAACGGGGCGGGGAAGTCGACGCTGCTCCGCACGCTCGCGGGGGTGCACGTCCCGTCGGCGGGGGCCGTCCGCGTGCTCGAAGAGCAGCCCCGTCCGGGCGTGACCGCGGCGCTCTGCCCCCAGGAGTCCGACGCGATCTTGTTCAACGACACGGTCGAGCGGGAGATCCGTGCGACCCTCGCGGCTCGGGGCGAGGACGACGCCGCCGCGCCCTGGCTCGAGCGGCTGGGGATCGTGGAGCTCGCCGCCCGCCACCCTCGCGACCTCTCCGCCGGTCAGCGCCTCCTCGTCGCGACCGCCGCGATCGCCGCGACCCGCGCGCCGTTGCTCCTGCTCGACGAACCCACCCGCGGGCTCGACCCCGCGTCGAAGGACCGGCTGGTGCGGTTCCTGCGCTCGCATGCGGCCGACGGCGGCGCCGCGATCGTCGCGACCCACGACGTGGAGCTCGCCGCCGGCGTGGCCACTCGCGTGGTGATGCTCGCGAATGGCGTGATCATCGCCGACGGGAACCCCGCAGAGGTCCTCGGCGACTCGCACGTCTTCGCGCCGCAGATGACACGGGTGTTCGGTCCGGGCTGGCTCACGCCCGAGCAGGTCGCGGAGGCGCTCGCGTGAGCGCCGCGCTGGACGCATCCACGACGGCGGCGCCGAGCGGCGGCCGCCTTCGCCTCGGGCTGCTCGTCGCCGCGAACCTCCTCGGCGCGCTCGCCTTCTTCTGGCCGTTCGTCCTGCCGGCGCTGTCCGGCACCGTCGGCGACAACCACGGCGCCGATGGACCGTGGCTGCTCCTGGGGATCGGCGCGATCCTCGCCGCCCTGCTGTTCCTCGAGCTCGGCCGTGGCGGCCTCGGGCCGAAGACGGTGGCGCTGCTCGGCGTGCTGGGCGCGGCGATGGTGGCGCTGCGTCTGCCCGGATTCGTCGCCGGGTTCAGCGCGATGTTCATCGTGGTCCTCGTCGCCGGCAACGCCTTCGGCCCCGCGTTCGGGTTCCTGCTGGGGGCGGTCGGGACCTTCGCGAGCGGGCTGTTCGTCGGTGGCCTCGGACCGTGGCTTCCGTTCGAGATGGTCGCGGTCGGCTGGGTCGGGGCCGGAGCTGGCCTGCTGCCCCACGGCGACTCATGGCGGTCGAGGCTGCTGGTGCTCGCCGCCTATGGGGTCCTCAGCGGGTACCTGTACGGCGCGATCATGAACCTGTGGTCGTGGCCGTTCGTCACCGACGGCACCGCGATCGCCTGGGACCCGGGCGCGGGGGCCGCGACGAACCTTCGCCACTACGCCTCCTACTACGCGATCACGTCGTTCGCGTGGGACACGTTCCGCGCCGCCGGCAACGCCGTGCTCGTGCTCCTCCTCGGCAGACCGTTGCTCGCGGCGCTGGACCGCGCGGCCCGCCGGATGCACCTCGAGCTCGCGTGAGCTCGCTCGGGGGTAAGGTGCAGCAATGAGTGCGTTCCCACCCGCGTTCTTCGAGGAGCCCCAAGCGTTCACCGAGGTCACCGAGGATGAGCTCGGTGGCCATGTGCACGGCGAGGGGTGCGGCCACGAGGCGGTGCAGCACGGCGACCACGTCGACTACATCCACGAGGGCCACGCCCACTTCTTCAGCGGCGGCAAGTGGTTCCGCCACCACAAGAGCGCTGAGGAGGCGCACGCCGAGCAACGCGACGCCTGAGCGCTCCCGCGCGAGCGACAGGCCGGCTCGGTAGCATCTCGGCCATGTCCGAGGCTCCGAGCGAACGTGCGCGCGTCCATCGGCACCCCGAGCGCGCCGACTACGACGTCGAGACGGTGCATCGCGTCCTCGACGACGCCCTCACGTGCACGATCGCGTGGGTCGACGGCGAAGGCCGGGCGAGGGCGCTCCCCACGATCCAGGCGCGGGTCGGCGACACCCTGTACCTGCACGGTTCGCGCGGCGCGCGCGCGTGGAAGGCGGTCGCGGGCGGCGCCGAGGTCTGCGTCGTCGCCACCGTGATCGACGAGCTCGTCCTCGCGCGCACCTCGCCGAAGCACTCGATGAACTACCGGAGCGCGGTCGTGTACGGGTCGGCCGAGGAGGTCACCGACCTCGACGAGCTCTACGCGGCCGCCAGGGCGATCACCCGGCACGTGCTGCCCGGGCGCGAGGACGACGCCGGCGAGCCGGACGATCGGGACTGGCGCGAGACGCTGATCCTCAAGATGCCGATCGCCGAGGCGAGCGCGAAGGTCCGTACCGGCCCACCGCTCGACGACCCCGAGGACCTCGACCGCGACGTGTGGGCGGGGACGCTCCCGCTGCGCACGGTGCCGGGCGAGCCCGCCCCCGCACCGGATCTCAAACCGGGCGTCCCCGTCCCCGGCTACCTGCGAGAGTTCCGCCGGCCGTGAACGACGCCCCGAGCCCACGCACGCGCGTCCGCCGGCTCCCCGAGCTCGGCGCCTACGATCGCGCCACCGTCGACGCGATCCTCGACGAGGCCCTGTACTGCCATCTCGCGTGGGTCGGCGAGGACGGCGACCCGAGGATCATCCCCACGATCCACACGAGGATCGGCGACACCCTGTACCTCCACGGCTCCAACGCCTCGAGCACCCTTCGCGCGATCAGGCGAGGTCTCCCCGTCGCGATCGCCGTCACGATCGTCGACGCGATCCGGTTCGCGCGTTCGATGTTCGAGCACTCGATGAACTACCGGACGGTGATCGTGTACGGCGTCGCCCGCGAGGTCACCGACGAGACCGAGCTCGGCCGCGTATTCGACGCGATCACCGATCAGGTCGCGCCCGGCCGGTCCGCGGACGCGCGCAGGCCGAGCCCCGACGAGCTGCGTCAGACGACGTTCGTCGCCGTCCCGCTCGACGAGTGCTCCGCCAAGGTATCCACCGGGCACGCGGAGGACGCCGAGCCCGACTACGACCTCGACGTCTGGGCCGGGATCTTGCCGCTGCGGCTGGCGCCCGGAGAGCCCGAGCCCGACCCCCTGCTCCGCCAGGGCATCCCGACCCCCGGGTACGTCACCCGGTGGCGCCGTCCCGGCGCTCGGTCGTGACCGCCGTCGCGCCCCGCGGCCCTTCGCTCCGCGAGAACCTGCGCGGCCTTCCACGCGAAGCCTGGATCTTGTTCGCCGGCGCCTTCGTCAACCGGATCGGCACGTTCGTGCTGCCGTTCATCACCCTGTACCTGCGGAGCCGCGGCTACTCGGTGCCGCAAGCCGGGCTGGGGCTCGCCGCCTACGGCGTCGGCGCGATCGGCGCGCAGGGAGCGGGCGGGCTGCTCGCCGACCGGCTCGGGCGGCGCACCACGATCGTGCTGTCGATGCTGGGCGGCGCGGCCTGCGCCTTGGCTCTGCTCGAGGTCCGCTCGCTCGCAGGCGTGGTCGCGATCGTGTTCCTGATGGGGTTCGTCGCGGAGCTGTACCGCCCGGCCTCGAGCGCGCTGATCGCCGACCTCGTCGACCCCGAGGCCCGTGTCGCCGCGTTCAGCGCCTACCGGATGCTGCTCAACCTCGGATGGGCGGTCGGGCTCGCGCTCGGCGGCCTTCTCTACGAGCGCTCCGCGAACCTCCTCTTCATCGGTGACGCGCTCACGAGCCTCGGGTTCGCGACGGTCGCGTTCGTCGCGCTCCCCCACGGCGTGCGCACCAGCCGCCATCAGGAACGCCACCTCGCGTCCGCCCGCGAGTCGATCCGGGCCGACACGGGGTTCCTGCTCGCGCTCGGCTGCGTGTTCCTGACCGCCGCCGTCTACATGCAGAACGCGACCACGTTCGCGCTCCACGTCGAAGACCTCGGCTACTCGGTCTCGACCTACGGGTTCCTCCAGGCGATGAACGGCGTGCTCGTCGTGCTCCTGGAGCTGCCGATCTCGTCGTGGACCCAGCATCGCGTGCGGACCCGGATGATGGCCCTCGGTGCGGTGGGGGTCGGCTTCGGCTTCGCGGTCCTCGCGTTCGCCACCGCGATCCCCGGATTGATGGTGATGGTGCTGATCTGGACCCCCGGAGAGATCGTGGAGTCGCCGGCAACCTCTGCCTTCGTCGCCGATCGCGCGCCCGAGCACGCGCGCGGCCGTTACCAGGGCGCGCTCGGCTCGATGTACGCGCTCGCCGCGGTCGTAAGCCCGATCGTCGGCACCACCGTGTACCACGTCAGTCCGACCGCCCTGTGGCTCGGCTGCGGGGCGGTCGGGCTCGTCGCGGCCGCGTCCGCGCTCGCCGCCGGCCGCCGACCGCTTCCCACGGCGGCCTGAACCGGGCTACGCTCCTGCGTTCGACATATCCCCACGGACGTGGTAGACATATATCGAGCCGATATAGCGGTTCGATATATGGTTCGATATATCAGGAGGAACGGACGACCATGTTGGAACTCGCGATCCTGGGTCTGCTCAAGGAACGCCCGATGCACGGGTACCAGCTCTCCCGGGAGCTGTCCGAGCAGCTGGGCGGCCTGTGGCGGGTCTCGTTCGGCTCGCTCTACCCCACCCTTCGGCGCCTCGAGCGCGACGGCGCGGTGGAGGCGGCGGCCCCCGCAGCCAGCGGCGGGCGCCGCAAGACCGTCTACCGCATCACCCCCGAGGGCGAGGCGCTCTTCCTCGAGCTGCTCGAAGAGCCCACTCCCGACGGCCAGGCCGAGGACGCGCGGTTCCGGATCCGCCTCGCCTTCTTCCGCTACCTGCCGCCCGAGACCCGGATCCGTCTGCTCGAACGGCGCCGCGCGGGGCTGCAGGAGCGCCTGGACGCCGACCAAGACGGCGCCCCGTGGCCCCGCCGAGCGACGACGACTACCAGCGCGCGCTCATGGAGCACGGCCGCGCCGCCACCGAGGCCGACATCGCTTGGCTGAACGGCCTGATCCAGGCAGGAGCGCACGAAGTACCGCATCACCGCCCCCGTGGGCGAGAAGCGTCGCGCCTCCGCGACGCTGCGCAGGAAGGAGCACACGGCATGAGCAAAGTTCGTATCGCGATCGTGGGGCTTGGCAACTGCGCCTCGTCCCTCGTGCAGGGCCTCGAGTACTACAAGGACGCCGATCCCTCCGACCGTGTCCCCGGCCTCATGCACGTCGAGCTCGGCGGGTACCACGTCCATGACGTCAAGGTCGTCGCGGCGTTCGACGTCGACGCGAAGAAGGTCGGAAAGGACGTCGCGAGGCCATCTTCACCGAGCCGAACAACACGATCCAGTTCTCCGACGTGCCGCCGCTCGGCGTGACGCGTCTCGCGCGGCCAGACCTACGACGGTCTCGGTCTCTACTACCGCGAGACGATCGTCGAGTCCGACGAGGAGCCGGTCGACGTCGTCCAGGGACTGAAGGACACGCGCGCCGACGTGCTGATCTGCTACCTGCCGGTCGGCTCCGAGCAAGCGGACCGCTTCTACGCGCAGTGCGCGATCGACGCGAACGTGGCGCTCGTGAACGCGCTCCCGGTGTTCATCGCCAGCGACCCGGTCTGGGCGAAGAAGTTCGGCGATGCGGGTGTGCCGATCGTCGGCGACGACATCAAGTCCCAGGTCGGCGCGACGATCACGCACCGCGTCCTCGCGAAGCTCCTCGAGGACCGCGGCGTGGAGCTCGACCGCACCTACCAGCTGAACTTCGGCGGCAACATGGACTTCATGAACATGCTCGAGCGCGAGCGGCTGACGTCGAAGAAGATCTCCAAGACGCAGTCGGTGCAGTCCCAGCTCGAGACGCCGCTCGACAAGGACCGGATCCACATCGGCCCGAGCGACCACGTGCCGTGGCTGCAGGACCGCAAGTGGGCGATGATCCGTCTCGAGGGCCGCAACTTCGGCGACGTGCCTCTCAACATCGAGATGAAGCTCGAGGTCTGGGACTCGCCGAACTCGGCCGGCGTCGATCATCGACGCGCTGCGCTGCGCCAAGCTCGCCAAGGACCGCGGGATGGGCGGGCCCCTGATCGGCCCGTGCGCCTACTTCATGAAGTCTCCGCCGGTGCAGTTCACCGACGAGATGGCGCGCGAGATGGTCGAGGAGTACATCCTCGGCAACGGCGGCTCCGCGAACGCCGACTGGACCCACTTCTTCGACGTCCGCACCTAAGGCACGGCTGCACTCCTTCCGCAGAAGGCCGGGCGTTCAGCCCGGCCTTCTGCGTGGCGCCGCACGGTCGTCGGGGTGACGCCGGGCCCTACGATGCGAGGCATGACCCGCGCTTCCCCGCCCGGCACGCGCGCAGGCACGCGTGGCGCCCTGCGGAGCCCGGACTTCCGCAAGCTGTTCGCGATCCGCCTGGTGGGCCAGTGCGGCGACGGCTTCTTCCAGGCTGCGCTGGTCGCTTCGGTCGTGTTCCAGCCGTCCGGACAGAGCACCACCGTCGGCCTGTTCAAGGCCGGGCTGGTCACGATCCTGCCCTTCACGATCCTCGGCCCGTTCGTGGGCGTGTTCATCGACCGGTGGCCGCGCCGGCAGATCCTGGCGATGGCCCCGCTGGTCAAGGCCATGTTGATCGTGCTCGTGCTCTTCGACCCTGAGAAGGCGGCGATCCCGTTCTACCTGGGCGCGCTCGCGTTCTTCAGCGTGAACCGGTTCTACCTGGCGACGGCGTCGGCGGTGATGCCGCGCATCGTGCCGACCGAGGACCTGCTCAGCGCGAACTCGCTCGCCACGGTCGGCGGCACGCTCGCGCTGCTCGTGGGCGTGTTCACCGGCGGGAAGGTCGCCGACGCCACGAACACCTCCGTGTGGGTCGTCGCGATCGCGGGCTTCGCATGGCTCGCGACCGGGTTCATCGCGCGGCTGATCACGTCACGACCTCGCGCCGATGGCGTTCCCCGAGGCGCCGGAGCTCCTGCGCCATAAGCTCCGCCGGGTGCTGGTCGAGCTCCGCGACGGGGCCTCCGCGCTCGTCCGCACGCCGCGGGCGATTGGCCCGATCACCACGATCACGATCGATCAGATCGGACAGGGCATCATCCTCACGCTCGCCCTCGTCGTGTTCCGCGACCAGTTCGGCGCCGGGGTTGGTTCCTTCTCGAACCTGATCGGTGCGGGAGGGGTCGGCGTCCTGCTCGGGATCGCCACGGTCGGCACGGTCGACCGTCGGTACCCGCGCGAATGGGTCGTCGCGAGCGGGTTCGTGATCGGCGGCGTCGTGCTCCTGTTCACCGGCCTGTACCTGCGCGGATGGACGATCCTGTTCGCGAGCTTCGTGATCGGGCTCACGTTCGCGTGGAAGAAGATCCCCGTCGACACGATGGTCCAGGAGTCGCTCCCGGACGGGTACCGGGGCCGCGTGTTCGCGGTGTACGACGTCTTCTACAACTCTGCGCGCACGATCGCGGCCGGCATCGCGATCCCGATGTTCCCGGCGCTCGGCACGCGGTGGTCGGTCGCTGTGGTCGGCGTGCTCTTCCTGTTCTAGGCCCCGGTCCTTCCACGCTGGACGCGCGGCGTCCCGGAGATCAGCCTGCGGTTCGTCGAGGGGGCGAAGGCGGAGGAGTGGCCACGCTCGGTGCGTTGGGGCGGCGCGGAGGAGCCCGTCGAGGTCGTGCGCTCGTGGCTCGACGAACGCGAAGGCGTCCGCAGGCGCTGTTTCCGGTTGCGGCTGCAGGACGGCACCGAGCTCGACGTCAGCTCCGTGCAGCCCGACGGCGATTGGCGGATCGACCGCGAACGCGAGGACTGAGGCAGCGCCGTCGCGTCTACCCGGCGCGGACCGGCTCAGCGATCGGCTCCCCCGAGAGGGCTGCGCTCGCCTTCGCCGCCATCCGCCGTTGGCGCGCCCACAGGACCGAGCCGCCCATCACGACCGCGACCAACCCCGTCAGCATGAAGTCCAGTCGAGGCCCCAGTGATTCGCCGAGCCACCCGACGATGGGCGACCCGATCGGGGTCGATCCGAGGAAGACCACCCCGTACAGCGCCATCACCCGTCCTCGAGCCTGCGGCACGGCGGTGAGCTGCAGCATCGTGTTCCCGTTGATCATGAACGACATCGCGGAGAACCCCACGGGGACCATCGCGACGATCGCGAGCGTCAGGTCGGGTGAGAAGGCGACGAGCAGCATCGAAGCCCCGATGCAGATCGCGAAGATCCCCATCAGGCGCATCGTCGGACGGCGGTTGCGGTTCGCCGCCAAGATCGCGGCGAGGAACGAACCGACGCCGGCACCAGCCGACAGGAACCCGAACTCCCGCGCGCCGGCGCCGAAGGCTTGCTCCGCCATCAGAGGCACCAGCATCTGCCACTGGAAGACCAGCGTGAACACCACGGCCATGACGAGCAACGGCCGGCGGAGCTCGTCGGTGCTCCACACGTACTTGAGCCCCGCCACCAGATGGCCCTTCTCGCGGGTCGAGCGTGCCTGCGGGTGCATCTGGTCGGCGCGCATCGCGAGCAACGCTGCCAGCACCGCGAAGAAGGAGAGCCCGTCGAGGAGGAAGCAGATCGCCATGCCGACCGACCAGATCAGCAACCCCGCGACCGCGGGGCCGACGATCCGCGCGCCGGTGAAGGTCGCGCTGTTGAGGCTGACGGCGTTCGTCAGCACGTCCTCGCCGACCATCTCGACGTAGAAGCTCTGCCGAGCCGGGTTGTCGATCGCGTTGATGAAGCCGTTCACGAACGACAGCGTGAAGATCATCCACAGCACGATCGTTCGGTGAACACGAGCGTCGCCAGGGTGAGCGAGATCACCGCGAACGAGAACTGCGTGCCCATGAGGATCCTGCGCTTGTCGAAGCGGTCGGCGAGCACGCCGCCCCACGCCCCCAGGAACAGCACGGGCGTGAACGCAAGCGCGGAGTTGACCCCGAGCGCGGTGCCGCTGTGCGTGAGCTGCAGCACCAGCCACGACATCGCCGTGAAGTTCATCCAGGTGCCGACGGCCGACACGAGCTGGCCGCTGAGGTACAGGCGGAAGTTCCGCGAGGTCCGCAGCGAGGAGAAGGTCTGGTGGAACGCGGCGTCGAGCCTGGAGCTCATGCCGACCGCCCCCCCAGATCGGCTTCGGCGACCGACTCGAGCAGCTCGGACGCCTGCGCGAGCAGATCGCGCTCCTCAGGGCTCAGCCGCTTCAGCGCCCTGCTGAGGAACTCGTCGGTGCGCCGGCGGCCACGTTGCAGGAGCGCATGGCCTCCGGGGGTCACGGTCAACCAGCTCACCCGGCCGTCCAGCGGGTCGGGCGTGCGTGCGATCAGCCCGTGAGCCACGAGGGAACCGATCGTGCGGGTCATCGTGGGCTTGCTGACGTTCTCGTGGGCGGCGAGCTGGCCGGCGGTCATCGGACCGTGGACGTCGACCGTGTGCAGGGCGGCGTGCAGGGTCGGGGTGAGACCTGGGGCCGATTCCTGACGCATCCGTCGGGCGGTCCGCCAGACGGACACGCGCAGGCGCGACGCCAGCTCGGCGGCGCCGATCGAGGCGGTGGGGGTGGGGGAAGCGCGCATACGCGCATGATAGTACGCAGCGCTAACTATCTCCGCCCGCGGCGGGGACCTCCATGGAACCGCCACGAACAACTAGAGTGCGACGGATCGCCGGCACGAAGGGCGAGGGGCCATGGTGACGGTCGATGACGGCCGAGTCGTGAAGATCGAGCAGCGGTACCTGCCCTGACATGACGCGCGACTGGGACGCCTCTTCGTACGACCGCCTTCGGATCCCGATGACGGGCTGGGGGGCGACGGTGGTGGGCTGGCTCGAGCTGACCGGCGACGAGCGGGTGCTCGACGCCGGCTGCGGGACCGGCCAGGTCACGGAGATCCTCCTCGAGCGACTCCCGCAGGGAGAAGTGATCGCGCTCGACGGCTCCCCCTCGATGATCGACAAGGCGCGGGAGCGCTTCGACGGGGATCCCAGGGTGCGCTACCTGATCCACGACCTGCTCGACCCGATCCCGATCGAGCCGGTGGACGACATCTTGTCGACCGCGACGTTCCACTGGATCCCCGACCACGACCGCTTGTTCGCGAACCTCGCGGCGGTGCTCAAGCCCGGCGGACAGCTCGCCGCCCAATGTGGCGGTGCTGGCAACATCGCCAACGTCGCCGAGGCGCTCGCCGAGAGCGGCTACGACATCGAGTGGGGCAAGGTGTTCGCGACGCCGGGGGAGACCCGGGAACGACTCCACCGCGCGGGCTTCACGGACGTCGAGTGCTGGCTCCACGAGGAGCCCACCACGATCCCGCCCGAAGACCTCATCGTCTACCTGCGGACGATCTGCCTCGGCGGCGTGCTCGACGATCTGCCCGAGGGCGAGCGCGACCATGTGGTCCGCGACGTGGCCGACCGGCTCACGTCCCCGACGATCGAGTACGTCCGGCTGAACATCCGCGCCCGCCGCGCCCGCTGAGCCACGGTCCTCCTCCGCGAGGGTCCTCCGCCCGATGCGCGGGGAGCGGGACGGAGTGATGCTGCCGGTGATCTTCGACGCCCGGCGAGACGAGGGGGTGAGGCCGGGTCGCGCCGGGTCTGCCCAACGGGACGGACGCCGCGGTGGGAGGTGACCTCGGTGGAGGTCGGGCTGTTGATCCGTTACGGCAAGCTGGTTCCCGGTCGAGAGGTGCCGGCGATCGAGCTGTTCCAGGAATCGATGCGGTACCTCGAGGAGAAACGGGACCTCGGAGAGATCACGTACTTCGAGCCCTTCTTCTTCATGACGAGCGACCTCGACGAGGAGCTCGGGTTCTGGCTCGTCAAGGGGCCTGCGCCCGCGATCTTCGCGATCATGGAGGAGGAGGCGTTCAAGCTGCTGATGCAGAAGAGCATCGCGCTCGTCGAGCACATGCGGATGGATTGGCTGACGGTCGGAGACGGGATCGCCGAGCAGGTCGAACGGTCGATGAAGGTCTTCGCGGGCCTCTCGATCTGAGCGAGCCGCCGAACGACGGGGGTGCTTCTCGAGCGCCCCCGTCGGCGGCCCGAAGCGTTCGAGCGGGCGCCGGTCCCTCGCGCTAGATGAACAGCGAGACCGCGGCCCGCTTCATCTCGAGGATCGCCGTCGCGGCCCCGATCGGCTCCTCGAGCCCGTCGATCAGGTCCTCGCGGTTGAGACCGAGCAGGTCCATCGTCATCTGGCACGGGATCAGCCGCACGCCGAGGTCCTGCGCGATCGCGATCAGCTCCTCGGGGCGCGCCACCTGATGGTCGTCCGCAAGCCTCTTGAACATCGCGTCGCCGACGCCGGCGAAGTGGTACTGGCTGAGCTTCGCCTTCTGCGCCGAGCCCGGGTTCATCGCCGACATCATCTTCTGCATCCAGTTGTCGCCGGTGATCCGCACGCCCGGCTTCACGATCGCGAACAGGCCCCAGAACGTGAAGAAGACGCTCGACTCCATGCCCGAGGCGGCCGCGGTGGTCGCGAGGATCGTGGTGGGCCAGATCCGGTCGAGGTTTCCGCCCCAGGCGATGATCGTGAGCTTGTTCTGCTTCTGGACGGCCTTGCCCTGTGTCTCCTCCAGCGCCTCCACCCGCTGCAGGAGCCCTGCGAACGCGGCGGCGTCGACCACGGACGGGGAGACGTGCTCGATCCGCTCCTCGGTCGTGGCCACGGGTCAGACCTTCCGGATCAGGTACCGGAACGAGCCGTCGTCGCGCGTCTCGGACTCGAGCAGCTCGTTGCCGCTGATCTCGGCCCAAGACGGCACGTCGGACTTCGAACCCGGATCGGTCGCGAGGAGCTCGAGCAGGTCGCCCGAGGTGGCCTCCTTGAGGGCACGGGCGAGCGAGACGAGCGGCCCGGGGCAGGACCGTCCGCGGGCGTCGATCGTGGTGGTGAGGAGCGTGGACGACATGAGGAAACCTCCGAGGGTGTGGCGGCGGGAGCAGACGGTCGATGGGCGCGGCGAAGCCTGCGCTGTCCCTTGTCAGCGGGGACAGCCGCAGACGCGGTCGGGGATCATCGCCCCCACGGTGCCGGCTTCGCGTGTGCAGACCATTTGCAGGTGCAAATCCTACGCCCAAGGTGCAGTTCATCGCAAGGGGGCGTGAGCGCCGCTACCGGACCACGTGGCGGCGGTCAGACGGCCAGTACACGAGCACGACCTTCGCCTTGAGCTCGCCGCGGGTCACCGGGCCGAACGACCGCGAGTCGGTCGAGGCGTTCGCGTAGTCGCCCTCGACCCAGAACTCGTGCTCGCCGAGCGTACGGTCCCCTACCGTGTCGCCGGGCAGGCCGGTCACGCGCTTCACCATCTCGTACCCAGGTCGGCCCGGATGCTCCACGACCACGACGTCGTCCCGCCCGACCCCCCGAAGGGCCACGACGAGCGCCCAGTCGCCCGGTAGCAGCGTCGGCGCCATGCTCGGGCCCTCGATCGCCACGCGCGAAGGCCGGGTGCGCAGGAAGGTCCACGCCGCAACGGCAACGGCGCCCGCGGCCGCCACCGCACCGGCAGCCCTTCGCGAGCCCCGGCGGTACGATGCCTCACGAGTGAGGTCCTGAGAAGGAGGGGGTTGATCCATGTTCCAAGGCATCCTCGCACCTCGTCGCACCGTCCACGCGCACTGCGACCTTCCGTGCGGCGTGTACGACCCGGCGCAGGCGCGCATCGAGGCCGAGTCGGTCAAGGCGATCCAGGAGAAGTACCAGGCCAACGACGACCCGGCGTTCCGCACGCGCGCGCTCACGATCAAGGAGGAGCGCGCCGACCTCGTGAAGCACCACCTGTGGGTCCTGTGGACCGACTACTTCAAGCCGGAGCATCAGGAGAAGTACCCGAACCTCAGCAGCCTGTTCTGGAGCGCCACGAAGGAAGCCGGCGCCGCGAAGAAGAGCGAGGACCCCGCGCAAGGACAGAAGCTCCTGGACGCGATCGACGAGATCGGCAAGATCTTCTGGGAGACCAAGTCGTAGGGACCTGAACGCGACGGAAGGCGGGGCCGTCGGTCCCCGCCTTCCGCGGTGCACGCCCTCGCGGGCGGCAGTTGCCAGATCCAGAGGCCGGCCGGCCGGGGTGGGTCTGGCGGCACCCCGGCCGGCGCCAGGCCTCTGTCCAGGAGCATCGGCCACCGGGCAGGCTCGCGAACACCGCCGGAAGTCCATATCTGCCGTAGCGGAAGGCGGATGCTCGCCATGGCCGGAGGACCGACCGATGGCGCTGCTAGCCTCCACCGCGTGAAGGACGTGGGGCTCGTCGGGGTGCCGTTCAGCGGCAAGTCCACGCTGTTCACGGCGCTCACGCACGCCGGCTCGCACGGTGGACAGGCCAACGTCGCGGTCGTGCCCGTGCCGGACGAGCGCCTGCAGGTCCTCACCGATCTGGAGCGCTCGAAGAAGACCGTGCACGCCCAGGTCCGGTTCGTCGACGTGCCCGGAGGAACCTCGAGCGCACAGGGGATCGCGAAGCTCCGCGAGGTGGACGCGCTCGCGATCGTCGTTCGGTGCTTCGGGCCCGACGCGTCCGCGGCGTCGGAGCTCGCGGAGGTGCGTGCGGACCTCTTGCTCGCCGACCTGTCGGTGATCGAGAGCGCGTTGCACAAGGCCGAGAAGAAGGCACGTGTGAGGCCCGGGGTCGAGATGGAGGCCCTGGCGGCCGCGAAGTCCGCGCTCGACGCCGAGACGCCGCTTCGGGATGCACGCCTGTCACCCGAGCACGTCGCCGAGCTCAGGGGGGTCGCGCCCCTCACGCTGAAGCCCGAGATCGTGGTCGCGAACCTCGAGGAAGGCACGCCGGTGCCACCGGACCTGCCCGGCGCCGTCGGCGTGTACGCCGCGATCGAGGCCGAGGTCGCAGAGATGGATCCAGAGGACGCCCGTGCGCTGCTCGAGGAGTTCGGGGTCGAGGAACCGGGGCTCGAGACCGTGATCGCCGCGTGCTACCGGGCGCTCGACCTCATCACGTTCCTCACCACCGGCGAGGACGAGACGCGCGCGTGGGAGGTCCACCGCGGCGCGACGGCGCCCGAGGCCGCCGGCGTGATCCACACCGACCTGCAACGCGGCTTCATCCGCGCCGAGGTGATCTCCTACGACGAGTTGGTCACCGCGGGCTCGATCGAGAACGCGAAGGCCCACGGCCGGCTCCGCGTCGAAGGCAAGGACTACCTCGTGCAGGAGGGCGACATCCTGCACGTGCGCTTCGCCGTCTAGCGAGCCAGCGGCCACCAGAGAACCCTGGTGGTTCATGGCTCTGAACCTGTATCCTGCGCGGCCATGGACGGGTATCGGATCGGCGAGGCGGCGAAGATGCTCGGCGTTCGTGTCGAGACGCTCAGGCGGTGGGAGCGGGAGGGGGGACTCACGACCGCTCGGACCGCCGGCGGCCAGCGGATCATCCCGGCAGCCGAGGTGGCGAGGCTGCTGGCGGAACGCCGTGCGTCGAAGCCCGCACCCGCCCACACGAGCCGCCGCAACGCCTTCCCCGGGATCGTCACGAAGGTCACGCGCGACAAGGTGTCGGCCCTCGTCGAGATCCAGGCCGGTCCACACCGGATCGTCTCGCTGATAACGCGCGAGGCGGCGGACGAGCTGGACCTGCGGCCGGGGATCGAGGCGACCGCCACCGTCAAGGCGACGAGCGTGATGATCGAGGTGCCCGAGCGGTGAGACGCGCGACCGCGTCGATCGTCCTGCTCTCGCTGCTCGTCGCGTGCTCGTCGAACGCGGGCGGATCGGGACCCTCACACACGATCACCGTGTTCGCCGCCTCGTCGCTGACGGCCGCGTTCACGAAGATCGGCTCGGACTACGAGGCCGCGAACCCCGGGACGGACGTCGCCTTCGACTTCGGGTCCTCCACCGATCTCGCCGCGCAGATCCAGAGCGAGGGAACCGCCGACGTGTTCGCGTCGGCGAGCAGCGCGGCGATGGACACGGTCGGGTCCGACCCCGGCGTCACCGACCGGGCCGACTTCGTCACGAACCGACTCGTGGTCGTGACGCCGCCCGGGGACCCCGGCGGGGTCGGGTCTATCCGGGACCTGGCCGCGCCCGGTGTCCAGGTGATCCTCGGGGCCGAGGGGGTGCCCGTCGGCGACTACGCGCGCCAAGCCCTCGAGAAAGCCGGCGTCGCCGAGGAGGCCCTGGCCAACGTCGTGTCGAACGAGGAGGACGACGCGAGCATCGTGGCGAAGATCTCCGCCGGAGAAGCCGACGCCGCGATCGTGTACACGTCGGACGTGACCGCCGCGTCCGGGCTGCGCTCCGTGTCGATCCCGGACGCGGTGAACGTGGTCGCGACCTACCCGATCGCGGTCGTGTCCGGATCGTCGCAGACCGCGGCCGCCCGGGCGTTCGTGCAGTACGTGACCGGGCCTACGGGGCAGGCGACCCTGCGCGGGTTCGGCTTCGGACCGGGCACCCGATGAGTCGCGTCACAGGTACGGGCGCGGCTCCCCATCGCGCTGGTCGCCCTGGCCCTGCTCGGCGCCGCGTTCGTGATACCTGCCCGTCTTCGCGCTCTTCGTGCGCGCGCCCTGGTCGCATCTCGTCGACGCGCTCACCGGCGTGGGCGCGTCCACCGCGTTCCGCCTGTCGCTCGAGGTCTCCCTCAGCGCGACCGTGCTGTCGATCCTGCTGGGCGTCCCGCTCGCGTGGCTGCTGGCGCGAGTCGCGTTCCCGGGACGCTCGCTCCTGCGAGCCCTGGTCGTGCTCCCGATCGTGCTTCCTCCGGTCGTCGGTGGCGTCGGCCTCCTCGCCGCGCTCGGACGCGAGGGGCTCGTCGGACGCTGGCTCCACGACGCCCTGGGGATCCAGCTGACGTTCACGACCGCGGGCGCCGTCGTAGCGGCGACGTTCGTGTCGATGCCGCTCGTGGTCCTCGCCACCGAGGCCGGGCTGCGTTCGATCGACGAACGCTACGAAGGTGCGGCCGCGTCGCTCGGGGCCAAGCCCGGCTACGTTCTGCGCCGGATCACGCTGCCGCTCGTGGCGCCACAGCTCGCGGCGGGAGCCGTCCTCGCATGGGCCCGCGCGCTCGGCGAGTTCGGAGCGACGATCACGTTCGCGGGCAACCTCGCGGGCAGGACCCAGACGTTGCCGCTCGCCGTCTACCAGGCGCGCCAGATCGACCCGGGGGGCGCGATCCTGCTGTCGTTGATCCTGGTCGCGCTGTCGGTCGTCGTGCTCGTCCTGCTCCGCGACCGGATCACGGGGGCCCGGTGATGCCGCTCGTCGCCGACCTCACCGTCGAGCGAGAGGGCTTCGAGGCGGAGGCGTCGTTCGCCGTCGAGGACGCCGAGACGCTGGCGCTGCTCGGTCCGAACGGAGCCGGGAAGTCCACGATCGTGGCGGCGCTCGCCGGTCTCCTGCCTCTCACCCGCGGACGGATCGAGCTCGACGGCCGGCGGATCGACGCGCTGGCCCCCGAGGACCGCGAGGTCGGCGTCGCGCTCCAGGACGGCCTGCTCTTCCCCCACCTGTCGGCGCTCGAGAACGTCGCCTTCCCCCTTCGCGCGCGCAGGAGGAGCGCTCACGCGGCACGCGCGCGCGCCGCGGCGCTCCTGGAGCGGCTCGCCCCCGGTGTGGACCCCGCGGCGCGCCCGGCCGCGTTGTCGGGCGGACAGCGTCAGCGGACCGCGCTCGCACGAGCCCTCGCCGCCGAGCCACGGCTGCTCTTGCTCGACGAACCGTTGTCGGCCGTCGACGTGTCGGCGAAGGCCGAGCTCCGCACGCTCCTCGCCGAGGTGATCCGCACGTTCGCCGGACCCTGTGTGCTCGTCGTGCACGACCCGATCGACGCGCTCACGCTCGCCGACCGGATCGCGATCCTCGAACACGGACGGATCGTGCAGACCGGCACGCCCGCGGAGATCCGCTCCGCGCCCGCGACGCCGTACGCGGCAGACCTCGTCGGGGTGAACCTCTACGCCGGACGTCTCGAGCCGGCCGAGGGCGGGGCCGGGAGCCTCGTGACCGCCGACGGCGCGCTCACCGTCGGCTGGCCCGACGACGTCCCCCACGCGCCGGTGGAGCGCGTGCTCGCGACCCTGCGGCCGTCCGACGTCGCCCTGCACCTCCGTCGTCCGGAGGGTTCACCGCGCAACGTGCTGGAGGGCCCGGTCGCCGAGGTGGCGGTCCACGGCGAGCGCGCGCGTGTCCGCGTACGGAGCGCTCCGCCGGTGATCGCGGAGGTCACGCTCGGCTCCGTCGAACGCCTCGCGCTACGCGAAGGCACGCATGTGTTCGCGTCGTGGAAAGCGGTCGAGGTGCGCCTGGTGCTACCGGACGAACCCGGTACCCTTGCCGGGTGAAGACCGACGCCGAGCGCGCCGCGCCCGCTTCCCCGACGCCGAAGGACGAGAAGTCCTCCAAGCGACGGGGTCCGGTCCTCCGTTTCCTCGGAGAGGTCCCCGGCCTCGTCCTGATGGCCTTGATCCTCGCGATCTTGATCAAGACCTTCGTGATCCAGGCCTTCTACATCCCCAGTCAGTCGATGGAGAAGACCCTGATGGTGGGCGACCGGGTCCTGGTCACGAGGCTCCCCTACTACTTCCACGAACCCCGACGTGGAGACATCATCGTGTTCGCGGAGCCCACCCCCGGGAAGCAGCCTTCGCAGGGACTGATCGGAGGGGTCGCGCACTGGCTCTCGCAGACGCTCGGCGTTTCGCAGCCGGACAGTCCCGACTACATCAAACGGGTGATCGGCGTACCGGGCGACACGGTGTCGGCCAAGAACGGCCACGTCTACGTGAACGGCGTGCGGATCTCCGAGCCCTACCTGACGCAGAAGACGACCAGCTTCCCGGGCAAGGTGAAGGTTCCCCCGGGGATGCTGTTCGTGATGGGTGACAACCGCTCCGACTCGCTGGACTCGCGGTTCGGACTGGGCGTGCACGCCGACCCGAAGCAGCCTGGCGTCGGGTTCATCCCGATCGACAAGGTGATCGGGAAAGCCGTGTTCATCGTGTGGCCGCCCTCGCGGATGTCCGGTCTGTAGCGCCCACGGGGACCGACGTCAGTCAGTCTGTTCCGCCGCCCACTCGTCGAGCAAGGCGAACGCCTCGTCCTCGGCGATCGGGCCGCGTTCCATCCGCACCTCCATGAGGTGATCGAGGGCCCTGCCCACGAGCGGACCGGGCGCGATCCCGAGGTGCTCCATCACCTGACGCCCGTCCAGCGGCGGACGGAGCGCATCGAGGTTCTCCTCCTCGGCGAGGGCTGCGATCCGCTCCTCGAGCTCGTCCTGCAACGCGCGGAAACGCTCCGCCCTGCGTTCGTTCCGGGTCGTGACGTCTGCGCGCGTCAACTGGTTCAGGTCGTCGAGCAGCGGGCCCGCATCGCGCACGAACCGTCGCACGGCGCTGTCGGTCCATCCTTCGCCGTACCCGTGGAAGCGCAGGTGCAGCTCGATCAGCCGGCAGACATCGTCGATCACGGCGTTCGGGTAACGCAGAGCGGTCAGCCGCTCGCGGGCCATCCGCGCCCCGACGACCTCGTGGTGGTGGAAGGTGACACCTTCCGGCGTGATCTGCCGCGTCGCCGGCTTGCCGATGTCGTGCAGCAACGCGGCGAGTCGCAAGCGGATCCGGGGCTCGGTCGCGGCGACCACCGCGTACGTGTGGCGCAAGACGTCCTTGTGCTTCTGCACGGGGTCTTGCTCGAGCGCGAGCGCCGGCACCTCCGGGAGGAACCGGGCTGCCAGGCCGGTCTCGACCAGCAGCGCCAGCCCCGCCTGCACGTGCGGGGCGACCAGCAGCTTGTCCAGCTCCTCGCGCATCCGTTCGGGCGCGACGATCTCCAGCCGCTCGCCCATCGAGGCGATCGCTTGCGTGACGCGCGGCGCAGGCCGGACGTGCAGCTGGGCGACGAACCGCGCCGCGCGGATCATGCGCAGCGGGTCGTCGCTGAAGGCCACCTCCGGGTCGAGCGGCGTGTCGAGCTGCCGGGCCGCGAGCGCCCGGACCCCGCCGTAGGGGTCCTCGAACGTGCCGTCGGGGAGCTTCACCGCCATCGCGTTGATGGTGAAGTCGCGGCGGGACAGGTCCGTCCGCACGTCCTTGCCGAACGTCACCGCCGGCTTGCGGTGCTCCTCCGCGTACACCTCTTCGCGGAACGTCGTGATCTCGAACAGCCGCCCGTCCTTCAGCACCCCGACCGTGCCGAACTTCACGCCCACGAGGTACTTGCGGTCGGCCCACCCGCCGACGATCCGCGTGGTGTCACGCGGGTGCGCGCTCGTGGCGAAGTCCCAGTCGGGCGCCTCACGGCCCAGGAGCATGTCGCGGACGGTCCCGCCGACCAGGTACAGCTCATGGCCGGCGTCGGCGAAGCGCTGACCCAGCTCGAGCGCGAGCGGCGGGAGGTCGGGGACGACGGCGCCGATCGGCGTCGGTTCGGCCATGGCGCGAGGATACCCGCGGGTAGGGGCGCTACCGTGACGCGATGCCGATCTGGCTCGGGTTCGTGTGGACCTCGCCCAACACGCTGATCGGCCTGGTCTGCGGGCTCCTCACCTTCCAGAGGCCGCGCCGAGCGCACGGTCTACTGCTGTTCGACCGCGTGCCGCGCGGCCTCACCGCCGTCATGCTTCGTGCGAACCGCGTCGCGATGACGATCGGGTTCGTCGTGGTGGCCGCGCGGCCCGTCGAAGGGAGACTGCTCGCGCACGAGCGCTACCACGTCCGCCAGTACTGTGCGTGGGGACCGCTGTTCATCCCCGTGTACCTGCTGCTCGCGATCGCGTTCGGGTACCGGCGCCACCCGATGGAACGCGCCGCCGAACGGGCGAGCGGTGCCTAGAAGGGAAGTCCGTCGCGAACCTCGTCGTGCGCGTACGCGGAGCGGCGGTCCATCACGCCGGCCAGCTGTAGGTCGAAGTCGTGCGGGCTCGTCGCCGTGCGACGCGCGTCCTCGATGCTCACGAGCCCGTCCTTCACGAGCGTCACGAGCGCCTGGTCGAACGTCTGCATGCCGTAGTAGTCGCCCTCGGCGATCAGGTCGACGATCGACTCCGTCTGGTCGGGGTCGACGATCCGGTCGAACACGCGTCCGGTGTTGATCAGGACCTCGATCGCCGGCACGCGGCCCTTCCCGTCTGCCTTCGGCACGAGCCGCTGCGAGACGATCCCGCGCAGCGCGCCCGCGAACGACGTGCGGACCTCCCGCTGCTGCTGCGGCGGGAACAGGTCGAGCACGCGGTTGATCGTCTCCATCGCGTCGATCGTGTGCAGGGTCGAGATCACGAGGTGGCCGGTCTCGGCCGCCTGGATCGCCGACAACGCCGATTCCGCGTCGCGGACCTCGCCGACGAAGATCACGTCGGGGTCCTGCCGCACGACGTGCTTGAGCGCCGCACCGTAGGACTCCGTGTCGATCCCGACCTCCCGTTGTTGGATGATCGAGAGCTCGTCGTCGTGCACGACCTCGATCGGGTCCTCGATCGTCACGATGTGCGCACGGCGTGTGCGGTTGATGTGCCCGATCATCGCCGCGATCGTCGTCGTCTTGCCGGTGCCGGTCGGGCCCGTGATCAGGACGAGCCCGCGCGGGGAGTCCGACAGCTGGCGCATCACCGGTGGCAGACGGAGCTCCTCGAAGGTCGGGATCTCCGAGCGCACGCGCCGGACCGCCAGCCCGACGACGGAGCGCTGGCGGAACACGTTGATCCGGAACCGCCCGACCCCGGTCAGCGTGTAGCCGATGTCGGCCTCGTTCGTCGCCTCGAACTCGCGCTTCTTGTGTTCGTTCATCACCGCGAGCGCGAATGCTTCGCTGTCGGCGCTCGTGATCGCGGGGTGGTTCGTGGGCTCGAGAGCGCCGTCGACCCGCAGGAACGGGACGTTGCCGACCTTCAGATGCAGGTCGCTCGCACCGCGCTCGACGGTGTGCCGAAGGAGTTCGTCGATGTTCATCCCACGAGGTTGTCGGCACGCTTCCGGGCGACCCTGAGCTCGATCGGGAGGACGGCTCCGCACCTTCGGCCGAGCGCCCGGGGCGGCCGCCTACAATCGTGCGTCATGGCTGGCGACGAGGCGGAAGGGGAGCACGCGGAACCGACGGACGCGCGCGAGCCCGCGGCCCCCTCGCCCAAGCGCAGCCGCAGTAGGAGGCGCACGCGGTCCCAGACCCCGCGCACGGCCTCGACCGCGCACGGGCAGCCGCCCGCTCCTCAGGGCGGCGAACCCGCCGCGGGGGATCGCGAGGCCGAGGAACGCAAGGAAACCTCCGCGCGCCGCCGCCGTCGCCGGCGGCCGGCTGCGAAACAGGAACCCGCTAAGAGTGCTGCCCCGCAGGGAGATACACAGGTTGCGCGCGGGCAGGCGAACGAGCGTCACGGCGCGCGGCGCGCGCGCAAGGCGCCCGTCCCGGCTCGTGAGAAGCTCCCCACGACGCGCGAGGTCTCGGCGGGCGGCGTCGTGTACCGCCACAAGGACGACGGCGAGATCGAGGTCGTGCTCGCGTCCCGGCGAACGCGACGCGGCGACCTCGCCTGGGGCCTCGCGAAGGGGGGGATCGAGGACGGCGAGACCCGCGAGCAGGCCGCGGTCCGCGAGGTCCGCGAAGAGACCGGCCTCACCGCCCAGATCGAAGCCGACCTCGGCGACACGAAGTACATGTACGTCTGGGAGGACGTCCGCATCCGCAAGACGGTGCACTTCTTCCTGATGCGTTGGACCGGCGGCAACGTCGAGGAACGGGACGACGAGATGGAGGAGATCCGCTGGTTCCCGATCGAGCGAGCGCTCAAGCGGGCGGCCTACCGGGGCGAGCGCGACGTCCTCGCCCGAGCGCTCGAGCGCCTCGGGTGAGCGCGTGACCTGGTTGCAGGCGCTGATCGGCATCGCGATCGGCCTGGTGTCGGGGATCCTGTCCGGGTTGTTCGGCGTGGGCGGGGGCATCGTCATGACACCGGGGATCCAGGTCCTGCTGGGCGCGCCCGCGATCGTGGCCCTCGCCACCCCGCTGCCCGCGATCTTGCCGACCGCCGTGACCGGAGCCCTGCGCTACCACGAGGCCGACGAGCTCGACCTGCGCGCCGCCGCGTGGATGGCGTCGCTCGGCCTGGCCGGAGCGGCCGTCGGCGCGGCGCTCACGAAGGTCGTCCCGACCCACCTGCTCCTGGTCGTGACCGCGCTGCTCCTCGCCTGGCAGTCGATCGGGATCCTCCGCGGCGCCTCGCGCACCCAGGGCCGCCGGGTACGGCTGCGCTCGACCCCGCTCACGTTCGCGGGGATCGGGTTGATCGCCGGGCTGATCTCGGGGCTGCTCGGGATCGGCGGCGGGATCGTGATGGTGCCGCTGATGGCGGGCTGGCTCGGGATGCCACTCAAGCGGGTCCTCGGCACCTCGCTCGCCACGATCGTCGTGCTCGTGATCCCCGGCACGATCGTGCACGCGGCGCTCGGGCACATCGACTGGGCGATCTTCGCCGTCGTGGTGATCGGCGCGGTCCCGGGGGCGCGGATCGGCGCCAACCTCGCGCTGGGCACCCGCGAGCACACGCTGCGCTTGCTGGTCGGCAGCTTCATGCTGATCGTCGCCGTGCTCTACGGTGCGAACGAGCTCGCGACGCTGCTCCGGAGGTGAGCGGCCACTAGGATGACGCCGCCGTCATGACGACCCGCAGCGCGGTGCGCGCCCTCCTCGCGGTGATCGTCGCCGTGTCCACCTGCTCGACCGTCCTGGCCGACGTCGCCGTCGCCTCGTCCCAGGCCGAGAGCTCGGCCGTCACGCTGACGCTCTTCGGGCAGACGCCCTGGACCACCAACAAGCGTCCCGACCTCCACATCGCGCTCGTGGCGTCGAACCGTGGGCAGACCCAGGTGGATCGGCTGTCGGCCAACGTCACGATCGGACCCCGGTTCGACTCGCTGCTCCAATACGAGTCGGCGCTCACGACGGGTCCCTCCTATGCCGCGTACACGACCAGCATCGCGTTCGACGGCGTCCGCCTGGAGTCGGGGTCGGTGCGGACGCTCAAGCTGCATCTGGATCTGTCCACGATCCCCGCGATCACCCCCACCGACTCGAGCGTGTACCCGGTGCGGATCGATCTCCTCTCGGCGGGCACGCCGGTCGCCAGTCTGATCACCCCGATCCTGCACATCGTGCGAGCGCCCGAGAGTCAGCTCCGCTTCACGATGTACACCGAGCTCCAGGCACCGGTCGCGATCGGGCCGAGCGGCGTGCTCCAGGACGCGTCCTTCCAGGCCGCGCTCGGATCCACCGGTTCCCTCGGGGCGCCGGTCGCGGCGATCCGGTCGATCGAGACGAACCCGTCGAGAGCCGCGGCGCTGGACCTCGCCGTCCAACCATCGCTGCTGGCCCAGGCGCGGGAGATGGCGGACGGCTTCACCCGCCCCGACGGCACGCAGGTCCCCGCGAGCGATCCGGCGGCCCGGTCGGCCGGGGCATTCGTGAACTCCCTCATCGCCGCCACCGACACGCCCGACGTCCAGACCGTGCCGACCCCTTACTCGGGCCCGCTGATGCCCTCGCTCCTCGCGAGCGGTCTGGGTGGCGACCTGACACGTCAGCAGGAAACCGGGAGCGGCCTGATCGCCGACACGACCGGTGCGATCCCGTCGACCGACGTCGCACGCCCTCCGAACGGCGAGATCGACGACGCGACCCTCGGTTGGCTCGCCGGGCACGGCGTCACGACGATCCTCGGCAACGCCGACACCGTCGCGCGTCCCCCGCAGCCGAACGAGTTCGCCCCGCCCCCGACCGCCGTCGTCCACGCAGGCAACGGCGAAGCCTTGAACGTCGTGCTCCCCGATCCCAGCACGGAAGCCCTCCTGCAGCGCGAGGACCTGCTGGCCGACCCGATCCGCGCCGCGCAGGCGGTCCTGTGCGAGCTCGCGATGATCTGGCGCGAGGAGCCCGTCCCTCCCCCGCAGCCCGACGGTTCCGAGACGGTTCGTGGGCTCGCGGTCGATCTCCCCTCGACGTTGCCCCCGAGCGAGTGGCAGCCGCTCCTGACCCGCCTGTCGACGGCCCCGTTCCTGCGACCGGTCCACGCGCAGGACCTCGTCTCGCAGGTGAACCCGACCGGCGCCGACGCGGCGCTTCGCGAGACGACCGCGATCCCCTTCACCTCCGGCTACGCCGGCACGATCCGCACGCTCCAGGACGACGTCACGGCCTACGAGTCGATGCTCACCCAGGAGACGGGGGTTCCGGAGCAGTTGCGCCTCGACCTGTTCACGGCCGAGGCTCCTCAGTTCCTGGCCTCGGGCGAGGCAGACGGTCAGGCCTGGCTCGATCACGTTTCGAGCGTCACCGACACCGCGTTCGCGGGGACCACGCCCCAGGTGGACCAGGTCTTCACGTTCACCTCGAGCGACGGCACGATCCCCTTGCGGATGGGCAACCCGGGCCCGATCCCCCTGAAGGTGAGCGTCACCCTGCAGTCGTCGCAGTTCTCCTTCCCGCAGGGCGACACCCAGGAGGTCATGCTGCAGCGGCCGAACCAGATCCTGACCTTCGAGGTCGTCGCCCGCGCGGCGGGACAGAACCCGATCCTGGTGATCGTGCGCTCGCCCTCGGGCGCCTCGATCAGCACGAAGACGATCGTGGTCCGCACCACCACCGTGAACCGGTTGGCGTTGATCGTGACGGTGGCAGCCGCGGGCGGTCTGCTCCTCCTGTACCTGAGGAGGTGGCAGCGGCGGAAGAGCTTGATCTGACCCAGGACTCTCGTGAGGTCACGGTCCGCAACGCGGCCGTGATGTCGATCGGCACGCTGCTCTCACGCGTCACCGGCCTGCTGCGATTGTCGGTCACCGCCGCCGCGCTCGGCGCCACGGCGCTGTCGGACGCCTACAACACCGCGAACACCACGCCGAACATCGTCTACGAGCTCGTCCTCGGCGGCATCTTGACGAGCGTCTTCGTCCCGGTCCTGGTCGAGTGGGCGAAGGACCACGACCGGACCTCCCAAGACGAGGTCGGCAGCCGGTTCCTCACCCTCACGCTTGTCAGCCTGTCGGCGATCGCCGTGCTGGCGGCGATCGTGGCTCCGTGGATCATGCGCCTCTACGTCGCCGGGGAGGTGGACCCCGTGAAGCGTGCGCAGGAAGTGGCGATCGGCACCTTCTTCCTGCGTTGGTTCATGCCGCAGATCGTCTTCTACGGCGTGGGCGCCGTCGCCGCGGGGATCCTCACCGCGCATCGCCGATTCGCTGCGCAGATGTTCGCGCCGGTCCTCAACAACCTCGCGGTGATCGCGACGATGTTCGCGTTCCTGTGGATGCGTGGCGGCGTCCCGCCCACGATCGGCGACGTCACCTGGGGACAGCGGACCCTGCTGGCGGCCGGGACAACGTTCGGCGTCGTCGCGATGACGGTGGCCCTGTGGCCGGCGCTGCGAGGGATCGGGTTCCGGTGGCGGCTCCGGTTCGACTGGCGCCATCCGACGGTCCGCCATCTCCTCGGCCTCGCCCGGTGGGTCGTCGTGTACGTCGTGGCCAACCAGCTCGCTCTCCTGGTGATCATCAACCTGAACTACTCGCTTCGGATCGACGGGGCGATAACGGTCTACACGTACGCCTTCTTGTTCTTCACCCTGCCCCACGCGATCGTCGCGGTCTCGATCTTCACCGCGCTCCTCCCCGGCATGTCCGAGCGGTGGTCGGCCGGCAACGTCGACGGCGTGCGGTCGTTCTTCTCGCAGGGGCTCCGCGACACCGAGATCGTGATGCTGCCCGCGGCCGCCGGCATGATCGCGCTCGCCGGTCCGATCGTGGCGCTGCTCGTCGAGTACGGGAACTTCGGCACGGCCGGCGGCGACCGACTAGCCTCGGCGCTCGCGGGGTTCGCGGTCGGACTCCCCTTCTTCTCCGCCTTCCAGCTCCTGACCCGCACGTTCTACGCCACGCACGACAGCAAGACGCCGGCGATCGTCAACATCGGCGTCAACGTCGTGAACCTCGCGGCCGCCGTGCTGTTCGCGTTCGGGTTCGGGTGGGACGTCACGGGGCTCGCGCTCGGTCAGTCCGTGTCCTACATCGCCGGGTCCGTGGTGCTGGCCTGGCTCCTGCGGCACCGGCTCAGCGGGATCCGCGGCGGCGAGATCGCCTCGACCATCTGGCGCACCGCCGTCGCCGCGGTCGCGACCGGTGTGGCGGCGTTCGCGGTCTCGTCGGGGGTCGCGCGGACCCTGGACGTCGCTCGTCCGTCCGTGCGATTGGCGCAGGTCACGGCGGCCGTCGTCGCGGGGGTGCTTGTGTTCCTCCTGGCCGCGCTTATCTTGCGGATCGACGAGGTCGATGAGGTGAGGAAGGCCCTCGTCGGGAGGTTCCGCCGATGAGACTCCGCCACGACGAATCCGGGATGGTCGGCAAGGTCATCGTGATCTGGCTGCTGCTGGTGGCCCTCCTCGGCGTGATCGTGCTCGACGGCGCATCGATCATGTTCACGAAGTTCCGGCTAGACGACGCCGCCGGGCTCGCCGCTTCGGCGGCAGCGACCAGCTTCCGCAACGGCTCCACGGTCGGCGCCGCATGCCTCGACGCGCGCCAGGCGGCGCTCGACGACGACGCAGGCATCTCGTTCCCCGCCAACACCGTGAAGTGGTGCAAGGTGAACACGCAGACCGGGGAGTTCACGATCACCCTGCACAAGCAGGCGCAGACGATCCTCGCCGGACGGCTCTCGTTCACGAAGGACTACGCGCGGGTCGTGCAGAAAGAGACCGCCGGACCGGCGACGTTGTAGCGTGCCCCGCGTGAGCGAGCCGGCCGCCGACCAGGTCCTCGTCCGGCGCTTCCTCGACGGCGACACCGCGGCGTTCACCGAACTGGTCCGCCGCCACGAGGCGAGGGTCTACGCGGTCTGCCTGCGGGTCCTGGGCGACGCCGACGAGGCTGCCGACGCCGCGCAGGACACCTTCCTCACGGTGCTCCGCAAGCTCGAGCAGTTCCGAGGCGACGCCGCCTTCACCACCTGGCTCCACCGGATCGCGGTCAACGCCTGCTACGACGTCCTGCGCGCGAAGCGGCGCCGCCCGTTGCTCCACCTCGCGAGCGAGGAGCCGCTGCCCGAGCCCGGTCCGCCGCATCCCGACCACGCCGACGAGGTGGCGGGGACCTACGACGCGAGCGCCGCGCTCGCACTGATCCCGGAGGAGTTCCGGGTCACGCTCGTCCTCGCCGATGTGGAGGACCTCCCCTACGAGGAGATCGCGCGGGTGCTGGACGTGCCGGTCGGCACCGTGAAATCCAGGGTCCATCGCGGCCGTGTGGCGCTCGCGCGCGCGATGGGAGTGGAGGTCTCCGCGGGCGGGGAACCCGGCCCGGCGTCACAGCCGTCGGAGGAAGAGGCATGAATCATCCCGACGATCTGCTCGCCGACTACGTCGGCGGCACGCTGCTCGGCCGCGACCTCGAGAGGGTGCGTTCGCACCTGGCCACCTGCCGACGATGCCGTGAGGAGACCGCGCTGGCGAGCGCAGGGCGGCGGGCCGCCACGTCCCTGCCCGCGCCGGCCGTCCCCCAGGCGCTCGGCGACGCCGCGATCCGCGAGGCCGAGCAGCGTGTGCAGACGCCCGGCCGACGGCCCCTCCGCGATGCCCGCAGGCGCCAGGCGCCCCCTTGGTATCGGTGGGCCGGCGTCGCCGCTGCCGCTGCCGCGGTCCTGGTGGTCGCGGTGATCGTCCTGCCGAACGTGGGACAGGGCCCGAGCGGAACCGGCGGCGCGGAGCGGGCCGCGGCCACCGCCTCCCCCACCGGCCCACCCGTCCTCGAGCTGCAGCACGCGAACTACGACACAAGCGTCGCTGCAGGCGCTCGGTCTGTCCTTCGATGCCGCGACGGGGTTCTCGCCGAACGTCCCGGCCGGAGCGCAAGCCGAGACGTCGGCAAGCGCGCCGCTGCCGGCCGGATCGCCCTCGCCCGCAGGGACCGCGGATGCCCTCGCGTGCGTCCAGGAAGCCTGGTCCGCGCTCGACGCAGGACCCGGTCCGGCTGATCGCCGCACGGTTCGAGGGGAAGCCCGCCTACCTCGCCGTCTACCTGCAGGGCCCGGGCGCCGGCGAGCCGCCCGACCTGGTCACGGTGACGGTCACCTGGGCAGGGACCTGTCGGGTCGGTCCCTCCTTCGTGACCCCGATCGGCTGAGGCGGCCCCCCGGCCGCGGAATAGACTGGCGTTCCTACCGGTAGGAGGACGTGCTGTCATGAGCGAGATCCGTAACGTCGTGATCGTGGGATCGGGACCCGCCGGTTACACGGCCGCGCTCTACGCGGCTCGAGCGAACCTCGCGCCGGTGGTCCTCAAGGGCTTGCAGGCCGGGGGCCAGCTGATGCTGACGACCGATGTCGAGAACTATCCGGGGTTCGCCGACGGGATCCTTGGCCCCGAGCTGATGGATCAGATGGAGAAGCAGGCCACACGGTTCGGCGCCGAGATCTTGCCGGTGCACGTCACCGAGGTCGACCTGCGCTCCCACCCCTTCGTGGTGAAGGCGGGCGACCAGGAGTGGGGAGCGCGCACGCTGATAGTCGTCGACCGGCGCGTCGGCGCGGTGGCTGAACGTGCCGGGCGAAGAGGTCTTGCGCGGCCGTGGGGTCTCCGCCTGCGCCACCTGCGACGGCTTCTTCTTCCGCGACCGCGAGCTCGTGGTCGTCGGCGGTGGGGACACCGCGATGGAGGAGGCGACGTTCCTCACGAAGTTCGCGTCGAAGGTGACGATCGTTCACCGCCGCGACGAGTTCCGAGCCTCGAAGGTGATGCAGGACCGCGCGCTCGCGAACCCGAAGATCGCGGTGATCTGGGACAGCGTCGTCGACGAGGTGCTCGGGACCGACGGGGTCACCGGTGTGCGGCTCCGCAACGTGCGCACCGGCGCCTTCGACGAGGTGGCCGTCGACGGGGTCTTCGTCGCGATCGGCCACGACCCGAACACCGAGCTCTTCCGCGGCCAGCTCGAGCTCGACGAGGAGGGCTACGTCCTCGTGCAGGAGCCGCGCACGCACACGAACGTCCCCGGCGTCTTCGCGGCCGGCGACGTCACCGACCGGACCTACCGTCAGGCGGTCACTGCAGCCGGGCAGGGCTGCAAGGCAGCGATCGACGCGGAGCGGTTCCTCGAGGCCCTGAGCGACGAGGGCATAAGGACCTGAGCGGGAATGCCGTCCGGAACACGGTGCGTTCTGGGAACCTAGACATCGTCCCCGAGCGGGACCCTGCCGATCCGAAGGAGCAACGACAGATGGCGAACATCGGCGACGTCAGCGACGCGGAGTTCCAGACCACGGTCCTGGATTCCGACACCCCGGTCCTGGTGGACTTCTGGGCCGAATGGTGCGTCCCGTGCCACATGGTCTCCCCGGTCGTCGAGGAGATCGGCAACGAGAAGGGCGAGCGCCTGAAGGTCGTGAAGCTCAACATCGACGACAACCCGCAGGCCGCCCGGACCTACGGTGTGATGTCGATCCCCTCGCTGATCCTGTTCAAGAGCGGCAAGGAGGTCGCACGCGTGATCGGCGCCAAGCCGAAGGACGCGATCCTTCGCGACGTCGACCCGCACATCGCGTCCTAGCCGTCCCCCATCCGGGGGCTTTGCCGGGCCCGCCGCCCCGGCGCAGACTGCATCCCGTGCGCATCTACCGCCTCGGCGACGAGGGATCGGAGATCCTCGACATCCAGCAACGCCTCGCCTCGCTGGGCTTCGCCGTCGGCGCCGGAACACCGGGCGCGTTCGGCCCCGAGACCGACGAGGCGGTCCGACGGTTCCAGGCGGCGCGGAACCTGCGCGTGGACGGTCTCGTCGGTCCCGACACTTGGAGCCAGCTCATCGAAGCGGGCTTCCTCCTCGGGGACCGCACGCTCTACCTCCACGCCCCGCACCACCGCGGCGACGACGTAAGACTGTTGCAGCGCAAGCTGAACGCGCTGGGGTTCGATGCCGGCAAGGAGGACGGCGTGTTCGGACCTCGGACCGAGCACGCGGTCCGGGAGTTCCAGCGCAACGTCGGCGACGAGCCCGACGGCGTCGTCGGGCTCCATACGATCGCGGTGCTCGAGCGGATGCGTCCCCTCGAGGACGTCCCGAGCCGCGCGCTGGTGCGCGAGCAGGAGGAGCTGCGCTCGATGCGCGCCTCCCTCGAGGGTCAGGTGGTCGCCGTCGACCCGGGGCGGGCGGGCGGGCGGGGAACGGCGGAGCGACAACTCGCGATGGCCCGAGCGGTCGTGTTGGAGCTCGGCGCGCTCGGGGCCAAGCCGGCCCTGCTGCGTGGCGACGACGAGGAGCCGACCGAGTCCGAGCGGGCGCGCGACGCGAACGAGCTGGGCGCCGCGTTATGCATCTCGCTGCACCTCGGCGCCGGGCTCCCGGAAGGAAGCGGACCCACCTGCTCGTACTTCGGCAGCGCGTCGACCTACTCGCCGAGCGGGCGGCACTTGGCCGAGCTGCTGCTCGAGGAGCTGGAACGAGAGTTCGGGTGCAGGGGACGGCTCCAGCGGCTCACCGTCTCGATGCTGCGGGAGACGAGGATGCCGGCCGTGCAGATCGAGCCGCTGTTCGTCACGAATCGCGAAGAGGCGGCCGTCATCGCCGGTCCGGAGTTCGCGACGCGGGTCGGACGGGCCGTGGCGGCCGGCGTCCGGCGATTCTTCCGCAGCTAGCGTCCGATCGCAGCCGCGCGGCGACGGCCGACGAACGCGAGCACCGTGCCGAGCAGGGAGCCGAGCACGACGGCGCGGATGGCTCGCCTTCGTTCGCTCGTGAAGCTTGCAGAGGCAGCGTCCTCGTCCACCCGGATAGGCTACGAGGTATGCGGGCGTGCCTGATGATCGAGGGCCAGCAGGGCGTTCGATGGGAGGACTGGCTCCGGCTCGCCGAGGCGAGCGAGGGTCTGGGGTTCGAGGGGTTGTTCCGCTCCGACCACTACTTCAGCGCCGGGGGGGTCTCGGGGCGGGGCGCTACCGACGCGTGGACGCTGCTCGGAGCGCTGGCCGCGCGGACCACGCGCCTGCGGCTCGGGACCCTCGTCTCCCCCGTCACGTTCCGTGAACCGGCGCTGCTCGCGAAGTCCGCCGTCACCGTCGACGAGATCAGCGGCGGGCGTGTCGAGATCGGGATGGGCGCCGGGTGGTGGGAAGAGGAGCACACCCGGTTCGGGTTCCCGTTCCGCGACGTCGAGGGAAGGTGGCAGCGTCTCGAGGAGCAGGTCGAGATCGTCCACGGCCTCTTGACCGAGGACCGGTACTCGTTCGAGGGGCGGCACTACACGCTGCACGACGCCGATCTCCTGCCCCGCGGGGTCCAGCGTCCGCACCCGCCGCTGATCCTCGGCGGCACAGCGATCGGTCCGCGGATGCAGCGGCTGATCGGGCGCTTCGCCGACGAATGCAACACGGTCGGCGGGACCCCCGAGGAGGTCGAGGCGCGGTTCGCCCGAGCGCGGGCCCCTCTGGCGGACGAGGGCCGCGACCCCGCGAGCATCACCACCTCGCTGATGACATGGTGCTTCGTCGGGCGAACCGACGAGGAGTACCTCGAGCGTCTCCGACGCGCGCATGCCCTCGACCCAGACGCGGGCCCGTTCGACGACTACCGGGCCGACATCGAGCGCGACTGCATCGTCGGCACGCCCGAGCGCGCCGTGGAGCGGCTGCGCGAGTACGAGCGCGCAGGCGTCCAGCGGATCTTCCTGAACCACGAGCTGTATGACGACATCGGCATGCTCGAGCTCCTCGCCACAGAGGTTCTCCCGCAGGTCGCGGGTGGGGGCTGACCGATGGGGTTCGAGTGGTTCGCGCTCTTCGGTCTGATCTGGCTGGCCGGGCTCGCCGTGTGGATCTGGGCGTTGATCGACTGCATCCAGGTCACGGACGACTCGATGTACCAGAGCGGCAACAAGCTGATCTGGGTCCTGGTCATCGTGTTCCTCACGCTGTTCGGCGCGATCTTGTACCTGCTGATCGGCCGGCCGAAGCCGGGCGCCCCGCGTACGCCCGGGAGCCTACCGCCCCCCCCGCCGCCGCCCTCCGGGAGGGTGCCGTGAGTCGCGTGGTCCTGATCACGGGCGGCGCCGGCGGGATGGGCCGCGCGATCCGCGAGCGGTTCGAGGCCGGGGGCGACGCCGTCGTCACGGCCGACCTCCGCGATGCCGATCTGATCGCCGACGTCACCCACGTGGGGGACTGCCGGCGGATGGCCGCCGAGGTCGTCGGGCGCCACGGGCGGCTCGACGTGTTGGTGACGGCTGCGGGCGTGTGGGTCGAGGGTCCGAGTGCGACGATGACCGAGTCGCAGTGGGACCGCGGGATCGACGTCAACCTCAAGGGGACGTTCTTCGCGATCCGCTATGCGATCCCGCACCTCGTCGAGACCGCGGGGTGCATCGTCGCGATCTCGAGCGACTACGGATTGGTCGGCGGGAAGGGTGCGGCGATCTACGCGGCCTCGAAGTTCGGGGTGAACGGCCTGGTGCGCTCGCTCGCGCTCGAACTGGCGCCGCTCGGCGTTCGGATCAACAGCGTCTGCCCGACCGACGTCGACACGCCGATGCTCGCCGGGCAGGCGCGTGACTTCGGCGGCGACGACGAGGCCGGCTACCTGCGCGCCCTCCTCGACACGCTCCCCCAGGGTGAGCACGCGCGGTTCATCCGCACCGACGAGATCGCATCCGTGGTCGCGTTCCTCGCCTCCGCGGAGGCAGAGCCGATCACCGGGGTCGCGATGCCGGTCGAGTGGGGCGTAACCGCGGGCTACTGAGCCGGCCGCGCGAAGACCCGATGCTACGCTGAGCGCCCCATGGGCGAGTTCTCGATCGATCGTTTCGTGGATAGGTACGCCCGGCGTACCTCCGGCATGTCGGCGTCCGAGGTCCGAGCCCTGTTCGCCGTGGCCTCACGGCCCGATGTGGTCTCGCTCGCAGGTGGGATGCCGTTCGTCCAGGCGTTGCCGAACGACGAGGTCCTCGCCGTGATGCGCGAGGTGCTCGAGGACTCCGGCTCCACCGCGCTCCAGTACGGCGGCGGTCAGGGCGAGCTCTCGCTCCGCGAGACGCTCGTGATGCTGATGGCGGAGGAAGGACTGGCCGCCGACCCCGACGATGTGGTCGTCACCACCGGGGCGCAGCAAGGGCTCGACCTCCTCGGCAAGATCTTCCTCGACCCGGGCGACCTCGTGGTGGTGGAGGCGCCTGCCTACGTCGGCGCGCTCACCGCCTTCGGCGCCTACGAGCCGCGGTTCCTCCCGATCCGCCTCGACGACGAGGGGATGGCGGTCCTCGAGTTGGAGGATGCGTTCGTCCGAGGGGAACGGCCCACGTTCGTGTACACGGTGCCGAACTTCGGGAATCCCGCTGGTGTGACGATGTCATACTCCCGCCGGGAACGCCTGGTGGGCCTCTGTCACGAGGCCGGTGTCCCGATCGTCGAGGACAACCCGTACGGCCTCCTGCGGTTCGACGAAGACGCGCTGCCGACGCTCAAGTCGATGGACCCGGACAACGTGATCTACCTGGGTACGGTCTCCAAGACGTTCTCGCCAGGGGTTCGGGTTGGCTGGGCGTTCGCCGAGCGCTCGGTCATCGACCGCCTCGTCCTCGCCAAGGAAGCGGCCGACCTGTGCAGCTCGAACCTCACGATGCTCATGACCGAGCGGTGGTTCGCCGACCGGGCCCGCTGGCGCACGACTCTCGACGAGCTGGTCGCGACGTACCGCAGCCGGCGCGATGTCATGCTCGACGCGTTGGCACAGCACTTCCCCTCGGAGGCCACCTGGACGCATCCCGCGGGCGGCTTCTACGTCTGGGTGACCTTGCCGGAGTGGCTCGACGCGAAGGCGCTCCTGGCTAGGGCGATCGAGCACCGGGTCGCGTACGTGCCCGGCACCGCCTTCTATCCCGACGGCCGCGGAGCGAACCAGATGCGGCTCGCGTTCTGCTATCCGACCGAGGAGCGGATCCGCGAGGGTGTGGCCCGCCTCGGACAGCTGCTCGAGGACGAACACGAGCTCTTCCGCAGCCTGGGTGGCACATGAGGATCGGGGTGCTGGCGGGCGGGCGGACCCCCGAACGGGACGTGTCGCTGCGTGGCGGCCATCGTGTGACGTCATCACTCATCGAGCTCGGGCATGACGCCGTGTTGCTCGACCCGGCCGAGGTCGCCCTGACCGAGCGGCTCCTGGAGCTCGAGCCCGACCTCTGTTGGCTGGTCCTGCACGGGAAGGAGGGGGAGGACGGAACGGTCCAGCGCCTCCTCGACCTCCTCGGGATCGCGTACACGGGAACGGCCGCGTTCGAGTGCGAGATCGCGTTCGACAAGCTGCTCGCCAAGGACGCGCTGCGTCGAGCCGGCGTCCGCACGCCGACGTGGGTCGCGGTCGAGGGATGGGCCCTGCGCGACCTCGCCGCGGGCGCCGCACTCGCGCGCGCGGTCGAGCGGGTCGGGCTTCCGTGCGTGGTGAAGCCCTCGAGGAGTGGTTCAGCGCTCGGTGTCGGGTTCGTCGAGCGAGAGAGCGAGCTGCCGGCGGCGTTGATGGCCGCGCTCTCGTTCAGCGGGGCCGCACTGGTCGAGCAGAAGATCGAGGGCACGGAGGTGGCCGCCACACTGCTCGGGGAGCCGCTGTCACCGCTCCCGCTCGTGGAGATCGCGCCGAAGAGCGGCGTGTATGACTACGGCGCACGATACACGGCCGGCGCCACCGAGTACCACGCCCCGGCGCGGCTCGCGTCCGAGGTCGAGGCGGAGACGGCCCGCGAGGCAGCCGCCGCTGCCGCGGCGCTGGGGCTCCGAGATCTGACGCGGGTCGATCTCATGATCGATCGGTCGGGAACCCCCTGGGTGCTCGAGGTCAACGTCTCGCCGGGTTTGACCGAGACGTCGCTCGCGCCGATGGCTGGACGCGCCGCCGGCCTGTCCCTCACACAGATGTGTGACGCTGTCCTCGGAAGTGCGGGGCGAAGGTCGGCGGGCCCCGCGGGCGACCCGAGCTAATCGGGGGCGAGGCCGGGGCCCGAACCGACGATCTCCGAGACGATCCGTTCGAGGTCGTCCGGCGACCCGAACTCGATCACGACGCGACCGCGCTTCGCCCCCATCTGGATCGAGACCCGTGTCGCGAGCTGCTCCGAGAGGATCTCCTCGACCTCCGCGAGGTTCGAGTCCACCGGTTTGTCGGCGGCGGCCGCGGGTTGCGCTTCGGCTGCCTTGGGCGCGTCGACGAACCGGCGCACGACCTCCTCGGTCTGACGCACCGAGAGATCCTCCGCGGCGATCCGGAGCGCCAGGGCGGTCATGGCGTCGCCGTCGCCCAGCGCGAGCACGGCGCGGGCATGGCCGGCCGTGATCTTGTCGTCGGTGAGCAGCTGCTGGACCTCGAGCGGGAGACCGAGCAGCCGGATCGTGTTCGCGATGTGGGACCGCGACACACCGACCCTGTCTGCGAGCTCCTCTTGCTTGAGGCCGAGCTCCTCGAGGAGCTGACGGAACGCCTCGGCCTGCTCGATCGGGTTCAGGTCCTCGCGGTGGATGTTCTCGATCAGCGCTTCGCGCAGGAGGTCTTCGTCCCCGGACTCGCGCAGCACCACCGGGACGGTCGTGAGCCCTGCGAGGCGCGCCGCCCGGAGGCGCCGCTCCCCCGCGATCAGCTCGTACCTGCCGTCTCCGCTCCTGCGGACGACCAGCGGCTGCAGGATCCCGACCTCCCGGATCGACGCTGCGAGCGCCGCGATCGCCTCGTCGTCGAACCGGGTCCGCGGCTGGCGGGGGTTCGGGCCAACCGCGTTCAACGGGGCCTCGAGCAGGCCCGTCGGGGCCTCTCCGGCCTCCGGCGCGCCGGGGATCAAAGCGGACAACCCTCGACCCAGCCCACCGCGTTTCGCCATCATTCGCCTCCCTTGCGGAACAGTCGCCACCGTCGTTTGGGCACGTCGTCCCGCAGCGTGGCGCCGATCTCAGCCGGTTCGGCCGGCTCCTCGGCAGGTACGCCCCCACGCTTCGGCTGCTGGACGAGCGGCTCTTGGGACGCCTTGATGTCCAGATCGGCGTCCTCATCGATGACCACCACCCGCCGCTCGGGAAGATGCCCGGGTGGACGATCCTGCTTCACGGGGCGAACCCTCGGCTGGTCGGCTGGCTCGGCGTCCTCCCAGACCTGCTCCTCGGTTTGCTCAACCTCGTCAGGCGCCTGCACGTCGACGGCCTTCGGCTCCGGCGTAGGCTCCGGCTCGCGGCTCCGGCTCGGGCTCCGGTTCGGGTTCCGGCTCGGCGAGCTCCACCGCCGGCTCGGTCTCTCGCGCCAATTCGGCCTCTTCCGCCTCGAACTCTTCGACGACCTCGTGGACCGTCGGCATCTCCTCCAGGGCGCTGTCGTCCATGGGCTCGGCCGCGGCCGCCTCGAGGGTGGCCGGCAGCACGACCGCCGGCAGATCCTCGAAGGAGGGCATCGGCGTTGCCGGAGGCGGGCGGAGCGCGACCTCCCGGGCCAACTGCCGGTAGCACTCGGCTCCCTTCGACTTCGGGTCGTAGACCGTGATGGGCTGACCGAACCCCGGGGCCTCAGAGAGTCGGACGGTGCGCGGGATGATGACGTCGTACACGAGGTCGCCGAAGTACTTCTGGACCTCGTCGACGACCTGCTCCGACAGCTTGGTTCGCGGGTCGAACATCGTCATCACGATCCCGCTCAAGCGCAGGCCTTGGTTGATGTTCTGCTGGACAAGGTTGACGTTTCGCAAGAGCTGTCCGAGCCCTTCGAGCGCGTAGTACTCACATTGGATCGGGACGATGAGCTCTTCGGCCGCGGTCAGGGCGTTCACCGTCAGCAACCCCAGCGACGGGGGACAGTCGAGTAGGACGAAGTCGTAGCGACCCTCACGGATCGGCGCGAGCGCCCGCTTCAGGCGGGTCTCGCGCGAGAACTGACTGACCAGCTCGATCTCGGCGCCGGCCAGATCGATCGTGGAGGGAAGCGCGTCCAGGCGAGGGACCGGGGTGGCGACGACCGCGTCGTCGAGCGAAGCCTCGGCGACCACGACGTCGTAGACCGTCACGTCGCGCGCTTCATGCCGGATCCCCATCCCGGTGGAGGCGTTACCCTGCGGATCGAGGTCGACGACAAGCACCCGATAGCCCAGGTCAGCAAGGGCGGCGCCCAGGCTCACCGCTGTGGTCGACTTGCCGACGCCGCCCTTCTGGTTCGCGATCGCGATGATCCGCGCCACCCCGGGGGACTCGGGGACCGATGGTGCGCGCTGGGTAGCGCGTCGGCGAGTCGGGGGAACCGTCTTCCCGCCGGTCGATGAGGAACGCGCGGACGACGGAGCAGCGCCGGAAGAGGGCTTGCTCACTGCTGGGTCATGATAACGAGCGGCCCTGTGTTGGCAAGCACGGAAACGTGCGAAACGTGCGCTTCGACACCCTCCGGGGCCTCTTCGATCGCGGATCCGGCTCCGGCCCAGTAGATCACGGCCCCTCCTGCCCGCAGCAAAGATGCGCTGGCGATCCATGTCCCCGGAAGATCGGCGAACGCACGAGCCACGGCCACGTCGAACCGTCGCCGCAACGATCGGAGGTCGCCCGGGTGAACGCGCACGTTCGCCAGCGGCAGCGAATCGGCCACGAGCTCGAGGAACGCCGCTCGATTCCTGCGTCGCTCGGCAAGGACGAACGAGACGTCGGGACGGGCGATCGCGAGCGGGATCCCGGGGATCCCGGCTCCAGATCCGAGGTCAACGACGTCGGCACCGGACTCGAGGAGCGGCGCAGCACGCAACCCGTCGGCGATGTGGCGCTCGCGCAGCCGGTCGGCATCGCCCGCCGCGATCATCCCGAGGGGAAGGGCGCGGGCGCGCAGGAGCTCCTCGTACGCCGAGAGGAGCCGTCGCTGGTGCGGGTCAAGGTCGAGACCGACGGAGCGGGCGATGTGACCCCATCCCTCATGTTTCACGTGAAACATCGTCGCACGTGCGGGACGGGGAGGAGGAGATCCGAGGGAGGGTCGGTCAGCCGCCGGGGCGAACGACCACGGAGCGCGCCGGCTCCTCGCCCCGTGAGGAGCTCTCGACGCCGTCGATCTGGGCGATCGCGTCGTGCACGATCTTCCGCTCGAGGGCGTCCATCGGCTCGAGGACCTGCTCTTGACCGGTGTCGAGTGCCCGGTCCGCCGCTGCGTGCGCCTGTTCGACGAGCCTCGCCGCACGGCGTTTGCGGTAGTCCTCGACGTCGACCAAGACGCGGATCCGTTGGTCGAGGCGGTGTCCCACGACCTGTCGTGCGAGCTCTTGGATCGCGTCGAGGGTCTGGCCGTGCTTGCCGATCAGTGTGGACATGTCGTCCTCATCGCCCTCAAGGATGTCCACGTACATCCGGCCGGCCTCGAACGACGGTTCCGCGATCGCGTCGATGTCCATCTTGATGAGGAGCTCCTCCACGAAGTCGGCGACCGCGTCGGCCTGCTCCTCCAGGTTCACGGCGTCACGTTGGGGCTCACTCATGCCTGTTCCTCCGGAGGCTGCTGCTTGCCGAGCTGGTTCCCGGGCTTGGGCCCACGCGACTTGGGGTTGGGCGCGGAAGGCTTCTTCGGGGGTGGCTTCTTCGCGGTCGAGCCCTTGGGCGGCGGCTTGCGCGGCCCCGACGTGGGCGGCTTCTGAACCCCGTCCGTACGGGTGCGTTGTGCCTCTTGGGCCTTCTCCATGAACCGCGCCACGATCCCCGGCTTCGCCGGTGGGTTCTCCGCGCGTGCGCGCTGCTCCGCGATCCGCTTCTCGAGTGCGTCCGGCCCGATGTGGCCGGCTCGCAATAGGAAGGATTGCTGGCCGATCTGGAAGGCGTTCGAGACGGTCCAGTAGAGCACCAGGCCCGCCGGGAAGTTCAGACCCAGGAAGGCGAACATCAGCGGCATCACCTTCATGATCGCCTGCTGCTGCTGGGACTGCGCCCCCGGTGGGCTCGCCCGCTGCATCTGGATCTGTTGGTAGAAGGTGGTACCCACCATGATCAACAGCAGCAGCGCGTACGGGATGATCGCGGGGAACCGTTTGGCGCCGCAGTCGATGTGGTCGGCGGTGAGGATCGGTTGGCCGGTCGGCGTCTGCAACGGCTGCAGCTCGGCGTTGACGATCGGCTGGCCGGCCTGCACCTGTACCACCTCGCCGGTGGAGGGGTCCTTGACCTCGATCGGCGCCTGCGTCCCGGCCTGCATCAGCGAGCACTGCAGGTTCATCCAGAGGAAGTCGGTGTCGCCGTGCGTCACGACCGTGTTGAACAGCGCGCTGTCGACCGGGAGGTGGTTGTTCACGACCTCGTACACGGTCTGCCCGTTCGGCTGCTGGACCGGCTCGACGGGCACCGGGCGGATCACGGAGTACATCGCGATCAGCAGCGGGAACTGGAGCAGGAGGGGGAGGCAGCCGCCGAGCGGGTTGACCCCGGCCTCCTTGTAGAGCTTCATCTGCTCCTCTTGGAGCTTCTGCTTGTTGCCCTTGTACTTCTTCTGCAGCTCCTTGACCTTGGGCTGGATCGCCTGCATGTGCCCCATCGACTTGATCTGCTTGATCCCGAGCGGCAGCACCAGGAAGCGGATCAAGACGGTCAGGATGATGATCGACATCCCGTAGTTGGGCACCACGCTGTAGATCTGGGCGAGGACCCAGCCCAGCGCGTCCAGCAGCCACTGCCACGGCGCGAGGGCGAGCACCTAGACCTCCACCCTTCCAGCCTCAGGCGCATGTATGACGTTATCGTACTCGGATCCAGGGACCGGATCGACCCCGCCCTTGCCGAACGGGTTGCAGCGCAGCACCCTCCAGGTGGCCAGCAGGGATCCCTTGAGAGCGCCGTGCGTGCGGATCGCATCCTCGGCGTAGTGGCTACATGTCGGATAGAAGCGGCACTGGCCGCCGAGCCAGCCTGACAGTGTCATACGGTAGAGGCGGATGAGACCGAGGAGGAGCGCCCGCGCGGGCGCACCGACGATCCACGTAAGTCGCCGAGCGCCGCCCATCGCAGCGTTCATGGGGAGAGGAGCTCCGTCATCTCGGCCACCAGATCCTGCGCCTTGGCGCCCCGGATGCCCGGACGGGCGACCAGGACGACGTCGTACCTTCCTCCGACCTGCGGCGCCACTTCATGCCAGGCGGCACGCAGGACCCGCCGGGCTCGGTTCCGCTGGACGGCGCCTCCGACACGTCGGCCGGCGACGACCGCACAACCGCCGGTCCCAGGCGCGAGCAACACTACCACCCGCCCTCCACGCACCGAACGCCCCTCATCCATCACGCGCCGAACGTCGCGAGCACGCACGCCAGCGCCTGCGCACCGCTTCAGACGGTGAGCTTGGCGCGGCCCTTGCGGCGGCGTGCGGTCAAGATCGCGCGGCCGGCCCGCGTCCGCATCCGATGACGGAACCCGTGCACCTTCGCGCGGTGACGGTTGTTGGGCTGGTAGGTCCGCTTCCCCTTGGCCATGGTCGATCGTCCTTCGTGAAGAGAGGGGCCGGGAGGCCCGGCGAGCGGCAAGTATACGGGCGGGCAACAGCGCAGGACAAAGGCCTTGACAAGAGAAAGAGTGTCAAGACCCCTGTCTGCGAGTGCGGCGTGGAAAATGCCCGTGCTATCGTCCGGTCGCCTTCCCCCCGGGCACGAGGCGCGCGGCGCCCCGATCGACGATGAACCTTCCCGCCGCAGATATCCACCGGTGTGGAAAGGTCCTGTGGAATAGGACATGGCGGACGCATACCCTCAGCAGGACCCACGTGACGCGTGGTCGAACGTCTTAACGCGCGCGCACGAAGACCTCCCCGAAACGACGATCGTGATGTGGTTCTCCGACGTGCGCCCCGTGCGCTTCGCGGGGGACGTCCTGACGCTCGCCGTGCCCAGCGGTCTCGTGCGTGAACGATTGCAGCACAACCATCTCCCGCTGATCGAAGAGGCCGCTGCCACGTCCGTGGGGCGCCCGGTCAAGATCGAGTTCGAGGTCGAGGAAGGGCTTCGGCCCGCCGACGACGAGCTCCTGACCGACGCGTCTGCGCCCTTCACGACGGCGAGCACCACCACGAAGGAGACCACGGCGCCCACCGTCGCTCCGTCCCCCTCGGCTGCAGCGCTGGGCGCGCCCGGTCTGCCGTTCCCGAACTACACGTTCGACGCCTTCGTACCCGGACCGTCGAACCGGTTCGCGCACGCGGCCGCGATGGCCGTCGCCGAAGCCCCACCCTCCACCGCCTACAACCCGCTGTTCATCTACGGCGGCGTCGGTTTGGGCAAGACCCACCTGTTGATCGCGGTCGGTCATCACATGCATCGGCTCAACCCCGGGATCAAGGTCAAGTACGTCACCTCGGAGCAATTCGTGACCGAGTTCATCAAGTCGGTCCGCGAGCGCCAGGGCGACGCGTTCCGTCAGAAGTACCGGGAGGTCGACGTCCTGCTCGTGGACGACATCCAGTTCCTCGCGCGACGTGAGGAGACCCAGACCGAGTTCTTCCACACCTTCAATCACCTGCACGCCGGCGCGAAACAGATCGCGATCGCGTCGGATCGGCCCCCGCACGAGCTGAGCGGCCTCGAGGAACGCCTCGTGAACCGGTTCCGGTGGGGCCTGTGCGTGGACGTCCAGCCGCCCGACCTCGAGACGCGGATCGCGATCCTGCAGCTCAAAGCCGAGCGCGAACGCCTGACGATGGCACACGAGGTGATCGAGTTCGTCGCCTCGAAGTTCGACCAGTCGGTCCGCGAGCTCGAGGGCGCGTTGGTGCGCGTGGTCGCGTGGTCCGAGCTCACCGGTCAGCCGATCGACCAGACGTTGGCCGAGCGCGCGCTGCAGGACCTGATCCCGCAGACCGAGCACGAGATCCCGCCACAGCTGATCATGGAGGAGACCGCCGACTACTTCTCGTTGTCGACCGGCGACCTCACCTCGAAGTCGCGGTCGCGACCGCTGACGCAGGCGCGGCACATCGCGATGTACCTCGTGCGTGAGTGCACCGGTCTGTCGCTCGTGAAGATCGGCGAGATCTTCGGTGGGCGAGACCACACGACCGTGCTGCACGGCATCAAGAAGGTCGAGGACGAGATGCGCGCCCGCGACGCGACGTTCCGCCAGGTTCAGGACCTCACCAGGATCGTTCGGGGACGCACACGGGGGGCCGCATGAGCCTGTGGACAACGCGGGGAAACCCTCCGGAGGATCGCGGATGGTTTCCCGGGTCCACATGCAGGGCGCCACGAACGTTCCACCGGTCGTCCCCATGTCGGGCACGACCGCTACGCTGCGCGAACCCGGCGGTTGTCCACGGTTCCACAGCGCCTACCACTACCGTGTCTTGAGAGATACAAGAACCTAAGAAGCAGGGGGTGTCGAGAGTGAAGTTCCGGTGTGATCGCGACGCGCTGTCCGAGGCGCTCCAGACAGTGCAGCGCGGCGTGTCCTCGCGCCCCGGGATCCCTGCGCTCACGGGGGTCCTGCTCGAAGCCGCCGAGGGGGGCCGACTCACGCTCACCACCACCGACCTCGAGGTCTCGGCACGGCTGGCGATCGACGTGCAGGTCGGTGAGGCGGGCGTCGCCCTGGTGCCGGCGCGGCTGCTCGGCGACACCGTGAAGTCGCTCTCCGACGCCCCGGTGGAGTTCGAGACCGATCAGTCGCAGGCGCGGATCCGCTGCGCGGCGTATGAGGGCGCGCTTCGCTTGCTGCCGGCCGAGGATTTCCCGGGGCTGCAGGAGCCGGGCGGCACACGGGTCGATGCAACGGCCTCGGCGTTCGCGGAGGCGGTCTCGCAGGTCGCGCGGGCCGCGAGCCGCGACGAGGCGCGACCCGTGCTGACGGGGGTCCTCGTCGAGATCTCGCGCGAGGGGTGCGTCTTGGTGGCCACGGACTCGTACCGTCTGGCGGTCCGAGAGCTCGTCGCGAGCGCCGACGGGGAGGCGAAGGCGATCGTGCCCGAGCGCGCGCTGACGGAGGCGGGCCGGGCGGCATCGGCCGACGACAAGGGCACCGTCGAAGTGCTGGTGGACGAGTCGCAGATCTCGTTCCGCGCGGGCGGGCTCACACTCACCTCCCGCCTGATCGAAGGCGAATTCCCGAACTACCGGCAGCTCCTGCCCGAGACCCACGAGAGCCGGCTGACCGTCTCGCGCCAGCAGCTCTTGGACGCGGTGCGTCGCGTCGGTCTGCTCGCCCGCGACACCACCCCGGTCCGGCTGGAGTTCAACGCGCTCGGCGTCAAGCTCTCGTCGTCCTCGCCCGACCTCGGGCAGGCGGTCGAGACGGTCGAGGCGCGGTACGAGGGCGAGGACCTCACGGTGGCTTTCAACCCCCAGTACCTGATCGACGGGCTGAACGCGGCGGTCGGGGAATCCGTGCGGCTCGACGTCCGCGATGGGCTCAAGCCGGGCGTCGTCCACGGCGAAGGCGACGAGTTCTCCTACCTCGTGATGCCGGTGCGGTTGCCCGCGGCGGTTTCCTGACCCGTTGCGGCGCATGCCTTCATAGGATGCGCCCACGCTGATGCGCCTGGCCTGGGTGGAGCTGCGCGACTTCCGCAACCACGCCCGAACCCTCATCGATCCGGTGCCCGACGGGCTGCTCGTGGCGGTCGGCCCCAACGGCGAGGGCAAGACGAACCTCCTCGAGGGGATGCACTTCCTGTACGCGCTGGAGAGCCCTCGGGTCTCGAGCAGCGAGCCGCTGGTCCGTGAAGGGGCGGAGGTCGGCTACGTGCGTGGGGAGTTCCAGACACGGGACGGCCACGTGCTGGTCGAGATCGAGGTGCGGCGCAAAGGCGCCAACCGCATCCAGGTGAACCGCTCTCCGGTGCGTCGTCGACGCGACCTGCGCGCGCAGGTGCGCGCCGTGCTCTTCGGGCCGTTCGACCTCGCGATCGTGATCGGCGATCCGGCGCGGCGCCGGACGTTCCTCGACGAGGCGGTCGTCGCGCTCCAACCGGCGCGCGACACCCTCACCTCGTCCTACGAGCGTGTCCTTCGCCAGCGCAACCGCCTGTTCAAGGAATGGGACCGGCCGGGGATGCCCGCGGGGATCGAGGCGTGGGACGCCCAGCTGATCGAGACCGGCGCCGCGGTGATCCGGGCGCGGGCCGGCGCCGCGTTGCGCCTGGCGCCGTTCGCGAGCGAGGAGTTCGAGTATCTGGCGGGGTACGGTCTGGTCGTGCGGTACCTGCCCAACGTGCCGGCCGGCGGGGACGTCGAGGCCGCGTTCCGAGCCAAGCTTGAGGAACGGCGCGCAGACGAGCTTCAGCGACGGACCTCGCTGGTGGGCCCGCACCGGGACGACCTCGAGGTGGGCGTCCGCGACCTCGGCGCCCGGGCGTTCGGCTCGCACGGAGAGACGTGGGCGGCGGCCCTGTGCCTGCGCCTGGGGCTCGCGAGCGCGGTCGAGGCCGAGCTCGGGGAACCGCCGCTGCTCCTGGTCGACGACCCCTACAGCGCGCTCGATCCTCAGCGTCGCGACCGGGTCGGCGAGCGCCTGGCCGGGCGCGGCGGTCAGGTCGTGATCAGCGTCGCGGACGAGGCCGACGTGCCCGCGCGGGCGCATGCCGTATGGGACATCGTGGCGGGCACGGTCACGCCGCGCGAGGATCGCTGAGATGCCGCACTCCAAGGGGTTCGCCCGTCGCCGGGAGCACCGCAGCGACGATCCGGTCTCGATCGGTGAGGTCGTCGACGGCCTGCTCGCCGAGGACGTGTTCGCGCGAGGGATGCCGGTGGCGAAGCTGGCCCGGGGGTGGCCGACGCTGGTCGGGGAGCGGCTCGCCGAGGCCACGAAGCCGGTGTCGCTGGAGGCCGGCGTGCTGGTCGTGCGTGCCTCCGACGGCCCCTGGGGAGCCCAGGCGAAGTACCTCGCGGAGGAGATCCGCAAGCGGGCGGACGAGGCCCTCGGGGGCGGCGTCGTGCACACCGTGCGGGTGGTGGTGGGTCCGGGGTCCTCGGAACCTCGAAACCGCAGGTAGAAGGCCAGATCTTGACGCCGTCGCTCCGGTCAGACGTCACCCCTCTCAGGTAGAATCACGGGGTTCGTGCGACATCCCCGCGCACGCCCCCCGCAACCCCGCGGTGTGGTCGTTCGCGGCCCGATCAGGAGGACGTTTGGCCACCGCAGCGAAGGCGAAGAAGTCGGGATACGACTCCAGCAACATCCAGGTCCTCGAGGGCGTCGAGCACGTGCGGCTCCGTCCCGGGATGTACATCGGCACCACCAGCGTCCGCGGTCTGCACCACCTCGTGTTCGAGGTCGTCGACAACTCGATCGACGAAGCGATGGCGGGCCACGCCTCCAAGATCGTCGTCACGATCAACGCCGACGGCTCCGTCACGGTCGAGGACAACGGCCGTGGGATCCCCGTCAAGCCGATCCCGGGCGCGAAGGATCGACGGCCCGCCGTCGAGGTCGTGCTCACGACGCTGAACGCCGGCGGGAAGTTCGGCGGCGGCGGCTACCGGATCTCGGGCGGCTTGCACGGGGTCGGCGTCTCGGTCGTGAACGCGCTGTCCGTGCAGATGACCGCCGACGTCTGGTACGACGGCGCCGCGTGGCACCAGGAGTACGCGCGCGGCAAGGCCACGATGAAGCTCCAGAAGGGTAGGGCCTCCGCGAAGACCGGCACCACGATCCGCTTCTGGCCCGACCCCGAGATCTTCACCGAGACCACCGAGTTCAAGAAGGAGATGCTCGCCGAGCGGCTGCACGAGCTCGCGTTCTTGAACAAGGGGGTCGAGATCCACCTCGTCGACGAGCGCGACGGCTCGAAGGACGTCTTCCGGGCCAACGGCGGGTTGGTCGACTTCGTGAAGTACCTCGCGCAGGGTAAGGAGGGCCTCTCGAAGATCATCCCGATCGAGATCAAGGAGGACACCGCCGAGGTCGAGTTGGCGCTGCAGTGGACCACCGGCTACGCGGAGTCCGTGTACTCGTTCGCGAACACGATCAACACGCACGAGGGCGGCATGCACGAGGAGGGGCTCAAGAAGTCCCTGACGAACGTGCTGAACCGCTACGCGCGTGCGAAGGGCCTGCTCAAGGAGAAGGAAGACAACCTGATCGGCGAGGACGTCCGCGAAGGGCTGATCGCGATCATCTCGGTCAAGCTCCTCGACCCGCAGTTCGAGGGCCAGACGAAGACCAAGCTCGGCAACGCGTCGATGCGCTCGCTCGTCGAGACCACCGTGAACGCACAGCTCGCGGACTGGCTCGAGGAGCACCCCACCGAGGCGCGCAGGATCGTCGGGAAGTCCCAGCAGGCCGCGAAGGCCCGCATGGCCGCCAAGCAGGCGCGCGACCTCACGCGCCGCAAGTCCTTCCTCGAGAGCGGGTCGCTCCCGGGCAAGCTCGCCGACTGCCAGCTGACCGACCCCGCGTCGTGCGAGCTGTACATCGTGGAGGGCGACTCGGCCGGCGGGTCGGCCAAGAGCGCCCGCGACCGCGCCTCCCAGGCGATCCTGCCGATCCGCGGCAAGATCTTGAACGTCGAGAAGGCGCGGATCCACAAGATCCTCGAGAACCAGGAGATCCAGGCGCTGATCACGGCGATCGGCACGGGGATCGGCGAGGAGTTCGACCTGGAGAAGGCGCGCTACCACCGGATCGTGCTGATGGCCGACGCCGACGTCGACGGCGCGCACATCCGCACGCTCCTGCTCACGTTCTTCTTCCGCAACATGCCGGCGCTGATCGACGCGGGCTTCGTCTACCTCGCGCAGCCCCCCCTCTACCTGCTGAAACAGGGCAAGGAGGAGCTGTACTTCTACACCGAGCGCGAGTGGGACGCGTGGCGCTCCGAACACGGCAACGGCAAGAAGCTCGAGCCGCAGCGCTTCAAGGGCCTCGGCGAGATGAACGCCGAGCAGCTGTGGTCCACCACGATGGATCCCGGACCAGCGCACGCTCCTGCAGGTGAACCTCGAGGACGCCGTCGCCGCCGACCGGCTGTTCACCGTCCTGATGGGCGAGGACGTGCCGTCGCGCAAGGCCTTCATCGAGCAGAACGCGAAGTACGTCCAGAACCTCGATGTGTAAGGCCCTCGGGCCGGCCGACCACCTGGAGATGAGATGAGTCAGAACCTGTTCGCGGGGCGGATCGAGCCGGTCCAGCTCGAGGACGAGATCCAACGCTCCTACCTCGACTACGCGATGTCGGTGATCGTCGGGCGCGCGCTCCCCGACGTGCGCGACGGGCTGAAGCCGGTCCAGCGCCGGATCTTGTGGTCGATGGTCGAGTCGGGCCTGCGTCCGGACCGGCCGCACCGCAAGTCGGTGTCGGCCGTCGGCGACGTCTTGAAGAAGTACCACCCCCACGGCGACCAGAGCGTCTACGACGCCCTCGTGCGGATGGCCCAGGAATGGGTGATGCGGGTCCCGCTGATCGACGGCCACGGCAACTTCGGCTCCGTCGACGGCGACCCGCCGGCCGCGTACCGGTACACGGAGGCGCGCCTGGCGACCGCGGCGATGGAGCTGCTGCGCGACATCGACTCGGAGACGGTCGATTTCGTCCCGAACTTCGACGGGTACGAGCAGCAGCCGGTCGTGCTGCCGGCGCGCTTCCCGAACCTGCTGGTCAACGGGGCCGCCGGGATCGCCGTCGGGATGGCGACGAACATCCCGCCGCACAACCTCGGCGAGGTGATCGACGCGGTCACGCACTTCCTCGACAACCCGGACTCCACGCCCGAGGACCTGATGGCCTTCGTGAAGGGGCCCGACTTCCCGACCGGCGCCACGATCATGGGCCGCCAGGGGATCCGCGACGCCTACGAGACCGGGCGGGGATCGATCAAGGTGCGCGCGGTCACGACGATCGAGGAGGGCACGCAAGGCCGGTCGAACATCGTCGTCAGCGAGCTGCCCTACCAAGTCAACAAGGCGCGCCTGGCCGAGAAGATCGCCGACCTGGTCAAGACCGGCAAGGTCAAGGACGTCGTCGACGTCCGCGACGAATCGAACCGCGAAGGCATGCGCCTGGTGATCGTGTGCAAGCGTGGCGCGAACCCCCAGGTGGTCCTGAACCAGCTGTACAAGCAGACCCAGCTCCAGGACAGCATCGGCGTGATCATGCTCGCGCTCGTCGACGACGTGCCGCGCACGCTGAACCTCGCCGAGATGATCGGGTACTACGTCGACCACCAGGTCGACGTCGTCGCGCGGCGGACCCAGTACGACAAGCGCAAGGCCGAGGAGCGCGACCACATCGTCCAGGGCCTGCTGATCGCCCTAGCCAATCTCGACGAGGTCATCAAGATCATCCGGTCGTCCCAGGACTCCGAAGAGGCCCGGACGAAGCTGATGAAGAAGTTCAAGCTCAGCGAGATCCAGGCGAACCACATCCTGGACATGCCGCTGCGCCGGCTGACCCGCCTGGCGCGCGAGGAGCTCGAGCAGGAGCATCAAGAGCTGATCGAGCGGATCGCGTACCTCGACTCGCTCCTGCAGGACCCGAAGAAGCTCCGCGGCGTGATCAAGGACGAGCTCGCCGAGATCCGCAAGAAGCACACGAACGCGCGCCGTACCAAGATCCGCGCCGACGACGGCGAGATCGACATCGAGGATCTGATCGCCGAGGAGGACGTCGTCATCACGGTGACGCGCGCCGGCTACGTGAAACGCGTTGCGGTGGATACGTTCCGCAGACAAGGTCGGGGCGGCAAGGGGATCAAGGGCGCTACCCTCAAGGAGGAGGACGTCGTCGCGAACGTCTTCACCACCACCACCCACCACTGGCTGTTGTTCTTCACGACCAAGGGCAAGGTGTACCGCGTGAAGGTCCACGAGGTGCCGGACGCGAGCCGCATCGCGCGGGGCCTGTACGCTGCGAACCTTCCGGGCGTGGCGATCTCCGGTGACGAGAAGGTCAGCGCCGTGCTCGACCTCAAGGAGTACGCCGAGGATCGCTTCCTGCTGTTCGCGACGCGACGCGGCATCGTCAAGAAGACGAAGCTCTCCGAGTACGACTCGCCCAGGACCGGCCTGGCCGCGATCAACCTGCGCGAAGGCGACGAGCTGATCGACGTGCGGCTCACGAGCGGGACCGACGACGTGTTCCTGGTCTCGCGCAAGGGACAGGCGATCCGGTTCAAGGAGGGGCTGGCCCGTCCGATGGGCCGCGCCACCGGCGGGGTGATCGGGATGCGCCTGGCCGAGGACGACGAGGTGATCGCGCTCGCGCTCGCCACCGACGGCGAGGAGATGATCAGCGTCACGCAGAACGGCTACGGCAAGCGCTCCCCGTTGCGGGACTACCCGATCAAGGGCCGCGGCGGCAAGGGCGTGATCGGTCATCAGCTCACCGCCAAGACCGGGCGGTTGGCCGGGGCCTTCATCGGGTCGAAGGACGAGGACCTGCTGACGATCTCCTCGACCGGGAACGTCCAGCGCGTGCAGGCCTCCGACATCCGCCGCGTCGGACGTTCGAGCCAGGGCGTGCGCACGATGCGGGTCGCCCCCGACGAAACCGTCGCCGCGATCGCTCCAGTGATCCTGCAGATGGACGAGGAGTGACGGGGCCGTCGATCCTCGACTGGTCCGGGCTCCGCACGTTGATGGCGGCGCGGAAGCCGCCGCTCGCTTGCACCGGATACGCGATCGGCAAGGATCCCCTCAAGGTCCGGTTCGACGGCGCGGGGCGCTTCACGCGCCTGGACACCGGTGAGGAACTCGTAGGTGAGTCCTGGCTGACCTCTGCCCTGGAGCCGGCACGTCTCGCGGGGCTGGACACCGCCGAGGGCGTCCTCACGGGCACCGAGGTCGTCGCCGGGCGGCCGTGCACGATCGCCGAGGTGCCCGGGCTCCGTGGCGGCAAGGCGACGATCCGCACGTGGGTCGACGACGCGACGGGCTGCATCGTGCGGATGGAGCGCAGCGACGACCCGGCGCCGCTGGTGGTGGTGGACGACCTGCGGGTCGAGGGCTGAGGCCGCCGCCGAGGCGTCCGGCGCGCGAGAGGTCAGTTCAACAGCGACAGCCCGCCCAGCAACGCGAGCACCGCGAAGGTTATGCCCGCGGTCAACCCGACGATCGCGCTCGCGACCGCGGTCGTGGGCCGATGCGACGCGCCGACGACCGCCCGGAAGCCCCGTACCCCGCCGGCGAGCGAGAGCGCGGCCGCGCCCACCAAGCCGAGCAGGTACCCGGCGCCGCGCCACCCCTCGGGGAGGAGGGCGACGATCACGAGCGTGACCGGCACGAGCGCGAGCCCGGCGACCACCAGCGGGGGCGCGGAGCTGGAGCGGTCCTCGGTGCCGGGCATGCCGGCATCATCGCAGGGGCTGCCCCGGCCGAGGTCCTCAGGCCGAGCGCATGCCCCGCAGGGCCACCAGACGCCGGATCGCGAGGCGCGCCTGACCGTAGGTGAGGTGCTCGTCGACGGGCGCCGACGCGTGCGCGGCGAGCGCACGAAGCGTGGCCAGTTGCGAGGCGGTCATCCGTTCGCCGAGGTAGCTCTCGACCAGCAGGACGGACTCGCCCTCGGTGAGGGTGTCGTCGAACCCCTCCGCGTGCTCGCCGCACAGGAACCGCAGGTAGGCGGCCCGGCTGGGGTCCATCGGGCCCGGGAAGAGGGCCGGGTCGTCGATCCAGTCCGGGTCTTCGAGCCCCCAGGCCACCTGCGCCGCCACGCCGCTGCCCTCGACGCGGCAGAGGTAGCACCAGGCGGTGTCCATCCCGTGGGTGCAGGCGTCCATGCTCGAGGACATCGGGTGCCCACGATAGTGCCTTGACGCGCACGTATCCTGCATCCATGGATCCCCTCGGCGCCTGGACCACGCTCTTGGCCTCCGCCGCGCTCGTGCTGTGGACGACGTTCGAGCTCCGGACCCGGCTCCCGGTGCGCCTCGTCACGACGCTGCTCGCGATCGGCGGCGCGGGGGTGGGGTTCGGGGGACTGCTGTTCGTCCAGGATGTGGGTATCACCTCGTGGGTCGTGGCGCCGGCCGCGCTCGCGGTGCTCGTGCCGGCGCACGTGCGGGTGCTGTTCGCAGGCGAAGGACCCTTGCGGACGTGAGGTTCCACGTTCCGGCGGCCAGGCGGCGTAGGCTTACTGCTTCGGGTTCCTGACGATGGCAACGGCCGACGAGAGCTTCACGCAGGCCTCGGCGACGACCACGGAGGTCGGTTCGCCGCAGATCGACGTGCCCGCCGACGCCCCGGCACCCACGGGGGTCCCGCAGACGCGGTCGAGCCGCGTGCGCCTGTCCGACACGGCCCCTCGACGCACGAGGGTGACGGTCCGCCGTGTCGGCGTCTGGTCGGTGTTCAAGTTCTCGCTGCTGTTCTACGTGTGCCTGATGGCCGTGATCTGGCTCGCGCTGCTCCTGATCTTCCTGGTGCTCCAGGCGGGCGGTGTGATGGACCAGATCAGCAAGTGGCTCGGGCAGCTCGCGGGCAACGCGCAGGGGACGAAGGGATACGTACCCGTCAGGATCGACGGAGCCGTGATCTTCACCTACCTGTTGTTCGGGCTTGCGGCGATGGCGTTCGTGTGGGCCGCGATCAACACCTTCATCGCCGTGATGTACAACCTGATCAGCGACCTGATCGGCGGCGTGGAGATCACGCTGTCGGAGAAGCGCCGTCGCTGAGGGTTGTTCGATTGACGCACATCGGCCGGCGTGGCTACGCTTCGTCGAGGGCTTCGGGCCCCCCGCACGAACGTTCCGCGGGCCTGTAGCTCAGCTCGGTTAGAGCGCTTCCCTGATAAGGAAGAGGTCGTTGGTTCAAGTCCAACCAGGCCCACTCGACGAGGAGGAGGGTTCCCGTGGCTGACGAGACGGAAGGCGCGGAGAAGAAGGGGGGCTTCTTCCGGAAGCTCTTCAAGTGGACGGCGATCTTCGCGGCGATCGGCGCCGCGGTGATGTTCTGGAAGCGGCGCCAGGGAGAAGACCTCGACGACGTCGAGTGGCAGGAGCTGCCGCCGCCAGCCGGCGGCTGACCCTCGAAGGCTCGTGTCCGAAGGCCCGCCCGAGCGGCGGGCCTTCGTCGTTGCGGGGCTAGACTCCGCGGCCATGACGCAGGCGTGGGACTTGGCACACGCTGCCGCACGACGAGCCGGTGTGGACCTGCGGCCCCTCACGACGGTCGAGGACGCCGCCGAGCTGAACCGGGTGATCACGACCACCTGGGGCGGCCAGCACCTCGATCGGGAGGTCGTGCGGGCGCTCGCGGTGAGCGGCAACGTCTCGTGGGGGGCGTCGGCCGCCGGCGAGTTGGTCGGGTTCGTCCTCGGCTGGTCCGGCGTCGACGAAGACGGGCTCCACGTCCACTCGCACATGCTGGCCTCGACGCCGGACCGGCGGCATCGCGGTGTCGGGTACGCGCTCAAGCTCGCGCAGCGCGCGCAGGCGCTGGACCAGGGGATCGAGGTCGTCCGGTGGACGTTCGACCCATTGGTCGCGCGCAACGCGTGGTTCAACCTGGGGAAGCTGGGCGCGGTGATCGACCGGTTCGCGCGGAGCTTCTACGGCGAGATGGAGGACGACCTCAATCGAGGCGAGCGCAGCGACCGGTGTTTCGTGCGATGGGGCCTGCGGCCGGAACCCGGACCGTGGAGCGTCGGGATCCCCGGCGGGCTCGAGCCGATCGCTTCGCGGGACGGGCGACGGCGCGCTACCGGAGCCCGACCCGTGCGGTGAGCCGTCCGGGGACGTCGCGATCGTGCAGATCCCTGCCGAGTATCACGAGCTGCGTTCGCATGATCCGTCGCTCGCACAGCGGTGGCGTGATGCCCTAGCCGATGCGATCGAAGCGTGCCTGGGGGCCGGGATGCTCGGAGCGGCGTTCTGGCGAGAGCGGTCCGCGTATCTGTTCGCTCGGGAACCGCTCATCCGCGCAGAGGCGGCCGGGAGCCCGGAGGAGGTCCGGACGTGACGAAGGTCCGTGCGATCGAGCTCAGGCTCGTCGGGCTCCCGCTGGTGCGGCCGTTCCGCACGTCGTTCGGCATCGCCAACGAGAAGGTGTGCGTGCTGGCCCGCGTGGAGACCGACCATGCCGAGGGCTGGGGGGAGTGCGTCGCCGACGTCGAGCCCGACTTCAGCCCCGAATGGAACGAGAGCGCGTGGGACGCGATCTCCCGGTTCCTCGCCCCGGCGCTGTTCCGCGTGGGCGAGGTCAGCGCCGAAGGACTGGACGACGTCTTCGGGTTCGTGCGCGGCAACCGGATGGCGAAGGCGGCGGTGATCGACGCGATGCTCGACGCGGAGCTCCGCGAACGTGGCGAGTCGCTCGCTGCGTTCCTCGGCGCCGACAAGGACAAGGTCGCTTGCGGCGTATCGATCGGGATCACCGACACGACTGGTCGTCTCCGCGAGCAGGTCGACGGGTACCTGGGCGAGGGGTACCGGCGGATCAAGCTCAAGATCGAGCCGGGTCTGGACGTGGAACGGGTGGCGGCGATCCGGACCGATCACCCGGAGATCCTGCTCTCGGTCGACGCGAACGCCGCCTACACGCTGGAGGACGTCGGGGTCTTTCGCGCGCTCGATGCGTATGGGCTGCTCATGGTGGAGCAGCCGCTGCACTTCGAGGACCTGGAGCAACACGCTGCGCTGCAACGGCAGATCGCGACCGACCTCTGCTTGGACGAGTCGATCCGGAGCCCTGCGGACGCGGCGGCTGCGATCGAGATCGGCGCGTGCCGGATCGTGAACATCAAGCAGGGGCGGGTCGGCGGCGTGCTCGAGGCCCGGCGTGTCCACGATCTCTGCCGCGACGCCGGGGTTCCCGTGTGGTGCGGGGGGATGCTCGAGACGGGGATCGGCCGCGCGACGAACCTTGCCCTCGCCGGGATGCCGAACTTCACGCTCCCCGGCGACACCAGCGCTTCGTCGAGGTACTTCGCCGACGATCTGACGGAGCCGTTCCTGCTGGACCCCGACGGAACGATGCGGGTACCCGCCGGGCCGGGGATCGGGGTCGTGCCGCGGCCGGACCGACTCGAGGCCTGCACGCTCCGACGCGAGGTGCTCACGCCGAGTTGACACGGAGCCCTGGGATGCGGTTGGATGACTCGTGAGAGACCGTTGGAGCCCTCGGGTTCCGGCGGCCTCTCGCTTTTCCGGGCCTTTCCTGCCTCGCTCGCTTGAGCCGACCCTCCGCGTGCGCGACGATACGCGCGCGTCGGTCCGTCCCCCGCGCCCGTCATGATGAAGAAGCGCGTCGTCCGAGCTGAAGAGTTCGAGGTCGTCGACGAACAGGGGCGCGTGCGCATGCGCATCGGCGTCACCACCGAGGACCAGCCCTTCTTCTCGATGCTCGACGACGACGGCAGCGTCCGCGCTCGGTTCGGGGTTCAGTCCGATGGCGCCGCGGGCCTCGCGATCGCCGACGAGAACGGCAAGGTCCGCGCCACGCTCGGTCTGTCCTCCGACGGCTCCGCGTCGCTCGCGTTCGGCGACCGGCACGGCCGGATCCGCGCGAAGTTCGGACTCGCCTCCGACGCGTCGCCGGCGATGGGCGTCGAGGTCGAGGAGGGCGAGCTGACGCACAAGTACGCCCTCGCCGAGCAAGGCTCTCCGACGCTCGGCCTCTACGACCAGTCGGGCAAGGTGCGGGTGCGCTTAGGGCTCGCAGCGAAGGGCTCACCGGTGCTGCGCCTGCTCGATCACGCGGGCGAGGTGCGTTGCATCGTTGGCCTCGCGAACGACGACACCCCGTTCGTGCAGTTCGTCGACGAGAAGAAGCAGCCGACCTGGACGATGCGCTGATCCCGGCGGTCGACCCTTGACCGGGAGTTCCGCAGCCACCTAGCGTTCGGCCGTCCGAGGGTGAAGGGGGAAGGACGTGCGTATGCGATCCATGTTCGGGTTGAGCGCGGCGGTCGTGCTCGTTGCATCCACGATGGGCATGACGGCGGCCCACGCGGCCGGCTTCGGCACCGAGACGGTGTGGAACAGCAACACGGACGACTGGGAGTCGACGGTGGCGGCGGACCCGTCGAGCTCGTACGTGTTCGAGATGACCACGCGGTACGGCGGGAACAAGGTGTGCGCCGGCCTGGTGAAGAAGCATTGCGTCGTCTTCCGCTCCTCGTCGAACGGCGGGAGCACGTGGGGATCCGATCAGGTGATCTGCTGGAGCTGCAAGGCCGTGCAGGGTGAGAACGACCCGGAGATGCGCGTGGCCTCGGACGGCACGATCTACGCCCTCCTCATGAACGACTGGGACGTGATGTTCGCGAAGTCCGCCGACCACGGCGCGACCTGGACCGCGATCCACGACTTCCGGACCAGCTCGGGCCTCTCGTTCACCGACAAGCCGATGCTTGCGATCAGCGCCAACGGCCAGAACGTCTACGTCGCCTACAACGCGAGCGATTCCTACATCGTGGCGTCCCACGACGCGGGAGCGACGTGGGGGACCCCGATCAAGACGAACGCCGACGGTCTCTACTGGTTCGCCGAGGGTTCGTCGGTGGCTCCCGACGGCACGGTCTTCTTCGCTGAGAGCGCGGAGAACCAGAACTCGACCGGACCGGTGCAGCTGGTATTGATCCGCTCGACGGACGGCGGGGCGACCTGGACGACGAACTTCTTCGCCACGAGCGAGCAGCAGCCCGCGTGCACGACGAGAGGGTGTCCGGCCGACTTCTTCGGCTCTCAGGCCAACGTGGCCGTGGATAGCGCTGGGTCGGTGGTCGTCGAGTGGGCGCAGAACGCGACGGCCGGGGCCCCGTTGACGATGTACGTGGCGAGGTCCACGGACGACGGGTCGACCTTCGGCGCGCCGGTCGCCGTGAGCACGGGCGGAGCCCAGGTCGGTGCGAACTTCCCGCAGATCGTCGCGGGCCCGACGCGCGGCGATCTCCGGATCGCCTACATCGACGACCGGAACGGTGCGGGCGAGTTCAACGTCTGGTACCAGCGCTCCACCGATTCGGGCGCTACCTGGACCCCGGCGCTGCGTCTCTCGAACGCGACGACCGGGGCGGCGTACAAGAACGCCGACGGTTTCGCGTTCCCGTACGGCGACTACCTCGGGCTCGCCTCCAACGGCGCTGGCACGAACTACGTGATCTGGAGCGAGGGCACGAGCTACGCCGGTCCGGGTGGCGCCTGGATGACGAGCGGCAGCTAAGAGTCGGCCTCTTCGCCCGACGAGGTCGACGGGGGGAGGAAGGCCTCGTGGATCTCGATCGCGAGCACGGCGCGCTGCGTCTCGTTCGTGGGAGCGACGTCCGCGGGGAGGAGGTCGGACCGCTCGCGCACGAACCTCGCCGCGGCGCGGACCGCTTCACCGAGCCGACGATCATCATCGGCGGGGAAGCGGAACCGCCAGCGCCGAGCTCGTTCCGCCACCTGCGCCTGTCCTTCGTCGGCTCCGATGCCGGTGGCGCAGAAGATCCGGCAATCGTAGGTGCGGCAGGTCCTCGGACGGTGCTCGTAAATCGAGCACCGGCCCTCGATCAGCATCGGGCAGTGTCCCCGCTCGTCGTAGCCGAGCACGACGTGGCCGCGAGGCAGCCGCGGCGCGGGGGACAACAGCTCGGGAGGGATGTGCGCGAGCGTGTCGGTCTCGTCCGGCCCGATATGGATGAACTGCGATGAGGTGCAGCAGGCGGTGCACGTCCCGCACGGCACGACAGACGCGCCGTCTCCCCGGATCGCCGCCTGGATCTCGACCAACCACGACGAGAAGTCACCGGCCGCGATGTCGCGATCGTCGTCCTCTGCTCCGTCCGTCATCGGCGCTCCGAGTGTCGAGTGATGTTCTCGCTCGACCCTGGATGATGCCCGCATCGTAGTTCGAGCGACCGCTGCGCTCTCGGCGTCGATGGTCCGATAGGCTGTTCCTGCAGGTCACTGCAGAGGTATGCGGGGACGTAGCTCAGTTGGTAGAGCACCTGCTTTGCAAGCAGGGGGTCGTCGGTTCGAGTCCGATCGTCTCCACCAGATCGGCGGCGTGTGCTGGGTGGCTCCTGACAGGTGAGGGCTATCTCGAGCGTGATCGCCTGCGTGTGCTGGGTGGCTCCTGACAGGTGAGGGCTATCTCGAGCGTGATCGCCTGCGTGCCATCGACCGGAGTTACTCAGCGGCTCGGTAGAGATGCCAGCGGTCCGGGACACCCTTCAGCTCGTGCTCACCGGCGTAGGTGAAGGTGAGGCCGCTGCCCGCCGTGAGGTCCTTCACGGTCTGGGAGACGAGTACCTCCGAGGGCCCTGCGAGGGCTGAGACCCGTGCCCCGATCGCGACGGTGATCCCACCCGTCTTCCCATCGATCAACTGGCACTCTCCCGTATGTACGCCGGCTCGGACCTCGATGCCGAGGGACGGGACCGACTCGACGATCGCGCGCGCGCAACGCACCGCCCGCGCGGGGCCGTCAAACGTCGCGAAGAAGCCGTCCCCGGCCGTGTCCTCCTCCGTCCCACCGTGCCGCTTGAGCTGCGATCGCACGACGGCATGGTGCCGCTCGATCAAGTCACGCCACGCGTCGTAGCCGAGGCGGGCCGAGATCGCGGTGGAATCGACGACGTCCGTGAAGAGCACGGCGCGGAGCTGCGCGTCACTGTCGTGCGTCGCTGGTGACACGCCCACGAACCGTCGGATCGCGTCAACGAGTGAGTCCTGATCGCCGACAGCCGAGAAGCGGTCCTCGCCCGAGAGCAGGACGAAGCTCGCCTCTGGGATCAGGCTGGCGACGTGCTCAGCCTCGGCGGTTCCTCCTTCGAACCCGCGAGCGATGCACAACGTGGGGGCGCTGATCGTCGGTAGCACGTCGCGGATGTCCGTCTGGTTCCACCGTCGCATCAGTTCCACCGCATCGCCCGGAGCGACCCAGTGGCGGGTGAGCCTCGCGTACCAGCGGATGAGGTCGCGGTCGCCGACCATCGTCGGCGCGACTTCGGCCATCATCGACGCGGCGAAGGCGTCCGTTCCCCAGGTCGCCTCGATCGCGGTCAGCTCGCGCTCGGCTTCCTCGAGCGTCGGGCCCCACGGGTAGTCGTCCGCGCGGGTCGCACGAGCGCTGGGATCCCAGAAGCAGAGCGCACGCGTGCGACGTGGGTGTGTGGCCGCGAAGAGCGGACCGGCCGGGTTGCTGGCGCTCACGACGACGGTAGACCACGATCCGACCGCGTCCAGCACGGCCCTGATGTCGCCCACCTGCGTCTCCAAGTCCGGCAGTGACGGGTTCCGGTCGGAGAGGCCTGTCGCGCGCATGTCGTGGCGGATCACGCGGGCGAAGGACGTGAGCTTGTCCGTCAGCGAACGGACGAGCGGGTGCTCCCACAGGATCTCGAGACCCCCGTTGAAGGAGCCGAGCCACAAGATGTCGACGGGTCCATCCCCGACGACGTGGTAGGCGAGGTGGACACCGTCCTCCGTCCTCGCGTAGCGGGTCTCGGGAACGTCCACCTCGTCCATCACCCCCCTCACGACGATGTGCAACGAGACCGTGGCGCGCGGTCTCGGATGATGCGGACCAGGGCATCCTGCCCTTGCCCGGCGCGGTCGGCAAGGGTCGTCGTCCGGGCTACTCAGCCGGTGACTGATCGGGCGTGCTGGAGCCTTCCGTACGCGATATGCGGTTGGCACAGCGCTCACGCGCGGCTGCGTTGCAAGCAGGCGTCGCCGGTCGAGTCCGATCGGCGCGAACGGCCCGGCTAGACGATCTCGTGTTCCTCGGCCCACGCCGTGACTCGCCCGAGATCCATGAACGTCTCGGCATCGGCCAGTGACCGATCGGGCCACCGACGGCCGTACAGGCTAGACCTCAGGTACGCCTGTTGCGGCGCAGGCAGCTTCGTGTGCGCGGCGGGGTTCACGGGAAGGTCGAGCCCAGGGGTCCTCGCCGTTCGCCCGAGGGCGAAGCGGGAGCGTGCTGCGATACTCGGGCGTTATGACCAACGCTCCGTGCGGCGCGATCGCGCTGCCCACCCCGAGGGACGCCCGAGCATGAAGCTCGCGGCTACCCTCAACGGGTGACGGCATGACGTCGAGCGACGGCGTGCAGGTCGATCACGACGACACGCCCGCCGAGGGGGCGGGGTTCGGGCAGATCCGCCTGATGGCTCGCGGCTCCGCGATCCTCGTATCGACGGGCGTCATCAGCTACGCGGGGACCTTCCTGCTCGGGGTCGTGCTCGCAAGGAACCTCGGAGCCCTCGCGTTCGGGATCTGGACGATCGCGTATTCGGTGGCGCGGCTCATGTCGATCGTCGGGCTGCTCGGCGCCGACTGGATCGTGCTCCGCCAAGGGTCGTATTTCGAGGGGATCGGCGACATCCCTCGCCTGCGGCGAACGGTCCATGTCGCCCTCCTGCTCGCGGGCGGCGGGCTCGCTGCGCTGTCGCTGATCACGCTCGCCGCGGCCGACTGGATCGCCGTCACGGTCTTCCATCAGCCCGATCTCGCGCCCGTGCTTCGCCTCGCGGCGATCCTGGCCCCGATCGTGGGGATCCGGCAGACCCTCGTCTACGGGACCCAGGCGTTCAAGCGGATGAAGGACGCCGCCCTCGTCCGCAACGTGCTGCAACCGATGATGAGCCTGGTGTTCGTGGGCACCACGGTCGTCCTCACGGGCAACGTGGAGTTCGCGTTCCTGGCGCTCATCATCTCCGAGTCCATCCTCATGGTCGTTGCCGGGCTGTTGCTTCGCCGGCGGATGCCGATCCTCGGGCCGGTCGCCCCTGTGCCCACCCGCGAGTTCATCGGTTTCGCCATCCCCGCATGGTTCACGAGGCTCGCCGGACAGAGCCGCGCGAACACGCTCAACATCGCGCTCGGGTCCCTGGCGTCGGTCTCTGCCTCTGCCTTGTTCACCGCGGGCAACAAGATCGCCGGCCTCCTGTTCTCGATCGTGACGACGATGAACCAGGTCTACACGGCGATCGCGAGCGACGTGTACCTGCAAGGCAAGCGCGAGGAATGGGCGGCGCTGTACCGCAGCGTCACGAAGTGGACGATCGTGCTCGCCGCGCCGCTGTTCGTCTTCATGCTGGCCTTCCCCAAGGAGATCATCTCGATCTACGGACACGAGTTCAGCAGGGCGTGGATCTCGCTCGTGGTCGTCGCCCTCGGGATGCTGTTCCAGTTCGGCACCGGCCCGGTGACCGTCACCCTGATCCTGATCGGACGCCCCAAGCTCGCCCTGCTCGACTACGCCATCGTGATCACGGTCGAGATCATCCTGGCCCTCTGGCTGATCCCTCGGTACGGGTTGGTCGGCGGTGCGATCGCGAAGGCGGTGGGGACGGCGACGAACAACGTCCTGCCGCTCATCCAGGTCTGGATGCACGAACGGACCTGGCCGTTCCGATGGGACTTCTTGAAGCCGGCGGCCGCGGCCGCGATCGCGGCGCTCGTCGCGAAGGTCGTCGTCTCGGTGGCACCGGTCGGTCACGGCGTGGTCGCGGCCGCCACCGGCGGCATCGTGATCGGCGCGATCTACCTGCTGGTCATGCTGGCGTTGGGGCTGAGCGTTGAGGACCGCGCGGCCCTCGCTGCCTTCCGTCTGCGCAGGGGGAACAAGAGGCCCGACGGGGACGGGGGGACCGAGGCGGCGGAGATCGAAACCACGGCGGAGGAGCCTCCGTTCGTCTCCGAGGACTGAGGCGAGCGGATCACCCGGAGGCGGCGCGCGTCCGCAGACGGGCACCGGCGCTGCGCGCCGCCGCCGCCCCCCGCCGGCGCGCGACGCGCGCGAGCGCCAGGGATGTCGCGAACACCGAGGCCGGACCCGGCGGCACCACGAGGGTCCACTCCAGGTCGAGCTGTCCGTCGGACAGGCGGTGCTTGAAGGGCTGCCGTCCGGCACCGAACTCCACGCGCGAGACGTTCAGGTGGGTCGCATGCTCGATGCCCTCCATCATCACGAGCATGCCGGGACTGAACCGCGCCCAACCTTCGTCGAAGCCCCCGAGCCAGTCTGCGGCCACCTCACCGGCCCGCACGAACACCTCCGACGCGATCGTCTGGCCGTCGAGCTCGATCGAGGCGATCCAGAAGCGCGATCTGCCGGCGAGTTCGGCCGAGGCGTCGCGCAGCATCCCCTCGGTCCCATCGCCCACGACGGCGGACCCACCGCGCGCGGCCCATTGATCGACGTGGAGCCGGGCGAAGTGACGGATCCCGGCACCCACATCGTCGGGCGTGGTCGCGACGCGGAACGTCGCGCCCTGTTCCTCCAGCCGCCGGCGGAGCCGACGCACGCCCTTGCGCGTCTTCGCTCCCTTGGCCTCCAGCCACGCGTCGAAGGAGCGGTCCGCAACGTCGATCCAGGTGAGCGGGCGAGAGAACTCCCGGTAGACGCGGCCCGAGGGATGCCAACCGGCGGCGAGCGCGCGGGCCCACGGGCTCGACGCGGGCATCCCGTCGATCGCCAGCAGACGAGGAGGTGTGCTCGCCGACATCAGGCATCGTGCGACGGCCGACGCGACCTCCCGCTCGCGCCCAGGCGCCGCGAGCGGCTCCTTGGGTGCGCCGCTGCCGTACACGGAGGGCAGTCGCAAGGTCCGCACGCCTCGTTCGCGTGCTTGGAAGAACGGCGCCACCCCGATGAGGTCGCTCGCATCGAACACGGCCACGCAGCGCATCTCGCGCTCCGGCGCCATGTGACGGCGCCACGGCAGCAACCAGTACGGCGAACAGTACGGAAGGCCTCGGCGCTCGGCGAGCGCGTCCCAATCGCCGACGATCTCCGAGACGTCGTCTCCGAGAAGCTCGGCTCGTGATGAGGGCGCCATCACCGGGGAACCTATCGTCCGCGACGGACCGGCGCCCCGGCCGGGTAGGGTAGCGAGTGGATGTCCGGGCCGCCGACCATGGATCCACAACCGCATTGAGTCGCACCGCACCCCACGTCGTCGTCGTTTCCGACGAGGCCCAGCTGGGTCAGTGGTACGAGCCATGGGACGATCTGGCGACCCGAGCAGAGCGCCCGTACGTGACGCCCGCATGGACCCTGGCGTGGTGGCGTCATCTGCGCCCGGCCGACGCGGTCCTTCGGATCGTGCTGGTCCTCGACGCCGACGCGTTGATCGGCGTGGCGCCCCTGTTCGTGCAGCCGACGCGACGGCCCGTCACCTACCGGATGCTGGGACTGCCCTACGATGCGCCGAAACAGCCGCTCGCACGGGCGGGCGAGGAGCGTCTCGTCGCGGCGACGATCGCCGGAGCCCTCCTCGCGGCGGATCCACGTGCCGACGCGCTCGAGCTCCCCGGGCTGCCCTTCGACGGAGCCTGGCGGAGCGCGCTTCAGGCGTCGGGCGCCGGGGCGCACCTGTACGAGGCAGCCGAGCGTTCCGTGCCGGTCGTGCCGCTGGGGGAGGGGTCGTTCGACGCATGGTTCGGCTCGAAGAGCCGCAACTTCCGCCAGCAGATGCGCCGGGCCGGCCGCCGCCTCGAGGAAGCCGGGGGGCTCGTGACGCAGGCGGCGACGGCGGAGGAAGCGGCGTCGCGGATCCCGGGCCTGATCGACCTCCACGAAGCGCGGTGGCAGGCACGAGGAGGATCGTCCGTCGTCCGGCCCGGATTGGCCCAGATGCTTCGCGACGCCACCAGGGACCTCGGCGTTCCCGCACGCGCGCGGATGTGGTTCGCCGAGGTCGGGGGTCGGCTGATCGAGCGCGCACCTCTTCGTCGCGTGCGGCGGACGATCGTCGTATTGGCTCGGCGGCTTCGACGACGAGTGGGCCGCGTATCACCCCGGGATGCTGTGTCTGCTCGCCGAGGTCGAGCACGCGTACGGCTCGGGCCAGCGGCTCGTCGATCTCGGAGCGGGGAACCATGCGTACAAACAGCGCCTGGCCTCGGGCGAGGAGCGGATCGGCCGTGCCACGTTCGTGTTCAAAGGTTCCGGCTACGCCCGGCGACGGCTGATGACGGCCCCGGGGGAGCTCACCGCCTTCGTCGCGGCACGGACCCCCGCGTCGTGGAAGCGTGCGGTCCGGCAGCGTACGGGCACGAGCGCGAGCCACGAGGGATCATCGACCGACGGGTAGCCGGTCCACGGCGCCGCGGCCGGCGCCGGCGGCTCGCGCGAGGAACGGGCCGGGGTCGCGCACCGAGAACACGCTCCCGGTGGCTGCGAACGGACGAGGCAGCAGCGCGTCCAGCAGGTCGATCCCGAGCGATCGGTCCTTCAAGCGGGCTCGCACGTGCCGGACCTCGCCCTGTGGCCATCGGTACCGAACGCCGGTCCGCCCCCGCACGACGTCGTCGGGCCCGACACCGCGCACGAGGTCGCAGTAGATCGCAGGGAGGTTCACCCCGCTCTTCACGGCGAGCGGGAGCGAGCCGAAGCACCGCAGGTTCACGTCGATCATGGAGCCGGCGAGGTATTGGAGCTGGAAGACGCCCTCCACGCCGGCAAGGAGCCGCGCCGCCTCGCGCTCCCGGTCGAGGTGGGGTTGGATCGTCACGGCCGCGGTCGACACGCCGCCTCCGGGCGGCATCGTCCGGAGCGTCCGGTGGTGCACCGCCGCGACCACTTCGCCCCGCCACAAGATCCCGCTCACCGCTTCGAGCGCGCCGTCGAGGACCGGTTGGACGACCACGGCGCTCCGTATCCAGCTGAGCCGCTCGAGGTCCGCGGGCGTCGCGCAGCGCGCACCTACACGTCCGATCGCCGGCTTGACGAAGCAGGGGTACGGCAGGTCGTCCGCGGCCGCGACCAGATCGTCATACGACGCGAACACCAGCGCGTCGGGATGCTTCACGCCGGCAGCCCGCGCCATCTCGGTGAGCGCCTGCTTGTTGGTCCATGGCTCCTTCCAGGGGTCGAGCTCGAGCATGACTCGGTCGTTGCCCGCGAACGCTGCGACGAACCCGCCCGTCTCGAGCAGGGATCGAGTGGCATCGGCGATCGATGCCGGGGCCCGGTCCTCGACGAGCACCACCTCGTCGCAGGACCGGGACGCTGCCGCTGGCGACCGCCCGGTCGACGTGACGAGCGTCGTGCGGTATCCGCCGGCGTCCAGCGCGCGCAGGGTGGTCAGCGACAGACGGTCGCCGAGCGCGCCGGCGACGATCGCACGCCCGTGCCGGCCTCGGCGGCGCCGGCGCGCCGCCGATCCGTCGGTCCGCGCCCCCGCCTCGCGCACGGCCTCGGCGGCGGGCGATCCTTCGGGTGGCGGCAACGGTCGAAGGGCGCGACGCACGCGGACCAACAGCGGACGCGGATCCCGGAGGCTGCCGACGCCTCCGGACGCGGCACCCGGCAGCGGGCGCAGCGCGTCGAGCACGATGCGAGCCGAGACGTTGCGGGCCCCGAGCGCGGCGAGGTGGCGAAGTTCGCCTTCGAGCCATCGATAGCGAACGCCGGGTCTGGCGCGGATCGGATCGGTGAAGCGCCGTCCCTCGTGCAGCGCGCACTCGATCGCCGGGAGGTTCGCACCGGCGCGAGCAGCGAGGGCGACGGTGCCGAACGGACGCAGGTTCACGTCGATCACGTAGCCGTCCAAGAGCTGGACCTGGAAGATCCCCTGGACACCGGCCAACAGCTCCGCCAGGCGCTCCTCGAGCGCCAGGTCCGGCTCGGTGGTGATCGACGCCGTCGCGACACCGCCGGTCACCGGAAGCGTCCGGAAGGTTCGCTGGTGGACGGAGGCGACGAGCCTCCCGTCCCACATCACGCCGCCGATCGCCCGGAGCGCGCCGTCGAGGTAGGGCTGGACGAGCAGTGCGCCGGTCCGGTCGTACAGGAGCGCGAGATCGGCGGGTGTACGACACGGGACGCCGACCGTGCCCATCGCGGGCTTCACGAAGACCGGGAACTCGATGTCGTCGGCGGCGGCCAGCAGCTCCTCGAAGGAGTCGAACACCGCCGTGGAGGGCACGGGCAACGAGGCCGCCCGGGCCCGTTCGGCGAGCTCGCGCTTGTCCAGCCATGCGCCCTTCCACGGCTCCAGCTCGATCGCGAGCGAATCACTCGCGGCGAGCACCGTGAGGTGGCTTCCGTCGTCCACCAGCGTTCGCGCCGCATCGGCGATCGCACCGGGGACGGCCTGCGTCACGTGGACGGTCCGTCGCGAGTGCCGGGAGGCGGCTGCCAGCGAGGCGAGATCGGCGGTGACGACGGTCACGTCGTATCCGGCGGCGGCCAGCACGCGAACGGTCGCGAGCGACAACCGCGCGACCTGGATGCCGAGCCCCTCCGCGACGGCGACCCGGCGCGGAGAGCCGGACGTCGCCGACGCTCCCGCGGTTCCCGGGCTGCTCACGCTGGACACGGCGGGTAGGGTAGCCGTGCTTCGAGGGTCGGACCTCGGCCACATGACCCATCCGTTGCGCGGCGCCGTCGCCTGAGGGCGCCCAACCGGTACGTTTCCTGGATGCACGCGAACGGCGCGGAGATGCGATGAACGACCACGCCCCCGGCGACCGCCGTCTCCTCATCGTGGGATGGGACGGCGCCGACTGGGACATCCTGCATCCGATGATTGACGAGGGGCTCCTGCCGACGGTGTCGTCCATGGTGGGCGAGGGCGCCTCCGGAACGTTGATGTCAACGCTGCCGACCCATTCGTGGGCTGCGTGGCCCTCGTTCCTCACGGGGCTCCATCCGGCCGGTCATGGCGTCTTCGACTTCGTGGAGCGCCACCCCGAGGACCCCCAACGGCGTATCCCGGTGACGGCGACGTCGATCAAGGCGATGACGTTCTTCGAGCTGCTCTCGGATGCGGGCGTCGAGGTGCGCGCCGCGAACATCCCCGTGACGTTCCCGCCGATCGCGGTGCTCGGCCGGACGATCGGCGGGGTGGTCGATCCCCCGTGCCGCTCGGTTCGTGTATCCCGCCGAGTGGGCCGAGGAGCTCGCGACGCGGGCCCCGTTCCCGGTGAACGGCATGGAATGGAACCAGCATCGTGGGAGTCCCGAGGCGCTGCTCGACGAGGCGGAGCGGCTGATCGAGCAACGGACGGCGTCGTTCGAGGTCCTGCTCGAAGGCTCCTGGACGGTGGCCGCCTGCGTCTATCTCGCCTCGGACCGGCTGCAGCATCCGTTCGGCGCCAGCCTGCTCCCCACGCACCCCGATCACGCGACGCAGCGTGAGACGCCCGTCGCCGAGCGCCTGCGCGCGATCTACGGCCGGCTCGATGGAGCGCTCGCGCGACTGATCGCCGCCGCCGGGGACGACGCGACGGTCGTGCTGATGTCCGACCACGGGTTCCGGCCGGTCCTGCGGACCTGGAGCCTCGATCGGTTGCTCGCCGAGCTCGGGTTCGCGCGTCGAAACGCCGGAGGTTCCATGCTCGACCGCGTGCGGCGGTCCGACGCCGTCCGCGCCGTCGCACGGACGCGGCTGGGAGGCGCGGCGAAGCGGAGGGTGAAGGCGCCCTCGGGCGTCGATTGGGAGCACGCAGTGGCGTACGAGTCGACGATCGACGGCGGCATCTCGCTGAACCTGAAGGGCCGTGAGCCTCGCGGGATCGTCGATGCGGTCGACCGCGACCGCCTGTGCGCCGAGATCCGCGACGCTCTCCTGGCGTACCGCGATCCCTCGACGGGGCAGCACGTGGTCGACCGGGTGCACCTGCGCGAGGAGCTTCCGGGCGGTCCGAACGCGGCGCTGGGCCCGGATCTGGTGGCCGAGACCGCATCGTTCCACCACTTCGGACATCCCCCCTCGCTCGTGGTCGACACGTCGTGGCCCTCGGGCGACCATCGGCGCGAGGGCATCCTCGTGGCCGTAGGTCCGGGGATCACACGCGCCGAAGGGCTCGACCACGACATCACGGACCTGGCGCCGACCGCGCTGACGTTCGCGGGCGTGGCCCCGCCCACCCTCGACGGCGCGACGATCGAGGCGATCGCCGGTCCGGCGCTCGCCTCCAGCGGGACCTCGGCTCAGGTCGACAGGTCGGGCTCGGGCGGTGACATCTCCGAGGAAGACGAGGAGTACGTCGCCGAACACCTCCGCGGTCTCGGGTACATCGAGTGAACGAGTCCGGAACCCTCGGGCGGCGCGGCCACCCGTAGTACCCTGAAGCCCTGGGGCGCTTCGCGGGCCTTCGCTCGCGACCGTGCGACGCGCGTCGCGCAACCGTCCGCGTCCGCCCCGGCTGTGCACGTGCTCCGGATGCCTGGCGTCCCGGTCGGCTCGTGCCTCGACGACCTGTTCGTCGCGAGCGTGCGGTGCGGCGAGACGGAAGGGGATGAGAGCGATGCCTGACAGCTTCGGGAAACGCCAGCGCCGCGACGCGAAGGCGAAGAAGGCGGCCGACCGCGAGGAGCGGCGGATCTGCGCGCGCCCAGCGCAACGCCGACCGCCAGGCCGGGCTGATCGAGGCCGGCACGCCGATCGAGGCCGCCGACCCAGCCGTCCTCGGGTTGCTCGACCACTACGAGGAGCCCGAGGCCGAGGAGACCGACACCGCTCGGCCTGCCGACGCCTGATCGCGACCGCCGAAGAGCCCGTTCACGACGAAGGGGAGGCCTCGCGGCCTCCCCTTCGTGATGTGTCGGGTCCTGCTCAGGCGGGACGGACCTCGGAGGCCTGCGGGCCCTTCTGGCCCTGCGTCACCTCGTAGGTCACCTTCTGCCCCTCGTCGAGGTTGCGATAACCCTCACCCGAGATCGCGCTGAAGTGCACGAACACGTCTGCGCTGCCGTCGTCGGGAGTGATGAAGCCGAAGCCCTTCTCAGAGCTGAACCACTTGACGGTGCCTGTTGCCATGTAGCGATCACCCTCCTTCCTTCGCCGTCGGGGCCTGTGCTGCCTCGCCCCTCGGGCCTCCGGCTGGCGCCGGGGAGGGAACCGCTCTTGGTCGTGCCACGATCCGTTGCCCTCGGCGTGAAGGGTACACCAGGAACGGGTGCGTTCGGGCCCGTGTTGCCTCTGCACGTATGGGCCGAGCGGCCGTGTCATGATGGGACCTTGCGGCGTGCAGGGGGTCTGTCGGATGGCGGATAGTGCGCGACATGTCTCAGTGATCCGTCCCGACACGGATCGGACAGAGGGGCGTTCCACCATAGGTTGGCCGGTTGCGACGGCGCTCGGCGTGGCGATGTTCGTCGTCGCGTTCGTGCTGTTCGCGATCATCCCGAACTGGTTGCTCGACACGCTCGAACTCCGCGTCACGCAGACCGGCCGCGACCTGATCCTCCTCGCCTGGTGGGCGATCGCGTTCGTCGCGGCCTGCGTGGTGTTCGTGAGGCTTCAGAGGGTCAGGGGCTGACCGGTGGACTTCGCCGCCCGTCCGGTCGGAGCAGAGTGGTTCGACGCGAACGTCCCCTGCACCCGCGCATGCCCGGTCCTGACGCTCGCGGGCCGATACGTCTCGGCGATCGCCGCCGGTGACGATGAGCTCGCGTATCGGATCGCCCGTCTGCCGAACCCGTTCCCCTCGATCTGCGGCCGCGTGTGCGCGGCGCCGTGCGAGGTCGCGTGCCGGCGAGGCACGATCGACGAGCCGATCGCGATCCGCGCGCTGAAGCGTTTCGTGACCGAGCAGTACGGGGTCGAGAGCGGACACGGCGACGCGATCTACCGCACGGCGGCGCCGACGGAGCCGGCCCGGGGGGAGCAGGTGGCGGTGATCGGCGCCGGGCCCGCCGGGCTCGCATGCGCGCACGACCTGGCGACGTTCGGCTACCGGCCGGTCGTGTTCGACGCCGCCGACAGGCCGGGCGGTCAGATGGTGCTCAGCATCCCCTCCTACCGGCTGCGCCGCGACCTGCTGCAGAACGAGATCCGCGCCGTCCTCGCGATGGGGGTCGAGCTGCGGACGAACCAAGCGCTCGGCCGAGACTTCTCGCTGTCGTCGCTCAGGGACGACGGCTTCGAGGCCGTGTTCCTCGGCGTCGGGGCGATGCGTGGTCGGGACCTCAACATCCCGGGCAACGACAAGGACGGCGTGCTGAAGGCGATCGACTTCCTGCTCAACGCGAGCCTCGGGTACGAGGTGAACCTGGGCAAGGAGGTCCTCGTGATCGGTGGCGGCAACGTCGCGCTCGATGCAGCGCGCACCGCGCTTCGGGAGGCGGCCCAGGGCACGATCGGCGCGGACGCGCCCGAGCGTTCCGCCGCCGACGAGGCCGGCTCGACCGCCACGGCCGTCCTGGACGTCGCCCGCACGGCCGTGCGGCTGGGGTCGCGGGTGCGCATCGTCTCGCTCGAGAACCGCCAAGAGATGCCAGCGCACGAGTTCGAGATCGAGGAGGCCGAGGTCGAGGGGATCCAGTTCCTGCACCGGCTCGGTCCCAAGGCGATCGTCGGCAACGGCGGCGTCACCGGGCTCGAGGTGCTCGACGTCTCCTCGGTGTTCGACGAGGACGGGCGGTTCGACCCGAAGACGGTCGAGGGCACCGAGCAGACGATCACGTGCGACACGGTGATCATCGCGATCGGCCAGGCGCCGGACCTGTCGTGGCTCGAGGAGGGCGACGGTGTCGACGTGAGCCCGCGCGGGACGATCGCGATCGACGCACAGACGCTCGCGACGTCCGCGCCCGGGATCTACGCCGGCGGCGACGTCGCGTTCGGCCCGCGCAACCTGATCGACGCGATCGCCGACGGACGCCGCGCAGCGGCCTCGATGCACCGGCAGATCACCGGCCAGGAACCGCCGCGGCCCGTGATCGACGGACGCAAGATGCTCCCGATCGTCGCCGTGAACCGCGGACGCCAGGCCTTCACCTACACGGAGCGCGACCGCGTGGAGATCCCGGCCGAGCCCACCGGCCGGCGGATCGGCTCACCGGAGGTCGAGCTCGGCTACACGGAGGCCGAAGCGCGCGCCGAGGCCGGCCGGTGCTTGCAGTGCTTCCTCAACATCAACCTCGACGCCACGAAGTGCATCCTGTGCCGGGGGTGCGCGGACGTCTGCCCCGAGCACTGCATCAGCATCATGCCAGTGGAACAGCTCGACGGGGTCGAGAGCGACGTGCCGGCGAGCGCGCTCGTGATCCAGGAGGACCGCTGCATCCGCTGCGCCCTCTGCGTCGACCGGTGTCCGACGAACGCGCTGTCGCTCGACGCGTGGAGCGAGGCCTCGACGGCCCCGATCGCGCTGGAACCGCTGGGGAACTGAGGAGAGCCGATGGGATCGAACGGACATCGTGTGCGTGACGCAGGGTGGTACAAGTCGCTCGTGCACCCGGGCGAGACATTCCGGGAGAGCGAGGTCTACCATTCCGCGATCCGCCACCCCAAGGCGAGCACGCCGCGCGGGCGGGCGCTCACCTCGTTCCAGAACTTCTTCCTGCACATCTACCCGGTGAAGGTGCCCAAGGAGATCGTCCGGTTCCGAACGACGCTGCGCCTCGGGTTCATCGCGGCGGTGCTGTTCGGCGTGCTGTTCGTCTCGGGCATGTACCTGATGTTCTTCTATCACCCGGCCGTTCCCGACGCGTACTTCGACATGCACAACCTCGCGACCGGCATCGCGTTCGGGCAGTTCGTGCGGAACGTGCACCGGTGGTCGGCGCACCTGATGGTCCTCGTGGTGTCGCTGCACCTGCTCCGGGTCTTCTACGCCGGCGCGTACAAGGCGCCCCGGCAGTTCAACTGGGTGATCGGCATCGTGCTCTTCTTGCTCACGCTTCTCTTGTCGTTCACCGGCTACCTGCTGCCGTGGGACCAGCTGGCGTTCTGGGCGATCACGGTCGGGACCAACATCGCCGGGTACGTCCCGCTGCTCGGCGGCCACGTCCGATCGCTGATGCTGGGCGGTACCGACGTCACCGGCGCCGCCTTGCTCCGGTTCTATGTGCTCCACATCTACTTCTTGCCGGCGCTGATCGTGGTCGGCATCGCGATCCACATCTGGCGGGTCCGCAAGGACGGGTTCGCCGTCGAAGATCGCGATCGTCCGACGGACGAGGCCGTCGCCACCGAGCCGCCCGTGGAGGTCGCCGATGTCCAGTCATGAGCCCGAGCCTCGGTACCGGTTGCTGGGTGTCGTGCCGCGCGAGGTTGAACAGCAGAAGCCCGACCAGCGTGACGACGGTGTCTTCACGTGGCCGCACCTGCTGGTCCGCCACGCGGTGGTGGCGGGCGGGGTCGTGGTGGTCGTCTTCGTCCTGGCCCTGCTCTTCCAGGCGCCCCTGCAGACGATCGCGAACCCGAGCGAGACACCGGCCGTCGCCAAGGCGCCCTGGTACTTCGCCGGACTGCAGGAACTGCTCCACTGGCTGCAGCCGGTCGTCGCCGGGATCTTGATACCCGGGGCGGCGGTCCTGTGGCTATTCGCGCTGCCCTACCTCGACCGGAGCAAGGGCTGGCGGATCCGCGACCGCAAGGTCGTGGTCGTGGTGTTCACCCTGGTCGCGGTGGCGGCGCTCGTCCTCACCGTGATCGGGACCTTCTTCCGCGGGCCGGAGTGGACCTGGGTCTGGCCCTGGCGGCACCTCTACGCGGAGTTCTGAGATGACCGAACCGTTCACGAACGAACCACCCGCCGACGATCCGGCGCGGGGGATCGACCGGCGCCGTTTCCTGAACGGCACCTGGAAGGCCCTGGGGGTCGTGTTGATCGCCGAAGGCGTGTGGACGTCCTACGACCTGCTGAACCCCGCGAGCGCGGCCGGCGGCGGGGTGATCGACGCCGGCCCCGTCGACAGCTTCACCCAGGAGGGGAGCGCCACCTACTTCCTGGACGGCCGCTTCTACGTCACGAACTACCAAGGCGGCTTGCGTGCCCTGTATCAGAAGTGTCCGCACCTCGGGTGCCGCGTGCCGTTCTGCGAGTCGTCCGGACGGTTCGAATGTCCATGTCACGGCAGTGTCTACAACGTGATCGGCGAGTACATCCAGGGGCCGGCGCCGCGCGGGATGGACCGGTTCAAGATCACGATCAAGGACGATCACGTCTGGGTGGACACGTCGAACGTGATCACGGGCCCGTCCCGCGGCGAGTTGAGCGGTCCGGCCGACGCGCTCGGTCCCGCCTGCATCGCGGGCGAGGGCGGTGCGCCGCCTTCGGCCTCCGCGACGCCGGGGGGTGCGGCATGACCGAGACGCTGCACGACCCACCCGAGGTCCGGCGCTCCACCCCGCGGTGGCAGACCGCGGGGATCGGCGTATTCCTCATGCTGGTGCTCGCGTTCCCCGTGTACCGGCTGACCGAGCAGTCGCGGCTCAACGACGCGCTTGCATCGCAGACTCGGGCGCAGGCCGCCGCGGGAGCGCAGCTGTGGGGTCTGAACTGTTCCTCATGCCACGGCACGACCGGGGAGGGCGTGGACGCCCCGGCACTCAACTCGCAGGAGTTCCTGAACTCCGTGTCCGATCAACAGATGCACGGGATCATCGCCGGCGGGATCCCCGGCTCGGCGATGCCCGCGTGGCTGGATGAGTACGGCGGGCCGCTCACGGACCAAGACGTCCAGAACATCGTGGCCTACATCCGTGCCTGGCAGAAGGACGCTCCGAGCGTCCCGAACTGGCGCACGCCGAGCGGGAGCGGCGGATGACCACGCGCGCGCAGATCCGACGGGTCGCGTTGGCGGCGGTCAGCGCGATGCTCCTCGTGGCGTGCGTCCAGCAGGGCGCGGGTAGCGACAGCGCGACCGTGGCATTCATCCCCGGTTACCAGGGGAAGGGACGACGCAGGCGGCGTCGATCCAGGGTTACGACGACCCGGCCAAGACCGGCACGGCCGTCGATGTCACCCTGTCTTCGACCTCGTCGACCGACATGTCGATCGACCTGTCCCAGACCTACGCGCCTCAGGGCACGGTGAGCTTCCTCGTCACCAACACCGACACGATGAAGCACGAGTTCGTGGTGCTGCAGACCGACACCCCGGCCGCGGACTTCCCGATCAGCTCGTTCGAAGGCGAGTCCAACCGCTTCAACGAGGACAAGGCAGGCACCAACGTCGGGGAGACCGGTGACATGGAGGCCGGCACCTCCCAGGTGCTCACGATCGACCTCAAGGCCGGTCACTACGCCGTGGTGTGCAACCTCCCTGGTCACTACGCCGCCGGGATGCACCAGGACTTCTGGGTGACGCCTCCGGGCGCCACCGCCGTCCCGGTGACGCTGTCCTCGAGCTCGCCCACCGACATGTCGATCACGCTCGGGCAGGACTTCGCGCCCACCGGCAAGGTGAGCTTCCTCGTCGCCAACACCGACTCGATGAAGCACGAGTTCGTGGTGCTCGCCACGAAGACCCCGGCCGCGGACTTCCCGATCAGCTCGTTCGAAGGTGAGTCCAACCGCTTCAACGAGGACAAGGCAGGCACCAACGTCGGGGAGACCGGTGACATGGAGGCCGGCGCGGTGATGATGCTCACGATCGACCTCAAGTCCGGTCACTACGCCGTGGTGTGCAACCTCCCGGGCCACTACGCCGCCGGGATGCACCAGGACTTCTGGGTGACGCCCGCCGGCGCCACCCCGGTGAGCGTCACCCTGTCTTCGACCTCGTCGACCGACATGTCGATCGACCTGTCCCAGACCTACGCGCCTCAGGGCACGGTGAGCTTCCTCGTCACCAACACCGACACGATGAAGCACGAGTTCGTGGTGCTGCAGACCGACACCCCGGCCGCGGACTTCCCGATCAGCTCGTTCGAAGGCGAGTCCAACCGCTTCAACGAGGACAAGGCAGGCACCAACGTCGGGGAGACCGGTGACATGGAGGCCGGCACCTCCCAGGTGCTCACGATCGACCTCAAGGCCGGTCACTACGCCGTGGTGTGCAACCTCCCTGGTCACTACGCCGCCGGGATGCACCAGGACTTCTGGGTGACGCCTCCGGGCGCCACCGCCGTCCCGGTGACGCTGTCCTCGAGCTCGCCCACCGACATGTCGATCACGCTCGGGCAGGACTTCGCGCCCACCGGCAAGGTGAGCTTCCTCGTCGCCAACACCGACTCGATGAAGCACGAGTTCGTGGTGCTCGCCACGAAGACCCCGGCCGCGGACTTCCCGATCAGCTCGTTCGAAGGTGAGTCCAACCGCTTCAACGAGGACAAGGCAGGCACCAACGTCGGGGAGACCGGTGACATGGAGGCCGGCGCGGTGATGATGCTCACGATCGACCTCAAGTCCGGTCACTACGCCGTGGTGTGCAACCTCCCGGGCCACTACGCCGCCGGGATGCACCAGGACTTCTGGGTGACGCCCGCCGGCGCCACCCCGGTGAGCGTCACCCTGTCTTCGACCTCGTCGACCGACATGTCGATCGACCTGTCCCAGACCTACGCGCCTCAGGGCACGGTGAGCTTCCTCGTCACCAACACCGACACGATGAAGCACGAGTTCGTGGTGCTGCAGACCGACACCCCGGCCGCGGACTTCCCGATCAGCTCGTTCGAAGGCGAGTCCAACCGCTTCAACGAGGACAAGGCAGGCACCAACGTCGGGGAGACCGGTGACATGGAGGCCGGCACCTCCCAGGTGCTCACGATCGACCTCAAGGCCGGTCACTACGCCGTGGTGTGCAACCTCCCTGGTCACTACGCCGCCGGGATGCACCAGGACTTCTGGGTGACGCCGCTCGCCTCCTGATCCGCCTCCTCCGGGCGGTCCCGACAGGTTCGACTGCCGGTTGCGCCGAGAGGGGTTCAGGTCGTCCCCTGACGCGCCGAAGGAACACCCGTGAGGAGGTCCCGAGCCTCCTCCTTCGGCGGCGACGAAGGACCGGGTGATGATCGGCGGGACGATCCGCAAGGCGAGCAGGTGGCCGTGGTACGCGGGCACTGCACTGCTCTGCCTCCTGCTGGTCCTGACGGGCTCGCTGATGGAGCAGCGGTCGTTGGCCGCCGCCCGCGACGCGCAGCTGGCGAAGGCGCAGACGTTCGTCGCCGACAGCGTGGCGCCGGCCCTGCAGGGGGTCGACCTCTCGCAGCCGTTGGCGACCCGGGCGTTCTCCGCGCTGTCGGACCGTCTCGGCAAACTCGTGACCGCCACCGGTCCGGTGGTCCGCGTCCGCGTGTTCTCGACCGAGGGCGTCCTCGTGTACTCGACCGACGGGTCGGATCGACCGGGTGCGCAGCGGGTCGGCGATCCCGACGCGTTGCGCGCCGGCGCCGGCGGCGTGCCGACGAGCCTCCTCGGCTACGACAGCGTGTCCACCGGCGACGCGGACCCGGTCTCGCTCCGGCTGCTCGAGCTGTACGCGCCGCTGCTCCGAGGCGACAAACCCATGGGGGTCGTGAGCGTCGACGAGAAGTACCACACGGTCGAGGCGAGCGCGCGGCAGCCGTGGGCCACGGTTCAGCTCGCCTCCGCCGCCGCCGCACTCGCCTTCGTGGTCCTGGCCCTGTTCGGGTTGGCTCGGTCGATCGCGGCCAAGCAGCTCGCCGCTCGGTCGGGGTTCCAGACGATCTCGAAGAAGGACAAGGGCGCGTCGAAGGACGGGCCCGCTCGCAAGGAGCTCGAGAAGAAGGTGGCCCAGCTCGAATCGGAGGTCCGCAAGCGTGACGAGGACGCGGCGCAAGCCGCCCGAGAGCACGCCGTCCAACTGCAGGCGGAGACGCGGCGGGCGGACGAGGCTGAGAGCCGGGCCGTCGACGAGGGGGGGAATCAGGCCGCGCAGGCACTCATCCGGGTCGCCGACGAGCGCGCGTCGGCCGCGGAGACTCGCGTGCAGGAGGCCGAGGCGCGTGCTGTCGCCGCGGAGCGCAGGCTCGACGAGCTCGAGGCCCGGACCCAGGTGAACGAAGGAGACCGAGCTGCGACCCAGGCACGGATCGCCGAGGCGAGCGCGAAGGTCTCCGAGCTCGAAGGCCGGCTCGCAGAGACAGATCGCGCCCGTGCCGACGCGGAGCGCGCGCTTGCGGAGGCAGAGCAAGCCCGTGCCGACGCAGAGCAGGCCCGTACCGACGCAGAGCAAGCCCGTGATGAGGCCGCCGCGGCCGCGGCCTCAGCGGTGGCGTCCGCGGCCCCCATGCCCGAGGACGCGGACGAGATCATGCGTGAGCTTCAGGCCGCGCGGCAGACCGCGACGGAACAGCAACGCCGCGCGTTGGAGCAGGAAGCCCGGGTGTTGGAGGAGACGGAGCGAGCGAACGCGGTCCGCTCCGAGCTCGAAGCCCTCCAGCTGAAGAACGCCGAAGCGCAGACGCGGCTGACGGAGCTGGAACAGCGGATCGCCGAGTCGGACGCCGAACGAGACGACGTCGAGGCCCGGTTGGCGCAGGCGGAGGCACGAGCAGCCGAGGCGGCGCAGGCCCTGACCGACCAGCAGCGGCGCGCGGAGGCGACCGAGGCGATCCGCTCCGAGCTCGAGACGAAGTTGGCCCAGGTGGGGTCTGCTGCGGGCGAGCTGGAGCGCCGGGCCGAGGAGCTCGAAACGAAGCTCCGCGACGCCATCGAGCTGGCGCGGGAGGCCGAGGAAGGTCGCATCCGTGCGGAGGCGGCCGGCGATGCGGCACGCGCGGAGCTGAGCGATCTCGCGCAGGTGCGGGAGGCGGATCGAGGTCGCATCGATGAGCTCGAGCGGATCGCGAGCGAACGGGAAGCGGAGGCGTCCCGCACGGCGGAGACCCTGGGCGAGCAGCTCGCCGGCACGCGGTCGGAGCTCGAGTCGACGCGGTCCGAACTCGATGCCGTCCAACAGCGGTCGGCCGAGACCGAGGCCGAGCTCGGTGCGGCGAAGACCGGGCTCGAGGCAGAGCTGGCGGAGCGGACCGGGGCGTTCGCCGCGCAGCACGTGGAGCTCGAGCGGGTGAAGGCTGCGCTCGCGGAGGCGACCGCGGAACTCCAGGACGTCGACGAGCGTGTGCGCCAGGCCGACTCGCGGGCGGAGGCGGCCGAGCAGCGTCTGCACGAGGCCGCGAGCGACCTGGCAGGGGAGGCCGGAGCCCTGCGCGCCGAGCTCGAAGCCGAGCGCGAGCGAGCGCGGTTGGCCGACTCGCGGGCTCAGACGGCGGAGGAGCGGGTTCAGCAGCTGGAACAACACGGATCGTCCTTGGCCCAGGCGCTCGAGGACGAGCGCGTGAAGCGCGAGGATGCCGGCCGAACGAGTGAGGAGACGAAGGAGCGTCTGGCCGAGGCCGAGGCACAGAACGCGGCGATGGCCGTAGAGCTGCAACAGCTGCGGGCCGAGGCCGAGGCGTTGACCCGCCGTGCGACCGAGGCAGAAGCCGCCACCGCGTCGGCTCGTGACGAAGCGGAGGCGCAGCGTGAGGGCGCCGGGGAGGCGGAGCGCCGCCGCGAGGAGCGGATCGGTGAGCTCGAGGAGGCGGTCGCCCGGCACGAGCAGGCGGCGCGGGAGAAGGACGCCGCGATCGAAGCGCTCGAGGCCGAGCACGCGCGGGTCACCGCCGAGCAGGAGACGGCGAACGTCCAGCTGCGCTCGACGGTCGAGGAGCTCCAGGCGGCCCTCGCCGGCCGCGAGGCCCGGCTCCCCGAGCTGGAGACGGCTGCGGCACGGGTCCCCGAGCTCGAGGCGCGCCTGGGGGAGCTCGAGGAGCTGTCGCAACGCGCCGAGGAGCGGATCCTCGAGCTCCAAGAGGTCGCCGGGCAGGTGGACGCGGAAGGTTCACGCGCGGCCGAGCTCGCCCAGCGCCTCGCCTCGGTCGAGGCCGATCTGCAAGCGGCCGCGTTGCGCTCGACCGACGCCGAGCAGCGCGTGATCGACGCCGAGCAGCGCGTGATCGACGCCGAGCGGCGGCTCGAAGCCTCGGAGCAGCGAGTCCGCGATGCCGAGGCCGCGCTCGCCGAGCGTCAGGCAGCGGCGGAGGCAGAGCCCGTGGTCGAGGTGCCGGTTGCCGCCGACGCAGATGCACGGGTGGCAGAGCTCCAGCGGATGGTCGAGGAGTACGCGCAGGAGCTCGACCAGATGCAGCAGCGGCTGCGGCGCGCCTACGCCGAGGCCGAGGACGCCCGCGCCCAGCTCGAGTTCGTCGAGCGGGGCGGCCAGGCGGCCGGCTTCGATGGCAGCGACGAGGTCCAGCGGTTGCGCGTGGAGCTCGGCCGGGTGATGGAGCGCGCGGTCGCCGCGGAGAACCGCGCGTCGAAGCTGCAGGCCGACCTCGCCGAGGCCGAGCCGGGATCGTCGGGTGAGGTGGACGAACCTGAGGCCGTCGAAGACCCGGAGGCAGACCGCAGCCTGCGGTACCGACTTGCCCGCAGCGCCGCGAAGAAGAAGGGCGACGTCGCGGCCGGTTCGGACAACAGGAACATGTGGTCCTGACCGGCACGGTCGGGCATGATGCACGGGTGCGACGTCTCATCGTCTGGGCCGTCCTGGCGCTCACGCTCGCGACCGTCGTCGCCGAACCGGTCTCGGCGGATGCCTACCGTTCGTCGGTCAGCCGGCTCCCGGCGGCCGTCAAGCGTCTGATGCGCGGATCGTCGTGGCACCCGGGATGCCCGGTGCCGCTGAGCGACCTGCGGCTCGTTCGGGTCACCTACTGGGGGTTCGACGCGCAAGCTCACCCGGGCAAGCTGGTGCTGCACCGTTGGTACGCCGATGAGATCGCACGGCTGTTCGGCAAGCTGTACGCGGCGCGGTTCCCGATCCGACGGATGGAGCTCGTCGACCGCTTCGGCGCCGACGACATGCGTTCGATGAAGGCCGACAACACGTCGGCGTTCAACTGCCGGTACCGCGACGGGGTCTGCTGCACGTGGTCGATGCATGCCTACGGCAAGGCGATCGACATCAACCCGGTCGAGAACCCCTACGTTGGCCCGTGGGGTGTGTCGCCCCCGAACGGTGCGAAGTTCGCGGATCGCTCCAAGCATCGAAAGGGCATGCTCTTCAAGAAGGACCGGGTGTGGTGGGCGTTCCACGCGATCGGCTGGAGCTGGGGCGGCACGTGGAGTTCGACCAAGGACTACCAGCACTTCTCGTCCAACGGACGATGAGGCCCCACCGTCTCGCGGGTGCCGCTCGAGGTGGTCCTCGTGATGCCCTTGCCACCGGTCGGCGGCATCGACGAGCATTGGCGACGACGTGCGCATCGACCTGATCGATCGCTTCACCCGTGACCGCGCCAGCCGGTTCGTCTGGGGGCTGGTGGCGATCGCCTGCGCCGTCGCGTTCGTGTTCGCGCGGCAGGGGCAGAACCACGCGTCGGGTCGCGCCCTCGAGGCCGCGGGATCGCGTTCGCTCGTCTATGCGAACCAGGTCGTGGCGCCGCTCGTCGAGGGCAAGCCCGGCGCCGTGCACCTGGACTACAGGACGGTCTACCCCAGCGTGCAGGCGGAGATCTTCACCGATCCGCGAACCGCGATCGTACGGGTGTGGGCTCCGGACGGGAGTCTTCTGTTCGCGAGCGACGGCGTCCGGCGGCTCGCCCGCCAGATCCAGTTGAACGACGCACCTGGGATCCAGGCCGCGATGGAGGGTCGGACCTACAGCCAGATCGTGGTGGACTCCTACACGGCGGCGACGACCGGCGCGGGCGCGTCCAACACGACGTTGTTCCAGACCTACACGCCGCTGCTGGTCTCCGATCGGATCGCGCCGGTGGGCGCCGTGGAGATCGATTACCTGTACGACGCGCTCCGGAGCGAGGGGGCGAGCGCGTGGGCGCGGCTGCAGGTGCTCCTCGCAGCGCTGTTCCTCGTGAGTCTGGGGATGTTCGTCCTGTCGATGCGGGCGCCAGTGGACACCGAGGACGCGGGGACGTCGCTGCGAGGCCGCGTGAACCGGCTGCGCGGCGGGCCTACGCTCGAGCCCGGCCAGCCGGCTGTGGTCTCGCCGGTCTCGGTCGCGCCGGTCTCGCCGGTCGCCGCGCCGGTCGGCTCGGAGACCGAGCACGAGGTCGAGGCGGCGAACGCACGGATCGCGGAGCTCGAGGAAACGCTCGCCGCGGCGGAGTGGGAGGCTTCGGGGTTGAAGGCGTCGGACGCGGCCCACGCGACGACCGTCGCAGCCCTCGAGTCGGAGCATCGTGCGCTCGAGACCCGGGCCGAAGAGCTGTCGGCCCGCGTGACGTCGCTGGAGGCCCAGCTCGCCGAGGTCGAAGGGTCGCAGTCGCAGGAGCCCTCGGCAGGAGAAGAGCTCGAACCGAACGCCGACGAGCAGACCGATGACCCCTTGGCGCCGCTCGAGGTCCGGCTGGCCGAGCCCGAGCAGCGCGCGACCGACGCGGACGACCTTCGGGCGCGGCTGGCCCGCACAGCCGCGCGCAAGAAGGGGATCACGACGGTCGGCGAGGGCGACCAGCCGATCGACTGAGCGCCGGGAGCCTTGGGCTCACCAGGCCAGCGCGTCGACCGCGTACGTCTCGCGCAGGGCGAGGTCGACCTCGTGCGCGGGGAGCAGGCGCCGCGGCTCCATCCCGTAGCGCTGCGCCACGCCGACGTGCGTCCAGCACAAGGGCAGGAGCTCGTCGCGCGGGAACCATCCGACGACCGCGGGCGAGGCGCCCATCGGCCCCCACTGCCAGAAGCAGAACTGGCAGACGAGGCCCAGCCGCTGCGGGTACCCGAACTCGGCGCGGTAGCCCATGTCGTGCTCGATCACCCGCCCCCAGAGCGCGACCCTCCCCAGCACGGCGGGGGTCCTCGTGCGGCGCAGGAGGTCGGCCTCGTGGGTGCCGTAGAGCCCGCACGAGCAGTCGACGTTGGGCGCGCCGTGCATCCGGGCGTGCTTGCAGGCCGCCTGCGCCGGCTCACGCGGCCTCCACGGTCGCGAGCGTCCGGCGACGGGACGCAGCAGGAGCTCGCTCCCGTCGCGCCGGCCCGTCAAGGCCCAGGCCCGCCACGCCATCACGGGCTCGGTCGAGACGTCTCGCGCGAGATCGCGGGCGAGGGAAACGTCGCTCACGGGGTCTCGGAGGGCTCGCGTTGCGGCTCGGCGGGCGCCGGCGCCGTCGTCGGCGCGGGCTCGACCGCGGGGATGAGATCGGGCAGCGGCAGCGACGCCGGCTCGATCTCGATGATGCGCTTCGGACGACCGATGTCCATCCGCTCGACCTCCCTAGGGAAACACGGCGAGCGTACCTCGGGGTGCCCGAACGCGCGACCCCCGACTTTCGGCGGAGATCCGGCGCCCGCTCAGGCGCGCGCGACTCGCCAGATCCCCGTGGGACCGCTGAAGTAGATCCTGCCGTGCGGGTCGGTCTCGACCGAATAGACGGGGGTCCCCGCGGCCAGACCCAGACGCACGCCCGCCACCCCGCGCCGGTCGGCGGTGAGGGCCACGATCCTGATCGACCCGGTGTTGACGTCGCCCATCAGCGCCCTGCCGTTCAGGCCGAGGCCGCATCCGTCGCAGAACGCGAGCCCCGTGAGCCCGAGCGTGTTCACGAACCAGCGCGCGGGCATCCGCCGGGGCGCCGGACCGTCGCGGTTCGTGTCCTTCGGGGCGACGAGGGAGCCGCACGACTGATGCGGGCCCCACGCGTAGTTGCCGCCTTTCACGACGCGGTTGATCTCGTCGTTGCAGGAGGGTCCGTTCTCGCTCTCCCACAGCCTTCCGGTCCGCGGATCGAAGTCGAACCCGAACGAGTTGCGATGGCCGAACGACCACACCCGCGTGCCGAACGGGTTGCCGTTCGGGATCGAGCCGTCCGGATCGACCCGCAGGATCTTGCCGCGCAGCTCCTTCAGGTTCTGCGCGTGCGCGGGGTCCTTCGGATACTCACTGCCGCCGTCGCCGATCACGATGTAGAGCTTCCCGTCGGGGCCGAACAGGATCCGGCCGCCGTTGTGGTTCGTGCTCGCGTCGACCGGGGAACGCAGGAGCACACGCACGCCGGCCGGCTTGCCGGCTGCCACGCGGATCCGCAGGAGCTCGTTCCACACGCGGCCGCTCAGCGTGCGTGTCGCGTAGACGTAGACGAACGGTTCCTTCGGGTAGCGGGGGTGGAAGGCGATCCCGAGCGCGCCGCGCTCACCCGTGCCGTTCACGTGGGTGATCGTGGTGAACAGGTGGTCGGCGCCGGTCGCGACGTTCAGCACCCGGACCTCGCCCGTGGTCTTCTCCAGGTACCAGAGCCGGCCCTTGGGGCTGAAGGTGAACCCGGCGGGCTGCGCGAGTCCCTTCGCGACCGCGACGGCCTTGAGCGCCGGGGCGCGCGTTGCCTGCATGGGCGCAGCGCCGGCCGACGCGACCGGTCCCGTCACGATGAGACCGGCGACCGTCAGCGCGGCCGCGATCCGGATCGTCGCGAACCTTCCGTGTGCGAGCATAGGCCACATGACGACCGTTCCTCCCTCCGCGTTCGGCACGCCCGCGCTCCGGACCGAGGACCCGAGGTTCCTGCGGGGGGAAGGCCGCTACCTCGAGAACGTGCCGATCCCCGGCGCGTTGCGTGCGGTGTTCGTCCGCTCCATGTTCCCTCATGCGACGATGCACCAGGTGGGAGGGCTCGACGAGGCCCGCGCGATGCCCGGCGTGGTCGCGGTCTTCACCGCCGAGGACCTCGCGATCCCGGCGCAGCCGCCGTCGGGCAACGTCGAGGCGCCCGGCGGCGAGCTCGAGCTGCCGTTCCACCGCGACGCGCTCGCCCGCGATCGCCTCCGGTTCGTGGGGGAGCCGTTCGCGGTCGTCCTGGCCGAGACGTCGGCACAGGCCCAGGACGCCGCCGAAGCGGTGTGGGCAGACGTCGAGGCGATCGAGGCCGTCACCGATCCGGAGGCGGCCCTCGCAGATGACGCGCCGCTGCTCTGGCCCGAGCTCGGCACGAACGTCGCGCACACGTTCGCGTACCGATGGGACGAGGACGTCCTGGCCGGCGCCGAGGTCGTCGTGCGCGGGAGGTTCGTGAACCAACGGCTCGCGCCCGCGCCGATGGAGACGAACGCGATCGCGGTCGTGCCGGAGCCGGATGGCGGTTACACGATCTGGGTCTCGACGCAGGTGCCGTTCGACGTCCGCAACGATCTCGCGGAGCTGCTCGGGGTCGACCGCACGACGGTGCGGGTGATCGCGCCCGATGTCGGCGGCGGCTTCGGCGCCAAGCTCGCCGTCTACCCCGAGCATCAGGTCGTGGCGAAGACCGCCCAACTCCTGGGCCGGCCGGTCCGCTGGTCGGAGTCGCGGAGCGAGTCGATGGTCGCGATGACGCACGGGCGCGCCCAGGTGCAGCACGTCGAGATCGGGGGACGGCGCGACGGGACGCTCGTGGGGATGCGCGTCGAGCTGATCGGGGACATGGGCGCTTACCCGATCGGCGCCTACATGCCCACGACCACGGCCGAGATGCTCGCGGGCGTCTACCGTTGGGACGCGATCGCCTACCGGGGACGCTCGGTGGTGACGAACGCGACGCCGATGTCCGCCTATCGCGGCGCGGGTCGTCCCGAGGCCGCCGCGCTGGTGGAACGCGCGATCGATCTGCTCGCCGCCGAGCTCGGGATGGACCCCGTGGCGCTCCGTCGCAAGAACCTCGTTCCGCCCGACGTCTTCCCGTTCACGACGGCGGTCGGCACCGTCTACGACACGGGGGACTACGCCGTTGCCCTCGACGAGGCCCTGCGCCTGGCCGGATACGACGCGCTCCGCGCCGAGCAGCGCGAACGTCGCGAGCATGGCGACCATCTCCAGCTCGGGATCGGGGTGGCCACCTACGTCGAGATCACGGCCTTCCCGTCGAAGGAGTTCGCGCGCATCGAGGTACAGGGGTCCGGAGACGTGACGGTGTCGGTGGGGACGTCGTCGCACGGACAGGGGCACGAGACCGCCTTCGCCCAGCTGGTCGGCGCGATCCTGACCGTGCCCGCCGAGCGTGTCCGTGTCGTGCATTCCGACACCGCGCTCGTCCAGCGAGGTGAGGGGACGTGGGGCTCGCGGTCGCTGCAGGCGGGCGGTTCCGCCATCGCCGCGCGGAGCGGCGAGCTGATCGAACGGGCACGCGAGGTGGCGGCGGAGCTGCTGGAGGCCGACGCGGCCGACCTCGAAGGGCCGGTCGACGGCGGCTTCCGGGTCGCGGGCGCCCCCGATCGCGCGGTGACGTGGGCGCGCCTCGCCGGGGTCGTGGATGACGACGGAGCGCTTGCCGCGCAGGGCGTGAGCCGCGACCCCGGTTCCACGTTCCCGTTCGGGGCGCACGTCGCGGTGGTCGAGGTCGACGTGCGAACGGGCGACGTCCGGCTGGTCCGTCACGTCGCGGTCGACGACTGCGGCCGGATCCTCAACCCGCTGCTCGTGCGGGGCCAGCAACACGGCGGGATCGCGCAGGGCATCGCGCAGGCGCTGTACGAGGAGGTGCGGTACGACGAGGTCGGCAACCCCCTCACCGGCAACCTCACGGCCTACGCGATGCCCGGCCCGCCGGACCTCCCGCGGTTCGAGTGCGCCAACACCCAGACCCCGACGACCGTCAACCCGCTCGGGGTGAAGGGGATCGGCGAGTCGGGCTCGATCGGATCGACCCCCGCCGTGCAGAACGCCGTGGTCGATGCGCTGGCGCACCTCAGTGTGCGCCACGTCGACCTCCCCTGCACGCCCGAGCGCGTGTGGCGCGCGATCGAGGCCGCCGCGCGCGAGCGGGGCGCTGTGCGCGAACGCGTGTAGCGTGTCGCCATGTCCGAGATGCCAGTGTGGGAGCAGCGTTTCCGCGCTCCGAAACTCACCCTTCCTCGATGGTCGCGCCACGTGCCCGACCGCACCGTCTACGGGTCGAACGAGAGCGGCGTTTGGCAGGTGCACTGCTGGGACGTCGCCACCGGCTCGAAGCGCCGGGTCTCCGATCACCCCGTCGGCGTGATGGAGGGTTACGCGACCCTCGACGGCGAGGGCGTCGTGTTCTGGCAGGAGGAGACCGGCGACGAGACCGGCCGCTGGCTCGTGGAGCCGTTCGGCGGAGGCGAACGTCGGCCGTTCATCGACGGGGTGCCGGTCGGCTGGGCCGAAGGCTTGGCACAGGCGCCGGGGATCGTGGCGGCCGGCATCTCCGACCGCGACGGGTTCGCGATCTACGTGTCGCTCGGCGGAGGCGCTGCGAAGGAGGTCGCGCGCAGCACCGAGTGGACGGCGGTCGCGGGTGGCGACGATCTGTCCGGCCCCGACCTCGCGGGTCTGTCCTCCGACGGTTCGCTCCTGGCCCTGCAGCACGCGGAGCACGGTGACATCACCCACCCTGCCCTGCGGATCATCGATCCGCGGAGCGCGCAGGTGCTCGCGGAGCGCGGCGACGGCACGACGGCCGTGCTGGCCACCGGCTGGTCGCCGGTGCTCAGCGATCAGCGTCTCGCGATCGGCCACGAGCCCGAGGACCGACTCACGGTCGCCGTGTGGGACCTGGCCGACGGATCCTGGGTTGACCTCGAGACCGGCCTGCCCGGTGACGTCACGGCGGTGGACTGGTGGCCCGACGCCTCCGCCTTGCTCCTGCTCCACGCGTTCGAAGCGCGTCACGAGCTGTACCGCTACGACCTCGGCACCGGGGAGGCGACCAAGCTCGCGACTCCCCTCGGCTCCATCGACAGCGTACGGGTGCGCCCAGACGGGACGGTGTGGTTCGAGCACCAGGACGGCATGCACCGCTCGCGCGTGCTCGACGAGACGGGTCCGAGCCGATCGCCGTGGCCCAGCCGGCGCCGCCCGGGCGCCCCTTCCGGGAGTGGCGCTACGACAACGACCGCGGTCAGACCGTGCAGGGCTGGATCGTCGAGCCCGAGGGCGACGGTCCGCACCCCGTCATGGTGTTCGTCCACGGTGGCCCGCACTGGTTGTACGAGGACCGCTACATGCCCGAGGTCCAGTCCTACGTGGACGCCGGATTCCTCGTGGCGATGCCGAACTACCGGGGCTCCACCGGGTACGGGCGCGCGTGGCGGGACGCGCTCACCGGCGACTGTGGCTTCACCGACGTCGACGACGTCACGGCCGGTCTCCGCGACGTCCTGCGGCGCGACGACGTCGACCCCGCCCGCACGGTGATCGCGGGGTGGTCCTGGGGCGGCTACGTCACGCTGATGGAGCTCGGCCGCGAGCCGGAGCGGTGGACCGCGGGGGTGGCCGGCGTGCCGGTGGGCGATTACGTGATGGCCTTCGAAGAAGAAGCGCCGTCGCTGCAGGCGATGGACAAGGCGCTGTTCGGTGGGACGCCGCAGGAGCAGCCGGAGCGGTTCGAGCGGTCGAACCCGATCACCTACGTCGACGGGGTGCGCGCGCCGGTCCTGTTCCTGATCGGGGAGAACGACTCACGGTGTCCGCTCGGCCAGGCGATGGCGTACGTGGACCGGCTGACGGCGCGGAACCACCCTGCCGAGGTCTACCTGTACACGACCGGCCACGGCTCCCACGACACCGATGAATCGGTGCGCCAGCAGCGCGTGATCTTGGACTTCCTGGGTGCGCAGGTACCTGGGCTCCGGGAGCTCTGACCGCCGCGTCGGGTCCGTCCCCTAGACGACGCCCTGCTCGTACATCGCCTGGGCGACCTTCAGGAAGCCCGCGATGTTCGCGCCGTGGGCGTAGTTGCCGGCCACGCCGAACTCCTCGGCCGTATCGCGACACTGCTCGTGGATCGCGCGCATGATCTGCTGGAGGCGCCGGTCGACGTCGTCGCGGTCCCAGGCGATCCGGCTGCTGTTCTGCGACATCTCCAAGCCGCTCACCGCGACGCCGCCCGCGTTCGCAGCCTTGCCGGGCCCGAAGAGGATGTTCGCGTGCAAGAAACGCTCCACCCCTTCGGGGACGGTCGGCATGTTCGCTCCTTCGCTCACCACGTAGACGCCGCCCGCGAGGAGGTTCTTCGCGTCCTCGGCATTGATCTCGTTCTGTGTGGCGCTCGGGAACGCGCAGTCGGCCTCGATCGCCCAGAGCGGGCTCACGTGTGCCGCCGGGTCGACCGGCATGAACTCGGCGTGCGGGAACTTCTCCGCGTATTCCATGATCCGTCCGCGACGGACGTTCTTGAGGTCCATCACGTAGGCGAGCTTCTCGTGGTCGATCCCGTCCTTGTCCCAGATCACGCCGCCCGAGTCCGAGAGCGTGACGGGCTTCGCCCCGAGGTCGAGGAGCTTCTCGATCGTGTGCTGCGCGACGTTGCCGGCGCCGGAGACGAGACATACCTTGTGGTGCAAGGTCTCGCCCCGGGTAGCGAGCATCTCCTGCGCGAAGTACACGGCCCCGTAACCGGTCGCCTCAGGGCGGATCAACGAGCCACCCCAGTCCAGGCCCTTGCCCGTGAGGACGCCCACGAACTCGTTCCTGATCCGCTTGTACTGGCCGAAGAGGTATCCGATCTCACGCCCGCCGACACCGATGTCGCCGGCCGGCACGTCGGTGAACTGTCCGATATGACGCTGCAGCTCGGTCATGAACGACTGGCAGAATCGCATCACCTCGCGGTCGCTCTTGCCTTTCGGGTCGAAATCGGAGCCGCCCTTGCCGGCCCCCATCGGCAGCGTCGTGAGGGCGTTCTTGAAGACCTGTTCGAAGGCAAGGAACTTGAGCAGACCGAGGTAGACAGTCGGGTGGAATCGCAAGCCGCCTTTGTAGGGCCCGATCGCGCTGTTCATCTCGACTCGGAACCCGCGGTTGATCTGGACGACGCCATGGTCGTCCACCCAGGGGACCCGGAACATCACGATCCGCTCGGGCTCGCAGATCCGCTCGAAGATCTTCGCGTCGATCAGACGCGGGTTTCGCTGAAGGGCGAGATCCACGGAGTCGGCGACCTCGTGGACCGCTTGATGGAACTCGGGTTCGCCCGGGTTCCTGGCGACGAGCTGCGCCATCAGCTTGTTCACGTACTCCGACATGCCTCACCTCCGAGACGAGCAGGGCCTGGCGGTGGCGTCGCCGATGACCCAAGCCTGTTCCTGGGCAAGGATACGCCGGTCCCTCGCAGGAGCCTGATGCCCGAACTGCCCGGTCTGGAAGGGCCACCCGGACCGCGCTGCTACGGTGGTCGCGTGGGCAAGTGGGTCGCGATCGTCACGGCGCCGATCGTCGCGTACGCGATCTGGCGCCTGGGGATCGCGACGATCCGCTCGTTCGGGACCCCGCCGCCGGGCGCCCTCGACGAGGAGAAGCCGCCGGCCGAGCCCGAGGACGTCGAGGAGCTCGACGTCTACCTGGTGTGCGGCGAGTGTGGCACCGAGCTCCGCGTCTCGAAGCTCGGGGAGCTCCAGATCCCGCGGCACTGCGGCGAGAAGATGCAGGTCGTGCGGCGTGCCTCCGGCACCTGAGGTCGCAATCCACAACCCTTTTCCACGATTGGCACGCACGTGGGGAGGTCGTTTTCCACAGGGCGAGAACGCCGAGTGAACGCCACCGGTGTCCAACAGGTGTGGATAACCCTGTGGAAGGATCACATCGATGTGATTCGCCCGCGTGGCCGCCTCAGCGCCAGAACGTGACGCCGAAGAACCCGACCGCGATCAGCCCCAGACCGCCCACCAGCCAGGTGTTCGAGGCGCTGTCGCCGCGCGTGTAGTTCCAGACGATCACGACGACCCCGATCCCCATCAGCACGAGCATCAGCGGCCCGTACCAGCGGGGGCTACGCTTCGACTTCTGCTTGCGCTGCGGTTCGAGCTGATAGCGCCCGCTCCGCGTGCGCTGGCGTCCCTTGGACTTCGGCATCGTGGCCCCGATGGTACCGGCTCAGGCGGGGAGCACCGACAGGGTCGCGACGGTCGACGCGCGGACACCGTCCGGGCTGATCGGCGCAGGTCGGGTCCGTCCCGCCAGGTACAGCGACGCCTGGTCGTTCCAGTGCGGCGAGGCGGGGTTGCCGCTCGTTCCGCTCGGCAGGACCGCCACGCTCCGGTCGAGGTCGGCCAGGTCCCACACCACGCGCCAGGAGGGGATCACGGCCGCGCGGTGGTGCTGGGTCGCGTCGTAGCCTCCGTTCGCGACGGTCTGCTCGTCGCCTCCGAACGGCGCGTCGGCGGCCACGAACAACGCCTCGAGCCCCGGGATCCGCGCGAGCGGATGCGCGAGCACCAGCCGGTGGAGGTCGCCCCACGTCCGATCGGCCACCTCCTCGATCGCGTCGTCGAGGGCCGCGCGCAGGAGGTCGTCGTCGAGCCAACGTCCCGGGTCCTCCAAGAGGGCGGGCAGCACCTGACAGCGCCACGTCTCGCCCCAGGCGAGGTACCCGTCGAGGACGTCCTCGGGCACCCGTGGGCTGAGGATGCGCCGCGCGATCGCGGTCGTCCACGTGTGGTACAGGGCGGCCGGGTGGGAACCGGCGGCGACGTCCCCGTCCCAAGCGGCGAGCGCAGCCAGGGCGGCGCCCTGCGCCTCGGTCTGCGGCGTGAGCCGCCCGAGCAGGGGCAGCACGGCTCGAGCCGGCAACGACACCGTGTCGGTCTGGATCGTCGCGCACGACGCGACGTCGTGGTCGGTTCGTTCCTCGAGCAGCTCGGCGATCCGCAGGGCTCGGTGGGGCTCGTGGAAGTCGTTCGAGAGCAGGTGCGAGGTCATCCCCGCGTGCAGGCCGTCGTTCGCGGTGACGATGAACCCGCGCGGGGGATCCACCTCGCGCGGGAGCTCGTCGAGCGGGACCCAGCCGTCCCAGGTATGGTCGTCGGTGCCGCCGGGCACCGGCACGAGCCCGTCGCCCGCCCGCCGGATCGGGTGCAGCCCCGTCACCTGCAGCGCGATCGTCCCGCCGACGTCGGCGTAGACGAAGTTCTGGCCGGGGCACCCGATCTCGAGCACCGCCGCGCGGAACCCGTCGAACGAGGTGGCCTGCGCGGCGTCGAGCGCGAGCGAGGGCCGGATCCCGTGATCGTGGCCGGTCCACCGCAGCGCGTAGGTCTCCTCGAGCGCGACCGCGGCGGGGTCGAGCAGCCCGACCTGGACGTGCGTGAGGACCGGACCGAAGCGCGTCTCGCGCACGGCGAACGTCCGCGGCTCGTCCTCGCCCCGCACCGCGATCGTCTCGGCTCGCTCCTGCGTCACGTCGGCGTCGCCGACCTCGAAGAGGTCCTGGACGTCGCCGGTGACGTTGGTGGCGCCCCACGCGTGGTGCGGGGTCGCGCCGAGGATCAAGCCGGGGGAGAAGCACAGCGCGACACCTCGCGCGAGGTAGCCCGGAGCGGACAGGTGCAGCTCCAGCCAGACGCCCGGCTGCAGCGCCAGCAGGTGGGGGTCGTTCGCGAGCAGCGGCGCGCCGGTCGCGGTGCGCGAGCCCGCGACCACCCAGTCGTTCGAGCCGAGGCCGGTGCCGCCGGCGGTCGGCGGGAGCAAGCGGCCGGCCGCGTCGGGGCCGAGCGCCTTCGCCAGCTGCGCCCGCAGGACCTCCTTGTCGTGGTTGTTCGACAGGCCCCATGCGAGGTACGCGAAGCACGCCGACCAGTCGGCGGGGTCCTCGGGCAGGACCGGGTCGAGGTCGAGCAGCTGGTACTCGATGGGTTTGGCGGGCATCGCCGCGACCCAGGCGTGGACGCCGGCACGGAACCGCTCGTGCATCGCGTGGTCGCGCTCGGTCCACCCCTCGAGGTAGCGAGCGCCGGCGCGGTGCAGACCGACGGTCCGGGCGAACCGGTCCGTGTCCACGACCGAGGGTCCGAAGACCTCGGCGAGGCGGCCCGTCGCGGCGCGGATCGCGAGGTCGAGCTGGAAGAGCCGCTCGCCCGCCGTCACGAGGCCCTGCGCGAACCAGAGGTCCTCGAGCGAGCCTGCCTCGATCGCGGGGGTGCCCCAGGCGTCGCGGCGGATCGTGACGGGGGCCGCCAGGCCCGCGACCGACAGCTCCCCCTCGGTCCGGAACAGCGAGGAGGCCGCCTGCGTCCGCAGCGCCTCGAGGAAGTCGTCGGCCATACGAGCGGCGAGCCTACCGGGTCAGCCCGGGCGCAAGCTCACACGCCGGGGATCCGCACGTTCCCGAGCCAGCTCGCGTACAGGCCCGCGTAGACGCCGCCGTGCGCGACGAGCTCGGCGTGCGTCCCCTCCTCGACCAGCCGTCCAGCGTCGAACACGAACACGTGCTCGGCCGCCTCGGCCGTCGACAGCCGGTGGGCGACCGTCACCGTGGTGCGCCCGACGGACAGCCGGCGCAGCGCCTCGGTGATCCGCCGCTCGGTCGCGGGGTCGACGGCGCTCGTGGCCTCGTCGAGGATCAGCAGTCCCGGGTTGGCGATCTGCGCGCGCACCAACGCGACCAGCTGGCGCTCGCCGACCGACAGCGCTTCGCCGCGCTCGCCGACCCGCGTCTCGAGCCCGTCGGGGAGCGCCGCGACCCAGTCGCCGAGCCCGAGCTCCTCGAACGCGGTCTCGACCTCTCGATCCGACGCGCCGAGGCGTCCGTTGCGGACGTTCTCCCGGACGGTGGTGTCGAACAGGAAGCCGTCCTGGGGGACCATCCGGATCGCCGAACGGCGCGACGCCGGCGAGATCGCGCGCAGGTCGACCCCGCCGACCTCGATCCGGCCGCCGAGCGGGTCGGTGAGGCGGGTCAGCAGCTTCACGAACGTCGACTTCCCGCACCCGGTCTCACCTACGATCGCGACGTGCCCGCCCGACGGCACCGAGAGCGTGATGCCGTGCAGGACCATCGGCCCCTCCCGGTAGCGGTAGGTGAGGTCGTGCACGTCGACGCGGAGCGGACCGTGCTCGAGATCGTCGCCCGGGTCCGGCTCGACGACCTCGATCGGCAGGTCCATCACCGCCAGGATCTTGCGCCAGCCCGCGATCGCGGTCTGGGTCTCGCTGTAGATCTCCGGGATGTCGGTGAAGACGTGCAGGAACACGTCGGCCAGGAACAGGAACGCCGACACGCTCCCGAACGTGAGGCCCCATCCGCTGCCGAAGAACGCGCCGAGGGCGACCACGGTGGACAGCGCCACGCCGTAGAAGACCGACGACATCGGCCACAGGGTCGCCGCGCGGAAGTGGGCGACGACCTCGGCCTTGTAGCGCTCGCTGATTGCGTGCTCGACCCGCCGGTGCGAGGTCTCGTCCAACCCGTAGGCGCGCACGACCGCGGCGCCCATCACGCTCTCGCTCACTTCGGAGAGCATCTCGCCCACGCGCGTACGGGCCGTGTTGAACGCCTGCGACAGTCGCGACTGCTGCCCCCACATCACGAGCATCAGCGGGATCAGCAGCAACATCACGGCGAAGGTCAGCTGCCACGAGTAGACGAGCATCAGCGACGCCGCGCCGATCGCCTGCGCGATCGAGATGATCCACGCCATCCCGCCCCATTCCGTGAACTGCTGCAGCGCGTCGACATCGGCGGTCACGCGCGCCACGAACACCCCGCGCTTCTCCTCGGACTGCTCCGCGATCGATAGCGCGTGGATGTGGCGGAACGTCCGCACGCGCAGGTGTTTGAGGGCGACCTCCGAGGCGGTGACCAGACGGCGTCCGGCCGCGCGCGCCGCGACGAACGTCAGCAGGACCAGTCCGAACGCCTCCGCGCAGCGCGTGTAGACGAACCCGGGGTCGAACTCCGGCGTGAACCCGTGGTCGAAGACCTGCTGGACCAGCACGGGGGTCACGAGCGAGGAGATCGTCACCCCGAGCGAGACGACCACCGTGAGCCACAGGCCACGGCGGAGCTCCGGGCTCTCGCTGAGGCCCCGACGTAGGACCGCCCACGCGCCTTGGAGGTGCTCGGGGACCGGGGTCTCGTCCTCCTCGCGGAGGAGCTCCAGCGTGCTCATCGCTCGCCCCGTTCGTAGGCATGGATGATCGCCGCGTAGCCGGGCTCGCCGGCGAGCAGGTCCTCGTGGCTCCCGGTCGCGCGCACGCGGCCGTCCTGGAGGTAGACCACGCGGTCGGCCAGACGGATCGTGGACAGCCGGTAGGCGACGACGATCAGCGTGGTCGAAAGCTCGCCGGCGGAGCGCGCCGAGGATGTCGGCCTCGATCGTCGGGTCGACGCTGCTGGTCGCGTCGTCGAGGATCAAGATCCGCGGGGCGCGGACCAACGCGCGCGCGAGCGCCACCCGCTGGCGCTGTCCCCCGGACAGCGTGTGTCCGCGCTCGCCCACGACCGTGTCGTAGCCCTGCGGCAGCTCGCGGATGAACCGATCCGCCGAGGCGATCATCGCGGCGCGCACCACCTCGGCCTCGGTCGTGTCGACGTCGAGCGCGATGTTCTCGCGGACGCTCGTGGCGAACAGGAACGACTCCTGGAACACGATCGAGACGTCGCGGTGCAGGGCCACCGGATCGGCGTTGCGCAGGTCTATACCGCCCACCAGGACCTGACCGCCGTCGGGGTCCGCGAGGCGCACCAGCAGCTGCGCCAGGGTCGACTTGCCGACGCCGGTGGGCCCGACGATCGCCACCGACTCCATCGGTTGCACGTCGAACGTGACCCCGTCGAGCACGGGCTGTCCGTCGAAGAGGTGGCGCAAGCCTCGAACGTCCACGCCGAGCGGGCCCTGCGGGAGCGACTCGGGGTGGGCCGGGGGCTGCACCGTGACGCGTTGCGCGAAGACCTCCTCGAGGCGCGCGTACCCGACGACCGCGCGCGGCAGCTCCGCGAGGATCCAGCCGATGAACCGCATCGGCCAGGACAGCAAGCCGAACAACGCGATGAACCCGACCAGGTCGCCCACCGTGATCGCGCCGGAGGCGACCCGCCACGATCCGACCGCCAGGAGCACCGCGGTCGCGAGGGTCGGCAGCGAATCCAACGCCGCCTCGAACGTCGCCCTGACGTACCCCGCGGCCACCCGATCCGATCGCAGGGCCTCGGCCTTGGCGGAGAGCCGCTCGGTCTCGGCGTCCTCACGTCCGAGGGTCTTCACCACGAGGGCGCCGTCGATCGACTCGTGTGCGACGGCCGAGACGTCTCCGATGTCCTCCTGCGCCCGCCGCGCGGGCTCCTCCATCCGCTTGGCGAAGCTCCGGTTCATCAGGGCGAGCGTCGGGAACAAGATCACGCCGATCAGCGCGAGCCACGGATCGGCGCGCAGCAGCGTGCCCATCGCGAGCAGCGTCAGCGCGATCACGCCGACGGCGAACGGCACCGGCCAGAACACGTCGACGGCCGCTTTGACGTCGGCCTCCATGTGCGCGAGCAGCTCCCCGGTCGGGGTCTCACGGTGGTACTGGAGCTGCAGCTCGCGATAGCGGTCGGCGACCGCGTTGCGCAGCGACGCCATCACGCGCTCTCCCGCGACGCCGCTGTAGTAGCGCCGGACCATGATGCCGAACGCGCGCCCGCAGGCGAACAGCATCAGCCAGAAGACCGCGGCCCACACGGTGTGCGCGGGGACCGTTCCCTCGAACGCCGGGGCCAGCACCTCGTCGGTCGCGCGCCCGAGCGCGGTGGTGAGCAGGATCGATGACCCCGCGAACACGATCGCGCCGACGACCGACACGATGAACGGCCGCGGGTGCATGCGGATGTAGGACGCGACCAGTCGCATCCCTCGGTGGAAGAGCCCCCGCTGCGGTGGGGCGGCCTGCAGTGCCGTCGCCATCCCACCTATGATGCGGCAGATGAGGGAAGAACGGCCGTGGCTCCGTAGCTACCCGCCGGACGTGCCGCATACGCTCGAGCCTTACCCCCTCGAGTCGGTGTTCGCGTTGCTCGAGGGATCGGCACGTCGGTTCCCGGACCGACCGGCGATCGCGTGGTTCGGCAGGCACCTGTCCTACGGCGACCTGCTGCAGGAGGTCGAGCGATGCTCGGCGATGCTCGCCTCGCTCGGCGTGGAGAAGGGCGATCGCGTCTCGCTGATCATGCCGAACTGCCCGCCGTTCGTGATCGCCTACTACGCCTGCCAGCGTCTGGGAGCCATCTCGGTCGGCAACAATCCCCTGTACACGAAGCGCGAGATGGCGCACCAGCTGCAGGACACCGGTCCGAAGGTCGTGCTCGTCGCCGACCTGATGTACGCGGACTTCGCGGAGGTGTTCGCCGAGCTCGGGATCGAGCAGGTGGTGGTCGTCCGGCTGAACGACTACATGCCGGTGCTGAAGCGCTTCCTCGCTCCGGTCGCGGTCTTCCGCAAGCAACAGAAAGCCGCCGGCAAGCCGTGGCCGCCCGTCCCCAAGGACGCGCCGGTGCGGCGCTGGCGCCGGGTGCTCAAGACCGACGCGCCGGTCCCGCCGGTCGCGACGGTCGACCCGAAGACCGACCCGGCCTCGTTCGTGTACACGGGCGGGACGACCGGTGTGGCGAAGGGCGCGGTCCTGTCTCACGCCAACCTGGCGGCGAACGCCCGGCAGGCCGCCGCGTGGTTCCCGATGGTGCACGACGGGGAGGACGCGGTGCTCGCCCCGCTCCCGTTCTTCCACTCGTTCGGCGTCGTGTCGATGAACCTCGCGATCGTCAAGGCCGCGAAGCTGATCCCGGTCCCGAACCCACGGGACCTGCACATGATCCTCGAGCTGATCGACCACGAGAAGCCCACGCTGTTCCCCGGCGTGCCTCGGATGTACATCGCGTTGAACGAGCATCCGCAGACGCCCAGGTTCGACCTGAAGTCGCTCAAGGCGTGCATCTCGGGCGCGGCGCCGCTGCCGGTCGCGGTCGCGAAGGAGTTCGAGCGGATCACCCAGGGCGCGCAGGTCGTCGAGGGCTACGGTCTGACCGAGTGCTCCCCGGTCACCCACGCGAACCCGGTGAGCGGGGTCCGCAAGGAGGGCTGCATCGGCATGCCGATCCCCGATACCGAGTGTCGGCTCGTGTCGCTCGAGGACCCCGACCGCGACATGGGGGTCGGGGAGCCCGGAGAGCTCTGCATCCGCGGGCCCCAGGTGATGCTCGGGTACTGGAAGCGCCCGGAAGAGACGGCCCTTGCGATCCGCAACGGCTGGTTCCACACCGGCGACGTCGCGGTGATGGACGAGGACGGGTACTTCAAGATCGTCGACCGGCTGAAGGACATGATCATCGTGTCCGGCTTCAACGTGTACCCGAACGAGGTCGAGGACGTCCTCTACCACCACCCGAAGATCTCGAAGTGCGCGGTGGTCGGCATCGCCGACGACCGCACGGGCGAGCGCGTCAAGGCGTTCGTCGTCCTCAAGCCGGGGGAGTCGCTCACGAGCGAGGAACTCCTCGCCTGGTGCAAGGACCCGGTGCAAGGGCTCGCCGGCTACCGCGCGCCCCACGAGATCGAGTTCCGCGACACATTGCCCGAGACGATGGTCGGCAAGGTCCTGCGCCGAGCGCTCCAGGACGAGGAGCGGAAGAAGCGGGCGACGACGACCCCGTCGACCGGGTGAGCGGCCCCTTCGAGTTCGGGTCGCGCGACCTCGGCGACGGTGCGGTCCTGCGACGGCTGAGCGTCGAGCAGGCCGAGGAGGTCTTCGCGGTGGTGCAGGCCAACCGCGAGCGGCTCGCTCGGTGGATGCCGTGGGTCGCGGGGACGACCGCCGTGGAGGACCAGCGCGTGTGGCTGGAGAACGTCACCCGCGATCCCGCCGATCTCGACGGGGTCGGGATCTTCCTCGACGGACGCTACGTGGGCGGCGCCGGCGTCCACGGTCGCGACCCGTACGGGACCGGCGCCGAGATCGGCTACTGGATCGACGAGGCGTTCGAGGGCCGGGGGATCGTCACCCGCGCGGTGCGGGCCCTGCTGGCGATCTGCTTCGACGAGCTCGGGGTGCATCGGGTCACGATCCGGGCCGGGGTCGACAACGTCCGGAGCCGCGCGATCCCCGAGCGGCTCGGGTTCACGCAGGAGGGCGTGATGCGGGAGGCCGAGCGCGGTTCGGACGGTCGTGGCTTCCACGACCTCGTCGTCTACGGGCTGCTCGAGGACGAGTGGCGCGCGCAGGCGTGACGCGTCCGCGCCACGCCGCGATCTTCGATCTGTTCGGCACGCTCGTTCCGGAGTTCCCGCGCGACGAGTTCTTCGGCACCGTCCGCGCGGCGGGACGTGCGCTCGGCTGCGACGAGGAGGCGTTCCTCGACGGATGGATGCGCTCGGCGGTGGCGCGTCAGACCGGCGTGTACGCGGACGTCGCGGACAACATGCGCGACATCGTCGTGGCCCTGGGGCGCCCGAGCCCGTCCGAAGACGCGATCGACACCGCCCTCGCGCCCCGTGTCGACATGTACAGGCGATGGTTCCACCCGCGAGCGGGTGCGCTCGAGACCCTCGCCGCGCTGCAGGATGACGGGCACCCGATCGGGCTCATCTCGATGTGCGCTCCCGACGCGCCCGCCCTGTGGCGCGCGTCCGCGCTCGCGCCGTTCGTCGGCGTGACGGTGTTCTCCTCGGAGAGCGGCCTGCGCAAGCCGGACCCCGCGATCTACCGGGCCTGCACGGACGCGCTCGGCGTCGCTCCCGAGCGTTGCCTCTACTGCGGCGATGGCTCCTACGGTGAGCTCACCGGCGCCCAGGCGGTGGGGATGACGGCCGTCGAGATCCGCGACCCCGCGGTCGATCACGTCGAGCGGTTGCGTCCCGAGGGCGAGGACTGGGCGGGAGCGCGGGTGAGCGACCTTCGAGAGCTGCTCGCGTACTTCCGGCCCGGCTGATCCTTGACCGCTCGCGATCGCTAGGGCGCAGGTCGTTCGGCGCTCGCCTGCGGATCGCTGGGGCTCCCGAGCAGCTGGTGCACCGCGCAGTGGATCCCGCACTCCTTGTCCACGTCGGTCTCCCACCACCAGCGGCCCGACCGCTCGGGCTCCCCCGGCAGCACCGGGCGCGTGCACGGGGCGCACCCGATCGACGTGTACCCGTGGCCGAACAGCTCGTGCGTGGGGACCCCGTGCTCGCGGACGTAGGTCCACACCTGGTCCAGCGTCCAATCCGCGAGCGGGTTGAGCTTGACGACCCCGCCGTGATCGCTGTCGAGCTCCACCTTCTTCACGTGCCTCCGGCTCTTCCACTGTTCACGGCGGAGCCCCGTCACCCAGGCGTCGAGCGTGGCCAGCTTCCGCTTCAAGGGCTCGACCTTGCGGACGTCGCAGCACCGCAGCCGCAGGTCCACCGAGCGGTACATCAGGTTCGGCCCCTGCTCGGTGAGCAGTTGCCCGACGGCGCCGCCGTCCGGCGCCACGAACTCCACGTCGATCCCGTAGCGCTCGCGGACCTTCTCGAACAAGGCGTAGGTCTCCGGCGGGAGGCGGCCGGTGTCCAGCGTGAACACGCGGATGTCCGGGTCGATCGACCGCGCCATGTCGATCAGCGCCATGCCGTCGACCCCGCCCGCCGCGCTGATCGCCATGCGGTCGCCGAACCGCTCGATCCCCCAGGCCAGGAGGTCCAAGGCCGACCAGCCCTCGAAGGCAGCGGCCTCGTCGGGCGTCGGCACGGGGGCGGCTGCCGTGCTCATCCCAGCGCCGCCACGCGGATGCGCTCGTCGTCGGTGAGGCGCCGCAGCGGCGAGCGAACCGCACCGTGAAGCAGCACGCCCAGATCCACGAGCACCTGTTTCAACGCCGCGTGGAAGGGGATCGGGCCCAGGGCTTTGCGGAGCGCCGTCACGCGCTCGTGGGGACCGGGGTCGGTGCCGTGGACGAGGTCTCGGACGACCTCCGGCCAGGTGGTCGCGAGCCCGCTGACCGCCCCCACGGCACCCGCCGCCATGCCCTCGCGTACGAGTGGCTCCGACCCGATGAACACGTCGAGCCCGGGCAGCAGGTACGGCTCGACCGACGCGAACGGCGTGTCGGAGACCTTCAGCCCGGCGAGGTTCGGCGCGGCGCCGCGCAGGCGCTCGATCACCTTGACCGGGATCGCGTAGCCGCTTCGCCCGGTGAACTCGTAGACGTAGAAGGGCAGCGGATCGCAGGCGCTCGCCGCTCCGAGCAGGTGACGGAACAGCTCCTCGTCGTCGAGGGGGAAGTACGGCGGTGCGATCACGGCCACGGCGTCGGCGCCATGGTCCTGCGCGTGCCCCGCGAGCGCGACGGTATCGGCCGTGGTCTGGGCCCCGGCATGGACGGCGACCTGGAACCCGGCGGGGCGGGTCGCGAGCACGAGCTCGCTCAGGCGTATCCGCTCCTGCGGGCTCAGCAGGACCCCTTCACCGGTGGTCCCGCACGTGAGGACGCCGTCGCTCCCGCGCTCGGCCAGGAACCGGATCAGCGGGGCCACGCTCACCTCGTCGAGATGGAGCCCGCCGTCGGTGAGCGGGGTGACCATCGCCGCGATCGCGCCGTGGAGCTTGTTCATCGCGTCGAGCCTAGCGGCTGCGGCCCCTCGGCAGCCGCCCGCTCAGCCGGCCTCGATCGCGTCGACGAGCGTGGCGCACCACGCCGGGATGTCCTCGACGACGCGGCCCCACACCAGGTTCCGGTCGCGCAGCGACGGCTCGTCGACCCATTCGGCGCCCGCGTGGACGAGGTCATCCTTGATCCCCGTCGAGCCCGTGGCCCGGTGTCCCCGGACGATGTCCGCGGAGGCGCCGACCCAGCCGCCGTGGCAGATCATCCCCACGATCGCGCCGCGCTCGTACGTGCGACGGACCAGGTCCTTCACCGCCTGGGAACGGCGGAGCTTGTCCGGCGCCCAGCCCCCGGGCACGACCACGGCGTCGGGCTCGGCGGTCGCGACGTCCTCGACCGTCACGTCGGCCGCGGCCTCCAGCGCGTGCTTGCCCTTCACGGGCTGGGTGGACACGCCCGCCACCGTGACGTTCGCCCCTTCCTCCTCCAGGCGCATCACGGTCACCCAGTACTCGAGATCCTCGAACCCCTCCGCCAGGAGCACGATCACGTCTTTACCCTGCAGCCGTCCGGCCACGGCGTCACCTCCGCTCGATCGCCTCCTACCGAGCGTAGCCAGGATCTACGCGAACTGCGCCTCCTCGGTGCTCCCGTGGAGCGCGAGCGTCGACGAGTGCCCTTGGCTGACCGTCTGCGAGACGAGGTCGAACCATCCGACCCCGACCTCGTGCTGGTGCTTCACCGCGGTGTAGCCGTCGTGCTCGAGCGCGAACTCGTGCTGCTGCAGCTTCACGTAGGCCGTCATCCCCTCCTGGGCGTAGCCCTTGGCGAGATCGAACATACTCGCGTTCACCGCGTGGAAGCCGGCCAGCGTGATGAACTGGAAGCGGTAGCCCATCGACGCCAGCTCCTTCTGGAACGTCGCGATCGCCGCGTCGTCTAGCGCCTTCTTCCAGTTGAACGACGGCGAGCAGTTGTAGGCGAGCAGCTTGCCGGGGAACTCGGCATGGACGCCGTCGGCGAAGGCGCGGGCCTCGTCGAGGTCCGGCGTCGACGTCTCGCACCAGAGCATGTCCACGAACGGGGCGTACGCCTTCGCGCGTGCGATCGCGCTGTCGAGCCCGTTGCGCAGCTGGAAGAACCCCTCGTCGGTGCGTTCGCCGGTGCAGAACTCGTGGTCGCGCGGGTCGACGTCGGAGGTGAGGAGCGTGGCGGCGAGCGCGTCGGTCCGGGCGATCACGAGGGTCGGCACGTCCAGGACGTCGGCGGCCAGCCGGGCCGCCGTCAGCGTCCGCACGAACTGCGACGTCGGGATCAGGACCTTGCCGCCGAGGTGCCCGCACTTCTTCTCGCTCGAGAGCTGGTCTTCGAAGTGCACGCCGGCCGCGCCCGCCTCGATCATCGAAATCATCAGCTCGAAGGCGTTCAGCGGACCGCCGAACCCGGCCTCGGCGTCGGCGACGATCGGCAGCAGGTAGTCGGCCTCACGCTCTTCCATCCACGCGATCTGGTCCGCGCGCTTCAGCGCGTTGTTGAGGCGTGCGACGACGTGAGGTACCGAGTTCGCGGGGTAGAGCGACTGGTCGGGATAGGTCTCGATCGACAGGTTCGCGTCGGCGGCGACCTGCCAGCCGGAGAGGTAGATCGCGCGGAGCCCGGCTTTCGCGCACTCGACGGCCTGCCCGCCCGTGTAACACCCCAGGCTGTTGACGAAGTCCTCGCTGGTCACGAGGGTCCAGAGCTTCTCCGCCGCGGAGCGCGGGAAGGACCAGTCGTTGCGGATCCGCCCCCGCAGCCGGACGACCTCCTCGGCGGTGTAGGGGCGGACCACGTCGCGCCAGCGAGCCTCGGTGTCCCAGCGGCGTTGCAGCGCAGCGGCTTCCTGCTTGATCTCTTCGCGGATCGCCATCTCGGTCCCTCCTCATCGGCTCCGGGGGCGGAAAACGAAACGACCCCCCGGTCGGACCGAGAGGTCGTATGCGCACGTGCGGCCCATCGGGGCCGCGGTGCGCCTACTAGGTACCTACGCCGTCGTCGAACGGGTTGAATGGTCGTTCAGTCATCACGGTCATCGTGACAGACGGGGGCGCTTCGAGTCAACCGTCCGTCGCCGGCGCTCAGGGGACGATCTTGGAGATCGGCAGCTCGAGGATGTCGGTGGCCCCGGCGGCCTTCAGCTGCGGGATCAGCCGGTTCACGCCGCGCTTGTCCGCGACGGTCTCCACGGCGAACCCGCCGTCGGACAACGGGGCGACGGTGGGCGCCTTCATCGACGGGACCACGGCGAGCACCTCGTCGATCCGTTCCCCCGCGACGTTCAGCTTGATCAGCACGCGCCCTTCGGCCTCGAGCGCTCCGCGGAGCAGCGTGAGGAGATCCTCCATCGCGGCGCGCCTGGCGGGATCGGCGGCCGCCGCGCGATTCGCGATCAGCACCGGGTCCGACATGAGCAGGGTCTCGATGATCTTCATCCCGTGGGCCCGCAGCGTGCTGCCGGTCTCGGTCACGTCCACGATCGCGTCGACGATCTCGGGCACCTTCGCCTCGGTCGCGCCGTAGGACCAGGAGACGCGCACGTCGATCCCGAGGTCCGCGAAGTACCGCTCGGTGAGCCGGACGAACTCGGTGGAGATCCGCGAGCCCGCGGGCATCTCCTTCGCGCTGTCGGCCGGGTGCTCGTTCGGCACCGCGAGCACGACCCTCGTGCCGTGGCCGGTTCCCGTCTTCGCGTACGCGAGCGACGTGAGCACCTCGACGTCGGCGCCGGTCTCCGCGATCCAGTCCTGCCCGGTGATCCCCAGGTCGAACAGCCCGTCTTGGACGTAGAGCGGGATCTCCTGGGGGCGCAGGATCGAGACGCGCTCGACGCGGTCGTCGTCGATCGTGCCGTGGTAGTCGCGCTCGGAGCCGCGGCGCACGCGCAGGTCGGCCTCCTCGAACAGACGGAGCGTCTGCTGCTCGAGCGACCCCTTCGGGATCACGAGTCTCAGCATCAGGGCTCCAGGGTACGGAAGAAGCAGGAGCGCTCGCCCGTGTGGCAGGCGGGCCCCTCCTGGTGGATCCTCGCGAGGACGACGTCGGCGTCGCAGTCGGCCCGGAGCTCCTCCCAGTGCTGGACGTGGCCGCTCGTGTCGCCCTTGCGCCAGAGCTCCCGGCGGCTGCGGCTCCAGTAGACCATCCGTCCCTGCGCGAGCGTGCGTTCGAGGGCCTCGCGGTTGGCCCAGGCCATCATCAGGACCTCACCGTTCTCGGCATCCTGCGCGATCACGGGGATCAGCCCGCGCTCGTCGAACGCGAGCGCGTCGAGGTCGAGGGTTCGTCGCTCGCTCAACGCCGTACCACGATCCCCTCGCGTGCCAGATGGTCCTTGACCTGGCCGATCGTGAGCTCGCCGTCGTGGAACCGGCTCGCGGCCAGGACGGCGTCGGCCAGGCGGAGCCCTTGCGCGAAGTGCTCGAGCGCGCCCGCGCCGCCGCTCGCGATCAGGGGGACGGTCACGGCCTCGCGCACCGCCGCGAGCAGCTCCAGGTCGTAGCCCTCGCCGGTGCCGTCGCGGTCCATCGAGGTGAGCAGGACCTCGCCGGCCCCGCACTCCTCGGTCGCCTCCTGGGCCCAGGCGACGGCGTCGAGGCCGGTCGGCGTGCGCCCGGCGTCGACGTGGACCTCCCAGCCGTCGCCGGCGCGCTTCGCGTCGACCGCGAGCACCACGCACTGCGCGCCGAATCGGTCGGCACACCGCGACAGCAGATCCGGGTCGCGGATCGCCGCCGAGTTGAGCGCCACCTTGTCGGCACCTGCGCGGAGCAGGGCCTGCACGTCGTCCTCGGTGCGGACGCCGCCGCCCACAGTGAGCGGGATGAACACCTGCTCGGCGGTGCGCGCGATCACCTCGTAGGTGGCGGCCCGCCCCTCGACCGTCGCGGTGATGTCGAGGAACACGAGCTCGTCGGCGCCGTCGGCGTCGTACCGGGACGCGAGCTCCACCGGGTCGCCGGCGTCGCGGAGGTCGCCGAACCGCACGCCTTTGACCACGCGGCCTCCGTCGACGTCGAGGCACGGGATGATCCGCTTCGCGAGCACGCCGCTCAGCCCCTCGTGACCTGCGACAGCTTGAGGGTCTTTTCGTAGAGCGCCTTGCCGGTGACCGCGGCCTCGCAGCCGATCTCGCGGAGCGCCCAGACGTCGTCGGCGGTGCGGACCCCGCCGCTCGCGATCACGGGGCGGTCGGTGAGCGTCAGCACGTGGCGGTAGAGACGGAGGTCCGGCCCGTCCAGCGTGCCGTCGCGCGCGATCGCGGTGACGAGGTAACGGGGCGTGCCCGCCTCGTTCAGCGCGGGCAACACCTCCTCCAAGGCGGGGCCCTCCTCCTGCCAGCCCTTCACCATGACCCGGCCGCCGCGGACGTCGACCGCGACGAGCACCCGCTCGGCGAACTCCTCCACCGCGCGGGCGACCAAGGTGGGGTCGAGCGCGGCAGCGGTCCCGAGGATCGCCCGGGCGCCCCCGAGGTCCAGCACCTGCTGGATCTGCTCGAGCGTGCGCACGCCGCCCCCGATCTGGACGGGGATCGCGACCGCCTGGCAGATGTCGCGGAGCATGCCCCGGTTGTCGCCGTCGCCGAGCGCCGCGTCGAGGTCGACCACGTGCAGGCGGCGCGCCCCCTCTTCCTGGAAGCGCGCCGCGACCTCCGCCGGGTCGTGGGCGTAGGCGGTCTCCTCCTGGGGGTCGCCGCGGAGCAGTCGGACCGCGCGGCCGCGCCGCAGGTCGATCGCGGGGATCACGATCACGCGGCGCGCACCTCCCGCACGACGTTCTCGTACAGCTGCAGCCCGGCTTCACCCGACTTCTCGGGGTGGAACTGGGTCGCGAACACGTTCGCGCCCGCGACCGCCGCGGAGAACCGACGCCCGTGCTCGGTCTCGCCCACGGTCGCGTCGCCGACGTCGGGCGCGAAGGAGTGGACGAAATAGAAGGACGTGTGGTCGGGGATCCCGGCGGCGAAGGGGTGCGGCCGCGTCCACGCGACCGTGTTCCAGCCCATGTGCGGAACGGTGACACCCGCGGGCAGCCGGCGCGAGCACCCGGTCAAGACCGCGAGGCCGCGCTCCGGGTCCTCGTCGCTGCCCTCGAACAAGACCTGCATCCCCACGCACACGCCGAGCACCGGACGGCCGGAGGCCACGACCGTGAGGATCGTCGAGTCGAGCCCGCGACCCCGGAGCGCGCGGACGCACGCGCCGAAGTGCCCGACCCCCGGCACGACCAGGGCGTCGGCCCGCATCACCTCGGCGGCGTCGCCGGTCACGACGACGTCGGCGCCCACCTTCGCGAGCGCGCGGGAGACCGAGTGCAGGTTCCCGCTCCCGTAGTCGAGGACGGCGATCCGCACCGTCACAGGGATCCCTTCGTGGAGGGGACCCCGCCGCGCCCGCTCGGCGCGCACGCGTCGCCGAGGGCCTTCGCGATCGCCTTGAACTCGGCTTCGCAGACGTGGTGCGGCGACCGTCCGTACCGCAGGTGCACGTGGATCGTGAGGTTCGCCGCCTGCGCGAACGCGCGGACGAAGTCCTCGACGAGCCCGGTGTCGAACGTGCCGATCGTCTCGGCGGGCACCGGCACCTCGTGGATCACGAAGTTCCTCCCCGCGAGGTCGAGCGCGACCTCCACCGCGGCCTCGTCGAGCGGCACGGCGATCGATGCGAACCGGCGGATCCCCGCCTTGTCGCCGAGCGCCTCGGCGAGCGCCTGACCGATCGCGATCCCGCAGTCCTCCACGGTGTGGTGGCCGTCGACCTCGAGGTCCCCCTTGCACGTCACCGAGAGGTCCCACCCGGCGTGCTTACCGAGCTGCTGGAGCATGTGGTCGAAGAACGCGATCCCGGTGTCGGCCTCGCAACGACCCCGGCCGTCCACATCGAGCTCGACGCGGACGTCGGTCTCCGTCGTCGTGCGCTCCACGGTCGCGGTGCGGGTCACCTCAGGACCTCCTCGAGCGCCTTCAGGAACAGGTCGACCTCGTGCTCGGCGCCCGCCGTGACACGCAGGGCGTTCGGCACCACGGCGCTCATGTCGCGGATCAGCACGCCCTGGTCGAGCAGCCCCTGCCAGACCCACCCCGCGTCGGCCGGCGGCACGAACAGCACGAAGTTCGCGTCCGACGGGTACACCGTCACGCCCGGCATCGCGCCGAGGGCGCCGACGATCCGGTCGCGCTGCGCACGGATCGCGTCTAGGATCCCGAGGGCCTCCGCACGGTGGCGCAGGGCCGCGATCCCCGCCGCCTGCGTGAGCGAGGACAGGTGGTAGGGGAGCCGCACGCGCCGGAGGTCCTCGACGACCGGCGCGGAGGCGAGCACGTAGCCGATCCGCGCGCCCGCCATCGCGAACGCCTTGCTGAACGTGCGCACCACCGCGACGTTCGGGTGGGCCGCGACGAGCGGGAGCGCGGTGGCCGAGGGCGCGAACTCCCCGTAGGCCTCGTCGACGATCACGAGGGCCGACGGCAGCGCCTCCGCGAGCGCGCGCACGACCTCGCTCGGCTGGACGTTGCCGGTCGGGTTGTTCGGCGAGCAGACGAACACGACGTCGGGCGCCGCGGCCACGGCCTGCGCCACCTCGGCCCCGGTCAGGACGAAGTCCGCGGGCAGCTCGAGACGGACGGGCTCGGTGTGCGTGAGCCAGGACAGCCGCGCGTGGAGCAGGTAGGTCGGCTCGAAGGTGAGTGCACGCCGGCCAGGCCCGCCGTAGGCCTGGAGCAGCTGGGTGAGGACCTCGTTCGAGCCGTTCGCGGCCCAGGTGCCGTCGAGGGCGTGGCCGTGCAAGGCCGCGAGCTGCTCGCGCAGGCGCGTCATCTGCCCGTCCGGGTAGCGGTGCAGCGGGAGGTCCCGGACCGCCTGCGCCAGCTCCGCGAAGAAGTCCTCTGGCAGCCGGTGCGGGCACTCGTTCGTGTTGAGGCGCGCGGCGACGTCGAGCTGGGGGGAAACGTAGGGCGCGACGTCGTGCAGCCCGGCCCTGGGCTCTGGCCCGGTCATCGCTCGGCCTCGTCGCGCCGCGCGTCCATCGCCTTGGCGTGGCCCTCCAGCCCCTCGGTCCGCGCGATCGCGGACGTGCCGGGCGTGAAGCGCCGCGCGCCCTCCGGCGACATCTCGAGCACGGAGGAGACCGTCACGTAGTCCGAGGCGCGGAGCCCGCTCGAGAACCGCGAGGTGCCGGCGGTCGGCAGGACGTGGTTCGAGGCGACGCCGTAGTCGCCGTAGGGGACCGCGGTCCACGTGCCGAGGAAGATCGCGCCGGCGTTGCGCACCTTCGCTAGGTGGGAGTGCGGATCGTCGAGCAGGAGCAGGACGTGCTCCGCCGCGACGTCGTTCACGGTCTCGAAGGCGTGGTCGAGGTCGCGGACGAGCACGAGCTTCGTGCGGCCGATCGACTGGTCGACGATCTCGCGGCGGCCGGCCTCGGCGAGCGCGACCTCGAGCTCGGCGACGACGCGGTCGGCGAGCGCGGGGTCGGGCGTGAGGAAGAACGTGCGCGCCTCGGGGTCGTGCTCGGCCTGCGCCACCAGGTCGAGCGCGGCCATCCGCGCGTCGACGTCGCCGTCGGCCACGATCGCGAGCTCGGAGGGCCCCGCGAGCCCGTCGATCCCGACGAACCCCGCGACCTGCCGCTTCGCCTCGGTCACGTAGACGTTGCCGGGCCCGACGATCCGGTCGACCGACGGGATCGACTCGGTGCCGTAGGCCATCGCCGCGACCGCCTGCGCGCCGCCGGTCTTCGCGACGTAGGTGGCGCCGGCGCGCCTGGCCGCGTACAGCACCGCGGCGTGGATCGAGCCGTCGCGCTGCGGGGGGGTGCAGAGCACGATCTCGCCGACGCCGGCCACGACGGCCGGCACCACGGTCATGCACACCGACGACGGGTAGCGCGCGCGACCGCCCGGGACGTAGCAGCCGACCGACGCCAACGGCCGCACGACCTCGCCGAACCGCACGCCGTCGCGCTCGTCCCACCATTCGCGCGGGAGCTGCCGGGCCGAGAGATCGCGCAGGCGCTCGATCAGCTCGTCGATCGCGGTGCGGAGCTCCGGTGGCGTGTCCCGCTCCGCCTGCGCGAACTCCTCCTCGGTGACCAGGACGCCGGTCGCCGACAGGTCGCAGCCGTCGAAGCGCTCGGCGAGCTCGAGCAGGACGTCGTCGCCCTCCACGAAGACGCGCTGCAGGAGCTGCCGGACGGTCTCCGTGGTGGCGGGGTCGATCTCGAGCCGCGAGGGCTCCAGGCGCCCGCCCCGCTCGCGCAGGTCGAGGACCTCGAGCATCAAGAGGCCTCGGTGTGATGTTCCGCCGGCCCCGCCGGCGAGATCGCAGACCCGTCGGGCGGGTGCACGGCCTTCCACGCGCGGTGGTCGCGGACGAAAAGGAACCAGCCGCTCGCGCCGACGACGAGCGCGGCCGCGGCAAGCACGATCAGGGCCAACAGGAGGGTCGTGTCGCGGTTCATGGGAAGCCGCCAGGGTATCGAAACGAGGGAACCCTCAGCCGAGCGTCTCGTCGGCGTGCGGCGCGGAGGGATCGATGTCCTCGCGCAGCACGTGGTCGGCCACGAGGAACGCGAGGCCCGACACGTCGAGCTCTTCGTCGTTCGCGAGGCAGATCACGGTGAGGCGTTGCGTGGGGAAGCGGACCATCTTGGCGACCCAGCCCGGGAAGCTCCCGCCGTGGCTCACGATCGGGAGGCCACGGTGGGTGCGGACGGACACGCCCCACGCGTAATGGATGCCGGTCCCGTCGGACAGCCGCCCACGCGTGAGCAGCTGTTGGGGGAGCCAGCCGTCGGTGAGTCGGTCCTGCGTGAGGTTCGCGTCCCAGCGTGCGAGGTCGTCCGCCGTGGTCCACAGCCCCCCGGCGCCGACCGCGTGGAACACCGCGGGCTCGACGTAGCGCTCCCCGTCGGCCGCACGGAAGTGCCCGCGCGCGGCCCGCTCCGGCAGCGGTCCGGGGCGGTCGCGGAAGAACGAGTCGCCCATCCCCAGCGGCGCGAAGACCCGTTCCCGCGCGAAGGTCGACAGGGGGGCCGCCGCGACCGCTGCGACCGCCTCGGCCAGCAGCACGTAGCCGAGGTTCGAGTATGCGTAGCGCGTGCCGGGGTCGTGTTCCAGCGCGTCGAACGTGTAAGCGCGGGCGAGGCGGTCCTTCGTGCCGTGGGCGGGCACGCCCGTGGGCGGGAGGCCTTCGGGACCGTACACGGGAGCCGGCAGGCCCGCGGTGTGGTGGGTCAGGTGCGCGAGCGTGACCTGCTCCCCCCACGCCGCGAGACCGGGCACGTAGCGGCCGATCGGGTCGGCCGGGTCGAGAGCGCCCTCGTGCCACAGCAAGGCGACGCACGCGGCCACGAACTGCTTCGCGAGCGAGCCGACGTAGAAGATCGAGTCCGGCGCGAGCGGTCGGCCGGTCCCCATGTCGGCCGTTCCCGCGACGGCCCTGAACGCGGCCGCACCTTCGTGGACGACGACGAGCACGAACCCGGGCTGAGACGGCTCGGGTCTGGGCAGCAGGCCCTCGAGCCCCTCGAGCCTCGACGGGCTCATCCCGCGGTCGGCGCCGCCTTGCGCTTGGCGTCGGTGCGGCGCTCCGCCTCGAGGCGCCCGAGGTCGACGTCCTCGTAGGACAGGTAGGTGAAGGCGGCGCCGATCGCGGGGTGCACGCGCGCGATCTCGCGGTGCATGGCCTGTGCGACCCGCCGGTACACCGGGTGGCCCTGCGGCTGGGACCGGAGCTCCGTGAGGTGCATCGCCTCGCGCGCGTTCATCTGCATCACGAACCGGATCCGGAACGCCATCGACACGGCGTACTGGGCGGCATCGAGCAGGCCCTCGGCCGCGATCGCCTCGTAGGTCTCCTGCGAGCGGGCCATCGCACGGTCCCACTCGTCGCGGAGCCCGGCCTCGTCGATCTCCGCGGGGACGTCGTAGCCGAACGAGGGCGTGAGCCGCTGCCACTCGATCGTGAGGGGACGGTGCCGCTGCAGGTCGCGGAACGCGCCGAAGTCACACACCACGTCGAAGCGATAGTCGGTCCGCTCCCACGCCCGACCGGGCTTGTGCCGCCGGTTCGTACGGTCGCCGAGGCTGGCGGCGAGCACCTCCGCACGGTCGTCGTCGGACAGCGCGCGCACGAGCCGAAGGATCTGGTCGTCGGGCAGCCCGCTCGCCGCGTACAGGACCGCCGCCACGACCTTCAGCTCCCCGTCGGGGTCGAAGTCGGCGAGCGTCACCTCACCACGCGCCTCTGGCTCGGTCCCGCCGAGCAGTTCCTCGGTGACCTCCTGCGTGCGCTCGCGGACGTCTTGCCAGTACGCGCTCCACGCCAGCCCGCGATCCTCGACGTCCACGCGCTTGAGGAACTCGGGGATCACCGCACGGAGCTGAGCCTTCATCAGCTCGCCGTATGCGCGCATCTCCGCGAGCGGGTGCTGCGCCAGACGCATCAGCAGCTGCTCGTAGGACTGGCCCGTCGCGTAGATCCCGAGGTTCGACCGGGTCCCCGCCGGCAGGACCATCCGCAGCGTGTCGCAGGTCTTCGCGAGGATCGTCTGGTTGTAGACGAACTCGGAGTCGTTGGGGTCCTTCGGGAAGCGCTCGCGGAACCACGGCCCGAGCCGGTCGAACATCCGTCCGTAGCTCGCGAACACCTCGTCGAGGAAGTCCTCGTAGTCGTCGCGGAGGTGCCCGTCGAGCTCGGGTGGGATCGTCGCCCGCCACCGCCCGCCCGGTCGGTCGTCGTAGCGCATGTACCGCGTCGACTGCTCGAGGTAAGCGGCCATGCGGCCCCATTCGAGCGCCTTCGCCAGCAGCTGCGAGGACTGCTCGCAGGCGAGGTGCACGCCGCCGAGCTGCGCGACCGAGTCGTCGCCGTACTCGACGAACACCCGGTCGTAGAGCTTCTCGGCACGCTTGCGGCCGGCCTCGGTCACGCCGCCGCTCGTCTCGACGTCCTCGGCGAACTCGTCGAGGAACAGGCGGCGCAGCGACTTCGTGGTGCGCGAGTAGCGTGCGAACAGCGCCCCCTTCACGGCCTCGGGGAGGTTCGTGAGCGCGAACACCGGCCCTTCGAGGTCGGTGAAGTGCGGAGCGAGGATCGCGCGCTCCTCGTCGGTGAACCCCTCGGTTGCGAACCACATCACGGTGATGGACTCCCACTGGGCGATGGACTGACGGTGGGCGAGGCCTCCTCGCCCGTGAACAAGGTCACGGTGCTGCCGATGGCCACGGGGGTGTTGGGCGGAGGATCCTGCGCGGCCACGCGGTTCGTGTTCGGACACTGCGGCAGCATCGGCGCGGTCCCTCCCAAGGTGGCGTTCAAGCCCAGCTTGCTCAGCTCGGTCGCGGCCTTCCCGTAGGGGAAGCACGAGTAATCGGCCACCGTCACGGTGGAGGGCCCGCTCACGATCGTGACGTCGACCAACGTGCCTCTGGGCACCCGCTGGCCCGCCGCCGGCGACTGGTCGATCACCTCGCCGGTCTGGCACTGGTCGCTGGTGGTCTCGGTCTTGTTGCCGATGTCGAGATGGGCGGCCTGCAGCTGGCTCTGCGCCTCGCTCGCGCTCAGGCAGCCGGTGCTGATGTCGGGGACCTTCACCTTCGGGATGGGAACGGCGATCGTGAGGGTGATCGTGTCGCCGGTCTTCACCTGCGTGCCCGCGACCGGGTCCTGTTTGACCACCGTGTTCGGCGCGACGCCGTCGGTCTGCTGCTTGAGCGGCGGATCCTGCACGACCAGGCCCAGCGCCTCCAGCGCCGCTTTCGCCTGGTCGAACGTCTGACCCTTGTAGTTGTCGAGCGCGAACGCTTGCGTGTCGTTGCCTCTGAGGCTGGTGGCCAGGAGGTAGCCGCCGCCGCCGAGCACCGCGACCACCAAGATCCCGATCAAGACGCCGAGCCACATCTTCCGCGACGAGCCCGGCGGCTCGGTCGCCGGCGGCATCACTTGGGTCGCCTGCGGCCGAGCGATCACCTGGGTCGCGTCCCCCCCGATCGCCATCAACGGGGTCGCCTCGACGTCTTGCCCCTTCTTCACGCGCTCGAGGTCGGCGGTGAACTCCTCGGCCGTCTGGTAGCGGTTCGCCGGGTTCTTCGACAGAGCCTTCATCACGACGGCGTCCAGCCGCGGCGGTACGTCGGGGTTGTGCTGCGACGGCGGCTTGGGCGTCTCGTTCACCTGCTTGTAGGCGATCGCGACCGGGGAGTCGCCGGTGAACGGCGGCGTCCCGGCGAGCATCTCGTAAAGCACGACGCCGAGCGAGTAGAGGTCGGAGCGGGCGTCGACTGGCTGGCCCTGCGCCTGCTCGGGCGATAGGTACGTCGGTGTGCCGAGCACCGAAGACGTCTGCGGCGCCGTCTCGACCGTCTGGATCCGGGCGATCCCGAAGTCCATCACCTTGACCTTGCCGCCTCGGGTGACCATCACGTTCGCGGGCTTGATGTCGCGGTGGACGATCCCCTGCGCGTGCGCGACCGAGAGCGCGGCGCCGATCCGCTCGGCGAGCTCGACGGCCTGCATCACGGTCGGCCTGCGGCCGCTGCTCATCGCGTGCTGCAGCGTCCGGCCCTCGACGAACTCCATCACGATGTACTGGGTCTCGCCGTCGGTGCCGGTGTCGAAGACCCCGACTATGCTCGGGTCGTTCAGCCTGGCCGCCGCCTGCGCCTCGCGGCGGAACCGCGCGACGAACCCCGCGTCGCGGGCGAACTGCGGGAGCAGGACCTTGATCGCGACGGTCCGATGCAAGACGGGATCGAATCCCCGGTACACCTCGGCCATCCCGCCGGCGCCCAGGCGTGCTTCGATGCGGTAGCGCTCCCCGAGGACCGACTCGTTCATCCCGACGTCCCCCTCGTCCGTTCGCTCATCCGCACGCGCTCATCCGCCCAGGTAGGCGTCGATCACGGCCTTCGCGATCGGCGCGGCGACCTGTCCGCCGGTGGCCTCGTTCCCGAGGTTGCCGCCGTCGAGCACGATAACCGCTACCGCGATGCGGGCCGGTTGCGTCGACCCCGCGGGCGCGAACGCGGTGAACCACGCGTTCGGGGGCTTGTTCGGTCCGTTCGTCGCGGTCCCGGTCTTGCCGGCCACCACGTAGCGCGAGCTTTGAGCCGCGGTCCCCGTGCCCCGCGCCACCACGTTCACCATCATCGTCCGCATCGATGCCGCGGTCGTCGTCGAGATCGGCCGTCCGTAGATCGTCGGGGCGAACTCCTTCACCACCCGGCCCTGGGGGTCGCGGACCTGGGTCACGAGCTGCGGCTGCATCTCCGTGCCCCCGTTCGCGATCGCGCTCGTGATGAGCGCGAGGGCGAGCGGGTTGAAGAGGTCGTTGTCCAGCCCGACGGAGGACAGCGCGAGCGCGGCCTTGCGCGACGCGAAGTAGGAGGGGTCGGGGAAGCGGCCCGGCTCGAACGGCAGCACGAACGGGATCGTCTCGTTCTGGCAGGACGGATCGTCCGGCGGCAAGCTCGTGCACAGGCCGAAGTCGTGCGCCTGCTTCGCCAGCGCGTCGGCGCCCAGGTCCAGCCCGATCTCGGCCCACGGCACGTTGCACGACTCCGTGAACGCCTCCAGCACGGACACGGTCTTGGAGCCGCCGTTGCAGTACTCGTTGCCGAAGTTCTGCAGCGTCGCGGTCGAGCCCGGGAGCGGGAGCACGTGCGGGTTCGGCACCTGGGTGTCGAGCTTGTAGCCGTTCTGCAGCGCCGCCGAGGCCGTGACCAGCTTGAAGGTCGAGCCGGGTAGGTACAGCTCCTGCGTGGCCTTGGGCACGAGCGGCTTGTTTGGGTCGTCGATGAGCGTGGTCCACGCCGCCTTCATCTCGGCGGAGGTCCCCTGCGAGACCCCGGTCGGGTCGAAGCTCGGGGTGGAGTACATCCCCAAGATGTCGCCGGTGGAAGGGTCCATGGCGACGACGGCGCCCTGGAGGTTCCCGAGCGCGTCGCGTGCGGCGACCTGCACCCGCGGCACGAGCGTCGTCACCACCGTGCCGCCCTTCTTGGGCTTGCCGAGGATCAGGTCGGTGAGGTTGGAGGCGATCAGCTCGGGCGCCGTGCCGGCGAGGTAGCCGTTCATCGCGTCCTCGAGTCCGGAGGTGCCGTAGTCGCGCGAGTAGTAGCCGGTGATCTGCCCGTACAGGCTGCCCTTCGGGTACACGCGGTCGTACTTGTAGATCGAGCCCTTCGGGGCGGGGACGCTCTCCGCGAGGATCGTGCGGTTGTCGGCCGCGAGGATCAGCCCGCGCTGGGTCTCGTACTCGGCGCGGATCCGCCTCGTGGCGTTGGCCGGGTCGGCCGCGATCCGGTCCGCAGCGAACACCTGCACGTAGGCGACCTGAGCGAACAGCAGCGAGAACAGGGCCACGAACGCGATGCCGAGGCGACGGATCTGCCGGTCCATTCAGCCTTCCTTCCGAACCTTGCGCATCCGCGGCCCGGCGGACAGGCGCACGAGCATCGCGAGCAGCAGGAACGTCGCCACGCGGCTGGTCCCCCCGTAGGACACGAGCGGCAGCGGCACGCCGGTCAGCGGGATCAGCCGCAGCACCCCGCCGGTGATCACGAACACCTGTAGCCCCAGCACGGTGGTGAGCCCGACCGCGAGCAGCTTCTCGAACGGGTCGAACCGCTCGATCGCGATCCTGAGCCCTCGTCCGATCAGCACGAGGTACAGGAGCAGGACCGCGGCGACGCCAAGCATCCCGAGCTCCTCGCCGAACGCCGCGAGCACGAAGTCGCTGGCGACGTAGGGGATCAGCGTCGGCGAGCCCTGGCCGAGCCCCGTGCCGACCATCCCGCCGGTGGCGAACGCGAACCACCCTTGCGCGAGCTGGTAGCCGCCGGTGGCGACGAGCGAGGGGTTCAACGCGTGCAGCCATGCGTCGACGCGCTCCTGGACGTGCGCGAACGCGAGCCACCCGATGTAGGCGCCGATCGCGAACAGGACCAGCCCGATCAGCAGGTAGGACCACCGGCCGGTCGCCACCCACACCATCACGACGAACACGCCGAACAGCAAGAGCGATGCGCCGAGGTCGCGCTCGAGGAACAGGACGACGAGCGACGCCGCCCATGCCAGCACGAGCGGCCCGAGATCCTTTCCGCGCGGCAGGCCGAATCGTCCGACGCCGGCGGCCAGCAGCTCGCGGTGCTGAGAGAGGTAGGACGCGAGGAAGATCACGATCAACAGCCGTCCGAACTCCGCCGGCTGGAATTGCATGAACCCGAGGTTCACCCACAGTCGGGCGCCGTTCACCTCTTCGCCGATCCCCCGGACGGTCGGCAGCAGCAGCAGGATCAGGCCGGCGAACCCGATCGTGTACGTGTACGCGTCCAGCTGGCGGATGTCGCGGACGACCCACAGCACCGCGACGAAGCACGCGAGCCCGATCACGAGCCACACCGCCTGCTCCGTCGCGTACCGGGGGACGCCTCGATCGTCCATGATCCGGTAGAGGATCGCGAGCCCGAGCCCGCCGAGCGCCACCGCGGTCGGGTACAGGACGGGATCGGCCCCCGGCGCGAGCCAGCGCACGGCCGCCCATCCGGCGAGCGCGACCACCCCGAAGCCGACGCCGTACGCGACCGCGTCGGCGGGTACCCGGTCGGCGAGGCCGAGCCCCTGCAGGACGTAGGCGAGCGCGGAAGCCGCGACCGCGATGCTCAGCAGCCACAGGCCGGTTGCCCGCCGCTTCGGCCGAACCGTGACCGTGCTCATGCGCCGCCACCGCCCTGCTTCGAGGCCTGCGCGTCGGTCTTGCGTTGGGCCCGAAGGTCCTTGCGCATCCGCTCCACGATCGCGAGCGCGTCCTCGCGCGAGTTCGCGTTGATCCCGTCGGCGAGCCCCGCGTACAGGGGCAGGGCGGCCACGTCGGCCGCGGGCAGCGCGGTCTCGACGTCCACGTGCGAGAGCCGGTAGCCGAGGACGCTCGCCGGCACGCCCTGGTAGATCGCGACGTGATCGTTGGCCTCACCGACGAACCACTGCCCGTCCACCCACGCACGGAACGCGGTGAACCCCGCCCCCAGGACGACGACCGCCGCCACGACCGCGATCGCCCACTTCACGCCCCGCCTCGACGATCGAGACGCCGTCGGCTGCTCCGGCGCCATCGTGCGGTCGAGGCCGCCGGGCCCGGGGGAGGGCGGGGCAAGGCCGGGGTCGGCGCCGCCGCCAGGGCTCCCCGCGTCACCTTCCCCGACCGGAGACCCCTCGACAGCGTCGAGCACCACCACCGTGATGTTGTCGACGCCTCCCGCTCGGTTCGCCGCCCGTACGAGCCGTTCGGCCGCCTCCTGGGCCTGCGGGGTCGTCGCGAGGATCGCCTGGATCTGATCCTCGGTCAGCATCACCGTGAGACCGTCGCTGCACAGCAACAGGCGGTCGCCTTCGAGCAGGCCCACATCCTGCTCGTCGAGGTCGACCTCCGGCTCGGTTCCGAGCACGCGGGTGAGCACGTTGCGGTGCGGATGCACGGCGGCCTCGGCGTGGGTGATCTCCCCTGCCTTGACCATCCGCGTGACGAGCGTGTGATCCTCGGTGAGCTGGCGGAACGCGCCGGCGCGCAGCAGGTAGGCACGGCTGTCGCCGACGTGGACGAGGTGGGCGTTGTCCCCGCCGATCAGGGCCGCCGTGAGCGTCGTGCCCATGCCCGTGACCTTGCGGTCGGCGGCCGAGCGCTCGTAGACGGCGCGGTTCGCGGCGCGGATCTGGTCGGTGAGCGACCCTTCCTGCGCCGCGAACCGTTCCTCGAGGGTCTCGAGCGCGAGCTGCGACGCGACCTCCCCGCCTCGGTGCCCGCCCATCCCGTCGGCGACCGCGTACAGCGGCGGCTCCACGAGGTACGAGTCCTCGTTGCCGTCGCGGACCCGTCCGATGTCGGTCGTGACGCCTGCCTCGATCCTCATCGCCTGAGCTCCATCACGGTCGTACCCGACGCGGATCCGGTCGCCGGGCTGCAGCATCGCCGGCGCCGCCAGGCGCTGCTCGTTCACGAAGGTGCCGTTCGTGGAGCCGAGGTCCTCCACGTACCAGGAGCCGTTCTTGCCGAAGATCCGGGCGTGTTGCTGGGACACGTACGTGTCGTCGATCCGGAGCTCGCACTCGGGGGCGCGACCCACCGTGGCGCTCGCGTCGAGCAGGACCGCGCGAGGCTTCCCTCCGTCGGCGCCGTGAACCAGCAGCGTCGAGGGCACCGGCTCGCCGGGCGGTGTACCCTTGCCGGTCCCGCGGGTCGGCGCCATCGAGGCGGCCGGCTGCTCCGATCCGAGCCCGCGCACGACCCAGCGCATCGAGCGCCACACGAACAGGAACAGCAGCGCGAGGAGCCCGTACTTGAGGGCCGAGAGCGCGAAGGGCGTGACGCCTTCCGCGAGCACGCGGTCAGGTCCTCCGGTACTCGATCAGGGTCGTGCCGATGGTGAGCTTGTCGCCGTCGTGGAGCTCTCGCGACTGGACCTGCTCGCCGTTCAGCTTCGTGCCGTTCGTCGAGCCGAGGTCGGTGACGGTCGAGACGCCGTCCTTCGTCTTGACCTGGGCGTGACGACGGGAGGCCCCGCGATCGCTCAGCACGACGTCGGAGTCGGGCAGGCGGCCGATCGTCACGAGGTCCCTGTCCAGCGGCACGTCGTGGATGCCGTCGTTCTCGTGCACGACCAGGCGCGCGGGCCCGACGGCCGGCCGCGGTCCCGTCGGCTCCACCTTCTCCGGGCCCTCCACCAGCGACCCCTCGACGTCGATGTCGCCCTTGCGCAGACCCGCGTCGACGAAGAACTCCACCTCAGGGGGGCCCACGAGACCCCAGCCGCGCTCCGCGGCGTTCTCGAGGATCACCTGCTTCAGCTCGGAGACGAGGGCGGCCTCGATCTGGTGGAAACGGGGCGCGTCGTCGGTCGAGAGCGAGACCTCGAAGCGGTTCGGCGCCCAGACCTCGTTGATCGAGACCTGCTTGCGGTCGTCCATCGCCCGGACGATGCGCTTCGCGATCTCGACCGGCTGCACGCCCGAGCGGAACGACTTGGAGAAGAGGCCTTCGACCAGGCCCCCGAGACGGCGTTCGAAGTCACGCAGGTTCGGCATCGCGTCGTCGCGGCCTTCGGCGGCCGCTCGGCGCTCATCCTACTGCGGGGCTTGCTCCGGGTCGGTGACCCCGGCCGGCCGTTCGGTCGAACGAGGCGTCTCCCACAGGGGGCTCGAGAAGCCGTACCGGTCGTCGGCGGAGCGGCGGTGCCACCGCCATTCCATCAGCTCCCAGTAGGTGCGCCGGGCGAACACGACGACCAGCACCGCGAGCAGGAACCGCAGGGTGGCCTGGGGCTCGATCGTGAACCGGCCGCTCAGCACGCCGACCATGCTGGCGAGCGTCCATCCGACGAGGATCCCCACGCCCACGTACATCAGATGGCGCATCAGGTCGTCGAAGTCGATCAGCGCGCGCTTGGTCACCAGGCACCTCCGCAGGTGTGCTGTCACGGCAGGTATCGACCGGGTTCCAGCAGCGGTGCACGGGACCTTGGGCGGCTTCTTCTGCTCCCCCGTTGGGAGGACAGGGGCCGGACGTCTCGCCGATGCGCCCGCTGCTACCATCGCTGACGCACTCGGGCGAGTGGCGGAATTGGCAGACGCGCAGGATTCAGGTTCCTGTGTCCGTATAGGACGTGGGGGTTCAACTCCCCCCTCGCCCACCCACTTCGAAGGATGATCGCGCGCTCCGCGCCGTGAGGACCTGCGACCCGATCCCCGACTACAAGCTCAAGATGGCGCGAACCGAGGAGTGCCACCGCACGACCGCGCTGAGCTTCGTGCGCGAACGCTAGATCAGGCAGAGTGACGGTGTGTCCGCGGTGGCGGCCGCGGACCACCGTCCCGCGATCGGCCCGTCGAGCGCCCGCACCCGGTACACGTAGCCCGTGTGAACGCCGAGGTCCCCGTCGCGCAGGGATGTGGCGTTCGCGCCGAGCTGCTTCACCTGCTTCCAGGGCTCTCCGGACGTCCCGCGTCGCCAGATCTGGTAGCCGGTGGCGCCGGGAACGGCGGTCCACGCGAGGTCGACCCCGGCGGAGAAGAACCCGTCGCAGGAGGCGGCCGCCGTGAGGCCCCTGGGCGGGGGGAGCGCCTTGGGACCGGCCACCCGCGTCGCGACCGGGTTGCGGAGGCTCAGCAGCGGGGGGCCGAGGACCAGGGCGGCCGCACCGAGCACGACGGCGAGGAGCGCCACGGTCAACAGCGGCGGCCGCCGGCGCATCGGACGAGCGGCCGCCGGCATCACGGTGGTCGCCGCCGGGCTGCGGAGGCGGTCGGTGGTGGCATCGCGGGGGATCGGAGCGGGCGCTGCGGTCGCCGTCGGCAGGAACGCAGCGAGACGACGCAGCTCCGCCGCGAGCGGTCCGGCGTCCGCGTCACGGCCCCCAGGGTCGCGCGCGAGGCAGCGCAGGACGGTCTCCTCCAGTCCCGGGGGCACGGAGGGGTCGACCGCGTGGAGGGGAGGCGGCGCGGCGGCGAGCAGCCGCGCCTCGATCGCCGCGTCGTCGCGGCCGGCGAAGGGCGGCCTCCCGACGAGCAGCTCGTACAGCACCGCACCGAGCCCGTAGACGTCGACGCGCTGGTCGCCGGGCTCGCCCAGGAGCACCTCGGGTGCGGCGTAGGCGACCGTCCCGTGCGCGGTGACCGACGGTCCGACGCCGGAGCCCTGCAGCGCCCGCGCGATCCCGAAGTCGAGCACCTTCACCACGCCGTCGGCGCGCACCATCACGTTGCCGGGCGCGACGTCGCGATGGACCACGCCGCGCGCATGCGCGTGCGCCAGCGCGTCGGCGACGTCGGCGCCGATCGATGCCGCACGTGCGGGCGCGAGCCGCCCTTCTGCCCGCAGCAGCTCGGCGAGCGTCCGGCCGTGCACGTGCTCGAGCACCGTGAACACGCGCCCGTCGTCCTCGCCGACGTCGAAGACCCCGACGATCCCGGGGTGCTGCAGGCGCGCCGCGGTCCGCGCCTCGCGTTCGAACCGGGCGACGAACCGGCGATCGGCGGCGAGCTCGGGCCTGAGCACCTTCACGGCGACGGTCCGGTCCAGCCGGAGGTCGGCCGCCTCGTAGACCTCACCCATGCCTCCGCGACCCAGGAGCCCCCGCAACGCGTATCGGCCGCCGAGGACGGTGCCGGCGAGGTCGGCGGCGGTTCGGGCCGCGGTGGGGGTCGCGGTCATGGTGGTCCGATGCTACCTGGGTGACATGTCCACCGCAGCGCGAAGGATCCCCGTCATCGGCAGGGATGTGCCCCGGGGTAAGGTGGGCGCCCGGATGGGGGTCATCGAGTTCGAGGGGCTCCGCAAGGAGTACCGGCGGCTGCGCGGCGGGCGCACGGTCGCGGTCGACGGGCTCCAACTCGACGTCCCCGAAGGCGGCGTCTTCGGGTTCCTGGGCCCGAACGGGGCGGGCAAGACCACCACGATCCGGTGCCTGCTCGGGCTCGCGCAGCCGACCGCCGGGAGGATGCGTCTGCTGGGCGCCGACGTGCCGCGCGGGCTCGCCGCGGTGATCGGCCGCGTGGGCTCGATCGTCGAACAGCCGGCGCTGTACCCGCGGTTCACGGGCCGGCGGAACCTCGAGGTCCTGGCGCTGCTGAACGGGGCCGGTCCCACCGATGTGGACCGGGCACTCGCTCGCGTCGGGCTGGCCGAGCGCGCGAGCGACCTCGTGCGCACGTACTCGCTCGGGATGAAGCAGCGCCTGGGGATCGCGGCGGCGCTGCTCAAGGACCCCTCGGTCCTGATCCTCGACGAGCCGGCGAACGGCCTGGACCCCGCCGGGATAGTCGAGGTCCGCGAGCTGATCCGTTCGCTCGGCGCCGAAGGCCGGACCGTGTTCGTGTCGAGCCACATCCTGTCGGAGGTGCAGCAGACGGCCGATCGCGTCGCGATCCTTGCCCGCGGGCGCCTCGTCAAGGCCGGGGCGGTGGACGAGGTGCTGTCGGCGGGGAGGGCACGCGGGTTGGTCGTTCGGGTCGAGCCGCTCGCCGACGCGCTGCGCGCCCTGGCCGACGCGGGGATCGCGGCGGCGGCCGACGGGAGCGCGCTCCGGATCGATCTGACCCCGCAGGACGCGCCGAGGGTCACGAAGGCGCTCGCGGATCGTGGCCTGTACCTGTCGGAGCTCCGCGCCGACGAGGTGGATCTCGAGACCGTGTTCCTGGAGCTGACGCGGGACGAGGGTCTGTCGTGATCGGTCTGCTGCGCTCGGAGGTCCTGCGCACCCGGTCGCGCCGGGTGGTGTCCGCGCTCGTGGTCCTGATGGGGCTCGGGGTCCTGGTCGGCGTGACGATCGGGACCTTCCATCCGCATCCGTCGGACCCGATCGCGCTCGCCAACCTGGACGATCTCCTGAGCGGGCTGGCGCTGATCCTCGTGCTGCTGGGGATCGATCCTCGGATCCTCGCTCGGCGGAGCGGAGTGGTCGACCGGCTCCGTCGGCACCCTGCTGACGTGGGAGCCGCGCAGGACCCGTGTGCTCCTGGTGAGGGCGCTGGTGGTGGGCGTGGCCGTGTTCGTCGTGGTCATGGCGATCGAGGTCTGGCTCGTGCTGGTCTTCCGGATCGGGGTGGCGATCCGCGGCACCACGCTCGGCTCGGCCGGGTGGTTGGGCGACGTCGCCGCGACCTCCGCGCGGATCGCGGCCGTCGCCGCGCTGTTCTCCCTGATCGCGTATGGGGCGGCCATGATCGGTCGCTCGAGCGTCTTCGGGATCGCGATGCTGTTCGGGTACCTCGTGGCGGTCGAGGGCTTCCTCGCCTCGCTCTGGTTCACGCTGCGAAGGTGGGCGCTGATCCGTGCGGCCGTCGCCGCCGTCTCGGGTCAGGCGAACGCGGACTTCGACCCAGGGACGGCCAGACCGATCGTCCTGTTCACGCCCGCACGCGGGTGGGCGGTCGTGGCCGGTTACGCGCTGGTGCTGGTCCTGCTCGCGCTCCTCGCGTTCCGGGCCCGCGACGTCAACTGAAGGCGCCGAGCGTTCCTGGCCCGCAGCCGAGGCCCCGTCGCCGCCGCGAGGTACCAGACGACGCCCCCGTACATCACGAGGTCGCCCACGCTCATCGCCTGCGCGATCGGAGGCGGCACCGCGATCACGTCGCCGAGCAGGAGGAGCCGGGTCTCTTCGTCGGCGAGGTGATGTTTCGCGCCGCCGCCGGCCATGAGATCGGGCAGCGTCGCCTCCTGCCCCGAGCGCACGATCGCCTCACGCGAGATCGGCATGCCGCCGTTCACGGTGATCGCCAGCGCGTTCAACAGCAGCCCGGCGCCGATCAGGAGCACCCCCGGTTGCTCGACGTTGTCGAGGGCGAAGGCCAGCAACACGATGAACGACGCGATCACGAGCAGGTGGCCCCAGACGCCGGGTGGGTTCGGGAGCTGCATCCCGATGCCCAGCGCCGCCAGCCACCACGACCGGAGCCTGATCGTGGGGAACTCCCGCAACGACCCCCCGAGCGCGAGGCCGATGACGATGCCGAGGATGAGGGTGAACGCGATCAGCAGCACGGGCGATCCAACGACCTGTCCCTCCGCAAGGGCGGCCATCGTATACTGCGGTCCCCCCGGATACCGTCTGCGACGTGCGGTTGCGGGGCCTCGGGAGACGCACTGTGAGCTTCTCGAACACCACGCTCTCGCTCCTCGTCCTGATCGCGCTCGGGCTCGCGGTCCTCGCCGCCCTGTTCGCGATCGTGGGCGGCCGTCCCCGGCGCCCCGCCAAGGCGCCGATGCCGGCCGACGAGGCGGTGGGCGCGCTCCTGGCGCGGATCGAGCGCTTGGAGAAGGCGGCGCGCACGCTGCACGCCATGGACAAGCGGCAGCAACACCAGATCGAGGCCGGGGTGCGGCGGGTCGCGCTGATCCGATACGACGCCTTCGAAGACGTGGGCGGGCAACTCTCGTTCTCGGCGGCGCTGCTCGACGACCACGGCTCGGGGCTCGTGCTCACCTCGATCAACGGGCGGCAGGAGACCCGGGTCTATGCGAAGCCGGTCGCCGAGGCCACGAGCACGTACAACCTGTCCCTCGAGGAGGAAGAGGCGATCCGCCGGGCGATGGCGGACGACCCCCAGGCCGTGGAGGCTCGATGATCTGGCGACGGGAGGACGCGGAGGCGGCGCACGCGACACACGCGGAAGCCGCCCCCCCGGAGCGGAAGGACGCACGGATGGCGGACAACAACGGTGAGGTCACGATCATCGGCGCCGGCGCGCGCCTGGAGGGCAACGTCGTGTCGGCCGGGTCCTTGCGGATCGACGGCCAGATCAAGGGCCAGATCAACGCGGACGGCGACGTCTCGCTGTCCCCGCAGAGCCAGGTCGAGGCGGACATCCGGGCGCAGAACGTGAGCGTCGCCGGGCGGTTCAAGGGCAACATCGTCGTCAAGGGCAAGGCGCATCTCGCGCGCGGCGGCCGGATCGACGGCAACATCACCTCCAAGACCCTCGTGGTCGAGGAGGGCGGCGTCTTCCACGGGCAGAGCATCATGGACGCCGCCGGGTCGGGTCAGTCCTCGTCCGGTCAGGCCGCCTCGGCGGCCGCCGGCGACAAGGGAGACAAGACCGACCACGTGAAGGTGTGACCGCATGCTCGACATCAAGCAGATCCGGGAGGACCCGGAGCCCTACCGCGCGGCCCTGGCACGGCGCAACCTCGGAAGCGCCGTCGACGAGCTGCTCGCCGCCGACGAACGGCGGCGCTCGCTGACCTTGGAGGTCGAGGAGCTGCGCGCCGCGCAGAACCGGGCATCGAAGGCGATCGGCGGCGCACAGGGCGATGAGAAGCAGGCCTTGATCGCCGAGGTCGGCAAGGTCAGCGCGCGGTTGAAGGAGCTCGAGCCGCAGCTCGCCGACGCCGACGCCGCGCTCGCGGCGCTGCTGGCGGCGACCCCGAACGTGCCGCACACGAGCGCGCCCGACGGCTTCACGGACGAGGACGCGGTGGAGGTCCGTCGCAACCACGACGAGCCGCCCGCGTTCGACTTCGAGGTGCGCGACCACGCGTCGCTGGGCGAGCTCCTCGGTGTGCTCGACGTCGAACGTGCCTCCCGGACGAGCGGTTCGCGATTCGTCTACCTGCTCGGTGACATCGTGCTGCTCCAGTTCGCGCTGGTCCGAAGCGCGATGGACGTGCTGGTCGACAAGGGATTCGTGCCGGTGATCCCGCCGGTGCTCGTGCGCGAGGAGGCGATGTACGGCACGGGGTTCCTCCCTGCCGACGAGGCACAGCTGTACGTCACGCAGGAGGACGATCTCTACCTCGTCGGGACGGCCGAGGTGCCCCTCGCGGCGCTGCACATGACCGAGATCGTCCAGGAGGCCGCGCTCCCGCTCCGCTACGCCGGGTACTCGACCTGCTTCCGGCGGGAGGCCGGCACGTACGGCAAGGACATGGGCGGGATGTTCCGCGTCCATCAGTTCGACAAGGTCGAGATGTTCTCCTTCACGACCCCCGAGGCATCGTGGGACGAGCACGAGTACCTCGTGAGCGTCGAGGAGACGATCATCGGCAAGCTCGAGCTGCCGTACCGCGTTGTGAACATCGCGGCGGGCGACCTCGGCGGCAGCGCCGCCAAGAAGTACGACATCGAGGTGTGGCTGCCGGGCCAGCAGCGCTACCGAGAGCTCACCTCGTGTTCGAACACCACCGACTATCAGGCGCGGCGGCTCCAGACGCGCGTGCGCCGTGCCGACGGCCGGCTGGAGACGCTGCACACGCTGAACGGCACGGCGACAGCGATCGGACGGACGTTGATCGCGATCCTCGAGAACCACCAGCGTGCCGACGGCTCGGTGGAGCTCCCCGAGCACCTGTGGCAGTACCTGCCCGAGCGGGTTCGCGTGCTGCGGCCGCAGGCGTCTTGACGCGCGTCAGGACGTGCGCTCGTGCGGAGCGGCAGCGATGCGACCGATGATCGCCGTCGCTCCCGGAGCGTGCTCGTCGGTCACGTCGAACGTGAGCCCGTGCCAGAGCTGCGGGGACTCGCCGAACGGCGTCGCGCGGCGCGCCACCCCGTGAAGGCGCCGGATCGAGCCGTCGCGATGCAGGATCCGGTAGTCGTCCTCCCACGTCTCCTCGGCTGAGACGAGCGCCCGCTCGATCCCATCCGTCACTCGGGCGCGGTCGTCCGGGTGCAGGATCATCGAGAAGCTCGAAGGTTCTCCGACGAACTGCTCGACGGGGATCCCGGTCATCTCCTCGACCTGCGGGCCGACGAACACGTAGCGGGCGTTGCCGCCGTCGTCGATCGTCTCGGACCAGGCGACCGCCGGCATCCCGGCGAGGAACGAGCGGAGCTGCTCGGTCTCCGAAGCCTCGGCCGCCTGCGCTTCGCGGTGCGCCGTGATGTCGATCAGCACGCCCTGGATCAAGGTCGGCCTGCCCGTCGCATCCCACTCGACGCACCGGAGTCGCTCGTTCAACCACACGATGTGCCCGTCGTCGTGGAGCACCCGGTAGTCGAAGTCGACGGTCCCTCCCACGTCGAGCATCCGCAGGAAGTGCTCACGCATCTTGCCTTGGTCGTCCGGGTGCACCCGCTGGACCCAGGACGTGGGGTCCTTCGCATAGGCCATCGCCGAGGGCCCGAAGATCTCGGTGATGTTGGGGCTGGCGAACCGGAAGAGGTAGACGGGGTCCGGTTCGTGTCGGATCTCGTACACGACGTTGACGACCGGACCCTGCTCGGCCAGCCTGCGGAACCGTTCCTCGGCTTCACGCGCTTGCTGCTCGGCCACCTTCTGCGCCGTGATGTCGAGCATCACGCCTTGGAACGTGAGCGGTGTGCCGTCGGGCATCCGCGAGGAAAGCGTCGCTCGGTCCAAGATCCACACGACCCGGCCGTCTTTGGCGAGGTAGCGGTATTCCTCCTCGAACGGCTCCCCGGTGCGTTCGCTGTGCGCGGCCCGCTCGAGGATCCGCGGGGCGTCGTGGGGATGCAGACGGTCGCGCCACAGACCCAGGCGCCATTCCTCCGCCGTGTACCCCAGGAGGCGTTCGATCTGCGGGCTGACGTAGGACAGGTGCTGGTCGTCCAGGAGTCCGGGGATCTGCATCGCGTACACGACCGCGGGCGCCCCCTCGACGAGGTTGCGGTACCGCTCTTCGGCCAGCCCGAGCGCCCGTTCGACCCGCCGGCGTTCCCCGACCTCGAGGTCCATCAGCTCGTTCGCCTCCTCGAGCTGGACCGTGCTGGTGAGGACGCGGAGCTCGAGCTCCTGGTTCGCCTGGCGCAGCGCCTCCTCGGCTTCCTTCTGCGCGGAGATGTCGAGCAGCACGCCCTGCCAGGTGACCGGCTCGCCGTCGGCCCCGCGCACGAGGGTCGCCTGGTCGCGCACCCAGACCACGCCGCCGTCGGCCGCGATCAGCCGGTACTCCCGCGACCATGGCTCGCCGGTCTCGCTCTGGAGGTCGTGGGCGGCCAGCTCGACCTCTCGATCGTCGGGGTGGAGCAGCTCGATCCAGATGTCGGGCTGTTCGAGCCACTCCTGACGGGTGTACCCGAGCAGCCCCTCGACGCGTTCGCTCACGTAGATCGTGCGGCGGTCGTCGTCGGGGCCCATCTCGTAGACCACCGCCGGGATGTTCTCGATCAGGGCTCGCAGACGGCCCTCGGACTCGCCGAGGACGCGCGCCGCTTCGTGCGCGTCGGTGACGTCGAACACCACCCCCTGCCAGCCGGCGATCGCGCCGTCCTCGTCGCGGACCGGGAGCGCTCCGTCGCGGACCCATCGCACGGTGCCGTCCGTGTGCACGACGCGGTACTCGAGCTCGTACGGCGCCTCCTCCGCGATGTGCGCGAGCACCTGGGCCATCACCATCGAACGGTCGTCCGGGTGGATCACCCGCTCCCACGTGTGCGGGTTCGAGCGGAACTCCTCGGCGCTCACGCCGACGATGGCTTCGACCGACGGGCTGATGTAGACGTTGCGCAGCGTGGGCTCGTACCGGTCGACGTACACGACCGCCGGCAGCTGCTCCACGAGCGCCTGGAACCGCTGCTGGGCGGCGCGGCGCTCCTCCTCGGCGCGCTTCTTCTGGGTGACGTCGAGCATCACGCCCTGCCAAACGACGCGGCCGTCCGGGTCGGTGGCTACGTGCGCGCTGTCGCGCACCCAGACGGTCTCGCCGTCGGCCCGCAGCAGCCGGTATTCGCCTTCGTAGGGCTCACCTCGGCGCCAGGCGTCGTTCCACATCCCCTGAACGCGGCGCTCGTCGTCGGGGTGGATGCTCCGGTCCCAGAGCATCGGGTCGTCCAGGAACGCCTGCGCCGGGTAGCCCAGCACCTGCTCCACGTTCGGGCTGACGTACAACGAACCGTCGTCATCGGGGAGGTCGGCGTAGACGACCACCGGCAGGTGCTCGACCAGCGATCGGTACCGCTCCTCGGATCGACGCAGCGCTTGCTCGACGGTGCGCAGCCGGGTGACGTCCTGGGACACGCCCTCCCAGAACAGGATCCGGCCGCTCGCGTCGCGCACGGGGTTCGAGCGGTCGACGAACCACCGCTCCTGCCCGTCGGCGCGGAGGATGCGGTACTCGGCCTCCATCGGCTCGCCGGTGCGGACCGCCGCAGACCATTCCTCGAACACACGCTCTTGATCGTCCGGATGGACGATCCGCAGCCACATGCCGGGATGGTCCAGCCACTCCGAGCGTGGATAGCCGATCTGCCGCTCCGCCTCGGCCGACACGAACAGCAGCCTGCCGTCGACGGCGTGCTCGATCGCGTAGACGACGCCCGGCACATGGTCCAGGAGCGAACGGTGTCGCAGCTCGCTCGACGCGAGCGCGCCGCGCGCCTCCCGCAGCGCCGTGACGTTCATGCACCATCCGACCCACAGCCGCGGCCGACCCTCGTCGGCCGGGAGGATGTGTGCGCGGTCGTGGATCCACCGGACCTCGCCGTCGGGCGTCAGGACGCGGAACTCCTCGTCCCACACCCCCGTTCGCTCGGAGGTACGAGCGTTCTCGAGCCAGCGCTCCCGATCCGTCCGGGTGGACCAGCTGGGAGCGCTTCTCGAGCGATCCCAGCGCCTCGCGGTGCGGAACGCCGAAGACGTCGCCGAGGTCGCCGCCGACGAACAGGAACGGGTCATCGGCCGCGTCGACGCGCATCACGTAGGTGACGACGTCGATCGTCTGGAGCGACGTGGTCAGCGCAGCGATCGCGTCGTCGTCGGGGATCGGCGCTTGCGCGGGCACGTGCAGCAGGGTAGCCGGTGGGCGTGGCTGAGGGAACCCGTCCGCCCGTTCGCTCGGTCCGCTCACCTGCGAAGATGTCCGACCGGGAGGATGGCCGAGCGGACGAAGGCGACGGTCTTGAAAACCGTTAGGGGCGTGAGTCCCTCATGGGTTCGAATCCCATTCCTCCCGCCGCTCCATCTGCGTGCTCGCAGATACGCGTCCGGCCGGGTGCCGCGACTATCCTCAGGCCACCTTCGCTGATCTCGACAGGAGTGCGCCATGTTCCGTACTCGTAGCGTCGCCGCGCGTGTGTTGGCGTTCCTCGCGGTCGCCGCCGCCGTGGCTTCCCCTATGGCCTGGAGTTCGGCCTCAGGGGCTCCTGCCCCGTCGCGGGCCGTCCTGCCCTCGGTCTCCGTCGCCGACGTTAGCCTCACCGAGGGTACGGGCACTACACGCACCGCCATCTTCACGCTCACGCAGGATCGGCCGGGCAAGTCCCAGATCGCCTACAAGACGGCGAACGGCACGGCTACGAGCCCTGCCGATTACGTGGCCCGCACCGGCACGGTCCGGTTCGCCGGCAAGAAGACCACCCGCACGGTCGCGATCACCGTGATCGGCGACGCACTCCACGAATCGGACGAGACCTTCTCCCTGCTGCTCACCGGCGCGAAGGGCGCCACGATCGACGGACGGCGAAGCGGTCGCGACGATCCTCGACGACGACCCGCCGCCGGACGTGTCGGCCTCAGCCACGTCCGCCGTGCCCGAGGGGCAGACGGGCGACACGACCTACGCGTCCATCGCCGTGACGCTTTCGGCTCCGAGCGGGGTGGCCGCGTCGGTCGACTGGTCGACCGCCGACGGGACGGCGACGGCCGGGAGCGACTACACGGCTTCGTCGGGCACCGTCTCATTCGCGCCGGGCGAGACGACGCAGGCTGTGCTCGTCCCCGTGATCGGAGACAACGCGAGCGAGGGGGACGAGACCTTCGACGTGAACCTGTCCTCGCCGGTGGAGGCCACGATCGGCAACGCCACGAACGTGGTGACGATCGTCGACAACGACCCGATCCCCCCCGGCTCCGCCGTCCTTTCGGTCACTGGGGCGAAGGTGCTCGAGGGCCGGAGCGGCACGAAGGTCCTCAGCCTCACGGTGACGCGTGGGGGAGAGACGACGACGGCCGTGAACGTGGACTACGCGACGAGCGACGGGACCGCGCTCGCGCCCACGGACTACGTTGCCGCCGCCGGCACCCTCGCGTTCACCGCGAACCAGACCTCCGCCACGGTCGACGTGACCGTGAACGGTGACGGGAGACTGGAGCACGACGAGACGTTCTTCCTCAGCTTGCTGAACCCGTCGGCCGGCGCCGCGGATCCAGACGGGGCAGGCGACCGGCACGATCGTGAACGACGACACGAAGACGGTGGTCGTCGTCAAGGTTCGTGCCGCGAAGCACCTGGTCGCCGTGCACGGACGTGTCTCACCCGGGCGCCCGGGCAAGCGTGTGGCTGTGCAGCTCTTTCGTCGCCGGTCAGGCTCGTGGGTCCGGCTCGCCACGAAGCATCCGCGCCTGGCAGGAACCACTGACCTGGACCAGGACGGGTTCACGGACAGCCGGTACGGCACCTCGTTCCCACGGCCGAAGCGTGGGCGATGCAAGGTCATCGCGACCCTCCCGGGGAGCACGCGGTACTCCTCGAGCCGGGCGGTGAAGCTCTTCGCCTGCTGAGGCCGGCACAGCATGGCGTGTCAGCCGCCGACGACCTCCTCCGCGTAGTCGCGGACCGTCGTCATCGACATCGGGAACCGCTCCAGCAGGTCGTCCATCGGGATCGGGTCTCCGCGCGTGAGGTCCAGCATCAGCCCCGCGAAGCTCCGCTCCACGGGGTCGGTCAGCGTCCGGAGCTGCTCCCGAAGCGTGTCCTCGGGCACCGCTTCGATCTCGAAGGACCGGCCCGCGAGCTCCTCGAAGATCGCGATGACCTCGAGCGGGGTCAGCATCTCGGGCCCTCCGAGCTCGAGCACGCGGTCCTGCATCGCGGGGTCCTCGAGCGCATGCACGGCGAACACGGCCACGTCGGGCATCGAGATCCAGCTCACCGGCTCGGTGCCCGCCCCGTACAAGCGCACCTTCGCGTTGGGGTGGTCGAAGCCCACCATGGGAGACAGCCACGTCTGCATGAAGTAGGTGGGCCGAAGGATCGTGTACGTGAGCCCGCTCTGTTCCAGGTATCGCTCGACGGCGCGCTTGGCCTCGCTCAGCGGGACCGGCGTCGCGAGGCGGCCCGAGTACGAGGTGTAGACGAACCGCTCGACGCCGGCGTCGGCTGCGGCGTCGATCAGGTGCTCCTGCCCGCGCAGGTCGGTCGCCTCGATCGAGTCGTCGGGCTGGTGCGACATCACGCTCGTGACCGTCGTGATCACGGTCCCGACACCGGCGCAGGCGGCGACCAGCGACGCCGGTTCCTTCACGTCGCCCTCGAGCGTTTCCGCGCCCCACTCCTTCAGGAGGTTCACCGCCCCGGGGTCCGACGTCGGGCGCACCAACGCGCGGACGTCGTAGCCTCTGTCGAGCAGCCTCCTGGCGATCTCGCGACCGAGACCGAGCGGTCCGGTCGCGCCAGCGACAAGGATCATCGTCCGTCCCTCCCCTCAGGGCAGGCACGTTCCGTCCGCCCCACTGTGGGCGCGACGCACACTGAGCATGTGGTTCCGGTCCCGCCCCGATACAGGGCCGGCTTGCCCTCACGAACGAAGGACCGGCCTTAGGGCGTCGGTGCGCCCGGGGTGACCGAGAACGCGGACGGATCGTCGCCCAGCAGGTAGCGGGCCCCGTCGCCTCTCGACCGAGACCGCGTCCTGCGGGTTGTAGAGGCGGCAGGTCGCGAGCGACAGGCAGCCGCACCCGATGCAGCCCGTGAGGTCGTCACGCAGGCGTTCGAGCTCGGCGATGCGGTCGTCGAGCCGTCCCCGCCACGTCCGCGAGAGCCGTGCCCATTCCGCCTTCGTCGGCGCCCGGTCCGGCGGGAGCGTCGAGAGCGCGGCCGCGACCTCGTCGAGCGACAGCCCTACCCGCTGCGCCGCCCGGATGAACGCGAGCCGCCGCAGCGTGTGGCGGGGGAACATGCGGTGGTTCCCCTCGGTGCGCGTCGACCGGACCAGGCCTTGGTCCTCGTAGAAGCGGATCGCCGAGGTCGCGAGTCCGCTCCGTCCCGCCACCTCTCCGATCGACAGCAGATCGTCGCGACGTTTCAGCCTCAGGCTCCTTGACTTCAAGTGCACTTGAACTTGTACGGTCCGAGCCGCCATGGATACCACGACGGCCGACGCCGCGCACGTCCGCGCGCTGATGCGCCGTGCCACGGGTGACGAGAAGCACGAGGACAGCTCGACCTCCACGTTCGACGTGCTGTGGGTGCTCTACGACCGGTGCTCCGGATCGATCCCGCGCGACCCGGCGCCGAGGATCGCGACCGGTTCGTGCTCAGCAAAGGCCACGGGCCTGTCGCCTTCTACGCGGTCCTCGCGGCGAAGGGCTTCTTCCCCGAGGCGTGGCTCGACGGCTTCATGGCACACGGCGGCCGTCTCGGGTCCCATCCGGACCGCAGCCAGGTCCCGGGGATCGAGGCGTCGACGGGATCGCTCGGCCACGGGCTGCCGATAGCCGTCGGCGTCGCGCGTGCGCTCCGTGCCAGAGGTCTGGACGAGCCGCGCGTCGTCGTCCTGTGCGGCGACGCCGAGCTGAACGAGGGTTCGAACTGGGAGGCGATCCTCCTCGCCCCGCATCTCGGTCTCGCCAACCTCACGCTCGTGGTCGTCGACAACCACAGCTCGTCGATGCCGATGGAGCCGTGGGAGGCGCGGCTCGGCGCATTCGGATGGGACGTGCGCGTCGTCGACGGCCACGATCACGACGGCGCTCGCCGAGGCGCTCTCGGTCCGCCGTGAGCGCGTCCGCCACCGCGGTCGTCGCCGACATCCCGGAGGGGGAGTCGTGACCGCGGACATGCGTACGGCGTTCGTGTCGACGGTCACGGACCTGCTCGTCGAGGACGAGCGGGTCGCGCTCGTGCTCGCGGAGATCAGCACGGATCGTCTCCGATACGCGCGTCGTGACCTTCGCCGAGCGGGTGGTCAACGTCGGGATCATGGAGCAGACCATGATCGGGGTCGCCGCCGGGTTCGCGATGGAGGGCTTCCATCCGATCGCGCACTCGCTCTCGCCGTTCGTGTCCGAGCGACCGTACGAACAGCTCAAGCTGGACTTCGGCTACCAGGGGCTCGGTGGGACCTTCGTGGGGGTCGGCGGCTCCTACGACTACGCGACCGAGGGCGCGACCCATCACGCGCCCGCCGACGTGACCCTGATGCTCGCGATCCCGGGGATGGAGGTGCTCGTGCCGGGCCACGCGAGCGAGCTCGAGGCGCTCCTGCGCGCGACCTATGCGGACGGGCGTCCCGACCTACCTGCGCGCGAGCGTCGCGACGAACGACGAGGCGGTCTCCGTCGCCCCCGGGCGGATCGAGGTCGTGCGTCGCGGCGCCCGGGCGACGGTCCTGGCGTTCGGGCCGACGCGCTCGCGGACCCTCCGTGCCTGCGAGGGGCTCGATGTCACGGTCGCCTACGCCACGAGCGCTGCGGCCCTTCGACACCGATGGGCTCGCAGCGCTCGCGGCCGGCACGACCGACGTGATCGTCGTCGAGCCTTCCTATGAGGCTTCGACCGCGCCAGCGGTGATGCCCGCTCTGGCCCAACGACCCGCGCGCGTCGCCTTCGTCGGCGTGCCGCGGGCGTTCGCCCATGCCTACGGCACCCCCGACGACCTCGACGCCGAACTCGGCCTCGACGAGGCCGGGGTCCCGCCGCCGGGTGGTCTCGGCGTTGTCCTGAGCGCTGTCCCCCCAGCGGGGGACACCAGTGCGTCCTATCGAGCCGCGCGGCCGCGCGGTCGATAGGCAGGTATCGGGCAGGAAGGGCGGCGGGTGCGGAAGTCGAGCGGTCGGGCGAACGACGAGATGCGTCGCGAGGCGCGGATCGCCGGGCTGCGCGAGTTCACGACCCCTTCGCTCGAGGCCGTCGAGCGGCGCCGCGCCCAGCTGTGGGTCCGCACGGCGGTCCTGCTGGCCGCGTCCGTCGCCGCCACCGCGTTCGTCTCCACTTGGCCCGCCGGCCGCGTCGTGACGCTCGACGCCGGCGAGATCCGCACCGGCCTGGTGTCATCTCGCCGGCGCGTTCGTCGTGTTCGTCGCGGTGGAGGAGCTGCACCTGGGCCGGCTGACCCACATGCTGACGGACGAACGGGTCTTGACCGCGGCGCTCACCAACCGCTTGCACGAGGTCACGTTGCTGCTCGAGGCCGGGAAGGCGATGAACGCCGAGCTCGAGCTTCCCGCCGTGATCGAGACGATCCTGCGGAGCGCGACCGACCTGCTGGACGCCAACGGCGGCTCCGTGATGCTCCGCGAGGACGACGATCTCGTCGCGGTCTCGGTGCGCGGCCGGGAGGAGGCCCGCGGAACCCGGTTGAAGCTCGGGGACGGGGTCGCCGGGCCACGTGGCCCTCCGCCGCGAACCGCTGCTGATCGACGGTCACGTCGACCCGCGCGAGTTCCCTGGTCTGGCCGATCGCGAGCCGTACGTCGAGAGCGCGATGTCGGTCCCGATGGTCCATCACGACGAGGTCCTCGGCGTGCTCAACGTGAACGCCGCTCGCGGCAGCGCTTTCACGCAGTACGACCTGCGCGCGCTCGCCGTGTTCGCAGAGCAGGCGGCGAGCGCGATCATGAACGCGCGCCTCTTCGAGGCCGAGCGCGCCCACGTGGCCGAGCTGCTTGCAGCTGCGCACCGGGCGGGAGGCCTCGTGACCGCGCTCGGACGCCCGCGCGTGCTCATCGTCGAGGACGACCCCGACCTGCTCGTCGTGCTGCGCGTGAACCTGGAGGGCGCGGGTCTGGAGACGATGCTCGCCTCCGACGGCGCGCACGGCGATCGCGCGGATCGAGGCCGAGCGTCCCGACGCGGTGCTGCTCGACGTGATGCTCCCGGGGATCGACGGCTGGAGCGTCCTCGAGCACCTGCACACGCGCGGCGACGACCGTCCCGGTGGTCGTGTGCTCCGCGAAGAAGAACGCCGAGGACATGGCGCGCGCCGAAGAGCTCGGGGCGCGTCGCCTACCTCGTCGAAGCCGTTCGACATCGACCGGCTGGTCGACGCCGTGACCGAGGCGGTCGGCCGCCGCGGCGCGGTTCTCGATCATCGAGCTCGAGCCGCGCCCGGATCTGGGCATCGAGCCCGCGTAGCTCGACCCGTGGCCGCCCGCGCCCTGCGCGGTCCCCGTATCCTTGCTGTCGTGCCCCCGTTCGAGGATCGGACTGCTCCGCGCGCTCCGGTGCGAGCCCGTCGACCGCACACCCGTGTGGTTCATGCGGCAGGCCGGCCGCTACCTGCCCGAGTACCGCGCGCTCCGCGGCGACGGCGACATCCTCGACACGCTCCGCACCGCCCGGATGAGGTGGTCGAGCTCACGATGCAGCCGCTCCGCCGGATGCAGGTCGACGCGCGCGATCCTGTTCAGCGACATCGTCGTCCCGCTGGCGGCGGTCGGCGTTGCCGTCCGGATCGAGCGAGGGAAGGGTCCCGTCATCGACGACCCGTTCCGGACGGCGGCCGACGTCGACGCGGCTCCGCGCCCTCGAACCCGAGGAGGACGAGGGCTACGTGCTCGAGTCCGTCCGCCTGCTGCGCAAGGAGCTCGACCGGCCGCTGATCGGGTTCGCGGGTGCGCCGTTCACGCTGGCGAGCTACCTGGTGGAGGGCGGCCCGTCGCGGGACCACGCGCGAGACGAAGGCGCTGATGCTGGGCGAGCCCGACGCGTGGGACGGGCTGATGCGCCGCGCTCGCCGCGATCGTCGTCGCGCACCTGCGCGCCCAGGTGCAGGCCGGCGCGCAGGCGCTCCAGGTCTTCGACTCGTGGGTCGGCGCGCTCGCGCCCGATGACTACGCGCGCCACGTCGAGCCGCACGTCCGCGGGATCTTCGCGGCGCTGGGCGACGCCGGCGTGCCCGACGATCCATTTCGGCGTCGGGACGGGCGAGCTGCTCGGCGCAGATGCGCGCGGCCGGCGGCGACGCGATCGGCGTCGACCATCGCGTGCCCCTGGACGCGGCATGGGATCGGGTCGGTCACGACCGCGCCGTCCAGGGGAACCTCGACCCGGCGGCGCTGCTCGCGCCGTGGGAGGTCGTTCGCGACAAGGCGCGCGACGTGCTCGCGCTGTGCCGGCGGCCGCGACGGGCACGTCTTCAACCTCGGGCCACGGCGTGCTGCCCGCCGACGCCGGTCGAAACGCTCGAGCGGCTGGTCGACCTCGTGCACGACGGAGACCGAAGGCGCACGTGAAGCGACGGCGCTCCGGATCGGCGTGCTCGTGATGGCCTACGGGACCGCGAGCGGCCCCGACGACATCGAGCGCTACTACACCGACATCCGCGGCGGACGGCCGCCGTCCCCCGAGCATCTGCACGAGCTCACGAGCGCTACGCCGCGATCGGGAACGTCTTCCCGCTGCTGGATACCACCCGGGCTCAGGCCGACGGGATCGTCGCGCGGCTGAACGCGGCCGGCGACGCGACCTTCCGCGCGTACCTGGGGATGAAGCACTCACCTCCGTTCGTCGCCGACGGCGTGGCGCGGATGCGCGCCGATCGCGTCGAGCGCGCGGTGGGCATCGTGATGGCGCCGCACTGGTCGGGGATGTCGGTCGAGACCTACGTCGAGCGCGCCCAGCGAGCGTTGGACGATCAGGGCGGCGGCATCGAGATCTCGTTCGTCCGGCAGCTACCACGACCATCCGATGTTCGTGGCGTTCCTGGCCTCCCGGGTGCGCGAGGCGCTCGACGGGCTCGCCTCCGACGAGCGGGACGGCGCCGCCGGTGATCTTCAGCGCGCATTCACTCCCGGTCCGGTCACTGCCGGACGGGTCGCTCCGCTGCAAGCACTGCGACTGCGCCGACTCGTGCCGATACCGCGACGGCCTGCAGACGACGGCCGATCTGGTCGCGACGCGGTCGGGATCGAGGACTACCTGATCGCGTGGCAGAGCGCGGGCCGCACCTCCGACCCGTGGTGGGGCCCGCCCGTCGAGGAGGTTCTGCTCCAGGTCGCGGCGGCCGGGCATCCGGCGGTCGTCGTGTGCTCGGCGGGGTTCGTCGCCGATCACCTCGAGATCCTGTACGACCTCGACATCGAGGCGAAGGCGATCGCCGAGGAGGCCGGGCATCGGCTTCGCGCGTACCCGGATGCCGAACGCCGATCCCGCGTATCTCGATGTCCTCGCGCAGGTCGTCCGCGACCACCTCGCGGAGGTGCGGGTCTGAGCCGACGGGTCGCGGTCGTCGGGGGCGGCGTCAGCGGTCTCACCGTCGCGTACCGCCTGGTCCAGCGGGACCCGGCGCTCGATGTGACCGTGCTCGAGGCCGCTCGATCGGCCGGGCGGCAAGCTCCGCCACGTCGAGGTCGGCGATCTCTCGCTGCCGGCCGGACCCGACGCGTTCCTCGCGCGCAAGCCGTGGGCGATCGATCTGTGCACGGAGCTCGGGCTCGGCACCGACCTCGTCGCGCCGGCGACGTCGACGGCGTGGCTCTGGACCGCGCGGGGTCTCGTCCCTTTCGCGCGCGACGCCGCGTTCGGGATCCCGGGCGACGTCGGTCAGGTGATGCGGTGGCCCGGTCTGTCGCGCGCCGGCCGGCGGCGCGCCCTGTGGACCTCGTCAAGCGCGAAGCGGAAGCTGCCCGGCGACGAGACGCTCGGAGCGATGCTCCGCCGTCGGCTCGGCGACGAGGCCACCGACATGGCGGTGGGACCGCTGCTCGCGGGGCTCTTCGCCGGCGACGTCGACCGTCTGTCGGTGCAGGCGACGTTCCCCGAGCTCGCAGCGGTGGGAGGCCACGCAGGGCAGCCTGATCCGCGGTGCACAGGCGGCGCTGCGTCGCCTCGGCGAGGGTCCGGCCGAGCCGATGTTCCTCCGGCCGCGCGCGCGGCACCGACCGGCTCGCGACCGCCCTCGCGGAGGCGCTGGGTCCGCGGTGCGGACGGGGGCACCGGTCGCCACGCTCCGCGCGCCGCGGCCGGGCGTGGACGGTGTTCGCGGGGCCGGCGAGCCGGTCGTCGCCGACGCGGTCGTGGTCACGCACCGAGGCGGACGTCGCCCGGCACCTGCTGGAGCCGGTCGCCCGCGAGGCGGCGGCCGATCTCGAGGGCATCCCGCGCGGCGTCGACGGCCGTGCTCCTGATGGTCTACGCGGAGGGACCGCGGCGGCCGCTGCCCGACGGAACGGGGTTCGTGACGCCGCGGGGACGCACGCCGATGACGGCCGCGACGTTCCTCTCCACGAAGTGGCCGCGACCCCGAGTTCGGCACCCGGGCGGTCGTTCGGTGCTTCGTCGGAGCGTGCGGGCGACGAGGACGTGCTCGACGCCGCCGACGACGACATCGTCGCCGCCGTGCGCGCGACACCTGGCGGCCGTGGTCGCGCTTCCCGACCGCCCCGAGCATGCCGCGGTCGTGCGGTGGCCGTCGCTCGATGCCGCAGTACGAGCTCGGACACATCCAGCGGGTGGCTCGGATCCGCGAGCACTTGCCGCCGGGTATCTTCGTGACGGGACAGCCCTACGACGGCGTGGGGGTGCCCGACTGCGTCCGGCCGCGAGCGAAACGGCCGACGCGGTCCAGCGCGCATCTCGCCGGCAGACGACACCGAGGAGCACATCGCATGAGCGACACGGTCTACGCGCTTCTACCCCGTCTTCGCGGCCACGCCCGGAGCTCCGCGCGCTGCTCGCCGACGCCGAGGACCGGGCGCGACGCGGCGCGCGAGATCGAGGACCTCTTCAAGTCGTGGGACGGCATGATCGACGTTCGCGGCATCTACTCGACGGCCGGGTTCCGCCCGACGCCGACGTCGTGCTCTGGCTCGTGGCGCCCTCCCCGGAGGAGACGCAGCGCGCGTTCATCGAGTTCCGGCGGACCGAGGTCGGGCGGCTGCTCGACCTCGTCGTGGACCTTCATGGGCGTGGTGAAGCCGGCCGAGTTCACCGCCGACCATTCGCCCGCCTTCCTGAAAGGCGAACCGCCCGGCCCTATCTCTGCGTGTACCCGTTCGTGCGGACGCCCGAGTGGTACGTGCTGCCGCGCGAGGAGCGCGCCGAGCTCCTGCCGAGCACGGCGTGATGGGCCGCGAGTTCCCCGAGATCCTGGCAAACACCACGAGCGCGTTCGGGCTCGGCGACTGGGAGTGGATCCTGGCGTTCGAGGCGAACGAGCTCGACCGGCTGGTCGACTGCATCCGCCGCCTCCGCGACGCGGAGGCCCGCCTGTACACGAAGGAAGAGGTGCCGTTCGTCACGGGGATCCGCAAGAGCGTCGCCGAGGTGCTCGACGACCTGGCCTGAGGGTCGGCGCTCACTCGTCGTTGGGCAGCGTCGCGGCGTGGTCGGGCACGTAAGAGTAGAGGTCCCGCGGCGGCCGGACGTATCCCTCGTCCGATTGACGTTCGGGGATCGCGATGTCGGGCAGCGTCTTCTCCTCGTACGGGACCTTCGACAGCAGGTGCGCGATGCAGTTCAGCCGCGCGGCCTTCTTGTCGTCGGCCTCGACCACGTACCAGGGCGCCTCGGGGATGTCGGTGTGGACGAACATCTCGTCCTTCGCGCGGGAGTAGTCGACCCATTGCGTGCGTGAAGCCAGGTCGGTCTCGCAGAGCTTCCAGCGCCGCATCGGGTCGGTCACGCGCTTCTGGAAGCGCCGCTCCTGCTCCTCGTCGCTACACCGAGAACCAGTACTTGATCAGGATGATGCCGTCCTCGACGAGGAGGCGTTCGAAGATCGGGCACTGACGCAGGAACCGGTAGTACTCCTGCTGGCGTGCAGAACCCGAGACATGCTCGATCCCGGCGCGGTTGTACCAGGAGCGGTCGAACAGCGCGATCTCGCCGCCGGCGGGGAGCTGTGCCGACGTAGCGCTGGAAGTACCACTCGGTGCGCTCGCGCTCGGTGGGCTTCGGGAGCGCCACGATCCGCGTGGTCCGCGGGTTCATGTGCTCGGTGATCCGCTTGATCGCGCCGCCCTTGCCGGCGGCGTCGCGGCCCTCGAAGATCACGACGACCCGGGTGCCCGTGTCGCGCACCCACTGCTCCATCTTGACGAGCTCCTCCTGCAGGCGGAGCAGCTCACGTTCGTAGGCCTTCTTCGACAGCCTCGCTCGAGGGGTCGGCGCCTGGCTCATCTCGAGCCGAGGGTATACCGGCGGGCGCCGTCCGGGCAGCGCGCTACCGTGGGTGGGATGGGCTCGCGTGGGCGTGCCGTTCCGCTCCACCTCCGCGACAAGCCGCTGCTCCGCGGATGGCTGCACACGGGCGCGTTCGTGGCTGCGATCCCCGCCGGCATCGTGTTGGTGGTGGTCGCTCCCGGGGCGGCGGCGCGCGTGGCGGCGATCGTCTACGCCTTCACCCTGATGGCGCAGTTCGGCGTGAGCGCGGTCTACCACCGGGGCGCCTGGGGGGAGGTCTGGCACGCGCGGATGCGCCTGCTCGACCACTCGACGATCTTCCTGCTGATCGCGGGGACGTACATGCCGTTCTGCGCCGTCGCGCTGCACGGGGTCACGAGCGTGGTGGTCCTGGCGATCGTGTGGACCGGCGCGGCGGTCGGGATCGGCACGAAGCTCTACCGGGTCGACCTGCACGTCCTGTCGGGGATCCTCTACATCGGTCTGGGCTGGACCGCCGTGGTGGTGCTGCCCGCCCTGGCCAGGTCGATGTCCGCCACCGGCTTCGTGCTCGTCGTGATCGGCGGGGCGCTGTACACGGTGGGGGCGCTCGTGCTGGCGATCCATCGTCCCGACCCGTGGCCGCGGACCTTCGGCTACCACGAGGTGTGGCACACGGCGACCATCGCCGCCGCCGCTTCCTTGTACACGTCGATCCTGCTCCTGTACCTGTCCGTCTAGCCCTTCGATGGATTGACCCCGGCATCGAGGGCCGGTTAGCGTCGCCGCCGTGCGGAGGGGGCTCGGCGCGTTGGCGGCGCTCGCGATCGTGGTCGCGACGCTCGTCGGTGGCGCGGTTCGGCCGGTGCCCCGCGCGCACGCCGCGGACCGGGCCCCGTTGATCGCGGCGGTCGGCGACATCGCGTGCAAGGACCCGCCGAAGCAGAACCGCCAGGTCTGCCAGTACGACGACGTCGCGGCGGCGATCGCGGCGCATCCCTACGACGCGTTCCTCGCGCTCGGCGACATCCAGTACGAGTACGGCGAGTACCGGAACTTCGTCGACAACTACGACCGGTATTTCGGGCGGCTGCTGCCGATCACCGACCCGGTGCCGGGCAACCACGACTACGGGACCGCCGACGCCGCCGGCTACTATCAGTACTTCGGTGACATCGGGCACGGTCCAGACGGCTACTACTCCTTCGACCTGGGGACGTGGCACGTGATCGCGCTCAACTCCGCCATCTGCCCGGCCGCGACCGGCTGCGGACCCGGCGACCCGCAGTACGAGTGGCTGCAGCAGGACCTCGCGGCGCACCCCGCGACGTGCACGCTCGCCTACTGGCACCACCCGCGGTTCGACTGGCTGAAGTACCAGAAGGCCGACTGGACCCAGGACTACGAGTTCCTGCGGACCAAGCCGTTCTGGGACCTGCTGTCGGCGGCGCAGGCCGACGTCGTGCTGAGCGGGCACAACCACAACTACTCGCGCTGGCTCCCGATGGACGCGGACGGCGCTCCCGACCCGTCCGGGATCACGCAGTTCGTCGTGGGCAGCGGCGGGCGCAACCTGAACGGCTTCGGTGGCGTCCACACGAAGCCGGCGGCGTTCGCGACCGGCTGGTCGGGCGGGTTCGGGTTCCTCCAGCTGCGCCTGCGCGACGGCGGCTACGACTGGAGGTTCATGCCGGCCGTCGGGCAGCCGAACTTCGTCGACCGAGGCAGCGCCTCCTGCCACTGACGGCGGCGCGGCGGGGTCAGCGAGCGACGGCGACCAGGCCCGCGACCGCGAGCACCTCGACCACGCCGAACATCGTGACGAACGCGCGCTGCCCGAGCTTGGCGTAGTAGCCGGCGCTGTTGATCGACGAGTAGAGGAGTCCGCCGAACGCCGCGGCCGCCAGCGGCGTCGCGAACGAGGCGCCGGCGATCGTCGCCAGCCCGGCCGCGAGGAGCCCGGCGGCCAGGAGGTATTCCGCCGCGAGGTGGTAGCGGATCGCGACGTCGTGGTCGCGGAGCTCGGGGACCTGGTGGGTGGCGAGCAGCATCGTCCACAGACCCGCGATCGCGAGGCCCATCGCGAAGGCGAGCACGGCGACGAAGACGTCGGCGGTGCTCATGGGCCTGACGGTAACCGCGGGTCGCGGTTGCTTCCCGGGCCGAAGGTCAGTCCTCGAGCAGGGCGGTCAGGTCCCGGATCACCGCGTGGCCGTTCGTCTCAGGGCTGAGGCCTTCGGACGGCACCGTGCCGTCGCGCAGGATCAGCCGAGTGTCGATGCCGAGTGCTCGGGCGCCGTCGCAGTAGCGGACCTGATCGTCGACGAACAGCGCGTCGGACGGCGAGACGTCGCCGAGCGCCGCGAGCGCAGCCTCGTAGATCCCGGGCTGGGGTTTGCGCGAACCGACCTCGAACGAGAGGACGAGCGCGTCGAACGCGTCGCGCAGCCCGAGACGGTCGATCACGGGACCCGTCGAGTGCGAGCAGTTGCTGACCAGGGCGGTGCCGATCCCGCGCTCGCGGAGCGCCATGGTCACCTCCAGCGACTCCGGGTACAGGCGTATGCGTTCGTGGAGCTGCTCGTGCTCGAACGTGGCCAGGTCGCGCACGATGTCGAGCTCAGGCTCTAGCCCGATCGCTTCGAGGACGGCGGCCATGTCGCCCTCCTCGTCGTGATACCCGCCGATGTTGCGGGTCGGGCGCGTGAACGCGAACGCCTGGTCGAGAACGGGGCCTGGACGCCGATTCGGTCACAGCGAGCGCGTCACGGAGCCCGCGCCAGTCGCCGTCGACGACGGTGTCGTACAGATCGAGCAGGACGTAGGCGGGCGGCACGCAGGAAGCGTAGCCGAAGGTCCTCAGCCGAAGAGATCGGCGAGGTAGGCGTCGACGCTCGCGGTGCCTCGTGCGGTGGCGAGCTCCTCGTCGCGGAGGTCCACCACCGCGGGCCCCTGCTCCTCGAACATGCGCGGACACTGTCCGGTTCGAGGAAGCGGGAGACCAGGGCGTAGCCGTGGGCGTCGTCGCGGCCCTTCGGGCGGCGGTAGTAGCGCTGCGGGTACGTCACCTGGAGCGCGTCGCGGGCCCGGGTGAGTGCGACGTAGAGGAGTCGGCGCTCTTCCTCGAGTTCCTCCTCGTCGCCGGTCGCCATGTCGCTCGGGATGTTGCCGTCGGAGGCGTGGATCAGGTGGACGACGTCCCACTCCAGCCCCTTCGCCGAGTGGATCGTCGACAGGATCAGGTAGTCCTCGTCCAGGAGCGGCGGCCCAGCGAGGTCGGCGGTCGAGGACGGTGGGTCGAGGGTCAGCTCGGCGAGGAAACGGCTCCGGCTCTCGTAGCCCTGCGCGAGGAGGGCGAGCTGCTCGAGGTCCGCCAGACGCGGCGCCCGGCGACTCGTACTCCGGCGCCACCACCGGCTCGAGGTACGCGCGGAGGCGTTCGAGCTGCGCGGCGGGCGGCAGCAGCTCTTCGTCGGTGCAGACCGACAGCGCGCGAGCGCAGCGAACGGATGCCGTCGGCCGCGCCCTTCGGCACCGAGAGCGGCCGCTCGAGGAACCCGGTCGACGGCGTGGTGGCGTCCTCGGTCGGTTCGCGCCGGACCGCCAGCTCGTCCATCAGGCGCCGGGCGGTGGTGGGGCCCATCCCTTCGGGGAGCTGGAGCACGCGGAACCACGCGACCTCGTCATAGGGGTTCTCGAGCACGCGGAGCAGGGCGAGCGCGTCCTTCACGTGGGCCGCCTCGAGGAACTTCAGCCCGCCGTACTTCACGAACGGGATGTTGCGGCGCGCAGCTCGACCTCGAGCAGGTCGGAGTGGTGCGCCGCGCGGAACAGGACGGCCTGCTCCTTGAGCGGCACGCCGCGTTCGCGGTGCTCCAGGACCGGCGGCACACGACGTCGGCCTGGTCGGCCTCGTCGAGACAGGCGCGCAGCACTGGCACGCTCGCCGTCGGACCGCTCGGTCCACAGCGTCTTCTCGTGGCGCTGCGGCGCGAGCGCGATCGCCGCGTTCGACACGTCGAGGATCGGCGCCGTGCTCCGGTAGTTCCGCTCGAGCTTGACGACGGCCGCGCCGGGGAACGCGCTCGGGGAACCCGAGGATGTTGCGCACCGTCGCGGCGCGGAACCCGTAGATCGCCTGCGCGTCGTCGCCGACGACGGTCAGGTTCTGGGGCGTGCCCGGCGGGCCGCATCGCCATCGAGGATGTCGGCCTGCAGCGCGTTCGTGTCCTGGTACTCGTCGACCAGCACGTGGTCGAACTCTCGGCGACGTGCGGCCCGTCTCGGGCGAGCGCGACGAGCGCCTTCCAGAAGAGCAGCAGGTCGTCGTAGTCGAGCATGTGCTGCGCGCGCTTGCGGTCCGTGTACGCCAAGAAGACCTCGCGGATGCCGTCGGCGTCCTCGGCGCACCACGGGTAGTGACGCTCGAGGACGTCGTCGAGCGCCGCCCGGCGTTCACGACGCGCGAGTGGATCGCCGCGAGCGTCTCCTTCCGCGGGAACCGGCGCTCGCGCGTGGCCAGCCCGAGCTCCTCGCGGAGCAGGTTCATCACGTCGGCGGCGTCGGCCTGGTCGAGCACCGTGAATCGACGGCGACAGCCCGAGCGCGCGGCGCGTGCAGCCGGAGCAGGCGGTTCGCGACCGCGTGGAAGGTCCCGCCCCACACGCGTCCGCGTCGCGGCGTGACCGGTCAGTCGTTCGGCCCGCGACAGCATCTCGCGGCTCGGCGCGACGGCTGAACGTGAGCAGCAGGATCCGCTCCGGCGGACGCCGCGCTCGACCAGGTGGGCGACGCGGGCGGCGAGCGTCGTCGTCTTGCCGGTGCCGGCTCCGGCCACGATCAGCAGCGGACCGTCGCCGTGGGTCGCCGCCGCGCGCTGGGAGTCGTTCAGGTCGTCGAACACGTGTTCGGGACTATAGGTCGGTGTTCCCACCCGGTCCAGCACGCCTGCGCTCCGTTCGTCCGCGTCCCTAGCGCCCGCGCAACGCGCGAACCGCGTCCTCCACGGTGAAGCCGAGCTGTTCGGCGCGCCGGGCGAACCCCTGCGCCATCTCCGCGAGCGCTTGCTCCGCGTCGGACGGAAGCTCCGGCAGGTCGTCGGTGACGAACGTGCCGGCCCGTCCTCGCCCGACGAGCCACCCCTCGGCCTCGAGGTCGCGGTAGGCACGTGCGACCGTGTTGGGCGCCAGACCGAGGGCTGCGGCGAGCGCCCGCACGGTCGGGAGGCGGTCGCCGGGGAGCAGGGTCCCCGCCTCGATCCGCGCGCGGATGCCGTCATGCACCTGCGTGTGCGGCCGTCCGGCGCCCGCTCGCACGAGCCCGGCGTAGCCGTCGATCCGCTTTCCTGGCATCCTTGCTCCTCAGCCGCAGGAGGATAGGCGGAAGGATGAACGAGTGCGACGAATCCCAGGACCCCGGCGTCGAGATCGTGGCGAACGGGCCCTACCGGGTGAAGGGCGAGGTCCCCGTCGCTCGGACCGCGCAGGTGGAGACCGAGTACGGCGAGCCCGTCGACTGGGCGCCGTTCGCACCGCTCGAGACGTCTGAGCCGGTCGAGCTGTGCCGCTGCGGCGGGACGGCCACCCAGCCGTTCTGCGACCACGCGTGCGACGCGAACGGGTTCGACGGCACCGAGGTCGCGGCGCACGGCACCTACGCCGAGCGCGCCTACCCCTACCGCGGCGAGGGATTCACGCTCCACGATGAGCGGACGCTCTGCTCGACCGCCGGCTACTGCGGCGACCGCTTCACAAACGTGTGGGCGATGCTCGGGAGGTCCGAGGACCCCGAAGATCCGCGAGCGGATCCGGCACATGACGCGGTTGTGCCCTTCGGGTCGGATCGTCACGCAGCCAGACGGAGCGGGCGTGGACGAACCCGACCACGAGCCGTCGATCGGAGCGGTCAAGGACGGACCGTTCTGGGTCCGTGGCCGGATCCCGGTGGTGGGCGCCGACGGCACGCCCTACGAGGTGCGCAACCGCGTGACGCTCTGCCGCTGCGGCCACTCGCGGAACAAGCCGTTCTGTGACGGCAGCCACAAGGACGTCCGCTTCCAGGATGGCTGAGCCACACGTCCGCATCGTGCCGGGCGGGCCGATGCTCGTGTCCGGTCTGCCGCTCGCCCGGCTGCGTCGCGGCCAGGACGGGTGGGAGCTCGACGGCGCGGGGGTCGACGGCGACGACTACGCGCTCTGCCGGTGCGGCCGCTCCGTCGCCATGCCGCTGTGCGACCGCCCGGCCCCCTATCGATGCTTCGACGAGGAGCCGGCGACCGGTCCCGATCCGGCGCCGTTCCGCTGGGACGTGCCCGACCCGGCCGGACCGCCGGCGCTCGCGTTGAAACCGGACGGTCCGGTGAGGGTGGCGGGCGGCGTCCCGATCGCCCACGGCGACCGGGCGCTCGAGCCCGCCGACCGCGTATCGCTCTGCCGCTGCGGGGCCTCGCGGTGCCAACCCCTGTGCGACAGCTCGCACAAGGTGGTCGGCTACCGCGGCTGAGGATCAGGCGCGGACGAGCCCGAGCTCGCGCAGCACCCCGACCGGCAGCACGTGGCAGTACGGCTCGTGGCCATTCCGCAGGTAGTACATCTGGTGGTACTCCTCGGCGGGGTAGAAGACGCCGAGCGGCTCGATCTCGGTCGCGATCGGGCGCCGGAACCCCGCCTGCGCCGCGTCGCGGGACGCGATCGCTCGCTCGGTCTGCTCCTGGCTCGAGGTGAAGATCGGCGCTGCGGTACTGGTCGCCGATGTCCGGTCCCTGGCGGTTCACCTGCGTCGGATCGTGCATCGCCCAGAACACCTGCAGCAATTGGTCGAACGTCACGACCTCGGGGTCAAACGTCACCCGCACGACCTCGGCGTGACCCGTGCGGTGGCCGCAGACCTCGCGGTAGGTCGGGTTCTCCGTGTGGCCGCCCGCATAGCCGCTCACGGCGTCGAGCACCCCCGGCACCTGCCGGAACACCCACTCGACCCCCCAGAAACATCCGGCCCCGAACGTCGCTTGCTGGCTCGTCATCTCGTCTCCTTCGTTCCGTCTGCCGTTCAGTCTCGGGTGCGCCCCGTCCGTTACCGCCGTTCGTGCCCTCCCGACTAGGCTCGCCCACATGAGCGCGAACGTCTACGACGCGATCGTGGTCGGCGGCGGGCACAACGGGCTCGTCGCGGCCGCCTACCTCGCGAAACAGGGTGCCCGCACGATCGTCCTGGAGAAGCGGCACAAGACCGGCGGCGCCGCCGACACGATGGAGCCGTGGCCCGACGAGTACCCCGGCGTCAAGGTCAACACGCTCTCCTACACGATGTCGCTGATGCCCCCCAGCGTGCGCCGCGACCTCCAGCTGGAGCGGTTCGGGTTCAAGCTGCTCCCGCTCGGCCAGGGCTACCTCCCGCTGCGAGACGGCGGCTCGATCATCCAGGCCGAGGACGACGCCACGACCCACGCGTCGATCGCCCGGTACTCGAAGAAGGACGCCGACGCCTACGTGGAGTTCTACGCGTGGATCGGACGGATCGCCGACGTCCTCGGCCCGATGCTGATGCGGACCCCGCCGAAGGTCGGCTCGAAGAAGCCGGGCGACCTGTGGGACGTCGCGAAGCTCGCGTGGGGCCTGCGCAAGGAGTACGACCAGGCGACGGTCGCCGACGTGACCCGTCTGTTCACGATGAGCGCGCACGACCTGCTCGACCGGTGGTTCGAGACCCCGCAGATGAAGGGGTTCATGTCGGTGAACGGGATCATCGGCACCTGGTCGGGGCCCGACGCACCCGGCACCGCCTACGTCCTGATGCACCACTCGGTGGGCGACATCGGCGACGGCGAGGTCGCGTCGTGGGGGTTCATGGAGGGCGGCATGGGCGCCGTCGCGAAGGCCTGCGAGGACGCTGCGCGGTTCTTCGGCGCCGAGGTCCGCGTGAACGCCCCCGTGGCGACGATCCGCACGGTCGGCGGCCGCGTCGCGGGCGTGGTGCTCGAGGGCGGCGAGGAGCTCCGCGCGCCGGTCGTGGTCACCACCTGCCATCCCAAGGTCACGTTCCTGCAGCAGCTCGACCGCCGGGAGCTCCCCGACACGTTCGTGCACGACATCGAGCATTGGAAGACGCGCAGCGGCACCGTGAAGGTGAACCTCGCGCTGTCGAAGCTGCCGACCTTCACCGCGGACCCCGACTTCGACCCCGAGATCCACGGAGGCGCGATCGAGCTGCTCGACGACGTGGACCAGCTGGAGGACGCGTTCCAGGAGGCGCGCGCCGGCAAGGCGGCGACGAACCCGTTCAGCGACACCGAGATCCCGACCGTGGTCGACAAGACCCTCGCGCCCAAGGGGATCCACACGATGTCGATGTTCACGCAGTGGGTGCCCGCCGACTGGGCCTACGACGAGGACGATCACTGGCCCGAGCTCGAGGCGTACGCGGACCGGTTGCTCCAGCGGATGGAGGACGTCGCGCCGGGGTTCAAGGACTCCGTGCTCGCTCGGCAGATCATCGGCCCGAAGCAGATGCAGGAGGGCTGGGACCTGATCGGCGGCAACATCTTCCACGGCGAGCTCACCGTGGATCAGCTGTTCCACATGCGGCCGGCCGTGGGGTACGCGGACTACCGCACGCCGATCCGTGGCCTCTATCAGGCCTCGAGCGCGACCCACGCCGGCGGCGGCGTCACGGGGCTGCCGGGCCACCATGCAGTGCGGGAGATCCTGCGCGACAACATGTTGAAGACGTAGGTCCTCAGGCGACGATCGTCGCCGGCCCGGCTCGGTAGCGGGCTCCACCCGGGCGATGCCAGACGAGGTCCCCGTCGTCGGTCCGCTCGATCGACCAGCCGTGCTCGTGCACGAGCTTGTGGTGGAACGTGCAGATCAGCACGAGGTTCTCCAGATCCGTGGCACCGCCGCGGGACCACCACTCGATGTGATGGGCCTGAGTGAAGCGCCGCGCGTCGCATCCCGGGAAGCGGCACGAGTCGTCGCGGTGACGGAGCTGGCGCATCATCCATGCCGACGGTTCGCGGGAGAGCCGGCCGAGCCCGACCACGGATCCGTCGGGATGCTCGAGGACGGTTTGGACCCGGGCGTTGCACAGGAGCCGCTGCACCGTGGTGCCGCCGATCACCGGACCGCCCTCGAGGATCGCGTTCGCATCGACGTCGTAGAGGGCGTCCAGGTCGGCGTGGACCACGACCGTCGCGCGGTCCTGGTCCTCGTCGTTCGCGAGCCGTGCTGAGCACAGCGCCACGAGAGCATCGGCGCGGCGCGCGCCGACGCGACCCTGCGACTCCTCGTCCGGCATCGCGGGCGTCTGCTCGCCGAGCCGCTCGAGGGCGCGGGCAACCACAGTTCCCTGCGCCGCTGGGAGCTCGGCGTCGAGCAGGAAGCGGCGGCCGTCGTCGGCATACCGCCACTCGAGCCAGCGGTCGTGTTCGTCCTGCGGCGCCTCGGCCGCGCGGTCGCGCGCCCGGAGATCGCCCGCCCTGCGGATGGCTCCGGACGAGACGTGCTGCGCCCAGCGGACGAGCGCGTCCTCGTCGTCGAACTCGGCGAACCGCGTCAGCTCGACGACCTTGTCGATGCCGAGCGCACCGCGCTCGAACGCCTCCGCGATCGCCGGGAGGGTGGGGAGCGCTCGACCGGCCGCCAGCCACCGCTCGGCCTTCCAGCGGGAGACCCCGAGCTGCATCGTGGTCCAGTGCGCCATGTCGTGCGCGCCGTCGTCGATCCACTCCTCGCGCGCCTCGAGCTCCGCCAGGGTGCCGAGCAGCTCCCGCTGGCGTTCGGCGATCTGCGCGTGCAACGTGAGCAGTCGCGCGGTCAGCGCCTGCGTGCTGCGGTCGGACGCCACGTCCAGGGCCGTTCCGGGGGAGGACCGGTGTCTGGGGGAATCTATGTTATCGAACATACGTTCGAGTGTCAAGACCCCTTCCACACGAACGTGCCGGCCGCCGAGCCCCCGCGTAGGCTCCGCCGACATGGGTGGGTACGGTGACGCGGTCCGCGAGGTCTTCGAACGGTACGGCTGGGTCGATCACGTCCCCGGCATCGCCTGGGGCATCGTGCGCGACGCTGCGCTCGTGGACACGGGCGGCCTCGGTACCCTCCGGCTCGGCGCCGAGGAGGTGCCGGACGCCGACAGCGTGTTCCGGATCGCGTCGATGACGAAGAGCTTCACGGGCGCAGCGGTGATGCTGCTCCGCGACGAGGGCTTGCTCCGGCTCGACGAGCCGGCGGCGACCTACGTGCCGGAGCTCGCATCGTGGCGCGGGCCGACCGCCGACTCGCCGCCGATCTCGCTGCGGAACCTCCTTTCGATGGAGTCGGGACTGCCGGGCGACGATCCGTGGACCGACCGCCACCTCGACCTGCCGCCCGAGGAACTGGACGCGCTGATCGAGCGCGGGGCCATGCTCGCCTGGTCGCCGGGCACCAGGTTCGAGTACGCGAGCCTCGGGTGGGGACTGATCGGTCGCGTGGTGGAGCGGGTCGCTGGCGTGCGCGTGCAACAGGTGGTCTCCGAACGTCTCCTCGCGCCGCTCGGGATGACCTCCACGACCTGGACCCGACCCGTCGGCGCGCGCGTGGCCGAGGGCTACCGGTGGGACGACGACGCGTGGGACGAGGAGCTCGAACCGCCCGGCGACGGCACGATGGCGCCGATGGGCGGCCTGTGGACGACCGTCTCCGACCTCGCGACGTGGGTGACGTTCCTGATGGACGCGTTCCCCCCGCGCGACGATCCCGACGACGGCCCGCTCTCGCGTGCGTCGCGGCGCGAGATGCAGCAGATGCGGCGGGCCGGCAGCGTCGAGAGCGTCCGGCCTCGGCCATCGGGGGACGCCCGCACGATGGCGACCGGTTACGGGGTCGGGTTGTTCGTCAGGCTCGACCCGCGGCTCGGGACGATCGTGGCGCACAGCGGCGGCCTGCCTGGCTACGGCTCGCACATGCGGATGCTCCCCGACCGCGGCCTGGCCGTGATCGCGCTCGGCAACGTGACGTACGCGCCGATGGCCCTAGCCGGCGCCGAGGTGCTCGAGGTGCTCGCCGATCTCGACGCGCTGCCGCCGGCGCGGCCGGTCGCGGCCTCGCCCCTGCTCGTGGCCGCCGCCGGGCGGCTCGCGTCGCTCCTGAACGCCTGGGACGACGCCGAGGCGTCGGCGCTGTTCACCGACAACGTCGTGGTGGACCTGCCGTTCGAGCGCCGCCGTCGTGACGCCGAGTTCCTCAGGGCTCGGCACGGCGATCTCGTGTTCGACCGGACCGTCGAGGCCGAGACGCCCCTGACAGGATCCTTCACCCTCGCCGACGCGAAGGTGAAGGTCGAGCTCGCGATGACCGGGCACGGGCCCCCGCTCGTCGAGTGGTACGAGGTGACGGATCGCACCCGAGCGCCGCAGACCCCGGTGATCACCGACGCGGGTCATCTGCGCCGGGCGGCCGGCTCCGCGTTCGCGGTCCTGCGGCCGGCCGGCGACGTCGCGGACCTGTACGACGACCTGCAAGGGCGGTTGCTCGACCGCTTCCCCGAGGTCGCCTGGTCGGTGCCGGCCGCGCACTGCACGCTGAAGGGGTTCGGATCGAGCGGGTCGCCGCTGAGCCCGGCCGACGAGCGGGAGGTCGCGGAGGCAGTGGCGGCGTGGGCTGCGCAGACGCGGCCGCTGGCGCTACATGCCGGGGCCGTCGGCGTGTTCGACGCACCCGAGGAAGGGCGGATCGTGTACGTGCGCGCGGAATCGAGCGCCGCGCTCCGCGCGGCGCTCGCAGCCCTGCGCGAGCGCACCGCACACCTGCCCGCGAGCGGCGCCGACGCGATCGCGCCCGGCGACTGGGTCTTCCACCTCTCGCTCGCCTACGCCGAGACGGTGGAAGATGCGACCTGGGCCGAGATCGAGGCCTGGGCCAGACGCACGGCCGTCGACGCCACCTGCGTCTGCGATCGCGTCGACGTGCTCGCGTTCGACGGCGGCCCCGAGCGCGTGCTGGGCCGTTCCCCGCTCGCTCCGGAGTAGCCTCGGGACATGGACACCTGGGGTGCCATACGGGCCCGGCGGAACGTCCGCGCGTACGCGGACCGTCCGATCGCCGGGGGAGACCTCGACCGGATCCTCGAGGCGGCGCGTCGCGCGCCGTCGTCGATGAACGAGCAGCCGTGGGACTTCGTCGTCGTCACCGAAGGGTTGCCGCGTCTCGCCGAGGTCTGGCGCTACGGGGGGCACGTCGCCGTCGCCGCCGCGGCGATCGCGTTCGTGAGCGAGGCGAGCGCCGACCCGGAGCGACGCGAGACGACCGCGTTCGACATGGGGCAGGCCGTGATGAGCGCGATGCTCGCGGCCGCCGACCTCGGGATCGGCTCGTGCCATTCCGCGGTCGGAGACCAGGCGCTCGCCCGCGAGGTGCTCGGGCTGCCCGAGGACCGTGAGGTCGTGCTGATCGCGTCGTTCGGCTACCCGTCGGGCAGGCCGCTCACGCCGGTCGAGGAGCCGAAGCGCCGCCCGTTCGGCGACGTGGTCCACCGAGGACGCTGGTAGTCAGACCTTCAGCTCCCGCAGGACCCGGGCGACCTCGACGCGCTGCTCGCTCCCGATGTGATCGCCGGCCTCGTAAGCCCACAGGGCTTCGTCGACCGCGACGGCGACGGTCCAGCTCTTGAGTCGCTGGCGGTCGAGGTCCAGGCGCTCGCTCAACCGGTCGAACCGTCGTTGCACGCGCGAGCGGCCGCCGTCGGCCGCGGCGACGAGCGCGTCGCGCCGATCGCGGATCAGCGACGTGGCGTCGAACGCCCGCTCGCCCGCGAGCGGCCTGGGTCCGATCGCGAGCCAGGGTTCGCGCTCGGCGGCCAGGACGTGCTCGACGGTGAGGTCGCCGTGGAGCAGCACGCGCTCGGGCTGGGACGCGGCAAGGTCGCGGATCAGCGCCACCGCCTCGTCGATCAGCGACCGCTCGAACGGGCGGCCCATGAGGGCGTGACGTCCCGGCATCGTCCGGGCCCACTCGAGCGTCTCCTCCGCGACGGTCGCGACACCGCTCCCGTCGGCGGTCCACAACCGTTCGGCGATCCCGGCCGCGACGTCGAGCGCGGTGTCCTCGTCGGGCTCCTCGGCCAGCGTGGTGCCGGGCTCGCAGCGCTCGAGCAGCTGGGCGCCGTTCGCGTCGGAGGCCAGCAGCCGCACGGCGCCCTCACCGTTCCAGCGGCGGAGCGCCTCGGTCTCCTCGAGGAACCAGCCGTCGGGGTAGGCGATCCGCAACACGCACGGCTCCTCGCCGAACCGCGTGGCCTGGACGGTCCACCCGACCTGGCTCCGCGGGAAGGGCTCGCCCAGGTCGAGCTCCCACCGCGCTTGCAGCGTCTGAACGAAGCCGTCGAGCGTGGCCAGCCACGCTGCCGCGTCGTCGCCCATCCGGGCGGACAGCCGCTGGCGGAACCCGCCGAGGTCGCTCATCGCCGTCGAGCGTAGCCGTTCGTGGAGGGCTCAAGGTTCGGGCGCCGATACCCGAAAACAGGTAGGGGTTCCCGATCGCGGGCAGCGTGAGGGGGATGGCATGCGACAGTGGGAGTTGATCGGCATCACGGATGCCGAGGCCTGGACGCCGAGGCCGGGCGCGTGGCGCGAGCCCGCCGAGGAGGCCCACGGCACGTTCTTCTGGTCGACCGACACGGCGCTGCGCCTGCGCACGGTCAGCGACGCGGCCGCGTCGGCGCTCGGCAGGAGCGCGGCGTGGTGCGAGGGTCGCGACCTGCTCGCGATGTTCGGCATCGAGGGGACGAACCTCGCGATCTTGGAGGCGCACACGCAGGCGCTCGACGGCGGGGAGGGCCGGTTCACGCTCGACGGGCCCGCCGGGCGCGTACGGTGCCGGGTCGAGGCCCGTCACGCGTTCGACGGACGCGTGATCGGCACGTTCTGCCTGGCCCTGCCCGACGACGACGAGCCGGGGGTCTCGCGGATCCCGGTGTTCGTGGGCGCCGCGGCCTGAGGCCGCTCGGGCAAGGCTATCCGGGGAACGAGGCCGCGGCCTCGAGCACGCGCGCGATCTCGGCGTCGCCGTGCTCGGTGCAGAGCGTCCATAGCTCGTAGCCCGACGGCGCGAGCGCGACGCCCCGCTCGAGCATGTGGTGGAAGAACCGCGCGTAGCGCTCGTGGTCCGCGGCCTTGGCCCCGTCGAAGTCCGTCACGGGCGCGTCGGTGAAGAACACGCTGAACAGCGAGCCCGCGCGGTTCACCGTCACGGGGACCCCCGCGGTGGCGCAGGTCTCGGTGAGCCCGGCGATCAACTCGTCGGCGGTCCGCTCCAGCCCCGGGTACGGGTCGAAGCGCCTCGCGAGGTCGAGCGCCGCGATCCCCGCGGCGACCGCCACCGGGTTCCCGCTGAGCGTCCCGGCCTGATAGACGGGGCCGCTCGGCGCGAGTTGGTCCATCAGGTCCCGACGCCCGCCGAAGGCGGCGCAGGGGAACCCGCCGCCCATCACCTTGCCGAGCGCGGTGAGGTCGGGTCGCACGCCGTAGACCGACTGCGCGCCGCCGTAGGCGATCCGGAACCCCGTGATCACCTCGTCGAAGAGCAGGAGGGCGCCGTGCTGATCGCAGAGGGCGCGGAGACCTTCGAGGAAGCCGTCGGCGGGCGGGACGACACCCATGTTCGCGGCGACCGGTTCGACCGCGACGACCGCGATCTCCTCCCCGCGTTCCGCGAACGCCGCACGGACGGCGCCGAGGTCGTTGTAGGGGACGACGATCGTGTCCTTCGCGGCGCCCGCGGTCACGCCCGGGGAACCCGGGATCCCGAACGTGGCGAGGCCGCTGCCGCCACCCTTCGCGAGCAGCGCGTCGGAGTGCCCGTGGTAGCCCCCGTCGAACTTGAGCAAGACGTCGCGCCCGGTCGCGCCGCGCGCCAGGCGGATCAGGCTCATCGTGGCCTCGGTCCCGCTGCTGACCAGGCGCACGAGGTCGACCGACGGCAGCGCGTCGACGATCCGAGAGGCGAGCTCGACCTCGAGCTCGGTCGGCGCGCCGAACGACGTGCCCTTGCGCGCCGCCTCGGTGGCCGCCTCGACGATCTCGGCGCGGGCGTGGCCGAAGAGCAGCGCGCCCCAGGACTGCACGAGGTCGACGTAGCGGTTGCCGTCGACGTCGATCACGTAGGCGCCCTCGCCCCGCTCGTAGAACAGGGGGGTGCCGCCCACGGCGCCGAAGGCCCGGACCGGGGAGTCCACGCCGCCGGGGATCACCGAGCGGGCGCGGTCGAAGAGTTCCTGAGAGCGAGACATGACCCGATGCTACGCAGGCGCGCGCCGCCTCGGCGCGCTCGTTGACGCAGCCGGGGACGGCCGGGAGGCTTGCAGGGTGAGCGAGACGACCGAGGCGCCGGGCGCCGCACCGATCCCGCCGCGACCGGCCATCGTCACGCCCGGTCGCGTGGTGGCGCTGTTCGTCTCGCTGATCGCGCTGTACATCGTGTGGCCGTCGCTGGTCGCGACGTTCTCCTCGGTCGACGACCTCAAACGGGTGAACCCGCTGTGGTTCTTGGTGATGATCGCGTTCGAGGGCGCGAGCTACGTGTCGATGTGGACCCTGATCGCCTTGTGCGTCGGGTCGCGGCGGTACTTCGTGATCGGGACGTCGCAGATCGCGGGGAACGCGGTGAGCAAGATCGTGCCCGGTGGGAACCCGGTCGGCGCGGCCCTGCAGTACCGGCTGCTCGTGTCCGGCGGGATGGATCCCGACGCGGATCGGGACCGGGCTGACGGCGGCGTCGCTGATCAACGTGGCGACGCTGTTCGCGATGCCGGTGCTGTCGCTGCCGGCGATCCTGCTCGGGATGGTGGTGGTCGACCGCGGTTTGGCTCGCGGCGTCTGGCTGGGGCTCGGCGCTTTCGTCCTGCTCGTCGGCGGCGGCTCGGTGCTGCTGTTGGCCGACCGTCCGATCGCAGGGGTCGCACGGATCCTGCAGCGGTTGCTCAACCTCGTGCGCCGGCACAAGCCGAAGGTCGAGCACCTGCCCGAGCGGCTGACGGCCGAGCGCGACGTCGTGCGCCGCACGCTCGGGGCGGAGTGGGAGCAGGCGATCCTGCGCTCGGCCGGCAACGTGCTGTTCGACTACCTGGCCCTGCTGACCGCGGTCCACGCGACCGGCGTGCGGCCTCACGCGTCGCTCGTGCTGCTCGCCTACGTCGCCGGGATCGTCCTGGGCATGATCCCGATCACACCCGGCGGCCTCGGGTTCGTCGAGGCGGGGCTGACCGCGACCCTCGTGCTCGCCGGCGTCCCAGCGGCGCAGGCGACCCTGGCGACCCTCGCGTACCGGCTCGTCTCGTACTGGCTGCCGGTCGCGGCCGGCCCGGTCGCCTACGCGCTCTACCGGCGGCGCGCGGAGCGGTGGGCCGAGCGGGCGGCGCGCCGCGGCACCACGTAGGGAGGTCCGGGTCGCGCTCCCGCGGTGTAGCGTGCCGACCTGCTGAGAGGAGGCGCGGATGGACTACACCGGCGGCGGCGATCTGCCGCTCGGCCCGATCGACCCGTTGAAAGTGCCGCGGTTCGCGGGGCCGGCCACCTACGCGCGGCTGCCGCGGATCGACGAGGTGGCCGCCTGCGACGTCGCGATCCTCGGGGTGCCGTTCGACTCGGGCGTGACGTATCGACCGGGCGCGCGGTTCGGCCCGAGCGGGATCCGTGCCGGGTCGCGCCTGATGCGCGGCTACCACGCGCCGCTCGACGTCGAGCCGTTCCGGTCCCAACAGGTGGCGGACGCGGGCGACGTCGCGTGCAACCCCTTCGACCTGATGGAGGCGATCGGGCAGATCGAGGCGCACGCCGGCGCGCTCCTCGGCGACGTCGGGCACGTGATCGCGCTCGGCGGCGACCACACGGTCGCGCTGCCGCTGCTCCGCGTCACCGCCGAGAAGTTCGGCAAGGTCGCGCTCGTGCATTTCGACGCCCACCTCGACACGTGGGACACGTACTTCGGCGCGGCGTACACGCACGGCACGCCGTTCCGCCGCGCCGCCGAGGAAGGGCTGTTCGCCGGCGACGTGTCGGCGCACGTCGGGATCCGCGGGCCGCTGTTCACGGCGCAGGACCTCGTCGACGACGCAGGGTTCGGCTTCACGATCGTGAGCGCGTGGGACTACGAGCACCGCTCGGCCGAGGAGGTGGCGGCGCAGATCGCGGCGCGGGTGGGCGATGCGCCGGTCTACGTCTCGATCGACGTCGACGTGATGGATCCGGCGCACGCGCCGGGCACCGGGACGCCGGAGGCGGGCGGGCTCACGAGCCGCGAGCTGCTCGCGACGCTCCGCGCGATGGACGGCCTGGACCTCGTCGGCGCCGACGTCGTGGAGGTCGCGCCCGCCTACGACCACGCGGAGCTGACCACGGTTGCCGCCTCCAACGTCGTGTACGAGCTGCTGGCGCTGTTCGCGCGCAGGACGGGGCGCCGATGACGCCGATCCGCGAGCTCGCGGCGAAGGTCCGCGCGCGCGAGGTCGGCGCACACGAGCTCGTGTCGGAGTCGCTGCGTCGGGTCGAGGAGCTCGACCCCTCGCTGAACGCGGTGGTGACGCTCCGCGCCGAGGAGGCGCTGAACGAGGCGACCGGGCTCGACGCGATCTTCGCCGAAGGCGGCGACGCGGGACCGCTCGCCGGGATGCCGCTGCTGGTCAAGGACATGACCGACGTCGCGGGGATGCGGACGACCTTCGGCTCGCTCGCGTTCGAGGACGCGCCGGCGGCGACGACCGATGCGGTGGTGGTCGCCCGCCTCCGCGCCGCCGGCGCGATCGTGGTGGGCCGCACGAACCTGCCCGAGTTCGCCACCGAGGGCTACACCTCGAACCTGCTGTGGGGGACCACGCGCAACCCGTGGAACCCCGAGCGCACCACCGGGGGCTCGAGCGGCGGCTCCTCGGCCGCGCTCGCCGCGGGGATGGCGGCCATCGCGACCGCCACCGACGGCGGGGGCTCGGTCCGGATCCCCGCCGCGTACTGCGGGCTGGTCGGGCTGAAGCCCTCGCACGGCGTGATCGGCCGCGACCCGATCCCCGACTGGATCGACTACTCGACCGACGGCCCGTTCTCGGCGCACGTCGACGACGTCCGCCTGCTGCTGGACGTCCTGCGCGGTCCGACCGCCGGCGACCCAACGGCGCTGCCGTCCCCGCCGGAGGCGCGGGATACGACGATCGGCGGGATCACGGTGGTGCCGCACTGGTCCGGCGCCGCGTTGGCGCCGGAGGTCGCGGCGCTGTTCGACGACGCGGTCGTCCGGTTCGCCTCGCTGTTCGGTCTCGAGCCCGCCACACGCGGGGCGCCGGACCTGTGGGCGAGCGACCCGGAGACCGCCGGGCGCGTGCCGGGCGAGGACTGGTTCGTCGTGTGCACGGCCGAGCACGTCCACCGCTTCGGTCGCGAGTGGGTCACGTCGCAGATGGAGCGGTTCTCTCCCGCGGTGCGGTCGTTCTTCGAAGAGGGGCTCGCGGTCTCGATCGACGACTACCTGGCGGCGCGTCGCCGCCGGTTCGCCTACGCGCGCACGATCGACCGGCTGCTCGGCGCCGACGGCGTCGTGCTGTCGCCCGTGATGGCGGTCGACGCGACGACCGCGGAAGGGCCCGGCGGTGCCTCGCCCGGCGACTGGTACGTGACCGACCTGCAGAACATCACCGGCCACCCCGCGATCTCGCTGCCGGCCGGCCTGCATCCGAGCGGGGTGCCGTTCGGGCTGCAGGTCACCGCCCCGCGGTTCCGCGAGGACCTCTTGCTCGATCTTGCGGCAGGATGGGAGGAGGCGTACCCGTGGCCGCTCACCGCGCCCGGGTACGAACCGTTCGGGACGTGAGGGGCGGGTCCTCGCGTCCCCGTCACGGGGAGGTGACCGATGGGACGGGTGATCCACTTCGAGATCCAGGTCGACGACCCCGGGAGGGCCGAGGCCTTCTACACCGCGGTGTTCGGGTGGAAGGTCGAACGAGCGATGGAGGAGCCGGTCGAGTACTGGCTGTTCCACACCGGTGAGGAGGGGACGCCGGGGATCGACGGCGCCATGATGCGCCGGATGGGTCCGCCCCCGAGCGGCGGCGACGACCCGGTCGTTGCCTACCTGTGCACGATCTCGGTCCACGACGTCGAGGCGAGCGCCGAGGCCGTGAAGGCCAACGGCGGGCAGCAGCTGATGGAGCCGAACGAGATCCCCGGCATCGGGCGCTTCTGCTACTGCAAGGACACCGAGGGCAACACGTTCGGCATCTTGCAACAGGTGTCCGCAGAAGGCTGAGTCGCCTATACGCCGCGGAGCCACGTCGCGGCGTCGCGGGCGTGGTACGTGAGCACGAGGTCGGCGCCGGCGCGCTTGAACCCGGTGAGCAGCTCCATCACGACGCGGCGCTCGTCGAGCCAGCCGTTCAGCGCCGCCGCCTTGATCATCGCGTACTCGCCGCTCACGTTGTAGGCGGCCATCGGGAAGCCGGTGGCGTCCTTCGCGACGCGCAGGACGTCGAGGTAGGGGAGGCCCGGCTTCACCATCACGATGTCGGCGCCCTGCTCGATGTCCTCGAGCACCTCGCGGAGCGCTTCGTCGCCGTTCGCGGGGTCCTGCTGGTAGCCGGCGCGGTCGCCGAACTTCGGTGCGCCCTCGGCGGCCTCGCGGAAGGGCCCGTAGAACGCCGAGGCGAACTTCGCGGCGTAGGCGACGATCCCCACGTCGTCGTGAGCCGCTGGCGTCGAGCGCTGCGCGGATCGCGGCGACCTGGCCGTCCATCATCCCGCTCGGCCCGACCATGTGGGCGCCGGCGTCGGCCTGCGCGATCCCGATCCGCGCGTACCGCTCGACGGTCGGGTCGTTGTCGACCTCGTTGCGATCGTTCAGCACGCCGCAATGGCCGTGGTCGGTGTACTCGTCGAGGCAGAGGTCGCTCATCAGCACGGCGTCGTCGCCGAGGTCGCCGCGGAGCGCGCGGAGCGCCTGCTGCCCGATCCCGTCGGGGTTCCAGGCCTCGGAGCCTTCCCAGTCCTTGTTCGCGGGGACGCCGAAGAGCATGAACGCGAGCACCCCGAGCTCACGGAGCTCCGCGACCTCCTTGCGGAGCGACTCGACCGTGTGCTGGTGCTGCCCGGGCATCGACGAGATCGCGACCGGCTCGGCGATCCCCTCCTTCACGAACAACGGCGCGATGAGGTCCTCGACCCGCAGGTGCTGCTCGCGGATCAACGCGCGGAACGCGGGCGTGCGGCGCAGGCGGCGCGGGCGATGCTCCGGGAAGCTCATGGCGGACAGGGTAGCGCCGAGACCTACGCCCGGCGCGTGAACGCGCGCTCGAGCGCCGATACGAGCCCTTCGGTGGTGTGCGGATCGGCGACGGCGTGCACGCGCAGCCCGTGCTCCCGCGCTTCCTTCGACGTGACCGGGCCGATGCACACGACCTTGGGTGCGCCCTTGACGGCGCCGAGCGCGCCGACGAAGCCGCGCACGGTCGAGGCGCTCGTGAAGGTGATCGCATCGACCTCGCCGGCGGCGAGCGCGTCGCGTGCCTCCTTCGGCAGGGTCTTCGGGAACGTGGTCCGGTAGGCGTCGACCCGGGTGGGGCGTCCATCCCTTCGCGGCGAGCGCGTCCTCGAGGCCTTCGGGCGCGATGTCGGCGCGGGCGCAGAGCACGCGACCGGACCCGCGCGAAAAGGCCCGGCCGAGCGCGGCGCTCGTGAACCGCGGGGGGACGAGATCGGGTCCGCGGCCCGACCATCTCGTGAACGCGTGCGCGGTGCCGTCGCCGATCGCTGCGACGGAGGCGCGAACCTCCTCGGGTCCACGGAGCCGCTCCGCGAGCATCGCGACGGTCGCCGGGGAGGTCAGCAGGATCCACGCGAACCGGCCGCGGGCGAGGTCTGCCAGGGCCGTGGTCAGCGCGGCGCTCCGCGCGGGTCGGACCTCGATCGCCGGGGCGACGATCGCGCGCGCCCCCGCCGCCTCGAGCAGCGAGACGAGATGGGCCGAGCGTTCCGCGGGACGGGTGACGACGATCGGTGCGTCCGGCGAGGGGGGAGGCGCTCACGCCTTCTCGACCTCGGCCAGGATCGCGTCGGCTCCCTGGGAGACCAGATCGTCCGCCACGGTCGCCGCCACGTCCTCGGGATCCACGCCTCGCGCGGCGGCCCGCACGACGCGCTTGCCTTCGGGCGTCGCGACGACCGCCACGAGCTCGACGTCGTCGCGGCTCACGGCCGCGATCGCTCCGAGCGGCAGCGCACATCCGCCGCCGATCCGGCGCATCAGGGCGCGTTCGGTCTCGAGCGCGAGCCGCGACGCTCGATGCTCCAGCAGCATCAGCGCCGCCCGGACCGTCCGGTCCTCGGCGCGGCACTGCACGGCGAGGCACCCTTGCCCGGGTGCCGGGATCATCACGTCCAGGCCGAGCGGGGTCGCGTGCGGCGGGTCCTGCCCGAGCCGGTCCAGGCCGGCGGCCGCGAGGATCGTCGCGTCGACCTCGCCCTCGGAGAGCTTCCGCAGACGCGTCGGGACGTTGCCGCGGAGATCGACCACCCGGACCCGGGGGAACGCCGCCCGGATCTGCGCACGGCGCCGCAGGCTCGCGGTGCCCACGACCATCCCGGCCGTGAGCGTTCCCGGCTCGGCCATGATCAGCACGTCGTGCGGGTCCGCGCGCTCGGGCACCGCGCCGATCACGAGGTCCTCCTCGTCCTCGGCGGGCAGGTCCTTCGCGGAGTGCACGGCGAGGTCGATCTCCCCGGTCCGAAGCGCATCCAGGATCGTGTCGATCCACAGACCCTTCAGGCCGCTCGGCGAGGCCGTCGCGGGGGCGCCCTCGTCGCCGGAGGTCGTCATCGGCACGATGTCCGCGTCGACGTCCTGCGCGGTGAGCAGGCCACGCACGTGCTCGGCCTGGACCATCGCGAGCTCGGAGCCGCGGGTCCCGATCCGCAGGAGACTCATCGGTCCCCCTCTTCGAGCTCGATCCGCAGGAGCTCGGCCAGCAGGCGCGCATGCGCGCGCTCGCTCCCCGGCTCGCTCCGCTCCTTCAGCTCGACGATCGGATCGTGCAGGAGCTTCGCCGCGATCGCGCGCGCGAGGCCCTCGACGGCGTCGCGCTCGTCGGGTGTCAGGTCGGCGAGCCGCGAGTCCCAGCGATCGAGCTCGCCCCGCACGACCTGCTCGCCGTGGGCGCGGAGCGCGCGGATCACCGGGGCGAGGTCCTCGCCGCGTCGGCGCAGGACCCAGCGCCGCACCTCCTCGGAGACCAGCTCGTGGGCCGTCTCGATGTCGCGGGCCGTGTCGCCGTCCTGGTCCTCGACGCGCCGGCGCACGGCGACGATGTCGATCAGCCTGACGCCGTCGAGGTAGGCGACCTCGGGGTCGACGTCGCGCGGGACGGCGAGGTCGAGCAGCACCAAGGGTCGGCCGTCGCGCCCGTCCATCGCCCTGGCCACCGCCGCCTGGCCGAGCACGTAGCCCGCCGCGCCGGTCGCCGAGACGACGAGGTCGGAGTCGACGAGCGCGTCGGGGAGCGCCTCGAGGTCGCCGTGCTCCGCACCGGTCCGTTCCGCCAGCGCACGCGCCCGCTCGAGCGAGCGGTTGACGATCCGGACGGGACCGACGCCGCGCCTGCGCAGGTGCTTCACGGCGAGCGCCGACATCTGTCCGGCGCCCACGACCACCACCGGCCGGCCGTCCAGCGCCCCGAGCGCCTCGTCGGCGAGATCGGCGCCGAGCGCGACGAACGCATCCGGAGCCGCGCCCAGCGACGTCTCCTGGCGCACCCGGCGCCCGGCGTGCACCGCGGCGTGGAACAACCCGGTCATGCCCGGCCCGGCCGCGCCCTCGCCCTCCGCGCGGCGGATCGCCTCGCGCACCTGCGCGTGGATCTGCGTCTCTCCGAGCACCATCGAGTCGAGCCCGGCGGCGACCGAGAACAGGTGGTCGGCGGCATCCTGCTCCCAGGTCGAGTAGAGCGGCTCGCTGAGCTCCTCCACCGCCACGCTCCGCGGCTCGGTGAGCAGTCGCTTCAGCGCGAGGAACCCCACGTGGTAGCTGGGGACGGTGCCGTAGACCTCGACCCGGTTGCAGGTCGACAGGATCACGACCTCGTCCAGGCCGTCGAGGTCCTGCGCGAGCCGGTAGGCCTTCGCGTAGTCGTCGTCGGTGAAGGCCAGCCGCTCGAGGAGCTCGATCGGGGCGCGTCGGAACGAGATGCCGAGGGAGAGGATGCCCATGACGAACGCCCGCTATGGTAGCGGGCCATGGCCGTCGGCAGACCACGTGACCTGGGGGTCCGCATCGGCACCGGCGCGCCTGGGCCCTTGAACGCGATCACGGACGTGGCCGGCGTGCGGGTCGGGCATCGCACGGTGATCCGCGGAGACGACGGCGAGCCCGACGCCGTCCGCACCGGTGTCACCGCGGTCTTCCCGCACGAGGGATCGCCGTGGGACGCGCCCGTCTACGCGGCCACGCACATCCTCAACGGCTACGGCGAGCTGATCGGGATCAACGCGATCCGCGAGTGGGGGATCCTCGAGTCGCCGATCGTGCTCGTATCGTCGCTGCTGATCGGCAAGGCGTACGACGCGACCGTCAAGTGGATCGCGATGCGCGACCCGAAGGCCGGTGAGCACGTGATGCCCTGTGTGACGGAGTGCGACGACTCCGAGCTGTCGGCGGTCCTCACCGATCCGATCGCCGACCAGGACGTGTGGGCGGCGCTCGACGCCGCCGCCGCCGGCCCCGTCGCCGAGGGGTGCGTCGGTTCCGGCACCGGGATGCAGTGCTTCGACTTCAAGGGAGGGATCGGGACCTCGTCTCGGGTGCTCGCCGACGAGCTCGGCGGCGCGACGGTCGGTGTCCTCGTGATGACGAACCACGGCGACCGCGAGAACCTCCTGATCGACGGCGTGCGCGTCGGCGAGCGGCTCACGCAGGACATGCCGCAAGAGCATTCGGAGGGTTCGTGCGTCGTGATCGTCGCGACCGACGCGCCGCTGCTGCCCCACCAGCTCCGGCGGATCGCCGAGCGCGCGGGGATGGGCCTCGCGCGCGGCGGTTCCCACGCGTCGAACGGGAGCGGCGAGCAGCTGCTCGCGTTCTCGACCGCCACCCGCATCCCGACCGACGCGGCCACGTTCGCCCCGCGCGTGCTCGCCGACGGGCGCGCGGGCGGCGGGACGATCAGCGCGCTCTTCCGCGCGACCGTCGAAGCGACGGAGGAGGCCGTGGTCAACGCGCTGTTCGCCGCGCGGACCACGGTCGGGCGCGACGGTCACACGCTGCACGCGCTGCCGGTGGATCGCACCCTGGCGTTGCTGGCCGACCCAGGCCGTCTCGAACGGTGAGACGTTGGCGCGCAAGGCACTCTGGAGCCCGCTGCGCGATCGCGACGTGCGTCTGCTCGTGGGAGGGCAGGCCTTCTCGCAGGTCGGGGACTGGCTCTACAACGTCGCGCTGATCGTCTTCGTCCTGGAACGGACCGGGTCTGCGTCGTGGGTCGCGGCGGCCGGCATCGTGCGTCTCCTGCCGTACGTGCTGTTCGGTGCGGTCGGCGGGATGATCGCGGATCGCCGACCGCGCCGCCGGACGATGATCACGTCGGACCTGATCCGGGCGGCCGTGATGTTCGCGCTCGCCGCGGTCGCGGCGCGCCAGGGTTCGGCCGGGGTCGCGATCGCGCTCGCCGCCGTTGCCACCACCTTCAGCGTCGCGTACGGGCCGTGCGTGAACGCAGCCGTGCCCCTCATGGTGGATGAGGACGACCTCTCCATCGTCAACACGCTCGTGAGCACCGTTACGAACCTCAGCTACGCGCTGGGGCCGGCGATCGGAGGCGTGCTCCTGCTCCTCGGCTCGCCGACCGCCGCGTTCGCGGTCAACGGAGCGACGTTCTTGATCTCGGCGGGGCTGACGGTGCCGATCAGGACCCCGCTCGGGCCGGAGCGCGTCGAGCCGGCGCCGGGCCAGGCTCAGCCGGAGCGCCGGGGGGCGCTCGCGGACGGCCTGTGGGCCCTCACCGGTTCTCCGCTGGTGCTCGCGCTCGTTGTGGCACAGATCGCCACCAACGTCCTATACGGACTGGAGAGCGTGCTGTACGCGCTGGCGTCGACCGAGCGGCTCGGCCTCCCGGTCGACGGCGTGGCCTTCCTGTACGCGGCGGTCGGGGTGGGCGGACTCGTCGCCGCAGGGATCGCGCACCGCTACGCCGATCGTTCCCAGGTCGCGTTGATCCTGGCCGTGGCGTGCATCGCGTGCGGCGTGCCGATGGCCGGTCTGGCCATGATCCATCAGCCCGGCCTCGCGCTCACCCTGCTGCTGCTGGAGGGGGCCGCGATGATCGTGGTGGACGTCTTGGTGGTTACGTCCCTGCAGCGGCTGCTCGGAGCCGACGTCCTGGGTCGGGCGTTCGGGACGCTCGACGCCATGATCGTCGCCGGCATCTTGGCGGGCTCCCTGCTGGCCCCGCTGCTCGTCCACCTCTTGTCGCTCGACGCCGCGCTCGTGATCGGTGGGGCCATCGTGATCGTGGCGGGCATCGGGGTGCTCGCGAGCGCGAGACGGATCGACACGTCCGTCGAGGCATACGCGGAGTCGCTGCGTCCGCGCGTCGCCGTCCTGCAGCGGCTGAGGATCTTCGCAGGCGCGTCGCGTTCTGCGCTCGAGCAGCTGGCGGAGGTGGCGACCGAGGTGACGGTGCCCGCCGCGACCGTCGTGATCCGGCAGGGAGACGCGCCCGATGACCTGTACGTGGTGGAGCAGGGAGCCCTCGAGGTGACGGTCAACGGGCCGGCCGGCGGTCAAGAGCACGTGGCGGACCTCGGCCCGGGTGATTTCTTCGGGGAGATCGGTCTGCTGCGAGGTATCGCCCGGACCGCCACCGTGCGCACGACGTCGCCGTCGTCCCTGTACCGGATCCCCGGACAGGAGTTCATCAGCGCGATCACCGATGGCTCGGTGCGGTCGCGGACGCTGACACGCACCGCGCAGTCGCGGCTCGCGGCGTTGCCCGACCGGCTGCCCGAGCCCGAGCCCGACCCCGAGCGCTGAGCGTCCCTCGCGTTCGACACGCGTGCGGCCCCGCCGACGTAGCGATCCGCCTCCACGCGGTTGTCACGGGCGGTCCGGAACCGGCCTTCTACACTGAGCACCCGTATGCCCGCACGTTCGCGTCCTGCTCCTCGTGCCGTCGGCGCCCTCCTCGCAGCGCTCGTCGTGTTCACCTCGTGCACCGGCCGGAGCCCGACCTCGACCACGGCGTCGGGCAGTCCGGTGCGCTCGTCGAGCCCGAAGTCGCCCAAGCCCTCGACCCCCCCGGGCCCGGTCGTGTTCACCCCGGGGTTCCAGGACACGCAGACCACGACGCCGATCAAGCACGTGGTCTTCTTGATGCAGGAGAACCGGAGCTTCGACCACATGTTCGGCCTGTTCCCCGGCGCCGACGGCGTCCGCTACGGCTGGGACCATGGCGTGAGGCGCCCGCTCACGCGCGCCTCCTCGCAGAAGATCCCCGACCTGCCGCACTGCTGGGAGTGCGCGGTGGCCTCTTACGACCACGGCAAGCTCGACGGGTTCAACCAGAGCGCCAACGCGGACAAGTACGCGTACACGCAGATGCGCCCGCAGGACGAGCCGAACTACTGGGCGTGGGCCAAGCGGTACTCCCTCGCCGACCACTTCTTCTCGTCCGAGCGCGGCCCGTCCTACGCGAACCACTTCTTCATGATCGCCGGGCAGTCCGCGGGCGTGCACGACAACCCCGTGCGTCCGCCCAGCGCGGGGTCGCTCACGTGGGGCTGCGATTCACCGCCCGAGGAGAAGGCACGCGTGGTGCACCCCGACGGCTCCGTGTCCTGGGAGCATCCGTGCTTCGACGTGCCGACGGTCGCGGACCGCCTGAACCAGAAGAAGATCCCGTGGGCGTACTACGCGGCGACGTCGACGCAGCGCGGCTACATCTGGTCCGCGTATTCCTCCGTGAAGCACATCTTCTATTCCAAGCAGTGGCAGGATCACGTGCTCCCGGTCCAGAACGTCGTGCATGACATCAGGACGCGGGGGTTGCCCGCCGTCACCTGGATCACGCCCCGCTTCGAGTTCTCCGACCACCCCAGCGCGAGCTTCTGCTATGGCGAGAACTGGGTGACGAAGGTGATCGACACGATCATGAAGAGCCCGCAGTGGAAGTCGACCGCGATCTTCCTCACGTGGGACGAGTGGGGCGGCTTCTACGACCACGTGAAGCCGCCGACGATCGACAGCTTCGGGCTCGGGTTCCGCGTGCCGTTGATCGTGCTCTCCCCCTACACGATCCCCGGGTACATCGATCACCACCTCGGGGAGTTCGACTCGGTGACGAAGTTCATCGAGGAGAACTGGGGGATCCCGCCGCTCACGGCGCGCGACGAGCAGGCCGGCGACCTGATGTGGAACTTCGATCTCCACCAGACGCCGACGGCGCCCGACCCGTTACCGATGCGCACGGACTGCGTCGGTTCTCCCTGGATCCTCGACGACGGCTGAGGCCGACGCGGCCGGTAGGATGGGCGGCGGAGACGTGCCTGAGTGGCCGAAAGGAGCCGCCTGCTAAGCGGTTAGGGGGTGTTGAGCTCCCTCCAGGGTTCGAATCCCTGCGTCTCCGCCAGGAAACGACCAGTGGGGGTGTCCGCGGCGCTGAACGGCGTCATCGCCACCCTCACTGCTGCGCGGCGGGCTGCGTCAGTCCGTAGACCTTGGGGCTGAGGTCGAAGCCGCGCGCCTCCTGCGCGAGGGCGTTCGCACGTGCCTCGTCGAGGCCGGCGGCGTCCAGCAGCAGGAGGTTCGTCAACACGAGCACCTCGTGCTCGTCCTCGTTGGGCCCGCCCCACCCCACGCGCACGTTGCCGACGCCCGGCGCGTAGTACTTCAACTGGAAGGCCCCGGGCTCGTCGCGGCTGAACTCCCTGGTCACGAGGACGTTGTCGTAGCAGTCGACCTCGGTGCACGTGTGCTCGCCGACAGCGAACGTGTCGCCCCGGTCGTCCCAGCCCACCGCCGGACCCCATCCCTGCGCGTAGCTCGGGGTGTGCAGGGCCGGGCTGGCGGGCATGTGGATACCGGGGAGTGCCCCCTGGAGGCCGGCGATCCACAGCGGGTGCTTCACGATCTTGCCCGCCTCGTACTCCTCGGGGTATTCGCCGAGGTGCCAGACGTTCCCGGCGTCGTCCTGGGCGAAGAACGAGAGCTCGGCTTCCTCGAGCTCGCCGTCGGTGTAATCGAGCTCCCAGACGACGACCGCCGGGATCCCGTCGATCTCCTTCACGAGGTCGGTGACGGTGAAGACGACCTTGCGCTCGAGCTTGTCCTTCCCGTCCAGGGCGTGGCCCTCCCAGGTCAGCTGGGTGCCCGGGACGAGCGGGAACCACCGGTTGTCGACCGTGGTCGGGTCCTGAAAGGCGGACGGGTCGAAGTCCTCGCCCGCGGGGACGGAGGTCGCCGGCGCCGAGGACGCGCTCGTCGTCGCGGGCGTGTCGGTCGGGGAGCCATCGGCGTTGCAGGCTGAGAGCGCGAGCAGGAGTGCCACGACCGCGAGGGTTACTGTCCGTCGCGTCGCGATCCGGTCGCGCATGCGGCTACGCGACCCCGTTGGGCCGGACGGGCACGGTACCGACGCCCCGGCCCCACCGCAGGTAGAGCGCCGGAACGATGAACAGGTTGCGGAAGGTAGACGTGATCAGCCCGCCGACGATCACGATGGCCATCGGGTGCTCGATCTCGTGGCCGGGCAGGCTACCGGCCAGCACCAGCGGGATCACGGCGAGCCCGGTCGCGAGCGCCGTCATCATGATCGGCGACAGGCGCTCGCGTGCGCCGCGGAGCACCAGCTCCGGCCCGAAGGTCTCGCCCTCGAAGCGTTCGAGATGCTGGAAGTGGTTGATCATCATGATCCCCGTGCGCGCCGCGATCCCGAGCACCGTGAAGAACCCGACCAGCGATCCGAGCGAGATCTCGGCGCCCGCGAGGTATGTGGCGATCACGCCGCCCGCCAGGGCGATCGGCAGGTCGAGGAACGCGAGCCACGCGAGCCGCCAGGTGTGCAGCGCGACCCGCAGCAGCAGGAACACGACCGCGACGGCGACGAGCGCGTACCACAACAGACGGCTCTGGGCGGCCTGACGCTCCGCGTACTCGCCGAGGAGCTCGGCGTGGTACCCGAGTGGGAAGTCGACACCGTCCAGCGCCGTCTGGACGTCACCGACCACCGAGCCGAGGTCGCGGCCCTCGACGCTCGCCTCGACGTCGATGCGCCGGGAATCTCCCTCCCGCTCGATCGCGTTGGGGGTTGGGCGGATGCGGACGTCGGCCACCTGGCGGAGCAGCACCTGCTCGCCGCTGGGCGTGCCCAGGGGCAGGTTGAGGACGTCGCTCAGGCTGTTGCGCGTGTCCGGGGTGCTCCACACGTTGACGTCGTAGGCCTTGCCCTCGCGGAAGATGTCGCCGACCTCTTCGCCGTTCACGATCGTCGCGGCGGCGCGACGGACGTCACCCGGCTTCAGCCCGTACCGCTGCGCCGCGGCGAGGTTCACTCGGACGTCAACCTGCGGCACGTCCTCCTGGAAGCTGACGTGCTCTTCGGCGATGCCGGGGATGTCGGCGAGCAGATGCTTCACCTCCTGCGCGCGGCCGCGGAGCTCCTCGAGCTCCTCGCCGAAGATGCGGATCACGATCGGCTCGGTCGAGCCCGCCAGCACCTCGTCGACGCGTTCGTTGAAGTAGGTGAGCACGTCGTGGTACAGACCGGGATAGCTGTCGACCACCTCTTGGATCCGTGCGAGCGTTTCGTCGTAATCGGCGGCGGGATCGATCGTGATCCAGTTCTCACCGAAGTTGGCGCCGACGATCTCCTCGGCGAGCAGCGCCTGGCCGATGTGCGAGCCGAAGCTCTTCACCCCCGGGATCGAGCGGAGATCCTTGCTGGCCGAGGTGACGATGCGCCGCTCCTCGGGCAACGAGGTACCGGGCTTGGTGATCCAGTGGGCGAGGAAGTCCCGCTCCTTGAACTCGGGGAGCAGCGCCTCTCCCAGGCGCGGCACGAGGAAGAGGCCGACCAGGAAGATCGCGATGCCGACGCTCGCGACCCGCAGCGGCCGCCGGATCACGTGCGACAGCACGCCCTGGTAGGCCGGCTGGATCCAGCGGACCACCGGTGATCCGCGCCGCTCGATCGGTGCGTTGCGCAGCAGGATCAGCCCAAGCGCCGGCGTCACGGTCAGCGCGACGAGCATCGAGGCCAGCACGGCGAGCCCGTAGGAGAGCGCGAGCGGCGCGAACAAGGCGCCCGTGAGGCCGGGCACGACCAGGATCGGCAGCAGCGTCGCGACGTCGATGAGCGTCGCGTAGATGATCGCGCTGCGGACCTCGAACGAGGCCTCGAGGATCACGTTGGCCGCCGACTGCGATGAGCCTTCCGTACGCGCGATGCGCAGGCGCCGCACGATGTTCTCGATGTCGATGATCGCGTCATCGACGACCACCCCCACCGCGATCACCATGCCCGTCAGCACCATCGTGTTGATCGTCGCCCCGCGCGCATCGAGGATCAGCGCCGCGGTCAGCAACGACAGCGGGATCGCGACCAGGCTGATCAACGCCGTCCGCCACTCGAACAGGAACAGGCCGAGCACGAGCAGGACCAGCATCGAGCCGAGGATCAGCGCACGCGCCAGGTTGTGGACCGCGAGGTCGATGAAGTCCGCCGCCTGGAAGATCGATGGATCCATCTCCAAGCCGGGCAGCCCGGGCCGGAGCTCGTCCAACGCCTGCTCGACGCCGCGCGTCAGCTCGAGGGTGTTCGCCCACGGGTACTTCTCGACGACGAGCATCAGCCCCGGCCCATCGTTGATAACGGCGTCGCCGATGAGCGGCCAGGTCCCTTCCTGCACCTTCGCGACGTCGCCCAGCGTGACCGTCCGGCCGCTGCGGGTCGTGATCGGGATCTTCGCGAGGTCCGCCGCCCCGAGCACGGGCAGGCTGTGCTGGATCTGCAGACGCTGGTTCGGCGTGTCGATGAACCCTCCGCGTCCGATCACGTGCCCGCTGGAGAAGCGCAGGATCCCCGAGTCCACGGCGTCAGACGTCGTCGTCATGACGTCGTCGAGCGTCACGCCGTACGTCGCGAGGCGCGTGGGGTCCACCTGGACCTGCGGCATCTTGATGCGTTCGCCCCAGATCGCGACGTTCGCGACCCCCGGCACCCGCAGCAACCGCCCTCGGATCGTCCAGTAGGCGATCATCGACATGTCGCGCAGGTTGAGCGTCTCTGAGGACAGCCCAACCTCCATCACGCGGCCCGTCGTCGAGACCGGTGGCAGCATGACGGGCGGGCTGGCCCAGGTCGGGATCGTCGGGATCACCGCCGCCATCCGCTCGGCGACCAACTGCCGCGCCTCGAGGACGTCGGTGCCCTCCTGGAAGAAGAGCTCGATCTGAGACAGCTGCGGCACCGACTTGGATCGGATCGTGTCGAGCTCGGGGATCCCGTTCAGCGACTGTTCGAGCGGGATCGTGACGAGCTCTTCGACCTCTGCGGCCGACAGGCCGATCGCGGACGTCTGGATCTCCACGCGCGGGGGCGCGAACTCGGGGAAGACGTCCACCGGCATCGTCCGCAGTTGCTGGACCCCGAAGAACATCATCGCGGCGGCGCCCGCGACGACGAGGTAGCGGAACCGCAGGCTCGTGTGGACGATCCAACGCAGCATGAGGGGTCCGCGCGCTCGCGCTACTCCTCTCCGACCTCGTACTCGCTGCCGAGGAGCTCGGCGGCCCCGACCGTGACGACCTCGGTCCCCGGTGGCGGGCCGCTCGACAGCAACGCGGTGTCCCCCTCGATGCGGATGACGTCGATCGGCGCGCGCACGAAGACGAGCGGTTCGGGGTTCGTGTACGTCCACGTATCGCCCGCGGGGTCGTAGAGGACGGCCGCGTAGGGGATCGTCGACGTGGCCGCGCCGTTCGTCTTGCCGATCGTCTCCACGGGCGCCGTCTGGATGTCGAGTCGGCCCGCCGCTTCCTCGGACAGCGTCACCTGCGTCACGTCGCTCCCCTCGATCGGTTCCAACGTGACGAGGTCGTTCGTGGCGGCCTTCCCTTCGGCGGGGCTGTGCTCACATCCGGGGAGCGCGAGCGCGAGCACGACGAGCATCGCGACCACCCCCGTTCGGCGGATCCTCATGTCCCCTCCTTGCTCAGCGCTCCGAGACGGACTCGACCTCGGGCAGCGTGATGACCTCGTGAGCGGTCGTGGCGTCCGGTGCCGCCGTCGAGCCGAGGCCGAGATACAGCGCCGGAACGACGAGCAGGTTAAGGAGCGCCGAGACGATCACGCCGCCGATGATCGCCGCCGCCATCGGCTGCAGGATCTCCTGACCCGCCACGCCCCCGGACAGCGCGAAGGGCAGCATCGCGGCCACCACGACGATCGCGGCGGTGACGATGGGCGCCATCCGATCGCGTGCCGCGCGCTGCACGAGGCTCTCGTCGACGGCCAGCCCCTGTCCCCATTGCAGTCGCTCGCAGTGGCGGATCGACGTCACGCCGGTGCGCAGGCTCAACGCGAGCACCGCCACGGCGCCGACCACCGAGCCGATGGAGAAGATGCCGTCGGACGCAAGCGTGGCGAGGAGGCACCCGCTCACCGCCAGCGGCAGGACGAGGAACGCTGCCGCCGCAAGGCGCCAGCCCGACAGCGCCGCCTGCAGGAGCAGGAAGATCCCGATCGCCGCCGCGATCGCGATCCAGATCGCCCGCTGGGTCGCGGCGCTGCGCGCCGTGTAGTCCCCGACGAGCTCCGCGTGATACTCGAGCGGGAACGTCATGCCGGCGAGCGCCGTTCGCACGTCCGCGGCGACCGCGTCGACGTCGCGCCCGTGCACGCCCGCGGTGATGTCCAGGCTGCGCGACAGATCCTGGTGGCGGATGACCGTCGGCGTGGACGCGATCTCGATGTCGGCGACCCGGCCGAGGCGCACGTGCCCACCGTCGGACGTGTCGATCAGCAGGTTGCGGACGCTCCCAAGGCTGTTGCGCGTCTCCGGCGTTCCCCAGACGACGACGTCGAAGACCTTCTGCTGCTCGAACAGGCTTCCGACCCCGATGCCCGACAGCAACGTGGCCGCGGCGCGACGCACGTCGCCGGGCACCACGCCATAGCGCTCCGCTGTATCGAGATCCACGCGGACGTCCACCGTCGGCTCCTGCGGCTGCAGCTCCACACGGGGAGCGTCGATGCCGGCGATCCCGGTCAACGTGCCGATCACGGTCTGGGCCTGCTCGTTGAGAGTCTCGAGGTTCTGTCCGTAGAGGCGAACGTCGATCGGACTTTCGGTCTCCGACAGCACGCGAGCGATCCGCTCATCCGAGTACGTCCGGACGGAGCTTGCGATGCCCGGGTAACCGTTCATCACCGACGTGACGTCCGACACCGTGGTGTCGTAATCGGCCGAGGGGTCGAGGCTGACCCACAGCTCGGCTGCGTCCACGCCGACGACCTGGTCCGAGGTGATCGCCCGTCCGATGTGCGCGCCGACGTTGGCGACACCTGGGAGGGCGGCCAGCTCTTCGCCCATGCGGTCCGTGATCCGATCCATCTCCGGCAACGACGTGCCCGGCATCGCCTGCACGTCGATCAGGATGTTCCCGTCGCGGAACGAGGGGAGCGCCGTGCCGACGAGCAGCGGGAGCGTCAGGGCCCCGGCCAACGCGACCACGCCGACGCCCGCGTAGGCGCGACGCCGATGTGCGGTCACGGCGGTGAGCGCTCGATCGTATCCGCGGACCAGCCACGCGGTTACCGGCGCGTCACGGTGTTCGATGGGCACCCGCGGCAAGAGCAGGAAGCCCAGCGCCGGGGTGACGGTCAGCGCCACGAGCACCGAGACCACGGCGGCGAGGAGGAACGACAGCAGGATCGGCGGCACGAACGGCGCGACCTCTCCCTGCAGGAAGAAGAGGGGGATCAGGATCACGAACGTCATGACGATCGCGAAGGCGATGCTCACGCGCATCTCGAGAAGCGCGTCGCGAAGCACCGTCAGGGCGTTCGGCTCCTTGCCGTTCATGCGCGCCTGTCGCAGGGATCGCGACGCGTTCTCGACGTCGATCACCGCGTCGTCGACGATCACCACCAAGGCCATCACCAGCCCCGCGAGGATCATCGTGTTCACGGTCGTGCCACGCACGTACAGCACGAGCCAGGCGGCCGCGACCGAGGTGAGGATCGCGGCGGCGGCGACGAGCGCGCTGCGCCATTCGAACAGGAGGGCGCCGAGCGCGAGGATCACGAGGAGGAGCGCGATCAGGAGGGCCCGGTCGAGGTTGCGCGACGACTGTTCGATATAGGTCGCCGGCCGGTAGATCGTCGTATCGACGTTCACGCCCGTAAGACCCGGTCGCAAGGCTTCGACCGCATCCTCGAGTTCGCGGGTGACCTCGAGCGTATTGGTGCCCGGAAGCTTCTCGATCACCAACAGGAGTCCAGGGTCACCGTCGGTGAAGATGGCATCGCCGATCAGAGGCTGGTGGTCCTCCACCACGGTGGCTACGTCACCGAGCTGGAGCGTCCCCCCGCCGGCTGTCGTGATCGGGACCTCCGCGAGATCGGGAGCCGTCGTGATCGGCTGGAGGTGCTGGATCCCGAGCCGCTGCTGTGCGGTGTCGATGAACCCGCCGGTGCCCGGGGTGGACGCCTCGAGGAAGGTCAGGGGAGAGGCCCACAACGCGTTACCGCTCGTCTCGATGACCTCGTCGAGGGTGAGGCCCCGCTTCCGAAGGAGGACGGGGTCGACCTGGACCTGCAGCTGTCGCTCCCGCTGCCCGAAGATCGAGACGTTCCCGACTCCGGGAACGCCGAGGAGCCGCGGTCGGATCGTCCAGCGCGCGAGCACCGACATCTCGATCGGGCTCACGGTCGCCGACGAGAGTCGAAGCATCATGATGCGGCTGGTGGATGACAGCGGCTGGAGCATCTGCGGGGGACCCGAGACGTTCGGGAGACCGGCAGCCTGCGTCAGCCGCTCCTCCACCATCTGCCGGGCGCGCAGGATGTCGGTCCCCTTGTCGAAGATCAGCTCGATCGACGACAGACCCGGGATCGAAGAGGATCGGATCGTGTCGAGCCACGGGACTCCGGCGAGGAGGTCCTGCTCCAGCGGCACGGTGATCAGCTGTTCGACCTCCGGCGCCGACAGGCCGAGCGCCTCGGTCTGGATCTGCACCGTAGGCGGCGTGAACTCCGGGAGCGTGTCCACCTTCGCCTCCCGGACCTGCCACGCTCCGAGCGCGACGATGATCGCCGCGACCACGAGTACGAAGCCCCGCGCCCGCATGCTCGACCCGATGATCCAGCGCATCACGGTCGGCCCCTCCCTCCCGTGCACTACGGATTAGGGCGTTGAGCCTAAGTCAACCTGTACTAGGTATACAAGGCCTGATTCCGCCGGCGCTGCCGGTGTTTCGAGCGCTACCCGGCGTCCCCAGCGAACCGGATCTCGAAGCGAGCGCCGCCCAGTGGCGCGTCGGAGATGTCGATGGTCGCATCGTGGGCGGCGGCGACCTCCCGCACGATCGCGAGGCCGAGGCCGGTGCCGCCGGAGTCTCGATCGCGAGCCTCATCGAGACGCACGAACCGATCGAAGACACGGGGGCGGTCCGCCGGTGCGATCCCGGCGCCGTCGTCGTCGACCGTAAGGACGATATGGCCGTCGTCCTCGCGGAGGGCGAGGGCGATGGCGTGTCGCGCGTGGCGGGCGGCGTTGCCCGTGAGGTTGCGAACGAGCCGATCGAGCGCGACCGCATCGCCTCGCGTCCGGGCCGCTCCCACCCCGGTGAGATCCACCTCCAGGTCTGGCCTCGCGCCGCGCAGACGGCTCGCTTCGCGCAACAGGAGATCGTCGAGATCGACCGCCTCGTGGTGGAGGCGAAGGGTCCCCTCGTCGATCCTGGTCAACAGCATCATGTCGTCGACCAGTCGCTGCAGGACGGCGATCTCCTCGAGCACCACCTCCGCGAGCTCGCCGAGGTCTGATGCGTCCGGGTGCGCCACGGCGACTTCGGCGTACTGGCGGATGGAGGCGATCGGCGAGCGCAGCTCGTGCGACGCGTCGGACACGAACTGACGCTCGCGAGCCCGCTCGAGTTCGAGCCGGGCGAGCATGCCGTTCATCGTGGCCGCGAGCCGGGCGATCTCGTCGGAGCCCGGCGGATCGGGGACCCGCCGGTGCAGCTGCTGCGCGGTGATGGTCTCGACTTCGGATCGGATCGCCTCCACTGGGGCGAGCGCTCGTCCCACCATCCACCACGCGCCGAACGCCACCAGCACGAGCAGCAGCGGGATCCCGAACACGAGCAGGCTCGACACGTCGCGAACCGCCTCTTCGACAGGCTCGAGGCTACGTCCGACGACGATCGTGACCGGCTGCCCCTGCCTGATCCCCGTGATCCCCACCGCCAAGAACGTGTTCGACTCGAAGGGGACCGAGTCGATCTGGCGCGACTCGTCGCCGCGCAGCACGACGACGGCGGGCTCGCCGTGCAGGTTGTCGCTCGAGTCGGCGACGCTGCCGTCGGCACGCAGGATCTGGACGAACTCCTCGTCGGGATGCCCGTTCAGGACGGCTTCGTCCTTCTCGACCTCCATCAACTCGGCGATGCCTTCTCCGCGGATCGTGGCGGCCTCCCGTACATCGCCGACCAAGGTCCGATGGAGCAGCACCACCATGGCCACGGATGCGACCACGAGGGTCACACCGACCACGGTGACCGCGGCCATGGTGATCCGAACACGGACGGTTCCGCGCTGGCGGATGCCGGGCGTCCGAGGGGAGCTGTCAGCGTCCATGAGAGTCCAATCGATAGCCCGCGCCGCGGACGGTGTCGATCGAGCTGCGCCCGAACGGACGATCCAGCTTGTTCCGGAGGCGGCGCATGTAGACCTCGACGATGTTGTCGTCGCCTTCGAAGTTGTAATCCCACACGTGCTCCAGCAGCTCTGCCTTCGAGACGACCAGGCCCTGGTGACGCAAGAGGTACTCGAGGATCGCGATCTCCCGTGTCGTGAGCTCGATCTCGACGCCGCCGCGGGTGACCCGGTGGGCGCCCGGGTCCAGGGTGAGGTCGTCGATCTCCAGGACGGCGGGGCGCTCCTGCGCGCCGCGTCGAACGAGCGCCCGGAGGCGCGCCACGAGCACGAGGTGGGAGAACGGCTTGCTCAGGTAGTCGTCGGCCCCCGTGTCGAGGGCTTCGGCCTCATCGAGCTCGCGATCCTTCGCGGTGAGCATCAGGATCGGCGTCCAGACCCGCTCCTCCCGGAGAGTCGCACAGATCGCGTACCCGTTGATCCCCGGCAGCATCACGTCGAGCACGATGGCGTCGTAGGGCTCCTCCCGGGCCATCCAGAGCCCGTCGGTGCCGGTGAGCGCCACGTCGGTCGCGAACCCCTCGGCCTCCAGGCCCTTCTTGAGGCCGGCAGCGAGGCGCTTCTCGTCTTCGACCACCAGGACCCGCACGTTCCGCGCTCCTTCTCGCCATGCTGAGCTGGGCGTTCAGCGGAGATTCAGCAACCCTGTGCCACGGTGATGAACGATGCGCGACGCGTCAAGGGACGATCTCGGTACCGAGGACCGTACGCGAGTGTTCCTGGAGCACCTGCGGTGGCCGGAGGGGGTCCGCTGTCCGCGCTGCGACGGCACCACGGGCATCTCCCGACTCGCGACCCGCGGGCAGTTCGACTGCGAGGGGTGCGGTTATCACTTCAGCGTCCGTGTCGGGACGGTCCTGCACGGATCCAGGCTTCCCCTGTCGAAGTGGGTCCTCGCCGTGTACCTGATGACGGGATCGGAGGTCGGGATCTCGGCCAATCAGCTCGGGCAGATGCTCGGCGTCTCCTACAAGACGGCGTGGTTCCTCTCCCACCGTATCCGGATCGCCATGCGGGACGAAGCGAGCAACCTGATCGCCGCCGAGCCGCACGGCGACGGCATCGCGCAGCAGCGGATGGCGCTGCTGCGGCAGTCGGTCCTCGATACCCACCGCCGGCCGGACGCGAAGCACCTCCCCGCTTATCTCGACGAGGCCGCCTTCCGGATCACGCACCGCGACAACGATCACCGGTTCAACGACACGCTCGTGCGGTTGCTCCAGGCCGACGCGATGCCGTACGCGGACCTCACCGCCGAGCGCTGACGACGCTCGGCTCGGTTTCCCGCGACGGTCAAGAACGGCGCAAGTGTTGAGCTCCCTCCCGGGTTCGAATCCCGGCGTCTCCGCCCGGTCTGTTCCCCTGCCCCCGGCACGGCATCTCGATATCGCCTGCATACGCGGTGCATCCCGTCTGCACGCGTCGGTGTTCCGATGTGCGCGAGGTGGGAGGGACGCGAGATGCGCTCATCGAATGGCGGCGCAGAAGCGGTGTCGGTCCGGGAGCCCGGACGGGCCCCCGCCCACGCGGATCTGAGGAGGGGTGATACCGGCGGGATGGGTGCTCGAGTCACGACGTCTCAAGCAGGCATGCCGGTCGGTCCGAGACCGATCCGGCACGAGAGGGGAAAGAGGGTGAGCATCATGGCGCGCAGAGGACGCTTGATCCTCGCGAGCGCCTGTTCGCTCGTGCTCGTCGGGTCGATGGCGGTCACGTCTGCGTGGGCCGCCAAGGGCGGCGGCGGCCACGAGACGACGAGCACGAACAACCTGTCGGTGCCGACGATCATGGTCGGCGGTGGCGGGTTCGCAGGGGTCGTGTGCGGGGTGGAGACACCGTCGGCGCTGGTGGCGCCGACCGGCGTCCCGCTCACGGGCTACCCGATCGATCTCAGCCGCGTACTACTACGTCCAGGGCGTGCACCAGTGGCAGGCGCAGTGCTATTCGACGAGCGCCGTGCCGCAGGTGACCGGCGCCTGGGGCGACAACCTGTCGGGTGACGCCAAGCTCTCGGTCGGCTCGCCGATCCGCGTAGAGCTCGGGCTGTTCGACGCCTCCGGCGTCTCGATGGACGGCTACACGGTGGTCAAGCTGGACCCCAACGCGCTCGACAGGGAGTCGGCGTACGGGACGCTCGCTACGCCTGACGGCCTGGGCGGGTTCTTCGCCACGCCGACGACCTTCAGCCCGGTCCGGGTCTTCGACGCCAAGGTGACGTTCAGCATCCAGAACGTGGCCACCGGCGCGTACGTGGTCCAGCCGGGCACCAACCCCACGGCCGAGATCAATGCCACCGGTAGCGTCGTGTACGGCTACAACCTGCGCGTGGCGACCGCGGGGGAGTACGAGATCACCTTCACCACACCGTCGGTCTCCGTCACCGGGGTCGACGTGGGGACGTTCACGCCCACCACGATCACCCTCATCATCAACGTGACGGGCGGCGGCGGAGGGGGCGGACGCCGCTGAACGGATGAGGCTCGTTCTCACACGGGGGCCGGCTCGCAGGGGCCGGTCCCCGTCGTGGGTGATGCGCCCCCCAGGACCCGGCGGAACACCGTTTCGTAGCGTGCGGCCATCAGGGGAACGTCGAACCGCTCCTCGACGTCCCGGCGACATTTGCGGGGTTCGAGCGAGCGGACCGCCTCCATCGCGCTCGGCAGCTCGGCCGCGTCGTCGACCAGCACGCCGGTCACGCCGTCGATGACGATCTCGGGCACGGCGCCCCGGCGCATGGCCACCACCGGCGTTCCACACGCCATCGCCTCGAGCATGACGAGACCGAACGGTTCCTCCCACTGGATCGGGAACAGCAGCATCGCGGCCCGGCGCAGCAGGTCGCGTTTCGTCTGCGCGTCTGCCACCCCCGCGTACTCGATGCCGCCGCCGAGGGCCGGGCTGATGGTCCGTGCGAAGTACTCGCGCTCGATCGCCTCAGAGCACTTGCCGGCCATCACGAGGGGGAGCCCGACCTGCCTGGCGGCGTCGATCGCCAGATGCGGCGCCTTGTCCGGATGCATCCGGCCCAAGAAGACCGCGAACTCCTCCTTCTCCTCCTGGAACGGGTACGTGGCGACGTCGATCGCGTTGGGCACCGTGGCCACCCAGGGCAGGGCCGGTGCGTGGCGGCGCTGCTGCTCGGAGATCGCGACCAGCGGGAGGCGCGCGGTCTCGTAGAGCTGTACGAGTCGCTCATCGAGGGCCGTGTGCACCGTGATCACCGTCGGCACGTCACGCGCGAGCGCCGACAGGGTCGCCATCGCGGTGTGGTCGTGCACGATGTCGAGGTCGAGGTCGCGCAGCGCCGCCGCGGCTCTCAGGCTGTGCAGCGACTCCGTCACGATCGCCCCCGGCGTGCCGAGCCCGCCCGGGGGCCGCTCGAACGTGCGGATCATCCGCGCCGCGGTGAGGTCTCGCCCCGCAGCCACCAGGGTGACCTCGTGCCCACGCCGCTGGAGCCCCGTCACGAGCGAGGCGCAGAGCATCTCGATCCCCCCGTATCGCTGGGGTGGCACCTCGTACCAGGGGGGCGCGATCGAGTGCGATCCGCACGGTCGGGTTCCCTTCAGTGGCGTTGCCCGGTCGATCAAGTGTAGGTGCGCGGGGTCGCAAGGGTTGGGGAACCCTGCACGGCGGGCTGACTATGATGCCCCAGGAGGGGGGCCGCCCGAAGAGACCGACCACATGGCAGATGCGATCGCCGAGTTCTTCGCCGAGTTGGAGTCACGGGGCTACGAGCCGCTGCTCCGCCGGGGGACCGGGACGATCCGCTTCGATCTTCACGAGGACGGCACGACCGATCGGTGGCTCATCACGGTCACCCGTGGCAACGTCGTCGTCCGTCGTGAGGAGGGCGACGCGAAGTGCGTGGTCGCGGCCGACCGCTCCCTGTTCGTGAAGATCGTCTCCGGGCGTGCGAATGCCATGGCCGCGGTGTTGCGAGGGGCACTGACCGTCGAGGGCGACTCCGCGCTCCTCACGCAGTTCCAGCGCCTGTTCCCCGGTCCCCCCGCCGAGCATGTGCGGACGAAGTCGGCGCGGGGGCGCGGATGAGCGGCCGGTCGGTGAAGATCCTGGATGGGAACACGTTCGTGGTCAGCGACGCACGGGGTGACATCGAAGCGTCGCGGACCGACCCCACCGGCCTGTTCTCGTTCGACACGCGGTTCCTCTCGCGGTGGATCTTGACCGTGAACGGCCGGCGGCTGAACGCCCTGGCCACCGACGACCTGCAGTACTTCGAGACCCGGTTCTTCCTCGTTCCGGGGACGGGGACCGTGTACGTCGACGCGAAGCTGTCGGTGATCCGGGAGCGGGCCGTGGGCGACGGCTTCACCGAGGAGCTCGCGGTCCTCAACCACGCCGACGAGCCGGCCGAGCTCACCGTGCGGATCGAGGCGGCGAGCGACTTCGCCGACCTGTTCGAGGTCAAGGACGCGCTCCGGAAGAAGGGGAAGTACTACGCGAGGATCGAGGACGGCCGGCTGCTGCTGGGCTACGAACGGGGCACGTTCCGTCGGGAGACCACGATCACGTCGACGCAGCCCGCCGACGTCGACCCAGCCGGACTCACGTTCGACCTCGTGATCGGGCCGCACACCTCGTGGACGACGGAGCTCTACGTCGTCACCTCCCGCTCCGCGCTCGGCGTGCAGCTCGAGCGTCCGAAGTACCGGGCCGGGAAGAAGCGGGCGCGGCCCAACATGGAGCTCAGCCTGGAGCGGTGGCTCGACGGCGCGCCCCACCTGGAGAGCGACTGGGATCCGCTCAAGGAGACGTACCAGCGCAGCCTCGTCGATCTCGCGGCCCTGCGCTTCTCACCTCCGATCGCTCGGGGCCGGAGCCTGCCGGCGGCCGGTCTGCCGTGGTTCATGACGATCTTCGGGCGCGACAGCATCCTCACCAGCCTGCAGGCCGTGCCCTTCGTCCCGGAGCTCGCCGCCACGACGCTTCGTGTCCTCGGCGAATGGCAGGGGACGCGACTCGACGACTTCCGCGACGAGGACCCCGGCCGGATCCTCCACGAGATGCGCTACGGGGAGCTGACCGCCTTCGAGGAGCGCCCCCACTCGCCGTACTTCGGCTCGGCCGACGCCACCCCGTTGTATGTGGTGCTCCTCGACGAGTATGAGCGGTGGACCGGCGACACGAAGCTCGTGCGACAGCTCGAGTTCGAGGCCCGGGCCGCCCTGCGATGGATCGACGAGTACGCGGACCTGATGGGCAACGGGTACGTCTGGTACCGACGACGTAACGAACGGACCGGCCTGGAGAACCAGTGCTGGAAGGACTCTTGGGATTCGATCTCCTACGCGGACGGTCGCCTGCCCGGGTTCCCGCGCGCGACGTGCGAGCTGCAGGGGTACGCCTACGACGCGAAGAAGCGGGGCGCGCGCCTGGCGCGGCACGTGTGGAAGGACCCGGCGTTCGCCGACCGCCTCGAGAGGGAGGCCGACGAGCTGAAGCGCCGTTTCAACCGGGACTTCTGGATCGAGGATCGCGGATATTTCGCGCTCGCCCTGGACACCGACGGCCGCCAGGTGGACGCCCTCGCGTCGAACATCGGGCACCTCCTGTGGAGCGGGATCGTCGACCGTTCCAAAGCCAAGTCGGTCGCTCGACACCTGATGGGACCCAAGCTCTTCTCGGGATGGGGCGTTCGCACCCTCGCGGAGGGCGAGGCCCGGTTCAATCCGATCGGCTACCACGTGGGGACCGTGTGGCCGTTCGACAACTCGTTCATCGCCTGGGGCCTTCGGCGCTACGGGTACAGGGAAGAGGCCATGCGGGTCGCCGCGGGGATCCTGGATGCCGCGGTGTTCTTCGACGGCCGGTTGCCCGAAGCGTTCGGCGGGTACGAACGGGCGCTCACCAGGTACCCGGTGCAGTACCCGACGGCGTGCAGCCCTCAGGCGTGGTCCACGGGAGCGCCCTTGCTCCTGATGCGGACGATGCTGGGGTTGGAGCCGGTCGGCGAGCACCTCGTCGTCGATCCCGCGATACCGACGGCGATCGGCCACATGGAGCTGCTCGACATCCCGGGTCGCTGGGGCCGCGTCGACGCCTTCGGCCGGGGACACCTGCGGGTGGAGCGGCGGCGACCCCAACAGCAGCTCAGCGGATGATCCAGGCGTCGATCGCGATCGACGAGCCGGTCGATGCCTTCGCGTGCGTGCCCAGGACCTTCACCGTGAGGACGTGCCCGCCGTCGAGCAGGCCCGTGACCGTCCGGATCGCGCCGTAGCTGCGGGTGGACGCGTACAGGCCGATCGTGCTCTCGAGCACGCCGTCGACCCACAGCTCGGCACGGCCCATGTTCGGGCCGCGCACCGTGATCAGCGAGACGCCGGTGCCCGTGAACGCGAGCGAGGCGGTCGCGCCGGCGACGTCGCTCACGACGTAGGTCCCGTCGCTCGCCGACGCGTCGGTGACGCTTCCCCACGTCGCGTGGGTCTGGGCCGGATCCCTGCGGGTCTTCCCTCCCCACCGGAGCGCGTCGACGCCGACCCGCGTGCCGGTCGCCGACGGCGAGGTCGTCCCCGTGGCCGTGACCGTGAGCGTGTGGGAGCCGCTCGCGAGACCCGCGTACCGATGCTCGATCCCCGTGCGGAACGTCTTGGCGTAGCCCGCGATCGTCCCGACGCGCGTTCCGTCGATCGCCACCCCGGCGTTCCCGAACGACGGCCCGGCGACCGTGAACAGCGAGACGGCGCTCCCGCGGAACGCGAAGGTCGTCGAGGCGCCGGGGCGCCGATCCGAGCGGTACGAGCCGCCGAGCGCTCGGTCGTCCGCGATCTCGCCCCACCGGTACGAGGTGCCGGCGCCGTCCTCTGCGAGCGTCACCGCCGCGGTGAACCTCGCTTTCACCGACAACGGCGCGTTCACGTTCAGGTCGCACGTCGGGAGCGAACCCGTGCACGCGCCACCCCATCCGTCGAACCCCGACGCGGAGTCGGCGGCGGCCGTCAGGTGCACCGAGGTCTCGGCCGGGAAGACGCTCCCGCACCTCACGCCGCAGGCGATGCCGTCGGGCACCGACGAGACGGTGCCGTCGCCGGTCCCCGCGCGCGAGACCGTGAGCGGATAGCCGAACACCGCAGAGACGGCGACGGTGCCGAGCGTGGTGAGGTCGCACGTGGGAGAGGTTCCGGCCCAGGCGCACCCGCCGGTCCAGCCGAGGAACACGGCGCCAGGGCCGGGCTCGGCGGTGAGGGTGAGGACGTCCCCCGGGTTGACCAGACGGCTGCAGGACGTCGCGGCGCCGCCGCAGTCGATCCGCGGGCCCGTGATGACACCGCCCGGCGCGGGGCCCACGGTGAGCTGCGCGATCCGTGCGCGCCGCAGGTTGGTTCCGTCGTAGAGGTCCCGGTCGACGGGGGTGGTGATCCCGGCGACGGTGCCCGTGCTGCTCCACTGCCAGAACGTCCAGCCGTCCCCGCCCCAGTCGTTCGCGGGGACTGTCGGTGTGTCGGCGCCCCAATGCGCGATCCACAGGGGGTAGCCGTGACGTGCGAACCACGCCGTGTCGCCCATGTGCTCGGCCCAGAAGCTGGGACTCGTGTAGATCATCGCGCGGACGCCGAGCGTCCCACGTACGCGCCGGAGCCACGTCGTGACCCAGTCGCGGAGCTGATCGGGTGTGAGCCCGCCGGTCTGCTCCAGATCGAGGACGGGCAGCAGATCGCCGGCTGCGTCGCTGGCCGTCGCCGTGAAGCGGTCGGCCTCGGCGGTTGCGTCGCCGGGGGCGGCGCCCGGCTTGGCGCGGTGGTAGGCGCCGACCACGAGCCCCGCGCCCGTGGCGCCCGCCAGGTTCGTCGCGTACAAGGGGTCGACGTAGGCGTTCCCCCTGGTCGCGCGGAGGAACGCGAAGCGGACGGTGGTGTCCGCGACCGCCGGCCACTGGATCGTCTCCTGGTACTCCGACACGTCGATCCCCGGCAGGTAGGGGCTGGTCGCCGCGTGCGCCGACGGCGGAACCGGGATGAGCGTGAACAGCCCGACGGCGACGAGGGAAGCGACGAGACGTCGCATGCGTCCACGATAGCCGGTCCGCCCGTGCGCACCGCGCCGCGGATCGTTCAGAAGGGCTTCAGGACCATCAGCCCGATCACCACGGCGACGAGCACGAGCTCGACGCGACGGGCGAGCGCGACGATCGGGTCGGCGAAGGCTCGGCTGAGCCCCGGGGTCACCTCGCCGGCAACCTTCGCCTCCTCGAAGGCGGCCTCGAACGCCTTGCCGCGCGGCAGGAAGATCGTCGGCACCATGGCCGCGGTGAGCAGGAACAGCACGAGCGCGGTCGGGAGCCACGCGTTGCCGTCGTCCAGGAGGGAGCGGCCCTGCGCGACCATCGTGATCAGGCCGAGGACGAGCACCGCGGCCGAGCCGGGGATCACCATCAGCTTCTCGAAGCGGCCCGCTGCGCCCATCAGGGCGTCGACGCGCTCGATGTCAGCCTGTCGTCGCGCCTGCCCGATCGTGACGGTCCTGCCCACGAGCCCCGCGACCAACCAGAACCCGGCCAGGACGTGCAGGAGCTTCCAGACGTCGCTCATGGGCCCCTCCCGCCGACGTGGAGAGGCGAGTCTAGCCGCCCTGCGAGGCTAGCGAGGCGGCGGTTCGGCGGCCCGCACGCGGTCGCCAGAGCCACTCACTATCCCCATGCTAGGCTGACTTTCCCGCGCCGGTAGCTCAATGGATAGAGCATCTGACTACGGATCAGAAGGTTGGGGGTTCGACTCCCTCCCGGCGCGCCAGCGATGAGTTGACCGGGGTGGTTCACCGGTATCCCCTGCGCTGGACTACGGTTGAGGTGCTCGTGCGCAAGGAGGATCGGCGATGGAGATGCATCCGGGGCTGTTCGTATCGAGCACCGACACCGACGAGTGGGAGTTCGACCCCGAGGTCGGTGGCGACATGCACGTCCTGTGCACCGGTGTCGGTACTGAGGCGGGGATGTCGAGGTTCACGCAGGCGTCGGCGAGCGATCCGATCGTCTACACGCCACCAGAACGGGAAACGCTCGTGGTGCTCGAGGGTCGGGCGGACGTCGAGATCTCCGGTGGACCCACGATCGAGCTCAGGCCGGGCGTGCTCGCGTCGATCCCGGCAAGGGTCGAGACGACGTGGCGTATCCTCGAGACCCCCTTCAAGGAGTTCTGGGTCATCGCCTGATGGTCCGGCACCGCTGTGCCCGGGCGGTGCGCCTCAGTTCGGCAGGATGATGTCGCCGTTCGCCCTGTCGACGACGACCCTGATCTTCTGCAGGGGTTGGAACGTGGGGCCGGCGACCGGCTGCGCGCCCTGCGCCGGGTCGTACTCGGCGCCGTGGCAGGGGCACACGAGCAGCTGCGCGGAGGGGTTGTAGCCGACCAGGCATCCCGCGTGCGTGCACACGCGGCTGTAGGCGAACACCTCGTCGTTCGCCAGGCGCAGGAGCACGGCCGGGCCGATGCTCGGGTCCTGGAAGCCGACCGCCTTGCCCACCGGGAGGGCGCTCAGCGTGGTCAGCACGGTCCCGCTCGGTGCCGCGGGCGCCGAGCTCGAGCTGGTCGGGGCCGACGAGGGTGACTCCGTCTGCGTCTGGGTGGCGGAAGGCGCCCCCGGGGACGCCGTCTTCTTCGGCTTCGTCTTCTGCGTCGACATCGAGGTCGAGCCGAACCCGCCGCTCTGCGCGAGCCGGTCGCTCGTGGGAATCGGACCCTTCAGCGCTCGCGCCATCACGTCGAGCACCACCGCGGCCGCGCCGACGCCGGCCGCCTGCAGCAGCCATCGCCGATCGGACGCGACGCCGCCGCTCGCCCACGCGACGCGGCCGCCGCGTGCCGGCACCGGCGTTCGCGTCCACCGCGGCCACGCGTCGACCAGCAGGACGAGCCACGCGACCACGAAGATCGAGTCGGAGCCGAGGAAGAACGGGTGCGTGTGCCAGGTGGCGGAGAGCAGCAACGTGAGGTTCACGAGCAGCCCACCGATCACGGCGATCGGCAGGAGCACGCCGAGCAGCACCGCGACGCCGATCGCGGTCTCGAGCAATGCGACGCCGACCCCCGCGAGCACGGCGTGCTGCGCGAGCATGTGCATCAACGGACCGGCCGGGGTGCCGTTCGCGAACCCGTTCAGCTGGGTGCCGATGTAGTCGCCGCCGCTCGGGCGGAGGAAGTTCGGGTCCAGGAGCTTCTGCATCCCCGCGAACACGAACGTGCCGCCGAGGAACGCCCGCAGGATCCGCATCGGCCACGAGGTGGCGCGCCAATCGGCGACGAGCAGCGCGCCGAACGTCGGCGGACGGTGCGCGCCGAACGGCCGCATGGACGCGTCGGGGCGAGTGGGGACCTCTCTCCGGCGTTGCTGCATGTCCTGCCTTCGTCGCGGGTCGGTTAAGCGGTTGTGAAGAACGGCAAGGATGACCGCTCAGGTAACCCCGAGGCCGGGTCGATGTTCAGGGGATGGACGGGGCGCATCCGGATCTCACCTACCTACTCGCCGCCGTGCCGGAAGCCGTGCTCGCCGTGCGCGACGACACGGTGGTCTTCGCGAACGCGCGGGCGATCGCGCTGATCGGCGCCGATCCCTCGGGCACGCCGCTCCAGGAGCTGTTGGTCGGGTGGTCCGGGGACGACGGCGAAGCGATGTGCCGCCGCGCCGAGGACGACATCCGTGTGGACGTGCGCGTCGGGACGGCCGGCGAGCCCGACGCCCTCACCCTCCTCACGCTTCGCGACGCGGCTGCGCGCCACCGGAGCGAAGCCGCCCGGGAGGAGGCCGAGGCGCGGTACCGCGCGCTCGTCGAGCAGGTGCCGGCGATCGCGTACATCGACAAGGAGGGCAAAGGGACCGTCTACGTCGAGCCCGCAGATCGAGAACGATCTTCGGGGTCACCGCGGAGGACGTACTGCGCCGACGGCGACCTGTGGAACCGTCTGCTCCATCCCGAGGACCGCGCCAAGATCGAGGCGGAGTACGAGGCGTTCGTCGAGGGCACCGGCGGCGATCTGTCCGACTACCGCATCCTCACGCCCGACGGGCGCACCGTCTGGATCCGCGACAGGGCGGTGGCCGTGCGCGACGAGCGCGGCCGGGTGCTGCTGGAGCACGGCCTGATGTTCGACATCACCGAGCTGAAGGAGGCCGAGGCGGAGATCGCGCACCTCGCGTATCACGACAAGCTCACCGGATTGCCGAACCGCGTGCTGTTCGAGGAGACCCTCGAGCTCTCGGTCGCACGGGCGGCTCGCGCCAACCTCTGCGTCGCCGTCCTGTACCTGGACGTGGACAACTTCAAGCTGGTGAATGACTCGCTCGGGCATCACGCGGGCGACGCCTTGCTGCAGCAGCTCGCCGAGCGGCTCGCGCGCTGCACGCGCGACACCGATCTCGTCGCGCGACAGGGCGGCGACGAGTTCCTCCTGCTGCTCGCCGACCTCGACCGTGGCGAGGACGCGTCCGATGCGCCCGCCGTCGCGACGGTCGAGCTGGTAGCGCGCCGCATCCAGGAGGCACTGCGGGACCCGTTCGACCTGGGCGACACGGAGTTCTACGCGTGCGGCTCGATCGGCGTGAGCCTCTATCCGCGTGACGCGCTCGACGGCGAGTCGCTGATGAAGAACGCGGACGCCGCGATGTACGTGTCGAAGCGGCAACAGCCCGGCGGCATGACTTTCTACCTGCACGGCGCCGGCGACGCGAGGCAGCGGCTGTCGTTCGCGACGCGGTTGCGCCGGGCGGTCGACGAAGAGCGGTGGCTGCTCCATTACCAACCGGTGATCGACCTGCTCGACGGCTCGATGGCCGGCGTCGAGGCGTTGATCAGGTGGGACGACGGGAGCGGCGGCATCGTGCCTCCCGGGGAGTTCATCCCGGTGGCCGAGGAGCTGGGGCTGATCGAGGCGATCGGGGACTGGGTGATCGACGAGATGGCCGCGCAGCAGCGCGCGTGGGCATCCGAGGGACTCGACATCGAGGTGTCGTTCAACCTGTCGCCGCGCCAGTTGTGGTCGCCGAGGCTCGCGCAGCGGATCCTCGACAAGCTGCTGGCGGCCGACGTCGACCCGCGCCGGATCGTCGTGGAGATCACCGAGTCGATGGCGATGGCCGAGCCGGACCGGACCCAGAAGGTGCTCGCCGAGCTGCACGCGTGGGGCCTGAAGCTCGCCCTCGACGACTTCGGCACCGGCTACTCGTCCCTCGCACGCCTGAAGCACATGCCGGTGGACGTGCTGAAGATCGACCGCGCGTTCGTGCGGAACGTGCACGGCGACGCCCGTCTCGCGGGGATGGTCCGCGCGATGATCCAGCTGGCGCAGAGCCTCGACATGCTGCCGCTCGCCGAGGGCATCGAGACCGAAGGCGAGTTCACGTTCCTGCGCGCGAACGGCTGCCGTCTCGCCCAGGGGTTCCACTTCGCGCGACCGGTGCCGCCGCAGGAGATCCCCGCGCTGGCGGCGCGCCCGGGGGGCCTGATCCCCGCGCCGGTCGGCGCGGTCTAGGCCCGTCATCCGCCGCCGGTCGGCGGCTTGCCGCCGTGGCACGAGCACGTCGCGGTGGCGAAGGTCTGCGTGTGGCAGGCGTCGCACGGGATCGGTTCCTCGCCGGAGGGGACGTGCGGTCCGACCTGCTTGTGCTGGAACGTCGACGGCACGAAGTGCGTCGTGGTGTGGCAGTCGGCGCACATCGTCAGCTTGGGGTCGTTGTGGTGGTCCCCGTGACAGTTCACGCAGCCGTTCGCCGGTCCCATCGATCCCGCGGTGCTCGTCGTGTGACAGGTCTCGCACAGGATCTGCGCGTGCTTGCCGGTGAGGGGGACCGGATGCTTGAAGCCCTTCGGCGACCAGGTCTGCATGGAGTGACAGTCCTGGCACGCGCCGCGGTTCGCATGCGGCGCGGTGTGGCAGTAGGAGCATCGGTTCGGCTGCTGCTTCCCGTCGTGGCACGTGAAGCATGCGGGCATCGACTGGGGCGGGATCCATGCGCTGGCCGGAGATCGGATGGTGCACGACCTGCGCGTGGCAGTCGACGCATGCCGACACGCCGGCATGGCTCGCGTGGGAGAACGTAGCCGAGACGAGTTGGACCGGCTTCTGCAGGCCCGAGGTCGGGTGACAGCCCTCGCAGGTCGAGTTGGGGGTCTGACGCGTCGCGAGTGATCGGAGGCTTCACGCGGCCCGTGACGTGGTCGTAGACCTCACGGAGCGCGAAGAACTTCGTCTTCACGAAGTTCCAGGCTCCCGGGGGGATGTGGCACTTGACGCAGTTCACGTTGCTGTGCTTGGACGCCTCCCACGTCTGCATGTACGGGACCATCTCGTGGCAATCCGACCCGCAGAACTTGTTGCTCTCGGTCGTCTTGGCGGCGGCGAACGCGGTCCCGATCCCCACGACGAGAAGCGCGATCAGCACGATCGCGACCTTGCCGCCTCTCGTGCGCCATAGCCGCTTCATCGCGGCGGCCACCGATGACGCCCCTTCCTCTCCCGCACCGGTAGCGTTCCGCTTCCTCGATGCCCCGACCCGTGCCTCCGGGCCCGCTGCATCCGGGACCGTCATCCGCCGGCGATAGGCTCCCGTGATGGCCGAGGCCGAGGCGCTCGTGGATCGGATCGGGGTCCTCCGTCCCCTGCGCCACCGCGACTTCCGGCTGCTGTGGCTCGGGATGACCGTCTCGCTCGTCGGCGACGGCGTGTACGCGGTCGCGGTCGCGTGGGAGGTCTACCGCGAGCTCGACGCGTCGCCGGCCGCGTTCGCCGCGGTGGGGATCGCGTGGTCGCTGCCGCAGGTGCTGCTGCTGCTGGGGACGGGGGCGCTCTCGGACCGGATGGACCGGCGCCGGCTGATGATCGCGGGCGACCTGCTGCGGCTGGTCGTGATCGGCGCGGTGGGCGTGCTCGCCCTGACCGGGAGGCTCACGGTGCCGCTGCTCGTGCTCCTGGTCTTCCCCTACGGGGTCGGGGCGGCGCTGTTCGGGCCGGCGTTCCACTCGATCGTGCCGACGATCGTGCCGGAGGACCTCCTCGTCCAGGCGAACTCGATCGGTCAGGTCGTGCGGCCGCTCGCCCTGACGGTGATCGGCCCGCTCGTGGGCGGGCTGCTCGTGGCGGTGAGCACCGGCTGGGCGTTCGTGGCCGACGCGGGCACGTTCGCCTTCTCGGCCGCCTGCATCTTCGCGATGCACTCGCGGCGGGTCCAGACGAGCGCCGAGCCGGCGAACCTGTTCGACGACATCCGCGAAGGGATCCGCTACGTGCGGCGCACCCGATGGATCCTGCTCGGGCTGCTGGCCGGGCTCGTCAGCCTGTTCGCGGTCTTCGGGCCGTGGGAGACGCTCGTGCCGTTCGTCGTGAGCGACCAGCTCGGGTCCAGCGGGATCGGACTCGCCCTCGTGTTCGGGGCCGGCGGCGTCGGCTCCGTCCTCGTGGGGCTCGTGATGGCCCAGCGAGGCGGTCTGCCTCGCAAGCCGGTGACGGTGATGTACCTGGCGTTCGCGGTCGGGATGGGGATGACCGCCGGGTTCGGCTTGATCGGCGCCGTCTGGCAGGGGATGGTGGTGGCGTTCGTGGCCGAGGCGTCGATGGCCCTGCTCGTCGTGATCTGGTTCACGCTGTTGCAGCGGCTCGTCCCGAACGACCTGCTCGGGCGGGTCTCGGCCCTGGACTGGATGATCTCGATCGCCGGCGCGCCGCTGTCGTTCCTGATCGTCGGACCGCTCGCGGCCAGCCTGGGGGCCGACGAGGTGCTGATCGCGGCCGGGGTGATCGGGGCGATCGCGCCGATCGTCTTCCTCCTGCTTCCGGGTGCCCGTGCGCCCGGAACTCGACGGCTCGCTGGACCCTTAGACTCGCCGGCATGGAGTACACGCACGTCGGTCACCTCGGCCTGGTCGTCTCGCGGCTGTGCCTCGGGACGATGAACTTCGGCCCGCACACGCCCGAGGATGCGCGCGCACGGGCTGATGGACACCGCGATCGCCGAGGGGATCAACTTCTTCGACACGGCGAACGTCTACGGCCGGCACCTGGGCGTCGGCACGACCGAGCGGATCATCGGGGACTGGTTCGCGCGCGGCAACGGCCGTCGCGACAAGGTCGTGCTCGCCACCAAGGTCTACGGGCAGATGGGCGACTGGCCGAACGAGGGTCAGGCTCTCGAAGTACGCGATCGTCCGCCAGTGCGAGGCGTCGCTGCAGCGTCTGCAGACCGACCGGATCGACCTCTACCAGATGCAGCACATCGACCGGAACGCGTGGTGGGACGAGATCTGGGAGGCGATGGACCAGCTGAAGCGGCAGGGCAAGATCCTGTACGTCGGGTCCTCGAACTTCGCGGGCTGGCACATCGCGCGCGCGAACGAGATCGCGGGCTGGCGCCATTCGCTCGGTCTCGCGACGGAGCAGTCGATCTACAACCTCATCGAGCGCACGGTCGAGCTCGAGGTGATCCCGGCGGTGCGCGAGTACGGGATGGGGCTGATCGTGTGGAGCCCGCTCGGCGGGGGACTCCTCGCCGGCGCGCTAGAGAAGGTCGTCGAGGGGCGGCGCTCCCAGGGCTACATGGTCGAGGAGATCGAGGGGATGCGCGGTCGGCTCGAGCAGTACGAGGCGCTGTGCAAGGAGCTGGGGGAGCAGCCCGCGCACGTCGCGCTGGCGTGGCTGCTGCACCAGCCGGGGGTGACGGCGCCGATCATCGGCCCGCGCACCGAGGAGCAGCTGCTCGGATCGATGCGGGCGCTCGAGATCTCGTTGTCCGACGAGGTCCTGGTGAAGCTCGACCGCGATCTTCCCGGGGCCCGGGGGACCGGCGCCCGAGGCCTACGCCTGGTAGTCGAGCGCCCGCTCTCCGCCGATCGGCGCGTTCGATCTCACGCGCCGCCTCGACGACCGCCGGCGCGTACCGCTTGGCGCGGAGCGGACTGAGTCTGCTCTGGGGTCCGGACACCGAGACCACGGCGAGGAGCTCGGTCGGCGATGAGAACACGGGCGCGCTCACCGAGGCGACGCCGAGTTCGCGCTCGCCGTGAGAGTCTGCCCACCCGCGTTTGTGCGTGACGCTGATCTGGCGTGCGAGGGCCTCGTCGATCTCGATCCCCTCCGTGGACCCCACGCGAGGAACACCTTGCCCGCGGATCCCTTCGTGAGCGGGAGTACCGAGCCTACAGAGACGATCGTCCGGAGCTCGGCGTCGGACTCCGCGGCGTCGACGCAGAGCCGTTCATCGCCTTCGCGCACGAAGAGCTGGGCGCTCTCGCCCGTGGTGCGCGCGAGACGTTCGAGCGCGGGTCGGGCGAGTTCGCGGAGCGGCAGCTCGCGCATCGCTCGCGCGGCCAGGCCGAGCAGGCGAGGTCCGAGCGCGTAGCCGCGGCCGCCTACGTGGAAGAGGAGTCCGTGGTCCTCGAGCGCGCGCACGAGCCGATGCGTCGTCGATCGCGTGAGGCCGGTCTCGCGTTGGATCGCCGCGAGCGAGCGAGCGCCGCGCTCGACCGCGTCCAGGATCCGCACGGTGCGATCGAGCACCCCGACGCCGGTCGTGGCCGGCTCGCGGGCGGCGTCGCGCCGGAGCTGCCGACCTGGGCCCGTGCCCGCACGGCCAGCGCGTGCCTCGTGTCCAGCGATGCATCATCGTCGTCGGGGCCTGTTACCATTCCGCCTTGTCCAGTATGTGGGATTACATCCCAATATATGGGACACCCTGACGATACACGACGGGAGACCCGGGAGGTCCGGAGTGGCACGGACGCTGGCGGAGAAGGTGTGGGAGCGGCACGTCGTCCGGCGCGCCGAGGGCGAGCCCGACCTCCTCTACGTCGACCTCCACCTCGTCCACGAGGTGACGAGCCCGCAGGCGTTCGACGGGCTCCGGTTGCACGGCCGCAAGGTTCGCCGTCCCGACCTCACCGTCGCCACGATGGACCACAACGTGCCCACCACCGACGGGCCCGTCCGCGACGAGATCTCCAAACGTCAGATGGAGGCGCTGCAGGCCAACGTCGAGGAGTTCGGCATCACCGTGTACCCGTGGGGCGCCGCGGGGCAGGGGATCGTGCACGTGATCGGTCCCGAGATGGGCTACACGCAACCGGGCATGACGATCGTGTGCGGCGACTCGCACACCTCGACCCACGGCGCGTTCGGAGCGCTCGCGTTCGGCATCGGGACCAGCGAGGTCGAGCACGTGCTCGCGACGCAGACGCTCCCGCAGACCCCGCCGAAGTGGATGGCGGTGACCGTCGAGGGCGACCTGCCGCCGAACTGCAGCGCGAAGGACGTCATCCTCGCGATCATCAACCGGATCGGGACCGGCGGCGGCGTCGGCCACGTGGTCGAGTACCGGGGCTCGGCGATCCGCGCCCTCTCGATGGAAGGCCGCATGACGGTCTGCAACATGTCGATCGAAGCCGGCGCGCGTGCAGGGATGGTCGCCCCCGACGACACGACCTTCGCCTACGTGGAGGGGCGGACGCACGCCCCGAAGGGCAAGGACTGGGAGGCGGCGCTCGAGGACTGGCGGACGCTCCCCACCGACCCCGGCGCCGCGTTCGACACCCAGGTCAACCTCGACGCCTCGAGCCTGCAGCCGTACGTCTCCTGGGGCACGAACCCCGCGCAGTCGACCACGATCGACGGCGCCGTCCCCGATCCCGGCGACAACGAGTCCGCGATCCCGAGCCCTCCGGTACATGGACCTGGAGCCCGGCACGCCGATCCGCGAGATCCGCCCGGACACGATCTTCATCGGCTCGTGCACGAACTCCCGGATCGAGGACCTGCGGATCGCGGCCGACGTCGTCCGCGGCCGGAAGGTGAAGGACGGGCTCAGGGCGCTCGTCGTCCCGGGAAGCGTCGCGGTCAAGTACCAGGCTGAGCAGGAAGGGCTCGACCGCATCTTCGCCGAGGCGGGGTTCGAGTGGCGCGGCGCCGGGTGCTCGATGTGCCTGGGGATGAACCCCGACATCCTGCAACCCGGCGATCGCAGCGCCTCCACCAGCAACCGCAACTTCGAAGGGCGCCAGGGCAAGGGCGGGCGGACGCACCTCGTCAGCCCGCGCGTCGCGGCCGCCACCGCGATCGCCGGCCACTTCACGACCCCGGAGGACTCTGAGCGATGGAGCCGATCACGCGCATCGAGGGCACGGCGGTCCCGCTGGACCGCTCCGACGTCGACACCGACCAGATCATCCCCGCCCAGTACCTGAAGCGGGTCGAGCGCACGGGGTTCGGTCCCTTCTGCTTCGACGAGTGGCGCAAGGACCCCGACTTCGTGCTGAACGACGAGCGGTACGCCGGCGCGTCGATCCTGCTCGCCGGGCCGAACTTCGGGTGCGGGTCGAGCCGCGAGCACGCGCCCTGGGCGCTCGAGGACTACGGCTTCAAGGCGATCGTCGCGCCGTCGTTCGCCGACATCTTCCGCAACAACTGCACGAAGATCGGCCTGCTGCCGGTGGAGCTCCGTGAGGAGTCCGTGCGAGCGCTGATGGACGCGGTGCTCGACGACCCCACCACGCGGATCGAGATCGACCTCGACGCGCTCACCGTGCGGGCACCCGGGATCGACGAGGTCTTCGACATGGAGGCGTTCACGCGCTGGCGCCTGCTCGAGGGCCTGGACGACATCGGTCTCACGATGCGCGCGACCGACGCGATCGACGCCTACGAGGCGACCCGCGCGTCCTGGCTGCCGACCGCCTGATCGAGGAACCCGAGCATCCGGCGTTCGTAGGCCCCGGGGTCGAGGTTCCAGCACTCGATGTGGTTCGCCCCGGGGCACGTGACGAGCGTGACCGTCGTGGGCTTCAGCTGCGCCAGCTCCTCGCTGGTCGCGATCGGGACGGTCGTGTCGTCCGTGCCGTGGAACACGAGCGTCGGGACGTCGAAGATCTGGGGTGTGGCGAGGTAGTCGAGCGCGTTCCAGTCCACGTCGAACCGCCGCGCCGCGATCCATTTCGCGACCGCCGTGAGGGACGACGGCACCGTGATCGGTCCGACGAGCGGCTCGCGCGAGGCGTTGTCGTCCACGGTCGCCGAGAAGTTGAGCATCGGGGCGTCGAGCACGAGCCCGCGGACCTGCGACGCGAGCGCCGAGCGCTGGAGGAACGCCGCGATCACGCCGCCGCCCATCGAGTCGCCGTAGAGGACCACGCCATCGGAGCCGTGGTCGAGCGCGTAGCGCACGCCGGCCTGGAGGTCCTCCCACTCGGTGAGCCCGTACCGAAGGAGCCCGCTCGGGTCCTCCGGCGCGCCGGCGTCGTTGCGGTAGGTGACCGACAGCGTCGGGTAACCGGCGTTACGAAGGGTCGGGAGCATCCGCAGGTTGTCCAGACGCGACATCGAGTTGCCGTGGACGACCACGACCCAGGTCGGGCGGACCGGACGGTTCGGCAGCACGTACCACGCCGGATAGTCCCCGAGGGGTCCGTTGATGACGACGTTCGGGGCGTCCACGCCTGCCGCCGACGGATCCGGGTAGGCGCGCGGGTCGAGCTGAGCCTCGGCGCCGGTCGCCGGCGGGTCGCCTTCGAGCAGCGAGAACGAGCGGGAAACGTCGCCGCTGTTCTGCGACGTGATCCGACCGACCTGGCCGTAGCCGCCCTCCCAGCGCAGGCCGAAGGTGCCGTCGAGCGTGAGGCCGGTCGGACCGTCGCCGATGGGCCGGAGTACCACCGCGTCGCCGGTCACGGCCTGCACCGTGAGATCGGGCGAGAACGCGAGTGACGCGCGACGCTCGGCGCCGGACAGCGCGCGGTCGCGGATCACGTTGGAGAAGTACCAGCCGCCGCCGAGGTAGAAGACCGCGAGCAGCACGAGGACGCCGACGAGCAGCCGCCGCGGCCAGCGACGTTTCCGGCGCTCGACGGGCTCCTGCGGTCCCATGTCAGTCGCTCCCGCGCGACTCCACCAGTCCGGCCCGGAGCAACGCGTCTTCGCGCGTCTCGTGCGTGAGCGCCATCAGCGCATCCGAATGCTGCACCCGCACGTGCTCCGCGCGGAAGAGCCGCTTGGCCTTCGTGGGGGTGGCCTCGAGGTCGGCGGAGAACCGCGCGCGCATCTCGTCGAGGGTCGGATCCGGGCGCCATCCGGGCGCCCGCCGCCATCACGGGTTCGAGCACGGGCTCCCACCCGGAGGGGCCTTCCTCGTCGGCGAGGCCGAGGACGTCGCCCTCCTCGTCCGGCCCACGCCACACCTGCTTGCGGCCGGGCGGGCTGATCTTCGCTGCGGACAGCTTCATCACCGGGCGGTCGCCGTACTCGACGAGCTTGTAGACGGTGTCGAGGAAGGGGGCGTCGGCCGACACGCCCATCTGCGTGCCGATCCCGAACGCGTCGACGGGCGCGCCCGACTTCACCAGCTCGGCCACCTCGTGCTCGTCCAGGCCGCCGCTCGCGAAGATCCGGGCGTGCGGGAGCCCGGCGGCGTCCAGGAGGTGCCGGGCCTCGCGGGCGAGGTGGTCGAGGTCGCCGCTGTCCAGCCGGACGCCGATCCGCCCCTGCAGGTCGAGTGTCTTGATCGCCTCGATCGCGTTGCGGACGCCGTTCAGCGTGTCGTACGTGTCGACGAGGAAGGTCGGGCGGTGCGGATGATCCTGCCCGAACGCGCGGAACGCCTCGTCCTCGCTCGGGAACGCCTCGATGAACGAGTGGGCCATCGTCCCGGCGACCGTGAGTCCGAGCCGCCGCGCCGCCTCCACGTTCGAGGTCGACACGAACCCGACGATCGCGCTCGAACGGGCGACCGCCAGCGCGGCGTCCAGGCCGTGGGTGCGCCGGAACGAGAAGTCGACCAGGTCGCGACCGTCGGCGGCCACGACGTAGCGCGCCGCCTTCGACGCGATCGTCGAGTTGACCGTGATCTGGTTCAGCAGGTAGGTCTCCACGAGCTGCGCGACCGCGATCGGGGCGGTCACCTCGAGGATCGGTTCCTCGGCGTGGACGATCCGGCCCTCGGGCACCGCGCGGACGTCGCCGTCGAACCGCAGGTTCGCGAAGTCCTGCAAGGCCCGTTCGTCGAACCCGATCGCGCCGAGGTAGCCGAGCTCCTCGGCGTCGAACCCGAAGGACTCCAAGAAGTCGAGGCACCGCGCGAGCCCGGCGGCCACGAGGAACCCCCGGGAAGAAGGCAGGCGCCGCACGTAGAGGCTGAACGTGGCGGGAGCGGTCATGCCGCGGCGCAGGTAGCTCGCGGCCATGTTGAGCTCGTAGAGGTCCGTGAGGAGCGCCCCCGGCATGGGCCGCAGCCTACCGAACCCGCAGGCCAGGGACGCACGGCCCATACGTCCCGCGGGCGGCCGGACGTTCGCCCAACGTGCGCCGATGCTCGTCTGCGCACCATGGCTGCAGCCTCGAAGGAGGAGCCCCGAGATGCGTTTCATCGATCGCGACGGGTTCGCGCGACTGATCACACTGCTCGCCGAACGTGGCTACGAGGTGATCGGCCCCACCGTGCGCGACGGGGCGATCGTGCTCGACCGGATCGACGGCGTGCAGGATCTGCCGCGCGGTGTGCGCGAGGTGCACGCACCCGGCGCGTACCGCCTCGAGCAGACCGGCGACGACCGGCTGTTCGCGTGGGCCCACGGCCCGGACGCGGGCAAGCGGTTCCTCTTCCCTTCCCGCGAGCTGATCCGGTCCGGCGTCCGAGACGAGCACGGCCGTCTTTCGATCCGGGCCGCGCCGCTGCCCGAGGTCCGCTACGCGTTCGTGGGTCTGCGGTCATGCGACCTGCACGCGATCGAGATCCAGGACAGGGTGTTCCTCGTGGCTGATCCTGCTTACCGCGAGCGCCGGCAGCGTTCGCTGTTCATCGGGGTGAACTGCGAGGTGCCGGGCGCGACGTGCTTCTGCTCCTCGATGGCAACCGGCCCGCGGTGCTCGAACGGGTTCGACCTCGCGCTCACCGAACTGGAGGGAGGCGGGTTCACGATCGACATCGGTACGCCAGCGGGCGCGGACCTGCTGGACGCGGTGCACGCGACGAAGGCGGACGGGGCGCAGATCGCAGAGTCCTACGCGATCACCGAGCACGCGATCGAGCGGATCGAGCGACACCTCGACGACGCGCAGGAGGTGCCGGCGCTGCTGCAGCGCAACCGCGAGCACCCGCGCTGGGACGAGGTCGCCGAGCGATGCCTCACCTGCACGAGCTGCACGATGGTCTGCCCGACCTGTTTCTGCCACGACGTCGTGGACCGGATCTCGCTCGACGGCACGCAGTGCGCGCGCGAGCGCGAGTGGGCGAGCTGCTTCTCCGAGGAGTTCTCGCACATGGCGTCGGGGAACGTCCGCTCGTCGGCCCGCTCGCGGTACCGCCAGTGGCTCACCCACAAGTTCTCGTCGTGGGTCGACCAGTTCGGCACGAGTGGGTGCGTCGGCTGCGGCCGGTGCATCACGTGGTGCCCCGTCGGGATCGACGTGACCGAGGAGATCGAGGCGATCCGTGCGACCGACGGCGCGACGGAGGTGGTGGCGTCATGAGTGCGCTCGCGGTACGCGAAGCGGAAGTGCCGGCGGGCGCGGTCCCGATGTCGGCCACGATCCGCAGGGTGTTCGTCGACGCATACGAGACGGCGACGTACTGGGTCGCGATCGACGACCCGACGGCGCGCCGCGCCTACTCGTTCCTGCCGGGCCAGATCAACATGATCGGGGTGCCGGGGATCGGCGAGATCCCGATCTCGATCTCCTCCGACCCCGCCCGCCCACGGCTGCTCGGCCACACGATCCGTTGGTGCGGAAGGGTCACGAACGTGTTCAAGACGCTCCACGCGGGCGACCAGGTGTGCCTCCGTGGCCCGTTCGGCAAGCCGTGGCCGCTCGCGGAGGCGCGCGGCGGCGACCTCCTGATCGTGGCCGGGGGTCTGGGGATGGCCCCGGTCCGCCCGGCGATCTACACGGCGATCCGTCACCGTGGCTCGTTCCGACGGCTGATCATCCTGACCGGCGCGCGGGGCCCCGAGCACCTGCTCTACCCCTACGAGATGGACATGTGGGGCCAGTGGCTCCGCAACCAGGGGATCGAGCTGCGGCTCACCGTGGACGTGGCGGACGAGTCGTGGCCGTACCACGAGGGCGTCGTCACCACGTTGTTCCCCGAGGCGCACCTCGACCCTCGGGTGACGACGGTCTTCACGTGCGGCCCCGAGATCATGATGCGGTTCGCGATCCGCGACCTGCTCGGGTTGGGGATCCCTCGACGCGGATCTGGCTGTCGATGGAGCGGAACATGCAGTGCGGCGTGAAGCTCTGCGGGCACTGCCAGCTCGGTCCGTACTTCGTGTGCGCCGACGGACCGGTGTTCCGCTACGACCGGATCGCCGAGCTGATGGGGGTGGACGAGCTATGACCCCGCGCGTCGCGGTCTTCAAGATGGCGTCGTGCGACGGCTGCCAGCTGCAGCTGCTCGACGCGGAGGACGCGCTGCTCGAGCTCGCCGGTGCGGTCGACATCGTGAACTTCGCGGAGGCGTCCTCGCACATCGAGCCGGGCCCCTACGACGTGACCCTCGTGGAGGGCAGCGTGTCGACGCCGGAGCAGCTCGACCAGATCAAGGAGATCCGCGAGGCGTCGCGGTTCCTGATCACGATCGGCGCATGCGCGACCGCCGGCGGGGTCCAGGCCTTGCGCAACGGCACCGATCTCGCCGAGCACATCGATCGCGTGTACGCGCACCCCGAATACGTGCGCTCGCTCGCCGACTCGACGCCGATCGCCGAGCACGTGAAGGTCGACCTCGAGCTGACCGGCTGCCCGATCGACCGGGGCCAGCTCCTCGCGGCGCTCGCCTGGCTGCTGCACGGCTCGGTCCCGAGCCCGCCGACGACCCCGGTGTGCATCGAGTGCAAGCGCCGCGGCTACGTGTGCGTGATGGTCGCGCACGGCGAGCCGTGCCTAGGCCCGGTGACGCGCACGGGCTGCGGCGCCCTGTGCCCGGGGATGGGACGCGGCTGCTACGGATGCTTCGGACCGTCGCAGCCGCCCAACACCGAGGCTCTCGCGCGCTCGTTCCTGGCGCTCGGGATGTCGCCGACGCGCGTCGCCGACACGTTCCGGTTCATCACCGGGTACGCGCCGGCGTTCCGAGAAGCGGCGGCCAAGGTGGAGGAGGAGGCGAAGGCGCGATGACGCACCGTTCGGTCGAGGTGCCGGTCGTCGCGCGCGTCGAGGGCGAGGGCGCGTTGCACGTCCGGGTCGAGGACGACGATCATCACGCGCCTCGAGCTGGAGATCTACGAGCCTCCGCGTTTCTTCGAGTCGTTCCTTCGGGGGCGGCACTTCAGCGAGGTGCCCGACATCGTGCCCCGGATCTGCGGCATCTGCCCGGTCGCCTACCAGATGAGCGCGATCCACGGGCTCGAGGAGCTGTTCGAGGTCGCAGGTCCCGCCGGGCACGCACGAGCTCCGCCGGCTGCTGTACCTCGCCGAGTGGATCGAGAGCCACATGCTCCACGTCCACCTGCTGGCGCTCCCGGACTACCTCGGGTTCGACGACGCGATCCAACTGGCGAAGGCCGGCTTCAAGGACGCGGTCGAGCGCGGGCTACGGCTCAAGCGTCTGGGTAACGACCTGATGGCGACGATCGGCGGCCGTGAGATCCACCCGGTCAGTCCGCGGGTCGGCGGCTTCTCCAAGGCCGCCGGGAAGCGCGACCTGCTCGCCTACATCCCGCGCCTCGAGGACGCGCTCGCGGAGATCTTCGACGTGGCCGACCTGATCGCGCCGCTCGAGATGCCGTCGCTGCATCGCGACGCGGAGCTCTGCGCGATCACCGACCCCGACGAGTACGCGATCACGCGTGGCTCGATGGTCTCGACGCGGGGCCGCGCCTGGACGTTCGCGGAGTACGAGGACGTGACCGAGGAGCTGCACGTCGCCCACTCCAACGCGCTGCACGCGGTCTTCCGCGACACCCAGACGCCGTACTTCCTCGGGCCGCTCGCCCGGGTGCTCCTGAACGAGCGGCACCTGTCGCCGTTGGCGCGCGAGGTCGCCGAGCGGGCCGGGCTCACGCTCCCGACGCTCGACCCCTTCGCGTCGATGGCGGCGCGCGTCGTGGAGACCGCGCTCGCGCTGCAGGAGTCGCTGGCGCTGATCCGCGACTACGAGCCTCCCGAGCCGGCGCTGACCTCCGTGACGCCGCACGCCGGCCGCGCCACGTGGGCGACCGAAGCCCCGCGCGGCACCCTGTACCACCGCTACGACGTCGACGCCGACGGCACGATCCTCGAGGCGAAGATCGTGCCGCCCACGTCGCAGAACCTCCGCCACATGGAGACAGGACCTCGGGCTGTTCCTGCCGGGCGTGCTCGACCGCAGCGACGAGGACCTCACCCGGCTGGCGGAGATGGTCGTGCGCAACTACGACCCCTGCATCTCGTGCGCGACGCACTTCCTCCGCCTCGACATCGAACGGACCTGACGCGCCGTGGCGACCGTGCGGGTGATCGGCTGCGGCAACCCCGACGCGGGCGACGACGCCGCCGGTCTGCTGGTCGCCGCCGCGCTTCGCGACCGGGTCCCCGACGGGGTCGACGTCGTGCTCGCCGGCCCCGCGGTCCGCGTGCTCGACCTGCTCGACGGGGTCGACGTCGCCGTCGTGATCGACGCGGTGCGATCGCCGACCGGCGGTCGCGCGCCCGGCACGCTCGTGCGGGCCGAGGCGGGGCCCGACGGGCTCCCCGCGGAGCTCCGCAACTCGCTGTCGTCGCACGGCTTCGGGCTGGCCGAGGCGGTGGGTCTTGCCGCGGCGGTCGGCAGCGCGCCGCGGGTCGTCTTTCACGGTGTGGAGGCCGCCGACGTGACGGTTGGCGCACCGCCGAGCGAAGCGGTCAGGGCCGCTCTCCCCGCGTTGGAGGCAGCCGTCCTCGCGGACGTCGTGGCCAGCACGATGGAGGTGAGATGGCCCGGACGTTGACGCCGGCGGGCCGGGTGACCCGCACGGTCGCCCGGCACCTCGAGGTTCGCGGAGTGGTGCAGGGCGTCGGTTTCCGTCCGTTCGTGTGGCGACTGGCCGCCGCGCACGGCGTCGCCGGCTGGGTGCGCAACGACGGCGGGGTCGTGACGATCCACGCCGAGGGCGATCGCCGCCGCGGTGGACCGCTTCGCCGCCGCGATCCCCGCGCAGGCGCCTCCCCTCGCCCGGGTCGATCACGTCGCGTCGAGGGCCGCCGAGTCCTCGGGGCCGTCGGGTTCGACGTGGTCGCGTCGGGGGACGCCGTGGCGGGCGAGCGCCTGGTCTCGCCCGACGCCGCGACGTGCCCGGCATGCCTGCGCGAGCTGTTCGACCCGTCGGACCGTCGTTACCGCTACCCGTTCATCAACTGCACCGACTGCGGGCCGCGGTTCACGATCATCGAGGCCCTGCCGTACGACCGGGAGCGCACGTCGATGCGGGCCTTCCCGATGTGCGAGGACTGCCGTCGCGAGTACGAGGATCCCGCCGACCGGCGGTTCCACGCCGAGCCCGTGGCGTGTCCGGCCTGCGGTCCGCGCCTGCGGGCGGTCGGGTTCGACGCCGAGGACGTGGTCGAGGGCGCCGCCGCGCTGCTCCGCACGGGCGCGATCGTCGCGCTGAAGGGCCTCGGCGGATTCCACCTCGCGTGCGACGCGACCGATGAGGACGCGGTCGCGCGACTGCGCGCGCGCAAGCGCAGGCCCGACAAACCCTTCGCGGTGATGGTGCCGACGATCGAGGACGCGCGGACGTGGTTCGTGCCGACGCCCGCCGAGCAGGAGGCCCTGACGTCGTGGCAGGCGCCGATCGTGCTGGTGGGAGACCGCGGCAGGCTGGCGCCGTCCGTGGCCCCGGGCCAGCGTCGCCAGGGCGCGATGCTCCCGTCGACGCCGCTGCACCACCTGCTCCTGCGCGCCGTCGACCGGCCGCTCGTGATGACGAGCGGCAATGCGAGCGACGAGCCGATCTGCACGGACGACGACGAGGCGCTCGAACGGCTCGGCGGGATCGCCGACGCGTTCGTGCTGCACGACCGGCGGATCGTCGCGCGCTACGACGACAGCGTCGTCGCCGTGCGGACCGGCGCGGCGGAGCCGACGGTGTGGCGTCGCGCGCGCTCCTTCGCGCCGCACGCGTTCGACCTCATCGGCGAGGTCCCGCGACCGGTCCTCGGGACGGGGGCGCTGCTGCACGGCGCCTTCTGTCTGGCCGCCGGGCGCAAGGCTTTCTTGTCCCAGCACGTCGGCGACCTGGACACCGAGGAGGCGATGGAGGGCTACCGCGCCGCCTACGACCGGGCCCGCGAGCTGTTCCGCGTCGAGCCCGAGGTCGTGGCGCACGACCTGCACCCCGACCTCATGACCACGCGGTTCGCCGAGGAGCTCGGGCTGCCGCGGACGGCGGTCCAGCACCACCACGCGCACGTCGCGGCGACGATGGCCGAGCACGGGCTCGAGGAGGCCGTGGTGGGGCTCGCGTTCGACGGGCTCGGGCTCGGCGAGGACGGCACGGTCTGGGGCGGCGAGGTGCTCGTGTGCGATCCGGGGACGTCCCTACGTGCCGGCCATCTGCGCGCCGTGCGCCAGCCCGGCGGCGACGCGGCCACCACGGCGCCCTGGCGGATGGCGCTCGCGCATGCCGCCGACGCCGGGGTCCGGACGGAGGCGCTCGCGTTGCTGGGCCCGCCACCGAAGGAGCGCGACGTCGTCCTCGCCCAGCTGGCGTCGGGGTTCGCATCGCCGCTCACGAGCTCGGTCGGCCGGCTGTTCGACGCGGTGGCGGCGCTCGCCGGGATCTGCGGCGAGCGCGCCACCTACGAGGGCCAGCCCGCGAGCCTCCTCGAGCAGGCGGCAGACCCGAGCGCCGGGGCCGATCCGTACCGGTTCGACGTCACGGACGAGGTCGTGATCGACCCGCGCCCCGCGATCGCGGCGATCGTCGAGGACCTGAGGGGCGGCGCGGATCCTTCCGAGGTGGCGGCGCGGTTCCACACGGGCCTCGCTCGGGCCGCCGCCGACGCGGCCGAGCGCGCCGCGCGGCGTCACGGTCTCGATCGCGTGGTCCTCGGGGGCGGCGTCTTCCACAACGACCTGCTGACCAGGCGGCTCGTGGCCGACCTGAGGCGGCGGGGCCTCGAGGTCTTCTGGCCGCGGGAGGTCCCGGTCGGCGACGGCGGCATCGCCCTCGGTCAGATCTGGGTCGCCGCGCACAGGGAGGTGACCTGAGCGATGTGTCTGGGCGTGCCCGGCAAGGTGACGGAGCTGTTCGATGAGGACGGCGTGCGGATGGGGACCGTCGACTTCGGCGGCATCACCCGCAAGGCGTGCCTCGAGTACGCGCCGGAGGTCGAGGTCGGCTCGTTCGTGGTGATCCACGTCGGGTTCGCGATCAGCGTGGTCGACGAGGAGGAGGCGGCGCGCTCCTACGCGCTGCTCGCCGAGATGGACAACCTCGAGTACATCGACCTGCCGCAGCAGGCCGAGGGCGTCCGGCCCGAGGAGCTCGGATGAGGTACGTCGACGAGTACCGCGACGGGACGATCGCGCGGTCGCTGCTCGACAAGATCGCGGCGACGGTGACGCGCCCGCACGTGCTGATGGAGGTCTGCGGCGGCCAGACGCACACGCTGATCCGTCAGGGGATCGACCAGCTGCTGCCGCCGGAGGTCGAGCTGGTTCACGGTCCTGGGTGTCCGGTGTGCGTCACGCCGGTCGCGCTGATCGACCGCGCGATCGAGATCGCGAAGCGTCCCGACACCATCGTGTGCTCGTTCGGCGACATGCTGCGCGTGCCCGGCTCGAGCGAAGACCTCTTCATGGCGCGCGCCGCCGGCGGCGACGTCCGCGTCGTGTACTCGCCGCTGGACGCCGTGACGATCGCGCGCGCGAACCCGGACAAGACCGTCGTGTTCTTCGCGGTCGGGTTCGAGACGACGGCGCCGGCGAACGCGATGGCCGTCGCGCAGGCGCACCGGCTCGGGGTGGAGAACTTCGCGCTGCTCGTGGCGCACGTGCTGGTGCCGCCGGCGATCGCGGCGATCCTCGTGTCGCCCGGCAACCGTGTGCAGGGGTTCCTCGCCCCCGGGCACGTCTGCGCGGTCCAGGGCTGGCGCGAGTACGAGCCGATCGCCCGCGACTTCGGCGTGCCGCTCGTCGTGACGGGGTTCGAGCCGCTCGATCTCCTCGAGGGCATCTGGATGTGCGTGCGGCAGCTCGAGGAGGGTCGTCACGAGGTGGAGAACCAGTACGTCCGCGCCGTGGTCCGCGACGGGAACGCCGCGGCTCGCGCCGTGGTCGACGAGGTCTTCGAGACGGCCGACCGGGCGTGGCGGGGGATCGGCGTGATCGAGCGCAGCGGCCTGAAGCTGCGCGACGCCTACGCCCACCACGACGCCGAGGTGCTGTTCCCTCCGCCGGAGGGCGCCGTGCCGGCGAGCGAGTCCGAGCTGTGCATCGCCGGCGACGTCCTGCGCGGCCGCGCGAAGCCGCACCACTGCCCGGCGTTCGGCACGCTCTGCACGCCCGAGCATCCGCTCGGCGCGCCGATGGTCTCCTCCGAGGGCGCGTGCGCCGCGTACTTCCTCGCGGGACGGGTGCGGGAGGAGGTGTCGACGTGACCGACGTCGCGCGCGACTTCACGCTGTCGTGCCCGGTGCCGCTGCCGCCCGGCGAACGGGTGCTGCTCGGGCACGGCTCGGGCGGCCGGCTCACGCAGCAGCTGATCCGCGACCTGTTCGCGCCGGTCTTCGGCGACCCCGAGCTCGCACGGCTCGGCGACGCCGCGGTCCTGACGCTCCCGTCGGGCGAGCGGCTCGCCTTCACGACCGACGGGTTCGTCGTGCAGCCCGCGTTCTTCCCGGGCTCGAACATCGGCGCGCTCGCCGTGAACGGCACCGTGAACGACCTCGCCGTGATGGGTGCGATCCCGCTGGCGCTCTCGGCGGCGCTGATCCTCGAAGAGGGCCTCGAGATGGCGGCGCTCGGCACGGTCGTCGCGTCGATGGCCGACGCGTGCGAGGCCGCCGGCGTCCGGCTCGTCACCGGCGACACCAAGGTCGTCGAGCGCGGCGCCGCCGACGGGCTGTACGTGACGACGAGCGGGATCGGCCTCGTGCCGGCGGGTGTCGAGATCGGACCCGAACGCGCCCGTCCGGGCGACCGGGTGCTCGTCACCGGGCCCGTCGGATCGCACGGCGTCGCCGTCATGAGCCGTCGCGCCGGGATCGACTTCGAGGCCGAGCTCGTGAGCGACACCGCGCCGCTCACCTCGCTCGTACGGGCGATGCTCGAGGCCGGCGAGGTCCACGCGCTCCGCGACGCCACGCGCGGCGGCGTCGCGACCGTCCTGAACGAGCTCGCCGACGCGAGCGGCGTGGCGATCACCGCCGACGAGGGCGCGTTCCCGATCCTCGCTCCCGTGAAGGCCGCATGCGAGATGCTCGGCCTCGATCCGCTCTACGTGGCGAACGAGGGCGTCGCCGTGGCGATCGTGGCCCCCGGCGACGCGGACGCGATCCTCGAGGCCGCGCGTCGCGAGCCCACCGGCGCGCACGCGACGATCGTCGGCGAGGTCGGCGAGCCCGATCCCGCGGGCAGCGTCCGTCTGCGGACCTCGCTCGGTGCGACCCGGCCGCTCCTGATGCTCACGGCCGACCAGCTCCCGCGGATCTGCTGAGCCGGTACGCTCGCTGCGATGCCGCCGATCACCCGCGAACGGTTCGAGGAGCTCGTCGCCGACGCGCTCGACGAGCTGCCCGACTGGATCCTCGACACGATGGACAACGTCGAGGTGCTCGTGGAGGACCTCCCGCCGGCGGGCCAGCGGAACCTCCTCGGCCTGTACCACGGGGTGCCGTTGTCGGCGCGCAACCGCGGCTACTCGGGCGTCCTGCCCGACACGATCACGCTGTACCGGGCCACGATCGTCGCGGTGTCGGGCATGAACGAGGAGCGGCTGAAGTCGCAGGTCAAGCGGACCGTGGCGCACGAGATCGCGCATCACTTCGGGATCAGCGACGAGCGCTTGCTCGAGATCGATGCGTACTGAGCCGTCCGACGACGAGCGGTGGATGCTCCGCGCCCTCGAGGTCGCCAGCGCATGCCTGGACCACGACGACGTCCCGATCGGCTGCGTGATCGTGAAGGACGGCGCCGAGATCGCCGCCGCCGGCAACGAACGTGAGCTCCGCGAAGACTCGACCGCGCACGCCGAGATCCTCGCGCTGCAGCAGGCGGCGGCCGCGACCGGCCGCTGGCGCCTGGAGGGCTGCACGCTCTACGTGACCCTCGAGCCGTGCGCGATGTGCGCGGGCGCCGTCGTCCTCGCGCGCGTGGACCGGGTGGTCTTCGGCGCGACCGACCCGAAGGCCGGGTTCGCGGGCTCGCTCGGGAACCTCGTGCAGGACGAGCGTCTGAACCATCGCACGGAACTCGCCGCCGGCGTGCTCGGCGACGAGTGCGGCCACCTGCTCCGCACGTTCTTCCGCTCGCGCCGTTAGCGCTGCAGACGCTCGCGCTTGGCGGCCTCGAGGCGTTCGGCGACGGTCGGCATCTCGTCGCGCATCTCGTCGAACTCTCGGGGGCCCATCACGAGCGCGCGCACGGGCGTACGCGCGACGACCGTCGCGGTCCGCCGGTCGTCCTCGATCAGCGCGATCTCGCCGAGGAAGGCGCCGCGCCCCAGCTCGGCGAGGTGCTCGCCGCCTTTCTCGACGTCGACCGTCCCGTCGAGCACCACGAAGAACTCGTGTGGGAACCGGCCCTCGATGAGGAGGTGGTAGCCGGCGGGGACGTCCACCACGTCGGCCCATCGCGCGACCCGCTCGCGTTCCTTCTTCGACAGGTCCGCGAACAGCGGGATGCCCTCGAACTCGTGTGCGTCCACCCGTTCCCCCCTGCGTCCGACCTGCGGCATGGTCCCACGTGACGGGGTTCCGGGCCACCGCGGGCACCTTGTATCCTCGTCGGCGGAGGCGTGCCGGAGCGGCCGAACGGGACCGCCTCGAAAGCGGTTAGGGGCCTAATCCGTCCCTCGCGTGTTCAAATCACGCCGCCTCCGCGTCCGAACGGGCGGGCCCGGTGTGGCCCGCCCGTTCGAGTTCGGGTCGTTCCTACTGCGAGGAAGAGGACACCCGCACGATCTCCAGGATCCGTATAGTTGCGCTCCTGAGCCTGTCGGCGTCCGGAAGGAGACTCGTGTGCCCCAGATCATCGTCACCGCGGCGGTCAACGATGTCGAGGAGTGGTTGAAGTTCAAGGCGGAGATGGTCCCCGCGATGTCGGCGGTCGCGTCGGACGGGGCCAGCTACGTCGCCGCAGATGGCAGCAACCAGGTCGCCAGCACATGGGACGTCCCTGACATGGAGGCCTTCCAGGCAGCCCAGAGCTCCTTCTCTTCGGAGCTGGCGGCAGCTGCGGAGCGAGCCGGGATGATCCCATCGACGATGGTGGTGTACGTCAAGAAGTAGTCCGGTCGCGTCCGCGACGCACGGATAGCTATCCCGGATCCAACGAGGCGGCGGTCTTCCGGATTCTCCCGGCGACTCCTACTCAGTCGCTAAGTGCTACCTCGGGCAGCGCGCCCACGGACTCGACGCCGGTGCCGCGCCCCAGCAACGGCGGCGCCTCGCGGCGATCGGTGACTGGCAGACCCATCGGCATCGGTCATGCTGGCGTGCGTGCAAGGTGCTACGCCTAACACCCGGCCGACCGGTAGTGGCAGGAGGCTCGATCATCACGAACCGTCCTCAGGGCACGTGGGGGCTCTCGCCGGGAACGACATCGACGTCAGCAGCCGTCGAGGATCGTGGACCGTAGGGCTCAGCCCGCCGCAGCGATCCTCCGGCTGATCCTCGCGACCAGCCGGTTCACAAGCACTCCGGCGACGACGTTGGCGCCCGCTAACAGACCGGCGCCGACCGCGAACCAAACGCCGGAGTCGACGCCCGTGGCGATCAGCAGCACTGGCCATCCGATGATGGCCACCGGCACGGACGCTCGCCACCATCGCCCGAAGACCAGACCGATCAGGAGGACAGTCGGTATCACCCTTGCATGGTCGGCCGGTGCCGCTCAGGCGTCAAGGGCGACGCGTTCCCGAGGCGACATGTTGAGTCCGACTCGGCAGGTGGGCAGACATCACGACAGGAGCCCGCAGGTCAGATGGGTTGTCGGAATCACGCCGCCTCCGCGTCCGAACGGGCGGGTCCCTCTGAGGGTCCGCCCGTTCGCGTTCGAGGAGGGGGTGTCGACGTCAGGAGCGACCGCTCGCAACCCGCGCCACACCGGTCGCTGTTTGACGCGACTCGCGTTCCTGGCGATGCTCGCGGTCGTGAGGTGGGGGGAGTTCGCGCTGGAGCAGCCAGGGCTCGCGGCGGCAGGGCGGGCGCTCCTCTACCAGTACGGCAGTGTGGGTCTCGCCTTCCTCGCGACTACACGGGTGGACGGTGCGCCGCGCGTCCACCCGATGTGCCCTCTGCTCACGTCGACGGACCTGTTCGCGTTCATCGTGCCGTCGCCGAAACGCGCGGATCTTCACCGAGACGGTCGATACGCGATGCACTCGTTCCCAACCGACAACGACGAGGATGCCTTCTACATCATGGGTCGTGCGAACGTCGTCTCGGATCACGGTGTGATCGACTCCTGTGCAGAGCAGTTCGCTCGCGAGCGCGACATGTCGGGCCTGCCAGACGATCTGTCCACCTGGCAACTGTTCTCGTTCGAAATCGAGTCGTGCCTCCTGACGAAGACGACGGGACACGGCGACCCATCGCCGCAACACTCCGTGTGGCGCGCCGCGTAGACGCTGCCCGGAGTGTCGCTTCCAGCGAGAAGCAACATCGCGATGGGGTCACGCCGAGGTGAAGGCCGTCGAAGGGTTCGCGTTCTGCGATGGCGCGGCCCGTCGCCCCACCGGGAACCGAGCGGTCGCCCCTCGACGTCAGAGGGGTGAACCCGCCGATACTTCGGGGAGGATGTGTCCGTGAGGAACGCGCGAGCCGTCGTCGCACTGTTCGTCCTCCTCCTCGCGACAGGCTGTGCAAACTCGTCCCCTCACAGTGGATCAGGTACCCCATCGAGTTCGACGGCCCCCACCGACCTCGCGAGCGCGGAGGACGCGTGGCAGCAGGCAGTGGTCCGGGACTACACGCTCGACGTGACGATCACGGGGTGCATGGCCTGTGGTGTCCCGCTGAAGTACTCGGTCACGGTCGTGCATGGCGACGTCACCGACCACAGGGTCCCCAAGGGCTTCAAGGACGACGACCCTATGACGGTCGAGAACCTGTTCAAGACCATCAGGTGGTACCAGCGGATGGGAGCCGACGTGGATCAGATGGTGACTTACAACGACGTCGGCGTGCCGGTCGAGATGAACATGAACGCCCCGAACGTGACCGATGTCCAGGCTCACTACTCCGTGACGTTCGCTCAGACGTAGCCATGCGTTCATCGGCTGGGTGGGCACCGGGTGGGCAACCCTCACGACGAGAACCTGCAGGTCAGAGGGGTTGTCGGAATCACGCCGCCTCCGCGTCCGAACGGGCGGGTCCGCTGTATCCGGCCTCGACTGGACGGCCATCCCCCGATCTAGCGGGCATGGCAACCACCTCGCTTCTAGCCGAGGTGAAGTAGTCGAGCAAGTGACTAGACGATGTCCGATGTCGCTTTCGGCGAGACCCGAAATCCCTCTCACCGCGTAAACGGAACCGCCATCCCTGCCCCTCTGTACCGATGTGGGATGGGCACGATGATTGCCGTGATGAGCGGGCCATCGGAGAGGGTGCGGCGTGAGACCGAGGACCCTCGTTCCGGCTCGCTCCGTCACGACCTAGGTGCCCTCTTCACCGAGTTCGCGCCTCCCCTGTATCGAGCCCTGTACGCGTTCAGCGGACGCAGGGCCGCGCTCGCGGAGGACGTGACGGCCGAGACCTTCGCGCGGGCGGTCGCGTACCAGGACCTGATCCGAGACCCCCGCGCATGGCTATACAAGACGGCGTTCCGGATCGCCGCTGCCGAACTCCGAGACGAGCGCCGCCGTGAAGCGGAGCGCCCCGAAGCAGACCTCGATGCTCCTCACGGTCTGGCAGAGATCTCGGATGCGTTGCAGCAACTGCCACAGCAACAGCGGGCGGCGGTCGTCTTGCGCTACGTGTGCGACTTCACGACGCGCGAGACGGCCTCGGCGATGGGCGTGAACGCGGCGACGGTCCGGGTCCACCTGTTCCGTGCCCGCAAGCGTCTCCGCGATCTGTTGGGCGACGAGGAGGCATGAGCCATGCCTGAACGGTGGGAACGAGGGGTCAGGCGGTTCAAGGACGTGCCCGTGCCACTCGACGACATCGCGCGCAAGGCGGAGCAGCGCCCGCCCGAGCGCGACGAGGTCGTGCCTCGAACTCGGCACCGCGCCGTGACGGCGCTCGCAGCGTTCGCGATCTTCGCGCTCGCGGCATCGCTGTTCCTGGTTCCGGTCCTGCGCTCGGACGAGCCGGTCGGGACGTCCTCGACGAGCGCCGCGCCCACGCCGATCGTCCCCGACGTCGTGTGCCAGGTCCCGACGCTCGACAAGACCCAGGTGCTCCTCGTCGGCGATGAGACGGTCGCCTACCCGAAGTCCGCCCTTCAAGGATACCGGGGAGTCTGGAGCGGAGGATCCAGGGGCCGGCCACCGACGCGCTCCGGACCTACCTGGCCTCGTCCGCCGCGGTCCATGCGCCCGCCGATGGGTGGCGAGCGATCTCGACGTTGAGAGACGAGGTGACGTTCGCTGCTCCGTGGTCGACCAAGGAGTGGTGGGTCGTCGGGTTCGCCCTCCACGACGGCAACTGGCAGCGTGTGCAGGAGGAGATCGTCGATGAGGAGCCCACGCCTGCGGAGCGAGGGAACGGGCTCGCGCTTCGTTGGGCGGACGACGTCACCCTCCGAGGCGGCCGGTGGAACGACCCGCTCGAACTCGTGAACCGACGCACGAACACGTGGACCGAGAGCGGCGCGGCCTACTGGGGTCTCGCCCACGTGTTCGCGACGGCGACCGGCACCGAACTCGGAACGGAGGTCGTCACGATCGCGGTCGCACAGGATTACTCCGTCGCGCCGGACGCGCAGATCCGACTGCCGCTCGCCCTCGGGGGCGCGGTCCCGGCCATCGGCCCAGGGACATACTCGATCGTCGCGTGCGTCCCCGAACTCGCGCTGGCGTCCCCCGTCGGCACGCTCCGCGTGGTCGACGACGGGAGGGCGACCGACGTCCACGTCATCACCTATGCCGCGAACGGTACGAGCATGGGGGCACTGGTCGGGGGGACGCTCGCGGTGAAGAACGGATGCCTGGGTCTGGGCGAGGCCGGGTCCCACTTCACCTACCTGATGCTTCCGAACGGCTACGCCGCGGTGCGACGGGGCGACCACAAGGTGCTGATCGGGCCCACGGGGGACCAGGTGGCGGCCCTCGGTCAGCCCGCCTCGTTCGGTGGGGGGTTCGTCCCGATCGGCGGGTCCTCGCTCCCGGGGATCGACGTGCCGGAAGCCTGTCGGACGGGCGGCGCGTACTTCCTCGCCGGAGGCGGCGCATAGCGGCGCTCGCCTTCGTCGCGGTTCGAGTAGGGCAACGTCCGACGACCTCGAGCGTCACTCCGTCGTCGCGTCACCCTCACCCGCGTGGTGCGGGAAGATGGGGGATGCATCTCCCCGTGATGCCCCCGGTCGCCCCGATGCTCGCGAAGCTCGTGGCGGAGATCCCCGAGGGTGCCTTCTCGTACGAACCGAAGTGGGACGGCTTCCGCTCGATCGTGTTCCGCGACGGCGACGAGGTCGAGATCGGCAGCCGGAACGAGCGGCCGATGACCCGGTACTTCCCGGAGGTCGTCGCTGCGATCCGCGACAACCTCCCGGCACGATGCGTGATCGACGGGGAGATCGTCGTGCCCGATCCGGCGGGCGGACGGTTGGAGTTCGAGACGCTGCAGCAGCGTATCCACCCGGCCGAGAGCCGCGTGCGGCTGCTGGCGCGGCAGACGCCGGCGCATTTCGTCGCCTTCGACCTGCTCGCGCTCGACGACCGCGACCACATGAAGACCGCGTTCTCGGAGCGTCGGCGCCTGCTCGAGGAGGCTCTCGCGGATGTGACGCTGCCGATCCACGTCACGCCCGCCACGGACGACCGCGACCTCGCGCGCCGGTGGTTCGACGAGTTCGAGGGGGCGGGCCTCGACGGCGTGATCGCGAAGCCGCTCGACGGGACGTACCAGCCGGACAAGCGAGCGATGTTCAAGATCAAGCACGTCCGGACCGCGGACTGCGTGGTCGCCGGGTACCGGACGCACAAGACCGACGAGCAGGCGATCGGCTCGCTCCTCCTCGGTCTCTATGACGAGCACGGCGTTCTCGCGAACGTTGGGGTCGTCGGCGCCTTCCCGATGTCGCAGCGACGCGCGTTGTTCCGGGAGCTGCAGCCCCTCGTGACGACGTTCGAAGGTCACCCGTGGGACTGGTCGAAGCTCGCGACCGACGCGCGGACGCCGCGGAGCTCGGAGTTCAGCCGGTGGAGCGCCGGGAAGGACCTGTCGTTCGTGCCCCTGCGTCCCGAGCGGGTGGTCGAGGTGCGGTACGACCACATGGAGGGGCGTCGCCTCCGGCACACCGCGCAGTTCATCCGCTGGCGTCCGGATCGGGACCCCAGCTCGTGCACGTACGAGCAGCTCGACGAGCCCGTCCGCTACGACCTCGCCGCCGTGCTCGGCTCCTGATCCGTTCGCTCCGTGGCCGTTCGGACGCTCCCGGTGAGCCTCGACGTCGCGCTCTGATCGCTCATGGGACAGGCGCACGCCGTCGATATCGGGACCATGCGGCCACGGTTCGGGCGAGTTACCCAGGTCCTGTCCGTCGTCTTCGTGTTGGCAGGCGTCGGCGCCGGCTTCGTGGGTCTCAACAGCGGCCACCAGACCACGCCGGGAAGCGGCGACGACGGGCTGATCTTGCTCGTCTTGGGTGTCGCCTACCTCCTCGTCGGCGTGGGCCTGTGGATCGAGCATGTGTGGGCCTGGTGGGCGGGCTTGGCGCTCACCTCGATCGTGGTGGTCGCGGACCTGATCCGAGGCACCTACGACGGCGGGCTCGTGGAGTGGTCGGCGTTCTTGGTGCTGTTCGGCGTCTCCCTGGCCCAGGGTCGTCGCCCCGGTCTCCGCCAGTAATGCCTCTGGCGGCTACCGTGGACAGATGCCCAACCTGACGATCCGTCCCGCGTACAGCAAGTGGCCCTACTACAACGCGCAGCTGCGCGACACGGTCGCGGCGCTGACGGACGAGCAGCTCGCGATCACCCCGACCCCCGAGCGCTGGCCGATGTGGGCGACGATCGGCCACCTCGCGTGCCAGCGCGTCTTCTGGCTCTGCGACGCGGTGGGTGAGCCGGGCGCGGAGACGACGCCGTTCACGAACGCCGGGAACGACTGCCCGGGGGACGACGACCTCGAGCACGTCCTCGGCCCGCAGCAGCTCGCCGGCGCGCTGGACTCGACCTTCCGCATCGTGGAGGCCCGGCTGGACTCGTGGACCCTCGACATGCTCGGCGAGGAGGTGCGACACCCCGAGTGGGATCCGGACTGGGTGTACACGCGGGGCTCGATCCTCCAGCGCGTCTTCGCCCACGACGTCTACCACTCAGCCGAGCTGAACGAGATGCTCGGGAGGGCTGGCATCGCGCAGATGGACCTCTGGGACTGGTGAGGACCGGCACCCTGCCGCTCAGTCGCGGCTCATCGTCGTGGCGATGTCGGCCTCGTTGCCGGCCGCGTCGGCGAGCGTCCACCACGCGGGCGCGAACTCGTCGCGCACCAGGCGACCGCCGGCGGCGAGCGCCGCCGCGACGCGGGCCTCTGCCTGCTCGTAGGGCACCCAGATGGCGACGTGGATCGCGCCGCCGCCGTCCGGACGCGGCTCGTCCATCGCCTCGAACCAGAACGACGGCCCGCGGCTCCGCGGATCCACGAGATCTCTCGTCCGGGCTGTCGCCTCGAGGTACGTACCCGAGCGCGGCGCGCCAGAACGGCATGACCTCGGCGGTGACGGGCGCTCCGGGGATGACGAGCAGCGTCTGGACCGCGGCGGGGTCGGCGGACACACCCTGGTCCCGCGCCACCTCGGAGATCTGCCGGGCCAGCTCGATATCACGCCTGCTCATCCCGAAGTAGTCGTCGGTGATCGTGAGTCAGCCGAACCGTGACGCCGTCGTGCCGGAGGTCCACGTCCGGATGGTGGTCGTCGAGACCGGGCAGCTCGCCGATCGAAGCGACCAGCCGAGCACCGGCCGCGAACGAGCCGGTCCGGAAGTACGCGCAGGCGCCTTCGCCGAGCACGCGCCAGTCTTCGACGCCGGCGGCCTCGTGGAACTCCTTCGGTGTGATCCGTTCGGTCATCCGCATCAACCTCCTCGCCTGGGCACCCGGCGTTCCCGCCGACCGGCGGTCGGGTAGATCCGACAGCTTCGCATCACGCCGCGCGGATCGCGAGCGGCTGACGACGTTTGCGCGATGTCGGTGCCCACCCCTAGGGTCGAAAGATGACGAGCGCACCGATCATCCTGGTTCCCGGGTTCTGGCTCGGCGCGTGGGCGTGGGACGAGGTCGCCGGCGCCTTGCGTGCCGACGGCCACGACGTCACCACGCTGACGCTGCCCGGTCTCGAGTCGGCCGACGCCGACAGGTCCTCGATCACGCTTTCCGACCACGTCGACGCGATCTGTGACGCGGTGGCGGCGAAGGGTCAACCCGTGGTGCTCGCCGTGCACAGCGGAACTGGGTTCTCCGGCTACGCCGCGAGCGACCGGGTCCCCGAGCGGATCGCGGCCATGGTCTACGTCGACTCGGCGCCGGGCGTCCCCCCGCTCGATCCGGACTTCGATGCCGTCGAGAAGCCGATGTCGCTGGAGGAGCTCCGGGAGGAGGAGAACCTCGACGGACTCACCGAGGAACAGCTCGAGACGTTCCAGCGTCGCGCCGTGCCCGAGCCGGGCGGCGTGCTGCGCGAGGCGATCGCGCTGACGAACGACGCCCGGCTCGACATCCCGAGCACGTTGATCTGCACGGGGTTCTCGGCGAAGGAGTACCAGGAGGCCGTGAAGGAGGGCTACGCGTGGCTCGCGGGGCTCACCGAGATCCGCGACGTCACCTGGGTCGACCTGCCGACGAGCCACTGGCCGATGTGGTCGCGCCCCCAGGACCTCGCCGGGATCATCGGCGACGTCGCGGAAGCGCACGCCCCCGGCGCCTAGCCAGAGCGCGAAGTCGCTCGCCGCGGCGCGGGCTCGAGCAGGTGTATCATCCGGCGGCGCCGGCGGGGTCCGGCGCACGGGTGGAGGAGGGGTTCCGATGCGCCGTACCGATCCCCTGAGGGTTCCGCGCGCCGCGGCGCGCGTGCTCGGACTGTCGGTGGCGGTGGCGATCGCCCTGACGCTGCAGGCGGCGCCCGCGTTCGCCGGCTCCACCTACCTGGTCAAGGACATCAACCCTTCCGGTGATTCCGGTCCGTACGACCTGGCCGGCATGCGGGGCTTCGTCTACTTCGCGGCGTCACAGAAGGGAACCAACTGGCAGCTCTGGAAGAGCGACGGAACGGGCGCCGGGACGGTCCGGTTGAACAAGGTGAAGTTCCTCTCCGACTACCTCAGCAGCTTCACGAAGGTTCGCAAGGTCTTGTACTTCGAGGCCGCCGATGCCACCCACGGCGCGGAGCTGTGGCGGACCGACGGGACCCGGGCTGGGACGCGGTTGGTCAAGGACATCTATCCGGGGACGGGAGAGTCCAACCCCGGCTACCTCGTGAACGTCGGCGGCACGCTCTTCTTCACCGCCTCCACCCCGAGACACGGGGCCGAGCTCTGGAAGAGCGACGGGACCGCGAAGGGAACCAGACGCGTCGGGGAGATCTATCCGGGCACCCAGGGATCGAGCCCTGCCGGGCTCATCAACGTAGGTGGCAAGGTCTACTTCTCCGCCGACGACGGCGTCCACGGTCGCGAGCTGTGGAAGAGCGACGGAACGAGCACCGGCACCAAGCTCGTCAAGGACATCAACCCGACGGCGGCCTCCAACCCCTCCGACCTGACCAAGGTCGGGACGCATTTCTTCTTCGTGGCTGACGACGGGGTCCACGAGCCGGAGCTGTGGAGGAGCGACGGCACCCGGGCCGCCACCTACCTGGTCAAGGACATCAACCCGTACAACGGCGACCCGACCAACTACAACGGCAACCCGGGGATCCGCTCGCTCACGAACGTCGGTGGGGTCGTCTTCTTCCGGGCGACGGACCAGTACGACAACTTCGAGCTGTGGAAGAGCAACGGGACCGATACCGGAACGGTGCAGGTCGCGAACCTGGCGCCCCCGATCAGCGGACACGAGCAGAGCTCGAACCCGGACAACTTGATCGGCCTCGGAGGGATCCTCTACTTCGACGCCGGCGGCGACTGCGGCTACCAGCTCTGCCGGAGCGACGGCACGGCCGGGGGCACCTACATGGTCGCGCAGCTCAACCCGTCCGGTAACGCGTTCCCGATGAACATGGCCAAGGCGAAGGGGATCCTCTTCTTCAGCGCCTACGACCAGACGTACGGCCGTGAGCTCTGGCGCAGCGACGGGACCGCACTCGGGACGAAGCGAGTGAGGGACATCAACCCGTCCGGGGACTCCAACCCGACGGAGCTCATCAAGGCCGGGACGCGGCTCTTCTTCGTGGCCGACGACGGGACGCACGGCGTGGAGCTCTGGGCGCACAAACTGTAAGACGTGGCAGCGCAGGTCCGCGGCCGGTCGCTCACTTCGGATAGGTCAGGCCGGCCGGAGGTCCGGGTCGTCGGCGATGAGGTTGAGCCCGATCGCGAGCATCCACACGTCCTTGCTGACCGCGATCCCTGCCGGCGTCGGCCATACGCTGCCCGGCTCGTGCATCGAGGGGGTGCGCAGGTACATCGTGACGAGCGCGCCGGAGAAGGCCGTCAGCGACGCACCGGCGATCCTGTTGGGCACGACCGGGGCGAGGAGCAGAGCGCCGGTGGCGATCTCGGCGGCCGCGAGCAGCCGGAGGAACCTCGTGGGTGGGATCCGCTTCAAGAAGGGATAGGCGCCCGCCGCGAGACCGTGAAGCGCCGCCGCACGGTCGGCGTTCGGGCGCCACTTCCCGAGCCCCGAGTGAAGGATGTAGGCGCCGGTCGCGAGCCGGACCGGCACGTCGCGGGCGCTGAGCCCTGCGAACACATCCGCTCCTTTCGCTCCTGCGGCAACCCCCCGTGCTCGGCCTCGCGGGTCCGACCATGATGGCACGACGGGCGGGCCACGGTGGGCCCGCCCGTCCGCGTTCGGCGAGATGGCACGACGGCGCGGGTCACGCCCCTTCGCGCACCTCGAAGATCTGCTCGGCGACGAGTCCGTGCGCCTCGCGGTGGACCGCCGCCGCAGCCTCGGCGCTCGGCGCCTCGACCAGGCAGAAGACCTTTCCCTGACCCTCGTCCACCCAGTACTTCGTGTAGTTGACCCCGTAGGCGGCCTGGGCCTTGAGGTCGGCTGCATGAGCAGCAACGACGTCTTCGAACCCGGCGCCCTCCGGCAATTGCTCGTGCACATCCAAGAACATGGGCATCGCTTTCCCCCTCCTGCGTACGGTCAGCCGCAGCATGTGTGCTGCTAGGCGTCTGGTGACGTACCAGGACTACGGGCGAGCGATGGGTCCGGTTCAGGTGGACGATCCGAGGACCCGGCGCCGGGCGCGGAACGGCGGAGGTGCCAGGCCAGCACGGCCGCCCCGACGAGCATCCCGATGCAGATGTACTGGGCGCCGGTCAGGCCGTAGACGGTCCGGTCGTACGCGCGCAGGAAGTCGGTGGAGAACCGCTGCACGCCGTACCACGCGAGGAACGTCACCGTGAGCCAACCGGCGCGCACGTCGCGGCGCCGCAGCCACCACAGCAGCAGGGCAAGCGGGGCGAGCAGCACGATCTCGTAGATCGCGGTGTTGTGGATCACCGCGCCGACCCCGCCGACGACCGGCTCTCGGGTGGGACCGCCGAGGTACTTCCATCCGAGGAAGAACGTCGTCGAGGTGCCGAGGTGCTCGGCTACCGACACGCACCCGATTCGCCCGATCATCAGCCCGGGCACGAGCCCGAGGACGATGTCGTCGGACAGCTCGAGACCACGGAGCTCCGGGTGCCGCCGCGAGAACCACCAGATCACCACCACCGCGATCAGGAACGCACCGGAGAACTGCAGCCCGCCCTGCCACAGCGCGAAGGCCGACAGCGGGTCGTTCGTGAAGTCTGACGGGTGGGTCAGCACGAACGTGACGCGCGAGCCGATCAGCCCGAGGAGGATCACGTACCACGCGAGCTTGGTGAGCAGCTCCGTGTCGAGCCCACGGCGCCGCGCCGAGCGCACGAAGATCCACGCGCCGACGAGCATCCCGAGCCCGACGAAGAGCCCGAACGTGCGGATCGGGAGCGGCCCGAGGTGGAGCTCGGGGAAGGTCCGGTACGGGATCGCGGCGAGCACACCTCGATGCTACGGCCGCGCCGCGACGCGAACCGCGACAGCGACCGGGCGGGCTCAGAGACGTGCCCGCCCGTTCGCGCTCTCGTGGCACCGTGTGCCCGGTCGTGGATCGCTACGAGGCGATCCGCAGGCCTTCGGTCTTCTCGATCCGCATGGCCTCGTCCTGCACCTTGCGCATGAGCCCACCGAAGTACCCGATGAGCTCGTACCAGGCGACGCCGAGACCACCCAGGATCAAGCCGGTGGCGCCGATCTCCATCCAGTAGTCCCGCAGCGGCACGCCCCACAGGGCGAACACGTTGAAGTCCCCGATCCATGCGATCGCGACGCCGAGGACGAGCATCAGGCCCGCCCTGACCTCCGGGAGCCGGACGAGGAACCGCTCGAGGACCTTGGCGAGACCCGCCACGGCCAGACCGAGCATCAAGGCGACAGCGAACGTGTACATGGTCGCCTCCTTCGAACCTGTACCACCTCTATGTTCCTACCGCTACCGGCTCCGTGGAAGGCCCGTTCGGCGGTCTGTCTCTGGGCCTGATCCCGTTCCGGCGGCGCGCAGGCGGCCTCGCGCGCCGATCAGCGGGACCCGCACGAGCGCCTCGATCTCGAGGTAGGCGAGCACCACGCGGGGGAGGCTCAGCGGGGCCTCGTAGTAGATGTAGCGCGGGACCCACACGGGGTCGAACTTCTCGTTGAAGCGACGCAGACGCTCGATCTGGAACACCGGATTCAGCCACCCCAGGACGGCGGCCTCGGCTCGTTGCCACACGGACAGGTGCACGGCGTCGTCGAACAGCCGCCCGCGCACCGCGAAGTTGAGCGAGAAGCGGACGGAGCCGCCGCGAGCCAGCTCGAGGGCGGTCATCGCCATCATCCACTCGGTGAGCCCGTTGGGCGTCTCCGGTCGGCGTCGCATCTGGGCCAGGCTGTAGCCGGGCTCCTCGCCGTAGCACGGCACGAGGTGGAGGAAGCCCTGCGCCCGGCCCTGCCCGTCCCGCGCGACGACGGTGAGCGCGTCGGGGTCCTGCGGCGAGGCCAGCCGGTCCAGCGACATCGTGAACCCGCGCTCGGGCGCGCGGCCGCGCCACGCGCGCGTCACGGCGTCGAGCGCATCGCGCAGATCCGCGCCGACCTCGGTGTCGCGGAGGAACTCGAGCGTGTACCCGGCGCGCTCGAGCCGGTGGATGGACTGCCGCACCTTGCGGATCTGCCGGCCCTCGACCGTGAAGGTCCGAAGGTCCAGGACCGCCTCGTCGCCGAGGTAGAAGGGACGCAGCCCGAGGCGACGGTACCCCTGGGCGGCCTCCTCGCTGCCGGCGAGGACGGCGACGCCCCACCCCTGCCCGCGCGCGTGCCGCACGTACGCCTCCATCGTGCGCTCTCGGTCCTCCGGGGCGCAGATCGGGTCACCGGAGCACAGTCCGAGGTTCCACAGGTACCGGTACGCGACGAACCCGTCGCCGTCGAAGAAGTAGCTCTTGTCGCTGCGGAGCGCGAAGTAGGCGAGCGTGTCCGTCCCGTGCCGGCGGACGAGCTCGGCGGCGACGTCGTCGTCCGCGGGGCTTCGCCGCAGACCCTCGACGACCGGTCGGAGGGCGGCGGCGAACACCGCGACCGCCGCCACCACACCGAGGAGCGGCAGCAGACCGGGCAGCCACGCGATGCCGGTCGGGTCGAGGTGCATCGGCAGGCCGACCACCCCGCGGAGCGAATCCATCGCGGCGGCGCCGAGACCCGGATGTGAGGGGAGATCGTCCGCGTGCGACACGATCGCGATCGTCCCGAAGACCCAGACCGCGACCGCGAGGGTCGGCGCCACCCCGAGCGCGCGCCGGATCGTGCCGGGTCCCGTGCGCGCGTCGAACTCCCGGCGGTTCGCGACGAGGACGACCGCCAACGCGAGCGCGAGTCCCGCGGTCGCGACGTCGAGGTCCTTCAGCATCTGGCTGACGCCGCCCACGACCAGGAGCCCGAGCGCCACCCACCACGCGATCCGCTGTCGACGTGCGAGTCCGCCCGCCACCACGAGCAGGCCCAGTCCGGCGAGGGCGGCCACCGACGTCGCGCCCGTGCGGACCGACAGCGGCACGATCCGGGTCAGCACCTGCGTCCGCTGGTGCATCGGGACCGACGCCGCCGACAGCAGGCTGACGATCCCGGCGAGCGCGACCATCGCGGCGACGAACCGCGGCACCCGCGGCGACCGGGGGATCAGGAACGGCCGTGGCGACGGCGGCTCGTCGGGCCCGGGGGCGCCGAGCAGGCGGAGGCGCGCCTTGCGTTCCGGTTGGGTGCCGGGGAGGGTCACGGCGCACAGTATCGCTCGCGTCGGCTCAAGTGCTCGAGCAGCCGGTGAGGCTCGACGTGTGACACGCAGGGGCGCCGTTCCGGTCGTGGTGGCCGCGGTCCTGCTCCTCGCGACCGTCGCGGAGCCGGCGGTCGCGATCCCCGCAGGTCGCTTCGCGATCGGCGACTCCGTGATGCTCGGCGCGAAGCCGAACCTGCGGCAGCGAGGGATCGTCGTCGACGCCGTGGTCTCGCGGCAGTTCGCCGACGCGGTGAGGATCGTGAAGCAGAAGGCCGCCGCGGGCACGCTCCGTCGCAAGGTGATCGTCCACCTGGGGACGAACGGGATCCTGATCCAGCCCTCGCAGTGCGACACGATCGCGAAGAGGGCCGGCAAGCAGCGGCACGTGTACCTGATGACGGTCACGGGCCCCACCAAGTATCCGAACATCCGCAAGGCCCAGAACACGCGGCTGCGCGCGTGCGCCGCTCGGCACGCGAACACCTCGTTGCTCGGCTGGTACGCGTATTCGCGGGGTCACGGCGGGTGGTTCTACTCCGACGGGATGCACCTCACGCCGGCCGGGCGCAGGGCCTACGCGGCGTTCGTGGACTCCCGGACGTCCTGACCGCTCGGCCCGGTCCGTTCCGTAGACTCGACGCGGTGGCCTGCCCGAGCGGACGAAGGGGCACGCCTGGAGAGCGTGTAGGCGGGTGACCGTCTCGCGGGTTCGAATCCCGCGGCCACCGCTGCGGGATGTTGCCGAAGGGCTGCATTCCTTGTTGCCGAACCCATACGAGCACGCCCGTCGTTCGTATGGAGCGGTTCCTGAAGACACCGAATGGGCGTGGCGCAGCCCCGGCTCATACTCGACTCACGTTGAGCACAACTCGGGCTGTGATGACGCGGGCGTTGGAGAGGTCGGCGTCCGGTCCGGCCAGGCGGTTAGCCGGGAGGAGGGCCCTTCGCGCGCTCTTGGGGCCACTTCCGTCCAGAAGGGCTGCTGGCGGGTGCCGCCTACGGCTGACGTGGGAGGAGCGCTGAGCGAAAGACCGCTCCTGGATCGTAGGTCTTCCGCGCAGACACCCACGCGTCGTATCGGTCGCCCAGGCGGGTACGCCATGCAACCTCATCCATATCGCTCAGCCAGTCGGCCGCGTATCGCTTGCCTCCCGCGTTGATCAACACTTCGCTGATCCGTCCATGGACGTCGAGCGCATCCGCGAGATGCTCGGGCGCGATCTGCGGATACATGATGCTGAAGAACGCGATGTCGTCCGATGAAGGAAGCGCGAGCATGGGGGGTGCATCTCGGCGCTCGAACAGGAAGCCGCCTCGGTAGCCGTCCCCGAGCGACAAAGGCAGAAGATCCAGCACGTCGGGTAGCACGTCACTCAGTGCTTCCCGGTCGATGAAGGCCGAGATGTACGGGTGTGCCTGTCGCCAGGCTCCGACCTGACGCATCATGTCGAACCGGGCGTCATGTCGGCCTGGGAAGGATCCGATCTCGTCATCCTCGACTGCGAGGACCCTGTACGGAGCGATGCCGTCCGGAAGTGCGGGCTCCTGCTCGTCGAACTCGATCGCGACGTGGAGCGGGAAGAACCATGTGACGAAGCCCACTCGTCGTCCGCCAACGCCCCGGAGGCCTTGGGGTGAGGCGGAGCAGAACCCCTCGATCGCATCTGCGCCGGAGTCCGCGATCAGCCGTTGATCAGCGAGCCAGCGCCGATGGTCGTCGTACAAGAGGTAGAAGGTCCGAACCCGCGACTTCGCCGGGCGCAGTCGCAGACGGGCGGAGACGATCACGCCGCAGGTCCCCAGGCCACCGATCGCCGCCTCGAACAGCTCCGGCTCGGTCGTCCTCGAACACCGATGCTCGAGCCCGTCACCGGTGACGACCCGGATCTCCACGACGTTCGACGCGATCGCCCCGAACACATGGCTGCTCGGTCCAACGCCCCCACCGACCCCAAGCACGCCGCCGACCGAAAGGTCGAGCAGGTTGGTCAGCGGCCGAGGAAGTAGACCGAGCGGAAGCGTCGCTTCGACGAGTTGTCGGAGCGTTGCGCCTGCTTCACAGGACACGGTCATGTCCTCGACGTTGACGTCGCCGACCGAGTTCATCCGGGACAGATCGAGGACCTTCGAATCGTGAGGAACGGACTGCCCCCCGGCGGAGTGTCCGGTTCCGCGCACGGTGACGCCGGAGCCCGCCGAAGCAGCGGTGGTAACAGCCTCGGCGATGTCTTCCACCGACACGGCGTAGAGCACCCCACTCGCGCTACCCCGATAGACGTGGCCGAAGTCCTCAGACGCCGCCGCCAGCGCCTGGTCGGATCGGTCGATCTCGGAGGTCACGAAGGGTCTTCCTCGGCGATCGTCAGGAATACCGATCGTACTCCGCTGCCTCAGCGGCACGCGCGCTGACGCCTCTCCCAGCCCTACCGACGGATGGTCTGGCGACCAGTTACCCGGATCTGAGAAGGGCCCTGATCGAGGCCTGCACCGCGCCGTCCGTCATCGCCGACGACCGGCCGTTCGATGCGAAGCGACATCCCGAAGCCTCCACGGTCACCAGCAAGACGTCGCCGTTCGTGTAGTCGAAGAAGAGCCCGTACGTGGGACCCAGGTCGATGGGACAGGCGTAGACCGCGCCTGGCGGCACACGCTTCAGATGGTTCAGCGCGTCGGCGATCGCGTGCACACGCTCATCTGTCACCACGACGCGTGCGCCGGGACCGCAGAGCACCAACACCCTCGGGTTCCCCGGCACGATCTCGCGCGCGGCCCCGGCGACGTCGTTGGCCCGAAGTCGTTGCCCGAGGTCCTTCGGGCACGACGCGGGCGAGGGTGCGACCGGCGCGACGGAGACGCTCGACGTCGGTGGAGACGCGTCGATCGTGACGGGCGAGGTCGAGGAGGTGCCCCCCGACCCCGTGCACGCTGCCAGAAGGCCCACGGACAAGAGCAGTGGCATGAGACGCATAGGGATCACACCCCTTCATGCCACGCGGACGTGAGACGTGACGAGCGTCGGCGTGCCGCCTCGCTCACACCACGTCGCATGAGAGGTGGAGCGTCGTGAAGGCAGCAGACTCCACGGTGAGCGAACCGCGGGGCGTGGGTCCTTGCACCACTCGTGTATCGCGTCCAGGGTCATTCATCGAGTCTCCGGTTGGACCCTCTGATCGCTGAGAGACCCCCTGCACTCACCGACCCCTGAGATGACCAGTATCAGATGGGATCTTGGGATCTGTCCCTCTTGTGGAAGGTGCCCACGTTGACTTGTGGTGGGTGATCACGTGCATGGCATCGGGCCGCTGGTCAGTGAGTTTCGGGGATAGCCCGCTGCTAGTGCGCCGTGAGGCCGTCAGAGGTCGAGGCCGTAGCTCGTGAACGAGCGCCTGACGTACATCCCGAGCCGTTCGTAGAGCGTGAGCGCGCCGGTGCGGGAGTCGGTGGACACGTCGGTGTGGTCGTAGCCGCGTTCGAACGAACGACGGAACGCCACCTGCATCAGGGCGCGGCCCACGCCGCGGTGCCGCGCGTCGCGATGCACCGCGAGCTTGTCAACCCAGATCCCCTCCGCGTCCAGGATGAAGGCGCCGCCGACGATCCGGTCCTCCTGCGCAGCCAGGATCAGGTCCTCGGGCGCGAACCCCTCGCGCTCGACCGTCAGCGCGCGCCAGGTCGCGATCGTCGACGGCCGCCGGTTCGCGAACTCCGAGAACGCCTCCTCGAACATCGCGAGGGCGTCGTCGGTGTCCTGCGGGCGCCACGGATGCAGCTCGACACCGGGCGGCGGCTCGGGGTCATCCGGTATCTCGGGGTGGTCCTTGCGGAGGATCCAGGAGGTGTGCTGCGGCGCGTAGCCGGCGTCGAGGAAGAACCGCGCGACGTCGGTGAGCGCGTCGTCGATCGTCTGGCCGACCACGGGCTCTCCGAGAGCCCGGGCTCGCGCCTCGGTCCAGCGGCGGAGCCATGTGCCGACGCCCCGGCCGCGCGCGCCGGGGTGCACGTCGGCCCACGCACGGTTTCTGTGCACGACCATCGCCCACCCGACCGGGCGATCGTCCTCGAGTACCCCGACCCAGTCGTGCTCGCGGTCGAACCCGTCGGTGCCGCTGTCGGAAAGGAGGTCGGCGCGTTCCCACATCAGCTCGCCGGTGTCGTGCAGCTCGCACGCGTTCACCATCGCGATCACCGCGTCGACGTCCTCGACGGTGAGCGCCCGCGCGGTGAGACCGGCGGGCAGGTTCGTGATCAGGTCGTGGTCCATCCCGGACAGCGTACGGGGGCGACGGCGCCGGGCAGGTCGTCGTGCGTCCGGAGCCAGGAGCGCACCTCGTCGAAGTCGTTCCACGCGACGTACGGGACGCCGTCCTGCTCGCAGTAGGCGGGCAGCGAGTCCTTCGCGAACGTGACGTCGGCGTACAGCGCGCCGTAGCGGTCGGTCTGGCCCTCGCCGACGAACGCGACCGGCCCGGGCGCTTCGAGCACCGCGCGCATCTTGCACGTCCCGCACCCCACGCACTCGCCCTGGCCGTTCTCGAAGGCGATCGCTCCGTCGCGCCAGGTGTTCGTGATCACGGGGAGAGCGTCCAGGCCGGCGGCGCGCAACAACGGCTCGATGTAGAAGCCGAACCCGTCCGACACGATCGTGACGGGGATCCCCTCGGCCCGGGCCCACGTCACGAACGGCGCGAACGTCGGGTCCATCGGACAGTGGTCGAGCGCGTAGGCCAGCAACTCGTCCTGCGACGCACGGAGCATCCCGGCCTGCGCCCGGATGGCCGTGCGCAGCCCGATCTCCCCTCGGTCGACCGCCTCGTCGTACTCGGGCCACGCGGGATCGCCGAACCGGACGAGGAGGTGCTCGGCGACGTCGTGCCGGCAGGCGGTGCCGTCGAAGTCCACCAAGATCGAGCCGACCGCAGGCATCGGCGAAGGCTACCCGCCCTCCGGCACCCGCAGCTCGACCATCCGGCAGCTCGGACACGCGAACGCCTCGAGCTGGATCATCTGCTCGCCCAGCTCGGCCCATTCGCCGAACAGCATCTTCCAGCCGCCGCTCGTGCCGCCTACCCGGAACGCCTCGACACCCATCGACTGCATCACATCGTGGCAGCGTAGACACTCGGTGCTCACGGTGGTCGCCATCTCGCCTCCTCGGTCGCTCGACGCGAAGGCTACGCTGCCTCGACATGGACGACGAAGCGCTGGGCCGAGCCTTCGCGGACGTGACGTCGCGCCGATATCGAGCGATGGGCGGCGAGGCGCTCGACGTCGACGGTCTGGTGCTCCTGTTCCACGACCTCCCGGCGGAGGAGATCAATCACGCCGTCGTGCGGAGCGCGCCTCGGGACGCGGTCGCCGCCCTCGAGGAGGCCGAAGCGGTCTTCGTGGCGTGGGGTCGTCGGTTCGGCCTCGATCTGCAGGCGGGGAGGCATCCGGGGATGGATGATGCCGTGCGGTCACGCGGCTTGGAGCTGCTGTTCGCCCGGAGCCTGATGACGGCTCCCCTCGACGTCGTCCCGAGGTTGCCGGCGCCCGAGGGCTGCGAGCTCGCGATGGTAGCCGCCGTCGACGATCTTGAGGCCCTCGCCTCCGTGGACGCGGTGGCGTTCGAGACGTCGTCGGCTCTTTCGCGGACGCTCTACGCCGACGGGATGCTCGACCTTCCCGGCGCCGCGATGGTGCTCGCTCGGCTCGACGGTCATCCCGTCGGCGGCGCGATCGCCGTGGCGACGGAGGGCAGCGTCGGCATCTTCGGTGTGGCGGTGCTACCCGATGCCCGGCGCAGAGGGATCGGCGCGGCGCTCACGTCGAGGGCGGCGTTCGCGGTGGCGTGCGAGGGCGACGAGGTGTGGCTGCAGCCGAGCGACATGGCGCGCTCGATCTACGAGGGGCTGGGCTTCCGTGACCGCGCGGTCTACGAGGTCTGGGTGGGACCGCCACTGCCTCGACCCGATGGGAGCCGGTAGCGACTACGCTCGTCGCGTGCGCGGTCGTGGTCTGTTCGTGGCGATCCTCGCTGCGGGGTTGGTCGCGGTGGTCGCCCTGTCAGCGGTGAGCAAGGGTCACGACATCGAGGTCGGGATGCCGTTCGGCCTCACGCTCTCCCTCGTCGTGTTCGGGCTCGCGGTGGTCGGGAACCGGTTCGCGTGGGGGGTGGCCTTCGTGGTCGCGGTGTTCGGCGCCGCGTTCACGGGCGTGTGGGCGGTCTTCACGTCCTCGCCCGATCGCTCCCTCGGCGTGCTGGCGAGCGCGGTCTGGGTCGCCGCCGCGCTCGCGCTCTGGGGACTGAAACCCGAGGACGAGCGCGCCCCTGGGTCACCCGAGGGCTGATGTCGGGCCCACCCGTATACTGCGGATGGCCGTGCTAGGCGGGGAGCTAGCGGTGCCCTGTACCCGAGATCCGCTTACGCGGGGCTGAATCCCCGCCGGAGGCCCGCGAGGTCCGAGGCTGCCCTCGGCGCGGGGCGTTGAAGGTCGGGTCCTACGCGACGCTGGGCCGCGAACCGGGTCAGGGCGGGAACGCAGCAGCCCTAAGCGGTTCCCGGCGGGTGCCGTAGGTTCGCCTGGCCGGAGCCTGCCGCGCTAGGAAACGCTCGAGTCTCACGCGGTCGAAGGCGGGTGCACGGCCATCTGTCGTTCGGGGGAGCGGCGTGGCAGGCGAAGAGAAGACGGAGAAGATCGACCGCCGCATCAGGCGCTCTACCGTCGCTACCGTCCGCAGACCCCCGCGGAGCTGCTCGGGCAGGACCACGTGGTCCGCGCGCTCACCGGCTCGATCCGCGAAGACCGCCTGGCGCACGCGTTCCTGTTCTGCGGGCCCCGCGGCACCGGCAAGACCTCCACCGCCCGGATCCTCGCCAAGATGGTCAACTGCGAGCAGGCGCCCACGGCCGAGCCGTGCGGCGTGTGCGACCAGTGCGTGGCGATCCGCGAAGGCACCCACGTCGACGTCGTCGAGATCGACGCCGCGTCGCACGGCGGGGTGGACGACGCTCGCGAGCTCCGCGAGAAGGCGCCGACGGCACCGATGGCCGGTCGCGAGAAGGTCTACATCATCGACGAGGCGCAGCGCCTGTCGCGCGAGGCGTTCGACGCGCTGCTGAAGCTGTTCGAGGAGCCGCCAGATGGCGTGCGGTTCGTGCTCGCGACCACCGAGCCGCACAAGATGCCGGCCACGATCGTCGGCCGCTGCCAGCGGTTCGACTTCCGGCGGCTGACGCTCGAAGACCTGGCCGCCCATCTCGTGAAGATCGCCGAGGCCGAGGGCGTCACGATCGACGCGTACGCGGCGCACGCGATCGCGCGCCAGGCCGAGGGATCGGCCCGCGACGCGCTCTCGCTGCTCGACCAGGCGACGGTCCTGGGCGGCGACGCCGTCGACGAGGACGTGGTCCGCGCGCTCCTCGGCGCCCCGCGCGGCGAGGTCCAGCACGAGCTCGCCGACGTCGTCGCGATCGGCGACGTCCGCGGCGCGTTCGAGGTGGTCGGCCGGCTCGTCCAGGACGGGCAGGACCTGCGCAACGTCACCGCCGAGGCCCTCGCGCATTTCCGCAACCTGCTCCTGGTCAAGACCGCCCCGGGCCAGGAGGACCTCCTCGACATCCCCGCCGACGGCTACGACGTGCTGCGGATCCAAGCCGAGAAGTACACGCCCGGCGAGCTCGCCCGCGTGATCGCCCTCCTCCTCGCGGCCCAGAACGACATGCGCTGGACCACGAGCCCCCGCCTCTCGATCGAGCTGGCCCTGGTCCGCGCCTGCCTCCCCGAAACCGACCCCACCCCGGCGGGCCTCACCTCCCGCCTCGAACGCCTCGAACGCCTCGCCAACCTCGAACCCACGGCGGTGATGCCTGAGCGAGAACCCGCGGTGACCATCCCCGACGCGAGTGAATCGCCGCAGGAACCGGAGACGGTCAGGGATGCGCCAGCCATGAAGCGGAGCGAAGCCTCCGCGGAGCAGAGCGGAGCAGAGACTTCGCGCAGCTCCAAACCCTAACCTTCCCCGACCGACACACAGATGCCCATGCCGCACGCCGCGAGCGCCGGCAGCGTCGACGTCGCCATGCTCCGCCGCTCCTGGCCCAGCCTGATAGAGCACCTCGGCACGCTCCGCCAGCCGATCCTGCGCGCGATCCTCGAGAGCGCCACGGTTTCGTCGTTCGACGGCGAGACGCTCGAGATCGCGTTCCCGCCGGGCAAGCAGGTCGTCGGGGTCGCGAAGGTCGAGGAACGGCAGACCGAGCTCCAGGGCGCGCTCCACGACCTCTTCGGGATCCGTCCGACGATCGTGTGCGTGGTCCGCGAGTCGCGCGAGCCCGAGGGCGGAGCCCCCGCCGTCGAGGTCGTCGACGAGGAGGACGCTCCCGACGAGGCCGAGGCGCTCCGCCGCGTCCAGGAGATGCTCGGCGCGACGCCGGTCGACGGGGCCGGGGAGTAGCGCGTGTACGAGGGCCCGATCCAGGATCTGATCGACCAGCTGGCGCGGTTGCCGGGGATCGGGCCGAAATCGGCGCAGCGCCTCGCGTTCTGGCTCGTGAAGGCGCCGGTCGAGGACGCGAAGCGGCTCGCGCAGGCGATCGTCACGGCGAAGGACCGGATCTCCTTCTGCCGGGAGTGCGGCAACGTCGCCGAGGGCGACCTCTGCCGGATCTGCCGCGACGAGGGCCGCGACCGCTCGGTGCTCTGCGTCGTCGAGGAGCCGAAGGACGCGGCCACGATCGAGAAGTCGGCTCTGCACAAGGGCCGCTACCACGTGCTCGGCGGCGCGATCAGCCCGCTCGACGGCGTCGGCCCCGAGGACCTTCGCGTGCAGGAGCTGCTCGACCGGGTCGAGCGCGACCACGTCACCGAATGCATCCTCGCCACGAACCCCAACCTCGAGGGCAACGCGACGGCGATGTACGTCGCGGCGCTGCTGAAGCCGCTCGGGGTGCGCGTGACGCGATTGGCGAGCGGCCTGCCCGTGGGCGGCGACCTCGAGTACGTGGACGAGGTGACGCTCTCGCAGGCCCTCGAAGGCAGGAGGGAGATGTGACCCGCACGATCGACGAGGGCCGCGACCCCGAAGACCTCGTCTGGCCCCGACAGCTCGCCCGGACGCGCGGCTACTCCTGCGGGCAGCCCCGTACCGTGACGGCCTCACCCGACGGCGAACGCGTGGTGTTCCTGCGGTCCAACGCCGGGGACGACCCCGTCCACCGCCTGTGGATCCTCCACGTCGCGAGCGGCACGACGCGGTGCGTGTACGACCCCCTGGCCACCCCGCACGACGAGGTGGCGCTCACGCCGGCCGAGCGCGCGCGGCGCGAGCGGATGCGCGAGCGCGCGGCAGGCGTCGTCGCGTACGCGACGGACCGCGACGTGACGAAGGCTGTGTTCGTCGAGGGCGGCCGTCTGCTGCTCGCGGACCTGATCGGGGCCGAGGCCCACCCGCTCGAGACGGCCGGCGTGCCCGACGACCCGCGCCTCGACCCGCCCGGCACGAAGATCGCCTACGTCCTCGACGGCGCCCTGTACGTCCAGGACCTCGACGCGGGCACGGGTCGCCTTCTGGCGAGCGACGACGATCCGAACGTCGAGTGGGGGTTGCCGGACTTCGCGGCCGCGGAAGAGATGCGGCGGATGCGCGGCTTCTGGTGGTCGCCCGACGGCACGCGGCTCGCGGCGACCCGCGTCGACGAGACGCCCGTGCAGACGTGGTGGCTCTCGAACCCGACCGACCCGCAAGAGTCGCCGATCTCGATGCGCTACCCGCGGGCCGGCACCACGAACGCGATCGTCACGTTGCACCTGATCGACGAGGCGACCGGTGACCGCGTCGACGTGACCTGGGACGAGCCCGAGCGGTTCGAGTACCTCGCGCGCGTGGTCTGGAGCGAGAACGCGCCGCTCACGCTGCTCGTGCAGTCGCGCGATCAGCGCGAGACCCGCGCGCTCGAGGTCGACGAGACGACCGGCGCGACGACCGTGGTCCGGCGCGAGACCGACGACCGCTGGATCGAGCTGGTCGAGGGGACGCCCGCGCGCCTGTCCGACGGACGCCTGCTCACCGACGTCCAGCGCGGCGACACCCGCCGGCTGGCCGTGGACGGCGAGGCGATCACCCCCGACGGTCTCCAGGTGCGGTCGGTCCTCGACGCCGGCGAGGACGTCTGGTTCACGGCCTCCGGCGACGACCCGACGTCCCATGCCGTCTGGCGGGTGGCACCGGGCGACGACCCGGTGCAGGTCTCCCCGGATCGGGGCGTCCACACGGCCGAGGTCGGCGGCGACGGTCTCCACGTGCTGCGCGTGGCGGAGGCCGACGCGGGGTTCGCGCGGTGGGACGTGGTCCGCGGCGGCCAGGTCGTCGCCACGCTCGGGAACCTCGCGGAGGAGCCGGTCGTCGACCCGCAGCCGCGCTACCTCTCGCTCGGCGAGCGAGGACTGCGCGCCGCCCTCCTGCTGCCGGGCGGGGTCGAGCCCGACCGTCCGCTGCCCGTGCTGATGAGCCCCTACGGCGGACCGGGATTCCAGGAGGTCCTCGCGTTCCGCGGCTGGTACCGCGAGGGGCAGTGGTTCGCCGACCGCCTCGGCGCGGCGGTGCTCGCGATCGACGGGCGCGGCTCGCCCGGGCGCGGCCTCGCGTGGGAGCGCGAGATCTGGCGCGACTTCACCGTCACGCTCGCGGACCAGGTCGACGGGCTGCACGCGGCGGCCGAGCAGCTGGGCTTCCTCGACCTGGGCCGTGTCGGGATGCGCGGGTGGTCGTTCGGGGGGTAGCTCGCGGCGATGGCGGTCCTCGCCCGCCCCGAGGTGTTCCACGCGGCGGTGGCCGGGGCGCCGGTCGGCGACGAGCGCCTCTACGACACCCACTACACGGAGCGCTACCTGGGCGACCCGAACGTCGAGCCCGACGTCTACGACCGGAACTCGCCGATCTGGTACGCGCGCGAGCGCGGTCTGTCGCGGCCGCTCCTGCTGATCCACGGCCTGTCCGACGACAACGTCTTCGCCGCGAACACGCTGCAGCTCTCGGGCGCGTTGATGGGGCTCGGGTGTCAGCACGACCTCCTGCTGATCCCCAAGGCGTCGCACATGGGCGGCGACGATGACGTAGTGGTCGCGCGCACGATCGCCGAGCTCGACTTCTTCCGCCGGCACCTGGTCGGCCCGGAGCCGTGAGCACGCAGGAGCGGCGCGGTCCGACCGCCGACGAGGTCGCGAACCGCGCGCTCGTGCTGTACGCGTTCGTCCGCCGCGCCACGATCGAGTACGCGCTCGGAGAGTTCGGCGACGATCCCACACGGCACGCGCAAGCCGAAGCGGCGCGCGTCGAGACCGATCGTTGGCTCGCCCGCGAGTCGCTCGACGACGCGCTCGACCGACGTCGAGCGCCGGCTGTTCGCGGCGCCGTCGGGCTCGTGGCCGCGCGAGGCCGTGGTCGACGGGATGTGGCGCAAGGAGTCGCTCGCGGTGCTCCTGTGGGCGATCCGCGCGATCGACACGCTGCCGCCGTTCGGCGAGGAAGCCGATCAGCAGGCCCTGGACGCGAGCCGTCACGAACCCCGGCAGCGTCTCGTCGTTCCGCGCGAACGCGCGTCCGCGCGGGGCCGAGGAGCTCGACCGCGCCTGGAGCGAGGCCGACGCCTGGTTCGCCGCGACCGAGGGCCGCGCCGACGAGGACGTCACCCTCGCGTCGATCAGCGCCGAGCGGCTGCGAGCGCTGACGTGGCTCCGCGGCGACGACGACGCGGCGTGACGCGCGGCGGCTACATGTCGGGACGGATCTGCTGGATGCCGAGCTGTCCCCGTGCGAGGCATCGTGCGGTGTGCACGTCGGCGAAGACCTGCTCGCAGGGGGGGAGCTGCTTCCCCGCCTGGACCGCCTCGACCACCGCGCGCACGGCGACGATCACGATCGTGGGGTCGGTATCGGGCAGGAGGTGGCCCTTGCCCCGGTCGAGCACGTGGATCGAGTCCCTCGAGAGCCCGGCGAGCCGGGTCTGCGCGCGGGCCTCGACGATCGGGACGCCCGCGAGCCAGTGGTCCTCCAGGATCCCTGCCGTCACCACCACGAGCGGCATCGCGCCGAGGCTCGGCGCGTGCAGGAGCGCGCGGACCGTGGCGTGGATGTCGATCGTCTGGTTCGGCGCCGGCTCGACGGTTCCGTCGACCCACGCGCCCGCGTGGAGCCGGTCGTAGACGGGGATCTCGGGTTCGCTGGAGGCGTCGAGCAGGACCATGCCCACGGTCTCCTTCGGGTAGCGCGCCGCGAAGGCCCGCACGACCATCCCGCCGTACGAGTGGCCCACCACCACGAAGGGGCCCTTCACGTGGATCGCGTCGAGGAGCGCATGGAGCTCCCGGGCCTGGGTATCGGCGGTCACCGGTGTGACGTCCTTCGGGCGTGCGTCGCTCGTGCCGTCGCCGGCACGGTCGTACGTGCACACGCGCGTGCTGGTCGCGAGCGCCGGCTGGATCGACCTGCCGAACGTGTCGATCCCGGATGCCGTGTAGCCGGCCTCGAGGAGTCACCGTCGGGCTGCCCTTCCCCACGCACTGGAATGCGAGCGAGTACCCGCCGATGTCTGTCCGTCCCGCGAGCAACCCCGGAGCCCGGACGACCGGAGAGCTCGTGGGCCCCGAGCTCATAGCCGGAGGACCTACGGCCGAGGTACTCGCGGCCGAGGTGCTCGTGATCGGAGAGCTCGGGCTCGGCGAGACGGTCGCCGACGTGCGCGTGCACGACGCGAGCAGGAGGAGCACGGCGAGCCGGACGGCGCGACCTCGCATCCCCGCATCGTAGGGCGGGTCGGCGCGGTGAGGAACCCGGCCCTGTCAGTCGGCGGTCGCCGCGCGCCGGCTGCGGCGCACGAGCGCGATCACCAGGAGGAACACGAGCGCCAGGATCCCGACCGGGATCAGGTAGCCCAGGCCGACGATGACGGTCGCGAGCACGTTGAGGAACCCCTGGACGGCACGGTCGAGCGCGCGGCCGAGGCTCGGGTTGCGGATCTCGTTCGTCGTCGCGGCCGCCGCCTGCACGTCCTTCTCGCGCAGATCGACCCTCAGGGTGGACTCGGCGACCTGGTTGTCGAGGTACCGCAGCTGCCCCTGGATCTGCTCGATGTTGAGCTGGACGGCGTCGAGCTGGTTCTGCACCCGGATGATCTGGTCGATCGTGGTGGCCTTCGACATCAGCGTCATCAGGACGGCCTTGCGCGCCTCGAGGATCTGCAGCCGCGCCTGGTTGTCGATGTACTGGGCCGTCACGTCCTTGCCCGTCGTCTGCGAGGCCGTCACGTCGCCGAGCGTGCGGACCGCGAGGACGGCCTGGTCGAAGTGCTTGGCCGGGATCCGCAGGACGAGCGTGCCGGAACCGGAGCCGTGCGTCTCGGTCGACAGGACGTAGCCGCCGCTCGACCGCGCGATCTGCGTGACCCGCGCGAACCTCTGGTCGAACGTCGTATCGGGGATCGTCAGCGAGATCGACCCGTCGCGGACGATCTTCGTGAGGTCGGCCCCGTTCACGTTGGGGTTGGCGGTGAATGTCTTTCCTGGTTTCCCTGGTCGGCGGTTCCGGGGTGCTGCAGCTCGCGGCGCGGTCGTGGCCGATCCCGATCCTCCGGACACCGCTTCTCCCACGGTGGAGAACGACGCCTGTCGGGGCAGGTTCCCGCCGTTGAGCGTCGCGAACGTCCCGACGACGAACGCGACCACCAGCACGGCCGCCACGGCGGCGATCCCCTTCAACCACGAGCGCTTGTGATGCAGTTGCGCCACGTACGGCGCCGGCCTCGTCTTCTCGCGGTCGGCGGCGGCCTCGAGGTCGGCCTCCAGCTGCCGAAGGAACCCGATCTCGGTGTCCATCACTCCACCTCCGTGGCGAGCGTGAGCCCGCGTTCTTGCAGGACCATCGCCATCCGGCGCAGCCCTCGGCTGACGCGCTGGCGTGCCGCCGACTCGGCGCATTGCAGGCGCGCCGCGACGTCGGGATACGAGAGCCCGTCGATCACGCGAAGGCGAAGCGCCTCGCGCTGGTCCTCCGCGAGCGTCTCGAGCGCCTCGACCAACGCCGCGCGGAGCGGCGCGAAGTCCACGAGGTCCTCGATCCGTTCGAAGTCCTCCGGCGACACCTCGCGGGCGGGCAGGCCCAGGCGCATCCGCGCGTCCCGCGCCACCCGTCCCGCTCGGAAGAAGCGGGAGAGCTGATGCCTCGCGATCCCGTACAACCACGCCACCCCGTTCGCTCCCGTGTCCCGGTAGTTCCCGCGCGACGCGAACGCCTCCGCGAAGGTCTCGGCCGTGAGCTCCGCCGCGGTCTCCGGGTCGAGCGTCCGCCGCGCGAAGTAGCGCAGCAGGTCCTCCGCGTGGCGGCGGTACAGCTCCACGAACGCCCCGGGGTCTTCCCGCGAGTCCGTGAGCAGCTCGGCGTCGGTGCGTGTGTCCGGCACGGTCCCTTCTCCGACGACGCGTCGACGACGCGCGGTTCCCTATCGTCACCCCTTCATGCCGCGGACGCGCGAGGCGTGTGACCGAGGAGTACGCTCCGGCACCATGACCTGCTCTTCCTGCGGCGCGGAGAACCGCCCCGGACGCAAGTTCTGCGCGAACTGCGGCGCCGCGCTCGCCGTCACGTGTCCCGCGTGCGGTGCGGCGAACGAGCCCGAGGACCGGTTCTGCGGGGATTGCGGAGCCCCGCTCGCGGCCGACGTCGTCGCGCCCGGCCGCGCGGTCGCGCCCGCCGCGCCTGTCGCCGTGCTCACGTCGGCCCCGTCGGAGCGCCGGCTGGTCTCGGTGCTGTTCACCGACCTGGTCGGGTTCACCCCGCTCTCGGAGGCGCGTGACGCGGAAGACGTCCGCGAGCTGCTGTCGCGTTACTTCGAGGCGGCCCGTCGGATCGTCGAGCGCTATGGCGGGTCGATCGAGAAGTTCATCGGCGACGCGGTGATGGCGGTGTGGGGCTCGCCCGTCGCGCGCGAGGACGACGCCGAGCGCGCCGTCCGCGCCGGGCTCGACCTGGTCGCCGCCGTCGCGGCGCTCGGCGCCGACGAGGGGATCGCCGAGCTCGCGGCGCGCGGCGGGGTCGCGACCGGCGAGGCGGCGGTCAACCGCGCGGCCGAGGGCGAGGCGATGGTGATCGGCGACCTCGTGAACACGGCCGCGCGCGTCCAGTCCGCCGCGCCGCCCGGCGGGGTCTTCGTCACCGAGAGCACCAGGCGCGCCTCCGACGCCGCGATCGCCTACGGCGACGCCGGCGAGCACGACCTGAAGGGCAAGGCCGAGCCGATCCACCTGCACCGGGCGCTCCGCGTCGTCGCGGGCCGAGGCGGCGCCGATCCGCCAGGCGGGCCTCGAGGCCCCGTTCGTCGGGCGCGACCGCGAGCTGCGCCTGCTGAAGGACCTGTTCCACGCGACCGCCGACGAGGGCGCGGCGCACCTCGTGTCGGTGTCCGGCGTCGGGGGGATCGGCAAGACGAGGCTCGCGTGGGAGTTCGAGAAGTACCTCGACGGGCTGGTCGAGACGGTCTATTGGCATCGGGGGCGGTGCATCGCCTACGGGGACGGCGTCGCCTACTGGGCCCTCGCCGAGATGGTGCGAAGCCGCCTGGGCGCCGCCGAGGAGGAGGAGCAGCCGAACACCCTGGCGAAGCTCCGCGAGTGGCTCGACGCGTGGTGCGCCGACGTCGACGAGCGGCGCTGGCTCGAGGGGCAGCTCGCGCAGCTGCTGGGCTTCGGCGGGCGCGAGTCGCCGCCGCGCGAGGAGCTGTTCAGCGCGTGGCGGCGGTTCTTCGAGCTCCTCACCGAGCGCGGACCCGTCGTCCTCGTGTTCGAGGACCTCCAGTGGGCGGACACCGGGTTGCTCGACTTCATCGACGAGCTCCTGGTCCGTGCGGACGAACGGCCCCTGTACGTGGTCGCGCTCGCGCGTCCGGAGATCGCGGAGCGCAGGCCCGGCTGGGGCGCCGGCCGCACCGGCTGGACCTCGATCGCGCTCGGACCGCTCCGCGACGCCGACATCGACCGGATGCTTCGCGGGATGGTGCCCGGCATCTCCGAGGACCTGCTCGCGAGGATCCGGGAGCGTGCCGAGGGTGTCCCGCTGTACGCCGTCGAGACCGTGCGGATGCTCCTCGACAAGGGGGTGGTGCGCCGGACCGCCGACGGGGTGGAGCTGGCGCCCGGCGCCGACACCGTCGACCTCGCCGTTCCCGAGACGCTGCAGGCGCTGATCGGCGCGCGCCTGGACGGCCTCCCCGACGACGAGCGGTCGCTGCTCCAGCACGCCAGCATCGTCGGCAAGACGTTCGCGTTGCCGGCGCTCGCCGCCGTCACGGGGATCGCCGTCCAGGAGCTGCAGCCGCTCGTGGACGACCTCGTCGGCAAGGAGCTGCTGACGGTCGTCACCGACGTGAACTCACCGGACCGCGGCCAGTACGGGTTCCTGCAGTCGATCGTGCAGCGGGTCGTGTACGACACGGTGAGCAGGCGCGACCGCAAGATCGCGCCATCTGGCCGTCGCACGCCACCTCCAGGACGCCTGGCCGGGCGAGGAGGACGACGTCGCCGAGGTCGTCGCGGCGCACTACCTCGAGGCCTACGAGAACGCGCCGACCGACCCGGACGCGCCCGAGATCCGCGCCGCCGCCGTCGAGCGCCCTGGAGCGCGCGGGCAGGCGGGCGCTGTCGCTCGCGGCGGCGGTGGAGGCCGCCGGCTACTTCGACCGCGCCGCCGGCCTGGCGGACGACGACCTCGACCGGGCACGGTTGGCGGAGCAGGCGACACACGCCGTCTGGCTCCGCGGCGACTCCGAGGACACCGTCCGGCGCGGCCGGTGAGGTCGTCGCCGCCTACGATGCCCTGGACGTCCGCACGACGCGGCGCGCGTCCGCGCACGCGAGGCGGAGGCGCTGTGGCTGCTGGACCGGCTCGACGAGGCCATCGCGCAGATGGACGGCGCCTACGAGGCGCTCGCGGGGGAGACCGGGCGCGACGTCGCGGTGCTCGCGGCGCAGCTGGGGCGGATGCGGTACTTCGACGCCCGCGACCACGACGACCTCCTCGCGGCGATGGCGGCGACCGAACACGCCCTCGAGCTCGCCGAGCACGAGGCGATCTGGGGCGTGCTCTCCGACGCGATCAACACGAAGGGCCTGATCCTGGGTTCGCTCGACCGCTGGGAGGAGGGCTTCGCGCTCCAGCGGGCGGCGCTCGAGATCGCGCTCGCGCACGACGAGACGTGGCCCGCGATCCGCGCGTACACGAACCTCTCCAACGAGACGTGGCAGCGCGACGAGCGCGAGCAGGCGAGGGGCTACAGTCACGGCCGGGCTGGCGCTCGCCGAGCGGACCGGCTACTGGGCCCCGTGGTGGTTCCTGCGCGGCCACGAGGCCTCCTACCTGTTGTGGACCGGCCGGTGGGAGGAGCTCTCCGCCCTGGTCCGGGAGTTCTGGGACGCGCGGACCGACCCGGCCTCCGAGACCGGCAGGCTGACGATCGAAGCCTCCTACGTGGAGATGCAGGCGGTCGCGCGTGAGGACCTCGAGAGCGTCGCAGAGGTGAAGGGCCGGTTCGAGGCCCTGGTCGGCTCGGACGACTTCCAGACCCGCGCGCTCAGCGACGTCGTCCTCGCTGAGCTCGCGTCGGCCGTCGGGGACCACGCGCAGGCGCTGGAACGGAGCGATCGGGTGGTCGGCTCGCACGCCGCACTCGGCGTCCGGCACTGGATGTTCAAGCTGGCCTGCGAGATCAACCTGGAGGCCGCCCTGGCGCTCGGAGACGCCGGCCGGGCCGACGCGACCCTCGGCGTGCTGCGCGCGATCCCGCGGGGCGGCCGGTCCCCGATGATCGACCTGATGCTCGCCGGGTACGGGGCCCGGGTCGCCGCGCTCCGGGCCGACGCCGACGAGGGGTCGATCGACGCCGGGTTCACCGACGCGATCGACCAGCTGCGCGAACAGGACGCCCCGTTCAGGCGGGCGCGGTTCGAGCTCCGCCACGCGGAGTGGCTCGCCTCGACCGGCCGCGTGGACGAGGCGCGAACGCGCGCGGCCGCGGCGGCGGAGACCTTCCGCGAGCTCGACCGCTCCTCCGTGGCAGGCGCAAGCGGAAGCCCTGCTGCCCGTCGTCGTCTCCGAGCCCTGAACCTCTCGGCTACCTGCGTCGTTGACAGGACGGGCTGAGCCGCTACGGTCTGTCGTGAGCCCAGCTGGCCGGTCCGGCGGGCTTTCGTCGTTACCGGAAGGAGGCATATCGGCACCGACCTGAAGGAGCAGCTCCCCCCACAGGAGAAAGGACGGTCTCATGTTCGAGAGCGTTCCCCTACCCCTGGCGGCGTCACCCCTTCGCGGCCGGACGGCCGCTACGTCAGGTTCCTTCCCCCCGAGGAGTCCTGAGGCTTCTCTCCATCGCTACGCGAAACCCCTCAAGCGGCACCTGCCGGCCCGCGGCTGGAGCCGCGGCGATCCGTCTGGATCGGCGACCTAAGCGTTCCGACGCAGGTCCGACCGCATGGCCTACCGGGGATCACCCTTTCTGTCTGGCCATCACGGTCAAGTCTGCATGCGTCGGAGCCGATGTAAGGAACCGAACGGTCCCGAGGGGGTTCGTAGATCAGATCCAGCAAGAGCGTCAATGTCCACGTCACCGCGGTCTCAAGGTGCTGGCTCTCCTGTGCGCCGTGATGATGCTCGCCGCGCCTGCGTTCGCCACGAGGCACACCTCGAGCGGGAAGACCGCTGCCGACTGCGCCGTCTCGCCCAACCCGGTGGCGTCCGGAGGCGCGCTGACGGTGTCCGGTAAGGCGGGCCGCAACGGAGGCTGGGTGAACGCGTACATCTACTACGCGGACGGCTACTGGGACATGATTGGGGGCTCGGTCGGGAGCGGCGGCGCCTACTCGCTCTCCGGATCGGCTGTCGAGACACACTCGTCGCTGTGGGGCCCCTTCTACCCGGCGGGCAGCGGTCCCGCGCGGGTGGAGATCTACGCGGGCACCGCGAACACGGACCTGGGTCTGGTGGACACCTGCAGCTTCAGCGTGAGTTGAAGACCGCGGGCCTCGGACGATGGTAAGAGGCGGCCCCGAGGGGGGCCGCCTCTTCGATAGCCTCTTCTTTCTTCCTCCCGGCCTACGGGTCGATCACGATCGTGCAGGTGTAGGTACCCGGCGTCAGGCCGTTGGCGTCGACCTCAACCGGGTCGCTGAACCCTTGCGGCGAGTTCTTGACGTTCGCGTTGCTCGAGTCGACGCAGGTGATCTTGGACTGGGTACCACCGCTCACTTCAGAGGTTGCCGTCGCCGTGATGTCGGTGAGCGGCGTGTCCGTCGCGGTGTAGGTGGCCTCGTTCCCGTCCCTACACGTCGAGTTCGTGTCGACCGTCACGTTATGGGTGGTCGTGTCGTCGATCGCGTACCCGGGCGGGGCCTGCGTCTCCTTGACCGAGTACGTGTCGAAGAACAGGTGGTCGACGCAGATCGTCGCCGTTGGCGTCGGTCGTGAACGGGCTCCCCGACGATCGCGTTGCCCTGGGAGTCCTTAATCGAGAACTTCGCACCGGCCAGCGGCGGTTTATTGCGGCGGCCTTGCTGGAGGTCTTTGTGATCTTGATGGCCCCGAGCTGCTGCAGGTTGGTGTACGTGCAGAACACGTGGCTGTCCGCCGTTACGACGATGTCGGCCTGCGGAGAGTTCGCCGCGTGCTGCGTGCAGCTCTGCCCCCGTACCCGTCGTGCCGACGCCGGACAGGCTCTCCAGCACGAAGCCAGCTGGCTCGGCACGCTTCCGTGACCGTGTAGCTGCCCGACCGGCACGTTGAAACAGTCCTGCGTGTTGCCGGCGCTGTCAGTGGTCGAGTTCCCCTTGTCGTTCAGCGTGAAAGCTATTGGAGCCCCGTGGGGCAGGGGGTCGATTCACTCGGAGGCGGTGACGGTGCCCGTCACGTTGGAGTTGTAGCGAGAAGTTCTGATCGACACCTCGCGGATCGGTGTGCTTGATGATCTTCACCGTGCCGCAGTTCGAGATGTTGATCGGGACCGGAGCCATGAAGTCCTTGACCTCAGCGGGGAACGAGCTCGAGGAGCGGCTCTTCAGGAACGCGCTCCCGAACGCCTTGCACACCCCGGGCGCGAACACTCCGGCGCCGGTCAGGTTGATCGCCGTCTCGCCGAACGTGTTCGCCGGGCATGAGCCCCCGGGGCACGCGTTCCCGCCGGGAGATCGGGTCGGTGACGGCGTCCAGGTTGTTCACCGCGCCTTCCGCGATCGTGCCGGTCAGGGTCACGTGGTCGCCCCAACACGGGAAGCTGTTGGCCGAGAAGCATGTGTTCGTCGCGAAGTTCAGGCACCACCGGGTTCGTGGCGCTGATCAACCACTGGTTCAAGCCGATCGTGGGGCGGCCGCCACCGTTCGTGAAGTCGTAGGTGACCAGGAGGTCACCGGGCTCCGGTTGATCGTGATAGGCCCCGTGGTGCTCCCCAGAGAACCCCGGCGTCGTCTGCTGGTTGATCTCGAAGTCCATGTTCGCATTGCCGAGGACGTTCGAGCGCTCCCATGCCAGGTAGAGGAAGGTCTGCGGTTCGCTCCGCTCCCGGTCGTCTTGTTGGACTCATAGAAGCGGGTCAGATCGCTCTTGTTCAGCGGGATCAGAACCGCTGACGACCGTCGCCGCAGCCTTGTCCTCCTTGGTGCCCTGGCCGAACGAGTTATCGCCCGCAGCCGCTGGGATCGTCGATGCCCGTCGTTCAGCGCGGCGTGACGTTCTGCCAGTCGGTCGTCCCGAACGTCGTCGGGCTCGTCAGGAGGTTGCCATCGGCGCCCGCGAAGGTGCTGCCCGGTCAGCGGCGGCAGACATCGATTCGGTGGTGCCGCTGGCAGCGAAGTCGCACCCGCTGGGGTTGTCCGCGAAGCTCGTCGCCGGGAAGGCCAGGGCGATGAGGAGCGCGGCGGCTCCGAGCGCCGCGATCTTCGATCGCCTGGTCTTCGAATCGTTCTTCTTCACACTGCTCTGTCGTCCTTTCGTGCTCGTTGAACGACCACGTCACTGCCGCGGCCGGGAACGGTCCAGGCCCCGCTCAGGCTCAAGGTGGGCGACGCATGACACTTCCCCCTCCCCTTCATGTGGAGATGGCTGATGGAACATCGGTTCGGTCCCAGTCCTTCCCCCGGTCGTACCGACCTGCTCGTCGGGTCCTGCGAAACTCAGACCGTCAGGGACCCGATCCGTCTAGAATACGGGACGGACTTTTCCACCATGCCCCGTCGAAAGAAGCATTGGTGAACATCCGTCGACGTACGCCTAGCGCACTACCCCACACCCAAGCAGGGGTTTTGCACATCATCCGAAGGAACTAGTTACCTGTGGAAGATCCGTGAGGGGACTCGGACTCGACCGTCCGATCGCCCGCCGAGGTGACGGGTGGCGGGCGCGGACGGGGATACACTCCCTGCGCGACCAGCCACGCAGCTGCAGGAGGCGTATGCCCATCGTCGTTCAGAAGTACGGAGGCACCTCCGTCGGGTCCGTCGAACGGATCCAGGCCGTGGCCGATCGGGTCGTCCGCACGCGTGAGGCCGGCAACGACGTGATCGTCGTCGTGTCCGCGATGGGCGACACCACCGACGACCTCCTCGCGATGGCCCGGACGATCTCGGAGCACCCGGACCCGCGCGAGCTGGACATGCTGCTGACGGCCGGGGAGCGGATCGCGATGTCGCTGCTCGGGATCGCGATCAACGCGCGGGGCTGCAGGGCGGCCTCCTACACGGGCTCGCAGGCCGGGATCATGACCGACACGCAGCACGGCGCCGCGAAGATCGTCGAGATCCGCCCGAAGCGGATCGTGGAGGCGCTCGAGGCGGGCTACGTCGTGGTGCTCGCGGGGTTCCAGGGGTTGTCGTCGAGCTCGTACGAGATCACGACGCTGGGCCGCGGCGGCTCGGACCTCACGGCCGTCGCGATGGCCGGCGCGGTCGGGGCCGACGTGTGCGAGATCTACACGGACGTCGAGGGCATCTGCACGGCGGACCCGCGCGTCGTGACCGACGCGCGCAAGGTGGACCTGATCAGTTACGACGAGATGCTCGAGCTCGCGGCCGTGGGCGCGAGGGTGTTGCAGTCGCGTTCGGTCGAGATGGCGCGCCGCCACGGCGTGCGGCTCCACGTCCGCTCGTCGTTCGCGGACGTGGAGGGTACGTGGGTCCAGGAGGTGGATGACGACGTGATGGAAGGCGTGCTGATCTCAGGGGCGGCGCTCGACGACGAGGAGGCGAAGGTCACGATCAACGAGGTGCCCGACCGCCCCGGGATCGCGGCCGCGATCTTCAAGGCCGTCGCGGCCGCCGGCATCAGCGTCGACATGATCGTGCAGAACGTGTCGCACGCGGGTGTGACCGACCTCTCGTTCACGGCGCCGAGCGCGGAGCTACCGCGCCTGCGGGAGGCGCTCGACGGGATCGCCGCGGACCTCGACCTGAAGGACTACGTCCTCGACGACGGCATCGCGAAGGTCTCGTTGGTCGGCGCCGGGATGAAGTCCCACCCGGGCGTCGCGGCCGACATGTTCGACGCGCTGGCGGCGGCCGGCATCAACATCGAGATGATCTCGACGTCGCCGATCCGGATCTCCTGCGTGATCCGCCGCGACCAGGGCGAGGAGGCCCTACGCGTCGTGCACGAGCGGTTCGAGCTCGCGACCGACGCGTAGATCCAACCTTCGCTCAGCAGCGGTGGTACGTGTCGAAGTACGTCGGCTCGCCTCCATGCGGGTTCTGCATCCAGTAGTGCGTGGCCCAGAGGTTCTGGGGGGTGCCGTCGATCGCGGTGAGCCATCCGTCCACGCCCCGGATCGTCGAGGCGTGCCAGCCGTCGGACCGCAGACGCACGACGAGCGGGTGGAACGGAGGCCTGTTCGAGCGGACCCCGACCGCCCACGCGACGCCGGGCGCGGGCGCGACCACGTCGCGGAGGCTCCCGACCGTCTCGCCGAGCCAGACGCGATGCCACCGCACGCCGTTCCAGCGGAACACCGCCGGCGGGGAGGCCCCGCCCGGGCCTTGAGGGCCGTTCCCGGCTGCCCAGAGCGCGTTCGGCGCCACGCCGTCGACCGCCAGCGCATACCCACGGGGTGCGTCGACCTGACGCCACCGCGTGCCGTTCCAGCGGAGCGCCAGCACGTGCGCCCCGCCCGACGCGGTCGTCATCCCGACCGCCCAGGCGGTCTGCGGGAAGGCGACGACGCCGCTGAGCGAGCTGTGGGGCAGGTTGACCGGCACCCGGTGCCACGCCTGTCCGTTCCAGCGCAGCGTCAACGCGTGCCCGTCGGTCGTGCCGCCGACCGCCCACAGCCGGTCCGTGCCGGGGATCGCCGCCACGTCCTGGAGCCACCCTCTGATCGGGATCCCGATCGGCACGCTCTTCCAGCGCTCGCCCGTCCATCGGGCCGCGAAGGGATGCCCGGGGGCGCCTATACCCTTGCTCCGCGCTCCGACCGCCCACACCTCGGTGGGCGAGACGACCGTAACGCCTCTGAGGGACGCCACCTTCGGGAGGCCGACCCGCTCCCACTGCAGCCCGGTCCAGTGCAGGATCAGCGACGCCGTCGGCTGCTCGGCCCCGAGATAGCCGACCGCCCAGGCTTCCTGCGGCGAGACCACCGCCACGTCGTTGAGCACGCCGGTGGCCGTCGGGTTCGGGACCGGCACCTGCCGCCACCGGCCGCAGACCGCCCACCGCGCAGGCGGCCCCGCCGCAGCGGTCTGCATCATGGTCGCCGCGAGCGCGAGCGCCGCGGCCAGCACGAGTGCACGTCTCATCTCGTCCCTCCCTCGTCGTTCGGTGTTCAGCCTCACGGGTCGGGGCCCGGGTAGGTAGTGCTCGGTGGCCTGGCTCGCTCGGGACGCGCCCTCTTCGACCTGCAGGAACGCAGGCGAAGGCGCTGGTACGGTGAAACGTCATGAAGGTCGCGGTGATCGGCGCCACCGGAGCGGTCGGGCGGGAGATGACCCGCTGCCTCGAGGAGCGCGACTTCCCGGTCGAGGAGTTCGTGCCGCTGGCCTCCGCACGGAGCGCCGGGCGGACCGTGCCGTTCCGCGGCGAGGAGCACGAGATCCGTCGAGCTGAGCGCCGAGGCCGCGCGCGGGTGCGACGTCGCGTTCGTCTCGATCGGCGCGACCGCGTCGCGGGCGTTCCTCCCGGAGATCGCGGCCGGCGGCACCGTCTGCATCGACAACTCGAGCGCGTTCCGGATGGATCCCGAGGTGCCGCTCGTGATCCCGCAGGTGAACCCCGGCGCGCTCGAGGGCTGGCCGAGGCCGGGGATCATCGCGGTGCCCAACTGCACGACGATCACGGCGATGCTCCCCATCGGGCCGCTGCATCGCGCGGCCACCTGCACCTCGCTCGTGATGTCCTCGTACCAAGCGGTGAGCGGCGCGGGGTGGAAGGGGACGCGCGAGCTCGCCGAGCAGGTGCGCAAGCTCGAGCCCGACCTCGAGACGCTCGCGCATCCCGACCACGCGTCGCTGCCCCCGGGCGAGATCTTCGCCAAGCCGATCGCGTTCAACGTCGTGGCGAAGGTCGGCGAGTTCGAGGACGACGGCTTCACCGGCGAGGAGTCGAAGCTGATGGCCGAGCCGAAGAAGATCCTGTCGGCGCCGAGCCTGCACGTCGTCGCCACGTCGGTGCGGGTGCCGGTGGTGACGGGCCACGCGGTGTCGATCCTCGCGGAGTTCGAACGCCCGATCCGGGTGCAGGAGGCTCGCGAGCTCCTGCACGAGGCGCCGGGGGTCACGCTGATGGACGACCCCGACCACGGCGTGTTCCCGAGCCCGCTCGAGTCGGCCGGCGGCGACGACGCGCTCGTCGGCCGGATCCGCCAGGTGCCGGGTCGCAACGACGCGCTGCTGCTCTTCTCCTGCGCGGACAACCTGCGGATGGGCGCCGCGCTCGACGCGATCGAGATCGCCGAACTCCTGTACACGAGGTGACGGCGATGCCGAGGCGCTACGAACGACGATCCCGCTTCGTGAGGATCGTCGTGATCGTGATCGTGCTGGGACTGATCTTCGGGTTCGGCGTGATCGCGCTGACGGTCGGCAGTGGCCGCTAGTTGTCGTCCAGGACGGGCTCGCCGCCGAGGCGTGACGTCGGACGAGAGCGGCTTCACGAACCACTCGCCGTAGTTGCGCCAGCCCTCGCGCTCGTAGAAGGCGATCGCCTGCTCGCGCCAGGCCGCGGTGACGAGCGCCATCCGGAAGCAGCCGCGCTTGCGCGCCAGCTCCTCGGCGCGCGACAGGAGCTCCCGCCCCACCCCTCGACCGCGGGCGCGCTCGGTGACGATCAGGTCGTTCACGCGAGCCTGCGGCCGGTGGTCGCCGAGGCGCTGGTGGTACTCCATGTCGATCACGCCGAGGACGTCCTCGCCGTCGGCCGCGACGAGCGTCACGTGCGCGATCTGCCGGATGTGACCGGCGAACTGCAGGCGGTGCGTCGGGTCCTCGGCGGTGCCAGCGGCCACGCCCCGACCGAGCTCCACGAGCAGCCCCGCCACGGCCGGCCAGTCCGTGGGACGCGCGAGCCGGACGACGATCTGGCCCATACCTCTTATATGGGGCACGTGCACGGCCGCCCGCCGCACTTCGGGCACCCGTCCGCGTAGCGGGCCGCCACCACCTCGAGGTCGACCTCCAGCAGGTTCGCGAGCGAGGCCAGCCACGCGAGCACGTCGGAGAACTCGTGGACGAGGTTGTCGCGGTCGCCCTTGCGGATCGCGCGCGCGAGTTCGCCGACCTCCTCGGCGAACCAACGGAACGTGGCGTCGGTCCCGCGTCCCTCGTCTCGGGCCCGATAGGTCTCGGCCATCGCGCGTTGGAACGTCTCGAGCTGCATCGTGCGGGGAGTGTACGCACCGGTCCAGAACCGTTGACGCGGTGCCTCCTGTTTCCGGTGGGTGCTACAGCAGGAGAGGTAGCACGACCGGCCGACCAGCAGAGGAGGTGTCGTCTAGGGTCGAAGGTCCCGAAGCCTCTGGGCTGGGCGTTCACGGTTTCTTCACGGCCTCGCCACCTCCAGGGGTTCTCCTGTGGGAAACCGTTTGATACCGTTCGGATGCCGGACAACCACACCGGGGGAGGGACGTCCGTAGTGCAAGTGGCTCCAACGGTCTGCGCAACATCACCGATCCCGTTCGACGAGACGGAGGTCGACCGGGAACTCGCCTCGGCGCACACGCTGAACGCGCTCGCGTCCACCGCGAACAAAGTCGTCTTCGATCTGTACGAGCATTGCGCGTTGGTGGTTCGCTTCTTCGTGGTCGGCGGCGGCGAGACGCGCCTGGTGACCGAGTTCGGCGACCGCCGGCTCGTGCCCAATCGCGATGCCCTCCTCAAGCGCGCGATCGCGACCGGCCAGACGAGCGTGACCTCCCTCGGGCGACCCGCCGGGTTCCGTCTGGTCATCGCCCCGCTGAAGGACTGGGACGCCGTGACCGGGCTCCTCGAGTTCGTGGTGCCCGCGGACCTGGTCGAAGCGAAGTCGGACCGGCTGGCGCTGGTCGTGCGCTCGGCGTCCACGTCGCTAGATGCATGGCGGCGCGCGACCGAGGCGGAGCACGAAGCGAGCCGCGCGGCCGGGACGTCGTTCGCGCTCGGGCTGCGTCTGGCCGGCGTCGTGTCGCGTGCCGGCGAGCTGGGCGCGGCCGTGCGGAGCGCCGTCGAGCTGCTGTCGCGGGAGCTGAAGGCTCCCGTGGCGGCGTGGCGCGTCGACGCGACCGGCGGGGCCCTACGGATGTCGGCGTCGACCGGTCTGGGGAACGGCCGTCGCGCGGCGCTGGAAGACTCGGCAGGGACCGTACGGTTGGGTTCGGCGCGTCGTTACGTGATGGGTGATCTGCGTGAGCGCGTCGCCGCGGTGCTCGGAGTCGACGCCACCGTCGTCGACGGAGGGTCGGTGGTGTTCGTCGCCGGCGGTAAGCACCCGGAGCTCGGGGTGTGTGGGCGGGAACTGGCTGCGCTCCTCGATCAGCTCCCGGAGGCGAACGTCTCGGCGCTGGCCTGGGTGGACGACGAGGGAAACGTCCGCGAATGGGCCCAGGGGTCGGTCGAGCGGGCGCGGCTGCAGGACCTCACCCCACGCGAGCTCGAGATCCTCGCGATGCTCGCAGGCGGGGCTCGGTCATCCCAGATCGCCGAGCGCCTGGTGATCAGCGAGAAGACCGTCAAGACCCACATCCAGAACATCCTTCGGAAGCTGGACGTCGGCTCCCGCCTCGAAGCGGCCGCGATCGCCGTCCGTGCCGGCTTCGTTCCCCTGTCGGCCTCCTGACGGTCACCCACCGGGCCTACGAAATACTCCGTGCGGAGTAGGCCGCCGTCTCCCCAGCCTTCCATCCTTTGAAGTGTCGAGTCGGCGAACCCTGTCTGGGCCCGCCTGCTCCTCGGATGAGGACATGAGATACTGAGACGGGGGTCGAGGGTGTCCCCCAAGTCACAGAAGGGGAGAGGGACCATGGCTTCAAGCTCTTCGAGTCACCGAACGCGCCGGTCGGCGCGTTTCTTCGTACTCGTCAGCCTTGCCGCGCTCTTCGTGGTCGGCGGTTCGGCGGCGGCGCTGGCCGTGATCACAACCGTCAGCAGCGGAGGCGCGACGATCACGACCGACAAGACCGACTACCCGCCTGGCGCGACGGTGACCTTGACCGGTACGAGCTGGGCGGCCAATGAGGCGGTGAGTGTCTTCGTCGACGATACGACGAACCATTCGTGGAACTACTCCGTGTCGGTCAACGCGGACGCTTCCGGGGGATTCACAGACCTCCTTCAATCTCCCGGATACCTTCATCTCCGACTACATGGTCAGCGCGACGGGTCCAATCTCCGGCACCGCGACCACGACCTTCACCGACGCGGTGACGAGCACGATCGAGCAGTGCGAGAACGACAATGGCAACACTAACGCTGTTCAGAACTGCAACTGGATCAGCGGAAGATGAACGCGAACGACTCGGTGTACACCGAAGGCGAACTAGTCCCACAGCGGTACATCGTGGTGGTTCCCTCGACCAGTTCTAGCGCTGGTTTCCAGTCGCACGCAGTTCGCTTCTCCTACCAGTTCTACAACGCTTCACAGGATGCCTTCGCCTACGACTTCGACTACGGCGCCGGATTTCTCGCCAGAAATCGAAGCTCGCCCCCTGCGCGTCGGACCTCGGCACGTTCAATAGCGCAACCTGCAATGCGCTGCTTACGGCGAAGACGAACGTGACGGTCCCGGCCGACCCCTACCACGCGACCGGCGCGAACTTCAACAACACGGACTACGGCGTCGTGAGCGCCCACGAATACGGGGACCGGAGCATGTGGGTCGGCTGCGTGCCTTCCTGCGGTCATCCGACGCCCACGATTACGCTCGCCCACAATGCCAATGGCGACGTCGTCAACATGGATGTCTCGTTGTCCACCGTTCGACGCAGGACACGACGATTGCCTTCTGGTTCGGGGCACGCCTCCACGTCGGCTCCCAGCCCTTGGGTTCGCCCTCGGGACCCAAGGCTGGGGTGCCAGCCATGGCGCATCCAATGCGGCCGGGTCTTCATTCCACGTCAAGGTCCTCGCGCTCGACTCGACGTCAACCGGTGGTCGTGACAACCAGCTCCAGGCTCGCGCGAGTGCCGCACACCGCTTCGTTGACGGTAAGAAGGTGGCGACGAGCGGCCTGTCAGACTCGTTCTCATTCCACACGACCACTGACTCAACGCCGGTGGACAACTCACTTACGGACGGCCAGACCTTCACCATTAACAACTTGGTGGCAGGGACGTACACATCGATCGAAGCTGCCGCAGCTAGTTCGACCTCTCGAGCATCTCGTGTACAGGCGACCCAACCTCGAACTCGAGTGGTAACACGTCCACTCGAACCGCCACCTTCAACCTGGCGGCAGGTGGAGAACGTCACGTGTACGTTCACGAACACGCGCCAGACACATCTGCACCTGATCAAGACCGTGACCAACGACAACGGCGGCACGGCCCTTGTTGCACGTGACTGGACCCTGAAGGCGACCGGCACCGGCCTGACCCCGACGAACCTGTCGGGCACCACGCCGGTGACACTCGGCACCGGCTTCAGCGCCGACACCTACACGCTGAGCGAGGTCAACGGCCCGGCGCACTACACCGCCGGCAACTGGGCTGCGTCGTGACCGACTCGGACCCGCCGGTCGGTACCCGTGACCAACGGCGCCGTGACGGTCGGGCTCGGTGACGACGTCACCTGCACGATCAACAACAACGATGACAACGCCCCGGCGTTGCACCTGATGCAAGACCGTGACCGAACGACAACGGCGGCACGGCCCTTGTGACGGACTGGACCCTGAAGGCGACCGGCACCGGCCTGACCCCGACGAACCTGTCGGGCACCACGCCGGTGAACTCCGGCACCGGCTTCAGCGCCGACACCTACACGCTGAGCGAGGTCAACGGCCCGCGACTACACCGCCGGAACTGGAGCTGGGTCGTGACCACTCGGACCCGCCGGTCTCGGTCCCCGTGACCAACGGCGCCGTGACGGTCGGGCTCGGTGACGACGTCACCTGCACGATCAACAACGATGACAACGCCCCGGCGTTGCACCTGCACAAGACCGTGACCAACGACAACGGCGGCACGGCCCTTGTGACCGACTGGACCCTGAAGGCGACCGGCACCGGCCTGACCCCGACGAACCTGTCGGCACCACGCCGGTGAACACCGGCACCGGCTTCAACGCCGACACCTACACGCTGAGCGAGGTCAACGGCCCGTCGGGCTACACCGCCGGCAACTGGAGCTGCGTCGTGACCGACTCGGACCCGCCGGTCTCGGTCCCCGTGACCAACGGCGCCGTGACGGTCGGGCTCGGTGACGACGTCACCTGCACGATCAACAACGACGACAATGCCCCGGCCTTGCATCTGCGCAAGACGGTGACCAACGACAACGGCGGCGCCGCCCTGGTGACCGACTGGACGCTGAACGCGACCGTCAGGGGCGAACCCGACCGAACCTGTCCGGTGCACACGCCGGTCGACAGCGGCCCCTCGTTCAAGGCCGACACCTACGACCTGAGCGAGACGGACGGCCCCTCGGACTACACCGCCTGGTCTGGAGCTGCGTCGTGACCGCGAACCGACGAGCCGGTCGCCTGACCGGTGGCGCGGTCGTTATCGGGCTCGGTGACGACGTCACCTGCACGATCAACAACGACGACAATGCCCCCGCCTTGCATCTGCGCAAGACGGTGACCAACGACAACGGCGGCGGCGCCCTGGTGACCGACTGGACGCTGAACGCCGACGGTCAGGGTGCGAACCCGACCGACCTGTCCGGTGACACCCCGGTCGACAGCGGCCCCTCGTTCAAGGCCGACACTACGACCTGTCCGAGACGGACGGCCCCTCGGGCTACACCGCCTCGGTCTGGAGCTGCGTGGACGCGACACGACGAGCCGGTCGCCTCGACCGGTGGCACGGTCGTTATCGGGCTCGGTGACAACGTCACCTGCACGATCAACAACGACGACAATGCCCCCGCCTTGCATCTGCGCAAGACGGTGACCAACGACAACGGTGGCGCCGCCCTGGTGACGGACTGGACGCTGAACGCCGACGGTCAGGGTCGAACCCGACCGACCTGTCCGGGACACCCCGGTCGACAGCGGCCCTCGGCTTCAACGCCGACACCTACACGCTGTCCGAGACCGACGGCCCCTCGGACTACACCGCCTCGGTAACTGGAGCTGCGTGGACCGACGACGAGCCGGTCTCGTCGACCGGTGGCCAGGTCGTGATCGGGCTCGGTGACGACGTCACCTGCACGATCAACAACGACGACCAGCCCGGCACGATTGTGATCGTCAAGAACGCTAAGCCTGCTCAGGGGACGTTCACGTCTTCGACACGCCGTACGGCTCGACAAGCGGTCCCGGAATGGTTGGCCGTATAGCTTCACCCTTACTGGGTCGACAAGTGGCGGTGGCAACACCAAGTCGTTCACCGTCGATGCTCGGGATGACTGGCACAAGAGTCCTCGCAGCTCGGCTGGACCCTCACGGGGATAGGTGGGTCGTCGGCATCCTGAACACGCCCTACGCCTGCACCGCCACTGGGACCAGTTCCGGGACGGGAACTTCGATCCCAACAGCTCGGACTTCGGGACGGTTTCGATCAATCTGAAGAGCCGGTGACACCGTGACCTGTGTGTTCGAGAACACGGGAACAGGCGCGACCCGCACGCAGGGCTTCTGGGCAACGCACCCGCAACTCGCGGAAGTCGCCTGGAACGGTGGCGACTGGTTCAATCGTCACTTCCCCGGTGTCGCGGCTGTTGTCGGTGACACGGAAGAGTCGGCGGATACCCCATCACCGAATCGACGCTCGCAGGGCGCCACAGGGGGCAACTCGAATCTGATGGGTGGGTTCTGGGCGAGCGTTTCGAAGACCACCGGGAACGTGAAGCGCACGAGCCTCAACCAGGCCCGGATGCAGTTGCTACAGCAGCTGCTGGCGGCCGAGTTGAACGCGTCTGGCGTTCGGTTCGACGCCAAGTTCCGGAACTTGTTCTCCGCGTGGGGCAGCTCCGTCAATCTGCGGCACCAATGCGAAGGCGTCAATCGAGACCGCACAGCAGCAGGCCGGTTCTTTCAACTCCCAGGGGGTGACAACAGCACCTTCACTCCGGGGACGTCAGCGGACAGCAAGTTCGCGAGATATATCGCAGACCTAGCATCTGGAACGTGTGGGGGGGGGAAGAGGGGAGTACACAGCAAGACCCGATAGCGCGAAGGGCTGGATTCTATGGGAAATTCCGAGCCCTTCCGTATGTCTTGTGACGCTCTCAGGCACCGACGTTGAAGCTGGTGTTCGCGACGTACACGGTGCCTGACTCTGTGTGTCCGGTGTACGTGAAGTAGAAGAGTTCGGCGGTGCAGAAGGCCGCGCCGCCGGTCCATGGACTCGAGACACCGGGCCCACCGAGCGGGAAGTCGTAGCTCAAAGGCTCCTGCAGCTGATACACCCACACGTCCGTTTGATAGCACTTCACCGCGACCAGCAGATCCGCGTTCGACGGACTCCGGTGACGTTGTTCGCGGAGAAGGTGACCGTGTCGCCGTAGTGCAATTCTGTAGGGCTGTACGACAAGGTTCCTGTCGGAGCGGCACCGCCCGCTACCCCTCCCCTTTCCATTGCCGCCCGCGAAAGCCGGACCCGTGAGAACGGCGACGAGCGCAATGAGCGCCACCGGCATCGCCCATTTCTTCATGGAACCCATCCCCTTTCCGCGCCTCGACGGGCCACCAGACCGATGGAGCGGCCTCACTCCCGAGGCAACTACCTCGTTCTGGGTATCGGCCTTAGCGCGCAGCGTCTTGAGCGAGGTTGTTGCCAAACGTTTCTTCATGTGTCCCACCGCGTTCCAGGTAGGCCGTTCGTCCCTCAGAAACCGCCTTTGTGCTTCGACCTCCGACCGTTCCGGGCATCCGGACCTTGGGGGACCCTCGAGACCGGAAGGAGCTGGCCGCGGCCGGTCCGCGGTCGGGCTCAGTTACGTCATCACGGGCAGCGGGACGTGCGCGCCTGCGGTGAGCGACTCGGACGGCTACGGTCTGGCCGACTCGGTCGACAACTGTCCGAACGTGGCCAACCCGGACCAGGCGGACGCCGACGGCGACGGCATCGGCGACGTGTGCGACACGAACAGCTATGCACCCGCGGTGCAAACGGCGCCGCCAACGCGACCGGGTACGGTACGAGGGCGACGTGCTCGGCACCGGCGGGTCGTTCTCGGACCAGGACGGAGCGGGTCCCCGACGATCACTGAAGGCGAGCGGGGACGGGACGGTCACGGGGCAGAACCAAGGACGGACCTGGTCGTGGACCCTGCTGCGAACGACAACGGTTCGGGCACGGTCGAGGTGCAGGCGAGCGACGGTGAGCATGCCGTGGCCATGGACTCCTTCGACTGGACGGCGGAGAACGTCGCGCCCTCGATCACGGACCTCTCGGTGGTGGACGGATCGCAGACGGCCTGCCTGGTCATGGGCAACGTGGTCGGGGTGACGTTCGGGGTGGAACCTAGCCTACCCGTGTCTGAGGCCTACGACCCCATCACCGGCACGATCGACTGGGGCGACGGCTACCACACCCACGGCGATCGCGGGTTGGTCGATCGATGAGTCGCACACGTTACACGTCTGCCGGTTCGTTCCACGGATCCATGTTGAGGTGAACGATGGGGATGGTGGGACCGACGCTGAGACGGGCGCCTGGTGTCGCTCCTTTATCAGGCCAGCGGCGTCCTGCAGCCCGTGAACGACACGCAGGCGCAGAACACGCCCAGCGTGTTCAAGTACGGTAGGATCATCCGTGAAGATCCGGGTCACCGACTGTGTTGGCACCGTCGTGAGCGGCCTCGCTCCGCAGATATCGCCGTGAGGAAGGTCGCGGGGTCGACCCCGCCGAGCGGGGATGGACGAGGCGATCACGTCGACGAGCGGCGCCGACAGCGGCACCACGATGCGGTTCGACGCGACGGCGGGACAGTACCTCTACAACCTCGCCACGAAGTCGCTGTCGGATGCGACGGCCACCTACGAGTCCCTGGATGACCGGGCCGTTCCCGGACGTGACCACGCAGTTCGGCACCAGGGCGAAGTAGCGCAGCTGGCATCAGCGCGAGGCCGGCCTTCGGGCCGGCCCCCCCTCTTCGTTGTCGGTGGCCCGATGTATGGTCGCGATGTATGGTGGCCATCGTGGAGCGGACGCAGATCTACCTGACCGAGCAGCAGCAGCGTGAGCTCGAGCGGCGTGTGATCAGCACCGGTCGCACGAAGTCCGACCTGATCCGCGAGGCGCTCGACGCGTTCCTCGGCACCGAGGAGACCAACGAGGAGTGGCGCCGGCGATGGGTCGCCGCCGTCGACGCGGTGGCCGGCATCGCGACCTACCTGCCCGACGCCGACACGTACACCGAGGAGCTCCGCCGAGCGGATCGCGAGCAGGCAGGGCGGGCTCGAGGCACGCCGGCGCGGATGAGCTACGTCCTCGACTCCACCGTCCTGATCGACGTGCTGCGTGACGATCCGGATGCGATCGCGTTCCTGCGGTCCGTCCAGGAACGCCCCACTGCGTCGGAGGTGACGAGGATCGAGATCCTCCGTGGTCTCCGCGCTCCGGAGCGTGCCCTCGTGGAGCGACTCTTCCTGCTGCTGGACTGGCATCCGGTGGACGAGTCGGTCGCCCGGGTCGCGGGGGAGTTCGGGAGGAGGTTCCGGCGGAGCCACGTCGGGCTGGGCATGGCCGACCTGATCGTCGCGGCGACGGCGCAGCACCTCGGGATGCCGCTGGCGACGGCGAACACGAAGCACTTCCCGATGTTCCCGAGGCTGAAGGCTCCGTACTGACCTCTTGTCTACCACCTGGTAGGTAATGCATAATCTGCCGCGTGGTAGAGAACCGGGGCTCGATCGTCGAGGCGCTCGCCGGCAAGCGGATCCTGCTCACCGGCGTCACGGGCTTCCTCGGGCAGGTGATCCTCGAGCGGCTCCTGCTCGACTTCGCCGACACGCGCGTGACGGTGCTCGTGCGCTCGCAGCAGTCGTCCTCGGCGGTCGATCGGGTCCACTACCTGCTCCGCAAGCCGGCGTTCGACGTGCTCCGCGAGAAGGTGGGCGGCGAGGACGCCCTCAACGCGCTCCTGGACGAGCGCGTCACGGTGATCGACGGCGACTTCACCCGCGGCGAGCCCGACATCCCCGAGGGGATCGACGTCGTGATCCACTCGGCCGCCACCGTGAGCTTCGACCCGCCGATCGCCGAGGCGTTCGAGACGAACGTCTACGGCGCGATCAACCTCTACCGCGCGGCCACCGCGAAGAACCGCCCGCACCTCGTGCACGTCTCCACGGCGTACGTGGCCGGCGTGCAGAAGGGCGTGATCCCCGAGGGCCCGCTCGAGCACAAGGTCGACTACCGCCTGGAGGGCGAGCTGGCGCTCGAGTCGCGCCACGACGTCGAGGCGCAGTCGCGCAAGCCCGAGATGCTCACGCACTTCCTCGACAAGGCGCGCAAGGAGCACTCGCGGGCCGGCCCCAGCACCGTGTCGCTGGACGCGGAGGAGCGTCGCAAGGACTGGGTCACGAAGCGGCTGATCGAGTACGGGCGGATGCGCGCGCGCACGCTCGGCTGGCCCGACGTCTACACGTTCACGAAGGCGATGGGCGAGCGCGCGGTCGAGGACCTCGCGCACGAGCAAGGGCTGTCGCTCAGCATCGTCCGGCCTTCGATCATCGAGTCCGCGCTCGAGCATCCGTTCCCGGGATGGATCGACGGCTTCAAGATGGCCGACCCGATCATCCGCGCCTACGGCCTCGGCCAGATCCCCGAGTTCCCCGGGATCGCGGAGGGGATCGTCGACCTGATCCCGGTCGATTACGTCGTGAACGCGATCCTCGCGGTCGCGGCGACCCCGCCGCCGGCGGGGGAGCCCGCGCACTACAACGTGAGCAGCGGGGACCGGAACCCGCTGCGGTTCTTCGAGCTCTACGAATACGTCCGTGCGTACTTCGAGCAGCACCCGCTGCCCGAGCGCGGCCGCGGCGAGCACAAGGTCCCCACCTGGGACTTCCCGGGCAACGTCAAGGTGGAGTCCATGCTCCGACAGGCGGAGCGGTTCACCGACCTCGCCGAGAAGGTCGTCACGCACATGCCGAAGTCCAAGGCGATGCGCGACGCCGTGAGCCGCGTCGACCGCGACAAGGCCCGCGTCGACTTCGTGAAGCGGTACTCGGACCTGTACGGGATGTACACGGAGACCGAGGTCGTCTACACGGACGAGCGCGTGGTCGCGCTCTGGGCCTCGCTCTCGGACGAGGACAAGGAGCGGTTCCCGTTCGACGCCGGCACGCTCGACTGGCGCCACTACCTGCAGGACGTGCACTCGCCCGCGGTCACCCAGTCGCTCCGCGAGCTCTCCAAGCGCGACCGCGAGAAGCCGGCGGTGCACCTGCGCGCCCGCGACGAACCCGTGCTCGCGGTCTTCGACCTGGAGGGCACGATCATCTCCTCCAACGTCGTCGAGTCCTACGTGTGGACGCGGTTCGCCGACCTCGAGCCCGACGAGTGGCCGGCCGAGTTCGTCAGCGTGTTCGGCAGGATCCCCGGCTACCTGCAGATCGACCGGCGCGATCGCGGCGACTTCCTCCGCACGTTCTTCCGCCGCTACGAGGGCGCCGACGTCGCGCGCGTGGACGCGCTGATCGACGCGCACGTCGGCGAGTTCATGCTGCAGAAGGCGTCTCCGGCAGGGATCCGGCGGATCCGCGAGCATCGCGCGCTCGGGCACCGGACGGTCATGATCACCGCGGCGGCGGAGCCCTTCGTGCGACCGCTCGCGCCGTTGTTCGATCTGCTGATCGGCGCCGAGCTCGAGGTCCGCGACGGCCGCTACACGGGGTTCATGAGCGCGCCACCGCTGGTCGGGGAGGCACGTGCCGCCTGGCTCCGCCGCTACGCGCTGCAGGAGGGCGTCGACCTTCGGCATTCGTACGCGTACGCGGACTCGTACTCGGATCTGCCGCTGCTCCGCGCGGTCGGCAACCCGGTGGTCGTGTCGCCCGACTCGGCGCTGTACCGCGCACGCGCGTCGCCGCCGGTGGCCGATCGAGGAGTGGTCGATGTCCAAGGGCATGCCCAAGGTGCGGTTCCCGAGGCCGGCGGCGCGATGAGTGAGCGTCGCGGCCCCTCACGGCGGCACCGATCCTAGATCCCATCCCACATGCTGGGACGGCGTCCCACATGGTGGACACACCTGAGGACCACCGTCCCAGCGGCGCGGAGGTACACCGCATGACCACCCTTGCGCTGGAGTACTTCCGGAGCGCGCCCCGCTACCTCGGGCGCGCGCACGATCGGCACGAAGGCCCCCGGCCTCGTGGCCGGTCCGCTCGCGCCGCTGCGGCTCGCGCAGGTCAAGGACCCGGCGCCCCCGAGCGGCCGTCCGGGCTGGGCGCGGGTCAAGCCGCTGCTGTCGGGGATCTGCGGCTCCGACCTGTCGATGCTCGCCGGGCAGTCGTCGTTCTACTTCTCGCCGCTGATCTCGCTGCCGCTGGTGCCCGGCCACGAGGTCGTCGGGGAGCTCCTGGAGCCCTGCGAGGACCTCCCCGCAGGCACGCGCGTGGTGATGTCGAGCGTCCTCGCATGCGCCGCCCGTGGCGAGGACCCGCCCTGTCCGAACTGCGCCGCGGGCGACACCGGCCGGTGCGACCGGGTCACGGTGGGGCACCTCAAACCCGGCCTGCAGACCGGCTACTGCACGCAGACCGGGGGCGGTTGGTCGCGGATGCTCGTGGCGCATCGCTCGCAGCTGTGGCCGGTCCCCGACGGCATGAGCGACCAGGTGGCCGTCCTCGTTGAGCCGCTCGCCTGCGCGATCCACGCGACGCTCCGCGCCGGGATCGAGCCCGGCCAGACCGTCGTGATCGCCGGCGCCGGCACGGTCGGGATCCTCACGCTCCTCGCGACGAAGCTGCTCACCCAGGCCGGCCACGTGATCGTCGCCGCCAAGCACGAGAAGCAGCGCGCGGCCGCACGGATGGCCGGGGCCGACGAGATCGTCCGCCCCGAGCACGCCACGAAGGCGGTCCGCCGCCGCACGAGCGCGATCAAGCTGACGCCCGAGCGCGGCCAGGACTTCCTGCTCGGCGGGGCCGACGTCGCGATCGAGTGCACCGGCTCGCGGAGCGCGCTCGAGCTCGCGATGCGGAGCGTCAAGGCCGGCGGCCGGGTCGTCGTGAGCGGGATCCCCGGCCACGGCGCCGACCTCACTCCGCTCTGGTTCCGCGAGCTCGAGCTCGTCGGCGCCTACACGACCGACCCGCCGACGTTCACGTTCGCGGTCGAGACCGCCGCGAACCTGCCGATCCTCGAGCAGCTCGTCGGCGCGACCTACCCGCTGGACCGGTGGCGCGAGGCGATCGACCACGCGATGTCCGCCGGCAAGCTCGGCACGTTCAAGGTGGCGTTCGCGCCCCAGGACTAGGAGACCACGACACCATGCCCAGGCCAGGATTCGTCCTCGAGGTCGACGAACGGACCCCGCCCCTGATCGTCCACGAGGGCGAGGGGTACCGGATGCAGAAGTTCCCGCTCGGGACGCGGGTGGTCTACCCGCCCGACCCGCTGCCGGGACTGAAGGACCTGAGCGCGCATATCCGCCACGCGCTGCTGCACCCGGTCGGGGACGCGAAGCCGCTGCCGGAGCTGCTGTTCCCGGGGATGAAGCTCACGATCGCGGTCGACGACATCTCGATCCCTCTGCCGCCGATGGTCACCCCCGACATCCGTCAGCGGATCCTCGAGCACGTGATCGAGCTGGCGGCGCGCGCCGGGGTCGAGGACCTCGAGATCGTGGTCGCGACCGCGCTGCACCGCCGCATGACCGCGGCCGAGATCCGCCGGATGGTGGGCGAGCGCGTGTTCCGCTCGTTCTGGCCCAAGGCGCTCTACAACCTCGACGCCGAGGACCGCGACGGCATGACGATCGTCGGGCAGACCGACCAGCACGAGACGGTCCAGATGCACAAACGCTCGGCGGAGTCGGACCTGCTCGTCTACGTGAACATCAACCTCGTGGCGATGGACGGTGGCTGGAAGTCGACCGCGATCGGGCTGGCCGGCTACGAGAGCCTCAAGCACCACCACAACGTGAACACGATGCTCGCGTCGCGCTCCTACATGGACCCGCGGCCCGGGCACAGCGCGATCAACGACAGCACCACGCGGATGGGCCACGTCCTGCGCGACAACGGGGTCAAGATCTTCCAGATCGAGACCACGCTCAACTCCGAGACCTTCCCGTCCCAGCTCGACTTCCTGAACAAACGCGAGTGGGAGTGGAGCGCGAAGGACCAGGCGCTGATGATGGCAGCGAAGAAGGCGAACGACGTATCCCCTCCGCGGGTGCGCCGCGAGTTCTATCGCCGGATCGAAGCCCCCTACAAGGTCACCGGGATCAACGCGGGAGAGGTGGAGGCCGTCCACGAGCGGACCCTCGAGAACCTGCATCGCCAGCAGTTGGTCGAGGTCCAGGGGCAGTCCGACATCCTGATCATCGGGATGCCCTACCTCGGCCCCTACAACGTGAACTCGGTGCTGAACCCGATCCTCGTGCACTGCCTCGGGCTCGGCTACCTCTTCAACATGTACCGGAACATGCCCCTGGTGCGCCCCGGCGGCGTCGCGATCCTGTACCACCCGGTGCCGTGGGAGTTCCACACGATCCACCACCCCTCCTACATCGACTTCTTCGAGGAGGTCCTCGCCGACACCACCGACCCGAAGGAGATCGAGGCGAAGTTCGAGGAGCGCTACGCGACCGACCCCTGGTACATCCACCTGTACCGGACGTCGCACGCGTACCACGGCGTGCACCCCTTCTACATGTGGTACTGGGGCGCGCACGGGCGCGATCACTGCGGCGACGTGATCTTCGTCGGTGGGGAGTCCAAGAGCGTGCACCGCATGGGGTACCGGCGCGCCGACTCGCTCCGCGACGCGCTCGAGATGGCGAAGGACTCGGTCGGCTCGAGCCCGTCGATCACCTACCTCCACGCGCCGCCGATCATGATCGCGGACGTGCGCTGAGGAGGCCCGGCCATGAGCGCGCGCGACGACCTGAAGGAGATGGCCCGGGGGTTCCGGTGGGGCCGCCGGCCGATGGTGCCCAAGCAGCGCCGAGCAGTTCGTCGAGGAGCGCGAGGACGACGGGTTCCCGACCGATTGGGCACGGACCCAGGCCGGGGTCGCCGTGCGCCAGGCGATCCTGAACGGGGGGATGCTGCCGCTCGTCAAGAGCCAGCTGTCGCTCCGCGTCCACGGCCGCGACAAGCTGAGCGGCGTGCCGGGGCCGCTCCTGTTCTACTCCAACCACACCAGCCACCTCGACGCGACGCTGATCATGGCGACGCTGCCGGATCGGTGGCAGCGCAAGACCGCGGTCGGCGCGGCCCGCGACTACTTCTTCGACGTGTGGTGGCGCCAGGCGTTCACCGCGCTCGTGTACGGCGGGTTCCCGATCGACCGCGCGAAGGGAGGCACGGGCGCGATCGACAAGGCGCGGGAGCTCGCTCGCGACGGCTGGTCGATCGTGGTGTTCCCCGAGGGGACGCGCTCGCAGGACGGGCACATGCAGCGGTTCCGTCACGGCTCCGCGCGGCTCGCGCTGGAGCTGGGGATCGGTCTGGAGCCGATCGCGATCATCGGCGCGTACCAGGCGATGCCGAAGGGGAGGTGGTGGCCGAAGGAAGGCCGGCCCGTCGTGACGCTCCGCTACGGCTCGCCGATCTACCCGGTGGAGGGCGAGACGCACCAGGAGCTCTCCCGCCGGATGCAGCAGGCGGTCTCGGAGTTGTTCGACGAGGACCGCACGACCTGGTGGGAGTCGCTGCAGCGCGCCGAGCGCGACGAGACGCCCTCGCTGCTGGGACCGCCGGGGCCTGCCTGGCGCCGCACGTGGGAAGGCTCCAAGCCCGTGCCCCGCCGCGGCCGCCCGAAGGCCTGGGAGTAGCCGTGCCGCGGACCGGCGGCGAGCAACGCCGCACCACGATCGTCGAGGAGGCGATCCGCGCCTTCGGCCGCGAAGGGTACCAGGGGGCGTCGCTCGACCTGATCGCGCAGGGGGTCGGGATCCGCAAGCAGACCCTCCTGTATTACTTCCCCACGAAGGACCACCTGCTCGAGGCGTGTCTGGCGGCTGCCGGGCAGCGGGTCGCGGAGGAGATCGCGGTGGCCTTGGAGGGACCCGCCGAGCCGGGTGAACGGGCGGAGCGCGTGATCCGCAGCGTCTACGCGCTCGCCGAAGAGTGGCCGGAGTTCCCGATGTTCATCCGGGAAGCCGGGCGGCTGGGGCCGACCGCGTTCGAGCGGTTCGCCGGGGCGCTCGACCCGCTGAGGGAGCGCGCGATCGAGTTCCTGCAAGCCGGGATGGACGCGGGTCAGATCCGCAAACAGGACCCGGCCTTGCTCTTGTTCACGCTCTACACGGCGGTGATCGGTTCGCTCACCGAGGCGAGCGTCCTGTCGGCGTTCGTCGGCGCGGACGACGCGCGGTCTTCGCTCAAGCGGCGCGAGGACGAGGTGGTCGCGTTCGTGCGGGCCGCTCTCACGCCGTAACGTCTCCTACCAGCGTCAACAGCGCTGACCACGGAGTTGACAACGGCTACGAAGCGGCGCAGCATGCGCCGATGCCGGACGACGGGGAACCGGTCCGCCTCTCCCGCGAGGTGATCGTCGAGGCGTACCTGCGCCTGGCCGACGCGGAAGGCTCCGACGCGATCACCCTGCGAAGGCTCGGCTCCGAGCTCGGCGTGGATCCGACGGCCGTCTACCGGCACTTCCGCGACAAGGACGAGCTCCTCGCCGTGGTGTCGGACCGGGTCCTCGCCGAGGCGACCGCCGACCTCGAGGACCGTGGGTCCTGGCGCGAGCAGATGGAGGCCCTGCAGCTCGGCGTCCGCAGGGCCTACCTCTCGCATCCCCGGACGATGAGCGCGCTGCAGCTGTCGCCGTCCGCGATGCCGGGCGCGAGCGCGCTGTCGGAACGGGCGCTCGGGCTCCTGAAGGCGGCCGGCCTCGACGACGAGCGAGCCGTCCTCACCTACGACACGCTCGAGAGCTACACGATCGGCGCGGCGCTCTTCGACGCGGCGGCGACCGAGGAGAGCCTCGACGGATGGCGCCGTGTCTACGCGGGGCTGCCGGAGGACGAGTACCCGCATCTGCAGGGCGCGGCCCGTTCCCTCTACCGGGATCCCGACGCCGCGTTCGCATACGGGCTGCGTCTGATGCTCGACGCGCTCGAGGCGGTGACGACCCTGCAGACTCACAACGACGTACCAGAGACAGGAGCGGACCATCAGTCCGACCCATCGGGGTCGCGACAGGGAGGAGGATCGACATGAGAGGTTCACATCGTTGGCGCAGGGCGGGCGCATCGCTCATCGCCCTCGCCTTCGTGGCCACCGCGTGCGGGAAGTCGGCGAGCTCATCGTCCTCCGCGACGGGGTCGTCGGCCCCGCAGCTCGCGACGACCACGACGGCCGGCACGCAGCCGGTCGACAAGATCACGTGGGGCCTGTACCGGGAGACGAACTCGCTGGACCCGATCTATGCATTCGACTACCCGGAGAACACGGTGCTGTCGGTGCTGTGTGAAGAGCTGCTCCATCAGAACCCGGACGGCTCGATCACCTCGGGCCTCGCGGACCTGAGCTACCCGAACGACACGACGATGGTCTTCACGTTGAAGCCCGGCATCACGTTCTGGGACGGGAACCCGCTCACGCCCGAGGATGTCGTCTACAGCCTGGAGCGGAACACCGACCCGAACCTCGGCGGCTTCTACGGCGCCACGTTCGACCGTGTGAAGTCGATCCAGGTCACCGGTGACAACCAGGTCACGATCGACCTGAAGGAGCCCGACTACTGGCTGGCCGGCGAGCTCGCCTCGACCCCCGGCTGGATCGTCGAGAAGTCCTACGTCGAGGCCAAGGGCAAGGACTTCGGCACCGCGGCGGGCGGCACGATGTGCACGGGCTCCTACAAGCTCGACACGTGGAAGCCCGGCGACGTGCTGTCGGTCGTGCGCAACGACAACTACTGGAACCCGCAAGTGAAGCCGCTGGTTCGACAGATCGACTTCGTCAGCGCGTCGAACGAGGCCGCGACGACGTCGGCCCTGATCTCCGGCGACCTCAACGGCGTCTACTCGTTCTCCCTGTCGACGCTGGACCAGCTCAAGTCGAACAGCGCGGTCTCCGTCACCGACGGTGCCGGCTGGAACTCCGACGCGTTCATCGTGTCGAACTTCGACGGACCGCTCGGCAACGTCAAGGTTCGCCAGGCACTGTCGCTGGCGCTGGATCGGCAGGGCATCATCGACACCGTCTACAAGGGCGCGGCGTTGATGCCCAAGGCGTTGTCCTCCCCGGGCACCTGGGGGTACGGGAAGGACGTCTTCCAGCAGGCGTGGGACGCGCTGCCCGACGTGACGCAGAACATCGACCAAGCCAAGCAGCTCGTCCAGGAGGCCGGCGCCACCGGTCAGACGATCACGATCGGCATGTCGAGCGAGCTCTCCAACCTCGCGACCGAGGCGAGCGCCTACCAGTCGGCCGCTGCGGCGATCGGGCTGAAGGCGAAGCTGAAGTCGGTCTCTGCCGCGAACTACATCAACTTCTTCATCGATCCGGCGGCCCGGAAGGGGATCGACGGGTTCTTCACCACGAACTACGGCGACTACGCGGACCCGGCGGCGATGCTTGCGACGCTGGCGCTACCGACCGGTTCGCAGAACTACTCGTACCTGGACGATCCGAGCAAGGGCTACAACAACCCACAGGTCGTCTCGCTGCTGAACGCGGCCCGCTCGGAGGCCGACGACACGAAGCGAGCGCAAGATGTGGCGGACGCCCAGAAGCTGATCATGCACGATCTGCCCTGGATCCCGGACGCACTCCCGAACTCGGAGCTGATCACGAGCTCGAACCTGACGGGGGCGACGGCGTCGTTCGCATACATGTTCGCGCCCTGGGCCAACGACATGGGAGGCACCGGCTAGTTGCGATTCGCCCTGCGCCGCTCGGCGATGCTCGTCGCGACGCTCTTGGTGTCGAGCTTCGTGATCTTCTCGGCGCTGTACCTGGCGCCGGGCAATCCGATCGCCGTGCTCTCCGGGGGCAGAACCTTGCCGCCGGAGAGCATCGCGGTGCTGGAGCAGCGTTTCCATCTGAACGACCCGTTCTTCGCCCGCTACGCGGCGTGGCTGGGCGGGGTCCTGCACGGCGACTTCGGCTACTCGATCGCGCACCGCGAGGACGTCTCGACCCTGATCGCGTCGCGTGTGTGGGTCACGGCGTCGCTCGTCCTGTACGCGTCGATCATCATCATGCTGCTCGGGATCGGACTCGGGCTCATCAGCGGGCTGCGCCGGGGCGCCACCGACAGCGGGATCCTCGTGGTGACCGCGGTGTCGGCGGCGATCCCAGCGTTCGTGGCGGCGATCGTGCTGATCCTGCTGTTCGCCGTGAAGCTGCAGTGGTTCCCAACGCTCGGGGACGGTGAGGGGTTCTTCGGAACCATCCACCACCTGACCCTGCCGGCGTTCGCGCTCGCGGTCTCATCCCTCGCGATCGTGGCGCGCGTCACCCGCGCGTCCGTCCGCGAGGAGTTCGGGCGTGAGCACGTCCAAACCGCCGTGAGCCGCGGCATCCCGTACCCGCAGCTCGTGCGACGCCACGTCCTGCGCAACGCCGCCATCCCGATCACGACGGTCAGCGGGATCACCGTGGCCTCGCTGATCGCCGTCGCAGCCGTGGTCGAGCAGGCGTTCGCGTTGAACGGACTCGGGGCCTACCTCGTTTCCGCGGCATCGTCGAAGGACTTCGCCGTCGTCCAAGGGATCTCGCTCGTGCTCGTCGCCGCGTTCGTCATCGTGAACGTGCTCGTGGACCTCCTCTACGCCGTGCTGGACCCGCGGGTGAAGCTGGGGGGTCGGGCGGAGTGAGCGCCGTCGTCGCCGCGTCCGAACAGGAGATCCCCGCCCGTCGCTCGGCGTGGACGCTGCTGAAGCGGACGGGCGTGCCCGGCATGCTCTGCGCCGCGATCATCATCCTCGCGACGTTCGTGGCCGCCTTCGGCCCGATGCTGGCGCTCAGTGACCCGAACATCGGTGAGCTCCGCTACTCCTACGTGGGTCCGGGCCAGGTGGCCGGACATCTGCTCGGGTTCGACGGGCAAGGGCGCGACCTGCTCGATCGGCTCCTCGCCGGGGCGCGCACCTCGATGCTGGGGCCGCTCGCGGTGGTCGTGATCTGCATATCGGTCGGGTCGTTCCTCGCCCTGTTCGCGGCCTGGCGGCGGGGCACGACCGATTCCGTGGTGGGAGCCGGGCTCGACATCCTCTTCGCGTTCCCTGGCATCCTGCTCGCGATCCTCGCCGCGACGGTCTTCGGCGCCGGGCTCGTGGCCGCGTCGCTCGCGCTCGCGGTGGCGTACACGCCGTACGTCGCTCGCGTCCTGCGCGGAGCCGCGCTCCGCGAACGCAACCAGCAGTACGTGGCGGCCCTCGAGGTCCAAGGGGCCTCCGGCCTCACGATCTGCATGAAGCATCTCCTGCCCAACATGGCGCCGCTGATCGTCGCCCAAGCCACGATCCTGTTCGGCTACGCGATGGTCGACCTGGCGGCGATCTCGTTCCTGGGGCTCGGCGTGCAGGCGCCGAACCCGGACTGGGGCGTGATGGTGTCGGAGAACCAATCGGGCGTGGTGCAGGGCTATCCGCTCCCGGCGATCGCAGCCGGGCTGTGCATCGTGATCGTGGTGGTCGCGTTCAACGTGCTGGGCGAGCGGCTGTACGAGCAGGCGCAGGCGGAGCGACGGTGAGCACGACCGTCCAGGAGCAGGGATCGCGCCCGCCCGCGCCCGCGGCGCCGCTGTTGGCGCTCGAGGACCTCGTCGTCCAGCTGCCCGTGGAGGGTGAGCTCCGAACCGTCCTGCACGGCGTCTCGTTCGCGATCCGTCCCGGTGAGGCGCTCGGGCTGGTCGGGGAGTCGGGCTCGGGCAAGTCGATGACGGCGCGCGCGATCGACCGGCTCCTCCCTCCTGGGGCCGTGTGCAGGGTGCGATCCGCTACGACGACGGCGACGTGATGGCGCTCTCCGGCGCGGACCTGCGTCGTTTCCGGGGCGAGGTCGCGATCGATCTTCCAGGACCCTCGGGCGCACACCAACCCGGTCCGCCGGATCGGCGACTTCATGACCGAAGCCTTACGCACGAACGCCGGCGTGGCGACCGACGAGGCCGAGCGTCGCGCGGTCGAGCTGCTGGACGCGGTCGGCATCCAGGACGGTCGCCGGCGGCTCCGGCAGTACCCGCACGAGCTGTCCGGGGGACTCCTGCAGCGCGTGATGATCGCGACCGCGCTCCTCACCGAGCCGCGTCTGCTGCTGGCCGACGAGCCGACCACCGCGCTCGACGTGACGACGCAGGCCGAGGTGATGGCGATCCTCGACGACCTCCGTCGCGAGTTCAACCTCGCGATGCTCTTCATCACGCACGATCTCGAGCTCGCCGCCGCGGTGTGCGACCGGACCGTGGTGATGTATGCGGGGGAGATCGCGGAGGTGCGCGCTTCGTCGTTGCTGCACGGCGACCCGCTGCACCCGTACACGGCGGCGCTGGCGGCTGCCCGTCCCGACATCGACTCAACGGCGCACCGGCTCGTCGCGATCCCCGGCCGGCCGCTGTCGGCGTTCGAGGCGCCGTCCGAAGCGTGCGCGTTCGCGCCGCGATGTCCCCACGCGGTCGAACGGTGCTCGCAAGGCCGGCCGGCGCTGGTCGAGCTCGACGGGGGCCTGAGCCGGTGCGTCCGGGCGCACGAGCTCCGTGGCACGCTGGGGACGGCGCACGATGACTGACGCCGCGGTCCTCGAGGTCGAGGGGCTCCGCAAGGAGTTCGGCGAGCTCGTCGCGGTCGACGACGTCGGGTTCTCGGTGCCGGAGGGCGGCTCGCTCGCGATCGTCGGGGAGTCGGGGTCGGGCAAGACGACCGTCGCGAAGATGATCGTCGGGCTCGAGCGGCCCACGGCGGGCACGATCCAGGCCTGTGGCCGGGACCGCTCGGCCCCGGCGCGCTCCAGCGCCGACCGTCGTCGCCGCGGCGCCGAAGTGCAGATCGTGTTCCAGGACCCGTACACGAGCCTCGACCCCCGGCAGACCGTCGAGAAGACGCTCGACGAGGTGCTGCGGCTGCACAAGGGCTGGGACGAGGAGCGGCGCCGGGCACGGGTGCTCGAGCTCGCCGAGCTGGTGGGGTTCGACGCCCGCCAGACGCGCGCGCTCCCGCGCGTGCTCTCGGGCGGGCAGCGGCAACGGGTCGCGATCGCCCGGGCCCTCGCCGCCGAGCCGCGCGTGCTGATCCTCGACGAGTCCGTCGCCGCCCTCGACGTGTCGATCCAGGCGCAGGTCCTGAACCTGCTCGCCGACATCCGCGACGAGACGCAGATCTCCTTCGTCCTGATCAGTCACGACCTCGCGGTGGTCCGCCAGCTCACCGAGGAGACGATCGTGATGTGGCGCGGCCGGGTGGTGGAGCGCGGCCCCACCGCGCGCGTCCTCGACGATCCGCAGGACGACTACACGAAGCGGTTGCGTGCGAGCGTGCCCCGGCCCGGGTGGAAGCCGCGCCGTCGCACCGTCCTCGACCAGGCGAGCGGCTGAGGGCCGTCCGGCCGAGGCCGGGCCGTCCAGCAGGAACCGACGTCAGGCCCATGTGCGTTCGTGGGGACGTACGTACCGTGGAGGTGGTGAGCGTGATGCGTACCCAGGGTGGCTTCCGCTCGCAGTGGGTCTGGCGCCCGGTCCTGACCGCACTGCTGGCCGTCGGGCTCGTGCCCGGCGCCATCCTCCGGCTGCCTTCCGCGCCCCCCGGCGACCAGGTCTGGATGGCGACCCCCCGGACGATCGAGCGGATCCAGCGACTCGACCCCGGCATCGCCAAGCTGTTCTTCGGCCGATCGACGTCCTACGCGTTGAACGGGGGTTGGGGCTCGGCGACGCCGGCGTTCGCGTGGGCCAGCGAGGCGGCCTTCGAACGAGACCTCCGTCGCGACCGGATCGCGCCGGAGATCACGACCGTGATGTACGACCCGGAGGAGTGGGACGCCACCCCGCTCAACGAGCAGCAGCACCCGATCGAGGCGATGCAGGCCTTCGCGTCGGCGGCGCGCTCCGCCGGGTACCGGGTCGTGCTGACACCGCACCCGAACCTGGTCGGGGTCCCCGGGGCCGAGTGCCAGGCGCGTTCCAACGAGACGATGCAGGCCGCGTTCCTGCGGTGCGGGATCCTCGCGGCCGCGGCCGAGGAGGCCGACGTCGTCGAGATCCAGACGCAGTTCCTGGAGGGCCACACCCAGATCTACGCTGCGGCGGTGCGCGGACTCACGCGGCAGGCGCGGGCCGTGAACCCGGACGTGGTGGTCCTCGCCGGCCTCTCGACGCGCTTCACGCTGGACGCGCGGACGCTCCTCACGGCGTGGGTCGCCGTCAGGAACGTGGTCGACGGCCACTACCTCGCGATCCCCCAGGGGATCCAGCCCTGGGTGGCGGCGCGGTTCCTCGAGCTCGTCGCGGCGACGGGCGCCTGAGCGCTACGAGTAGAACTCGACGATCAACCGCTCGTCGATCGGCACCGGCAGCGGGATCTCGTCGCGCTCGGGGTTGCGGGTGAAGGTGCCCGAGACCTCGTCCTTGTTCCGGTAGAGGTACACGGGCGGGTCCGGCGTGATCTCGAGCGCCTCGCGGACGAACACGAAGTTGCGGGCCTTCGGGCTGAGCGTGATCACGTCGCCCTCGCGCACCTGCGCGCTGGGGACGTCGATCCGCTTGCCGTTGACCGAGACGTGGCCGTGCGAGACGAGCTGGCGGGCCTGGTGGGTCGTGAGCGCGAACCCGAGCCGCAGGCAGACGGTGTCGAGGCGGCGCTCCAGCTGGCGGAGCATCTCCTCGCCGGTGACGGCGTGGTGCTGCGTGGCGCGCTCGTAGTACCTGCGCATCTGGCTCTCGTTCACGCGGTAGATCGCGCGGAGCTTCTGCTTCTCGACCAGGCGGGTCTGGTACTCCGAGATGCGCTTGCGGCCGCGGCCGTGCTGGCCGGGCGGGTAGGGTCGCTTGTTGGAAGGGCAGTTGGGACGCCCGCACAAGGGGGCGCCGACGCGTCGACAGGTACGGTGCTTGGGGCCGTTCTTCTGCATGCGGTTGGCCAGGCTACCAGACGCTTCTCCGCGCTGACCTGCGGCTATGCTCGCGCGCGATGAGCGGTGCGGCGGAGCGCGCGGCAGGGGCGATCCTGGGGGTCGCGGTCGGGGACGCGCTCGGGGCGCCGTTCGAGTTCCGCCGCAGCCGCGAGATCCCCGATCCGATCCCCGCGTTCGAGCTGCCGTGGATGGGGCTGCCGCCGGGGACCTGGACCGACGACACCGCGATGGCGCGCAACCTGTGGACGTCGTTGCTCGCCCGCGACGGCGCCCTCGATCTGGACGACGTCCTCGCCCGGCACCTCGCGTGGTTCGAGACGTCGCCGCCGGACGTCGGGAACCTCACCCGGCGCGTGCTGGCGCGGCTACCGCGACGGCGATCCGCATGCGGCGCGGACGTACTGGGAGACGAGGGGCCCCGAGGTCTCCGCGGGCAACGGCTCGGTGATGTACTGCGTCCCCCTGGGGGTCGCCCGGGCCGGCGAGCCTGAACGCCTCCTCGAAGAGGCCCCAGCGTTGTCGGCCCTCACGCACTGGGACGAGCGATGCCGGACCGCCTGTCTCGCCGTGACCCTCGCGGCGGCGGCCCTCGTCCGGGGCGAGGCGGCTCCCGAGGCGGTGCGGGCCGCGGTGGCCCGCGTGGCCGGTCACGACGGCGGCGAGGAGCTCGAGCACCTGGTCGACGCCGCGGGTCGCGATCGGCCGATCGACGGGCCGGACATGGGGTTCTGTCTGTTCACCGCCGCGATCGCGCTGCAGGTGGCCGCGGAGGCGGCCGGGTTCGAGGAGGGCCTCCGCTCCGTCGTCTCGCTCGGCGGGGACACCGACACGAACGCGGCCGTGGCCGGCGGGCTGCTCGGCGCCCGCGACGGCGCCCGGCGCGATCCCGCCCGCGTGGCTCGACCGGCTCGCGGACCGCGACGCGATCGTGGCTGAGGCGGAAAGGCTCGCAGCCCTCGCGACGCGGACCTAGGCGGCGCTCACGAACTCGTCCTCGGACCACAGCACCAGCTCGAGGCGGGCCAACTCGAGCAGGGCCCCGCGAACCTCGGCGGCCGACAGACCCAGCCGCCCGGCGAGCGCCGCCGGCGTGAACCCGTCCTGGGGGTGACGCGTGATCGTGTGCAGGACCAGCCCACGGACCTGTCCCATCGTCGGTGTCTCGGTTCGCGTGTCCATCGTGCCGGTGATACGCGGTCTCGCGTCGCACGGATCGGATCGGGGCGAGAGCTTGGCATCCTCGACGCCGAACCTTCACCTTCGCGTCACAACTCGATGCCGGGGAACCCCTGCTCCAGGGTCGCCAGCACGTGGTCGGCGCCCGTCTCGCGGAGCTGTTCGACCGAGTAGGCGCCGGTCGCCACCGCGATGCCGATCGCGCCGACGGCGCGCGCGGCCGCCACGTCGCGCGGCGTGTCGCCGACCACCGCGACCTCCGAGGCGCGCAGATCGTGGCCGTGGAGCATCGCCGCCCGCGCGATCGCGGCGCGCGTGACCTCCGCGCGGTCCGACGCGTCGCTCCCGTAGCCGCCGATCGGGAAGTAGCGGTTCAGGTGCGCGCGCTCCATCTTGATCCGCGCCGCTCCTTCGATGTTGCCCGTGACCAGGGCGCACAGGGCCCCCTGCTCCGCCAGCCGTTCGAGCAGGGCCTCGGCGCCGGGCATCACCCGGTAGCCGTGCGAGTCGGCGACCTCGGCGGGCAGATGTCGCACGTAGGCCATGATCAGCTGACCGAGCTCCGCCTCGGTCGGGGGCCGTCCGAGCACCCCCGTGAAGGTCTCGCGCGCGACGTCGGGGTCGGTCTGCCCGCTCTCGCTGAACCGCTCGATGTCGGCGTCCACGTCGAACCGCTCGCGGAACGCGCGCGCCCAGGCTCGCCCGCCCGCGCCGCCGGTGCTCAGCAGTGTCCCGTCGATGTCGAACAGGACGACGGTCGGCGGCTTCATCCGTGTGAGCCTCGCACGTTCGGCCGCGAACGGGGGAGACTGCGCGTAACGGATATCCGCTGGCTCACACTGGTATCCGGATCCGGACACGAGGAGGTTCACGGATGGAGGCGGAGATCGAGGTCTACGGGGCGTCGTGGTGCCCGGACTGTCGTCGCGCGAAGATATTCCTGGCGGACCAGCGGATCGCCTTCGTGTGGCACGACATCGATCGCGAGCCCGAGCTGCTCCGTGAGGTTCAGTCGCGAAACGACGGCAAGGACATCATCCCGACGATCGTGTTCCCCGACGGGTCGCACCTGGCCGAGCCGACGAACGAGGAGCTCGCCGACAAGCTCGGGATCGATCGGACCGCGATGGAGCACGTGTACGACCTGCTCACGGTCGGGGGCGGCCCGGCCGCCCTCACCACCTCGATCTACGCCGCGAGGGAGAACCTCTCGGTCCTCGTGGTCGACTCGAAGGGCCTCGGCGGCCAGGCCGGCGTGACCGAACGGCTCGACAACTACCCGGGGTTCCCCGACGGGATCGGCGGGGCGGAGCTCGCCGATCGGTTCGTCCGGCAGGCCGAGCGCTACCAGGTCGAGCTGCTCCAGGCGGTCTCGGTGACGGAGCTCCGCGAGGACGACGGCGAGGTCGAGGTCACCACCTCGACCGGCGAGCACCTGCACGCACGCGCGGTCCTCGTAGCGACCGGCTCGTCGTACCGTCGGACCGACGCCCCGGGCGAGGACGAGCTGATCGGCGCCGGCGTCCACTTCTGCGCCACGTGCGACGGCCCCTTCTACAAGGGCGCGGGGGAGCTCATCGTGCTGGGCGGTGGGAACAGCGGCCTCGAGGAAGGGCTGTTCCTGACGCAGTTCGTCGACAAGGTGACGATCGTCGAGCGGGGCGACCGGCTGATCGGCAACAAGGTCCTGCAGGAGAAGGTCCAGGACCACCCGAAGATGGAGGTGCTCCTGCACCACCAGGTGAAGGAGTTCCGTCCGAAGGACGACGGGAGCGGCAAGCTCGCGGAGGTCGTGCTCGAGGACCGGGAGACGGGCGCGACCGTGGTCCGTCGGCCCGCCGCGGTCTTCGTGTTCATCGGGCTCGATCCGAACACCGGGTTCGTCAAGGGAACGCTCGACCTGGACGAGCGCGGGTTCGTCCTCACCGACGACGGGTTCATGACGTCGATGCCGGGTGTGTTCGCGGCAGGCGACGTGCGTGCGGGGTCGACCAAGCAGCTGGCGAGCGCCGTGGGCGAAGGGGCGGCCGTCGCGATCCGGATCCGGCAGTACCTCGACAGCGAGCTCGAGCACGCCGGCGCCTGAGAGCGTCCTGAGGGGAGGGAGGGGCCGATGGAACCGAACGAGATCTTCGAGCTGATCGTGAAGGCCGACGAGAAGCTGAAGTACGCGACCGGCGCGAACGCCGATCTGCGCCGCTCGCAGGCGCGGGACCTGCTCGCGCAGGCGAGGGCCGCCGCGCAGGAGATCGGGAACGACGCGCTCGTGCAGCAGGCCGACGTCAGGCTGCAGGATCTGGGGACGGTCTAGGAGGACGGCGTCAGGTGGGGCGGGCCGCGCCGACCGGCGGGTCGTAGCTCGACAGCGCGGTGATCTGCACCTCGCCGCCGGGGCCGGGGTGGCGCGCGTGGATCATCTGGCCGCCGCCGATGTACAGCGCCACGTGGCTGATCGGCGAGTAGAAGAACAAGAGATCGCCGGGCTGGATGTCGCTGAGCGGCACGTGGGGTAGGACGTCGTACTGAGCGGCCGCCGAGTGCGGCAGCGATACCCCGGCCTGCGCGTAGGCCCACATCGTGAGCCCCGAGCAGTCGAACCCGATGCTCGGGTCCGCAGCGGCGAACACGTACTGGGTCCCGAGCACCGATCCCGCGGCGCCGATCGCGATCGAGGCCTTCGAGGCGTCCCCGGGCGGGGGCGGGGGGATCGGCGTCGGGTCGCTCGAGGTGCCGGCGGCTTCTGCGGCGGCTTGCGCGGCGGCCTGGGCGCGCTGGGCGGCGAGCGCCTGCAGGTAGTCCTGACGTCGCTGGGCCGACTGCTGGTAGAGCGTCTGGGCCTCGTTGAGCATCGCCTGGATCTGGTCTCGCTCCTGACGGACCTGGTCGAGCGCCTGCCGCTGTTCGTCGAGGACCTTCGCGTATCCCTGCGCGGCCCACTGCGCTTCCTGGCTCGCGGCGTCGGCTTCGGCGGCGAGCTCCGCGTCTGATCGGGCGAGCGCGCCCATGAACTCGAGCCGGTCGGAGAACTCGGTCAGGTTGCCGGCGCCGAGGATCGCGTCGAGCTGGGTCCCCATCCCCGTGTAGGCGCTGACCGCGCGGGTGGAGAGCTCCTGACGCGCCCGCTGGGCCTTCGCCTGCGCGGCGTCCATCGCCTGCTTCGCCTGGGCCAGCCGGTCCTGGGTGCCCTGCAGGCGGACCTGGGCTTCGTTGTAGCGCTCGACGACGACCTCGAACTCGTGGTTCAGCTGGTCGAGCCGGGCCTTGGCGGCAGCCACGTCGGCCGCCGTGGGGGCGGCGACGGAAGGGGAGGAGAACGGAACGACGATCGAGGGGACACCGATCGCGACGGCCACCAGGAGCCGCAGGACCTTGCCTCGCGTCCCGCTCATCGTCCTCCGCAGTCATCCGGCATGCCGAAGGCTCGGTTCGTCGCCCGATCCGAGCCCTCTTAGCGGGCCACGCTAGCGGCCTGGGGGGGCCTCGTCAACGTCCCTCCGAACGGGTGTTCGGAGCCGTTGCAGGTTGCGCTGCAAGTGAACCCTCACCGGGCGGCCCTGCCGGGCCGCTCCCAGGGAACGCCGAAGGGGCGGGCTCGGCGCCCGCCCCTTCGATCGGATCTCGGGTCGGGACGGCGGGATTTGAACCCGCGACCTCAGCGTCCCGAACGCTGCGCGCTACCAAACTGCGCCACGTCCCGAGAGCCTCAGTGTAACGAGCCGCGACGCCCCTCAGACCGAGCGCCGGGAGAGCTCGAGGACCGTCGCGGTGGGGCGGCACCAGAACCGGAACGGCGCGTACTTGCTCGTCCCGAGCCCCGGCGAGACGTGCAGCACGGCCGGGCCCATCCGCATCAGACCGGACACGAGCCGCCGCGGCATCGAGCAGTTCGTGACGAGCGCGCCGACGACCGGCAGGCACACCTGGCCGCCGTGGGTGTGTCCCGCCACCATCAGCTCGTAGCCGAGCGCCGCCGTCTCGGGCGCCGAGTCGGGCGAGTGCATCACCGCGAATCCGAAGCGGTCCGGGGCGGTGCGGGGGGCGACACGCAGGTCGTGCCAGTTGATGTGCGCGTCGTCGAGTCCCAGCACCTCGACCGCGAGACCGTCGAGGTTCACGTCGCGCCTCGTGTTCGTGAGATCGACCCATCCGTCCTCGGCGAGGAGCCGCTGCAGGTCGTCGACGCGTCCGCGTCGTCCGGGGCGTCGTTTGCGCCCAGGCAGGAAATACGCGACGTAGTTGAGGGGCTTGGGCGCGAAGTAGTCGTTGGAGCCCAGGACGAACCACGAGGCCACCCGGCCGCGCACCGCGCGGACCGCCTCGACGGCGGTCTCGACCGCGTCGGGCTCGGCGAGGAAGTCGCCGGTGACGACGGTGATGTCGGCGCGCGGCAGCGATGCGAGGAACCGAGCCTTGGCGGCGTCGCCGCGCACGAAATGCAGATCCGACAGGTGCAGGATGGTCAGCCGTTCGGGCCCCTGTCCCGCCGGTAGGATGGCGACGCGCTCACGGGTGAGGCGGTACCAGCGGCGTTCGACGAGGATCCCCCACAGCACGCACGCGACGCCGATCCCGAGGATCGCGAGGGTGAGGGGCAGCACGGGAGGAGTCTACGGATGACCTCGCTCAAGGACCGGCTCCACGAAGAGATGACCGCCTCGATGAAGGCCGGCGACCGTGCACGCCTGGGCGCGCTCCGGATGCTGGCCGCCGCCGTCACGAATCGCGAGAAGGAGGTCCTGCACGACCTCAGCGACGACGAGGTCCGTGAGGTGGCCGCCAAAGAGGTCAAGAAGCGCACCGAGTCGCTCGAGATCTTCGAGCGCGCCGGCCGGATGGAGCTCGCGGACAAGGAGCGGGCGGAGCGTGAGATCCTCCTCGCCTACGCGCCCGCGCAGCTGGACGACGCCGCGGTCGATGCCCTCGTCGATGACGCGATCGGAACGACGGGGGCGTCCGGACCCCAGGACTTCGGCAAGGTCATGGGGATCGTGATGGGCAAGGCCAAAGGCCAGGTGGACGGGTCCGTCGTGCAGCAGAAGGTGCGTGCGCGGCTGGGCGGATGAAGGTTGGGTCCGGCCCCTCAGTGCCCGGGCGAGGGCGACGATGACGGCGAAGGAGACGGGGTCGGCGTCGGCGACCCCCCTCCGCCTCCCGGCGAGAACGTCCCCACCGTGAGCGTCACGGTCGTCCCCTCGGCCACCGAGCTGCCGGCGGCCGGATCCTGCGCGAGGACCACGCCGTCCTGTTTCTCGTTCGACACCGCCTTGTCCACGACGCTCACGAAGTAGTTCGCGGACGTCAGGGCCTTCTTCGCCTGGGCCAGGGTCATCCCGACCACGTCGGGGAGCTTGTGGACCGGCGCGACACCGTTGCTGATCCCGAGGGTCACCTGGGCCCCCGCGATCGTCTGCGAGCCTCCCGCGGGCGATTGCTCGGCGATCGTGCCGGCCGGCAGGTACGACGCGACCGTGTGGCTGGTCACGTGGAACCCGAGCTGGCGGAGGATCTGCTGGCCGACGCTCTGGGTCTTGCCGACCACGTTGGGCACCTGCACCAACTTCGGCGTCGGGAACGGGAGCGAGGGCATGCCCTGCATCGCCTTGCTCATGTACGCGCGCCAGATCGGCGCAGCGATCGAGCCTCCGAAGACGTCGTACCCCCAGTACTCCGCGAGCGGGTAGGGCTGGCCGAGCGAGCCGACCCACACCGCCGTGGAGAGCTGTCGGGTGTACCCCGCGAACCAGACCGCCTTGTTGTCGGTCGCGGTGCCCGTCTTGCCGACGATCGGCCACGGCCCCCACCCGGAGAAGGCGCTCGAGGCCGTCCCGTAGGTCACCGGTCCCTTCAGCAGGTCGGTCACGAGGTTCGCGACCTGGATCGGGATCGCCCGGTAGCAGTCGGGGCGTGCCTCGAACAGGACCTGGTCTCCCTGCGTGATCTTCTGGACCGCGTAGGGCACGCAGTGGACGCCCTGGTTCGCGAGCGTCTGGTAGCCGGAGGCCTGGTCGAGCGGCGAGATGCCGTACGCGCCCACCGCGAGCGAGCACACGGGCGGCAGGTAGCTCGTGATGCCCATCCTGTGCGCGACCTGGACGAGCTTGTCCGGGCCGACGTCGAGGACCAGACGGGCGAACACGGCGTTCACGGACTCGGCGGTCGCCTTGTAGAGGTCGAGCATCCCGAGGCTCGTCCCCTCGGCGTTCGTCACGACCCACGGTTGGCCGTTCGTCTCGCACCGCGGGTCGGTGATCGCGCCCTGCGCCCCCGAGTAGGTCTTGGTCGGCGGGATCCCCTCCTCGAAAGCGGACGCCAGCAGGTAGGGCTTGAACGACGAGCCGGGCTCGTGCAACGTCGTGACCGTGTTGATCTGGTCCTGCTGGTAGTGCTTGCCCGACAGCATCGTGTGGATCGCGCCGGTGGGGACGTCGATCGACACGATCCCGACGTCGGCGGGCGGAGAGTGGTTGGGATACAGCGGCCGCTGTGCCCACGGCGCGCGCGCCGCGGCGAGGGCTTCCTGATAGCTCTTGGCGTCGAAGGTGGTCGTGATCTTGAGCCCGCCCTCCTGGAGCATCTTCGTGCGGGCCTCGGGGGTCGCGCCCAGCGCCTGGTACCACCCGTGCGGGTCGTCGACGATCTGCTGCTCGACGTAGTTCACGATGAACGGCGGCGTGGGCAGCGTGAACTTGCCGACGTTCTTCGCGAGCCCCAGCGGTTGCTCCTTCGCCCACGCGTTCTTCTTGGGCGTGAGCCAGCCGACCCGCATCATCGCGTTCAGGACGTCGTTGCGACGCAGCAGCGCATGCGTCGGGTGGCCGAGCGGCTCGTCGTGGCTGGGCGAGCGGAGGAGTCCGGCGAGCAGGGCGCCCTCGGTGAGCGTGAGCTCCGACGCGGGCTTGTGGAAGTAGAACTCGGCGGCGGTCCCGACCCCGTAGACGTTGTTCCCCATGAACGCTTCGTTCAGGTACATCTCGAGGATCTTGTCCTTCGTGTAGCGCTGCTCCACCTTCAGCGCGAGCGCCGCCTCCTGGAACTTCCGCGCGAAGCTCTTGTCCGTCGAGTCGGACTCCAAGGTCATCTTCACGAGCTGTTGGGTGATCGTGGATCCGCCCTCGACGACCGTGCCCGCCTTGAGGTTCGCGATCGCCGCGCGGAACAGCCCTGGGATGTCGAGGGCGCCGTGGTGGTAGAAGCCGGCGTCCTCGATCGCGATCGCGGCTTGCTGCGTCACCGTCGAGATCTTGCTGAGCGGCACGATCTCCCGGTTGTCGAGGTAGATGTTCGCGAGCACCGTCTTGCCGTCGTTCGCGTAGATCGTGGAGCGCTGCGGCGGCCTCGGGATGTGGGTGAAGTCGGCGCCCATCGCGTCCAGGCGCTTGCCGAGCACGTTGATCCCGACGCCCGCACCGAGGAACGGCGGGGCGATCACCACGGCCACGAGCGCGCCCGTGGCCAGGACCACCGCGATCAGGAGCATGATCGCGACCGGCTTGTAGGACCACCGGTCGGTCACGGGAAGAAGCCGTTCCGCCCGGCGGGAAGGATCCGCGCGGCGCTGCACCCCACGACCTTACCCCGCCGGTGCCATCTATACGATGGACCCGTGCGTCGCACCCTGCCCGTGGTGTTCGTCCTGCTCGTCGCGCCGGTCCTCTGGTCGACGGTTGCCACCGCGCAGACGCAACCGGCGGCCCAGCCGATCGACGTGATCAAGGTCCAGGGGGCGATCGACCGGACGCTGTACGGGTACCTGAACGACGCGCTCGACCGGGCGGTGGCCGAGCGCGCCGTGGTCGTGCTCGAGTTGAACACCTCGGGCACGATCGGCGAGGACGGGGTCGCTTTGGCCGACAAGGTCGCATCGCTGCCGGTCCCGGTCCTCACGTGGACCGGCCCCGTCCCGGCACGGGCGAGCGGCGCCGGGCTCTTGCTGATGTACGCGGCCTCGCTGGCGGGTGTCGCGCCCGGCTCGCAGACGGGGCCGCTCACGCCGCTCGACCTGCGGGACCCCACGGCGGCGCCGCCCGACCTGAACGCGACGATCGACCGGTGGCTCGCCGCCCGTGGCCGCACGATCGACCGCTCGAACGAAGAGCACGCGCTCACGGCGCAGCAGGCGCTCGACGGGGGCTACGCGACGGTCGCCGACCCGTCGGTGCTGGGGTTCCTCGACAAGGTCGACCAGACCCAGGTGCAGACCCCCGGCGGCCCGGTCACGTTGCACACGAAGATCGCCACGACCGAGCAGCAGATCCAGCAGACCGGCGGCGTGCAGATCCGGTTCATCGAGCCGGGACCGGTCAAGCGGGTGCAGCACGGGGTCGCGTCCCCCACGATGGTCTACGTCCTGCTGATCCTCGGGATCGCGTGCCTCGCGTTCGAGATGACCCAGCCCGGGTTCGGCTTCGCGGGGTTCGCCGGGGTCTTCCTGCTGGTGCTCGCCGGCTACGGCATCTGGATCGTGCCGCCGACGTCGTGGCTGGGGGCGGCGCTGTTCTTGCTGGGGATCGGGCTCCTCGGGCTCGACGTCCGGCTCCGGCGCCTGGGGCCGCTCACGGGTCTCGGCTTGCTGGTGTTCCTCGCGGGGTCGCTGCTGCTGTACCGAGGCGTCGCCGAGCCGATCCGCATCTCGCCTTGGCTGATCGGCGGGGCGGTCGTCGCGAGCTTCCTGTACTACGGGTTCGGGCTGACGGTCGCGATCCAGTCCCGAGACCGGATCCTGTCGACACAGCGCGGCTTGATCGGGCTGACCGGCGAGGCCCGTGGGCGGCTCGCCCCCGACGGTCCGGTGTACGTGAAGGGGGCCTTGTGGCGCGGCCGGAGCCTGGGCGAGCCGATCGCACCGGGGAGCCGCGTCCGGGTCCGCGGCGTCGACGGCCTGATCCTGAAGGTCGTGGCCGAGCCCGCGGAGGCCGAGGGGGTCGAGGACGAGCCCCTGGGCATCGAGGAGGAACCGCCGCCGGCTCCGATGTGACGTTCGCGTGCACGGCGCGCCCGGGGCAAACCGGGTCGATGCCTTCGCTCGAACAACTACACGAGACCGATGGACGTCACGCGCCAGGACTGGTGGGAACACGCGGCCTGCAGGGGCCACGACGCCTCCTACTTCTTCGCCCCCTCCTACTTCGAGAAGCGGGCGGAGAAGATGGCGCGCGAAGCCGTCGCCAAGGCGCTGTGCTTCCGCTGCCCGGTCCGCGAGGCATGCCTCGAGTTCGCCCTGATGAACCGAGACCCCCACGGCGTGTGGGGCGGGATGAACGAGATGGAGCGGCGGGCATTGCTCCGCCAGCGCGAGGCGCAGGCCGTCTGAGCCGGGCGCGTCGCGGACGTGCGACGATGCCGCCCATGAACGACCAGGACGTCCTCGACCGCCTCTCGTTACTCGGGCTCTCGTTGCCGCAGCCACCGAGCGCCCTCGCCGCCTACGTCCCCTGCCTCGTGGAGGGCGGGCTCGCGTTCGTGTCGGGGCAGGTCCCGATGCGTGACGGCTCGGTGTTGCACCCCGGCCTGCTCGGCGGGGAGGTCGCCGTGGAAGACGGTGCGGAGGCGGCGCGACAGGCGGCGCTGCAGGCCCTGGCGGCCCTGCGGGGCGGGCTCGGCGGATCCTTCGCGCGGCTGCGGCGGGTCGTCCAGGTGACGGTGTTCGTCGCCGCGACGCCCGGGTTCACGGACCACCCGAAGGTCGCCAACGGCGCCAGCCAGTTGCTGGTAGACGTCCTCGGCGAAGCGGGGTCGCACGCGCGAGCGGCGGTGGGGATGGCGTCCTTGCCCCTCGGCTCCTCGGTCGAGGTCGCGGTGACCGCGTCGGTCGAGCCCGCCTGAGCGCCGGGCGGCGCGGCGCAGTCGTCTCAGCGGGGGAAGCGGAGGTCGCCCTCGCGCCGGGTCAGGCCCTCGCGGTCCATCCACTCGGCGAGCGGCACCGCGTACTTGCGGCTGGTCCCGAGCGCCTCGCGGAGCCCGCTCACCGTCAGCCCCGTCCCCGCGTGCGTCCGCACCACCGCGAGCGCGCGGTCGACGAGCTCGGGCGCGACGACCAGCTCCGGGGCGATCCGGACGACGTGACCGGCTCGCCCGGCGGCCTCGAGGACGTCGGCGGGGAAGCCGTCGGCGAGCAGCTCCTTGACGGTCGGGGGCTGCGCCAGCCGTTCGCCGCTCAATGCCGCGAGCAGCCGGGCGACGTCGTCGGAGCGCTCCTCCAGGCGGACGCGATGCTCGGCGAGGCGCACGGTGGTCGCCGTGCGGACGATCGTCCCCTCGGCGGCCGCGGCGTCGAGCAATGCGTCCACGAGACCGGGATCGGGGGGGCCGCCGGACGCCCGGACCGCGCGGACGACGGCCTCGCGCACCGCGGCCAGGTCGAGGCCTTCGGCGAGCGGTTCGGCGGCGTGGTGGGCAGAGAGGACCTCGCGGATCGCGTCGACCGCCGAGGCCCGGACGTCCTGCGCCACACACCAGGCTCCGAGCGTACGCTCGACCGGGGCCGTGGCGCCGGTGAGCAGGCTCACCTCGGCGGCCGGGACCGCCCTGCGCTCGTCGATCAGCAGCCTCGGGAGCTCGTCGCGTGCTGCCGAGGCACGTCGGTCGAGCATCGCCAGGTGCTCTTCGCGGACGAACGCGTGGGGCGGCGCGGTGTCCAGGACGACCCCGCCGCCGACCGTCGCGCGCCGCCCCGCGTCGCGGACGACGAACCGGTCGCCCACGTCGAGCACGAGCGGGCGCGAGAGCCGCAGGCGCGCGACCCGCATGCCGCCGGGCGTGTCCGCGAGCCGAACGCTCGCGTCGGCCTCCGCGGCCCCCGCGTAGACCTTGAAGGCGCCGCGCTCGCCGATCGGCTTGGCGAGCCCTCGCACGTCCCGGAGCGTCGCGTCGAACACCCTGGTCGGACGCCAGGCCCCGGGGACGGCGAGGACGTCGCCGCGCTCGAGCGCGGAGCGGTCCGCGCCGACGAGGTTGGCCGCGACCCGCGTGACCGGGCACGCGCGCTCCTCCTGCCGCTTGTGCGTCTGGAGGGACCGGATCCGTCCGCGCTCCTCGGTGGGCTCCAACGCGACCTCGTCGCCGATCGCGAGGCAGTCCCCGGTGAGCGTGCCGGTGACGACCGTGCCGGCCCCGCGGATCGTGAAGACCCGGTCGACGAACAGACGCGTGCGCGCGCGTTCGGGGGGAGGCGCCGCCGCGAGCATCGCCTCCAACGCCGCGCCGAGCGCGTCGATCCCCTCGCCGGTGTGTGCCGACACCGGCACGATCGGCGCCTCGGCGATCCCGGTGCCGGCCAGCCGTTCGCGCACCTCCTGCTCGGCGATCTCGAGCGTCTCGTCGTCGACGAGATCCCGCTTGGTGAGCGCGACGACCCCGCCGGCGACGCCGAGCACGTCGAGGATCTGCAGGTGCTCCTCCGACTGCGGCTTCCATCCCTCGTCGGCCGCGACGACGAACAGGACGAGCCGGACCGGGCCTACCCCGGCGAGCATGTTGCGGATGAACCGCTCGTGCCCGGGGACGTCGACGAACCCGACCTCACGGCCCCCGGGGAGCGTGCACCAGGCATAGCCGAGGTCGATCGTGAGCCCGCGGCGCTTCTCTTCGGCCCAGCGGTCGGGGTCGATCCCGGTGAGCCGGACGATCAGCGAGGACTTGCCGTGGTCGACATGCCCGGCCGTCGCGATCGACGCGCACGCGCGGGCGCACGTCAGTCCTCGTCGTCGAAGTCGCCGCCCTCCAGGGCGTACTGGACGGCTCGTGCCAGATGCGGCACCTGCGCGTCGGTGACCGTGCGGACGTCGAGCAGGACGTGGTCCTCGCCGACGCGGCAGAAGACCGCAGGCTGCCCGGTGCGCAGTCTCCCGGCCAGCGCGTGGGGGTCCGCGGCCATCGATCCGCACCCCCCACGACGGGAGGGACGAGCCCGGCATCGATCCGCCGCCGATCGTCGACTCGCAGTGCACGACGTGCGCGCCTTCGAGGTCGCCTTCGAGCGCCTCGGCCAACACGTGGGCGCGCTTGGCGAGCACGTCGGGCGTGGCGTGGATCATCCGGTGCACGGGGATCTCTCCGTGCCGGGCGGTCGCGTACAGCGCGAGCGTCGCCTCGAGCGCGGCCAGCTGCAGCTTGTCGACGCGGACCGCGCGGGCGACCGGGTGCTTTCGGAGCGTCGCGATCAGGTCGGCGCGGCCCGACGACGCAGCCGGCCTGGGGGCCGCCCAGGAGCTTGTCGCCGCTGAACAGGACCAGGTCGGCGCCGTCCTCGAGGGCGCCGTGCGCCGTCGGCTCGTGGTCGGGGAAGCCCCGTTCGCGATCGAGCAGCCCCGATCCGATGTCGTAGACGAACGGGATCTGCTGCTTGCGCGCGAGGACGGCGAGGTCTTTCGCGGGCACGTCGGCCGTGAACCCCACGACCTGGTAGTTCGACGGGTGGACCTTGAGCAGCGCCGCCGTCTTGTCCTCGAGCGCGCCGCGGTAGTCGGCGATGCGCGTGCGGTTCGTGGTGCCGACCTCGACCAGCTTCGCGCCGGAGGCCGCCATGATGTCGGGGATCCGGAACTCGCCGCCGATCTCGATCAGCTCGCCGCGCGAGACCGGGACGGGCTTGCCTTTCGCGAGCGCCGCGAGCGTGAGGAGCAGCGCGGCCGCGCAGTTGTTCACGACGAGCGCGTCCTCGGAGCCGGTCAGCGAGGCGAGCAACAGCTCGGCACGGGAGGTCCTGCGGCCGCGGGCGCCCGTGTCGCCGGTCCACCTCGAGATCGGCGTAGCCTCCCGCCGCACGCGCGACCGCGCGCATCGCGGCAGCGGGGAGCGGCGCGCGGCCGAGGTTCGTGTGCAGCACCACCCCGGTCGCGTTGATCACCGGCGACAGGCCGAACGTGGCGGATCGCGCGCGTCCGACGGCACGCGCGAGGAGCTCGTCGGCCATCGGCGGCTCGACGCCCGCGGCCGCTTCGGCCCGGATCTCCTCGAGCGTGCTCGCGAGCGTGCGCTTCAACACGGCACGGCCGACCACCGCGGAGGCGCGCACGCCGGGCCCGGACCGCAGCAGCGCGTCCACCGAAGGGACCTGCCTGCGCACGTCGCCCGCCATGGGTCGGAGCCTACCGCGGGGCGCCGAGCGCTCCACGTGCCGGACCCCGTTCGGAGCGCCTCCGGTAAGATGCGACCCGCGATGGTCGACACCGCCGGTTCGCCCTGCGTTCCAGAGCCACGAGGTCACCAGCCTCGTGCGCGGCGGCGGCGTCGACATCATCCCCGCGGGCGATTTCCAGACCGAGGAGATGATCCTCAACATCGGGCCGCAGCACCCGTCCACGCACGGCGTGCTCCGGATCGTGCTCGAGCTCGACGGCGAGGTGATCACGCGCGCCGAGCCGGTGATCGGCTACATGCACCGCGGCGCCGAGAAGCTCGCGGAGTTCCGCGACGCGCGGCAGACGCTCGTGCTGATGAACCGCCACGACTGGCTCTCCGCGTTCAACAACGAGCTCGGCTGGACGATCGCGGTGGAGCGGCTCGCCGGGATCGAGGTGCCGGACCGCGCGCAGTGGATCCGCACGATGTTCGCCGAGTGGAACCGGATCATGAACCACCTCGTGTTCATGGGTTCCTACCCGCTCGAGCTCGGCGCGATGACGCCGATCTTCTACGCGTTCCGCGAGCGTGAGATGGTCCAGGACCTGATCGAGTCGGCGACCGGCGCGCGGATGCACCACTCGTACTGCCGCGTCGGCGGGCTGAAGGACGACCTCCCGCAGCGGGTTCGTGAAGCGGTCGCACGAGGTGCTCGCCGCCGTGCGTCGCGTGGTGAAGGAGTACGAGGGCCTGATCATGGGCAACGAGATCATCTTCGCCCGTTGCCGCGACGTCGGGCCCGTGCCCGCGTCAGATCGCGCTGCAGTACGGATGCATCGGTCCGATCGCTCCATGCCTCGGGTGTCGCGATGGACCCGCGCAAGGACGAGCCGTACGAGAAGTACGGCGAGGTCGAGTTCGACGTGCCGGTCGGCACGAAGCGGCGACTGCTACGACCGCCTGTGGGTGCTCGTCGAGCGCGTGAAGCAGTCCTGCACCATCATCGAGCAGTGCCTCGACAAGCTGCCGCCCGGTCCGTACCGGGCGAGCGGTCTGCCGAAGAAGCTCACGATCCCCGAGGGCGAGATCTACGTGCGCACGGAGAACCCGCTCGGCGTCATGGGCTACTACGTGGTCGGCGACGGCAAGAAGACCCCGTACCGGCTGAAGATGCGCACGGCGTCGTTCTCCAACGTCAGCGTGATCCCGGCGATCCTGCAGGGCGCGCTCGTGCCCGACCTGATCTCGATCCTCGGCTCGGTCTTCTTCGTCGTCGGCGACGTCGACAAGTAGCGCGCGCCGCTAGAGCTGGCGGTTGAACCAGCAGCCGCCGGGACCCACGTAGTTCGGACCCTCGCCCCAGATCGCGATCGTCTTGCCTTCGTTCGTGATGCCGATCTCCTCGTAGTCCCCGTAGGGCTCGCCGAACCCTTCCGCCGTCTTGTAGGTGGCGCCGGTCGCCATGTCGGAGATCTTGACGGGCGCGGACCACGTCCGGCCGGCGTCGGTCGAGCGCCGGTACCAGACGTTCCACTGGTCCGGGTTGTCGCCGTTGGCGGTCTGCATGTAGACGAGGCGAACGTCGCCGTTGCCGGTCGCCTCGGCGGCGGGGGAGTCGGTGTTCTCGCCGGGAACGGAGACCGAGGTCCGGGAGCCCCACGTGAGGCCGTCGTCGTTCGAGCGCCGGACCCACATCTGCTGCGGGCCGTGGTCGGTCGGTCGGGGCGTTGTAGACGAACGACGAGGTGCCCGCGGTCGTCGGCGGTGACCGTCATCTGGCCGACGTAGTAAGTCGGCGCGGCAGTCCGCGCACGCCTCGCCGGCCGGCACGCTGTCGAGCACGACGTCGTGCCAGGTGGTCCCGCGATCGGTCGAGACGAACGCGTGGATCGTGGTCGGCCCGACGACGCTGTCCCCTCCGCCGCCGTAGACCACGCCGCTCTCGGCGAACACGACCGTCCCGTCGTGCAGCACGTCGGCGTCGTAGGCGAAGTAGTAGTCGGCCTTGCTCTTCGCGACCTTCGTCTGCGTCCAGGTGTCGCCGTGGTCGTGCGACTGCGCGACCCAAGCGTCGCCGCCCTGCGGGCCGTTGAACGAGATGTAGACGTCTCGGCCGCTGTCGCTCATCGCCATCGCGGGCTTGTCGCCCCAGAGACCTTCCCCCAGGTCGCGATCGGGCCGGTCCACGTCCGCCCGTGGTCGCTCGAACGCAGGAAGACCACGTTGTAGCCGTTCATGTACGCCGCGTAGACGTCGCCGGTGTCGGGCACGACCTCGATCATCGGGTCGAACTGGCCCGAGCCCTTGCACGCGCAGAGCGGCGTCCCCTTCGACCAGGTGGCGCCGCCGTCGCGGGAGCGCTCGAGCACCATGTACGGGGTCGGGCAGTTGCCCTGGCACGCCTTGCCGGTCCCGTACCGCGTGACCAGCGCGTAGACCCAGGGGGAGTGCGGGTCCGCGGCGATCGCCGGCTCCCAGTCGTCGGTGCTCGCGTTGAAGACCTGCTCGCCGGCCCAGCCGGGGGCGGGCGTGCCGGCGACCGTCGTGTCGGCGCCGAAGGTGCCGGCCTTTCGCGCCGCCGCGAGCGCGTCGAGGCGTTCCTGGGTGGTCGCGTCCTGCTCGGCCTGTTCGGTCGAGCCTCCGCGCCCGGCGCCCTCCTGCTCCGCGGCGGGCTCGCCGCCGGTGCCGGCGCGCGCCTGCGGGCGGGCGGGTGTCGGGGTCGTGGGCGGCGAGCACCGCGAACGTGAGCGCGAGCGCGACGACGACGTCGATGGCCACCACGGTGCGACGGTGCATCGAGATCCCTCCTGGTCGGTCGTCTCACCGTACCCGAGGGATTCGGCCCCAGTCAATCGGCCGTTGGTCCCGTGAGCCACTGCGGGGCAGGCAGGCCGGGGTGGCGAGCACGAGCCAGCGGAAGCGGCCGAGACCGCCAGGGTCGGCGAGCAGCGTCGCCCGGCTCTTGTCGGCCCAGGTCCGCACGGCGCCCATCCCGTCGCGCGCGTCGAGCTGGGCGTGCTGGGTCGCGAGCCGCTCCTGGAACCAGCCGTCGAACCCGAGCGCCATCAGCGCGTCGTGCTGACTGACGGTGGGGAACGCCACGAGCCCGCGTGCCCGCGCGTGGTCGGCGACGACCCCGAAGTCGACGCCGGAAGTGATGTCGGCGCCGCCGGGGTCCGCGAGGAGGTCCTCGCACCACCCGGTGGTCGGCGTACCCGTGGCGCTCGCCCCCGGCCGAGCCGACGTCGCCGTAGTCGATCAGCACCGCGTATCCACGGTCGCCGAGGGCCTCGGCCACGCGGTCCACGAACGCGAACGCGCCGGTCGCCACGACGACGTCCCGGGTTCCTCGCGGACGAACGGGACGAGCTCCTCGTCCGGCTCCGCGAGCGTCTCCACGAGACGGTCGCCTGCGAGCCCGACCCGCACCTCGCGTGCGCCGTGAAGGACGCGGAAGGGGAGGTTGTCCAGGAGCTCGTGGGCGAGGACGAGGTCGGCGTCGCACAGCGTGTCGGCGACCCGGACACCGGGAACGCCCGCGAGCGCGTTGCGGGCCCCTTCGCTGATCTCGACGGCGGTGTAGTCGAGCGCGAGGTCGCTCAGCGCGTCGAGCAGCTGACGGGCGAGCGTGCCGTCGCCCGCGCCGGCCTCCACGAGTCGGAGCGGCGACGGTGCGCCGAGGGCCGCCTGCAGACCGCGTATCGCCTCGGCGAGGAAGCGCCCGAACGCCGGATGCACGTGAGGGCTCGTGACGAAGTCCCCCGCAGTGCCGACGGGCGGCTGCTCGTAGAACCCGCCGGGCCCGTAGAGGGCGAGCTCCATGTACTCGGCGAACGTGATCGGGCCGCGAGCGCGGATCGCCTCGCGGACGGCGGCTCGGACCTGCTCCGACATCGAGCCGAGTATGCGGGTCTGGGAGGATGAGCGGCGATGCAGGAGCGTGACGAACGGCCGATCCGCAAGGCCGCCTCGGCGATCTGCGCCCGGGACGGTGACGGGGGGCTCGAGGTGCTCGTGTTGCGCCGGAGCGACGGGAGCCGCTTCCTGCCCGGCTACGTCGCCTTCCCCGGGGGCGCGGTGGACGCCGGGGACGAGGCGCAGGCCCTGCGGTGGTTCGGGACTCCCGGCGAGGCGCCGCGGGCCGCCGCCGTTCGGGAGGTGCTTGAGGAGGTCGGGCTCGCGATCGTCCGCGACGGGATCGTGTCGGCCGCCGCCCTCGGCTCAGGGGCGATCGACGCCGCGCCGCCCGACGCGGCACAGCTGATCGAGATCGCGCACTGGATCGCCCCGCCCGAGGTGCCGGTCCGGTTCGACGCGCGCTACTTCGCGGTGGCGGCGCGAGCATCGCTGGACCCGGTCCCTGATGGGTACGAGGCGAGCGCGGCATGGTGGGTAGGCCCGGCGCAGCTCCTCGAGGAGTGGCGAGGCGGCGCGCACCGCCTGTACTGGCCCACCTATCACACGATGGTGCAGCTCGCGACGTGTCGGAGCGTCGAGGACCTGCTGAGGCTCCGGTTCGAGACGCGGGACCCCACGCCGGAGGAAGAGCGGACGCTGCCGGCACACGTGATGGAGCAGGAGCCGGTGGCGTGATCCCGATCGTGCGCGTGCTGGCGCCCAACCCCGGCGTGTACACGCTCGAAGGCACGAACACGTGGGTCGTCGGCGAGGCGCCGAGCGTCGTGATCGACCCCGGTCCCGACGATGAGGGGCACCTCACCGAGGTGGCACGGACCGCGGGGCGCGTGGCGGCGGTCGTGGTCACGCACGACCACGAGGACCATGCGGCGGGCGCGCGACGGTTCGCGGAGCGGGTCGGCGCGCCGCTTCGGTCCTGGCGGCTGCAGGGCAGCGACCACCTCCGCGACGGCGAAGCCGTCCGCGGCGGCGGCGTGGAGCTCCGAGCGGTGCACACGCCGGGCCACAGCGCCGACCACCTCTGCTTCTTCGTGTCCGAGGAGCGGGCGCTGTTCACGGGGGACACCGTCTTGGGGAGGGGCACGAGCTTCATCGACCCGCCCGACGGCGACCTCGTGAAGTACCTCGCCTCGCTGGAGCGGCTGCGCGACCTGGCTCCCGCCACGATCTACCCGGGACACGGGCCGGTGCTGCTGGACGGCGTCGCCGTCCTGCAGGGCTACGCCGAGCACCGGCAGGAGCGCGAGCGACAGGTGCTCGCGCAGCTGGCGGACGGGCCCAAGACGGTGGACGCGCTGGTGGCCACGATCTACGCCGAGTACCCCGAGGACGTGCGGCCGCTGGCCGCTCGATCGGTGACGGCGCACCTGAAGAAGCTCGAGAGCGAGGGCCGAGCCGAAGGGAAAGGTCGCGGTGCGGCGAGGGCCTGGGCGCTCGCGGAGCCGAAGACGTGCGCGCGCTGCGGCCGCCCGGTCCGCGGCCGCGCCCGGTACTGCTCGTCGTGCAGCCTGATCCTGCTGCAGGAGACCTCCGCGCCCGAGGGCTGAGCCGCCGCGCCTCACCCCGGCACCGCCCTGATCGTGCGCACCACGTAGCGACCGCGGCGCTCCGTGGCCAGCGCGCCCTGCCGGATCAATCCCCGGATCGCTCGGTTCGCCGTCTCGCGGGTGGTCCCGGCGAGCGATGCCAGCGCCTCCTGGGAGAGCGTGACCGGCACCAGGGTGCCGCCGGGCACCGGGCGTCCGAAGCGCCCGGCTAGGTCATGCAGGCGGCGTTCGATCCGGGCGGGGACGTCGTCCCACGCCAGCTCGTGCGCGATCGTGCTGAGCCGTCGCGCCCGCTCGGCGAGGAGACCGGCAGCGGCGTCGGGGTCGACCGGCACCAGACGCGACGGTCGCAGCGCGACGACGGTCCATGCGCTCGTGGCGCCGTCGGGCTCGCCGACGAGCTCGCCGGGCCCGAGGAGATCGAGCGTGAGGTCGCGGCCGTCGCCGCGGATCGAGCGTTGCACGGAGCAGCCCGGCGTCCACGCGCCAAAGCGCAGCGGTCGGCTCTGCTTGGCGGACGGGGGCCTGGCCCGGCCGCACGACCACGAGGGGGAGCGGTTCGACGACGCCGCGTGGGCGCTCGATCATCGGCACCACTCCTTGTCGCGCGCACGTTACGCCCGGCCACCGACATCTGGCCTCCCGACTCCCGTGTGCTCGCGTGCGCCACACGGGATAGGCTTTGGCGCGCATCGCACGAGGAGGAACGACCCGTGGCGAAGACGACGAAGCTCGATGACGTCCTGGCGCTCGTCCCGATGTTCCATGGCCTGTCGAAGCGGCACCTGAAGCACGTCGCGAACCTCTGCGAGATCGGCGAGTACATGCCGAACGCCTCGATCGTGAAGCAAGGCGAGATGGGCGACTCGTTCTACGTCGTCCTGAGCGGTCAGGCCAAGGTGCTCGTCGGCAAGAAGTTCGTGGCGCGGCTGTTGCCGGGCGACCACTTCGGCGAGATCGCCGTCCTCGATCCCGGGGAACGAACCGCCAGCGTGATCAGCGAGTCGCCGATGACCCTGGCGATCTTGCACCGCGCGGAGTTACGGCAGGCGCTGAGGGACGACCCCGAGCTCGCGCTGCACATGATGTCGGAGCTCGCGAAGATGTTCCGGCGCCTGAGCGACAGCAACACCCAGTGAGCCAAAGCGGCGGGCGGGCGGCGTGCCCGCGGGTACCCTGAAGGCGCTATGCGGGTCGCCTTCCATCGTTCCGACGACGAGGAGCAGACCACCGTCGCCACCGTCGAGTTCGATGACGGGGCGATCTCGATCTCGAGCGAGGACGACACGATCCGCGGCGCCCTCGCCAATGCGTATCGCCGCACCCCGGTGACCACCGACGACTCGTCGCTGCGGCGCCTCGGCACCCACGGGCCCGTCGTCCTGCAGCCCTCCGACCTCGAGTGGTTCCTGGCCGTCACGGCCGTCCGCGCCGCTGCGGAGTCGGGCCTGGTCGCCCGGATCGTCGCGGCCGGAGTCGCAGGCGGCTTCGACCCCGCCGCCGGGTACCGTCCGTTCGACGAGCAGGTCGAACGGCTGGACGATCGCGCTCGCGGCTGAGCCTCACCCGTTCGACGCGAGCCAGGCCTGACCCGCGTCGCAGAACCCACGGAAGTCGCAGTAGCCGCACCAGGCGCCCGGCGTGGGCTCGAACACGCCGGCAGCGATCGCATCGATCGACGCCTCCGCGCGGGCCCGCATCTCATCCGGGTCGCCCATCGGCTGCGACGCGATCTCGTCGCGGAGCAGGTAGGCGTAGGTGAGCGTCAGGTCTTCGGGCCGCTTGCCCCAGATCTCCACGCACGCGAGGCCGTACAGCTCGAGCTGCAGCGGGTCGGCCGTGGCCGCGCCGGTCTTCCAGTCGACGACCTCCCACGGGCCGTCGGGCTCCCCGTAGATCGCGTCGATCCGTCCGCTCACGGCGTAGTCGCCCACGCGAAGCAGGAACGCGCGCTCCGCGAACAGCGGCACCACGTCGGCGAACCGCGAGTCGAGGAACGACTGCCGGAGGCGCTCGGCGCGCCCGGGCTCGCCCGAGAGCTCCTCGTTCGTCAGGTCGATCTCGTCGTCGGGCTCGAGCAGGAGGCCCTGGCCGCTCGCGCGGCGTTCGATCCAGCGGTGGATCTCGGTGCCCAGACGGGCCTGCGGACCGCTGAACCGCGGCAGCGGGCGGACGCTCGTCCAGTAGAAGCGCTTCGGGCACTTCGCGTGATCCATCAGCGCGCTCGCCGAGAGCGTCTGCGGGGCACGGGGTCCACCGGTCGGACCGTCGCCGGCTTCGCGCTCGCGCAGGTGCGCGGCGAGCCGGCGTCGCTCCGCGGCCACCGCTCCGAACGCCGCACGATCCTCGTCGTCGAGCGCCTCCAGCAGGCTCGCCTGCACTGCGCCCGAGGCCACCGCGTCGACCGCCGCCGTGCGCCAGCCGTCGGGGAACAGCGCGTCGGCCTCGTCGCGGAGCGCCGGACCGGGCCAGGCGCGGACGAGCTCCTCGCGGTAGCCGAGCATGGGGTTGAGCGCGGCGTCTTCGTCGCCGACCGCGAGCGACACGCTCGCCTCCGCGGTGGTCGTGGCCCAGTCCGTCAGCTCGGCGAAGAACTCGCTGGCGCCCTTCGGCTTGTCGGTCTCCCCGTACCAGGTGGCCGCGCTCACCCAGAGAGAGCGGCGCGCCCGCGTCAACGCCACGTACAAGGTGCGACGCTCCTCGAACACCTCCTGGCGCTGCAGATCGGCCTTGAAGTGCGACAAGACGCCGTCGAACGCCGGCAGGATCGAGGCGTCGCCGCGCAGCTCGAAGTCGAGCGAATAGCCGCGCTCAGCAGGGTTCTGCTGGATCCGCTTGGACGGGAGCAAGCCGTTGGCGACGCCCGGCACGAAGACGTGGTCGAACTCCAGACCCTTCGCCTGGTGGATCGTCATCACCTTGACGGAGTCCTCTTCGGAGGGCTGGACGTTCTCCCAGTCCTCCTTGTCGAGCTCCAGGACCGAGTCGACGTAGTCGAGGAACGCGCGCAGCGTGAGGTCGCCCTCGATCGGCTCGAACGTGTGCACGTGGTCCAGGAACGCCGCGAGGTTGCGGGCCCGCTGGGTGGCGGTGGCGACGTCGAGGTCGGCGTCGAGCTCGTCGAGGATCCCGGTCCGCCGGACGATCTCGCCGAGGAAGTCGCCGACGGGCAGTCGCGCCGCCCGGCGGAGCTCCCCGAGCTCCTGCGCGAACGCGAGCAGCCGCGCGCGGCCCTCGTCGGACAGGCCCTCGATCTCGTCGAGGTGCTCGAGCGCCTCGGCGAGCAGGAACGGGGTCTCCTCGTCGTCGCCGCCCTCCTCGCGCCAGGCGTAGTTCTTCGCCTTCGCCCAGCCGGCGACGAGCGCGATGTCCTTGAAGCCGACGCGGTAGCGCGGGCCCGTGAGGATATTCGCGAGGGCGACCGAGGCCATCGGGTCGTTCGCGGCGCGGGCGTACGCGAGGACCTCGACCACCTCGGGCAGCCGCAGCAGCCCGGCGAGCCCGACGATCTCGGCCGGCACGCTTCGCTCCTCGAACGCCTTCTGGAGCAGCTGGAACAACCGGGAGCTCCGACAGAGCACCGCGACCTCCGACCAGGGGGCGCCGTCCTCGTGCAGCGCCGCCACGTGCTCGGCGATCCAGCGGGCCTCGGTGAGCTCGTCGCGGTGCGTGGCGAGCGTGACCTCGCCCTCGCCGTTCGCGGGCCAGGGCACGAGCTGCTTGTCGGGGTCCGGCCGCTGGTTCTCCGGGAGTGGGCCGATGATCGTGTCGGCGGCGTGCAGGATCCGCGCGCCCGAACGGAAGTTCGTGAACAACGGCTTGCGCGCCGCCGGCCGCTGATCGGCGGTGCGGAACCGCGTGGGGAACTCGAGCAGGTTGAACAGCGACGCGCCGCGCCACGCGTAGATGTTCTGGTCGGGGTCCCCGACGGCGGTGACGGGATGGCCGCCGCCGAACAGCGCCTCGAGGAACCGCGCCTGGGCGACGTTCGTGTCCTGGTACTCGTCGAGCAGGACGGCGCCGAACCGCTCGCGGTAGGCGTGGCCGACGTCGGGGTGCTGGGTCGCGATCCGCATCGCCAGGTCGATCTGATCGCCGAAGTCGATCACGCCGAGGTCGCGCTTGAGCCGGCGGTAGACGGCCACGGCGCCCGCCAGCTCGATCCGCTCCTGCGCCGCGTTGTACGCGCGATCGGACCGGTGCCTCGCGAGCGCCCCGAGCCGCGCCAGGTTGTGCTCGACGATCGTCTGCGGCTCGACGAGGTGGTTCTGGGCCTGCTCGTCGAGGTTGAGGATCTTGTCGACCACGGTGGGCTGCCACTCGGTGGCGACGTGCTCGAACCGGACCTCGTCGAGGACGCGACCGGCGAGGGTCACCCGTTGGGCCTGGGTCAGCACGCGCTCGCCGGGCTCGATCCCGACGAGCATCCCGTAGCGGTCGATCACCTGCGCCGCGAGCCCGTGGTAGTTGAGGATCTCGGGCTCCTCGCCCTCCGGCAGGTCCACGCCCGCGAGCGCCCGGCGGATCATCATCCGCAGCTTCTCGGTGGCCTTCACCGTGAAGGTCAGGCACAGGAGGTTCCCGGGCAGCACGCCCGCGGCCTCCACGCGTCCGAGTGCTGCGAGCGCGAGGTACACGACGCGCGCGGCCATCACGCTCGTCTTGCCGCTGCCGGCTCCGGCCACCAGCACGTAGGGCTCCAGCGGCATCGCGATCGCTTCCCACTGCTCGTCGGTGGGCTGCGCGCCGAGCGCGGTGACGATCTCGGCCGGGATCTGCGGCGTCACGACGGAGCCCCCCTGCGCACGGCCTCGACGGGGAAGATCGGCTGGCCCTCGGCCCACAGCGGGCAGAGCGTCTGGAAGTCGCAGAACCGGCAGTTCGCGTAGGGGCTCGGCCGGTACTCCTCGGTCTCGTTCAGCCGCGCCTTCAGGGCGATCAGGCTCGAGAGGCGCTGGCGCATCGCCTGCTCCCAGCCCTCGTCACGCTCGTGGACGACGTGCTTGCGGAAGTCGATGTTCGGCGACTTCCAGTTCCCGCGCAGGAACGCGAGCTCCACCATGTGGACCGGCTTGAAGTCCACGAGCGTCTCGGCCTCCTGCACGGCGAGGTAGTAGATCCCGAGCTGGAGGTTGTCCTCGGGCTTCTCCGCGCGATCGCTCTTGCCGGTCTTGAAGTCGGTGATGACCGTGCCGCCCTGGATCGAAGGGCCGATCCGATCGATGTAGCCGAGCACCGTCGCCCCCTCGTACTCGAACTCGAAGTACTGCTCGATCGCGAGCGCGGGCCGGTCCCCGTAGTGCTCGTGCCAGTTGCGCAGCATGTGTGCGCGCGCCAGCTCGCGGAACGCCTCCGAGACCGCCATCGAGGGGAACTCCTGGGGGCGCCAGCGCTCATCGAGCACCTCGACCATCGCGCGCGGTTCCTTCGAGATCAACCCTCGCTCGACCTCCTCGATGATCCGGTGCACGGTCTTGCCGACCCAGGCGTGGTAACCGCCGGGCCTGCCCAGGCCGAGCTCGTCGCCCAGGACGTGGGCCAGCGGGCAGGCCTCGAGGTTCGACAGGCGCGAGTACGACACGCGGACCTGCTCGTGGAGCGGACGGCCCGTGTCGGTCCAGCCGCGCTGGAACCACCAGCGCGACGGGTCCACGCCGAGCGCGACCAGAGCGTCCAGCGCGGCGAGCCGGCGCCAGGCCGGCGCCTCGAGGTCGGCGAGCTGGCGACGCCACGTTGCCGCCGCCTCGCGGACCGACACCGGCTCGTCGAACGGTCCGGCGGGAGCGGTCGTCCACATCACGCCCGGCAGCTCGTCGGCGAAGCGGCTGCGCGCGCTCAGCTCGTCGGCGTCCGGGTGCGTGTCGGCGCACACCAGCACGGCGCGCCGGCGCGCCCGCGCGAGCACCATCCGGAACAGGCGACGCTCGTCCTCGATCCGCTCGCGCATCCGTTCGCTCCGTCCGACCGCTCGGACGAGCACCGCGAGGTCGAACATCGGCTCGGGGCGCGTCAGGCTGGGGAAGTTCCCCTCGACGGCGCCGGCCACGATCACCGTGTCGAACTCCTGCCCGACGGCGCCGTGGGCGGTGAGCACCCGCACGGCGTCGGGCCGGGACCGTTCCCACGGCGCGTACCCGGGCCCGTGCTCGCCCGCGTCGAGCGCCTCCAGGAACGCCTCGACGCTCCGGTCCCCCTGCTCGCTCGCCTCGGAGACCGCGTTGGCGAAGGTCACCACGGTGTCGAGGCCGCCCCCGCCCTCGCGGACGATCCGCTGGGAGACCGGCAGCTCCTCCCAGAGCGTCCGGAAGGCGTCCTGCACGGACATGCCCGCGAACAACGAGGCCCTGGTCAAGACGGCGTTCGCGGCGCTCACCGCGAGCGCCTCTTCGGGCGCGAGCCCTTCCTCGACCTCGAGCGCACGGCCGATCGAGCCCTTCTCGTGCTGGGCGGTGCGGAGCAGTCCGCGCGCCGCGGCAGGGGAGAGCCCGACCACGTCGGAGGTGAGCACCGTCTCGATCAGCTCCTCGCGCTTGGGCTCGTCGGCGACGAGCCAGCGCAACGCGAGGACGTAGGCCATCGTGGCCGGTTCGGATGCGAGCGAGAGCCCCCGCTCGGGGACCGCTCTGGGCACCTGGGCGTCGTCGAGCGCTCGGAGCAGCCCGGCGACGTGCGGCCCCTGGCGGCGGACCACCACGGCCAGCCCGCTCCACGCAACGCCGTCGTCGACGTGGAGCCGGCGAAGCTCGCGAGCGATCGCCGCATGCTCCTCGGAGGTGTGCGGCGCCACCCACGCATCGACCGCCGGCGCTTGCGCCGGTCGGTGCTGGGTCTGCAACTCGATCGTCGTGGCGCCGGGGAACGTCTCCGAGAACCGCGCGAGCGGCACCGGCGTGGTCCCCTGGAACGAGAACACGTGCGCGTCGGGGTTCGCAGCGACGACGAGGTCGCCGGCGCCGAGCCCCCGCAGGATCGACTCGAAGGCGAACGTCGTGTCCTGGTAGTCGTCGACCAGCACGTGGTCGAAGAGGGGCTCGCCCGAGCGTTCGCCGGACACGAGCGCCGCGCCGGCGCGCTGGATCAGCGAGGCGAAGTCCACGACGTCCAGGCCGTCGAGCACCTCCTGGTACTCGCGGAGGAATCGGGCAAGCTCTCGCCAACCGGTGAGCCCACGCCGCTCGGCCGCGGCCTCGATGTCCTCGGGCGTGCGCAGCCCCTCCTGGGCCCGCAGCAGGAACTGACGAACCTCGTCGGCGAACCCGCGCATCTGCAGCAGGTGCCCGTAGGCCGGCCAGTCCGCCGGATCCTGGCCCGTCAGCAGCTCTCGGACCTTGGCGAACTGCTCGGCCGCCGACAGCACGGCCGGGGGATCGGCGTAGCCGAGCGTTCGGTGGCGCTCCTTCAACACGCGGTGGGCGAGCCCGTGGGCCGTAGCCACCTGGAGTCCCGGCAGCGACGACGAGAGCCGCTCGAGCAGCGCCGAGCGCATCGCGTCGCGCGCGCGGACCGAGCCCACCACGAGGACGGTCCGCTCCGGATCGGCGCCTCCTTCCAGCAGCCGGGCGAACCGCTCTCGCAGCACACCGGTCTTGCCGGTGCCCGCGGCGCCCACGACGAGCAGCGCGCCGGTCTCGTGACCGAGGACCGACGCCTGTGCGGGGTCGGGGGAGAAGGGCGGGGCCGCCACGACCGGGATGCTACCGGCCCTCGGCGACACTCAAAGGTCGGGGCGCGGCGGGACGACGTGGCCGCCGATCGTCGCGACCGGCGGCTCGTTGCGATCCCCGTCGTAGCGGCTGCGGAACCACCGCTCGACGTCGGGGGGGCCGATCGCACCGACCAGGCGCTCGTCGTCGAGCACGATCGCGTCGCGGCCCGACATCCACTCGAGCGCGTCGTCGAGGGGGTCGTCGGGCTTCACGACCGGGGTCTGGTTGAGGGGCAGCATCCCGTCGCGGACCGGTCGCATCGGGTCTCGTCCGCCGATCCGTCGCGCCGAGGCCATCGAGACCGTCCCGACCACCTTGCCGGCGTCCACGACCGGGAACGACTGGTCGGGGGACGTCCGCAGGACGTGGTCGAGCGCTTGCATCAGCGTGGCGTCGGCCGCCACGGCTTCCGGCGCCTCCCGCATCGCATCGGCCACCGTGCCGACGTGGAGCCGGTCGCGCAGGGCGATCCGCTGCGGCATGGCGCGGCCGGTTCCGATCAGGACGACCCCGATGTAGATGAAGAAGAACGCGCTGCCGACGTCACCGTTGGGGTTCCCGAACTGGAGGATCGCGTAGACGAAGAACGCGACACCGACCGTGATCCCGCCCCACCCGGCGACCTTCAACGCGGTCCGCCGGTCGTGCGTCGCACCCCAGGTCGCGGAGAGCAGCATCCGCCCGCCGTCGAGCGGGAAGCCGGGGAGCGCGTTCAGCCCCGCGAACAGCAGGTTCCATCGTGCGAGCACCGCGATCATGTCGTGCCAGATCCCCGGTTCCATCTGCCGCGCCACCACCCAGAAGATCACCGCGAGCGACAGCGTGGTGAACGGACCCGCGAACGCCACCAGGAACTCGGCGAGCGGGCCCTTGCTGTTCGCGCGCGTCTCGGTCGCGCCACCCCAGAACACGAGCGTGATCCCGAGGACCGGCAGGTCGAAGCGGCGCGAGACCCAAGCGTGCGCAGCCTCGTGCAGCAGCACACCGCCGAAGAACAGGATCGAGCTGGCGGTGGCGACCTTCAACGCCTCGGCGGGCTCCGCGAAGAACGGCCCGATCGTGAAGTTCGTGTATTGCAGGTAGAGGAACAGCCCGAAGATCACGAGCCAGCTCAGCGAGACGTAGATGGGGATCCCGCGGATCGTCACCACCTTGAACCGGCGCCCGGTGCCCATGGACCGAGCCTACCGGGTCCTCGTCGGAGTCCGGCTCGGTCCGACGGGCGCCGATGGATCGCGGGACAAGCGCAGAGGTTCGGAGTCTTCGGCGCGTCTCGTTGGCGCCTACCGTGGTCCTATGGCCCAGGTCGTCCTGTTCACGCGCGATCTCCGCGTCCACGATCACCCCGCCCTGAGCGCGGCGGCGATGTCCGGGAACCCGATCGTGCCGCTGTTCGTCCTGGACGAACGGCTGCTCGGTCGTTCCCCGAACCGCGACCGGTTCCTCACGGAGTCGCTGGTCGATCTCGACCGTTCCCTGCACCGGCGAGGGGGGCGGTTGGTGCTCCGCCGCGGCGACCCGATCGCGCGGATCCTCGATCTCACGGCGGAGGTCGCCGTCGATACCGTCCACGTCACCGCGGACGTCACGAGGTTCGCGGCGGGTCGCGAGGTGGACCTCCGCTCGGCGCTCGCCGCTCACGGCATCGCCCTGCACGTCCACGTCGGGCACTTCGCCGTGGAACCCGGCGATGTCGTCCCGACCGGCAAGGACGTCTACTCGATCTTCACTCCCTACCACCGGGCGTGGGCCCGAGTGCCGCTCCGCAGACCCTTGCCGCCGCCACACCGGATCGCGCTCCCGGACGGTCTCGACATCGGCGACCGGCCCGAGCCCGCGTCGGTCGCCGCGGACGCGATCGACCTGCCGCCCGGCGGCGAAACGGCGGCTCGCAGGCACCTCGAGCGCTATCTGGCATCGGACGCGCGCCGTTACCTCGAGGCGCGCAACGACCTCGGCGCCGACGCCACGTCGCGGCTCTCCCCGTACCTGCGTTTCGGGTGTCTCTCCGCGACCGAGGTGGCATCCCGGGCCGCTCTCGTCGGTGACGGTGCGAACGAGCTGATCCGCCAGCTCGCCTGGCGAGACTTCTTCGCCCAGCTCCTCGCGGCCGATCCCTCCTTGCGATGGCGCGACTTCCGTGCGCCCGCCAAGGATGTGCCGCCCCTGCCACGGAACTCCTCGCTGCTGCTCCATCGCTGGGCCGACGGCCGCACCGGGATCCCGCTCGTCGACGCGGCGATGCGCCAGCTCCGGCGCGAGGGCTGGATCCACAACCGCGCGCGCATGGTGACGGCCTCGTTCCTCACCCGGCGCCTCGGCGTGCCGTGGCAGGAGGGTGCGGAGGTCTTCATGCGCTACCTGGTCGACGGGGATCCCGCCAGCAACGCCGGCGGCTGGCAGTGGGCGGCGGGCACCGGCACCGATCCTCGCCGCAGCCGGTCGTTCAACCCGGTCCGTCAGGCGGAGCGGTTCGACCCGTCGGCCGCCTATATCCGGCGCTACGTGCGCGAGCTCTCCGATGTACGGGCGCCGCTGGCGTTCATGCCGTGGAAGGTCCCGGCGGTGCTTCGCGAGACCGGTTACCCCGAGCCGATCGTCGAGCTGCCCGTCGTCGCGGGCCGGCCTGGTCCGAGCGACGTGCCCGCGCGCTCGGGCCAGGCCGCTCTTCCCGTATAGGTCAGTCCTCAGCGCCGAGGTCGAGGCTCAGCAGCCCGCCGAGCTCAGCCGCGTTGCGGACGCTGAAGTCCCGGTAGCAGTTGTTCATCAGCACGTGGGTCTCGCGCGTCTGCCCTGCGAGCGACTCGATCTTCGGCACCCACTCCTGCAGCTCGACCTGCGAGTAGTCATAGGCGAACCGCGGCGACGCCGTCTCGGTCTTCGCCTCCCAGTTCTCGCGGTTGCGACCGTGGAAACGGACCATCGACAGGTCGTCGGCGGTCGCGGCGATCACGGGCGGGATGCTCGAGTCGAACCCCTGCGGCATGTCGACGCACACGTACGGCAGGTGGCGTTCGGACAAGAATGACAGCGTCTCCTCCGCGTTGCGTTCCTCCATCCACGACCGATGCCGGAACTCGACGGCGATCCGGTAGTCGGGCAGGCGCGCCGCGCTCTCCTCGATATAGGCCTTGTGGGCGCGGCTGATCGTGAACCACTGCGGGAACTGGAAGAGCACCGCCCCGAGCTTGCCCGCGGAGTGCAGCGGCATCAGCGCGTCGCGGAAGCGCTGCCAGACCTCCTCGACCACCTCGTCGGGCAGCTTGTCGCGGTAGACGAACCGTCCGTGCTCGGCCGGGAGCATCGGCTGCAGGTCCTTGTAGAGGGAATCGGGCCGCGTCGGGTGGTTCGTCAGCAGCGAGTAGGCCTTGATGTTGAACGTGAACTCCGGCGGCGTCCGCTCGATCCACAGGACCGAGTTCTGCTCCGACGGCGGGTAGTAGTAGGAGGAGTCGACCTCCACGATCGGGAACCGCTCGGCGTAGAAACGCAACCGCTGCTCGGCCGTGTGGACCGACGGCGGATAGAAGTTCCCCTCCTTGATCAGCGACTTGTCGGTCCACGAGGACGTGCCGACGAGGATGTGGCCCACGCCCGCCTCGCTATGCCTGGCGGGTCTCGCCGGACTTCTTCCTGTCGTTCCCGAGGACCGCGTCCTTGGCCTGACCGGCCTTCTCCTTGGCGAGGCGAAGGAGGCGCTGGGCCCACACGTACTCGGTGCCCAAGATCCCGAGACCGATGAAGATCAGGAGCCAGCCGGGTCCGGGCAGGACGAGCAGCGCGATCCCCGCGATCAGGACGGCGAACCCGACGATCGTGACCGCGATCCGCTTGCCGCTGCGCCGGATGAACGCCCAGACGACCTTGAACGGCGTGAACGCCGGGTGCTCGTGCCAGGCCCTCTGCACCTCGAGGTCGCCGCTGAACTCGGCCACGACCTCGGACGCCTCGACCTCTTCGGGCTCGTCGCCCCACACGTCGCGGTGGTGGCGCAGGCCGTGTCCGTCGTCATGCTCGGTCACGCAACCATCCTCTCACGGGGCGGCTCGTCGGGGGTCCCCTCGGCCGGGCGCCGTCGCAACGACGCCATGACCGAGATGGCGATCGTCGCGGCGATCATGGCGAGGCTGATCCAGATCGGGAGCTTGTAGACGTCGGCCAGGAGCATCTTCGCGCCTACGAACACGAGCACAGCCGCCAGGCCAAGCTTGAGGTACGCGAAGCGGTCGATCATCCCGGCGAGCAGGAAGTACAGGGCCCGCAAGCCGAGGATCGCGAAGGCGTTCGACGTGAAGACCAAGAACGGGTCGCGGGTGACGGCGAGGATCGCCGGGATCGAGTCCACCGCGAAGAGCACGTCGGTCGTCTCGATCACCACCAAGACGGCGAGCAGGGGGGTCGCGAGCAGCTTCCCCCCTTCGCGTACGGTCATCTTCTGTCCGTGCTGCTCGTCGGTCATCGGGACGACGCGGCGCATCGCGCGGAGCACGGGGTTCCGCGACGGGTCGACCTCCGTATCGCGCGAGCGCCACATCTTGATGCCGGTCAGCACGAGGAACGCGCCGAACACGTAGATCATCCAGTGGAACGACTCGAGGAGCGTCACGCCTGCCGCGATGAAAAGCGCACGGAACACGAGGGCTCCCAACACCCCCCAGAAGAGCACGCGATGTTGGTACCGCGTCGGCACCGCGAAGTATCCGAAGATGAGGGCGAACACGAAGATGTTGTCGACCGAGAGGCTCTTCTCGATCAGGTAGCCGGCGAGGTACTGCCCGCCTGCGGTGCCGCCCTGCCACCACCAGACGACGGCGCCGAAGGCCAGGCCGAGCGAGACCCAGATCGCGCTCCACAGTCCTGCTTCCTTGAACGACACCTCGTGCGCGTCGCGGTGCAGCACGAAGAGGTCGAGGGCGAGCAACGCGAGGATGAACGCGACGAACGCTCCCCAGATCCAGAGATCGACCTGCACTCCCTGCCTCCTTCGGTCGGGGCGGCCGCGCGTGTGCACGCCGCCATATCCGGCCGAAGGTCTCCCCCGACAGCAGGGCCGGCGTCACCGGGTCCGTCGGACCGTCTTGACGATGACGCCCGAGGGGGTACTCCCCTCCGGTTGCCGTCCATGATGCCACCGATACGTGCGAAGGGTGTTGCGAAACCCCTGCGTTAGTCGTCCTGCCCGTCGCCTCCGTGATCGTCGTGCGAGGGCGACGAGGTGGGGGAACGTGTATCCGTCGCGGTGGAGGTCGTGCTGGACGAGGAACCCGGGCCTTGGGAGCCTCCCCCGTTGTGGTCGTGCTTGCTCGGGCTCGCCGAGGGTGTGGGCCGCAGCGACGGGCTCGGGCGGTCGGTCTCCGAAGCCTGCTTGCCGGTGTCCTGGGGGGAGACCGACACGGGGCCTGCGGGCTCGCCGATGCTGCCGTTGGCCACGGCGAACGCTCCGGCGGACAGGGCGACCGCCACGACGACGCCGAACACCACCCACATCGCCGCGCGGGGAAGCCCTTGCATGTCACCCAGACTACGGTCCTGCGCAGTAAGGCCCGGTTAACCGACGGGCGCGCCGCCCGGTCGCAGGTCGCGCGGCCAGCGTTTGAGCTCGAAGAACGTGTCGTCGTCGGCGAGCGCACGGACGTGTCTCCAGAGCGCCGCGGCTTCTTCGCCGGTGGGCCCGACCGCGAGGATCGGCCCGTACAGGACCTTGTCGTCACCGACCTGCATCGTGGGCACGCCGAACACGTCGCGCGCCCGTGCGTCGCGGTAGGCGTCCGCCACTTCGTCTTCGAGCGAAAGGTCGCCAGCCGTCACGACGGCTCCGGCCTCGGCGGCCGCTTCGTCCAGCAGCGCGCCCGACATCTGGCGTCTCTCCTCGTGGAGCCGCCGTCCGAGCGCCACGTAGAGGGTTTCGAAACCGGCGTCGCCGCCGTGCAGCGCGAGGGCGAGGGACGTCATCGCCGTTCCGTATCGCGGCGCCGCCTCTGCGAACGGGAGCCCGGGCTCCGAGGCGTTCAGCTCGAGCGAGAACAACCGGTACCCGAGCGTCACCTCACCCTGGTCGCGCAGGTCGCGGAGCCAGATAATCGTCTGCCAGGCCCACGGGCAGGACGGATCGAGCCACACGGCGACGGGAGCGGGCGTCACACCGACGCCGTCTCGTGTTCGGCCGCCGCCGCGGTGCGCACGACCCGGAAACGGACACGGATCTCGGCGCCGCCGCCGTCCGCGTCGGCGACCGTCAGCGAGCCGCCCCATTTCTCGGCCAGTTCCCGGGCGATCGCGAGTCCCAGCCCCGACCCACCCGCCGGTGCGCTGCGGCCCCGGTAGAAACGTTCGACCACGCGGTCCTGCTCCCCCGGCGCGATCCCCGGTCCGTGGTCGCGAACGGCGAACCAGGCGCGACCGTCGTCGAGGCCGGTCGTCACGTCGATCGTTCCGGGCGCGTACGCGATCGCGTTGTCGATGAGGTTGTCGAGGATCTGGTCGACGTCGGTCGGGTTGCCCTGCGCGATCGAGGGCTGGCCACTCACGTGCAGGCGCGAGTCCATCTGCTCCGCGCGATCGTGCCACCGCTCGACCGCGCGGCGAACGGCGTCGCCCAGGTCGACGTGGGTCGGCACGCCCTGTTCGATCTCGTGCGCCATCACGAGGAGGCGATCGACGATCTCCGAGAGCCGGTCGACCTCCTTGTCCGCCGCCTCCAACTGACGCCGGACGTCGTCGTTCGGCGCCTCGGCGATCGCCGACTCGAGGCGGAGCTTCATGCCCGTGAGCGGCGTCCGGAGCTGGTGCGAGGCGTTGGCGACGAACTCCCGTTGCGCCTGCACCGTCCGTTCGACCCGTCCGGCCATCTCGTCGAACGAGTGCGCGAGTTCCTTCACCTCCGCCGCGCCTTCGACGTCGCCCGCGCGGGCACCCAGATCGCCGCCGCCGAGCCTGCGCGCGGTTCGCGCGAGCCGCTGGATCGGTTGCGCGAGCGAGCCCGCCAGCCCGAACGCGATCAGGATGCCGGCCCCGAGCCCGGCGATCCCGATCACGGCAAGGCCGAGCACGGTCTTCCTGATCGCGGCGTCGACGTCTGCGAAGTCGCGCGTGAGCCGGATCGCGCCTTGGAGCTTCTCGTCGATGATCGGGGAGGCGGCGACCATGATGTTGTGCCCCAGGGTCTGGCTGTACCGGACCTCGGCGAACGGCTGCCCCGAGAGGGCGGCCGCGACCTCCGGCCGGTGCCCATTGTTGAACTGCTCGCCGACCGCCTCTCCCTCGGAGTCGTAGGTCACGATCCCGTTCACGTCCATCACCACGATCCGCTGGATCTCGGACGGCTTTGCCTGCAGGATCCGCTCGAGCTGCGCCGGCCTGTTGATGTTCTCCGAGCCGATGTACGCGGCGAGCGTCTGCGCCGTCTGCAGCGTGTCGGTCTTGAGCTCTGCCTCCGCCCGGCGCGAGAGGTTGATCGCCAGCGGAACCGTGAGCGCGACGATCACCGCGAGCAAGATGTAGGCGAAGGCGAGGACGAGGCGTGAGCGGAGCGTCACCCCGGGCGTCCCTCCTCGCTCGTCCTACGTGATGTCTTCGGGTGCCGCGAACCGGAACCCGACGCCCCGGATCGTGGTGATGTAGCGGGGATCGCTCGCGTCGTCCTCGAGCTTCTTGCGGAGCCACGAGATGTGGACGTCGAGCGTCTTCGTCGGTCCGAACCAGTGCGGGTCCCAGACCTCGTCCATGATCTGTTCGCGCTTCATCACGGTGCCGGCGTTCGCCATCAGCAGGTGGAGCAGGTCGAACTCCTTGGCGGCGAGCTCGATCGGCTCTCCGTCCTTCGTGCAGGTGCGAGCACCAGGGTCGAGGGTGATCGGACCGATCGTGATCGTGCCGCGGCGCGGGGCGGGGCTGCCTCGGCGCTGGATCGCGCGGATCCGCGCCACGAGCTCGCGAGCCGAGAACGGCTTCACGACGTAGTCGTCGGCGCCGAGCTCGAGCCCGACGATCCGGTCGACCTCCTCGCCGCGGGCGGTGAGCATCACGATCGGGACGTCGGAGGTCTTGCGGATCTCACGCGCGAGGTCCCGGCCGTCGCCGTCGGGAAGCATCACATCGAGGAGGATCACGTCCGGGGGATGGGCCGCGAACGCCTGCGACGCAGCCTCGAGGGTCGCCGCGACCTCGGGGTCGAAGCCCTCGCGCGCCAGATGCTCGGCGAGCGGCTCGGAGATGGCCCCCTCGTCCTCAACGACGAGCACCCTCAGCTTCATGCATGGATGGTATCGCCACCGCCCGCCTGGAATTGGCACTCTTATCCACCGAGCGGTCTTGCCCGTGGAAAAGCGTGTCCTCTAGAAATACCCCCGACACGACGAGTCTCGGGTCCGTCACGGACCCCGGGGAGGGGGAGAGATGGCTTCTGCTGCCATGGGGCGCGGTCAAGGCGCGTCCTCTCAATCGGAGCCCCCGGGTTCCGCCCGCGTTGCTGCGTACTTCCTTGGGGCCTCGATTCTGGCGGTCCTCGCCGTAGCGATTCTCTGTGTTCGGGAGTGGCGCCTGTCGCCTCCCGCCTTTCCAGACGTATTCGCCTGGGTCCTAGTTGTCGCAGCTGCAGATCTTCTGGTTGTGCGGCTTGACAGGGGCATTTCCCTCAGCATGTCGTTATCTGCGACGCTCGCCGCCGCGATGGTCCTGAGGCCGAGTGAGGCCGCCCTTGTCGCATTTCTTGGCTTCGTCGAGCTCGGCGAGTGGAAGGGTGAGACTTCATGGCAGCAAATGAGTCTTTAACCGATCGCAGGTAGCTGCCGCGACGGCCGCGGCAGGTGCTGCTCTTCAAGCCTCGCCTGCAAGCATCTATGAGTGGCCCCAGATTGAACTCTGGGCTCTCCTAGCCCTCACGGTCGACTTCGTGGTCAACGCATGCTTCGTCGTCCCGGCTGCCACTCTGCGGGTCAAAGAACATCCATTGGCTGTGCTCAGGGGGATGTTTGGGCCGTCACCAGCTTCCGCGATCCTTCTCTATGTATCCCTCGGCCTCGTAGCCCCCCTTATGGCGATTGCCTACTCCACGGGGGGTGTGTGGGGTCTTGCCGTCTCCCTCATTCCCGCGACTCTTGCCGGGTTGACGCTCAAGAAAGTGCGGTCGTTGGACGAGGCAGACAAACGGATCGCCGAGAAGGACGTCGCTCTACGGAAGCTTGACGAGCACCTCGCGGACGAGCGTCGCGATGAGCGCTTGGCGCTCGCCGGCGAGTTGCATGACGACGTACTTCCGGCCTTGTTCAGGGTCCATCTCCTTGGACGAATTCTGCGTGACGATCTCGCTGCTGGACGGCTGCTGGATCTCGACGTCGATCTACCAGAGTTGTTGGAAGCGATTGACTTCGTCTCGAAGACTCTCCGCCACGTTGTTAGCGGCTTGCGGACCTCGCCGGTGGGCCCCGGTGGACTTGCCACGGCACTGTCTCTGCTCGCGCGAGACCTGGAGTCCGCAGGGTCGCCGCCATTGTCTGTTGTCGTCGAGGTGGCTGAGGCGAGCAGCGGCACGCAACTCGCTGTCTATCTGGTTGCTCGGGAGGCGATGTCCAACGCAGCCCGGTACTCACGCGGCACGCGAATCCGAGTTGAGGTGAAGGAGGATGGGGCAGCGGTGCGACTCATCGTGGATGACGACGGAGTCGGATTCGATGCGCGTGGTGCGGGTCCCCACAACCATTTCGGACTCCAACTGATGCGGGAACGAGTGGAAGCGGCTCGAGGCTCGCTTGTGATCGATGCCCGGCTCGGTCAGGGCACACTGATTGCAGCCTCCTTTCCGCGCGACGGGTAAGGAAAGCCCCCCGATGACCGGGGGGCCATGTCCCTGTCGTTGTTTGGGTTCGGGTCAGCCGACGTGCCAGTGGGCTCCACCGGCGAGAGCAAGGGCTGCGATCGAACCAAGCGCGATAGCGAGGCGACGGAAGACCTTCATGCCCTCTCCTCCTTCGTTCACTCGTTTGGCCCCACCTGGGGGATATGCCTGAACTATCGGGCGACACCCGATAGGGCGACAAGGGGCACTATCGGCGTACATCAAGAACCGTACGACTGATGGAAGTGGAACTATGCCCATTCGGCGAGGATGATGTCGAAGTGACCGGGGAGCAGAAGGAAGCGCGTCAAACCCGACTCCGGGTCCTAGAGGTCCTGGTGGTACTGCCATCTGTCGCGCTGATCGTCGCTCTGGTGCTGCTCGAACCCGATCAATCCTGGTTGGACCTTACGGTTTGGGTGGTACTCATCGGCGCCATCGAGCTGCTTCCCGTTCCTGCCTGGCGGGGCCTTCAGATAAGCGTTGGGTTCCCGATCCTCATCATGGTCGCCATGGTCTACTCGCCGGGAGCGGCAGGCTTGGTTGCGTTCCTGGCGTCAAACGATCCTCGCGAGTTCCGCGGGCAGATCTCGCGTGGTGCGGCGATGTACAACCGCAGCCAGATAGCCTTGTCTGTCATCGCCGCCAGCGCGACCTTCCATGGGCTAGGCGCGGAGCTCACCCCTGAGATGTCTTCCACGTGGTTGCTAGTTGCTGCAGCTGTTCTCGCTGCGATCGCTGACTACGTCGTGAACGTGTTCCTTGTCACGCTCTATATGAGCACCAAACTCCGGATCTCGCGGCTCAGCATGCTGCGGCAGCTTACGGTCGGCAACCTCCGCGATTTCCTCATTAGCTATCTGGGATTGGGTGTACTTGGCCTCACGCTCGCAGTGCTGTTCGTGCAGGTCCTATGGTGGTCAGTTCCCGTCTACCTGGCTCCTCTTCTCCTCGCACGGCAGGTCTTCTTCCGATCACTCGCGCTTGAGGAGGCACACCATGAGTTGCAGGAGCGCCGAGGAGATCCTTCGGGAGCTCTCCAACACCATGGCCGAGGAGCGAGCTGACGAGCGGCTCCAGATCGCTGGGTACCTCCATGACGACCTGGCGCAGGTCCTCTTCCGGCTCTCGCTCCAGGTCGACATCGCTCGCAAGCAGCTCGAGAGGCAGGACCTCGACGAGCTCCGCACGCAGCTGGAGAAGATCCGCGAGTCCAAGCAGGAGACGTCTGACCGGATCCGGGCGCTGATCCGCGACCTGCACCGCTCGCCGCTCGGCGCCAAGGGCCTCTCCGAGTCTCTTGAGTCCTTCACCGACGAGGTCGGACGTGACTCCGGCGTGCAGTTCCATCGCGACGTCGAGGACATCACCCTTCCTGCGCCGATCGCGCTGCTCGTCTTCCACATCGCGCGCGAGGGCGTGATGAACGCCCTCAAGCATGCGCATGCGTCCGACATGTGGATCGCCGTTCGCGAGAAGGACGACGACATCGTCCTCAGCCTCCGCGACAACGGCACCGGGTTCGACCCGAGCGCGCCGGGCCCCGAGGGTCACTTCGGGATGGCGATGATGCGCGAACGCGCGAAGGTCGGCGGCGGAACGTTCGACGTCGAGAGCGCTCCCGGTGAGGGAACGACGATCACGGTCCGCTTCCCGACCGATCTGTTGCAGCGTGAGAGCGGTACCGAGCAGGAATCCGCCAATGGGACGGGGCATGCTTCCCCCGGTACGACGGGAACCACAGCGCGAGCGGTCGAGGATTCTCGCGACTCCGTCCCCGCATGACCTGCACCACGAACCACGCCATCCCCACGTAGAGCAGCACGTCGCCGACCGACAGCACGATCCCGATCGGGGGCGGCACCGGGATCACGTCCCCGAGGACCCAGAGCACGTCGTCCTCAGTCATCAGGTGGTGCTTCGTGGACGGCTCGCCGGCGAGCGTGGCCGATGAGCCGCCCGCCTGCTCGATCGCGGCCGCGCGCACGGGCATCCCCGCGTTCGTCGCCACGACGAGGAGATTGAGCAGCAGGCCGACCGCCATCACACCGGCCGCGGGGATCCAGCGGTTCACCGTGATGAACGCGAGCAGCAACACGTAGGACGTGACGAGCATCGCGGTGCCCACGACCCGCGGTTCGACACCGGCGATCGTCGGCACCGGCACCATCTGCAACACGAGCCCGGCGAACGCGAGGGTCCACCAGTGCACCCGGAGCCGTTCGAATCGCCGCAGGCTGCCTCCGAAGAGGAAGCCGAGCACGACGGCGGGCACGAGTACGAGCACGATCGGGGACATCGCGAAGCACATCCTGCCTGGTCCTGCGGCCGGGGTCCACCACGCATGGGTTCGGCGACGTCGTCGGGGAGCCTCGCCGGTACGCTCGGTACGTGGACGACCTCGGCTACTTCGGTCCCGACAGCGTCTCCTGGCAGGTCCACCGCGAGGTGACGGTGCTGTTCGGCGGCGCTCGTGCCCTGCTGATGCAGGCGGCCCATCCGCTCGTCGTCGCCGGCGCGAACCAAACCGGCATGTACGAGCGCAACCCATGGAAGCGGCTGCAGCGCACGCTCGTGCTGACGTACACGGTCACGTTCGGATCGAAGGCGGAGGCCGACGCAGCGGCGGCGAAGATCAACGAGGTCCATAAGCGGATCAACGGGATCGACGCGGTGACCGGCAAGCGCTACGACGCGCTCGATCCGGTCCTGCTCCTGTACGTGCACGCATGCTTGGTCGACTCCGCGCTGCTGTTCGAGGAGCTCACGGTCGGCAGGCTCGACGACGCCGGGCGTCAGCGGTTCCACGAGGAGCAGATGCTGGCGGCCGAGATGATGCTGATCCCGCGCGAGATGATCCCGCCGACCGTGCCGGCGCTCCGCGCGTGGCTCGCCGATTTCGAGGACCGCGGCGACCTCCTCGTCACGGAAGGCGCGCGACGTGTCTACGAACTCTTCCTCGATCCGCCCGCGGACGCGGAATGGCGACCCGTCCTCAGGGGCGTGTCGCGCCTCGCGTTCGGCACCCTGTCGCCGGTCGTCCGCGAGCTCTACGGCATCCCGATGTCGCGCGCGAAGCAGGCCGCGATGACGGCGACGTTCGCGGCGATCCGGGCCGGTCGCCCGCTGCTCCCCCCGAAGCTCCGCTACATCGCCCCGTACCAGGAGTGGCTGTTGCGGCGCAAGGGCGGGGACGCGGGGTCGAGCGTTGAGCGCGCGCGGAGGTCGCTGGGGATCCGCCTCGGCGCGTGAGGGCGCTACGCTGCGCGGCGTGGCGATCGACGGTCTGCTCCTGGACATCGACGGCGTGCTCGCCGTGTCCTGGCAGGCCCTCCCTGGATCGGTCGACGCCATGCATCGGTTCCGCGCCGACGGGGTGCCGTTCCGGCTGATCACGAACACGACGACCCACACGCGGCGCGAGCTGGCGTCGACCCTGGCCGATGCCGGATTCGACGTCGAACCCGAGGAGATCGTGACCGCGGTCGTCGCGACCGCCGCTCACCTGCGACGGACCCATCCCGGGGCGGCGGTGTTCGTGCTCACGGACGGCGAGCCCGGCGAAGATCTCGACGGCGTGCGCCGCGTGGACCGCCCGGAAGACGCCGACGTCCTCGTGCTCGGCGGCGCGTGCGACGCGTTCACCTACGACGTCGTGAACCGGATCTTCCGCCGACTGATGGGCGGCGCCGTGCTCGTCGGGATGCACCGGAACCTCTACTGGAGGACCGCGGCCGGCTGGGAGCTCGACGGCGGCGCCTACGTCGCGGGGCTAGAGGAGGCGGCGGGCGTCCGGGCCACGATCTGCGGCAAGCCGAGCCGCGCCTACTTCGAGACCGCGCTCGGCCTTCTCGGGCTGGCGGCGGAGCGGGTCGCGATGGTCGGCGACGACATCGTGAACGACGTGGTCGGTGCGCAGGATGCCGGACTCATCGGGGTACTCGTACGGACCGGCAAGTACCAAGAAGGCGACCTGTCGAAGGGCACCCCCGACGCCGTGCTGGGTTCGCTCGCCGACGTGCCCGGGTGGTTGCGTCGAGGCTGAGCCGCGTTCACGAGGCGCCGACGATCGCCAGGACCTCGTCCGCGTAGCGTTCGAGCTTGGCCGGACCGATCCCCGAGATCGCGGCCAGGTCGGCCCAGTCGCGCGGTCGGGCATCCGCGATCGCCGCGAGGGTCTTGTCGGGGAACACGACGTAGGCGGGCACGCCGTCGGTGCGGGCCCGCTCGCGCCGCCAAGCGCGCAGGCGGTCGAACAGCGGGCCATCGGCCGGCGCGGCGACGGGGGTCCGCTCACGTGCCGCGACGCGCGGCGCCGGCGCCTGTCGCGCGACCCCGATCTCCTCGAGGAACGGGCTCGGTGAGGACTTCGGCTCGCGCGGCCATGACAGGAACAGATGCTCGCGCGAACGCGTGATGCCGACGTAGAGCAGCCGGCGTTCCTCCTCGGGGTCGGCCTCGGCCCGCCGAGACCGGTACGGGAGCTCGCCGTCGAGCAGCCGAGGAAGGAACACCGCGTCGAACTCGAGCCCTTTCGCGCGGTGGTAGGTCATCAGCTGCACCCCGCGACCCTGCCGCTCGGTCGCGAACCGGTGCGTGAGCTCCTCGACGAACCCGGCGACGGTGCCTTCAGGCTGCGCGGCGTCGAACTCGGCAGCCAGCTGACGGAGCCGGCCGAGATCGGCCTGGCGCGTGATCTCCTCGTCGAGGTCGGGCGCGTGCTCCGGGTCGAAGCCGAGGGCGTCGGTGACCACCTCGAGCGTCGTGGCGACCTCGATCGTGTCGGCGCCCCTGCGCAGGCGCGCCAGCACCGCGCGGGGGCCGGGCCGGCGCAGGAAGGACCCGTCGCGGACCTGATAGGGGATCTTGGCGGCCGCGAGCGCTTCCTCGTAGGGCTCGGTGCGCGCGTTGATCCGCACCAGCACCGCGAGCTCGTCCCACGGCGTGCCCTCGTCGTGCAGCCGCCTGCACTCGCCGAGGACGAACGCCACCTCCGCGGCCGCGTCGGGGAGCGCCCGCGCGGTCGGGTTCGGGCCGTCCGGCCGTGTGGGGCGGAGCGTCTTCTCGAACCCGCCCAGCCGGATCGCGAGGGCGTTCGCCACGGCCAGCACCTGCGGTGATGATCGGTAGTTCTCTTCCAGACGGACGATCGTGGCCTCCGGGTAGCGGCGCGGGAACCCCAGCAGGTGCTCGGGCGTGGCGCCGGTGAACGCGTAGATCGTCTGGTAGTCGTCGCCGACCACACAGACCTCCTCGCGCCCCCCGAGCCATCGGTCGAGCAACGCCTGCTGCAGCATGTTCACGTCCTGGTACTCGTCGACCGTGAACGCCCGGAACCGTTCGCGCACCGCTGCGGCAGCCACCGGCCGTTCGTCGAACAGCCGGATCGCGTGGCCGAGGAGATCCTCGAAGTCGATCCGGCCGGTACGCGCCTTGCGGCGTTCGTAGCCGTCGAAGACCCGGTGCATCAGCGCGGCGGGGATCGGCGGCTCGTGATCCTCCGTGGCGAGGACCTCGAGGTAGGCGTTCGGCGTGACCATCCGGTTCTTCGCCCATTCGATCTCGCCCGCGAGCTCGCTCCGCGGCAGGAACTTGTGCGGCGGCGGGAGACCGTTCGCGAGCGAGGCGATCAGCGGCGCCTTCGTGTCGAGCAGCTGGGGGAGCGGCGAGCCCATCTGCTGCTCCCAGAGGCGTGCGAGCTGGGACAGTGCCGCGGCGTGGAACGTGCGCGCCTCGACCCCGTCGACCTCCAGGCGTGCCAGCCGCTGTTTCAACTCGTTCGCTGCCTTCTCGGTGAAGGTCACGGCGAGGATCGCGCCGGCGGGGAAGGCGCCGCTCGCGACCTGGTACGCGATCCGGTGCGTGATGGTGGTGGTCTTGCCGGTCCCCGCACCGGCGAGGATCGCGACGGGGCCGCGGACGGCTTGAGCCGCGCGGCGCTGGGCCTCGTTCAGCCCCTCGAGGATGCGGTCGGGATGCACGTCGCGGAGCCTATCGATGTGTGCCGACGTGGGACTTGACCCTCCCGCAGGGGGAGGTCCTAGGCTCCGGGCGATGACCGACGACGACCTGATGACGATCGGACGTTTCGCCCGGCGGACCGGGCTCACCGTGAAGGCCCTGCGCCACTACGACGCCGAGGGCCTGCTGCACCCCCGGAGCGTCGATCCGGCGACCGGGTACCGCCTGTACGCGATCGACCAGGTCGAGATCGGGCGGTTGATCCGCCGGCTGCGCGACCTCGACGTCCCGCTCGACGTCGTGCGCGACGCGTTGGCGGCGCGCACGGCCGGCGACGACGCGAAGGGTCGCGCGATGCTCGCGGGTCACCTCGCGAACGTCGAGGCGTCGCTCGCCCGTCATCAACGGATCGCGCACCGGCTCCGCATGGTGCTGCAAGGAGAGGAGGCCTTCTCGATGGAACCGACGCAGGACGACGCCGATCGCGACGAGCATCGTCGCCAGGGCGTGGAGCTGTTCAACGAGACCTGGACGCTGATGGAGAAGACGGACCGCACCCCCGAGGACGATCTCGCGATGCTCCACACGGCCCACGCCTCCGCCTACCACTGGAGTCAGGCGGTGCACGGCCCCGAGCACCGCGCCCGCGGCGAATGGCAGATCTCCCGCGTGCATACCGTCCTGGGCCAGCCCGAGGCGGCTCGGTACCACGCGGAGGCGTGCCTTCGGATCTGCCAGGAGCACGGGATCGGCGACTGGGACGTCGCGTTCGCGCACGAGGCGCTCGCGCGTGCTGCTATGGTCGCCGGCGATCGGGCCACGATGGACGCGCACGTCGCGCGCGCCCGCGAGCTCGGCGAAGCGATCGCCGACCCCGAGGACCGCGCGCTCCTCGAGCAGGACCTGGCGACGATCGCGCTCTGATCGCGCGAGACGCCGGCGCGGTCGTATCGAGGTCGTGGCACTACCCTGGACCTCATGACCACGGCGACCACGATCGGCGAGCTCCGGGCCGCCGGCTACCCCGACCGCACCGTCAAGGAGGAGCTCCGCGACAACCTGCTCGCGCGGATGGCGCGCGGCGAGGACCTGTTCCCCGGGATCCTCGGGTTCGACGACACTGTGCTCCCAGCCCTGGAGCGTGGGATCCTCGCCGGGCACGACCTGATCCTGCTGGGCGAACGCGGTCAGGCGAAGACCCGGCTGGTCCGCGCCCTGGTGCAGCTCCTCGACGAGCGGACCCCGGCGATCGAGGGCTGTGAGATCAACGACCACCCTTACCGGCCGATCTGCGCCCGATGCCGCGCGCTGGTCGCCGTCGACGGCGACGCCGTCCCGATCGTGTGGCTCCCGCGCGAGGACCGCTACAGCGAGAAGCTCGCGACCCCGGACACGAGCGTCGCCGACCTGATCGGCGACGTCGATCCGATCCGCGTGGCCGAGGGGCGCTACCTGGCCGACGAGCTCACGATCCACTACGGGATGATCCCGCGGACCCACCGCGGGATCGTCGCGATCAACGAGCTGCCCGACCTCCCCGAGCGGATCCAGGTCTCGCTGTTCAACATCCTCGAGGAGCGCGACGTCCAGATCCGCGGCTACCGGATCCGGCTCCCCCTCGACCTCCTTCTGGTGGTCACCGCGAACCCCGACGACTACACGCACCGCGGCCGGATCGTCTCGCCGCTCAAGGACCGGTTCGGCACCCAGGTCCGGACGCACTACCCGGAGACCCCGACGGAGGAGATCCGGATCATGGACCAGGAGGTCCGCGCCCCGGCGGGCACGGTCCCGGTGCGGGTGCCGGTCTTCATGAAGGAGATCGTGGCGTCGCTCACGCAAGAGCTTCGCCGCTCGCCGCACGTGAACCACCGCAGCGGGATCAGCGTCCGTTACTCGATCGGGAACGTCGAGACGCTCGCCGCCGCGGCCGTCCGCAGGGCAGCTCGCACCGGGGAGCCGGAGGCCGTGCCGCGGGTCGTCGACCTGCCCGCGGTGCTGTGGTCCTCCGAAGGCCGGGTCGAGTTCGACACGATCGAGGAGGGACGCGAAACGGACATCCTCGGGCGCGCGCTCCGTCAGGCCGAGCTCGACGTCTTCCGCCGTCGCCTCTCCGGATACGACTTCGCGCCGTTGTTGGCGCGCTTCGATGCGCCGGGGTTCGCGGTCGACACGACCGACCTCACCACCGCCGGGGACTTCCTCGCACGCGTTGGCGATCTTCCGGGCCTCGCGAAACTCCTCGCTCGCCTCGGGGTGGAGGAGGAGAGCCCCGGCGTCGCCGCGAGCGCCCTCGAGTTCGCGTTGGAAGGGCTGCACCTGTCGCGGCGGCTCAACAAGGACGAGGAGGAGGGCGGCGCCCGCTATTCGGGTCCCGGCGACCACTAGACTCCGGCGCGATGCTCCGCCCGGTCGCCGCGTCCGACATCGTCCCCACGATCCACGAGGTCGTCGGCTTCGCGATCCGTCGCGATCTTCACCGTGGGCTGGGTGTGGGGGCTCGGCGGCTGGCTGCTGCGCAAGCGCACCGGCGGCCCGGGCCCCTACTACTGGATCTGGCTGAGCGTCGCGCAGATCGTGGCGCTGGTGCAGGCGGCGATCGGCCTCGTGCTCCTGATCCTCGGGTTCCGGCCACACACCTGGCTCCACCTCGTGTACGGGTTCGGGCCGATCGTCGTGTTGCTGATCGCGCACAGCATGGCGCGGGAGGGACAGAAGGTCGCCGAGGGACACGAGCCGATCCCGGCGTACATGTGGTTCGCGGGCGCCGCGTTCATCTGCTTCGGGCTCGCGCTCCGCGCGCTGATGACCGGCCTCGGCGCCGCCTGAGCCTTCCCCCCGCGACCTTTCGCCCGACCCCGCCTACCCTGGGTAGGTGGCCCGCTTCCGCTACTCGCGTTGGGACGGCACCCAGGACCCGTTCGGTCCGGACGTGCCGGCCTCCGACGTCCTCGAGGAGCTGTCCGACGACATCTTGATGGGCGACGACGCCCAGCACGCGCTCCAGCGGCTGATGCGCCGGGGGATGCGCGGACGGTTCGGCGGGCTCGACGCGCTCCGGCGCCGGCTTCAGCAGCGCCGCGAGGAGGAGGAGCAGGCGCTCAACCTCGCGGGCCCGCTCGAGGAGCTCCGCGAACGCCTCGAGGACGTGATCGACCGCGAGCGCTCGCGTCTGTCGTTCGAGCCGGACGACGACGCGCGGATGCGCGAGACGTTCCTGGACTCCTTGCCGCCCGACGTGGCCGGCAAGCTGAAGGAGCTGCAGGACTACCGGTTCCGCGATCCCGGCGCGCAGCAGGCGTTCGACGAGCTGATGGAGCATCTGCGCGAACAGGTGCTCGGCTCGTACTTCCGCCAGCTCGCGGAGGGGATGCGGGGCGTCACGCCGGAGCAGCTCGCGAGGTTCAAGGACATGCTCGCCGAGCTGAACGACCTCCTCGAACGGCGGGCGGCCGGCGAGGACGTCCAACCCGCCTTCGAGGACTTCATGCAGCGCTACGGCGATCTGTTCCCGGGGCAGCCCCGTACGCTCGACGAGCTGCTCGAGCAGATGGCGAGCCGGATGGCGGCGATGTCGAGGCTGATGGCCTCGCTCAGCCCCCAGCAGCGCGCCGAGTTGCAGGCCCTGGTCGACCAGGTGATGCAGGACATGGATCTCTCCTTCGAGCTGGATCGGCTGGGGGCGAACCTCCAGGGCGCGTTCCCCGACATGGGCTGGGGGGAGCCGGAGTGGGGGATGGGCGACGACGCGATGCCGATGTCGGCCACGGTCGACGCGCTCGAGCGGATGCACGACATGGACGAGCTCGACCGTGCGCTCGAAGGCGCCTACCCGGGTGCCGCGCTGGAGGACGTCGACCAGGACGCGCTCCGCCGGGCGCTCGGCGAACCCGCGGTGCGCGACCTCCGTCGGCTCAAGGAGATCGAACGGATGCTCGAGGAGGCCGGGCTGATGCAGCGTCGGCACGGGCGGCTCGAGCTGACGCCGCGCGGGGCCCGCAAGCTCGGCGAGCGCGCCCTCACCCGGGTGTTCGAACGCCTGCAACGCGACCGCGAGGGCACGCACGAGTCGCGCGACCCGGGCGGTCTCGCGGAGCCGACGGGGCAGACGCGGCCGTGGCGGTTCGGCGACCACGGAACGATCGACGTGCAACGCACCGTCTTCAATGCAGTAACGCGCGGCGCGAGCCGCGACGCTGTGACGCGCGGCGCGGGCGGTGCCGAGGGCGTCCGCCTCGACCCCGACGACTTCGAACTGGTCGAGGCGGAGCAGCGCACCGAGACGGCGACCGCGCTCCTGCTCGACCTGTCGTTCTCGATGCCACTGCGCGGTCACCTCGTCCACGCGAAGAAGATGGCGCTCGCGCTGCACGCGCTGATCGAGGGCCGCTATCCGCACGACACGCTCTACCTGATCGGGTTCAGCGACTACGCGCGGCGGCTCTCGCCCGAGGATCTCGCGGCGCCCGGGTTCGAGCGGACCTACGGCACCAACATGCAGCACGCCTTCCTGCTGGCGGGCAGGCTGCTCGCGCAGCACCCGCGAGCGCAGCGCCAGGTGATCATGGTCACCGACGGTGAACCCACCGCGCACCTCGAGGGCGAGCACGCGTTCTTCGCGTGGCCGCCCGAGCCCGAGACGATCAGGCTGACGCTGGCCGAGGGTGTGCGCCTGGCGAAGAGCGACATCACCCTGAACATCTTCATGCTCGAGGAGAGCGACGGCCTCGCGAGATTCATGGAACGCCTCGCGGAGCTCACCGGGGGGCGCGTGTTCCTGATGGACGACGACCGGGTCGGCGCGTTCGTGCTCCGCGATTACGTGAAGCGTCGCAGCCGGTAGCCCGGGAGCCGGTACGCTGCGCCGGATGCCTCGCTGGGCCAAGGTCGCCGTGTGGGTCGTCGTGTTCGGTGCATGTGCCGGCGCCGGCGCGTACGTCGCCGCGCACACGAACCCGTTCCCGCCCGGCGTCGAGGATCCGGGCGCGCGTCCGCCGGAACGCTCTTCCACGTCGACGGTCACGCCCACACCGTCACCGCAGGCATGGAGGGGGACGTTCGTCGCCGTGACGCGCCACCTGCTGCACGTCGGCGGTACGTGCACGAGCGATTGGCACGCGACGTTCACGCTGAGGACTGCGGCCGACGGCTCGATCGGGGGGACCGGGGTGGCCCGGCTCGATCGCGGAACCGGGCGCTGCGCGTTCGCCACCGCCCAGATGCAGGCGAAGGCCGTCTGGCTTCGGGTGGAGGCGAACCTCGCGAACGGGTCGATGCGGCTGGGCTTCTCGGAGACGTCTCGCGAGCCGGTGGGGTCCGTCGATCTCGGCGGGTTCCTGCCGACGATCGGCTCGATCCGCCCGGTGCTCACCGGGAGCGGAGCGTTCGCCGGGAGCCTTCGCACCACGAAGCCCGACGGGGACCTCGGGCGATGGGTCGCGACCTACCGGTTCCGCGTCGCGTGCGAGGGCGCGTGCAGCTGAGGGCGACGCCGCTCAGCGGGCGACGTCCCACCACAGGGTGACCACGACGTCCGCCGCAGGGCCGGCGGACCACAGGCCGTCCGGGTCGGCGCGCAGGCGATCGCCGAGCGCGTCGGCGATCTCGCCGTCGCGGTCGGCGGGCAGGCACAGCCGGCGCCGCACCAGCGCGACCGCGTCCTCGCGGTGCGCGAACCCACCGGTGCCACGGTCAGCGCCCACCTTCCGGTCGTCGCGTCGCACGTCGAACCCGGACCCCCGAACGACCTCCGCCGCGTCGTCCGCGGTCGGCCCGCCGGGGAACGTCACGCCGTGGAAGCGTTCCCACAGGTCGTGCATCCAGGAGAGCGGGTGGCGCTCGGTGAGCTCGACGACCACCCGCCTGGTCGCGTGGGCGGTCAGCGCCTCGAGGAACGGCGGCAGGTCGGGCACGTTGTACAGGACGTGGCCGCAGACCACGACGTCGCGGACCGGCGTGCGATCCGCCGCCTCAGGCCAGGCGCCTTCGATCGTGTCGGCGTCCACGCCGCGCGCTGCGGCGGCCTCACGGAACGTCGCGAGCATCGGGGGCGAGCCGTCGACGCCGGTGAGGTGGGTGGCGGCCGCGGCGAGCGGCAGCGAGGTCGCCCCGCTCCCGCAGCCCACGTCGAGGACGGTGCCGCCCTCGCCGAGGGCCTCGAGGGCGCGAAGGGTCGTGGGCGTGGGCGCGCCGGAACCCGCCCGTTGGGCACGTACGCGGAAGAGCTCAGCGGGGAACCCCCATGGCGACTCGGGGGCGGCGTCCAAGATCGCCTGCGGGATCGCGCGCGACCTTCGAGCTGTTCGCGCCACCGATCGGTTGCCGCTATCACGTGTGCAGGCTACCGCGCCGGCTGTTTGCTTCGAACGCACTAGCGCAACTAGGTAGTTGTCGGGCATGATGAAGTGCCATGAACGACGAAAGCCTTCGTCGGGCCAACGCCTTCCTTGAAGCGGTTTCTCGACGCATCTCCACCGGCGACGTATTGCAGGAGACGCCTGCAGAGATCGGCCGTGAGCTCGGCTTCCCGGATGCCTTGTCCACCGCGCGGGCGGTGCGAGCGTTGATCGCTCGCCGGCGTCTGGAGCAGGCCGCGGGCTCCTACCGGCTCCTCGATGCCCGACCGCTCGATCCGAACGAGCGCGAGGCGATCGGGCGTCGCCCGCGCCGGGGGCCGGGCCGACGTCCGCGCGCCGTCGCGACCGGACACGAAGGCGGGGCGGCGTACTCCGATCTCGGCCGCGCGGTGGCGGAGAAGCTCGTGGAGCTGAGCCGGGAGGCAGCGCAGCTCCGCGCCGAACTGCGACAGGCCCGGGAAGAGCTCCGCGACGCCCGCGCGATGCGCGACGACGCCGAGCGACGCGCGCGGACCTCGGGAGAACGCAGCCGGGAGTTCGAGCAGCGTGCGGAGATGGCCGAGTCGAACCTTCGCGCGCTCCTGGCCTCGGCGCGCGGCCGCGACGTGAAGCCCGACGCGCAGGTCGGCGACGCGGAGATGGCCGCGATCCTCGGCGTGCTGAAGGGCGACGAGGAGACCGTTTCCGGCCCCGAAGCCTCCGCCTAGACCGCTGGGCCGCGTTCCGTCCTCCCGCATACCACCTAAGGGTTCGCCCCCTCGGTGTCGATACGCCTAGCCGACGACGTCACGAGGGGACGGGATGCCCGCACGCACACGCATATGGTTCGTCGCCGTGGTGACGTCGTTGGCGCTCGTGCTCGGATCGGCTGGTCCCGCGCACGCCGAGACCGCCGTGCAGCGTGTCATGCGGCAGCGCCAGGAAGCCGCGAGCGTGATGCGCGCGTTCCGTACCGACATCGACCGTCGCAGGGACGCAGTCCATGCTCGCATCAAGCGCGCGAACACGGTCCTCACGACTTGGCAGCGGATCCCGCTGGAAGATCGCCCCGGACGGGTGGCCCGAGGTCCGCGCCACGATCGAACGGGAGATCCGGCATGAACGCCGGAACCTCCGGGCCCTGCGACGATGGGAGCGGCGCCGGCTCGGCGACATGCGTCGCGCGTACGCGCGTCTGAGCGACTGGCTGAACACCTCGGGCGTCTTCCGTGCGTGCCCCGTGCCGAACTACAGCGCGATAGCGAACAACTTCGGTCAGATCGTCCGCCTTCCGCACGTGCCGGTGCACGTGCACATGGGCAACGACGTCTCGGCGTCGACCTGGTCGCCGATCGTCGCGCCGTTCGACGGCTACGCCTGGGCCTCGACGAGCCGCCTGGGTGGTCTCAACGTGAGCGTGCGGGGGGCTCTGGGCTACGTCTTCAACGCCCACCTCGCGGCGCTCGGGCACCTCGGGTACGTGCGTGCGGGCGAGGTCGTCGGCTACGTGGGAGCGACCGGTGACGCAACGGGTCCGCACGACCACTTCGAATGGCACCCGTGGGGAGGCGCGGCGGTGGACCCGTACCCGTTCCTGGTCGCTGCGTGCGTCTCTTCCTAGCGTCTCTTCCTAGAGGAGACTCAGCCAGGCTGCTGACCCATCGGTACGAGGTAGCACGCCGCCTCGTGGCCGGGGTCCACCTGGATGAGTCCGAGATCCTCGCCCTTGCACCGCTCTTCGATCCCCAGCTCCGCTGCTCGGCCCGAGGCGACGACCGGGCACCGAGGATGGAAGCGGCACCCCGGTGGGATCTGCGTCGGGTCCGGCGGTTCCCCTTGGAGGATCGGGCGGTCGAGACCTCCGACCTCGGGCACGACGTCGAGCAGCGCCTTCGTGTAGGGGTGCCGGGGACGCAGGAGCACCTCCTCGGCAGGGCCGATCTCGACGATCCTCCCCAGGTACATCACGGCGACGCGGTCGGCGATCGTCCACGCGAGTCCCAGGTCGTGGGTGACGACCAAGATCGTGCAGTCCCAACCGCTGGCGGAGCTCCATCAACAGGGCGAGGATCTCCCCGCGGACCGACGCGTCGAGGTTCGACACGGGCTCGTCGGCGACGATCATGTCGGGTTCCAGCGCGAGTGCGCCGGCGATCACGATGCGCTGCCGCTGTCCGCCCGAGAGCTCGTGCGGGAAGTTGAGGAAGAACCGCGCGGGCGGGCGCATGCCGGCGTTCGCGAGCGCGCGAGCCACCTGCTCCTTCTCGTCGCCGGGCACGCGGTGGATCCGCAGGCCCTCGGCGACGGACTCGTAGACCGTCTGACGGGGGTTGAGCGCTCCGGTCGGGTCCTGGAACACCATCTGCACGCGGCGCCGGTACGCCCGCAGGTCGTCCCAGATCGGCTCCCCCTTGTAGGTGATCGAGCCCCGCTGTGGCCGTTCGAGGCCCATGATCGCCCTGGCGGTCGTCGTCTTGCCGCAGCCGGACTCCCCGGCGAGCGCGAGGATCTCGCCCTTGCGCAGGTCGAGGGACGACCCCATCGACGGCTCGCGCCTCGGTGGCCTTCTTGCCCAGGAGGCCGGCGCCCAGCCCCACGCGGCCGGCGAACGTCACATGGATGTCGTCGACATCCAGGATGGGGCCCTCGTCGGGCGCCGGCTCGACGCTCCACGACGCCCCCTCTCCGCTTCCCGCCCCCGTGACCCTGGCGGCCTTCGCGCCCTCGACGAGCAGGCAGGCGGCCTGCCGCCCGGCCGAGACGTCGTAGAGCCGCGGGTCCACCGTTGGGCACGCGTCGAACACCTTCGGGCAGCGGGGATGGAAGGTGCATCCGCTCGGCAGGTCGGAGGGGTAGGGCGGGTCGCCGGGCAGTCCGGAGGGGCTGCCCCGGAACCGCCTGTCGCCGATCTCGGGGAAGGCGGCCGCGAGGGCCTCGGTGTACGGGTGCGCCGGCTCGTAGAAGACCTTCTCTGCCGGGCCGGTCTCGACGATGCGTCCCGCGTACATGATCGCCAGGCGGTCGCACGTCTCGACCAGCACGGACAGGTCGTGGGTGATGAAGATCATCGCGAGGCCGAGGTCGCGCTGCAGCGACTTCAGCAGACCGCAGCACCTGCGCCTGGACCATCACGTCGAGCGCGGTGGTGGGCTCGTCGGCGATCACGAAGGTCGGGTTGCAGGCGAGCGCCATCGCGATCATCACGCGTTGGCGTTGGCCCCCGGAGAGCTCGTGGGGGTAGTCCTCGATCCGCCGCGGCGGCAGTCCGACCTGCTCGAGCAGCGCCCCGGCCCGCACCCGCGCCTCGCGTTCGCCCGCCTGCCCGTGCAGCACGATCGGCTCCGCGATCTGCTCGCCGATCCGCCGCACCGGGTTGAGGGCGTGCATCGCGCCCTGGAACACGATCGAGCCCTGGGTCCAGCGGACCGCGCGCAGGCGGCCCGGCTTCATCGTGAGGACGTCCTCGTCGCCCAGCAGCACCTCACCGGTGATCTCCGTTCCCTGCGGCAGCAGACGAAGGATCGCCCCGGCGATCGTCGACTTGCCGCAGCCCGATTCGCCGGCGAGCCCGACGACCTCGCCGCGGTCGAGCTCGATGTCGATCCCACGAACGGCGGGCACGGGGCCGCCCTGAGTCTGATAGGTGACGGACAGGTTCCGCACGCTGAGGACGCTCATCGGGTCCTCAGCTTCGGGTTCAAGATGTCGTCCATCGCGTAGCCGATCATCGTGAAAGCGAGGACGAGCAGGATGATCGCCACGCCCGGCGGGATGATCCACCACCAGTAGCCCGAGAACGCCGCCCCCTGCCCGAACGCCTGCTCGAGGATGTTGCCCCACGAGACGTTGACGCTCGGGTCCACGCCCACGCCCAGGAAGGACAGCGTCGTCTCCGTGCAGGATCGCGACGGCGACGATCAAGATCGTGTTGGCGAAGATCAGCGGGCCGACGTTCGGCAAGATGTGGCGCGACGTGAGGTGCCAGTCGCTCGCGCCGAGCGCGCGCGCGCGCTCCACGTACGTCCTGGTCTTCTCCGAGAGCACCTGGGCACGGATCACACGAGCGGTGCTCGGCCAAGAGGTGATCCCGATCACGAAGATCACGGTCCACAGCGAGGGTGTGAGGATCGCGGCGAGCACGATCGCGAGGGGCAGGAACGGGAGCACCAGGAACCAGTCGGTGAATCGCATAAGGGTCGTCTCGCGCCAGCCGCCGTAGTAGCCCGCGACGATGCCGATCACGCTGCCGATCACGACCGTGATGACCGTCGCGAGCAGCCCGACCACGAGCGAGATGCGGGCGCCCCAGATCGTGAGTGACAGGACCGACCGCCCCTGGAAGTCGGTGCCGAGCCAGAACTCCTTCGAAGGGGGCGACAGCACGGGGTTGTCCGGATGACACAATGGCGAGAGGTCGCACCGGCTCGCGAGGACCGGCGCGAAGATCGCCACCAGCGCGAAGGCCACGAGGATCAGCAAACCCCCCATCCCCATCTTGGAACGGCGGTACTGGCGCCAGAAGCGGCGCCGTGACTCCTTGCGTCGCAGCCTCGCGATCGCCTTGGGGCTCTTCAGGACCACGGGCGCCTCCAGAGGCGCTTCGTGGGTCGGCTGTTGGTCGGTCTTCGCCATCAGGCCGCCCGGACCCGGGGGTCGAGGTAGGAGTAGAGGAGGTCGGCGACGAGGTTCGCGACGATCACGGCGACGCTGAATACGAGGAACAGTCCCTCCAGCAGCGCGAAGTCCTGGTTGCCGATCGCCTCGTACGTGAGTCTGCCGAGCCCGGGCCAGGAGAAGATGGTCTCGATCACGATCGCGCCGCCGAGTACGTAGCCGATCGACAGGATCGTGATCGTCATCGTCGGCAGGAGCGCGTTCGGCACCGCGTGGCGCCGGCGGACCATCTTCTCGCGGACGCCCTTGGCCCGGGCGGTCTGGATGTAGTCCTCGGTCAGGACCTCGGTGAGCGAGGACCGCATGATCAGCGAGTACTCGGCGAGGTAGGCGACGGTGAGGACGAAGAAGGGCAGCGCGAGATGTTTGAGGACGTCCACCACGTTCGCGAAGCCCGTGTAGCTCGTGCCGGGCGTCTTCATGAAGCCCGACGGGAAGATGTTCAGCGTGACCGAGAAGAACATGATCATCAGCAGGCCGAACCAGAACTCGGGCATCGCGTAGAGGACCAGCGTGACGCCGAGCCACCCCTGGTCGAAGCGGGTACCCCATCGCCACCCTTGCGCGATGCCGATCCAGACCCCCAACACGATCGAGGCGATCGTCGAGGTCCCGATCAGCAGCACCGTCGGCCAGACGGCCGCGGCGATCGCTGCTGGACACGGGCTGGTTGTCGAACGTGTAGCCGAGGTTGAAGTGCAGCGTCTCCCAGATGTAGTGCGCGAACTGCTGCGGGAGCGGCAGGTCGAGCCCCAGTTGGCTCTCGAGGTCGGCCAGGGCGGCAGGGGTCATGTTGCCGCGCTGCTTCGCGAGCAGCTGGGTCGGGTCGCCCAAGCCGCGGAAGAGGAAGAAGTTGAACGCGAGGACGAAGGCGAGGGTGAGGAACGCCTGCAGGATCTTGTACAGTCAGGTACCGGCGTGTGCCCACCCTCGCCTCGTCCCTTCGCTACGGTCCGTTACGCCTCGTCCTCTTCGGAGCGGCGTCCGCGCATCATGAACACCACCACGACGATCACCACCACGACCGCCGCAAGCGCGATCCACACCCACGGTGAGATGCCGCCACCGCCGCCCGACTCGCCGGTCGTCGCCGTGACCGGACGGATGCTGATGAACGACAGCGGCCCGTAGGCCGCGAGCCAGTCACCGTCGGGGTTCGGCTGTGGCACGAACCCGGTCCACTTCGTCGTGTGGGCCTGCAACGCCTGGTCGTACCACAACATGATGTACGGCTGGTCGCGGTACAGGATCGCCTGCATCTGGTGGACGATGTCCGCCCGCTGGGTCGGGTCGATCGTCGACTCCTGCTCCGTGAACAGCTTGTCGTACTCGGGGTTGCAGTAGTACATGTCCGAGTTGCGGTAGACGTTCGGGTTCGGCGGCCGCTGCTGGCACGTGAAGATGTCCAGGATGTAGTTCGGGTCCGGGTTCGGGTACCAGCCCCATTCGAACAGGTCGTAGTCGCCGGCGAGGATCACGTTGCCCAGCTTGTTGCTGTTCAGCGTCTGCGGATCGATCTTGATCCCGATCTGCTTCAGCCAGTCCTGCACGTACGGGACGATGTCGATCGACGGCTGGTCGGACGTGCGGCTGAAGAAGCGGAACTCGAGCGGCTTGTTGTCGTTCGGGTCGACCCGGATGCCGTCGGAGCCCATCTTGTAGCCGGCCTGGTCCAGCATCTGGTTCGCCGCGTCGATGTTGAACGACAGGTCCGGGTCGTTCGGGCCCGGGTTCCAGTCACCGGTCGTCGCACCGGGCTGGACGGGAGAGTCCGCGACGGCCGCGTACCCCTGCATCACCCGGTCCACCAGCGTGTTGCTGTCGATCGCCCGTCTCATCGCCTGGCGAACGACCGGGTCGGTCAGCGCCAGGGCGCCGTCGCCGTGCTTGACGAATCCGCCGGTCGGGTCGGTCTGGTAGGCCGAGCCGGTGTTGATGCCGATCTCGGCGAAGCTCGGGATCGTGGCGCCGTGGGTGTCGAGCCCACGCTGCTTCAGCGTGTTGAGGATGCTCGGGGTCGAGAAGCTGCCGAAGTCCACGCAGCCGGCCTGCAGCGCGGCGGCCTCCGCGTCTTGGTTGCCGAAGATCTGGTACACGATGCGGTCCACGTGCGGGGTCATCCCGACCGCGTCGCCCCAGTAGTAGGGGTTGCGGTCCAGTTGCACGTACTGGTTCTTGACGTACTTCGTGATGATGAACGGGCCGGAGCCGACAGCTTGCTCCGGGTTGTGTTGGGGACCTGTGTCGCGGCCTTGTAGTCGTTCTCGTACTTGCCCCAGATGTGCTCAGGCAGGATGTATTCGTACAGGAAGACGGACTTGCCCGAGTAGAACGACGTCGGCTTGGAGGACTTCAGGACGAAGGTGGTGTCGTTGGTCGCGGTGGCGCCGTCCTGCTCCATCAGCGAGAGGTCCGAGGAGTAGTTCGGGACGTTGTTCTTCTTGTAGTAGTTCAGCGTCCACGCGAAATCCTGGGCCGTGAAGGGCTGACCGTCAGACCACTTCATGCCCGATCGGATGTGGTACGTGAACGTCATCCCGTCGGAGCTCGCGTCCACGCTCGTCACCGAGGAGTGCGCGAAGTCGGGCGAGAAGTCTTGGGTGGTCCAGTTGATCGGGATGTCGTAGTTGAGCGCCCAGATCGTGTAGTCGATCCCGAGGTAGCCGACCATCGGATTCAGCGAGCTCGGCGGGGCGACGTCGGCGTAGGTGAACGTGACGGGCTCCGCCCCTCCCGACGCGCTCGGCGAGGAGGTCTGCGCGAACGCCGCGGCCCCGAAGGTCGTGGCGAGGATGACTCCCGTCGCCAGGGCTGCGAACGCGAGGCGAGCCGCCCCGGTCCTCGTGCGTTTCCTACTCATGGAGATCCCGTTCCTCTCTCCGGCCTTCGCCGGATATCCCTTCCCCGTCCTACGCATGCCGCCGCGCGCCGGATTCGTCCTCGGTGAGGATCCCGGCCTCGGCGTCGAGCGTCGCGCTCATCCCCGCAAGGGGTCGAGCAGGAGATGCTTCCCGTAGCCGAGCGGGGACCTATATAGCACGCGAACGCCCGCGCGCCGTAGGTGCTTCTCAACGGCATCCTCCAGTGAGCGCAACCTCGTCATACGCGATGTCCTAGGACGTTCGACACGGGCTGATGCGGATTATCTAGTCTCCCGAGGCGTGCCGTCTAGGGCCGATCGCCTACCGCCAGGGCCCGCGCCTCGATCGAGCGGATCGAGCTCGCCTTTGCGGTCCGTGTAGGTGTGGAGGTCGTTCGGCAACCGCTGCGCGAGGTCGCGCTTGAGCGCGCCGTAGGCCTCCGCGTCCTCAGGGTGGGTGCGGAGCCAATCGCGGAACGCGAGGTGCCGGCGCTCCCAGTCGCTCCCGGGGGTGGTGAGGTGGAGGTGGAACGAGCGCACGCCGTCGACGTCGCGGCTCGCGTACTCGTGGTCCGGGCCGATCGGGTCCACGAGACAGCGGTACCCGAGCGCGGTGAGCGGCGGGACGTACGCGTCCCGGGGCTCGAGCGTTCGAAGCGAGATCTGGATGTCGATGATCGGCTTGGCCGCCAAACCGGGTACCGACGTCGAGCCGACGTGGTCGATCCGCACGACCTGCTCGCCGAGGGCTTCGCGAAGCCGAGCCGCCTCCTCCTCGAACCGAGCCGGCCAGTCGCCGTCGTACGCGACGATCTGGTAATCGCGCGTCCGGCCGTGGGCACCGTGCTCGGCTTTGGTGCCGCGGACCCGCGCGAGGAGCGCGAGCCCGTCGAAGAGCGCCTGCTGCGCGGGATCGCTTGCCACGGTGTCCTCCGGGTGCCACTGGACCCCGACGATCCAGCTGTCGTCGTCGAACGAGGCCTCCCGTTCGATCGCCTCGACGAGCCCGTCGGGGGAACGCCCGCTCACGAGGAGCCCCTCGCCGACCCTGGCGACACCCTGGTGGTGGTGAGAGGAACAGGAGAGCGCCGAGGTTTTCGTGGTCGCGTAGAGCCGGGACACGGGTTCCACCGCGACGTCGTGGACGGACTCGGTGCCAGCGGTCGGGACGCCGTGAGCGAGCATGCCGGGCACGTCGGGGAGGTGCTGGTTAAGGGTGCCCCCGTGGGCGACGTTCATCACCTGCATCCCGCGACAGATGCACAGGACCGGCATCTTCATGAGCTCGGCGGCCAACAGGAGGTCGATCTCGAACGCGTCGCGGTCGGGCTCGACGCCGTAGTTGTGGGCTTCGTCGGGCTCCGCGCCGTACCTCGCGGGGTCGACGTCGCCGCCGCCCACGAGCACGAGCCCGTCGAACGGCGCGAGCAGCTCCCGGGGATCGCCGACCTCGCCGGGCGAGACGATCGCGGTGCGCGCGTCGGCACGGCGGAGCGCCTCGAGGTAGGGCGCAGGGACGCCGTAGCCGCCTTCGGGCCAGCGTGCGACACGGTCCGCCCCCAGGTGATAGGCGACCACCGCGATCAGCGGTCGGTAGGTCATCGGGTCTCGCGAGCGACGCGGGCGAAGCGCCGGAAGACCTCCGAGCCCTTGCGCTCGTGCGACGCGATGTGCTGTTCGGCCTCGTGCTCGACCTGCGCTCGGCTCTTGCCCCAGTCGGCGAGCAGATCGCCGCCCTCCTGCTCGTAGGTGTCGAGCCAGAAGACGATCTCGGCCGCGTCGATCTCGAAGTGCCACTGCAGGCCCCACGCCGTGTCCCCGATCCGGAACGCCTGGTGAGCGACGCCGTCGCCCTTGGCCAACAGCTCCGCGCCGTTCGGAATGTCGAAGGTGTCCATGTGCCACTGGAACACGGCGTCGCCGTCGTCGTAATGCGAGACGATCCGGTCTTCGTCGGCGGCCGGCAGCGGGCGGATCGGCTCGAACCCGACCTCGCGGACCGGCGCCTTCACGACGTCGGAGCCGAGCGCCCACGCGAGCAGCTGCGCGCCGAAGCAGACGCCCAGGTAGGGCACGCCGCGTTGCACGGCTTCGCGCGCGAGGCCGGCCACCTCGCCGATGAAGGGTTGTTCGTCGGCGTGCTCGACGTTGTAGGTGCTCCCGAACACGACGAGGCCGCCGACATCGTCCAGCGCAGGGCCTCCGTGCCCGCCGATCGCGTCCCAGATCACGACCGGCGCTCCTGCGTCCTCGAGGGCCTGCACCGCGACGCCGAACGTTTCGAACGCGTCGTTCCGAGCCAGGACGATCGGCTTCACGCCCTCGAGTCTAAGACGGGGCGGGACCAGTCGTATCGAGGGCCGACTCGGCGAGCAACGTGGCGACGTCGGCCACCCGGATCGGGCTGTCGCTCGCCTTCGCCGCGTCGTCGAGCATCACGAAGCAGTAGGGGCACGCGACGGCCACGGTCTCCGCCCCGGTCGCCGCGGCCTCCTTGAAGCGCTCGTCGTTGATCCGGGTAATGCCGCCCTCCTCCATCCACATCCGCGCGCCCCCGGCGCCGCAGCAGAACGATCGCTCCTTGTTCCGCGGCATCTCGGTGGTGCGGGCGACCGCTCCGAGCACCTCGCGCGGCGCCTCGAAGCGCCCGTTGTGCCGGCCGAGGTAGCAGGCGTCGTGGTAGGTGACGGTGCCGGCGGCCTGCGCCGCCGGGCGGAGCAGTCCGCTCGCGACGAGGTGCGACAGCAGCTCGGTGTGGTGCACCACCTCGAACCGGCCGCCGTAGTCCGGGTACTCGTTCGCGATCGTGTTGAAGCAATGGGCGCACGACGCGACGATCTTGGTGATGCCGGCCTGCGTGAGCGTCGCGACGTTCTGCTCGGCGAGCAGTTGGTACAGATACTCGTGGCCCATCCGCCGCGCGGGGTCGCCGGTGCACTTCTCGCCGGCGCCGAGGATCGCCCAGTCGACCCCGGCCGCGTTCAGGAGCCGGGCGACGCTCTGCGTGGTCTTCTTCGCGCGTTCGTCGAACGCGCCGGCGCAGCCCACCCAGAAGAGGTATCCAGGCGCGGGATCGCCCGGCTGCAGGACCTTCACCGGGATGTCGCCGACCCACTCGGTGCGCGCGGCGGCCGGCTGGGCCCACGGGTTCTCCGAGGGTCCCTCGATGCCGCGGAGCATCGTGCCGGCCTCCGTGGGGAAACGAGACTCCGCCATCACGAGGTTCCGGCGAAGGTCCACGATCGCGTCGACGTGCTCGATGTCGACGGGACACTCACGCACGCAAGCGCCGCACGTCACGCAGTCCCAGACGACCTCGTCGGCCACGGCGTTGGGGACGAGCGGTTGCAGCTCGACCACGCCCGTGCCGCCGTTCGTGGCCGCGAGGATCGCCGGTGCCTCGGCGACGATCTGGTCGCGCAGCGCCATGATCAGCAACTTCGGCGACAGGGGCTTGCCGGTCGCCCAGGCGGGACAGACCTCCTGGCAGCGCCCGCACTCGGTGCAGGAGAACGTGTCGAGGATCTCTTTCTTCGTGAGGTCGGTGGCGACCGCGGCGCCGAATCGCAGCTCCTCCTCGGGCGCGTCGAGGTCGATGCGCAGGGGCGTCAGGTAGCCGCGGGGCTGGTTCTTCGCCAGGTAGACGTTCGGCGCGGCCGTGATGATGTGCAGGTGCTTGGACTTCGGCAGATAGGTGAGGAAGCCGAGCACGAGCAGCAGGTGCGCCCACACGAAGACCCGCTCGAGCACCTCGGTCGGCCTGCCGGCGCCGAACAGGTTCGACAGGAGGTTCGCGACCGGGAGCGCGGCTGGGTGGTCGACGTCGCCGATATCGGCCGCCAACTCGGGGAGTTCGGCAACCTGATGCCAGGTCGGCTCGGGGTCACCGGTGAGCTTCCGAGGGCAGGGGAGCTTGGCAGTGGGTGCAGATCACAGGCACGTACGGCACGATCTTGTTGACCCGCTCGGGCGGGAAGCGATGGCGATGGTGTCCAGGATGCCCCGGCTGTCCGCCTGGCTTACGTCCGGTCGGTGTCTTGATGACCGGTTTGGGAGCCCCCGGTGGATCGACCGAAGGGGGCGAGGAGGAGTTCGATGAGTTGCGGTTCAGTTGGGATCGCAGTTCGTGGATTTCGGCTTGTAAATCGGCGATCTGCTTACGGGCTTCGTCCAATTGCCCGAGAGCTTCGTTCAAAGCAGCCCGAAGTTTGCCGCACTCAGGACAAGAGGCCACAGGGGCTCTGACAGGAGGCTCCTTCATATATTACAAGGATACGGAGGTGGCCAGGAATTGCAACGTGTTTAACGATCATCAGTCCCTTTCTCGCATAATCGATGCCAGAAGGGGAACTGCGACGGTTACGATTGCTTTTGCACTGGTAGTCCAAACGTCGGATTCAGGTCAACCTGGGCGTGGTCACAGTGCTCGCCTCGTCATTGGCGTCGCCGCTGTAGACGATCGTGATCCCCTTCTGCGGCACCTTGTTGGCCCTGAGCGTCAACGTCGCCTCGCCGCCGCTGACGGCCGCCGTCCCTAGCGTTGTCACCTTCACCTTCCTCTTGGTCGTCGTCACCAGCTCGAACGTCACCTCGCCGGTCGGTACGCCCCCGCCGGGGGCCAAGGGCTTGATCTCCGCGGTCAGGCGGACCGACATCAATTTCTTGTTCTTGAAGACCGAATTCTCGACCACGACCACCTCGGTGTCGGTCGAGGCGACTGTCTCGGCGTACGGGACCGACTGGACGCCGAGGAAGTCAGCGTCGCCGCTGTAGGTCGCGGTGATCGAATGGGAACCGAGGGATAGCGCCGAGGTGGTGAACGTCGCCGTGCCGGACCCATCGAGCGGGACCGTGGCCAGCCGAGTGGCAGCCGTCGGCGAATGTGACCGTGCCGCCCGGCGTGCCGGCGTCTGTGCCCACCGTTGCCAGGAAACGGACGGCTTGTCCGTAGACGGCCGAGCCGCCCGACGAGGCCAGGCCCGAGCTTCGCAGTGCCCCGCCTAATCGTGAATGCTGAGCGGCGTGGACAGGATGGCCGAGTAATCAACGTTGCTGGGGAAGGCGGCCACGACGGTGTAAGTCCCTGGGGCCGAGGGCGGCGTGGGACCCAGACTGGTGCCCGCGATCCCCGATCCGTCGTAATAGGTCAGAGTCGGCGTGACGTTATCCAGGCTGGACGCGGGCGCGATCGACGCCCGCGACGACGTCCGCGATCGTGGCGGAGGCCGGGAACGGGCTGCCATCGAAGCGGCCGCCGGCGTCGGCGACCTTGAGGATCGGCATGGCCTTGAAGTGGTTTGGCCACGCACCCTTGTCCGGGATAAATCGGTGATTCAGGATATCGACCAGCGGGTTCCGCCCCGGCAGCGTGAATCATCCAGGCACCAGGTCCTGGATGTCAGCCCAACTCTGGCAGTATTGTCGTTATCCCCAGGTCGCTCATCCCGCCCAAGTTCTGTGCGTGATTTGAGCGTCCCGTCATGACGAATCACGGTTGGTGGATCCGCCGTTATCGGGCGAACGCACCGCCCCGAGGGTGCATCCCGAAGCGTGAGGGGAAGGAGCGAGGAAATGCCAAGAACAATCGCGATCAATGGGACCAAGGCTGGACAAGGTGGCGCATGCCGGCGGAGCCCTTCAGCAAGGGTGTCATATTGTCTCTGAGTTACCCCACGAGTCAGATCCGTTACTCGCTAGACGAGGGCACGTTTCCTTACCTTGGTTTTGCCCGCGTATCTGAGCGTTGAGCTTTACCGAATCGGCATCCTGCCCCAGGATGTGAATATTCCAGTAAGGATCTCAAATCGTGGACGCCCTGTAGGCCGGTACATCGTGAGTGACGTGCGCTACCCCACTCAGAACGACAGCCCCTTCGGGCAGGTTACATTCACGCTGACCCGCGTTCTTCAACGGAACGCTTGCTCACCGGCGAGCAACCGCTGTCGCAGCCCGCGG